>NZ_CP019352.1:2140000-3192399 GCF_001971745.1 Lacinutrix venerupis | reverse complement strand
AATGGTATGCAAAAGCATTGGAAACTTCTCAAGAACCAGAAATGATTTTCAAGTATTCTGAAATGTTAAAAGCCAATGGAAAGTACGAAGCATCTAACACGCAAATGAAAAAATTTGCATCTATGCGTCCAAGTGACGATAGAGCAGCAATGTTTATGAGCAATCCAGATTACCTTCCTAAAATTTTAGATAGAGGAAAGAAATTTAATGTTCAAAACATGGATATTAATACAGCAGTATCAGACTTTGGAGGTACACTTAAAGATGGAAAATTATACATCTCTTCAGCAAGAAATAATGCAAGAAAAAACTATGGCTGGAATGAACAACCATTTTTAGATATGTATTCATTTACACAAGCAGAAGATGGGTCGTACCAAAACGAAACAATGTTAGGAGATAAAATGAATACAAAGTATCATGAAGGATTAATGTCTTTCTCTCCAGATGGAAATACGGTATACTTTTCAAGAGAAAGTTTCTATGAAAACATTTACGAAAAAGACTCTGTATCTAATACAAAATATAGTGTATTACACCTGTTTAAGGCTAACAAAACAGGAGATAAATTTTCTAACATAGAAGCTTTACCAATAAACAGTAAAAACTATTCTATAAAAAATCCAAGTGTAAGTCCAGATGGTTCAACACTATATTTTGCAAGTGATATGCCAGGAGGATTTGGAAAGTATGATATTTACAAAGCAAGCATCGATGAAAATGGACAAGTAGGAACGCCTGTAAATATGGGACAAAAAATAAATACAGAAGGTCATGAAATGTTTCCATATATAAGTGATAATAATACACTTTACTTCTCATCAATAGGACATTTAGGACTAGGAGGAATGGATGTATTTTACACTAAAGAGATTGATGGTAAAATGGCACCGGTAAGAAATGTTGGAGTACCAATAAACTCTAATGGAGACGATTTTGCATTCTCAATAAATGAAGAAACAGGAGATGGTTTTGTATCTTCTAACAGAGAAGGCGGAAAAGGAGATGACGATATTTATGCATTTAAAAAAATACAACCACTTTGCGATGTACAAATCATAGCAACTATTGTAGATAACAAAACAAAAGCACCATTAGCCGGAGCAACAGCATCTTTAGTAGACGACCAAGGGAATGTTTTAGCTACTAAAACAGCAGACCAGAATGGTAAAGTAGAATACATTATAGAGTGTGATAAAGATACAGAACTGCAAGTAACAATGCAGGATTACGAAAGCAACACGCTAGCTATTAAAGGAACAGACGAGGAAGAAGCACTTGTAGAAATTGCATTAAATCCAATAGAAAAAATTATAGAGGTAGAAGAAGTAGTATTAAATCCAATCTATTTTGATTACGATAAATCTAACATTACAGCAAAAGCAGCCTTTGAGTTAGATAATTTAGTACAAGCCATGAATAAGTATCCAGATATGGTTATTTATGCAACATCGCATACCGATATTAGAGGAGGTGATAACTATAATTTACGTCTTTCAGATAGAAGAGCAAAAACAACAGTACAATACATTATCTCTAAAGGTATAGATGCATCAAGAATCTCTGGAGCAGGAAAAGGAGAAACAGAATTAGCAATAGACTGTGGTGATAACTGCACAGAAGAGCAACACCAAATGAACAGACGTTCTCAGTTTAGAATCATGAGCGGTGGACCTAAAGCTAATTAAAAACAGCTCAACAAAAATTTAACCAACTAATACAACCAACAAAAAAAGCCGCAACTTAGTTGCGGCTTTTTTATTTTATTTATTACTATAACTTATCTAATAAATCCTGAGCTTCTTTAAAGTCATCTGCTTCTTCTGGAATTTGTTTTAAATAAACAATTGTAGCGTCAATATCTTTTTGTTTAAGTTTACTTAAGGCCGAATACCAAAGTGCTCTATTTTTATAGACAGATTTTCCAACTACTATTTTGTTTAATTGTGTATCTGCTATTTTAAAGTTATCCAATTCAATATTAGTAATGGCATAATACAGTTGTAATTCGCTATTATTAGGATCGGTATCTAATATTTTTTTTAATAGTGTATTTGCTTTTTCATACTCTTTATTATTAAAAGCTTTCGTTACTTGTATTAACTCTTTTACATTATTTTCACTCCTTATAATAGTCATTGGCTCATGATTATTAAAATCTGAATAAGTTGGATTAGAAAATTGATTAAACACAAAAAAACCAAACAATAATGCAATACAAGCAGCCGCTAAATATTTTATTAAATTAAACGGTTTACGTTTTGGTGTAACAACTTTAGTCGTTGTTTTTTCTTTATTAAAGTAATTTTCAGATACTGTATTTAAATTGTTTTTAAAAGCATTAGTTTCATCTTCATTTCTAATAGTATTCTGTAAAAAAATGGTTGTATCTAAATACAAATTAAAATTGCTTGAAAACTCAAGATCTGAATCCATCTTGTCTTGAAACTTTGAAATTTCATCGTCAGATAATTCTCCGTTAATATAAGCGTCAAATAAAATATAATCTTCCTCTTGCATATTTATTAATAATTAAGTTGATTAAACTTTGGAGACTCTTGAACCAATTTTGTTAGTTGTCCAATACATAAAGATTTCTTTTTTCGAGCATAAGCATAACTTATATTCAAGTTTTTTGCTACTTCTTCCATAGAATTTATTTTAAAAGTAGCCTTTATCAAATCTTTACATGCTTTTCCTAGTTTATTAAACATCTCGTTAAATAAGTCTTGTTTTTCTCCAAATAGTAATGTTTCATAAGCTAATTCTTGTGCACCATCATCTTTAAATAAAAGCTCTTCGTTAATTGTTACCTCTTTATTTTTCTTTTTTTTGAGTTCGTTTAACCATTTACGTTTACATAATAGAAAAAAGTATGCATCAAAAGGACAGGTGAGTTTTAAATCTTTTTCTTTTGCTTGATTATATATTGTAACTATAGTTTCTTGTATTATGTCTTTTGCTTGTTCTGCGTCTCCACTATTTTGCTTAATATAATTAACCACTTTAGGCACAAATTTTTGATAAATAGCTTCAATAATAAAGGAATTATTATTTAATAAGCCGTCTATATATTTTTGGTCTTCGTGAATTTTTTTTTCACTCATAATCCCATAATTATCAGTTAGTTTCTAAGCAATTTAAAAAAACTTTGCAAAACAGAGGTAACAATTTTTAAATGGTTTTGATATAAGGTTGTAAAAGGCAAAGTGCCAAAACACTTAAACATTAAACATTTAGAAATTATGAATTATTTAAACAGAAATTACAAACGTGTAATTAAAAACAAAATTAGAGTAAGTAAGACTTCCATTTTAATTATTGCAACAATAGTATTTAGCTTTTTAAACGTAAACGCTACAAATTTAAAAACATCAATAAATTCTAAAGTGAATTTAGACATTACAACAGACGATTTAATAAAAATTTTCGATTGGTCTGTTAAAACTAACACAGGAGAATTTTCTGGAACAGCCTCAACATTATTCGATGCTAAAAAAAGAGCTAATATGGTTGGTCAAGGAGCAATAGTTTTAGAACAAAAAATAGTAAGCTATTATGTATTAAGAAGTGAAATACACTCTAAAACAAACCGAACTTATTTTTGGGAAGTTGTAAGTGAACACGGTTACGCAAAAGGATTTAGCTCTAGTGAATTCTCTGCAAAACGAATGCTCCATTTACTTGCCAAAGGAGATATTGTATCCTACAGAATAATAGAAAATAAGATTAAATAAAAAAAATTATAAAAACTAGGTAACAAAACAATTATCAAGTTTATGTAAAGATGTAAACCAATAAAACATTAGAAATCATGAAAAATTTAAAAACAGTATTTGCAAGTTTATTTATTACAGGATTAGCACTATTAACAAGTTGCGATCCTAATGAGAGTGCAGAAATTTCTCAAGAAGTAAAAATTCCGCCTACAATGGAAGCTTTTCAAAATATTAGAGAACAAGCTTTAGAAAATAACACTCAAACCTTTCAGTTCGATGGCAACGATGGCAATATTACTTTAACATCAGACAATGGAGTACAAATTAATATTAACACTAATTGTTTAACACTAAACGGTAATCCAGTTTCTGGAACTGTAGATCTTAAATACGTAGAGCTATTTGAAAAAGGAAATATGCTTACAACTCATAAACCTACAATGGGAGAGTTACCAAATGGAGATAAGGCGTTGTTAATTTCTGGTGGTGAGTTTTTATTAGAAGCCACACAAGGCGGAATAGCCTTAAATACTAATTGTAATATACAATTAGTGGTGCCAAATAGTTTAACTGGTGGTGCAGATCCAGCAATGACGCTTTGGGAAGGGACAATAGATAATGAAGAAAATTTAACTTGGGATGAAGTTGAAGACGCTACAGGACAAGGAGGTGTATTTGTTGAAGGAGGAGAATATTATGCCTTTTTAGGTCAGTTTGGGTGGTCTAATATCGATCGTTTTTATAACGATCCTAGACCAAAAACATTAATTAAGGTACAAGCTCCTGTAGGATATAATTTTACAAATAGCGCTATTTACCTATCGTATGATGGTGAAGACTCAGGATTAGCTTCTTTAGATACTTATGACGGAACGTTAAACTTGTTTAGTGAGCATTACGGACAAATACCAATAGGTTTAGAGTGTCATGTAATTTTTGCAACCGAAGATAATGGTGTTTGGAGATACGCTGTAAAACCAGTAACTATTGCTGCAGACGATATTATAACATTTAATTTTAACGAAACGGCTCTTGCAACAGAAGCCGAATTTGTAAATATTATTAATGCGCTACCATAATTTTTAATTCCTACTTTTAAAAGGTCAGAAAAAAAATCTGACCTTTTTTTTAATAAATATTAAAAATAGGGTAACAAATATATTACTGTATTGATATAAAGGTGTAGAACATTAAAACACATGATTATGAAAAATGCAGAATTAATCCAGGAACAAGTTTTTTATTTTAGTATTCGCCTTATTATTTTGTTAAGTGTATTAGCCTCAATTGCATAAAACAATATTTTAAAGCTAGGAGTTTACTTCTAGCTTTTTTTTTAAAATGCTGAAGGATTTATTTTAAAAATTCAGTTTTTGTATATTTAATACTATTAACCATATCGCTATTATGAAAAATCTATATTCCTTTCTTGTTTTTGCTTTTCTTTTTCAATTTGTATTTAGTCAAGATTCCCAAGTTATAGATACAACTCGAAGAGTAGCAAATATTACATATAATAAAAATGGAAACGAGGTGAAATTTACACCCTTAACACCTCCTTTAAACCAAATAGCAGGAGCACCAAAAGCATTTTATAAACATTTTTGGGAATTTGGAGATGGCGATTATAGTAAAGAAGAAACACCAACAAAAAAATACAATAATACTGGCGATTACGAAATAAAGTATTGGGCCACTAATGTTTATGATACAGGAAAACCACCAACTTCTAGACCAAAAAAAATTAATATTGATAACGCAAGTGATACTGTAGAAGCTTCAACGTCTATGACAGAAGATATTGCTCTTATTCGCAATCGAGAGCCCATGCCAAATGAAGAAATGGTAGTAGTTATGAGCTATAAAAATTATAAAGACTATGCTACTAATGGGACGCTTCATTTATATTTTAACGAGCAAAAATATAAAGCAGATAATTTTGAATTAGCAGATACAAGAGTGTATAATAATGAACAAGTAATAGAAAGCGAAGATTATGTTTTCTCACACGAGATTGACGATGAGCAAGCTTTTTATGCTTCAGCAAAAAATAATATTAATTTACTAAGAGCAAAATTTAAAGATTCTACAGAAAAAGAAAATTTAGAATTAACCTTGGCCGAAAGCAAAGCCACATATAAAAAATCGACCGTAGTAAAGTTCGATAATATGAAGCCAAACGAAGAACGAAACATTTTTTACACCTTTAAAACAACACCAGAAATGTTAAAGGATACTAGTGCTATAATTTCGGTAAGAAGCATTTATATTCCAGACGATAATTACAAAACGCATAAGGTAAAAGATATGGAAATGGAAATTGTTACCTCTCACGATCCTAATAAAATGTCTTCTAATGCTACGTTTTTAAATTATAGGTTAGTACGTTTTAAAAGGCCAAAATTTAAAATTCGTTTTCAAAATAATGGAGAAGGCCCAGCAAATACTATTCGGTTAGAAACAGATATTCCAGAGATGTTCGATAAAAGCACTATTCGCGTAGAAGACATGTATCCTAAAGTAAAAATTTGTCCTAAACAGGAAGTAAGTTATAGTTGTTTAGATACCACTTACACTAGTAAACAAGCCATTTTTACCTTTAAAAATATTTATTTACCAGGTAGCGAACAAAAAAATGTTATGGATTACGATTCCACACAAGGCTTTGTAAAATACAGTTTAAAGTTTGGAAAAAATTTTCATAAACAAAAAACAAAATCTAGAACGGCTATAATTTTCGATAAAAACGAACCTATAATTACCAATTACTCGACCACTCGTTTTTTACCAGGCATATCTATTGGTGCAAAAGCAGGATACAACTCTTTTAATAATCTTAATGACTCTAAAAGTTATTTTGTAGGAGCAACAATTTCACCTTACAAATCATATAAATGGTATTGGCAAGTAGAACTATTAAATAGCTTTCACCAATTTAATGGAAATAAAATAATTACCGAAGAAAATATAGATACCGCTACATTTATTGGTAGAGAGCGAACCACCATAACAAACAGTTTCGACAATGTAGATTGGGAATTACCTGTGTTAATTAGATATAACATAAATAATTACATTGGTTTGGGAGCAGGACTGCAATGCATGATTTCGTTAAGTGAAAAAAGCACAAACAGTATAAAGATAGATCGTGCTCAAACTGAAAATGGTTTAGATATAGAACCATATCAAAACATTAGCGAAACAACTATAGTAACAAGTGAAAGTTTTTCAAACTTTAGAACAGGTATACTGTTTGAAGCTACTGCTGGTTTTGCCAGAATAGGGCCAAGTCTTGGCGCTCGTTATATATTGAATTCTAAAGAAAATTATAACTATATGCAGCTTTATGCTATATGGAAATTCTAAAGGTTTTTATAAACAAGCATAAGTAAATATTATTTTAATAGTCTATAATGAAAAACCTCTTAGTTATCTTCTTTTTATTAAGCTTTGGAAGTGTTTTTTGCCAAAGTATAGAAGATACTATATATAATGCTACAGATACTTTTAATGCTAAAAAATCTCCAGAAGCTCTAGCAGCATTAAATAAAAACATTGCAAATTTTGAAAGTAGGTTAACCTCCATAGAAGAGTATATGGCATTTATCTACCTTTTAGTAAATAAAGCCTATTATCTAGATAAAAACAATAAAAATAGCACTGCAATTTCTACTTATGAAAAAGCTTGGAAGTTATATAAAGATAAAAATATTGCAAGCTCTTACGATTTTGATATTATAGAAAACTGTTTAAAACCTTTAGGAATATTATATAATAGAGTTGGAGATTATTTAAGTTCCGAGAACATTACAAAAAGCTATATTGATTTAGCCAAAAACAATAACGATAGCAGCCAGGTTGTAGCTGGTATTATAAATTTATCGAGACTGTATCAAACTTTAGGAAAACACCAACAATCCATAAAGCTTGCAAACTATGGACTTAATATAAAAAAAATTAATGCACAGCAGAAAAGGATATTAAAAGGTATAAAGTCCAGAAGTGAGATTAGACTGAACCGAGATGTAATTATTATAGACAATGTAATTTCTCCATTAAAAACTTTTGGTAGCATTCAAGAGAAGGAATTAAGTTACGAGTTAGCTATGCAAAACAAGGATTATGCAAAAGCTTTAAAGGTTTTTAAAAGTTTAAAAAACTTAAAAAGAGATCAACTATCTTCCGCAAGTTTATTATCCAAATTATATTTTCAAGAAGCGCAACTTTACTTTTTGTTAAATGATTTTGAAACAGCAAAAAACACTCTTAAAATAGCTTTAAAATATTTACTCCCAGATTATAATTCTAAATCTATATTAAGCGAAGATAATTTATATCCAGAAAATACGTTTATTGAAATTTTCGATTTATATGCTGCCTTGCAATCTAATCCTGAAAAAGCTTTAGAGTATTACACTTTAAGTTTTTATGTAAGCGATTTGTTGGCTATGAACACTACATCTCAAGAAGGGAAATTTATTTTATTAAACGAATATAGAAGCCGTAGCGAAAAATGTTTAGATTTACTTTATAAGCTTCAGAATAGTAGTAATAAATCAAATTACACTTTGCAAGCATTAAAACTTTCCGAACGTTATAAATCTAAAGTTTTAAAAGAAACAGTAGAAAAAAAGAATTTAGTAAAATTATATCCGGAGGATTCTTTGTTAATCTTACAACAAAGATTATTGCAAGAACAGCAACAACTTACTAACCGATTATATAAAACACCTTTTAAAGACATCTTAGACTCAAAAACTATAATTAGAGAGCAACTAGCATCTATTAATATAGAACTAAAAAAAGTAAATGAAGATGTAGAAAAAAAATATAAACGTTTACAAGGTTCTTTTTCCATATCAGCTCTAAACTCAAGACTTAAAAAAGACCAAGCTACATTAGTAAATTATTTTTATGGTAAAAAAGCTATTTATCAAATTATAGTTTCAGAACAAGTAACAGCATTTAATAAAATTATATTAAGTAAGGAAAATACTAAAAACATTAAAAAATTTATTAACTATTTCGAAAGTTCATCATCTATAAATAATAATATTTTAAATTTTACAGAAGATGCATATTCAATTTACAAATTATTGAAACTAGATATTATAAAAGATAAAAGTAATCTTATTATAATACCAGATGGTTTTATAAATTTTATTCCTTTTGATGCACTTTTAACAGCAAAAACTGAAACTGAAAAATTCGATAGCATGCCGTTTTTTGTAAAGTCTCATCAATCAGTTTTTAATGCTTCAGTTTTATTGTATATAAATAATTCTTCACCTAAAAATAAACACAGTGTTTTAGGCGTATTTCCTGTATTTAAAAACACAAGTCAAGAATTGTCTTATTCCTTAGACGAATCTAAAAATTTAAAAAAAGAAATTAAAACAACACTTTTAATGCACGCAAATGCAACAAAAAGTAACTTTCTTAAACAGGCAAAAAAGCATTCTATTTTGCATTTATCCACTCATGGCACTGGAGGAGATTTTTTTAACCCAGCACAAATAGCTTTTATAGACGAGCCTCTATCTATTAATGAGTTATACAGCATAAACCTTAATCCAGAATTAGTGGTTTTAAGTGCTTGCGAAACTGGAGTTGGAGAGCTTAAGCGTGGCGAAGGAGCTTTAAGTATAGCTAGAGGTTTTCAATACGCAGGAGCCAAAAAAGTGTTGTATTCGTTATGGCAAATTAGTGATTTATCTACGTCTAAGATTATGACTTCGTTTTATAGAAATTTAGATAATACAACATCTATTAGTTTTGCTAATCACCAATCTAAAATCGAATACTTAAACAATAAAGACATAAGTAATATAAAAAAATCGCCATATTACTGGAGCGCTTTTACACTTTATGGTGGTTTTGACCAAGTAGAACATGACTATTCTAATAAGTGCTTAATTATTGGAATTTCAATAGTAATTATCCTATTTTTACTTTTCTTATATAAAAGAAATAATGGAAAACGCTCTGTGGGAATTTCTACTTGAAAAAGAGTATAAAAAAATAAAATTGAAATTTACTAAAACTAATCATTTTGAAGTAAAGGCTTCAATTAATGGAGTAAAGGGACTTTTTATATTAGATACCGGAGCTTCAAATAGTTGTATTGGTTTTAAAGATGCAGACTTATTTAATTTAAAAGCAAAAGCGTCTAGTATTAAAGCTGCTGGAGCAGGAGCAACAGATATGTTAACACAAACAGCATCTAAAAATAAAATTAAAATTGGACGTTGGAAATGTAATAATATTACTTTGGTTCTTTTTGATTTAACACACGTAAATACTGCGCTTACTATGCATAATGCTAAACCAGTAAATGGAATTATAGGAGCAGATATTCTTAAAAAAGGAAAAGCTATTATAGATTATAATAAGAAATACCTTTATTTAAAAGTACTATAAAGCTATAATTTTCTTACTTTTATTGCAACATATTTTATAAAACGTCTTATTACATGAGTACTTCCATTGTTATTGCAGACGATCATCCTTTAATGTTACGTGGTTTAAGTGATTTTTTATCCTCTAAGGGATATAGCATTTTAGGTAAAGCCGAGGATGGGCAATCTGCATACAATCTTATTATTAAACACAAACCAGATATAGCTATCTTAGATATAAGAATGCCATATCTAACAGGTTTAGAGGTTGCAGAGCAATGTCAAAAACATAAATTAGATACCAGAGTAATTTTAATTACTTTCGATAATGAAGAGGCTCTTTTCGATAAAGCTAAAGAGTTTAATGTATATGGATATATATTAAAAGAATTTGCTATTGAAGAAATTGAAATTTGTATTGATCACGTAACCAAAAAAGAAAAATATTTTAGTGAAGAGATTGCATCTTATTTAAATTCAAAAATTAAATATTCTAATGCGCATATTAAAGAGTTGTTAACTAAAACAGAATTAAAAATTGTTAAACAACTTTCTAAAAATAAATCTAATCAAGAAATAGCTAACACTTTACAAAGCTCTATTAGGACTATAGAAAAACATAGAAGTAATATTGTAAAAAAATTAAAGCTTCAAAAATCTCATAATGCACTTATGTTATGGGCAAATTTAAATAAAGACTTGTTTTAGTTTTATATTATAAAATAACTTGTTTAGCGTTTTTCTACGTTTTCAAAATGTCTAGTTATAAATTTTAAAAAGCACTTAAAGGTCATTTTTTATAGAAATAGTAAGGCATAACAAGATTTTTGTTTTAAATGTTGTGTCTAGAAAAATACGTAGTTTTACGTATTTTTTATATCGTATATTCACTTTATCTTTATATTGCTATTAATCAATTTAAAGAGGAACCTAAAAGCTCTACATTATAATACAATGTAGAGCTTCTCTTTTTTTAAAAGAATGCCTAAAATAACACATAGTATTGTAAACAAAGCTTTTATATTATTTGAGTAAATTTAAATTACACTAAAAAATACGTAGTTCTACGTATTTTTTATATCATATATTCAAGTTATCTTTACAGTGCTATTAATCAATCATATCAATAGGAGAAGCAAATGCTCTACATTTTAACCGGATGTAGAGCTTCTCTTTTTTATAGCGATATTTAATTACATTTCTCTAAAACTAAATTTAAAACTCTATAAGAGATTTTCTTAAATCTGCGTTTTTAATATAGTTTTATAATTGGTAATCCAATTTTTAAGGCTGCCATATTATTTCTTAGTATTATATATAACAGGCGATTTCAGCGTTTTTAAACATTTATTTTAAGCCAAACAAATTACGTAGTTCTACGTATTTTATTTATCGTTAATTCAAGGTATCTTTATATTGCTATTAATTAGTTTTTAAGGGAAAATTAATTTTTTAAGAAAACTCTGTATTGTAATGGTACAGAGTTTTTAAATAAAAATCAACCGTATATGGAAAAGATAGAAAACAAAAACTTTATAACTGGAATTATTATACTTTCAGTAGTTGTTATTATTCTAAATGTATTTTTAGCTTTTATAAATTAAAGTTATTAAGAAAGTTTTAAAATAAAAAAGCTCCTTTTATAAGGAGCTTTTTTAATTATTCTTAATTTTTAATTAATCTCTACTACCGCCAAATATGCGTAAAGCAAAATATAAAAGAGAAGCAATTGCGCCAAGTGCTGCAACTAAATAAGTTCTTGCAGCCCATTTTAAAGCATCTTCAGAACCTTTATATTCATCTGGAGTAACTATGTTTTTGTTTTTTAACCAAGCTAATGCACGATTACTAGCATCGTACTCTACAGGTAATGTAATAACACTAAAAAGTGTTGCAAAACCCATCATAATTAATCCGGCAATAGCAATATATTTTCCGGTTACTCCCATAGCTTCACTAGCCATTAATGCTATACCTCCAAAAATTACCCATTGAGAAATACTAGATGTAAATTGTACAACAGGTACTAATTTAGATCGCATAGTTAAATATTTATATGCTGTGGCATGCTGTACAGCATGGCCAACTTCGTGTGCGGCAACAGCAGCAGCCGATGCATTTCTTTGGTTGTAAACAACTTCACTTAAATTAACTGTTTTATTTGTAGGATTATAGTGGTCTGTTAATTGTCCTGGTGTAGATATTACTTGTACATCTCTAATACCATGGTCTGCCAACATTTTAGTTGCAATTTCTGCACCACTCATTCCGTTTCGTAAATGTACTTTAGAGTATTTAGCAAATTTTCTTTTTAATTGGTTACTAACTAACCAACTTACTACCGATATTAATCCGATAATAATATAATAACCCATATAACTTGATCCCATCATAATTTTAATATTTTAAATCTGGTTTAAATATAACAAAAAGTAAGCCATTTTTAATAGTAGAAAATTTGTCTGTTTATTGTTTTAAAAGTCTAGCTTTTTGTGTCACAGTAATAGGATAACTAATAACCTCAGTGTCATCTTCGGTTGCTTTTGTTGTAGTTTTTGAATCTTTACCAGAAAACACAATTTCAAAAGTCATATAATCGTTATAAAAAGCTTCTGTAGTCATTAGTAAATTACCTTGTACTTCAAAAACATTATAAAGTACATTGTCTACAAGTTTCGCGCCTAAAATTATACCATTATTTTCATCTATAATATATTCACCTTTATCTTTGTCGACAGTTTTTAAAGTATAATTTCTATCGTTTCTTTCACCATTAAAAATATATACAATTTTGTAATTGTAAATCTCAGCAGAATCTGTTGCTGTTAAATGAAATTCCATACCAATACTTTGTTTGCCTTTTGCATTGGTAATATGTAAATCGCCTTTATAAATTCCGAAATAATCTTCAGGAAAATTTTTTTCTTGCGCTTCCGCAGAAAAACTAATTATTAGAAATAAAATAGGAATAATAAATTTCATGAGTTTTGTTTACTAAAATATAAAAAACAGTTGAGCTAAACTTATTATTCTTCTATTTGCATAACCTTTACGGCAATGTTGTTTTCAAAAACAATAATAAGTTTAGCTTCTTTTAATTCTGAAAAACTTGTAGGTTTTCCTAAACTATAAATAAAGTGATTTTTACCTTCTGTTATTTCATATTGTGCTTTACCAAGTAATAAAATAATGTCCTGTTTTGTTTTACCAATAAGTATTTTATTTTCAATAATATCATCAGCCATTTTATAACGCATTCTTGGTTGCGTTTTCCATTGCTCGACATTAAAGCGCTCCTCAAAAAACCATATTAATGTTGTAGCTAATACAAATGAAAAAAAGAAAACCATACCAATTTTATCGGCACGTTTAATTTTTAAATTTGTTAGTTTACCCAACAATGTTAACTATTTTTCCTGGCACAACAATTACTTTTTTAGGTTCACGGCCATCTAGTTGAGCAATTGTTTTTTCATGAGCCATTACAGTTTTTTCAATATCGTCTTTACTCATATCCATAGGTAACTCTAACGTAAAACGCATTTTGCCATTAAATGAAATTGGGTAATTTTTACTGCTTTCGACTAAATGACTTGCATTAAACTCTGGAAAAGCAACTGTAGAAATAGAGCCATTGTTTCCTAACTGGCTGTACAATTCTTCAGCAATGTGTGGCGCGTAAGGCGAAATTAAAACCAATAATGGTTCTAAAATTTCTTTACTTGTACATTTTTGTGCACTCAGTTCATTCACGGCAATCATAAAAGTAGAAACCGACGTATTAAAAGAGAAATTCTCGATATCTTCTTGTACTTTCTTTATGGTTTTGTGTAGCGTTTTTAAGTTGTCTTTTGTTGGCGCTGCATCGTTTACTTTTAAACCATTATCGTCTACATATAATTTCCAAAGCTTTTTTAGGAAGCCATGTACACCAGTAATACCAGCAGTATTCCAAGGTTTGTATTGTTCTAAAGGTCCTAAAAACATTTCGTAAAGTCTTAAACTATCTGCTCCATAATCTTCGCAAATGGCATCAGGACTAACCACGTTGTATTTAGATTTCGACATTTTTTCTACATCTCTACCAACTTTATAAACATCATCCTCTAAAATGAATTCAGCATCTTTATAATCTGCTCCAAATTCAGCATCATTTTTTAAACTTTCAATATCTAATTCATCTGAAGCATTTACATATTGAACTTTCACGTGAATTGGTACAATTCTCCACAAAACATCAACAATTTCTATATCTGCAATTGAATTATTTTTCAAACAAACTTCTTCTAAGTGATTGTGTTTTAGTTTGTCTAGTAATTTATCAACAATATCTTCGCTTGGTAAAGCATCTTTTTCTATAATATTATTGTATTCATCAACAATATCAATTAAATCATTCTTAGATATAAAATTATCATAATTTTGAAAAATTTTACCATTTTCAAATTTACCAGAATACTTTAGTTCTTTAAGATTATCTGTTTGAATTTCTGATAATAAATCAATAGAATATTCTAATTTCAATCTATAAACAAAAGCACTTGTACCAAGAATCATTCCTTGGTTTATTAACTTTTTAAAAGGCTCTTCAACATTTACAAAGCCTCTATCTTTTAATAATTTTACCCAAAAACGAGAATATAATAAATGTCCTGTTGCGTGTTCTGCACCACCAATATATAAATCTACATTTTCCCAATATTTTAGTGCGTCTTCACTTGCAAAAACATCGCCTCTATTTGCGGCTTCTTCCATATAACGGAAAAAATACCAAGAGCTTCCTGCCCAACCTGGCATGGTGTTTAATTCTAACGGAAAAACGGTTTCATTATCAATATTATCGTTTGCAACTACTTGATTTGTATTTGTATCCCAAGCCCAAACATTGGCACGACCTAAAGGTGGCTCGCCTTCTTCTGTTGGTAAATATTTTTCTACTTCTGGCAGTGTAATTGGTAAATGTGCTTTATCAATCATTTGCGGCATGCCATTAACATAATATACTGGAAACGGTTCTCCCCAATAACGTTGTCTTGAGAAAACGGCATCGCGCAATCTATAATTGGTTTTACCTTCGCCTTGCCCTAATTGTTCTAACTCGTAAATGGCACGTTTACTTGCTTTTTTATAGTTCATGCCGTTTAAAAAGTCGCTATTTGCAATTTTAACGCCATCTTTTCCTGTAAAAGCTTCTTCGCTAATATCTACATTATCAAAAATATTAGGAATCTCTATATTAAAATGTTTAGCAAAGTCGTAATCACGTTGGTCTCCACAAGGAACTGCCATTACAGCACCTGTACCGTAACTTGCTAACACATAATCACCAATCCAAATTGGAATTGGCTCTTTAGAAAATGGATGCTCTGCATAAGCTCCTGTAAATACTCCAGAAATGGTTTTTACATCTGCCATACGATCACGTTCGCTTCGTTTTGCAGTTTTTTCTATATAAGCTTCTACTTCTGCTTTTTGTTCTGGTGTTGTAATCTGTGAAACTAGTTCGTGTTCTGGTGCCAACGTCATGAAACTAACTCCAAAAATAGTATCTGGTCTTGTGGTAAAAACCTCGATTGTTTCTTGGTGATTATTTACATTAAATGTAACACTTGCTCCTACAGATTTTCCTATCCAGTTACGTTGTGTTTCTTTTAAAGAATCTGTCCAGTCTATATCTTCTAAGCCTTGTAATAAACGCTCTGCGTATGCAGAAATACGCATACTCCATTGCGTCATTTTTTTACGTACAACAGGATGCCCACCACGTTCTGAAACGCCGTTTACAATTTCGTCGTTTGCTAAAACGGTTCCTAAAACTGGACACCAGTTTACTTCGGTTTCAGCTAAGTATGTTAATCTATATTTTAATAGTATTTCTTGTTGTTTTATTTCTGAAAAACTATTCCATTCTTCAGCTGTAAATTCTTCTACATCATCATCGCAAGCAACATTAGCATCTTTATTTCCGTTAACTTTAAAAACATAAATTAATTCGTTTATATGCTTTGCTTTATTGTCATTATTGCAATAATACGATTCAAATAATTGAATAAATATCCATTGTGTCCATTTATAATATTCTGGATTAGATGTTCTTACTTCTCTAGACCAATCAAAAGAAAAACCAATTTGATCTAGCTGACGACGATATGTTTTTATATTAGTTTTTGTAGTTACTGCAGGATGTTGCCCAGTTTGTATAGCGTATTGTTCTGCAGGTAAACCAAAACTATCATAACCTTGCGGATGCAATACATTAAAACCTCTATGGCGTTTGTAACGTGCATAAATATCGCTGGCAATATAACCTAACGGATGCCCAACGTGTAAGCCTGCGCCAGATGGGTAAGGAAACATATCGAGTACGTAGTATTTAGGTTTATCGCTAGTATTAGAGGCTTTAAATGTTTGATTTTCTGACCAATATTTTTGCCACTTTTTCTCAATTTTATTAAAATCGTATTGCATTGTCTTATTTTTCCACTATTTAATGCACAAATTTAAACTTTCTATAATACTGTTGAAAGTTTAAGCGTTCTAAAGTTTAGGTAATGAATAACTTTATTATTTTTACATCGTAAACTAAAGTCTTTTTATGAGCTCATCTTTTGATAAATACCAAAAACGTCGTTTAATATCTTCATACTTTTCAGTTGTTTTAAGTATCGGGTTAGTTTTATTTTTACTAGGTTTATTGGGTCTTTTAGTACTTAATGCTAAAAAAGTGGCCGATCATTTTAAAGAACAAGTTACAGTTACCATCTTTTTAAAAGATACTGCTAAAGAAGTTGAAATTAAGCAGCTTGAAAAAAGTTTGGCTATGGCCGACTATGTTAAGTCTACCAATTTTGTGTCTAAAGAACAAGCGGCAGAATTTATGAAAGCCGAAAGTGGTGAAGATTTTATGGATTTTTTAGGTAGTAATCCTTTAAAAAATTCTATTGATGTAAATTTAAAAGCAGACTTTGTAACCTCTGAGAAATTAGAAGCAATATCTGAAGAAGCTTTAATTAAGAATTTTGTAGAAGAAGTAAGTTACGATAATGATTTAGTAAACTTAATGAATGACAATGTAAAGAAAATTAGTTTTTGGATATTGTTACTAAGTGCTTTATTTACTTTAATTGCTGTACTTTTAATTAATAGTTCTATTAGACTGGCTGTTTATTCTAAGCGATTTACTATAAAAACCATGCAAATGGTTGGTGCCACCAAACGTTTTATTAGAAAACCATTTATTTGGCGAAGTGTAAAGCTTGGGATTATAGGTGCCATTTTAGCTTTAATAGGTATGGCTACTGTTTTATATTATATAGATAAAACGTTCCCTGAATTAGCTTTATTAAACAAGCCTATTTTACTTATTGGCTTATTTGGTTTTATATTTTTACTTGGTATTTTTATTACTTGGATTTCTACATTTTTTGCCACGCAGCGTTTTTTAAATTTAAATACAGATAAGCTATATTATTAAAGTATAGTTTTCTTAGCTCTCAATTTATATAATTTTAAGTTTAACATTCTTTAACTTAATCCTTAACAATATTTAATAAAGTTCAAGGTTATATTTACATAATCAAAAAACCAAGATACTGACTATACCAATACTTTTTATTCATCATTAAAACTTAAATTATGAAACGAATAACATTTGTATTTATAGGTATTGTTGCGATAACTGCATTAACTGTGCTGTCGCAAAAAAAAATAGAAAACAAGTCTATTAAAATTGTAAAAGTAGACACGAATAAGCACTATATTAAAGGTATATACGACTAGAATTTTGAATTTAAATGAAAATACAAAAAAGAGAATAGTTGTAATTAGTGCAATTATAATTATTTTTTGGGTTGCTTTTTTGTGTTACCAGCTCTTTTTATCATTTAAATTAAATACTCCAGTTGTAAAAAAAGGTAAACCTAAAACAGGAAAAACTATTAAAGTATTTAATGGTACGGCTTCAAATATTTTTATTAAAAATAGTAATTTTGAGTTTAGCCATAATAATTATGCTCTTAAGCAGAGCTTAAATTTAAGCGCATTAAAGGCTGTAGTTTTAAATAAATCCTTTACTTTGCAAATACCAAATTTATTCGGTAGTGAAATTACTAGCGATTATATTACAGAGTTTAATTAAATCTACATAGAGTGGGAGAGCAAAAACGTAAAGAAGTGGGTTCTGAAAATAAAGGCGAATTTATTTTTGGTAAACGTAATTATAAATTTATGTTTATTGGTTTAGCAATTATAGTATTAGGCTTTATTTTAATGTCTGGCGGTGGTAGCGATGACCCAAATGTTTTTAGTGAAGCAATTTTTAGTTGGAGACGTATTCGTTTGGCTCCAGCTCTTGTTTTAATAGGATTTGGATTCCAAATTTATGCTATTTTAACGCGTAAGGAAGATTCTGACCCTAAATAATATCTTCAAAATACGTATTGGTCATTCAATTTTGATATTTTTGCCGAATGGACATTATAGACTCAATCATTTTAGGCATAATTCAAGGACTTACAGAATTTCTTCCTGTATCTTCTAGTGGGCATTTAGAACTTGGAAAAGCTATTCTTGGTGATAATTCTGTGCCAGAAGAAAGTTTATTATTTACTGTAGTTCTACACTTTGCAACCGCATTAAGTACCATTGTAATTTTTAGAAAAGATATAATTGAAATAATTAAAGGTTTGTTTAAACCGGCAGTTAATAACGACCATCGTTTTGCTATAAAAATTATTATTTCTATGATTCCTGCTGTTATAGTAGGTCTTTTTTTTGAAGAACAACTAGAGCAACTTTTTGGTGGTAATATTATGTTGGTTGGTTTTATGCTTTTGGTTACCGCAGCATTATTATTTTTAGCCGATAAAGCAAAAGACACTAATAAAAAAGTTGGCTTTAAAGATGCTTTTATTATTGGGATTTCTCAAGCTATTGCTATGTTACCAGGAATTTCTAGAAGTGGTGCAACAATATCAACATCGGTTTTATTAGGAAACGATAAAACTAAAGCTGCACGTTTTTCTTTTTTAATGGTTGTGCCATTAATTTTTGGAAAAATTGCTAAAGATATTGTGGGTGGCGAGTTGTCTTTTGAAAGTCATAATATTACAGCATTAGGAGCAGGCTTTTTAGCTGCATTTATTTCAGGTTTATTTGCTTGTACTTGGATGATTGCTTTAGTTAAAAAAAGTAAACTATCTTATTTTGCAATTTACTGCGTTATTGTAGGTTTAATAGCTATTGGTTTTTCACTTTTAAATTAAAAAAATGACGCTTGAAGATTATAAATCCGGACAAGTTTTATTAATAGATAAACCGTTAAACTGGACTTCATTTCAAGTTGTTAATAAACTACGTTGGGAAATACGTCAAGCTTATAATATTAAAAAAATTAAAGTTGGTCATGCAGGAACTTTAGATCCTTTAGCTACAGGATTATTGGTGATTTGTACGGGTAAAATGACCAAACAAATTAATACCTTTCAAGGACAAATTAAAGAATATACCGGTACAATTGTTTTAGGTAGTACAACTCCTTCTTTTGACTTAGAAACCGAAATAAACGAAACATTTTCTACTAAGCATATAACTGAAGATTTAATACACGAAACAACTAAACAGTTTATTGGTGAAATAGACCAATTTCCTCCTGTTTTTTCTGCACTTAAAAAAGATGGAAAGCGGTTGTATGAATATGCTAGAGCAGGAGAGGATGTAGAAGTAAAATCACGTAAAATATTTATAAAAGAATTCGAAATAACTAAAATTGAAGATAATCTGGTTAATTTTAGAGTAGTTTGTAGTAAAGGTACTTATATTCGATCTTTAGCAAACGACTTTGGTAAAGCCCTAAACTCTGGCGGACACCTTTCGGTTTTAAGACGTACAAAAATTGGTGACTTTAATGTAGATAAGGCACTTTCTATAGAAGCTTTTATAAAAGCTTTACCGCCAAAAGCGGAATAATTATTGAGGTTACATCTATAGTTTGTGGTTTAAACGTATATAAATTACAACTACATTAACTTTAATTATTTCGATTTTTTTTGAAATTTAAAAACTCACATAAGGCATTAGCCATAACTCTATTAATAACAGTAAGTCTTGTACTTTCTCTATTTAACTATACTGTTTTTATGGAGCATAAAACTGTGGCCGAAACATTAATAGATATTACTCCTCCAGATTTGTTTGAAGAAAAAAATGAGGATAATATTGAGCAAAAAAATAAGTCTACAAAAACAAATAAGGCTTATAACGAGACAAAAAGATATAAGCATTTTGCACAAGCTTTTAAACCAATTGCGCCACCAAAAGACTATAATAATTCTAAACTTAGAAATTTTTCTAAGCAAGAAATTGAAACTAACGAAGTATCTAATAGTGATGTTGGTTCTTCTTTTAATAACAAAGAGCTAACTTCTTTTGATAATGTTAATAGCATTTTAAATAAACGCTTAAAAGCAACACAACAATCTAATTCTAAAGAATTAGCCAATAAAAATAGCTCCGTATTTTATTCTTTATTAGGTAGAACAGACACTTTTTTACCTATTCCTGTTTATTTGTGTGAGGCTAATGGTAAAATTGTTGTTAATATTACTGTAAACGCTTTAGGAAAAGTAATTAAATCGTCTATTAACGCTTCATCAACTTCTAATAACGCTTGTTTACAAAAACATGCATTAGAGTATGCTGCAGATGCCAGATTTAGTACATCTAATAAAAGTGCTCAAATAGGTACAATTACCTTTGTGTTTCAAGGAAAATAATTATAATTCTTTTCGAAGTCTTGCTACAGAAATATCTAATTGTTCTCGATATTTAGCAACAGTTCTTCTTGCAATAGGATAGCCTTTTTCTTTTAAAATTTTAGCAAGAGCTTCGTCTGTTAAAGGTTTCTTTTTATCTTCTTCCTCAACAACTGTTTCAAGTATTTTTTTAATTTCTCTAGTAGAAACCTCTTCTCCTTGGTCGTTTGTCATGGATTCAGAAAAGAATTCTTTAATTAATTTTGTGCCATATGGTGTGTCTACATATTTACTATTTGCTACACGTGAAACAGTAGAAACATCCATTTCAATTTCATCTGCGATATCTTTTAAAATCATAGGTTTTAAATTACGCTCATCGCCAGTTAAAAAGTATTCTTTTTGATAATGCATAATTGCACTCATGGTAACAAATAACGTTTGTTGGCGTTGTTTAATAGCTTCTATAAACCATTTAGCCGCATCTAGTTTTTGTTTTATAAAAAGTACAGCATCTTTTTGTGCTTTAGACTTGTCTTTAGATTCTTTATAGCCTTTAAGCATGTTATTATACTCTCTCGAAACGTGTAACTCTGGTGCATTTCTACCATTTAAAGTTAATTCTAATTGTCCGTCAACAATTTTTATAGCAAAATCTGGTACGACATGTTCAATCATTCTAGTGTTTCCAGAATAGCTTCCACCAGGTTTTGGATTTAAACGTTCAATTTCATGAATAGCATCTTTTAATTGAATTTCGCTAATGTCGAATTTCGCCATCAATTTTTTGTAATGCTTTTTTGTAAATTGTTCAAAAGCATCGTTTATAATTTTTGAAGCTAGCTCTACATCTGGAGATTGCTCTTTTCTAGCTAATTGAATGCTTAAACACTCTTGTAAGTTTCGTGCACCAACGCCAGCAGGATCTAATTGATGTACTATTTTAAGTACATGTTCAATTTTTTCTTCGGTAGTATATACATTTTGAGTAAATGCCAAATCGTCCATTATATCACTTAATTCACGACGTATATAGCCGCTTTCGTCTACACTACCAACTAAAAATTCTGCAATATCACGCTCTTCGTCACTTAAACGATAGGTGTTTAACTGTGTTTTTAAATGTTGAGTAAATGAGGTTCCAGATGCGTAAGGGATGCTTTTTTCATCATCATCTGCGCTATAATTGTTAGCGCTAGTTCTATAGTCTGGAATTTCATCATCGCTTAAATAATCATCAACATTTATTTCAGTTTCAATTACTTCATTATCATCATATTCATCTGCAGAATTATCCATGTCTTCATACTCATCTACTTTTTCTTCTTTTCCAGTATCTAATGCAGGATTTTCTTCTAATTCTTGCTTTAAACGCTGCTCAAAAGCTTGCGTAGGCAACTGTATCAATTTCATTAATTGAATTTGTTGCGGAGACAATTTTTGAGATAATTTGAACTGTAAATATTGTTTAAGCATGATTTAATTTTGATTATTTATAAATATAAAAAAAAACAATCTACATATTTAGTTTTAGCAGATTGTTTTAATAATTATTTATGTTTTTGCATTTGTTTAAAACTCTGCATTTTGTGGTGTTCTTGGATAAGGTATAACATCGCGAATGTTACTCATTCCTGTAGCAAACATTACTAAACGCTCGAAGCCTAAACCAAAACCAGAGTGTACTGCGGTACCATACTTACGTAAGTCTAGGTACCACCATAATTCTTCTTCTGGGATATCTAGAACAGCCATTTTTTCTTTTAAAACGTCTAAACGTTCTTCACGTTGGCTTCCTCCAACCATTTCTCCAATGCCTGGGAATAGTATATCCATAGCACGTACAGTTTTTCCGTCTTCGTTTAAACGCATGTAAAATGCTTTTATATTTGCTGGGTAATCAAATAAAATTACTGGACATTTAAAGTGTTTTTCTACTAAGAAACGTTCGTGTTCAGACTGCAAGTCGGCTCCCCATTCTTCAATTATATAATTGAATTTTTTCTTTTTGTTAGGCTTAGAGTTTTTAAGTATATCTATTGCTTCGGTATAGCTAACACGTTTAAAGTTGTTTTCGGTTACGAACTTTAATTTTTCAATTAAAGAAAGCTCGCTACGTTCTGCTTGAGGCTTTGTTTTTTCTTCATCGGCTAGACGCTTGTCTAAAAACTCTAAATCTTCTGCATTATTTTCTAAAATATAAGTGATAACAGATTTCATAAAATCTTCAGCTAAATCCATATTTCCGGCAAGGTCCATGAATGCAACTTCTGGCTCAATCATCCAGAATTCTGATAAATGACGAGATGTGTTAGAGTTTTCTGCTCTAAAGGTTGGGCCAAAAGTATATACTTTACCTAAAGACATAGCATAAGTTTCTGCTTCTAATTGGCCAGAAACGGTAAGGTTTGTGTCTTTTCCAAAAAAGTTTTTTGTGTGGTCTATTTCACCATCTTCTGTAAGTGGCGGATTTTTTTGATCTAAAGTACTTACTTTAAACATTTCTCCTGCTCCTTCTGCATCACTTCCTGTAATAATAGGAGTGTGCATGTAATAGAAACCATTATCATTAAAATATTTATGTATAGCAAAAGATAAAGCCGAACGTAAACGCATGACAGCACTAAATGTACTGGTTCTTGTACGTAAATGTGCATTTTCTCTTAAAAACTCGAAAGAGTGTTTTTTAGGTTGAATTGGGTATGTTTCTGGATCGCTATCTCCAAGAATTTCTATTGAAGATACTACTACTTCAACACTTTGTCCTTTACCTTGGCTCTCTACTAATTCACCTTTTATGGCAACAGCAGCTCCTGTAGTAATACGTTTTAAAGTATCTTCTGGTGTGTTTTCGAAATCAACTACACATTGTATATTATTAAGTGTAGAACCATCGTTTAAAGCAATAAATCTTTTGGCTCTAAAGGTGCGTACCCAACCTTTAACTTCTACTTCTTGTAGTTTTGTTTCTTTTAATAATTGTGCAATAGTTAATTTTGTCATTTTAATTTTATTTTAATAGCAAATATAAAATTTTACTTTTTTTAAATTATTTTTTTTCTTCTGATTCCTCTAAAACATCTTCATCATCACTATCTATAGGAATAATATTTATTGTAGGTTTTTTTAGTATTTGTTTGTTTGCAATACTACGTTCTAAAGATAATAGAAGTGAAGGTAATAGTAGTAAATTTGATAACATAGCGAATAGTAATGTTACCGATACCAAAGCACCAAGTGCTACAGTACCACCAAAACTAGAAATGGTAAATACCGAAAAGCCAAAGAATAATACAATAGAAGTATAAAACATACTTACTCCAGTTTCGCGTAATGCGGCGTAAACAGACTTTTTAATTTTCCAGTTATTGGCTTGTAATTCTTGACGATATTTTGCTAAAAAGTGAATAGTATCGTCTACTGAAATTCCAAACGCAATACTAAATACTAATATTGTAGATGGTTTAATAGGTACACCTATGTAGCCCATTAATCCAGCAGTTACAACTAATGGTAATAGATTTGGAATTAAGGATACAATTATCATTCTAAAAGAACGAAACATGTATGCCATAAATAATGAAATTAAGAAAATGGCTAAGGATAACGAAAGTGCTAAATTATTTACTAAATATTTTGTTCCTTTTTGAAAAACTAGTGCTTTACCTGTAATGGAAACATTATATCTTTCTTCTGGAAAAACGTTGTTTATTTTGTTTAGTAAATTCTCCTCTATACGCTCCATTTTATCTGTTCCAATATCTTTCATAAACGTAGTTATTCTAGCGTATTGACCAGTAGAATCTACAAAGTTGTTTAATAGATTGGTTTCTCCAGAAGTCGAGTTTTTGGCATATGGTAAAATAAAAGCTTCTTCTTGTTTTGTTGGCAGTTGGTAGTATTTGGGATTGCCATTATAATAAGCTTGTTTAGAGTATTTAACTAGGCTAACTACAGAGATTGGTCTCGATAATTCTGGTGTTTCTATTATTAAATCTTCAAGCTCATTCATGCGTTTTAAAGTGGTCGATTTCATAACGCCTTTTTTGCGTTTTGTATCAATCATCACTTCCATTGGCATAATCCCATTAAACTCTTCTTCAAAGAAACGAATATCGCTAAAAAATTCGGCCTTTTTAGGCATATCTTCAATAAGGCTTCCAGATACTTTAATTTTATAGATACCTATAATACAAACAATAATTAATCCTAAGGTTGTACTATAAATAGCAATACGTTTTTCTTTAACCATACGTACTGTCCAGTCTACAAAACCGCCAATCCAACGTTTGTTTAAATGCTCTAAATGGCGATCTTTAGGATATGGTAAAAAGGTGTAAATAATAGGAATAATAAGTAGGCATAATATAAAAATAGCCAAAATACTAAGTGAAGCAACAACACCAAACTCTTTTAAAAGTTTACTTTCTGTAATTAT
Source organism: Lacinutrix venerupis (assembly GCF_001971745.1). Lineage (NCBI taxonomy): Bacteria > Pseudomonadati > Bacteroidota > Flavobacteriia > Flavobacteriales > Flavobacteriaceae > Lacinutrix > Lacinutrix venerupis. Next base: position 3,167,093 of record NZ_CP019352.1, on the reverse strand, counting down.
AAAAGTGGCAAAACCAGAGGCTGTTGTAACATTCGTCATTAATGTGGCATTACCAACTTTTGTAATAACACGTTGTAAAGATTTTACTTTATTACCATGTAATTTTACCTCGTGTTGATATTTATTAATTAAGAAAATACAATTAGGAATACCAATTACAATAATAAGTGGTGGTATTAAGGCAGTTAATACGGTTATTTCGTATTTTAAAAGACCAAGAATTCCCAAAGTCCACATAACACCAATACAAACCACAATTAACGAAATAAAAGTAGCTCTAAACGATCTAAAAAATAAAAAGAAAATAAGAGATGTTATTGCTAATGCTGCAAGAACAAACATACCAATTTCGTCTACAATATTTTGGGCATTTAACGTTCTAATGTAAGGCATACCAGAAACACGAACGTCTAAATTATAAGTGTCTTCAAACACTTTAACCTTTTTCATTAAAGTTTCTATTACAAAATCTTTTCTGGCAGCAGTATTTACTAGTTCCTTTTTTAGATATATAGCAGTTCTTACTGTTTTTGTTTCTGTGTTAAATAAGAAATTATCGTAAAAAGGATATTGATTAAAAAGTTCGTTTTGGAGTATTGCAATGTCTTTAGAGGTTTTAACAGAATCTTTAATAAATGGCTCTAAATCAAATTTTTGAGCTTCAGTATTTTTTACAAGTTTTTGTAAATCTTTTATAGATACAACACTTTCAACTTCTTTTGATGCTCTAAAACTATCAGAAAGTGAATTCCAGGCATTTAATTTTTCAACAGTAAATAGAGTAGAGTCTTTAACACCTAAAACAATAAGGTTACCTTCTTCACCAAAAATTTTTAAAAAGTTATTATATTCTATATTTACTTCGTGATCATCTGGTAATAAATTTGCTTCAGTATAAGTAAAGCGCATATATTTCCACTGTGTACTTAGTAAAATAGTGATGGTAATTATACCTAAAAGAATACCAATTTTATTACGTAAAATTAGTCTAGCTACAATATCCCAAAATTTAGATTTTTTTTGTTTCGCCATGATGCTTTAAAAGTAGGCGCAAAGGTATGGAAAAGCTAAAGATTTTACGAAATTATAATGTAATATTAAACGTGAACTTTAATGCTAAATTATCTTCTTCTTTTGGTAGATGATAGGCACCATAACGGTAAGTGAAACTTAAACCAAAGCCTAATAAAAGTTTATTAATTTCGAAACCAGATTCTGTATAACCATTTTTTAGAGTTCCAAAATTAACATTTTGGTGTCTGTTTATGTTATTCATGTTTCCTACTGCATAACGAGTTATTAGTACTAGTTGTGGTTTAAAATAACTTGTTATACGAAAAGGTTTTATGTAATGTTTTACTACTAATGTTGCAAACCTGTCTGAAAAAAACTCATCAAAAAACATAGTTTCAAAACTATTTATTCCTGCTACAGAAAAGCGATTTAGTATTGTTTCTTTATTAATATTGTTTGGATATGCGTGATACATATGTGTTAAAGGTGTATCGCCATGTGCCAAACCTGCAGACAATGTTGCAATAGTGTGAGAGTCTTTATTATGATTTATTTTATGGATGGCTCTAAAATCTAACTTCGAAAAATTAAAATCGGCATCAAAAACGTCCTTAAAACTCTTACTGTATTGCAATGTAAATTTTGGATAGCCATCTTTTACAATCTTGTTTTTACCATCAATAGATTCGAATTCTACAAATGGATTCCACTGTAAAGCAACTTTTGCTGTACTGGTACCAAAAGATTGATAAGGTGTATTATCTAGAACATAAGTATAATTGTAAGTTGGGTCTATATTACTAACAGCAACTTCGGTTTCTGTAATTAGTTTTGGGTTAACTTCATGCTCATAAGATATGGCTGAGGTAATATGCTTGTGAAATAAACTAATATTTAATAAACGTGGTTCGAAAAATGAAAATGTACGCCCATCTGTTAAAAAATTAGAACTTCCTGTTTCCATTAAATCGTCTGTGTACGATATGTTTAACCAGCTTTTTGTGTCTTTGTTTAATAACACACCACCTCCAATTTTATATTTAAACCGATGGTCTCTAAAACCGTAAACAACATAAGAGTCTATTCTAAAATCTTCTGAAAAACCTTCGTTTGTTACTCCTCCAAGACCTGTTCTAAAACCTTCATATTGATTGAATTTTATAAGATATCTTAAATCGAAATTCCAAATATTTGTTGGAAAAAAACCGTTTCCAATTTGCTTTAGCAAAGCATCGGAGTTTATAGAATCGGTAGACTTTTTAGTCTCTTTTTCTGGTGTTTGAGCTGCAGCTATAAAGGTGAAGCAAAAGAAAAGTGTATATAGCAAAAGCTTGCGCATAATTTATTTTAATTGGTTTTTAATAGCTTTAGAAAGCACACTTTTTATATTTGTTCTATATCCAATTTCTTTTAATACAGTTTCTCCTTTTTTATTTATAACTATACTAGTTGGAAAACTTTGTACGGCATACATTGTAATTACGTGGTTTGCATTTGCAGCTATTGTGTAATTAAAATCAGTGTCAAATAAAAAATCTTCTACAATATCTTTTTTATTAAAAGTAATGGCTAAAAATACAACATCCTTATTATTATATTCCTTAACAAGCTCATTTAGTTTGGGCATTTCTTGAACACAAGGACCACATTTTGTAAACCAAAAATTTAATACTACAACCTTGCCTTTTAATTCTGAAAGTTTAATTTTATTTCCATTTAGGTCTGTAACAATAAAATCTAAAGCTTTTTCTCCTTTTGTAAATTGGGCTTCTGGATTTTTTTCTACAAAAGCAGGATTATTATTTTTTTTCTGAAAAACAACAGATTTAATTTTGCCTTCGCTATTGGCATAAAACAATGGTTTATAGCCAGGATTAGTCATTAATTCTAATTGAGATGAAGGTAAAACTTTACCTTGTTCGTTAAAAAGAAGAATGTCTGGAGTAATCATGATTTGCATGGTTTTAACCTGCTTATCACTTAAAAGTTTTTGATTTTTTGGAATAAATTTATAGTCTTTCTGCGCGTAAATAAACACAGAAAAAAAAAGCATAAAGCCTACCGCTATAAATTTTACGTAATGCATAGTTTTATAAAAAAAATCAATGTAGTTTTTATTCTATAAAAAAAGCGACAATTAAGTCGCTTTTAACTTTTTTTAAACTTTTAGACGGTCATTATTTCTGCCTCTTTGTTACTAAGAAGCTCGTCTATACGTTTAACAGATTTATCGGTTAAATTTTGAATATCTGCTTCTGCATTTCCTTTTAAATCTTCCGAAATATCATCTACTTTTTTAATATCGTTATTAGCATCTTTTCTAGCATTACGTACACCTACTTTAGCGTCTTCTGCTTCTGCTTTTGCTTGTTTTGCAAGATCGCGTCTACGCTCTTCGGTTAAAGGTGGTACGTTAATAATTAACTGCTCGCCATTATTCATTGGGTTAAAACCTAAGTTTGCAATTTGTATAGCTTTTTCTATGGGTTGAACCATTGCTTTTTCCCAAGGCTGTACTGTTATTGTTCTACCATCTGGTGTGTTTACGTTTGCTACTTGTGCTAATGGTGTTTGTGAACCATAATAATCTACCATAACGCTGCCTAACATAGCAGGACTTGCTTTTCCAGCACGTATATTAGTAAATTGTTTTTTTAAATGCTCGATAGCGTTGTCCATAGACTCTTTTGCGCCATCTATTATAAATTGAATGTCTTCGTTCATTATTGAAAAATTTTATTACTAATTTAGGTAATTCAAGAATTAAGCCAAAATTAATTTTTTATAAACTTACTTGAGTTCCTATATTTTCTCCAGAAACTACTTTCATTAAATTTCCTCTTGTGTTCATATCGAAAACAATTATTGGTAAATCGTTTTCTTGACTTAATGTAAAAGCTGTGGTATCCATTACTTTTAAACCTTTGCGTAAAACATCATCAAAAGTTATATGGTCGAATTTAATAGCTTCTTTATCTTTTTCTGGATCTGCATTATAAATCCCATCTACACGTGTACCTTTTAAAATAACATCGGCTTCAATTTCTATGGCTCTTAAAACGGCCGCAGAATCTGTAGTAAAATATGGGTTTCCTGTTCCTCCACCAAAAATAACAACACGCCCTTTACGTAAGTGACTCATTGCTTTACGTCTAATAAAAGGTTCTGCTACTTCATTAATTTTTATAGCTGTTTGTAGCCTTGTTTTAACTTCTGCATCTTCTAAAGCTTGTTGTAATGCTAAACCGTTAATAACGGTTGCAAGCATTCCCATGTGGTCGCCTTGTACACGATCCATACCATTCATGGCACCTGCAACACCTCTAAAAATGTTTCCGCCGCCAATAACTATGGCAACTTCAATTCCTTTTTCTGTTACGGCTTTAATGTCTTGTGCGTATTCTGCAAGTCGTTCTGGATCAATACCATATTGGCGATTTCCCATTAAGGCTTCACCAGATAATTTTAGGAGGATTCTTTTGTATTTCATGAGTAGTTTCTAAACTTTAAAAGATTCCCACTTTCGTGAGAATAAAGGTTTAGCAAAGCTACATAATTTTTTTATTTCTGAAATTGCTAATATTACTGAAATTCTACTTTTTTTATGCTTTAGTTTTTAAACACAACAAAACCACTAACTCTAAAAATAGAGTAGTGGTTTTGTTGTGTTGTTAACTCTTATTGTTTTATTAAGAAGTAAAATCCTCCTGGTATAATAGGTTCTGGTGACGCTGCCTCTCCTGGTTCTATAGTTACAATGCCACCACGCTTAAATATTTCTATAGCTTCTTGTCCATTTACTGTAGTGACTCTTACATCTAAATCACTTACGCAGCCATTAGGCTCTACCATAACAAGACTCATTCTAAAATTATCTGAGGTATTGTCGAAAGGTGTCTGGTTTGTTTTAAAATAATTTCCATCAATACTGTAATCATATGCATTAGTTATTGATGTGTCTGTAAGGTTAGGCAATGTGTTTGCAAGTTCTACGCTTTTTTCTTTATATTGAAATTCTCCTATTAAAAGGTCTTCATAAAAATTACCTGTATTTACCATAACTTTTTTCTCGAATACAATTTTTAAATATTTTGTACCATCGTTTAATACCCATGTACCAACAAATGGATTAAGAATGTTATTAGTGTCTTTATAATAAGCATTTTCTATTTCGTCAGGTACAGGTTCCTCTAAGCTAATTATAGGAGATTGTGCTTTGCAAGAAAGTAATGTAAAGATTGTTATTATGGAAAAAAGTGTATTTGTCATTTTAAAAAAAATAAAAAACAAGAAGTAAAGTTTTGCTTTACTTCTTGTTAAATTTACTGTTTAATTAGTCTAAAATTGTTAGTAGGTATTCTAGTGGTAGTAGGTTGCCCTTCTGGAACATCAGACCAGCCACCACCAGTAAACACTAATTTAACGTCGTTTATATTTGGGTTTGTAGCATTTGGGACTGTTCTTAAAACAATTCTTATGCTTAGATAGTCTCTTAAAGGATCAATTATTACTAATTTCACTCTTTTTTCGTCCTCTGTGCAATCATTACATACAGGTGCATAATATTTATTAAGGATTGTATTTCCAAATATTTTATAATCTGATAAGCTAGTAAATGCACTATCAATATTACTTAATGTGTTCACCAATTCAACACCATTAGCATCTACATATTTATATTCTCCATAAATTACATCCTCATAGAATGTTTTATTATTATAGGTAAACATAATTTGTGTTTTCTTTTTTAATATAATTGTGAATTCTTCATTACCGTTTGTATGCTTCCAAGTGCCAATAAACTTATTGAAATCGTTATTCGTGTCTTTATAATAAGCATTTTCGGTTTTCCCATATTCGTTGCCTTCGTATAAACCAATTATAGTACTTTGCGCTTTACACGATAAAAATGTAAAAGTTAGTACCATTGTGTATAATATGTTTTTCATAATAATTCTTTTTTTAGATAATCTAAAGTTAAAAATTTAAACACAAAAAAATCACTACTCTATTTTTAGAGTAGTGGTTTTAAATTATTATTACTAACTCTTATTGTTTTATTAAGAAGTAAAATCCTCCTGGTATAATAGGTTCTGGTGACGCTGCCTCTCCTGGTTCTATAGTTACAATTCCACCACGCTTAAATATTTCTATAGCTTCTTGTCCATTTACTGTAGTGACTCTTACATCTAAATCACTTACGCAGCCATTAGGCTCTACCATAACAAGACTCATTCTAAAATTATCTGAGGTATTGTCGAAAGGTGTCTGGTTTGTTTTAAAATAATTTCCATCAATACTGTAATCATATGCATTAGTTATTGATGTGTCTGTAAGCTTAGGTAATGTGTTTGCAAGTTCTATGTTATTTTCTTTATATTGAAATTCTCCTATTAATAAATCTTCATAATAGTTTCCAGTATTTACCATAACTTTTTTCTCGAATACAATTTTTAAATATTTTGTACCATCGTTTAATACCCATGTGCCCACAAATGGGTCAAGAATATTATTAGTGTCTTTATAATAAGCATTTTCTATTTCATCTGGTACAGGTTCCTCTAAGCTAATTATAGGAGATTGTGCTTTGCATGAAAGTAATGTAAAGATTGTTATTATAGTAAAAAGTGTATTTGTCATTTTAAAAAAAATAAAAAACAAGAAGTAAAGTTTTGCTTTACTTCTTGTTGAATTTACTGTTTAATTAGCCTAAAATCGTTAGCAGGAATTCTACTATCTGCGGGTTGTCCAGTAGGAACTATAGAATATCCTTCAGATACAACTAGTGTTATATCATTAATATTACTATTTGATGCATTAGGTACAGTTCTTAAAGTTATTTTTATATCTATATAACTCCTTACTGGATCTGTTAAATTTAATTTTACTCTTCTTTCGTCCTCTGTGCAGTCATCACATACAGGAGCATAATATTTATTAAGGATTCTATTTCCAAATATTTTATAATCTGATAAGCTAGTAAATGCACTACTAATATTACTTAATGTGTTCACCAATTCAACACCATTAGCATCTACATATTTATATTCTCCATATAGGTAATCTGTATAGTATGTAATGTTATTAAGAGTACGAGAGACTAAAGTTTTCTTTTTTAATATAATTGTGAATTCCTCATTACCATTTGTATGCTTCCAAGTGCCAATAAACTTATTGAAATCGTTATTTGTGTCTTTATAATATGCATTTTCCGTACTTGCATATCCTCCACCAAAATATAATGGTACAATTGGTTGTTGTGCTTTGCATGATAAAAATGCAAAAGTTAGTGCTATTGTATATAATATGTTTTTCATAATCTTTGTTTTTTTAGTTACAGTTTTGTTTTAATAATTTACCATCTTCGTCTAAAGTTAATTTTTTCCAGTTATTATTACCATTAGATTGTGCAGCATCGTTTGTAGATGTATATAAAGAAATACCAAAATCGTGTGTTTCGCTTACAAATTTTATAAAAGCTTCTGCTAATTTATTTTGATCCGCATCTCCAGGATTTTGTCTTTTAACTCCATTACTATCAACATTTACATCTTTATAAGCATCTTCTAAAAGAGCAGCAAATTCATTCATTCTTGTTTTATTAATAAAATGTTGCTGAATAGTAGCTAATTTAGTAATATCATCTATTTTAATAGCGTAAGTATTGTCTGTTACTACCACAAATACAGTAATATTAGAGATATCGAAAGTCACCGGGTCTCCAATACCAGTTCCATTTTCGTCTATAGTGTTTGCTAAATTATAATTGAATGTTTGAGATAGACTATATAAAGCGTGTATGTCTCCATGACCAAACATTTCGAAAGTCCCATTGTAGTGATTATGTGTTATAGCAAAATATACTGGTGCTTGTGGATTGCTTAGTCCATTTATACTTGTATTTACTAAAGGATTACTATCTAAAAAAGGAAAACTATTTGTAATTTTTATACCAAATCCAGATTCTGCATTATCATTAAGATTATTTTCTAAAGCTATAGACTCGCTTGCTAAATAAGGAGAATTACCAACACGTTTTAAGTCTTTACATTTTTTATCCACAGTAGGCTCCTCAAAATTAGGGTTAGTTAAAACGGGATTATTACCATGGATATCTTGATCTGTTGGGTCGTAATCGTTTTCTGGGTCTTCTGTTTGGCTTCCTCCACCAGTTGCCTCGCCTGTGCCATTAGAGTTTGTAGTTGTCCCTGAGTCTCCTGTAGATGTGCCTGCATCTCCTCCTCCGTTGTCGTTATTATCTTGATTATAATAATCATCAATATAATCGCAAATTTCTTTTTCTCCAGTTGTATAACCAGGACATTTATTTCCGGCTGGATTTCTACCAGAAGGATGGTTAGGATTATTGTACGAACAATATTCAAAAGTGATATCAATACAATCTATAGATTTTTTACTTAAAAAATTATCTGGTAAACTAATACCATCAATACTAGAGATAGAAATTTTATTTTCAATATCGACAAAGTTATTGTTTACAAAGTCTATTTACTCTTGGGCTGTTAGATTGTAAGTTATTAAAAAACTATCGTAATTTCCTTCTTCATTTAAACTAAAAAGTAGATTTTCTTTTAACCCATTATTTATAGTTCTTATAACTCTAAATGTATAAGAATGATATGTTCCATCTTCTGTTTCTAAGTAGTTTACAGCATCTGTTGAAATTGTAAAATCATATTCCTCTAGATATACATCACGATTTGCATAGTTTGAATCTGATTTTCTATTTAATGTATTTAGTTTTTTTTTAATTTGTTTATTAGAAATAACTTCGGTTTCATTTATAGTTTTAAAAATTAAACCATTATTATCTTCTTTGTTAACAATAATTTGTTTAAAATCGTCATCCTTTTGGAAGGAGATACTAAAAATAGAGACTCCAAATAGAAGGATGCCTAGCCTAACATAATGTCTTAACTTGTTTGTTTGTTTGTTTGTTTGTTTGTTTGTTTGTTTTTCATTTACGAAACGTTTTAAATTAGTTTAGTGGTTTAATATTAAACCTTTTTGGTTGCTATTAAAACTAGTTTTGAGGGAAAGCGTACTTACAGTGAGCGAACGTTACTTTTCAATGTGTGTACTAATAATTTTTGCTATTTGTTAAAAATAATGAATTAGGGTTTTTGTATACCGACTATATGTTAATTTATAGTTAAATTACTGGTTTTTTAAAGATTTGATTACGGTAAAAACCGTAATTGAGTTTTTTCTATAAAGAAGTGATATTGTTTTTAAACACAAAAAAACCACTACTCTAAAAATAGAGTAATGGTTTTATATGTTTTTAAATAAATTGGATGAAATTCCAGCTTTCGCAGGAATTTGTTATCCTAAAGAAACGCGTTTAAAGGCAGTTACTTCAACATTTTTAGATGCCACGTAATCTGCAACGGTTTGCTTTTCGTCCTTAATAAACTTTTGGTCAAGTAAACATTGTTCTTGATCTAAAGTTGTGTTGTCTGATACGAAACGCTCCATTTTACCTGGTAAAATTTTATCCCAGATTTGTTCTGGTTTACCTTCAGCCTTTAACTGCTCTTTTGCATCAGCTTCAGCTTGTGCCATAACTTCTGGAGTTAATTGTGCCATAGAAATGTATTGAGGTACATTTTTAAGTGTTTTACCTAAACGTGCTAACTCTTCGTTATCTTTTTCTATTACTGCAATTCTTGCTTCAGTTTCGTTTGCTACATATTCTGCATCAAAACCTTTGTAAGATAATGAAGTTGCTCCCATAGAAGCTACTTGCATTGCTACATCTTTAGCTACTTCTTCGTTAGCTTCAGATAAACCAACTAAAGCACCAATTTTATTAATGTGAACGTAAGAACCAACGTAAGGAGCTTCTAACTTTTCGAATGCATTGATTTCTAATTTCTCACCAATAACACCTGTTTGTTCAACTAATTTTTCAGACACAGTCATACCACCAAAATCTGATGCTAAGAAATCTTCTTTGCTATCAAAGTTGATTGCTTTTTCTGCTAATTCGTTAGCAAGTGCTAAGAAGTTTTCGTTTTTACCAACGAAATCTGTTTCACATCCTAATACAATAGCAACACCAACAGTATTGTTATCGTTTATTTTAATAGCGGCAGCACCTTCAGAAGATTCTCTGTCGGCTCTTTTTTCTGCTACTTTTTGTCCTTTTTTACGTAATACATCAATGGCTGCATCAAAATCTCCTTTAGCTTCTACTAAGGCTTTTTTACAATCCATCATACCTGCACCAGTTGCTTTTCTTAATTTGTTTACTTCTGCTGCTGAAATTTTTACTTCACTCATAATGTGTGTAATTTAAAAAAGTCGTTCAATTTATTTCGGTAAAGAAAAGAATTAAACGACTTATAAATGTTTCGAAATTGTTATTTATTCTTCCTCTTCTTTAGCTGCTTTAGCTTTTTTTGCTGGTGCAGGCTTTGCTTTACCTTCAGCTTTTTCAGCTTTTTCAGCTTTACGCTCGTTTAATCCACCTGTAATAGCTTCAGTAACGTGCGTTAATATTTTATCGATTGATTTAGAAGCATCATCATTTGCTGGTATAACGTAATCTACTTGACGTGGATCTGAGTTAGTATCTACCATTGCAAAAATAGGAATGTTTAATTTCTGTGCTTCTTTAATCGCGATATGCTCACGTTTAATATCTACAACAAACAAAGCTCCTGGAAGACGCGTCATGTCTACAATAGAACCTAAGTTTTTTTCTAACTTAGCTCTTAAACGGTCTACTTGTAGACGTTCTTTTTTAGATAAAGTTAAAAAGGTTCCATCTTTCTTCATTCTATCAATAGTAGCCATTTTTTTAATAGCTTTTCTAATAGTAACAAAGTTAGTTAACATTCCACCTGGCCATCTTTCTGTGATGTAAGGCATGTTAATGCTACCTGCTTTTTCAGCAACGATGTCTTTTGCTTGTTTTTTTGTAGCAACAAATAAGATTTTACGACCAGAGGCTGCAATTTTTGCTAAAGCTTCTCCAGCTTCGTCAATCTTAGCTGCTGTTTTGTATAAGTTTATAATATGGATACCGTTACGCTCCATATATACGTAAGGCGCCATGTTTGGATCCCACTTACGTGTAAGGTGACCGAAGTGTACACCTGCTTCAAGTAATTCTTTTACTTCTACTGCCATTTTGTAATAGTTTACGTTCTGTTGAATTAGCAATGTTCCATTGGGCTTTATAGCTTATGGCTTCATTTAGATGCTAAACTAAATCCTGCTTTTAGGCTAGGACAACAATAACTGTTTTATTTTTTTGTTTTGTCTCAACAGTATTGATAATATACAATACTGTTGAAGGATAATATTAACGTTTCGAGAATTGGAATTTTTTACGCGCTTTCTTCTGTCCGAATTTTTTACGCTCTACCATTCTTGGGTCTCTAGTTAATAAACCTTCTGGTTTAAGAATACCTCTGTTTTCGTCGTTTAACTCACACATTGCGCGAGAAATTGCTAAACGGATAGCTTCTGCTTGACCAGTAATACCACCTCCAAATACATTTACAGAAATATCAAAGTTACCTTCGTTGTTAGTTAATGCTAACGGTTGGTTTACTTTGTACTGTAACGTTGCTGTATCGAAGTAGTCTTTTAAATCTTTTTTGTTAATCGTGATGTTTCCTTTACCTTCTTTAAGGTAAACACGAGCAACAGCCGTTTTACGACGACCAATTTTGTGTAATACTTCCATTACTTGAATTCGTTTAAGTTAATTGTTTTAGGTTTTTGAGCTTCGTGAGCATGCTCTGTTCCTGTAACAACAGTTAAGTTTCTAAAAAGAGCTGCTCCTAATTTGTTTTTAGGTAACATTCCTTTTACAGATTTCTCTACTAATCTTGCTGGATCTTTTCCAAACAATTCAGTAGCAGTTAAACTTCTTTGACCACCTGGGTAACCTGTGTGACGGATATAAGATTTATCTGTCCACTTGTTTCCTGTTAAGTTGATTTTTTCTGCATTGATAACAATTACGTTATCTCCACAATCAACATGTGGTGTGAAGCTTGGCTTGTGCTTTCCTCTTAATAATCTTGCGATTTGAGTGCACATACGCCCTAAGGTTTGACCATCAGCATCAACTAAAACCCACTGCTTATCTGCAGTTGCTTTGTTTGCCGAAACGGTTTTGTAGCTTAATGTATCCACGTTATTAATTAAATTTTTGACCCGATTTTATACGAGTCGATTAAACATTCCTCTCTCAAAAAGAGTTTGCAAATTTACGACAATCTTCTTGATTACCAAATAGTATAGGGTATTTTATTTAATAACTTTGTTGATATGTTTTCGCGATTTGTTAATTTCCTTGCTATTTTTTAAAAATCAGCCATTTAATAACCACGAATTCTTGTTAATAAGCTACTTAAAAACTAAAATAAGTGTGTTTTTAATATAAAAATTATTAATTAGCTTGTTTATTCCTTTCTCTAAATTGCTTAAACTTAAAACGTAGTTGCTTAATTTTATTTACTTTGGTGTTATTGGCAACTTCTAAATAAGTATCTAATTGGTGTTCGATGTTTAGGTTTTTTAATGCAAAGTCCCTAAAAAATTGTCCGTCTTTGTAGTCGTATTTTTTTATTTCGTTTACTAAATCGTTTACAGAGAACTTATATTTGTAATATCTACCCGAGCAATTGTTTTTTATGCTGTTGTTTAAAATTTCTTTATTTAAATAACCATCGGCAAAAGAATCTGCATAGGATCGATTATCGTAAATTAAAACTGGTCTTCCGCATGCCATGGCTTCGTAAATAGATCTGCCTAAACCAATAACCAAGTCGTGATTATTAATGGTATTTTCTATATCCCAAATAGGATTTATGTTTTTGTCTAAATATTCGAAATCTAAATTTAATGCATTACAAGCTTGCTGTATTGCTGTGTTGGCTTCTTTAGATTGGCACAAGCTAAGTACAGATTTTAGTTTGGGTTGTGGTGCTTTTGTTGTTTTAAATCTTTTGCAGTCTATACCGTTTAAAATAAGTGTAGAGTTGTAGCCTTTATTGCTTAGGTGTGTTTGTACTTCTTGAGAAATACTTATATAGCCATCGGCATATTTATGTGGTTGCTCTAAAGGAGGAAAAATACCATGACACGTTTGAATAAATTTGCTTTTTATGCTCTTTTTTAAATAGCTAATGGTTGTATTATGGTTGGCAAAAACAATATCGTATTCTTTTTTAGATAGAAAAGGTACTTTTAGTTCATTTTCAATTTTAGTAGAAACTAATCCTTTTTCAAAAGTAAAATATTCTACATTATGTCCTTTCTTTTTTAAACCATCAATTAAAGCGTATGTAAATGTTTCTGAGCCTCCAACGTTTACCAAGTGGTTGTTTGTAACAAGTATGTTTAATGTTTTATTCATTATGTTATAGCAAGTATTTAATTTTCTTGTTTAATTGTATTAAAATGTAAGATAATGCAATAGTTGCTAATACGGTGATAATACTAATTGTTGTATTAGTAAATTGATAATGCATTACAATATATATCCACGGAATTGTATGACTAAAGTAAATTGCGCTTGAGTAAAGCGATATGGTTTTAGTATTAAATTTTGTATTTATTTTAGTTTGTAGTATTAGTATAAATAAACTTGGACACACTATTATTTGAGTGAATAATATATCGAAACCTTTATTTGTAGTTAGTTTATAATTAATATAGCTTTCAATAAATAATAGTATAAAACCTATTATGGTAATTACAGTGGTTTTTTTTGTTAGCTTTTCTTGGTTTCTTCTTATTAAAAGACCTGTAGCCATAAAAGGAAGGCCGAAAAAAATAAAATTTCTTACTACATATGGTTTTTTAATAATATTGTTTAAAAATTCTATATCTACGTTTATATAAACTTTTATGTATTGAATAAAAACACCCAAAAGAAAGAGTGTTAATATTATTGCTGTTAATCGCTTGTTAGATGCTTTTTTTAAAAAGTATAACACCAATCCGGAACATAGTAGTGCTGCTAAATACCATAAGTGATGCCAGCCAAAAGTAAAAAGCTCAAAAAATGTAATGGTGTCTTGTTTGTGCCAGTATTTAAAATAGATAGCCATCCATATTAAATAAAGTATAAGAACTCTTTTTAACCATTTAATGTAGTGTTGCTTAGTGTTAATATTAAAAAAATAGTAACCATTAATCATTAAAAAAATAGGTACAGTTATTCTAAAAAGACCGTTTTTTAATAAATACCATATTAATTTATTTATATCTATAAAAAAATCGGTGTGTGCAGCTACAACCATTATAGCTAAGATAAATTTTGAAATATCTATTAGGTTGTTTCTTTTTGCAATCATTTTAATCTTGTTTTATTATGCCGTTATCTATAAAACAGATTTTGTTTTGTATAATATTTGTTAAAATCTTATCGCCTATTGTAGTGTCTCCTTTTGCTGCTTCTTTATGGTATAAATGGTATTGTAAAGCTACTTGTTTTAATCTTTTTCCGTAAACACCATTATTAACCAGTCTTTGTATAAACTCGTAATCTTCGTATCCCCAACCAACAAATGCTTCGTTATAACCATTAATTGCCATTGCATCTTTTTTCCAATAGGATATGTTGCAGCCTCTTATTTTTTTCGAATTTTTATTTTCTCTTTTTGTAAAGTACTTATAAAAAGGAAGCCTTAGTAATCGATTTCTTTTTTTTAATCCTTTTGTAAAATAGTGTATGGTTTGATTGCCTTGATTTAGTATGCTTTGTGTTTTGCTTTTACTTAAGGAAATTCTACTTCCAAATAAAAATGTGTTTGCCTGCCTGCTATTAATATGGTCTTTTATAAAGTGTTTATGTAATATAATATCTCCATCTATTTGAATAATATAGTCTGCAGAAACAGCTAAAATGGCTTTGTTTAGAATAATACTTTTTCTAAAACCTAAATCTTCATGCCATATATGTTTTATTGGAATTTTAGATTGTTGTTTAAAAGAGGCTATAACTTCTTTTGTACTCTCTAAAGAGCCATCGTCTGCAATAACAATTTCGTGAGGTAATTTACTTTGTTTAAAAACACTTTCTAAAACTAAATTTAGCGCTTTAGGCCAATTGTAGGTTGAAATAAGTAACGCTATTTTAATTTCGTTTTTCATTTATCTAAATTAAAAACTTGTTTAGTCCAGTTAGAAATATGGTATTTTTCTAAAATCTTTTTGTCTAACGGTTTATAATCGGTTTTTAAAAAAGAATCTGGAATAGAAATGTGTTTTATGTTTTTTACTACTAAAATATTTTCAGGATCATAAAAATCGTACTTAACAATATCTTTATTAAGGGTAATTAGTTTTTTTTGAAATGCTAAAGACTCGAATACTCTAAACGATAAACCTTGTTGTTTAGGACGCTGTAAATCTAAAACTACTTTACATTTTTTTAAATAGTCTAGCATTTGTGATATTGAGTATGGCTTTTTTATTATTACAATACCTTTGCTTTTAAGTTCTTCGGCTGGTTTTAAACTAAAAACAATAATTTTAAAAGAGATATTGTGTGTATTAAAGTAGTCTGCAAAAAAAGAGGTGCTTTTTTTTCTTTTGTCTATAGAACTTATATTAAATGCTTGATATTCTATTGGGTGGTTTTCTTTAGTATCTAAACAGGTATAAATAAAATTATTAATTTTAGTAAAACCATGTTTTTTACAATCTTTATTTTCAAAAGAAAATACTTTATCAAAAAGATTTATATTCTTTTTAATTTTAGGGTATCTGGAGATACTGTCGTTTATAAAGGTTATAAGCTCGTTAGTTTTACTTTTTAATTGAAGTAAAGTTTCTAGGTTAAGAAAATCTGACTTAATAACTAGAATTTTATCTTGTTTTGGTAGCGACTCTATGCGGTCATTTATTTGTTTTTTTAAATGAATCTCTTTTAAGTTCTTTTTTGTTAGATTCTTTAAAAAGAAATTAAATATTCTATGAAAAACAGTAGGATATTTATAGGTAAAATCGTTAAAGTTTATTGAAGTTGTTTCAATACCTTTAGCAATAAGATTTTTTTCTATATAGCTGTTAAATCCCCAATTATCTAAACTAATAATTGTAATTTTCATGGTTATTTAATTTTATTGTATAGCTTTAATATATAGAATATTAATGCCAAAGATTTTTTCTTCTTAATTATAAATAGTTCTTCTTTATGTTTTAAAAAGAGAGCTATCTTTTTAAAATTATTTTTTGCGGTTGGTTTTTTATAAAGAAGTTCCAAATTTAAGAGTATTTTTTTAGCATAGTGATGTTCTGGACATTTTTTATAAAATTCTAAAACTCTGGCTTGTCTCTTATATATTTTATTTTCTTTAGACTTTCTGTTTTTATTTAGTACTAAGGTGTTATTATCGTGAATTCTATAGTCTACCAATGCTTCGTTAAAATAAGTAATGCCTCCATTTAATGTTGCATTAAAAGCAATCCACCAGTCATGCGGAATAAGTTTTGGGAATGGAAATATAGTATTGCACAATTGTTTTTTAAAAAGTAGAGCATGACCAGAAACACAATTGTCTAAAGCAAAATGTAATGGATTATTGGAAGAAATCATGTTTTTAGAGCTCGACATTTTTTTATTTAAACTCTTTAAGTTTTTATCTACAAATAACGAATCGCAATAAATTAAATCGTAATCTTTTATATTGTTGTATAGTTTTTCAATTTTATCTAATGCCCAAACATCGTCTTGGTCTGATAGCGCAATGTATTCTCCAGTTGCAAGGGCTATTCCTTTTTCAAAATTTTTAATGTAACCAAGATTGTTTAAATTAGAGTTTACTTTTATTCTAGAGTCTTTTTGAGCATAAGCATTTAAAATAGAAATAGTATTGTCTGTAGATTTATCGTCGCATACTATTAACTCTATAGATTTATAAGTTTGATTTAATATAGAATCTATTTGAGCTTTTAAATAAGCTTCTCCATTAAAAGTGCATAATATAATTGAAATTAAAGGCATTTAGACTTTGTATATGTGACGTAAAGATTTGGTTTTAAATTTAAATAGCTTGTATTTAAGGCGATTATAGTTTTTTGTGTTTTTATTTATTATAAAGTCTTTTATAGATTGTTTAGTGTAAAAGTCTTTTGCTTTTTTGTAATCTAATCTTTTAAAAGATTTTAATGTGGTCCAATCTCTTATTTGTTCAATATCTTTTAAAGGTGTGTTTTCTTTAAAAAGTTTAAACGTAGGATTGTGTATTAAATCGTAACACAATAATAAACGCTCAAAATATTTTACATAAATAAGTTTATCAAAAGCATCTTTATTAACAGTAGTAGTCATAGACTCTGAAGATAAATGTACTCTAAATTTAACTAGACTATCTTTTATAAAAACGAAGCTGTTTTTCGATATAATATTTAAAACAAAAACGTAATCTATTATCTGTTTATATTTTAAAGGAAAATCGCTTTCATTTATTATAGATTTATTAAATAAATAGCATGGTGGTTCTCCTATACAATTGTTAAATAATTTTTTCCCAATAATTTTTGGTGCTTGTTCCGGAGTTATTAGGGTATTGTGAGGAAATATAGAGTCTGTTTTTTCTATTTTAGTATAAAAACTTTGTAGCTTTTGGTTTATATTTTCATCAAAGAAATATTCTCTGTTACAAAACACAAAATTCACGTTGTGTTTTAAAGCAGCATTCATCATTATTTCAACACAATTATTTTCGAAAATATCATCTTGAAATAAAAATTTAATCCAGTTAGAGGATGCTTTTTCTATAACATTTATCCAATTTTTTACTAACCCTAAGTTTTCTGGATTTTTAAAAACTTTTATGTTGGGATGTTTTTTTGCGTAAGCTTCGCAAATGGCAATAGTATTATCGCTAGACTTATCATCACAAATTATAATCTCTATGTTTTTATAAGTTTGATTTAAGGCACTATTTAAAGATTCTTCAATGTAATTAGCTCCATTGTAAGTTGGTATACAAATGGAAACTAATGGGAGTTCTTTATTAGTATTTATCATTCTTTTGCTATGTTTTATTCGATAATAATATATCTAAATCTCTTTCTAAAACCTCTATAATTACAATATCGGGTTTTTCGTTAAGAATTACGTCTTTATTGAAATTATGGTCCCAAAACAATACTGTTTCTTCAAAATTTTCAATGAAAAAGGGATTGCAATATCCAAAAAACGAATCTCTATATGCTAAAAGTTTAAGGTTTCCTTTGCTGTTTTTAAAGCGTAATTCAAAATTAGAAGGTTCTTTATTATAGCCTTCCGGTATTGGGTATTTTTTTTCTTTAATTACTTCAGCAAAAGTAGTGTCTAATTTTAAGTGTAAATACTCTTCTTTATTGTCAATTTGAGTAATTTTTGCTAAATCTCCATGAAGCGTATTAGTTGTAAATTTCTCAAGTTTATTAAAATCGAAATGTTTAAATTTTTGATTTGGAAAATCTTTTTCAAACCTTTTTATAGCTGTAGAATAACCATAAAATCCTCCGTAATCATTCCAATGCGTATCGGTTTTATGATACAATCTTTTGTCTGGATGGTTTTTAAAATCTTCGCCTAAATTAATAAATGGAACACCTATAGCTTGACATAAAGAGTCTATTTGTTCCATTTTAGTATTTCTATCTCTTTTTCTAATAGGTATTAAACTATCGTAAACTGTTAACTTGTTAGGAGGAACAGTTAGGTAAAATTTAATATTGTTTTTCTCTAACCAAGAGTTTCTCTCTATTAAAATATTTTTAAGCTGGTTTATTTCTTCTTTAGAAAATACAATTAAGCCTTTAGATTCTGATAAAGCATCACTAAAAAAATCGCCAATTACAAACCATCCGTTTTTAAGTTTTACTGCACGTTCTGGAATGAGTTGTGTGCCAAATAATGTTTCTTTTATATTTCTATTTAAACTTAATAATTGGTCTTTTGGTATGTAGTTGTTTTTAAAACTTAATTTAACTTTTTTGCCTGGATTTATAATTTTTTGAACACCTAAATTTATTATAGATAATACCATTGGACTAAAAATTAGAACAAAAATTAATGTTCTAAAATCGAATGAAATTTTTATTTTTCTTTTAGTAAACATAATTTAAAATCTAAAATAAATAAATGGATTATAAGACCCAGAAGAGATATAACTTAAGCTTATAATAAAAATAGCAACTAAAAAGCTATGCTTAATAAATAAGGTGTTTTTGTTTAAAGGTAGCTTTTTAAAATAGTTGTAAACTGGTAACGAAAATATTAAAGCTAATATTAACGAAAATCCTATTTCTCTATTTAAAACAAAATAGTTTAAAAATTCTACTCTACTAAAATCTCCAGAAGAATAAACAAATAGTTTTTTAAAATATATGCCAATATCTTTCATGTTGTTTCCTCTAAATAATACCCATCCTAAGGTTACAACCATTAACGTATAAAAATGCTGAATTGGAGCCCATGATTTTTTTAATAAATCGCTTAAAAATAGACGTTCTAGTAATAAAAATACACCATGAAAAAGTCCCCAAATAACAAAGTTCCATGCGGCTCCATGCCAAAGACCAGTAACAAAAAATACAATAATTAAATTTAAATAAGTTCTGCCTTCTCCTTTTCTATTACCTCCTAAAGGAATATATAAATAATCTCTAAACCATGAGGATAGAGAGATGTGCCATCTTTTCCAAAATTCTTGAATAGACTTAGATATAAATGGGTAATTAAAGTTTTCTAATATTCTAAAACCAAAAATTCTTCCTAAACCAATAGCCATATCAGAATAGCCAGAAAAATCATAGTAAATTTGAAAACCGTAAGTTATTATTCCAAGCCAAGCATAAGGTGTAGAAAGGTCTAATACATTACTACCGTCGAAAATAGAGTCTGCTAATTTTCCACATTGATTTGCAATAATTATTTTTTTAGACAAACCAATTATAAACCGTTCAAAACCAATAGTAATATCGTTTTTTGTAATGGTTCTTTTAACTAAATATTGTTCAATATCTTGATATCTAACTATAGGTCCAGCAACTAGTTGCGGAAAAAAAGTAACATAGGTTGCAAAATTTATAAACTTTCTACTTGCTTTAACTTTGCCATAATACACATCAATACTATAAGACATAGTTTGAAAAACATAAAAACTAATACCCATAGGAAGGATAACTTTTGGAATAGAGTTGGTAAAACTAGAGTCAAAACCAAAAGAGTTTAATGTTGCGGTTAAATTTTCAATTCCAAAATTAAAGTATTTAAAAAAGAATAATGTACCAAGATTACTAAATAAAGATAAGTATAAACCTAATTTTTTCTTTCCACTTTCTATTAAATGCCCACATTTATAATCAATAACTGTAGAAGCAATCATTATTAGCACAAGTGCTTTTTCTCCAGCGGTGTAAAATATTAAACTAGCAACTAAAAGTACTGCATTTCTGTACTTGTTTTTCGAATAAAAATAAATTAAAAATACTAATGGTAAAAAAAGAAATAAAAATGTAGATGTGCTAAAATGCATTTTAAAATTAAAATTAAGCCTACAAATATATGCTAAAGCTTTATTAATAAGAGTAAAAGCAATGTTTTTTTATCTATTTTTGCAGCAATATGCAAGAATTAAAACTTTCAAGTTGGTTACCTACCACAAATAAAGAGGTGAAAATCCGCGGATGGCAAGAGCTAGACGTGATTCTTTTTAGTGGAGATGCTTATGTAGATCATCCAACATTTGGGCCTGCAGTAATTGGTCGTTTGTTAGAAAGTATGGGTTTACGTGTTGCAATTGTGCCACAACCTAATGTTAATGATAACTTGCAGGATTTTGTAAAACTAGGCAAGCCAAAATTGTTTTTTGGTGTTACTGGTGGTTGTATGGATCCTATGATTAGCAACTATAATGCTAATAAAAAGAAACGAGATAAAGATGCTTATACACCAAATGGTGATATTGGTTTTAGACCAGATTATGCATCGTCTGTATATTCTAAAATTTTAAAAGAAAAATGGCCAGATACTCCAGTTTTAATTGGTGGTATTGAAGGTTCTTTGCGTCGTGTTACACATTACGATTATTGGAGCGATAAATTAATGCCAACAATTTTAGAAACCTCTAAAGCAGATATGTTGGTTTACGGAATGGGAGAACAACCATTGCGTGAAATAGTACGTTTATTAGAAAAAGGCGTACCATTTAACAGTATAAATACGGTTTTACAAACAGCTGTACTTTTAGATAAAAATGAGAGTATTCCTAAAAATAGCAATTGGATAGATGTTGAAATTGCTTCGCATGAATTGTGTTTGAAGGATAAGAAGAAATATGCATCTAACTTTAAAATTATAGAGCAGGAGTCTAACAAATTAGCTGCAAGGCGTATTTTTCAAAAAGTAGGCGATAAGACGTTGATGATAAATCCGCCGTATCCAACCATGACAGAGGCAGAAATTGATGCGTCTTTCGATTTACCTTACACGCGATTACCACACCCAAAATATAATAAGCGCGGACCAATTCCAGCTTATGAGATGATTAAAACGTCTATAAATATTCACAGAGGATGTTTTGGTGGTTGTAGTTTTTGTACAATTTCGGCACATCAAGGAAAATTTATTGCATCGCGTAGTCAAGAATCGATTTTGAAAGAAGTTGATAAAGTTGCTAATATGCCAGATTTTAAAGGCTATTTAAGTGACATTGGTGGACCAAGTGCTAATATGTACCAAATGAAAGGTAAAGTACAATCTATTTGCGACAAATGTGTAGCACCAAGTTGTATTTCGCCTGTAATATGTAGTAATTTAGATACGTCTCACAAACCATTAACAGATTTATATAAAGCTGTAGATAAACATCCAAAGGTTAAAAAATCGTTTATAGGTTCAGGTATAAGGCATGATATGTTAGTGCCAGAATTTAATAAAAATGCAGACCCTAAAGAATTAGACGATTATACAGAAGAGGTTATGACGAAGCATGTTTCTGGTCGACTTAAAGTAGCGCCAGAACATACTAGTGATCCTGTTTTAAAATTAATGCGTAAACCATCGTTTACATACTTCCATAAGTTTAAAGAACGTTTTGATAAAATTAATATTAAAAAGAATTTAAAGCTTCAGTTAATACCATATTTTATATCAAATCATCCAGCTTGCGAAGTTGAAGATATGGCAAATCTTGCAGCCGAAACTAAGGATATGGGTTTTCAGCTTGAGCAAGTACAAGGCTTTACACCAACACCAATGACGGTTGCTACCGTTATTTATTATTCTGGTTACCATCCATACACGCTTAAAAAAGTAAATACGCCTAAAACAAGAAAAGAAAAAGATGAGCAACACCGTTTTTTCTTTTGGTATAAAGACGAAAATAAAGCGTGGATAAAAAAGACGTTGAATAAAGTTGGCCGTCAAGACTTATTAAAAGTTTTACTCCCGGAGAAAACCGAAAAATGGCGAAAAAATAAACCTAAAGGTGAAGCTAAAAACACCTTTAACGATGCGGTACCATTTAACCAACGAAAAAATAAGGTTAAATATAAAGGAAAGAAAAAGAAACGTCGTTAATATTAAATATAATTTTTATACTTCATATTTTGGTAGTTATATTTTAATTATATTACTACTATGAAAAAAAGCCTTCAAATACTTAATGCTATTACATTTATTTGTGTAATAGTCATGAATTTTTTAGCCAGTACAGGTTTGTTAAATAATAGAACTATTGGTGAAGTATCTGCACAATACAATACCTTATTTACACCAGCAGGTTATGCCTTTTCTATTTGGGGAATTATTTATCTACTAATATTTGGTTTTATTTTCTATCAAAGTCGTAGCCTTTTTGTAAGCGTTCGCGACGATGGTTTTGTGCTTACCACAGGTTGGTGGTTTATATTATCGTGTGTAGCAAACTGCTTATGGATTGTGACTTGGATTTATAATTATACACTACTTTCAAGCCTATTTATATTTCTACTATTATTCTCATTAATAAAAATAGTATTAAACAATAAAATGGAATTGTTTGATGCGCCAATTACAGTAATAGCTTTTGTGTGGTGGCCATTTGTATTTTACAGTGGTTGGGTTACAGTAGCTAGTATTGCAAATGTTTCTGCTGTGTTAGTTAAATACAATTGGGATGGTTTTGGTATTTCACCAACTGTTTGGGCTGTATTAATGCTAGTTATAGCAACACTAATAAATCTTATTGTAACTTGGAAACGTAACATGCGCGAATTTGCTCTTGTTGGTGCTTGGGCGTTAATTGCTATTTATGTAGCAAATAATACAGTAAATAGTGTAGTGGCTTATACCGGAATTAGTGCGGCAGTAATACTAATAATTAGCAGTTCTGTTCATGCTTTTAAAAACCGAAAAACAAATCCTGCTATAAAATGTATGGAGTTTTTTGAGGGTAAAAAAAGCTGAATCTATTTATTTAATCTTTTGTTTTTAGATTGCTCTTCGTTACTTGTTGCAAGAGCATAAGCTAAAACACCAACTTCTATAAGTAAAATGGCAATTTTGGCTTTTTTACTTTTTGTTAATGCACTTGTTAATCCTAATAGTTTTGTAATTATCATAGTATGTGTATTTATACATACAAATTAATAATTTACTGTTTTATGGTTTAGCTTGAATGGAAAATGTTTTGACTTGATTGGTTAAATAATAAATTGAAGTTCTTTTTAAAATTGTAACAACTAAATTTTATAATTTAAAAGTTCTGTTAAAGTTGTTGTAAAAGGTTTTGCAGAAGCATTTCCTATATTGTAATTTTTTAATTTTCTGAAATCCCATTTATTATTTCCAAATTCAGTTAAATCTATTTTTTCTAATTCGATAATTAAATAACTCTTTTCGTAATCAGATGGTTTATTTGCTTTTGGATATCCCTTTTTTTCTAAATTTAATCTTGTATATACTTTTGGTCCTTTACTAACAATTTTCCATAAGTCTCCAGATGATTTATCTTTATGAGTATGGAGAAGTAAATATTTAGCTGAAACAGTTTCTTTATTTAAAATTAATGAACCATTACCAGAACCCATTCTGAAATTATATAATCCTTTTTTGGTAATCCATTCATATTGAGTTTTATTATTGTAAAAACCAACAATAACATTAGTATCGTCCGGAATTATTTTATGGTTATTTTCCTTATCTAAATACTCAGGAATTGGTTCTAAAATTTTGTTAGGTTTATCGTTACTATATATTTTATAACTTTTATGGGCTATATTTTCACGTTGTGAAGCTGAATTTAGAAAATGATTTAAAACTTCTTTTATAAAGCTTTCTAAATAAATGGTTTCATTCTCATTTTCTGAAGGCTTTATAGGAAAAGCACCTAAACCAGGTAATACTTCATGAAAACCTCGAATTGGCTTATTCGTTTCTCCAGGATATAAAACGTAAGCGCCACTTGTTCTTCTAATAGCATCTTTATATGCATGCATTTTTAATAAATCTGCGTTTTTATAAATACCTTTTAGGTTGTCTTTTTTCTCTATAGATAAGGCTTCTTCATTTTTATCATCTCCTAATATTTGATTAATGTTAGCAACCTTATATTTAGCATCAAAATGAATATGAACAATTTGGTCTTTGGCTTCAGCTTCAGCTTCTTTTAGTTTTGTTGGCCAAATAGATAATGTGTAATCGGGTCTTAAAGTTGTAGTCCAACTTCCTGTTTTCGAAATGTCTTCTGTTCCGCCTGCAAAACTTCTGTTGTAATTAAATCGAATATTTAAATGTCTATTAGCTTTCGTATACGTCCCTTTTAAAGCAGTTACTTTTCCTTGTTTAAGCTGTAAGCTCAAGTTGTCTTTTGATGGAACAATTAACTTTTCTAATTCTTTTGGTTCAATATTAAAAACATGTTTTAAAACATCAAGTAATTTAAAAAACAACCAATATTCATATAACGTCGCAATATCTTTTTTTCCGCCACTATAGACTTCGTCTCCTCCATTCCAAATAAGTTGAGCAGCTAAATCGTATTTTAGCCAAACTTTTAAAAGCTCACGATAACCTTCTTTTTTCTGTAATGTTGGACTATTTAATTTTAAAGTAGTTGGTCGCGAAACAGACTTAAATAAATCGTGTTGTAAATGAGTTTCTAATTTTTCGGAAACAGTATCAGCTTCTTCTTTTAATCTTTTACCTGCGTTTTGATGATTTGAAATGTCCATGCAGAATTTTAAAAACGTTTCTAAAGCATGTTTAATAAATCTGTTTTCTGAAGTGTCGACACTTTCAAATTTTCTGTATGACTCTATTTTTGTGGCAACAGATTGTAGTCCTTTTTGATGTAAAGGATGCGTTGAGGTTAGCTTTAGTCTATTATCTGAATTTATTAATCGTTTAATTTCGCTATTTCTAAAGCGTTTAATTTTTCTAACATCTGTTAGCTCAGATTCTTCTGTCCAAGTTGTTGTTGGGCTTGTTACAATACGTTGAATAGCGTCTTCAAACTCCTCTGAGTTTATTATAGAACTAATAAAAGCAAAACGTTGGTATAAGGTTTTGTTTTTGGTTTCTGGATCTATCTCAAATGTATGACTTACTGGTGAATTTGCTTGAATTATTAAATCTGTACATTTCGATGTAATATCATTAAGCATATACTGATAATCCTGTCTATACGATGTTTTTTTAGACTGAACTTCTAATTGTAAATCCCATTTTTTATTAGGATTTTCAGTATTTAAAATTTGAAAGGTTAACGTGCCGACAAATATGTTTGGCGCAATTATTCCAATATATTCTTTTCGCTTTCTATTTTTTACAATATTACTTTGGTCGCTACAAAAAAGACGATAATTTTTAGCTTGGGTTTCATTTTTATGCGAAAATTCAAAATCATAGAAACAGCCTTCTTTAATTTGGTATTTAGGCTCGTTAGTATAAAAATTGGTTGTGTCTACTTCTATATCGCCTTTTTTTTGTGCATCGATACATAAGTATAAACCATCTTCTATGTAAGATAAATCTATTTCTATGAATTGTTTTTTCTCCATTTGTTAAGCTTCAGCATAACTTGCGAAACCGTTATCTACTGCGCCTTTGTACATTCTAGTAATTTTTTCTAGAGATAACGGATATAAAACACTTGTGTTTGTTTTATAATCTATATTTTCTTTGTTGTTTAAAAAGGCTTTTAAAACATCCGTATCTTTAACAACACAAAAAGAAGCTAAAGTTTCCAGAATAGGACAGAGTTTGCGTCTAGAACCATGGAGTTTTGGTAATAGTTTTTGCATGATTGTAATATCTATTTTATCATTTTCAAGCATATCAGTATCTAAAGTAGTTAACTGATTATACAGTCTGTGTATTTCTGTGGCTGTACGATAGCCAAATTCGGCTCCTGTTTTTTTCAATTCCTCAAAAAACAAGATTAGTTTTGTATTTAATTCTTTGGTGTCAACAGTATTAAAATCTTTATTAGATGCAATCTGTATAAAGTTTTCTCCCATTCCAGCGCCTTTGCCGTTTAGGTTTGTAAAATCAATTTCGGTTGGTGTGTCTAAAAATTTAGAGATGTCATCTGTGTTTACTCTAAACTCAATAACATTTGCTCTGTCTAAAACTTTTGGGCTAAACATATACGTCGTTTCATCTATGTTTACCGTACCAATTATAAATAAGTTTTTTGGCCAATTTAAATGAGACGTTACAATGCCTTTTGCTTCAGTGTCGCTATGCAGTTTTAAAAGGTCTTTAGATTCCATAATACTTAAAAAATCTGCAAAATAACGCTCTACATGACTTAAGTTCATTTCGTCTAAAATTAAAAAATAAGGTTTAGTTTTATTTTTCTCTTTATTGGCTTCAATTAATAGTTTTAAAGCACCATTTTCTGGTAAAATATATTCTTCGTTATCTAGCGCATTTACGTAGCCTAAAAGTGGCTCTCTATTAGTCCAATCTGCACCAACAGGTACAATACAAAATTGGTTTTCATCTTCTGCAATCCATTGCGCAAAAGCTTGCGCTAGTTTAGTTTTCCCAGAACCTGATAAACCACTTAATATAGCAAAAGGTTTTGTAGCTAATGAGGCAATGTATCTTGTGATTAGTTCTGTTTTGTAATTTAGGCCAGATATTTTACAAGATTGTTGAAAGCTATTTATATTAAATTTCATAGCTGATATGTTTTTCACTTGTTTTGTTTTGCTTACTACAACCTGAGAATACTTTTCAATTATTTTATCTAAATCTTCATTTAGTTTTTTCTTAGAAGGTAATTGATTTACATCATATTTTTTAAATACATATGAATCACCATACCTGTCTGGTTTTTCAAATCCATTTTCTTTAAAATACTGATATATAGTAACAGGATTATTAATACTCCATTCTTTTGAAGGTGTATTAGTTTCGCTTTTACCATATGCAAGAATTAAAATGTTTATATTTTTGTAATATAAATAAACTGGATAAATCCCATCACTCGTTGTAAAAGGTTCTTTTAGGAATGAAATCCATGGTATTTTAGCAGAGTTTCCTTGACCAAAACTTACTTTTATTTTAGTGCCTCTGTAGGTTTTTTGAAAATGTTTAGTTTTTAGATTATTAGTTTTAGCTTGTTTCAAAAACTCATGTACTAATTCAAAATTTTCAGATTTATCCATATTTTCAGTTTTATTAACTATTTCAACACCAAGTCTTTCATAAGCTTTAAAACAAGGTGTGTTTTCTCCTCCAGAAAAGTAATTACTTATGGCTTTTCCAGTAGCATAAAAATTTGCAATTGCCATTATTGGTTTAGGAGGATATAATTTTCCGTTAATTTTCACATCATAATACTTTGATGTGCTAAAGCCTTCAGGAGTACCTTTAGTGTTATAGTCTTTTATTGCTGATTTTAAATTTTCAAGTGTTACTTTATCGAATAACATATTTTCTAAATTAATAATTCTGATTATTTATAAATTCATCAAATTAATATTTGATTCAATATAAAAAGTTTTAGAATTTATTTTAATCAAATAAGTTATATAAAAGATATTTTTAATGCGCCTCCAGCCAATTCAAACCGGTATCAACCTCAACATCTAATGGCACCTCCATTTTAAAGGCGTTTTCCATTTCGGTTTTAATTAAAGTTGTCATCTCTTCGAGTTCTGGTTTGTAAACATCAAACACCAATTCATCATGCACTTGCAGTAGCATTTTGGTTTTATAATTACCAGCTTCTAGTTTGTTATAAATGTTAATCATGGCAATTTTAATAATATCGGCAGCACTACCTTGTATAGGAGCATTAACCGCATTACGTTCTGCTGCACCGCGAACAACTGCATTTCGGCTATTAATATCTTTTAGGTAACGACGTCTGTCTAAAATAGTTTTTACATAACCGTTATCACGCGCAAAATCTACTTGCTCGCTCATGTATTTTTTAAGCTTTGGGTAGGTTTCATAATAGGTATCAATCAATTCTTTGGCTTCACCACGCGATAAATCGGTTTGGTTACTTAAGCCAAAAGCAGATACACCATACACAATACCAAAGTTTACGGTTTTGGCGTTGCTACGTTGTGCTCTCGTCACTTCTTCAATTGGTACGCCAAAGACTTTAGAGGCTGTAGATGCGTGAATATCTTCACCATTTTTAAAGGCTTCAATCATGGTTTCCTCTTTACTTAAAGCAGCAATAATACGTAGTTCTATTTGGCTATAATCGGCAGCTAATAGTGTGTAATCTTCATTTCGAGGAATAAATGCTTTACGCACTTGGCGGCCACGTTCTGTACGAATAGGAATATTTTGCAGGTTAGGATTGTTACTACTTAAACGTCCTGTGGCAGCAACGGTTTGCATATAATCTGTATGTACGCGTCCTGTGGCTTCTTCTACTTGAAGTGGTAAGGCATCTACATACGTGCTTTTTAGTTTTGCTAAACCACGATATTCTAAAATATCACGGATAATTTCGTGCTCTTTGGCTAATACAGACAGGATATCTTCGCCTGTTTTGTATTGTCCAGTTTTGGTTTTTTTAGGCTTATCGACTAGCTTTAGTTTTTCGAATAAAATAATACCTAATTGTTTTGGTGAAGCAATGTTAAATTCCTCACCGGCAACCTCGTAAATTTTACTTTCTAAGGCTTTTATTTCGTTATCTAAATCGCCAGATAAACTATTTAAAAAGTCTTTATCTAGGTTAATACCTTCTAATTCCATTGCTGCTAAAACGCGTAATAATGGGACTTCGATATCATCAAATAATTTTTGTGTATTGGCTTCGCCTAATTCTTTTTCAAAATGCTCCTTTAATTGTAATGTAATATCGGCATCTTCAACGGCATATTCAGTCTGTTTGTCTAACGGAACATCACGCATTGATAGTTGATTCTTGCCTTTTTTACCAATAAGTTCTGTAATAGAAATTGGCGTATAATTTAAATAGGTTTCTGCCAGTACATCCATATTGTGGCGCATATCTGGATTTATTAAATAATGCGCTAACATGGTATCAAACAATGGACCTTTGACTTGTACATTATATTTTGCTAAAACCTTGATGTCGTATTTTAAATTTTGTCCAATCTTCTGAATGCTTTCATCTTCAAAAAAACATCGTAATTCTTCGATAATAGCTTGTGCTTCTTGTTTTTCTTCTGGAAATGGTAAGTAGAATCCTTTTCCTGTTTCCCAAGAAAAAGCAATACCAACTAACTCTGCTGTTAACGGATTTAAACCTGTAGTTTCTGTATCAAAACACACACTGGTTTGATTTATTAAATTTTTAATGAATAGTTTAGTTGCCATTCCTGGTGCTACGCTTTGGTAAAAATGTGAGGTGTTTGAAAGCGTTTTTCGCTCAAAAGCGTTTTCTGAAGTTGTTTCAGTAGTATTTGGATCGCCTCCAAATAAATTAAATTGACCTGCGCCAGCATTAGATGTTGGTGTTGTACTTGTAACAGATTTTTCTGCTGTATTTGAATTTGTATTTGCAGTTGCAGGCGCATCTTCAGCAAACGTTTTTATAAAATTATCTGTAAGACGCCTAAACTCTAATTCTTGAAAAATTTCTTTTACCTTTTCTATATCTGGTGCATCTAGTTCAAAATCTTTAGCATGAAATTCTACAGGTACATCTAGCATGATTGTAGCTAGTTTTTTAGAAAGTAAACCAAGCTCTTGGTTGGCTTCAATTTTTTCTTTCATTTTACCTTTAAGCTCATGTGTATTTGCAAATAAGTTTTCCATACTACCGTAAGCGGCCAAAAACTTTTTTGCGGTTTTATCGCCAACACCTGGTAAACCTGGAATATTATCGCTGGCATCACCCATCATGCCTAGATAGTCGATAACTTGTAAAGGATCTGTTACTTCGAATTTTTTCTGAACTTCTGGGATTCCCCAAGTTTCATAACCACCACCAAAAACGGGTCTGTACATAAAAATGTTTTCGCTTACTAATTGCGCAAAATCTTTATCTGGCGTTACCATAAAGGTTTGGTAGCCTTCTTTTTCGGCTTGTTTTGCTAAAGTTCCAATAACATCGTCTGCTTCAAAACCTTCTTTAACCATGATAGGAATATGCATGGCTTCTAAAATTTGGCAAATGTATGGAATGGCTGTTTTTATACCTTCGGGCGTTTCGTCTCTATTGGCTTTGTATTCTTCAAACATTTCTACACGATCTGTGCTACCGCCTTTGTCGAAACAAACTGCTAAAAGGTTTGGTCTTTCGCGTTTAATAACGTCTAAAAGTGAGTTCATAAAACCCATAATAGCTGAGGTGTCTTGACCTTTGCTGTTAATTCTTGGGTTTTTTATAAAGGCGTAATAGCCACGAAATATTAAGGCGTATGCGTCTACTAAAAAAACGCGTTTATTGTCTGACATTTGTCTTGTTTTATTTTAATGAGCTTCGAAAAAAAGCATTGTTTTTGTTTAAGTATAAACCTAAACAAAAAATAATATTATAAGTTTTTTTGAAGAGTATAAAATTACAAAAAGTTAAGCTAACTGAGTTTTGATTTATAATTTTAAACCATAAAATATTTATAAATAAAAGCAGATGCATTTTCGTAATTCTATTAACCAATAATTTTGTGAAGATATTCCTTACTTTTGCCACACAAATAACAATTATGAGTTTAGAAAGAGAATTAAACAAACGTGCCGATGGACAGTGCGAATTGTGTAAAAACGAAGAGCATTTACAATTATATACATTAGAGCCTAAAAAAGATCAAAGTATTAAAGATACTTTAACGGCATGTAAAACTTGTGTTGAACAAATAGAAAATCCGGAAATTACAGATGCTAACCATTGGCGTTGCCTTAACGATAGTATGTGGAGTGAACACCAAGCGGTACAAGTTGCTGCGTGGAGAATGTTATCGCGTTTAAGAAAAGAAGGTTGGCCGCAAGACTTGCTAGATATGATGTATCTAGAAGAAGATGTACTTGAGTTTGCAAAATCTACAGGAGAAGGAGAGGATGAAGACGATAAATTAATACATAGAGATGTAAATGGTGTTGTTTTAGAGAATGGAGACTCTGTTGTTTTAATTAAAGATTTAAAAGTGAAAGGTTCTAGTATGGTTGCAAAACAAGGAACTGCAGTAAGAAACATTCGTTTAGATAGGGAAAATGAAACTTATATTGAAGGTAAAGTAGGTGCAACACAAATTGTGATAATTACTGAATACGTAAAGAAAATATAACAAATTATATATAAGTAAAAAGGCTTACCAAATTAAAGGTAAGCCTTTTTTGTTACAACAGTTTTTTCTGTCCATTGTAAAAAGCATCTGCTTGTAATTGCATAAGTTCTCTTGCTTTTTTACGCTTATACTCATACAATTCCTCTTCCTCTGTAATGTCTTTATAGACTTTGTTGTTTATTTCAAAATCTGCCTTTATTGCTAATTTACGTTCTTGAACTTTTTGTTCTACTATAGATTTAATAGCAGTTTCTTGGTCTTCTAACTTAAAATCGTATTCACCTTTTTGAGCTAATAATTTAGCGAATATTGGAGACGTTTCTATAGCTAAGAATAATAAGAAAATAAAAAATGACGGTAGCCATGGTAATGTATTTAAGGCTGTAACACGAGCCATTAAACCATCAAAACCATCAATAATTGGTTGTGTGGTTTCTATTTGCGTATTATAATCTGTTTCAAGTTTAGCTATTGCAGTTTCTATAGCTGTTATTTTTTTATTATTTGTTTCCTTTAATTGTTGTAATTGGGTAAGCGCAGCATCATGTTTTTCTCGTTTTTCTTTATAAACAGGACCTTTGCCTAAAAGGTTTGTTCCGGCAGTGCCTTCAGCTTCATTTATATAAATATCATAAAGTGCATTTACTTGGGCTTCTTTTGTGTCAATTTCAGTTTGTAATGCTAAAATGTCTTGTTTTAAAGCTTCGGTTTTTGGATTAAATTGAAGTGCTATTTGATCTTGATTAGCAAGTGTTAAATCGTTTTTTTGTTCTAGTAAAACTTGATTAATTTCTTTTTCAAAAATCTTTAATTCTAATGGCTTAGAGATTACAATAGCAATAATTACTGCTAAAAGCAGTCTTGGAGAAGCTTGTATAATTTCGTCCATAATATTGTCTCTTTTTTTTATTGTTGAGACAATAAAACGGTCGAGATTAAAAATTAATAAGCCCCAAATAAGCCCAAAACCTATAGCAGCATATAAGTTATCGAATACTGTATAAAGTGCATAACTAGAGGCTATAAAAGCCATTAATGCTGTAAAAAATACTGTAGCGCCAATACCAGCATATTTATTTTGTTCGCCTATAGCACTATTTTTTAGAATATCTGTGTCTGCTCCAGAGCAAATAATGAAGAATTGTTTTAACATGATTGAGTGATTTGTTTTTTGATTTGATTGATGATTAGATTATTAGAACGTTAAAAGTTGTGTTTTGTTACAAAATTTAACAATAAAAAAAACCTCTTAAAGAAGAGGCTTTTTTTATAAAATGGTTATTTCTATTTTTTTAATTTTCTGTTTTAACCAATTTTCCATTTACTGTTTTTATGCCTTTTTTAGACAGGTGTACAGTAGATTTTCCATTATTGTTATGCATTGAGACATTTAACTTTGGGTTGGCTTCTATAAGCTCTATAGCTTTAGCTTCGGTTATTTTTTCGCCTTCATAAAAGAATTCACCACCATTGGCTTCCATGCCTTGAAATTGTTGAGATAATGGTCGTGATTGTCTAGCTTCTCTTGCAGCTAATAATTGTTGTCTTCTTGCAATAGTTTTTTGCCTTATAGCCTCACTTTTTTCACGCATAGCATTTTTTCTTTCTTCGGTTAATGCTCTTCTTTTTGCAATTGCTTTATCTCTGTTTTTTTGGCTATCGCTTATTCTTTTGCCATTTACTATTGTTATTGGTTTAGTAGATAGATGCACTGTAGATTCACCATTTTTTGTTTGGGTTGATATATTAATTTTATTATTGTTTTCAACAAGTTCTAAAGCTTGTTCTTTTGTAACTGCGTCTCCATTATAGAAAAAACTAGCTTCTTTTGAATCCATATTTTTAATATGTTCTTTTGGAGAAATTGGTTTTGGAGGTTCTGGAATATTGAATTTATCATCGTCTTTCCATGTTTTTTTAAACTCAGCAACAATTTTTCCTTTTTGGTAAACCTTAGTTATTTTTTGTCCAGGTATTACTTTGCTACCATCGACTTGAGATTTAGACAATACTTTACCATTACTATCTACTATATAGCCATTGCGATTATAATATTTAACATCTCCATTAATATCTACTTTAAATAAAGTTGTTC
This sequence comes from Lacinutrix venerupis, assembly GCF_001971745.1. Taxonomy (NCBI): domain Bacteria; kingdom Pseudomonadati; phylum Bacteroidota; class Flavobacteriia; order Flavobacteriales; family Flavobacteriaceae; genus Lacinutrix; species Lacinutrix venerupis. The sequence continues at coordinate 3,133,282 of NZ_CP019352.1, read as the reverse complement.
CATTAACATTTATAAAAGCAGTATTTCTTTCAAGTTCCCTACCAATTGGTGGCGCTGGTGGTGCTGGTGGCGGTAATGTTGAAGGTTCACCTTTTTTTACTTTTGGTGGTGCTGGTGGAGCAGGTGGAGGAGGAAAGTTTGGAAAAGGTTCTGCATTCTTTTTTTGAGCATCACTCATTAAATTATATAATTCTGTAATACGATTAAAGTCTTTTAATTTAACTATGGTATTTACTTTTAATTTAGCGTTATAATATTTAGCTAACTTGTTGTATTCTGCAACTTGTTCTGGAGTTGCTTCTTTTTGAGATTTTTTTGCAGAATAATTTGCATTATTATTAGAAACATTATCTAATGCAAATGGCGTGTTATTTTTTGAGCGTATAATCTCTTGGTTGTAAGCTACAATACGATGGTAACCATAATCTTGAACGGCATTAAAAATAAACCAAACTTCTTTATCTGAAATATCTTTTGGACTATTTATGTGAATGTTTATAACCTTATCTCTTATTTCTTTTGTAATGTCTTGGTGTAATTGATTAATTACATTTTTAAAAGTATTTTTGGTCGCTTTAATACCGTCAATTTCATAATTGCCTTGGCTTAATACTTTTACTGTAATACTTCTGGCAGTATAATTAATTTTATAATCGCCTAGTTTTTGAAGCTCTTCCTTTACATCTGTAAGTGGGTTATTTTGTTGATCTTTTTTTTCTTCAGGAAAAACCATAGCAGGAACAACTTCTTTTTCTACCTGTTCTCTTCCGCTAAAGCTAAACAGCAATCCAGCTAAAACAGGAAATAATAATAAACTTCTAAGCCATACAGCTTTTTTTGAGGTTTGTGTTTTCATAATTGTAAATCGTTTTTTGATTAATGAATAATTGATGGCGTGTGCCAATGGAATTTCGTTTGCAGTGGATGTGAATTGAAGCAATGTTTCTTGGTAAGTTGATGAGTCTATACCTTGCTTTAAAACGGCTTCGTCTGCTAGAAATTCGTGATTAAGTTTTATGTCTTTTTTTAAAAAATAGAGTAGAGGATTAAACCAAAATACAACTTGTAGTAACTCTATAAATAAAATGTCTAAAGTATGTTTTTGTTTAGCGTGTGTTTGTTCGTGTAATAATACTTCCTGCGGAATTGCTTTTGCTTCAAACTTTGTTTTGTTTAAAAAAATGTAGCTAAAAAAGGTGTGTGGTACTATAAAATCGTGTAATAAAACTGAAATATAATTATCAGATTTTTGTTTTTCGTTTTTATTTATTTTTGAAATAATACCAATTAAATTTATACAGAATTTTGCTAAAAATAACAATGTGCCCAAACCGTAAATACTCCATAATATAATTGGTAAATAGTTAGTTGATTCTATTGGTAAATGTTCTTGTTCTACTACTAAATTAATTGGTGCGGAATGGTCTACTTCAAAATAAGGAACATTAAATTGTGGTTCTACATATTCTATAAAGGTTATAAAAGGTATTACTGTAGAGATAATTACAGCGCCTAATAAATAGAAGCGTTTAAAGGTGTGAATGGTTAAACGTTCTAAAAAAAGTTTATAGAATGCTAATAAAATTGCCAAACAAGCTGCCGATTTTAAAATTAGTATTTCCATGGTTACTTATTTTTAATTTCTGTATCGATTATTGCGCGTAATTCTTGTAATTCTTCTTTAGATAAATTGGTTTCTTTTGTAAAAAAGGAAGCAAATTGAGAGCTACTATCATTAAAAAAGTTTTTAATAAGTCCGTTTACATGTTTAGAGAAATAATCTTTTTTCTTTACTAATGGATAATATTCTCTTGATTTACCATATAAATTATAGGCTATAAAACCTTTATCTGTCATGCGTTTTAAAAGTGTAGCTACTGTTGTGTTTGCTGGCTTAGGTTCTGGATAGGCTTCAAGTAAGTCTTTCATAAAAGCTTTTTCAAGTTTCCAGAGGTAATTCATTAAATCTTCTTCGGTTTTTGTAAGCTGCATGTTCTACATTTTTAGATTGTTCTCTACAAACGTAGAACAAATATTTTAATTCTACAAATGTAGAGTAAAATTTATTTTGTAAAGTGTTGATTTTGTGCGTTAAGGATGGAGGCTTTGTTGGAGCTCCTCGCAGAGAGCGACTGCCGAGAGCCTGACCAAGACGAGTTTTTTTACTCGTTTTGGTAACGCCATAAAAAAAATCCGCTCTAAATTGTTTAAAGCGGATTTTGTTGTTTTTTTTTATTTAGATAATTCTACAAAATGTTTGTAAAAGCCTGGTATTGTTTCTATACCTTTTAGGTAGTTCCATACGCCAAAATGTTCGTTTGGTGAGTGTATGGCGTCACTGTCTAAGCCAAAGCCCATAAGTATGGTTTTACTTTTTAGTTCTTGCTCAAAAAGAGAAACAATAGGAATGCTTCCGCCACTGCGTTGTGGTATTGGCGTTTTTCCAAAGGTATCTTGGTAGGCTTTACTAGCGGCTTGGTAACCAATACTGTCTATTGGTGTTACGTAGCCTTGTCCGCCATGATGTGGATTTACTTTTACTTTTACTCCTTTTGGCGCAATACTTTCAAAGTGTTTTTTAAATAAATTGGTTATGTTTTCCCAATCTTGATTTGGTACTAAACGCATAGATATTTTGGCGTATGCTTTACTTGCTATTACTGTTTTTGCGCCTTCACCGGTGTAACCGCCCCAAATACCATTTACATCTAACGTTGGTCTAATACTGTTACGCTCGTTTGTTGTGTAACCTTCTTCTCCATAAACAGCGTCGATATCTAAAGCTTTTTTGTAATTTTCTAATGAAAATGGTGCTTTTGCCATTTGTTCGCGCTCGTCTTTAGAGAGTTCTTCTACATTATCGTAAAAACCAGGAATTGTGATATGGTTGTTTTCGTCGTGCAATGAAGCAATCATTTTGGTTAAAACATTAATTGGGTTTGCAACTGCACCACCGTATAATCCAGAATGTAAATCGCGATTTGGTCCTGTAACTTCTACTTCGACATAGCTTAAACCACGAAGTCCTGTTGTTATTGATGGTGTATCTTTAGCAATCATGCCTGTGTCGCTAATTAATATAACGTCGTTACTTAGTTTTTGCTGGTTTTCTTTTACAAATTTTGCAAGATTTACACTACCAACTTCTTCTTCGCCTTCTATCATAAACTTCACATTACAAGGGAGTTGATTTTGCGTGGTCATAAACTCCATGGCTTTTACATGCATGTACATTTGTCCTTTATCGTCACAAGCGCCACGTGCAAAAATGGCACCTTCTGGATGTAATTGAGTTTCTTTTATTACAGGCTCGAAAGGTGGAGAATCCCATAAATTTATAGGGTCTGGTGGTTGTACATCGTAATGGCCGTATACTAATACTGTTGGTAAGTTTTTATCTATTATTTTATGTGCATAAATAATAGGATAGCCATCTGTCTCGCAAATTTCTACTACATCGCATCCAGCATCTTCTAAACTTTTTGCTACAGCGTCTGCAGTTTTTATAGTATCTTTTTTATATGCAGAGTCTGCGCTAATAGATGGAATTTTAAGTAATTCTATTAATTCTGATAGGAATCTGTCTTTGTTATTTTCAATGTAAGATTGAATATTTTGCATAGTATTTTATTGAATTTTAGTAAAAGTACAAAAAGAGACAAACTTTTTATGTAAAAGTTTTGTTTGAATATTGAAACTATTTGTATATTTGCACTCACTTTTGCGGGCGTGGTGGAATTGGTAGACACGCTAGACTTAGGATCTAGTGCCGCGAGGTGTGAGAGTTCGAGTCTCTCCGCCCGTACAAATTATAGAAAGCTTCTCTTAATTAGAGAGGCTTTTTTTTGTGCTTTAATTTAGAGTTATGCTTTTTTAATTTTAGAATAATTATTTGTTTTTTTAACATAAAAGTATTCTATTTTATCAATTTGAAGATGTAGTTGTTTTTGTTGAGTTAAAATAGATTATATATATGATAAGTATGTAGTAGTACAGTTCCTTTTTTCTATTGAAATTTGTAGCAAAGTTATTTAGGATATTTTAAATAAATTTTATGAAAAAGCCAATTGAAAATATTCCTGGTCATCCTACAGTTTGGGAACCTATTTCATTTTTTAATTATGAAGTGGATAAAAATGATAAAAAATGTAATAAAAAGAAAAGGATGAAAATGAAAAAAAATAAATTATCTGCTATTTTTAAAAGAATAAGAAACTTCTTTACTGAAACTGCAACTTTTGCAAATACATTTTATGTGTAGTGTTATGGATCATTAAATGTCTAGTTTTAAATATTTAAATTTAAAACTAGACTTAATGAGTAATTATAATAATTAAAGTTTTATAATTTTGGTAGAAGAAATAGCTCCAAACTCGTTTTCTAATTGAGCTATATAAACTCCTTTAGAGAAATTTTCAATATTAAATATAGTACCTTCTACTAAACCTCCATCAAAGCTTTTAATTAATTTACCAGTAATAGAATAAATATCTAATTTTTTAATTTTTTTGTTTACTGTAAAAGTATTTGAAATTGGATTAGGAAATAATTTTACTTCGTTAAAAGTAAAATTATTAGTTCCTAATGTTTGAGCATAAGTATATTGTGTTGTAGGTTTCCAAAAAATATCTGCATTATTACTACCATTCCAATCGTCTGCAAGATATACAGAGTAACCAGTAATATTTTGATTATTGAGTGTTACGTTAAAAATTTCGGCTCCATCGTTAATATCTACAGACATTGTTGTAGGTGAATTTAAAATGAATTTAAATTTAAAATCGTTATAAGTTGTTGATCCATTTATGCTTGATGCGTTTACAGCACCTCCATTAGAAACAACTTCCCACGGATCGTTAGCACCACTATTTCCGTTTAAATTAACTTGAACAGCATAATTATTTATTCTGTCTTCCCAACTTGTTGTTGCAGTTGGGTTAGATAGTAATGCTAAGCCAATAACGCCATACGAGGCTTGTGTTGCTGAGACGGTAATTGTAAACGAATCTCCAACCTGCATAGTTGTTGTAGTTCCTGATGTTGTTCCATCGGTAGTAAAATTTCTCCAAGCTACAGATTGCTTAGCATTAAAATTAGCCCACATTCCTAATTGGTCTGTAGCATTATCATATTTTCCTCCTCCATCATCAAAAAATGCATTATAGTTAGCTACTCTTTGAGGATAGTTAATTGTAGTTTGAGCATTTAAATTAAAGGCACAAATAAACAGTAATAGTGAATAATATTTTTTCATTGGTTAAAATTTTAATTAATAATTAATCTTTTAGAGGTTGTATTTGTACCATTATCTATTTTTAGAATGTATAATCCTTTAGAGATATTTGAAACGTTAAAAGAATGCCCAATTTTAAAATTGCCATTAAATGTTTTAATAAGTTTTCCAGATATATCGTAAACCTTTAATGAAGAAATTTCTTTATTAATTGAGAATGTATCTTTAGTAGGATTTGGATAAAGTGTTAATTTATTGTCTAATTCATTATCTATTGTAGATAGTGTTTGAGAGTTTTTATTTCCGTACATTTTAAACTGTCCAGCGTCTACAGGTATAGGTGTGTTAACATTAGTTACATTAATTGTAGTATTACCAGTAGGATCCATTAAATCGTACCAAGTACCGGTATAAGGAAAGTTAGGAACAATATTTTGATTATTGACATCGAAATTAGCTAATACAACAACGTTTTTTAGTCCAGTAGAAGGTAGAGTATCGTCCCAAATATAAATTTTTGGTGTTAAACTGTTATCTGTTTGATTTATGGAATAGTTTCCTTCAAAAACGTCTTCTTGTATTTTTAAAATATTTAATAGAGCCCAGTCGTTGTATATTTTATTTCTATTAACATCGGCCAACCAGTTATTGGTCCATTGTGGTTGAGGTTTTGTATCTAATTTACAATCGCCAATACCGTCTGCGTCACCTGGCTCGTTTACCGTGCCATTGTTGCAAGTAAAAATAGAATTTTCCATACCTAATGCTCCAAAATGCCAAATCATTTTTGGTCCTGGAATAGTTAAAGTTACTGCTCCTAAAGCAGACATTCTTGATAATGCAGTGTTTAAATCTCTTACATCATGAGAGCTATTACTTTGGTTTCCAAATTGAAGGTTTTTATACATTAATCGTTCTTCATCATGACTTTCTGCATATCCAACTAATCTTGGTGCGTTAAAGTTTCTACTGTTATGGCCAACACCGTTAATATCATTATTAGAATTATAACCCATAGTTAATTGATTAAAATTCTCAGTCATTTTTCCCCAAAGCATAATGCCTTTATCTTCATTAACTCTATAGTCTGCCCATTCTTTTTCTTCTTGATTACCTCCTAAATGTTCAAAAATAACATAGTGTGTTTCATCTTGAAGCCAAGAATGGTCTGCATAGTCTTTTAAGATAGCTACTCTATCTGATCTATAACCATTTGTGCAAGTTTCGTCACTAGCGGTACATTGTTGAGTAAAACCTTTTGTTAAATCCCAACGAAAACCATCAATTTTAAAATTGTTAATCCAATGTTCTATTACGCGCTTTACATATTCTTGGGTTCTTATATTTGAGTGATCAAAATCCGAACCTACGCTGTAGCTGTGTTTTGCTTCTTCATTAAAATATGGGTTTTCACTGCTTGGTTCTCCCCAACCATCGTTATCTGGATCGTTCATCCACATACGTACCATTGGATTTCTACCAAAAGCATGGTTTAAGGCAACATCTAAAATAACTGCAATACCATTTTGGTGGAAAGTGTCTACAAGTTCCTTAAATTTTTCTTCTGTTCCATAAAATTTATCTAATGCCATATGAAAAGAAGTATTGTATCCCCAACTTTCATTGCCTTCAAATTCCATTACAGGCATAAGTTGAATGGCGTTAATATTTAGATTTTTAAAATAATCAATCTTATCTATTAAATCTTGAAAGTTTCTATCGGTATCAAAATCTCTTATTAATACTTCGTAAATTATTAAGTCTTCTTTTTTTGGTTTTTGAAAATCTGTTACTTGCCATGCATACGGAGTTTGCCCAGTTTGTAAAACAGTAACTTCTCTTTCTTGTCCAGTTGGGTAAGATGGTAAGTTAGGATAAGTATTATTTGATATGTATGGGTCATCATATGGAGATAGAACCAACGTAGAGTAAGGATCTGCCGTTTTAACCATGGACGGAGAATTAGTAATTGGCGATTGGTCTACAACCCAATATTGATAAGTTTCAATTTGATTAGCTGTTAATCCAGTAAGTTCTAACCAAAACTTATCTGAAGTGGTGTCTTTTTTCATTGCATAAGTTGCATCTGGATTCCAGTTGTTAAAACTTCCTGCCACGTAAACAAAATCTTTATTTGGAGCTTCTAAAACAAGTGTTGCGGTTGTATTACTTGTATAATTTATTCCGTTTTGTAAACCACTTGGGATGGCTTGGTTTTGAGTGTTGTTTACTAAAATATCAAATTCTCTAGTAATTGTAGTGCCTCCTTGAGTTATAATTAATTCACAATTTTGATTTTCTGTTATATTTGAATAATAAAAACTATAAAACGAGGTTGTAGACGTATTTATAGTTGTGCCGTTTGCCTTAAATTCGTAATTGGCAGTACCATTTGTGTTTTGAGCCAATATTTGTGTTCCGCTTCCAGAATTAACTACAATTGTACCATTATTATCGGTTGGATTTATCATTGTTACTTGAAAAGAACCAACTGCAATTTGTAAGTCTGTGGTTTGTTGTGAAGCATCTGCACTTCTAAGAACAATATTAATAGCTGTAATAGTCCCAGAGTTAGTATAGTTATAATAATTTTTAATAGTTGGTGTTAAATCTAATTTATAGATATTTCCAGATACTAATGTTAGTGTAGGTTGAGTGGTATTGTTTCCCCAATCTCCAATTACGTTTTCCCAATTTGAAGTATCGTCTATAGTTACACCTGTATGTGCATAAATTGTTCCTGAATAAGTTTCTAAACCAGTTCCAGTTTTATCGAACAATAGTGTTGCGGAATCTGTTTCGTCTGGAGATGTGCCACCTTGCCAAGATAGCTGTGCGTATGAAATAAATACGCAAAGGAATAGCAGTAAAGATAATATTTTCTTCATTTTTATAGGTTTTAAAACGTGAAATAAATGTTAGTTGAGATAAAAAAAGCCTATTTAGTTTTTACAAGTAAATAGGCTTTAAAGGTTTTATTTAATACAATATTTAATAGATAAGATTACTCTACTTCTTCTAGCGTATAAGTTTGATTAAACAGATCCATAGTAACTTTGTAATTTCCTGCTGTGACAATAATATTATCTCCGCCAGAGTCTAAAGTACCATCTACACCAGTGTCTCCAAAGTTATTTCCCCAATCATTATTTAATCTAAACTTTAACTCTCCATCTACTAAAGTTACATAGGTTATATAAATGTCGTTTCCAGCTGGATACATTGGCCAGTCTGTGCCGTCCCATCCATTAGGAGTAGAGTCTCCTACTAATCCCCAGATATCTTCACTAGAAGCATCTTCTAATGTATAAGTAAGGGCATTTAAATTAAAGGTAACATAATATGTTCCAGCAGTTACAGCTATATTATCTCCGCCACCTTCTAAAGTACCATCTGCACCAGTATCTCCATAATTTACTGTCCAATCATTATTTTCTCTAAATTTAATTTCTCCATCAATTAAATATATATATGTTGCAAATACACCTTCCGTATCTGTTTTGTAGAAAGGAACATCTGGTCCATCCCAAGAGTTTGGTGTTGCACTACCAACTATTCCCCAATTAGTACTAAGATCTGAAAGTGCAGGATAAGGTGTCACAGTTAAATTAACAGCTTCAGAATAAACACTAGTTACTGTACTTAATTGAACTTCAAGTTTAAGTTGTACTTGAGATTCTTCATTAGGAGGTAATTCTAATGCTATTAGTAAGGAATTTAATTCTTGAGCAGTGAATGTTTTTTCTAAAGGCATAGTAGCTGTAGAACTTTGCGCAGATGAAAAATCACCGTTATTAGTATCTACTAAAACTTTATATGCAATTGGCGCAGCATTAAAACCAAAATCTGGAGCTGTCCAAGTTACTGTTAAAGCTTCTTGGTCTGCGTTAGCTTCTGTTAAAACTACTTCGTTTTCAGATAGCGTTACTAACGGTATTCCGTTGTTGTTTAATTCTGTAATTTCCGTATCATCGCAACTCACAAAAAGAGTTGCAATGCATAACGAAAGGACTAATTTATAAAATATGTTTTTCATTTTAATAGTTATTAATACCCTTCATTTTGAGAAAGGTTTGGGTTAACTGTTATAATACTGTTTGGTAAAGGAAATAGGTTTCTATAATTTGCAACAGAAGTTCCTTGAGGGCTATTACCTTTAAATGGCCATAGGTATGCGTCTGTTGTAAAATAATTGTAACGTATTAAATCTGTACGTCTTTGTCCTTCCCAATATAATTCTCTTGATCTTTCGTCAAGTATAAAGTCTAAAGTAATGTCTCCGCTTGATACGTTAGCGCCTGGACCTCCATTTGCTCTTTCAATTAATTCGTTAATTTTTGTTGTAGCTAAATTTAAATCACCGCCACCGCCACCTCGAAGAGTTGCTTCGGCATAGTTTAAATAGATTTCTGCTAATCTAATTAAAGGAAGATCTGTGTCTACAAAATCTCCACCAGAATCAACACCTTGGTCACCATTACTGTCAATGTTTTTAAATTTAGTAACTGCATATCCATCTGTAAACTCTGAAATATCTTCGATTTCTAAATTTTGGCCATCTGCATAAAACATTGCACGTTGATCGCTAGTAGGAGTAAATGAAGTAATTGAATATGTAAGCGCATCTAAATCTAAAGTAATATAATATGTTCCTGCAGTAACTGCAATATTCTCTCCTCCTGATTCTAGTGAACCATCTGCGCCATTATCACCATAATTGTTTCCCCAATCTTCGTTAAATCTGAATTTTAAGAAACCATCTGTTAATTCTGTATATAGCGCATATTGATTTGTACCAGTTTGGTACATTTCTGTATCTGGACCTGTCCATCCGTTTGGTGTTCCGTCTCCTACAATTCCCCAATCTGACTGTGTACCTAATGCATTATTTAAATCTGCGATACTTAATTGCGGGAATTTTTCTACTAGGCTTTTAGTTGTTCTAAGGCCTGCCCAACCACCATTTACACCAAATTCTGTTGCATCCATTGCTCCTCCAATTGCAGCGTGTACTAAAAAAGTAGAGCCACCATAGGTTTGAGATCTAAGACCATCGAAATTTAAAGTAAATATAAATTCGTTTTGAGCACCATTAGTATCGTTGTCTGCTAAGAATAATTCATCATAAGCAGTTCCGTTACCATTAGCATCATTTGTATTAATACTATAAGTAGAATTTATAACATTGTTAGAATATGTTACACAGTCTGTGTAACGAGATGTTCCTGTCCACACTTCAGCATTTAGGTATAATTTAGATAATAATGCCCAGGCAGCAACTTCGTCTACTCTTCCATATTCGTTTGATCCACTTTGACTTAAGATGTTTTGAATTTCTAATAATTCAGATTCTACAAAGTTAAATAGTTCTATTCTTGATGCTTGTTGTGGTAAATCTGTTGATACTTCTGTAACAAGTGGTACATTACCATATAAATCTATTAAATTGTAATAAGCAAAGGCTCTTAAAAATCTTGCTTCGGCAATGAAAGTTTGTACTTCAATTTCTGATAATGCACTAGCATTTTCTATAAACGAGTTACAAAAAGAAACTTCTTGTGCAAGTCTATAGTACATAGCTTCTGTAAAATCATTACCTCCAGACCAGTATTGCCCGTGTAAATCTGGTAAACCTGCGTCTCCCCAACCTACTACAGCGTGGTCTGTGGTTAATTCATTTAAATTAAAAAGCATTCTAGAATATTGAGAGAATCCTTCATCAATATCTGCAATATCTGCTTGCCCAGATGGACCTTGTTGTCCTGTAAGTGCTAAACTAGCATACAATTTTGCTAAAGCTCCTTTTGCTTCAATAGCATTTGCAAAAACGTCTTCTTCTGTAAAACTATCTGGATCGATAGGTGATTGATCTAAATCGTCATGGCAAGATACTAGACCTAAGGCTAATACCATAAGTGCCATTAAATGTTTAAGTTCTTTTTTCATTTTCATTTTTTTTAAAAGTCAATATTTACACCCATAACAAATGATCTAGGTCTTGGATAAAAGTTATTATCGATACCTAGGTTAATTTCTGGATCTAAGCCATCGTAATCTGTAACTGTTAATACATTTTGTAAAGATCCATAAAATCTAAATGTTGTATTTTTTAATTTATCTAAAGTATAACCAATAGTAATGTTATCTATTTTAAAGAAAGATGCTTCTTGTACAAAGTGATCACTTACGGCAGTATTACCATCAATTACAGTAAAACCTGTATTGTAGTAATCTGTATGTATGTTAGATAAAATGCTGTTATTAGTTGCATTTGCTAAAACACCTCTATTTGCTTGAACATCGTTATACATATAGTTTCCTAAACTTGCTCTTGATTGTAAAGAGAAGTCCCAGTTTTTATAACTTACATTTGTGTTAAAGCCCATTAATACGTCTCCAAATGGGTCTTCTTTAATGTATTTATCTTCATCATTAATAATGTTATCTCCATTTCTATCTACAAATACGCCTTCTAAAGGTGCTCCAGATGCATCGTATACTTGTTCGAAAACATAAAAACTATTTGCAGATTCTCCTTCTCTATGTACTTGAACGGTATTACCAACACCTGTAGAAATTCCACCTTGTGGTTGGTCTGCAGATAATTTTGTAATTTCATTATCATTAAATGCAATATTGTAATTAACAGACCATTCAAAATCATCTGTTCTTACAGGAACTAAGTTTAAATTTAATTCTAAACCTTTATTTTCCATATTACCAATGTTTGCATTAATTCTGTTTCCAAAATTTGTAAAAGGATCTACAAGTGAGCTTGCAATAAGATCGGTAGTTTCTTTTCTATACGCATTTATAGAACCAGAAATACGTCTGTTTAAAAAGGCATAGTCTAAACCAATATTTAAAGTTCTACCAATTTCCCAACGCAAATCGCTATTTATAGGTTCTGGTCTATAAGTTTGGTAAAATTGACTTCCAAATTGGTAATTGGCAGTATCTGTACTTCCTTGGTATCTAGTTAAAAATTGATAGTCACCAAGTCCGTTAATATTTCCAACTTCTCCATAACCAACACGTAATTTTAATTCATTGAAGAATGAATCTTGCATAAAATCTTCGTTATGAATACTCCAAGCTGCAGCTACAGATGGAAAAATTCCCCAACGATCATCTGGATTTAACTTAGACGAAGCATCTGCTCTTACAGAAGCTGTTAAGTAATATTTACCATTGTAATCGTAATTTGCTCTACTAAAGTAAGATAGTAATACATTTTTAGATTTATCAATAAATTCAAATTGATTACCATCTTCTTGTGCCTCACTATCATAACTAAAGTTGTCGTACTCAAAAGATTGGTAAGCATAACCAGCTGCAACTGTTAAGTTATGAATGTCTTTAAAAGAGTTTTTGTAAGTTAGGTAAGCATCAAAAATCTTATTGTCCGAGTTATTAATATAACTTGACCTTGCTCCATTAAAAGTATCATCGGCAGTTGGAATAAATTGTGAAGTAATTGTTCTACCATGACTATTTGAAGTGTCATATCCTACGTTAATTGTAGCTGTAAAATTCTCAAAACCATGAATTTTATAATTGAATTTAGCATTTCCAACAAGTCTTCTTACTTCAGAAGTATCGTCTTTCAAATCCAATAAAGCTAATGGGTTTGTTGGTGCTAAGCTGTTTTGGTTACCTGTTCCAGCATCTAACCAAGCAAAATATCCTGCATATTGCGAGCTAGAATCGAAGATTGATTGTGTTGGGTCAAAACTTATAGCACTACCAATAGCTCCTCTATCTGCAAAAGTATTTTCGGTATACATTGCTCTTGCATTTAACTCAATATTTAAGTGGTCATCTAATAAGCTAGGTGTTAAGTTTAAAGAAGCAGTAGTACGTTGTAAATTATCAGTTTTTAATATTCCTTCATGTTCAGAATAACCAATTGAAGCTCTCATAGGTATACCAAAAGCGCTACCTAATGCACTAAAATTATGATCTTGACCAAATGCTGTTCTATATATTTCGTCTTGCCAGTTTGTATCTGCATTTCCTAATAATGCAATTTCCGATGGTGATCCTATGTCATTTATTAACGTTCTAAATTGGTTAGAAGATAATACATCAATATCGTCTACAGGACTATAAACTGTAGTTTGAGAACTAATATTAAATTTAAAATCGTTGTTTTTTCCTTTTTTGGTTGTAATTAAAATTACACCGTTTGCTCCTCTAGACCCATAAATAGCTGTAGAAGATGCGTCTTTTAAAACTACAAACGTTTCAATATCGTTTGGATTAATAAAGTTTAATGGGTTTCTAGATCCGCCAACACCTCCATTATCTAATGGGATTCCATCGACTACAAATAGTGGTTGAGTAGTTAAAGATAAAGAACCGGCTCCACGAATATTAATGCTTTGCCCATCTCCAGGAGCTCCACTACCAGTTGTTACATTTACACCTGCCACTTTACCACTAATAAGAGCTTGAGCAGATACTATAGGTCCTTTGTTAAAATCTTCACTGGTTAACAAATCTGTTGTTCCAGTTAAGTCTTCTTTTTTTACACCTCCATATCCAATTAAAACGACTTCGTCTAGCTGAGAAGCGTCTTCAGCTAAAGCAACGTTTAAATTAGTTTGGCCAGAATATGTAATTTCTTGAGCGGTATAGCCTACGTAAGAGAATTCTAAAACATCTCCATTTTTAACAGATATTTCATATTTACCATCAAAATCTGTTGACGTACCACTATTTGTACCTTTAACAATTACATTCACGCCAGGTAGAGGAAGTGATGATGATTGTTCTGTAACTGTTCCCGTTATTGTAGTTTGTGCTAATGCGATTGCAGGTAACACACATAAAATGAACAGTATACTTTTAAAAATTGTTTTCATACAATATTATTAAGTTAGTTATTTTAAATTTTAACTTATATTTTTACTTCTCGAGGTTAAATCTATGTAAATATTATGTTAATATTACGAGAGCCTTATATTTTATGGGCTACGCAAACGTTTTCGTGTTGACAACTTTTTTTTTAAGATGATAAATTGGCAAAAAAACAGCCCTTTTTTCTTTTTTTTGTGTATTTATCCAAACAATTTTAATAAATGAACAATTAATCCTCGTATTTTTGAGATTATTGAAATGACTTAACTATAATTATGAAACGAAAAGTAACCTTAAAACAAATAGCAAAGGAATTAGATGTGTCTATTTCTACAGTATCTAAAGCACTTAGAAATAGTGTGGAAATTAGTGAAGATACACGCTTAAAAGTTCAGGCTTTTGCTAAGCTATATAATTATAGACCTAATAATATTGCACTGAGTTTAAAAAATAGAAAGACAAAAACTATTGGAATTATTATTCCAGAAATTGTACACCATTTTTTCTCTAAAGTAATTAGTGGTATAGAATCTGTAGCTAATAAAAGAGGTTACAATGTTATTGTAGGATTATCAAACGAGTCTTTTGCAAAAGAGGTTATAAATATGGAAATGCTTGCAAATGGAAGTATCGACGGATTTATTTTATCTATAGCTAAAGAAACATTACAGCAACAAGATTATCATCATTTTACAGAGACTATAAATCAAGGTATGCCTATTGTTATGTTTGATCGTGTTGTTAATGATATAAAATGTGATAAAGTAATAGTTGATGATTCTCAAGGTGCAAAACTTGCGGTTAATAAGCTAATTGAAAACGGCTGTAAAAACATAGCAATTGTAACAACCAAGGATTATGTAAGTGTTGGTAAATTAAGAACACAAGGCTATTTAGAAGCGTTAGAAGATCATAAAATTGATCCAAAAGCTAGTTTAATTTTAAAGGTGCATGACCAATTATTATCTGAAGATCATCTCGATTCTTTAGAAATAGAAATTGATAATTTGTTTAAAAATAATAAAAATATTGATGGCGTTTTTGCTGTAAACGAGCTGTATGCAATTACTGCAATGAAGGTTGCTAGAAAGCTTGGGTTAAAAATTCCTGAAGACTTACAAATTGTTGGTTTTACAGATGGAGTATTGTCTAAACATGCTGTTCCTGCTTTAACTACAGTAAGTCAGCATGGTAAGAAAATAGGCGAAAAAGCAGCCGAATTATTAATAAATAATTTAGAAAGGGAAGATGAAGAAGACTATGCAGAAACTGTTGTAATTGAAACAGAATTAATAGAACGTAAGTCGACAAAATAAAAAAAAATCTTTGCTCAATTAAAATCTTTTATATCTTTACAGCATTCAAAACATATATTTTTACTTCTCAGGTAATATAGTTTTGATGAGTAAATGCTTGTCAAAATAGTAATAATTTAAACTTACTATTTATGAAAAAGCGTACCCTTGGTTTTTGGGAAATCTGGAACATGAGTTTTGGTTTCTTAGGAATTCAATTTGGTTTTGCACTGCAAGGAGGCTTCATGTCTCGAATATTTCAAACATTAGGAGCAAGTAAAGACGAAATCCCATTACTATGGATTGCAGCACCTTTAACAGGTTTGCTAGTTCAACCCATTATTGGTTACATGAGTGATCGTACTTGGAGTAACAAATGGGGAAGACGACGTCCTTATTTTTTAATAGGAGCTATCTTAAGTTCCTTAGCACTATTTTTTGTGCCTTATTCTCCAGCACTTTGGGTTGCAGCTGGTTTTTTATGGATTTTAGATGCTTCCATTAATGTGTCAATGGAGCCGTTTAGAGCACTTGTTGCAGATAAACTTCCCGAATCTCAACGCTCATATGGCTTTGTAGTTCAAACGTTAATTATTGGTATTGGTACTTGGGTTGCAAGTAATTTACCTTGGATGGTATCAAAATTTGGAGTTAGTGATGCAGCAGATTTAGGTGTTATTCCAGACTCTGTAAAAATTGCATTCGCAATTGGTGCATTCGTGTTTTTGCTAAGTATTCTCTACACTGTGTTTACTACAACAGAATATCCTCCAGAAGACATGGAAGAGTTCGAACGTGAAAAAGCTAAAAAGAATAACTTCATTCCAGACATTTTAAATAATATTGGTAACATGCCATTAACCATGAAAAAATTAGGAGTCATCCAATTCTTTTCTTGGTTTGCATTTTTTACTATGTGGAGTATGGCTAATCCAGCACTAACTGAGCATGTATTTAATACACCAGCTCCAATAGAAAGTGCTTTTGATATGGCAGATACAGTACAAAAAGCAGCGTTTGATACGCAAAACACAGCGTTTCAAAAATCATCAAATTTAGTAGGTTCTGCAATGGGAATTTACGGTTTATCATCAATGGCTTTTGCATTACTATTAGTAGTATATACTTCAAAAAGGCGCATCAACCGTAAGCTAGTGCATATGGGATCTCTAATTTTAGGAGGTATTGGTTTCCTTGCTATGTATTACGCTTCGCCAGAACAACTAAAATATTGCTTTGTGTTAATAGGTTTTGCTTGGGGAAGTATTTTATCTATGCCTTACGCCATGCTATCAAGTTCTGTAGACCCTAAAAAAATGGGAGTGATTATGGGAATTTTCAACATGTTTATAGTAATCCCACAAATTATTGCTGCCTTAGGTGGAATCAACTTTGTCTCTAGTTTATTAGGAGAAGAAGCTATTAATGCAATGACAGTTGCAGGAATAAGTTTAATAATTGCAGGACTTTGCAACTTATTAATCACAAACAAAAACGCAATTACGTATCAAGCTGAAGAAATATAAATAATGAATAAAAAAGGATTCATATTCGATTTAGATGGTGTTATTGTAGACACTGCAAAATATCACTTTTTAGCATGGCAAAACCTTGCAAAGAGTATTGATATAGATTTTACACACGAGCAAAACGAACAACTTAAAGGTGTTAGCCGAGTAAAATCATTAGAAAAAATACTGAATTGGGGAAATAAAACCATTTCAGAAGAACTGTTTACATCATTAATGGGTAAAAAAAATGAAGAGTATCTAAGCTTCATTGCAAAAATGACTGATGAAGAAATTTTACCAGATGTACCAAGAGTATTAGATTATTTAATAGAAAAGGCACAGCCAATATCTTTAGGTTCTGCTAGTAAAAATGCACGACCAATTTTAGAAAAAGTCAACTTGCTTTCAAAGTTTGATGCTATTGTTGATGGTAACGATGTTAGTAAAGCAAAACCAGATCCAGAAGTGTTTTTAATTGCAGCAAAGCATTTAAACATGAAACCAGAAGATTGTATTGTTTTTGAAGATTCTGTAGCTGGTGTTCAAGCTGCAAATACTGCAAATATGATTTCTATTGGTATAGGCGAAAAAGACGTATTACATGAAGCAGATTACATTTTTTCAGATTTTACTGAAATTGAAAATAGCTTTATAGAAGAATTAATAAATAGATAAAAAATGTTGAAAGTCACGCTTATTTTATCCGAAGTGATTTTCATCAAAAAAATATAAAAAATGAATCAAGATTATATACAACCAGACAATTGGTCTATAATTGAAGAAGGCTTTGATAAAGAAAGAGTAAAGTCGTCAGAAAGTTTATTTAGCATCGGAAATGGTGCAATGGGTCAACGTGCTAATTTTGAAGAACAATACACAGGTCCAACCTTTCAAGGAAGCTACATTGCTGGTGTTTACTATCCAGATAAAACCAGAGTTGGTTGGTGGAAAAATGGCTATCCAGAGTATTTTGCTAAGGTATTAAATGCACCAAATTGGATAGGTATTAATATTGAAATTAATGGCGAACAATTAGATTTAAACACCTGCGTTTCTGTATCTAATTTTAGACGAGAACTTAACATGCAAGAAGGTTGGTTGTCAAGGTCGTTTACTGCAACGCTTCAAAATAAATTAGAAATTGAAGTGAAAGTCCTTCGTTTTTTAAGTTTAGATTTAGATGAGGTTGGAGCTATAAATTACCAAGTAAAACCTTTAAATGGAGAAGCGACTATTAAGTTTCAGCCATATTTAGATTCAGGTATTACCAATGAAGATACCAATTGGGACGACCAATTCTGGGATACTTTAAATGTAAGTACAGAAAACGAGCAAGCGTTTATTGAAGCAAGAACCATGAAAACAGCTTTTCATACTTGCACTTTTATGCAGTCTTCGGTTTTTGTAAATAATACAAAACAAGAACAAACACCAGAAATAGATAAACAAGAACACACTGTTTCATTTACGTATACAGTTTCTGTAAATGCAGGAGAAACAGCAAGCATTCAAAAGTTTGGTGGTTACACAGTAGATAGAAATCACGATAAGAATCAGTTAGTTTCAGCAGCTAAAAAAGCATTAGATACTGCTTCCAATTTAGGATTCAATGCACTTTTAAATAATCAAAAAGAAGCTTGGTCAAAAATCTGGGAAATGTCAGACATTACAATCGATGGAGACGTAAAAGCACAACAAGGTATTCGTTTTAATATTTTCCAATTAAATCAAACCTATTCAGGAAAAGATTCTACATTAAACATTGGACCAAAAGGATTTACAGGTGAAAAGTATGGTGGAAGTACCTATTGGGATACCGAAGCCTATTGCATTCCTTTTTATATGGCTACCAAAGATCAAAAAGTAGCACGAAACTTATTGCAATACCGTTATAATCACTTAGAAAAAGCGATTGAAAATGCCGGAAAATTAGGCTTTAATAATGGAGCAGCATTGTATCCAATGGTAACCATGAATGGTGAAGAATGCCATAACGAATGGGAAATTACCTTTGAAGAAATCCACAGAAATGGAGCCATCGCATTTGCCATTTTTAACTACTATCGTTATACAGGAGATTATAGCTATATTCCAGAAATGGGATTAGAAGTGCTTATTGGTATTGCTAGATTCTGGCAACAACGTGCTACTTTTTCTACAGATAAAAATAAGTATGTTATTTTAGGTGTTACTGGTCCTAATGAGTACGAAAACAACATCAATAATAACTGGTATACCAACTATTTAGCTAAATGGTGTATTGATTATGCTTTAGAGCAAATCGAAAAAGTAAAAGAAGGTTATAACGACGATTATTTACGTATTGCTGGAAAAACAAAAATTACAGATAACGAATTAGAAGCTTGGAAAAAAGTAGCAGATAATATGTTTTTTCCTTATTCTGAAAAACACCAAGTTTACTTACAACAAGATGGCTTTTTAGATAAAGAATTAATTACGGTTTCAGATTTACCAAACGAAGATAGACCAATAAACCAAAAGTGGAGTTGGGACAGAATCTTACGTTCGCCTTATATCAAACAAGCAGATACTTTACAAGGTTTTTACTTCTTTGAAGATCAATTTTCAACCGAAGAATTAAAACGTCATTTCGATTTTTACGAACCTTTTACAGTACATGAAAGCTCGCTTTCACCATGTGTACACAGTATTCAAGCTGCTAAATTAGACCAAATGGAGCAAGCGTATACGTTCTATTTACGTACCTCTCGTTTAGATTTAGACGATTATAATAAAGAGGTAGAAGAAGGCTTGCACATTACCAGTATGGCTGGAACTTGGATGAGTATTGTAGAAGGTTTTGGAGGTATGCGTGTTAAAAACGATACGCTACATTTTGAACCTCGTATTCCTAAAGAATGGGAAGCATATTCGTTTAAAGTAAACTTTAGAGATCAAATTTTAAAAGTGAATGTATCGCAAGCGGAAACAACTTTCGAGTTAGAAGGAAATACAGATTTAAACATAATAATAAATAGTAATCCCTTAACTATTTCACCAAATAACTTGGTGAAAGTTTAAACTAAATACACTAATTAAAATGAAAAAATTAATACACCTAGCATTAATAATTTTAATTAGTGTTAGTTTTTCTTGTCAGAAGGAAACTGAAAAAACTCAAACTTCTGAAGTTGTAACCAAAGTTAAAAATGACATTGAGCGTATTGAACCTCCACACTGGTGGACTGGTTTTAAAAATACTCAAGTGCAATTATTGGTGAAACATCCAAACATTATGGAAGCAACACCTAGTATAAATTATGCAGGAGTTTCTATTGAAAAAGTGCATAAAGCAGATAGTCCTAATTATCTGTTTTTAGATTTAAATATTTCAGAAAGTACAAAAGCAGGACTATTTAATATTCATTTTAAATTTAATGAAGAAAAAGAACTCGTTCAAACTTATGAAATTAAAAATCGATTAAAAGATGCTTCCGATTATCAAGGATTTGATAGTAAAGATGCTATTTATTTAATCACTCCAGATCGTTTTGCAAATGGAGATACTTCTAATGATATAAATGAAAGTTTAAAGGAAAAAACCATCGATAGAAAAAATGATTATGCACGTCATGGTGGTGATTTACGAGGTATTATTCAGCATTTAGATTATATAGAGGAGATGGGTTTTACCCAAATTTGGTCGTGTCCTTTATTAACCAATGACATGGAAAGGTCTTCGTATCATGGCTATGCAATGACCGATTTTTACCAAGTAGATCCACGTTACGGAAACTTAGAAGAATACCAAGAATTAGCTACAAAAGCGAAAGAAAAAGGTATCGGTTTAATCATGGACCAAGTGGCTAATCATTGCGGAAGTGCACATTGGTGGATGCAAGATTTACCGTTTAAAGATTGGGTAAACCAACAAGAGAGCTTTGAGAATAATAAACCATTAAATAACTCCAATCACAGACGTACGAGTAACCAAGATTCGTACGCTTCTAAACGCGATAAAAAAGAAATGGCCGAAGGTTGGTTTGTACCAACAATGCCAGATTTAAATCAGCGTAATCCGTTTATGGCAAACTATATTATTCAGAATAGTATTTGGTGGGTAGAAACCTTAAATCTTAGCGGAATTCGTCAAGATACCTATCCATATCCTGATAAAACATTTATGTCTAATTGGGCAGGAGCAATCATGAATGAGTATCCTAACTTTAGTATTGTTGGTGAAGAATGGAGTACCAATCCGTTATTAATTGCCTATTGGCAAGAAGGTCATGACAATAAAGATGGTTACGATTCTAATTTAAGATCGACTATGGATTTTGCTATGCAAAAAAATATGGTCGATGCTTTAAATGAAGACGAAAAATGGGATACTGGATTAGTGAAAATATATGAAGGGTTGGCTAACGATTTTGCGTATGCATCACCAAAAGATATTATGGTATTTCCAGACAATCATGATATGAGTCGCATTTTTACACAGCTAAAAGGAGATGTGCCAAATACCAAAATGGCATTGAGTTATTTACTGACTTTACCTAGAATTCCGCAAATATATTATGGTACAGAAATACTAATGCATGACTTTGAAAAACCTGGCGATCATGGTTTAATTCGTACCGATTTTCCAGGAGGTTGGCAAGGTGATATTGTAAATGCATTCTCAGGTGAAGGCTTAACAGATGCACAAAAAGACATGCAGTTATTCCTTAAAAAAGTATTGAATTATAGAAAATCTAGTGATGCCATCCACAATGGACAAACCATCCATTTTGCTCCATTTATGGGAACATATTTCTTGTTTAGAGTGATTGAAGGTGAAACGTTTGTTCATATCATAAATAAAAATGAAGAACCAATTACTATCGATTTAAATCGTTACGAAGAAGTTGGTCTAAACGGAAAAACATTAATAAATATCATAACTGGTGAAACTTTCAAGTGGCAAGATAAAATTATCTTAAGCGAAAGAGGAAGTCTATTATTAACCACAAAAATATAATTGGTTGTCATTCCGCACTTGATGCGAAAATCAAAGATTCAGTATATGCTAATCTGCTCTTAAAGATTAAATATGAAAAAAATATTATACATATTATCCTTTTTACTATTTCAAGTAACAGTTGCACAAGTCACAATAATTATTGATGAACTTCCAAAAGACACACCAAAAGACGCATCCCTATTTATTTCAGGAGATTTTGAAGGTTGGTCTGGTGGACATAAAGATTACCAATTGCAGCAAGTAAATGGACAGTACCAAATCACACTTCCTAAAACAGAACAACGCATTTTATATAAGTTTACCTTAGGGAATTGGGAGGCTTCAGAGAGCACCAATACAGGTGAAAAAATAGATAATCGTATCTATAAGTTTACAGAGCCTAACGACACAATACATGTAAAAATCGAAGGTTGGAGTCATTTGTTTGATGCTAAGGAAGCATCAACAGCTTCAAAAAATGTTTCCATTATTTCAGAAACTTTCAATATACCACAACTTAACAGAAAACGTCGTGTTTGGATCTATTTACCTCCAGATTATAACACATCAAAACAAGATTATCCTGTAGTGTATATGCATGATGGTCAAAATATTTTTGATGCTAAAACCTCTGGTTATGGTGAGTGGAATGTAGACGAAACTTTAGATAAATTATTTAAAGACAACCTAAAACTTATTGTGGTTGGTGTAGATAATGGTACTTCTAAACGTTTAGATGAATATTCTCCATGGGTAAACAACAAATATGGTGGAGGCGAAGGTGAAGCCTATGTCAATTTTATTGTAAACACATTAAAACCTTACATTGATACTAATTATAACACCAAAAAGGATAGAACTAATACAGCTATTTTTGGAAGTTCTATGGGAGGTTTAATTTCGCATTATGCTGCTTTAAAACACCCAACAGTTTTTGGTAAAGTTGGAGTGTATTCTCCTGCATTTTGGTTTGCTCCAGAAGTACATCCTTTTACAAAATCTCATGCTAATCTTCAAAATACAAAAATGTACTTTTTAGCAGGAGGAAAAGAAGGTGAAAAAGCGGGCTATGACGAGATTAGTCAAACCGTTACAGACATGAATAGTATTACTTCTATTTTAAAAAATAATGGTTTTCCTGAAAAAAATATACAATCTAAAGTCGTTCCGGAAGGAAAGCATAATGAAGCACTTTGGAGTACTAATTTTGCTGAAGCTATTACTTGGTTGTTTGAAGATGCAATGCAAAAAAGAGAGTTCAAGACAGCAAGCTTTCAAGACAATCAATTACATATTCAGGTTTCAGATGGAAATTATAAAATGCATTTTTACCATCCTGAAATTATCGAAACTACATTTTTACCAACAGGAGAAACATTTAATGAAAAGTCACACGCAGTTACTTTAGACAAAGTGTTTTCTGATGTAAAATTTAATGAAACAGAAAATGAAATTACTTTTCAATCTGAAAAATTAACAGTAAAAATCACAAAAACACCTTTTCATATTTCGTATTGGAAAGATGGAGAAGAATTGACTTCGGTAAAAAATGGCTATCAAAAAACAGACGAGTTTGAAACCATTAGTTTCAATTTAAAACCAGAGGAAGTATTGTATGGTGGAGGCGCAAGAGCGTTAGGCATGAACCGAAGAGGAAACCGTTTAGAGTTATACAACAAAGCACATTATGGTTATGAAGATAGAAGTGAATTAATGAATTACACGATGCCAGTGGTAGTATCTTCTAACAAGTATTTAATTCATTTTGATAATGCACCAATTGGCTTTTTAGATTTAGATAGCAAAGCAGAGAACACACTAACTTACGAAACTATTTCAGGTAGAAAAACCTATCAAGTAGTAGTTGGTGACTCTTGGTTAGATCTTACTAAAAACTATGCTAAACTTACAGGAACACAACCTATGCCACCACGTTGGGCTTTAGGTAATTTTTCTAGCCGATTTGGTTACCATTCACAAAAAGAAGTAGAAGCAACAGTTCAAAAATTTAGAGATGAGGAAATTCCGTTAGATGCCATAATTATTGATATTTTTTGGTTCGGAAAAACCATTCAAGGTACCATGGGAAATCTAGCGTTTGATCGCGATTCTTTTCCAAATCCAAAACAAATGATTAAAGGGTTAAAAGACAATAATGTCAAAACCGTTTTGGTAACAGAACCGTTTGTATTAACCACGTCTAATCGTTGGGACGAAGCGGTAAAAGCAGATGTTTTAGCTAAAGATTCTATTGGAAACCCGTTTACTTTCGATTTCTATTTTGGTAATACAGGTTTGATTGATATTTATAATCCGAAAGGAAAAAAATGGTTTCAAAATATTTACAAAGACTTAGCCAATTTAGGAGTCTCAGGTGTTTGGGGAGATTTAGGAGAACCAGAAGTACATCCTAAAGGATTACTGCACGCAACAGGAACAGCAGACGAAGTACATAATATTTATGGTCATAATTGGGCAGAATCTGTACAAGAGATGTACTCACAAAACTTTCCAAACACAAGACCGTTTATTTTAATGCGTGCAGGTAGTTCTGGATCGCAACGTTTTGGTATGATTCCTTGGTCTGGTGATGTCAATAGAACTTGGGGAGGATTACAATCTCAGCCAGAAATTGCACTGCAAATGGGACTACAAGGCTTGGCTTTTATGCACAGTGATTTGGGTGGTTTTGCTGGTAATAATTTAGACGATGAGTTGTATGCACGATGGTTGCAATATGGCGTTTTTCAACCTATTTATAGACCACATGCACAAGAAGAAGTGCCTGCAGAACCTGTTTTTAGAAGCGCTAAAGCAAAAGGCTTAGCAAAACAAGCAATCGAATTACGTTACCAATTACTACCATATAACTACAATTTAGTTTTCGAGAATAACCAAACAGGAGCACCTTTAATGCGAGCCTTATTTTTTGAAGAAGAAGACAATGCGAAGTTGCAAACTATGGCTTCAACATACCTTTGGGGAAATGACTTTTTAGTGACACCAATTGTAAATCCAGAACAAAAAGAAGCTGAGGTTTACTTTCCGAAAAACAGTAATTGGTTTGATTTTTATACAGATGAAAAAGTGAAAGGTGGACAATCACTTTTAGTTAAAACGGAAGAAAATCAGATTCCAACGTACGTTCGTGGTGGTGCATTTATTCCAACTGCAAAAGCCATGCAAAGTACTGCAGAATATAACGGAAACACTTTCGACTTACATTTTTATTTTGATGCATCAGTTATTGAAAGCGAGCGAACTCTTTATAATGACGATGGTGAAACCAAAAATGCTTTTGAAAAAAGAAACTATGAAATTCTTCAATTTAAATCAGAAACAACAAATACATCTTTAGAATTCGATTTTCAAGCTGAAATAGGTGTAAATTTTACAGCTTCAACCAAAACAATAGATGTGATAATTCACAATTTTCCAAAAGCACCAAAAAGCATAAAATTCAATAGAAAAAAAATAGAATTTAACTATAATGAAGTTTCAAAAACATTGACTTTTCATGTGAATTGGAATACTTCAAAAGAGGTTGAAGCACAAATTAAATATTAAGTATAACATGAAAAAGAGCATACTTTTAATCGCATTATCTATTCTTGTTTTCAGTTGTAAAACGGATAAAAAAGCAAATCAAGATATCGCAGATAATCAACAAAAAGAAGTAGTCAAAACACCTTTTGTTTGGGAAGCTGCAAACGTCTATTTTTTATTAACCGATCGTTTTAATAATGGTGACAAAACTAACGATGTTAATTATAACCGAACCAAAGAAACTGCTGTGTTACGTGGTTTTGAAGGTGGCGATTTACAAGGAATTACGCAAAAAATAGAATCTGGTTATTTCACCAATTTAGGTATCAATGCCATTTGGATGTCGCCAATTGTCGAGCAAATTCATGGCGCAACCGATGAAGGTACTGGGAACACCTATGGTTTTCATGGCTATTGGACTAAAGATTGGACCAATATTGACGCCAATTTAGGAACCAAAAAAGATTTACAAAACCTGGTGGATGCTGCACATAAAAAAGGCATTCGTGTGTTGCTAGATGCAGTAATTAATCACACAGGTCCTGTTACAGATCAAGATCCTGTTTGGCCAAGTGATTGGGTGAGAACAGAGCCACAATGTAAATACGATAATTATGAAAACACGGTTACTTGTACTTTAGTTGAAAACCTTCCAGACATTAAAACCGAAAGCAACGAAGCTGTAGAATTACCACCACAATTAGTAGAAAAATGGAAAGCCGAAGGTCGTTATGATGAAGAAATAGCAGAATTAGATGCCTTTTTTAAAGCTACAGGTCATCCTCGTGCACCTCGTTTTTATATTATGAAGTGGTTGAGCGACTACATTACAGATTTTGGTATTGATGGTTACAGAGTAGACACTGTTAAACACACCGAAGCTTTTGTTTGGCAAGAGTTTAAAGACGTTTGTGATAACGCTTTCGCGGAATTTAAGCAGCAAAACCCAAACAAGGTTTTAGACGATAATGCATTTTACTTGGTTGGAGAAGTGTATAACTACGGAATTTCAGCAGGAAAAGCTTTCGATTTTGGCGATAAAAAAGTCAACTATTTTGAAGATGCTTTTAATAGCTTAATCAATTTTGAATTTAAATGGAATGCAGCACAACAAACCTACGAAGAGCAATTCAAAAAATACGATAGTCTATTACACACTAGCCTTAAAGGTTATGGAGTGTTAAACTATTTAACCTCGCATGATGACGGACAACCTTTTGATAAAAAAAGAGAGAAAACCTACGAAACTGCAACACGATTATTACTATCTCCTGGAGCGTCACAAGTATATTATGGAGACGAATCTGCAAGAGATTTAACTATAGAAGGTACGGTTGGAGATGCTACTTTAAGAAGCTTTATGAATTGGAATGAAATAGCACAGCAACAAGATTTGCTAATCCACTGGCAAAAATTAGGACAATTTAGACGTAATCATCCTTCAGTTGGAGCAGGAAAACATACCATGCTAAGTAATTCACCTTACCTTTTTAGTAGAAGGTATACCAAAGGCGATTTTAAAGATGACATCATTATTGGTATCAATGTTCCTAAAGGAAAACATACTATTGATGTGTCTTCAGTATTTAACGAAGCCTCTCAAATTAAAGACTTCTATTCTGGAGAAATTCTAGAAGTTACAAACGGAAACATTACAATAGAAACAGAATCTAACATCCTATTATTAGAAAATATTAAATAAAAATTCACATGAAAAAACTAATCTTATCCCTTGCACTACTTGCTGTTTTTGCTTGTAAAGAAGAAAAGAAACAAGAAGAAACTAAAGTTGTTACTGAGGAAAAAGTAGCAATACAACCTATTTCGGCTTCCGATTTAGAAACTGCTGTTATCTATGAAGCAAACATCAGACAATATTCACCAGAAGGAACATTTGAAGCTTTCACCAAAGACATTCCGCAGTTAAAACAATTAGGTGTAAAAGTTATTTGGTTAATGCCTGTGTTTCCTATTTCAGAAACCAAACGTAAAGCTACAGGAGGAGAAGATAGTAAGTTTGCAACCGATTTTCCAGAAGCAGAACAAGACAAGTACTTAGGAAGTTATTATGCGGTGTCCGATTTTACTAAAATCAATCCAGAATTTGGTACAATTGAAAATTTTAGAGACCTAGTAAATACAGCGCATGACAACGGAATTTATGTAATTTTAGATTGGGTACCAAATCATACAGGTTGGGATCATACTTGGTTAAAAACCAATCCAGAATATTACACACAAAACGATAAAGGCGAAGTTGTACATCCTGAAGGTACCGATTGGACAGATGTTGCCGATTTAAATTACGACAACCAAGAGATGCGTAAAGCAATGATTGCAGACATGACGTATTGGTTAACAAAGGAAGGTGTTGATGGTTTTAGATGTGATGTTGCAGGATCTGTACCTACTAACTTTTGGGAACAAGCCATACCAGAATTACGTGCTAAAAAAGACATTTTTATGTTAGCTGAAGCTTGGGAACCAGAATTATTAAAAGACGGTTTATTTGATATGGCTTATGCTTGGGATAGACATCATGCTATGAATCATATTGCAAAAGGCGAAAAAGATGCAGCGGAATTTACAACAGCTTTACAAACCGATTTTGAGCGTTACGAAGCAGACGATATTTTAATGAATTTTGTAACCAATCATGATGAAAACTCTTGGAATGGTACTATTAAAGAACGTATGGGTGAAGCTGGTGAAATGATGACTGCTTTAGCTTATATAACTCCTGGAATGCCATTAATTTATTCTGGTCAAGAATACGATTTAGACCATAGGTTATTGTTTTTTGAAAAAGATAGTTTCCCGCATACTAAAGGAAAAACATGGAAAGTATTAGAAAAATTAGCAACATTAAAACAGAATAATGCTGCTTTGCATGGTGGAAAAGCTTCAGCTAAATACAATGCAATTGATAATGGAAAAGATGTGATTTCTTTTTCAAGATCAAAAGGAAATGACGAAGTTGTATTTGTTGCAAACGTTTCAGATGAAAACGTAAAAGCTAATGTACCTCAAAAAGGAAATTATTTAGATTTTATGACTAATGAAACTATGGAATTAAAAGGAGATGCAATTCCTTTAGCTAAAAATGAATATAAGATTTTAGTTAAAAAATAATTGTTATTTTTTTGATGAAAAGCCCTTATTTCAATAGAAAATAAGGGCTTTTTTATGTTAAAATTGTTAAAAACAAAATTTATTTTTTAATGTTTTTTTCACACCAATTTTTATAATCAGTTTCCAATTCTTTAACTTTTTCAGGATACTCACTTGCTAAATCTATTCTTTCTCCTGGATCTTTTTCAATATTAAATAATTTTAAAGTTAAATCATTTCTAATGGGAGCAATGTATTGTGCAGATGGCTCACTTTTCCAGTGGTTTTCTTTTGCATTGGTTATTTTCCAGTTTCCTTTTCGTGCGGCCCAAGTTTTCTGCCATTTCCATACTAAAAGCCTGTCTTTTTTTGTGTTTTCAAGTAAGTTTAAACCATCAATTTCATTATCTGTAATAGTTACTCCTCCAGCTTTAGCTAAGGTTGGAAGTATATCGGTAGCCGATACATATTGAGTTTCTATTTTTCCAGCATCTACTTTATTTGGCCAACTAATTGCCATTGGAACTCTAATACCACCTTCCCATAATGAATATTTGCCACCTGTTAAAGGTGAGTTGTTAGAGCCAGTTAATGGAGAGCCTCCATTGTCTGATATAAATACAATTAATGTGTTTTTGTCTAATTTTTCATCTTTTAAGGTATTTAAAACACGTCCAATATTATCGTCTAAACAGTTTAAGTTTGCTAAATAATATTTTCTAAGGTCTTCATGCTGTATGGCACCAACTCTAGAGTATTTATCGTAATAAGCAGAATAGGTTCCGGCTTTATGTTTGCCATAAGCCAATAGGCTATCTGGGTCATAATTTGGAATTTCTTTTACGTTATATTTATCTAAATACTTTTTAGGAACCTCATGTATTAAATGGTGTACAGCATTGTAGGATAGTGTTAAAAAGAAAGGTTTATTATGTTTGCGCTTTAAAAATGCAATTGATTCATCTGTAAAAATATCTGTTAAGTAACCTTCATCATAACTTTTTTCGCCCATATTATGCATTAATGGTCCTAATAAAGCACTAGTTCCATAAGGATCGGGAGTTCTGTCTTTAATATTTTGTGAGTTTAACCAATAATCATGAGCGTGAGCTGAAAAACCTAAAAACTCATCATATCCGTGATTTAATGGGTATTCTCTAACATTGTTTTTATGAAAATTTCTACCCAAATCATTCTTTCCTATTCTGGCTGTTGTATAGCCAGCTTCTTTAAGGTATTCGGCAATGGTTTTTACGCTGTCTGGTAATCCTGGTCCCCAACTAGCAGGTTTGTCCCAACGAAATTGATTTTTACCAGTAATTATTCCAGCTCTAGAAGGACTACAAACAGGTGCGGTTACATAGGCTTGAGTATATACGGTTCCTGTTTGGCCTAGTCGTGTAATATTTGGAGTAGAAACAGTTGTGTCATGAGCTTTAAACGGTGAAAAATCCGCATAACCTTGATCGTCAACAACAATTAAAAGGATATTAGGTTTTTCTATGGTTTGGGTAATTTCTTTTTTCTTAGAATTGCAAGCTAGTATTGTAATTAAAAGAATTAATAGCAAATTTTTATTCATTTTAAAATTTTGTTTATGATGTTAGTTTACTATGGTTACTTTAATGTCTTTTTCTTCAAGTTTTTTTCTAACAGAGCTCGAAATACCTTTGTCTGTAATAATTTCATTAACTTGAGATAAGTTGCAAATTCTTGCAAAGCTTTTTTTTCCAAATTTTGATGAATCAGCTAGAATAATTACTTTTTGAGCAGCACTTAACATTTTTTTATTAAGTTCTGCTTCTTCTAAATTTGTTGTTGATAAACCGTAATCTAAATCAATACCATCTACACCTAGAAATAACTTACTGCACGATACGTTTTTTAAAATATATTCTGCGTAATTACCAATAACAGATGCCGAACTGTGTCTTATATAGCCACCTAATTGTAAAATTTCAATATTTTTATCGTTAATTAAGTTTAATACAACATTTAAAGATGATGTAATTACTGTGAGTTTATTTTTGGGTTTAATAAATTTTGAAAGTGCTTGAACTGTGGTTCCGGAAGCAATCATTATAGTATCGTTTTCTACAATTTTTGAAGCTGCTAATTGCGCAATTCCATTTTTTTCTTCTACCGAAATTTTTTCTTTATCAAGAACGGTACGTTCATTAATGTAAGGATTTTCTAAAGATGCTCCTCCATGAGTTCTATATAATAATCCTTTTTGTTCTAGAAATTTTAAGTCTTTTCTAATAGTTACAGCAGAGACATCAAGGATTTCACATAATTCTAAAACCTCTAAGTGCTTCTCTTTTGCTAGTCTTTCTAAAATGTCTTTATGTCTTTTCATATAAAACAAATATAATAAAACGAAATAAAACGAAAATTTTATTACTATTAATTATTACAATTTAGTTAAATAAAGTTTCGTTTTGTTTCGTTTTAAATTTAATTTAATATATTTGAAGCTAAATGTAACAAAATAAAAAAAAGCGTGTTTAAAAGAGAAACCTTAATAAATCAGTTAAAAGCTACTAAAAATTGGGATGTTATTGTCATTGGAGGTGGAGCTACAGGATTAGGTGTTGCCTTAGATTGTACAACAAGAGGATATAAAACATTGCTTTTGGAGCAAGTGGATTTTGCAAAAGGAACTTCTAGTAGAAGTACTAAATTAGTACATGGAGGTGTTAGGTATTTGGCTCAAGGTAATATAGACTTGGTTAGAGAGGCTTTGTACGAAAGAGGTTTAATGTTAAAAAATGCTTCACATTTAGTAAATGATCAATCGTTTATTATACCAAATTATAGTTATTGGGATAATTTATTTTATACTATTGGTTTAAAAGTTTACGATTTTCTTTCCGGAAAATTAAGCTTTGGAAAATCTTTAAGAATAAAAAAATCTGAAACTATTTCTAGGTTATCAACATTAAAAATAGATAATTTAAAGGGAGGAGTAGTTTATCATGATGGGCAATTTGACGATTCTAGATTGGCAGTAAACATTGCGCAAACTTGTATTGAGAATGGTGCCACAGTAATTAACCATTGTAAAGTTAAAAACCTTTTAAAAAATGAGAAAGGTATAGTTAATGGTGTTGTGGCGGTTGATGTAGAAACAAATGAAGAATATGCTTTAAATGCTAAAACTGTAATTAACGCAACTGGAGTATTTACAGATGAGGTTTTAAAAATGGATGATGCTGCATTAAAAAATACAATTCGTCCAAGTCAAGGTATTCATCTGGTTTTTGATAAATCGTTTCTACCAGGAAATGATGCGATTATGATTCCAAAAACAGATGACGGTCGTGTACTGTTTTTAGTTCCATGGCATGATAAAGTTGTAGTTGGTACAACAGATACTTTATTAGATAGCCATAGTTTAGAGCCAAAACCATTAGATAAAGAGATTGATTTTATTTTAAATACTGCAAATAGATATTTAAACAAGAATGTTACTAAAGATGATGTATTAAGCATATTTGCGGGTTTAAGACCTTTAGCTGCACCTAAGGATAAGTCTGAAAAAACAAAGGAGATTTCAAGAAGCCATAAAATTATAGTTTCGGAGTCCGAGTTGGTTACCATAACTGGAGGTAAATGGACTACTTATAGGCGCATGGCTCAAGACACAGTTAATAAAATAATAGAATTAAATAAATTACCAGATGCTAAGTGTAAAACAAAACAATTATTAATTCATGGAGCAAATGGTACTGTAGATCGATCAAATCACATGTATATATATGGAACAGATAAAGTAAAAGTAGAGCAGCTAATAGAGGAGGATGCTACTTTATCTGAAAGGTTGCATCCAGATTTGCAATTTACTAAAGCAGAAGTTGTTTTTGCAGTAAGACACGAAATGGCTAGAACTATTGAAGATGTTTTAGCAAGAAGAGTACGAATTCTGTTTTTAAATGCTAAAGCAGCAATAGAAATAGCTCCAATTGTTGGAGAATTAATTAGAAAAGAATTAGACCAAACAACAGATTGGAGAAGTCAACAAATTTCAAATTTTATAAAAGTTGCAGACCAATATGTCTTAAAATAATATAAACTAACTAATATTAAGTGTAGTTAAACTCTAATAATTTTATTCTACTTGATATACACTATTCTTAAGTTAATATCTTCTGATGAAGTTTAACTAATATAAACTAACAATTATGGGAAAATATATTCTGTCATTAGACCAAGGTACAACAAGCTCAAGAGCTATTGTATTTGATAAAAAAGGAAATGTAGTGTCTTTGGCACAAAAAGAATTTACTCAATATTTTCCCAAACCAGGTTGGGTAGAACATGATCCTACAGAGATTTGGTCAACTCAAGCAGGTGTTGCTACAGAAGCAATAGCAAACAAAAATTTAAATGCAGAAAACATTGCAGCTATTGGTATTACAAACCAAAGAGAAACTGTTGTTGTCTGGGATAAAAACACAGGTAAACCTGTTTATAACGCTATAGTTTGGCAAGATAAAAGAACTTCTAATTATTGCGATGAATTAAAAAAAGCTGGTAAAAATGATTTAATTCGACAAAAAACAGGATTGGTTATAGATTCTTATTTTTCAGGAACAAAAGTAAAATGGATTTTAGATAACGTTGAAGGAGCGAGGTCAAAAGCAGAGGCTGGCGATTTAATTTTAGGAACCATAGACACATGGTTAATTTGGAATTTTACAAAAGGAGCGCAGCACATTACAGATGTTACAAACGCTTCAAGAACCATGATGTTTAATATAAACACAATGGAATGGGATGACGAGTTGTTAGAGCTTTTAACCATTCCAAAAACCATGCTTCCAAAAGTAAAACAATCGAGTGAAGTTTATGGGCAAACAACATCAAGTTTTTTTGATACTAAAATACCAATTTCAGGTATTGCAGGAGATCAACAAGCAGCATTGTTTGGACAAATGTGTACTAAGCCAGGAATGGTAAAAAACACATATGGAACAGGTTGTTTTATGTTAATGAATATTGGCGAAAAACCTATTGTGTCTGAAAATAATCTTTTAACTACAGTTGCTTGGAAAGTAGGAGGAAAAACTACTTATGCGCTTGAAGGAAGTATATTTATAGCAGGAGCTGTAGTGCAATGGTTAAGAGATGGTTTAAAAATTATTAGAAACTCTTCAGAAATAGAAAAACTAGCGGGCTCCGTAGAAAGTTCCGATGGAGTTTATTTTGTGCCAGCCTTTGCTGGTCTTGGAGCTCCACATTGGAATCAACATGCAAAAGGGACTATATTTGGTTTAACAAGAGGAACAACAGATGCGCACATAGCTAGAGCTGCTTTAGATTCTATTGCTTTTCAAACTATGGATATTTTAAAAGCTATGGAGGCCGATGCAGATATTTCTATAAAAGAACTACGAGTAGATGGTGGAGCTACAATAAATAATATGTTAATGCAATTTCAGTCAGATGTTTTAAATACAATAACTGTAAGGCCAAAAATTGTAGAAACAACAGCAATGGGAGCAGCTTTTTTAGCAGGTTTAGCTGTTGGTTATTGGGAAAATGCTGAAGAAATTCAAGATATATGGCAAACAGATAAAACTTTTAATCCAATAGAGGATAGAACAGAAACTGAAGAAAATATTAAAGGATGGTATAAAGCTATTGAGGCATTAGAATATTGGACAAAAAATAACTTAAAATAAGAAAAGATGACACCATTTATAGCAGAAATAATAGGTACAGCAATTTTAATTTTATTAGGTGGAGGTGTTGTGGCTAATGTTGCACTCAATAAAACAATTGGTAATAGTAGTGGTTGGATAGTAATTACAACAGGATGGGCTTTAGCTGTTTACGTTGCAGTAGTTGTTGCGGGACCACATAGTGGAGCACATATTAATCCGGCAGTTACTGTAGCCTTAGCAGTTGCTGGTAAATTTCCTTGGGCAAATGTACCTTTATTTGTTTTTGCGCAATTTATTGGTGCAATGTTAGGATCTTTAACTGTTTGGTTAATGTATAAAAGTCATTTTGAAGCAACAGAAGATGCAGGTGCAAAAAAAGCAGTCTTTTGTACATCTCCAGCAATTAGAAATACGTTTACAAATTTTTTTAGTGAGGCAGTAGGTACATTTGTTTTACTTTTTACCATATTCTATTTTACAGATGCAACTATTAGCGAAACAGAAACAGTTGTAGGTTTAGGTTCTTTAGGAGCTGTTCCTGTTGCGTTTTTGGTTTGGTCAATTGGTTTGTCTCTTGGAGGTACAACAGGATATGCTATTAATCCTGCAAGAGATTTAGGACCTAGAATAATGCATGCTATTTTGCCTATTAAAAATAAAGCAAAAAGCGATTGGTCTTATGCTTGGATTCCTGTAGTGGCACCTTTAATTGGCGGTACATTGGCGGCTTTATTAATGATTGCGCTGTCATAAAATTTTATTTTTATAAAAAAAAATTAGAAATGCCAATTCAATTAGAATTGGCATTTTGTTTGTTCGCTATCTAAAAGTATCTTTACAACACAGATGAAACATATTTTTATTACATTTTTATTGTTAATTATCTTGCCATTATATGCGCAAGAGTTGCCTCCAATAGAGAATTATACGCCTTCAAATTATGGTGGAGACAACCAAAACTGGATGATATCTCAGTCTAAAAATAAATTTATTTATGTTGCTAACAACAAAGGGCTTTTAGAGTTTAATGGCTCCATATGGACTAGTTATCCTTCTCCTAATAACTCTGTAATGCGAGCTGTTAAAGTTATTGGCGATAGAATTTACACAGGCTGTTACGAGGAGTTTGGCTATTGGGAGAAAGACACTTTAGGAGAGTTAATATATAAATCTTTAAGCAAAAATTTAGAAAAAAATAGTTTTATAGATAATCAAATTTGGAATATTATAGACTATAATGAGTGGGTGTTGTTTCAATCTGGGCATGCACTTTATTTCTATAATAAAACGAATGAAACCTTTAAAATTATTAGTTCAAAAAGTATAATTTATAAAGTGTTTTTAGTTGGCAATCATATATACTATCATGTTGCAAATAAAGGTATTTATAGAATTGTAGATGGTGTTCCAAAATTAATATGTAATGATGCTGTAGTCTTAAATGATCGTGTTATTAATATTTTCGAGCATGAAAATCGTCTTTTATTATTAACAAGAAGTTCAGGTTTTTATTTTTTAGACAATGAAAAATTAATGTCTTGGGATATAAAAAACCAAAATGTATTAAAGAGTTATAACGTGTTTAGTAGTATTCAATTAAAAGACGGAAGTTTTTTAATTGGCACCATTTCTAATGGTGTTTTTAAAATGGATACTAAAGGTGAAATTGAATATTCAATAAATCAAAAAAAAGGACTTGGTAATAATACCGTTTTAACGCTTTTTGAAGATAATAATTATAATGTTTGGGCTGGCTTAGATAATGGAATTAATTGTATTAATATTACTTCGCCTATAAAAACATTTATTGATTATGAAGGTGTTTTAGGAACTGTTTATAGTACAGTTATTTTTAATAATCATCTATATGTTGGTACAAATCAAGGTCTTTTTTATAAAAAATTAACATCTAAAAATGAGACTTTTACTTTTATTAATGGCACCGCAGGACAAGTTTGGAGTCTTTATAACCACAATAATAAAAATTTAATTTGCGGTCATCATTTAGGGACTTTTTTAATAAAAGATAATAATGCAATTAAAATAAGCTCTGTTTTAGGAGCTTGGAATTTTAAAAAAATTCCTAATCAAGATAATGTTTTATTGCAAGGTAATTACAGTGGTTTGTATCTTTTGAAAAAAGAAAACAATACTTGGAAACTAAGCCATAAAATTTCAGGTTTTAGTAACTCAGCTCGTTTTTTTGAAATAAATCAAAGTAATCAAATTTTTGTAAATCATGAATATAAAGGTTTGTATAGTATGGATCTTAACAACTTGCATGATAAAGTTACTAACGTGAAATTGCATGAAGAAGTTCCGGCAGGCAAGAGTACTAGCTTAATATCTTATAGAAGCAAAATTTTGTATGAAGCTAATGAAGGTGTCTATAGTTTTAATAAAAACAGCAACCTTTTTACAAAGGATACTTTAATTAGTAATTTATTAATTCCTTCAGATTATTCATCTGGAAAAATGGAAATAGATAATACAGGTAAGCTTTGGTTGTTTTCAAAAAGCAATATTAGTTTTATTAAAAATAACGATTTAACAAATACACCAGAAATAACCAACATTCCTATTCCTTCTCATTTAAGAGCTGGTGTTTTAGGTTTCGAAAATATTCAACATATTCAAAACGATATTTATGTTTTAGGTACATCGAATGGTTACTTAACGCTAGACTTACCAGAGTTTGAAACAGAAAAAAACAAGAAATATTATATTTATTTTAATACTATTTCAATTAAAAACTTAGATGAATCTTTCGAGTTTTTATCTCCGTCAAAAAATGGTGTTTTTGAACATAAAAACAGCACATTATCTTTTAATTATGCTGTACCACAATATGATAAATATTTAGATGTAAAATATCAATATCGTTTAAATGGGCAAGTAGATAAGTGGAGTAAATGGACCGATAAAA
The DNA here is from genome assembly GCF_001971745.1 of Lacinutrix venerupis. Taxonomy (NCBI): domain Bacteria; kingdom Pseudomonadati; phylum Bacteroidota; class Flavobacteriia; order Flavobacteriales; family Flavobacteriaceae; genus Lacinutrix; species Lacinutrix venerupis. The sequence goes on along the minus strand of NZ_CP019352.1, from coordinate 3,096,166 downwards.
GCTCAATGCAGTTTGAAAATTTATCTTTTGGTGATTATGTTTTTGAAGTAAAGGCTAAAGTAGGTAATCAAGAAACTCAAAATATAATTTCTTATGCTTTTAAAATAAACAGGCCTTGGTATATTTCTAATCTTGCAATTTTAAGTTATTTAATATTATTAATCTTTATTGGTTTTTTAGTACATAAAGCCTATAAATTTTATTATGCTAAAATATTAAAGCATGAGCAAATAAATAATGAAAAAACAATTATACAAATTCAAAACGAAAAATTAAACCAAGATATAGAAAGTAAGAACAGAGAATTAGTAATCTCTACAATGAGTATAATTAAAAAGAATGAGCTGTTAAGTAAAATAAAGAAGGAATTAAAGAAAAGTAAAACAAAAAAAGATTTAGGTGACGCTATAAATTTAATAGACGATAATTTAAATAATAATAAAGACTGGAAATTTTTTAAGCAAGCATTTAATAATGCAGATAAAGATTTCCTTGATAAAATTAAAGCATCACATCCAGACTTAACACCAAACGATTTAAAATTTTGTGCATACTTAAGGCTTAACTTATCTTCTAAAGAGATTGCTCCACTACTTAATATCTCTACTAAAAGTGTCGAAACAAAACGTTATAGATTGCGTAAAAGATTAAATTTAAGCCATAATGAGAGCTTAGTTAATTATATCTTAAAATTTTAATACCACGACAGCCCTGTTTTTTACCACTACTTTACCACTACAAAGCAATTATTAAGCACTACATTTTCATTATTAATGCTAATTTAACATAGGCAAAGAATGCGTAGTGTTTATAGTTAGTTTAAGCTGCCCAAAAATTCAATTTTCACGCAAAAAAGTGTCATGTTCGTTTTTTATCGAGGTATAAATTATCATTTTAACAAAACTTAGCCCTTAAATTTACAAATGCATAATTTGATGATTAGAATCAGGTATTGCTAAAAAATAATTTTGATATAAATTTTAACAAACCTAACAACCAAATGAATTTAAAATTACGACAATCAAAAATTAAAACGCTGTTTAGCTTTTTGCTATTATTCAGTTCTTTTACTGTAATGGCACAAACTATTGTTACAGGAAAAGTATTCTCTGCAGAAGATAATATGCCTTTAGTAGGAGCTTCAGTTATAGAGAAAGGTACAAATAATGGAGTTTCTGTTGATTTTGATGGAAACTTTACTTTACAATTACAAAACGATGAGGCACAATTAGAAGTTTCTTATTTAGGATTTAAAACTAAAGAGGTAACAACTACAGGTGGAGAAATAACTATTCTTTTAGAAGAAGACGCAAACTCTTTAGACGAAGTAGTAGTTGTAGGTTATGGTACACAACGTAAAAGCGACTTAGTAAATGCAGTAGCAACTACAGATTTAGAAAAAGCAACATTATCACCAACATCCGATGTTAACGAAATGCTTAGAGGTAGAATTGCTGGTTTACAAGTAAACGTAGGTGGTGGTACATTAAGACCAGGTGGAACATCAGATATTATTTTTAGAGGACAAGGTTCTATTGAAGGTAATTTAAGCGCTATTTATGTAGTAGATGGTATTATTAGAGATGGTGGTATCGAGGATATAGACCAAGACGATATTAAATCTATCGAGTTCTTAAAAGATGCATCTGCACAAGCAATTTATGGATCTCGTGGAGCTAACGGTGTAGTTTTAATTACAACAAAACGTGGTAAAAATAAGAAGATGCAAGTAAGCTACCATGGATTTTTAACGTCTAAAACGCTTGAAAAAAACTTCGATGTTTATAGTGGTCAAGAATTTGCACAATTAAAAAGAGAGGCAGTTAGAGCTACTAATGCCGATGATTCATATTCAGATGATGAGGTTGTATTCTCTGAAATTGAATTAGAATCTATTGCAAATAACGATTTTGTAGATTGGGAAGAAGAATTAGTTAAAAGTGGTATTGTTAATAGCCAAGCTATTAGTATTAGTGGTGGTACAGAGAATACTAAAGTTTTTGGTAGTATAAACTATTTTAAAGAAGAAGGAATAATACCAACTTCTAATTATACTCGAAAAACATTACGTTTAAATGTAGATCAAAAAATAAGCGATAAAGTATCTGTAAATTTCGATTTAAACTTATTAAACGACGATACAGAAAGAGCAGCAAATGTAAATGTAATTACATTTTCTCCTTTAGGTAGAGCTTATGATGAGTTTGGTAATTTAACACAATTCCCAAGTGGAGAAGAGCTTTCTGCTGTTAATCCATTATGGAATCTTAGAGAACAAAATAATGAAGAAAAAGGAAACGACTTCGTTATAAATGTTACACCTCAATGGCAAATAACAGATAATTTAAAATACCAATTAAAAACAAACTTTACTAGAAGAACTTCAGAAAGAGGACAATATCAGTCATCTTTAAGTTCAGCAGGAGATGACGATAGAGGTATTGCTAGAATAGACAATAATTTAAGAGAAGCGTATTTAGTAGAAAACATTTTAACTTATAATAAAAGAATAAACCAAAATAATAAGTTTGATGTTACTTTAGTGCAATCTGTTCAAGAAGACGAGTTAACTAGAACATTAACAGAAGGAAAAGGTTATGCTTTCGACGATTTAGGGTATAACGGTATTAGTGATGCTATTGGAAGTGTAAATGTGTTTAGAGAAAACAACACTATTAGATATGTTGGTTTTTTAGCTAGAGCAAGATATAATTTAATGGATAAATATTTATTTGAATTTGCAGCAAGAAGAGATGGTGCATCTTTAAATTCAGAAGATAATAAATGGAGTAATAACTTCGGTGGTTCTTTAGCTTGGAAGTTAAATAATGAAAGCTTCTTAAAAAATGTAGAGTCTATAAGAGAATTAAAACTTAGAGCAAGTTATGGTTCTTTAGTTAACGATTTAGGTCTTGCAGGAAAGTCTCTATTTACTGTAGATGCCCAGCCATATGTTTTTGATGGCGACACAGGAGCAGGTTATTCACCATCACAAGTATTACCAAATAACAACCTTAAATTTGAAACGATAACAACTTTAAATTTAGGGCTTGATTTCGCTGTATTCAATAATATCTTAACAGGTAATTTTAACTATTACGACCAGAGAACTAAAGATTTATTATTAAGAAGAGGTGTACCACCAGTAACAGGTTATTCTTTTACATATTTTAACGCAGGAGAATTACAAAATACAGGTGTAGAATTAGCTTTAACAGCTAATATCATTAATAAAGAAGATTTAAAATGGTCTGTATCTACAAACTGGTCTAACAATAAAAATAAATTATTAAAACTTTATAACGATGGAGATGGTACACCACTTACAGAAGATACTACATATGGATATTACGAAGGTCATCCGGTAGGCGTAATTAGACAGTATCAATTTCAAGGTATCTGGCAAGAAGGTGAAGATTTTGCAAATTCGCCACAAGCAAATGAGGAGTCTTCTTTTCCACAACCAGATTTAAGAGCGGGAGATATAAAAGTTGCCGATATAAACGGAGATGGGAAAATAACAGAAGACGATCGTGTGTTTACAGATCCTAATCCAGATTGGTTTGGTTCTTTCTCAACAAATTTAGAGTATAAAGGTTTCGATTTATTTGTAGACTTTTATGTAGTAGAAGGAGCTACAAAAGTAAATCCATTTTTATCAGATTTTAATAACGGAGGAACATTACAAGGAAAAGTAAATGGTGTAAAAGTAGATTATTACACGCCAGAAAATCCTTCAAACTCGTACCCAAGACCTAATTTTGATGCAACACCATTATACTTAAATGCTTTAGCTGTTAAAGATGCGTCTTATGTAAGATTAAGAACAGTAAGTTTAGGATATACGCTAAACGAGGTTGCAACATCTCAAATAGGTTTAGATCAAGTTCGTTTCTATGTTACAGGAACAAACTTATTTACAGATACAGATTATATTGGGTATAGTCCAGAAGTGAACATTAGAAGCACATTCTCTAATGCAGACACAGGATATCCAGACGCAACAAGTTTCACTTTTGGAGTACGTTTAAAATTTTAATTAAAAAAAAAGAATATTATGAAAACAACACTTTTTTATAAGAATACAAAGTATAGTTTATTGTCAATATTAGCACTACTATTAACTTTTTCTTCATGCGAAAAATATCTTGAAGAGCAGCCTACTACTGTAATCGATGCAGATTTTGTTTACACTACAGAAGCAGGATTAAAAACAGGAGTAATAAGTTTATATAAATTTGAAAGAGATCGTTACGATAATAGTACAGAAGATTTTATGGGTTCTGTTTTAATGTCTTCTAGAAGCGATTTAGCTTTTAGTAGAAGTGGTTATACAGGACTTATGGGAAGATACCAACGTGCTATTTCTCCTGTAGATTTAGGAGCAACTTTTGCATCTACATTATTTTGGAGACATTATTATAACATTGCTAATAAGGCAACTGCAATTATTAATGCAGCAGAAGTTATTGAGGATATCGACGAAGATGTTAGAAAACAAGTAATTGCTGAAGCTAGTTTTTTTAGAGCACACTCTTATTTCTATTTATATAGAATGTATAATAATATATATGTAACAACAGAAACTATAACAGTAGATAATGCTTTTAATGTAATTAACGATAGATCTACTGATGAAGAAATATTCGCAATAATAAATAACGATTTAACTTACGCTATAGAAAATTTAGACTGGACAGGTACTTTTGGTCGTATTACAAAAGGTACAGCTAAACATGTTAAAGCAAAAGTGGCAATGTGGCAAGGCGACTGGGAAGAAGCAAAAACTCAAGCTTTAGATGTTATTGAGGGCCCAGATACTCCACATAGTTTAGTAAGTTCTACTGCCGATGTTTTTACAGGAGATAGAAATACTTCAGAATCTTTATTTGTTATCCAATCTCCTATAGACGAAGTACTTGGAGGAGGAAATGAAACAATGATGAATGCAAACTACGTAACACAATATTTTCAAATTTCTGGAATAGAGTCTAATAACGAGCAAGGTGGTAGAGGTTTTTCTCGTATTTTACCAAACAATTATCTTTTAGATCTTATAGCAGAAGATCCTAACGACACAAGAGACGATAATACATATTTTAGATTAAAATGGTATTACACTTCTGGAGATAATATAGGGCAAGAAGTAAATGACTATGCACCTTTTCCATCAAGTAACTATACTCAATATTACCAAAGAATGCATCCATCTTGTATAAAGTTTGCTCAAGAAGATGGTAATGAGGATTCTTACACTATAAGAGGTAATGTTTTGGTATATAGATTAGCCGAAACTTACTTAATAGCAGCAGAAGCAATTATGAGATCTTCGGGAGATCCACTTCCATACATTAATGCAATTAGAGAAAGAGCAAATGCTTCATTATTAACAAGTGTAGATGAGCAAGCTATATTAGACGAAAGAGCAAGAGAATTAGCTTTCGAAGGTCAGCGTTGGTTTACTTTAAAACGTATGGGACAAAATGTAATAGATACTCAAATTACTAGTTTTGCTGGAGATGGAGAAGATTTTCCTGCAAATTTAGGAGTAAAAGACCCAAGAACAAACTGGATGTCTCATTATATAAATTGGCCTATTGCCCAAAGAGATTTAGATTTGTTAGGGCCAGATTATCCTCAAAACGATGGATATAACTAATATTCAAAATTGAATTTTTTTAAAAAAAATAACAAGCTCACCATCAACTATTATTAAGTAATAGTTAGTGGTGAGTTTTTATAATTATTTAATAGCAGCTATAATTTCTGCATTACAAAATCATCATTAGTTTAAAAAGTCAAAATTATGCGTCTAGTTTTTATTGTTTTAGTTTTCATTTGTTTCCATTCTTGCGACTCTGCCTCAGCTAAAAAAGATTTTGTTCCTGCAAAAAACCAAATTATAGCACATCGTGGTGCATGGAAGACTCAAGGACTTCCAGAAAACTCTATTGCTTCCCTTGAACATGCAATAGAGTTAGGCTGCGTTGGTTCAGAATTTGATGTAAGAATGACTGCAGATAATGTACTTGTTGTATATCACGATGCTGTAAATAATAATTTAAATATTGAAGAGTCTACATATGCACAATTAGCAAAATTTAAATTGTCTAATGGTGAAGAGTTACCAACATTAAGATCTTACTTATTGGCTGGTATGCAAAACAATAATGGCACAGGTTTAATTTGCGAAATTAAACCTTCAAAAATAGAAGGGAGAAATATAAAAATAGCCAATCAGGTTTTAGAATTAGTAAAAGAGCTTAAAGCAGAATCTTATATTTCATATTACATTAGTTTTAGTGCAACAATTCTAAAGCATATTAAAAAAGTAAATCCTAATTCAAAAACAATGTATTTGGATGGTTCTAAATCTCCAGAAGCATTAAAAGAAACAAATATAGATGGATTAGATTATTTAGTTTATAAATTAAAAAAGCGTCCTCAATGGATTAAAGAAGCTAAAGAAAAAGGACTAGTACTAAATGCATGGACAGCAAACAAAGTAGAAGATATAGATTGGTTATTAGCAAATAATTTTAATTATATAACTACAGATGAACCAGAATTGGCTTTAGAAAGAGCAAAATTAAGTCCTGCAAATAATGATTACGAATTAGTATGGAGTGACGAATTTAACTATTCTGGAAAGCCAGATCCTACAAAATGGACATACGATTATGGTTTTTTAGCAAATCAAGAAAAGCAATATTATGTAGACAGTTTAAAAAATGCTAGAGTAGAAGGTGGTCGTTTAATAATTGAGGCTCATAAAGAGAAGGTAAATAATAAAGATTTTAAAAACCCAGAAATTAAAGGATGGGCTAAATATAAAACAGAAATAGATTCTGCAAATTATAGCTCGGCAAGAATAAAAACCGAAGGTATTGCATCTTGGCAATATGGGCGTTTTGAAATAAGTGCAAAATTACCAAAAGGTAAAGGTATGTGGCCTGCAATATGGATGTTAAGTGAAGATAGAAAAGCTATTGGCTGGCCAGAAAGCGGAGAGATAGACATTATGGAACATGTTGGGTACGATAATGATACAATACATGGAACAATACATACTAAGGCATATAACCACTTAAAAGGAACTCAAAAAGGAAAAACAATTTTTATTGAAAATCCAAACGATACATTTCATGTTTTTGCGTTAGAATGGACTCCAGAAAAAATGGATTTTATATTAGATGGTGTTGTTTACAATCATATAGAGAATGAACATAAAACAACTGCCGAGTGGCCTTTCGATAAAGACTTTTATCTTATATTAAATGTCGCAGTAGGCGGTATGTGGGGAGGTAGACAAGGTATAGATAATTCTATTTTTCCTCAAAAAATGGAGGTGGATTATGTTAGAGTTTTTCAAAAAAAAATAATTAAATGAAACGTTTTTTAATAATAATATTTGTTTTAGCTACAATTGTTTTAGCGTGTAAAACCGAAACAGAAACTAAAGTTGAAAAAAATAAAGAATTAGCAGCTAAACAAACAAACGAGAATTTAAAAGTAATGACGTATAACATCCGTTTGGATGTTGCTGTAGATGGCGAAAATGCATGGCCAAATAGAAAAAACTTTTTAAACTCTCAAGTCTTATTTCATGCACCAGATATTTTAGGTGTTCAAGAAGCAAGACCTAATCAAATGGCAGATTTAAAATCAGCTTTAAAAGGTTATAAATCTTCTGGAACAGGAAGAGATGGAGAGAATAAAGGAGAGTTTTCTGCATTGTTTTATAATACGAGTAAATTAAAAGTAGAACAGGAAAATACGTTTTGGTTGTCAGAAACTCCAACAGAAATTTCTAAAGGTTGGGATGCTGCTTATCCAAGAATCTGCTCGTATGCATTATTTACTGTTTTAAATACCAATAAAAAAATGTGGGTTGTTAATACACATTTAGACCATGTTGGTAAAGAAGCTCAATTAAATGGAATGGATTTAATACAGAGTAAAATAGCAGAAATTAATACTAATAATTATCCTGTAATTATTATGGGAGATTTTAATGTAGAGCCAGATAGCCAGTTAATTACCAATCTTACTAAAACCATGAACGATTCTAAGGCAATTGCTTCAATAAAATTTGGGCCTAATGGTACATTTAATGGCTTTAAATACAATGAGCCTGTAAGTAGAAGAATAGATTATATTATGCTCTCTAAAAACATTATTGATGTTAAAAAATATGGAGTATTGTCAAGCACAATCGACTTTAAATTTCCTTCCGATCACTTTCCAGTTTTAGTAGAATTAAAACTGAATTAAACTAACTATAATTATGAAATTTCTAACCATCTCAATTAAATATATTATTCCTTTATGCATAGCTGTAGCGCTATTTAATTATCAAAATAAAGAATCGGTTGTCAACAATTCGCCTAAAAAAGAAAAAAACATCGAAGCTAAAGTAGATTCTGTTTTAGCTTTAATGAGGGTTAATGAAAAAATAGGGCAATTAGTACAATATAGCGGAGGTTGGGATGCAACAGGACCATCATCATCAAAAGGCGATCAACACAAATTAGATAAATTAAAAAAAGGAGAAGTTGGTTCTATGTTAAACGTTTCGTCTGTAGCCACAATAAAAGAAACGCAACGTTTGGTTATGGAGCATTCTAGATTAAAAATTCCTTTAATTTTTGCTTTCGATGTTATACATGGTTATAAAACAATTTTTCCAATTCCATTAGGTGAAAGCGCAAGTTGGGATTTAGATATTATAAAACAATCTGCAGCAGTAGCAGCAAAAGAATCTGCTGCATCCGGATTAAATTGGACGTTTGCTCCAATGATAGATGTTTCTAGAGACGCACGTTGGGGAAGAGTAATGGAAGGTGCTGGAGAAGACACATATTTAAATGCTCAAATTGGAGTGGCTAGAATTAAAGGTTTTCAAGGAGAAGATTTGTCTAGTGTTAATACCATTGCTGCTTGTGCTAAGCATTTTGCAGGTTATGGTTTTGGTGAAGCTGGAAGAGATTATAATACGGTAAGTATTGGAGAATACGAATTACATAATACTATATTGCCACCATTTAAAGCAGCAGCAGATGCAGGTGTTGCAACATTTATGAATTCTTTTAACGATGTCGATGGAATTCCTGCAACAGGACATAAAGGTTTGCAAAGAGACCTTTTAAAAGAGCAATGGAACTGGAATGGTTTTGTAGTTTCAGATTGGGGAAGTATAGGAGAGATGATTGCTCATGGTTATGCTAAAGATAAAAAACATGCTGCTCAAATTGCATTAAATGCGGGTAGCGATATGGATATGGAATCTTATGCTTACGAAGCTTATTTAGAAGATTTGCTAAATGAAGGTAAAGTTACAATGTCTCAATTAGATGATGCTGTAAAGCGCATTTTACGTATTAAATTTGAATTAGGATTGTTTGATGATCCTTATAAATACTGTAATGAAGATCGCGAGAAAACAGAAGTATACTCAAAAGAAAATTTAGATATAGCGCGTGATGTAGCTAAAAAATCTATTGTGCTTCTTAAAAACAATAATAACGTTCTGCCTTTATCTAAAAATATAAAAAGTATTGCTGTTATTGGTCCAATGGCAGACGATAAAAATTCACCTTTAGGCAATTGGAGAGGAAAAGGAGAATATAATAGTGCAGTCTCTTTGTTAGAAGGTATAAAAGCTGCGGCAAATAAAAACACTAAAATATATTACGAAAAAGGTATTGATTTAACAATACCAACAGTTGAAGCTGGAAAAAACCAGTTTTTGCATCCTTTAAAATTTAATACCGAAGATAATGCCGGAATTAAAAAAGCTGTAGAAGCAGCAAAAAAGGCAGAGGTTGTTTTATTAGCAATTGGAGAAGATGCATACCAAACAGGAGAAGGTAGAAGCCAAACAAATATTGGTTTCTTTGGACTTCAAAATGAACTGTTAGATGCAATTTATAAAGTAAATAAAAACATTGTTATAGTATTGTCTAATGGGCGTCCAATGGATTTAAGCCGTGTGTCTAAAATGGTACCTTCGATATTAGAGTGTTGGCATTTAGGATCTCAATCTGGAAACGCTATAGCAGATGTTGTTTTTGGAGATTATAACCCATCTGGTAAATTACCTATTTCTTTTCCTCACAGCGTAGGTCAAGAGCCATTATATTATAATCAAAAAAATACAGGAAGACCTTGGAACGACAAACATGTAACATATTCAGGTTATCAAGATGCGCCTAAAACAGCTTTGTACCCATTTGGTTTTGGGTTAAGTTATACTAATTTTTCTTATTCAAATTTAAAACTTAGCGCTTCAGAAATTAATTTAAACCAAGAAATACAAGCATCTGTAACAGTCACAAACACAGGAAAAGTAGTTGGGGAAGAGGTTGTGCAACTTTATATTAGAGACCTTGTTGCTAGTATAGTTAGACCAATAAAAGAACTTAAAGGTTTCAAAAAAGTTGTATTAGAGCCTGGAGAGTCTAAAACCATTAGTTTTACTATAAATAATAAAACACTTCAGTTTTATAGTGTTAATAAAAAATGGGAAGTAGAACCAGGAGATTTTAACCTTTGGATTGGTGGAGATTCTACAACTAAATTAAAAAAGTCATTTAAAGTTGTGGAATAGTATGTGTTAAAATGTCATTTTGTTAAATAAAGTACGACTAAACGTTAAATTTCGTATTTTTGCATTATTTAACACAATGATTTTAGACCTAAACGACAATATTAATTTACCCTTTACGTTAGAGATAAGTTTCAACAAGCTTATTGAGCGTTACGAGGAGTTGGCAAACAGCGATGATGAGTTTATTGCTGCTAAAGCACGTCGTATACTTAAAACTCAAGAACCATATCCTATCCTAAGGGATGGTTTTAGTAAAACTTCTGTGTTAAAAAAGCATGAGAAGGAAATTCAAATTTTATTACAAGATTCTTTTAGCGAAGTATTAAGTTTAAACGAAATTAAAACAGCAAGTGTTCCTTATCATAATTTCATTTTTAATGCATCAAAACGTTTTAAAAAAATAATTAAAACAGCTGGTCCAGATTTTGAGTTAGTAATTAAAAATATGCCAGAAGACGACTGGTATATTTTAAGTTGCACAATTATAATGGCTTTCTATTATAAATATGAAATTAATTTTAAGCGTCCACTGTATTACGAAATTCCAGATGAAAACGGTATAATTAGAATTTATAAAATACTTTACAATGCCGATTTTATGGAGGTTTTACCAACAGAAAATGCTCCAAAATTAACACAAGACGATTTTGATGAACTGTTAGATAATTTTGAAAATATAGAGCTTTGGAAAGAAAAGTTTCCGCCGCAGAGTTATATTACTAAAGGATTTGTAATCTCTAATATTTTTGATGTTACAGATGATCAATCTATTTCAAACATAAAAACTACTTTAATAGGAAGTAACAAGCGTAAAACAGAAGGTTTTATGGTTGACTTTCAAAAGATTTTTAGATCGCTTCTAGGAATTCAAGATTTAGAAGTTGGTTTTTCTGTGTTTAATAAAGAAGAAAACACCTTAATGAAGTTGCACGACTCTAGTGTAAGTAGTTTTCTATTAAGAGCAAAAGAGGAGTTTAAATGCGAAAATTTATTTTGTCATTATAGTTATGATAAGATTTTAAAAAACAAAACTAATTTCACAATCTCTAATGTTGATAAAAGTTTTGAAAATGCAAAAAACAAATCGCCTCAAGTAAAAGTTTTAAAAGATCAAGGTTTTAAAAGTGCCATTTTTGCTCCAATTGCAGAAAATGGAGAGCTTTTAGCAGTGTTAGAATTAGTATCTAAAACTCCAAGAGCTTTAAATAGTATTAACTCTAACAAGCTTGCAGATGTAATGCCCTTTTTATTATCTGCTATAAAGCGTTCTAAATTAGACGAGGAAAACCTTATTCAAGCAATAATACAACGCGAATGCACATCTATACATCCAAGTGTAAAATGGAAATTTGAAAGTGCAGCTAGACAGTTTATTAAAGAGGAGTATAATGGAAATGAAAATCCGGCTTTTAAAAGAATAAGTTTTGATAATGTTTACCCATTATTTGGGCAAATAGATGTTAAAGGCTCGTCGGAGGCAAGAAATAATGCTACTAAAAAAGATTTAGCGCTTCAATTAAAAATGGTAGAAAAAATAATTAAAACCATTTTTGAGAAAGAGCGTTTACCAATTTTCGAACAGTTAATATTTCAAATTAAAACCTTTGAGAAAGATTTAAAAAGTAATTTTAAAGTAGATAGCGAGCAAAAGATAACTCAGTTTTTTTTATATGAAATAGCTCCTCTATTTAAATATCAACTTAAAACAAAGCCATATTTAAAAGAAGATATAGAAGATTATTTTAGTAAAATAGATTCTAGCTTAAATGTAATTTATTACTACCGTAAAAATTATGATGACACCATTAGTTTAATTAATAAAAACATGTCATCGTTATTAGATAGAAAGCAGGTGGAAGCACAGGCAATGTATCCACATTTTTTCGAACGTTTTAAAACAGATGGTGTAGAGCATAATATGTACATAGGCGAAGCAATAACTAAAGAAGATTCATTTAATGAACTCTATCTTTATAACTTACGCTTATGGCAAATGCAGGTTATGATTGAGATGGAAACAGCCTTTTATAATAGGCAATTTAAATATCCAATTGCATTAGATGTCGCATCTATGATTTTGGTTTTTAACCAGCCATTATCTATAAGATTTAGAACAGACGAAAAGCATTTTGATGTAGATGGAACTTACAATGCAAGATACGAAGTAGTAAAAAAACGTGTCGATAAGGCAAATATAAAAGGAACAGACGAGCGTATTACATCAAAAGGGAAACTAACTATTGTTTACTCGCAGCAAGAGGATGAGTTCGAATATTTAAAATATGTAAATTTCTTACAGTCTAAAAACAAATTAGGAAAAGACGTAGAAATTTTAGAGTTAGAAGATTTACAAGGTGTAACGGGCTTAAAAGCTATTAGAGTAAATATTCTATATCAAAAACAAGCAGATAAAAAAGAGTTTTATACTTATGATGATTTAATGAAAACAATTAAATCTTAACTCAATAAGGAGTTTTTAGTATAATTTTTTGTTGTGTTTTCTACATTAATAACATCATTAAAGTCTGCATTAGGGTTATTTTTAATGGCTATGGCAAATGATATTACAGAAACTATAATTCCAACCATAAAAACGGTATAAGTAATTCTTAGAATTCGGTATTTACGTTCTAATACTTTTCCTAAATAATATAAATCTTTAGTTAAAGAAGAATACACATAGTTTTTATCTTTTAAAAGTTCATTAATTGCCCAATCAAATTCCTTTAATTCCATTTTATGAAAATTCCCAAAAAATGTTAAGTTAACATTTTTGTTTATAACATCTTCCTTAGTAAACTCTCCACTTGTTACGTTTGGTCTAGTTGCTATTATAGACATAACCATAGAAATAACACAAAAAAGAGTAAAAATTACAGTTGGGTAAATAAGGTATGCGTTATTGTCTAGTTTAGAAATTAAATTAGCCAAAACTACAGATATAATAATTGCGTTTACAGATAATAAAATATTGGCTTTAGTATCGGCAATATCACTTAACTTAATATGGTTTCTTAAGGCAACTCTATAAAAGGTTTGAATACCTCTTTCTGGGCTTTCGTTTTTATATTGTGCTTTGTATTTAGCCTTTATTTTTTCTTTATCAATTTTAGCTTTACTTTTTTTCTTTTTTTTCATCAACTTAACCAGATTCTTGTCTTTTTCTGGTTGCCAATTTTTTATAGCGTAAGGCGAATAATATCTATGGTTTTCACTTAAAACCTTAATGTTTTCTTTTCGCCATTCTTTAGCTGTGTAGGTTTTAATGCCTTGTAGTTCGTATTCTTTTCTTAAGAACTCGCTTGCTTCATTAAAATATTTTTTTGCAAAATGAGAAGAGTCTGCATCACGAATAATTTCTTCTAATTTACCATTTGGGGAATCTTTAAATTTTGTCGCCATAATACATTTGTTAACTGCTTCTATGGTCTCTTTGTCAACATCATTATCATTTAAAAATTTTGTTGCAATTTTTACACTTTCTTCCTCGTGTCCTTCTCTTGTTTTAATATAGCCAGTATCGTGAAATAAGGCTGCTAACAATAATATTTTTTCTTCATTAACATTTATTTCGGAGTTTTCAATTAATTCTTTTGTACTTTTAAACACACGCTTGGTGTGCGTAAAATCATGATATATAAAAGTATTTGGAAGATGTTCTTTAAAGAGTTCTAGAACATAATTTTCCGAAATTTCAACAATTGAAGACATATTTTATAAATGGTTTTAAGAAATCTAAATTACTAAAAATTAAACCAGAAAGTTACTTTATGAATAAAAATAACATTATTCTAACAGTTTTATTATTAACCTTATCAAGTTGCGCTACTTATAAAGTACAGTATAAAAATAAAGAAGAGAGTGTTAATAAACTACCAGAAAAAGAGATAGATAGAACTTTTTTTCTAATTGGTGATGCTGGAAAATCTCCCATTGGCGGTATGTCTTTAGGCTTACAAGCTTTTAATAAACACATTCTTAATAAAGATACAAATAAAGATTACGCAATATTTTTGGGCGATAATATTTATCCAGATGGTTTAATTAAAGAAGGAGAAGAAGGCCATGAAAATGCTATAAACGCATTAGATGCCCAAATAAAGTCTGTTGAAACTTTTAAAGGTAGCTCTATAATGATACCTGGAAACCACGATTGGTATGCAGATGGAGTTCCGGGTGTAAAAAGAGAAGAAAAGTATATTGAAAAAGCTTTAGGGAAAAATACATATCAACCAGAAAATGGTTGCCCATTAGAAAGTATAAATGTAAGCGATGAGATAGAGTTAATTGTTATAGATACACAGTGGTATCTTGAAGATTGGAATAAAAATCCTACTATAAACGATAATTGCGAAATAAAAACACGTAATCGATTTTTAGAAGAATTAGAAGGAGATTTAAAAAAAGCACAAAATAAACGTGTAATCTTAGCAATGCATCATCCAATGTATACAAATGGTACACATGGAGGTTTTTTTAGCGCAAATAAGCATCTATATCCAACACAAAGTAAATTACCATTACCAATTTTAGCTTCACTAGTAGCACAGGTAAGAACACAAGGAGGTGTTTCTATTCAAGATAGATTTAACGAAAGATATAATGAGTTAATGAAACGAATAGAAACTTTAACTTTAGAGTATGATAATATAGTAATTGCATCTGGTCACGAACACTCTTTACAATACATAGAAAACAATGGTATTAAACAAATAGTTTCTGGTGCTGGAGCTAAAACATCTGCAGCAGCCTTAAGTAAAGACGGCTTATTTTCCATAGGGCAACAAGGTTTTGCAGAATTAACAGTGTTTAAAGATGGAAGTACATGGGTAAGTATATACGTGTCAGAAAATGGAGAGCCAAAATTAATGTTTACAAAAGAAGTACTGCCAAAAACAAGAGATGTATTTGATGTAGAAATATTACCAGATACTTTTCCGCAAACCGTACAAGCGTCAGTTTACACTAAAGAAGAAACCGAAAAATCTGGAACTCACGAACTGTTGTTAGGCGAAAGATATCGTGATTTATATAGTACTAAAATTACTGCAAAAGTTGCTACTCTAGATACGCTTCATGGCGGATTAGAAATAGTAAGAGCTGGTGGTGGGCACCAAACAAAATCATTAAGATTAAGAACAAAAGATGGGAGAGAATTAAATATGAGAGCGCTTAGAAAAAGTGCTACACAATACTTGCAAACAGTATTATTTAAAGAAACTTATATCGAAGATGAATTTGATAAAACTCAAGTAGAAAGTTTTGTACTAGATTTTTATACAGCTGCACATCCATATGCCTTTTTTGTTGTGCCAGATTTAGCAGATGCAGGAGAAGTTTATCATACCAATCCAGAATTATATTTTATTCCAAAACACAAATATCTTGGTGATTACAATACAGATTATGGTGGAGAATTATATATGATTGAAGAACGACCGGAAGAAAATTATTCTAACGAGAGAAATTTTGGATATGCAGACGATATAGAAAGCACTCACGATATTATTGAGAAAATTCGTGAAGACGAAAAATATAAAATCGATGAGAACTCATTTATTAGAGCTAGACTTTTCGATATGTTAATTGGCGATTGGGATAGGCACCAAGACCAATGGCGTTGGGCACAATTTGACCAAGAAAACGGAGACAAATTATTTAAACCAATCCCAAGAGATAGAGACCAAGTATTTTCAAATTTTGATGGAGCTGTATTAGATGTCTTAAAAGTATTATCTGGTTCAACAAAACAGCTTCAAGTTTATGATGCCGAATTAAAAGATATAAAGTGGATGAATAGTGCAGGAATAAAACTTGATAAAGTTTTAATCCAGAATTCAGGAAAAGAAGCATGGCTTAAACAAGCCAAATTTTTAATGGATAATATTACCGATGAGGTAATTGCCAAAGCGTTTTCAAAAGTTCCAGAAGAAACTAAAAACGAATCTCTTATAGAAATACAAGAGTTACTTAAAGGAAGACGAGCTAATATGCTTGATATAGCAGAGCGTTATTATAATTATTTAAACGAATTGGTAATTGTAACAGGAACAGATAAAGACGATTATTTCGAAATTAACCGAATTGGAGATAATGAAACTAATGTTAAAATATCAAGAATTATAGATGGTGAAAAAGGAGAGGTTATAGTAGATAGAACTTTCAATAAAGATATTACAAAAGAGCTTTGGATATACGGTTTAGATGATGACGATGTTTTTGAAGTAACAGGAAAAGCTAACAATTTAATTTTTACAAGAATTATTGGTGGTCAAAATAATGATACTTACATTATAAAAAACGGTAGACGTGTTCGTGTTTACGATCACAAATCAAAACCCAATACAATTAAAGAAAATAATGGAGCAAAAATTAATTTTACAGATATCTACAATAACAATCTTTTCGATTTTAATAAAAATATAAAACGATTATCTACCATTACGCCTGCAATAGCATATAATCCAGACGATGGCTTTAGTTTAGGTCTTTCTTTTATAAAAACTACTAAAGGATTTCAGCGTAATCCATATTCTCAACAACACCGTTTTAAAGGAGGTTATTTTTTTGCAACCGATGGATTTAGTATTGAATACGATGGAGAATTTGCAAATTTATTTGGAGATTGGAACTTACATGTTGCAGGTAAATTAACAAGTGAAAACTTCTCTAATAACTTTTTTGGTTACGGAAACGAAACAATAAATAATGACGACGTTTTAGACTTAAATTACAATAGAGTTAAAACAAGTATTTATATGGCTAGTGTTGGAATTCTTAAAAAAGGAAACTTTGGTAGTGATTATGGTTTTAAATTACTTGCAGAAGGCATAGAAATAGGTAAAACACCAAACCGTTATATAGAAAATTTCGCACCTTCAACATTAAACACCGAGTTTTATTCTAGAAGGTATTTTACAGCCTTAGAAGCTAATTATAACTACGCCAGTTTCGATAATAAAATTGTACCAACAAGAGGGATGACTTTTAATATTGAAACAGGAATTAAAACAGAACCAGAAGAAACAAAAAATACTTATGGTTACCTTAACTCCAGTTTAGGATTCTACAATGCTTTAATAACAAATAGAAGACTAGTATTAAAAACAGATTTAAGAGGACAGGTTAGAGTAGGAGACGATTTGCTTTTTTATCAAGCAGCAAGTATTGGAGGAATAAATGGGTTAAGAGGTTATAGAAACGAAAGATTTACAGGAAAAAACTCTTTAGTTGGTAGTGCAGACATACGTTATAGTTTTAAATCTTTTAAAACAGCAATATTACCACTTCAAATAGGTGTTTTTGCAGGAGGAGATGTGGGTAGAGTATGGCTGAAAAACGATTTTTCAGAAAAATGGCATAACGATTATGGTGGTGGTTTTTGGGTATCTGCTGCAGATTCTGTTCAAGGAACATTTAATTTCTTTAATAGCGAAGAGGGTTTAAGGTTTACTTTTGGATTTGGAATCGCATTCTAAATAAAATCACCATATTAAAACCATCAATTTTATTACATTGCTAATATTATTGGTGGTTTTCTAATTTTTAAAATGAAACAAAACAAAATACTAAAATTCGGGCATAGAGGTGCTAAAGCATATGTTGCCGAAAACACATTAGAATCTGTCTTAAAAGCATTAGAGCTAGGTGTTGATGGTGTAGAGATAGATGTGCATAAGTGTAAATCTGAAGAGTTAGTGGTTTTTCATGATTTTACTTTAGATAGATTAACAAATGCAGAAGGAGAAATATCAAACTTCAATTTAACAGATTTAAAACAATTACAAATATCTAATACTTATAAAATTCCTACTTTAATCCAAGTGTTAGATTTAGTTAATAATAGCTGCATTGTAAATATAGAACTAAAAGGAAAAAACACTGCTTTTAAAACTGTTACTATAATAGAAGATTATATAAAAAATAAAAATTGGAATTATAATAACATTATTATATCAAGTTTTAATTTTGAAGAGTTGTTATCAGTTTATAAAATTAATAAAAAAATACCTTTAGGTGTCTTAATAGAATCTAACTTAGAGTCTGCCATAACTTTTGCAAAATCTATAAATGCAGTTGCAATACATCCAGATTATAATATGCTAACAAAATCTAATGTAAAAAAAATACAAAACAATGGTTTTAAAGTAAATACTTGGACGGTTAATACTGTTAAAGACATAGAGAAAATAAAATCTTATAATGTAAACGCTATAATTAGCGATTTTCCAGATAGATTATGATAGAAAAAGATGTAATAATAGTTGGAGGAGGTGCTTCTGGTTTCTTTGCAGCAATAAATATAGCTCAACAAAATCCACATATAAAAGTCACAATTTTAGAACGTGGTAAAGATGTTTTAACAAAAGTAAAAGTTTCTGGCGGAGGTAGATGTAATGTAACACATGCAGAATTTATTCCGCAAGAATTAGTGCTTAATTATCCACGAGGAGAAAAAGAACTTTTAGGTCCATTTCATACTTTTATGACAGGAGATACTATTGCTTGGTTCGAAGAACGAGGAGTAGAATTAAAAATTGAAGAAGATGGACGCATGTTTCCTATATCTAATAGCTCTCAAACTATTATAGATTGTTTTTTAGAAGAAGCAAAAAAATATAATGTAGAGGTCTTAAAAAATCAACCAGTAATTAATTTAGAAAATCAAGATAACAATTGGATTGTTAATACTAAAACAAATAAATTAACTTGTAAAAAGTTAATAATTGCTACAGGAAGTAACCCTAAAATATGGAAAGTGATAGAAAATTTAGGGCATTCAGTAACTTCACCTGTTCCATCTTTATTTACCTTTAATATAAAAGATAAGCGTATAGAAGATATTCCGGGCGTAGTTGCAAAAAACGTAACAATAAAAGTAATCGATTCAGATTTAGAATCCTACGGTCCATTATTAATTACGCATTGGGGAATGAGTGCGCCTTCAATATTAAAATTATCTGCTTTTGGAGCATTAGAATTAGCTAAAAGAGATTATAAGTTTAAAATAGAAGTTAATTTTATAAACTTAAATTTTGATATTGCAATATCACGATTAAAGTCTATTAAAAAAGAATTTAATAAGAAAAAGGTAATTAATTATTCACAGTTTAATTTACCAAAAAGGCTATGGTATCAATTAGTAATAGCATCTAAAATTAATAAAGAAACTAATTGGGCAGATTGTACAAAAGTTCAAATAGAAAATTTAGCAAATCAATTAACAAAAGCTGTATTTAATGTAGATGGTAAAAGTACTTTTAAAGAAGAATTTGTTACGGCAGGAGGAGTAGATTTAAAAGAAGTAAATTTTAAAAATTTTGAAAGTAAACTACACAAAAACCTTTATTTTGTTGGAGAAGTCTTAAATATAGATGCAATTACAGGCGGATTTAATTTTCAAAACGCTTGGACAGGAGCTTATATACTATCGCAAAGTATTTTTAAATAATGAATACATATATCACGTTATTAAGAGGAATAAATGTTGGTGGACATAAAAAAGTTCCAATGGCTATATTAAGGGAATTGTTAAGTAAAGCTGGGTTTATTAACGTAAAAACATACATTCAAAGTGGAAATATTGTTTTTCAATCATTAGAAAATCAAACAAAAAAAATAGAAAAAGAAATCCAGCAACTTATAGACGTTCATTTTGGTTTTAGTGTTTCAATAATAGTTAAAACAAAACTAGAGTTGCAAACTATTTTTGATAACTGTGTTTTTTCAAACGAAAAAAAAATAAAAAGCTATTTCATTTTATTAGATAGTATTCCTAATGCAGAATATGTTAAAGAAGTGGAGGCTATTAGTTTTGAAAACGAAGAATTTTCTATAATAAATAACTGCCTTTATTTTTATTCATCAACTGGATATGGGCGAACAAAATTTAATATGGCTACGTTCGAAAAAAAATTAAAAGTAAATGCTACTTCAAGAAACTATAATACAATAAATAAATTACTACAGTTAGCTTAATGCTTTTTAGGGTTTTTAATACAATCCCAAGACATGTTTATAGCATCACTTAATTCTTTACTATTCATTTCTAATTCATTCTTAAATTTTAATCTTGCAGCAGAAATTACATTACCAAAACTTACTTGCATAATAAGTCTTAAGTGTACATCTCTAAGGTCTTTACTTAAAATTGCGTTTAAAAAGAAATCTCTAATATTTATAAAGTGAGGAATGCTTTTAGATCTTATTTCCGAATTAATAATTGGAGGAACACCTACAAACTCTATAAACTTAAAAGCTAAAGGGTTGCCAATAAAATAATTGTACAAATTTAGCCACATAATTTCAAACTGTTTCTTTACATTTTTTTCAGGTACATTAGCCATCATTACAACTCCAAAATCTTGACAAATCATTATATATATTTCTTCAATAATTTGTTCTTTGTTTTTAAAGTAATGGTATATTGTACCAACAGCAACACCTGCTTCCTTGGCAACTTGAGACATTGGAGTAGCGTGCACTCCTTGTTCTACCACAAGCTCTAGCATGGTAAGAATAATTCTCTTTTTTTTGTCCATTTTATATTGTGTCTAAAATAGGTATAGACTTTTAATATTCTGAAGAAGAGGGATTTATGGGGTCTTCGTATAAAAGCTAAAGTTAGTTTTGTTTTATTAATAGTTAATATTAAAGCGCTTTAAGAGTATTGTAAATAAACTCTGGCGGTAAACATCATTAAACGAAATATACGTTTTAATATTTGACGAAAATAGAAATATTTAAATAGAATTAAAAACTATATTTGTGTAAATTAATTTTTTGATGCTTGAAAATAAGTTTATTCCTACAAATATATTAGAGAAAAATATTAGCGGTAAAATTACTTGGTCATCACCAAGCAATATTGCTTTAGTAAAATATTGGGGAAAAAAAGAAAATCAAATCCCAGAGAATCAGTCTATTAGTTTTACGCTAGAAGCATGTAAAACAATAACTAATTTATATTATTCTAAAAACGAATCTTCAAGTAAAGATTTTTCGTTTAAAGTATTTTTAGATAATGTTCCTAAGCCAGATTTCGAACCTAAAATCGAAACATTTTTTAAACGCATTGAAGTTTACATGCCTTTTTTAAAAGATTTTCATTTTAAAATTGAAACAGAAAACACATTCCCACATAGTTCTGGTATTGCTTCTTCAGCTTCAGGTATGAGTGCTTTAGCACTGTGTTTAATGAGTGTTGAAAAAGAATTAAATCCTGAAATTAGTGAAGAGTATTTTAATAAAAAAGCTTCCTTTTTAGCAAGACTAGGATCAGGAAGTGCATGCAGAAGTATTGAAGGAGATTTAGTGGTTTGGGGAAAACACAATAATATTGATGGAAGCAGCGATTTGTTTGGTATTAAATACCCATACCAAGTACATGATAATTTTAAAAACTATCAAGATACTATATTGCTAGTAGATAAAGGTGAAAAGCAAGTAAGCAGTACAGTTGGACATAACTTAATGCATGGTCATCCATTTGCGCAAGAACGTTTTAAACAAGCAGAAGAAAATATTACTAAAATTAAAGGTATTTTAGAATCTGGAGATTTAAAAGCATTTATAGCACTTGTGGAAAGCGAAGCATTAACATTGCATGCTATGATGATGACAAGTATGCCATACTTTATTTTAATGAAACCTAATACATTAGAGATTATAAATAAAATATGGAATTTTAGAAAACAAACAGGATTACATATTTGCTTTACTTTAGATGCAGGAGCTAATGTTCATATTCTATATCCTGAGAAAGAAGCTAAAACAATTCTAGAATTCATTAAGACAGAGTTAGTTGCATATTGCCAAAATGGTCACTATATTTGTGATAGAATTGGATTTGGTGCAAAAAAACTCTAATTTCATTAAGTAATTATAAATAGCGCTAAATACTCAACACTGTAATAAATGAAAGGTCCACTCTTCTATTCAAAAATCCTACTTTTCGGAGAATATGGAATTATTAAAGATTCTAAAGGATTATCTATTCCATATAATTTTTATAATGGAGCATTAAAAACAGATAAAAACCTTTCTGAAGAAGCTAAAAAATCTAATGCAAGTTTAGTAAAATATGCATCATACTTAAGTAACATAAGCGAAGATTTAGTAGTTTTTGAAATTAATAAACTAAAAGCAGATGTAGCCAATGGGATGTATTTTGATTCGTCTATACCACAAGGCTATGGAGTAGGAAGTAGTGGAGCATTAGTTGCTGCTATTTATGATAAATACGCACTAAATAAAATTACTGTTTTAGAGAACTTAACAAGAGAAAAATTACTTCAGCTTAAAGCTATTTTTGCTGAGATGGAATCTTTTTTTCATGGTAAATCTTCAGGTTTAGACCCACTTAATAGCTATTTAAGTTTACCAATCCTTATTAACTCTAAAGATAATATTGAAGCAACGGGAATACCAACTCAAAGCACTTCTGGAAAAGGAGCAGTATTTTTGTTAGATAGTGGCGTTACCGGTGAAACAGCACCAATGGTTAGTATCTTTATGGAGAGTATGAAACAGGAAGGGTTTCGTAAAATGTTAAAAAATCAATTTATAAAACACACAGATGCTTGTGTAGAAGATTTTTTAAAAGGAGATATAAAATCATTATTTAGCAATACAAAACAATTATCTAAAGTTGTACTTAATAACTTTAAACCAATGATACCTAAGCAGTTTCATGAACTTTGGAAAAAAGGAATAGAAACTAACGAATATTACCTAAAGCTTTGTGGTTCTGGAGGTGGTGGTTATATTTTAGGCTTTACACAAGACATCGCTAAAGCAGAAAAATCTCTTAAAGACTTTAAATTAGAAATAGTTTATAATTTCTAGATTGGCAACACTCTTATAATATTATTTTCAAGCTCTCAATAAAAATGTAACAATCTTTATGTTTACCAGAAAACAGAAACACATTCTAATTAAATTTTTTAGTTTGTTCTCTGTTGTTCGAGGTTACAACATTCTTATAATTGTATTGGCTCAATATTTAACCTCGGTTTATATTTTTGCGCACGATATGCCAGCAAAAAAAGTATTGTTAGATATTAACTTATTAATGTTGGTAATGGCATCGGCAGCTGTTATTGCTGCTGGTTATATAATAAACAACTTTTACGACTCTGAGAAAGATTTAATTAATAGGCCAAATAAATCTATGCTAGATAAGTTGGTAAGCCAAAACACAAAACTATCATTTTATTTTGTGTTAAATTTCTCGGCAATTATAATGGCAAGTTATGTGTCTTTTAATCCTGTTTTATTTTTTTCGGCTTATATTTTTGCTATTTGGTTTTATTCTCACAAATTAAAAAAGCTACCAATAATAGGAAATATAGTGTCAGCTCTATTAACAATAGCACCTTTTTTCGCAATATTTATTTATTATAAAAATTTTGATAGTGTAATTTTTGCACATGCATCATTTTTATTTTTAATAATAGCAATTCGAGAACTCACTAAAGATTTAGAGAACATGAAAGGAGATTTAGCTTTAAATTATAGAACAATTCCTGTAGTTTATGGAGACAAAACTTCAAAAAAAATGATTACATTATTAATCCTTTTAACTAGTATTCCTCTGTATCTTTTAATTTATAAGTTTGAAATTGGTTACATGACTTATTACTTTTTTCTAGCCATATTTCTTTTAATAACGTTTTTAATATTTCTATGGAAATCCTCAACAAAAATACATTATGTAATTTTGCATAACATATTAAAAGTTATAATAGTAGCAGGAATTTTTAGTATCTTATTAATAGATATAGACTTAGTGTTAAATAGAATTTTATAATATAGTAATTCATTTAAACAAAAAAATGAAAGTAAATTTTCTAATCGAAATTATACTATATCTTTGCAAAAAAATATACCATGAGTAAACAAAGCGGAAAAAGACAAGGAAAATCTGCTCCAGATGGAGGCAGAAAAGCTTACAAAAACAATGTTGTAAAGAGTAATGGTGGAGGAAAAAACTCAGGTTCTAAAGCAAAAGGAACAAAACCTAAGAAATCAACCAATTCAAGCGAAATACGTTTAAATAAATATATAGCAAATTCTGGAGTATGTTCTCGTAGAGATGCAGATGTACATATTGCAACAGGTTTAGTAAGTGTAAACGGAAAAATAGTTACAGAAATGGGCTATAAAGTTAAACTAGAAGACGAAGTACGTTACGACGGTGCACGAATAAATCCAGAAAAGAAAGCATACGTATTATTAAACAAACCTAAAGGTTTTGCAACAACTACTAGCGAGCACAAAGGTAAAACTGTAATGGATTTGGTAGCTAATGCAACATCGTCACGTATAAAACCAATTGGTCGTTTAGGTCGTAACTCTACAGGTTTATTACTATTTACCAACGATGAAAAAATTGTATCTCGTTTTACAAGTTCTAATAAAGGAGTAGAACGTTTATTTCATTTAGAATTAGATAGAAATCTAAAAATAGAAGACTTAAGGAAAATTAGAGAAGGTTTACGTATTGAAGGTAAACAAATTAACGTTGAAGAAATAGATTACGTAAACGATAAAAAGAACGAAGTAGGAATAAAAATTAAAAATACAGGTAACACTATTTTACACACTATTTTCGATTATTTTAAGCACGAGTTAATAAAAATAGATTGTGTGCAAATAGCACATTTAACTAAAAAAGACATTCCAAGAGGAAATTGGAAAATATTAACAGAACAAGAAGTGCAAACATTAATGATGATGTAATTTAAAACAAAATATAGATTAAAAAATCGAGCAAACGCTCGATTTTTTTTGTTTAAAACACTGAGGTTTAAAATTTTAAAAAAAATAACACAAAATATATTTGCAATTCAAAAAAAAGTATTTCATTTGCAGCATTATAATATTATTACTTTTATAAGTACATAATATAGCTGAACAAATTGAACCGTGTTTATACGTTCGGGCTTTTGGACATCAGGAAGTCATTTTCAAAAGCAGCTTTTAGATTAAGCAACCGAATTTTAGAGCTAACTTCCGCTTTTACTACAATCTATGCAAGCCAGCATCAATATGGCTTTGTGCCTACATGTGAGTTGAAAATTCAAATCTGAATATCTTTACAATTTCTTAAACTGAATTAAATTTCAGTCCTATTTTATTGTTTTAATTTTCAAATTCACTATTTTCAAATAAATGAATACAAAATATATTGATTTAATAAATCAAACTTTCGATTTTCCACAAGATGAATTCAAACTGGAAAAAAACCAATTACAGTTTCATGGTATAGATTTAATGAAACTAAAAGAAGAATATGGTGCACCTTTAAAGTTTACCTATTTGCCACAAATTTCTAACAATATACAGCGTGCAAAACAATGGTTTGCAAACGCTATAGAAAAACACGACTATAAAGGAAAATATAACTATTGTTATTGTACTAAAAGCTCACACTTTAAACATGTTTTAAACGAAGCTTTAAAAAATGATATACATATAGAAACATCTTCTGCTTTCGATATTGATATTGTAGAAAGTTTAAAAGCCGAAGGTAAAATAACAAACGAAACTTATGTAATTAGCAACGGTTTTAAACGTGCGCAATACATTACCAACATTGCTCGATTAATTAATAACGGCCAAAAAAACGCCATTCCAATTATTGATAATTATGAGGAAATAGATTTACTATCTCAAGAAGTAAAAGGTAAATTTAATATTGGTATTCGTATCGCTTCAGAAGAAGAACCAAAATTTGAGTTTTATACCTCTCGACTAGGTATTGGTTACAAGAATATTGTTCCTTTTTATAAAAATCAAATACAAGGCAATAAAAAAGTGAACCTTAAAATGTTACACTTCTTTATAAATACGGGTATTCGTGATAATGCATATTATTGGAACGAGTTACAAAAATGTTTAAAAGTATATACTAGTTTAAAAAAAATATGTCCAAGCTTAGACAGCTTGAATATTGGTGGCGGATTTCCTATTAAAAACTCATTAGCATTCGATTTCGATTATGAGTATTTGGTAGACGAGATTGTAAACCAAATTAAACTTACTTGTGAAGAAGAAGGTGTAGATGTGCCAAACATTTTTACAGAATTTGGAAGCTTTACAGTAGGAGAAAGTGGTGGAGCTATTTACGAGATCTTATACCAAAAACAACAAAACGATCGTGAGAAATGGAATATGATTAATTCATCATTTATCACAACATTACCAGATACTTGGGCAATTAACAAGCGTTTTATAATGTTGCCACTTAACCGTTGGGAGTCTACTTACGAGCGTGTTTTACTAGGAGGTTTAACATGCGATAGTGACGATTACTATAACAGTGAGCAACACATGAATGCTATTTATTTACCAAAATATAATAAAGATAAACCTTTATATATAGGGTTTTTTAACACAGGTGCATACCAAGAAACTATAGGTGGTTTTGGAGGTCTGCAACACTGCTTAATACCGTCTCCAAAACACGTTTTAATTAATAAAGATGAAGACGGAAACATAACAACAAAACTATTTAGTGAACAACAAAAAAGTGAAGACTTACTTAAAATTTTAGGCTATGCAAACTAAAACTTATGCAGGTATTGGAGAAGAATTCTCTAAACTTGAAACATCAAAAATTGTATTAATTCCTGTACCTTACGATGGTACAAGTACTTGGCAAAAAGGAGCAGATAAAGGTCCAGAAGCATTTTTAAATGCTTCAGAAAATATGGAGCTTTACGATATTGAAACAGAAACCGAAGTTTACAGACAAGGTGTTTATTTAGCAGATCCTGTAACCGAAAATAGCTCGCCAGAAGCAATGGTAGATGCTGTACATAAAGAAACTAAAAAGTATATTAAAAAAAATAAGTTTGTTACAATATTTGGAGGCGAACACTCAATCTCTATAGGTACTATTCGTGCCTTTAACGAAATGTATCCAAGCTTAACAGTTTTACAACTTGATGCGCATGCAGATTTGCGTAAAGAATACGAAGGCTCAACTTGTAACCATGCTTGTGCAGTGTACGAAGCTAGCCAAACAACAAATTTAATTCAAGTTGGTATTCGCTCTATGGACGTTATAGAAACTACAGTAATGGACAAAGACAAAACATACTTTGCTCATGAAATGGCTTTAGATGATACTTGGATGGATAGCGCTGTAGATCAAATGACAGAAAATGTATTTATTACAATAGATTTAGACGCTTTCGATCCTTCAATAATGCCAAGTACAGGAACTCCAGAACCTGGCGGATTATTATGGTACGAAACACTAGAATTCCTAAAGCAAGTATTTGCAGAGAAAAACGTGGTAGGTTTTGATATAGTAGAATTATGCCCAAATAAAATTGATAAATCTTCAGATTTTTTAGCAGCAAAATTATACTACAAAATGCTAAGCTATAAATTTGAAAATGATGATGTAGAGGCAGATTACGACAATGCTTACGAGAATGTAAAACAAAAAAACAACAGTGCTAAATACAACGAAGACGATGAATACTAAAGGACCAATTTCTCAATTTATAGAAAAACACTATCTGCATTTTAATGCAGCAGCCTTAGTTGATGCAGCAAAAGGTTACGAAGCACAATTAGAAAGTGGCGCTAAAATGTTAGTGTCATTAGCAGGAGCAATGAGTACTGCAGAACTTGGAAAAAGTTTTGCCGAAATGATAAGACAAGACAAAGTTCAAATAATTTCTTGTACAGGTGCAAACCTTGAAGAAGATATCATGAATTTAGTAGCACATTCTCATTATAAACGTGTGCCTAACTATCGCGATTTAACACCGCAAGACGAGTGGGATTTACTAGAAAAAGGTTTAAACCGTGTTACAGATACTTGTATTCCAGAAGAAGAAGCCTTTAGAAGATTACAACAACACATTGTAAAAATCTGGAAAGATGCCGAAGCAAAAGGAGAACGTTATTTACCGCATGAATACATGTATAAAATGTTATTATCTGGAGTTTTAGAGCAATATTACGAAATAGATTTAAAAGACTCTTGGATGTATGCAGCTGCCGAAAAAAACCTGCCAATAGTTTGCCCAGGTTGGGAAGACAGTACAATGGGAAACATTTTTGCAAGCTACGTGCTTAAAGGAGAACTTAAAGCAAGCACAATGAAATCTGGTATCGAGTACATGACCTTTTTAGCAGATTGGTACACAGATAATTCTGAAAATGGAATAGGCTTTTTTCAAATTGGAGGTGGAATAGCAGGAGATTTTCCTATATGCGTAGTACCGATGTTATATCAAGATATGGAAAGACCAGAAACACCGTTTTGGAGTTATTTCTGTCAAATTAGTGACTCGACAACAAGTTATGGATCGTATTCTGGTGCCGTACCAAACGAGAAAATTACTTGGGGAAAACTAGATATAGATACACCAAAATTTATTATAGAAAGCGATGCTACAATTGTAGCTCCATTAATTTTTGCTTATCTGTTAGACCAATAATGGACGACAAGAAAATTGAAAATATCGAATTAAAATACTTAACCGTAGAAGATTATGCAGAATTAAAATCTGCAACATTAGAATCTTACGGCGGTGTGTTAGATTCGTATTGGAAAAAAAGCCACATACAACAATTAACAACCATTTTTCCTAAAGGTCAAGTGGTTATTAAAATTGATGGCAATATTGCTGGTTGTGCATTATCTCTTGTTGTAGATTACGATAAAATTGAAGATAATCACACCTATGCAGATATTATTAAAGGCGATAAGTTTAAAAATCACGATCCAAATGGAGATGTATTATACGGTATCGATGTTTTTATAAAACCAGAATATCGAGGCTTGCGTTTAGGAAGACGTTTATACGACTATCGTAAAGAATTATGCGAAGAGCTTAATTTAAAAGGAATTGTTTTTGGAGGTAGAATGCCAAATTATCATAAGCATCAAAGCGATTTAACACCAAAAGAGTATATTGAAAAAGTAAAACGAAAAGAGATTCATGATCCTGTTTTAAATTTTCAAATCTCTAACGATTTTCATCCACTTAGAATAATAAAAGGCTATTTAGAAGGTGATACCGCATCAAACGAGTATGCAGTATTAATGGAATGGGATAATATTTATTATACCAAAAAAAGCCGAAAAGCAAGTTCTGTAAAAACAGTTGTTAGGTTAGGATTAATACAATGGCAAATGCGTACTTATAACTCTTTAGAAGAGTTAATGCAGCAAGTAGAATATTTTGTAGATAGCGTTGCAGCATATAGGTCGGATTTTGCTTTGTTTCCAGAGTTTTTTAATGCACCATTAATGGCTAAATACAATCATTTGCATGAGCCAGATGCTATTAGGGAATTAGCAAAATACACTAAAGTAATTGTAGATAAAATGAAACAATTATCTATTTCTTACAACATTAATATTATAACTGGAAGTATGCCAGAATTAATAGAAGACAAGTTGTATAATGTAGGTTACTTGTGTAGAAGAGATGGAAGTATAGAGCGTTACGAAAAAATACACGTTACACCAGATGAAGCTAAAGTTTGGGGTATGCAGTGTGGTAATAAATTACAAACGTTTGAAACCGATGCAGGAAAAATAGGAATTTTAATTTGTTACGATTCAGAGTTTCCAGAATTATCAAGATTATTGTCTGATGAAGGAATGGATATATTATTTGTACCTTTTTTAACAGATACTCAAAATGGATATTCTCGAGTGCGCTTATGTGCACAAGCAAGAGCAATAGAAAATGAATGTTATGTTGCAATTGCTGGATCTGTTGGAAATTTACCAAATGTTAATAACATGGACATCCAATATGCACAATCTGCCGTATTTACACCATGCGACTTTTCATTTCCTAGTAATGGTATTAAAGCTGAAGCAACCACTAATACAGAGATGATTTTAGTTGCAGATGTAGATTTAAGTTTACTTAGAGAACTACATTCTTTTGGAGCTGTCAAAAATTTAAAAGACAGACGAAAAGATTTTTACGATGTTATAAGAATTAATAATACAAAATAGTATTTTTGAACTAACAAGGTGTCCATAATGCATCTTCAGAAATAAAATATAATGCAATGAAAAATAGGCAAGACAACTTAAAAAGAGTAATTGTTGACTTCAAAAAATTAACACCAGAAATACTGGCAATGTTAGTCGAAAAATTTCCTGATGGATACGATGATCGTAATATCGTTTCTTTTAAGAATGCAAAAAACGAATTAATTGAAGCAGTAGAGCTTATTACTGAAGATACTAAGTATTTAGTAAAAGTAAGTACAAAGCTAGAGGTTACAATGGAAAATTACGACGAAGACGATTACGAAGATTTCGATAGTGATGATCCAGATGCAATACAAGCTCCAGAACTGGATGAAAATGATGATGATTTTTAATTAAATTTTTCTAACTTAAAACTTACATAAAGCAAGCATATTATAACTATTATTTTCGGCAAGAGATTGTTGTGTTTTATTTAGAATAAAATATAGCCTTCGAACATTTTCTAAAATAAATTCACATTAATAAATTATTCAAAATGAAGTCAAAAAATATAATACAAATAGTAATGGTAGCTTTTTTTATGTTAACGCTATCAAGTTTTAAAAATATCCAAAATGCTAAAACAATCACTGCCGTTTTTGATGGTGCAGAAGATTATGGGTATAATTTTATTTTTACAAACGATGATGAAGATGAAAGAACAATAACGTTTCAAAATATAAATAATGACGTTTTAAAATCTTTCGATTTAAATTCTGATGCGTTAATTGGAACAAAAATGAAAGTAACTTATACAACAGAAATTTTAGTAGAAGAAGACGAAGATGGTTTTGAAATTGAAACAGAAGCGTCTACTATTACAAAGTTAGAAAAGGTTAAATAAGATTTTTTTACAATATTTTAAAAAAAAATCACATGTCTTAAGCATGTGATTTTTTTGTTTTTTGAAGGATAGTTTCCCAAATAAACACGCCAAACACAAATAAATATTCTAAAGCAATTACCCAAAGGTTTTCGGTATTATCTGCATTTGCATACGCGAGATAACTTATTATTATAATAAAACTCCATACTAACGGAAATTTATAATTTGTAAAAATACTTAGCATAAGTATGGTTGCTATATACCAAGGATGCACCGTTGTACTTAAAAACAAATAGATTGTAAAACTAAAAAGCATAGCGGTTATTAGTTTTTGTAAACTAGTGTTTTTCTTTAAAAAAGATAAATAGAGAATAAATAGTATTGTAATAATTGGAAGAATTTTACCAATTACAGCAATTTCATTATAGCCTCTAAACCAATAGCCAATAGCTCTTGCTATATAGTAAATGCTTGCATTAAACTCAAAATTGCTAAACCAGAGTCCAACAGTTTTGGCATAATTATCTATAAATTGTGATGAAAAAAATGGAGCAAATAGTAATAGTATTGTAACTAAAACAATAGCATAAAATGAAATGAGTTTTATAAAATTTTTGGTTGTTTGTTCTTTTAAAAACCACCAGAAAAACAGTGGTAAAAACATTAATGGTACTAATTTAGTGGCTATAGATAAGGCAAAAACAACTGCTGCCCATTTCCATTTTCCAGAATGCAAAAGGTATAAACTCCAAATTAAAAAGAAAATCATTACGCCTTCAAAATGAAGGTTTCCTGTAAGTTCAATTATTATAAACGGATTGAGTATGTACCAAAATATATTATGTGCTGGTAGTTTTAATTGTATTAAAAGCTTTTTACCATAATATAGAATTCCAAAATCTGCAGCAATAATTAATAGTCTTAAAACCATAGCAGAACCAACAATACTTTTACCTGCAAATACGCCTGCTATTATAAAGCACAATTGATTTATTGGTGGATAGTTTGTAAAATGACTAGCATTAAGTTGCCTCATACCATTATACAATTCTTGTGCTTGTGCTACTGGATATTGTGCTTGCGAGATATAAGATTCTGGTGTGTGTAAATATGGATTTATACCTTGTAGTATTAAGCGTCCGTCCCAAATAAAACGATAAAAATCTTGCGATAAATTAGGTATAGATAGTATAAATATTGCTCGAAATAAAAAGGCTATTGCGGTAAGAAAATTGATGTTTTCTTTATTGTTTTTTATTAAAAAGTAAAAGCTTGTAAATAATAAAACATAGATAGAAACAAGTTTAAAATGTGCTGTTCTCTCTAAGTTATAGGCAAATGTAAAATATAAAACAGCACTAATAATAGTAAGTAAAATAGGAAGTTTATTAGCTTTAAAAACTGCAGAATTAAACATGGCTATGCGTTAGCGATTGAACGGTTTGTTTAAGCTCCTTTTTGTTGTTTTTACAAAAAGAGCGAGTAGTGAAAGCGCGACCTTTAGGTAACGCCCAAAATATTTTTATACTATGCTTTTGAGGTTAACGATTTAAAAAATACAAAACCAAAACCTAAAAATAACATTAAGTGAAACGGAAACAACCCAAAATCACCACCTTGATCTCCCACTATAAATGCGCTGTACATACCAAAGGCAAAATATAGCATTAATAGACCTTCGAATATTACGTTTGTAGAGATGTTTTTCTTTAAATATTTGTTGCCTTTCCAGCTGTCTTTTATACTACTTATATTAAATTTTGGTGTGCGTACAAATTCGCTTCGCTTTCCAAAATGACCTTCTAAAACGGCTATAGAATTGTGTAAACTAAAGCCCATTGCTATTGAGAAAAAGGTAAAAAACATACCTATGTAGCGAATAAAGTTTTTAAGTCCGCCGCCATAAGATTTTTTATACATAAACCAATAGCATACAAAGAATATAATGGTACTTAACACAAAAAAGCTCATAACATAAAAGTATGGTTTTAGGTGTGCATATTCGTTTTTAATATACAGCATCGGTATGCTTAAAATACCTACAACTAATACGTTTAAAAACATAGTACTATTAAGTAAATGTAATAAGCCGTGCAGTTTTGTTTTTGGCGAGATGTTTTTGCTTTTTAAAACTCTAGTCATCATTTTTCTAAAGTTTTCTGCGCCACCTTTATTCCAACGAAATTGTTGTGAGCGTGCTGCACTAATTACAACTGGTAATTCGGCTGGAGTTACCACATCTTCAAGGTACTCGAATTTCCAGTTTTTTAATTGGGCACGGTAACTTAAGTCTAAATCTTCGGTTAATGTATCGCCTTCCCAATTTCCAGCGTCTATAATACATTGTCTTCGCCAAACGCCTGCGGTACCATTAAAATTAATAAAATGTCCTTTAGAGTTTCGGCCTACTTGCTCTAATGTAAAATGCGCATCTAGAGCGAATGCTTGTATTTTTGTAAGGGTAGAATAGTTTCTGTTTATGTGTCCCCAACGTGTTTGTACTACGCCTATGTTACGGTCGATAAAATGGGGGATGGTTTTTTTTAGCCAGTCTTTTTTGGGTAGAAAATCGGCATCAAAAATGGCAATAAATTCTCCTTTTGCAACTTTTAAACCTTCTTTTAATGCACCTGCTTTAAAACCTTCGCGATTTGTACGACAAATATGTACAATGTCTAAACCTTGGTCTTTTAGCATTTGTATTCTTATGGCTGTAGATGCTACAGTCTCGTCTGTAGAGTCGTCTAGTACCTGAATTTCTAATTTGTTTTTTGGGTAGTCTATTAAAGCAATATTTTTTAATAAACGTTCCATGACATACTGTTCATTAAAAACAGGAAGTTGTATGGTTACGTATGGTACTTGCTCTGGATTATTAAAATCTAAATAAGGTGTTTTTACTTTTTTCTTTTGTGCAGAAATGTAGTTGAACAATAAATTTAATTGAGCCAGTGCGTACATAAAAATAAGCACCAATGCTATAGAGTAAATAATTATAATAAATGTATTTAAATAAATCACTTTTTTAAACTGTATTTAAAAATCCAACCTAATATCTTAAAACCTGCAAATATAGTACCTTTTACGGTTCCAGACACTTTAGACACGCCTATTCTTTGTTTGTAACGTACAGGAACTTCTACATAAGTTAGTTTCTGCTTTAAAGCTTTTAATTGCATTTCTACAGTCCAGCCATAGGTTTTATCTTCCATATTTAATGCTACAAGCTTGTTATATTTTATAGCTCTAAATGGACCTAAATCGGTAAATTTAGCGCCAAAAAACAAGCGCATTAAAAAGGTTGCTAACCAATTGCCAAATACTTGTTGTGGCGTCATAGAGTTACCTTCTCTAAGTCGTTTAACTCTTGATCCTATTACAAAATCGATGTTATCATTTAGTATTGGTGCAACAACTTTGGTTAACTCTTCTGGGTAATCGCTATAATCACCATCTAGAAATACTATAATATCTGGCTTAACTTGAAGTTTTGCTATATAATGCATGCCTTTTAAACAGGCATAACCATAACCACGATTATTCTCTGTAAGTACTGTTGCTCCTGCTTTTTTTGCATTTGCTGCTGTTTGGTCTGTAGAATTATTGTTTACAACAATAACTTCATTTACTGTATTTGGGATGTCGTTTATTACGTTTGTAATAGAATCTTGCTCATTATAAGCAGGAATGATGACTTTTATATTGGTCATTTAAGATCGCTCAATTTATTTTCTTTTTTAAAGGATGAAAAATCTCTCCATTCTTTTATTTTTTTTCCTTCGGAAAACTTTGCAGCAGCAATAAGTTTATTGTTTTTATACATTAAACAATAGCCGTTTTTTACATTGTTTTTTAATTGGCATTTATGGTTAATGTTTTCGTTTTTATCGTAAAACAACCACCAATTAACTTTTATGCCTTTTAAATAATGTCCTTCGCTTTTTTTCTTTCCGTTAAAAGTGTAAAAGTACCAATATTTAACGGGTTTATTGTTTTTAAAATGACCTTCGCTTTCTACGTTACCATTACTGTGGTAAAATTTCCAGTAATCTACTTTTAAATTTTTTTCTATCCAACCTTCTGCCTTAATGTTTCCGTTATCGTAAAAGGTTTTGCTGTATATTTTTTCTGCGGAAGCATTAAAACTTAATAAAAAAACAAAGATGTAAAAAGGGAGTTTCATTTTATAAAGTCATTTTTAGAAATACTATTTATTGTTTAATAAATCCATTAAATTAACATCGTTCCCTAATAGTATTTCTTTAGGGTTTATTCTACCATCCATGCTATCATTTTCTAATTTTAATACACCACGTGGACAAACAGCGCTACAAACACCACAGCCTACACAGCTAGAACGTACAATGTTTTCGCCTTTTTGTGCGTATGCACGAACATCTATTCCCATTTCGCAATAGGTAGAGCAGTTACCGCAAGAGATACATTGTCCGCCATTGGTAGTAATTCTAAACTTTGAAAATAAACGTTGCTGAAATCCTAAAATTGCTGCCATTGGACATCCAAAACGACACCACACACGATTTCCAAAAATAGGGTAGAAGCCTGTGCCAATTACTCCAGAAAATATAGCGCCAATTAAAAAGCCGTATGTACTACGAAGCGTTTCGGCTTCAAATAAAAATACATTACCATTACCACTAAAAAAGTGCATGCCAATTAATGCCATAATTATTGCAAAGTAACCTATCGCTCCAAGTTTTGCATCTTTACCAAGTTCTTGACGTTTAAAAATCATGGTTAATGCAAATACTAAAGTTAGTATTCCTGCAACACTAAATAAAAACACGTTTTTTGTAAGCCAATATTTGCTAGAATCGTCACCTAAATAAGAGTAAACAACAGCTGTAGTCATTAAAACGACAAATACTAAAACACTATGTATTACCCAACGTTCTACTTTCCAAGCATACTGTTTTTTGTTACTTAGCTGCCTAAAAGCATCTCCAGCTGTTTCGGCTAAACCACCACAACCACAAACCCATGAACAGTACCAACGTTTACCATATTTAAAGGTTAAAATAGGAGTGATAACAAATATAGAAACCAAACCAAAAATTAATAATGCGGTACCAATAGTTCCTGCGCTAATAAACTCGTCTACTCGATATTGCTCAAAATTATAGTAATTAAGTGGCCAAATATTTTTAAGGTCGTAGTAAGGCAATTTAAAGCTATCTGAATTTAATCTCGCCATAAATTCTGGAATTAAAAAAGCGAATGCAAGCTGAAAAAACATTACAGATCCTGTTCTAATTTGCTCGTAACGGTTGTGGCGGTATTTCATTATAAATTTATACCCAAATACTAAAATGGCAACCGTATAAAGTGTACCATAAACAAACCATTGGCTCGCAGGATTACCACTTAATATTTTACTTAAAGGATCGAAAAGTGCAACCAAACCAGTATTTGGAGCGCCATCTGTACCAAGACCTAGCCAGGTAGCTTTAAAATAAAGTACAATGTAAAAAGCCGTCATTACTACACCTGTAATCCAACCTATAATGCCTCGAGATGATATAGATTTAAACCAAACACCATCATTTTTTATACCTTTACTTTTACCTAAATAAGCAAGGTTTGTAAACCAAATAGTACCAGCAGTTATAAGTCCAAGAGCCAATGTAAGCCATAGTACTTTGTTTGTAAAACCTACATTAAAAAGGGCTAAAGCCAATATAAAAAGACCAATAATGCCTATTCCAGAAGCTAATTTTTGTTTTGTAGATAAGTCTTTTGCATTTGCTAAAGACATATTATGATTTAATTTATTACTCATTTTGTTTCGTTTAGGCAGTTTGTAATTGTTGGTTGTAGGCTTGAATGATGTCTTTTTCGAAATGACTAAAAAACTCTGGATCGAAATTAGCAGTTGCTAGATTTTTAATCACATAGTCCACATCTCTTTCTTCGGTGAGCCAACGGTTAAAAACTTCATGGCGCATTCTAATTCCAAAAGTATTTATACCTAAAAAAGTATTAGTGGTATTATTATAAGCTACAGTAATACATTTTGTGTCGTCTTCGTGTTTCCAATGGAAATGAGACTCGTTTTCTTTTTTGTTTCTTTCGCTAAAAACCCAACCGTAAGTTTGGTATTCTATATCTAAAAACTTTGCAGAATTAAACCAGTGTCCTGGATTATACATCATTTTATTACCACAAATTGTTTGTGCTAAAACTTCACCCATCATGCGTCCTGTGTACCAAACGGCTTCAATTGGTCTACGTTGGCCAATACCTTCGTGCTGTTGTGCGCAATCGCCAATAGCATAAACATCTGGCACATTGGTTTCTAAATATCTATTAACTAAAATACCTCTATCGGTTTCAATATTAGAAGCTTTTAAAAAATCTATATTTGGTGTTACACCTGCTGTTAAACCAACAACATTGCAGGCTATTTCTTCGCCAGTTTCTTCTATAATTATAGACTTTACACGACCATTTTCGTCGGCTTTAATTTCTTTTAAATTTGTAGATAAACGTAAATCTATGTGGTGACTTTTAATATGTCTATTAATCATAGCGCTTTCACCTTTAGGTAAAACACCGTTCCAGAAACTGCTTTCACGAACTAAAAACGTAACAGGAATATTTCTAGTCATTAGCATTTCGGCTAACTCAATACCAATTAATCCACCACCAACAATTACAGCTCTTTTACATACTTGATTATTTGGCGCGTTTGCTTCTAAAGTTTCTAAATCTTGTTTGCTGTATAAACCTTGTACGCCATCTAAATCTTGTCCTGGCCAACCAAACTTATTAGGTTTACTTCCGGTAGCAAGAACCAATTTGTCATATTGTAAGGTGTCACCATTATTAAAATGGAGCGTTTTAGCAGCAGTATCTACATTTTTAACATAGCCATTTTTAAGTTCGATTCTGTTTTTTTTCCAAAACCAATCTTCGTAAGGCTTAGTATTCTCGTAAGTCATGTGGCCCATATAAATATACATTAGTGCAGTACGAGAGAAAAAATAATCGGACTCTGCAGAAACAATTGTAATTTTTTTATCAGAGTTTTTTCGAATATGTCTTGCAGTAGTGACGCCAGAAATTCCGTTGCCAATTATAACAATATGCTCCATGTTTTAAGTTTTGTTTTTTGTTAGGTCGTGACTAAAGATAAAAACTTAATCGCGAAGTGGTATTTAGAATAAATATAAATTGTGAGTAGTGTTTAAAAAGAATTTTTTTTTCAGTTTTTGAAAGTTTTTAAAAATGTTTCAGACTTAGTTTTCAACTGTAAACATTTTAACATTTCGTTTTATGAAAAAAATAATAGTAATAATATTAGTGTGTTTGGGAGGTTTTTCTGCGGAAGCGCAAACGCTAGAAACCTTTTTTACACAAGCAGATTCCTTTTTTAAAACCTACGTAAAAAATGGAAGAGTTGCTTATTCTGAAATTAAAAAAGAACCTTCTACATTAAATGAAGTTTTAAAAACAGCTGAAGGAATTTCGGTTTCTAAAACCGATGCTAAAAACTATAAAGCCTTTTGGATTAATGCTTACAATCTTTCGGTTATTAAAGGTTTAGTAGATAATTACCCAACAAATTCGCCTTTAAATGATAAGGGTTTTTTTGATAAAACAAAATACAATCTAGCAGGTAAAAAAATAACCTTAAATAGCATAGAGAACGATTTGTTAAGAGCCCAGTTTAAAGATGCGCGCTTTCATTTTGTATTAGTATGTGGTGCAGTTGGTTGTCCGCCATTAATTAATAAAGCTTACTTGCCAAGTACATTAGAAGCACAGTTGCAAAAGCAAGCCACATTAGCCATAAATGGAGACTATTTTATTAAAGTAAACAACAAAAAGAAACAAGTAAAAGGCTCTAAAATTTTAGAATGGTATAAAGAAGATTTTGTTGCAAACGGCCAAACAGAAATAGACTATTTAAACAGGTTTAGAACCATTAAAATTCCAACAGATTTTAAGCTGTCTTATTTTGAATATAACTGGAATATTAATAAGCAATAACAGCATATTGCTAGTACATAAATACATTTCCTAACTAATTAAAAAATTAAATTTAAATGAAAAAAACTGCCTTACTATTTATAGCTTTAGCTATAGGATTTTTGAGCTTTTCTCAAGAAACAGAAGAACAAACAGAAAGTAATATACAAACGTATACACCATCAAAATTATTAAATAAAGGACAATGGGATATTAAGTTTTTTAATAGCCTATACACGCAAACCAAGCAAACAGATGCTGGGAGTAGCTCTCAAGATATTCTTAGAGAAAACTTTTTTACAAACACGACCGAGATTTATACAGGAGTAAGTAAAAATTCAAGAATAAATGTGGGTTTAATATTTCAAGTTAGAGCTAATACCTTTAACGGTCAAGATGCGTTTAGTGTATTTAGTTTCGAGAATAATGGTGTAGATTCTAGAAGTGGTTTAACTACAATTGCACCATCAATTAGAGTGCAGCCTTTTGCAAATGTTCCTAATTTTTCGTTTACAAGTTCTGTGTATTTACCAGTTTTTAAAGACGAGCCTGGTGCTAGATATTTAGATAAGCGTAGTGTGTTTTGGGAAACAAAGTTTTTTTACGATAAAACCTTTGGTGGTGGCGACTGGCAAATATTTACAGAAGCCGATTTTGGTTTTAATTTTGGTGAAAAAGCAAGTGAAGCCAATGCAGACGAAGTGAATATTGGAGAGCGTTTTGCTAATAACAGTATGTTTTTACCTGTAAGTGCTTTTTTAAGTTACTTCCCGTCGGGAAAATCTACAGTATTTGTAAATGCACAACAGGCTTTTTTAATAGATTTAGGCAACGATTTTTCTCAAAACTACACGCAATTAGGTTTTGGTGGTAAATACCAACTTACACAAACATTAAACATTGAAGCGTCTTACGGTAAAATTGTAAGAGGTCATAGTTTTCAAGGTTTAGGTAATACTTACAGTTTAGGTTTAAGAGCATTATTTTAAAATTAATTAATAGTAGTAAATTAGGAGTTTAATTGTAAGTATAAATAATGAAATATATTAAACTCCTTTTTTTATCATTAATCGTACTGTTACAATCATGTAACGGTCAAGAGAAAATTAATGGTGTAAGTTTTGTAGCCTCAGGTATACCGGTAACAGACGAGCATACCAATCCTGTTGTAGCCGTACATGCAAATTATGCGGCAATTATGCCATTTGGTTTTACACAAAGTTTAGACAATCCAGAATTAAGGCACAATTCTAGCAGGCAATGGTTTGGAGAAACTAGAGCTGGTGTTAAGCAATATGCTGAAAGTCTTCAGGCTAAAGGCATAAAAATTATGGTAAAACCGCAGATTTGGATTAGAAATGGTGAGTTTACCGGCTATTTAAAAATGAAAACTGAAGCTGATTGGAAAACACTTGAAACCTCTTATTCTAATTTTATTTTAGAATACGCTGAAGCTGCCCAAGAAATTAATGCCGAAATACTATGTATTGGTACAGAATTAGAACAATTTGTAGCTAATAGACCAGAGTATTGGAGCAACTTAATTATTGAAATTAAAAAAGTATATAAAGGCAAATTAACCTATGCTGCAAATTGGGATGAGTATAAACGTACACCGTTTTGGAAACAATTAGACTATATTGGTATTGATGCTTATTTTCCTGTAAGCGACAGTAAAACACCAACAGTAGAAGAATGTTTAGAAGGCTGGAAAGCACATAAAAAAACAATAAAAACGTTTTCAGACACTTATAAAAAACAAATTCTATTTACAGAATATGGTTATAGAAGTGTAGATTATGCAGGTAAAGAACCTTGGGTGTCAGACCGTAGTATGACCAACGTAAACCTAGAAGCACAAAACAATACCACTAAAGCTTTGTTTGAAACCTTTTGGAAAGAAAATTGGTTCGCAGGTGGTTTTATATGGAAATGGTTTCATGCACATAATGAGGTTGGAGGAGAAAATGACAGCCAATTTACACCACAAAATAAACCTGTAGAAGCAATAATAAAAAATCACTTTAAATCACACAAATGAAAACCTTTGCACTAACATTATCTATTATATTATTTAGTTTGACATTTGTACAAAGTCAAACCATTTTAGACCTTAAAGTGCAAGGCAATAAAAAAATAAAAAGCACATTTGTTGTAAAAATTTCTAGAGCCAAAGCAGGAACAGTTTTAGACTCAACAGTACTTGAAGAAGATATTAAACGCTTAAAAAGGCTCCCAGCAGTAGCGCACGCTTATTACCAAGTATTTAAAAGTCATGATGAAAAGTATAATGTGTTTTATAATATTGAAGAAAATTTTACAATAATACCATCGGTAAATTTTTATACAACTAATGATGATGAGTTTGCTTACAGAGCAGGTTTATACGAATTTAATTTATTAGGCAGAAACATGATATTTGGTGGTTTTTATCAAAAAGATATTTATAGTTCTTATGGTATAAATTTTAGAGCACCATATTTATTTAGTAGGCAATTAGGACTAGCAATAAATCATCAAGATTTAACCACTCAAGAACCTGTTTTTTTCGATAATACTACAGCCGATTATAAATACCGTAATAAAGCTTTTGAAATTTTAGGATTATATGAGATTAATTTTAATAACAGAATAGAGCTTGGTATAAATTATTTTACCGAAGATTATGAGTATAAATTTGGTGCAACAAATCCTGATGTGCCATTAAATTTAAATGTAAAAAAGTTACTTTATAAAGCTATTTACGAGTTTAATAATTTAGACTATGACTATCAATATGTAGAAGGTTTTAAAAGCATATTAAACCTTCAATATGTAACTTCAAGAAGTGAAGATTTACCAGAATTTGTAATAGGCTGGAACGATTTTAATTACTACAAAAAAGTGCTAAATAAAGGTAATTGGGCAACGCGTTTACGTATAGGTTTTGCAACTAATAGCGAGACACCATTTGCGCCATTTTCTGTAGATAATAATATTAATATTCGTGGTGTTGGTAATACTATAGATAGAGGTACAGGAGCAATAGTTTTAAATACCGAATATCGACATACTTTATACGAGAAAAACTGGTTTGCCTTACAAGGTAATGCTTTTTTTGATGCTGGTTCTTGGCGAAATCCTGGAGGTGATTTAGGCGATTTTGGACAAGCAGATAATATTAGAGTATATCCAGGAATAGGTTTACGATTTATACATAAACGTATTTTTAATGCCATTTTTAGAATAGATTACGGTTATGGCGTAACTAAAGGCGATACACAAGGTCTCGTTTTTGGTATTGGGCAATATTTTTAATTAAACATTTCTACAACTTTTCTTAACCTTTCATTTTTTATTTTTAGGAATAGATTCATAATATTTATAACTTGTTTCAAATTATAAATATGGCAGTAAATAGAACATTTGCAGTAGGAGATATTCATGGAGGTTTAAAAGCTTTAAAACAAGTATTAGAGCGTATTGAAAAACAAGACAACGATTGCTTTATTTTTCTTGGCGATTATGTAGATGGTTGGAGCGAATCGGCTCAAGTCATTCAATATTTAATTCATTTTTCAGAAAAGTATGATTGTGTATTTATAAAAGGAAATCATGATGTATGGTGTGAAAAGTGGTTAGAGTCCGAAACAACTAACGAAGCTTGGTTAATACACGGCGGAAAAGAAACCGTTGAGAGTTACAATGCTTTTTCAGAAGAAGAAAAACAGAAGCATCTTAAGTTTTTTCAAAATATGAAGCTTTATTATTTAGATGACGACAACCGCTTATTTCTTCATGCTGGTTTTACATCTATGCATGGTGTAGAAAAAGAAGTTTTTAAAAAAAGTTTTTACACAGATCGTACACTTTGGGAAATGTCATTAGCTATGGATAAACGTATAAAGGAAGATTCTGAGTTATATCCAAACCGTTTAAAACATTACAACGAAATTTATATTGGCCATACACCAACAACACGATTTAGTTCTACTTTACCAATGCAAGCTATAAATGTATGGAATGTAGATACAGGCGCTGCGTTTACAGGAAAAATATCTGCCATAGATTTAGATACAAAAGCAGTAGTGCAAAGTGATGAGGTACAACAATTGTATGCTAACGAAAAAGGAAGAAACCCAAAATCGTATAACGAAACAAAGTAGCGTCAACTATTAATTTAAGCAATATGCTTTTTATAATATGCGCATAATTCTTCAGCACTAGCGCCAAACCATTTTTTTACATAAATAGCCCAAAAATGGTATTGTAATTTCCAAATGCCGTGACGTTTGTATAGCCTATCCGAAGTTGTAATTTTCTTATTAATAACAACAAACTCATTACGTTTATAGAGTTCGTTAATTAAGATATTATCTTCATAAATAACATAGTTTTCATCAAAACCACCGATATTTTCAAATAAAGCTTTGGTGATAAATTGGCTTTGGTCACCACCACGACAAGCACGCCATTTAAATTGCGTAAGCCAACTTGCCAAACGCAACCACCAATGGTTGTTGTTAAACGTTAAACGAAAACAACCAGCTTGGTTATTCTGTTTTACTTCTTCTATAATATATTTATCGTAATGTGTTGGCGGAAAAGAATCGGCATGCAAAAAGTATAAAATCTCACCAGAAGCTATTTTTGCTCCAGTATTCATTTGTTTGGCTCTTCCTTTTTCAGAATTTATAAGCTTTACCTTTAAATCAAGGTTTCTTACAATATCTTGAGAGCCATCTGTACTGCCGCCATCAACAACAATTATTTCTCGAATGTTTTGTAATGAAGCATTATCTATTAAATGAAAAAGTAAATTTTCAATATTCTCGGCTTCGTTTAAAATGGGAATTATTATGCTAATCATAAAAGCATTTACGAAATAATTAGCAATTTAGTTTTGTTCATTTAAACTCCAATCGTAATCTAAATAATCTAGGTTAGTATTGGCGTTTATTTGGGTATCACTGTATTTATTGATATAGTCTATAACAGAACCATTTGTAGTAAAATCTCCTTTGTACCATTTAA
This sequence comes from Lacinutrix venerupis, assembly GCF_001971745.1. Taxonomy (NCBI): domain Bacteria; kingdom Pseudomonadati; phylum Bacteroidota; class Flavobacteriia; order Flavobacteriales; family Flavobacteriaceae; genus Lacinutrix; species Lacinutrix venerupis. Next base: position 3,051,703 of record NZ_CP019352.1, on the reverse strand, counting down.
AAATTTCAGAAATTTTAATTTTATCTGAAGCTATTTCGTTTTTAGAATTGTTGTTTATAAATTCTTTTGTGGCACGCTCCATTAATTGCATAACATTAGCTTCAGTATAAGCAACATCTAATAATTTTGGGCATGAAGCCGAGGCACAATTAATAGCAAAATGTATTCTAGGTTCATTCATTTTGCGTAAAATACCATTTTCTAAACCAGCTAAAGAAAAGTCTTTGTCTCCAATTTTAAATCTATTTTTTAACCAAGGACTATCTAAATCCTTGATGCTTTTTGTAGGGTAATTGTCTATTATAAGTTTAATGGTATTAGCATTGTAAACATTAATAAAATAAGCCAATTGCGTTTCTACACTCCAATTTTTAGAAGGCGTTTGCTGTTCTAAATAACTAACGTAGCTATTTAGTTTTTCGCTATCGTTTTTAAAACCTTTATAATCTACATCTCCATTTTTAGCTACATATTTTTTTAGCAAAGCATCAAACTGACTGTGATCTATAGTTTCTGTAGTAGTTGTGTTTTCTGTTTGAGTCGTTTTGGCAGTATTATCAACTGTTTTTACAGGTAAACCTTTAGCCGAAAAACAACTGTTTAAGGTTAAAGCAACACAGGCTAAAAAAAGTAACTTTTTCATAAATAGATTTATTTTTTAAGTTTTATAGGATAGATTTCTTGACCTACAAAATCTTTTGGGAAGTTTTCATCACCATGAAATCCTAGTTCAATATCCTTACCATTATAAGGTACATAATCTGTTTTAAATAAGTAGTCCCAAATACTTAAAGTTAAGCCAAAGTTTACACCGTAACTTCCTTTTTTAGGCAGTTCTCTTGCGTGATGCCAAATGTGCATTTTTGGGTTGTTAAATATGTATTTTAAAACGCCATAATCCCAGCCTAAATTGGCATGATTTAAATGGCCAATGGTGATACTAAAAAAGTGAACAATGGCAACATGTTTAGCATCAAAACCACCAATTATTGCAATAGGTATATATAGTAACGATTTGTAAACTATGGGCTCCATCCAGTGGTAGCGTAAATGTGCGGCAAAGCCCATTTCTTTTACGCTATGGTGAACTTTATGAAAGTTCCATAAAAACGGAATACGATGTAATAATCTATGCGTGTTCCATTGTGTGAAATCGCTAACTATAAAAAAGATGAGTAAGCCTAACCATAATGGCAATTCGTCTACATCAAACAATTGAAAGTTAGCAATAGAGAGTCCAACTAAGCCTAGAATATCATCAAAAAAAATAGCAGCGGTATCTGTTAATGCGATAAGTACTATTAAATTTAAAAGGAAAAAATTAAAGAACATATAAAACGTATCTAACCAAAAATCTTTTCTAAAAATAGATTGGTCTTTACGCCAAGGAAATGCAATTTCTAGTATCCAAACTAAAATTGAAATGACAATTAGCCCATAAAAAAAGTTATCCCAATGGTTAATGGTTATAATCTCGTTTTTAAGATAATTCCAATATCCAGAATAGGCGTTTTTTATAATGTCTAAATATTTCCCCATAAATTCTTAAATAAAATCAGAATGTTAAATCATATTTATTTCGACGCAATTAAAATGCTGTACTTACAGGTTCTTAATTAATTCTTTAAATAAAGTTATCATATTAGGTTCTGCTTTAGTTGCCATAGCAATAATCTCTTCAATATCTACTGGTTTTAAATTATCTGGATCGCACTCATCTGTTAAAACAGAAACGGCTGCAACTTTTAAATTTAAATGGTTGGCAACAATAATTTCTGGAACAGTACTCATACCAACAGCGTCTGCACCAATTATTTTAAGCATTCTATATTCTGCTCTTGTTTCAAGTTGAGGTCCAACAACACTTGCGTAAACACCTTTGTGGAGTTTTATGTTATTGGCTTTTGCAATAGCTTCAAATTTTGAATTTATTTCTGCATCGTAAGGCGCGCTCATATCTGCAAAACGTTCTCCTAATTTTCCAACACCTTTAAATGCTAAAGGCGAACTGCCTTGCAAATTAATATGGTCGTCAATTAACATTAATTCGCCTTTTTTAAAGTCTAAATTTATGGCGCCAGATGCGTTTGAAACTAATAGCGTTTTTATACCTAGTTTTTCCATTATACGCACAGGATATGTTACATCTTGTAGCGTGTAGCCTTCGTATAAATGAAAACGGCCTTGCATAACAATTACCGTTTTACCTTCTAATTTACCGTAAATAAGTTTTCCTTTATGAAACTCTACAGTCGCAGTTGGAAAATGTGGTATGTGGTTGTAGCTTACTTCTTCTATAATTTCAAGTTCTTCAGTAATTTTACCTAAACCAGTACCTAAAATAATACCAACTTCAGGATTTTTAAAACCTTTTTCTTTTAAGTATTCTACTGTTTTTTTTATGTATTTAATCATTGTTTTTTATAATGTTTTGTAGTGGTTGAATGTGTTCTAAATCTTCGTATAAATCGATGTCATTTAAGGTTTCTAATAAATGCGTTTTTTGGTCTGTTAAGTTAGAAATTGTATCGGTAAAAACCGTTTCGGTTCCCCAATTTTTATTTTTAAAAACAGAATCGTGCATTGTTTTCATGCCTAATAAATAATAACCGCCATCTTCTGCAGGACCAATAACAACATCGTTATTATCTAACGCTTTAAAAGCATCTTCAATATGTTGAGGATGTAAATGAAATAAATCGCTACCAACAATTACTATTTTTTGGTAGTTGTTATCAAAACCATTTTTAAATGCATTTTGCATTCTTATACCTAAATCGGCTCCAATTTGTTGGTGTTTTTGAAAAACGGAAGCATCCCACAAATCATTTTCTCTAATTTTTACAGAATAATATACTGCTTTATCTGCATCAACTTGTTTAATAACTTGTTCTGTATGTTTTAAAAGGTATTTGTACACTCGTAAAGCAGCTTCGTCTCCAATAGTTTTTGCTAAACGTGTTTTACATTTTCCTAATTCAGGATTACGAGTAAAGGTTATAATAAGATTGTTGTGCATTTTTATACTGAATTACTTTTTGGTTTTTTTTGAAAGTTTTTCTTCTTTTTCATATACTTTTTCACCTTTTTTTAGCCATTTACTCCATGTTTTATTGAAAGTATGGATTTTTTCGGTTTCATTGTTCTGAATATCTACAACGCTAAAATCTTTGTTTTTCCATTCAAAAATACCACCGTATAAATTATAAACATTTGTATATCCTGCTTTTTTTAGTTTTTCGCCAATAGTTTCAGAGCGTATACCAAGTGAGCAATAAACCACAATTTTTTCGTTTTTATTCGGGTAATTTTTTTCAATTGAAGCTAAATCAAAATCATCGTAACCAACGCAAACGGCATTTTTTAAATGGCTAACTTTATATTCTTTAGGTTCGCGCGTATCAAAAATAATAGCTTTTGTTTTAGGCATGGCTAATTCTTCAACACTAATATAAGGCACACCTTTATCGTTATACTGTTTTAATAAATCGTCTATAGTTTTTTGTGCAGATAATTCTACAGAAAATAAGGCAATTAGTATAAGTATAAAGTGTTTCATGATAGTGTAATTTAATTAAAGCGTGATTCCAAAACCTTGCAAGCCACTTTCTACTGCTGGTAAAATTTCGGTGTTATCCCAAATTCCTGTAACAATAGTTCGGGCATATTCTTCTGGTAATAAACCATTTTGCATAAGCTTATTAGTAAGCTTGTAATTATAGTCGAGGTTATGGTGTTTAAATTTCAAATCTTCGTTAGTATCATCTAAAATAGCATACCAAACTTGAGGCGAACCATCGTTAGCAGGCATACCAATAACACCAGGATTTAGCCATAATTTGTTGTTTTTTTGATGATAAAAAGGAAGGCCGCAGTGTCCTGCAACTATCACATCGCTTTGCGTTGCATTAAAGGTTTCTTCTTTTTTTTGCCAATTTGTAGATTTAAATATAAACTCCGACACATTAAAATAATCACCATGTATAACAGTAACTTTTTTACCGGCATACTCAAAAACAATATGATCTGGTAATGTTTCAAGGTGGTTTATAGAACTTTTAGAAAGTAAACTTTGTGCGTAAGGATACCATAACTTTGAAAAACCATCGCATCGGGAACCTTCGGTAAAATCGCAACCGCAATCTTCGGCATTATCAATTAATTGTATTTCTACATTACCTAGAATACTTTTTGCTTTCCAAAGTTTAAATAGTTGCACGGTTTCTTCAGGTTGTGCACAATAGCCAACAATATCTCCTGTACAAATACAATTTTCTGCAGGAATACTTTCTTTTTCGGCAATAGCTTTTAAGGCTTCAAGTGCTTGAAGATTACTGTAAACACCACCAAAGAGCAATACTTTGCCTTTTAGTGTTCCTATATTATTTATTTTTTTATTCATATTTAATTCTGCTATAGTACAGAAAATTTAATTTTTTAAAAGTGCTTTTGGCAAAAAGTATAATGCGATACAAGTTAAAATACCCCAAATATTTACCCACAATAACTGTGCATACTTACCTGTAGTAAAAACTAAATTCTCTGGAAATACATTAAAAACTAATAAAAAGCCAAAAACGAGACCGCAAACTACACTTAAATAGAAGCTTAGTTTTGGGACTTTTACATTCCAAAACAGGAATATTGGCGTTAAACCAATAACCATTGTTCCAGATATTGTAGTTGCTGAAAGTATTTCGGCGTTAAAAAATATTGGAATAGTACCTAAAATTGCAATTACAACCATGGCTAATCTTCCAAAAGAAATATTTTTTCCGAAGCCTAAATCTACTGCTAATAATTTTGAAAAGGATGAAAATGTAGAGTCTAATGTTGATGCAGCAGAAGTTATCATTATAAAATTAATAACTAATAAAATAACAACACCAAACGCTTTGCCAACTTCTACAGCAGCTTGACCTTTAAAACCTTGTGTTTGTGCATAAATACCAATGATGCTAAATAACACTATGCATAAACCGCCTAAAACACTTGCCCAAAGAAAACTTTTTAATGTCACTTTTGGCGTGCTTATAAAGGCACGATCTGTTAAAACAGGATCATGAAAAGGATAGCTAAACGATTGGATAATTGCTGCAAAAAAGAGATTTAAACCTAACTCAAAACTCCAAGTTCCTGATGATACTACTTGATTTGCAGAAAAATTTTCTACCGAAAATATACTATACAATATGATAATTAGTAAAATTGAAAATAGCACCATTTGTATAACATCTGTAAAAATAGAACTGCTTAAACCACCTTTTATAGCGTAAGCTAATGTTAGTAAAGTAAACACTATAATTGCTGCGAAGTAAGGTGTTGAACCTTGCGCACCAAAGTATGAGCCAATAACCATAGTATTACTCCAAACCTCATTAAACAAACGAATGATTATTAATATTGAAAATAATGCTACTGCAGGACGACCATATTTACTGGTTAAAAACTGGTGAATACTATTAAAACCACCTTTAGTTCTTAGCTTATAAATTAAAACGCCAGCCACAGCAAAACTTAAATAATAACCAGCGTAGGCAACACCACCAACTAAGCCAAAATCTAGTCCTAAATTTGCAGCATTAGTAATACTTTTGGCAAAAATCCATGAGATAATTAAACTTCCAGTAAGTACTAAAACATTTGGTGATTTTTTATTGTGGTTTGCTTTAAAAAAAGAGTCACTAGTTTTTGCCAATGGCGAAAGTAGGAACAAGATTAAACTTGAACCTACTACTAAAATCCATTGCCATAATTCTGTACTCATATTTTAATTTTCGTCCCACCAAACTGGTGAATTAATACTGTTGCCATTTGTTGCACTAGCTGCGGCTTGATAATTTTCTGCATTTAAAGCTTCTTCCTCTGCAGGATAAGGCATTCTAACAGGAATTAAATTGTTATTTAAACTTGCCGAAATAGGATTAAGTTCTGGAAATCCTGTACGGCGGTATTCTATCCAACCTTCATACCCATTTATTAAATTAGCAATCCATTTTTGAGTAATAATTTGTTGCAATGGTGTTGTGCCTGGCGCATTAAAAGCGGCATTTCCTGTTAGGTAATCTGTTGGCATTGTAGTTTGCCAATACTCAAAAGCTAAGGTTACTCCGTTATTATATAATTCTTCTGCGTTGGCAGTAATTAATCCTTTTTGGGCAGCTTCGGCAAGCGCAAACTGTACTTCCCAAGCGGTAATAAAATTGGCGTCTAAAACCGAAGTGTCTTCTCTAAAAGCAGTTCCTGCTAAAGAATAATCTGCTAAAGCAATAGATGTTGAAGAGGCATCAATACCGTTAATTAAGCCATTAAATTCTTGTGAATTTGAATTTGCAAATGGTCTAAAAAACACTTCAATTCTAGAATCGCTATAATCTAAAAGAATGTTTTCCATGGTTTCAGATAGTACAAAATTGTTAAAATCTCCAATTCGTAATTGCGCTAAACGGAAACTATTAGGATCTGAATTTGTAAAGTTAAATACAGCATTTTCGGCATTAGTTGTAATATAATCTCCTTGCGATACAATGGTTTGTAATTGTGTAGCAACATCTATTTTATCTGAAATTCTAAGTAAAGCTTTAATTTTTAATGCATTTGCAAATTTTATCCATGCATTTAAATCGCCATTAAACAATATATCACCTTCTAGAGCAATATTTTGCGAGTAGCTTTGTATTGCTTCAATGCCTTTGTCTAAGTTTTCTAAAATGCCATTTTCACCTGTGTAAATAGATTCTTGACTATCGTAAACCGGTGTTACTGTGCCATTAATACCGTTAAATGCTTCAAAATATGGTACATCTCCAAACAAATCTGTTAAACCGGCAGTCATGTATGCTTTTAAAATTAAGGCAGGACCTTCGTAAACTTGAAATGTAGAAATGCTTCTAGATTGGTTTATAATAATCTCATTATCTCTTAAATTAGTGTAAAAAATTGGCCAAGGATTACCACCTAATTGAGGTGATTTTAAGGCATGACGATCAAATAAATTAAAATCTAAAGCAGTTCTATGTTGTGATAATAAATCTCCAGCTACGAAGCCTTCATAACTCATTTCATCTCCAAAATTATAAATTACTTGGCGCAATAATAAGCTAGGTTGTACTGTGTTTGGAGCGTTGGGATTGGTATTTATGTCTTCGAAATCTTTTGTGCAGCTTGTTGTAAAAGCAAGCATAATAAGACTGATTATATATAATGTATTTTTCATTATTATGAATTTTAGTTTTTCGTTTTACCCGAAAATTATTTTAAAAATTTAAACTTGCTTTTAATCCAAAACTACGTGAAGTTGCATAGCTCATATCTTCAACACCGCTTACAAAACCAGTGCCTTGTACTGCAAGTTGTTCTGGGTCAAAATGTGGGTTTTCTGTAATTACAAAAAGGTTTCTTCCTATTAGAGATAAATCGATAGTGCCGCCTTCCTTTAAACCCAAAAAGCCATCTTTTAATTTAAAACCATAACCAATTGAGAATTGACGCAGTTTTAAATAAGAAGCATCGTAAACGTTGTTTTCTTCGTGGTTTCTATCGTAAAATTGTCTATAATAACTTTCGGCAGAAATGGCTACAGTATTAGGTGCTCCAGTTTGTGTAACACCTTGTGCAATAATACCTTCTTCGGGTCTGTATTCCGTTTCTGCTAATTGGCCACCAACATTACCTAAAGCACTTGTTCTAGATACTAATTCGCCGCCTTGTCTCCAATCAAATAAAAAGCTAGCAGTCCAGTTTTTATATTTAAAATCGTTATTCCATCCTAAGGTAAAATCTGGATTATAATTGCCTAGTTTTTGTAAGTTGTTATCTGCGATATAGTTTCCGTTATCATCTATTATAAAATCACCATTTTCATTTTTTAAATAACCTGTACCATAAAAATCACCAATGCGTCCGCCTTCTTCAACTTGAAACCAAACGGTTTGGTTTTGAGAGTCGTAAATACGGCTATAAGCTAAAGTTAAACGACCATCTGCTTGAGGTAACTGTGTAATAGTAGCTGTATTTGTTGCGAAATTAAAGGTCGTATTCCAAGTAAAATTACTATTAGTAATTGGCGTTAAACCAGCAATAATTTCTAAACCTTTAGAGGTTACTTTGCCACCATTAACCACTTGTTGACTATAGCCAGAAGAAATAGGAATTGGTAATGAAATAATTTGGTCTTTAGTAATAGCATTATAGTAAGTGAAATCTAGTCTAAACCTATCGTTTAAAAAGCGTAAGTCTGCACCAAACTCGTATGATGTTGTACTTTCTGGTTTTAAATTGTTATTAGGTATAAAATTTTGATCGCTAAATGTAGGTTCGCTATTAAATGGTGTTTGAGATACAAAAGCACCAGAGGTTTGGTAGGCTCCAGTATCGTTACCAACTTGTGCAACACTAGCTCTTATTTTTGCAAATGAAACACTTTCTGGTAACGCAATAACATTTGAAAGAATGAAACTAGCTGAAGCTGATGGATAGAAAAATGATGTGCCATCTACAGAAAAAGGTGTTGCTAGTGCACTAGACCAATCGTTACGGCCAGTAACATCTAAAAATAAATAGTCTTTGTAGCCAAATTTAGCAATACCGTAAAACGAATTTATACGTTTTTTAGATTTGTATTGAAACGCTTCTATTGGTGATGCTGCATTATTTAAACTAAAAATACCAGGTTGTGCTAAATTAACTGTTTGCACTTGTTTGGTAGATGCTGTTTGGTCTAAACGATTACCACCTAAAGATACATCAACTTTAAAATCACCAAAAAGCGTATTGTAGTTTAGTAAAAAATCGGTGTTTATTTCTCTATAAGTAACATCATGCTCTGCGTAAGCACCATTTTTAAAGCGGTTACTAGAAAAAGCACGATGTAGTTCTCTGGTTTCGCTAGAGTAATCCATACCAGTTCTAACTTGTAAACTTAAATTGCTGGTAAAATTATGTTTTAAAGCTAAGTTGCCAAATACACGATCGCGTTCAAAAGCGTTTCTGTTTTCGTATAAAATAAAATATGGGTTATCGAAAAAAGTATAATTAAAGGAGTATTGTTGAACATTTTCTAGTCCAGGTTGCCAATAATTTTTTAAATTATTAATGTTTAAACTTCTTGGTCCCCAAGCAACAAGTGAGTAGTTTACGTTTTCACTACCATAACCGTTTGATGGTCTATTATCACTACTTGAATTTGTGTAAGCAATAGATGAAGAAAATGTTGTTTTTTCTGTAGGTTCAAAATTTAATTTTACAGCAACAGTTTGTTTGTCTAAATTTACGCCAGGAATTATAGATTCGCTTCTTAAATCTGTAAACGATAATCTATAATCACCATTATCAAAACCATTTGAAATTGCAATATTATTTATGGTAGTTATACCAGTTTCGTAAAAATCTTTAAGATTATCCGGATTAGATTTTAATTCTGTTGGTGTAATTGTATTTCCAGAGTAAAGAGAAGTATCACCACCGCGAACAATGCTGCCGTTTTCTAAAAACACAGGACTATCAAACTGAGGAGCAAAAATTCCTGCATCTAATCTTGGTCCCCAAGAATAACTAATATTATCATTTGTACCACCACCAAGACCGTCTACAAAATCAAACATTCCCGAATTTCCTTGACCGTATGAATTTTGAAAATCTGGTAACCTAAATGCTGTGTCTATAAATAGAGAAGAATTTATGCTTATGCCTAAACCTTTTGTTCTTTTTCCATCTTTAGTTGTTATAACAATTACACCGTTAGAAGCTCTTGTACCATAAAGTGCCGCGGCACTTGGTCCTTTTAATACAGAAACTTCCTTAATATCATCTGCATTAACTTCCATGGCTCCGTTTCCAAAATCTATTTCTTGAAAACCTGCAGCCGCTTCGTTAGTGAAATTAAAAACAGTATTGTTGTTTATTGGTATTCCATCTACAACAAATAATGGATTGTTGTTAGAAAATGAGGCTTCACCACGAATTGTAATTTTAGAAGAAGAACCAACACCTGTTGCTCCTTGAGATACAGTTACACCAGCTAATTTGCCGGATAAATTATCTAAAAAATTTACAGATTTTACTTCGCTTAAACCTTTAGATTTTAAAGATTGTACAACGTAGCCTAATTCTTTTCTTTCGCGCTCTAGACCTAATGCTGTAATAACAACTTCGTCTAAAGTTGAGGTGTCTTCGGTTAATTCAATATTAATAATTGTTTTGTTTCCAACGGTTATTGTTTGTGTTTTGTAACCTAAAAAAGAGAATTGTAATTGGTTGTCTTTAGACGGTATTTCAATAAGATATTCTCCATTTTGGTTAGTAGTAGTTCCATTCTTTCCTGATGTAATATTTACAAATGGTAGTGTTTCGCCATCTGTAGCATTAGTAACAGTTCCTGTAATTGTAATTTGTGCAAAGCTAAAACTTGATACAAGTAGCATTACACATAAGTAAATGTGTTTCATTTAAGAAAATATTTTCAAAAAAGTTAGTTAGGGTTTTGATGTGCAATAGCACATCTCTTTGGCTTTATATTGAAAATACAATTGGGGAACCTTTATTGCGGCTTGTGGAGACTGTATTCAGCTTTAAAAACTGTAATATATGTTTACTTTTCGCTTTCGCTGAAGTGATAATTTTTAATAATATCTTTCTAATATTTATTGAAAGATTTTTAAAACTATTTATAACCTTTTTAATGTCTAAAACATTGTCTATGTCTATAAGTGTTTCTAAACAAGCAATGTCAACTTTTTTAAGTGAAAAAAGATTAAAAATATGTTGATTTAAAATAGAAGATTGCCATGGTAAATTAACAAATAGCTTTGCGTTAAAGACAGATTTGTTGATTCCCATAAGATAAAAACCACCATCTTGTGAAGGACCTAAAACTAAAGAATTGGTTTCAAGTTTTTTTTGAGCTTCTAATATGTGGCTAGTGTTTAAATGTGGAGTATCGTTACCAACAGTTATAATATTGTCGAAACCTTTTTTGAAAATTGATTCAATGGCATTTGTAAAGCGTTCACCAAAAGTATTACCAAATTGTTGGGTTTCTGAAATTATATAATAAGGGAGATTTGTTTTTTTTGTTTTTTCTTGAATTCCGGTATTTAGAGCTTTAAATAAATGAGCAGATTGTGAGAAAGGTTTGTTTAAACCTTCTCTTTCTGCAGAATTTGCAAAAATTAATATTGCTGTGCTTTTTTTCATATTTATGCTACAACACCTTGACAGCTACTTCCTGCGCCTGCAGTACAGCCATAGCAATGTTGAGATATAACAATATTTCTACCTTCTAATAACTCTTCTTTGTATTCGCTAATGTGTTTCGACTTACTGTTTACTGGTAATTCTAACATTTGGTTAAAATCACAATCAAATAAATAACCATCCCAACTTACAGATAGTGTGTTGGTACACATAACGTTTTCTACAGCTGCAGGATTATAAGCTTCTACTAAAGCATACATATAATCTTCGTAGTTTTCACTAGCAATTAGATAATCTAAAAAACGAGCAATAGGTAGGTTGGTAATAGCAAATAAATTGTGAAAACTAATGCCAAAATCTTCCATTAAAGCTTTTTTAAAATCTTTTTCCATTGTAGCTTGATCTCCTGGTAAAAAAGCTCCACTTGGATTGTAAACTAAATCTAATTTTAAATTGCTTTCTGGCATGCCATAACCACGATCGTTTAACTCTTGTAAGGCTTTTATAGACATGTCAAAAACACCTTCACCACGTTGTTTGTCGGTTTTTCCTCTAGTCCAATGTGGCATAGAAGAAACAACATGTATGTTGTGTTTTTTAAAGAAGTCTGGTAAATCGTAATATTTTTTATTGGCTCTAATTATGGTTAAATTGGAGCGTACAATAAAATCTTTAATACCTACTTTTGAAGCTTCTTCAACAAACCATCTAAAATTAGGGTTCATTTCTGGTGCACCACCAGTTAAGTCTAGTGTATGAGCGCCGGTAGTTTTAATAACATCAATTATTTGCTGCATGGTTTCACGCGTCATTATTTCTTTTCTATCTGGACCGGCATCTACATGGCAATGTTCGCAAACTTGATTACACATGTAACCTACATTTACTTGTAAAATTTCTAGTTTTTTTGCTTTTAAGGGAAATTGGTTAGTTTCAGAAATTTTATTTTTAAAAGTTGGTAATTCTCCACTTTTAAAAATTCCGTTAGATAAGATTTCTAGTTGTCTATTACTATTAGCTATTTCTTTACCTTGTTTTTTAAGGGACTTTGTTGCCATTAATGTTTTTCTGTTTATAAATTCTTACGTAGTAAATTATAAAGTGGTTTTATTAGCCATCTAATTTATTTACTTTATTCATCATTTGAACACCATGTACTAATGTTGCTCCACTTTTTATGGCAGCTCCAACATGTAATGCTTCCATCATTTCTTCTTTGGTAATACCACGTTGTAAACCATCTTTAGTATAGGCGTCTATGCAATATGGACACTGTTCTGTATGCGCTACAGCTAAAGCTATAAGTGATTTTTCACGGGCAGATAAATGTCCTTCTTCAAAAACTTTACCATAGTAATCAAAAAATTTATCGCCTAATTCTTGATTCCATTCGCTAATTTTTCCAAATTTTTTTAAGTCTGCTGGGTCGTAGTATGTTTTATTCATTTTTGATATATTAATTTATATTGTCGAAGTTAAGTAAAGTTCCTAACAAAAAAAATGGATTCTACTTTGTTTCAAAATAGAATCCATTATTATGATTTTAAAAGTTTTATTAAGCAGATGGTCTTCCTTTAAGACGCTTTTCAATTTTTTGTTTTTTTTCTGTTATTCTTTTCATAACATCCATGATTTTAACGTCTTTACTTTCTTTATAAAATTCGTTTAAACCTAAGATTATAGCTTTTGCTTTTCTAGAAGCTTCAACACGATCACTAGTAGACATATTGCTCATTTTCATATCTTCAAATTCCTGAGCTTCAATCAGTAGGGTTTCCATATTATTCATTCATTTTGTATTAATCGGTCTAAAATATAAAAATGTTATTAATTAATTCCTAAAGAAATCATAAAAAATATTGATTGTACTATTAACTTCTTAAATTTAGAGGTTAAAAATTAGAAATAATTAAAAAGGATAACCGATTGCAAAATTTAAAATAGGTTCGTCTAATTTAAAATCTAAACGTTCTCCTTTTTCTTCTCCAGGATCATGAAAAGGTGCAGCTAAATCTAAACGAATTACAAAACCTTGTACATCTACACGTAAACCAAATCCTGCACCCATTCCTAATTCGCTTAAAAAATCGCTTGAGAATTCTCCTCCTGGTAATGATGGGTTTTCTTTTGAGTTCCATACGTTTCCTGCATCGGCAAAAACGGCTCCTTTAAAGAAACCAAATATTGGAAAACGATATTCTATATTTGCTTCTAATCTAATATTACCAGTTTGGTCAAAAAAAGTTTCGTCTTCTGTCCCAGAGTTGGAATATGTACCTGGACCAAGTGAGCGAATTCTAAAGGCTCGAACACTATATGGTCCACCAGAAAAGTACTGTTTTGTGTATGGTAATATTTCTGAATTCCCGTAGGCTAGACCATAACCGGCAAAAAGACGAGTTGCTATTTTTTGATCTTTACCAAAATTAAAATGATAATGTAAATCTATATCTGCTTTTGCATATTGTGCGTATTCAAGTCCAAAAATTTGTTTTGGTTCTCCAGCCTCCTTTTCTTTACCTAATAGGCTAATTGTATTTCCTGCGACATCAAAATTAAAATTTGCGTAAAATTGATGCGTTTTACTAGAGTTAGCTAATTCGTTGTATGTAAAAGAGTAGGTTAGCCCAGAAATAAATTCTTGATCGAAACTGCTTTTTAAAAATGGATTGTCGTCTAAAATGGCTTGAAACTCTTCTGTTGTATTGGATAATCTTGTGTAATTTGTAGAAATAGGATTTATAGTATGTGTTACATAACGACTTGCATCCCAAACATAACCAAACCTTGCATTTGCAGATAGCAATGTGTAAAGTTCACTTCTGTTTAAATAATCGAAACCTATAGATGTTTTTGTTTTTGGAATGGCATATTTAAAATAATTATCACTTATTTTAATTGGAAATAATACACGTGGGAAAATAAGTTCTGCTTCTGCTCCTAACTCTAAACTACTTAAACCTGCTTGGTTTTTTCCTGCAATTTGAGTTTCGTATGCCGCTTTTGTACTTATGTTTAATGTTTCTCCGCCTTTAAATAAATTACGGTTACTGTAGGTTAATACTAATGCAGGACCTGCAAAATTATTAGACTTTGTAACTGCTTGTATTTCTGCTCTAACAGCGCGTTTGTTTAATGGAGATAAATAAATATTAGTATCTAAAAGTCCTAAGCCATCATTTGCAATAGAATCTGTCTCTTTATATTGAATATTAACAAATTTATAGGCTCCAATTGTAGATAAACGTCTTGCGGTGTTTTTTGAGTTTAAAGGGTTGTATAATTCTCCTTCATTTAAAGTAATAAAAGGATCTAAGCGATCTGGACGGAAAAATTTAGGGTCTTGAACATATGTTTTTTCGTTGTAGCGCTCGCTATCAAAAACTTTAGAATCTTTAGGTAGCTCGTAATCAGGATAGATATTTACTTTTCCTAAACGATATGGGACAATTGCTTTTTCGGGAACTTCACTTTTTAATTTTAAATATAAATCTACGCTTTTGTTATCGTATTGGTTACTGTCTGCTTCAAAAATTAAAAAGTCTGAATTAAAATTATAATAGCCTTTGTTTTTTAAATGTGCATCAATACGCTGGCGCTCGGTTTTCATTCCTTCTAAATCAAATCGAGTTCCTTTTTTAAAATTTAATTTTTCTACTGCATATTTAATATCCTCATAAATAGGAGAAGGTAAAGAGTCTACTTGATAGGTCTCAATTTTATACGGTGTAGGAACTGTAATTGAATATACTACAGATGCTTCTTTTGTGTTTTTGTTTTCAATAAAATCTGAAGTGGCGCGACTGTAAAAGAACCCATTGTTTTCTAATTTATTAACTAAAACATCTTCTACTTCGTAGGCTTCAACATCGCTTTGGTAAACAGGTTCTTCTCCAAATTGTTTAAATAACCATCTGTTTATAAATCCAGGTTTTTCTTTTTGAACTTTGTAGTAAAAATGTAAACCTGGTCGCATACCTAAAAACTTAGAGTTTGGCTCTGGAGTTATTACAGCTTCTAAAATAGGTTCTAAGCTTTTAGGGTTTTCTACAAGACTGTCTGCTTTTATTTCTATTTCTGCACCAGTATATAATAACTCTCCTTCTGGAATGTATTTTTTTACAGCACATGATTGTGTTATTACAATAATAATGCTTAGAATTATTTGTGTTTTTGTTTTCAAATTTAAGATAGTTGTATGTGCTATTTTTTTTACCACTAATTCTCTTTTAAGCTTTCTTTTTCAGGATCAATTTTTTCTTCGTCTTTAAGCTCTTGTTCTTTTTCTAAACGATCTCTTTCCTGCTTTTCTGCTTTAGTTTCGTTGTAGAGTATAGCGTCCCAAAGTTCACTAAATTTATTAAATTCTTGAGTGAAAATAAGTCCTATACCGCTAACTATGGTTTGTCCATCTATAATATTTTCGAATTCATTTCTTCTAAATCCTTTAAGTTTATAACGCCCATTTTTAGTTAATAAGTATTCTAGGCTTACATTACCAATTAATGGTGAGGATTCGCCTGTAGAACTACTTCCTTGTAAATCCACTTCGCTACCAACTCTTACTACTAAACGGTCATCAAACAATCTTTTTTGTGCTGCCACATTTAATTGTGTTCTGTCTTGTGGTGCCGTACCTTGATAATCCGTATAACTGTCTAAACCAAAATCGAGTTCGAAACCAGAATTGCCTAATAGTTTATTTGAAAATACATTTAATTGATCTGAAACAGCATCGTTAAGGTTGTCTCTAGCAACCGTTGCAAAACCACCTGTACTACCATCGCTGCCAGATTCTGGATAAAAACGGTTTAAAACTAGTAATGAAAATACCTGCCTGTTTAATTCGCCTTCTTGTTGGTTTACCTGTTGTACGCGGCCATAAACTTGACCGCTAATAGCGCCTTGCTCGTCTTCTGGCATATCTAATTTAAAAGATATTTTAGGTTGAAGCAATTCGCCATCAATATTTAAATAAACATAAAAAGGAAGAACTTGTCTATACTTACTTTTTACTGCAGGATCTGCTCCAGAAAGTTGTGATGCCATTAATGGTGACGCCGATGCTTTTAAATCGTAAATAGCACGAACGTCTAACTTAGCATCAAAAGGATCTCCAGACCAAGAGACTTTACTGCCAGAAGCTAGTTCGAATTTTCGATTAACAATGTTGTATAAATTCATTTCGTATAAACCGGTATCTACATTGTATGTTCCTACCAAATTCATACGTCCGTTTGGTTTCATTGTAAAATCAAAATCACCATGACCAGACACTTTAAAATAATCTCCTGTATCTTCATCTATAATTATTGTAACTGTTGCTTTGTCTCCAACTTTTAAAAAGGTTTTAATATCGAATCCTTTTATAGTTGCAGTTTGTTCTTCGCTTTGCGTTAAAATAGCATCTGGATTTTCTCGATTAACAAATACTACAACACCATCGCGTTGCTCTATATTTACGGTTGCGGAAGGCATGACATATGTTACATCTGTGCTAGAACCAATAGTTGCATTAGCATTAAGTTTTGGAATTTGTAAATCTCCAGTTAATTTTCCATTGGCATCAAAACTTGCTTTTCCGTAGAGGAAATCGTTATCCTCTTTTGTGGCATTTAAAAACTGAAAATCTTTTGCTTTTAAATTTAAATTAAAAGTAGGATTGATAAAGGATTTTGTACCAATGTCTCCAGAAACGACAAGGCTATTACTGTCTTTATCTTTTATAGTAAAATTAGATAAGTTTAAACCTTCGTTATTAACACTTATTGCTTCGTTTTCTAATGTAAATGCTGCATTAAACATGGCGATATTAAAATCGGCATTATTAAAATTTAATTTTCCTTGGTATTTAGGTTCTGCTGTTGTGCCACTTAATTTAAATGTCCCAGAAAAGTTTCCATCTGTTTCTTTTAAGTAGCCTTGAGAGAATTTTTCTAGAGCTATCATTTTAAACTCATTAATATCTAAATCCAAATCTAAATTTGCGCCAGTTTCATTTGCAGTATAATCACCCACTAAATCTAAGTCTACATCACCTCCTTTTAGTGTTGAGTTAAAAGCGTAGCTGTTTCCGCCAAGTGATCTTCCTGTTATGGCTAGTTTGCCTAGATTAGCTTTTAAAACTTCAAGTTTGTTAACCTCTAAATCTGCAAGAATACCTGTGTCTTTAAAAGGTTCTTCTAAAATAAAATCTCCATTTATTATACCAGAAGCTAAGGTTTTTTCGGTATTAAAATAACTTAAAAAATCTGCTAGATTAAAATTTTTAAAATCTATCGCAACGTGTTCTTTTGCTATATTTTGTAAGTTATCTGTAATCTCTACAGCTTGGTTGCCGTTACTAATTTTAAAGTTGTTAAATTCTAAATGATTTTCGGTATAAATCATTTCATTATTTAATGGAATATTCCAAGGTTCTTGATTAAACGTTAAATTGTCTTGAAGTACTTTTAGTGTTAATTTTTCTTGATGTCCTGTAATTTGAGAAATTACATTTATTAATTTTTCTTCCTCATTAAATGCTGTGATTGTTAACAGCATTTCGTTGTTTTTTTGATCGGCAGAAATTTTAGTTTTTTGAATATCTATTGCTCCTGCTTTGAGTGCTTTAAAACCAAAATCAAAATTTAAATCGGTTTTATTGGTATTCATTTTAAACGCTAAGCTATCTAATTCGTAACCGGCATAATTTATATGTGGTGCAGTAATATCTGCTATTAATTTTCGCTCTTCTTGTTCAAAATCTACAGCTATAGAAATAGTGTCTAAGTCTTTAACATTAACTAAAAGCACATCGTTTAATAATGGAGATTGTGTAATGTATCCATTTAATTTTAAACGAACAGGTTTTGCTACAGAATCGGAAATTTTTACATCGCGATAGAAATAACTGTTTACATGTTTTTGTAAAGCCGTAGCAAAAGATTGTGGATCTGTATTAGATTGTAAGTTTAAATCGATTAATTTATTTTTAAATGTAACGGAGGTTGTATCACTTTTTACAAAACCAGTAGCGTCTATATTGCCCAATAGGTAAGTTTTATTATCGTAAACTATTACACCGTCTTCAATATTTGCTTCAAAATTATAAGTTTCAGCATTTCCTTTAAAATCACCTTTTAATTTAAGGCCTGTTCTTATGTCTCGGTTCATTAAACCTAATCCTTGTAGGTTTGCACCAATAATATTTAAATTAATTTTAGCTTCTGGAGCGATAGAGTCTAAGGTTACTAATGCGTCTAAATCTAAATTAAGATTATCATCTTTATAATTAGATAATATTTTTCCTTTTCCGTCTTTAATATTTCCGTTTAAATTAAGGTCTTTAATTACATATTGATTATAACCAAAATTTGAAATTACCGCATTTACTTTAGCATCTAAAGTGTTTATAGTTTTTCCGCTACCATTAGCCTTTAGTGTTAAACTTAAATTGCCTAAAGTTTCGTTTTGAAGTAGCTCGCTTAATTTATAATCATTAATTTTTACATTAGCATCAAAAGCAATAGTCTCCGCGTTTTTAAACGAACCGTCTATAGTTGCTATGCCTTGTGATGTTGTAATTTTAGAATTTGTAGAAATGTTATTTAGTCCACCTTTTAAATTTCCGGTAATTTTAATGTTTTCTGGTAACGCAACACCAAGTTCCGTTTCGTTTACAAATTTGGCTAAATCTGTTTTAGTAGTTTCTGCAGAAAAATTAGGAATATTTAAATTTAACTCATCTGGATTTGTAGCATTTAAAATGTTTCCATTAGCAGAAACTCTTGTAGTATTTCCCCAATTAATAAAAGCATTTTGTAAGTTAATATTTGCTAAATAGCCATTAGCTTTAATTGTGCCTTTTAAAGGTTTCTTGCTAAGTGTGTTTAAATAATTATTAGATTTTAAATCAGGTTGAAATTTAATAATTTCATTTAAATCTACATTAAAATTGGGTAAGTTTAGATTGATTTTAGAATCTTCTGGTTTTTCGATTAATGATGCTAATGTGTTGTAATTTAGTATTAGGTTTCCATTAATGGTATTATTGTTTAACTTGAAATTTAAATTGTCAATCATTAATTTTTCATCAGAAACATTAAACTCAAGTGCTAAATCTTTTAAGTTTAATCCAGAGGTCTCATTAAAATTAAACGTCTCAATGGTTAAGCCTCCTTTTTTATTTTCTAAAAAGATGGTGTGTCCTATTAAATTTAAGTTGTTAAAAACTAATGCGTTTGGATTAAATGTAGTTTTGCTGGCTTTAGCATTGCCAATGAAATAGCTAATATTATCATTTTCTAAATTTAAATTATCGACCGAAACTCTTAAATCTGGCCACTGAAAATTCTTAATATCTTGTTTTATATCTTCACTAACTTCTTCAACTTTTTGAGTAATTGCATTGTCTTCCGTTTCGGTATAAATAGCAATTGTAGAATCCTTTAAATCGAGAGTATTAATGTTGATAGCGTTATTTGCTAAATCGGCATTTGGTATTTCTGCATAAAAATCTGTAATATCTACATTGGCAGCTATTCTATCGGCTTGC
Organism: Lacinutrix venerupis; assembly: GCF_001971745.1. Taxonomy (NCBI): domain Bacteria; kingdom Pseudomonadati; phylum Bacteroidota; class Flavobacteriia; order Flavobacteriales; family Flavobacteriaceae; genus Lacinutrix; species Lacinutrix venerupis. The sequence continues at coordinate 3,031,974 of NZ_CP019352.1, read as the reverse complement.
GATTTATAATTTGCTGTAACGTTTTTTAGTGTTATTTCGTCTGTAGAAAGCTTAGGTAATGGTGTTGGTTCTGCGTTTGGATTAGCAGGAACGTAAGTTTGGAAGAATTTTATATTAGCTTGATCTAGTTCAATACTTGACGCGTTAAACTCCATAGAATCCACATTTACTTCATCCATATTTATATTAAGTTTGCTAATATCGAATCGGCTTTCTATTCCAGAGATAGCATCGTTGTAAACAACATCAATATCTCTAAAATTAAGATTTCCTAATATAATATTTAGAGGCTGCGCTGTTGTTGTAGTATCAACAGGAGTTGTGGTTTGTGTAGCGAAAGCATCAATTAGAAACTGAAAATTAAAACCGTTTATAGAATCTTTTCTTATAATATTAGCACGTAATCCTTCCCAGTCTAATGCTTCGACACCTACACTTTCTCCACGAATCATAGACCATAAAGGAACATTTGCTTCTAAAGATTTAGAATATACTAACGTATCGCCTGTTTTGTCTTCAAGGTAAAGGCCATCAAGCTGAATATCTCCATCAAAAGTTATAAATAGCTTTTCAATAGCAACTTTAGTATTTGTTTTATTAGAAACATAAGAAGTGGCTTTGTTTACAATAATGTCTTGGCCAAAAGGACTTCTTATAAATAATATAATTAACAGGGATAATATTAAAAAGAACAGAATTGTTTTACCGATAATTTTTAAGAATCGGTATTTCTTCTTTTTAGCTTTAAATTCTTTATTATTTGTTTCTTCTTTCAATGTGAGATTGAATTAATATACAATATTATAATATTATAATTATAGATGTGTGCTTTAAAAGAATATTTAAGATAAAGTTATATAAATTAGTGATACTTTAGTGTTTAATTAACTAAATCATGTTAATTTATAATGCATAATATGAAAGTTAATAATGCTTTTTACCATAAGTTAATTAAGCACAATATAACACTTCAACGTTTATTAGAAGACGAAAGACTGTTTACTCAAGTGCCAGAAAATTGGTATGTTGTAGTTGCAGATGTGGAAAATTCTACTATTGCTGTAGAAAACGGTCTTCATAACGAAGTTAATTTAGCAGCAACAGGAAGTATTGTAGCTGTGTTAAACGAGTTTAAACTTAAGGAAAGATATTTTAAAATCCCTTATTTTTTTGGAGGTGATGGAGCAACATTTATTGTTCCTGCTACTGTGCGAAAAAATGTTATGGATATTTTAGAAGTCCATCGTGTCCATGTGCAAAACAATTTATCTCTTAATTTAAGAATAGGAACAATGTCTGTAAAAGACATTCTAAGCGCAGGTTTTAAATTAAAAATAGCTAAACTTAAATTAAATCCTTTATTAACAATACCTGTAATTCTTGGTAACGGATTAAAATATGCTGAAGACGAAATAAAAGCCTCATGGTTGCCAAGTAAAAAAAGCTTCCCTAAAAAAGAAGTGAATTTAGAAGGCATGGAATGTCGATGGGACGAAATTGTTCCAGAGAATGAAGGTAAAAAAGTAGTTTGCCTTTTGGTATTTTGTGAAAACGAAATACAACAAGCTAAGGTTTATGCAGAAGTAATTACCAAAATCAATTCTATTTTTGGGAACTTAGATAAAAGGCAACCAATTTCTACAATTAGCTTAAAATTAAACTCTAGTATAGCAAAAATAAGAAAAGAAATGTACGCCAAAATAGGTAAGTATAGTATCGGTTATTTAGCAAAGAATTGGTTTCTTACAGTTTTAGGGAAAGTATATTTTAAATTTTTTAAAAAAGGCAAAAAATATCTTGAAGAACTTAGTCAACTCTCAGATACAATTATGATGGATGGAACTATAAATACAGTTATGGTTGGAAAGGAAAAAGATATTGACAAATTAAAAACTTATTTAACGCATCGAGAAAATAAAGGAGAATTAACTTTTGGCATACATACAACTTATGCTTCGGTAATGTCTTGTTATGTTCAAGATCGAAAAGAAAAACATATTCATTTTGTTGATGCAACCGAAGGAGGTTATACTACAGCAGCAATTTCATTTAAGAAAAAATTAAATAATAAATAATTTAAAAAAAATAAAAGCTTTTGAACATCATATCGTTTGATGTTTAAAATGCTGATTTACAACACTATACATATTTGTTAATTGCATTGAGTTTAGCTTAATTTTAATTATAGTAATACTCAAAATAAACGAAACAATTAATTTAGTTTCAGCAAAAATAAATATGAGTCAATTAAATAAATACAGTAAAACAGTTACGCAAGACCCAACACAACCAGCAGCACAAGCCATGTTGCATGCTATTGGTTTAACTAAAGAAGATTTTTTAAAACCCATTATCGGTATTGCAAGTACAGGATACGAAGGTAACCCATGTAATATGCATCTTAATGATTTAGCTAAATTGGCTAAAAAAGGTACTAAAAATGAAGATGTTGTAGGTCTTATTTTCAATACAATAGGTGTTAGTGATGGTATTTCTATGGGAACGCCAGGAATGCGTTACTCACTACCATCTCGAGATATTATTGCAGATTCTATGGAAACCGTAGTGCAAGCCATGAGTTACGATGGTCTAATAACAGTGGTAGGTTGCGATAAAAATATGCCAGGAGCCTTAATGGCAATGATTAGGTTAAATCGTCCATCCATTTTGGTGTATGGAGGTACCATTGATTCTGGTTGCCATAACGGAAAAAAACTAGACGTGGTTTCTGCTTTTGAAGCTTGGGGAAGCAAAGTTGCTGGAACCATGGAAGAAACAGAATATCAAAATATAGTTGAAAAAGCATGTCCAGGAGCAGGAGCTTGTGGTGGTATGTATACAGCAAATACTATGGCTTCAGCTATTGAAGCTTTAGGGATGACTTTACCTTTTAACTCATCAAATCCAGCATTAAGTGATGCTAAAAAAGAAGAGTCTGTTAAAGCTGGTGAAGCCATGCGTGTTTTATTAGAAAAAGATATTAAACCTTCAGATATTATTACGCGTAAATCTCTAGAAAACGCTGTAAGATTAGTTACTATTTTAGGTGGTTCTACAAATGCAGTACTTCACTTTTTAGCAATTGCAAGAGCAGCAGATATCGATTTTACTTTAAAAGATTTTCAAGATATAAGCGATAACACACCATTTTTAGCCGACTTAAAACCTAGCGGAAAATACCTAATGGAAGATGTTCACGCTGTTGGCGGAATTCCTGCGGTTCTAAAATATCTATTGAAAAAAGGATTAATTCATGGCGATTGTTTAACCGTTACAGGAAAAACAATTGCAGAGAATTTATTGGATGTTGAAGATTTAACTGAAGGTCAAGATGTAATAAAGCCAATTGAAGAGCCAATAAAAATATCAGGTCATTTAAGAATGCTTTATGGTAATCTCGCTACCGAAGGTTCTGTTGCTAAAATTACAGGAAAAGAAGGTTTAAAGTTTATTGGTAAAGCAAAAGTCTTTGAAGGCGAATATGCTGCCAATGATGGTATTCGTGATGGATTAGTAGAAAAAGGAGATGTTGTCGTAATTCGTTACGAAGGACCAAAAGGTGGACCAGGAATGCCAGAAATGCTAAAGCCAACTGCTGCAATTATGGGAGCAGGTTTAGGTAAAGATGTAGCATTAATTACAGATGGACGTTTCTCTGGAGGAACGCATGGTTTTGTAGTTGGGCACATTACTCCAGAAGCTCAAGAAGGTGGTAATATAGCGTTAGTGAAAGATGGAGATATAATAACCATTGATGCAGAAACAAACTCCATTGTTTTAGAGGTTTCAGAAGAAGAATTGCAAAAAAGAAGACAAGACTGGAAAGCACCAGATTTAAAATTTAAACGAGGTGTGTTGTACAAATATGCTAAAACCGTATCGTCTGCCTCAAAAGGATGTGTAACGGACGAGTTTTAAAAATTCCTTTGTAAAAAAGGAATCTCATAATCGTAGCAGTAATAGCTATGAATTTTAAATAAAAGAAAAAGAATCTCAAGCAAAGCGCGAGAACAATATGTAAAATATATAAAGGTAGGATGAGATTCCTGCCTGCGCAGGAATTTATGGATACAAAAACTATAAAAAAAGAAACAAACACAACGCAAACTACAGAGCGTATTTCTGGTAGCGAAGCTATAATAAAATGTTTGTTAGCAGAAGGTGTAGATACACTTTATGGTTATCCTGGTGGAGCAATCATGCCAGTGTATGATGAGCTTTATAAATACCAAGATAAAATTCATCACGTGTTAACACGTCATGAGCAAGGCGCAACCCATTCTGCTCAAGGATATGCACGTATTTCGGGTAAAGTTGGTGTTGCAATTGCAACCTCTGGACCAGGAGCAACTAACTTGATTACAGGTATTGCAGATGCGCAAATAGATAGCACACCAATGGTTTGTATTACTGGTCAAGTAGCGTCGCATTTATTGGGTAGTGATGCTTTTCAGGAAACAGATATTGTAGGTATTTCTACACCAGTTACAAAATGGAATTGCCAAATTACTAAAGCTTCAGATATTCCTGAAGTTATAGCTAAAGCTTTTTATATTGCTAAAAGTGGTCGTCCAGGTCCTGTTTTAATTGATATAACAAAAGATGCTCAGTTTGAAGAATTCGATTTTAATTACGAAAAATGTAAAGGTGTAAGAAGTTATATTCCGATTCCAAAATTAAATCATAATCAGGTTGAAGCTGCTGCAAAACTTATTAATTCAGCAAAAAAACCAATGATTGTTTGGGGACAAGGTGTGGCGTTAGGTCAGGCTGAAGCCGAATTTAAAGCGGTTGTTGAAAAAGCTGGAATTCCATCTGCTTGGACTATTTTAGGTGCAGGAGCAATTCCAACATCTCATCCTTTAAATATTGGTATGGTTGGTATGCATGGTAATTATGCGCCAAATGTTTTAACTAATGAGTGCGACCTTTTAATTGCAATTGGTATGCGTTTCGACGATCGTGTTACTGGTAATCTAGCAACGTATGCTAAGCAAGCAAAAGTGATTCATTTTGAAATTGATCCAGCCGAAATAGATAAAAATGTAAAAACAGATGTGGCAGTTTTAGGTGATGCAAAACAAAGTTTAGCTGCCTTACTTCCGCTTTTAGAAGAAAAAACACATCCAGAATGGTATCAAAAGTTTAAAGATTTATATGCTATTGAATATGAAAAAGTAATAAAAAACGACATCCATCCTACAAAAGAAGGTTTAACAATGGGTGAAGTTTTACAAGAAATTAACTCACAAACTAAAGGTGATGCAGCAATTGTAACAGATGTTGGCCAGCATCAAATGATAGCTTGTCGTTATGCCAATTTCAACAAAACAAGAAGCAATATTACTTCTGGTGGATTAGGTACTATGGGCTTTGGTTTACCTGCTGCAATAGGAGCAAAAATGGCAGCTCCAGAACGTGAAGTAATTTCAATTTCTGGAGATGGTGGTTACCAAATGACTATTCAAGAATTGGGTACCATTTTTCAGCAAAAAGTACCTGTAAAAATTGTGGTTTTAAATAATGAATTTTTAGGTATGGTTCGCCAATGGCAACAGTTGTTTTTCGATAAACGTTATGCGTCTACAGAAATGACAAATCCAGATTTTGTAGCTATTGCTAAAGGTTATTTTATTGAAGCTGAAAAAGTAACAAAGCGTGAAGATTTAAAGGATGCAGTGGCTAAAATGATAAATACAGATGGACCATACTTTTTAGAAGTTTGTGTAGAAAAGGAAGACAATGTTTTTCCAATGATACCTACAGGAGCATCAGTTTCAGACGTAAGATTAGAATAATATGGAAGCAGAAAACAACATATATACTGTTTCGGTTTACACCGAAAATAATATAGGATTATTAAATCGTATTTCGGCAATATTTCAGCGCAGACATATAAATATTGAAAGCATAAACTCTTCGGTTTCAGAAATTGAAGGTGTTTCAAAATTTACCATTGTTGTAAATATTACCGAAGACCAAATGAAAAAAATAATTGGTCAAATTGAAAAACAAGTCGAAGTTATTAAGGCTTATTTTCATACAGATGAAGACACCATCTATCAAGAATCTTGCATCTTTAAAATGAAGTCTGATTTATTGTTTGAAGAGCGACAAATTCAGAATATAATTAAAGAAAGCAACGCTAGAATTGTAACTGTAAATCGTGATTTTTTTGTTATTGAAAAATCAGGACGTAAAGAAGAAATAGAATTATTATATAGAGAATTAAGTGCTTTTGGAATCATGCAATTTACACGTTCAGGACGTATTGCTGTTACAAAAGACGAAATGAAAATATCAACAATGCTGGAAGCTTTTCAAGCATAACCAATAATTAAAATAAAAAGACAATGTCAAATTATTTCAACACATTATCATTAAGAAACCAATTAGATCAATTAGGTAAATGTAGATTCATGGATGCTTCAGAGTTTGAAGATGGTGTTAACGCATTAAAAGGAAAAAAAATTGTAATTATTGGTTGTGGCGCACAAGGTTTAAATCAAGGATTAAATATGCGTGATTCAGGTTTAGATATTTCGTATGCATTAAGGCAACAAGCTATTGATGAGAAGCGTGCTTCTTATAAAAATGCTACCGACAACGAATTTAATGTTGGGACTTATGAGGAGCTAATTCCTACTGCAGATTTAGTATTAAACTTAACACCAGACAAACAACACACAAATGTTGTAGAAGCAGTAATGCCTTTAATGAAAAAAGGCGCTACGCTAAGTTATTCTCACGGATTTAATATTGTAGAAGAAGGCACTAAAGTGAGAGAAGATATAACTGTAATTATGGTTGCTCCAAAATGTCCAGGAACCGAAGTTAGAGAAGAATATAAACGAGGTTTTGGTGTGCCAACACTAATTGCTGTGCACCCAGAGAACGATCCAGAAAATAAAGGTTGGGCTCAAGCAAAAGCTTATGCAGCTGCAACTGGAGGTCATCGTGCTGGTGTTTTAGAATCGTCTTTTGTGGCTGAGGTAAAAAGTGATTTAATGGGTGAGCAAACCATTTTATGTGGTTTGTTACAAACAGGAGCAATTTTATCGTTCGATAAAATGGTCGCAGAAGGTATTGAGCCTGGTTATGCAGCAAAATTAATTCAGTTTGGTTGGGAAACCATTACTGAAGCTTTAAAACATGGTGGAATTACAAACATGATGGACCGTTTATCGAATCCTGCAAAAATTAAAGCATACCAATTGTCTGAAGAATTAAAAGACATCATGCGTCCTTTATTCGAAAAACATATGGACGATATTATTTCGGGTCATTTTTCAAAAACCATGATGGAAGATTGGGCAAATGATGATGTAAATCTTTTAAAATGGAGAGCAGAAACAGGTGAAACGGCTTTTGAAAAAACGACGTTAACAACAGAGCATATTTCTGAACAAGAATATTTTGACCATGGAACGTTATTAGTAGCATTTGTTAAATCTGGTGTTGAATTAGCTTACGAAACTATGGTAAGTGCAGGAATAATTGAAGACTCAGCATACTACGAATCACTTCACGAATTACCATTAATTGCCAATACAATCGCTAGAAAGAAATTATTTGAAATGAATAGAGTCATTTCAGATACTGCAGAATATGGTTGCTATTTATTTGATCATGCTTGCAAACCATTATTAACAGATTTCATGAAAACAGTGGAAACAGATATTATTGGTAAAGCATTTGCAACTACAAATGGAGTTGATAATGTGGAATTAATAGCTGTAAACGATGCGATTAGAAATCACCCAATAGAAACAGTTGGTAAGCGATTAAGAGCAGCAATGACTGCAATGAAAATTATAAAATCTGATGTTAAAACTGAAGATTCAGTATTAGCTTAAATCAATTGTCATCCTGAATTAATTTCAGGATCTCATAAAACATGGAAAACACCACAACAATATACAAGCCTACATTAGCATCTGTTGAAGCTGCTGCAGAAAAATTAAAAGGAGTTGCATCTGTAACTCCTTTAATTTCTAACAGAAATTATTCTAAGCAATTCGATGCTAATATCATGTTTAAACGTGAAGATTTGCAGCAAGTTCGCTCCTATAAAATAAGAGGAGCTTACAACAAAATGTCGTCTTTAAGTCAAACAGAAATCGAGAACGGAATTGTATGTGCAAGTGCAGGAAATCACGCGCAAGGTGTAGCTATTTCATGTAAATTGTTAAAAATAAAAGGCACTATTTTCATGCCTTCTCCAACACCAAATCAAAAGGTAGAACAGGTAAAAATGTTTGGCGAAGAGTATATTGACGTTGTATTAGTTGGTGACACTTTTGATGATGCTTATCATGCCGCAATGCAGCAAAGTGAAGCGTTAAACAAAACATTTATTCATCCTTTTAATGATGAAAAAGTTATTGAAGGTCAAGCAACCGTTGGACTAGAAATTATAGATCAAGCACAACATCCAATCCATTATGTATTTGTTCCTGTTGGAGGTGGAGGATTATCTGCAGGATTATCTTCCGTGTTTAAACTATTATCTCCAAATACAAAAATAATTGGAGTGGAGCCTACAGGAGCGCCTTCAATGTCAACGTCTTTAAGACGAAAACAAAACACCGAATTAAAAAATATCGAAAACTTTGTTGATGGAGCAGCAGTAAAACGTGTTGGTGATTTAAACTTTGCAATTTGTCAGCAAAATTTAAGTGATATGATTACGGTAGACGAAGGTAAAGTTTGTCAAACCATATTAGAATTATACAATAAAGATGCTGTAGTTGTAGAACCAGCTGGAGCATTAAGCATAGCAGCTTTAGAGCAATATAAAGAAGAAATAAAAGGTAAAAATGTTGTGTGTGTTGTTAGCGGAAGCAATAACGACATCACACGTACTCCAGAGATTAAAGAGCGTGCATTGTTACATGCTAATTTAAAACATTATTTTATTGTCAAGTTTCCGCAACGCGCTGGTGCTTTGCGCGAATTTGTGGTAGATATTTTAGGTCCAACAGATGATATTACACACTTTGAATATACTAAAAAAGTAAACCGCGAAAATGATGTTGCTGTGGTCGGTTTAGAATTAAAATCTCCAAGCGATTTAGAACCTTTAATAACTAAAATGAAGTTGAACAATTTTTTTGGAGATTATCTAAATGATAAACCGGATTTATTTCAATTTTTGGTTTAACAATAACAGTTACTTAACAATAATCTGTTTAAGTAATGTTATTTTTAATAATTGAAAATTTTAGTATAAAATATTAATTATGAAAGTATCTTTTTCTAACATTCCTGAAGCATTTAAAATAACAAAACCTATAAACCAAGATTCTTATTTGGTTGGTGGAGAATTAAAATCTTGGAAAGGAGAAACATCGCAAGTGTTTTCTACTATTTCTTCGACAGAAGATTACAAACCTACTTTATTAGGGAGTATCCCAACTTTAGGAGAAAAGGAAGCTTTAGAGGCTTTAGACGCGGCATGTTCAGCATATAATAAAGGGCAAGGTTTATGGCCTACCATGAAAGTAATAGATCGTATTGCTTGCATGGAAAGATTTGTTGCACAAATGAAAACTAAACGAGATGAAATCGTTAAGCTTTTAATGTGGGAAATTGGTAAAAATCTTCCAGATTCTGAAAAAGAATTTGATAGAACAGTTGAATATATTTACGATACAATTGAGGATTATAAACAAATGGATCGTGATAGTGCTAAATTTGAAAAGCATGCAGGTGTAAATGCGCATATTCGTCGTGGACCTTTAGGTGTTGTTCTTTGTTTAGGTCCTTATAATTATCCTCTAAACGAAACATTTGCGCTTTTAATTCCTGCTTTAATTATGGGAAACACAGCTGTTTTTAAACCAGCTAAACATGGTGTTTTATTAATTTCACCTTTGTTAGAAGCATTTCAAACTAGCTTTCCTAAAGGTGTTGTAAATATTATTTATGGAAGAGGAAGAACAGTAGCTGCACCAATTATGCAATCTGGTAAAGTAGATGTTTTGGCGTTAATAGGAAATAGTAAATCTGCAAATGCTTTACAAAATCAACATCCAAAAAGTAATAGATTGCGTTTGGTATTAGGTTTAGAAGCTAAAAATCCAGCAATAGTTTTAAAAGATGCCGATTTAGATTTAGCAATAGAAGAATGTATTGCAGGTACAACGTCCTTTAATGGGCAACGTTGTACAGCATTAAAAATTTTATATGTACACGAGGATATTATAAAAGAATTCAATAAGCGTTTTACAGCAAAAGTAGATGCGCTTAAATTTGGTAATCCTTGGGAAGATGGTGTAAAATTAACACCGCTGCCAGAACCAGATAAGCCAGCATATATTCAAGGATTAATTGACGATGCTACGGCAAAAGGAGCAAAAATTATTAATAGTAAAGGAGGAGAAACTACTAATAATTATATTTTTCCTGCCGTATTGTATCCAGTTTCAAAAGAGATGCGTGTATTTCAAGAAGAGCAATTCGGGCCAGTGATTCCCGTAGTTCCTTTTAATGATATTGAAGAGCCTTTAGACGATATGGCTGCTTCTAATTACGGACAACAAGTAAGTTTGTTTGGTCAAGATATAAAAACATTGGCGCCATTAATAGATACCTTAGTAAACTTAGTTTGTAGAGTGAATTTAAATAGCTCATGTCAACGTGGACCAGACGTATATCCTTTTACAGGACGTAAAGATTCTGCAGTTGCAACCTTAAGTGTACATGATGCGTTGCGTTCTTTTTCAATTAGAACGTTTGTTGCTTCAAAAGATAACGATTATAATAATGCTATTTTAAAGGAATTGTTAGATTCTAAGGCTTCAAATTTTGTGAGTACAGATTATATTTTATAGTTTTTTTAAAAACTAAAAAGCCTAATAATGAGATTTATATAATTATTAAGCTTTAAAATCAATATTCCATAAAAATTTATTCGATTTCATAGTTTTATTAGTTTATATCAAATTAATTTATAATTTTACAACATGTTAAAATCACAAAACAAAAACGAAAGACCCACAAGTTTGCCAGCGCGCAGACGACGTCGCTAATGCTAATACTTCAAAAGCACTTTAGTTAACCGTTTTTTTATTTTTTAACATTGAATCACACATCACAAATATTTACTTTTTTAAATACAGTTATTATAAATAATAACAGAATTGTTGTGCGTCCAATTTTACGTCGACGCCCTTAAGGGTGTGCTTCTATTTTAGAACTTAGGTGAGTCCGGTTCTGCTTAAAAAAAAACAAAATCAATATTTTCTAATTATATAAATCAATTACAATGGAAATTGTTATTGCTAATAAATCACATAGTATTTACGCAGATATTATTTGCCAAACCATTGCAGATGCTGCTCAAGTTAGAGGCACAGGTATTGCAAAACGTAAACCAGAATACATTATTACCAAAATGGAAAATGGTAATGCTGTTATCGCTTTAGAAGGCGATAAGTTTGCAGGATTTTGCTATATCGAACAATGGAGTCATGGTAAATTTGTGGCTAATTCTGGTTTAATTGTGCATCCAGATTTTAGAAACTTAGGACTTGCTAAAAAGATTAAGAAGGTCATCTTCGACCATTCTAGAACCAAGTATCCAAATGCTAAAGTATTTAGTATTACTACAGGATTGGCTGTTATGAAAATGAATAGCGAATTAGGTTATAAACCAGTAACATTTTCCGAATTAACTAAAGATCAAACGTTCTGGAACGGTTGTCAAACTTGTAAAAATTACGATGTTTTACAACGTACAGAGCAAGTAATGTGTCTTTGTACAGGTATGTTATACGACCCTGATAAAGAAGTGAAACCAGTTGAAAAACATAAATACGATAAAAAAGTTTGGACCAGATTAAAAAGCATTAAGCAAACAAGATTTCTAAAAAAAGATAAAAATGAATAATAAAAAATTAGTTATAGCATATAGTGGTGGATTAGATACATCATATTGCGCAGTAAGTTTATCTAAAACGTACGATGTACACGCAGTTAGTGTAAATACAGGAGGTTTTACCAAAGAAGAGATTAATCAGATAGAAAGTAATGCTTATAAAATGGGAGTTTCTACTTATAAAAACATTGATGCAGTTGCTACTTTTTATAATAAAGTAGTTAAGTATTTAATCTTCGGGAATGTATTAAAAAATAGCACGTATCCTTTATCAGTAAGTGCAGAACGTATTATTCAGGCTATCGAAATTATTGAGTACGCTAAAAGTATTGATGCAGAATATATTGCACATGGAAGTACTGGTGCTGGAAATGATCAAGTGCGTTTTGATATGATTTTTCAAACCTTGGCTCCTAATATTAAAATTATAACACCCATTAGAGATCAAAAATTAACAAGAGAAGAAGAAATAGCATATTTAAAATCGGAAGGCGTAGATATGTCTTGGGAAAAATCTAAATATTCCGTAAACAAAGGACTTTGGGGAACTAGTGTTGGTGGTGTGGAGACTTTAAAATCAGAAAAGCCTTTACCTAGTGAAGCCTATCCGTCACAATTAGAAAAAGAAGGCGAAGAAAAAGTAACATTAACCTTTAAAAATGGCGAGTTTGTTGCTTTAAATGGAAAAGAAAATGCGCCAGAAATAAATATTGAAAACTTAAATACTATAGCTTCTGGCTATGCAATTGGTAGAGATATTCATGTTGGAGATACTATTGTAGGTGCCAAAGGACGTGTAGGTTTTGAAGCTGCTGCTGCTTTAATTACTATAAAAGCGCACCATTTATTAGAGAAACATACCCTTACAAAATGGCAGTTACAGCATAAAGAATATTTATCTAGTTTTTACGGCATGCATTTACATGAAGGGCAATACCTAGATCCTGTAATGCGTGATACAGAAGCTTTTTTACAAAGCTCACAAAAAATGGTGTCTGGAGATGTTGTAGTAACTTTAAAACCGTATCATTTTTCTTTAGATGGAATTGTTTCTAATCACGATTTAATGTCTAGTGCATTTAGTACTTATGGTGAAGAAAATAAGGCATGGACAGCAGAGGACGCGAAAGGGTTTATTAAGATTATTGGAAATCAGAACAAAATCTATCAACAAGTAAATTCTTAATTATGTTAGAAATAGGAATCATTGGAGGTGCAGGATATACTGCAGGAGAGTTAATTAGACTGTTGTTAAATCATCCTAAAGCCAAGCTTAATTTTGTATACAGCACATCTAACGCTGGAAATAAAATTTATAAAGTACACCAAGATGTAATAGGAAGTACTGAAATGACATTTTCTGGCAAAATAAATGCTAATGTAGATGTGGTGTTTTTATGTCTAGGTCACGGAAATTCTAAAGCATTTTTAGAGAAAAATACTTTTTCAGATGCAACTAAAATTATTGATTTAAGTAACGATTTTAGATTACTAGCTAATAAGAATTTTGAAGGAAAAGAATTTGTTTACGGTTTACCAGAACTAAATATAGAAGCCATAAAAAAAGCAAAATACATTGCAAATCCTGGTTGTTTTGCTACAGCATTACAATTAGCTATTTTGCCTTTAGCTGCAAATGGTTTGCTAACTAATGATGTGCATATAAATGCAGTTACTGGAGCAACAGGAGCAGGAACTTCTTTATCTGCAACAACACATTTTACTTGGAGAGATAATAATTTTTCGCATTACAAAGCATTTAACCATCAGCATTTAGGTGAAATTAACCAATCGGTAAAATTATTGCAATCTAATTTTAATGCTGAAATCAATTTTATGCCCAATAGAGGCGATTTTTCTAGAGGAATTTTTGCTACAACATACACAAAGTTTGAAGGTTCTTTAGAAGCTGCAAAAGCGCTTTACAAAACCTATTATAAAGACGCAGCATTTACTATGGTTTCAGACGAAAGTATTTTTTTAAAGCAAGTAGTAAATACCAACAAATGTATTATTAGTCTAGAAAAACATGGCGATAAATTACTAATAACGAGTACCATTGATAATTTATTAAAAGGTGCTTCTGGCGCAGCAGTACAAAACATGAATTTAATGTATGGTTTTGAAGAAACCGAAGGATTACAATTGAAAGCAAATTATTTTTAACACACTGTCATTGCGAGGAACGAAGCAATCTGTTTAATAAGATTACTTCAGTCATTCTTCCTTCGTAATGACAAAAAAGATAGAACATGAAAATAGCAATAATAGGAACAGGAAACTTAGGAAAATCCATCGCAAAAGGATTGATAACCAACAACGCCATTACTAGTCTGTATTTAACCAAAAGAAATTTAGATGGAATTCAGGAATTTGATGGTTATAAAAATGTGTTTTTAACTACAGATAATACCGAAGCTGTAAAGCAATCGGATATTATAATTTTTGCTGTACAACCAGCACATTTTGAGCAAATATTGAATGATATTATGCCAGAATTAACAGAAAAACACGTGTTAATTTCAACCATAACTGGTTTTCTAATTCCTAAGATTGAAGACATAGTTGGAGCAGATAAATTTATCATTCGCGCCATGCCAAATACAGCGATTGCAGTTGGTAAATCAATGACTTGTTTGTGTAGTAATGAGCAAGGTGCAAAACGTATTAAAATTGCTGAGGCTATTTTTAACCGTTTAGGACATTCGTTGAGTATTCCAGAAAGTCAAATGCAAGCAGCAACTGTGGTTTGTGCAAGTGGTGTTGCCTTTTGGATGCGTTTAATTAGAGCGACCACGCAAGCAGCAATTCAGTTAGGTTTTGATGCCAAAGAAGCACAAGAATTAGCCATGTACACGAGTGAAGGAGCTGCGAGTTTATTGATTACTAATGGAAATCATCCAGAAGAAGAAATCGACAGAGTGACTACGCCAAAAGGTTGTACGATTGAAGGTTTAAATGAAATGGAACACAAAGGGTTAAGCTCTTCTTTGATACAAGGTATGATTGCTTCGTTTAATAAAATTAGCAACATTAAAAAAGAGCAGATATAAAGTAAAATGTCATTCAGAAGGAAGCATGACTGAAGAATCTGTTTAAATGAAGAGATTCTTCGCTTCGCTCTGAAAGACAAAAAAAAAGTAACAAATATGAGTTTATTTAACGTCTATCCATTATTCGATATCACTCCTGTAAAAGCAGAAGATGTTTTTGTTTACGATGAAAACAACACCAAATATTTAGATTTATATGGTGGTCATGCTGTGATTTCTATTGGGCATTCGCATCCAAAATATGTGAAAAACATTAGTGAGCAAGTTGCCAAATTAGGGTTTTATAGTAACTCGATTCAGAATCCGTTGCAAGCACAATTAGCAGACCAATTAGAACGATTATCTGGTTGTAAAGATTATGAATTGTTTTTATGTAATTCTGGTGCAGAAGCCAATGAGAATGCTTTAAAATTAGCATCTTTTCATAACGGAAAGAAAAAGCTGGTTGCTTTTAAAAATGGCTTTCATGGTCGCACATCAGCAGCTGTTGCAGCAACAGATAATGCGAAGATAATTGCGCCAATAAATGCTCAACAAGAGGTAGAGATTTTAGCTTTAGGAGATTTAGAGTCGTTAGAAAAAGCCTTAGCAAAAAACGATGTTTGCGCAGTAATTATTGAGTGTATTCAAGGTGTTGGTGGATTGGACGAAAGTACTGCTGTATTCTACGAAGGTGTAGATGCATTATGTAAAAAATACAATACGTGTTTTATAGCAGATGAGGTTCAATCTGGTTTTGGAAGAACTGGTGATTTCTTCGCATTTCAAAAATATAATGTGACTCCAGATATTATTTCTATTGCTAAAGGAATGGGAAATGGTTTTCCAATTGGTGGTATTTTAATTCACCCAAATATTAAAGCCTCTTTTGGTTTGTTGGGAACCACTTTTGGTGGAAATCACTTGGCATGTGTTGCTTCACTAGCAGTTTTAGAAGTCATTGAAGAAGAGAATTTGATGCAAAATGCAAAAGACATCTCAGCTTATTTTATTGAGAAAGCAAAAGAAATTTCAGCAATTAAAAACATTAAAGGACGTGGTTTAATGCTCGGATTAGAATTTGATTTTCCAATTACAGAGCTACGTAAAAAGCTAATTTTTGAGCATAAGATATTTACGGGAAGCGCAAAGAATCCTAATTTATTACGAATTCTTCCGCCTTTAACCATCAAAAAAGAACATGTCGATTTATTTTTTAAGGCTTTGAAAAAGGAATTAGATTAATTAAAAGAGATTCCCACTTCTGTGGGAAATGAATATGAAAAAATACACAAACATAAAAGACATTTCTAATCTTCAGGAAACGATAAAGGAAGCCATTTTATTAAAAATGAATCCTTTTGAATTTTCAGATTTAGGAAAGCACAAAACCCTAGTCATGTTGTTTTTTAATGCTAGTTTGCGTACACGATTAAGTACTGAAAAAGCAGCAAAAAACCTAGGTATGAATGTTATGATTTTAAACGTAAATGATGCGTGGAATTTAGAGTTTGAAGACGGAACCATCATGAATGCAAACACGTCTGAACATATTAAAGAAGCAGCACAAGTAATTTCGCAATATGCCGATGTAATTGCTGTAAGAGCATTCCCAAGTTTAACTGATAAGCAAAAAGACGAAAGTGAATTTGTAATGAACAGCTTTGTGAAACACGCAACAGTTCCAATAATAAATATGGAAAGCGCAACAGCGCATCCTTTACAAGCATTGGCAGATGCAATTACCATTACCGAATTAACAGAAAAGCCAAAGCCTAAAGTCGTATTGTCTTGGGCACCTCATCCCAAAGCGTTGCCACAAGCAGTTGCAAATTCGTTTGTAGAAATGATGCAAAATATGGATGTAGATTTAACCATTACACATCCTGAAGGTTATGAGTTAAGCGAAGCAATCACCAAAAACACAACAATAAATCACAATCAAGAAGACGCTTTAAAAGATGCCGATTTTGTCTATGTGAAAAACTGGAGTAATTATAAAGACTACGGAAAAGTTTTAAATCAGGATGAAAATTGGATGATGACCAAATCTAAATTAGGAAAGGCAAAATTTATGCATTGTTTACCAGTTAGAAGAAACGTTGTTGTAGAAGATGCGGTTTTAGATAGCGAACAATCTGTTGTAATGCAGCAAGCAAATAATAGAACATTTTCAGCGCAGATTGTGTTGAAGCAGATTTTGGAGGATTTATAACTCTGTCTGGTCGAGCGCAGTCGAGACCTATTAAAATTAAAGACCTCTCGACTGCGCTCGAGGTGACGGTAAAACTAAAAGATACTCGCTTTCGCGAGCGCAAGATGAAAACACTAAAAATCATAAAAATTGGAGGAAACATCATCGATGATGATAACGCTTTACAGCAATTTCTAAAAGCATTCGCGACTATAGATGCACCTAAAATCCTAGTGCATGGTGGCGGAAAATTAGCAACCAAAATGGCTGAGCAAATGCAGGTGGAAGTTAAAATGATTGATGGAAGACGAGTTACAGATTTAGAGACTTTAGATATTATTACTATGGTCTATGCAGGTAAAATAAACAAAAATATAGTCGCGCAATTACAAGCAAATCATTGTAATGCTATTGGTTTTTCTGGAGCAGATGGTAATACAATAGTATCTAATAAACGACCTGTAAATGCTATAGATTATGGTTTTGTTGGTGATGTTAAACAGGTCAATACCGAAACGTTAGAGATTCTTTTAAATAATAATATTACTCCTGTTTTTTGTGCCATTTCTCATGATAAAAACGGACAATTATTAAATACAAATGCAGATACGATTGCTTCAGAATTAGCAATAGGTTTTGCAACAAAATGGAATACAGAATTATATTATTGTTTTGAAAAAAATGGGGTTTTAGAACATGTAGATGATGACAATTCTGTTATTGAAAACATTAACACAGCAACCTATAAAACATTAGTAGATAATAAAGTAATTTTTGAAGGCATGCTTCCTAAATTAAATAACTGTTTTCATGCCATAAATCATAACGTACAAAAAGTTTGTATAGGTAAAGCACAAATGCTTTTTCAAAAAGACAATAAACACACAACCATTACAAAATGATAGAAAAACTAACTACTAGGGCAATTGCATTGTTAAAGCAATTAATAGAAACGCAGTCGTTTTCTTCAGAAGAAGGGCCTACTGCAGCGCATATTGAGCAATGGTTTAAGCAACAAGATATTCCGTTTCATCGTACACAACATAATGTTTGGTCTACTAACAAGCATTTTGATGAAAGTAAACCAACCTTATTATTAAATTCACATCACGACACGGTAAAACCAAATAATGGTTATACCAAAGATCCTTTTAAAGCCATTGTAGAAGATGGTAAATTATATGGTTTAGGTAGTAATGATGCAGGAGGTTGTTTGGTGAGTTTATTAGCAACCTACGCGTATTTTTACAATAGAGAAGATTTAAATTTTAATTTGGTTATTGTCGCTTCCGCGGAAGAAGAGAGTAGTGGTCCAAACGGATTGAATAGTATGTTACCTGTTATTCCAAAAGTAGACGTCGCTATTGTTGGAGAGCCAACTTTAATGAATTTGGCTGTTGCCGAAAAAGGCTTAGTCGTGTTTGATGCAATTGTAAAAGGAATGCCAAGTCATGCTGCGCATCCAAACCTTGATAATGCTATTTATAATACCATTCCAGTTTTAGAATGGTTTAAAAATTACACGTTTAGTAAAACATCGGAAGCTTTAGGTGAAGTAAAATTAACCGTTACACAAATCAACGCAGGAAAGCAGCATAATGCGGTTCCTGCAGATGTAAAGTTAGTGGTTGATGTTAGAGTAAACGATAAATATTCCAATCAAGATATTGTGGATATTTTACAAAAGGAAGCACCTTGTGATAGTATTATTCCAAGAAGTATAAAATTAAATTCGTCTTCTATTCCAATCGATCATCCTTTGGTAATTGCAGGAATAGAAATTGGTAGAAGCACTTATGGTTCGCCAACTTTATCAGATCAAGCAGTATTAAGTTGTCCTTCGTTAAAACTAGGACCAGGAGATAGTACACGATCGCATTCCGCTGACGAGTTTATTTACGTGAATGAGATTGAAGAAGGGATTAAAATATATATTGAATTATTAGAAAAAGTATTGTAGCAAACGTCATAACGAGGAAGAATGACGAAGTTATCTCATCATGAGATTGCTTCATTTCATTCGCAATGACAATAAAAAATCAAATTATGAAACTCTGGGATAAAGGAATTAGTATCGATAAAAAAATAGAACAATTTACCGTTGGAAACGACAGAGAAATTGATTTGCATATTGCAAAATACGATGTGCAAGCATCTGTAGCTCATGCAATAATGTTGGAGTCTATTGGAATTATTTCTTCGGAAGAATTAGAACAATTAAAAAGCGGATTACAAGCTATTGCTGAAACCATTGAAAACGGAACGTTTGTTATTGAGGATTCCTTTGAAGATGTACATTCTAAAATTGAATACGAACTAACAAAAACTTTAGGCGATGTTGGAAAAAAAATTCACACAGCACGTTCAAGAAACGATCAAGTATTAGTTGCTCTTCAGTTATATTATAAAGAAAATTTAAAAGAAATTAACGAAAAAACAAATACGCTTTTTGAAACGCTTTTAGGCTTAGCCGAAACACATAAAGATGCTTTGCTTCCTGGTTATACACATTTACAAGTGGCTATGCCTTCATCGTTTGGATTATGGTTTTCTGCTTATGCAGAGGTTTTAATTGATGATGTATACTTGCTAAATGCTGCATTAAAAACTGTAGATCAAAACCCTTTAGGTTCTGCAGCTGGTTACGGAAGTTCTTTTCCTATTGATAGAGATTTAACTACTAAAGAATTAAAGTTTTCTACTTTAAAATATAACGTCGTTGCTGCACAAATGAGTAGAGGGAAAAGTGAACGCACCATTGCTTTAGCTTTAGGAAGTGTGTGTAATACCTTAGCGCGTTTTGCCATGGATATTTGTGTGTATAATAGTCAGAATTTTGGCTTTATTGCCTTTCCAGATGCATTAACTACAGGAAGTAGCATTATGCCACATAAAAAGAATCCGGATGTGTTTGAATTGATTAGAGGGAAAGCAAATAAAATTCAAGCCTTACATCATGAAATGGTGTTAATTACCAATAATTTACCAAGTGGTTATCATAGAGATTATCAGTTGTTAAAAGAAAATATAATTGCAGCCATTGAAGATGTAAAGGATTTATTAGATATTTTTAATTATGCTATTCAGCAAGTTATTGTAAAAGAAATAGATTTGAATGATACAAAATACCAATACTTATTTACAGTAGATAATATTAATACTTTAGTAGTAGAAGGTATGCCTTTTAGAGAAGCATATCAGAAAATTGGAGGTGAAGTAGAAAACGGAACTTACAAACCTGACACTTCAAAGAAGCATTCGCATGTTGGTAGTATTGGTAATTTGTGTTTGGAAGAAATACGAGCTAAGTTTCCAAAATAAACATTTAGTTTAGAAATATAAAAAAAGCACCTTTCTCAAGGTGCTTTTTTATTTTATAAGATGCCTGCTTGCACAGGAATTTGTTATACTCTAGGTAAATCGCTATCATCTTTTAGTGGCAAGCAAGATTCTCCCATTAAATAAGTGTCAATGTGATAAGCAGCTTGTCTTCCTTCAGAAATTGCCCAAACAATTAAAGATTGTCCTCTTCGCATATCTCCAGCAGCAAAAACACCAGGAATGTTCGTTTTGTAATCTTTGGTAGAGGCTTCAATATTGGTTCTAAAATCCATGTTTAATCCAAATTGTTCTGCTAGCGTTTTTTCAGCTCCTGTAAAACCAAGTGCTAATAATGCTAAGTTACACTCCCAAGTTTTTTCTGTATTTGGTAATTCATTTAATTGAGGTCTTTCACCTGGTTTAAAAATCCATTCAACTTCAACCGTTTTTAGGCCAATTAAATTTCCGTCCTTGTCTCCTAAAAACTCTTTTGTAGAAATACTAAAAAAACGTTCTACACCTTCTTGGTGTGATGAGGTTGTTTTTAGCTTCATTGGCCAATATGGCCAAGGTTGATGAGCAGGACGACCTTCAGTAGGTTTGTTTAAAATTTCAAAATTTGTAACCGAAGTTGCGCCATGACGGTTAGAAGTACCAATACAATCGCTTCCAGTATCTCCACCTCCAATAACAATGACGTCTTTTCCTTTTGCAGAAATAATGTCTTTAAAGTCTACTAAACCATCTACATATTGATTGTTTAGCTTTAAGAAATCCATTGCTTGAGTAACGCCTTTTAGGTCTGCTCCAGGAATTGGAATGTTTCGTCTAACTGTTGCACCACCACATAAAACTACAGCGTCAAAATCGTTTTTAAGTTGATTTGCATCTACATTTACACCAACATGTGCATTGGTTTTAAAGGTGATTCCTTCCTCTTCTAAAATGGCAACACGTCTATCTATTACATTTTTTTCCATTTTAAAATCTGGAATACCGTAGCGTAATAAACCACCAACTTTTGCATCGCGTTCAAAAACAGTAACGGTATGTCCTGCGCGATTTAATTGTTGTGCAGCAGCTAATCCAGCAGGTCCAGAACCAATAACAGCAACCGTTTTGTCGGTTCTAACTTTTGGAGGTTGTGCCGTAATCCAGCCTTCGTTAAAAGCGGTTTCTACTATGTTTTTTTCAATGTTTTCAATAGTTACTGGATCTTCGTTTATACCTAAAACACATGCTTCTTCGCAAGGAGCAGGACATAAACGACCAGTGAACTCTGGAAAGTTATTTGTTTTGTGTAAAATTTCGGCAGCTTCTTTCCATTTTCCTTTGTAGACTTTGTCATTAAAATCTGGAATTAAATTACCTAGTGGACAACCACTATGGCAAAACGGAATTCCGCAATCCATACAACGTGCACCTTGGTCTTTTAACTTATCCTCTTTAAGTGGAACTGTAAATTCTTTATAGTTTTCAATTCGTTTTTTTGGCTCAATATAACTTTCGTTTTGGCGCTTAAACTCTAAAAATCCTGTTGTCTTTCCCATAATCTACGCTAATTCTAATTGTTCTTGTTCTAATCTTAATAAGGCCTGTCTATATTCTTCTGGTAATACTTTTTTAAATTTAGGAAGGTAATTATTCCAATCTTTTAAAATACGTTCGGCTAATGGGCTTTCTGTAGTTTCTAGATGATTTTCAATTAATTGTTTTAATTGTAGTTTGTCGTCTACACTTTCAATAGGATCGATGTTTAAATCAGTTGAATTACAGTTTTGCTTAAACGTTCCGTCT
This sequence comes from Lacinutrix venerupis, assembly GCF_001971745.1. Classification (NCBI taxonomy): domain Bacteria; kingdom Pseudomonadati; phylum Bacteroidota; class Flavobacteriia; order Flavobacteriales; family Flavobacteriaceae; genus Lacinutrix; species Lacinutrix venerupis. The sequence continues at coordinate 3,009,749 of NZ_CP019352.1, read as the reverse complement.
TCGTCTAAAACATAAGCAACACCACCACTCATTCCTGCTCCAAAGTTTCTACCAACAGCACCAAGGATTACAGCAACACCACCTGTCATGTATTCACAACCGTGATCTCCAATACCTTCTACAACCGCTTTTGCACCTGAGTTTCTAACGCAAAAACGTTCTCCAGCTTTTCCGTTAATATAAACTTCACCAGACGTTGCGCCATATAGTGTTACATTTCCTGTAATAATATTGTCTTCTGGAGTGATAGTACATTTTTCTGGCACTTTTATAATTAGTTTAGCTCCAGATAGTCCTTTTCCTAAGTAATCGTTTGTATTTCCATGAACAGTAAATTTTAAACCTTTGGTCGCAAAAGCACCAAAACTTTGTCCTGCAGAACCATGAAAATCTATGTCAATGGTGTCTTCTGGTAAACCATCTGCACCATAAATTTTAGAAATCTCGTTACTAACAATAGCACCAACTGCACGATCTATATTTGTTATAGGAGACTCGAAGTGTGTTTTTTGTCTTCTAAATAAGGCTTGGTGAGCTTGTTTTATAATTTTAAAATCTAAATGCACATTTAAATTGTGATCTTGACAATAGGTATTAAATAATTGTACGTCTTCATTAACTTCTACTTTGTGCAGAATTGGTGTTAAGTCAATTCCTGAAGATTTATAATGATCTATAGCTTTATTTCTATTTAGTTTTTGAGATTGGCCAACCATTTCATTGATGGTTCTAAATCCCAATTTAGCCATAATTTCACGTAATTCTTGTGCTACAAAATACATGTAGTTTACTACGTGTTCTGGTTTACCTTTAAACTTTTTACGTAGTTCTGGATTTTGAGTTGCAATTCCAACAGGACAGGTGTTTAAATGACAAACACGCATCATGATACAGCCAGAAGCGACTAAAGGTGCAGTAGCAAAACCAAATTCTTCTGCTCCTAATAAACAAGCAATAGCGACATCACGACCTGTTTTTAGTTGTCCATCACATTCTAAAACGACACGATTTCTAAGGTCGTTCATTACTAAGGTTTGTTGCGCTTCAGCAATACCAAGTTCCCAAGGTAATCCTGCATGACGTAAGGATGTTAAAGGTGATGCACCTGTACCACCATCAAAACCAGACACTAAAATTACATCTGCTTTAGCTTTGGCTACACCAGCAGCAACAGTACCAACACCAACCTCAGATACTAGTTTTACATTAATTCTAGCTTCTCGATTTGCGCATTTTACATCGTAGATTAATTGCGATAAATCTTCAATGGAATAAATATCGTGATGTGGTGGAGGTGAAATTAATCCTACATAAGGAGTAGAGTTTCTAGTTTTTGCAATTTCAGGATTAACTTTTGGACCAGGTAATTGTCCTCCTTCTCCAGGTTTAGCACCTTGTGCTATTTTTATTTGAATTTCGTTCGCGCTTGTTAGGTAGTTAGATGTAACTCCAAAACGTCCAGAAGCAACCTGTTTAATTGCTGAGTTTTTCCAATCACCTTGAGAGGTTTTGTAAAAACGTTCTTGATCTTCACCACCTTCACCAGAATTAGATTTTCCTCCAATTCTATTCATGGCAACTGCTAAATTTTCATGAGCTTCTTTACTAATAGAACCATAAGACATTGCTCCGGTTTTAAATCGCTTAACAATTTCTGTCCAAGGTTCTACTTCTTCTAAAGGAATTGGGTCAAATTGATCGAATTCAAATAAACCTCTAATAGTCATTAAACTTTTAGATTGGTTATTAACTAGTTCTGAATATTCTTTAAAAGTAGAGGCTTTATTGGTTCTTACCGATTCTTGAAGTTTAGCAACTGTTAGCGGATTAAACATGTGCTTTTCTTGTCCACGTCTCCATCTATAATCTCCTCCAACTTCAATGGTAGGTTCTGTGTTTTTATGAAATGCTTTCTTGTGTCTTTTTACAATTTCTTGTTCTATTTCTCTTAAACCAATTCCTTGAATACGTGTGGTTGTGTTTGGGAAGTATTTTTCGACTGTGGTCGAATTAATTCCAATACATTCAAACAATTGAGAACCTCTGTAAGAATTTAATGTTGAGATGCCAATTTTATTCATGACCTTAAGAATACCTTTTCCTACTGCTTTGTTGTAGTTTTTAATAGCGGTTAGGTATTCTAAATCTGTAACATCTTGATTTTCTATTTGTTTATGAACAATTTCATTAACAATATAAGGGTTTACAGCACTTGCTCCATAACCAAAAAGTAAAGCGAAATGATGTACTTCTCGTGGTTCTGCAGATTCAATAATTAAACTGATTTTTGAGCGTTTTTTTAATTTATGAAGCGCATGATTAACATAAGAGCACGCTAATAAAGCTGGTATTGGCGCATGATTTTCGTCTACAAATCTGTCAGAAAGAATTATAATATTTGCGCCATCATCTATTGCTTTTGAAGCTTTGTTTACTAGGTTTTCAAGTGCTACTTCGAGTTCGTTTAATCCTCTGTTTACTTCATACAACATAGAAATAGATTCTACTTTAAAATCTGGATTAGAGTCGTAATCTCTAATTTTGTCTAAATCGTGTTTTGAAATGACGGGATTTTGGATTTTTAACTTCTTGCAATGATCTGCATTAATTTCGAAAATATTAACATCTCTTCCTAAAGTTAAACTTATATCTGTAATTAGTTCCTCACGAATTCCATCTAAAGGAGGATTTGTAACTTGAGCAAAAATTTGCTTAAAATAGTTGTAAATTAATTGCGGTTTTTCTGATAAGATAGCAATAGGAGTGTCACTTCCCATGGATCCAATTGGCTCTTTTGCTAATTGTGCCATAGGACGAATAATAGTATTGAAATCTTCTTGTGTGTATCCAAAAATAACTTCACGTTTTTTTAGTTCTATTTCATCGTATTTAATAGGTCCTTTTTTAGCTTCAATATCTTTTAAATGAATCATGTTTTCATTTAGCCATTTTCTATAAGGATGTTTTGCAGCAATTTCTTCTTTTATTTCTTCATCGTTAATAATTCTGCCCTCGTTCATGTTTACCAAAAACATTTTTCCAGGTTCTAAACGACCATGATACTCTACGTTTTCAGGTTTTATGTCTACAACTCCAGTTTCTGAAGACATAATAACATTTCCTAATTTGGTTACCGTATAACGCGATGGGCGTAAACCGTTTCTATCTAAAACGGCACCAATAAAATTACCATCTGTAAACGGTATAGAAGCTGGTCCATCCCACGGTTCCATTAGGCAAGAATTGTATTCGTAAAAGGCGCGTTTTGCATCAGACATGTTTGGGTTTTTTTCCCAAGCTTCAGGCACTAACATCATCATGGCTTCTGGTAGTGAGCGACCAGTCATTAATAACAATTCAACAACCATATCTAATGTAGCAGAATCCGATTTTCCTTTTAATACAGTTGGAATAATTTTTTTGATATCGTCTCCAAACAATGGACTTTTCATGATTTCTTCACGAGAAAACATTCTGGATACATTACCTCTTACTGTGTTTATTTCACCATTATGACAAATGTATCTAAATGGTTGTGCTAAATCCCAAGTTGGAAATGTGTTGGTTGAAAAACGTTGGTGTACTAAAGCTAAACGTGTATCTAAAGCTGAATTGAATAAATCTAGATAGTATTCGTTTATATGTTCGGGCATTAGTAAGCCTTTAAAAATGATGATTTTTGTAGATAAACTAGGAAGGTAAAAATATTTAGATTCTGATAATTTAGAATCGTATATAGTGTGTTCTGCAATTTTGCGAGCAGCATATAATTTTATATTAAATTCTCTTTCGGTTTGTTCGTTATTCGCTTTGCCAATAAATATTTGCTTAACAAAAGGCTCGGTAACTTTGGCTACTTTTCCTAACACATCACTGTTAACAGGTACGTCTCTCCATCCTATTAATTTAAGGCCTTGATTTTGTATTTCTTTCTCAAAAATATCAATACAAAATTGACGTTGATTTTCCTTTCTAGGAAGAAATACATTACTTACTGCATAATCTCCAGGTTCAGGTAGCTCAAATTCGCAAAAAATCTTGAAAAATTTATGTGGAATATCTATTAAAATACCCGCTCCATCACCAGTAACTCCATCTGAACTTACAGCGCCGCGATGTTCTAATTTTACTAATATTTCAAGCGCTTTATGGATGATATCGTTAGATCGTTTTCCGGTTAAGCTACATATAAATCCTGCACCACAATTATCGTGTTCAAATTCTGGTAAATAGAGTCCTTGTTTTTTAAGCATAATAAGTAAAATTTAAAGGCATTTTACACCTTGTTATTTACCTAAGATATGCGCTATATTTTTATAAAAAAAAAGTTGGAAACACTTTTTCGATATTAATAGTTATAGTGCTTGAAATTGAAAAATAAGTAATTATTATAAAAAAAATTGAAAAAAACACAATAAGAATAATTTATTAATAAAATGTTAAAAGCTACGAAAACGTTTTAGAAAAACATGTTTTAATAAAAATAATGTATTTAAATAGTTAAAAAAATGACAATTGCTCATTTTGTAATTTGTGAAATTATTAAAAAATGAGTGTATTTTTTTTTAACCCTAAAAATTATAGGGTATAAATATTGAATATGATAAAAGTTTAATTTTTATCCCTATTTTTTATAGGGTTAAAATTAAAATTATATAGATTTGGTTTATTGTTAATATTAAAACAACTAAAATTATGAGATCTATTTTACTACTAATTATGTTATTTGCATCAACATTTATTTTTGCTCAGACTGATGAGGAGATTACTGAAAAAAAATTTTCTTTTGAGGGCAGTGTAGATGCGTATTACAGAACAAATTTAACAGCGTCAGATACTATAGCGCAATCTCCAGCGTCTTTTGCGGATCAAACAGGATTTGCTTTAGGAATGGCAAATGTAATTGCTTCTTATGAGTCTGGTAAGGTTGGAGCTGTGGCGGATTTAGTTTTTGGGCCTAGAGGAGATCAAGCTGTTGGTTCAGATGTTCTTTATGTGAATCAGTTATATGCTTATTGGAATGTGTCAGAGAAAACAACATTAACTCTTGGTCGCTTTAATACATTTCTAGGGTATGAAGTTATATCGCCTACTGGTAATTTTAATTATAGTACTTCTTATCTATTTGCAAGTGGTCCATTTTCTCACGTTGGATTAAAAGCTGATTTTTCTTTGTCTGAGGATTTTTCGTTAATGGTAGCTGCAATGAATGCAACAGATACTAACAATAATGTAACGGGAGATTATGCTTTAGGAGCTCAATTAGGTTATTCGGGACAATACTTGAATTTCTATTATGATTCAGGAGTGGTTTTGGGTTTTGAAGTTGATTATACAGGTGGTTTTGATGCCACTGAGGATTTCTATATCGGAATTAATGCTGCTTATCAAGATAATGATGGCTCAGGATTTTATGGCGCAGCGCTTTATCCACAGTATAGTTTAAGTGATGCTTTTGCTCTTGGATTAAGAGGAGAATATTTTGCTATGCACGGTGATGGAGACGATTTACCTAGTGTTTTCGATGTAACATTAACAGGAAGTTATACAGTGGATGATTTAACAATAAAACCAGAAATACGTTTTGATTCTTGGTCTGATTCAGAACCATTTTTAGATAATGATGGTTTACCAACAGAAAGTTTGGCGTCATTTATCGTAGCAGCAATATATAAATTTTAACTAAAACTAATTATGAAAAAAGTTGAAGCAATAATCAGAAAATCGAAATTTTCTTCAGTAAAAAAAGCTTTACACGAAGTCGGTGTAAATTTTTTCTCCTATTGGGATGTTACAGGATTAGGTAACGAAAAAGAAGGGCATGTTTATAGAGGTGTGTCTTATAGTACAAGCGATATACAAAGACGATACCTGTCTATAGTTGTAAACGATGATTTTGAAGAGGTTACTATTAAAGCCATTTTGGAAGCAGGATCTACAGGTGAAGTTGGAGATGGTAAAATTTTCGTCTCAAAAATAGATGAGGTATATAGAATAAGAACAGGAGAAAAAGGAGGAAACACTTTAAAATAAAAAACATGGAATTACTTACTACAAATAATGTATGGATGATGATCTGTACAGCACTCGTTTTCTTTATGCACTTAGGTTTTGCATTTTTAGAAATAGGATTAACGAGACAAAAAAATACAATTAATATACTTTTTAAAAATATTTTTATAATTACAGTTGGGCTATTATTATACTGTCTAGTTGGGTTTAATTTAATGTATCCTGGAGATTTTAATGGTTTTATTGGCTTCGCAGGATTTGGTTTAGATGCACCATTAAATGCAGAAGGAGCTCTAGATTTAGCATATAACGAAGGTTACACTTATTGGACAGACTTCTTATTTCAAGGTATGTTTGCAGCCACGGCAGCAACAATTGTTTCAGGTGCAGTTGCAGAGCGTATGAAAATTGGGCCGTTTATTGTATTTACACTTATTTATGTTGGGTTAGTTTATCCAATAGCTGGGTCTTGGAAATGGGGAGGTGGCTTTTTAGATGCCTTAGAAACTCCTTTCTATGATTTTGCAGGATCTACTTTAGTGCATTCTGTTGGTGGTTGGGCAGCATTAGTTGCTGTATTCTTGTTAGGTTCTCGTATTGGGAAATTTAGCGATGGAAAGCCACAAGCTATCCCAGGACACAATATACCGTTAGCTACTGCTGGAGTTTTAATACTTTGGTTAGGATGGTTTGGTTTTAATGGTGGTTCTGTTTTATCTGCAGATCCTTCATTAACATCGTTAACATTAGTAACTACTTGTTTGGCAGCTGCAGCTGGAGGTGTAGTTTCTGCATTGGTATCTACTTTAATGTATAAAAATTTAGATTTAACAATGTTTTTAAATGGAATATTGGGAGGTTTAGTTGGTATAACTGCTGGTGCAGATCAAATGAGTCCTACAGATGCTATATTAATTGGCGCAATAGCAGGAGCAATTATTGTTTTTGCTGTATCATTAATAGATAAATTAAAGTTAGACGATCCGGTTGGTGCTATTGCTGTGCATTTAGCTTGTGGTATTTGGGGAACACTAGCGGTTGGTATTTTTGGAGAATTAGCTAGTGGAGCGCAATTTATAAGTCAGCTTATTGGAGTTTTATCTTATGCTGCAATTTGTATTGTGTCTTCTTTTATAATAATATTTGTTTTAAAGAAAACAGTTGGAATACGCGTTTCAGAGAAAGAAGAATTAGAAGGTCTTGATGCTCACGAACATGGTATGGATGCCTATCCAGATTTTAGATTGAATGAGCATTAATGTTTAGTTAGTTTATATTGTAAAGCCTCGAAATTTAAATTTCGAGGCTTTTTTTTACACCTAATTTTATAGCTTTTTTTAATTAAATAATATTTATAAAAGAAAAAATCTCGAAACAAACTTTGCTTCGAGATTTTGTAATATTAAATTATAATAAAGTGTTGTGTTAAGCAGAATTACGACTTGCGTTTATATTTCCAAATAAAGATCTGGTAACTAATTTTTCGTAAATTCTTATTTGCGCTTCGTCTTTAATAGTAGCTTTTTCAAGCTCTTGAATTTTTTTAAGCGCATATTGTTGTATTGTTAATAGAGGAAGAACAATAGATTCTCTTACAGCAATAGAAGCTTTTCCGGCAGGTTCTTCTTGCATTAATTCTTTATAGCCAGTAAGTTTTAATAGTAGTCGTTTTGAAGTTTCATATTCATTATAAATTATATTCCAAAACTCTCCATATTCAGGATCTTCACTCATGTATTTTGTTAAATCGAAGAACGATTTAGATAGTGACATCATGCTGTTTTCTATTAATGTTTTAAAGAAATCTGATGTTTTAAATAAGCGTTGGACTTTTTCAAATTCATTATTGTCTTCATAATGTTTTAAAGCAGTACCAACACCAAAAAATCCAGGTACATTTTGTTTTAACTGGCTCCATGATCCTACAAATGGGATGGCTCTTAAATCTTCAAAAACTAAACCTTCTGCTTTTCCTCGTTTTGATGGACGGCTACCAATGTTTGTTTTTGCATAATACTTTAAAGTACTCATATGTTCTAAATACGAGATGAATTTTGGGTGTGCTTTAAAATCAGAATATGCTTTATAACTGCGTTCAGATAAATCGGTCATAACCTCACGATTTTCTGGAACCATACTTAAATCTTTATCGCTTAAACTGTTGTAAATTCCAGAGCTAATTAGTTGTTCTAAGTTGTATTGTGACGATTCTAAAGTTCCAAAATTAGACGATATAGTTTGACCTTGTATGGTTAATTGTACTTCTTTGTCTTCAATAGTTGGACCTAGAGATGCGTAGAAATTGTGTGTTTTTCCACCACCTCGAGCTGGAGGTCCACCACGCCCATCAAAGAAAATAACAGTAATACCATACTGTCTAGATATTTTGGTTAAATTTTCTTTAGCTTTATATATAGCCCAGTTAGCCATTAAATAACCACCGTCTTTTGTACCGTCACTAAAGCCAAGCATTATAGTTTGTTTATTTCCTCTAGCTTTTAAATGTGCAGCATATTCTGGGTTAGTGTATAGCTCCTCCATAACTTTTGGAGCATTTTCTAAATCGGTAATAGTTTCAAATAAAGGTCCAACATCTACAGTTAGTTTGTCTTGAAAGGCTACTAATTTAAGCATGGCAAATAATTGCATAACATGCAATGTTGTTTGGTTGTTACTAATTATGTATCTGTTAGCAGCAACTTCTCCATTTGTTTTTTGTATACTTTTAAGCACCTTCATTGTTTTAAGTGCTTTTAAAGTTTCTTCATTTTTAATTAGAGATAAATCTACTTCGCCTTTAACATTAGAGAGTAGTTTTACTTGTTCAGATTCAGATAAATCAAAGTAATTTTTTGGAAAAATATTACTTTCATTTTCAATTAACGTATTCACCATATCGTTAAAATATTGCTCATGTTTTCTGCTGTCTTGACGTATGTCTAAATTTGCAAAATGAAATCCAAATAGGTGAATTTTATTTAATAAGCTGTTTATTTCGGTAACATAAAGCGATTGGTGCTTTTCTATTATAACATTTTTAATTTCTTTTAATTCCTTAGTAAAAGAAGCTAAAGTTAATGTAGATTCTTGGTACGAGATTATTTTGTATAATTCGCGTTCTATTATAGTAATCCTGTCTTCTACGCCTTTAAAAGTTAATTTTCTTTTTAAGCGTCTTATGTCTCGATAATAATTTTTAATAACAGTTTCTCGTAATCTATTGGCTACTTTTAAGGTTATCTCTGGTGTAACAAATGGATTTCCGTCTCTATCTCCTCCAGGCCAAAAACCAATATTTATTATGTCGTTTTCTATGTGTTCTCCATCAAAAATATTTTGCTGTATATAGTCGTATATAGTTCCAAAAGATTTGTAAAATACGTTTTCAAGATACCATATTAAACTAACAGCCTCGTCGTAAGGTGAAGGTTTTTCGTGCTTAAAAAAAGGTGTTTTACCTAATTGTGCTAAAAGGTCATTTATTTTAAGTAAATCGTTTTCTCTAATGGCTTCTGTTAAATCTGTAATGATACCTAAAACAGAGCCAGGATAAAATTGTGTTGGGTGCGCGGTTAACACAATCCTTACTTTAAATTCTTCAAGATACTTTTTTAGTGTTTCTAATTTGTTTTCTGCAGTAACACTTTCTTTTAAACTACGCAAAGTACCAATGCCATCCATGTTGTTAACTACAGGAAATGCGGCATCCTCTATAGCATCAAATAAAACAACTTGACGTTCTATATATTGAATAAATTGAAATAGTAAATTTGTTTGGCTTTCTTTAGAGCGACTTGCTTGGTATTTTTTAAAAAACGTTTCAACAATAGTTGTTGGGTTGTCTTTTTTGCTAAAACCTTTTTGGCAAGTTTCATGAAAGAGCGGAAGCAACGCTCCTGTTTTTGTTATAGTATCAAAAGGAAGTGTCATAAATATACTATTGTATATTTGGTACTTCGATAATACTGTTTGATTAAATCGCGTAAGTTTTGGTTGTGTCGGCATTAAATTATGGTAGATTGTCCTAAGTGAATATTTGTGAAATTTAAATTTGAATCTTTTGGATTGCTAATAAAATCGGCAATAAAGTCTCCAACCTTACTAGTTGAAATATTATCATATTTAGTATTTAAATCTGGAGTAGTAACATTTAATTTTAAAGATTTATCTACGGCTTCCTTTACTAAATCTGCTTCTTCATGTAAGTGAAAATGCTCTAATAACATTGCGGCACTTAATATAGAGGCTACTGGATTAGCAATGCCTTTTCCGGTGGCTTGCGGATAAGAACCATGAATAGGCTCAAACATAGCGTGTTTTTCGCCAATGGAAGCAGAGGCTAATAAACCTATAGAGCCGCCAATAACACTAGCTTCGTCACTAATAACGTCGCCAAATAAATTTTCTGTTAAAATAACATCAAATTGTTTTGGATTTAAAATCATTTGCATGGCTGCATTATCAACAAATAAGAAGTCTAGTAAAACATCTGGATATTGCGATGCTAACTCGGTAACTACTTTTCTCCATAATCTAGAGGTTTCTAAAACATTAGCTTTATCTACTAAAGTTACTTTTTTATTTCTGTCTTGTGCAGCTTTAAAGGCTAAATGTGCAATGCGCTCAATTTCTTCACGAGAATATTCACATAAATCTGAAGCTGCATTTCCATCTTCACTCAAGTGTTTTTTGCCAAAATAAATTCCTCCGGTTAATTCTCTATAAATACTTATATCTGTGCCTTCAATAATATTCTTTTTTAAAGGAGATTTGTTTAATAATGTATCATAAGCTTTAACTGGTCTTACATTAGCAAATAAGCCTAATTCTTTTCTAAGTTTTAATAGACCTTGTTCTGGTCTTATTTTAGCACTAGGATCGTTATCGTATTTTGGATGGCCAATTGCTCCAAATAATATAGCGTCGCTAGACTTGCATAAGTCTAAAGTGTTGTCGGGAAGCGGATTGTTGTATTTGTCTATGGCAACTGCTCCAACAGCAGCTTCTTTAAATAAAAATGTATGATCAAATTCTAAAGCAATCGCTTTTAAAACTTTAATGGCTTGTTCTGTAACTTCTGGTCCAATGCCATCGCCTGGTAAAACTGCAATATTTAACTTCATATTTATTTTTGCTTCTAAAGCAGTCTCGAAAAGCATTCGAGATTATTTGCTTTCTGTTATATTTTATTTTTTTTGCGTTACTAAAGGTCGCGCTTTCGGCAGTCGCTCTCTGCGAGGAGCTTCAACAAAGCCTCAACTGCGAAGCAATCACGAGTTCTAATTTATCAAATAAAAATGAACGAGTAATCACTAACGCGTTTATTAATTAAGTGTTTTTTCAAACGCTTCAATTTCTGTTTTTTTACTAAGTAAGTAATCTATATCGTCATAACCATTAATCATACAGGTTTTTTTGTATGGATCTATTTTAAAATTCTCGAAACGCTTACTGCTTTTTATGCTAATTTGTTGTTCACGTAAATCTACTCTTAATTTTGTATTTGGGTCTGCTTTAATTTCAGAAATTAAATGTGCTAAAAATTCTTCAGATACTTGTACGGGTAGCAAACCGTTATTTAGGGCATTTCCTTTAAAAATATCTGCAAAAAAACTAGAAACAATAACCTTAAAGCCGTAACCAGTTAAAGCCCAAGCAGCATGCTCACGACTAGAACCGCAGCCAAAATTATCTCCAGCTACCAATATTTCTCCAGAAAAAACATTATTGTTTAATACAAATTCTTGATTTGTAGAGCCATCTTTATTAAAACGCCAGTCTCTAAAAACATTGTCTCCAAATCCTTTTTTATCTGTTGCTTTTAAAAAACGAGCAGGAATAATTTGGTCTGTATCTACATTTGCAATATCTAAAGGTATTGCTCTCGATGTTAATGTTGTAAATTTTTCCATATTATGCGAATTCTAAAGTTTCAATATTTTTTGTAACGTCTACTATTTTTCCTGCAACGGCAGTTGCAGCAGCAACTAAAGGGCTTGCTAAAATAGTTCTTGAACCTTGACCTTGTCTTCCTTCAAAATTTCTATTAGATGTAGATACGCAATATTCGCCTTGAGGAATTTTATCGTCGTTCATTGCTAAACAGGCACTACAACCTGGCTGTCTTAATTTAAAACCAGCAGCGTCAAAAATATCTTTTAAACCTTCTTCTATAATTTGTGTTTCTACTTGTTTGCTTCCGGGAACTAGCCAAGCGGTAACATTGTCTGCTTTTTGTTTTCCTTTTATATATTTTGCTGCTACTCTAAAATCTTCGATTCTAGAATTGGTACAACTACCAATAAAAACATAGTTTATTTGTTTGTTTATTAGTGTTTTGCCGGCTTCAAAATTCATGTATTCTAAAGCTTTTTTAAATGAAGGATCATTTTGTTTTGGAATGTTTTCAGATATTTTTATTCCCATTCCAGGATTTGTTCCATAGGTGATCATTGGTTCAATATCTTCGGCATCAAAATAATACTCTTTATCAAAAGTAGCGCCTTCATCAGTTGGTAATGTTTTCCAGTAAGCTACTTTTTTATCAAAAGCCTCTCCTTTTGGTGCGTATTCACGTCCTTTAACATAATTAAAAGTAGTTTGGTCTGGAGCAATCATGCCACCACGAGCACCCATTTCTATACTCATATTACAAACTGTCATTCTTCCTTCCATAGACATGTTCTCAAAAACATCTCCGGCATATTCACAAAAATAACCAGTACCAGAGTTGGTGCCTAATTTTGAAATAATGTAAAGAATGACGTCTTTGGGTAAGACGCCATTTTTTAACTTGCCATTAACCGTTACTCTTAAGCTTTTAGGTTTTGTAAGTAATAAACATTGGCTTGCAAAAACTTGAGCAACTTGACTTGTGCCAATACCAAAAGCAATAGTGCCAAAGGCGCCATGCGTTGAGGTGTGGCTGTCTCCACAAACCATAGTCATGCCTGGTTGTGTGAAGCCTAATTCTGGTGCCATGACGTGTACAATGCCATTGTATTTATGGCCTAACTCATATAGCGTAATGTTGTTTTTTTTACAGTTAATAGAGAGTTGTGCTAGTTGGTTTCTAGATAGCTCGTCTTTAACTGGTAAATGTTGATTTTCCGTAGGTGTATTATGGTCTGCGGTAGCAACAATTTGGTTTGGTCTAAAAACAGGTATGTTGCGTTCTTCTAATTCATTAAAAGCTTGTGGACTTGTTACCTCATGAATTAGATGTTTGTCTATATATAATATTTGTGGTCCGTTTTCTATACTGTCTACCACATGTGCATCCCAAACTTTGTCAAATAAGGTTTTCTTACTCATAATTTATGCGCTAATTATTTGTCTGTAAACATTACTTGTTTCGATTATTTGATGGATGTCGTTATCATTTATCTCTTTCTTTTTATCTGCGAAACTTAAAAAGTTTGAATAGACATCGTCTAATTGAAGTTTAGTTAATTCGTAACCAACATTTTTTGCTCTATAAGCTAATGCAGCACGACCACTTCTTGCAGTTAAAACAATTGCAGATTCTGTAACACCAACATCTTTAGGGTCTATAATTTCGTAAGTTTCACGGTTTTTAATTACGCCGTCTTGATGAATTCCTGAGCTATGAGCAAATGCATTGGCTCCAACAATTGCTTTGTTAGGTTGCGTGTATATTCCCATACTATCTGAAACAAGTTGGCTTAATCCGTAAAGCATTTCAGTTTTTATGTTGGTATCTAAATTAAGGTAAGGATGTTGTTTTAAAACCATAACAACTTCTTCTAAAGCAGTATTACCTGCACGTTCTCCAATACCATTTATAGTACATTCAATTTGTCTTGCTCCATTAATAACGCCTTCAATAGAGTTTGCTGTTGCTAACCCTAAATCGTTATGGCAATGGCAAGATAAAATGGCTTTTTCTATGCCTTTTACGTTTTCTTTTAAGTACTTGATTTTTGCGCCATATTCACTTGGTAAGCAATAGCCAGTTGTGTCTGGAATATTTAAAACAGTAGCTCCTGCTTTAATTGCTGCTTCGCAAACTTTAGCAAGATATTCGTTATCTGTACGTCCGGCGTCTTCTGCATAAAACTCCACATCTTCAACGAAAGATTTTGCGTATTTTACAGCGTCGTAAGCACGCTCAATAATTGTTTGTCTGTCAGATTTGAACTTGTGTAAAATGTGTGAGTCTGAGGTGCCAATGCCAGTATGTATTCTTGGTTTTGTTGCATGTTTTAATGCTTCAGCAGCTACTTTAATGTCGTTTTCTACTGCTCTAGTTAAACCGCAAACTGTTGCATTTTTTACTATTTTTGAAATAGCTTCAACAGAGTTAAAATCTCCAGGGCTTGACACTGGAAATCCAGCTTCTATAACGTCTACTCCTAATAAATCTAATTGTTTAGCAATGATTACTTTTTGTTCGGTATTTAACTTGCAGCCTGGTACTTGTTCTCCATCACGTAGTGTAGTGTCGAAAATTTGTATATTATTGTTTGACATTTAAGTGTATTTTATTTTTGTATTGAAATACTAATTTATACTTTGGTTACTTGTTACAAGCTATCACTATTTAAAGTGTTACGATGTTCAATCTTTGTAATTAAATGTAAAAACTTGATAAACAGTTGTTTAAGATAATTATTAGTTGATGACTAAAGACCAAAAAGATAATTTATTTGCCTTAGTAAAATCTTTAAATAAGTCGGAAAAACGACAATTTAAGTTGTATGTTGGAAGGTTGGGAGTAAATTCTGATTCAAAGTTTTTAAACTTATTTACAGTTTTAGATAAGCTTAAAAATTATGATGAGACATTTATTTTAAAGTCTACAAAAATTAAAAAGCAACAATTAGCTAATGTAAAAGCTCATTTGTATAAACAATTGCTTATTAGTTTAAAGCTTAATCCTTCGCATCAAAATATTCGCTCACAAATTAGAGAGCAATTAGATTTTGCTTCTATTCTATATCATAAAGGGCTTTATAAGCAAAGTTTAAAAATACTTGATAAAGCAAAAGAACTAGCCATTAATAATGAAGAAAAAAATATGGCTTTCGAAATTGTAGAGTTAGAGAAGGTTATAGAATCTCAATATATTACCAGAAGTATTAGTAGTCGAGCAGATGAGTTGACCATACAGGCAAAAGAATTGAGTTCGCAAAATGTAATTGCAAGTAAATTGTCTAATTTATCGCTTCAGCTATATAGTGTGATTCTAAAAACGGGTTATGTAAAAAATAAAGCAGAGAGTAATAAGGTAACAAAATATTTTAACAGTAGGCTTCCAGAATTTAACTTAAAAGAATCTGGTTTTAGAGAAAAACTCTGGTATTATAAAGCGCATTTGTGGTATAGTTTTTTGTTACAGGACTTTTTAAACTGTTATAAATTTGCTTCAAAATGGGTCGATTTATTTAATCAGTATCCAAATATGGTACATTTAAATCCTGTTTTTTATTTAAAAGGAAATAATTATTTATTAGAGTCGCTATTCTTTATAAGTAATAAAAAGAAATTTGATAAAAAATTAAATAATTTTATTAAAATAACAGGCAATCCAAGTTTTCCCAAAGATGAAAATGTCGCTTCGTTAGTATTTTTGTACACAAATTTTCATAATATAAATACTCATTTTATAGATGGAAGTTTCAATGAGGGCTTACAATTAATACCTAAAATCGAAAACGAGCTTGTTGAGTTTGATACAAGAATAGATGCTCATCATAAAATGGTGTTTTATTATAAGTTTGCGAGTTTGCATTTTGGTGCAGGAAATAATAAAGAGTGTATAAAATACTTAAATTTTATTATTTCGAACAAATCGCTTTCTATGCGAGAAGATTTGCTTTGTTTTTCAAGAGTTTTAAATTTAGTAGCTCATTATGAAGCAGGATTAGACTATCATTTAGAAGTTTTATTGCGTAGTACTTATAAGTTTTTAATTAAGATGAATGATTTGCATGAGGTGCAAAAAGAAATGATAAAATTTATACGTGGTTTACAAGATATTTATCCTCAAGATTTAAAAAATGCATTTCAAGAATTGCATAAAAAATTAAAAGTATTTGAAAATCATCCTTTTGAGCGTAGAGCTTTTTTATATTTAGATATTATTTCTTGGTTAGAAAGTAAAATTGAGGATAAACCAGTTGGGGAAATTATTAGAAATAAATATTTAGCTAAACAATAAAAACCAAAAAACCCGATTCAATTGAATCGGGTTTTTAGTGGTGGTGCCTCCAGGAATCGAACCAGGGACACAAGGATTTTCAGTCCTTTGCTCTACCAACTGAGCTAAGGCACCAGTTGCATTAAAATGCGAGTGCAAATATAGTTTCATTTTTAATACTACAAAAGAAAAAACACAAAATTTTAAATTGTTTTTTCTTTTTTCTTTTTTTAAGATAAAAAAGAGTGTTACAGTTATCGTAATATCAACGAATTAGATGTGTACATAATAACTTCATTTTTGTAAATTTGTTTTATAATTTATTATATGGATTTAATTATTGATGTTGGAAATACCTTTACTAAGCTTGCGGTATTCGAAAAAAATAAGCTAATTGATAAAAAACGTATTGAAACAAAAAACTGTATTTCTGGGATAAGAGAGCTTCAAAAAATACATGGTAATTTAATTAATGCAATAGTTTCTTCGGTTGGAGCCTTAGATAATGATACATTAAAATATGTTGATAAAGAATTTAGACTTCAAATATTATCCTACAAAACAAATCTTCCATTTAAAAACCTATATAGTACTCCTAAAACATTAGGTATAGACAGGATTGCATTAGTATGTGCATCGGTAGAAGAATTTCCAGATAACAATGTGTTAATTATAGATGCAGGAACATGTATTACTTACGACTTTATAAATAATAAAAACGAATATTTAGGTGGAGCAATTTCTCCTGGTATTCGTATGCGCTATAAAGCTATGTATAATCAAACAGCTGGTTTACCGCTACTAAAAACAGAAGTGCCAAAAAACCTAATAGGGGACTCTACAGCGAGTTCAATGCATTCTGGCGTAGTAAATGGTGTTTTAAACGAAATTGATGGTTGTATAACTCAGTATCTTGAAGAATATCAAGATTTAACAGTAATTTTAACAGGAGGAGATGCTAAAATGTTGTCTAAACAATTAAAAAGTAGCATATTTGCGAACTCAAATTTCCTGTTAAAGGGTTTGAATTTTATTTTAAATTATAATTTATACTAATGATAAGAAAACTTGTATTAGTTTTTATTGCATTATTTGCAATTCAAAGTTACGCTCAGGAAACAACTGCATCTCCATATTCTTTTTACGGTATTGGAACCTTGAAATTTAAAGGTTCTGTGGAGAATACTAGTATGGGTGGATTGAGTATTTATAAAGATAGTATTCATATAAATTTTAGAAATCCTGCTACTTACGGAGGCAATAATTTAGAGTCTTTTAATAATGAAAGCCGTCCAGTAAAATTCACTATAGGAGGAAGCCATACATCTACAAAATTAAAAAGTAATACAAGCTCAGATCGAGTAAAGTCATCTACTTTCGATTATGTAGCTTTATCTATTCCGCTTGGTAAATTAGGTTTTGGCTTTGGTTTATTGCCATATACATCGGTAGGTTATAGGTTAGATACTAATAACGATGCAGGAAATCTAGATACTCGTTTTAATGGAGAAGGTGGTTTAAATAAGGCTTTTTTATCTTTTGGTTATCAAATAACAGAAGGTTTAAGTGCAGGAATAGATGCAAATTATAATTTTGGAAACATTCAAAATAATACTATCGAGTTTAACTATAATAGTGACGGAGAGCTTTTACAAACACAATCTAGAGAAGAGAATAGGTCAGACTTAAGTGGACTTAATTTAAACTTTGGATTACACTACCAAGGCATGATTTCAGATAAATTAGAACTACAATCTGCATTTACTTATTCTCCTTCAAGTAATATTACTTCTACTAATGAACGTTCTTTTTCTAATGTACTTGTAGACATCGCAACAGGTTCAGAAATTGCACCAACATCAGAGTACAGTCAAACAATTGAAGCAGATTTAGCTGCGGCAGGTTTAGATAAAACAGATTTAAAATTACCATCAAGAATTTCTTTTGGAGCAGGATTAGGAGCACCAAGAAAATGGTTTGCAGGAATAGAATACACAACTCAAAATACAAGTGAGTTTTCTAATGTTTTATATGAGAATACCGGAAGTACTTTTGTAGATGGCTCAACTTTGTCTTTAGGAGGTTTTTATATTCCTCAATATAATTCGTTTTCAAGTTACTGGAAACGTGTTGTTTATAGGGCTGGTTTGCGTTTTGAAAACACAGGTTTACAAGTGCAAAATCAAACAATAAAAGAGTTTGGCATATCTTTTGGAGTGGGTATACCAGTTGGAACAATTAGAAATCCATTCTCAAATGCCAATTTTGGTTTTGAATTAGGAAAAAGAGGCACAACAGAAGCAAACTTAATTCAAGAGAACTTTTTAAAGTTTAAACTCAGTCTATCTTTAAACGATAGATGGTTCGAAAAAAGAAAATTCAACTAATAACACAAACATTAAATATTATGAAAACTAAAATCACACTAATAATTGCTTTTTTGTTTTTAGGGCTAAATACAAGCTTTGCTCAAGCTAGTAACGAAGATTGTACAATCAATATGTCTTTATTAGCAGAAACAGTAAAAGGTAAAAAGTTTACTGAAGCATTACAATATTATAATAAGGCGATAAAAGATTGCCCTAAATTTAACCTTTCTGGATTATACAAATATGGAGAAGACATGTTTGAAGGTCTATTAAAAGAAGCAACAACAGATGCTAAAAAAGTAGAATATATAAACGAGTTAACTGGACTTTGGGATTCTAGAATGGCTAATTATGCAAGTAAATCTCCAAAAGGTAAATTTGAAGCTAAAAAAGCAGAATTAAGATACGATTATAGAGAGTTGTTAGGTTTAACAGATGAGCAAATTTATAACGAATTTGATGCTATTTATACGTCAGACTTAAAAAACTTTAAAAGCCCAAAAGGTTTATATGTTTATTTTAAAATGATGGTAAGTCTTTATGATAAAGGTCAAAAAACACCTCAGGAATTATTTAATAAATATGATGATGTTGTAGATAAAATTGAAACTGAAGTTGAAAAAAACTCTGTAAAACTTAACGAGTATATTGCTAAAGGAGATAATTTATCCTCAAAGGACGAGAAGTACAAAAAGTTTTATTCTCAAACTTTAACAGCATTCGAAAAAATATCTGGGAGTGTAGAAGCAGAATTAGGAGATAGAGCAAATTGTTCTGTATTAATTCCAATTTACCAAAGAGATTACGAAGCAAATAAGGATAACGGTGTTTGGTTACAAAGAGCAATGAACAAGTTGTACTCTAAAGGTTGTAAGGAAGATCCAATGTTTGTAAAAATTGTAAAGCAGAAAAACACATTAGAGCCAAATGCAGATACAGCATGGTACTTATATGTAATTACTGGAGAGCAAAAATATTTCGACCAATCATTATCTTTACAAACAGATCCATTAAAGAAATCTAGATTATATTATAAATTAGCTGGTGAGTTTAAGTCTAAAGGAAGTTATGGTAAAGCAAGAGAATATTACTATAAATCTATGGAATTAAATCCTGCAAATACAACAGGTTATTTACAAGTAGCATCAATGTATGCATCAAGTGTAAAAAGTTGTGGTACTACTAATTTTGAAAAAAGATCTATATATTGGTTAGCAGAGAGAGAAGCTGCAAAAGCAAACAAATCTACAGCATCTAAATATGGAGCTTTAGCACCAACTAAACAAGATATTTTCTCAGCAGGTATGTCTGGAAAAACTATTAAAATAGGATGTTGGATAGGAAGAAGTGTAACAGTGCCTACTATTTAATGAAACTTAATAAATTACATAATATTAAAAACGGAGTCATAGCATTAGCTGTGACTTTGTTTTTTTCATGTACAAATAACTTTAAGGAGGTTAATAAAATTGGTGTTAGTGAAAACGAACCGCAAGGTGTTGGTGTAGATATTAATGTTATCCGTACAGACTCTGGTCGTGTAGCAGCAAATTTAATTAGCCCAAAACTATTGGATTTCGAAAATAGAAAATTTGGTTATTCTGAATTTCCAGAAGGAGTAATACTGCATATTTTTGATGAGCAAAACCAACGTACAACAATTGTTTCAGATTACGCTATAATTTATAGCGAAACAGATGTTATAGACTTACAAGATAATGTAATAGTATCTACACATGAAGGCGATAGCTTGTATGCAGACCAATTGTTTTTCGATCAAAAAAAAGAATGGCTTTTTACTAATCTACCAGTAAAATATAAGTCTAAAGATTATCTTACAAAAGGACAAGGTTTCGATTCTGATAGAGATTTTACAAAAGCCGAAGTCTTAGAAATTAGTGGCGTTTTTGCGGTTAGTGAATAACAATATTCTACACTTTAAAATTTTACATATCTTTACTATAATTAATATTACCCAATGAAATATTTAAAATTCTCACAATACATATATATAATAGCAGGTGTTTATTTTCTATACGATTGTATAGTGAATTGGAATACAGATAGAAATCATGCATATTTATCGCTATTTTTATTTGTTCTTGCAGCTTTTATGTTTTTTTTTAGAAGGCATTTTCATAAAAAATATGAAGATAGAAACAATAATAAATAAATGTCCACAACAGTAATTGTCGTTATAATTGTAGTGTCGTTGTTATTATCGGCATTTTTTTCAGGCATGGAAATTGCCTACGTTTCTGCTAATAAAATTCATATAGAAATAGAAAAAAAGCAAGACGATTTTTTGGCAAGAATACTATCTAAACTTACAGCAAAACCATCAAAATTTATTGCAACTATGCTTATTGGTAACAATATAGCATTAGTTATTTATGGTTTTTTTATGGGCGATTTATTGGTGAAATGGTTTGCCTCTCTGGTAAATAATTATCCTTTTTTACATTATTTACTTACAGATTTAAGTTTATTGTCTCAAACTATAATTTCAACATTAGTAATATTATTTACAGCAGAGTTTCTACCTAAAGTTTTTTTTCAAATTTATAGTAATACCTTAATTAAGGTATTGGCTTTTCCTGCCTATTTATTTTATTTACTATTTACTTTTATATCAGATTTTGTACTTTGGATTTCAGATTTTGTATTAAAAAAGTTCTTTAAAACCGAAGGCGACCAAGTACAATTAGCTTTTACTAAAGTAGAATTAGGTAATTATATAAGTGAGCAAATGGAATCTGTAGAAGAACATGATGAGATTGATACAGAAATCCAAATATTTCAAAATGCCTTAGAATTTGCAGAAGTTAAAGCAAGAGAAGTTATGATTCCTAGAACGGAAATTATGGCTTTAGAAATTAACGATTCTGTAGCGAATTTAAGCACACTATTTACCGAAACAGGGATGTCTAAAATATTAATTTATAAAGACACTATAGATGATATTGTAGGTTATGCACATGCTTTTGAGTTATTTAAAAAACCCAAAACAATTAAGGCAATGGTGCTACCAGTAGAGTTTGTTCCAGAAACCATGTTGGCTAACGATATTTTAAATGTTTTAATAAAAAAACGTAAAAGTATAGCTGTAGTTTTGGATGAATACGGTGGGACATCAGGAATAATGACTGTAGAGGATATTGTTGAAGAGCTTTTTGGTGAAATTGAAGACGAACATGATACTGTAGTTTTAAAAGAAGAAAAAATAGACGATACTAACTATATTTTTTCTGCAAGATTAGAAGTAGATTATTTAAACGAAACTTATAAATTAAATTTACCCGAAGGCGAAAATTATGAAACCTTAGGAGGTTTAATTGTAGACCATACAGAAGAAATTCCACAACAAAATGATATTGTTATAACCGAACATTTTCAGTTTAAAATTTTAGAAGTATCAAACACTAAAATAGACCTAGTCTCTTTAAAAGTAAAAACAGATGATTAACAGATAATAAGAGCTGTTTTTCTACTATTTGCTATAAAAAACACAATCATTTTAATAATTCTTAAATTATTGCCAAATTCTACTTTTATTATTAAATAGAAAATGGTATTTTCGCCCACTATATTTTAACAATAACAGAATACAATCTATTTAAACAGATGGCAATTTTAAATAAAATAAGACAGAAAACAGTTGTACTAATTTTAGTAATCGCATTAGCACTTTTTGCTTTTATACTATCGAGTCTTTTCGATAATAAAGATGCGTTATTTAACAAGTCTCCAGATGTAGTTGCTACTATTAATGGAAAAGATATTTCTCGTCAGGAATTTATGGCTCAAGTAGAAGCTCGTAATAATCCAAATGCTACACAGTCTCAAATCATGAACCAAGTTTATGAGGCAGAAGTAAGAAAATCTGTAATGGAAGATCAATACAACCAATTAGGTTTAACTGTTGGTAGAGAGCAAATGCGCGATTTATTAAGCACAACTTATGGTAATAGTCCTCAGTTTTTAAATGCAGATGGTGTTTACGATGAGTCTTTACTTAATCAATATATATTAGATTTAAAAAACTCTCCAAACCAAGATTTTTATAACAGATGGGTACAAGGAGAAGAGAGTATTGCTTCTGGTGCATTACAACAAAATTATATTAACATGATTAAAGCTGCATCTAATGCAACTTTAGCAGAAGGAGAACTAGAGCACAAGTTACAAAGTGATTTGGTAGATATTAAATATGTATCTGTGCCTTATGCTACAATTCCAGATAGTACTGTAGAAGTAACTAAGTCTGAAATTAAAGCTTATGTTAGTAAGAACAAAAATAAATATGAAGTTGAAGCATCAAGAAATATACAGTACGTAAAGTTTGATAATGTAGCTTCATTAGAAGATGAAAACACGTTTCAAAACGAATTAATTTCTTTTATAAAAGGAGGAGAGGTTTACAATGAAACTACAAAGCAAACCGATAAAGTACCAGGTTTTTTAAATATGAACGAAGAGGAAGCAATTACTTTAGTAAATGCAGAATCAGACGCAGCTTTAAAATTTCAAGATAAATTTGTTTACGCATCAGCTTTTCCAAATGGTGTGAAAGATAGTATTTCAAAATTAAATATAGGAGCCGTTTACGGACCTTACAAAGATGGAGGAGCATTTAAAATAACTAAACTTTTAGATAGAAAAGTTTTAGCAGATTCTGTACAGTCTAGTCATATTTTAATTCCTTATGTTGGGTCTCAAGCAGCAACAGCAGAAACTGTAAAAACAAAGGAACAAGCAAAAATTAGTGCAGATAGTATTTTAAAATTAGTTAAAAATAATAAAACTAAATATGCAGAAATAGCAAACGAAATAAATACAGATGGTTCTAAAGGTAAAGACGGAAGTATAGGATGGTTTCGTTTAACAAACTACAATCCTGCATCATTTGACCCAGATTTTGCAAACTTCCTATTCTTTAACGACGCAGGAAGTATTGATGTTGTAGAAACTAAATTTGGATACCATATTATTAGAATAGACGACAAGAAAAACGAAGATACTGCTTATAAAGTAGCAACTATAGAAAGAACTATTGAGCCTTCTGTAGATACAGAAAATGCTGTTTTTAGAGCGGCTACAAATTTTGAGGTAGCTGTTAATGATAAAGATTTTCAAGCTGTTGCCAAAGAAAATAATTTAGCAGTAAATCCTGTAAGTACAATTAAAGAATTAGACGAAAGCATTCCTGGAGTTGGACCATTAAGAACTTTAGTACGTTGGACTTTTGAAGACGATGCAAAGGTTGGAGACACAAAACGTTTTGAAACTACTAACGGTTATATTGTAGCTCAAATTACAGAGAAAAATGAAGCTGGTTTAATGAATGTTGAAGATGCCTCTGTAACTGCTTTACCAGAAATAAGAAAAGAAAAGAAAGCTAAACTTATAAAAGATAGAGTTTCTGCTAGAACGTTAGCAGATTTTGCTGCAGCAGAAAACCAACAAGTAAAAACAGGTTTAGCTATTAATATGAAAAATCCAACAATTTCTGGAGCAGGCTTAGAACCAATAGTAGTTGGTCATGCTTTTGGTTTAGAAGAAGGACAAACATCTAGGTTAATTGCTGGAGAAAAAGGTGTTTATATGGTTGAAGTTACTAAAAAAACAGATGCTGTTAGTTTAGAAAATTACCAATCTTTTGCAAACCAAGTAGCTGCAGAAAAAACAAATGCAATTAACACAAGGTTATATAATGCATTAAAAGAATCTGCAGAAATTGAAGATTATAGAGCAAAAACAATACAATAGTATTACTTTTTAGATATTAAATTTAAAGCCTTGCATTGCAAGGCTTTTTTTATGTAATAAATTAATGTTCGAAGTTAAGTAAGTTTTAAAATCATAGTATTAAAACTAACTATGGTGTTATAACCTTTAGATTTAAAATAGGTTTCAATATAAGTTTGCTCTCCTGTAGCTAAAATAAAATCACCATTCCAACCACCAAGACTTTTAATTTCATTCTTAAAATCACTAAATAAGCGCTTTTTTACTGGTGTTTGATTTGTAATATTTCCAATTAAAGTTTCGTGTTCCTTAATTAGCTCGTTAAATTCTTCAATAGTATTTGTAGTAATTAATTTTGAAGTAATTTTATTTATTCTCAAAATTATTTCTTCGCTATTAGATTTGTTATTTTTATAAGTTTTAATAGAATCTCGACTATTTTGCTTTCTATTTAAATAAACAAAAAACAATTGGTCGTTAAATGGTTTATTAAATAAAATACGTTCAATTTTAGGCTTACTAGCTGTTAATTGATATACAATAGCACTATCATTTTTTGCACAAGCAATATCATATCCGCTACCTCCAAAGGTTTTATTAGATAAAGTAAAAGCATCTACTTTAGCCCATTGTGCTATATTGTTTAAAAGTGTAGAAGACGATCCTAATCCCCAATTATTAGGGAACTCCAATACAGATGTTACTTTGTAACCTTTTTCATTTTTTAAAAAATCAGGATTAAGCTGTTTGGCTACATTTAATATTTTAATAAGTCTTTTACTTAAATCATTATGTTGTTTTGGGAGAAACTTAATATTTCCGTTTAAAAGAGTATATGTTTCTTCAAACCAAATGGCACCGTTACAATCTATACTTTGCCAAATAAGTTTCTGTTCTAGAATTGGTTCTACAGTTAAAGATTGTCCTAATTTTGTTGGTAGAGCTAAAGCTTTTGCTCCGTCAAGAACTACATATTCTCCAGAAAGTAATAATTTTCCATGACTGTAAAATGTTAGCATTACTGTCTTAGTTTTTCTAATTCTAAAACCACAGCACTATGTGTTACTGTATTAGTTTTAAAATAATTTACTATAACTTCTTTTTCTTCGTTAGTAGCGTTAAATTGATTTAAAATATTCATTAAATGCATTTTCATGTGTCCTTCTTGTATTCCTGTTGTAGTTAATGAGCGTAAAGCTGCAAAATTTTGAGCTAAACCAGCAACAGCTACAATTTGCATAAGTTCTTTAGCTGATGGTTTTCCTAAAATATTTAAAGCGATTTTAACTAAAGGATGTAATCCGGTAAGACCTCCAACGGTTCCTAATGCCAATGGTATTTCCATCCAGAAAGTAAATACACCATCTTCAATCTTTGCATGAGTTAAACTAGTGTATTTTCCATTTTTTATTGCATAAGCATGCACACCAGCTTCAATAGCTCTAAAATCGTTACCGGTAGCAAGTACTACGGCATCAATGCCATTCATTATACCTTTGTTGTGTGTAACAGCTCTATGTGGCTCTACTTCTGCAATATTTACTGCGCGAACAAACTTTTCGGCGAAAGCCTTGCCTTCAATACCCTTATGTTTTAATTCTTCAACATTACAAGAAACCTCTGCTCTAACTAAGCAATCTGGAACATAGTTAGAAAGGATACTCATAACTATTTCAATAGAGGTATTTAAGTGTTTTTCTGCTTCAGCTTTAAACGTTTTGGAAAATTGCTCTAAACACGAATTTATAAAATTCGCTCCCATAGCATCTAATGTTTCAAAGGTTGCATGAAGTTGATAATAGTTATTTAAATCAGAAGTTTTATTTCTTAACTCAATATCTAAAATTCCACCACCACGTTTTTCCATGTTGGCGGTTATTGGTTTGGTATCTAATATTAATTTAGGTTTAACGGTTTCAAAAACTTTTTTTAAAGTTTCAAAATCGCCATCAAACATAAAATGAACCTGTCCAATTTTTGTAGTAGAGATCACTTTAGCCTTAAAACCACCACGTTGCATCCAGAATTTAGCAGCATTACTAGCAGCTGCAACAACCGAGCTTTCTTCAATAGCCATTGGGATTGCGTATGTTTTTCCGTTAATTTCGAAATTTGGAGCTACACCAAGTGGTAAATAATAATTAGAAATAGTGTTTTCTATAAACTCATCGTGAAGCTGTTGTAGTTTACTGTCTGCATTAAAATACTGCGTAATAGTTTGCTTTGCAGTATTGGAGTTTGAAAGGTAGTTGCTAACTATCCAGTCTATTTTTTCAGATTTAGATAGTTTTGAAAAACCAGAAATTGTTGTACTCATTAGGTTAAATTTGTGATTGCGAAGATACTAAATAACAGCTGTTTTGAAGATAACTTACTTTAACGAAATTTTAAACCAAGCATTTTACTTATTATCTTACCTGAATTAAGTGTTAATAATTAGGGTTTTTTGCTTATTTTTTAGTAAACTTGACATTATTTTATCAAAAAAATATTCTTAATGACAATATCTAAATATATAGCATTTTTATGCTTATTAGTAACTACTTTATGTACAGCACAAAACAAATCTATAACGCTTGATGATATTTGGTCTAATGGTACATTTAGACAAGAAAGATTAGATGCTTTACATTCTATGAAAAATGGAAAAGAGTATTCAGTTTTAAATTTTGATAGAAAAAATGGCTCTACTACAATTGATATTTACGATTATAAAACCTTAGAAAAAGTAAAAACATTAGTAAGCTCTTTAAACCTTGAAGACATAAAGTTTTTTACAGATTATAAATTTAGTGATGATGAGTCTCAGGTACTTTTAGCTACAAATCAAGAATCTATTTTTAGACGCTCAACATTGGCTAATTATTATGTTTTAGATACAAAAACAGGGATGCTAACTTCTGTTTCTAATGAGAAAATTCAAGAACCTACTTTTTCTCCAGATGGACAAAAGGTTGCTTATGGTTTAAATAATAATTTATATGTAAAAGATTTAATATCTGGTAATACAACACAATTCACTAAGGATGGAATAAAAAATAAAATTATAAACGGTATTACCGATTGGGTTTATGAAGAAGAATTTGGTTTCGTGCGTGCTTTTGAGTGGAATGCAAATAGCGATAAAATAGCATTTATACGTTTTGACGAAACTAATGTGCCAGAATTTTCAATGGATGTTTATGGTAAAAATTTATACCAAACACAAACTGTTTTTAAATATCCTAAAGCCGGTGAAGCAAATGCTATTGTATCACTTTATGTTTATGATTTTAAAGAAAATAAAACAAACGAAGTAAAAGTAAATAAGGATTATAAAGATTTTTATATTCCTAGAATTAAATGGACAAATAACCCAGATGTTTTAAGCGCTCAGTTCTCTAATCGTCATCAAAATGAGTTAGACTTATGGATGATTAATACTAATAAAAATAAAGCAATTTTAGCAGTTGAAGAGAGAGATAAAGCATATGTTGATGTAACAGATAATCTTACTTTTTTAGAAGATAATAGCTTTATATGGACTAGTGAAAAAGATGGTTTTAATCACATTTATCACTATACTAAAGATGGAGAATTAATTAATCAAGTAACAAAAGGAAATTGGGAGGTAACTAATTACTATGGTTTAGATGTAAAAACAAATAAAATTTACTACCAATCTGTAGAAAATGGTTCTATAAATAGAGACGTATATTCTATAAACCTTAATGGAACTAATAAACAACGATTAACAAAAAATACAGGTACTAATAATGCAGATTTTAGTGCAGATTTTACATATTTTATTAATACTTTTTCTAGTGCTACAACACCTCCTGTGTATACATTAAATAGTGCTGCAAATGGAAATGTAATTAAAAAAATAAAAGATAATGAAAAACTAGCCGAAACAGTTTCTCAATATTCATTATCACAAAAAGAATTTTCTACAATACATGTAAATGGTAACGATTTAAATATGTGGGTAATTAAACCTGCAAATTTCGATGTCAATAAAAAATATCCATTATTAATGTACCAATATTCTGGACCAGGTTCTCAACAAGTTACAAACCGTTGGAATAGTTCAAATGATTATTGGTATCAAATGCTTGCACAAAAAGGATATATTGTGGCTTGCGTAGATGGTAGAGGAACAGGATTAAAAGGAGCAGATTTTAAGAAAATAACTCAAAAGGAATTAGGGAAATTTGAAGTTGAAGATCAAATTGAAGCTGCAAAATTATTAGGGCAAAGAAATTATATAGATGCTTCTAGAATTGGAATTTGGGGATGGAGCTACGGAGGCTTTATGTCTAGTAATGCTCTTTTAAAAGGTAACGATGTGTTTAAAATGGCAATTGCAGTTGCACCAGTAACAAGTTGGAGATTTTACGATTCTATTTATACAGAACGTTACATGACTACGCCTCAAGAAAATGCAAGTGGTTACGATGATAATTCACCAATAAACCATGTAGATAAGTTAAAAGGAGATTTTCTATTAATTCATGGTACTGGAGATGATAATGTACATGTGCAAAATACAATGCGAATGGTTGAAGCCTTAATTCAAGCCGATAAACAATTTGAATGGATGATTTATCCAGATAAAAATCACGGTATTTATGGAGGTAATACACGCAAACACTTGTACACTAAAATGACTAATTTTATAGATCGTACTTTGGGAGACAAGTTAGAAGCTAATTAGTAGATTCTTCTAAAACTTAAATTAAAAATAACTAACTAAAATAAATAAATATGGAATTAAAATATGGAGGTTCTGTAGAGAACCAAAAAACAGTATTAGGTCACCCGTCAGGACTGTTTGTGTTATTCTTTACAGAAATGTGGGAACGTTTTTCGTACTATGGAATGCGAGCGTTATTAGTACTGTTTTTAGTTTCAACACTATTAGATGGTGGTTGGGAATGGACAAGTGCAGATGCATTAGTTCTTTACGGTTGGTATACTGGATTGGTATACTTAACACCAATAATTGGAGGTTTTATTGCAGATAAATTTATGGGTTATAGAAATGCTGTTGTATTAGGAGCATTAATTATGACTCTTGGTCACGCATCTATGGCTTTAGAAGGTATAACTTCAATTTTTTTCTATATTGGTTTAGCAGGTTTAATTATAGGAAATGGTTTTTTTAAGCCTAACATCTCATCAATGGTTGGGCAATTATATAAATCTCAAGGAAAAGAAAAAGATGGTGGTTATACAATTTTCTATATGGGAATTAATGCCGGAGCTTTTTTAGGAATTCTTTTATGTGGTTATATAGGAGAAAAAATAGGATGGCACTATGGTTTTGGACTTGCTGGAGTATTTATGTTCTTAGGAATGTTACAGTTCTATTTCACTCAAAAAATATTTGGAAAAATAGGATTATCGCCAAAACAAACTGAAGATTTTGATGATGTAATTGAAGATGGAGTAGAAAAAATAGGAGAAGATATTGAAGAAGCAGTAGAGGAAGCAGAAAGCTCTAAAGTAGTAAGAGATAGAATGATTGTAATTGGAGTATTCTCTTTATTTGTAATATTCTTTTGGTGGGCATTCGAGCAAGCTGGTGGATCTATGACAATTTTTGCTAAGGATTATACAGATAGAGCTTTAGTAGGTAATGCCGCTCTAACATTTAAAGTTATAAATACAATTATAACTGTTGTGCCAATGTTAGTAATCACTTGGGTGTTAGCTATGTTGTTTAAACAAACATTTAAAAAATTCGCTTTAGCTAATATATTACTTGGTTTTAGTTTTGTAATTATATGGGCAATAGTAATTTGGATGCTTAGTAGAGAATTTAAGGCAGATACAACAGAGGTTCCAGCTTCTTGGTTTTCAGTGTTAAACTCATTATTTATAATATTATTCGCACCATTATTTTCTAAATTATGGGAAAGTAAACTTAATCCATCTGGTCCAATTAAGTTTGCTATTGGATTATTATTGGTAGGTTTAGGCTTCGGAATTTTAGCCTATGGAGCTTCAGGAATACCAGAAGGAGCAAAAACAGCTTCTGTTAGTTTAATGTTTTTAGTTGGAGCTTATTTTTTACATACAATGGGAGAGCTTTGTGTTTCTCCAGTAGGATTATCTTACGTTAGTAAATTAGCTCCAGTAAAATTTGTAAGCTTAATGTTTGGTATTTGGTTTACAGCAAACTTCTTTGCTAACTTATTAGGAGGATTTACAGGAAGTTTTATTGATCCAATCTCAGAAGAATATGGCTTGTCCACTTTCTTTTTAATATTTACTGTAATTCCAATAGGAGCAGCTATAATAATGATGCTTCTAAATCCTATTCTTAAAAAGAAAATGCATGGCATTGAGTAATTTTAAATTTAAAAAATATTAAACTAAATTATAAATATGAGTGTAGCTAAATTTAGATTCGAAGGATCTGAAATGAATCGAAAATTATTAATGGGAC
Organism: Lacinutrix venerupis; assembly: GCF_001971745.1. Lineage (NCBI taxonomy): Bacteria > Pseudomonadati > Bacteroidota > Flavobacteriia > Flavobacteriales > Flavobacteriaceae > Lacinutrix > Lacinutrix venerupis. The sequence continues at coordinate 2,979,025 of NZ_CP019352.1, read as the reverse complement.
ATCCGTCTGGGTTATTTGTCTTGTTTTTTACTGAAATGTGGGAACGTTTCTCTTACTATGGAATGCGTGCTATATTAGTACTATTTTTAACCTCTGCTATTATTGATGGCGGTTGGGGATGGAGTAGAGAAGATGCTTTAGGCTTGTATGGTACATATACAATGCTGGTATATTTCTCGCCAATAATTGGTGGTTTTTTGGCCGATAAATTTTTAGGATACAGAAGAGCAGTGGCAATTGGAGCACTAATAATGACATTAGGTCACGCTGCTATGGCTTTCGATACTCCATGGAGTTTATATTTAGGTATCGCACTTTTAGTTGCAGGAAACGGATTGTTTAAACCAAATATTACCTCTATTATAAATGGTGTTTATGTTAACGCTCAAAATAAAAAGGATGGTGCATTTACCATTTTTTATATGGGAGTAAATGCAGGAGCATTTTTAGGTATTTTACTATGTGGATACATAGGAGAAACAGTTGGATGGCATTATGGATTTGGCTTGGCAGGAATATTTATGTTTATAGGAATGATTCAATTTTTGTTAGCACAAACAATTTTTGGAAAAATAGGATTGTCTCCTTCAGAAAGTATTGATTATGTTGATGCTATTTCAAATAACGAAGAAGAAATAAAGGCAGAAATTGTACCAGCAAAAGTGCAAAGAGATCGTTATATAGTTGTGGGAATTTTAGCATTTTTCACAATATTTTTCTGGGCAGCTTTTGAACAAGCAGGTGGTTCTATGACTATTTTTGCTTCAGATTATACAGACCGTGTTTTAGAAGGAAGCTCAGCAAATATTTTTAGAATTGCAAATACACTATTAACAGTAGTGCCTTTAATAATAATAACTTACGTTCTTTTTCAGTTATTTAAAATTACATTTAGTAAATACAAAGTATCTAATTTAGCTTTAGGCTTAAGTTTTGCAATTATTTGGGCTATTGTAATATGGATGTTAAAAAATCAATTTACTCAAGAATCTACCGAAATTCCTGCATCTTGGTTTGGAATATTAAATTCATTCTATATTATTGCTTTTGCACCTTTAGTATCTAAAATATGGGAAAGTAAATACAATCCTTCTGCTACAGTTAAGTTTGGAATGGGATTAATTTTACTTGGACTTGGTTTTGGAATTTTAGCTTATGGTTCTGCTTCAATTCCTCAAGGAGCGCAAACAGCATCTGTAAGTATTGTGTGGTTAATATTAGCTTACCTTTTACATACTTTAGGTGAATTATCTTTATCTCCAGTAGGCTTATCTTATGTTAGTAAATTAGTGCCAGCAGCTAAAATTGGTTTAATGTTTGGTCTATGGTATATAGCCATTGGGTTAGGAAATAAAGCCGCAGGATCTATGGGTGGAATGATAGATAAAATTACAGCAGAGTACGATATGAGTACTTTCTTTTTAATTTTTACAATTGTTCCAATTGTGGCAGGATTAATTTTAATGGCGCTTACTCCAGTAGTAAAAAAATTAATGCATGGTGTTAAATAAGCACATTTTATTATAAAACTTTAACAAAACGCCTTTTATAAGGCGTTTTGTATTTTTGTAACTTTGGAACACTATTTGCGACTCTTTAAAAAAATCTATAAAATGAAAAAATATATATTATTAGCTCTATTCGCTGTTTTAGCAACCGAAACAATTTCTGCACAAGAAATTAATTGGATAACACTAGAAGAAGCTGTGAAACTTCAAGAAAAGAATCCTAAAAAAATAATGATGGATATGTACACCTCTTGGTGTGGACCATGTAAAATGTTAGATCGTAATACCTTTAGCAATAAAGATGTTGCAAACTATGTTAACAAGCACTATTATGCAGTTAAATTTAATGCAGAAGGCAATGATGTTGTAAATTTTAAAAATAGAACATTTAAAAATCCTAATTACGATCCTGCAAAAGCTAAACGAAGAAACTCAGGACATGAGCTAGCAAGATATTTTAGTATACGTTCGTATCCTACTATTGTATTTCTAGATGAAAAAGCAGATTTTATTGCTCCTATTATTGGATATAAAAAACCACAACAATTAGAGCTTTACTTAAAAATGTTTAAAAAGAATGAGCATACAGGAATGGATACACAAGAGAAATTTAATGAGTATTTTAAGAATTTTAAGCCAGAATTTTCTCAAATATAATTCTTCAATTTAATATAAAAGCTCCCTTTTCGCCAGTATAGTGAAAAGGGATTTTTTGTTTTAAACATGTCGCTTTCCATCGTGCTATGTAAGATTTGTAATTGCTTCCGTCAGCAATAATTTGTTTCGGTTTTAAAGAATCTATAAGTCTATTTAAATTAATTTTTGGAGACTGTGTAATTAAAACATAATTAGGTTTAATTTTCTTTAAATTATATACACCAAGACTATCGATTATAAGTACAGTGTGGCTTTTTGTTTTAATAAATGAAGGTTTTTTATTAGCTGTAATCTCTTTAATGTTATTACCAATTTTATAATCAATTAAATTACTAAATTGAGATAAGCTATCTAAATCTGAAAACACATCTAATTTTTGCTTCTTTTTTAAGCCAATTACTGTGTACCTACTTTTATGAAATAGTGTTAACGTGTTTGTGTTGTGAGTATATTTATTATACAAATTCACACCTTGAAACAGAAGTACAGAAACTAATGTTAATTTTAGCCACTCGTGTTTTTTGTAAATTGTTAACTGTATAAACAAAACAATAAATATATAAGCTGTAATTACTTGCCATCCATTAAAAAATATATCTTTAAATAAAAAGGTTTCTTGAAGCGATAACCACTTCATTAACGAGTTCATGCTAGATATAATAAACCCAAAGCCATCGGCTAAAAATTGAGGTAAAAAATCACATAAAGCAAGAATAATAATTAAAATTCCGATGGCTAGAATTGCTCCTAAAAAAGGAATTATTATAATATTGGCAACAAAAAATAAACCTGGAAACTGATGGAAATAATATAAGCTAATTGGCACAACACCAAACTGTGCAGCAATTCCAACAGTAAAATAGTCCCAAATTTTTTCTAAAAGAAAATTTTTAGGATTCCATAGTTTTTTTAATCTTGGTTGGATAGCTACAATTGCTATAACAGCTAAATAGCTTAATTGAAAACCAACATCAAATAAAAATAGAGGTTTAAAAAGTAGTAAAATAAATATAGATATAGCTAATGTGTTATAAATATTTGTTGGACGTTTTAAATGCATCCCAATAGCAATAATACTAAACATTGTTACTGCGCGTGTTACAGATGCAGATAGACCTGCAATTATGGCAAAGCTCCACATAAAAATTACCAAAATAATAATAGTTATTGCTTTACCATATTTAAAACGGTTTAAAGGTTTTAAAGCAAAATTAAGAAGTAGTAAAATTAAAGCAACATGTAAACCAGAAACGGCAAGAATATGTACAGCTCCAGCATCTGTATAGCTGTCGTAAATATCTTTACTTAAATCTTGTCTTTGCCCTAAAATAAGAGCATTAATTATAGCTAAAACATCTGGCTTAAAATTGTACTTTTTTAATTTAATATTTATAGTTTCTCTAAATAAGTCTGCATACCCATAAATAGTATGCTTATTTGTGCTTATAGCTAATAGTCTTTTAGGATTTACATATAGTTGCTTAAAAACATATTGTTTAGATAGGTAACTTCTATAATTAAATTGAAAAGGATTAATTGTCGAGGTAATAGGTTGAAACTCTTCAGATGTAACATAAATTTCATCAACTTTAAGAGGTTTGTTTATACTGTCTTTTACTACGTTAAGTAGTGCTTTGCCAGATACCGAAGCATCTGCAATTTTTAAAATTTCAATAATGTATTTATCGTTAAAATTTCCAGATTTTAATGTCGATCGAATTCTAAAAGTAATTGGTTTTTTATTGTAGTCAATATTTGTATAATTATTTTCATCAAGTTTTTCATTGTGAAAATTTGTAACTAAAATTCCAATAAAAATCATAGTTACAAAGGTTACAAGGCCAAACCAAATGTTTTTTATTCTTTTATGCTTAGAAGAAAAGTAAATTAAGGTTAATATAAATAATAGAAAAATTGTTGCATACAACGAAACATGTATTGGAATTTCAATAAAAAAAGCAATTAAAATTCCAAGAACTAAGCAAGTGGTTAGCTTTATTATGGTGAAGTTAAGGAGTCTCACTTCTTGAAGATAATAAATTATTTCTTACAAAACCCTTCTGGCTTGTACAAAAGCAAAATACCAGTACTTTTCTTTAATATTAGAAGTCATAACGCCTTTACTGGTGGAAGCATGAATAAATTCTACATTATCACCATTAGTAGCTGTAACTAAGCCTACATGATTTACTTTTCTGCTATTTTTTTTTGTAGCAAAAAATACTAAATCTCCTTCTCTAACTTTTTTTAAATCTATCCAATCGCCATAAGAAGATAATCCAGATGTAGTTCTAGGAATGCGAAGTTGTTCTTCTAAAAAAGCGGTGTAAATTAAACCAGAACAGTCCATTCCTTTTTTTGTAGTTCCTCCGTATTTATAGCGTGTACCTTTATATTTTTCAGCATTGTTAATAATAGATTCTGCTATTTCAGAAATCGCTACTTTAGGTTGGTTAACTTTTTTTGTGGTTTGTGTTTTTCTGGTAACTACACGCTTATTTTTGCTAGCTCCGCAACTAGATAATATAAAAATAGTAAGTAGAATTAGGGCAATTTTTCGCATTTTAAGAGGTCGCGTTTATTGATTTGTAAATTAATTTGGCAGTGTTTTTGCTCGCGCCTTTACCGCCTAAATCTCTTTCTAAATCGTAATAATCTAAAAAGAATTTGGTTCTTTCGTAGTCGTCAAGTATAATATTTAACTCTTTTTTTAAGCGTTTGGTATTAAATTCGTTTTGAATAAGTTCTGTAACAGCTTCTTTTTTTAAAATTAAATTTACTAAAGAAATATAGTCTAAATTTACTACGCGTTTACCAATTTGATAAGATAACCAGCTACCTTTATAGCAAACTACCTGTGGTACTTTAAACAATGCAGTTTCCAATGTTGCGGTTCCAGAGGTAACTAGGGCAGCTGTAGAGACGCTAAGTAAATCGTATGTTTTGTTGTTTAAAAAATGAACATTTGATTTTTTTATAAACTGCTGGTAAAATTCATAATCTTGACCTGGTGCACCAGCAATTACAAATTGATAACTTTTGTAATCGTCTACCAAACTAAGCATAATAGATAGTACTTTTTTAATCTCTTGTTTTCTACTTCCTGGTAATAAGGAAATTATAGGTTTTTCGCTCAAGCCATTTTCTATTCTAAATTTAGATTCATCAACTTGGTGTCTATTGCCAATAGCATCAATTAATGGATGGCCAACAAAATGTACAGGAAAGTTATGTTTGTCTTCATAAAATTGTTTTTCAAAAGGAAGAATAACATACATTTCGTCTACATCTCTTTTTATACTTTTAATTCTACCTTCTTTCCATGCCCATATTTGCGGTGAGATATAGTAATGATTCTTATAACCTTTTTGTTTTGCCCATTTGGCAATTCGTAAATTAAATCCTGGGTAATCTATATAAATAATAACATCAGGATTAAAGGCTTCTATATCCTGTTTGCAAAAGGTAAGATTTTTTGTAATTGTTCTTAAATTCATTATTACTTCTGCAAAACCCATAAAGGCTAATTCACGATAGTGTTTTACTAAAGTGCCACCAATAGCTGCCATAAGGTCTCCTCCCCAAAATCTAAATTCGGCATTAACGTCTTCACGTTGTAATGCTTTCATGAGGTTTGAACCATGTAAATCGCCCGAGGCTTCTCCAGAAATAATATAATATTTCATTTGTTAAAACTTATTCAGTATAAAAATTAAAGCTACTAAAACTATAGCAATAATTACACCTTTTGCGGTGTCTTCTTTTTTCTTATTTAAAAAATAATAAACAACAGGTAAATTTAATAATATACCAATACTAGCACGTTTACCTAAAACGCTTGTTGATAATATTTTGTTTGTAATATCTTGGATAGATAAACCTAAATTTAGACCAATAATTAAGGTATAAATAGAAATACCTATAAAGGTTGTAATTAACCCAATAAGAAAACCAATAATTATAGCTTTTTTATTCATTTAAATTCCACGTGTTTAATTGTTGTAAAGCATGATGTGCTGTTAAATCAAACTGCACTGGTACAACAGAAATGTAACCTTTTTCTAAGGCCCATTCATCTGTATCTTTGCCTTTATCGTAATTTACAAATGTTCCCGTTAACCAATAATAGTCTTTGCCTTGAGGAGTTTTTCTTTTGTCGAACTTTTCTTTCCAATTAGCTCTTGCTTGCCTACAAACTTTAATACCTTTTATTTTTTTTTGCTGTAAATTAGGAATATTAACATTAAGTACAATACCATCTGTTAAGCCTTCTTTTAAAACATTTTTTACAATAGTTTTAATAAATGGTTTTGAAGGTTCAAAATCGGCATTCCAACTATAATCTAAAAGAGAAAAACCAATAGCAGGAATACCTTCAATTCCAGCTTCTATTGCAGCGCTCATAGTTCCAGAATAAATAACATTTATAGAGGAGTTACTACCATGATTAATACCAGAAACTACTAAGTCTGGACGCCTATCTAAAATTTCATTTACAGCAATTTTAACACAATCGGCTGGAGTTCCAGAGCAGCTATAAGCATGATAGTCTCCATTTTTAACATGAATTTTTTCAATATGTAATGTAGAATCTAAAGTTATGGCATGACCCATACCGCTTTGAGGGCTATCGGGTGCAACAACTACAACATCTCCCAAGGTTTTCATAACATTTATTAAAGTGCGAATGCCAGGAGCTGTTATACCATCGTCGTTAGTAACTAAAATTAATGGCTTGTCTTTCATGTGTATTTTACTGGAATGAGGTAGCTTTATTAATAACAAGCTAAAATACATAATTTCTATAGTATTTTCCTAAATTTAATGCTTTAACAAAAAATTAGGCCGGTTACAGATAGTTGGCACGATTTTTTCTTTTATTTTAGTGAAAATTTTCCTTTAATTAAGAATGGAAAAAAATAGAAAGTATATGAAAAGGAAATATAATATATTAATGTTAGTACTTCTGCTAGCTTTTGGTTCTTGCAGTTTTACAGCAAAAGTAGATAACGATCCAAATAAAGATAAGCTCTTAATACAAATTATTACGTTGGCATTAGAGCAGTTACATTTTGAGCCTAAAGATTTTAATGATGAATTTTCGGAGGATGTTTACAATACTTATTTAAATCAAATAGATCCTCTTAAACGTTTCTTTTTAAAAAGTGATATAGAAGAGTTTGAAGCATATAAAACTCAAATTGATGATGAGTTAAGAGCTTACGATATTACTTTTTTTAATATAACAAACGAGCGTTTAATTCAGCGTATGGCCGAAGCTAAAGAATATTATAAAGAAGTTTTAGATAAGCCTTTCGATTTTAGTATTGACGAAGATTTTAATACAGATTACGAAAATCATGAATATGTTAAAAGTAAGAAAAAATTAAAAGAGCGTTGGAGACAATTATTAAAGTTTAGTACTATTTCTAATTACGATGAGCTAATTAGAACTCAAGAAAGAGATACGGTAGCTTCACTTGATGGAGAACCTAAAGTTAAAAAGTCTTTAAAAGAATTAGAGGTTGAAGCAAGACAAGAAACTAAGAAAAGTTTAGATGTTTATTATACAGATTATGTAGAGGATTTGGAAAGAAAAGATTGGTTTTCAATGTACATAAATGCAATTGTAGAAGAGTTCGATCCGCATACATCTTACTTTGCACCAACAGATAAAGATCGTTTCGATCAACAAATGTCTGGTAAACTTGAAGGTATTGGAGCAAGATTATCTAAAAGAATGGATTATACTAAAATAGTTGAAGTAATTTCTGGTGGTCCGGCTTGGAGAGGTCAAGAGTTAGAGGTTGGAGATATTATTTTAAAAGTGCGTCAAGAAGATGAGAAAGCTGCAGTTAGTATTGTAGGAATGCGTATTGATGATGCAATAAAATTAATTAAAGGGCCTAAAGGAACAAAAGTATATTTAACACTTAAAAAAGTAGATGGATCTATTGAAGATATTTCAATAACAAGAGATATAGTAGAGTTAGAAGAAACTTATGCAAAATCATCTACAGTTTTAAAAGGTGATAAAAAGTTTGGACTTATTAATCTTCCAAAATTTTATATAGATTTTACAGATTATAATGAACGTAATGCAGCATCAGATATTAAAAAAGAAATAGAAAGATTAAAAGAAGAAGGAATAGAAGGTTTAGTTTTAGACCTTAGAAATAATGGAGGTGGATCTTTAAAAACTGTTGTAGATATTGCAGGTTTATTTATTAAAGATGGGCCAATTGTGCAAGTACGCTCAACTAACGAGCCTAAGGAAGTTTTAGAAGATACCGATAAATCTATTGTTTGGGATGGACCTTTAGTAATTATGGTTAACGAGTTATCGGCATCGGCATCAGAGATTTTAGCTGCAGCTATGCAAGATTATAAACGAGCTATTATAATTGGTAGTAAACAAACTTATGGAAAAGGAACTGTTCAAAATGTATTAGATTTAAATAGAATGGTACGTAATAGTTCTCATGGAGATTTAGGAGCTATTAAAATAACACGTCAAAAATTTTATAGAATTAATGGTGGGTCTACGCAATTAGAAGGTGTAAAAAGTGATGTGGTAGTGCCAGACCGTTATAGTTTTATCGATATAGGAGAACGCGATCAAGAAAATCCATTAGCTTGGGATAAAATAGATGCTGTAAAATACGATTATTGGAATAGTTATTTCGATTATGATGCTACTGTAAGTAATAGTAAGAAACGTATGGAAAACAATCCACAATTAAAGCTAATCGAGGAAAATGCTAAGTGGTTAAAGTCTCAAATTGAGGAAAATGTATTTTCTTTAAATTATAAAAAGTATAAAGCAGAATTAAAGGCAGACGAAGAAAAGGCAAAAGAATATGATGCTATTTCTAAGTATACAACAAATTTAACCTTCAACTCATTACCTTATGAAGTAAGGCTTTTTGAAGAGGATACTGTTTTAAAAGAAAAACGTGATAGATGGCACGAAAGTTTAAGTCATGATGTCTACGTAGAAGAAGCATTAAATGTGCTTAACGATTTAAAAATGACCTACGAGATTAAAAAAGTAGCAGCTATAAAAGAATAAAATTGAGTACTAAAACAAACTCACTAAGTAAATTAGCGCTCCAAAAATTCAAAAAGAATTTTTGGGGCGTTTTTAGTTTTTATTTTATAATATTTGTTGGTGTAATTTCTGTGTTTGCATATGTTTTTGCGCCAGATAATTCTAAACATGCCAACCAAATGCATGTCTCTATTCACTCTAAGGCACCTGGTTTTTCTATAAATATGCTAATGTTGCCATCTCAAATTAAAACTAAGCAAGGTTTTTTAGATAAGATTTTTTTCGGTAAAATAAATACCGTAACCGAAATCCCTATTTCGGAATATAATATAAATGGAAATCGAATAAATTACACAGAATATGCTTCTGATGGCTTAAAAGGTATTGAAAAGAGTTATATTAATAAAGATAAATCAATTGACACCGAAGCTTTAATAACTACAAAAACCTTTTATTTAGGAACCGATAAATATGGGCGAGATTTATTAAGTAGAATCTTGGTAGGAGCGCGTATTTCGTTTTTTATAGGGTTTGTTGCTGTGTTTATTTCTTTGCTTATTGGAGTTTTTATGGGAAGTGTTGCTGGATATTTTGGTGGTAAAATAGATGCTGTTATAATGTGGTTTATAAATGTAACTTGGTCAATACCAACATTGTTATTGGTTATTGCAATTACATTAGCTTTAGGAAAAGGTTTTTGGCAAGTTTTTATCGCAGTTGGTTTAACTATGTGGGTAGAAGTGGCTAGAGTAGTAAGAGGACAAATTATTAGTGCAAAACAAATGCAATATGTTACTGCCGCTCGTGCTTTGGGATTTAATAATTTTAGAATAATAACTAAACATATTCTACCAAATATAATGGCTCCGGTAATTGTAATTTGTGCTGCAAATTTTGCTGCGGCAATTTTAATAGAAAGTGGACTGAGTTTTTTAGGTATTGGAGCGCAACCGCCAATGGCAAGTTGGGGAGCGATGATAAAAGACCATTACAACTACATTATACTCGGTAAGCCTTATTTGGCTATTATTCCAGGCTTGTGCATTATGTTTTTAGTTATGGCTTTTATGCTAATAGGTAATGCGCTTAGAGATGCTTTAGATGTTAAAAATTAATTTTTCTATTTAAAAGGATAATTAAATAATATTACTAAATATTTTATTAAAACGTTTAGGTAATTTGTCTTCTATAAAAATATATTTATTTGTAAAAGGATGAGTAAAACTTAAAGAATAAGCATGTAGATATAAGCCTTTTCCGTTTAAAATTAAATTATCTATAGCGTAATCTTTGTCTCCTAAAATGGGATGACCTATGCTTAACATATGTTTTCTTAATTGGTGTTTTCTTCCTGTTTTAGGTTTTAGTTTTACAAGATTTAAAACGCTAAAGCGTTTAGAGTCTACGCTTGCTTTTACTTCATAAAGTGATAGAGAGGGTTTGTTATCGATTAATGAGGCTATTTCACCATACTTCTGCATTTTGCCAATAGTAATAGCGTAGTATGTTTTTTTTATTTCTTTATTTTCAAAAAGTTTATTTAAAGCGCGAATGCTACTATTCGTTTTTCCTATTAATAATAAGCCTGTTGTTGGGTAATCTAGCCTGTGAACTGGTTGAGGTGAAGTACTGTCTTTTAAATTACTTGGTTTTAAATTTTGTTCTAAAGCATTTGTAACTGTTTTAAAACTATTACCACTTACTAGAATACCTGCAGGTTTGCGAATTATTGCTAAATAATCATCTTCGTATAAAACGTCTAATTTTAAAACAAGTTTGGTTTTATGTTTATTACTTTCTTTAATTGTTAAACAAATAGTTTCTCCGCCATGTATATAGGTTGCAGTAGATGCTAATAAATTGTTTACGGTAATATAATTTTTTTTTAAGGCTTTTTTTAGTGCTGACTTTGTTTGAATAGAATCAAAAATATTTACACCGTATTCTTGTAGTCGAATTGGTTTTGTAAGCTTTGGAACTTTGTGTGTTTTAGTTTGATTCATTTGTAGCTTAACAAATATTTTGAACTAAGCCGAAAAAAAATGAGTTAAAAAAAATGCTTCCAGATTTCTGGTTTTAAATGTTTAGCCATTTGATCTGGTCTATACTCACCATTTCTAATAACTGTTTCTCCATTCTTTTTAAACAAAGCATAAGCGCCACAAAGTGTAGGGTTTTTAAAAAATTTATTTCTAAAATAATTATCCTTATCTATGTAATAATATTCGCTTTTTCGTTTAGGTTTATTCTCTATAATTATTCCATTTTCAAATAAAGTAATCATTGTAATTTCTTCATTTTTAAGCTCATCTCTTATTGGGTTAGTAAAAAATTTACGCTCAGTAATTCTATCAACATCCCATTTGTTTTTTACTGAAGAGGAAGTGCAAAGGTCATCTTTAAAATAATATTCTATAAGTATAGTAGTACTATCTTTAAAATTCTTGTTAGTGATTTTTTTTAGTTGCTTTATTGTTTCACTATAATTAAAAATACCTTTTAAGTATAAATCTTTTTTTAAAGTATAATATGTCTTACCATTTTTATCTATATGAGACCATGTGCTAAGGAGTAAATCCTTATTTCTCCATTTCTTTAAATATTCATTTTTATTTATAGTGTCTCCTTTTTCGTCTATATATAAACTTTCTTGACTTTGTGCTAAGCCAGTAAAAAATAATAAAAGCGTAACTATAACAAAAGTTTTCATTTTTCTAATTTAGGTTAAGCATTTTCTACCATTCCGGAATTTAGTTCGTCAATAAATTCAAGAACTTCTTCTTTTCCAATACTTTTAGAGCTAGAAGTAATAAAATGTTTAGGCATTTCTTCCCAGGTTTCTAGCATGATATGTCTGTAATCATCAACATGGTTGTCTATAGCGTTAGGTTTTAATTTATCTGCTTTAGTAAAAATAATACAAAAAGGAATACCTCTTTCTCCTAGATATTGCATAAACTCTAAGTCTATAGGTTGTGGTTTGTGTCTAATATCGACCAATACAAACGCGCAGATAAGTTGCTCGCGTTGTTCAAAATATTTAGTAATAAATTTTTGAAATACTTTTTTCGTGCTTTTAGAAACTCGTGCATAACCGTAACCCGGTAAATCTACTAAATACCATTCTTTATTAATAATAAAATGGTTAATAAGTTGAGTTTTACCTGGTCTTCCAGAAGTTTTCGCAAGACTCTTTCTGCTGGTAAGCATGTTTATAAGTGAGGATTTTCCAACATTACTTCTACCAATAAAGGCATATTCTGGTAGCATGTCTTTTGGACATTTTGTAACATCAGAATTACTTACTACAAACTCAGCAGATTTTATTTTCATCTCTATAACACGTTTCCGTTAAAACGGAAATTTCTTTTAATTAATTGTAAAACACAAAAGTAAGCACATAAGAATAAGTGACCAAGTGTAAAAGGTCTATTTCTCTATGTTGTTTCTCTTGTAGGTTTTTAAAAACCACGTTTTTTCAACCAGTCTTCAAGAATTTCATTAAACAGAATTGGGTGCTCCATCATAGCTGCATGGCCACATTTGTCAATCCAAAACAAATCAGAGTCTGGAAGTAATTCGTTAAACTCATTTGCAACTTCTGGAGGAGTTACTGCATCATTTTTTCCCCAAATAATACACGTAGGTGTATTCATTTTAGGTAAGTCTTTTGCCATGTTATGTCTAATAGCACTTTTGGCAATAGTTAATGTTTTTATAAGTTTAATTCGGTCGTTTACTGTTTCGTAAACTTCGTCTACAATTTCTTTAGTGGCAATCGCAGGATCATAAAAAACGTCTTGTGCCTTTTTCTTGATAACTTCATAATCACTTCGTTTTGGGTAGCTTCCTCCCATTGCACTTTCGTATAATCCAGAGCTTCCTGTGATAATTAATGCTTTTACCTTCTCGGCATTTAATTTTGTGTAATATAATCCAATATGGCCACCAAGAGAATTTCCTAATAAAATTACCTGATCAAAATTTTTAAATTCTATAAATTCGCCTAAGTACTTAGAAAAAGCCTTTACATTGGTTTTTATAAGTGGCATTGTATATACAGGTAATTGTGGGATAATTACTTTGTAGCCTTCTTTGCTAAAGTGATTAATTACTGCATCAAAATTGCTTAAGCCACCCATAAGTCCATGTAGAACAATTATTGGTGTGCCTTCTCCAGCTTCAATATATTTAAATTTTCCTTCAGAAATAAGTGTGTGAGACATTGGTTTGTTTAAGTCAATCGATTAAAGCAAATATAGTTATTTCGTGTAAATAAAAGTAGTAATATTTAGATACTTGAAAAAACTATTGCTTTATACATATTAACATCTGTTCATTACTATTTTGTCTTGTATTTAAGTGTTTGAATTACAAATATTTATGTTTTAAGGATTCTTTTTAAATGCCTTTAAATATGCGATTTAAAGAAGTATTTATTAACAATGTGGTAAAATGTGGTAAAAAGTGGTAAAATTTTCAATATATTTGACTCTTATATATTGAAGCAATAAAAAATCACATTGAACTCATTAATAGGAACATACGAATGTAAAGCGGATGCCAAAGGAAGGCTAATGCTTCCTGCTGCGCTTAAAAAGCAGTTGGCTCCTGTGTTGCAAAATGGGTTTGTGATAAAACGAGCGGTTTTTCAACCTTGTCTGGAATTGTATCCAATGTCGGAATGGGAGGTTTTGATGCAGAAGGTGAATAAGCTAAATAGATTTAAGAAAAAGAACAACGATTTTATTCGTCGTTTTACTGCGGGAGTTAAAATGGTAGAGGTGGATGCAAGTGGTAGATTGTTAATTCCAAAAGATTTAACTGTATTTGCTGCTATTTCAAAAAATGTGGTAATGTCTTCAGCAGTAAATATTGTGGAGATTTGGGATAAAGATAAATATGAACAAGCCATTGATGATGCTACTGTAGATTTTGCAGATTTAGCAGAAGAGGTAATGGGACAAGACGATGAAATAGATGGAATATCATAATCCTGTATTGTTAAAAGAGACGGTTGATGGTTTAGCTATTAAACCGGACGGTGTTTATGTGGATGTTACTTTTGGTGGTGGTGGTCATAGTAGAGAGATTTTAAGTCGTTTGGGAGAAAAAGGAAAGTTGTTTGCTTTTGATCAAGATGCAGATGCTCTTGAAAATGCAATAGACGATTCGAGATTTACGCTTATCCACGAAAACTTTAGATACATCAAGCGTTTTTTAAGATTTCATGGTGTAAAAGCGGTGGATGGTGTTTTGGCAGATTTTGGTGTGTCATCACATCAATTTGATGTTGCGGAACGTGGTTTTTCAACTCGATTTGAAGCTGAGTTGGATATGAGGATGAACCAAAAAAATCAATTATCTGCATTTCATGTTATAAACGAATATGATGAAGACCAGATAAAAAACGTGTTATTGCAATATGGAGAGCTGCGTGCGGCGCCAGCAATGGCGAGGTTAATTGTTGAATTTCGTAAGGATGAGGTGATAAAAACGGGTAATCAATTAAAAAAAGTGCTAAAAAAGTTTTTGTCTCCAAAGCATGAAAATAAAATTTTAGCGCAAATATATCAGGCAATTAGAATAGAGGTTAATCAAGAAATTGAAGCGTTAAAAGAGTTTTTAAAACAAACACCAGAAATTCTTAAGCCTGAAGGAAGATTGAGTTTAATAAGTTATCATTCTTTAGAAGATAGGTTGGTAAAACGTTTTATAAGAAATGGATTGTTTGAAGGCGAGCCGGAAAGAGATGTTTTTGGAAATTTTGATGTGCCGTTAAAAAAGGTTGGGAAATTAATAGTGCCTTCAGCAGAAGAAATTAAAATTAATAATAGAGCAAGAAGTGCAAAGCTTCGTATTGCTGAAAAAATATGAAAAAAAATATCTATAGCATATTAAGAGGAACGTTTTTAGTGAGCGACGATTCTTTTAAGAATTGGAGAATGATTCTCTTTATTTCTGTGTTGGCTATAGTAATGATTGCGAGTTCGCATAGTGCAGATAAAAAAGTGCATGAAATAGCAAGGTTGAGTAATGAGGCGAAAGAGTTGCGAAGTGCCTTTATAGATGGTAGAGGTCGATTGATGGAGTTAAAGAAAGAATCAGTCGTCTCGGCAAAAATGATAAAAAAAGGCTTGAAAACTTCCGAAGTTCCGCCTCAAAAATTAAAAGTAAAAAGCAAGAAGCAAGATTAGGTAATCGTGGCAGTAAACGAAACGAACATATTAAACCGATTGTATTTTGTAGCTGGATGTATGTTCATCTTCGGCCTTGCTGTGGTTGTAAAATTATTAACCATTCAGTATGTTAATGGAGATAAGTATCGAGAATTAGCAGAAAGTAGGGTTATTGAAGATAGGCCAATACCTGCTAATAGAGGTAACGTTTATTCTGTAAACGGTAATTTATTGGCTACTTCAATTCCTAAGTACGATATTAGAATAGATACAAAAACACCTAAAAAAAAGGTGTGGCAGGAGCAAATTGGTCCGTTATGCGATTCGTTATCTAGTTATTCAGGAAAACCATCAAGTTACTATAGAGAAAATTTAAGAAAAGCAAAAGCAAAACAAAATAGGTATTATTTGTTAGCGCGCGATATTGGATATTCGGACTATTTAAGATTACGTGAATTTCCGTTATTAAATTTAGGAGCATATAAAGGAGGTTTAATTGTAGAGCAAACTACTAAGCGCGAACATCCTATGGGTGGTATAGCGCAAAGAACAATTGGTTACGAGCGCACAGATGAAAATGGAGATGTAACAAGACCTGGTTTAGATGGCGCTTTTGGAGAAAAATACCTAAAAGGTATTGATGGCCATCGATTAAAACAAAAAATTGGTAAAGGACAGTGGAAACCAATTAGGGATAATAATGAGGTTGAGCCTCAAGATGGTTACGATATTTATACCACTATAAATACAAATATTCAAGACATTGCGCACCATTCTTTATTAGAGCAATTAGAAAAGTATGATGCAGATCATGGTTGTGTTGTTGTAATGGAGGTTAAAACTGGAGAAATTAGAGCTATTTCAAATTTAGGAAAATCTAAATCTGGTAAATATTACGAGAAAAGAAATTATGCAGTTTGGGAGTCTCATGAGCCAGGCTCTACTTTTAAGTTAATGGCGGTAATGGCGGCATTAGAGGATAAGGTAATAGATACATCAAGTATTGTAGATACAAAAAAAGGTTATAAAACTTTTTATGGAAGAGGTATTACAGATACGCGTGGTTATGGAAAAATTTCTGTTGGAGAGGCTTTTGAGAAATCTTCAAATATTGGTTTAGCTACTATTATAGATGATGGTTATGCTAAAAACCCAAATAAATTTATTAATAGATTAAAAAAATGGAGGCTTCATGAGAATTTAGATCTACCTATAATAGGAGAAGGAGATCCAGTAATTCCGTCGCCAGGAGATAAAATATGGAGTAGAAATGCTTTGCCGTCTATGGCTTACGGTTATAACATGCAGCTTACGCCTTTACAAACCTTAACGTTCTATAATGCGGTTGCTAATAATGGAGAGATGTTAAAACCTCGATTTTTACGTCAAGTAAGAGAATTGGATAGAGAGATTGAAAGTTTTGAAAAAGAAGTGCGTGTTAAAAAAATTGCTTCAGATGAAACAATAAAAAAAGCACAAAAACTTTTAGAAAATGTTGTGGAGTTTGGAACAGGAAAAGGAATGTATTCAAAATACTTTTCTATGGCTGGTAAAACCGGAACTGCAAGAACAGATTATAGAAATTTTGAAGCTTGGAAAAAAGATAGAAAATACGTGTCGTCTTTTGCAGGTTATTTTCCTGTAGAAAACCCTAAGTATTCTTGCATTGTTGTAATTCATAAGCCAAGTATAAAGGTAGGTTTTTATGGAGCAGATGTTACTGGACCAGTGTTTAAACGTATTGCGCAAAAGATTTTTACAGACACACCAATTATAGATGAGATAGAGTCTTTAGAAGTTAAAAATGTAAAGGTAGATGAAGAGTATCAAAATTTTTACAATACATCAAATACCTATTTAACAATAATGCCTAGTGTAGTTGGTTTGCCAATTATGGATGCGGTAGCATTATGCGAAAATTTAGGCTTAAAAGTAAAAATGAATGGTAATGGTGTTGTTAAAAGTCAATCTATTGCCAAAGGTCAAAAAGTAAAGAGAAATCAAACTATAGTTTTAGAATTATCATGAATTCATTAATCGACATATTATATAAAGTAACCATCAATACTGTTGTTGGTTCTACAAACGTGTTTATTAGAAATATTCATTTTAATTCACGTAGTGTAGCTGTTAACGATCTATTTGTAGCGATAAAAGGAAGTGTTGTAAATGGTCATAATTATATTGAAAGTGCCATACAACAAGGAGCAATAGCTATAGTTTGCGAGCAGTTACCTAAAAATTTAAAAGAAGGAATAAGTTATATAGTAGTAGAAAATTCTAGTAGTGCATTAGCAATAATGTCATCAAACTATTATGGTAATCCATCATCAAACCTAAAACTAGTTGGTGTTACAGGAACTAATGGGAAAACTACAATAGCAACATTGTTATTTCAGTTATTTAAAAATGCAGGTTATAAAGTAGGTTTGCTTTCTACTGTTGTTATAAAAGTAGATAATAAAGACTATAAAGCAACGCACACAACACCAGATTCTTTAACAATTAATCATTATTTAAAAGAAATGAATAATGAAGGTGTAGAGTTTTGTTTTATGGAAGTAAGTTCTCATGGTATTCACCAAAAACGAACGGAAGGCTTAGAGTTTGCAGGAGGAGTTTTTACTAATTTAACACACGATCATTTAGATTATCACGATACGTTTGCCGAATATAGAGATGTTAAAAAATCGTTTTTCGATAATCTTGGAAAACAGGCTTTTGCATTAACAAATGCAGACGATAAAAATGGAGCAATAATGCTTCAAAATACAAAAGCAAAGCAATATAAATACGGTTTAAAAAATTACGCAGATTATAAAGCGCAAATTTTAGAAAATTCCTTTAGTGGTATGTTGCTTAAAGTTAATGAAAGTGAAGTATGGACCAAGCTAATAGGTGATTTTAATGCTTCTAATGTATTGGCAATTTATGCTACTGCAGAATTGCTAGGTCTTGAAAAAACAGAAATTTTAAGATTAATAAGTGCTTTAGAAAGTGTAAGTGGAAGATTTCAATATATGATTTCTGAAGACAAAATAACTGCTATTGTAGATTATGCGCACACACCAGACGCTTTAAAGAATGTGTTAGAAACTATAAATAGTATTCGCACTAAAAACGAAGAGTTAATCACTGTTGTTGGTTGTGGAGGTGATAGAGATAAAACTAAACGTCCAAGAATGGGACATATAGCATCAGCTTTAAGTACAAAAGCCATTTTTACAAGTGATAACCCAAGAACAGAAGTTCCAGAAAGTATAATTGAGGATATTGAAAAAGGTGTAGAGCCTCAAAATTTTAAAAAAACTTTATCAATAGTAGATAGAAAGCAGGCTATTAAAACGGCATGTCAACTTGCAAATGCAGGAGATATTATTTTAATAGCAGGAAAAGGCCATGAAACATATCAAGAAATAAATGGAGTGCGAACAAATTTTGACGATTTTAAAATTGTAGAAGAATTATTAAAGCAATTACAGAAATAGTAAATAAATATTAATAGATAAAAAATGCTGTATTACTTATTCGAATATTTAGAAAAACAATTCCAGTTAACAGGAGCAAGTGTGTTTCAGTTTATAACTTTTCGTGCTGCTTTAGCTATTATTTTATCGTTGTTGTTTTCTACAATTTTCGGAAAGAAAATTATAAGATTATTGCAAAAAATGCAAGTAGGAGAATCGGTTAGAGATTTAGGTTTAGAAGGTCAAGTTGAAAAAGCAGGTACACCAACAATGGGTGGTTTAATTATTATTTTTTCAACATTAATACCAGTATTGTTATTTGCTAAGCTAGAAAATATTTATGTGATAATGTTAATTGTAACCACGGTTTGGATGGGATTAGTTGGTTTTACAGACGATTATATTAAAGTATTTAAAAAAGATAAAGCAGGATTGAGTGGTAAATTTAAAGTGCTTGGTCAAGTTGGATTAGGGATTTTTGTTGGGTCTATTATGTATTTTCATCCAGGAGTTACTATAAGAACAGAAAAAGTAAACCCAATTTACGAGACAGAAAAAATAACTCAAAACTCATCTAGCGAGTTTAATCCAGCAGAGCAATCTTTAAAAACTACAATTCCTTTTGTAAAGGACAATGAGTTTGATTATTCAAATTTAATCAATTGGTTAGGAGAAGATTATTCTAAATACGCATGGTTGGTATTTATCCCAATAGTAATTTTTATAGTTACTGCAGTTTCCAATGGTGCAAACTTAACCGATGGTATAGATGGTCTTGCGGCAGGAAGTTCCGCCATAATTGTATTTACATTAGCTGTATTTGCCTTTATTTCTGGAAACTTTGTTTTTGCAGATTACCTTAATGTTATGTTTATACCACAATTAGGAGAGCTTGTGGTGTTTATTGCAGCTTTTGCCGGAGCATTAATAGGTTTTCTTTGGTATAATACATATCCAGCACAAGTGTTTATGGGTGATACCGGGAGTTTAACAATTGGAGGAATTATAGCAGTAATAGCTATTGCGGTTAGAAAAGAGTTATTAATCCCATTATTGTGCGGTATATTTTTCGCAGAGTCGCTTTCGGTAATATTACAAGTGAGCTGGTTTAAATACACGAGAAAAAAGTATGGAGAGGGACGTCGTATTTTTAAAATGTCGCCTTTACATCATCATTATCAAAAAGGAGGTTATCACGAAAGTAAAATAGTAACACGATTTTGGATTGTTGGAATTTTCTTAGCGATTTTAACAGTAGTAACATTAAAGTTAAGATAAAATTTTATCATTTCTATAAAGTTAAAGATGATAAATAAAGAGTAAAAAATGAAACGATTAGTAATATTAGGAGCTGGAGAAAGTGGTGTTGGAACTGCACTTTTAGCAAAGGCAAAAGGTTACAATGTATTTGTTTCAGACAAAGGAAAAATTAAAGAAAAATATAAAGAAGTTCTTATACATAATGAAATTGAATGGGAGGAAGAGCAGCATACAGAAGTTAAAATTCTTAATGCTAATCTAGTGATGAAGAGTCCTGGGATTCCTGATAAGGTTGCGTTAATTCAAAAGCTTATTAGTAATAATATTCCAGTAATTTCTGAAATAGAATTTGCTTCAAAATATACAAATGCAACTATTGTTGGTATTACAGGAAGTAATGGTAAAACAACTACAGCTTCATTAACACATCATATTCTTAAACAAGAATTAAATGTTGGTTTGGCAGGTAATATAGGAGATAGTTTTGCAAAACAAATTTTAGAAGAAGATTATAAAAACTATGTTTTAGAAATAAGTAGTTTTCAGCTAGATGGTATTGTAGATTTTAAGCCCAATATTGCTGTACTTACCAATATTACACCAGATCATTTAGATAGATATGATTACAAGTTTGAAAACTATATTAATTCTAAATTCAGAATTGCTTTAAACCAAACAAAGGAAGATTATTTAATTTATGATGCCGATGATGAGGTGATAACAAACTGGTTAAAACAAAACACTATTCAATCTACATTATTACCATTTTCGTTAAAAAAAACGTTTGAAAATGGAGCGTATTTAGATAAAGAAAATATAAAAATAACAATAGATAACATCGAGATAATTATGCCAACAAAAAATTTAGCTTTAGAAGGAAAGCACAATATAAAAAATGCAATGGCTGCTTCAACAGTATCGCACTTATTAAAAATTAGAAAGCAAACTATTCGTGAAAGTTTAGAAAACTTTCATGGTGTAGAGCACCGTTTAGAGCAGGTTCTAAAAATTAATAAAGTTCAATATATAAACGACTCTAAAGCAACAAATGTAAATGCAACATATTATGCATTAGAAAGTATGGATGCGCCAACAGTTTGGATTGTGGGTGGAGTAGATAAAGGTAATGATTATACAGAGTTGTTTCCATTTATAAACGAAAAAGTAAAAGCAATAATTTGTTTGGGCGTAGACAATGAGAAGCTTATGGAAAACTTTTCTAATATGGTAGATGTTATTGTAGAAACTCAGTTTATGAGTGAGGCTGTAAAAATTGCTTATAAAGTAGCAGAAGCAGGTGACAATGTATTGTTGTCTCCAGCGTGTGCAAGTTTCGATTTATTTGAAAACTACGAAGATAGAGGAAGACAGTTTAAAAATGCTGTAAGAAATTTATAAAAAGAAAGTATAAAAGAAGTGCAACAACTGTTTAAAAACATAAAAGGAGATCGATTAATATGGGCAATAGCTGCTTTGTTGGCTATTTTCTCATTTCTTCCTGTGTACAGTGCGGCTAGTAATCTAGTAAATGTAGGAGGAGGAAATACCTTTACCTATTTTGTAAAGCACTTTATGCACTTGTTTTTAGGTTTTGCAATAATGTATGGTGTACATAAAATACCATATCGTTATTTTCGAGGTTTGTCTATGGTAATGATACCTGTTGTGTTAGTATTGTTGGTTGTTACTATTTTACAAGGTACTACTATTGATGGAGCAAACGCAAGCCGTTGGATAAGAATTCCATTTGTAAATATGTCTTTTCAAACCTCTACATTGGCATCTGTAGTTTTAATGGTTTACGTGGCAAGATATATGTCTAAAATAAAAGATAAAACAGTGTCTTTTAAGGAAACTATATTGCCGCTTTGGTTGCCAGTTTTTTTAGTTTTAATAATGATTTTACCATCAAATTTTTCAACTACAGCGTTAATATTTTTAATGGTAATTGTATTAGTGTTTTTGGGTGGTTATCCTATTAGATATTTAGCTGTAATTATTGGTTCAGGAATATTAGCATTGGTTATGTTTATTTTGGTGGCAAAAGCATTTCCAGACGCAATGCCAAACCGTATTGATACCTGGATGAGTAGAATAGAAAGTTTTTCAGATGATGGAGATACAGAAGGAGATTACCAAATTGAAAAAGCAAAAATTGCAATAGCTTCTGGAGAATTAACAGGTGTTGGTCCGGGAAAAAGTACACAGAAAAATTTTTTACCACAATCATCGTCAGATTTTATTTTTGCAATTATTATTGAAGAATATGGATTAATTGGCGGATTGTTTTTAATGGTTTTATATATGTGGCTATTATTTAGAATAGTAATAGTTGCGCAAAAATCTGACACTATTTTTGGAAAATTAATAGTGCTTGGTGTTGGTATTCCAATTGTGTTTCAAGCGCTAATAAATATGGCAGTTGCTGTAGAGTTGTTTCCTGTAACAGGCCAAACACTACCATTAATTAGTAGTGGTGGAACTTCAATATGGATGACGTGTTTAGCAATAGGCATAATTTTAAGTGTTAGTTCTAAGAGAGAAGAAATAAAAGAAAAAGAAAGTGATGAGGATTTAGAACAAAATCCATTAGAAATTCTTTCAGAAACTATTTAAGTAAATATTGAAAAATCAACGAATATAATTCTTGAGATATAATTAAGTGAGTAATAAAAAGAAAACATATAAAATAATACTAAGTGGCGGTGGAACAGGAGGTCATATTTATCCTGCTATAGCTATTGCTAACGAATTAAAATTGCGTTTTCCAGATGCCAAATTTCTTTTTGTAGGAGCAAAAGATCGTATGGAAATGGAAAAAGTACCACAAGCAGGTTATAAAATTAAAGGCTTATGGATTACTGGAATAGAAAGAAAATTAACACTTAAAAACTTAGCATTTCCATTTAAATTAATCAATAGTTTATGGAGTGCAAGGCAAATTGTAAACAAATTTAAACCAGATGTAGCCATTGGTACAGGAGGTTTTGCAAGCGGACCGTTATTGCAAATAGCAGCTTTAAAGGGAATACCAAGTTTAATACAAGAACAAAACTCTTATCCAGGAATTACAAATAAACTATTATCAAAAAAAGTACAAAAAATATGTGTGGCCTATAATGGCTTAGATCGTTTTTTTCCAAAGAATAAAATATTAAAAACAGGAAATCCGGTACGTCAAGATTTGTTAGATATTGATTCTAAAAGAAGTGAGGCAATAAAATATTTTGGTTTAGTAGAAGGGAAAAAAACACTCTTAGTTTTAGGAGGAAGTTTAGGAGCAAAAGCTATTAACGAACTCTTAAAACGAGAATTAGATTTTTTGCAAACACAGCAAGTTCAAATTATTTGGCAAACAGGAAAATTGTATTATAACGATTATAAAATTAATGGAGATATAAAGCATGTACAAGTGCATCAATTTATAAATAATATGGATTTTGCTTATGCCGCTGCCGATATTATTATATCACGTGCAGGAGCAGGTTCTGTATCAGAGCTTTGTATTGTTGGAAAACCTGTAATTTTTGTGCCATCACCATATGTGGCTGAAGATCATCAAACCAAAAATGCAAAAGCTATAGTAGATGAAAACGCTGCTTTAATGATTGCTCAAGAAGATTTAGAAGTCGATTTTAAAAATAAATTCTCTCAGTTAATAGCTTCAGACGAAAGGCAAAAACAATTAGGTGTAAATATTAAAAAACTAGCATTAGTAAATGCAACAAAACATATAGCGGATGAAGTTGAAAAACTTCTGAATAAATAATTATGAATTTAAACAACATACATAACATCTATTTTATAGGTATTGGAGGTATTGGAATGAGTGCCATAGCACGCTATTTCCATGCGGCTAATATGTATGTCGCTGGTTACGACAAAACCAAAACAGAAATAACAAATTCACTTGAGGATTTAGGGATAAATATTCATTTTAACGATAATGTTAAAAACATAGAAGCTCCTTTTTTAGATACCCAAAACACTTTAGTGGTTTACACACCTGCAATTCCAAAAGATAGTAAAGAATTAAACTATTTTAAAACCAATGGCTTTAATCTTTTAAAACGTTCTGAGATTTTAGGTTTAATTACTAAAAACACGTTTTGTTTAGCAGTAGCTGGTACACACGGTAAAACAACTACTACAAGTATTTTAGGTCATTTATTAATGGAGTGTAATGTTCCTTTAACTGCTTTTTTAGGTGGTATTAGCGAAAATTACAATTCCAATTTAATATTAAATGGAAGTGAGGTAAGTGTTGTTGAAGCTGATGAATTTGATCGTTCATTTTTAACACTATCTCCAGATTTAGCATGTATTACATCAATGGATGCAGATCATTTAGATATTTACGGAGATGCTTCAGAGTTAACAAAAACTTTCGAAGATTTTTCAAAAAAACTAAAACCAAACGGAAAACTATTTGTAAAAAATGGTTTGCCAATTAAAGGAATAACTTACGGTATTGAAGATGATTCAGATTATACTGTTCAAAATATAAAAATAGAAAATGGTGCTTATGTATTTGATGTTAAAACACCAAGTACAGTACTAAAACAAGTTCAATTTAACCTACCTGGTAGACATAATTTGTCGAATGCATTAATAGCCTTAGCGATGGCTGTAGAATACGGTGTCCCTTCACCACAGCTCGTTAAGGCATTAGCATCTTACAAAGGTGTTAAGCGCAGGTTTACATACCAGATTAAGAGCGATGATCTTGTTTTTATAGATGATTATGCTCATCATCCAGAAGAGATTAATGCAGTGCATCAGGCAGTTAGAGAGATGTATCCAAAAGATAAGGTGTTAGCAGTTTTTCAGCCTCATTTGTTTTCAAGAACTAAAGATTTTGGAGCAGAATTTGCAAATAGTCTCTCAAAATTTGATGAAGTACTGTTGTTAGATATTTATCCAGCAAGAGAATTGCCAATAAAAGGTGTGACTTCTAATTGGCTTTTAAACCAGATAGAAAACGATAGTAAAGAATTAATAAAGAAAACAGAAATAATAAAAAAAATAAAAGCTAGTAAGGCAAAAATAATTCTTACAATAGGAGCAGGCGATATAGGAGCAGAAGTATTAAAAATTAAAGAAGCATTAGTCCATGAAAATTAATTGGAACTACATAAAAGCTGTTGTGCTATTTGGCGTAGTTGTTTTCTTATTTGCATTTTCTTCAGCAAAAAATGGTAATAGAAAGGTGGAGAAAACAACCATAGAATTTGTAGAAGAACAGAAGCCATTTATCACGCATGCAACTGTTAGTAAATTGTTAATACAAAATCAACAACCACTTACGAGTGTGCCTAAAGAAACTTTAGATTTGAATGTATTAGAATCTGCCCTGAACGCTAATGCAATGATTGAAAAAGCCGACATTTTCTTAGATGTAAACGGTGATTTTTCGGTTAAAATAAAACAAAAAAAACCTATAGCAAGAGTATTAAATTCAAACTCTTATTACATAGATAGTAAAGGCGGTTATATGCCCTTATCATCTAATTTTACAGCGCGAGTGCCAATTGTAACTGGCGAAGTATCAAAAAAAAAGTTAGGCAATGTTTTTGCAATTGCTAGTAAAATAGAACAAGACGAGTTTTTAAAAAAGAATGTAGTCGAGATAATTCAAAATAAAAATAACTCTATAGATTTAAAGTTAAGACAATGTAGTTTTATAGTACAGATTGGAAAACTTGAACATTTAGACAAAAAAATAAATAACCTTAAAGCTTTCTTTAAAAAAGCACTTAAGGATAAAAGTTTAGAGAAGTACAGTAAAGTGAATTTGCAGTTTGAAAATCAAGTTGTTTGCACTAAAGTATAAATTATGGAACAGAATTTAGCAGTTGGGTTAGACCTTGGGACCACAAAAATTGTGGCAATGATTGGTCGTAAAAATGAGTATGGTAAAGTTGAAATTTTAGGTATTGGTAAATCTAAAAGTTTAGGTATCCATCGAGGTGTTGTAAATAATATAACGCAGACTATACAATCCATTCAATTGGCAGTACAAGAAGCCGAAGCAGCAGCAGCGTCAAAAATTGAAGGTGTAACTGTTGGTATTGCAGGACAACACATTAGAAGTTTACAGCATAGCGATTATATTACTAGAGCAGATTCAGAAACGGTTATAGACGATAATGATATTGAGCGTTTAATTAATCAGGTACACAAGTTAGTAATGTTACCTGGAGAAGAAATTATACATGTATTACCACAAGAGTATAAAGTAGACGGTCAAGCCGAAATAAAAGAACCAATAGGTATGTATGGTGGAAGATTAGAGGCTAATTTTCACGTTGTAGTTGGGCAAGTATCTTCAATTAGAAATATTGGACGTTGTGTAAAAAGTGCAGGCTTAGATTTAGAAGGTATTACTTTAGAGCCGTTAGCATCTGCAAATGCTGTTTTAAGCCAAGAAGAAAAAGAAGCAGGAGTTGCTTTAATAGATATAGGAGGAGGAACAACAGATCTAGCTATTTTTAGAGATGGTATAATTCGTCATACAGCAGTAATTCCTTTTGGAGGAAATGTAATTACAGAAGACATAAAAGAAGGATGTTCTATTATTGAAAAGCAAGCCGAATTATTAAAAATAAAATTCGGATCAGCTTGGCCTGGAGAAAATAAAGATAATGAAATTGTATCTATTCCTGGTTTACGAGGCAGAGATCCAAAAGAAATTACACTTAAAAATTTATCTAAAATTATTCATGCAAGAGTAGTTGAAATTATAGAACAAGTGTATGTAGAAATTAAAAATTACGGTCACGAAGAACAAAAGAAAAAACTAATTGCAGGTATAGTATTAACAGGAGGTGGAGCACAATTAAAACACCTAAAACAATTAGTAGAATATATTACAGGAATGGATACCAGAGTAGGTTATCCAAACGAGCACTTAGCAGGAGATAGCGACGAAGCTATAACAAGTCCTCTTTTTGCAACAGCCGTAGGTTTGGTTATGGATGGTTTAAAACGACAAGATCGTGTAAAAGCCGAAGCTAAAGTAGAAGAAACAATTGAAGAGACTAATATTTTAGTTGAAGAAGAAGAAGAGCAACCAATACCAGAACCGGTTAAAAAACCAAAACGCTCTTTTTTAGATAGTTTAACAGAACGCGTAAGAGATTTTTTAGACAACGCAGAATAAAGTATAAACGTTTTAATAAACGTTTCAAATAATAATAAAGAAAACAAGAGAAGCAAATTACTTCTCGACAAAACAGAATTTTATGAGCAACAATGAATTCGAAAGTATCGCCTTTGATTTACCTAAAAATCAATCTAACGTCATCAAGGTTATTGGTGTTGGTGGAGGTGGTAGCAACGCTATTAACCACATGTTTCAACAAGGTATAAAAGGAGTAGATTTTGTAATCTGTAATACAGATGCACAAGCACTTCAAAATAGTGGAGTACCAAACAAAATCCAGTTAGGTGTTAACTTAACCGAAGGATTAGGAGCAGGTGCAAACCCAGATGTAGGTATGCAATCTGCCGTAGAAAGTTTTTCAGATATTCAACAAATGCTTGGAACAAATACTAAAATGGTATTTATTACAGCAGGAATGGGAGGAGGAACTGGTACAGGAGCAGCACCTATTATCGCTAAAATGGCCAAGGAAATGGATATATTAACAGTGGGAATTGTTACTATGCCTTTTCAGTTTGAAGGAAAAATGCGAAATGAACAAGCGCAAATAGGAATAGAAAAACTACGTAGCGAAGTAGATTCTTTAATTGTTATTAATAATAATAAATTAAGAGAAGTTTATGGAAACCTTGGGTTTAAAGCTGGATTCTCTAAAGCAGACGAAGTTTTAGCTACAGCCTCTCGCGGTATTGCTGAGGTTATAACACATCACTACACTCAAAACATCGATTTACGTGATGCTAAAACTGTATTAAGTAATAGTGGTACAGCTATTATGGGTTCATCAACCTCTTCAGGACAAAATAGAGCTCACGAAGCCATTACTAAAGCCTTAGATTCACCATTATTAAACGATAATAAAATTACAGGAGCTAAAAACGTATTGTTGCTAATCGTTTCTGGTTCTCAAGAAATAACAATCGATGAGATTGGTGAAATTAACGACCATATTCAAACAGAAGCTGGACACGGTGCCAATATTATTATGGGTGTTGGTGAAGATGAATCTTTAGAAGAATCTATTGCTGTAACTATTATAGCAACAGGATTTAATATAGAACAACAAGACGAAATCTCTAATACAGAAACTAAAAAAGTTATCCACGCATTAGAAGAGGATCAAAGTATAGAAAAAGATTTAACGCCTAACGAAGCTTCTCCGGCAATTATTAGACCAGATATTGTTTTAGAAAAACCAGAACCTCCTAAAATTGTAAAGCATACTTTAGATATAGATGAGGATACAGAAGATACTTTAAGTAAACTAGAAATGGACTTGGTAAACAAGCAAAATACTGTGTCTTTAGAAGAGTTAGGCTTAATATCAACAACAGAAGTAATTAAAAATATAGATGTTGTTTACGATGAGGTTGTAGCTACATTTAATACAGAAGAAGAGTTTGTAATAAATTCAACTCAAGAAAATGTAGAGAATGAAAATACACCAAAAACAAACGATGAAGATAAACAACAAATAACCTTAAGTTTCGATTTACCAATAAAAGAAGAAAGTATAGAAGTTGATTTTGAACCTGAAGCAAAAAAAGAAGAAAATATAGTTTTCGATTTAAATGATATTGAAGTAAACGATCACGTAGAATTTATACCAGTAACCGAAGTTTCCGAAACTAAAGAAATACGTTATGCTTTAGACGATTATGAAGAAGCAGATTCTTCTATAAATACAAAGCAAAAAGAAGTTAAAACTGGAAAAATCGAAGAACAGGAAGAAGTTATTTTCGAAAAGAAAATAATTGCTCAAGAAGAAGTTGTTGAGGTAGAAGAAGAGGATTTAGATCCAATGAATAGTTCTATTTCAGATATTTTAAGAGATAGAGCAGATGATAGACGAAAAAAAATGAAGTCTTTCAATCATAAATTCAATACTTCAAAAATTGATGATATTGAAAAAATTCCAGCATATAAGCGTCAAGGTTTAAATTTAGATGACACACAACATTCATCATCCGAAAACAATGTGTCTAAAACAACTTTAAGCATAGACGATAATGACGATATCCAACTAAGAAATAACAATTCTTTTTTACACGATAACGTAGATTAGTAAAATGCTATTTTATTAAAAGAGAAAATCTTTTATAAAATTTGTTAATCCATTTTAACCCAAAATGTCCCTCAACATTTTGGGTTTTTTGTTTATAAATACAAGCTTTTAAAGCTTAAAGGCGTTAAGTTTAGCTTAATAGTTTTTGTTATCTTCGTAACCTAAAAAAATATCAAAAATGAGCTTATCAAAAAATATAATGACAGCTTTAAAAGAAGCGATGAAAAGTAAAGATCAAACAGCTTTAACTGCATTACGTGCTGTAAAGTCTGCAATTTTATTAGCACAAACAGAAAGTGGAGCAAAAGAAGAATTGACTGAAGAGCAGGAAATGAAAATTCTTCAAAAACAAGTAAAGCAACGCAAAGATAGTGCTGCAATATTTTTAAAGCAAGGTAGAGAAGATTTAGCAGAACCAGAATTAGCCGAAGCAAAGGTTATAGAGCAATTTTTGCCAGAAGCAATGAGTGAGGAAGAAATAGGAGCTTTAGTAGAAGATGCTATAGTAAAAACAGGAGCTCAAGGTATGAAAGATATGGGTAAAGTAATGGGTATAGTAAACCAAGCAGTTGCTGGAAGGGCAGATGGCAAAACTATTTCTAATATAGTTAAAGCTAAACTAGCTTAAATAAATTACGGGCTGCGTAGTTCAACTGGATAGAATATCAGATTTCGGCTCTGAGGGTTGGAGGTTCGAATCCTCTCGCGGTCACGAATAAGCCAAAAACTCAAACATTAAACCAAGCTTGCTTGTGTTTATAAGTTTGAGTTTTTGGTTTTCAAGGCGGAACGCATTGAGGAAAGCTAATCCTAAAAAAAAAGAAGTATAATAAAATTTAAGAAAAAGACTTGCTTGTGTTTATAAGTTTGAGTTTTTGGTTTTCAAGGTTGAACACATTGAGGAGAGCTAATATTTTTTTATAAAAACAATAATTTAATTTATGGGTGATAGTAAAATACAACAACTTATAGATACTTTACAAAACCCAGAAACACCTATAATGTTTAGAGTTGTTGTAAGTATAATTCTTGTTGGTATTATATCACTCGCCATATTTGTAGTTTTTAGAGGTATTTTTAATTTTTTTGAAATGGCATTTGTAGAATATTTTAAAAAGCAACAATTTTTTACAAACCCATACATAAGAACAAAAACTTTAAAAGAAGAATATAAGTCTATTTTAAAAAATGAATTCGATTTCTATAACAGCTTAAAACCTTTAAAACAAAAGCATTTCGAGCACCGTATTCAATATTTTATTAAACATTGGGAATTTATAGGTAAGGATATTGAAATTACTAATACTATGAGAGTTAAAGTTGCAGCAACCGCAACCAAACTTACACTTGGCTTTAGAGATTATAAAATTAAAGCAGTAGATAAAGTTGTAATTTATCCTAAAAAATACTTTTCAAATATTAATAAGCAAGACCATAAAGGAGAATTTAATATGTCTTATAAGGCTTTGGTTTTTTCATGGGAAGATTTTGAAAAAGGATATGCAATTTCAAACGATAATTTAAATTTAGGTGTTCATGAGTGTATACACGCTATGCATATTACGTTTTTAAAATCTAGAAGAAAAAGCACAAGCGCAGCAATTTTTTTAGATTCTTTTTATGAACTAACAGAATTTATAGAAACAAATGTATTAATTAAAAAAAAGCTTATTTCTTCAGGATATTTTAGAGACTATGCTTTTGAAAATCAGTTTGAATTTGTTTCGGTATTAGTAGAGAACTTTATTGAAACACCTTTGGAGTTTAGAGCTCAATTTCCAAACATATATAGTAAAGTAAAAGAAATGTTGAATTTTAATTTTGCGGGCTATTAAAGCTTAAAATTTCTAGAATTAAAAAAGGCTTTAAATTTTAATTTAAAGCCTTTTTTGTTATTTATAGATTAGCTAATTGCTTTAACTTTTTAATTGTAGCAGTTTGGTCCTCGCTTTTAAAAACATGACTGCCAGCAACAAAAACATCTGCGCCAGCTTCTACAAGTTTTTCTATATTTTTATCTGTTACGCCACCATCAATTTCTATACGTGTGTCTAAACCTTGCTCATCAATCATTTTGCGTAGTTTTTTTATACGTTGGTATGTAACGTCTTCAAATTTTTGACCACCAAAACCAGGATTAATAGACATTAATAATACCATATAACATTCTGGTAAAATATCTTCTAAAACAGAAACTGGTGTTGTTATATTTAAAACGACACCTGCTTTACAACCAGCATCTTTAATTTGTCTTAAAGTTCTATGTAAATGTACTGTAGACTCATGATGAACAGTAATTATATCTGCACCAACTTTTGCAAACTCTTCGATATAACGCTCTGGTTTTTCAATCATTAAATGTACATCTAATGGTTTTTTTGCATGTTTTTTTATGGCTTGAATTACTGGCATACCATAAGAAATATTTGGTACAAAGTGACCATCCATTACATCAATATGAAACCAATCGGCATCACTATTATTAACCATTTCTGTATCACGTTGTAGATTGCCAAAATCGGCAGCTAACATTGAAGGTGCTATTAATTTTTTAGCCATTATTTGTAGTAGTTTTGTGTTGTTTGCGCAAAGCTAAGAATATTTATTAGTCGATAGTTAATAGATCTTCTATAATTTTTGAAAATAGATTACTATTCTCAAAATTACTTTGATTCAATTCCATTACATATTTTTGCAATCCATAAAGAGCATCAAAATCTTCAATTACTGCATAACCAGTATCAAAAGCTTTAAAGCTTAATTGAGAAATAGTTTGATTTAATAGTTCGACAATATTTGTGTGTCTTGTGTCTAGCTTTATTTTCTTATAAACTTCATCTATAATTTTAGAATGACCTTCTATTATTTGAAAGAATGTGTTTTCTTTCTTTACCAATACACCAAAAATGTTGTTTTTATTATTGTTAATTTGAGTTTCATTAAATAAAGCTTCAAAAGTTAGCATGCTTAGATTTGATTTAGCTTTACTTTTATAGCATATGGTTTTTAGCATACTGTAAATATAATAAATTCAATAAGTTGAGTGTTAAAGAATATATTAAAAACGACCTTAATAAAATGAGTGAACCCAGAGTAATCAGCTCTGGGTTCTTTCATCAATCAAAAAACGAACAGTTATGAATAACTGTTTGTTATTGTAACTTAGTGTTTATCCTAAGTAAGTTTTTAATATTTTACTTCTAGACGTATGTTTTAATCTACGTATAGCTTTTTCTTTAATTTGTCTAACACGCTCACGAGTTAAATCGAAAGTTTCACCAATTTCTTCAAGAGTCATTGGGTGCTGGTTTCCTAAACCAAAATATAGTCTAATAACATCTGCTTCACGAGGTGTTAAAGTTTCTAAAGCACGCTCAATTTCTGTACGTAAAGATTCGTGCAATAAACTACGGTCTGGATTTGGAGACTCACCAGAGTTTAATACATCGTATAAGTTAGAATCTTCACCTTCAACTAGAGGTGCATCCATACTTACGTGACGTCCAGAATTCTTCATAGATTCTTTAACGTCGTTAATAGTCATATCTAATTCTTTTGCAATTTCTTCGGCACTTGGCGGACGCTCGTGTGCTTGCTCTAAAAAGGCAAAAGTTTTATTTATTTTATTAATAGAACCAATCTTGTTTAATGGTAAACGTACAATACGAGACTGCTCTGCTAAAGCTTGTAAAATAGATTGTCTAATCCACCATACAGCGTAAGAAATAAATTTAAAACCACGCGTTTCGTCAAAACGTTGCGCTGCTTTAATTAAACCTAAATTACCTTCGTTAATTAAATCTGGTAACGTTAAACCTTGGTTTTGGTATTGCTTAGCTACCGATACTACGAAACGTAAATTAGCTTTTGTTAACTTTTCAAGAGCGACTTGATCGCCTGCTTTAATACGTTGTGCTAATTCTACTTCTTCGTCTGCGGTAATTAAGTCAACTTTTCCAATTTCTTGTAGGTATTTGTCTAATGATGCGGTCTCACGGTTGGTTACCTGCTTGGTAATTTTAAGTTGTCTCATGTAAATAAGTTGTGATTAATTCCTAGTAAAATAGGAGTGAATAATTTTGCTATCAATGGTTATACGTACTAAAGAAACATTTTGTTACAAAAAAGTTTATTTTTTTTTAAAGTTGTTACTTTTTTTATTCAGAAGGTTTGAAAAGACTAGGTTTTTCGACTATATAATTTAAAAATATAAAGCCTGTTTAATAATAAAAACAGGCTTTATAGAGTTTATGGTGTTTTATAAGTTTTAAATATTTGTTCTAATATGTCCGTCTCCAAATACGTAATATTTATTAGTTACTAATTGTTTAAGACCTAATGGTCCACGATGGTGCAATTTGTCTGTACTAATAGCTAATTCTGCTCCAACACCCATTTGTCCGCCATCTGTAAATCTAGTAGAGGCATTATGGTAAACAGCAGCGCTATCGACTTGTTGCATAAATTTCTCTGCTTGTATTTTGTTTTCGGTTATAATAGAAGCAGAATGTCCGCCAGAGAATTTATTTATCATATCTATGGCATTGTCTTCATTATCAACTTCTGCTATTAAAAGTTTCATGGCTAAAAACTCTTCGTACCAGATAGATTGAGATAGTATTTTATTTTCATTTGGAAGTAGTTTGCTTATTTTTTCATCTACAACCAAATCAACATCTAGTTTATTTAAAATAGTTTTAAGTTCCTTAACTTTCTTTTCATATTCAGGAATATTTTTATCTATTAATACTTTGTCTAAAGCATTACAACCAGAAATTTTATCGGTTTTAGCATTAATAATTACTTTTACAGACTTTAACCAATCGGCATTTTTAGATACATATAAGAAGTTGTTGCCACGACCACTTATTAATACCGCGCACGTAGCGTGATCCTTAACAAATTTGATTAAACGTTCTCCACCTCTAGGTACAATTAGGTCTATTTTTTCTGGCGGATTTTTTAAAAACTCTTGAGTTTCTTCGCGTTTTAAATGCAATAGTTTAATCCAATCTTTAGATAAATTATTTTCTTCTAATGCTTGATGCCAGCATTTTTCAAGAATAAGATTGCTGTTTATGGCCTCTTTACCACCTTTTAATAAAATTTTATTATTTGCTTTAAAAGCTAAAACGGCGGCTTCTATTGTTACATCTGGTCTCGATTCGTAAATAATCATTATGGTGCCAAATGGTGCACTTTTATTTTCAATTTTTAAACCACTATTTAATGTGGTGCTTGATATAATTTGATTAACAGGATCTTCTTGGTTTTTTACTTCTTCAATAGCGTTTATCATGCCGTTAATTTTAGCATCGTCTACTATAAGTCTATCGTATAAAGCTCTGTCGTCTTTAGTAAACGACTCTAAATCTTCTTTATTAGCGGCTATTATATTAGCACGCTGTTTATCAATAATTTTCATCATTGATTGTAGTACTTTATTTTTTATTTCTGTATTTAATAATTTCATAATGTCTTTTTAGTGAATAAATTTTGTTCCAACTTCTTTATTGTCTACAATGTCTACAATAACATTTTCACGTTTACCATTGGCGATATAAGTTGGAATGTTTTTTCTTGCTGTGCCTTTGGCAATTTTTAGTTTTGAAGCCATGCCGCCTCGACCTTCACCTTCTTTTTTAACAGAGGCTTGTACATATTGTTCTACGTTTTGGTCTACGGTAACTTCGGTTAACTTTTTAGAATTTTCATCGTCTGGATGTCCGGTATATAATCCATCTGTATCAGATAGTATGATTAAACGGTCAGCATCTAATAATTCTGCAACTAAACTAGCTAGCTCATCATTATCTGAAAACATAGACATTGTTAGTGAAACCGCATCATCTTCATTAGCGATAGGTACTACGCCTTCAGATAATAATCCTTCGTAACAATTAATCATATTTTCGCGATGTTTTCCTGCATCAAAATCTCTTTTAGTTGCTAAAACTTGAGCGCATCGCATACCATAATCATGAAAAAGACTATAATAATGGCGCATCATTCTTGGTTGTCCTACCGATGAATACACTTGTCTTCTTATGGAGGAATCATCTATATTGGTTTCTCCTAAAATTTCTTTACCTGCAATTGCAGAACCAGATGATACTAAGATAGTTTCTATATTACGTTCGTATAAAACGGATATTTGTCTTACTAATTCTCTTAAAATTGGGCCTAAAATTCTGTTATCTTTATTGGTTAATACATTTGTACCAACTTTTATTACTACTCTTTTTGTTTCCATTTTTATTTTTTTCCTAATTCAATTGCTCTATCAAATGCTGCATATGCTGCATCTTGAATAAGTTGTTTTACGTTGTTATCTTCCATGGAGTCTATAGCGGCTTGTGTTGTACCTCCTTTAGAAGCAACTTTATCTATCCAAGATTTTGGAGAAATATCATTTTGGTTAAAAAGTTCTATTGCACCTTCAAAAGTGCTACTAACTAAAACTTTAGAATCGTAATCTGAAAACCCCATTTTTTGAGCAGCCTCTAACATAGATTGCATAAAATAAAAAACGTAAGCAGGACCACTTCCAGAGATTCCTGTAGAAGCATCAATAAACGTTTCGGTATTTACATGTATTGATGTTCCTGTGGTGTCTAATAGTGTTCTTACCATTATTAATTCTACTTTAGAAACTTCTTTAGATTCTGTATAAGATGTTACACCTTTTCCAACTTGTGCTGGTAAATTAGGCATAGATCTTACTACTTTTTTTACTTTTAGTTTTTCTTGAATGGTTTCTATGGTAACTCCTGCCATTAAAGACACAAAAATTTGATCACCATTAAGCATAGATTTCATGTTATTAAATAGACCATCACTATGGTATGGTTTTACTGCTATAAATACTATGTCTGCTTTTGGTAAGCAGTCTTCCAAATTATCGTAAACGAGAAATCTTGAATCTTTACGTAATGTTTCAATTTTTTTAGGATCAGTATCATAAATTTTTAATCTATGCTTATTTAGCATCGCACTATCTGCCATACCTTCTGCATAGGTTAATCCCATGTTTCCTGCTCCAATTACTAATACTTTCATGTTTTATTATATTATTTCAACCTATTAACCACAAGGACTATACGGAAGTGCCATAATATAATATTGATTTTAAAAATTATAGAATTCTGAATATATGCAGGAGAAGTATTGTGATACTGAAAACTATATGGTTGTTTGCTTACGAAAATGAAAAAAAGAAAAATTTTGAATGGATACGAAACTGACAGGCTGTCGGTGACATATTGCGTTTTCTTCAATAAGAAAACTTCAAAGTCCTTAAACGCATTTATTATACGTTTAAGGACTTTGAAGTTTTAAATATAAAAAGGCTATATTATTTTACTGCGTTTAATTCGCGAGTTAACCAACCACTTTTACTAGCAGTTGCAATTGCGTAAGGTGTAATCCAGAATAGCGCAAATGTATACAATATACTATATGAATATGCCCAAATACCTTTAGTAGTTTTATATCTACTTGTGAAAAATAAAACAGAAAACGTAGAAATAATTAAAATACTAATAGATGTAGAGCCTATAAATAGTAATGGATGCAAGGCAACAAAAAATAACATGGCTATTATTAAAGGATAGCTCATTAGTATTTTTAAAAACTGACTAATAAATAAAATTCTTATTCCAGATTTATTTGTTGTTCTAAAATTTGTGAAAATAAATTTTCCCATTTCTAGACTCTCTCTTACATTGCTTCTTCCCCAACGTATGAACATTTTATATAATCCAACGTATTGTTCTGGGACATTAGTGTAAGCAATAGCATCTTTTTGAAAAAGCACGTGCTTGCCTTGTTTTAAAATCATGTTGGTTAATGCTCTATCCTCACCAATATCTGAAGGTTTACCCATAAATGTTTGGTTAATCCATTCTGGTAAGCATTTGTGCACTGCTGTGCTCTTGTATGCTGCCAAAGCTCCTGGTGTACATAGTACAGAATTTAAATTACTTTCTGCAGAACGCACAAACTCAAAACTTAAAACAAAACTAACATCCAGCATTTTAGGAAGTATTTCTTTTTTGTTATTTAAAACTCTAATGTTTCCGGCAACGGCACCACAATGTTCGTTAGTTGTAAAAGGACTTACTAAATTTCTAAGCGTGTCTTCTGTTACAATAGAGTCGCTATCTACTGTAATATAAATATCACCAGTTGCTAAGTTAAAGCCTCTAAATAATGCTTGACGTTTACCTTGATTTTCTGGTTGTTGATAAATTTCTAAACGGTCTCCTAATTTTTCTTTAGCGTCTTGCATCCATTTCCATGTATCGTCTTTACTACCATCATCTATAGATATAAGTTGGATTTTATGTTTTGGATAATTACTTTTCGAAATACTCATTAATGTATCCCAAACTTGTTTTCCTTCGTTATAGGCAGGAACAATAACTGTACATGTTGGTAATTCTTGATCTGAAGCAGAAGCAACAGGCTTGTATTTATAATAATTATAGGCTTTAAAAATAAAGAATAGAACTTTAAAAGCGAATAGGAAAACTGCTATAGCTATAAATGTAATACCTAAAGATGAACTCATTTGATAGGCATTGAATTTTTCAAAATCTTCATGAAAAACGGAGAAGAAATAAACGCCTAACATTAAGAGTGAGAATGTGCTAAGTAGCACTATTTTATTTTGCGAACTTGATGTTTTAGACTCACTAATAAGAAATAGGTTAAAATTTCCTGTGTGTTTTTTTATTTTACTTTTTGTAGATGATAAGAAGTTTTTTAGAGTAGCTTTTTTTGAAATCATAAATCGTTATATATGGTAATGGTTTAAAGTAGATTTACGATGACTTTTAAAATTTAGATTGTTTTTAATTTTTATTTAACATTATATGGCCATTTTTATAAAAAAAGAACCCTAAATGAAATTTTCATTTAGGGTTTTATATTTAAGAATTAAAGTTAGAAATTAATTTTCCTTCTTGTCTTCTCTAGGTTTTCTATTATCACGACCGCGATTATCTTTACCTTTGTTATCACGTCCACCAGAACGTTTATCGTCCCTTGGTGGTCTTGCAACATAACCTTCTGGTTTTGGTAAGATGGCTTTTCTAGATACTTTTTCTTTACGAGTTCTTGAATCTATTCCAAAATATTTTACATCAAAAACGTCTCCCATATTTACAACATCAGATACATTTTCTGTGCGTTCCCATGCTAATTCACTTACGTGTAATAATACTTCGTTTCCAGGTGCATCCATATACTCAACAACAGCACCAAAATCTAACATTTTGATAACTTTTACTGTGTACACTTTACCAACTTCAGGCTTAAATAAAATAGCATCTATTTTTGCCATAACAGCATCGATACCTTTTTTACCTACACCCATAATTTCTACAATACCTTCTTCGGTTACTGGATCTTCATTAATAACAATAGTAGTCTCAGTTTCCTTTTGCATTTCTTGTATCACTTTTCCTCCTGGTCCAATTAAAGCTCCAATAAATTCGTTAGGAACTCTTCTTGTTACCATATTTGGTGCATGATCTTTAACATCTGCATTTGGATTAGAAATAGTGTCTGTTAATTTTTCTAAGATATGTAAACGTCCAGCACGAGCTTGTTTTAGTGCGTTTACTAAAATCTCATATGATAATCCTTTTACTTTAATATCCATTTGGCAAGCAGTAATACCATCTGCAGTACCAGTTACTTTAAAGTCCATATCTCCTAAATGATCTTCATCACCTAAAATATCAGATAAAACAGCGTATTTTCCAGAATCTGCGTCAGATATTAATCCCATAGCAATACCAGAAACTGGTTTTTTCATTTGTACACCAGCATCCATAAGTGCCATTGTTCCAGCACAAACTGTAGCCATAGAAGAAGAACCGTTAGATTCTAATACTTCTGAAACCACACGTACTGTATAAGGACATTCATCTGGTACCATACCTTTTAAAGCACGTTGTGCTAAGTTACCATGTCCTACCTCTCTACGAGATGTACCACGTATTGGTCTAGCTTCACCAGTTGAAAATGGTGGGAAATTATAGTGTAAATAGAAACGCTCTTCTCCTTCTTGAGATGGCATGTCTATTTGGTTAGCATCTCTAGATGTTCCTAAAGTTACAGTGGCTAATGCTTGTGTTTCTCCACGTGTAAAGATTGAAGATCCATGTGTAGATGGTAAGTAATCTACTTCACACCAAATTGGTCTAATTTCATCTGTTTTACGACCATCTAAACGTAAACCTTCGTTTAATGTTAAATCTCTAATTGCAGCTTTTTCAGCTTTGTAGTAATATTTTGAAATTAAATCTCCAAAATCTTCTTGCTCTTCTTCAGAAAAGGTAGCAATAATTTCTTCTTTTATTTCAGAGAAAGCATTACTTCTTTCATGTTTAGCAGATCCAGCTTTTGCTATTGCATAAACTTTATCATAAGCCATGTCATGAATTTTCTTAGCTAAATCTTCGTCTGCTCTTTCTGGCTCGTATTCACGAGTTTCTTTCTTTCCAAAAGCTTCGGCCAATCTAACTTGCGCAGCACATTGTACTTTAATGGCTTCATGAGCAAACTTAATTGCTTCAGCCATTTCTTCTTCAGAAATTTCATCCATTTCACCTTCTACCATCATTACTGAGTCGGCAGAAGCACCAATCATCATATCTATATCAGATTCTTCTAATTGTGCCAATGTTGGATTGATTATAAATTCTCCATTAATACGTCCAACTCTAGCTTCAGAGATTGGGCATTCAAATGGGAAATCTGATAATTGTATAGCAGCAGAAGCAGCTAAACCAGCCATAGCATCTGGCATAACATCGTCATCGTGAGACATTAATTGAATCATTATCTGAGTTTCAGAATGATAATCTTTAGGGAATAACGGACGTAAAACACGGTCTACTAAACGCATAGTTAATACTTCGCCATCACTTGGTCTTGCTTCTCTTTTAAAGAAACCTCCAGGATAACGACCTGCTGCAGCAAACTTTTCTCTGTAATCTACTGTAAGTGGTAAAAAGTCCACTGGACTTTGTTTGTAATTGGAAACAACTGTACATAATAACATACATTTTCCTGATTGCACAACAACGCTACCATGCGCTTGTTTTGCTAATTTTCCGGTTTCGATAGAAATTTCTCTTCCATCACCTAGGTCTATGACCTCTCTAAAAACTTTTGGAATCATAAATAAGTTTTAATTCTAATCTTGAAGATTTAGTTTCTCTATCAAGATTTTGTTAAACATTGGTAGTTGTGTTGTGTAGTAGTAGTTATTGTTATTACCAATGAAAAACTATAATTAGCTTCTTCAATTTTGGAGTTTAAACTCTTCCAAAAACGAGTTGATTTTTTATGAAAAAACCACGCTGTTAGGCGTGGTCTTTGTGTTGAGATTATTTTCTTAATCCTAATTCTTTTACTATTGCACGATATCTTAAAATATCTTTTTTAGTTAAGTAATCTAGTAAAGCACGACGCTTTCCTACTAACATAACTAATGAACGCTCTGTATTATAATCTTTACGATTATTTTTTAAGTGTTGCGTTAAATGCTCAATTCTTTTTGTAAATAATGCAATTTGTCCTTCTGCAGAACCTGTGTCTTTTGCGTTTTTACCGTGTTTTTTAAAGAGTTCCTCTTTATTTTCTTTTGTTAAATACATTCTAATATTATTGTAAATGATTGTTATGTACACGAAAGCTTGTCTTTCGAGCGGCAAATATAGTTATTTTTTATTTCCTACTATATAATTATAATCAATATTTTAAAAACTATAGTTTTATTCTAAAAATTACATTATTGATAACAAACTTTATTAATGGATAATATCTTTGTAATATTCTAATGATTTTACATCAAAATTTTATTTATTGATATTTTTTTATGCATTTTACCGTAAAATTTCGTTTTTATTTTTTTGTTAGGTATTACTCTTTTATTTTTATGTCGTTATATTTCAATGTTTTATGAGTGTTAAAATTGCCGAATTAGAAGCAGAGCTTTTTCAAACGATTTTTAATCAAGCTAATGAAGGGATTTCTATTGTTAGCTTAGAAGGTGAGTGGATAAAAGTAAATAAAAGTGTTTTAGATACTTTAGGATATACCGAAAATGAGCTTTATGCAATGACCTTTAAAGATATTACTCATAAAGATGATTTAGAATTAGATTTAAATAAAATGACGTCTTTATTATCTGGAGAGATTTCTAACTATACAATGAAAAAGAGATATTTTCATAAAAAAGGTCATGTTATTTGGGCTAGACTTAGTGTCTCGTTAGTAAGAAATGATTTAGGTAGACCATTGTATTTTATTTCTCAAATAAGTGATATATCTAATGTTATAAAAAACGAGCTTAAAATTAAAAGCATGTTAGGTATTGTAAAAGCTCAAAACGAACGACTGTCTGATTTTACAGAGATTGTTACGCATAATCTTAAAACGCATGTGTCTAACTTATCTACACTTGTAGGATTTATTGAACAGGATATTCCAGAAGTTAAACCTAAGGAAGAATTTATAATGTTAAAAGATTCTGTTTTAAATTTAAATGATACAGTAAAGCATTTAACAGAAATCTCTAAAATTAATGTAATAAAAGAAAATAATTTAGAAACACTTAGTTTGTGTAATTATGTAGATAAAGCAATTTATAATATTAGCGCATTAGCTAAAAATTTTAATTGCAAATTCGTTAACAATATAAATTCTAATTGTAAAGTTAAAGCTATCCCTGCTTATTTAGATAGTATTATACTTAATTTTTTAACAAATGCTATAAAGTATAGGTCTAAAGAAAGGCAATTGGTGGTAACATTACAAAACGAAATACAAGGTGAGTATAATGTTTTACAAATAGAAGACAATGGTTTAGGGATAGATTTAAATAAATTTGGTGATAGTTTATTTAAGCTGTACAAAACGTTTCATTATAATGATGATGCTACAGGTGTTGGTTTATTTATTACAAAAAACCATGTAGAGTCTATGGGAGGTAAAATTGAAGTAGAAAGCGAAGTTAGTAAAGGTACAGTATTTAGAATATATTTTAAAAAAGGTTAGTTTTTTGAAGCTATATATTTATAAAAAAAAACCTTTAATATATGTTATTAAAGGTCTTTTTTTATATAGAAAATTGTGTTAATTTCTTAATGGTTGATTCATTATCAAATCTATATACAAATTAACCTTATTCTTTAGGTCTTTACGTAATGTAATAAAATCTAAGAAACCATGTTCTAATAAAAATTCTGAGGTTTGGAAACCTTCAGGTAATTCTTTACCGGTAGTATCTCTTACAATTCGAGGTCCTGCAAACCCAATTAGTGCTCCTGGTTCTGCGATGTTAATATCTCCTAACATAGCAAAAGAGGCAGTAGTTCCTCCTGTTGTTGGATCTGTACATAAAGAAATATACGGTAATCCTGCGTCTGCTAATTGAGCTAATTTTGAAGATGTTTTTGCTAACTGCATTAAAGATAATGCCGCTTCCATCATTCTTGCTCCTCCAGATTTAGAAATAATCATAAAGGGTAATTTCTTTTTTAAAGCATAGTCTGCAGCACGAGCAATTTTTTCTCCTACAACA
This sequence comes from Lacinutrix venerupis, assembly GCF_001971745.1. Taxonomy (NCBI): domain Bacteria; kingdom Pseudomonadati; phylum Bacteroidota; class Flavobacteriia; order Flavobacteriales; family Flavobacteriaceae; genus Lacinutrix; species Lacinutrix venerupis. The sequence goes on along the minus strand of NZ_CP019352.1, from coordinate 2,936,073 downwards.
GAGCCCATAGAACCACCAATAAATTTAAAATCCATAGCGGCAACTACTAAATCTTTTCCTTTAGATTTTCCTACGGCGCAACGTACTGCATCTGTTAATTTAGTTTTTTCTTGAGCAGCTTTTAAGCGTTCTGGATATTTTTTAGTGTCTTCAAACTTTAAAGGATCTTTTGATGATAAGTTTTTGTCTAATTCTTTAAACTTATTATCATCAAATAATATTTCGAAGTATTCTTTACTTCCAATTCTTACGTGATAACCATCTTCTGGACTCACATAAAAGTTTTTTGCTAATTCTTCAGAATCTACTACTTTTCCAGTTGGAGATTTGTACCATAAACCTTTTGGAGTATCTTTTTTCTCCTGAGTTGAGGTGGTGATTCCTTTTTCTTTTCTTTTAAACCAAGACATATTGCTTTGTTTTTTAAGTTTAATATTCTAGCTTAAACTAGAATAGTTGCTATTAGTTAGTTTCTATTTATGGAATAAAATAGGAAGACAAAATTACTGTTTTTATTATTATAACTCAAAATTTGAAGAGCCTATATCCTAATTCTTGTTTTTTTTTAACTAAAAAATCCCATTTTAACACAGTTAAAATGGGATTGATAGAAGTATTTTTTTATTATAATGTATTTACATTATTTAAATCTTTAAAAGCTTTTTTTAATCTTTCTACAAAAGTAATTTCTCCTTCTCTTAACCATTTTCTTGGGTCATAATGTTTTTTGTTTGGAGATTCTGGACCGTCTGGAGAGCCAATTTGAGATTTTAAATATTCGGTTTTTTCTCCCATATAATCACGAACACCACTCATGAATGCGTATTGCATGTCTGTGTCTATATTCATTTTAATTACACCATAGCCAATAGCTTCTTGAATTTCTGCTTCTGTAGAACCAGATCCACCATGGAATACAAAATCGATATGATTGTGTTCTACTCCATATTTTTTAGAGATATATTCTTGAGAATTCTTTAAAATTTTTGGAGTTAATTTTACATTTCCTGGCTTATAAACACCATGAACGTTACCAAAAGCTGCTGCAATTGTAAATTGATCGCTTACTTTACTTAACTCTTCGTATGCGTATGCAACTTCTTCTGGTTGCGTGTATAATTTAGACTCATCTACATCGCTATTATCTACACCATCTTCTTCTCCTCCTGTAATACCTAATTCTATTTCTAAAGTCATACCCATTTTACTCATGCGCTCAAGATATGTTTTACATATTTCTATGTTTTCTTCAAGAGGTTCTTCGCTTAAATCGATCATATGTGAGCTATAAAGCGATTTTCCTGTTTCTTTATAATGTTGCTCACTAGCATCTAATAAACCATCAATCCACGGTAATAGTTTTTTTGCACAATGGTCTGTATGTAAAATTACAGGAACACCGTAGGCTTCTGCCATTAAATGTACGTGTTTTGCACCGGCAATTGAACCAGCGATTGCTGCTTTTTGGTCTTCGTTGCTTAAGCCTTTTCCAGCATTAAATTGTGCACCTCCATTAGAAAATTGAATAATAACAGGAGCGTTTAAAGCTGCCGCAGTCTCTAATACACCGTTTATAGAATTAGATCCAATTACGTTTACAGCTGGTAAAGCAAAGCCTTTTTCTTTTGCTAATTTGAATATTGCTTGAACTTCTTTTCCAGTAGCTACTCCTGGTTTAATATTATGTGACATTTCTCTAATGTTTTTAGTTAAAAATTGAATATCAAAAGTAAACAATTTTTAATAATTTGTAATGTAAATATTGAATAAAACCGCGAAAACGATGTAGTGTATTTTTAATGTTTAGCTATTAAAATGGATAGTTTATACCAATATTATATGCAGCATTTCTAAAGTTATAATCGTTAAACCAACGGTTGCTATTTCCGTAAGAAGGATCGTAAGTTTTAAAGCCTATATCTCCTCTTAAAACAAAGAAGTTAAAATCGTATCTTAAACCAAAACCAGAGCCTATTGCTATGTCTTTAATAGAATCTAACGAGCTAAAAGTTGCTGCATCCTCTTCGACATCATCTAAAACGTTCCAAATATTTCCTGCATCAATAAATATAGCTCCATTTAAAGCTCCAAATATATTAAATCGGTTTTCGGCACTTAAAGCAATTTTCATGTTGGCTTCATTAAATTCGTTTAGAGATTGTGTGCTTCCAGGTCCTAAATTATATGCAGACCACGCACGATTATCGTTTGCTCCACCGCTAAAGAAACTTTTTGAAAAAGGAATGTTTGTAGAATTACCGTAAGGTATAGCAATACCAAAAAAGGTACGTATTGCCACAACATTTTTATTGCCTAAATCCCAATATTTAACATAGTCTAATTCTGTTTTTACATATTGTGAAAAAGCAACATTAAATATTTCGTATTTGTCATTATTGTTTTTTTGTAACCCTAAAATATTCGAGGTTGCAGCAAAAACATTTCCTGCTAATTCTAATTTTAATCTAAAAATAGAGAAATCGTTATCGAATAAATTATCTCTTCTATCTTTGGTGTAGTTAAACGTTGTGGCTAAAATAAGGTTGTCTTCGGTTAGTCTTTCTTTTCTTTCGTTAATAGAATTTACAGTTTGAAAATCTTCTGCACTAACACCACTAGTTCCATTAATAACATCTGCAATAAATTGATTGGCTTGTTCTGGACGCGTTAATTGTTGTCCATTTTCTATATAACCAGAATTTATTGCAATACCATTTAAGGTATTAAATGAGTTTTCATAAACATAAAAATAGTTACCGGTGTTTAAGTTTTTTACATACTGAATATTAAAAAGATCAAGACTATTAGATACTTTTTCGTTAGGAAACCATCTGTAATTAAATACTCCTGTTACGGTTTGCTTATCTAAACCTACATTAGTTTGGCTGGTGGTTGCTAAACTAATTTTTGTACTTGGAAACATAGAGCTAGGGATTATTTTTTCTGTATTAAAAGGAGAAAATAATCTAGGAATAGTTAAATTTAAATTTGCTCCAATTTCGTTAATATCGAAAAATGGATCATCTGGATCTCTTCCATCTTTAGAGGCACCAATAGAAGCTATTCCAGAAAGTTCGAGTGTTTCGGCACCTTTAAAAACATTACGCATTAATACGCTTGGGTTTAAAGAGAAACCTATGGCTTGTATGTTACTTTGTGAGGCTTCTGCTCTAAAGTCTAAACCAAATTTCTTTAATGGTGTTAAGTATAAATTAGCTGTTAATGTTGTGTCTATATCATTAACTATATAGTCTATTTTAGGATATTTAAAAGTTTTTAAATTACTAATTCTTCTAGATGTTAACGGTTTGTTTTTATCGCGAAAAAGAGTGTTTGGTTTTATAAATACAGCATCTGTTAGCATTTTAGTGTTGTAGCGTAGTTTTTCTTTACTGTAGATATTAAAACCTTTATAAGTTGTAGAGTCTGTAATGGCCTTGTCTTTGTTTTCGAAAGAGCTGCTAGTATATATATTTACATCTTTTACTTTATAAATTTTAAAAGGCTCGTAAAAAACAGAATCTTGTATTCTAGTTTGTTTGTTACTTATTTGTAAATCTATATTTACTTTTTTAGTTTTTCCAATAGTATCAATTTCAAAATAGATATTATCTTGTGAGAAATGGTATACTCCAGAGTTTCTTAGCATTTCGGTAATACGATCTCGCTCGTCTAAAACGTTATTTGTTTTGTACTGAGTGTTTGTTTTTAGTAAAGATTGATTTACTACATTTTGATAAAGAGAATCTATTATTGGCGTATTAATTTTAGTAGAAAGGGAGTCTATTTTATATGGCTCACCAGTAGTTACTATGTAATCTACTGTGCCTCTTTGGTTATCCTTTCTAGTAGTTTTAAAATCTGCTTTAACATCAAACCAACCATTGTTCCAATAATAACTTTCTAATCTTTTAATGGATTTTTTAGAAAGCGTATCGTCTATTATAACAGGAGCTTCACCTGTTTTTTTTAACCAATTGTTAAATGCTAATTTGTTTTTTCGTCGTTGTTCAAATTGTTTTTTTGATAAAAAGTTTATTTGTCGTTGTGTACGTTTTGGATTGTTAGCAATTTTTGCTTCTAAAATAGAGTCTAAATTTGGTCTTGCTAAATTGTAAATGTAAAGCCTTGTTTTTATATTAGTATAAGGAATACTTGCATTAGGTTTTTGATATATAAGATTGTTTATAACATCTCTATCTTCGTTTTCATTATTTACTTTTATTGTAGTTTTTGTTAATAAATGTTCGTTTTTAGGTACACGCCTAACAGAACTACATGCGGTTAGAAACCCAAAAATTAAAATAATAAGTAGTATTTTTGAATCTTGTATTTTCAACTAAATAGTCTTTAAAAGGATTTATTTTAACTTTAAATTTTTAATTCGAATCACTTAAGATTCAAAAATACATTTTTTAAATGCTATCAAAAAGCCAAATAAAGTTAATAACGCGTCTTAAGCAGAAAAAATATAGAATTGCAGATGGTTTTTTTGTAGCTGAAGGTATAAAAGTAATTAATGAGCTTTTAAACTCCTCTTTACAATTACATTTTTTGTTTACTACAGAGTCTTTTGTAGATAATAATGAACAGGAAATTTTAATTACAGAAAACGAATTAAAGAAAATTAGTTTTCTAACCACTCCAAATAAAGCTCTTGCAGTTTTTAAAATTCCAGAACAAAAAAACATAGAGACTAAAGGCTTAATTGTTGCTTTAGATAGTGTTCGCGATCCCGGAAATTTGGGTACTATTATACGATTATGCGATTGGTTTGGAGTGAAAGAATTAATTTGTACTAAAGAAACTGTAGATTGCTATAATCCAAAAGTTGTACAGGCAACTATGGGTTCTATTACTAGAGTGAATATTAGTTATTTAGATTTAAATATGTTTTTAGCAGAAACTAAAATACCAATTTTTGGTGCTTTTATGGATGGAGAAAATGTATATAAAAAACAATTACCTAAAGAAGGTATTATTGTTTTAGGAAATGAAGCTAATGGTATATCTAAAAATATTGAAAAGCAAGTTACAGAGCGTATTGCAATTCCAAGATTTGGCGATTTGCAAGAGACTGAAAGTTTAAACGTAGCAACTGCAGGATCTATTTTACTAAGCGAGTTTAGAAGAAGCTAAATAATAAACAAATTATTACCTAAAAGTTAGGTTAATAAATACGCCACGTGTTTTCATAGAATTAATGTTACCAGTCCAAGGACTGTTTGGGTCGAAATCTCTTACTAATTCATCATTTAGCGCAAAAACACCTCGTATTGAAGGTGTAAATTTAAACCAGTATAAGTAAAAATCTATACCAAAACCAAGGTCTAAAAACTGTGTGCTTTTAGTTGTTCTAAACTCTCCACCACTATTATCTTCAGGATTTTTTTCGTTACTAGATAAATTTAAAGATGTAGCAATACCAACAGTTATAAAAGGTTTAAAGTTATTAAGACGTTTTGTAGAAAGTCTCATTAATAATGGTACATAAATGTATGTGGATTTAACTTCTCTTAAAAAATCTGAACTATTTAAATCTTCTTCAGGAATGTCGTCAAAATAATTTTCAGGATAATTTAAATTTCTTGCCGAAATAACTAAACCTGGCTCCAATCTAAAATTAATGTAATCGTTAACTCTAACGTCTCCAACTAAACCAACATTAAAACCAAAGGTTTTTACGGTTTGTATATCTCCAATATTGTCGTTATAATCAAATTTATAATCTAGATTATTTGTTCCAAAATAGTATCCCCAACTTAAGATTTGTTTATCCATGTTTTGGTTATTTTGTACTTTTTCTCTAGTAAATAACTGCGCAGAACACATTGTACTTGCTGTTATGCATATAAATAGGGCAATTAATTTCCTCATGTTACTGTTTTGATGCTGTATAAATTGTAGCCACTCCAAACGTTTGTGGTAAATGGTTCACATTTATAAACCCAATATTACGTAAAATATTGTTTAATGCTTCACCATAAGGAAAAACCGAAGCACTATCGCTTAAGTATTTGTAGGCTGTTTTGTCTTTAGAAAATAACTTTCCTACTGTTGGTAATATAATTTTAGAATGAAAAATGTAGCCTTGTTTAAAAGGGAACTTAGTAGGAACAGAAGTTTCAAGTATAACAAAAGTACCACCTGGTTTTAATACACGTAAAATATCTTTTAATCCTTTTTCTAATGTTTCAAAATTACGAACACCAAAAGCTACAGTAATAGCATCGAAACTATTGTCTTCAAAAGGCATATTTTCGCTATCTCCAATAATCATTTCAATTTTATGCCCAAGTTTTTTAGCAGCAATTTTATTTTTGCCAACTTCAAGCATACCACTACTAATATCTAATCCTACAATTTTAGTAGCACTAGTTTCGGCAAGATTAATTGCTAAATCACCTGTACCGGTAGCAATATCTAAAACAGTATCTGGATTGGTAGCTTTTACAATTTCGACTACTTTTTTTCTCCATTTAATATCAATTCCAAAGGAAATAACACGGTTTAAGCCATCGTATTCTCCAGAAATAGTATCGAACATTTTTGTAACCTGTTCTTTTTTACCTAGGTCGCTGTCTTTATAAGGATTTACTTTTGTCAAAATCAATTTTTTTACAAAGATAATACAATGTTTTTCCTTTAAGAAACATGAAAACAATTAATTAATTACCTTTGTTGTCCCTTTGATATAAAATTATAATGAAAATAATTATTGCAGGAGCTGGTGAAGTAGGATTTCATTTAGCAAAATTATTATCCTACGAATCCCAAGAAATCACATTAATAGATAGTGATAGAGCGAGTTTGTCGTATGCAGATACCCATTTAGATATAAAAGTTTTAAAAGGTGATGCAACTTCTATTAGTATATTAAAAGAAGCAAGAGTTGAAAATAGTGATCTTGTAATTGCGGTAACGGCTTCCGAGACTACAAATATTACAGTATGTGTATTGGCTAAGCAATTAGGTTCTAAACGTACTATTGCACGTATTTCTAATACCGAATTTATTAAGCATAAAGACGAAGTTGGTTTTACGCGTTTAGGTATAGATGAACTTATTTCTCCAGAATCGCTTGCGGCCTCAGAAATTCAGTTACTATTAAGTCAATCTGCTTTTAATGAAAGCTATGAGTTTGAAGAAGGAGCTCTTAGAATGGTAAGTTTAAGCTTAGATAAAACAGCTTCTTTTGTAGGTAAATCTGTTAAAGAAGCAGCTCAATATTTTCCAGAAATTCACTTTGTGCCTATTGCAATTCAACGTTTTGGGACACAGTATACAACAATTCCAAGAGGAGATACACAATTTAAAGAAGAAGATACAGCTGTTTTTATTACTTGTGCTGGTGGAGGAGAGGAGTTGTGTAAAATGACTGGAAAAAGTAACAGTACAATTAAAGATGTTATGATTCTGGGAGGTAGTAAAATTGGATATAAAACTGCCAGAGATTTATGTGGAAAAAGTTTTAATGTTAAACTTATAGAAAAAGATAAAGACCGTGCTTTTGATCTTGCAGACGAACTTGAAAAAGTCTTAGTTATTAATGGTGATGGAAGAAACGTTGAGCTTTTAGAAGAAGAAAATATAGGCGATATGGATGCTTTTATTTCTGTAACAGGAAATTCTGAAACTAATATTATGTCTTGTCTTGTTGCAAAATCTAAAGGTGTAGAAAAAACAATTGCTTTAGTTGAAAATATGGACTATTTTGAGTTGTCTCAATCTATAGGTATTGATACTTTGGTAAATAAAAAATTATTGGCGGCTAATAATATTTTTAGATACATAAGAAAAGGAGAAGTTGTTGCAATGACTAAGCTTAACAACATGAATGCCGAGCTGTTAGAATTTAGAGTGAAAAGAGAATCTAAAATTTGTAATCAACAAATTAAAGATGTAGAGTTTCCTCGTTCTGCTATTATTGGAGGTGTTATTAGAGATGGAAAAGGATTAATAGCTTTAGGAGATTTTAAAATTAAGGAAGGAGATTATATTGTAGTATGCTGTTTACCAAAATCTATAAAAGAGGTTGAAAAATTATTTTTATAATCTATATGCCTAAAAGTCTAAAACTCAATTATAAAATTATATTCCATTTTTTTGGATTGCTATTCCTTTTCAATGGAGGCTTTATGCTTATCTCTTCACTGGTAAGTTTTATTTATAAAGATGGAGTTACTTTGGAACTCTTTTTATCTGGATTAATAACGGTTCTTATTGGTGTTTTTGCTATGGTTTATACTAGAAACCATAAAAAGGAAATGAATAAGAGAGAAGGTTATATTGTTGTAGCCTTTGGTTGGATAGTAATGGCATTGTCTGGAGCTATTCCTTATTTTTTTACCGACGCTATTCCTAGTTTTACCGATGCTTTTTTCGAAACAATGTCTGGCTTTACTACTACTGGAGCATCTATTTTAAATGATATAGAAGTGGTGCCAGAAGGTATTTTATTCTGGCGTAGTTTAACGCATTGGATTGGTGGAATGGGAATTATTGTTCTTGCAGTAGCAATTTTACCTTTGTTAGGTATTGGTGGTATGCAGCTATTTGCTGCCGAAGCACCTGGCCCAAGTGCCGATAAATTACATCCAAGAATTACAGATACAGCAAAACGTTTATGGTTAATATATTTTGGATATACTGCAGCCGAAACTATTTTGTTAAAAGTAGCGGGTATGTCTTTTTTTGATGCTATTAATCATTCTATGAGTACGCTTTCTACTGGAGGATTTTCTACAAAAAATGCTAGTGTTGCTTATTGGAACGATAATCCATTAATACAGTATATTATTATTGTATTTATGTTTTTAGCAGGAACAAATTTTGTGTTAAGTTACTTTATTTTTAAAGGTAAAGTATCTAAAGTAGTACAAGACGAAGAGTTTAAACTTTACTTTAAGTTTATTGCGATATTTACAATTGTTGCTGCTGTTTTAATTTATTTTAATGCAGATTTGAGTCTTTCTTCAATAGAGCATCCGCAAACATTAGGAGCAGGAGAGAGTGCATTTAGGCATAGTTTGTTTCAAGTTTTAGCTATTGTAACAACAACAGGTTTTGTAACAGCAGATTATACATTATGGACTCCTTTTTTAACGGTGTTCTTTTTTGGTATGATGTTTTTAGGAGGTTCTGCAGGTAGTACATCTGGAGGTATAAAAGTGGTAAGGCATTTAATAACGATTAAAAATGGGTTTTTAGAATTTAAACGAGCTTTACATCCTAACGCAATATTACCTGTTCGTTATAATAAGCGTTCTGTTTCTGGTGATATTGTATTTAATATTCTTGGCTTTTTTATTCTTTATCTTTTAGCTTTTATTGTTGGAACTTTAGGTTTTGCAATGATGAAAATTGATTTTGAATCTGCAATAGGTTTAGCAGCTTCAAGTTTAGGGAATGTAGGACCGGCTTTGGGCGATTTTGGACCTGTAAATAATTATGCAGCATTACCTCCAATAGGAAAGTGGTGGTCTTCATTTTTAATGCTTATTGGACGTTTAGAATTATTTACTGTTCTTATTTTATTAACGCCGTTTTTCTGGAGAAATAGATAGTGTTTTTAAAACTATATTATAAAAAAAGCCTCTAAAGTAATTTAGAGGCTTTTTCATTTTAATATAATTCGATGCTTACTAAGCTAAAGCAGCTTTAATTCTTTTTATAGCTTCTTTAATTTGCTCTTGAGATGCAGCATAGCTTATTCTAATACAGTCTGGATTTCCAAATGCTTCACCAGTTACAGTAGCAACAAGAGCTTCTTCTAATAAATATAACGAGAAGTCTGTAGCGTTATTTATAGTTTTTCCGCGTAAAGTTTTTCCGAAGAAATAAGAAATATTTGGAAACACGTAAAAAGCACCTTCTGGTGTATTGGTATTAAAACCTTCTATATCTGCTAGTAAATTTAAAACCATATCACGACGCGTTTTAAACTCGTCAATCATATATTTTACAACACTTGGTTCTGCGTTTAAAGCTGTAATAACTGCGCGTTGAGCAATACAATTTGTTCCACTAGTTACTTGACCTTGCATTTTGTTACAAGCACGAGCAATCCAATCTGGAGCACCAATAAAACCAACTCTCCAACCAGTCATAGCAAATGCTTTAGAAACACCGTTTACAGTAATGGTATTATTAAACATACCGTCTATTCCAGCCATACTTGCGTGCGGTTTTCCTGTATAGTTTATGTGTTCGTAGATTTCATCTGAAACAACGTAAATATTAGGGTGTTTTTTTAAAACAACAGCTAAAGATTCTAGTTCTTCTTTACTATATAAAGATCCACTTGGGTTACAAGGAGAGCTAAACCATAGCATTTTTGTTTTTGGTGTAATGGCAGCTTCTAATTGAGAGGCGGTCATTTTAAAATCTGTATCTATAGATGTTTTTACTTCAACAGGAACTCCTCCTGCAACTTTAACAATATCGCTATAGCTTACCCAATATGGACAAGGTAAAATAACCTCGTCTCCATCGTTAATCATTACTTGTGCAATGTTGTATAAAGATTGTTTTGCGCCAGTAGAAACTACTATTTGCGGTAACGTATATGTTAAATTATTATCACGTTTAAATTTTGTAATTACAGCTTCTTTTAAGTCTACATAACCATCCACAGGTGAGTAAGAGTTGTAATTATCGTTTATGGCTTGTATTGCAGCATCTTTAATAAAATCTGGAGTATTAAAGTCTGGTTCGCCTAAACTTAATCCTATAATATCTTTGCCTTCTGCTCTAAGTTCTCTTGCTTTTGCTGCCATAGCTAAAGTGGCAGATGTAGACATGTTATTTATTCTGTCTGAAAGTTGGTTCATTTATAAAGATGTTATGTTGTACAAATAATTATTATTAAGCTAAACTAGGTTTTTGGCCTAATACTTTTAATTGGTGGTAATGCTCTGCAATGGCTTTCCAAATAGTATTATACTCATTATAAGGTAAGCTAAACTCTTGAGCTGTTTCTTTAACAATTTTTGCTATATTTTTGTAGTGAACATGGCTAATATGAGCAAATAAGTGATGCTCTACTTGTCTATTTAAACCACCTGTGTAAAATTCTACTAACCAACTTTTTGGTGAAAAATTAGAGGTTGTAAATAATTGATGTATTGCCCATGTATTTTTCATATTTCCAGACTCGTCTGGAATAGGCATATCTGTATTAGGCATTACATGTGCTAATTGAAAAATAACACTTAAAATAATTCCTGCAGTATAATGCATAATTAAAAAACCAATTAAAACTTGCCACCAAGTATACCCTAGAGATAAAGGTAAAACAACCCAAATAGAATAGTATAAAATTTTACCAATTATAAGTTTAGTCCATTGTGTAGCTGGTTTAGGAAATTTACCATAAGATAATTTTCTTTTTAAATACACATAAGTTTGTTTAAAATCTGTAGTAATTGCCCAATTTACAGTTAAGAATCCATATAAGAAAAAGGCATAGTATTTTTGGTACTTATGAATTTTTAACCAAGGAGAATGTTTAGAAAAACGAATAATTCTACCGGCATCTATATCTTCATCATGGCCTTCAATATTTGTATAAGTATGATGTAAAACATTGTGTTGAACTTTCCAATTATAATCGTTACCAGCTAAAATATGTATGCTGCTACCCATTAATCTATTAACCCATTTTTTACTAGAAAACGAACCATGATTAGCATCATGCATAACATTCATTCCAACTCCAGCAATACCTATACCAATCACTATCATTGATATTATTTGTAACCATACAGGTAAATTTACAGTTAATAAAAGAACTAAAGGTCCTAATAATAGAGTAAACATTATAATGGCTTTAGTATATAATTTCCAATTTCCAGTTTTTTTAATATCATTCTCTTTAAAGTAATTATTAACACGTTTGTTTAGTGTTTTAAAAAACTTAGCAGAATCTTTTCTTGAAAAAGTTATTGTTTGCTTTGTCATAATTATATTTTTGAATAGAACATGTACATTAAATGTGCCATTCGTATTTAATGCGCAAAGATAATTAATAATTGCTTGCCAAGTAATAGTGAATTTCATAAAAATGTGCCAAGATTAATTTCTATTTTTGCATAATATTTAAAACTTATGGAGCTTATATTAAAATACTTCCCAAATTTAACCGAAGATCAAATTGATAAATTCACTAAGCTTGAGGCTTTGTATCAAGATTGGAATCTTAAAATTAATGTTGTTTCTAGAAAAGACATAGACGAGTTGTATTTACGTCATGTATTACATTCGTTAGCAATAGCAAAGGTTATAGAATTTAAAGATGGTACAAAAATAATGGATGTTGGTACAGGAGGTGGATTTCCAGGAATACCATTAGCAATCCTGTATCCCGAATGTTCATTTCATTTAGTAGATAGTATCGCTAAAAAATTAAAAGTAGTTAATGAGGTTGTAGAAGGCTTAGGTCTTGAAAATGTTAAAACAACACATACCAGAGTAGAAGAGATTAATGATACTTACGATTTTATTATAAGTAGAGCAGTAGCTGCTATGCCAACTTTTGTTCATTGGATAAAAGGTAAAATTGCAAAACAGCAAAATCACGAATTAAAAAATGGTATTTTATATTTAAAAGGTGGAGATTTATCTGAAGAGTTAAAAGATTATAAAACAACTACAATTTATAACATCTCAGACTTTTATTCTGAAGAGTTTTATGAAACAAAAAAAGTAGTACACTTGCCAATTAAGTATAAAGTTAATTAAACTTAAAGTTATCATTTAAAGCTAAAATGTTATCAAAATACTTTTTACTTGTAATAAGCTAAATAATCTTGTACTTTTGCAGCCCTAAAAAACACATGTTTTAAAATAAAAAAATTAATAATTCCTTTTTTCTAATAACGAATTTAGGAGATAAAATATAATATTTATGAGTGCAAAAGGAAATTTAACTTTCGATGCTTTAATTGAAATACCTAAAGGAAGTAGAAACAAATACGAATATGATTTCGAATTAAAGAAAATTCGTTTCGATCGTATGTTGTTTTCATCTATGATGTATCCTGGAGACTACGGTTTTTTTCCAGAAACTTTAGCATTAGATGGAGATCCTTTAGATGTTTTAGTTTTAGGTCATGAACCAACAATTCCATTATGCGTTGTTGAGGTTAAACCTATTGGAGTATTTCATATGGCAGATGAAAAAGGACCGGATGAAAAAATTGTTTGTGTTCCTGTTTCAGATCCAATTTGGAATTCAAAAAAAGATTTGGAAGACATAAACCAACACCGTATTCATGAAATCACTCACTTTTTTGAAGTTTATAAAGATTTAGAAAAAAAGAAAGTTAATGTAGGTCGTTGGGGAGATGCAAAAGAAGCTTACGAAATAATAAACGACTGTATCGACCGTTACGAAAACAGTGATCATAAAAAAACAAATGATTTTGCAATTTAATGATTGTAGATAATTTTATAAAAAAGCCTTTCAAAATATAAATTTGAAAGGCTTTTTTAACTTTGAAAATGTTTTAAACAAAAAACAACTTACTATATTTGTAGCGTGATACAATTAGCAACATTTTTATTCATTGGAGGTCAAGAGGCTATATTAATTATACTAGCAGTAGTTATGATTTTTGGTGCTAAAAACATTCCAGAAATTGCTCGCGGCCTTGGTAAAGGCATGCGTATGCTTAAAGACGCAAGTAACGATATTAAAAGTGAAATAACGAAAACTGCAGAGCAACAAGGCATAGATACAAGCATCACTAAAGATGTAGAAGATGAATTAAAAAAGGTAAAAGATGACTTCGAAGATTTTACCGGTTCTATTAGTAGAAAAATGTAATTCGCTTTTTTGATATTGTTTTTTTTGAAATTTCATATTTTAAAAGTTAAAAAAATGTGAAATATTTAATATATTTAAAATCTAACCCATTAAAAATATATTAAATGAAATTTAATTATCTCAAACTATTTTTAGCAGCATCCATTATCATGACATCCTGTACAAAGGATACTATAAGTGATTTTGAAGAAGAAAAACAACAAGTTGTAGATCAATCTAAGCCACTAACCATTCAGCAAATTAACGCTGAAATTGAATCTCAAATCAATAATGGAGAAGAATTTAATTGGAATAATGAATCCGACCATTTTTTATGGAGTGCAATAGTTCATGGAAATAATATTTTAACCATAGGTTATGGAAATGAAAATGAAAGTTATAGTGAAAACCGATCTCAAGAACTTTTAAAAACAAAAGATAATATTTTAAGGCTCGTAGAAACTCAAGAAAACTATAAGCGAAATAGAGAAAATGTAGTTGAGCATGAAATTATTAATGTAGTAGATGTTAAAGTAGAAAATATTGAAACCGTAAAAGCACTTAGAAAGAGTGAAGGTATTCGTTACTTAGAACCTAATGGCTATAACCACTATGGTACAGAAAACACTATGCGCTCTAGTTCTGGGTGTAGTAAAAATGGAGAGTCTATAAGTAGTTCGCATTATACAACTGTAAACCCAAATAATGCACAAGTATCTTGGCATTTTAGTGAGCATAACATACCACAGGCCTGGAATTATAGTACTGGTAGTGGTATAACTATTGGTTTAATAGATACAGGAGTATCGCAATCTCAATCTCTTTTAAACGGTAATGGATTTAAAGATGGTTACTCTACAAATTCTAGGTTCGTTCAAAAATATGGAACTTTTATAGACTCTAATTGGTGGTGGTCTAATAATTATGATGGTCCTCACGACAAATGTGGTCATGGAACAGCAATGGCTTCTACAATGGCGGCACCACGTAACGATAATGGTATGCCAGTAGGTGTGGCTTATAATGCTAATTTAGTTGCTTATAGAGCTACAGAAGATGTTTTACTTAATGATTATCATGAACGTAAAGGTGTGTCTCAAGCATTAACAGAACTTGCAAACCGAAGCGATGTAAAAATTATTTCAATGTCTATTGGTTACGTTTGGTCTATTGGTAATATAAAAGATGCTGTAAAATATGCATATAGTAAAGGTAAATTAATATTTGCAGCAGGAGGAACTTCTACAAGTTTTACTAATGGTTATGGTGTTATTTTTCCGGCAAGTATGAGTGAAACTGTTGCTGTTACAGGAGTAGACGATGGACCAAATTACGAAAGGTGTGAAGTATGCCATAGCGGAAGTAAAATAGACTTTACAATAATAATGGAAGGTAATAATAATACAAGTAAAGCACCACCAGTTTTAGGTTTTTACAATAACCAAAGACGTTATACAGGAGGCTCATCTGTAGCAACAGCAACTACGGCAGGAATTGCAGCTTTAGTGTGGGCAAGACACCCAAGTTGGAGCAGAACGCAAGTATTAAATAAACTTAAGCAATCTGCAGAATTTTATCCTAATAAAAACTCAAGTTTTGGTTATGGAAATATAGATGCTTTACAAGCGGTACAGTAAAAGTTTATTTTTATTAATTAAAATTAAAAGCCTCTTCAAAACGAAGAGGCTTTTTTAAATATTAACTATCACTATCTCCACATAGTACATATTTCTTAAATATATCTTCAAGTTCCTTTTCAGGATTTTCGGTTAATCCAGAATGTGTTTTAGAGCTTTGTATAACAGTACTTCTTGTAGCTGCAAGCCATCTAAATCTATCTGATAATTCAAATTGTCCAATAATACCAGCAGATGCATTTCCGTCGCTAATTAATTTCCATGATTGTAAATAGCTATTTAGCGCTTCTAAATCTAAATTACAGGAGTAAGCATTTAATTTAGCTTCATTAATTTTAAATTTTACATCTAAAAATTTTTTGCGCTTAGAAAATAAAATAACACCAATATTAAAAAACTCCTCACGTTCAACCTTAGGAACTAGCCTAATAATTGCATATTCAAAAGTAACTTTATCTTGCATCTTTTGCTTCTTTAACTAATGAATCAATCTTTGAGAGTCTGGTGTTTAAATATTTTATATAGGCAGCTCTAATTTGATCTGGCGTAAAGGTATCAGACTCATTTATTAACCAGTTTTCTGGAATGGTATCAATAATGTTTTTAATGGTGTCTTGGTCTAAAGCATTAATAATGTCTTTAGCAGCAAGGTCTAAATCTGTAGCACGATTTAAAAGCACGTGGTCTTTTATAAGAGGAAACGTTTTAGTTAAATGATTTTCCCAAGTTTCCCAATTATGATGAAAATAGAAACTTGCTCCATTATCGATAACCCATAATTCTTTATTCCAATTTAATACATTTGGATTTTTGGCAGTTCTATCAATATTACTAATTATACTATCTAAAAGCACTAATTTAGAAGCTGTTTTAGCATCTGCTACAGATGCTAAAGGATCGAATGTTATGGAGCCACTTAAATAGTGTAATCCTAAATTTAAACCTACGCTAAATTTAAGTAAATCTTGAATTTCTTCATCAGGTTCTGTTTTGCTAAATGAATCGTCTAAATTCATAAACACTAACTCCGGAACTTTTAATCCTATGGCTCTTGCTAATTCACCTCCAATAAATTCTGCAATCAAAGCTTTTTTTCCTTGACCAGCACCTCTAAATTTTAAGACATATAAAAAATCATCACTAGCTTTAACAATTGCAGGTAAAGATCCACCTTCTCGTAAAGGTGTTACGTATTGTACAACATCAACAGTTCTAATATTTAATTTGCTCATAGTTATTATAGCTTTCTGCTTATTGTTAAGCCGTCTCGAATAGGTAAAACAACCGTTTCAATCCTGGAATCTTCTTTTAAAAGTGTATTAAAGTCTAGTACTGCTTTTGTTGAAATATCTTTTGGGTTTAATTTTTCAACTACTTTACCATGCCATAAAACATTGTCTGAAAGTATAATACCTCCAGAATTTAACTTATCTATTATTAAGTTAAAATAGTTAACGTAATTAGGTTTGTCTGCATCAATAAATACTAAATCAAAAGTTTTATC
Source organism: Lacinutrix venerupis (assembly GCF_001971745.1). NCBI lineage: Bacteria > Pseudomonadati > Bacteroidota > Flavobacteriia > Flavobacteriales > Flavobacteriaceae > Lacinutrix > Lacinutrix venerupis. Next base: position 2,919,125 of record NZ_CP019352.1, on the reverse strand, counting down.
CAATGTTGGTATAATATCTACAGCATTTCCTAAGTGTTGATGAATTTGAGAGCCATAACCAGATTTATTAAAATACTTGCGTTGAAAATCTTCAAGTTCTTCTTTAATATCTATTGTATGTATCTCTCCTTCTTTTTGTAGGCCTTCCGCTAAACAAATTGTAGCGTATCCAGTAAAAGTGCCAAGTTCTAAAATAGTTTTAGGTCTAACTAATTTAGAAATCATACTTAAAACGCGGCCTTGATATGGGCCAGACAACATTATAGGTTGAAGTATTTTAAGGTAGGTTTCTCGCGTAAGTTGTTGTAATAGTTCTGGTTCTTCTTGACTATGAGAAACAATGTATTCGTCTAATTTTTCTGGTAAGAAATACATAAATAATTAATGTATTATAATATTATAAAGCGTTTTTATTAAAATTGCAATGAGTAACACTACTATAATTGTTAATGGGAAAATGTTTTTAAATTTAATGTATGTTGCAACAGTGTCACAAAAAGACTTTTTTTTCATTATCCCAATATTCGTTTCACAAGTTTGTCTTTAGCAGCTTGGTCGTCTCCACAAAGCCATTGTATTACATTGTCTTCCCATATAGCATCTCGTTGTGGCTCTGTAATAATTTTACGTTCCATTGCTAAATCTAAAATTTTGCCAGGATAAGAGCTTTGCTTTTCACTTTCCATTTCTCCTAAAGGATACGGGTCGTCTAATCCCATAATAACTTGATTAGATGTTTGGTTTCTAATTAATAATTCTAAACCACCAGTATCATGAACCAAAGTATCAAAAAATATATTTTTATGTGCTACGGCTTTTCTTGGATGACTTTTTCCTTCAAATAAATCTGGTCTGCCATCAAAACCTTGAATACGTCTGCCTAAATTTATTTGCGCTAATTGTCCTCCATGTGCAAAACATGTTCGCATGTTAGGATATTTGTCTTGGTAACCATTTAAAGTTAAAAAATGGTAAGCATCGGCACATTGTGCCAGCATCCAAATTAAATGAAAACGCCAAGACGTATTTTCTAGTTTTATAAACTTTTCACCATCATACGGATGGATTTCTACTGCAAGATTATATTTATTGGCTAGCTCGAAAATAGGCTCGTTTTCTTCATCAAAAATACAACGCCAAGTTCCAATAGTATCCATATAATGCGTTGGTAGGCACAATAACTGTAAACCTAACTCTTCGACACAACGCTCTATTTCCCAACAAGCTCCTCTTACAAATCCAGGATGTACAACAAATCCACAAGTGAATTTACTTGGGTTTTGGTGTTGTACTTTGGCATTAAAGTCGTTTTGGAAACGTAAAGCTTGTTTCATTTCTTCAACACGCAAACCGTTTCCATATAATTGAGATAAGTTTAAAACAACAGCATGGTCTATTTTAAAACGTTCCATCCATGCTAGTTTTTCATTTAAGAAAAAACTTGAATCTGTAATTGGTCGATTCCAGTCTTTTTGTAGCATAAATTTTCGATCTTTATCTACCCAAAAAATACCTTTATCTTGCATAAATTGAGGGATTTCCTCGGGATAAGGCAATAAATGCGAATGACCGTTTATTCTTAATTTGCGTTTACTCATTAATTTTTACTTTTTTTGGTGTTTGCATTATTTCGCCACAATTTGGACATGTACGTTTCTCTTGATCGCCATAATATTTATCGAAAATTTTAGGCATATCGGTTTCTATATTTTTAATAGTAAAATCTTCTTCGTATAATTTTGTTGTACAGTTTTCGCAAAACCAAAGTAATGCATCCTGCACTCCTTTTTCTCTTGGATATTCAATTACTAAGCCTACAGTATTCGCACCACGTTGAGGTGAGTGTGGTACTTTAGGTGGTAATAAAAACATTTCACCTTCTTTAATATGAATATCTCTTGGCGTGCCTTCGTCTATTACTTTTAAAACAATATCGCCTTCTACTTGATAGAAAAATTCTGGTGTTTCGTTATAATGATAATCTTTTCTGCTATTAGGACCACCAACAACCATTACAATAAAATCGCCATCTTTCCATACTACTTTGTTACCAACAGGTGGTTTTAAAAGATGCCTATTTTCTTCAATCCAATCTTTAAAATTTATAGGTGGAAATAATTTACTCATGATTATTATATTTTATGGTTATGTAATTTTATAAAGTTACAAAGATTTTGTTCTTCCGCCATCAACAGGAAGATTAATTCCGTTAATATAAGCAGCACGTTCGCTAGCTAAAAAAGTTATAGCATTTGCTAATTCTTCTGGTTTTGCAAAACGTTTTGCTGGCACGGCACTCTTCATTGCATTGGCAGATTCTTCTTCGCTTTTTCCAGATTTAGCAGATTTATTTTTAATAATTTCAGTTAACCGTTCTGTGCCTGTTGCACCTGGTAATACATTGTTTACAGTAATACCAAATTGTCCAAGCTCATTTGCTAGTGTTTTACTCCAATTTGCAACTGCTCCACGAATAGTATTACTAACTCCAAGTCCATCTAAAGGTTGTTTTACAGAGGTTGAAATTATATTTATTATTCTTCCATATGCTTCATCTTTCATGAACGGAACTACCGCTTGCGCTAACACGTGATTGCATTTTAAATGTTGTGTAAAAGCGGTTTCAAACTCCTCTATTTCTGCTGAAAAAACGGGACCACCTTTTGGTCCACCAGTATTGTTTACTAATAGATGAAAACCATGATTGTTTTTAATGTAGCTTTCTACCTTTTCTTTTAATTCCATTGGATTAGAAAAATCAGCAACAATATAATCGTGATTTCTATGTTGAGGTAGTTGTGTTAAAGTAGCCTTTAGCTTGTCTTCGTTTCTTGCAATTAGCGTTATTATTGCACCTTCTTCGGCTAAAGCCAAAGCAGTAGCTTTTCCTATTCCTGCTGTGCTTCCACAAACTAATGCGTATTTGTTGTTTAGTTGTAAATCCATAATAATTTCCTGCGTAGGCAGGAATCTTTTTTAATGTTAAACGGAAGCTATATTTAATTAACTTCCAATTGTAGTAATAAATATTTTTTATATCCAAAGGTTGTTCTATATAGAGTTGACCTTTTTCCTTTTATTAACTTTACGTCGATATCTTCTACTAATTCTACTTCCAAAATATTTGATGTGCACCAATCAATTTTTGCTTGAATATAATGTTTACCATATGGTAACTCTAATTTTTGTTTTTCACTATTATTTATTTTTGCGAATAATTTACCATTAACTTCTAACCGAATTTTTCTAAATCTATTTTCGTGTTCACTAATTCTATTAATTGTAACAATTGGCATTAAAATAAAGTTTCAAGTTAAAATTTAATTAAACTAATATTTTATACACACATTCTTAGCCTCAGTAAAAAATCGAAGAGCTTCAAAACCACCTTCTCGTCCAACACCCGAAGCTTTTATGCCGCCAAATGGTGTTCTTAAATCACGCATCATCCAGGTATTAACCCATACAATTCCTGCTTGTAATTGGTTGCTCATTCGCATAGTGCGTTTTAAGTTGTTTGTCCAAAGTGTAGCAGATAAACCGTACTTTACTTTGTTGGCCATTTTTAAAACTTCATCTTCTTTATTAAATGGCATAATGGTAACTACTGGTCCAAAAATTTCTTCTTGGTTTACACGGCATTCATCACTTGGCACTTCTATAATTGTAGGTTCTAAATAGTATCCGTTTTCAAAACCTTCTACAGTAACTTTATTGCCTCCATAAAGAATGGTTCCGTTTTCAGTTTTAGCTATATCTATATATTCCTTTACTTTTTCTAAATGTGCTTTAGATACTAATGCGCCAATATTTGTGTTGGCTTCTGCTGGATGACCAACTTTTAAAGCTTTTACCTTTGTAACAAAGTCTTTTTTAAATTTCTCATAAATAGAAGCTTCAACAAAAATCCTACTTCCGCATAAACAAATTTGTCCTTGATTAGCAAACGAAGAACGAACAGTTGTGTTTAACATATCGTCATAATCGCAATCTGCAAATATGATGTTTGGATTTTTTCCACCTAATTCTAAGGATAATTTTTTAAACATTGGAGCTGCTATTTTTGCAATATGAGCTCCAGTTGCAGTTCCTCCTGTAAAACTTATGGCTTTAATATCTTTATGTTCTATAATTGCTTGTCCTGTAGTGCTTCCTAAACCGTGAACTATATTTAAAACACCTTTTGGTAGTCCGGCTTCACTACAAATTTCACCTAATAAATAAGCGGTCATTGGTGTGACTTCGCTAGGCTTAGCAACAACACAATTTCCTGCAGCAATGGCTGGAGCTATTTTCCAAGTAAATAAATACAAAGGAAGATTCCATGGCGAAATGCAACCTACAACACCAATAGGTTGACGTAAAGTATAATTAATTGCTTGGCCAATGCTTTCATGACTTTCGCTAGCAAATTGAGTAATAGCATTGCCAAAAAACCTAAAATTACTTGCAGATCTTGGGATGTCTACTGCCTTAGCTAAGCTTATTGGTTTTCCATTATCTTTACTTTCTGCTTGGGAGAAAGCATCTAGATTCTCTTCTATTAATTCTGAAATTTTTATGAGTATTTTACTTCGTTCCTCTATGCTAGTTTGTGACCATTTAGGAAATGCAGATTTTGCTGCTTTATAAGCATTTTCTACATCTTCTTTTGTTGAGTTTGGAATTTGCCCATAAACCTCTCCTTTACTTGGGTTGTAGTTATCTATCCACTTATTTTGAATAGGGTTTTGGAAAGATCCATTTATGTAGTTTTGAATATTTTGCATTTTACTTACTGAAGTTAATCTCACGTTATTTGTAAAATTATAAGAATAGATTATAGTAAGCAAACCTTTTGCTAAGTTTTAAATGAAATGAAAAATTAGAAGATGAGACTGGCTTTAAAGTAAATGTGTTTTGCTTAAGTGATTATTATAACTTGAAGAGAAATCTGCTTTCTATTAATAGCTTCCTTTTGTATTTTTGCTTTATGAGAAAAGCACTTACAAAGCAAGAGTTACATAATCTTGCTATGAATCACGTTGGTAAAGACCTCGAAAAACGAGGCTTTGAGTTTATTGCAGTAAATAGTAAACTAAAAAGACACCCTCAATTTGTGTGTATAGATGCTAATAAACAATATTTTTTTGTTATAGTAAAAGCGGTCTTATTACCAGATAACGCCAATAATTACGATGTTATTTGGATGGAATCTTTTAAAAAACATGCACGCGAAAAAAATGCAAAAGTATTGTATGCGGGAGTTGGTTTAGGAAATCCTGAAGGAGAAGATTTGCCGGTTTATTTAAACGAAGAGTATTTAATTGAATATAATGGTATCCAGGTTATTGAAACTAATTTAAACTAAGATTATGAAATTGTTATTTGCTTTAAAGAAGTTTTTGTTTGTGTTATGTCTTGTTGTTTTTTTTGTTTCTTGTAAACAGGAACTTAAAAACAGCAAAATAAGTGGTTCTGTTTTCGGTACGTTTTACGAAATTACTTATGCTTCAAATACTAACGAAAATTATAAAAAACAGTTTGATAGTATATTTTATATCATCAATAAATCAATGTCAAATTACCAGCCAGATTCCAATATATCAAAATTAAATAAAAACGAAAATATTAGTGTAGATGCTCATTTTGTTAAAGTATTTAAAGCTTCTAAAAAACTATATAGAGAAACAGAAGGCGCTCTAGATCCTACTATTGGTAACCTTGTTAATGCTTGGGATTTTGGTTCTGAAAAACCAAAAATAAAAATAGACAGCATGAAAATTGATAGTTTATTAAATTATGTTGGTTTTAATAGAGTTGGCTTGGTAGATAATTATATTAAAAAAGAAGATGGTGTGTTTATAGATTTTAATGCTATTGCAAAAGGTTATGCTGTAGATGTTATAGGAGAATTTTTAGAGGCAAAGGCTGTAAAAAATTATATGGTAAATATTGGTGGCGAGCTAAGGTCTAAAGGTGTAAATGTTGATAAAAAAAAGAATTGGACTGTAGGTGTGGAAAACCCAAATTTTGATGGTTCCCAAAGTACAAATACTGTTATTGAGCTTAAAGATAAAGCAATGGCTACTTCTGGAACATATAGGAAGTTTAAATTAGATGAAAATGGAAATCGTTATGCTCATATAATTAATACAAAAACAGGTTATCCATCTAAAACAAACATTTTAAGTGTTTCTGTAATTGCAGAAACCTGTATGATGGCAGATGGTTATGCTACTGCTTTACAAGCAATGGGAGTTAAAAAAGCCGATTATTTTTTAGCAAAACACCCAGAACTAAAAGCTTATATTATTTTTGAAAACAATAAACAAGAGCTTGAGGTTTTAGATATTAACGGGTTTAAGGAATAATTAACCAATTTTAATAAAGAGTAATTTTGAATAATAAAACCAAGTATTCTGTACTTACGGCTATAGTAATAATAGCAACACTATTAATAAACGAGTATCTAAATAATAAGCAGAAGACAGAAGTATTTAATGAAGGAGCCGTTTTAAAGACTGAGACTAACGAATATTTCTTACCTACAAGTACTACAGGAGAAATAGTGCATCACGAAGGTTATAGTTTAAGTTATAGCGAAGAGCATGAACAGGCAGAATGGGTGGCATACGAATTAAAAGAAGAGCATTTATCTAACGCAAATTTTAAAAGACCTTATTTTGAAATAGATGAAGCTGTAAAAACTAAGGCTGCACATTGGAGTAATTATAAAAACTCTGGATATGATCGAGGTCATTTGTGTCCGGCAGGAGATAGAAAGTACAGTCAAGCAGCACACGACGAAACTTTTTTAACAAGTAACATATCACCGCAAAAGCATGATTTTAATGCTGGAATTTGGAATAGGTTAGAGCAAAAAACACGTTATTGGGCAAGTAAATACGATGGTGTTTTTGTGGTTTCAGGTGGTATTTTAAAAGGAAAAATGAAAACTATTGGTAGTGAAAAAGTTGCAGTGCCAAATCAATTTTATAAAGTAATAATCGATAATAATTCTGGAGCAACAAAAATGCTTGCATTTTTAATAGACCATAAAGAGTCTAAAGAACCACTTTATAAATTTGTGGTATCTGTAGATGAAATTGAAAAATTAACTGGAATAGATTTTTTCTCAAGTTTAGAAGACACTAAAGAGAATAGGTTAGAGGCTTCGAGTAGTTATAAAAATTGGAGTTTTAACTAGTTTTTTCGTTTTTAAGTAAAAGGAAAATCTCATTTAAAACATCTCAAACCAAAAAAACCTCACATTCAAAAGAATGCAAGGTTTGTGTGTTTTATATAAAAAAAACGATTTACTATACGTTTTCTGCGTCTCTTAATCCTTGGATATAAGATGCTTTTTGAATTTGACGACGACGTGTTACAGAAGGCTTAGTAAAGAATTGGTTCTCTCTTAAGTTTTGCATTACTTTAATGTTACGGTGCTTTCTTTTGTAACGTTTTAAAGCTCTTTCTATATTTTCTCCGTCTTTAATTTCTATTCTTAACATATCGTTATATTATGTGTATTCTTAAAATTCAGGTTGCAAATATACATTTAAACTTTTAATTTAAACAATAGAGTTGCATAATTTTTAAAATTTTATTTAAATTTATTTAATGGTGTCGTTTTTCTTCTTGTTTTTTCCAAAAAGTCCACCTAAAACATTTTTAACTACATTTCCTGTTTGATTTGTAGAATCTGTTGTCGTGGTTGTGTTTGTGCCAGATGTGTTTCCGTTAGAAAAGATATCTTTTATTACATTTTTAACAGGAGAACTTTGTGTGGTAGTAGTGTCTGTAGTGCTTCCACTATTACTATTAACACCCAATAAATCCTTAATTTTATCTTTTCCGTTATTAATTAATTTTTGTTTTTCTATTTCTATTAGTTGTGTCGTTAAATTTTTTACACCTGTTGTTAAATCGGTTTGAACCTTTGGGCTAGTAAACGAGCCTGTTAAATTAGCTGTAACAGGAATAGAAATTTTGTTAACCTCATTATCGTTTATTTTTCCAATAAGTCTATTTACTTCGCTGCCTAAATATTTTGCAGGTACATTAAAAACTATATTGTAATCCATAGTGTTTTCAAAACTATGGCTACCTCCAACGGTAATGCCAATGTCTTTATAATTTAAATTAAAAGGAGAAATATTTACAAGACCATTTTCGAATTTTAGTGCTGTTTTTAAGTCTTTTAAATCTAACTTATCGAAATCTATAAAATTCAATTTGTTAGTTAAGGCATTAAGTAAAGGTGCGTTTTCAGTTTCAACTTTAGTAGTTAACAATTCAGCTAATGCTCCACCAGAAATAGAGTTCATTATTGGAGTAAAGTCGTCTCCTAAAGTACCACTTACATTAATGGCGCTGTTTAATTTTCCTTGTAATGCTTTAGCAATTGGTGCTAAATTTTGAAGCATGTCTAAATCTCTAAATGATTGAGAGATATCAAAATTAGTCATGCCTAAATCCATATTAAAAGTAGGCGTTTTGCTTTTAGTATTAATTAATCCAGACATGTTTAGGTTTCCTCCTAATAAATCTGATGTTACATTTTGTAAGCTAGCAGTTTCATCTTTAATTAAAAGTTTACCTTTTACATTGGTTAATGTTAAGTTGTCGTAAACTACTTTTTTAGCATCAGCATTTACAGTGCAATCTAAAAAGGCTGGTATTTTAAGAGCGTCATCGGGTTCTGTACTTTGGTTTACAGGCCTGTCGCTTCCTCCTTCTACCATGAAATCACTTATTAAAAAGTTGTTAGACGCTACATTAAAATCTCCTTTTAACTTTTGGTCGCTTAATAAAAATCCTAATAAATTATTTATTGTTCCAGTAGCATTTAAATCTGATTTTCCAGTAGAAGCTTTAAAGTTTTCTAAAGCAATAGTTCCAGGTTTAAAGCTTACATTGGCTTGAGAAATGTTTAACGGATTTACAATATCTGCAGATGAGAACACAAAATCGTTAACACTAACGTTTCCATTATTTTTAATTCTGCTATATGCATTAGTTTCAATAGCATTCATGTCGAAACTTGTGTTTAATTTTGCTTTTATAATACCACTAAGTTTGTTTTCTAACTCTATAGGGTAAGCTTCGGTAATATTTGCTAAGTTTAAAACACCATCAATATTTGCGTTTACAAGCATGTTGGTTGTTAGGTTTTTAATAACAGCAGAAGACTTAAATTCATCTTCATCAATTTTAAAATTTAGTGTTTTTAAATCTAAAAAAGTATCGTCTATATTTCCTGTTGTATTTTTTACCGCAGCATTTATAGAAATATTTTTTACACTTTTTGGTAAATCTGGATATTTAAACGATGCATTATTAGAGGCTATGTTAATATCTAAAGTAGGTATAGTTTCTTCTGTAACTTTTCCTTTAATTTTTCCGTTAACTTTAAAACTCCCGCTAGTTTCAACATTACTAATGTTTTTAGAGTATGTTTTAGGAATTACTGCTAAAAAATCTTTGAAGTCTGAACCTGGGTTTTCAAAAGAAATATCAATATCCTGTCCTTCTTCAATAAGTTGTACGTAACCTGAAAACTCTAAAGGTAAATCGTTAATTAAGCCTTTATTTTCTTTAAAAGTGTATTTGCTGTTTTGTAAATCAAGATCTATTAAAGCATCTAGTTTTATGCGGTTATTGCTTAAATATTCTGTACTATCAATACTTAATGTAACATTAGCTTCACTTTTTGTGTTTAACTCAGAAATGTTTTCAGAAAATGTTCCGCTACCAGAGTGGTCAAGTTCTGTTACATCTAGTTTTGTATTAGAGCCTTCATCCAAATAAATTAAAGCGCTTTTAGATATTGCGTAATCTTGAATGTCTATTGTAAAGCCTTCGCCATTTTTAGTTGTAGATGTTGAAGTTTCATTCTCTTTTGCAATATCATAATTAGCATCACCAAACTTATTTACTTTTAAGTTTACGAGTGCTTCGTTTACATAAATTGAATTTATAACTATTGGACCTTCATCTTCTTTCTTAAATAATTCTTTAATAGACATATCAAAAGATAGAGACTTTACACTGGCTAGAGTTTCGTCTTTAAAAGGTTCAAAATTGGTGATTTTTAAATCGTCTACACTAACATTTGCTTGAGGAAAACTACTAAGAAAGCTTAAGCTAACATCTGCAAATTCTACATTAGCATTAACGCTATTATTAATAAAATTACGAACCATATTTTTAATTTGATTCTGAAAAATAAATGGTGCAACTAATAGAAGTATTACTATAGTTAATAGAGAAATACCAGTGATTTTTAATATTTTTTTCATCTTTAATTTCCGCCAATGCGGCACTATTTTAGTTTTTGTTAAGTATAGTATTTACGTACAATCTAAGCAAATAGTTGTAGAATAAAATTTTTTAATAAAAGTTTAGCATTTAGGGTGGTAGTATATTTTTTTTATTCATGTTTTTAAGTAGTTAAAAGGCTTATTTGTACAGGTAATAAATTTCGTTAATAAGTTCTTTAAGTAAATATAAAAGAAACCATTTACTTTTAGTTATTTTGCTTTCTCTTTAAAATGGAATCACAAAAAATTTATATATCTATAGGAAGTAATAAAGGCGACAAATTTAAAAATTTGCAATCTGCCGTAGATGCTATATATGTAAAGGTTGGTGCTGTAAAAATAATTTCTAAAGTATTTAAAACACCAGCTTTAGGTTTTGAAGGAGATGATTTTTTTAATGCATGTTTATTAGTAGAGAGTTATTTAAAGCCAAATAAAATTTTAAAAGAATTATTAGCAATTGAAACTAATTTAGGTAGAATTAGAAGTAAAAAAGAGGGCTACCAATCTAGAATAATAGATTTAGATATATTATTTATTGAAAATGAAATTTTAGAGACTAAATCTTTAAAAGTTCCACATCCAGAGTTGCATAAACGTAGATTTGTTTTAGAGCCATTACACCATATAGCTTCAAAATTTAAACATCCAATTTTAGATGATGAAATTTCTGTTTTATTAGAAAAATGTGAAGATAAAAGTGTTTTAGAGCCTGTAAATATCTGGTTAAAAAATCCGAGTAAACAACATCAATTTTCTAAGTACAATTATATAGCTATTGAAGGTAATATTGGTGCAGGAAAAACAAGTCTAGCCACTAAAATAGCACAAGATTATAATGCAAAATTAATTTTAGAACGTTTTGCAGATAATCCGTTTTTGCCTAAGTTTTATAAAGATGCGCAGCGTTATGCTTTTACTTTAGAGATGTCTTTTTTAGCAGACCGCTACCAACAAATTAGCGACGATTTATCTCAGCTCGATTTGTTTAAAGATTTTATAGTTAGTGATTACGATATTTTTAAATCGCTAATATTTTCTAAAATAACACTGCATCAAGACGAGTTTAAACTATACCGAAAGCTATTCTATTTAATGTACAAGGATATAGCTAAGCCAGAGTTGTACGTTTATCTTTATCAAAATACCGAGCGCCTTCAAGAAAATATTAAAAAGCGAGGTAGAAAATATGAGCAGAATATAGATAGTAGTTATCTTGAAAAAATAAATTCCGGGTATTTAAATTTTCTTAAAAATCAAACAGAGCTTAATGTAAAAATAATAGATATTTCAGATCGTGATTTTGTAAAAAATCGTGAAGATTATTTATATGTTTTAGATGCTATATGTAGCAATTAATTACCGTTATATAACATCTATTTTAATATGATAACTTCGAGAAAACATCCCAAACAACAACACCACAACTTACAGAAATATTGAGCGAGTGTTTTGTGCCATATTGTGGTATTTCAATAACAACATCACTTTTGGAAACTACGTCTTGTGCAACGCCTTTAACTTCATTGCCAAAAACAAGAGCGTAAGTAGTGTTTTTTTCTACTTTAAAGTCATTTAGCATAATTGCGTTTTCAGCTTGTTCTATTGCGCAAATTTTCACACCTTCAGCTTTTAATTTTTCAATTAATTCTATAGTGTTTTCTACGTACTCCCATGCCACAGTTTCTGTACTGCCTAATGCAGTTTTATGTATGTCTTTGTGTGGTGGTTTTGCAGTAATTCCACACAAATAAATTTTTTCAATTAAAAAAGCGTCACTTGTTCTAAAAACAGAGCCAATATTATTTAAACTTCTAATATTATCTAAAACTATAATAATAGGTGTTTTGTTTGCTTGTTTAAACTCGTCTACATTTAATCTATCAAGTTCACTATTCTTTAATTTTCTCATGTTTTCTTTTGTTGCTAGAAGTATGCGGTAAGGCAATCTCTTCAATCAAAATTGTGAATAATAATAAATAACTAAAACGAAATTGATTTTAAAAAAAATCATTATTTAGTTACATTGCAAACTTATATCCAATAACGGTTAAAACAAAATTCTTTGGCAGCAAAAACAAAAAAAGTGACACCTTTAATGAAGCAGTATAACGCTATAAAGGCAAAATATCCAGACGCTTTATTATTATTTCGCGTAGGCGATTTTTACGAAACTTTTGGAAGCGATGCTGTTAAATCGGCCGGAATTTTAGGTATTACTTTAACTAAAAGAGGAGCAGGAAGCTCAAGTGAAACAGAGCTAGCAGGTTTTCCGCATCATTCTTTAAATACTTATTTGCCAAAACTAGTTAAAGCAGGTGAGCGAGTTGCTATTTGCGACCAGTTAGAAGACCCTAAACAGACTAAAAATATTGTAAAACGTGGTGTTACAGAATTAGTTACGCCTGGAGTTGCACTTAACGACGAGGTGCTTCAATCTAAAACAAATAATTTTTTGTGTTCTGTTTACTTCGGAAAAACAACAATTGGAATTTCATTTTTAGATATTTCTACAGGAGAATTTTTAACTAGCCAAGGTAATCAAGAATATATAGACAAATTACTTCAAAATTTTAATCCAAGCGAAGTACTTGTCTCCAAACAAAAACGATTAAATTTTAATGAGAGTTTTGGTAACGATTTCCATACTTTTAATTTAGAAGATTGGGTTTACCAAACAGACTATGCAAACGAAACATTATTAAAACACTTTAATACAAAATCTTTAAAAGGTTTTGGTATAGAAGATTTAAATGAAGGTATAATAGCTTCAGGTTCAATACTTCATTATTTAGCCGAAACACAACACAATAAATTACAGCATATCACTTCGGTTTCCAGAATAGCAGAAGATGAGTATGTCTGGATGGATCGGTTTACTATTAGAAACTTAGAGCTTTATCATTCAACAAATAACAACGCAGTAACATTATTAAACGTTATAGATAAAACAAGTTCTGCTATGGGAGGACGCTTGTTAAAACGTTGGTTAGCATTGCCTTTAAAAAATGTCGAAAAAATAAAGCAGCGTCATGAAGTGGTGTCTTACTTTAAAAATAATAAAGCAATTCATCAGAAAATTCAAAATCATATAAAAAGCATTGGTGATATAGAACGGTTAATCTCTAAAGTTGCTACAGGAAAAGTAAGTCCTAGAGAAGTTGTTCAGCTTAAAAATTCTTTAGAAGCTATTACACCTATAAAAGAATTGTCATCAAATAGTGATAACGAATCCTTAAAAATAATAGCAGATACATTACAAAGTTGTACCGTACTAATAGATAAAATAAAACAAACAATTAACGAAGAAGCTCCTGTAAATGTTTTAAAAGGAAATACTATAGCTAAAGGTTTTTCTAACGAATTAGATGAACTTCGTGGACTTTCAACTTCTGGAAAAAATTATTTAGACGAAATGTTAAAGAGAGAAAGTGACCGCACAGGTATAACATCTCTTAAAATTGCATCAAATAATGTTTTTGGTTATTACATAGAAGTAAGAAACACTCATAAAGATAAAGTTCCAGAAGAGTGGATTAGAAAGCAAACACTAGTAAGTGCAGAACGTTATATAACAGAAGAATTAAAAGAATACGAAGCAAAAATACTTGGAGCCGAAGAACGCATTTTAATTATAGAACAACAGTTATTTGCAGATTTAGTAGTGTGGATGCATCAATATATAAAACCTATACAGCAAAATGCCTATTTAATAGGAAAATTAGATTGCTTATGTGGTTTTGCACAGTTAGCAAAAGAAAATAAATATGTATATCCAACAATAGACGATTCCTATGACTTAGAAATTAAAGAAGGACGTCATCCTGTAATAGAAAAACAATTACCAATTGGAGAAGTATATATTGCTAACGATGTTTTCTTAGACCGAGAAACACAACAAATAATAATGATAACCGGACCAAATATGTCTGGTAAATCTGCAATATTACGTCAAACAGCTCTTATTGTGTTATTGGCACAAATAGGAAGTTTTGTACCTGCAAAAAGTGCAAGAATAGGATTAGTAGATAAAATTTTTACAAGAGTAGGAGCGAGTGACAATATTTCTATGGGAGAATCTACCTTTATGGTAGAAATGAATGAAACAGCCTCTATTCTTAATAATATTTCAGAGAGAAGTTTGGTTTTGTTAGATGAGATAGGTCGAGGAACCAGTACATATGACGGTATTTCAATAGCATGGGCAATAAGCGAATATCTTCATGAACATCCAGCAAAAGCAAAAACACTATTTGCAACACATTATCATGAGTTAAATGAAATGACCGAAACTTTTAAGCGTATAAAAAACTTTAATGTTTCCGTAAAAGAATTAGAAGATAATGTTCTTTTTTTAAGAAAACTTATAGAAGGAGGTAGTGAACACAGTTTTGGTATCCATGTTGCAAAATTAGCAGGTATGCCACAGCAAGTATTACATCGAGCAAACAAAATTTTAAAAAAATTAGAGCAGTCACATTCAAGTGAAGAATTAACAGATAAAGTAAAATCAATAAAAAATGAGATGCAATTAAGTTTTTTTAATTTAGATGATCCTTTGCTTGTTCAAATAAAAGATGAAATATTACTAACTGATATTGATACACTTACACCTGTTGAGGCGCTTATGAAATTAAATGAAATTAAACGAATGTTGGTAAATCCTGAAAAGGATTAAATTTTTTTTTAATAATTTTTACAAAAACGCTTTGTTGTTTGCAAAAAAGACTTAAATTTGCAACCGCAATAGCAATATTGTATGTTCATATAAAGACTGCGAAAGTAGCTCAGGGGTAGAGCATCACCTTGCCAAGGTGAGGGTCGCGGGTTCAAATCCCGTCTTTCGCTCTGAGATATTTTTCTTTAAAATAAATTCCAATGCTGAAGTGGTGGAATTGGTAGACACGTTGGACTTAAAATCCAATGTCCATTAGGACGTACGGGTTCAAGTCCCGTCTTCAGTACATAAAAAAAGCCGAAACGAAAGTTTCGGCTTTTTTGTTTTTATAAATTTTGATATTTTATTGTTTAATCATTAAAACACCTGCGCTAGTTTGATATAGGTCTCCTGTAGCAAGGCCACCAGAAGTAGATTCTGCTTCTGTATTAAATACCAAAAGCCTTCTTCTTCATTATTTTGGAAAATTTTTAGATTTCGTTTAGTAAAAAAGCTTTTAAAAAAAATCTCGTCGATAGATTTCCCGATTTCGTATAGTCAAAACCTACAAACGTCTATCGCCTTATAATAAGATAGCATATAGTTTCATCTTTGAAGTGTAAAATTAAAACACTTTTAAAAAATGAAATTATATCTAATCATATTAAGTTTATTTTTTGTGCAGCAGACGTTTGCACAAGATACATCTACTAAAGTTTGGTCGCTTCAAGATTGTATAGATTATGCAATTGAGCATAATATAACAGTTAAAGATGCTGCTTTAAATAAAAATCTTGCCGAAGTAGATTACAGTAAAGCAAAGTCGTCTAGACTACCTAATTTATTTGGTAGTGCATCGCAAAGTTTTTCTAACGGAAGTACTATCGATCCTATTACTAGTGATTATGTTACAGACCAAATACATAGTACAAATGTTGGTATTAATAGCTCGCTAACTTTATTTCAAGGAAATCAACTTAACAACCAAATTAAGCAAAATAAGATTTTATTAGAACAAAGTATTTTTCTAGAAGAAGTAGAAAAAAACAATATTGCTTTAAATATTTTGGAAGTGTATTTACAAACACTTTATAGTAAAGAAAGCATTGTTATAGCTGAAAATAACGTTGTTGCATCAGAAAAAGAAGTTGAACGTGCAAAAGCAAGATTAGATGCAGGAACCATTGCTTTAGGTGATTATACCGAAGCGCAGAGTCAAGCAGCCACTAACAAATTCAATGTAATATCTGCTAAAAACGATTACCAACAATATATTATTCAACTAAAACAACTATTAGAATTATCACCTTTAGAAGACATTGAAATTGAAACTATTGATGAAAACATGGATTTAGTAAATCTAAACATCGATAAAAATCAACTATACAATAATGCTATTGGTTTTCTGCCAGAAATTCAGGCAAGTAATTTAAATATTGAAGCAAACGAAAAAGAGCTTGATATTGCTAAAGGTGGTTTTTTACCAACCTTATCGTTAACCGGAAGTGTTGGTTCTGGTTATACAAGTATTAACGATAATACGTTTTCAGATCAGTTTGATGTTAACTTCAATCAAAAATTAGGATTATCGTTAACCATTCCAATTTTTAATAGAAACCAAACCAAAGCTGCGGTTAAAACAGCAACAATTAACATTGAGAAAGCACAAATACAAAAGCAAACTACAGAGAAAGAAGTGTATAAAAAAGTAGAAACTGCTTACCAAAATGCAATTTCTGCACAAGAACAAGTTATAGCTGCAGAAGCCTCTAAAGTAGCAGCTGAAGAAAGTTATAAACTTGCACAAAAAAAATACGAATTAGGAGCGCTAAGTACAACAGACTTGGTAATAAGCCAAAACACATATACCAATGCTCAGCAAAACTATTTACAATCTAAATACTTAAATATTTTATACCACCAATTATTACAGTTTTACCAAGGAAACGACATTAAAATTAATTAACAGAATTATGAAAACTAAAAAGAAAATTATATTAGGAAGCATAGTATTAGTGATACTTGCTATTGGAGCATTCAGTTTTATAAAAAGTGATGATGCTATAGTTATAGAGCCTAAAACCGTTACAGCAAAAATAAATAATGTAACCACTATGGTTACTGCAACAGGTACTATTGAGCCCATTACACAAGTAGAAGTTGGGACACAAGTTTCTGGAGTTGTCGAGAAAATTTATGTAGATTATAATAGCGTTGTTAAAGAAGGTCAACTTATTGCAGAATTAGATAAAACCAACTTAAATGCTTCAAAAATACAAGCACAAGCAGCTTATGATAATGCAGTAAGTCAACGAAATTACACAAAAACAATTTACGACAGACAAAAAACATTATTCGATAATCAAGTCATAAGTAAATCAGATTTTGACGATGCAGCATTTAATTACGAAACAGCAAAAGGAACTGTAATACAGCGTTATTCAGATTTACAATCGGCTAGAACCAATTTAGGTTATGCTAATATTTATTCGCCAATTGATGGTGTTGTATTATCTCGTGCAATAGACGAAGGACAAACTGTTGCAGCAAGTTTAAGCACACCAACGTTATTCACAATAGCTCAAGATTTAAAAGAAATGCAAGTAGAAGCAGATGTAGATGAAGCAGATATAGGTAATGTAAAAGAAGGACAACGTGTAACCTTTACAGTAGATGCTTATTTAGGCGAAACTTTTGAAGGTGAAGTTACTCAGGTTCGTTTAGATCCAACAGTAACCTCAAACGTAGTAACGTACACAGTGGTTATTAAGGCGCACAATCCAGATTTAAAACTTAAACCAGGATTAACAGCAACCATTTCAATTTATACTTTAGAGCTAAACAATGTGTTAACTGCGGAAGCTAAAGCCATAAACTTTACTCCGGATACAGAAACGTTAGCGTCTTACAATGCATTTCATAATTTATCAACTACTAATAAGGTAAATTCTAAAAATGAAACTACACTTTGGGTATTAGGAAAAGATAAAAGTATAACACCAAAAACAGTAACACTTGGAGCTAGTGATGGAGTTAATGTAGAGGTATTAAGCGGAATTAATAAAGGTGATGAGCTAGTATATAGTTTAAAAGGTGTTTCAAAAGCTGAAGCTTCAGGACCAGCAGGAGCAAACGAAAGTCCGTTTATGCCACAACGTCCAGGAGGAAACAAGAAAAAATAAAAGCCATGAGTAAAGATATTATTAAAATAGAAGACTTAAAACGTCAGTTTACTATGGGAACCGAAACGGTACATGCCTTAAAAGGAATTTCTTTTAATATAAAAGAAGGCGAATTTGTTACCATAATGGGATCTAGTGGTTCTGGAAAAAGTACGATGCTTAACATTTTAGGATGTTTGGATCAACCAACCTCTGGAAAATATGAAATTGATGGAGTAAGTGTTAAGGCTTTAAGCCGAAATGAATTAGCAACAATAAGAAACGAAAAAATAGGATTCATATTTCAATCTTATAACTTATTAGCAAGAACATCGGCAATTGAAAACGTAGAATTGCCATTGTTATATAACAGTAAAGTGTCTACTGAGGAACGTAGAGAACGTGCTATAAAAGCATTAGAAATGGTTGGTTTAGGAGAACGTTTGCATCATACACCTTCGCAGCTTTCAGGAGGACAACAACAGCGTGTTGCTATTGCAAGATCGTTGGTAAATAATCCAGTAATGATTTTGGCAGATGAAGCCACAGGAAACTTAGATACAAGAACGTCTTACGAAATTATGTCCTTGTTTCAAGAATTAAATCATAAAGGGATTACCATAACTTTTGTAACACACGAGCCAGATATTGCCACTTTTAGTAGTAGAACAATTGTTTTAAAAGATGGAAATATCATGCAAGATTATAAAAATCATAAAATACAATCTGCAGCAGAGCAATTAGCAAAACTGCCTAAACAAGACGATTAATTATGAGACTATTAAATTTAATAAAAATTGCTTTTAAAGCAATTGTCCTTAATAAAATGAGAACCTTACTGACTATGTTAGGCATCATCATTGGTGTAGCGTCTGTAATTGCTATGTTAGCTATTGGAGAAGGTTCTAAAGAAAGTATCCGTTCTACTATTTCAAATATGGGTTCAAATATGATTACCATAAGACCAGGAGCAGACGATAGAGGTCCAGCTAGAGGTAGTGGAGGAGATGTACAAACTTTAACACTTCAAAATTATCAATTAATTAAAGAGCAAGCCAATTTGCTAAGCTATGTTACACCTGTTGTAAATGGTGGAGGACAAGTTATTAATGGCTCTAACAACTGGCCTTCTACAATTTATGGTGTTAATCCAGAATATCTAGATATTAAAGTAGTGGATTTACAAAGCGGAAGTATGTTTACAGATGCAGATGTGCAATCGGCTTCAAAAGTAGCAGTTATAGGACAAACCGTTGTAGATAATATATTTCCTGATGGACAGCAACCTGTTGGGCAAATGATTCGTTTTAATAACATTCCGTTTAAAGTAATTGGTGTTTTAGAAGAAAAAGGAGAAAATACGTTTGGTCAAGATCAAGATGATGTTGTTATTGCGCCTTATACTACAGTGCAAAAACGTATTTTGGCAATAGATTATCTTAATCAGGTTATGGCATCTGCAATTAGTGAAGATGATGCTGCCGATGCTGTAATTCAGGTTACAGAAATTTTGAGAGAACAACATAAATTATTAGACTCAGAAGACGATGATTTTACAGTGCGTTCTATGGAAGAATTAATTTCCACCTTTAGTTCTACTAGCGAAATGTTAACTGTATTATTAGTTGCAGTAGCAAGTATTTCGTTATTAATTGGAGGAATAGGAATTATGAATATTATGTATGTTTCTGTAAAAGAACGTACTAAAGAAATTGGTTTGCGTATGGCAGTTGGTGGTAAAGGGTCAGATATTTTAATGCAGTTTTTAATCGAAGCTATATTAATAAGTATTACTGGTGGATTGCTTGGTGTAATCTTAGGACTCGGAGCCACAGTATTTATCGAAAAATTCTTAAATTGGCCTACAAGTGTTGCGTTGTATTCTATAGTGATTTCGTTTGCTGTTTGTGCGGTAACAGGTATCTTTTTTGGATGGTATCCTGCAAGAAAAGCTTCAGCTTTAGATCCAATAACTGCATTACGTTACGAGTAATATAAATAACAAATTAAAGAAAATGAAAATGAAAAAAAATAGTGATATAGGATATTTAGTTTTAAGAATTACGGTTGCAGCATTAATGCTATTTCATGGTGTGGCTAAATTAAGTCATCTTGATGGTATTAAAGGTATGCTGTCCGGAATTGGATTGCCAGAATTTATGGCTTATGGTGTTTATGTAACAGAGATAATTGCACCAATACTTATTTTAATTGGGTTTAGAACACGCCTAGCATCACTAGCTTTTTTCTTTGGTATGATAGCAGCTATGTTTCTTGCACATTCCGATAATTTATTCGCTTTATCTAAAAGTGGTGGACTTGAAATAGAACTTATTTTATTATATGCTTTTGGTGCCTTAGTGTTGTTTTTTACTGGAGCAGGTAAATATGCACTTTCAACCAAAAATAGTTGGGATTAATACATCGAATTAAAAATGATTAAAAATAAAAATATAACAATACTCTCACACATTTTAGTTTGGTTTGTATTGTTTAGTATGCCTTACTTATTGTCGTACGGTCAAGAGCAAGATATTAATAGAGTAGTTATTCATTTTTGGATTCCGTTGGTCTTATCTGCTGTATTGTTTTATTTAAATTACTTTGTACTAATAGATAAATTTCTATTCACAAAAAAAACAGTTTGGTTTGTTGGTATTAATTTAATTTGCATTGCCTTATTTATTTATTTTAAAGAAACAGTTGAGAATACTTTTTTTCAAGATATAGTAAAAAAACGAGCAAATAATAGTAGTTCTGGTCCACCTTTTAAAATGTTTATATACGTTCAAATGGTATCTTATATGGCACCATTATTATTTTCAATAGCAGTAAAAACAACAAAACGTTGGGTACAAACAGAAGCCGAACGTAAGGAAGCTGCTAATTTTAAATTACAGTCAGAATTACAACATTTGCATTATCAACTACAGCCACATTTCTTTTTCAATTCTTTGAATAATATTTATGCGATGGTAGATATTTCTCCAGATCAAGCTAAAACATCAATACATAGTTTAAGCAAATTGATGCGTTATATGTTATATGAAACAAGCGAAGAATCTATAGCTTTAACTAAGGAAATAGATTTTATGAAAAAATATATCGAGCTTATGAAGCTTCGTGTATCTGACAAAACAGTTGTTAATTATAGTTTTCCTTCAGCTGAAACGGGAATTAAAATTGCACCTTTATTATTTATTTCATTAATTGAAAACGCTTTTAAACATGGTGTTTCCGCTAGTAAAGCAAGTACAATTGATATTAATATGACTTGCGATAATCAAACGGTTTTATTTACTATCGAAAATCATAACTTTCCGAAGAAAACCGAAGATAAAAGTGGATCAGGAATAGGACTTCCAAATATTAAAAAACGATTAGAATTGTTGTATCCAAACAAAAACAGTTTTAAAACCTTTGTAAAAGAATCGCGTTTTGTAGCACAATTAGAAATTGAAACCAATTAAATTATGAGCAACCTAAAAATATCTTGTGTTATTGTAGACGATGAGCCTATGGCTTTAAATTTAGTAGAAAGTTATGTGGAAAAAACACCTTTTTTAGATTTAAAACGAAAGTGTAGTAGCGCAATTGAAGCTATGGAGTTTATAAAAAATAATCCTGTAGATTTATTGTTTTTAGACATACAAATGCCAGATTTATCTGGTATTGAATTTTCTAAAATGTTACCAAAAGAAACACGTGTTATTTTCACTACAGCTTTCGATCATTATGCGTTAGAAGGTTTTAAAGTAGAAGCCATAGATTATTTATTAAAGCCTTTTGATTATGCAGAGTTTTTAACTTCGGCAAACAAGGCTAACACTTGGTTTGAGTTGTTGAAAGGCAAGAGAGAACCTATAGTTTCTGAAGAAAAAGAATTTCTTTTTGTAAAATCGGAATACAAACAATTGCGTGTAAAGTTAGCAGATGTTTTATATTTTGAAGGGTTAAAAGACTACATTAAAATCTGGTTGAAAGATAACCCAAAAGCTATTTTAACGTTAATGAGTTTAAAATCTTTAGAGCAAGAATTACCAGAAACACAGTTTATGCGTGTACACCGTTCGTTTATAATTTCACTTAAAAATATAGATGTTATAGAGCGTAGTCAGATTATAATTAATGACCAACGTATAACGGTTTCAGAGCAATATAAGCCTAAGTTTTTAGAGTATATTAATAATAATTCTCTGCATTAATTTACTAAGATTTGGTCTCTTCAAAAATATCTCATCTATAAAATTATCGATTTAGTAGATACAATTTAGCTAACGGTCTATTTTCATTTTTTAACAGAAATATTTCAAATACTTTTAAACTATTAATACTAATAAACGTCTTAGTATTAATAGTAAAATAAAGTTGAATTTTAAACCTTTAAATTATGAAAACGTTTATAAAAGCATACATACTACCAGCAGTATTACTGGTAGCATTTGCAACTCAAGCAGAAGCACAAACAAGAAGAACAACAACAAATAATAATAGTAGAAAAGTTTCAACTACAACCAGAACCACTACAACAACTAAACGTACAGTTGCTAAGCGTGTACCAAGTACAAAAGTAACTTATAAAACGCCTAAACGTAAAGTGGTTTCGGTTAGAAATGTACCAAACAGAACGGTTGTTACACATAGAGGACAAAATTATTACTATGCTAATAATAAGTATTACACACAATCTAGAGGTCGTTATATTGTAATAGCTCCAAAGGTTGGTTTTAGAATTAAAACTTTACCTGTAAACTATAAAAGAGTTCGTTTTAATAATTATAATTATTACAATGCTCATGGTATATTTTATATTCAAGTAGACAACCAATATGAAGTTGTAGATCCAGAAGTTGGAACAATTGTTTACGAGTTGCCAGACGATTATGAAAAGGTTGTTATAAACGATGAAACGTTTTACGAATATGCAAATATATTATATGAAAAAGTACAGGTAGATGGTACTAGAGCTTATGAAGTTGTTGGTATAATAGAAATGGAATAATAAAAAAAAGATATATTTTTTGGTTAGTTAGTTGATGGTTGGAGAGGAGAATAGTTGTAAAGCTATTCTCCTTTCTGTATTTAATAATAGAGTATAAATTTAGTCTAGTAACATATAATAAACATTGGCATAACTTTTAGTTAATATAGCATAGTATTTTAATAAAATACTTGTTTTAGTATATGTATTGTATTTCTATATTGTAACACGCAAGAAGGAATGAAACATAAAGTAATTGATTTTTTTAAAGAATCGCTAAAAAGAAACATTTCTGACTAAAGCAAAATATAAAAGCTTCAGATTTATTCTGAAGCTTTATAATTTTAATAAATAAGTTTTTTTAAAACTATTTAACGTTTTTCCAAGTCTCTTTAATAAAAATTAAGTCTTTTTCTAAATAGTTAAACACTTCTTTTTTATCTATTTTAATTGTATAACTTCCTTTTTCTGCACCACCTAAATCATATTCTGCGTGTAAAGATACTGGTACATTTACATTGTATTTTTTTAATAATGAAAAATAGCGTTTAAAATCTACCATGCCTTCTCCTAAAGGAACATTAATAAGTTTCCAATTATTATTTACTTTTTTCCAGATAAAATCTTTTAATACTATCGAGTTAATAAACGGTAATATGCGTTTAAAACCAAGCTCCCAACTTTGGCTACCTTCTACAACTGCATGTCTAATATCATATTGGCAACCTATATTTTTACCATTAGTAGCTTCTAGAATAGGAATTAAATCCCAAACTGGTGCACCAACATGGTTTCCTGCATGGTTTTGATAACCACCTATAAGTCCTAGTTTTTTATTAAGTATTTCTAGCTCTGTTGCTTGTTTTCCAAATAAGGCTTGACTATCTGTAATAGATTTGTTTTCAGGATATTTTAACCAATCTGTACGATAATGTGTGAAGCCTTGCTCACTAGCTGTTTTTAGTACTTTCTTATTTTCAACGTTGTTAGCATCCCAAACATTTGTCGATAGCATTTTTGGCTTAAGCCCATGTTTTTTCATAGCTTTTACAGCTTTAGGTAAATCTGAAATAACATTTTCAGGAAGTACATGTCCTTTTCGTCTTACGGTAAGATCTAAACCATTAAATCCCATATTTGCAGCAGCTGCAGACATGTTATCGTAATCTAAAAATTGTAAGTGTTTAGAAAATAAATGTATATCTAACTCTTTAGGAGCATTAAAATTTTCAACAGTTAGAGTTGGTGTAAATGATAATAGTGGAATACTTGCTAAACCTAATGCAGAAAGTTTGGTAAAATCTCTTCTTGTATATTTGGTTGCAATATGCTTCATTTTAATGCTAATTTATTAGCAATGAAGATACTGGTTTTTTTAAAATTATCATACTTATAAAAATCTTCCAATTTTAAATGTAAAAAAAAAAGCCCAATCCAAAAGGATTGAGCTTTTTAACTATCTAGTATTCTAATTAGTTTTTGTCGTCATCAGTTGCTTCTTCAAGAGCCTCTTTAATAGACTCACCAGCTTCTTCAGTTTCTTCTACTGCATTATCAATAGCTTCTCCTGCTGCTTCAAACCCACTTTCTGCTGCTTCACTTGTTTCTTCAGCTGCATTTTCAATAGCATCACCAGTTGCATCAGCTGCATTTTCTAATGCATCTCCAGTTTTTTCAGCTTCTTCTCTACAAGATGTAAACGTTGCGCTAAGTGCTAATAATAAAGCAGCGCTAAATAATAATTTTTTCATTGGTTTTTAGTTTTAAATTAATTTAGATGTGAAATTACTATTTTGCAAATTAATTTTAACATTTTTAATTTATATTTTTTAACATTTTCTTATTAAATGCAATAACTTCAGATTAAATACGTAAAAAGTCTAGTATTTGGATTATCGCTCCTTTATTTTTTTCTATAAATTTAAAATTATTTGTTCCAAATTCAGTTCTTAAGGCTTGATTAGTTATAAATAGATTTAAAGCTTTATTTAATTCTTCTTGGTTAGATATTGAAATCATTCCTCTATTATCAATCATCGATTGTGCTTCAGGGAATTTTTTATGGTTATTACCTATTATTATAGGAACTCCAAAAACTGCAGCTTCCAAAGTATTGTGCAATCCTGTTGTGCCTAAAGCTCCACCTACATAAGCAATATCTGCATAACTATACACTTTAGTTAATAAGCCAATAGTATCTAAAATTAAGACTTGATAATTTTCTAAAGATTTATTTTCCTTTTTAGAAAAAAGAATAGAAGATTTAGAAATGTTATTCTTTAGTTCTTCAATTTGTGTAGACTTAATATTATGTGGAGCAATAATAAATTTTATGTTCTTATTAGAATAAGTATTTATATAATTAATAATTAGTCTTTCGTCTTCAGGCCAAGAACTACCAATAACTACACATAAATTATTATTTTTAAATTCCTCTATAAAATTTAAAGTATTGTCTTGTTTTAATTGGTTTGAAACACGATCAAACCTAGTGTCTCCAGAAACTGTAACATTGTTATAATTAATATCTTTTAAAAGTGTTTTAGATACTTCGTTTTGAGTAAAAATATGCTCGAAAGCAAATAGAGCTTTTCTTGTTTGCTTACCGTACCATTTAAAAAAGGATTGATTTTTTCTAAAAGAAGCAGAAATTAATATAGCTTTTAAATTTCTTTTTTTTAGCTCATTTAAAAAATTTGGCCATATTTCGTACTTAACAAATACGGTTAATTCTGGATTTACAATATTTAAAAATGTTCTTGCATTTGCTTTACTATCTAATGGAAGATAAACTACAACATCTGCAAAAGGAGCATTTTTTCTAATTTCGTAACCAGAAGGAGAGAAAAAAGATAAAACTATTTTATGTTTAGAATATTTTTTTCTTAGTTCAGAAAAAACAGGTAATCCTTGCTCATATTCGCCTAAGGAGGCACAATGAAACCAAAGTGTCTTATCGTTACTTAATATGTTGGTTTTTAGGGCAGAAAATGTATTGGCACGACCTTGCACACCAAGTTTTATTTTAGTGTTAAAAAGTGCTACAATTTTTAATACTAAACCAGTAATAAATATTCCAAAAGAGTACAATAAATTCAATTTTAAAAATGCTTTGCGCTAAAATACATAATTCATTGTTTAGCATTTACGAATTTTGTAAATTCGTTCACCTATTCAATAGGTATAAGCATTATTAATGTTTATTTTAATCTTAGATAATATTTCAAATGAAAAAAATACAAATGGTTGACTTAAAAGGTCAATATACCCAAATAAAAAAAGAGGTTAATGACTCTATTCAAGAAGTTTTAGAAACAACAACCTTTGTAAATGGACCAAAAGTTCATGAGTTTCAAAAAAATTTAGAAAACTACTTAGGTGTTAAACATGTTATACCTTGTGCAAATGGAACAGATGCACTGCAAATTGCAATGATGGGACTTGGTTTAAAACCAGGAGATGAGGTTATAACTGCAGATTTTACATTTGCAGCAACAGTAGAAGTTATTGCACTTTTAAATCTAACTCCTGTTTTAGTAGATGTTAATCCAGACGATTTTAATATTGATATAGAAGCTGTTAAGCGTGCTATTACACCTAAAACTAAAGCAATAGTTCCTGTTCATTTATTTGGGCAATGTGCCAACATGGATGCAATAATGGAAATTGCAAAACAAAATAATTTATTCGTAATAGAAGATAATGCACAGGCTATTGGAGCAAAATACACCAATAGTAAAGGAGAAAAACATATGTCTGGAACTATTGGACATGTTGCATCAACTTCGTTTTTTCCATCTAAAAACTTAGGATGTTATGGAGATGGCGGAGCAATTTTTACAAACGATGATGATTTAGCCCACACACTTCGTGGTATTGTAAACCACGGTATGTACAAGCGTTATCATCATGATGTAGTAGGTGTAAATTCTCGATTAGACTCTATTCAAGCCGCTGTTTTAGACGCTAAATTACCACATTTAGATACTTACAATAATAAAAGAAAAGAAGCTGCAGCCAAATATGATAAGGCGTTTAAAGATAACCAGCATATAATTATTCCAAAACGTTCTGGAGACCATGTGTTCCATCAATATACCTTAAAAATTATTGATGCAGATAGAGATGCTTTAGTACAACATTTAAATGATAAGGGTATTCCATGTGGTGTATATTATCCAATACCATTACATAAGCAAAAGGCTTATATGGATTCTAGGTATAATGAAGCCGATTTTAAAGTTACAAACCAGTTGGTTAAAGAAGTAATTTCATTACCAATGCATACAGAATTAGAAGACGATCAAATAGAATTTATAACAAAAACTGTTATAGAATTTATAGATAATTAAAATATTTAGTTATAAATTTTGGCATTTAATAGCTAAAAGTTAGAACTATAGCGTATAATTTTCTTCTTACACAGGTATTAGGAGGTGATAAAATAAAAGATTTAAGTATTAGAATAATGCCAAAAATATTAGTAACAGGAGGATTAGGTTATATTGGTTCGCATACTGTAGTTGCTTTACAAGAAGCAGGTTTTAAAGTAGTAATAATAGATAATCTTTCTAACTCAACACTTAAAGTATTAGAAGGAATTGTCTCTATTACTGGTGTAAAACCAGAGTTTGAAAATTTCGATTTAAAAGAGAAAAATAAAATTCAAGAGTTTTTACAGAAGCATGATGATATTTCTAATGTAATTCATTTTGCTGCAAGTAAAGCAGTTGGCGAAAGTGTAGAAAAACCATTATTATATTATGAAAATAATATAAATACCTTGGTTTGTCTTTTACAAGAATTAAATAAAAAGGAAAGTATAAATTTTATCTTTAGTTCGTCTTGCACAGTATATGGGCAGGCAGATGTTATGCCAATTACCGAAGAATCTCCTATTAAACAAGCCGAATCTCCGTATGGAAAAACCAAGCAAATAGGAGAAACAATAATAGCAGACATATGTAAAGCTAATAAAAAATTTAATGCTATAGCTTTACGTTATTTTAACCCAATAGGAGCGCATAAGTCTGCAAAAATAGGAGAGTTGCCTACAGGAGTACCTCAAAACCTTGTACCTTATATTATGCAAACAGGAGTAGGGAAGCGTAAGCAATTGTCGGTATTTGGAAATAATTATCCAACAAAAGACGGTACTTGTATTAGAGATTATATACATGTTGAAGATGTTGCTAGTGCTCATGTAATCGCAATACAACGATTATTAAATAAAGGCAATAAAAGTAATCTTGAAATATTTAATCTTGGAACAGGAAAAGGAAGTACTGTACTAGAAGTTGTTAAATCTTTTGAGCGTGTTGCTAACCAAAAATTGAACTATAAAATTGTAGAAAGAAGACAGGGAGATATTATGTCTGCCTATGCCGATACAAGTAAGGCGAATACAATTTTGGGTTGGAAAGCAAAATTTACACTTGATGAAGCTATTCTTTCTGCTTGGAAATGGCAAAAAACGCTTTAATTTCTATTATCATATTCTAAAAGATAGCTCTGTCTGTTTGCGAGTCTAATAATTATAATACAGTATCATTATAGATATAATATTAATTGTTTGATTAACAAAGGCTTAACGTGTTTAATTTGTGTTTAACATATAATCTTGGTTTCTTTGTATTATAATGAAATAGATATTATGAAACTGATACAAATTAAAAGAGAAACAATTCAAGAAAACAGATTTACTCCTAAAATGGGACTTTTAACTGCTAAGGTGACTTACATAAAAAAGCAATTTTTAGGTATTCCAATTAAAACTTTACACAAATACAGAGAAACGTATTATGGAGAAGTAAAAGATTGTGAAGATTGTGTGTTAGCTAGATAAACATATTAAAAAAAAATCCCGATAAAACTATCGGGATTTTTTTTATGCTTTTTTCTTTGAGAAATTTCCTAGAATAAGTAGTCCCATTCCAACCATAACAGACACATCTGCTAGATTAAAAATACCTGTTCTAAAAACACCTCCTAAATCTATGTGCCAGAAATCTGTTACGTGTCCGTAAACAACACGATCATACAAATTTGCAATACCTCCACCAATAATACAGCAGAATCCTATAAGAGAGAATTTATCTAATGTTTTATCTCTAAATATATGGAATAAGACCAATGTTAATACAATTATAGGTAAAACATTAAGTAATACTATTTTTAGTATAGGACTAAAATCACTTCCTAGTCCTAAAAATGCACCTGAGTTTTCAACATTATGAAGTGTAAAATAATCACCTAAAATTTCAGATTGACTACCTGGAGTTACATTGGCTCTAATCCAAAATTTAGAAATCTGGTCTAAAGCAATATTAAATATTATAATTAAAATAATAAATAGCGTTCTGTTTTTTTTCATATTAAGAAGCGCTTTCTATTGTTGCAGAAGTAGTCTCTGCTGCTCGGTTTATTTTTTTAACTAAACCTTGTAAAACTTTTCCTGGTCCTACTTCTGTAAATAGAGTAGCTCCATCTTTAATCATTTGCTCTACAGATTGTGTCCAACGTACAGGAGCAGTTAATTGCGAAATTAAATTTGCTTTAATCTCTGCTTCATTAATTACAGCATTAGCTGTTACGTTTTGGTATATTGGGCAATTAGGTTTGCTAAAGGTTGTATTCTCTATTGCAGCAGCTAACTCCTCTCTAGCAGGCTCCATCATTGGAGAATGAAAAGCTCCTCCAACAGGTAGTACCAATGCGCGTCTTGCTCCAGCTTCTTTCATATTTTCACAAGCTTTGTTTATGGCATCAATTTCTCCAGAAATTACTAACTGTCCTGGGCAATTGTAATTTGCTGCAACAACAATACCTTCTGTATCTGCGCAAATTTTTTCAACTAAAGCATCTTCTAACCCTAAAACTGCAGCCATAGTGCTTGGTTGTATTTCGCAGGCTTTTTGCATAGCTATAGCACGTTGCGAAACTAAACGTAAACCGTCTTCAAAAGTTAAAGCTCCGTTAGCAACAAGTGCAGAAAATTCTCCAAGAGAATGACCAGCAACCATATCTGGTTTAAAATTTTCACCTAAAGTTTTTGCTAAGATTACAGAATGTAAAAATATGGCTGGTTGTGTAACTTTAGTTTCTTTTAAAGCTTCAGCAGTACCTTCAAACATTATGTCTGTAATATTGAAACCTAAAATTTCGTTAGCATCTTCAAATAAATGTTGTGCTTCTGGTGAGTTTTCGTATAAGTCTAAGCCCATTCCTGAGAATTGAGCGCCTTGACCTGGAAATATATATGCTTTCATTAGTTTAATTTTGTAATGCAAAAATAGGAATAAAATCTTTAAAAAATTTGTAGTTATTATTTTCAATAAAGAGATTAGGGTTAAATATTTATAAGCCTACCACAGCCGCTTCAGCGCAACGTTCGCCATCCATTGCTGCACTAATAATGCCTCCAGCATATCCGCCACCTTCTCCACATGGAAATAAATTGGAAATTTCAGGATGTTCTAAAGTTTCATTTC
This sequence comes from Lacinutrix venerupis, assembly GCF_001971745.1. Lineage (NCBI taxonomy): Bacteria > Pseudomonadati > Bacteroidota > Flavobacteriia > Flavobacteriales > Flavobacteriaceae > Lacinutrix > Lacinutrix venerupis. The sequence continues at coordinate 2,888,529 of NZ_CP019352.1, read as the reverse complement.
TTGGAATATTTACTGGTGATGAGGTTCTAGATTCTACTCCAATAATATTAGCTTCTTCGGTGTAGTAACCTTTCATTTTTCTGCCAAAAGCTTCAAAACCCTTTCGTAATCTACCTCCAATTATTTTTGGTAATAAAGAGTGTAAAGGTGCACTATTTAAACCTGGTTGATAAGATGTATTGTTTAATGAGTTTGATAAATTACCTTCAACAAAATCGGTTAATCGTTGTGCTGGTGCAACTTGCGTTCTCCCGCCAGAAGTAAAAGCAATACGTTCTAAGTTTTTTTGATATTCTAAGCCTTTTAACGCTCCAAATTTTTCGTATTTTGGAATGTCCTTATCTACATTAATTTCTACCACAATACCGGAATTTGCAAATTGATTATTACGTCTTGATGGCGACATACCATTTACAACTACTTCTCCATTGGCAGTAGCAGCAGGCACAATAAAGCCGCCTGGACACATACAAAAAGAGTACACACCACGATCTTTAACTTGTTGTACTAAACTGTAAGACGCTGCTGGTAATAACTCATGGCGCTCGCCAGAACAATGGTATTGAATAGAGTCGATTATATGCTGTGGATGCTCTACACGAACTCCCATAGCAAAAGATTTAGCTTGCAAAGCAACTTTTTTATTATTTAATAAGTAGAAAATATCTCTGGCCGAATGTCCTGTTGCTAAAATAACACGTTCTGTAGGTATTTCATTTCCATTTTTTAGGAGTATAGATTCTATTTTATTGTTTTTAATATTAAAATCTGTTACACGAGTTTCAAAATGAACTTCTCCACCAAAATTAATTATAGTCTCTCTTATATTTTGTACTACTTTAGGTAGTTTGTTTGTGCCAATATGTGGATGTGCATCTACCAGAATTTGATCTGTAGCACCATGAAAAACTAAATTTTCAAATATTTTTCTTACATCACCTCGTTTTAAACTTCTAGTGTATAATTTGCCATCACTATAGGTTCCTGCACCGCCTTCTCCAAAGCAATAATTGGAATCTTCGTTTACAAAATGATCTTGATTTATGGCTTTTAAATCGCGCCTACGATCTTGTACATTTTTACCTCGTTCTAAAACAATTGGTTTAAAGCCTAACTCAATACAGCGTAATGCAGCATACATTCCAGCAGGACCAAATCCAATAATATGTACTGGTTTAGCCTTTGAGACATCTTTATAGTTAAATTGATATTTTGATGTTTCTGGTAAGGCTTCTTTAATGTAAACCGATAATTTATAATTTAAAATAATCTTTGGTTTTCTTGCGTCTATAGATTTACGTAATATTTTTATTCCTGTAATATCATTTTTAGGAATATTTAAATATTGAGCCGCTTTTAAAACTAAAATATCGCTACGTTCTTCATCTTTTAAAGTTAAGCGAAGCTGAATGTCTTTTACCATGTTGCGAAATTAGGGAAAATTGATGGAACTAAAAGTTATTTTTAATTGGACTGTAATTAAAGTATAATGCTAATAGTTAATATTTTAAATAAATTATTGCTCTGTAATATTATTTTTAATTTTAGGATTTATACTTGTTAAATGTTTTGCAAACTCCATCTTATTTTTTGGTGATATTATAATTTCTTCAAATTTCTCATATTTTATTTCAATCCTATCGAAAGAAGCAGCTGGAGATGAAATAATATTATTAGACTTTGTTATTTCCTTTATAGTATAAATATCAATAGGTTTATAAGAAAAAAAGCCACATTTAATTTTTAAGTTATTCTCGTCAATTATGTATTCGGTTTTTAAAAACATATGAGTTATAAATCCAAAAATTATAATTATAAATATAGTTGTTAATATAATTTCTGTATTTATTTCATTTTTAATTATAATAAGAATTAATGGAGTAAAAAACGTTAGAAATACAAGAGTTAATAATCCGTAAGAAACTTTAGATACATATTTTTTTACCATTATATCCTGTTTATTAAACTATTTTCTTTCAAAAGTTATAAATGAAAAAGCATAGTCATGATTTTCATCTTGGGCGTGTATTTCATTAGCAGTTTCTTTCCAATTATTCATGTTAATTTCTGGAAAAAAAGTATCTGCATCAAAAGTAGAATGTACACGTGTTAATTCGATTTTTGAAGCAAAAGGCATGGCTTGTTTATAAATTTCGCCTCCACCAATTATAAAAGGTTGATTGTCGCTTTTTGAAGCGTCTATTGCATCTTCAATAGAATTTACTAATAAAACTCCGGCAGGAACTTGATAGTCTTTTTGTCTAGAAATAACAACATGAGTTCTGTTTGGTAATGGCTTAGGAAAACTTTCGAAAGTTTTACGGCCCATTATAATGTAGTGGCCAGAAGTGAGTGCCTTAAATCTTTTAAGGTCATCACGTAAATGCCAAATAAGGTCGTTGTTTTTTCCTATTTCGTTGTTTTCTCCAGCAGCAACAATCATAGTTAAATTTTTATGCGGTTTTACTGCATCTGGATTTTTTGTTGTTACTTTTTCAGGTTGAATAATTGTGCTTTTAAGTGCTTCAATTTTATCTTGTTGTTTGGCTACTAATTTTTCTATTTGTGCTTTTTCCCATTCTTTACCCATAAATTTATTTGTAATAAATACGTTAAAAGCATGATATAAAAAGAAAAATAACCATGCAGAAATTGCAATTACAAACCAGTCTAAATTAAAGATTTTAAAATCCTTACCTATATTTAAAACAGTATTGGCAAGAATTAAAAATACTGCACCAATTAGAAAAATAACAAAGTGAGCATATAAACCTTTTTTTTGTTTTATACGGCGTTGTGCATTCTCTATTAAAGCTAATTGCTCTTGGTCTATTTGTGGTTTTGATTTCTTTTTTCCGAACATGTAATTTTAATTTATAATGTAAAGTTAAAGTAATATTGTGAATTTTTATTTTTTATTTAAAACGAAATCGTTTTAGTTTGATAGTCAGTAATTTATGTTTTTATTTTAACTATAGCATTATTAAAAATAAGGTGTTTTTATTTTGCTATTCTAAATAAATGATATCGAATTTTACTAAAGTAATAATTCTTTATTAAATCTATATTAAAGAGTTTGTTACTATGTTATTGTTGTATAATTTTGAACTTTAAAATATTAATATTATGGCTATTACAAAACAATTTTTAAAATCTAAACCAGTATGTAAAGTAACCTTTACTGTACCTGCAGAAGGTGCAAATGAAGTTAAGGTTGTAGGAAATTTTAACGAATGGAATACAGAAGCTACTGCATTAAAGAAACTAAAGAACGGAACTTTTAAAGGTACTGTTAATTTAGAAAAAGATAAATCTTACGAGTTTAGATACTTGGTAGATGGACAGTGGAAAAATGAAGATCAAGCCGATGCTTTTGCGTGGAATGATTACGCTGCAGACGAGAATAGTGTTATAAATTTATAATTAAAAGAATAAAAAAAGAGCTTCTATTTAGAAGCTCTTTTTTTAAGTTTTATACTGCAACTGCTCCTTTTATATGAGGATGCGGATTATAATCTTCTAATGTGAAATCTTCGAATTTAAAATCGAAGATGTTTTTAATCTCAGGATTAAGTTTCATTTTAGGTAATGGTCTACACTCTCTAGACAATTGTAATTCTAATTGTTCTACATGATTGTTGTAAATATGTGCATCTCCAAATGTATGAATAAATTCTCCAGCTTCGTAACCACAAACTTGTGCCATCATCATGGTAAATAACGCGTAAGAGGCAATGTTAAAAGGAACGCCAAGAAAAATATCTGCACTACGTTGGTATAATTGGCAAGATAATTTTCCATTTGCTACATAAAACTGAAAAAAGGCATGGCAAGGAGGTAATGCTGCCTTTCCATTGGCTACATTTTCATCGAAAGATTTTGAAGTATCTGGTAAAACAGAAGGATTCCAAGCAGAAACAAGCATTCTTCTACTATTTGGGTTGTTTTTAAGTGTTTCAATAACTTCTGTAATTTGGTCTACTTCATCGCTATTCCAGTTTCTCCATTGGTGCCCATATACAGGACCTAAATCTCCATTTTTATCTGCCCAAGAATTCCATATTTTTACACCATTTTGAGTTAGATAATTAATATTGGTATCTCCTTTTAAAAACCAAAGTAACTCGTAAATAATAGATTTTAAATGTAGTTTCTTAGTAGTCACCATTGGAAAACCTTCGCTTAAATCGAAACGTAATTGGTAACCAAAAACACTTTTTGTTCCAGTTCCTGTTCTATCTCCTTTTTCGTTACCGTTATCTAAAACGTGCTTTACTAATTCGTGATATTGTTTCATGTATATTTACCTTGAGAATAGGAGTTTAATTTAATTAAACATTATTTTTTATGGTTTAAAAGTATAAAAAAAGCTTCAACTGTAAATAGAGAAGCTTTTATATATATTAAAAGTTATTAACTATAAATTAGTGAAATTCAAAACCAATTTGAGTAATTAAACTGTTATTAAAACCAATAATTATTGGTGTTTTTTCAATTTCAGGATTAGAAACACATAAACTAGGAACTATACATTTTAATTCTACAATTTTAATAGTATCTATTATAGACTTTTTTGATTCTTTATTTATAGATAAATCATCAATTTTAAATGTACCATTATATTCTTTTTCTGGAAATGATTCGTCTCCATCCCAATTAAAATTTATTCCAAAAAAAACAAGCTTATTATTAATTGTGTGGAAAGCAATACCTAAATTTTCATAATGATAATTAATTTTTCCGGATCGAAAGTTTTTATAAATTGTAGGTTCTCCCAATAATTCTTTAATATCTTGAAAAGAAGATTCTTTACTTAATTTTGTATTGTTAACAATAACTTCTTTGTCTTTTGTAAACTCAATTTCAGTATTTTTTTGAGCAACTGCTAAATTTACAGAAGCGAAAGCTAATAAGATAAAAAGTATGTTTTTCATATATAATAACGTTTTCTAGCCTATTATCATGCCTGCAATAGTTGCAGAAATTAATGATGCAATTGTTCCGCCGATTAAGGCTTTAATACCAAATTTAGATAATTGTTTACGCTGCCCAGGAGCTAAAGAACCAATACCTCCAATTTGGATACCAATAGAAGCAAAATTAGCAAATCCACAAAGCATATAAGTTGCCATAATTATAGATTTTTCGTAAGTTAAATGTGTTGCGTTTGCTACATTTTTTAATTCTGCTAATTGTATATATCCTATAAATTCACTTGCAGCTAATTTTATACCTAATAGCTGTCCCATTAAAGCCATATCTTCTTTTGCAACACCTAGTAACCACATTAATGGTGCAAAAATATAACCTAATATAAACTCTAAAGATAAGCTGTTGTAAGGTGTGTTTGCAGCAATAATTTCGTTTAAAGAAGTAAAATGCCAATCTATATTTAATGCAGCTATTGTAAAGCCATCAAAACTAGCAACACCTCCCAAAATACCATTTACCATTGCAATAAACGCAACAAAAACTAAAAGCATAGCACCAACATTTACAGCAAGTCTTAAACCTTCTGTAGTTCCGTTTGCTATGGCTTCAAGAATATTAGAACCTATTTTTTCTTGAGAAACTTTTACATCTGTGTTAACCTCTTCGGTTTGAGGAAATAATATTTTTGAAATTACTATTGCTCCAGGTGCCGCCATTACAGATGCAGCTAGTAAGTGTTTTGCATAAAAAAGCTGTAAGATTTCATCTTCACCTCCTAAAAAACCAATGTAAGCTGCCAATACAGCTCCTGCTACTGTTGCCATTCCTCCAATCATAACAAGTAGAATTTCAGACTTATTCATTTTTTCTAAATAAGCTTTAATTAAAAGAGGTGCTTCGGTTTGACCTAAGAAAATATTTCCTGCTACACTTAAGCTTTCAGCTCCAGAAATTCCAAGCACTTTGGTTAGTAATAAACCCATTAGTTTTACTACTTTTTGAATTATTCCTAAGTAAAATAGTACTGATGTTAATGCAGAAAAGAATATTATAGTTGGCAACACTTGGAAAGCGAAAATAAAACCAAAAGAATTGACATCTAGCATGCCACCAAATAGGAACTCGCTTCCTGCTTGTGTATAGCTTAATATTTCTATAAAGCCTTTTCCTATAAACTCGAAAGTAGTTTTTACAAATCCAACTTTTAATACTCCAATTGCAATTACAAGCTGAAAAAGTAGACCTAATCCAACGGTTTTCCAGTTTATGCCTTTTCTGTTACTACTAAATAAAAAGGCAACAAAAATAAGAGAAACCATACCTAAAACTCCTCTCCAAAGGCTACTTATAGAAAAACCTTGACTAGGTATAATTGTGCCTTTGCTTGGACTTGGCGTAGTGGCTTCGGCAACATTATTGTCTAAAACAGTAGGAGCAGACTTATATTTATATGTTACGTTTTTGTCCTTAAATACTAATGTAGAATCTGTAAGTTGAGAGATTTTGTAACGTTTAATAGAGCTTAAAGAATCATTAAAATAGCATACCAATAAATTATTTTGGTACATGTAGTCTCCTTTAATGTTTTGGTTGTTATCTTTACTAAAGGTAAACTCTCCTTTGTTAAATTCTATATTATCAAAATTATTTGTGATAGATTGAGAGATCCATTTTTTCTCTAAGTCTTGAGCAAAAGAAGTTGTTATACCCAAAAAAATAGCTATGAAAGCTAATAGTGAATTTTTAATCATAAAATTATCGTTTAGAAATCTCGTCTCTAATTTTTGCAGCAGTTTCGTAATCTTCATTTGCTACAGCCTCGGCAAGTAAGTTATGTAATTCTTCTAAAGAATTTGAATTGTAATCGTCGTTATCTAAAAACTCCAATTCTTCATTAATAATATCTTCAATTAAGACACTGTCTTCAGTATCTTCATCATCCTCTTTTTTAGGGTCTACTTTTAAATAAATTCCTGCTTTATCTAGAATGTTTTTATAAGTAAAAATAGGAGCTTGAAAACGAAGAGCTAGTGCTATAGCATCACTAGTTCTAGCATCTATTATTTCTTCAATTTTATCACGTTCGCAAATTAAACTTGAGTAAAATACACCATCAACTAGTTTATGTATAATTACTTGTTTTACAACAACATCAAATCTGTCTGCAAAGTTTTTAAATAAATCGTGCGTTAGTGGACGAGGAGGTCTTATTTCTTTTTCAAGCGCAATCGCAATAGATTGTGCTTCAAATGCACCAATAACAATTGGTAGTTTTCGTTCACCATCTACCTCGTTTAATATTAAAGCATACGCGCCATTCTGGGTTTGGCTGTATGATATTCCTTTTATTTTTAGTCTTACTAAACTCATAAATATATAAATGAAAAAAAAGCGGTTAAATGTAAAATGGAGTAGTACCAATTAGCATTAACCGCTTTTTTACGAGCACAATTTAAAAAAAATTATGCGTTTGCCGCTTTAAAAGCTTTTAATTTTTCTATAAGAGCAGGAATAACCTCAAAAGCATCACCTACAACTCCATAATCTGCAGCTTTAAAGAATGGTGCTTCTGGGTCTGTGTTTACAACAACTTTTACTTTAGAAGCATTGATTCCTGCTAAGTGTTGTATTGCTCCAGAAATACCTATTGCTATATATAAATTTGAAGCTACAGGTTTACCTGTTTGCCCAACGTGTTCACTGTGTGGTCTCCATCCTAAATCTGAAACTGGTTTAGAACAAGCAGTTGCTGCTCCAAGAACTTCTGCTAATTCTTCTACCATTCCCCAATTTTCTGGTCCTTTTAATCCACGTCCTGCAGATACAACTATTTCTGCATCTGCAATTGTAACTTTATCTGTTGCTTTATCTACAGATTGTACTGTAACTCCAGACTCTTCAACAGTTGGAGAAAAATCTTCGGTTGTTGCACTAGCTTCATTTTCAACTAAACCAAAAGCGTTATTTGATACACCAACAACTTTAACATCTGTATTTATTGCTGTAATATTAAATGCTTTGTTTGTAAATGCTGTACGTTTTATTGTAAATGGCGCTGTACTTGACGGCGCTTCTACTACGTTCGATGCGTAACCTGCATTTAAACCTACTGCTAAAACAGGTGCTAAATACTTACTATCTGCTGTTTGGCTAACAACAACTACTTTTGCTCCTTCTTTTTCTACTGCTTGTTTAATTACTGAAGCATAAGATTTTGCATTAAATTTATCTAATCCTGAGTTTGATACATTTAATACTTTATCTACACCATATTTTCCTAGCTCACTAGTATCGTTTGCGTTTACCGCTACAGCTGTTACCGTTGTACCTAATTGATCTGCAACGGCTTTAGCATAAGATGCTACTTCTAAAGCTGTTTTTTTAAATTTTCCGTTTTCTGATTCTGTATATACTAAAACTGACATAATTTTTTTCTTTTTTGTAATCCTGAAGTTATTTCAGGAACTCGTTAATCTTTACTTTAATTTCAAAAGATTCCGAAATACTTCGGAATGATTTAATGCATTATTAAATCACTTTTGCTTCGTTATGAAGTAAGTTTACTAACTCGTCTAGGTTATCTGCATCTACTAAAGTTACAGCGCCTTTTGGTACTGGCTTTTCAAATTTAACCGATGTTGTTTCAGTTTCTGCATTAGCTGCTTCTACAACATTTAAAGGTTTTTTTCTTGCCATCATGATTCCTCTCATGTTAGGAATACGTAAATCACTTTCTTCTACTAATCCTTTTTGTCCTGCAATTACTAATGGTAAAGATGTAGTTACTGTTTCTTTACCTCCGTCAATTTCTCTTGTAGCGGTAGCATTTGTTCCTTCTACTTCTAAACTAATACAGTTAGTAACAAAATTTGCTCCTGTTAATTCAGATAACATTCCTGGTACCATACCACCATTATAATCTATAGACTCACGACCTGCAATTACTAAATCGTAACCACCATCTTGTACTACTTTAGCTAATTCTTTAGCCACTTGAAAGCCATCTTTAGCTTCTGCATTTACTCTAATTGCATTATCTGCACCAATTGCTAATGCTTTACGCAAAGTTGGTTCTGTTTCTGCACCTCCTACATTTACAACATCTACACTTGCACCTTGTTTTTCTTTAAACCACATAGCACGAGTTAAACCAAACTCATCGTTTGGGTTAATAACAAACTGTACACCATTGGTGTCGAATTTAGAATCTCCGTCTGTAAAATTAATTTTTGATGTTGTGTCTGGCACGTGACTAATACACACTAAAACCTTCATATTTTTATAATTAATTAAGATTATTTATTATTAGAGATGCAAATTACTAAATCGTTTTCGTAAAGAGCATCATTTTTTCAGGTTACGAAGATAAAAATTTTATTTCTAAAAAATACTATGCGTGCATAATAAATTTTAAATAAATTCTGCTTTAATAGTTTAGAGTTATTGTTATTTTTGTGTTTCAATTTTATAAAGCAATATGAAAACAATTCAATTTAGAGAAGCTATATGTGAAGCAATGAGCGAGGAAATGCGCAGAGATGAAAGTATTTACTTAATGGGAGAAGAGGTAGCAGAATATAATGGTGCTTATAAAGCATCCAAAGGTATGTTAGACGAATTTGGTGCTAAACGTGTTATAGATACTCCAATTGCAGAACTTGGTTTTGCAGGGATTGCTATTGGCTCTACAATGACGGGAAACAGACCTATTGTAGAATACATGACTTTTAATTTCTCTTTGGTAGGAATTGATCAAATTATAAATAACGCAGCCAAAATTAGACAAATGTCTGGTGGGCAATTTAAATGTCCTATTGTATTTCGTGGTCCAACTGCTTCTGCAGGTCAATTAGCGGCAACACACTCTCAAGCTTTCGAGAGCTGGTTTGCTAATACTCCAGGATTAAAAGTTGTAGTGCCATCTAACCCATATGATGCAAAAGGTTTGTTAAAAGCAGCTATTCGTGATGATGATCCAGTTATTTTTATGGAAAGCGAGCAAATGTATGGAGATAAAGGTGAAGTGCCAGAAGGAGAATACACGATTCCTTTAGGAGTTGCCGATATTAAAAGAGAAGGAACAGATGTAACTATTGTTTCTTTTGGAAAGATTATTAAAGAGGCTTATAAGGCAGCAGACGAATTAGCAAAAGATGGTATCTCTTGTGAAATTATAGATTTAAGAACTGTACGTCCTTTAGATAAAAAAGCTGTTTTAGAGTCTGTAAAGAAAACAAATCGTTTAGTTGTTTTAGAAGAAGCTTGGCCATTTGGAAATGTTTCTACAGAGTTAACATATATTGTACAATCTGAAGCGTTTGATTATTTAGATGCACCAGTTGTAAAAATTAATACAGCAGATACACCTGCACCATACTCACCTGTACTTTTAGCAGAATGGTTACCAGATTATACCGAAGTAATTAAGGCGGTAAAAAAGGTAATGTATAAATAATATTTAAAAAATAATTAAAAATTAAACTTCATTAGCATAATTGTTGATGAAGTTTCTTTTTTATATTTGGTTTCTATGAAAAAGTACTTATTGTTGATTTTATGCTTAGTAAGCATTTCTATATTCGCACAAACTAAAGTTAGTGGTTATGTTTACGATGATGCTAATTTACCTGTGCCATACGTAAATATTTATTTCGAAGGTACAAGTATTGGTACAACTTCAGACGAAAATGGGCGATACTATTTAGAAGACGATGAAACGCATGAAAATATAGTGTATTCTTTTATAGGTTTCCAAAAACAAACAGTAACACTACCACAAAAAGTAAATTATAAATTCGATGTAACTTTACAAGAAGATGCGGCTACTTTGCAAGAAGTTGTTTTAGTAACAGGAAAACAACCTAAAAAAAATAATCCAGCAATAGATATTTTACGTAAAATTTGGGCTAATAAAAGAAGTAATGGCTTAAAACAATACAAGCAGTATAAATACGATAAATATGAAAAAGTTGAGTTCGATTTAAATACCATTGATAGTTCGACAATAAATAGTAAACTTTTTAGAGGAATGGAATTTGTTTTCGAGCAAGTAGATACCTCTAAAGTAACAGGAAAAACATATTTACCAATGTTTATTAATGAATCTTCTGCAGAGGTTTATGGTGATAATGTTATAAATGAAAAGAGAGAAATTTTAAAAGGAAATAAAAATTCAGGTTTTAGCAACAATCAAGTTATTATAGATTTTGTAGACGATTTATATAGCGATTATGATGTTTACGATAATTATTTAAAGTTTTTTGATAAGAGTTTTACTAGTCCAATTTCTAGAACAGGAATTCAAACATATAATTATGTTTTAGCAGATAGTGCTTATATAGATAATAAATGGTGTTACAATATTATTTATTACCCAAGACGTAAAAACGAATTAACCTTTAAAGGAGATTTTTGGGTTGCCGATACCACTTTTGCTATTAAAGATATTAATATGCAAGCCTCTAAAAGTGCAAATATTAACTGGGTTAAGGAAATATATATAGAACAAGAATTTGATGTTTTAAATGATTCTACCTTCTTAATTAAACGAGACTATTTCATGTCGGATTTTGCTTTTAATAAAAAAGAAAAATCACAAGGGATTTATGGGAAACGTACAACATTATACGATAACTATAAATTTAATGAGAAAAAAGAACCTAAATTTTATAAAGAGAAAATTTATAGTTTTAACGAGGATATTTATAACCAAGACGATGCTTTTTGGGAAGAAAATAGAATGGAGTCTTTAAGTAAGGATGAAAAAGGAGTCTACGTGATGTTAGACTCACTAAAGAAAACTAAAAAATTTAAACGTCTTTATAACTTAGGAAGCATTCTAGCTTCAGGATATATAGAATTTGATGAGTTAAATTTAGATTATGGTCCCATTTTTTCAACTTTTGGATATAATGAAGTAGAAGGAGTAAGATTGCGTGGAGGAGGAAGAACTTATTTTGGACAAAACGATTTATGGCGTATAGAAGGTTTTTTAGCTTATGGTTTTAGAGACGATAAATTTAAATATGGTATTTCTGGAAAATGGCTATTAGATAAAAAAAGCCGTTTAATTATTTCTGGAGGAAATAGACGAGATGTAGAGCAAATAGGCGCAAGTTTAACAAGTTCTACAGATGTTTTAGGAAGAAGTTTAGCATCATCTTCTGTAGTTGGAACAGGTACTAACGATAAATTAACTAATGTTAATTTAACAACAATGGCTATAGAAGCCGAGCCGTCTAGAAATTTTGTAACACGAATAAGCGGAACATATAAAACATTAGAATCTGCATCCTCAACATTTAGTTTAGACTATTTTACTGATGCATCTCAAACAGAAACTAAATCTGAAATTAAGCAATATGAAACGGCCTTATCGTTATCGTATTTTCCAAAAAGGGAAATGACAGGTTTTGGTGTAGAACGCCGAATAAAAAATGATGACTTTGCAAGATTATTTGCTCAAGTAACTGTAGGAGATCCAAATATGTTTAATAGTGATTTCGATTATAAAAAACTTCAATTTTCTTATTACCAACCATGGTCTTTAGGAGGTTTAGGTAGATTAACAACTAGTATTGAAGTTGGAAAAACTTATGGAGATATTCCGTTAGGTTTAATGAGTGTTGTTCCTGGTAACCAAAGTTACTTCTCAATTTACAATACATTTTCAAACTTAGATTTTTACGAATTTGTTACCGATGAGTATGCAACACTTCATGTAGAGCATAATTTTAACGGACGTTTATTTTCTAGAATTCCATTTCTAAAAAAATATAACCTTAGAGCTATTGTAGGTTTTAGAGGTGTTATGGGTGACGTATCACAAGATAATAGAAATATTAATGCTTCTGGGCTAACTTATGTGGCGCCAAATAAGGAGGCTTATTATGAATATAGTGTAGGTGTAGGGAATATTTTTAAAGTGTTTAGAATAGATTTTAACTTTAGAGGTAACTACTTAGATCCTATTTTAAATCCTGATGCTAGAAAATTTGGTGTTACAGGTAGTTTCGGTTTTTATTTTTAATTTTAAAACTAAAACTTATATTTTATCGTTAATAAAAAAAACTATTATTAAATAATAATTTACATATATGAAAAAGACATTTTACATTTTACTTTTAATTTTTATTGTAGCTTGTTCTAGTGATGATGACAGTGCTGCTAGTGGAAACAATAATACAGATAATCCAACATCACACCTTCAAGGAACAGGAACTTCTTCTAACGACTTGCTTTCAAGTATAACTTTTAAAAGTATGGTTGTTGAGTTAGTTTATGTAGAAGGTTTTGAGCCAACTCAAGCCAGTGTAGATAACTTTGTTTCTTTTCTTGAAGATAGAACATTTAAACCAAATGGTATTACAGTAGAGAAAAGAGCAATTGCTTCACCTGGTCTATCTCCTTATACTAATGATGAGATAAGAGCAATAGAAGATGCAAATAGAACAAAATTTAATACTGGAGATGAAATTGCTGTTTGGGCATTTTTTGCAGACGGAGCATCTGCTAGTAATACTGGATCCGGAGTTGTTTTGGGAACAGCTTATAGAAACACATCGTTTGTTATTTACCAAGAAACTATTGAGGATTTAAGTAATAGTGCAGTAGAACCAAACCGTACAGTTTTAGAAACTACTGTAATTACACATGAATTTGGTCATATTTTAGGATTAACTAATTTAGGAGCATCATTACAATCTGCTCACGAAGATAGTGATCATCCAAAACATTGTAATGTTGATACTTGTTTAATGTATTGGGCAGCAGAAACTGGTTCTGGAATAGATAACTTAATAGGTTTAAGTCAAGCGCCTCAATTAGATGCACAGTGTATTGCAGATTTACAAGCTAATGGAGGAAAATAAAATACTAATTAGTAATTTATAAACTAGAAAAGGCTTCCATAACGGAAGCCTTTTCTGTTATTAAACTATTATATTTTTTTAAAATGAAGTAGATAGGTTAAGTGTTAATCCTGTATTTTCAGGCACAAATCTACATACGCCACCTACACAAAGTAATCCACCGCGTTGTCTTCCGTAATTTAAAGCTACTCTTGTGGCTCCTTTGGTAAAACTACCACCAATGTTGTAATAATGATTTTGATCTTCTTCTATATCATTTCCGTAATTATATATGTCTGTAACATAAAAGGCTAGTTTTCTGCTTGCCACATACTCTAATGTTCCGCCAGCCCAATTTTTCTTGTCATCTTTGGTCCATAAGTGTTGAGCTTCTATTCTTATAGATTTTCCGTTACCTAATTTGTGTGTAACATCTGCAATAGCAACCTGAGATTTAATATCACCATCTGTTCCTAAATTACCACCTAATGCAACTCCTTTGTCAACAATAGTGTTAACATATGTAAATATAGAAGACCAATTTTTTGAAAACCTTTTTCTAACTTCAAAATTAATATCTCTGTTAAGTCGTTTTCCAAATTTTAAAAACTCAGCCTCGTAAGTAGATTCAGCTTGATCAAACTCAGCTTCTAATAAAGCCCAATAAGAAAAATTCATTGTAAATTTCGTTCCGTATTTTCCACCTAATAAAGAACCTTTTTTAAAGTTGTAAAAAACATCTAAAGTATTTCCTATCTCTCCTGCTTGACCTCCAAAGTTTTGTAAAAATAATCCTGGTTGAGTATTATATATATAAATGTTTGCTAACGAATAATCTTGTTGTTTGGTTAAAGTTGGTAGGTAGTTAACATTTTGCATATTAAACTGAAATTCTGTTGAAGAAATATTCTTAGCCTCTCTTTCTGCAGTGAAAATCATGTTTTCCATACGTCTAAACGTATTACTTACACCTAGACCTTTTTTACTATATCCTGCAGTAAATAAAAGTGCATTACCATCAAAATACTTTCCTTCAATAATACCAGTTCCTGGTAATGCAGGAGGAATATAAGAGACGTCTTCACCTTTTAAAGCGTACTCTGTTTTAAAGTAAACGTTGCCAAAGTCGACATCTAGTCTTGCGGAATAAGAGTTTATCATTTCTGGAAAATCGGTTGTGTCAAATTCATTAGTTGGATCAAACTCATCAACAGGAGGTGTAAAATCTTCTTTTTTGCCAACATAGCTTAATCCTAAATTTAATCTGCTAAAACCTTTAATTTCAAATGCTTTGGCAAAATCAAAATTTGTGTAGAAACCAAAAATATCACTTTCAGAAACATCAAAAGCAACACGTTGTTGCCCATATAGTGCAGTTACGTCTAAATACTCTGTGGGATTGTATTTTATACGTCCACCTCTAAGCGCAGTATTTAAACCAAGTTGTCTTTCTTCAAAAGCACGAAGTAATAATCCGCTTCCAAATTGTTCGTAAAAATATCCTGCGGTAACATCTAAAGTTTTGTTTCTGTAATTTGCGTAATATGTGGCAATTTGTGTGTCGTTATATTCTGGGTAATAGTTAATAAGTGGTAAAGGTTCGTAGCTTTCTACCTGTAAACCTACAGTAAAATTATCTAAAAAGCTATAGTCTAAACGTAAGTAGCTATTAACTCTAACATGCTCATCTCTTAATTCAAAATCTGGATTCGGATCTTCAAAGTCACCTAATACAGCATCGTTTGTATACCATTGTGCGTTAGATTCTAAATTACCCGATAAGTTGTTTAAAAACTCCTTAAAAATTGTATTATTTTCTTCTGTATCTATTTCTTGCGAAAAATTTAACATAGGTAGTAATAGCACAAGAAAGATTGCGATTTTTTTCATAATAAAAATGGTTGGTAGTTGTAAGGTTTAAGAATGTTTTTTTATTTCATCGAATAATACATCTTCGGCACCAGGAGTGTACCCAGAATGTCTATAAACAATTTTTCCATTCTTTATAATTAGTGTTAAGGGCACGGTAGAAGCTCCTAATTCTCTTTTTAAATCGTTGTTGGTATCAAGTAAAATATCAAAATCCCAAGCTTTTCCATTAACCAACGGCTTTACGCGGCTCACTGTTCTAGAGTCGTCTACAGAAATAGCATATAGTTTAACGTTTGTTTCGTCTTGCCAATCTACATACACATCATTAATTGCATCAAGTTCATTCTTGCAAGGCACGCACCATGTGGCCCATAAGGAAACTACAATAAGGTCGTTTTTTTTACTAATCTCTTGTAAAGTTGTTGTGTCTCCATTTAAAGATTTAATTTCTGCAGAAGGCAAATTTTCTTGCGCATAAAGATTGAAGCTTAATGTTAATAGGAATATGTGGAAAAATTTTTTCATTAGTAAAATAGGAATTGTTTAGTTTAAAATAATGTTATTTTTTTGATAAAATTAGTGTTTTTTTGTTAAAAAATTTAACAAAAAAATTATAAATTGCGAATATTACTTTTAATAACATAATATATACCATAATGAAATCTAAATTTTTTTTTAAAGAACTGTTTGTATTATCTTTTTTGATTTTTGCATTTTCGTGTAGTTCTGATGATAGTACAGATGAAGGACAAGTGCCTGCTAATGTTGCTTATATTACAGTAAGTGGAAAAGACTCTACAGCGTATGTTGATGCGCCATTAACTTTTGGTGTAGTAAACCAACTTGGCGAAGATGTAACAGCAAGTTCCGAATTTAAATTAGATGGTGTAACAATTACTAATCCTTATGCTTTTAATGCAGTTGGTAGTTTTGTTGTTACTGCAATTAATGGTGGTTTAACAAATACTACAACAATAACAGTTCAGCCTTTGCCAACAGATATAACCTTAACTGTAAATAATGATGCGTTTTGGTACGATAATGGAGAGGCTAAATTTACCGCTGTAGATAATTTGGGTAATAATATTACAGATATGGTTACTTATTCTGCAGAGTCTGGTTCATTAAGTAATCCGGCTACTTTTACTGTTTCTGGAGAGTACAATGCTGTAGCAACTTATACAATGCCAGATAATTCTGCATTAAACTCTAATTCTGTTACTATAACAGCAGCAGAATCTACACATACGACTAAAGTTATGATAGAGGATTATACAGGTGCTTGGTGTGGATATTGTCCAAGGCTTGCTACAGCTTTAGAGGATGCAATTACCGAAAATGCTAATGTAATTCCTGTTGCGATACATAATGGTGATCCTATGGCGTTTACTTACGATGCACAATTAAGAAGTTCTTTTGGAGTAACTGGTTGGCCTTCGGCTAGAATTAATAGAGTAAATAACTGGGCTAGTGAAAGTTTTATTCAAGTAGATCCTTATTTAAATGTTAGACAAAATATGGGTTTAGCTATAAACTCGTCTATTGCGGCTAATGTAATAAATGCTCAAGTTAAAGTGCATTATGATTTAAAAATAGGTTATGCTAATAGAATTGTAGTTTATTTATTAGAAAATGGTTTAGTGTATAACCAAGTAAATTATTATAATGGAGATGCTTCAAGTCCATGGTATCAAGCAGGAAACCCAATTGTTGGTTTCGTGCACGATCATACAGCACGAGCAGTTTTAACAGATGTAATGGGAGATGCTATTCCTGCTACAGAAACAGAAACAGGAAACACATATGTTGTAAATTATACTACAACGGTTCCTTCTAATGTTCAAAATACAAATAACTTAGAGTTAGTTGCATTTGTAGTTGGTCCTGATAATAAAGTGTTAAATGTGCAAAAAGCACAGTTAGGAGAAAATAAAGATTTCGATTAAAGGTTTTAATATAATTCAAAAAAAACGCAAGCTCAAAAGGCTTGCGTTTTTTTATTTATATTTATTTAAAAAATAAATTATCTATTCTCCTAAAAAAGGATATCTATAATCTGTTGGTGTAACAAATGTTTCTTTAATCATTCTTGGCGATACCCAACGTTGTAAGTTTAAAATACTTCCTGCTTTATCGTTAGTACCAGAACTTCTTGCGCCTCCAAATGGTTGTTGTCCTACAACGGCACCTGTTGGTTTGTCGTTAATATAAAAGTTACCTGCACAATTTTGTAATGCTTTAGTAGCTTCAACAATAGCATATCTGTCTTGTGCTAAAATAGCTCCAGTTAATGCGTATTCAGAAGTTTCATCAACAAGCTTTAATGTTTTAGAGTAATCTTTATCTTCAAAAACATAAATTGTAATAACAGGACCAAATAACTCATCACACATTGTAGTGTATTTTGGGTCTTCAGTTACAATAACTGTAGGTTCAATAAAATAACCTTTACTCTTGTCGTAGTTTCCTCCAACAATAATTTCGGCTTTTTTATCTTTTTTAGCTTGATCAATATATTTTGCTAACTTATCAAAAGAAGCTTCGTGAATTACTGCTGTAATAAAATTCTCCATATCTGCAGGAGAACCCATTTTAAAAGATTTTACATCTTCTATAACTTGAGCTTTTACCTCGCTCCAGATACTTTTAGAAATATAAGCACGAGAGGCAGCACTACATTTTTGACCTTGAAATTCAAAAGCACCACGTGAAATAGCAGTAGCAACTTGAATTGGGTTTGCAGTTTTATGGGCAACAATAAAATCTTTACCACCAGTTTCTCCTACAATTTTAGGGTAGGTTTTGTAGTTGTGTATATTGTTTCCTATTTGTTTCCAAAGTTCTTTAAAAATATATGTAGAACCTGTAAAGTGTAAACCAGAAAAATCTGGACTAGATAAAACAGTATCTGTAATCATTTTTGGATCTCCAAATACAACATTAATAACGCCTGCAGGAACGCCAGCTTCTTCAAATACATCCATAATTACTTTTGCAGAATATACTTGAGAGTCACTAGGTTTCCATACAACAACATTTCCCATTAATGCCATACAAGATGGTAAGTTTCCAGCAATAGCTGTAAAGTTAAATGGAGAAACAGCGTATGTAAAACCTTCAAGTGGTCTGTATTCTAAACGGTTCCATGCACCACTTGTGCTTTCTGGTTGTTCGTGGTACATATCTGTCATGTACTGCACGTTAAAACGTAAAAAATCTATTAACTCGCAAGCAGCATCAATTTCTGCTTGGTGTATAGTTTTAGATTGTGCCATCATAGTTGCTGCATTAATTCTAGCTCTATAAGGTCCGGCAATTAATTCTGCAGCTTTTAAAAATATTCCAGCTCTGTGTTCCCAAGGTGTGTTTGCCCATGACTCTCTTGCTTCTAATGCAGTAGAGATAGCTTCTTCAACATGAGATTTTTTTGCTAAATGGTAGTGCCCAACAACATGTTGGTGATCGTGTGGTGGAGACATTGGTTTTGTATCTCCTGTTTTAACATCTTTTCCATTAATGTACATTGGTACGTCTAAAACGCTGCTGTACATTTCTTGATAAGCTTTAGAAATAGCTTCACGATGTTCGCATCCTGGCTCGTAAGCTCTTACAGGTTCGTTAACTGCAATTGGCACATTAAAAAATCCTTTTCCCATTTTATTTTGTGTTTTTAGTTGTCTAAATTTTAAAGCATCAAAGTTAAGCAATTTTAAACTATTTCTTTCTCAGGCAAATGTCAAAGAATTCTTATTTTTTTGTAAGTTGCTAATTCAATTTAGGACTATACTATTTATGTGTACAGTAAGTATTTTTTATAAAGGTGATAATAATTTTGTGTTAACTTCTAATAGAGACGAAGCACCAAGTAGAGTTGCTTTATCTCCAGATTTTTATTCCATTAATAATACAGAATTATTAATGCCAAAAGACGAACAGTCTGGCGGAAGCTGGATAGGAGCAAGTGAAAAAAACAGAGTAGTATGTTTGCTTAATGGAGGTTTTAAATTACATAAAAGAAAACCAACGTATAGGCAAAGTAGAGGCGTTGTGGTTACCGATTTGTTAACCACAGATAATATTGAAGCAACCATAGCTTCGTATAATTTTAAAGACATTGAGCCTTTTACAATCGTGATTGCCGACTGGAATACTAATTTAAAATTTTATGAACTGGTTTGGGATGAAACCCAAAAACATTTTCAGCAATTACCATTGGCAACAAAAATATGGTCTTCAACTACACTATATACTGAAGACAAAAAACAAGCCAGACGCGATTGGTTTAATGTGTTTAAAGCTGAAAATAAATTAACAGCATCAACACTTTTAGAATTTCATAAAACAGCAGGAAAAGATAATAACGACTTTGGTGTGGTAATGGATCGTGGCTTTGTTAAAACAACAAGTATTACGCAGATTGAAAAAACAGAAAACTTTGTTGAAATGCGTTTTAATAACTTAAATACTAAAGAGCATACCATTAAAAATCTTAATTTTTCTGAAACTATAAATGGATAACATTAAAGAGAATACTGGTATTATTTTAACTTTAGCTTATCCAGACACTATTGTATCTCATGCTGAAGAATGGTACTCGCCCTATTTAAAATATTTAGGAATAGGAAGTAAAACAAGTGTTCGTGCAGGTCATGCGGCTCTAGTTTTAATTGATAAGGAAACTGGAATTTTAGAATATCATGACTTTGGAAGGTACATTACATCTGAACCTAACGGAAGAGTTCGAGGAAGACTTACAGATAACGAATTGTATTTTCCTTTTAAAGCAGAAATTAAAAACGAAAAGATTGAAAATCTTGAAGCTATTTTACAATTTTTAGCTACAAAACCAAAAATTACACATGGTGATGGAAGATTAATTGCTTCGGTTTGTAGCCAAATAAATTATAAAAAAGCAAGGCTTCATATAACCAAAATGCAAAATCGTGGTTTTATTTATTATGCAGCTTTTAAAAAAGATGCCTGTAATTGTGCTCGTTTTGTAACCGATAGTTTAATAGCTTCAGTTACAAACCTAAAAATTAAAAAAGCATTACAGCAATCAAAATGGTTTACACCAAGTACAGTTGGTAATGTGTTATTAGCAAGCACTGGAGACTATGTTTTTGAAGTTTCAGATGTAGGAGAAATTTCAGAGTATAAAGGCTCTCAAAAAAGTGAAAATCTAAAGAATTTTTTAGATAGATTAAAAGATTATACACCAAATCACGAAGGAACTTTAAAGCCTAGGAAAGTAGAAGGTCTTCATGAAAACGCACAATGGTTATCTGGTATTGCTGCTGGTGCATGGTATGAAATACATAAAACTGATATAGAAAATGAATACAGATATCGTCGTATTTCTCCTTACGGAAATGTAGATTGTGATGCTATTTTTTTAGCTGAAGATGCTCAATTTAATTACAAAGAGTCTTATCAAATTGTACATTATTCAAATTGTCATTTTTTTCATGTAGAACAAAACGGAAAGAAATTTAGGTTTAATAGAAAATCAAATACTTAATTAATTGCAAAAGGAGCGCTTAATTTAAAAGTAGGTATAGCAACATCAAACTTTTTAGTTGTTGTAAAGTTTACCATTTCATAATGGCCTTGCATTGCACCAAAAGGAGAAGTAAGTAAGCAACCAGATGTATAAGTATGAGATTCTCCTGGTTTTAATACAGGTTTTTTGCCTATAACGCCTTCTCCAGAAACCGTTTCCACGTTATTAAGGGCATCAAAAATTATCCAATGCCTTACGTTAAGTTGCACAGAGTCTTTACTCTGGTTTTCAATAGTAACTTTATATCCAAAGGCATAATGTATTTTATAATTTTTATAAAATGTGCCTTCAAAGTTCGTTTCTACAGAAATTTTTATGCCTTTTGTAACTTGTTGAACCATTTTTTGTTTTAAATATGCTAAGCTAAAATACTAATATTAGCTTAATTATCACAATAATAGCGTTTAATAAAGGTATAATTTAACTTTATATTTTTCTTTTAGTTTGTAATGTTGACAGAGTTGCCTTCTCCAACACCAATTATTCTATCGTATCTAGATCCTAAATCTCTATAATAAACTAATACTTTATAATTGTTTTCTGTTTGGTAAAAATTACCACTAATAGCATTTTCATCAAAGCTACCGTCTTTATTTTTTATTATGTATTTATAATTGTAAAATCCTTGTTTTAAAAGTAGTTTGCCTTCGTAAGTGCTTCCTTCATCATTGTATGTTAATTGAGTGCTTTCGTCTATGGCGTAGTTATTAAAATTACCATAAACATGTACGCTTTGTCCTTGTTTTACTTTGTTTAATTCTAATGTAAAATGTACTTGCGTATAATCTGCGCCAATAGCTGGGTCGTCCGTATCTAAAGCTGTAATTAAAAAGTTTCCGTTAATATCTGGGTTGTATGTATAGGCACGATTTGCACGTAATACATCTTTGTATAAATAGCTATTATAAAGATCCTTAAGTTGTATAAATTGAATAGCATTGTTAGCGCCTCTTAAATCTTTATTTTCAAAATAGAGGTATTCATTACCCGCATAAAAACTAGTTTCCTTAGTGTAACGGTATTGCAATTCATTTCCTAACACATATTGCGGTTTTACATTTTTTATGGCAGTTTTTAAATTATTATTTTGAATAATTACTGTTTTTACAGTTTGTAAAGGATTGTTAAATCTTAGACTTGAAGAGCTAATAGCTATGTCCACAGCGTGTTTTTCTTTTATTTCACTAACATCACGTGATCTTTTTATAGCTACTCCTACCGATGCAATGTCTTCGTAAACCATAAATTTTCTTGTAAATTCTATTTCATCATCTTCATTGTAAATTGTAATAAGATAGTTTCCAGATTTAGTTATAGCTCTTGTTTGTTCATTTGGAATTGTTAAAGTAAAATGCGAATAAATTTGATAGGTGTTAAAAGCGTTATCCCAAGTCCTAATTCGTTGTTCGTTAAAACCATCTAAATATTCCGATTGTACTAAAACTGAAGGAGTCCAGTCGTAATTGTAATGCTTTATTTCGTAATAATAATCATCTTCATTCCCATTTAGTACATCAAACTCTAAAATTAAAGATTCTCCAAGTTTTAAAATTGGAAGTTGGCTTTCTGGAGTATCTCCTTTAAAAGTAATAGTTTTTATTTCTTCTGTAGGATTTATTTCTTCGACCTGACTAAAAACAGAGGTTGAAACTAATAAAATAAATAAAAAATGTTTAATGTTAAATGCCATTATTAAAGGTTTTCGAGTGGTAAATATAATCAAAATCTATGCCTTATTGGAAATCGTTATTTAGAATAATTATAAATAGATTATCTGTATGCTATAATGGGAAGAATTTTTATTATTAATTTGTACTTTTGCAGCGATTTTTTACCATCATAAAATCATATAGCTAAACTATTAACAAATAGATTTATACGCATGTCAAAAGACATTAAGATTAAAAAAGGTCTAGATATAAAACTTAAAGGTGCTGCAGAAAAGGCTACAGAAAATGCCATTATAAGCAATACTTGTACAGTAAGACCAGAAGACTTTCACGGTGTAATTCCTAAATTATTGTTTAAAGTTGGAGAAAAAGTAAAAGCTGGACAAGCTTTGTTTTACGATAAATCCAATGAAAACGTAAAATTTGCTTCGCCAGTTTCTGGAGAAGTAATTGAAATTGCTCGTGGAGAAAAACGTAAAATACTTTCAATAAAAATTCAAGCCGATAAAGAGCAATCTTTTGAAGATTTTGGAACTTTAAATATAGATTCAGCAAAAGCTGAAGATATTAAAGCAAAGTTATTAGCTTCAGGTTGTTGGGCTTTTGTAAAGCAACGTCCTTATGATATTGTTGCAAAACCAGACGTAGCGCCAAAAGCAATTTTTATATCAGGTTATGCAAGTGCGCCTTTAGCAGCAGATTTAGATTATACTTTAGCAGGAAAAGAAGCAGAATTGCAAGCAGCAGTTTCAGCTTTAGCTAAATTAACAGAAGGTCAGGTGCATATAGGAGTTGGTAAAAGTAATAACTCTCCATTAGCAGGATTATCTAATGCTACCATTCACAAAGTGTCTGGGCCACATCCAGCAGGAAATGTAGGGACACTTATTAATAAAATAGACCCAGTAAATAAGGGAGAAACAGTTTGGACTGTTGCTGCTCAAGATTTAGTAATTATAGGTGAGTTACTATTAACAGGAAAGTTTAATGCAGAGCGTACAATTGCTTTAGCAGGATCATCTGTTAAAAAGCCACGTTATTTTAAAACCAAAATAGGAAGCGAAATTGCAACTATGGTTTATGATAATGGAGTAGATAAAGATGGTAACGATCGTATTATTTCAGGAAATGTGTTAACTGGAAAACAAGTTAAACCAGATGGTGCTTTAGATTATTACAGCAATGTAATTTCTGTAATACCAGAAGGAGATGATTATGAGTTTTTTGGATGGAATAAACCAATTTTTAATAAAGTATCGACTTCTAGAGCGTTAACATTTTCATGGTTGACACCTAAAAAAGAGTTCGATTTAAATACAAATACTAATGGTGAGCATAGAGCCTTTGTTTTAACAGGTTCTTATGAAGAAGTATTTCCTTTAGATATATTTCCACTTCAAATATTAAAAGCTTGTATGTATCAAGATTTAGATGAAATGGAAGCTCTAGGAATGTACGAAGTTGCACCAGAAGATTTTGCTTTAACAGAATTTATTTGTGTGTCTAAACAGCCACACCAAGACATTATTAGAAAAGGTCTTGATTTAATGTATAAAGAGATAGGATAATGGGTTTAAAAAGTAATTTACATAACTTAAAAGAAAAGTATAAAGGCACTAAAATGGCTCCTGCGTTTAACGCAATCCATACTTTTTTATACTTACCAAATGAGACCACACATAACGGAACTCATATTAAAGCTGCAGACGATTTAAAACGTACCATGAACATTGTTATTATGGCAATGGTACCATGTTTAATCTTTGGAATATTTAATGCAGGTTACCAACATTATTCTGCAATAGATGCCTTAGCAGGTGTAACAAGAGAAGTTTCCTTATTTGGAAATTTTTTAACATGGGATAATTTTGTTGTTGGAGCATGGAAAGTGCTACCTCTAGTAATAGTATCTTATGTTGTAGGTTTAATAGTTGAATTTATTTTTGCTGTAATAAAAGGACATGAAGTAGAAGAAGGTTACTTAGTTACAGGAATGTTAGTGCCATTAATTGTACCTATTGATATTCCATTATGGATGTTAGCAGTAGCTGTTATTTTTGGTGTAGTAATAGGAAAAGAAGTTTTTGGAGGAACAGGAATGAATATTCTTAATCCTGCTTTAACAATTCGTGCATTTTTATTCTTTGCATACCCAACATGGATGTCTGGAGATAAAGTTTGGGTTCATGGAGCAGATCCTAGAGTACAAGATTTAGCACCAGGAGCAACACCAGATGCATTGTCTGGAGAAACAATTTTAGGAAGCCTAGCACAAAATAATTCTAGCATGTTAGACTCTGCTGGAGATGTATGGAATGCATTTTATGGTTTTATTCCAGGTTCTATAGGTGAAACTTCAACATTGTTAATTCTTTTAGGAGGATTATTCTTGATTTTTTCTAAAGTAGGAAGTTGGAGAATAATGTTGTCTTCTGTATTAGGAGCCATTGTAATGGGATTAATTTTTAACGGAGTTGTTTCAGCAGAATGGATTACAGAATCAAGTAAGTTTTATGGCTTAATGAGTACAGATTTCTGGATGCATTTACTTATTGGAGGTTTTGCATTTGGTACAGTATATATGGCAACAGATCCTGTAACAGCATCACAAACAAACAAAGGAAAATGGATTTATGGATTTTTAATAGGTATGATTTCTATTATGATTCGTGTATTTAATCCAGCATATCCAGAAGGAGTAATGTTAGCCATTTTATTAATGAATGTCTTTGCTCCAACAATCGATCATTATGTGGTACAAGGAAATGTAAAACGAAGAATGAAACGTTTAAAAGTTAAAACAGCATAATTATGGCAGTTAATACAGAAAAAAATTCATATACAATACTCTTTGCTATTGCAATGGTTGTGGTAGTTGGTTCATTATTAGCGTTTACCGCGTCTTCTTTAAAACCAGCAATTACAAAAAATAAAGAGATTGAAAAGCAACAAAATATTTTATATGCTTTTGGTGTAAATGAAAATGAAGGTACAGGAGATATTACTTTTGTATCTAAAGAAAAAGTTTCAGATGCATTTAAAGCTAATATAAAAGAGCAAATTGTTCTTGAAGCAAAAGACGGTAAAATTTTAAAAGAAATGACTCGTGAAGAGTTCATGAATTCTAAAGACCAAGGAGCTGGAATAGAACCATATTTAATAGATATTAAAAAAGAGCAAACTAAAGCAAAAAATGGTGAATCTAGATTTTTACCATTATTTAAAGGAACTCAAGACGGTAAAACTATTTATGTTGTGCCAATTAGAGGAAAAGGTCTTTGGGATGCTATTTGGGGTTATGTAGGCTTAGATGAAAGCATGACAGTTCAAGGAACGTTTTTTGATCACGCAGGAGAAACACCTGGTTTAGGAGCAAATATTAAGCAACGTTACTTTATGGACGATTTTTATGGCGAAAAACTTTTAACAGATGCAGGTGTCTTTAAAGGAATTAATGTTGCTAAAGGAAATAACGATCCAGTAAATAAGATAAAAGACGATTTTGAAGTTGATGCTTTAGCTGGAGCAACAATTACAGGAGATGGTGTATCTGCAATGATTAAAAAAGATTTAAAATTGTATTTACCATACTTTAAAAACTTAAAAAATAATAATAACTAATATGGGACTACTTTCAAAAAAAGACGCAAAGTTAATTACAGATCCATTAGCAGATAATAACCCAATTACTATTCAGGTATTAGGTATTTGTTCTGCACTAGCAATTACTGCAGAGCTTAAAGCATCTTTAGTAATGGGAATTGCTGTATTATTTGTATTAGGTGTTGGTAATGTTGTTATCTCTTTAATGAGAAATATTATACCGTCAAAAATTAGAATTATTGTACAACTAATTGTAGTTGCTGCCTTAGTAATTATTGTAGATCAAGTATTAAAAGCATTTGCTTACGATTTAAGTAAAACGTTATCTGTATTTATTGGTTTAATTATTACCAACTGTATTATCATGGGACGTTTTGAAGCTTTTGCTTTAGCAAACAAACCATGGCAATCTTTTTTAGATGGAATTGGTAATGCTTTAGGTTATGCAGTAATTTTAGTTATTGTAGGTTTCTTTAGAGAGCTATTAGGTTCTGGAACATTATTTGGAATTCCTGTTTTAGGAGATCCAATCGAAATGACTGGAGTATATGCACTAGGTTACGAAAACAACGGATTTATGTTAATGCCTCCTATGGCATTAATAATTGTTGGATTAATTATCTGGGTACAACGTAGTAGAAATAAAGATTTAGTTGAAGATTAACACACAGTGTTATCCTAAATTTTAAAAAAATAAAAAAATGATAGAACATTTAGAATTATTTTTCAAGTCAATTTTTGTTGACAACATGGTATTCGCGGTTTTTTTAGGTATGTGTTCATACTTAGCCGTTTCTAAAAAAGTAGCAACAGCAGTTGGACTTGGAGCAGCAGTAATATTTGTATTAGCGATTACTGTACCATTAAACTGGTTATTAGATCAGTATTTATTACAACCAGGTGCATTAGCATGGATAGATGGAAGTACAAACGGAGAAGGTTTCTCTGGTATGGACTTAGGTTTTTTATCTTTCATCATGTTTATTGCTACTATCGCAACTATGGTTCAATTAGTAGAAATTGTTGTTGAAAAATTTTCACCTTCATTATATAATTCACTTGGTATTTTCTTACCACTAATTGCTGTAAACTGTGCTATATTAGGTGGTTCATTATTTATGCAATCTCGTGAAATAGAATCTTTTGGATTAGCACTTAATTATGGAATATCTTCTGGAATAGGATGGTTTTTAGCAATTTTAGCAATTGCAGCTATTCGTGAAAAAATTAGATATTCTAATGTACCGGCTCCATTAAGAGGTTTAGGAATCACATTTATTATTACAGGTTTAATGGGAATAGGATTTTTAAGTTTTGGTGGAATGTTAACAGGAGGAGATGAAGAAGGAGAACCAACTTCTACACCAACTTCTCAAGTTGAAGAATTAGAAACTGAACAAGCTAAAGAATTAGCAGAAAACACTAAAATAGTAGAGTAATATGATATTAGCAGTTGATTTCGGAATTATAATAACAACAGTAGTCGCGTTTTTATTAATAGCTTTAATATTAATAAGCTTACTATTATTTGTTAAACAAAAATTATCACCATCAGGACCTGTAAAAATCTTGATTAACGGTGAGCGTGAGATAGAAGTAGCTTCAGGAGGAACTTTACTTTCTACTTTAGGAAACAATAAAATATTTTTACCATCAGCTTGTGGTGGAGGTGGTACATGTATTCAATGCGAATGTCACGTTTTAGAAGGTGGAGGAGAAGCTTTACCAACCGAGACACCTCACTTTTCTAGAAAAGAATTAGCTCATGGTGCGCGTTTGTCTTGTCAAGTAAAGGTAAAACAAGACATGGAAATTACTATTCCAGAAGAAGTTTTTGGAATTAAAAAATGGGAAGCAACTGTAGTTTCTAACTATAACGTGGCAACCTTTATTAAAGAATTTGTAGTAGAAATTCCTGAGGATATGGACTACAAAGCTGGAGGATATATTCAAATTGAAATTCCAAAATGTGAAGTAAAATATTCAGATATGGATATTACTGCACACCCTGAAGATCATCCAGGAGAACCAAATAAATTTGAAGCAGATTGGGATAAGTTTGGATTAAGACCTTTAGTTATGAAAAATGACGAATTGGTTGAACGTGCTTACTCTATGGCTTCTTATCCTGCAGAAGGAAGAAAAATTATGCTTAATGTACGTGTAGCAACACCTCCTTTCGACCGCGCAAAAGGTGGATGGATGGATGTAAATCCAGGTGTAGCATCATCTTATATTTTTAATTTAAAAGTTGGAGATAAATGTACTATTTCTGGACCTTATGGAGAGTTCTTTATTAACGATTCTGAAGCAGAGATGCTTTATGTAGGTGGTGGAGCTGGTATGGCACCAATGCGTTCACACTTATACGAGTTATTTAGAACGCTTAAAACAAACAGAAAAGTAACATATTGGTATGGAGGACGTTCTAAGGCAGAATTATTTTACATCCATTACTTTAGAGCATTAGAAAAAGATTTCCCGAATTTCAAATTCTTTATAGCTCTTTCAGATCCTACTGAAGCAGATAACTGGAAATTAAAAGAAGACATTAACGACCCTAATGGAGATGGATTTACAGGATTTATACACCAAGTAGTAATCGATCAATACTTATCTAAACATGAGGCACCAGAAGATATAGAATTATATTTCTGTGGACCACCATTAATGAACCAGGCGGTTCAAAAAATGGGAGAAGATTTTGGAATCGACGATGAGAATATTAGATTCGATGACTTTGGAGGTTAATATCTAAGCCATATTTGGCATTATATAAAAAAAACCAGCACTTATTAGTGCTGGTTTTTTTTTATAGTATTTTTTAAGTTGTGTTAATTAGAGAGAATATTTATTTAAAGAACAGAATCTATTAAATACTTGGGTTTGTTGTTTTCAATCTCGAACAGTTTTGAATAATTCATAACATTTTCTATATTATCTAATTCACATAAAAATGCTATAACTTCAGTTAAACCATTAAATAATACCGTTTTATCTTTTGGGTTTTGTGGTTTTTTATTATTTCCGTCAAGCGGAAGAATATAACCACAACCTTTTAAAAATTTAGCTTCTATTTGTAGTAGCTCTAAAGGAGTGTAACCAAAAAAGCGTTTCCCAAAATTTTGATTTACCATTCCAACATAGTTTAATTTTACAGACCCATGTACGTCTGTTAAATGCGTCCAAAAATCAAGATTATTACAAATATTCCCAACTGCACATTTTGTACAATATTCAGGATTTAAAGTTCCATTATGGAAGGCATTATATAACTTTCTTAATGCATATTCTAATCTTTGAGGAAGTTTCATTACAAAAATTTTTATATAAGTTACAAAAAATAAATTCTGTTAAATAATAATTTTTTAAAATTAATGTTTTATAAGTTGAGCCTTAATAACTGTTTATTAATTACATATGAAAAAAAATCTCTTTCTGTTACTTTTTCTTATTGTGGTTGTTGCTCTATTATTTCACTTTAAACCTTTAAATAAAACAGTTAATTATATTGCTAAAGGAGTAGTTTCAAAACCAAGATTAATTAATAAAGATAGTTTAACAATTAGATCTAGAGTAAACTTACCAAAAGGTTTTAAAAGAGTAAATTATGCTAAAGGTTCATTTCAAAATTATTTACGTAATTATAAATTAAAACCATACGGTACTAAAATTATTAATTATGATAACAGTCAATATTATTGGCAAAAAGGACATATAGGAATTTTAGATATTACAGTCCCTAAAAACGGTTTACAGCAATGTGCAGATGCTTTAATTAGAATAAGAAGCGAATATCTTTGGGATAACAATAGAAAGGATGAGATTGGCTTTAATTTTACATCTGGGCATTATTGTTCTTGGAAGAAATTTGCAGAAGGATATAGACCTATAATTAATGGTAATAAAGTAACTTTTAAAAAAACAGCTTCTGTAGATTATACAAAATCCAATTTTTACAAATATCTTAATTTAATATACATGTATTCTGGTACATTGTCTCTATCTCAAGAATTGGAAGAAATTACAGAGGTTAAAGATTTAAAAATAGGAGATATGCTTATTTTAGGAGGAAGTCCAGGACATATTGTTATGCTTGGTGATGAAGCTATAAATAGTAAAGGAGAAAAATTGTTTTTGTTATTTCAAGGTAATACTCCTGCACAGAGTGTACATTTGGTGAAAAATCTTGAAAATATAAATATTTCTCCTTGGTATAATTTAAAAATGAATGCAGTAATTCCTGTATCTAATTTTACATTTTATAATTCAAAATTTGCAAGGTTTAAATAGCTTAATTACTGTTTTTTATAAGCCATTACCTTAATTTCTACCACCAAATCAGGATGCGGTAATTGGTGCACAGCAACTGTGGTTCTTGTTGGACCTGTTTCTTTGTCAAAAAACTCACCATATGCTTTGTTGTAATCTGCAAAATCGTTCATGTTTACCAAAAAAGAAGTAACATCTACTACGTCTTTTAAGCTTGCTCCAACTTTTTTAAGGTTGGTATCAATATTTTTTAAAACCTCTAGTGTTTGGGTGTAGGCGTTTAGTTTTTTGGTGCCCATTTCATCAATAATATCTACACCAGCAATGCTGTTGTCTGCTCTACGAGAACTAGTTCCTGATACGAAAATAAAATCGCCTACTTGTTTTACGTGTGGATATGCTCCTCTTGGAGTTACCTTAGTTCCTGCAGAAGCAGGAATCTCATTGTTTTTATTACTCATATTTTCTGTTTTATCTCTGTTCATTTTGCCTTGATGCAAAACGAACCAAAAAATCACGATCAAGCCATGGAATTTTCAGTTTTGCAAACTGAAAGCGATTTGAAAACTCCGCGTCGAACTGCGTTCTCCTTTTCTCGGAGCTTTTCTTCATCTATTCTTCGCCTTGATGTTTCAATTCTTTTGAATTGATTTGAGGACTTTATAATTTACTAAGTTTATTTTTAAGCCCTAAATTATTTTCATTTTTACTAATTTTAATTTATTTCAATCCAGCAATTTTATCTTCTTCTAAAATAGCTTCTGTTTCTAGTTGTACTTTTTTTAATATACTATTTAAATCATCGGTGGTTGTGATTTTTTTATCTACTAAAAGGTTTAAAATAGCTTTGTCTTGCGCTCTTCCTTTTGTCATTGCTGTATGGTAAGGAATGTCTTCTTTAAAAGTAACCATAGAATATTTAGAAAAATATTTGTTTGGAAATTCTTTTTCTAAAGCCATTTCTATTGCTCGTTTTTCTTTAAAAATAGGATTTGCAACGTGATCACGCATTTCGTAATAATTATCGATTGCCAAATCTGCTATAGCATCTGTATCTGCTTTTCTAGTTTTTTCGTAGACTTTAAAAATGGTTTCCCAATCGCCTTCGTGTTGTTCTAAAATAGCGTCGAAAACAGTAACATCTTCAAACGAAGCATTCATACCTTGTCCGTAAAAAGGAACGATTGCATGTGCAGCATCTCCTAAAATAACATTTTTGTTTTTATAATGCCAAGGCGAACATTTTACGGTTCCTAATGCGCCAGTTGGGTTGTTGGCAAATTCTTGAGCTATATTAGGAATTAGCGCTAATGCATCTGGAAATTTTGAATTGAAAAAGTTTTTTATAGCTTCTTCTGTTGTTAAATTATTAAAATTATATTCACCTTCATCATAGCTTAAAAATAGTGTTACTGTAAAGCTTCCGTCTAAATTAGGAAGCGCAATTAACATGTAATCGCCTCGAGGCCAAATGTGAAGATAATCTTGACTAATAAGGTGTTTTCCTTCCGCGGAAGCGGGAATTTCTAACTCTTTATAACCATGTGTAAGATAATTTTGCGAGTAGCTAAACAAAAATTTACGTTCTAAATAATAGCTTTTTCTAAGCGAAGAACCTGCGCCATCTGTACCAAAAATAACATCGCCTTTGGCTGTAAATTCTTCTTTAGTTTTATAATCGTAGAAGCTAGCTATATTATTTTCTATATCTACACCTGTACATTTTTTATTGAAATGAATAGTAAGATTGTCATACAAATCTGCTTCGGTTAGCAATAAACCATTTAAATCTCCTCTAGAAATAGAGTTAATATATTCGTTATCTCTTCCAGAATAATTGGAAGGAAAAGTATTTCCTTCAGTATCATGAACCAATCTTCCGTACATAGGAATACAAAGCGGTTTTACTTTGTTTTCTACACCTGCAAGTCGCATGGCTTTTAATCCTCTATCTGATAATGCAAGGTTAATAGATCTACCAGCAGAAATATCTGTAGCACGTAAATCGGGTCTGCTTTCGTAAACATTTACGGTGTAACCACGTTGTGCTAAACGTAAGGCTAATAGTGAGCCACAAAGTCCTGCTCCTATAATTAGTATGTTGTCTTTTTTACTCATTTAGGTTAGTACGCTTTTAATATATTGAATCTCTTCATAAGATAATCTGAGTTTTTGCAATGCTATTGTTTGTTCTATATTTTCTTTATTTGAAAACTTTAAAGTGTCATTTAAAGCATTGAAATTTAGTTTTTTAAAATCGGAATATTCTTGATTTATTATTATTTCTCCTTTTATTTCAATTATAATTCTGCGATTGGTAATAATAAAATAATCATGAGAATTATTAGTAAAAAAACTAAGAAGCCCTAAGATTTGATAATGCCAAAATGATATATCACTTTTCTTTTTAATTTTTAATAAAATTGTTTCTTCTTTAATTATTTTATTGATACTCTTCAAAATAATTAATCTAAGATCTCTTTCAATTTTTCTACCATTTTATATACATCTTCAAAGGAGTTGTATAAAGGCACAGGAGCACAACGTATTACATCTGGTTCTCGCCAATCTGTAATAATATTTGCTTCGGTTAATTGTTTGTGTAGGTTTTTGTCTGCATCTTTGACTTGAATAGATAATTGGCAACCACGTTCCTTTGGATTGGTAGGCGTTATTATTTTAATCTTATCGTTATTCAATTCGTTAATTAAATACTCGAAATAACCTGTTAGTTTTTCAGACTTTTCACGAAGTGCATCCATACCAACTTCATTAAATATATCTAAAGAAGCTTTAATTGCAGCCATAGATAAAATGGGCGGATTACTAAGTTGCCAACCTTCTGCTCCTGGAATAACGTCTAACGGTTGACGCATATTAAATCGTGTTTCTTTATTATGACTCCACCAACCAGCAAAGCGTTTTAAGTCTTTATTATGAGCATGTTTTTCGTGTACAAAAAGTCCGCCTAAACTACCAGGACCAGCATTTAAATATTTATACGTACACCAAGCAGCAAAATCTACTCCAGAGTTATGGAAGTCTGGTTTTATGTTTCCTGCGCCATGCGCTAAATCGATACCAACCATACAGTTTTTGGCATGACCTATTTCTGCTATTTTTTTTATGTCTAAATATTGTCCTGTGTAGTAATTTACACCTCCAATAAGTAATAATGCAATTTCATCACCTTGTTCTTCTAAAATAGTTTCTAGATCTTCTATGTTTAAAAGCTCTTCGCCTTCACGAGATTTCCATTCTATCACACCTTCATTAGCATCAAAACCATGAAACTCTAATTGTGTTTGTACTGCATACCTATCACTAGGAAAAGCATCACTTTCAATTACAATTTTATATTTTGTTTTTGTAGGTTGATAAAAGCTAACCATTAATAAGTGTAAATTGGTAGTTAAGGTGTTCATTATAACTACTTCAATAGGTTTTGCTCCTACAATTTTTGCCATGCTTTCGGTTAAAAATTCATGGTAAGGCATCCAAGGATTTTTAGCTTCAAAATGTCCTTCTACACCAAGGTTTGCCCAATCTTCTAACTCTTGATTTATGTACTCTTTTGTAGCTTTTGGTTGTAAACCAAGGGAGTTCCCAGTAAAGTACAACCAATCGTTTCCGTCTTTATCTTTAGGAATATGGAATTGATTTCTGTAATGTGAAATTTTATCTTCTTTATCTAATTGCTTAGCGTAATCGCTGCCTAATTTATAGTTTGACACTTGGTTGTTTTTTAATGTTATTCTGTAATTACTTTAATGTTGGTGAAGTTAAGGTTCCAGTTGCCTTCAGCCATTTTATGTTCTTGAGCTATTTTAATTCCATTAAAATTTTTATAGTTTTCAAAGGTATTTGTCATAGACGGCTCTGTAGCATTAGCTTCTCTAAAATTCCATTCTTTAATGGTATAGTTATCATCATAAAAAATATCGTAAGCATCTCCAGGAGTATAACCACCATCTGTAGGATAGGTTAAAGTGACTTTGTTAAGTTGTTTTTTGCTAATTGGAGCTTCGGTTATAGAAGGCTCACTTAGCGTAGCACTTTTGTCCCATATTAATTGAAATGGTAAGAGTGCCCAGTATTTGTCGTTTATAAAAGCACGATCTGCTTTTAAACTTTCTTGTTCAACTTTAAATGTATTGTAAGTAATTGTATCTTCTTTTGTAAGCATGGTAACCTCGTTTAGTTTAGGTTTCCATATCCAAGAACGTTCAAAATGAGAGCTGTCTTTATCAACATTAAATGTAAAATGAAATGCTTTAACTTTATCCCAGTTTGTAAATCCATGCGCATTAGCAATTTTTTCGGCTAGTGTATATTCTTTTTTTTGTTCTTTTTCTTTACAAGATGAAAAAAGAAGTAAGCAAATAATTAGTAATCTGTACATGGATTTTGGTTTTCTTTCAAAACTAAGAAATATTAATTAGTTTTGGTAAAATACCAACAAGATATGAGTACTAATTCTAAATATTTTAGCACAAATAAAGCTACTTGGAACGACAAGGTAAAAGTACATGCTAAAAGTGATATGTATGCTATGGATGATTTTAAGAAAGGAAAATCTTCTTTAATGCAATACGAGAGAGAGGCTTTAGGTAATGTAAATGAAAAAACGCTATTGCATTTGCAATGTCATTTTGGTCAAGATACTTTAAGTTGGAGTAGATTAGGTGCAAAATGTACAGGTATAGATTTAAGTGACGAAGGAATAAAACTTGCGCAGCAGTTAAATTTAGAATTAGAGTTAGATGCTAAATTTGTGTGTTGTAATGTACTTGACACAGCTAAGCACGTTGATGGTGAATTTGATATTGTTTTTACTAGTTATGGTGTTATAGGTTGGTTGCCAGATTTAAAACCTTGGGGACAAATGATAGCTCAAAAACTAAAAAAAGGAGGCACATTTTACATGGCAGAGTTTCACCCAATTGTTTGGATGTTTGACTATTTAGAAAATAAACCTATTATGAAATATGGTTACATGCAAGATGAAGTAATTTATGAAGAATACGAAGGAACTTATGCTAATCAAAACTCAAAAATGGTAAGTAAAGAATATGGTTGGAATCACGGTTTAAGTGAGGTTATAAATGCTTTAACTGAAGCTGGTTTGCATATTGAATATTTAAATGAATATAACGAAAGTCCTTACGATGTATTACCAGCATTAGAAAAAACATCATCAGGAATGTTTGTAACAAAAGATAAATTGTATCCTTTAATATTTGAAATTAAAGCAACTAAGCTTTAGGCTTATTTATAGAATATAAATTAATGAGAATATTGAAATAAATATCCAAAGTGACAGTGCTAAAAAAATAGGTTTAGTGCCAGTTAATTTTAAGTCTTTTATAGAGATTGTAGAGCCAACAAGAAATAATGTTACTATTAATAAACGTTTAGAAATTGTAACAATAGATTGAGTTATAGGCTCTGGTAAAATATGATAACTATTAATTATAATTGCTGCAATAAACAGAACAATAAAATAAGGAATCTTTATTTTTTCGCCTTTTGTTTTAAAAAGAAACATAGAGAAAATAGATAAAGGTATAATCCATAATGTTCTAGATAGTTTTACTGTTGTGGCTATACGTAGCGCTTCTTCTCCATAACCTAATGCAGCTCCAACTACAGAACTTGTATCATGTATAGCAATAGCACACCATAAACCAAATTGTTCTTGTGTTAAATTTAGCCAATGCCCAATAGCAGGAAATACAAATAATGCTATAGAATTTAATAAAAATACAATACCTAATGCAACGCTTATAGTTTTACTTTTAGCTTTTATAACTGGTGAAATTGCTGCTATAGCACTTCCTCCGCAAATAGCAGTGCCAGATGTTATAAGATGCCCTAATTTTAAGTTTATTTTAAAAACTTGAGTTAATATTAAACCTAAAGACACCGTTAAAATTATAGAGAATATGGTTAAACTTAGTCCTTCTTTACTCGTTTGTAAAGTTTCTTTTATAAACATACCAAAGCCTAATCCTACTACCGATATTTTTAAAAAATAGTGAATGGCTTTGTGGCTATATATTTTAAAAGGATTATTAAAAATAATAGTAAAAATAAAACCTAGAATTAAAGCTGTTGGACTGTTTATATAGCCTAATAAAGCAATAATAATTATAAGGAAGTAAATTGTTTTAGATAAATAAGCTTTCATACTGTTTAGTATTATTCAATACAAAAATAGTATGTAAGGATAACTTTTTAGCAACTTTAAAAGTTATTGTGGATAACTAAAAGTTATAATTGTAACGAATAAATGTTTTGAAGTTTTCGAAGGTTTGCGATAAATATCCGGTTCTATTTACAAAATAAAACCACCGCTCAATACTTAAATCTTTAATGTCTATTATTTTGAGTTTATTATTTATTAAATCATCTGAAATAGAATGAATTGAAAGCAATGCATAATGATCTGAATGATATAAATAATTTTTAATCGCTTCAGTACTATTAAAGAATACTACAGCATTAAGTTGTTTTACATTGTGTTTTGATAAAAAAGTATCTATAATTACTTTTGTTCCAGATCCTCTTTCGCGTTCTACTATTGGGATTTCTTTTAAGGTGTCTATATCAATACTTCCTTTTTGAAATGCATTATTATTTACATTGGTAACAAGAACTATTTCATCTTTAATAAATTTTTCGAATTGCAATTTTGGATTTGCAGTACTACCTTCTGTAATTGCAAAATCTATATCTTCATTTAAAATTGAATTCTCAATATTTTCAGAATTATTACTAACTATATTAAATTTTGTTTGTGGATATTGAGTTGTAAACTTAGCAATAACTTTGGGTATAATATAATTAGACAAAGTTGTGCTTACACCAAAATTGATAAAATTTGGAAACTCATCTTTTTTATGTAAAAATTTTTCATCCATTTGAGCATAGATTTCTAAAATTTTATTGGTGTAAATTAGAAAAGACTTTCCTTCTGTTGTTAATTCTATAGAGTTTCTTTTTCTTATAAATAAAGTTGTTTTGTATTCCTGTTCTAAATTTTTAATAGCTTTAGAAATAGCAGGTTGAGAAATGTGTAGTTGTTCTGCAGCTTTTGTAAAACTTAAGTGTTTTGCAACAATTTTGAAGATATGTAATTTAGTTTTCATTAGCCAATGTGCAATTTTATAACATTTTCAATTTATTTTAAATAAGAGCTTATTAAAATAAACCGAAAGTTAGTATTTTTTATAGACTTATATAAGTTACTTAAAAGCTATAATTAACTAATGAAATTGTGTTAATATTTTAAAAGAAACCACTGCTAATATTTAATTAACAGTGGTTTTTAGTTTTAATCAAAATCCAATCTTATACCTAAAGAAATATTATTTTGTTCTAAGGCATCGTTTTTAAAGGTTTTAGATATATCGTACTTAGCGTATAAGCTAATATCTCCAACACCTATATAAGCACCAACACCGTAAACTATTGGGTTTGTATTGTAATTTCGTTTAATCTTTTCTTTAACTCTATCACCATCTTGCTTATATTTTAGTTTTTGCATAGTTCCGGTTCTTAGTCCTGCAAAACCACCAACTCCAAATTTAAATTTACCATCGTTAACATATCTTACATAATCTGTTTTTTCAATTTTACGCATTTTACCAAATTCAAAATAAAAAGGAATAACAAGGTTTGTAATTCGTAACTCGGCTAGTTTTAAATTTTCACTAAAAGGTTCTAATGTTGTCGTGTTTCCGTTTTGAACAAATATTTTATTGTCTTCTAAAGAATATCTATTAGTTTGAAAAGTTAAACCGTATTTTATTCTTGGAGCATTTCCAGAAACTCCAAGTCTTGTTTTCCAGTTTAAGCCTATTTCCCAAAATTCAGAATCTT
This sequence comes from Lacinutrix venerupis, assembly GCF_001971745.1. Taxonomy (NCBI): domain Bacteria; kingdom Pseudomonadati; phylum Bacteroidota; class Flavobacteriia; order Flavobacteriales; family Flavobacteriaceae; genus Lacinutrix; species Lacinutrix venerupis. Next base: position 2,849,884 of record NZ_CP019352.1, on the reverse strand, counting down.
GTATGTCGTATGGAGAATCGTTTAAGCTTCCACCATCTACAATAGCATTGTTAAAACCTCCCGCATATGATAGTTCAAAAGTTGTGCGAGTATCGTATTTAATTTTTTTCTTCTCTGGATTAACAACTGTAACGCCTGTAAAACTATTAACACTGTTTAGGTCTTTAAAAAAAAGATCGTACTCTTTCCCTTTTAAATTACCATTTTCATCTATTGGTGTTGGCAGGTTATTTCTTTCGTAAAAAGCTAATTTGTTTTCAAGAATTAATATTCTATTTTCTATATTTAAAGCTCGTTTTTTTGCGGCTATTTCTTTTAGGTTTTCTGCTTGACCATAAGTAATTTTTTTTTCTGTTACTTGTTGGTTTATTGCTTCTACTTCAATTTTTAATGCCTCTTTTTCTTCATTTTTAATGTTTTCTTTTAATGTTTTAATGCTTTGTTCTTTAGATTTTGGAATACTGTCTTGAGCAGCAGCATTAGAAGCGAATATTGCTAATATAGCAATGATAATGTACTTTGTAATTGATGTCATAAATGTTCGTTTTTGGGTGCAGATAGTAGTACCAGCACATGTTGATAATTGATTTTTATTGATGATTTTTTTTGTGGTTATTCGTTACGTTCTGCAACCGATTCTTTTACCGTTTGGTAGCCTTTTCTTACTGTTTTTAGTATTTTATCTCTAAATCTCTCGTCTAGATCGTCTTCTACAGCAATTAGTAACTCGTTATGGTCAATAGGTGTATTTTTATTTATAGTTTTTTTACTTTTAATACTTTCTGTTGCTTGAGCAAGAAGCATATCTACTTCATCTCTCTCAATAGGTTGTTTTTTTATTTTGGGTATTTTTATTTCAGTTATAATAGTATTATTTTGAGATAAGTTATTTAAGGTTTCTTTATTTTTAATTGGAGTTTTTTTACTGTTATTATTTATGGCTAACTCATTAGAAACTTTAAGATTCTTACTATTTGTTTTTTTAATATTTCTTTTAACTTCAACAATTACTTCGTTTTTAGGAATTACTCTTTCTATTTCTTGTTTTTCTATTTTTTGAGTGTCTTGTGTTTTATTTTGGTTAACAATAATTGTGTTGTTATTATTTGTTTTAGAAGAAAAAAATAAATTTGTTACTAATAATATACCAACAATACTTGCAGCTATGCCAAGCCACCATAGTCCTTTTTTATTATGCTTTTTTTCCTCGTGATCTAAACGTTGAGATAGTGTCTCCCAAGCTTTAGCAGAAGGCTGAATAGTTCTTTTTTCGAGCCTCTTTTTCATATCTTCTTCATTTTTAATTGGTGCCATAACTCGATGTGTTTAATTTTTTTATTTCTGCTTGAAGCAATTTTCGTGCTTTAAATAATTGTGATTTTGAGGTGCCTTCATTAATGTTTAATAGATTGGCAATTTCACTGTGTTTATAGCCTTCTATGGCATACATTATAAAAACAATTTTATAACCTTCTGGTAGTTTGTCTATAATTTCTTGTATGTGTTCTACTTCAATTTCACTATTTATATGGTCTGAATAATCATTTTTTATATCTATATCTTCTACCGCAAATTCTATATTTTTTTGTTGTCTTAAAAAGGATATAGATTCACGAACCATAATGCGTCTTATCCAACCTTCAAAACTACCTTCGTTTTTAAAACTTTTTATGTTTGTAAAAACTTTAAAAAATCCATTTAACATTGCTTCTTCTGCATGTTGTAGATCTTTAATATAATATCTACAAACACTTAACATTTTTGGTGCATGCAACTCATACAATACGTGTTGTGCTTCACGATTGTTTTTTTGAGCTCTTTTTATAAGCTTCGTTTCATTTTTATAGAGTTGAATGACTTTCAAAAAACTTTTAGTTTAGTGGTTCTATTTATAAAGACGCAAAATTTAAATAAATGGTTGCCTAGATATTAAAAAATTCTACTATTTTTTTAATTTTTTAAAAAATAGTCTTGTTTTAAAATCTTAAAAAAAACACGTTTTATGCTTTTATTTCAAACAATTTCTCAATTCTCAATTTAATTAGCAGGAAAGTACGGTTTTTATTGAATTATTTTTATGTATTTTAGTGCTATTATTAATCAACAAAATTTTTAAGGGTATGAAAAAAATTACTTTACTATTACTATTATTATCTATAAATGTCACTTTTGCGCAAGTGTTATTTGAAGATGACTTTGATGGTTCTGGACCAGGACTAGCTGGTTGGACATTATACGACGAAGATGGCTTGACACCTAATGCTTCTGTAGCTCAATTTACATCTGCATGGATTGAAGCCGATGATTTTGATAATACAGGAGATGTAGTTGCCATGAGTACATCATGGTATGATCCAGCAGGTACGTCGGACGATTGGATGGTAACTCCTGCAATAACACTAACGGGTAATGCAGTATTAACTTGGGAGGAAGAAGCTCAAGATGCAGGTTATCCAGATGGATATGAAGTTCGTGTATCTACAACAGGTAATGCAGTTGCAGATTTTACAGATGTAGTATACTCAACTACTGCTGCTTCTGGTGCTGTTTGGTCTACTCAATCTGTAGATTTAACTGCCTATACAGGAAGTACTATTTATATAGCTTGGAGAAATAATTCTACAGATCAATTTGTTTTAATGATAAATAATGTTTCTGTAGAGGTGCCACCTGCTTTTGATGTGGCAATTACTAGTTCAGGAGAATTACAAAATCAATATACTCAAATTCCACTAGAGCAAATTTCTTCAATAGGAACAAATGCAACTATACAAAACATGCAAGCTGGAGCTGTAACTAATGCAATTGCTACTGTTACTGTAACAGATGCTACAAATGCAACTGTATATACAGAGTCTAGTGCACCATATTCTATTGCAGGAAACGCAACTCAAGATGTTACATTTACAGGATTTACACCAACTGCAGTAGGAACATATTCAACAACTTATACAGTAACAATTACTGAGGCAGATGGTGATGCTACTAACAATACTTTTACAACTATGGACACTGTAGTTACTACTAATACTTATGCAAGAGATGATAATACAGTTACAGGTACATTAGGTATTGGAGCAGGAACTAGCGGTCAACTTGGTCAACAATTTGATGTTTTAGTTACCGAAGATATTTCTTCTGTTACATTTCAATTAGAAGATACTAATGGAGAATTAGCTGGTACAACAACATATGTAACGGTTTGGGACATGGTTGGAGGTGTGCCTAATGCAATTATAGCACAAACAGATCCTGTTACTTTAGTAGCTGGTTCTAATGTGTATACAGCACCTATTGCTGTAGAGCCTTATACGCTTGCTCCAGGTCAATATCTTGTAGCTATAGAAGAAGGTGCTTTTAATATTACATTAGCAACAACTACTCAAATTTTTACTCCAGGTACAACTTGGGTTAACTGGCCAACAAACCCAAATGGAACATGGTCTAATAACGAAGATTTTAATTTTAATGTTTCGTATCTATTACGTCCTAATTTCCAAGATGAAAACTTAAGCGTTGATAATTTTTCAATTAATAATATAACTATAGGTTTATTTCCAAATCCAGCAAGTAATATGCTTACTATTAGTAATCCTAATCAAGAACAACTTGAGCAAGCTACTATAACAGATATTACTGGTCGTGTTGTAAAAACTTATAACTTAAATGGGACTGTAGAAAATAATACCACTATAGATGTTTCTTCTTTAAGTAGTGCAAGTTATTTTATGACTATAAAAAGCAACGCAGGAGCTGTAACTAAGCAATTAATAATCGATTAATTTCCTAGTAGAATAATTATTTAAAAAGCCAGTAGCTAAATTTAGTTACTGGCTTTTTTATTTTTTTTAATAAGAAAAGTATTTTATTTCTTCCTTTCTATTACGTAATTCACCATCAACTCTAATGAAGATTTATAATCGGAATCTGGAAACTGTTGTAGTATTTGTAATGCTTCGGATTGAAAAGCTTTCATTTTTTTAACAGCATATTCTAAACCACCATTATCTTTTACAAAAGCAATAACTTCGTTAACACGTTTTTTGTCTTTATTATGGTTTTTAATAGAGTTTATAAGCCATTTCTTTTCTTTATTACTTACTGTATTTAAAACATGAATAAGTGGTAAAGTCATTTTTTGTTCTTTAATATCTATACCAGTTGGTTTTCCAATACTTGTAGAACCATAATCGAAAAGATCGTCTTTTATTTGAAAAGCCATACCTATTAATTCTCCAAATTTTCGCATCGTTTCTACTTCTTGGCTATCTGGTTTAACAGAAGCTGCACCAAGACTACAACAAGCAGCAATTAATGTTGCAGTTTTTTGTCTAATTATTTCGTAATAAATTGTTTCTGTAATATCTAAGCGTCTGGCTTTTTCAATTTGAAGCAACTCACCTTCGCTCATCTCACGTACAGCAACAGATATAATTTTTAGTAAATCGAAATCATTATTGTCTATAGAAAGAAGTAAGCCTTTAGATAATAAATAATCACCAATAAGTACTGCTATTTTATTTTTCCATAATGCATTAATGCTAAAAAAACCACGACGTTTATTACTGTCGTCTACAACATCATCATGTACTAAAGTAGCGGTATGTATTAATTCTATAACAGATGCTCCTCTATAAGTTCTGTCTTTTACCTCTCCATTAGACACCATTTTTGCAACAAGAAATACAAACATTGGTCTCATTTGTTTGCCTTTTCGGTTTACAATGTAATGTGTGATTCTATTTAATAAAGCAACTTTAGAGGCCATTGCTAAACGGAACTTTTGTTCAAAAAGATCCATTTCGTAAGCAATAGGTTGTTTTATTTGTTCGGTTATTTTCAAAGGAAAAATTTCAGTGATACAAAGCTACTGATAAAAAGTGAATAGTTAAAAGTGAATATTAAAACTAAAAAACAAAATTTAATAGTTAAATAATTACCATTCATTTATTCTATTAGAATCTAATTTAACAAAAATAAATACAAGAATAGTAAATCCCCAAAGACCAGAACCTCCATAGCTAAATAAGGGTAGTGGAATCCCAATGGTTGGTATCAAGCCCATAACCATACCTATATTAATTAAAAAATGTATAAATAATATGGCTCCTACGGCGTAACCATAGACTCGACTAAATTGAGATTTTTGAAGTTCGGCTAGATGAAGTATTCTTAAAATTAAGAGCACAAAAATAAGTACTACTCCAAAACTGCCTATAAATCCCCATTCTTCACCTACGGTAGTAAAAATGTAATCTGTATGTTGTTCTGGTACAAATTTACCTGTAGTTCTTGTACCTTCCATAAAACCTTTGCCTTTAAAACCACCAGCGCTAATAGCTTTTTCGCTTTCTAAAAGATTGTAGGCAGCTTCTTTTTTCATTTTTTCTAATTTGTCGGCATCTTTTTCTAAGCTTAACCAAATAGTAATTCTATCTTTTTGATGAAAAGGTAAAAGCGAATCGTAAGTGTAACGCACAACAAAAGAGATAAGTAATGCAATAACTAAAGCTATTATAGGTTGAAAAAATGAAGGCTTTTTCTTTAAAGTAAAATAATACCCAAATACTACAATAGCTGCAACAAGCATAGTTATAATTACTCCAAATTTTAAAGCACAAATAGCCAATACTATAAGTACAGAACCTAAAATAAGATAAATTTTAGGAAGTCCTTCTCTATATAAAACAAAGAAAAATGCACCATACACTAATGTACTTCCAGCATCTTTTTGTAATAAAATTAAAAAAGCAGGAATTACAATAATTGCAAAAATTCTAATTTGATGTTTAAACTGTTTAATGTCGGTTTGCAAATCGCTAATATATTTAGCAACAGCTAATGCTGTAGCTGCTTTTGCAAATTCACTAGGTTGCAATGTCATGCCTCCTAAATCGTACCATGAAGTAGCGCCGTTAATATTTTTTCCAAAAATAAATAGACCTATTAAGGAGAGGAGTGAAGCAAAGTAAATAATACTTGAAAACCTTTCGTAAAACTTAGCGTCTATAGATAGAATAAGAATGATTAATACTATTGAAAGTATAATAAATACAAGTTGTTTACCGTAAAACTCTGTAAAACTAAAATAGTCAACTATTTCACCAGAATGTGAGGCCGATAAGATGTTTAACCAACCAAAGCCTGCTAAAATAAAGAACAGTAAAATAGTAATCCAATCGAATTTAAAATGTCTATCGGTTTGTCTCATTTAAACGTTACTTATGGATTAGAGTTATCTGGCAACCCAATAACTTCTTCCATAGGAATTATTTGGTATTGTGTTTCTCTATTTATTTTAAATGGTTCTCCAGAATAAGGTTTAGCATATTCATTTTCTAAACTGTGTGTTAATAACCAGTTTTCTAAATCTTTACGAGTAATTTTTTTATTAACGTATTTTTCTATCATTAAACTCGCAATTTTACCAGCAAACCTACTTCCAAAATAACCGTTTTCTACAAATACAGCTAATGCTATTTTTGGGTTATCTTTAGGTGCAAAAGCTACAAAAATAGAATGATCTGTTAATTGTGTTTTTACACTATCTATTATTGCAAAATTTTCTACGGTACCTGTTTTTCCACAAATTTCAAGCCCTTTAACCTGTAGGCTACTTGCTGTTCCTTTTTCATAAACTTTAAGCATACCTTCAATAACAGGCTCAAAATGTTTTTTGTCTATTGTTGTATATTTAGGAGTAGTAAATTTATCTGGTAAAGTTTCTCCTTCAATAGCTTTAACAATATGTGGTGTATAGTAGTAACCTCTATTTGCAATTGCTGCAGTCATATTTGCAAGTTGTATAGGTGTTGTAGCAACTTCTCCTTGACCAATAGCATTAGAGATAGTATAGGTTGAATAAAAACGTTCTGGATATGCTCTTTTATAATAAGCTTTATCTGGAATTCGACCTTTTTGACCAACGGCTAAATCATTATTTAAAAAATTACCTAAGCCAAAACTTTTGGCATGTTTACTCCACATCTCGACACCATCTCTGGCATTTCCTGGTTTGTCTAAAATTCTTCGATATGTAGTAGCAAAGTATGCGTTACAAGATTCTTGAATACCTCTAACAACGTCGTTTCTTGCACCATAGTGGCAGTGGCATTTCATAAATCTATTACCATATTTATAACCGGAGTAGCATGTTATTTTTTCATCAGTAGAAATTACATTTTCTTGGAGTCCTATTAAAGCATTCATTAATTTAAAAGGCGACCCAGGTTCGTAAACACCTTGTAAACTTCTATTAAATAAAGGTTTTGCTATAGAATCGTTATATAGTTTTGTGTAATTTTTAGATCGTTTTCTACCCACCAAATCGTTTGGGTTATATGTTGGTGCTGCTATCATGGCTAAAATTTCTCCAGAACTTGGTTCTAAAGCAATAATACCACCACGTTTATTTTGCATAAGCCATTCGCCATAGGCCTGAAGTTCAGAATCAATTGTAATTTTTATGTCTTTACCTTGTTGAGGTAATGTATCATACTTACCATCTTTATAAGGTCCAATATTTCTATTAAATCTGTCTTTTTGTATAAATTTAATACCTTTTCGACCTCGTAAAATAGAATCGTAAGATTTCTCTACGCCTTGTTTACCCATTAAATCACCTATTTTGTAATAAGGGTCATTTGCAATATCTCTATTATTAACTTCGCCAATATCTCCTAAAACATTTGCTCCAATAGTAGTTTCATATTGACGTAAAGAACGTTTTTGAATATGAAAACCAGTATATTTTCTCATTTTTTCTTGAAGTACAGCGTAATCTTCTTTAGATAAATGAGATACAAATGGTGAAGGTAATCTCCATGAATAATTTTTGGCTTTTTTTAGTTGGCTATCAAAACGTGCTTTATCTATTTTTAATAATTTACAAAACTCTAAAGTATCTAATGGTTCTATTTCACGAGGAATAACCATAACATCGTAAGATGGTTGGTTTGCAACTAAAAGTTTACCGTTTCTATCGTAAACAAAACCTCTTTTTGGGTAATCGTAAACTTTTCTAATAGCATTATCATCGAAAATACTATTAGAACTAGAATTATAGATTTGTAAGTAAAATAATCTTGCAGTAAATATTATACCAACAAGAATAACAGTAAGAAATAATAAAAGTTGTCTCATTTTTTATTGGTACCACTAAAAATTATAGTTATTAATATACTTAATAGTATAGTAAATATACTTGAGAATAACGTGTTTTGTAGTACTAAAATTATCTTAGAAAAGTTAAATATTTCAAGAGAGAATAAAATAAAATGATGTATAAGTGTTAAAATTGAAATGTATATAAAGCGCTGTCCAAAATCAACTTGGTTAAACTTTATAGCTTGATGGTCATAAAGTGCTCCAAAACTAAATTTTAAAGCTGCTGGTCTTATAAAAGCTATGGTTACAGATGCTGCAGCATGAATACCTCCAGAGTCTAAAAACATATCTATAAACAACCCTAAAAGAAAACTTAATAAAATAAATAACATTCTATTATTTTTTATTGGGAATAATAAAATGAATAAAATATATGGATATGGGTTTATGTAACCCATAAAATTAACATGACTTAATAACAGTACTTGTAATAATAATAAAATTACAAAACGGATGGTATGTATAGATAAAAAATTAGTCATTGTTTTCTAATAGGTTTTCTATCTGTTCTGCATCTCTATTTTCAATTATATAAACATGTTCAATATTTGTCATGTCGTTAAAAAGAGTAACCTCAATTTCATAATAATTTTCTGCAGTATCTAAATTAAAACTAGATACAATACCAATAGGAATGTTTTTTGGAAAAATAGCAGAGCGACCAGAGGTAACAATAGTATCTCCAGTTGCTACAGGTGCAATTTTTGGAATTTCACTAAGTTGTATTTTGTTTGGTAACAAACCATCCCATTTAATAGATCCAAAATGGTTGGTTTTTTTAAGTTTTGCACTAATGCTACTAGTTGTATTTAAAATAGATAATACAGTTGCGTAATTGGCATTTGTTTTTTCTATAATACCAATTATTCCCTTACTGGAAATAACACCAAAATCTTGTTTAATACTATCTTTTTTACCTCTGTTTAATAATAAAATATTATTTGTAGAAGAGTAGCTGTTTCTAATAACTTGAGCAGGAGTAAAAATGTAATTTTTAGCAAAATTTAGACTATCTACATATGGTGAATTTAAATTGTTTTCTACATTAAATAGAATAGACTTTAATTGGTTATTCTCTTCTTGTAGTAGTTTGTTTTGTTCACGCAAACCAAAATAATCACTAATATTATTAGAAGCATTAAAAATGCCTCCACTTAAAAAATTTGCTGAATTTATAAAGCGGCTTCTATGGTAACTATGAGATTGTATAGTTAACATTACCGAAATAAATAACAATAGCAGGAACAGAAGAAACGTTTTGTTTCTTAGTATAAAGTTTACTATTTGTTGCATTTATTAGGGCTTTTTTATTTAATCAATACACTTTTGTATTTAGCTAAGTTTTTAAGCGTAATTCCTGTACCACGTACAACAGCACGTAATGGGTCTTCGGCAATATAAACAGGTAAATCTGTTTTTTGAGATAGACGTTTGTCTAATCCACGTAACATAGAGCCTCCACCAGCTAAATATATTCCGGTATTGTAAATATCTGCTGCTAATTCTGGAGGTGTTTGCGATAATGTTTCCATAACCGCATCCTCAATTCTAAGGATAGATTTATCTAAAGCTTTTGCAATTTCTCTATAAGAAATTTGAACTTGTTTAGGTTTACCTGTAAGTAAATCACGTCCTTGAACGCTCATGTCTTCTGGTGGTAAATCTAAATCTTCGGTAGCAGCACCAATTTGTATTTTTATTTTTTCGGCAGTACGTTCACCAACATATAAGTTATGTTGTGTGCGCATGTAGTATATAATATCATTTGTAAAAACATCACCGGCAATTTTAACAGACTTGTCGCAAACAATTCCACCAAGAGCAATTACAGCAATCTCGGTTGTACCACCACCTATATCTACAATCATGTTTCCTTTAGGTTGCATAATATCTACACCAATACCAATTGCTGCAGCCATAGGCTCATGTATTAAATATACTTCTTTTCCATTAACACGTTCTGCACTTTCTTTTACCGCTCGCATTTCTACTTCTGTAATTCCAGATGGAATACAAATTACCATACGTAACGATGGAGTAAATAATTTCTTTTTAAGCGCAGGAATATTTTTAATAAACATGCTAATCATTTGCTCAGACGCATCAAAATCTGCAATTACACCATCTTTAAGTGGTCTAATAGTTTTAATGTTTTCATGGGTTTTACCTTGCATCATGTTGGCTTCTTGACCAACTGCTATTATTTTTCCCGAAATTCGATCTCTTGCTACAATGGAAGGTGCATCTACAACAACCTTATCATTATGTATAATTAATGTGTTTGCAGTTCCTAAATCTATTGCGATTTCTTCTGTTAGGAAGTCAAAAAATCCCATGCGTTAAGTGTAATTATTGAAGTTATTATTGAGTTGCCGTAAAAGTAATAAAACTAAAGAAAAAAACAGCGATTATTATGTATAGTTCTAATATAAATTTTTAATACTGAAAGATTTAGATTTATCATTAAATATTAAATACGGTTTTATAATGTTTTTAGATGTTTTTATAGCAATTGTTTTCGCTTTCGCGGAATTGTTTTGAATTAGAATTTAAACAGTTAGGATTAGTAATTATGTGTGTAAATAATTTTATCTTCTAGACGCTATTATTTTAATGAAGCATCCTGAAATAAAAAAAACCTGATATGTATAGTAACACATCAGGTTTTTTAATAATCTTTAAAATGTTCCTTTTTTAAGGAATTTGTTAATGTTTAAAATGTCTAGTGCCTGTAAAAACCATAGCAACATCATTATCGTTACAATAATCGATACTTAATTGGTCTTTTATAGAACCACCTGGTTGAATTACGGCAGATATTCCTGCTTTATCTGCAATTTCTACACAGTCTGGAAATGGAAAAAAAGCATCACTAGCCATTACGCTTCCTTTTAAATCAAAATTAAAAGATTGTGCTTTGTGTATTGCTTGGTTTAAAGCATCTACACGGCTAGTTTGTCCTGTTCCACTAGCACATAATTGTTTGTCTTTTACTAAAACTATAGTGTTAGATTTTGTGTGCTTACAAATTTTTGAAGCAAATATTAAATCATCCAACTCAGCAGTTGTAGGTGCTTTTGTAGTTGCATTTTTTACGTCTTCTTTTTTGTCTGTTGCATTATTTCTGTCTTGAACTAACACACCATTTAAACATGTTCTAACAGTGGTTTGCGCAAGTTCGGCATCTTTTAAAACTAAAAGAATACGGTTTTTCTTTCCTTTTAATATTGTTTCAGCTTCAGTAGAAAAAGAAGGAGCAATTACAACTTCACAAAATAGTTTATGTATTTCTTCGGCAGTAGCTGTATCAATTTCGGTATTAGAAATTAATACACCACCAAAAGCAGAAACTGGATCTCCAGCTAAAGCATCTGTGTAAGCTTGATGTAAGGTTTCGCGTTGTGCCAAACCACATGCATTATTATGTTTTAAAATGGCAAATGTTGGTGCGTCGTTTTTAAACTCGTCCATTAAATTTACAGCTGCATCAACATCTAAAAGGTTGTTGTAGCTTAATTCTTTACCATGAAGTTGTGTAAATATATCGTCAAAATTTCCGAAGAAAAAACCACGTTGGTGTGGGTTTTCACCGTAGCGTAAAACTTTTCCGTTAGTTTCAGAAACTTTTAAAGCAGCTATTTTATGGTCTGCATTAAAGTAATTAAAGATAGCAGAATCGTAATGAGAAGATACATTAAAGGCTTTTGCAGCAAATGCTTTTCTATCATCTTCAGATAAATTACCTTTTTTGTCTGTAATTAGTTCTAAAAACTCAGCGTAATCATTAACTGAAGATACGCAAATAACATCGGCGTAATTTTTTGCAGCAGCACGAATTAAAGAGATGCCTCCAATATCGATTTTTTCAATTATATCTTGATTTGCAGCTCCAGAAGCTACTGTTTTTTCAAAAGGATATAAATCTACAATAACAACATCTATTTGTGGGATGTCAAAGTCTTGCATTTCTTTAACATCTCCATCGTGATTTTGTCTGTTTAAAATTCCACCAAATACTTTTGGGTGTAATGTTTTTACACGACCACCAAGAATTGATGGATACGATGTAACATCTTCTACAGGTACTACTTTTATACCTAAATCGTTAATAAATTTTTCTGTACCACCGGTAGAATAAATGGTAACACCTTGTTTGTCTAGTTCTCTAACAATAGGTTCTAAACCCTCTTTGCTAAATACCGAGATTAATGCAGATTTAATTGTTTTGTTATTGCTCATTAGTAGTTGTGTTAATAAGCATACAAATTTACGAAAAAAGGCATTTAATTTTAGCTAAAAATATGCAGTCTTTTTTAACTAAAAACAAGTAGTTGTTAACAACTAAATTATTTTAGCAACTTTAGCGCAAACAAACTCTAAAAATCTTTCGTCTTCTTCTGTAAAAGGATCTGGTGTATTAGAGTCTATATCTATTTGTCCAACATTTTCACCATTAACAAAAATAGGAATTACAATTTCGGCTTTAACGGTAATGCTACATGCAATATAATTATCTTGTGCAGCAACATCTGGTACAACAAAATTTTCGTTACTAACAGCAACTTGACCGCAAATACCTTTACCAAATGGAATAATTGTATGGTCTGTTGGTTCGCCAACGTATGGCCCAAGTTTTAATTCGTTTTTATCTCCGTTTTTAAAATAAAAACCTACCCAATTGTAATATTCTATATTGGCTTCAAGTAACTCGCAGATATTTAATAGTAGTTCGTCTTTAGATTTATTATTGTCTAAAAGAATAGTTTCTATTTCTGTTTTTAATTTTTCAAAAATCATAGTAAGATAAAAATTTTGGCAAAAGTATTTAAAAAGACGTAATTTCAGCGTTTTAAAAACTATAAAATTTTCTAAAATTTAATTGAAATCACTTTTTATAAAATATAAGTCTGTAATAAAATTTATCCTTACATTTTTGTTAGTTTATATAGGCATGTCTTTACTATATAAATTGTATTTAAATGCTTCGGTTGGGTCTCAATATTTTCCAGATTATATAACAAATTTGGTTGCATACCAGTGTCAAGCATTGTTAAATTTTATAAATTATAATACAGAACTTGTTAAACATTTAACGGAGCCTTCAATAAAATTAATAATTCGCGGACATTATTTAGCTCGAGTTGTAGAAGGTTGTAATGCTGTAAGTGTTATTATATTATTTATGGCTTTTGTTATTGCGTTTTCCGGAAAGTTAAAAACAACAATTATATTTTTACTTTCTGGAAGTGTTATTATTTATGTAGTTAATTTAATAAGAATTGTTTTAATATCTGTTGCGTTGTACCATTTTCCAAAGCAAAGTGAGGTTTTGCACTCAGTTGTTTTTCCCGGTATTATTTATGGTATGGTTTTTTTGTTATGGATGTTTTGGGTAAATAGATTTTCTAATATTGGCAAAAACAATGAATAAGTATAAAAAATATATTTGGTTGTTTTTTCTTTTTGGGTTTTTAATTTTAATTAGAGCTTTCGAAAATTTTTTGTTTTACGATCCTTACTTAAAGTTTTTTCATAACGATTATTTATATATAGATTCTCCAAGACGTGAGGTTTTAAAATTAACTTTATCTACAACAATGCGTTATGTAATTAATACCTTAATTTCTTTAGCTGTTTTATATGTTTTTTTTAAAGATTGGAGCATTATTAAATTTTCTGTTATAATCTATAGTATTAGCTATTTAATTTTAATTCTTCTATTTCTTTACTTTGTTATGAATCCGCGACAAGAAGATTATTATATATTTTTTAATATCAGACGTTTTTTAATTCAGCCATTACTATTGTTATTACTCTTACCAGCTTTTTATTATCAAAGAAAAGGACTGTAAAATATTGTTAAAACTAAATTTAAGTCACTATCTTAATAAGCAATTTTGTAAATTTGCATCGTGAAAACTAACTTTTTGCATAAAATATTATCTTTTACAATGGCATTTGTAGTGTTGTTTTCAACACTATCTTTTACTGTTGAATCGCATTATTGTGGAAGTAGTTTAGTAGATACGGCTATTTTTACAAAGGCAAAAGTTTGCGGAGAAGATATTACAAGTGATGCTCCGGCAATGAAAGGTTGTTGTAAAAATGAAATAGAAGTTGTTAAAGGTCAGGACAATTTAAAACTTAACGTTTTTGATGATTTAGATTTAAGCCAACAATTATTTATTACTTCATTTGTTTACGCTTATACAGCACTTTTTGAGAGCTTGCCTAAACAAATAATACCTCATAAAAATTACTCACCACCCAATCTCGTCTTCGATATACAACTGCTTGACGATGTGTTTTTAATTTGATTTTAATAATTCAAACCATTTCGCTTACGCGGAGTTTTTAACCGAATTATTAATTTAAATTATAAAAATGAAATTCAATACATGGCTTTTAGCCACATTATTTTTTCTTTCAATAGGAAAAATGTTAGCACAAGAAAAACATCATTCTCAAAGTAATTCTAATGCTAAAGAATACACATTAACAATTGCCAAAAAAGACATAAATATAACAGGTAAACCTGTAATGGGTATGACTGTAAATGGCACCATTCCTGGTCCAGTTTTAGAATTTACCGAAGGTGATGAAGCAATAATCCATGTAAAAAATACTATGGATGTAGAAACTTCTGTGCATTGGCATGGTATTCTGCTTCCAAATTTTTACGATGGTGTGCCATACTTAACAACACCGCCAATAAAACCAGGTACAACATTTACCTATAAATTTAAGCTTAAACAAGCAGGAACCTATTGGTATCATTCTCACACTATGCTACAAGAGCAAAGCGGTGTATATGGCTCTTTTGTTATTCATCCTAAAGAAGAAACATTACAATATGATAAAGAATTGGTTTTAATGCTTTCAGACTGGACCAACGAAAAACCAAAAGATGTACTAAGAACTTTAAAAAGAGGAACCGAATGGTATGGCATTAAGAAAGGAACTGCTACACCACTAAATCAAGTGATTTCAAGAGGTGCTTTTGGCGCTCAGTTAGATTTTTGGCGACAAAGAATGGAAGGCGCAGACATTGCAGATGTATATTATCCAGCCTTTTTAATTAATGGAAAACAGTCTATTAACTATTCAGATTTTAAAAGTGGAGAAAAAGTAAGGTTGCGTATAATTAACGGCGCAGCATCAACAGCATTCTGGATGACTTTTAGTGGCGATTCATCAACTTTAGTGGCAGCAGATGGTTTAGATGTTGTGCCTGTTAATAGAAACAAAACATTTATAGGTAATGCCGAAACATACGATTTTATTGTAACGATTCCAGAAGATAAAAAGTTAGAATTCAAAATTTCTGCTCAAGATGGTTCTGGTACAGCTTCAGCATATTTAGGTGAAGGTGAAATTTTAAAGGCTATGGAGGTTCCAAAACCTGATAAAATTGAAATGATGAAACAAATGGCCAAAATGGATATGAAAATGGGAGCACACGCTTTAAAATTTCAGCCAAATAAGGATGAACGTTTTAAAATAAAAGCTGAATATGGCATGCAGATGGATCATGGAAAAATGAATCATGATGATATGAAACACGATTCTATGCAAAAGGAGAAGATGAATCATGATAAAATGAAAATGGAGAATGATATGAACCATGCAGAACATAAAGAAATGGATATGAACGACATGGATGGTATGAAAATGAATGCCGAATACAATTACGATTATTTAAAATCTCCAGAGAAAACAGTATACGATGCTGACGCACCTGTAAACGAAATTCTCTTAAACTTAACAGGTAATATGAATCGTTATATATGGAGTTTTAATGGTGTAGTTTTATCCGAAACCGATAAAATAAAGATTAAAAGTAATGAGGTAACACGTATTACTTTTAATAATTTAACCATGATGCACCATCCTTTGCATTTACACGGTCACTTTTTTAGGGTATTAAACAAAAACGGAGATTATTCTCCTTTAAAACATACCGTAAATGTTCCACCAATGAAAGAAGTTACCATCGAGTTTTATGGCGATGAGTATGGCGACTGGTTTTTTCACTGTCATATTTTATACCATATGATGAGTGGCATGACACGAATTATTAGTTACGATACTCCAAGAGACGAAAGAATGAAAGCCTATCCAATCAATAATTTAATAAAAGAAAGCAATCTTTATTATTCTTGGGGAATGGTTGATGTAGCCTCTCATATGACAGAGTTAAACTTAGTAACTTCAAACTATAGAAGCCAATTTAACGTAATGGCAGAATACGGATGGAATAAAAATTTTGAAGCCGAAGCAACTTACGAGTATTATTTACACGATTACCTAAGAGTATTTGGTGGTGTAAATATTGAAAATGAATTGGAAGATAGTTTAGAAGAAGTAAATACAACTGCAATTGTTGGTTTACGATATTTAACACCTTATTTATTTAGTCTTGATGTTCGTTTAGATAATGAATTAAGACCTCAGTTAGGTTTAAGTCGTGAAATTATGGTGTTTCCAAGAACAGTTGTATTTGGAGAAATTGAATACCAAGCCGATTTAGGATTAGTAAATACACTACCACAAAATTCAAATTTTGAAAAAGAATTAGTTTGGAGTGCTGGTGCTGAATATTTACTCTCAAAAAACGCGTCGCTAATGGCGAGTTACGACAATCGATTTGGAGCAGGAGGCGGATTATCTTTAAGATTTTAAAAAAATAACAATCAGAAAAACCATTTTATTATGAAAAATCATGAAATGAAAAAAAACAATTACACGAAGTTTGTTTTAATGTTAGCAGCTTCATTTGTAGCTATGTATATAACTATGTATTTAAATACTTATACAATAGATCATGTGTACTTTAGTTTAACACGTTTTTACATGAGTTGTTTAGGTATTGCAACAATGGCTATAATTATGTTTGTAGCCATGCGAAATATGTATCAAAACAAGAAAAAAAACATTGCAATTGTTTTAGGAAGCATTATACTTTTTTTTGGAGCACTAACCTTAGTAAGAATACAAAAACCAATTGTTGGTGATATTTTATGGTTAAAAGCCATGATTCCTCATCATTCAATTGCAATATTAACAAGTAGCAGAGCAGACATCAAAGATCCGGAAGTTAAAAAATTAGCCGAAGATATTATTAAAGCTCAAGAAAGAGAAATTAAAGAAATGAAAGCAATGATTGAGCGCCTTCAAAGCACTAATAATTAATATTAAAAAAAATGAAACACACATATAAAGTTACAGGTATGACCTGTGGCAATTGTAAAGCTTCAGTTGAAAAAGCATTAAATAATATTGAACATGTTACTAGTGCTTCAGTCGACTTAGAAAAAGCTGAAGTTGAGGTTAAAATGTCTCAGCATATTTCAATAGAAAAATTACAAGAAGAATTACCAGAAAAATTTTCAATTTTAGAAATTGAAAAACAACAAAGAAATGTTTTCTCAACAGTAGCAAATAAAGAAGAAAAAACAGATTTACAAAAGCTAAAACCACTATTTATAATATTTGCTTACATAATTATAGCTTCAATTCTATTACATTACAAAAACTGGAATTGGAGTGATTTTATGCTCGATTTCATGGGCTTATTTTACATAGTATTTAGTTTCTTTAAAATTTTAGATTTAAAAGGATTTCCAGAGTCTTTTAAAATGTACGATCCTTTGGCTAAAGTATTTCCTGCTTACGCAAAAATATATCCTTTTATTGAGATTGTTTTAGGACTTATGTTTTTAATGCGTTTTCAAATTTTTACAGCACTTATTGTAACCATTATTGTATTGGGTATTACTACAATTGGAGTAATAAAAACACTTTTAAATAAACAAGAAATACAATGTGCATGCTTAGGTACAGTGCTTAAATTACCTATGACTAAAGCTACTTTTATTGAAAATACAATCATGATTATTATGGCAATAATTATGCTTTATAAAACCTACAATTAAATGAAAAAATTAATATATATATTATTGCTATTGCCGTTGTTTGCAATATCTCAAGAAAAAATAACTGGAACAATTTTAGAAGATAATGCTTCTAAAAATCCATTGCCAGGAGCTAACGTTTTTTGGCTAGGAACTAAAGTTGGAAATGTTACCGATTTTGATGGAAATTTCTCCATTCCGTATAAAGAAGAATACAAAAAATTAGTAATAAGTTTTGTTGGTTATAAAACCGATACGCTAACAGTTTTAAATGCAAAACCAATTAAACATAGATTAAAACCAACTAGCGAACTTGAAGAGGTTGAAATTACAGCTAAGCAAAAAACAATGGGAACATCGTATTTATCATCTCAAAATATTATTACTGTAAGTAGTGATGAGTTGTTAAAGGCCGCTTGTTGTAACTTGTCGGAAAGTTTTGAAACTAATCCATCAATCGATGTTAATTTTGCAGATGCAGTAACAGGAACAAGGCAAATTAAAATGTTAGGCTTAACAAGTCCATATATTTTAATCGCTACCGAAAACATACCATCTATTCGTGGAGCATCTCAAGCTTTTGGACTTAGTTTTATTCCTGGAACTTGGGTAGAAAGTATTCAAATTACAAAAGGAGCTGGAAGTGTTGTAAATGGTTACGAAAGTATCGCAGGACAAATAAATACCGAGCTAGTAAAACCTAAAACAGATAATAAATTGTTTGTAAACCTTTATGGAGCAAGCAGTACACGTTTAGAATTAAATACACATTTTAATACTAAAGTAAGTGATAAGTGGGATACTGGTTTTTATATACATGGTAATACACACCAGAAAAAGCATGATGTAAATAATGATGGTTTTATAGATATGCCATTATACAATCAAGTCAATTTTATGAATCGCTGGCAATATATTAATCCAGAAAAAGGATTGGTTAGTTTTATTAATTTAAAGTATTTAAATGATGAAAAACAATCAGGACAAATAAATTTCGATCCAGATAGAGATAAATTAACTACAAATTATTGGGGAAGTGAGATTGAAACAGAACGTTTTGAAGTTTCAGCAAAATTAGGATATGTAAATCCTGAATTACCATGGCAAAGTTTAAGTATTCAAACTGCATTTAGTGGTCATCAACAGGATTCATATTTTGGATTAAATCAATACGATATAGAGCATAATAGTTTGTACACCAATATTATGTATAATACTATAATAGGAGACTCGAGACATAAAATTAAAACAGGAATAAGTTATACTTACGATCATTACGATGAGTTTGTAAATACTCTAAATTACGAAAGAACCGAAAACTCGATAGGTGCATTTATGGAGTATAATTATTTTAATTTAGATAAGCTTAACATTACTGCAGGTTTAAGAGTAGATAGACATAATTTATTAGGGACGTTTGTAACACCACGTTTGCATATGCGCTATACAACTTGGGAAAAAGGTGTATTTAGAGCATCTGCAGGTAGAGGTAAACGAAGCGCTAATATTTTTGCCGAAAATCAAAAATTATTTTCGACCTCTCGAACAATTAATATTTTAAATAATACTGGTGAAATTTATGGATTAGATCCAGAAATCGCATGGAATTACGGAGTGTCTTTTTTACAAGGATTTAGACTGTTTAATAGAAAAGCTGAAATTACAGCAGATTTTTATAGAACAGATTTTAAAAATCAAGTAGTTGTAGATTATGAAAATGCACAAGAAGTAAATTTTTATAATTTAGAAGGAGATAGCTATGCTAACAGTTTTCAAGTAGAATTAAATTACGAACCGTTAGATCGTTTAAATACCCGTATAGCTTACAAAAACTACGATGTAAAAACACAATATGCATCTGGTAAATTAGAAAAACCATTAACTCCAAAGCATAGGTTTTTTGCAAACGCTTCATACGAAACACAAGTAAAAAATAACTCGAATTGGAAATTTGATGCCACATATAACTGGTTAGGAGAACAACGTTTTTCTTCTACAGCAAATAATCCTGCGCAGTATATGTTACCAGACTATTCTCCAACTCTAGCTACGCTTAATGCACAAGTAACTAAAGTGTTTTCTCCAAAATTTGAAGTATATTTAGGAGGAGAAAATATAACCAATGTAAGGCAAGATAACCCAATAGTATCTGCAGATAATCCTTTTGGCTCAAGTTTTGATACTACGTTTGTATATGGTCCAATATTTGGTGCAAATTATTATGCGGGATTACGATATAAAATAAAATAACTCAACAGCTATAAAATTAAAAATCTAATAAATAAATTTATATAATTATGAAAACAATAAAAAGTACAATTCTAGTTTTAGCAGTTTTAATAACGTCTATAACTTTTGCTCAAGACAAAAATAAACGCGCTTCTATAGAGGTAGATGGCGTTTGTTTAATGTGTAAAAAACGTATTGAAAAAGCAAGTTTAAATACAAAAGGTGTAAAATCTGCAAAATGGGATGTGCAAACACACGAACTTAAATTAATTTTCGATGAGCGTAAAACAAATATTGAAGCTATTTCTAAAAGTATAGCCGAAGTAGGGCACGATACAAAAGAATTAAAAGCTACAGACGAGGCTTATAATTCTGTACATCCATGTTGTAAATATCGTGATGAAGAAGTTTTAGATAATCATTAAAAAAACTATAAAATAGTTATAAAGAAAAAGCCTAAACTTATGTTTAGGCTTTTTTATTTTAAAACATATTATAATAAGTAATTAGAAGGCGTTAAATAATAATAAAAACCATCCAGTAACTAATAATAAGCCTCCTAAAGGAGTAATTGGTCCTAAAAATTTAAGTTTTTTACCTTTAGCATCACTTAAAACTAAACCATAAATACTAAACGAAAATAGTATTATGCCAAATACAAAACACCAGTAAATTGCACTGCTTTTTGGACCTTGACCAAAGCCTAGTACCAATAAAACAATAGCATGATACATTTGGTATTTAACTCCAACCTCGAAACTTTGTAATTGTTCTTTAGATAGTGTTTTTTTTAAGGTGTGTGCTCCAAAAGCACCAAAAATTACTGCTAACATACCAAATAAAGCAGCTGTTGCAATTAGTGTTTGTGATGTCATAATTAAATTATATTGTTAATTTTTGTAAACTACAGGTATAATTTCGCCTTCAGCTAAACAATATTTTTCTATTTCTTCGGAAGATAACTTAGCTGTATAATCTACTTCTTCTACTTTAAAACCAATAGATCTTAATTTGTTAAAGTAATCGCGTCCATATACGCGAACATGGTCGTATTGGCCAAAAACTTGAGCTCGTTCTTTTTTGTCTGTAATAGTATTATCTTCAAAAGTTTTATCTCTATTTAAATCTTGTGGGATTTGAAAAATTCCATATCCACCAGGTTTCATAACACGATATAATTCTTCCATAGCTTTAGTATCATCTGGTATATGTTCTAGTACGTGATTGCATAGAATAATATCAAAACTATTATTATTAAAAGGAAGATTGCAAATATCTGCTTTTACATCTGCAATAGGCGAGAGCAAGTCGGTAGTTGTATACTCTATATTTTTAAGTTTTCTAAATCGTTTTAAAAAACATTGTTCTGGTGCAAAATGAAGCACTTTTTTTTTAGCTGAAAAAAAAGTGGTTTCATTTTTTAAATACAACCATAATAATCTATGGCGTTCTAAAGATAGCGTTGATGGTGATAATACATTATCTCGTTGTTTGCCATATCCATATGGTAAAAAACTTCTAAAGCCTCTTTCGTCTATAGGATCCATATACTTTGAGCCGTAAAGAGATACGGCTAGCATAGGCCTAATAAGATAGCTTAGCCTAATAAGAATAGGTCTTGGTATTATATTTAGTATTAATTTGAAGAGTTTTTTCAATTTAAACTATACATTTAAAATTTATTTTTAGTAAAAATTTTATAAAAAATACTAAAATAGAGCTTAGTGATATTTGTATTGCTATTAAATATTTAAAGTAAAATCTAAAATTAAAAAATAACAGCAGTTTTAACCTAAAAAGAAATTAAAGCACTAAAGCCTTTTGTCTAAAAGCATCTTCCTCGTCACTTACAATACCTAAAGCTTCATAAATGTAAGCAAAAGTAGATAGTATCTCCGGTTTTCCGTCTAAAATGGCAACATCATGCTCAAAATGTGCACTTGGTTTACCATCTTGAGTGGTAATAGTCCAACCATCTCTATGTTGTTTTATACGTCTAGTACCCATATTAATCATGGGTTCTATGGCAACAACCATACCTTCAATAAATTTTTTACCACGACCACGTTTTCCATAATTAGGCATTTCTGGATCTTCATGCATTACACGCCCTAAGCCATGTCCAACTAATTCTCTTACAACACCATATCCATGATCTTCGCAGTATTTTTGAATAGCAAAACCAACATCTCCAACACGATTGCCCACTTTTAATTCTTTAATACCAACGTATAAAGATTCTTTTGTTACTTGTAGTAACTTTTTTGTTTCAGAATCTATTTCTCCAACAGCAAACGTATACGCGTGGTCACCATAAAATTCATTTTTTATAGCACCACAATCTATAGAAATAATATCTCCTTCAACCAAAGGTGTGTTGTTAGGTATACCATGTACAACTTGAGAGTTTGGACTCATACAAAGCGTGTTAGGAAAATCATACAATCCTAAAAACCCAGGCACTGCTCCTTGATCTCTTATGCACTCTTCTGCAATTTTATCTAGTTCTAATGTTGTTACGCCAGGTTTAACAGCTTTTGCAACTTCACCTAATGTTTTAGAAACAACTAATGCAGCTTCTCGCATTAACTCTATTTCTTCTCTTGTTTTTACTACTATCATAACCTGTTAATCTCTTTTTTAGAATCTAAAAAAACCTTTTTTCTTTTTTTGTTTGGGTTTAGGTGCCTCGTTAGTGAGCATTTGGTATATTTCTCCCCAACCAAGTACGCCTCCTATATTTCTATCGTCTATAAATAAATCTGCATGAATTTTTCTACTGGCATTTTCTAGTATATCTTCTTCAGGAAAACTACGGTTTATAGCATAAAATTCTATTCCGTTAGCTTTACAGAAATTTACTGCTTCATCTAGTTTCTTACCATGACGATACGTCCATAAAATTAAACGATGACCATCTGCTTGTAAACGTTTTAAGGTGTCGAAAGCAAAAAGGCGCTCATCTCCAATTCTAGGATAAGCATCTTCTACAATAGTGCCATCGAAATCTACCGCAATAATAAGTCCTTTAGAAATATTCATTTTAATTATAAATAGAATACAAAAATACAATTTTTATAATCAAAATAGAGCGATGTTTACTTACTACGATTATTTGTAAGTGGTGATTTTTAAAACTATTTCTATGTTTTTATAACTTATCTATAGATATAGAGCAGTAAACTATTAAATTAATGAGTTTTGTGTCATTACTTTAGGTTGTTCTACTCCCATTAATTTTAAAATTGTAGGTGCAACATCTCCTAAAACTCCATTTTTAATAGCTTTTAGTTCTTTATCTATTAAAATAATTGGTACAGGATTGGTGGTGTGTGCAGTATGTGGAGAGCCATCTGGATTTACCATAGTTTCGCAATTACCATGATCTGCGATTAATAATATTGTATAATCGTGTTCCACAGCAGTAGTAATAACTTTACTTACGCATTTATCAACTGCTTCACATGCTTTAATTGCTGCTTGCATAGAGCCTGTATGTCCAACCATATCGCCATTTGCAAAATTTAAACATACAAAATCAACCTCACCTTTTTGTAGTTCTGGAACTAGAGCATCAGTTAATTCAAAGGCACTCATTTCTGGTTGTAAATCGTAAGTTGCAACTTTTGGCGAATTTTTTAAAATTCGAGATTCTCCTTTAAAAGGCTCTTCTCTTCCTCCTGAAAAGAAAAAAGTAACATGTGGATACTTTTCTGTTTCTGCAATTCTAATTTGTGTTTTGTTGTTTTTTTCTAATACTTCTCCTAAAGTTTCTGTAATGTTATCTTTATTAAAAACAACATGTAGGTTCTTAAAATTTTCATCGTAATTAGTTAGGGTAACATAATATAAATTCAATTTTTTCATATTGAATTCTGGAAAATTTTCTTGAGTTAGCGCATTAGTTAATTGTCTACCTCTATCTGTTCTAAAATTAAAGAAGATTACAACATCATCTTCTTTAATGGTTGCTAAAGGAGAACCTTTGGCGTTAGATTTAATTATTGGTTTTATAAACTCGTCTGTAATATCTGCATCGTAATTTTCTTGAATGCTTTCTTGAAGATTATGAGATAGTGTACCTTCTCCGTTAACTAACGCGTTATACGCTAATTGTACACGTTCCCAACGTTTATCTCGATCCATAGCATAATAACGACCAGTTATTGAGGCTATTTCTGAATTTTTATCTTTATTAAATTCTTCTAAATCTGCAATAAAGTCTTTTCCAGAATGTGGGTCTACATCACGTCCGTCTGTAAATGCATGAATATAAGATTTTTGTACTCCATAAGCTTCAGAAGCTTCAATAAGACCTTTTAGATGGTTAATGTGAGAATGTACACCACCGTTACTTACTAATCCTAAAAAGTGAATAGGTTTATTGTTTTTTTTAGCATATTGAAAGGCGTTTTCTAAAACAGGTTCTTGTGCTAAAGATTTATTCTCTATGGCTAAATTTATTTTTGCCAAATCTTGATAAACAATTCGTCCTGCTCCTAAATTCATATGGCCAACTTCACTATTTCCCATTTGTCCTTCTGGTAGTCCAACATGTAAACCGTCGGTTCTTAATTGAGCATTAGGGTATTTAGTGTATAAACTATCTATAAATTGTGTGTTAGCATTATCTATGGCAGACACTTTAGGATCAGGACTTTTTCCCCAACCATCAAGAATCATTAGGATGACTTTTTTGTTCATTTTCTTAGAATTTGAATAACAAATATAAAAAGAAAAGTCCCGCAAATGCAGGACTTTATATTATAATTAAACGAAAACGATTTAGTTTCTTCTGTATTTTTCTATTGCTTCTCTTATTTTTTCAATTCTATTATCTGGATCTGGATGCGTGCTAGAGAATTCTGGTTGTCTATTTGGACCTGCGGCATCTTTTAAAATTTGCATAACACCTATCATTTCTTCAGGGTCGTAACCAGAACGCATCATGAAACGAACTCCAAGTTCGTCGCTCTCAAGTTCATCACCTCGTCCATTTTTAAGCAATGTGCCATTTCCAATTTGGCTAACTACACCACCCATATCTGCGCCAACAGAACCTGCTGTACTTAAGCCTTGCCACATTTTACTATTTGCAATACGTTCTGCAGAGTGTTTTCCTAAAACATGACCTATTTCATGACCAAGAACACCAGCAAGCTGATCTTCGTTTTTTAATTTTGAAAATAAGGCATACGTAATACATATTTGACCACCAGGTAATGCAAAAGCATTAATAGTACTTGGGTCTGCTAATAGGTGAAAATCGTATTTGTAAGGAGTGTCTTTTGCAATGCTATTGTTAACTAATTTGTTCCCTACTTTATCTACCAAAGCTTGATATTGCTCATTTGGATATAGTCCACCATGCTGTTGTGCCATTTGATTTATACTGGCTAATCCCATTTGTATTTCTTCTTCTGCAGTCATGTCAATCGCTTGTACTTTCCCGGTGTAAGGATTGGTTTCTCTGCTCATGTAATGTTTAATTAAAAAAAATGCTGCTATGGCTACACCTATTAATAATCGTCCTTTAAGTCCACCTTTTCTCATTTTAGTATTTCTTGGTTATTTTATAAAGTTACAAAAGTTCGGGATTAATATCTAAAATATTTTCTTTAGTATATTGGTTTATAAACTCTTCTGAAAAGTTGCTGCTCCCGGTAAGTTTATCTTTTTTTAGTAATTCTGAAATATTTATTTCTTGATATTTTTTTAAATATTGAAGAGATAGAGGTTTGTAGGTGTAATGCCAAGGCTCATATTTAAAGCCTTTTCTATTTGATGAATTTGTATAAACTAAATAAAAGCCAAATTGTTCTGAATTAGCATCCATCCATTTTTTTAGTTTGTAAAACACTCCATTTTCATGATAGTTTTTTGTTTGTAAAATGCCATTTGGTTGTTTAACATTAGTTTGATAAATATCAATATCTGTTCCCCAATGATGGCGCGAGGTGCCAGGAATTGTAGAATATTCTATAATTTTCTTAATGTTTTCTTTTCCGGAAAGTCCTTTAGATTTATTTCTATTAAATTTTCTTTCCCATATACGTTTTTGATGCGCAAAACTTCTATAGCTAGAAGCAATACCAATTGTTATGTTGCTTTTTAATGCTGCAGCTTGCATTTTTTTAAAAGCGATGTAAGCTTCTTCTCTTAATTTGTAATCTTTTCCAAAGAGTTTTGGGTTTCCTTTGCCTATTAATTCTTCAGTTGAAATTGTATTTTGAGCAAAAGCAAACTGAGAAAAAGAGCTAATAGTAAGAAGTAATAATACTAAAAGATTTATACTTTCTTTTTTAATCATAATTTTTTGTGCATTACAAAGTGATCACCTACGTTAGGTATATTAAAAACAGGTCCAATAGTTTCAAAACCATTTTTTTTATAAAAGTTTAAAGCAATAATTCTTGCATTAAACCAAAGACGCTCTACTTTTTTTTCTTTTAAAAAATGAACACCAAAATTTAATAGCTGTTTTCCAAGTTGTAAGCCTTGGTAACCTTCTAGAACACCCATTGCTCTAAGTCTATATTGGTTAGGTTCTTTAAAATAAACAGATTTATCTATTACAAAAGTGCTAACCGCAACAAGTTTGTTATTGTAAAATAACCCAAAATGATAGGTTGTTTTCAGGTTGTCTTCCGGAATAGGACACGCTTCGATAGGTTTTCCTTTTCTTAGCACAGCATGACGAATAGGTAGAGTTTGTTCTCCGGTAATAGCTTCAATTTTTATGTTTGAAAAATTGTTTGTTTTCATAGAAAGTAATGTCTTTCAAACTTAATGATTTTATTTAAATTTACTAAAAATTATCAGTATGTCTTTAAGCTTTAAAATTATTAATAAAAAGGATATAAATTGTATTATTCCTTTAATTCAAAAGTTAACAAATAATGCAAATTCTGACGCTATATTAAAAGAACGTTTTGCAATAATTGTTGAAGAAAATTATGAATGTGCAGGTGTTTTTGAAAATGAAAAGCTAATAGGTGTTTGTGGAATGTGGTTTCAAACAAGACATTATGCAGGAAAATCTATGGAAATTGACCATGTTTATATAGATGAAGAGTATCGCGGTAAAGGTTTAGGAAAACGTTTTTTTAATTGGCTTTACGATTATGCAAAATCTAAAGGATGTGTAATTTCAGAGTTAAATACCTATGTGCAAAATTATCCTTCGCATAAATTTTATTATAACGAAGGATATGAAATTTTTGGCTATCACTTTTATAAAACCTTGTAATTAATAGTTAATATATATCCAACCAGAATAAGTTTTATTATCTTCTGTTAATTGTAATATATAAAAATAAGTTCCTACGGGTAATCTGTCTCCTTGACTACCAATAATTTTTTTGTTTGAAACTCCATTAAAAGTGTTTTTGTAATCTACAGCATCATATACAACACGTCCCCAACGATTAAATATTTTTAGTTCATTTTTAAATAAATCTATGCCTTCAATAATAAAAGTTTCGTTTACTCCATCGTTATTTGGGCTAATTCCATTATAAACAACAAGTCCATCGCTTCCAATAAGTGATCCAAAAGTTATAATTTCAAAATCATTTGGAGTAAATTGAAAAGAGCTTATAGTACCATTATTAAGGTCGCCAGTAACATTAGTGTTTCCTAAATCTAACCATTTGTTTTCTGCTTTACTCCATCCTACAACTCTTAAATTTAGCAAATCATTAGTAAGTAAAGGGATTTGGCTTTCTTGATCCCAAGTTAAAGTAACTAAGGTTTTGTTAGTGCCATTAAAATCCCAAAATTCTTCATTACTGATTTTGCTAATAATTACTTCAGAGTTATTAGTATTAAAAGATTGTAAGAAAGTAGAAGGGAAGTTTGGGTCTTCATTAAAATAAGCTGCTTTAAATTTTGAACTGATATTTTGTGTTGGAATAATTAAAGGTCTCAATTTGTTATCATCTCCAATTGGAAAAGTAAAAGAATTATTACCTGTAATAGCAGCATATCCATCCGTTAATCTAAAATCATCTTCACTTACAAAAAAAGAATTGCTTAAATAATCTAAAGATATTTCAGAATTTGTTCTAGGTGTAATAATATCTCCAATAATATAGTACAAGCCATTTGAAACTTCTGTATTTATTTCTAAAAATAAATTATCGTCTACTGCAATATCCATATCAAAAAATCTTGGAGTTTTTGTTCCTGATATTTTTAAAGAATTATCGGAATTGTAAAAGCCTGCCAAACCTAAATTTTCATTAAAAGTTCCGTTATTAATTAAATCAATATGAAACCCTATTTGACCTTGATCATGAATTTGAATATTTCCAGAATTTTGAAGCGCTTGCTGTCCAAAATTAATTTGAAATAGAAGCAATGCTATATATATTAAATTTCTCATGCTTCTTAATTATTTATAAGCAGTAAATATTACAACAACATTATCTGATTTGTTAGTTACATTTATTGTAAATCCATTAGCGTTAAATGAAGTTAAGCTAGCTAGTGTTCTTCCAACAGCATCACCATTTTGATTACCATATCTTAAACCAATACATCTAGAGCTTGAAGCGAATCTTGAAATATCGTTAATAGAATTACCACTTCCACCTACATAAATTACTTGTTGTGTTATCGTTCCAGAGTCATTTCTAGCAAAGCCATTCATTGTTCCAAAAGAGTTAGCAATGCCTGTGTTATTATTGCCTACACCGTTGTCTGCGTCTATATCTAATGTTTCTACATTCGCATGAGCAACAAATGTTATCGATGATGGTTCAAATGGTATTCCTGTTATAGTTTGGTTCCCAGTTGCTGTAATAATAAATTGTCCAACATAAGCATTAGAAGGGCCTACTGGACCTTGAATACCTTGCTCACCTTGTGGGCCTTGAGGACCAACTTCACCTTGTGGTCCAGTTTCACCTTGAATACCTTGCTCACCTTGAGGACCTTGAGCACCGTCGGCACCATTTATTCCAGCAGGACCTTGTGGACCTTGAGGACCAACTTCACCTTGTGGCCCAGTTTCACCTTGAATACCTTGCTCACCTTGTGGGCCTTGAGCGCCATCTGCACCATTTATTCCAGCAGGACCTTGTGGGCCTTGAGGACCAGTTTCACCTTGAATACCTTGCTCACCTTGAGGACCCTGAGCACCATCTGCACCATTTGTTCCAGCAGGACCTTGTTCTCCTTGAGGTCCAACTTCACCTTGAGGACCTTGAGGACCTTGAGGACCAGTTTCACCTTGAATACCTTGCTCACCTTGAGGACCCTGAGCACCATCTGCACCATTTATTCCAGCAGGACCTTGCTCTCCTTGAGGACCAACTTCACCTTGAGGACCAGTTTCACCTTGAATACCTTGCTCACCTTGAGGACCCTGAGCACCGTCAGCACCATTTGTTCCAGCAGGACCTTGTGGACCTTGAGGACCAACTTCACCTTGTGGTCCAGTTTCACCTTGAATACCTTGCTCACCTTGTGGGCCTTGAGAACCGTCAGCACCATTTATTCCAGCAGGACCTTGTTCTCCTTGAGGACCAACTTCACCTTGAGGTCCAGTTTCACCTTGAATACCTTGCTCACCTTGTGGGCCTTGAGCACCATCTGCGCCATTTGTTCCAGCAGGACCTTGAGGGCCTTGAGGACCAACTTCACCTTGAGGTCCAGTTTCACCTTGAATACCTTGCTCACCTTGTGGGCCTTGAACGCCATCTGCACCATTTGTTCCAGCAGGACCTTGTGGACCTTGAGGACCTTGTTCACCTTGAGGTCCAGTTTCACCTTGAATACCTTGTTCACCTTGAGGACCCTGAGCACCGTCAGCACCATTTGTTCCAGCAGGACCTTGTGGACCTTGAGGACCTTGTTCACCTTGAGGACCAGTTTCACCTTGAATACCTTGCTCACCTTGAGGACCCTGAGCACCGTCAGCACCATTTGTTCCAGCAGGACCTTGTTCTCCTTGAGGTCCAACTTCACCTTGAGGACCTTGTGGACCTTGAGGCCCAGTTTCACCTTGAATACCTTGCTCACCTTGAGGACCCTGAGCACCATCTGCACCATTTATTCCAGCAGGACCTTGTTCTCCTTGAGGACCAACTTCACCTTGAGGTCCAGTTTCACCTTGAATACCTTGTTCACCTTGTGGGCCTTGAGCGCCATCTGCACCATTTATTCCAGCAGGACCTTGTGGGCCTTGAGGACCAACTTCACCTTGAGGTCCAGTTTCACCTTGAATACCTTGCTCACCTTGTGGACCTTGAGCGCCATCCGCACCATTTGTTCCAGCAGGACCTTGTGGACCTTGAGGACCTTGTTCACCTTGAGGTCCAGTTTCACCTTGAATACCTTGTTCACCTTGAGGACCCTGAGCACCGTCAGCACCATTTGTTCCAGCAGGACCTTGTGGACCTTGAGGACCAACTTCACCTTGAGGACCAGTTTCACCTTGAATACCTTGCTCACCTTGAGGACCTTGAGCACCGTCGGCACCATTTATTCCAGCAGGACCTTGTGGACCTTGAGGACCAACTTCACCTTGTGGCCCAGTTTCACCTTGAATACCTTGCTCACCTTGAGGACCCTGAGCACCATCTGCACCATTTATTCCAGCAGGACCTTGTTCTCCTTGAGGACCAACTTCACCTTGAGGTCCAGTTTCACCTTGAATACCTTGTTCACCTTGTGGGCCTTGAGCGCCATCTGCACCATTTATTCCAGCAGGACCTTGTGGGCCTTGAGGACCAACTTCACCTTGAGGTCCAGTTTCACCTTGAATACCTTGCTCACCTTGTGGACCTTGAGCGCCATCCGCACCATTTGTTCCAGCAGGACCTTGTGGACCTTGAGGACCAACTTCACCTTGAGGACCAGTTTCACCTTGAATACCTTGCTCACCTTGAGGACCCTGAGCACCGTCAGTACCATTTGCTCCAGCAGGACCTTGTTCTCCTTGAGGACCAACTTCACCTTGAGGTCCAGTTTCACCTTGAATACCTTGTTCACCTTGTGGGCCTTGAGCGCCATCTGCACCATTTATTCCAGCAGGACCTTGTGGGCCTTGAGGACCAACTTCACCTTGAGGTCCAGTTTCACCTTGAATACCTTGCTCACCTTGTGGACCTTGAGCGCCATCCGCACCATTTGTTCCAGCAGGACCTTGTGGACCTTGAGGACCAACTTCACCTTGAGGACCAACTTCACCTTGAGGACCAGTTTCACCTTGAATACCTTGCTCACCTTGAGGACCCTGAGCACCGTCAGTACCATTTGCTCCAGCAGGACCTTGTTCTCCTTGAGGTCCAACTTCACCTTGAGGACCTTGTGGACCTTGAGGCCCAGTTTCACCTTGAATACCTTGCTCACCTTGAGGACCCTGAGCACCATCTGCACCATTTATTCCAGCAGGACCTTGTTCTCCTTGAGGACCAACTTCACCTTGAGGTCCAGTTTCACCTTGAATACCTTGTTCACCTTGTGGGCCTTGAGCGCCATCTGCACCATTTATTCCAGCAGGACCTTGTGGTCCAGTTTCACCTTGAGGTCCAGTTTCACCCTGAATACCTTGCGCACCTTGTGGGCCTTGAGCGCCATCTGCACCATTTGTTCCAGCAGGACCTTGTTCTCCTTGAGGACCAACTTCACCTTGAGGTCCAGTTTCACCTTGAATACCTTGTTCACCTTGTGGGCCTTGAGCGCCATCCGCACCATTTATTCCAGCAGGACCTTGAGGACCAGTTTCACCTTGAATACCTTGTTCACCTTGTGGGCCTTGTTCACCTTGAGGACCCTGAGCACCATCAGCACCATTTGTTCCAGCAGGACCTTGAGGACCAACTTCACCTTGAGGTCCAGTTTCACCTTGAATACCTTGCTCACCTTGTGGGCCTTGTTCACCTTGAGGACCCTGAGCACCATCTGCACCATTTAATCCAGCAGGACCTTGAGGGCCTTGAGGACCAACTTCACCTTGAGGACCAACAATTCCAACAGTAGTTGTTACATTGTTTTCATTGGTATAAGTAACTGTACCATCTCCATTATCAACTAGAGTTGTAGCAGTTTCTAAGTTAGACACAATATTTGAAAGATTTAATTGTGTAAGTGTACCATCTTCATCTATATAGTCAATAGTGGTATTGTTTGGGTTTAAAGTAATTGATGTTAAAGTTTCTAGTGAAGGTATATCTATTGTAACAGGAGCGCCATTACCATTGTTAAAAGTATAAGTTCCATCATTATTATCTATAAGATTAGACTTAATAATTGTTGTTGTAGACCCATCTTCGCTGGTATAACTAATAGTTCCATCATTATTATCTATTAATGAAGTAACAGTTTCATTATCCATTACATTAACACATAAACTTGACCATGTATTGTTATTATATTGGAATAAGCAATTTTCGTCAGTATTGTAAATAATAGCTCCATTTAGTGGATTTAGAGCGTTCATCTGAGCTGTAGAAATTCTTGTTACAACTAAAACTTTATCTGTGCTTTCTAATTCAAGAATAGAGTTTGGGTTTATGGATTGAGGGTTTTCACCAACCTTAACTTGAGCAAATAAATTAGTTACTAATAGAAATGTGAATAGTAGTAGGATTTTTTTCATTTTGAGGAATTTTTCTGTAAAAATATATCATGTTGATTGTTTTTACGAAAATCCATCATTCTTAGTTTTATTTATCGGTAAAAACCAAAAATATTCGATGAAATACACAATAATATTTATTAATTTTATTTGATAAACTATTTTAATTATTATATTTGCCACCGGAAATGCGAGAGTAGCTCAGTTGGTAGAGCGTCAGCCTTCCAAGCTGAATGTCGCCAGTTCGAACCTGGTCTCTCGCTCTAAGAAGCCTTATCTTTTAAAGATGAGGCTTTTTTATTTTAATATATTTAGGCTTGTATTGCTTTCAATCTCATACGGCTCTTTTTTGTATTCAAAAATTCTAGCTTTTAAATTACCTTTTAGAGTAATATTATTGCCTTTAACTTGAATATAGCTGCCTTCTCTTAAGCCAATTACTGGTTGTGTATTAAATTGATGAAATTCTTTAATTCGAGTTTCTCTTGTTTCTCCCATATGCTTGCTTCCAATAATAGGATCAAGATAGTGTGGATTTATATTAAATGGAACAAAACCTAAAGTCTTAAAACTTGGAGGATAAACTATAGGCATATCGTTAGTGGTGCTCATTGTTAATCCGCAAATATTACTACCGGCACTTGTGCCTAAATATGGTATACCATTATTAACGACTTCTTTTAAAGTATTTAAACACTTGTTTTTATATAATTGATTTACTAAAACAAAGGTATTTCCTCCTCCAACGTAAATGCCTTTAGCTTCTTTTAAAGCTTTAATAGGATTTTTAAATTCATGAATACCTATTATTTTTTTATCAATTAAATTAAAAGGTTCTTTTACTTTTTGCGTGTATTCTTCATGAGAAATACCGCCAGGTCTAGCATAAGGTATAAACAATATTTCATCTGTATTTTTAAAATGATTTTTTAGATCTTCTAAAATATAGTCTAAGGTTTCTCCTCCAAAAACTTTAGAAGTGCTTGCAATAATTATACTTCTCATTATGATTTATTTGTTGTAAATTTATGTATTACCAATTTAATTGTAATAGGCTATAGAAAACCTTTAACAAAAGTTTAAACCTCTTTTAAATTTAAATTAAGAAATGAAAACCGTTATTTACAAGTATAAAACCAATTATATGAAACATACTCTATCTATTTTATTTTTTTTTACTGCTACATTATTTCTTTTTTCTCAAAACGATTCTCGGATAGAAGTTAAAGGAAAGATAATTGTGGACTTAGAGGATTTAGAAAATATCACTATTTATAATACATCTTCAAATAAAGGAACAATTACTGATTCTTTAGGAAATTTTAAATTAAAAGTAGCTCTTAATGATGAAATTAAAATTTCATCTATTCAACTTATTCCTTTTACTACAAAAATTACTGATGCTGTAATAGATACTAAAGTTTTAAAAGTTTATTTAAAAGAATACATAAATACACTTGATGAAGTTGTTTTGTTACCTTACGATTTAACCGGAGACCTTGCTACTGATGCTTTAGATGCAAAAGTGTCTGAGCCTATAGTTTTTAATTTTGAAAGTTTTGAGAATTTTGAGATGCCAGATGATTACCACTCAAAAGTAGATAATATAGCAGTTGGAAGCCAAAACGATCGCATACGTTATATGGCTAATGGTGTTGCAATTTTGGGATTAGTAACTAATTGGATATTTAAAAATAGAAATAAAGATAAAAAGAAAGCTAAGGATACAAGGTTAGAAACGCCTATCTCAAATCTATCTCAAGCATTTGAAAATTCATATTTTATAGAAAATTATAAAATACCAGAAGATAAAGTGCAAGCTTTTATTGCTTTTGTTGAAGATTCTCAGTTTGATAGTAGTCTTTTAGAGCCTAAAAACGAATTAAAATTAATAGAATATTTACATGCCAAGAGTAAAGTGTTTTTAGCATTAAAAAATGAAGAAAAGAACTAATATATGTTTTCTTTTATTTTTATTTTCTAGTATAGGTTTTTCTCAAAACCTAACTTTAAACGGTATTGTAACTGGAGAAGAAACGGTAGAAAATATTCATGTTATAAATAGAAGTCAAAAAAAGTATACTACAACAAATGAAAAAGGGTACTTTAAAATTGAAGCTTTAAAAAACGATACAATAGTATTTACTTCCGTTCAATATAAACCTTATATACATATTATTACTTCAAAAAACATCTTAGATAAAGAGCTTAGTGTAGCTTTAGAAATTAATGTTAACGAGTTGCCAGAAGCGGTAATTGGTTTTACCTTAACGGGAGATTTAAATAAAGATATTTTAAATTCTGATGCTAAGAGACCAATAAATTTCTATGATGTTGGAATTCCTGGTTATACAGGGAAGAAAATGAGAAAAAGTGAAAGATTATTAGCCGAAGCTGGTGAGTTTAAACCGTCTATGTTACTTGGTGTCTTAGCTGGCGGAATACCTCTAAACCCAATTTTAAATGGTATTTCAGGAAGAACTAAAGAACTAAAAAAGCGAGTGGCACTTGAGGATAATACAATATTTATGAATGCTTTAAAAAATAGACTGTCCGAAGCTTTTTTTAAAGAAAATGAATTAAAAAAAGAGCTCAGAGCAGATTTTTTCTACTTCTGTGCAGAAGATAAAAATTTTGAGACTAGATGTGCAATAAGCGATTTGGAAGCCCTAAAATTTATGAAAGAAAAATATTTAGTTTACAAAGAAAATTTAGAATCTAAAGAATAAGTCTAAAAGATGGAACGCTTTTTGACTTCTTTATGTAAGTTTGTATACGAAATCTCAAGCCATGAAAATTATTAAAATATTTCTAGTTTTAAGCATAGTATTATCATTAGCCTACTCTAGTGCTCATAAGTATTATGTAAGTATAACAAAAATTGAATACGTTAAAGAAAAACAATCTGTACAAATTATAACTCGCATTTTTATAGATGATTTCGAAAGACTTCTTAAAGAACGTTATGATAATAAAATAGTTTTAGCAAGTAATAATGACGAAACACAGATAGATAAATACATTGAGAAATATTTACTCTCTAAATTTAAAATTACTATAAACGAACAAGAATCGATAATAAATTTTATTGGTAAAGAGTATGATGGAGATGTGGTACAATGTTATTTAGAAATTGAAAATATTAAAAATATTAAGTCTTTTAGCGTAGAGAATAGCGTACTGTATGATATGTTTAGCGATCAAAAAAATATTGTTAGAACATTTATAAATGCTAAACACAAGTCCTTCATTTTAATTCCCGAAAATAGTATAGGAATGTTAAACTTCTAATAAAATAGATGTTTAAATCTTAAAATTTGTTAATTTCAGCCTTTATTCTGAAAAAACAACAACCAAAATGAACAACTTTAAGTACTACGTGCTATCTGCACTTTTTGTTACTGTTGGTGTATTCGCACAACAAGAACAAGAAAAAAAGGAGCCTCAACAAGGGCATACTAATCAAAATAAATTTAAACAACTCTATGATGAGTTTTCGACGCCAAACATGTATCGTGCTGCATCTGGAGCACCCGGATCTGCATACTACCAACAACAGGCAGATTACAAAATGGATTTAGTACTTGACGATGTTAATGCTAAATTATCAGGTTTCGAAACAATAACTTACACTAATAACTCTCCAGACGTACTTAATTATCTTTGGGTACAACTAGATCAAAATATGAGAGCCAGAGATTCAAAAACACCTTTAATAGAAAGTAGTGGAATTGGACCTGCGAAACAAGTATCTAGCTATGCCAACGATTACATGGGAGAAGGTTTCGATGGAGGTTTTAATATTGAAGAAGTAAAAGATACAAATGGGAAGCCATTAAAACACATGATTAATCGTACAATGATGCGTGTTGAAATGCCTAAACCATTAGCTTCTGGAGAAAAATTCTCTTTCTCAATAAAATGGTGGTATAACATTAATGATCATGTTAATGGAAGAGGAAGATCTGGTTACGAGTATTTTAAAGAAGATGATAATAGAAACTATGTAATAGCACAGTTTTATCCAAGAATGGCTGTTTATAATGATGTAGAAGGATGGCAAAATTCTCAATTTTGGGGACGTGATGAATTCGCATTGCCTTTTGGTGATTTTGATGTAAATATTACAGTGCCAGCAGATCATATTCTTGATGGAACAGGTGTACTTACTAATAGAAAAGAAGTGTACTCAAAAGAAATGATGAAGCGTTACGAAAAAGCTAAAAAATCTTTTGATGAACCTGTGGTAATTGTAACTCAAGCAGAAGCAGAAGCTGCCGAAAAAACAAAATCTACAAAAACAAAAACATGGAAATTAAGTGCTAAAAATGTGCGCGATTTTGGGTTTGCAACATCAAGACGTTATATATTAGATATGATGGCGGTAGACATCAATGGATCTACTAAAATGGCAGTTTCTATGTATCCTAAAGAAGGAAATCCGTTATGGGAAGATTGGTCTACTAAAGCAGTTGCAAGTACATTGAAATCTTATTCTAGAATGACTTTCGATTATCCATATCATAAAGCTATTTCTGTACATGCAAAACAACAAGGTATGGAATACCCAATGATTTGTTGGAATTATGGTCGTCCAGATAAAGATGGAAATTATAACGATCGTACTAAGTTTGGTATGATGTCTGTAATTATTCATGAAGTTGGACACAATTTTTTCCCAATGATTGTAAATAGTGATGAGCGCCAATGGACATGGATGGACGAAGGTTTAAATACATTTGTGCAATATGTAGCAGAACAAGATTTTGGAAAATGGTATCCAGGTGCTCTATCTGAAGGGCAAACAGCGTATCCTTCACGTCGTGGACCAGCAAAAAATATTGTACGTTATATGGGTGGTGATCAAAACTTTATTGCACCAATAATGACAAAAGGCTTAAACACATACCAATTTGGTAACAATGCATACGGTAAACCAGGAACAGCTTTAAATATTTTAAGAGAAACTGTAATGGGACCAGAATTATTTGACTATGCATTTAGAGAATACTCTCAACGTTGGATGTTTAAGCACCCAACTCCAGAAGACTTTTTCCGTACAATGGAAGATGCTTCAGCATTCGATTTAGATTGGTTCTGGAGAGGTTGGTTTTACACAACAGATTATGTTGATATAGGAGTTAAAGATGTAAAAGCATATTATGTTTCTACTAAACCAAATAAGCAAGGAAAGGCAATTGTAGAGCGTTATGGATTAAGTGAAGAAGACTTAGTTTATTTTGTTGAAGAAGGAAGTGAAGATCATGAAGCAGGAACAAAAAGCGAAAAGGTTTCAGATAAATCAAAAACTTTACAAGAATATTTAATGGATAACTTCTCTGCTCAAGAGCGTGCAAAAATGGAAGAGCCTAAATACTTTTATAACGTAACGTTTAATAAGCCTGGAGGATTAGTAATGCCAATTATTGTTGAGTATACTTATGCAGATGGAACAAGTAAAACAGAAACTTATCCAGCACAAATATGGAGGTTAAACGATAAGGAAGTTAGTAAAGCAATTGCTTCAAATAAAGAAATTGTTAGTGTAACTGTAGATCCAAAAGAAGAAACTGCAGATGTAGACACATCAAATAATTCATGGCCAAAAGAGGTTAAAGAAGGAGAATTTGATAAGTTTAAGAATAAAGTTAGAAATTAAAACTTTAAGCTAAAAACAAATATTAAAAAGACCTGTTCATTTTTGAGCAGGTCTTTTTGTTTTTATAAAAAATATCTAATTTATCGTAAAACTTCCAAATTATTAAATTCGCAAATTTTAGCCTAAAAAAATGTGATTTTAAAAGATTTTTTTGTTCTCATTGAATTTATTACTTTAGCGAACGTTAAAAACTAATCAAATTATAAAACTAGTATGGATAAAATGATAATTTATTTGCCAATAGTATTGGCAGTATTGGGCTTAATTTACATGTTTGTTAAACAACAGTGGGTAATGAAGCAAGATGCAGGTGATGGTAAGATGAAAGAAATCTCAGATCACATCTACGAAGGCGCTTTAGCTTTTTTAAATGCAGAGTATAAATTACTTGCCATTTTTGTTGTTATAGTAAGTGTACTATTAGCAATTGTTTCTTTGGTTGTGCCAACAACGCATTGGTTAATTGTGGTGGCTTTTATCTTTGGAGCTGTCTTTTCTGCCTTTGCAGGAAATATAGGAATGAAAATAGCAACAAAAACAAATGTAAGAACAACTCAAGCGGCACGTACTAGTTTACCAAAAGCATTAAATATTTCTTTTGGAGGTGGAACTGTAATGGGACTAGGTGTTGCTGGTTTAGCTGTATTAGGCTTAACGGCTTTCTTTATATTTTTCTTTCATTTTTTTATGGGAGGAGTTTGGACAAATACTATGGATATGACCATAGTTCTTGAAACCTTAGCAGGTTTTTCTCTTGGAGCAGAATCTATTGCATTATTTGCACGTGTTGGTGGCGGAATTTATACAAAGGCTGCAGATGTAGGAGCCGATTTAGTTGGTAAAGTAGAAGCCGGTATTCCAGAAGACGATCCAAGAAATCCTGCAACAATTGCAGATAACGTTGGTGATAATGTTGGTGATGTTGCCGGAATGGGAGCCGATTTATTTGGGTCTTACGTAGCAACAGTTTTAGCGGCAATGGTACTTGGTAACTATGTTATAAAAGATATGGGAGGAAATATTGGTGAGGCCTTTGGAGGTATTGGCCCAATTCTTTTACCAATGGCAATTGCTGGAGTTGGGATTATTATTTCTATTTTTGGAACAATGCTAGTTAAAATAAGTAATAATGAAGCAAAGGAGTCTCAAGTAATGGGCGCGCTTAATAAAGGTAATTGGACGTCTATAATTTTAGTGGCTTTAGCATGTTTTGGTCTATGTAAATACATGTTGCCAGAAACCATGCAAATGGAATTTTTTGGAGAAGGCTTAATTCAAATATCATCAATGCGAGTATTTTATGCCACCTTAGTTGGTTTATTTGTAGGTGCAGTTATTTCTTCTGTAACTGAATATTACACAGGTTTAGGTAAAAAACCAATCTTAAAAATTGTACAACAGTCAAGTACAGGTGCAGGAACTAATATTATTTCTGGTTTAGCTACTGGAATGATTTCAACTTTTCCATCTGTATTATTATTTGCTGGTGCAATTTGGGCGTCTTATGCATTAGCAGGATTTTATGGTGTAGCTTTAGCAGCTTCAGCAATGATGGCAACAACAGCTATGCAATTAGCTATTGATGCATTTGGACCAATCTCTGATAATGCAGGAGGTATTGCAGAAATGAGCGAACAAGAACCAATTGTTAGAGAACGTACAGATATATTAGACTCTGTTGGTAACACTACAGCTGCAACAGGAAAAGGGTTTGCAATTGCTTCTGCTGCCTTAACATCATTAGCATTATTTGCTGCATACGTTACATTTACAGGAATAGATGGTATTAATATATTTAAAGCACCAGTTTTGGCTATGTTATTTGTTGGTGGAATGGTACCAGTTGTATTTTCTGCTTTAGCTATGAATGCGGTTGGAAAAGCAGCTATGGAAATGGTGCAAGAAGTGCGTAGACAGTTTAGAGATATTCCTGGAATTATGGAAGGTACTGGAAAACCAGAGTACGATAAATGTGTTGCAATTTCTACAAAAGCTTCTTTAAAAGAAATGATGTTACCAGGATTATTAACTATTGGGTTTCCATTAATAATTGCTTTTGTGCCAATGTTATTTGGAATGAACCATTTAGCT
The DNA here is from genome assembly GCF_001971745.1 of Lacinutrix venerupis. Lineage (NCBI taxonomy): Bacteria > Pseudomonadati > Bacteroidota > Flavobacteriia > Flavobacteriales > Flavobacteriaceae > Lacinutrix > Lacinutrix venerupis. The sequence continues at coordinate 2,809,239 of NZ_CP019352.1, read as the reverse complement.
ATTGCCGAAATGTTAGGAGGCTATATGGCTGGAGTAACAGTTTCAGGTGTACTTTGGGCAATTTTCCAAAACAACGCCGGTGGAGCTTGGGATAATGCTAAAAAATCTTTTGAAGCAGGAGTTGAAATAAATGGAAAAATGACTTATAAGGGATCAGATGCTCATAAAGCGGCAGTAACAGGAGATACAGTTGGTGATCCATTTAAAGATACTTCTGGACCATCTATGAATATTTTAATTAAACTAACCTGTCTTATAGGTTTAGTAGTAGCGCCAATTTTAGGTGGTCATACAGAAGAAGGTTATGCGGAAGTTACTAAAGAAATTTCTGTAGAAAATAATATTACTATTAATAAAGATAATGCTGAAGCAACAGTTACTTATACCACTATTGTAAATGGAGAAGAAGTAATAAAAAAAGAAACTTTTACAGGTACAAAAGCTCAAGTAGAAGCGAAGTTAAAAGCATTTGAAGCTGCTAATGATGTTGCTAGAGATGAGAATGTTAAAACAATTGAAAAAATAGAAATTAATAAAAGCTAAGGTCTATTTATATTTTATTTAAGAAACCTGTTAACTTTATTAGCAGGTTTTTTTGTTATTTTACAATAGTTAATTCGACAAATTTTTCATGGGAATATTTAAAAAAGATCCACTTCAAATCATTGCTTTTCAAAGCTACGGAAGCAATACACATTTTTACGCAAGAGGAAGAGCGCTTGAAGATGAATCTATAGATTTAGAATCTCAAAAAATTTGGAATTTAGCAATTAATGCATTTAAACGGTTAGAGTCTGATGAGATTGCAAATACAGCTATAAAAGTAAAACTTCCAAACAATAAAATTATAAAAGCCAAAACAGATAATGATGGTTATTATATTATTGAAGAAACAATTGAAAATTTAAAAAGTTTAACAAATACTGAAGGTTGGTTGTCTTTCGAATTATCTTACGATGATGTTACCATAAAAAGAAAAATAACAAATAATAATAGATTTCCAGGTGAGTTGTTAATACCTTCATCTAAAGCAGAATTTGGAGTAGCAAGTGATATAGACGACACCATTTTGCATACAGGAGTAGTTTCTACTTTAAAATGGCGTGTTATATATAATTCTATATTTAAAAATGCAAAAAGCAGATTGCCACTTGAAGGCGCTGCAGAATTTTACCACATGCTGCATCGTGGCGTATCTGGAGAAAATGCAAATCCTATTTTTTATGTTAGCCATAGTCCTTGGAATCTATATCGTTATTTGGAGTTGTTTTTAAGACAGCATAAGTTTCCTAAAGGACCAATTTTACTTAGAAGTTTTAAAGAGTTTAGATCAAGAAAAACTTCAGACGAAAAACCTCAAAAACAAAAAGAAATTCTTAACCTTTTAAAAACGTATCCAGATTTGCCTTTTATTTTAATTGGTGATAGTGGAGAGCATGATGCAGATATTTATATTGAAATTGCTAAGCAGTTTCCAGAGCGTATAAAAGCTATTTATTTACGTAGTGTAAAACATAAAAAGAGAATGTTGCGTGTTAAAGGCTTACTTGAAAAATATAAAACTACACCTGCGTTGTTGGTAGAAAGTAGTAAGCAAGCTATTGAACATGCTAGGGAAAATAGATTTATTAAATAATTTCTTGTGTTAAATTGAAACTCTGTACAAAATGTTTAAACATCTTTTAAAATAAAAACTAAAGGTTATTTAAAATAGTTATAGGTGGCTATTTGAGATTGTATAGGTTCTTTATTATTTTTTATATATTCATTTTTTTGCTCTGCATCAATAATTCTGGCTTTTACATTGTCTTTTAATTGTAGTTGTAAAATGTCTTTAACAATTTTAAAATTATCAGGATCAAGTATAGGTGTAATAACTTCAATTCTATGACTTAAATTACGTTTCATCCAGTCTGCCGAGCCAATAAATAATTTTTCATCACCATTATTACCAAATAAATATACGCGACCATGCTCTAAATAGCGATCTATTATACTAGTTACTGTGATATTTTCACTTTGATTTTTAATGCCTGGAATTAAACTACACATACCACGAACAATTAGCCTGATTTTTACACCAGCATTACTAGCTTTGTATAAAAGTTTAATCATTTGTTTGTCTTCAAGGCTATTCATTTTTAAAATAATTAAACCTTGTTTTCCAGCATGAGCAAATGCAATTTCACGTTCGACCATTGCAGAAAATTTATGTCTTGAAGTAAATGGAGAGATAAGAAGTTTTTTTGCTTTAGGTACTATTAATACACCTTCAAGTACTAAAAATACACGGTTTAGCTCTTTAGTAATTTTTTTATTAGCAGTCATTAAGCCAAAATCTGTGTATAATTTTGCTGTATTTTCATTAAAATTTCCTGTTCCTATATAGCAGTATCTGTTTATTTTATTATTAATTTCTCTTTCAATATATAGTATTTTAGAATGAACTTTAATGCCTGGATAACTATAGATAACTTTTGCTCCATTTTCTTTAAAAATGTTTCCCCATTTAAGGTTGTTTTTTTCATCAAACCGAGCTTTGGCCTCAATAAAAATAACAACTTTTTTACCATCTTTAGCTGCGTTAGCGATCGCTCTATTTAACCTAGAATCTTTAGCAACGCGATAAAGTGTCATTTTTATGGTAGTAACTTTAGGATCGCTTGCTGCTTCTTCAATTAGTTTTATTACAGGCTCAAAAGATTGATAAGGATAGTGTACTAATTGGTCTTTAGCGTCAATGGCTTTAAACATTGAAGAACATTTTTTAAGTACAGGATGAGGTTTTGGAGTTAAAACTTTATTTGATAATTTTTTATCTGTTGGGTTTGGAAACTTAAAAAAATCTTTAAAATTATGGTGTGCTCCACCCATAATAATATCAGCATTGGTAACGTCTAGAGTTTGTTTAATAACATTTTGAAGTGTCTTAGGCATTTTAGAATCTATTAAAATTCTAGTGGCTTGTCCTGTTTCTCTTTTTGGTAATGATTCTTTAATTTTTTGCATTAAATTACCAGAGAACTCATCTTCTATATATAGTTCTGCGTCTCTAGAAAGCTTTAATTCGTAATATTTTAAATTAGAATTATTGTGGTTAAGTTTTAAATTATGCTTTAAAATATCATCTATAAAAGTAATGTAATGCTTCCCGTCTTTGGTAGGGAAAACAAAAAAACGATCTTCGTTTTCTGGAATTTTTACAATTTCAAACGTATTTTTATCTAATAGCGTAGTGAGATAGAGTGCTTCATTTTCAACAAAAACAGAGTTTTTTTCGGCTATAGTATGAGTTTCAAATTTTAATTTGTGTTTTATTTTTTTCTTAAAATAATCTTCTGCTACTTTTTTTTGTGATGTAGAAAACTCATCTGCACTAATTAAATAAATGTTTTCTTGTTTTAGTGCTGGTATTATATCGCCAACAAATATAAGTCCAAATTCTTCTTGTAGAATATGGACTTGTTTTCTTATTTCTTTTAAAACCTTATTTGGTTTTGTAATTAGTTTTTTACGAAGTGGTTTTTCGATATTTTTTATTTGCCTGATGTCAGACACGCGAACTTTAAAAAACTCATCTAAATTGGATGAGAAAATAGCAAGAAATTTTATACGTTCGTATAAAGGGTTTCTAATGTCTTTTGCTTCTTGTAAGACGCGATGGTTAAAGCGTAGCCAAGATAAATCGCGATGGTAGTATTTAGAATTGTAAAGGGATGCCATATTTTGTTTTTAACAAAATAAGGCTTTTCAATTTAAATTATGTAAGTAAAATGTTAAGGTTAAAAGAGTCCGTTTATTTCAGCATCAATTTTATTAAGTATGAAGCCTAAATCTTCTGGTCTGTCAACAAAATCAAGATTGTCAACATCAATAATTAATAATTTTCCTTTTGTATATCCTGTAATCCAAGCTTCATAACGTTCGTTTAATCTGCTTAAATAATCTATGCTAATAGAGTTTTCGTAATCACGACCACGTTTGTGAATTTGCGATACTAAATTGGAGATAGAACTACGTAAATAGATTAATAAATCTGGGCCTTGTACAAAGCCTTCCATAAGTTCGAAAAGTGATGAATAGTTTTCAAAATCACGATTAGTCATTAGGCCCATTGCATGAAGATTTGGTGCAAAAATATGTGCATCTTCATAAATAGTTCTGTCTTGTATAATGTCCTTTCCACTTTCACGAATTTGAGCTACCTGGCGGAAACGACTGTTTAAAAAGTATACTTGTAAATTAAAACTCCAACGTTCCATTTGGTTATAGAAATCATCTAAATATGGATTGTCTACTACGTCTTCTAATTGGGCTTCCCATTTATAATGTTTGGCAAGTAATTTTGTGAGCGTAGTTTTTCCAGCTCCAATGTTTCCGGCAATGGCAACGTGCATATTATTTTAATTTTAGTTTGTATTGATAAAGCTCTTTATCGGTGTAAATATAAAGGTTTTGATTGGTTACAAAAAACTGACTTATTAAAAAATTTGGAATGTTGATAGGTTTTATATTTTTGGTGTTTTCTTCTAAGTAAAATATGTTTTTGTCTTTCTTTAAAAAAATATTTTCATTACTCTCTTTTATAGAAGTATAGCCGGTATTTGGCATTTTAGAAACTAAACTCCCAAAATAATTGTATTTATAGATATAGTTTTCGGTTAGTAGCCAACATGAGTTATAGTTACTAGTAATATCTAAAACATTGTTTTCTATTGGAAGAGTTTTTGCACGTATAGTATTTGTTTTATAATCGTATAGTTCTAATTGCATTAAGTCTTGATTAAAAATCCAAAGTGTGTTGTCGCTTCCTGTAGAAATGTGCGAGACATTTTTATATGGATTAACTTGGTTAAAATCTACTTTAAAAATTTCTGCAAGTCTATTATCTAGAATTATAACAGTATTAAATGTTTTATAAAAAACATTAATTTTTAATGGATTAAAAGTGCTTGAGGAGGTTATACTACCTAATTGTACATTACTATATTTAAGTAGTTTTTCTTCTTGTTTTTTTATTAAGGAATTGTTTAATGTATAAAAAATGGTTCCAAAATTATCTACGTCTATTATAGAATCTGCTTTAAATTTAATTTTACTTTGCTGTTGTACTTGTATGCTGTCTTGAGCAAAGATAGAAAATGTAAAAAGTAAAAAAAGATATTGTAGCTGTTTCATTATGATGTGAAAAGTACAAAAATTGAACCGTTTTACACAAACAAAAAACACCTTAATATGTTAAGGTGTTTTTGTCTAAATTATTTATTAAAAAAAAGCTTATTTTCTAATAATCTTAAAGTTAGTTGTTTCGTTTCCAGATTTTACTGTTACAATATATATACCAGATTCAAGGTCTAAAAGATTTAAAGAGACTAATTTACCTGATGTATCTTTTCTAATAATAGCCTTACCTAATATATCGTGAACTGTAATGTTATTTATGTTTTTATTATATTTTATATTAAGAACATCGTTAACAGGATTTGGATAGTAACTAAAGTTATTTAAATCGAAATCATCAACACTTAAAGGTGTGCTATCGTAGGCAGAGATTCTAAATTTACCAAATTGATATGCCCATCCCCAAACTCTTACAATAACAGTTTCTCCTGGTGTTTTGTTTGTAAATAGAATACCTGCATATGGGTTACCACCAATAACAAATTGATTATTACAATAAGCAGTACCATTATTTGGAGCTGGTAAATCGTAATAGTAAGGGATTAGTGTGCTAGTTCCGCATGATCCTGTATAAGTTTCCATTGCTGTGTCACTTAAATTTGTTTCTGTAGATTCTGCTCTAGTTTCTACTGTAAAACTACCTGAAGCAGGAACAACAACAGAAAACCATACGTCTCTTCCGTATATTCCAAAATCTGATAAAGTACCACAGTCTGGGAAGTTTGAGTTTCCAGAATTAACAGATGCAGAAGTTGTTGTTGCTGTTATAGCATTGTCTTCAAAATCTTGTCCAACGGTTAACGGAGTAGGATTGTTACAATCGTCGTTAGATGGAGCTGGAGGCGATTTATAAGTACATAATTCAAAATAAATAGCTTGTGATGATTCCGAAGAGGTTACACTTATGTAATAAGTGGTTCCGGCCGTTAAATCTGCTAAAACAATATCTTCACATTGTAATGTAGGAGAAGTTGGGCTTTCTGCAATAGCGTTTAAATATCCTGGAGTTCCAGTGTAAACTCCAATATATAATGGCGTTGTTCCATTTATTAAATCTGCTCTAAATGAATACTCGGTAGTTTCGGTAGGTGTAAAAGTATACCATACATCTGGGTTAGAATTGCTACAAATAGTCTCGTATGTATATGATGCATTTGCTGTATAGCCAACGGTAGTGTTTTCGCAAACTTCAAAAGTTGATTCTGTAAGAGCTTCTGCATTGTCTGGTTCATCATTAATTGGAGGATCTGGAAATGCATATACACACATACGATATTGAATGTTAGCAGAAGCACCTCTAACATTAATATAATAAGTTTGTCCGCTATTTAAATTGCCACTAAAATACCTTGTTGCACATCCAGTTTGGCTTGTTAAATTTCCAGGAGTACCTGTAAATATACCTATTCTTACAGAGTTTAAAGAGCTAGCATTTAATGATTCAATTTCTATTGAATATTTTTTAGTTTCTATTGGTGTGAATGCATACCAAGAATCAACCCAATTATCATATCCAAAACAAGTAAATTCAGTAGATTTGGTAAAACCTTGAAAGTCTCCTGTTTCAGCATTTTCACAATTATAGGTTTGAGATAACAGAGTTGGAGTAGCACCAATTGCTTCGTCTGTTTGTGCGTTTAAAGCAAACGAGAATGCAATAGCTAAAATTAAAAGTAATTTTTTAGTCATGATATTTGTTTTTTGTGTGTTACAAATTTTAAAAATATAGAGCAAAGAAAGTGATGATATATTATCGTTAACTTATCGTTAACCGAAATTAACTTTGTTAAATGAGCAATAGTAAATAAGTTTACGCTTTAAATTATAGTTTGTTATAGAATATAGCAGGTTTAAAAAGCTTAAAATTAAAGATATATAACGATGAAAAAAAATTACTTAATTCTTGTTTTTACATTATTCTGTTTATATGTAAATGCTCAAAGCGTTTTAATTAATGATGCTACTTTAGGAGGTATTTCAACAAGTACTTTTCAAGAAACACCAATTGATGCAGATGATAATTATTCTTATTCGCAAAGCATTTATTTGCAATCTGAAATAAACCAATCTGGAAATATTTCTAAAATAACATATTATACAAATGGAGTGCTTGAAAACTCTAATGATATTGTGGTTTATATGGCTGAAACATCAGATGATGTTTTTGCATCTAATACCGGTTGGATTGATTTGGCTAACTTAACTCAGGTTTATGCTGGAGTTTACACGGTGTATAATAACGAGGTTTCTATAATTTTAGACACACCATTTAATTATTCTAACAGTAACAATCTTGTAATAGTAGTTGATGAAAATCAAGAAGGTAGTGATTCTAACGATTTTATTACACATAATTTAGGATATGGTAATGCAAATGGAAGAGTAATACACTACGGAAATAATTTTACAAATCCTGATCCTGCATCGCCACCAAATGGAATTTTAGATTATTATAGACCAAACATAGAAATAGATTTTACGTCTATAACTTGTTATCCGCCATCGGATATTGTGCTTTCTAATTTTGGCGAAAATACTGTAGATGTAAACTGGCTTTCTGCAGCAATGCAATGGGATTATGTAGTGCAATTGTCTGGCACAGGTAATCCAGATGCGGCTACTTCTGAAAACGTATCTTCAAATAGTACAACTATTAGCGGTTTAACTAATAATACAGAGTATGAGTTGTATTTAAGATCAAATTGTAATACAGATGGAGTAAGTGATTGGGTTGGACCAATAATTTTTAGAACAGCTTGTGGCGTTGTAGATGATTTTTCTGAGAATTTTGAAAGTATGCCGGATGAATTAGAAACACCTTATTGTTGGACAACCATTGCAACATCAACAGGAACGTCTCCTACAATAAAGGTAAATACTAGTAGCTCTCAAGCATATTCTCCAAGCAATTATTACGAAATGCAATTTAATAATGATGATACTGTATATTTAATTTCTCCAGAAAGTTCAATTATTGCAGATGGTATGCATAGAATTGAGTTTGCAGCAAAAGTAAATTCTGCTACAGGTTCAGAAACATACATGAAAGTTGGTTTAATGTCCGATCCTGCAGATGTAAATACATATACGGAGTTATCTTCAATTGTTTTATCGAGTTCTTCAAGTAACACAAATAACTATTCTTTTCATTATGTAAATATACCATTAAATGCTACTGCTAATTATTTAGTTCTAAAGCCAGAAACTAATTCAACGTCTAATAAAATAGTATATCTTGATGATATTGTTGTAACAACTCAACCATCTTGTTTTGAAATTTTAGATGTTGAGGCAGCTAATATAACAGATGTTTCTTTTAGTCTTAATATAACACCAGATATACAAACGCAAACAGAGTGGGAGTTTGTTGTAAAGCAAACAGATTTAAATTTTAATCCTGCTTTAGAAACACCAATAGTAGTAAATACACTAACAACGAATTTTACAACAGATTCTGGTGGAGCTGCTATAATACCAGATAGTCCTTATAGAATTTTTGTAAGATCAAATTGTGATGCTGCTGGTAGTGATGGTTCTGGATATAGTAGTTGGTATGGGCCTTATGATATTAGAACAGCTTGTGCTCCTTTATCGGCTAATTTTTTAGAAAATTTCGATTCTTATTCAAATGGTGATTTTCCTTTTTGTTGGAGTAAAAATGTAACTTCAACAGGCTCGCCTACATTTCAAGTAAGTACTTTTGCATCTTATGCGGTTTCGGGTTCAAGTAGTATAATTATGAATACAGGAAACGATGCTAATGCAAATATTTTATTAATCTTACCACAAAATACAGTTGCAAACGATGGAGCACATAGATTACAGTTTTATGCTAGAAAATCTAATGCTAATACAGCAGCGAGTTTAATTGTAGGGAGTATGAGTGATCCTTTAGATGCAACAACATTTAACGAAATTACCGAAGTGCCAATAGTCTCTGGAGGTACAACAGGAGACATAATACAATACTATGTTAATTTACCAGCGAGTTCTAATGAGTATGTTGTAATAAAACACGGTGCAGGATCTGGAGCTGGTATTGCATTTTATATTGATGATGTAGAAATTACAGATCAGCCAGCATGTACCGAAGTTTATAATGTTTCTGCAGAAAATATAACAGCATCTTCTGTAGATGTAAGTTGGGATTTTCTAGGAGCTCAAGCAGAATGGGAATATGTAGTTCAATTAGCAGGAGTAGGAGAGCCAGTTGCAGGAACCTTAACAACATCAAACACTTTAAATAATGATTTTACTAATTTATCATCTAATACACCTTACGAAATTTATGTAAGAGCAGATTGCGATGTGAATGGAGTAAGTGATTGGGTAGGACCTGTAAACTTTACAACTGCATGTGTTCCAGAATCTGGAGATTTTTCTTCAAGTTTTGAAGGTTTCTCTAACAACGAAGAAATACAACCTTGTTGGTCTAGTTTAATAGATCCGGTTTCTACAAGTCCTTATGTTAGATACAGTGCTGTTCAATCTCAAGATGGAACTATTAGTGTTAGGCTTTATAGTGGTAATGATGCGTCTGCTGGAATATTTTTAATTACTCCAATGCTGGATGATTTAGATAATACCAAGCAAATAGTTTTTCAAGTTTACGATGATAATAATGGCGGTTTAGAAGTTGGTACAATGTCCGACCCAACAGATGCTACAACATTTACATCATATCAAACATATCTTGACGCAGATATGGCTGATGATGCTTGGGAAGAAAAAACAATTAATTTTGATAATTATACAGGATCAGATAATTATATAGCATTTAAATATAATGCTGCTACAACATTCGATTATTTATATATAGATAATTTTACATACCAAATAAATCCAACTTTAAGTGTAGATAGTTTAGAATTTGATAATTCGGTTTCTCTATATCCTAATCCAGTGCAAAACATTTTAAATATTAAAGGTGAAAATATTAAGTCTGTTAATGTTTATAGTATTAATGGAAAAAAAGTTTTAACTACAAGTGTAAATGTTAAAACAATAGATGTTTCAATATTAGAAACTGGTATGTACTTTGTTAATATAGAAGATAATAAGGGAAATGTTATTGTAAAGAAAATTATAAAAGAATAATTAATAGCGCGCACTAAATTTAGTGAAAAGGCAACTAATTTAATTAGTTGCTTTTTTTTATTATAAATTTTAAACCAACTCCTCTAATGCTATTTATGCTAATATTTTTATCTTCTTTAAAATGTTTTCTAACTCTAGTAATAAATACATCCATGCTTCTGCCAGAAAAGAAATTACTATGTCCCCAAACGTTTGCAAGAATATCTTCTCTTGGTATTAATCTATCTTTATTACTGTATAAATAATAAATAAGCTGGGCTTCTTTTTCGGTAATTTTAAAGCTTTTGTTGTTAATGTTTAGAGTTAGATTTTCAATATCAAAAATATAGTTGCCAATTAATATAGGTTCGTTTTTTTTAGCATCTAAAGCAATGGTTTTTTGTTGCTTAGTTCTTTTTATAATATTATTAATACGTAAAATTAGTTCTTCTACTTCAAAAGGTTTGGTGATGTAATCATCGGCACCTAAACTTAAACCTTTTATACGGTCTTCTTTAGTTTTTCTTGCTGTTAAAAATAAAAAAGGTGTTTCGGCATTTTTTTTGGAAATTTTTTTGGAAAGTTTAAAGCCGTCTAATTTAGGCATCATAACATCAATAATGCAAATGTCAAAAGTGTGCATTTTAAATAAATCTAAGGCTTCTTCTCCATCTTTTGCCCAAAACACTTCAAATTTATTAAGCTCTAAGTATTGCTTTAGCGTTATGCCAAAATCAATATCATCATCTGCTAATAAAATTCTCTTTTCTGTCATTTACTGGAACTTTAATATAAAATGTTGTGCCTTCTTTTTCTTTGCTTTCAACATCTATAGTTCCATAATGTGCTTTTATTATTTGTTTACAATAATAAAGACCTAATCCTAGTCCTTTATAATTGTGTATGTTTTTTTCACTCACACGATAGAACTTACCAAATATAAGTTTTTTATTTTTTTTAGAAATACCTATACCATTATCAGAAATCGAAATAATATGATTATTCTCGCTTAGAGTGTATTTAACCTTTAATATCGTGCCATCAAATTTTATGGCATTGTTTAGAATATTTATAATAGCTGTACTAAAGTAAAATTTGTCTATTAAAATTTGTTTTTCTGTATTATCAATGTCTCTAATAAACTGAATGTTGTTGGATATTGTTAAATAAAAGTCATCGCAAACTTCATTTATAAATGCCGAAAGATTAACTTCTTCAAGGTTAAGTTTTATGTCGTTGTAACCTAAACTGTTGTCTACTACTTGGTCGATTAAATTTTGTAACCTTTTGTTTTGCCTGTTTATTGTATTTATGGAGTCTTCGGCAATATCTTTGTTGTCTTTTGCAAACTTATTAGTTAGTGTTTTAGTAGCAATAGATAGGGTTGCTAATGGTGTTTTTAATTCGTGAGTAATATTGTTTATAAAATCTGTTTTAATTTCAGAAACTCGTTTTAATTTAAGTAAATTTCTAATAGAGTATGTAGTTAATGTAATTAAAAATAGAAGTAATAAGAAAGCTATAAAAAACAGTAATAATAATTGTTTAAGAATAATTTTATCCCAATTTAAAATCTTCATATACAGGCTAGCTCTATATCTAATTATAATGGTGTCATTTTCTTGATTACTGTTAATAAACTCTTCGTTAAACGACCAATTCCAATTATTTATTAATAAACCTTCGTAAAAAGGAAAATTAGTTCCTATTAAAAATACTTGTTCATTTTTACTTTCGTCTATAAGGTTTTCTACATTTCCATTTTTATCTATAAGCTGTATGGTTGTTGCAACTTTATTAAATAGTACATTCTCATTTAAATTAAAATGGCCAGCACCTTGTTTATAATATTCTAAAAATTGATCATTTCTTGCTTTAGCTGCGTTTTCTAGAGTTAAAAGCAATTCTTCTTTTGTAATATTACCACTTTTATAATCTGGAATTTTTTTAACAAAGTCCATTCTGTAATTCCAAGACAAAGAATCTACATAGCTGGTTTTTACTATACCGCCAATTTTTTTTCTAGATTCAACAGCAAAGCTCTTTTTTTTAAGATCGTAAGTGTTAAAAATTAAATAACCTTGCATTGTGGTTAAAGCTATTAAAGTAAAAATAGCTCCAGTAATAAGTGCTCTCGATTTTATTTGCATAGAGGAAAATTACTATAATGCGATTTAATATTTTAGTTTTTATTTTCTGTTAACCTATCATTAACTAAGGTTTAAGGCGGTTGGCGAAAAAATAATATTACTAAAATTGCTAATTAATTGTGTGTTAAAGAATTTTGTTATGCAATTTAATGATAAAAGCAAACTGTAGTTTTAAAATTATAGATATTTTATTCTAATTAAAGTTAATGTTTTTTTTAAGAAATATTTAACAAACATAAGTTAAACATTTTCTTCTTTTTAACGTCTTACTGTTATTAACTGTAATTTTACACCATAAACTAATAAATACTATTATGAAATTAAAAGCACTATTAACCTGCGTTACTTTATGCTTAGTGTCGTTATCATTTGCTCAAGACGATTTTCAAGGAGAAGCAACATACATGTCTAAAACTACTATGGACATGGAAAACTTTGGAGGAAGAGAAATGAGTCCAGAACGAAAAAAAATGATTGCAGACCGTATGAAAGGTATGTTAGAGAAAACATATGTGTTAACGTTTAACAAATCTGAATCTATGTATGTAGAAGATGAAAAGTTAGACACGCCTGGAGGTGGACGTGGAATGATGATGAGAATGGGAATGGGTTCTGGTACGCAATATAAAGACATGAAAGAAGGTGTTTTAATTGAGGATAAAGAGTTCATGGGAAAACAGTTTCTAATTAAAGATAATTTAGAAAAGTTAGAATGGAAAATGACAGGTGAAACCAAACAAATTGGTCAATACATGGCAATGAAAGCAGTTGCAATGAAACCTGTAGACCAAACCGATTGGACTAAAATGAGAAGAAGAGGAAGAGATGAGGATAAAAAAGATGATAATAAGAAAGACGAAGCAAAAGGAGATAGAACAGTAAGTGCTTTTGGCGAAGCTAAAGCTAAAGATGGTGAGAAAACTAAAGATTCTTCAATAGTAGCATCAACAAAAAAAGAAACAACAACTATTACAATGGATGATATAGAAATTCCTAAAGAAGAAGAAGTTGTTGCTTGGTACACTATGCAAATACCAGTAAATAATGGTCCTGGAGAATTTTGGGGACTGCCAGGATTAATTTTAGAAATTAATGCCGGAAGAACAACAATTTTATGTTCTAAAATAGTAATGAATCCAGCAGAAAAGAAAGAGATTAAAAAACCAACAAAAGGTCAAGAAGTTACAAGGGCAGAATATACAGAAATTGTAACTAAAAAAATGGAAGAGATGAGGGATATGTACGGTAGAGGACGTGGAGGACGCGGCGGCCGAGGCAGATAAACCAAATAACCAACCATACTATTTATACACAAAACAAATTTTTTGTAAAAAAAGAAGGTGTATGTAAGCTTACATATGTCCATAAAAAATTCCCATATGAAATATATTTTTACGCTACTGTTGTTATTTGTAGCAAATACAATTATTGCACAAGTTAAATTTGAAGGCGTTGTTAAGGATGCAGAAGGCGAAGCGCTAGAATTTGCAAACGTTATTGCTATAAATAAAGAATCTAAAGTTTTAGAGTCTTATGCAGTAACAAACGAAGCTGGACGCTATAAATTAAACCTTGGAAAAAATACAACTTATACTATTCAAGTAAGTTATATTGGTTACAAAAATTTCGAGCAAGAAATTACAACTAAAGAAGAAAGTATAAATCAAAATTTCGATTTACTAATAGATAATAGTCTAGACGAAGTAGAATTGGTTTACGAAATGCCGGTTACTATTAGTGGAGATACTATAACTTATAATGCAGATTCTTTTAAAAATGGAACAGAGCGTAAACTAGGAGATGTACTTGAAAAAATGCCAGGTGTAGAAGTTACAGACGAAGGAGAGATTGAGGTAGAAGGAAAAACAGTTGGAAAAGTAATGGTTGATGGTAAAGACTTTTTCGATGGAGATAGTAAACTAGCTACCAAAAATATTCCAGCAAATGCTATAGATAAAGTTCAGGTTTTAAAAAACTATTCAAATAATAGTCAATTAAGTGGTGTAACCAATAACCAAGATAATATCGCAATTAATATAAAGCTAAAAGAAGGTAAAAAGAACTTTTGGTTTGGTACTGTTACAGCAGGAGTAGGGGACTCTCCAGATGGAGGATTATATTTAGCGCAACCTAAATTGTTTTATTATAGTCCAGAAAAGAGTATCAACTTTATTGGCGATATTAATAATATTGGAGAATTGGCATTATCACGAAGAGATATTTTTAATTTTGGAGGAGGATTTCAGCAACCTAGTCAACAAAGTGGTACAAATATAAATTTAGGTAGCAACGATTTAGGATTTAGACAACTTCAAAATAACCAAGCAAAAGATATTAATACAAAATTTGGAGCAGCAAACTTTAGTTATTCTCCAAAAAGCAGTTTAGAACTAAGTGGGTTTGCAATATTTGCAAGTAGTAGGATTGATTTACAAGAAAATAGCTCTGTACTTTACACAAATAATGATCTAAACATACCAGACGAATACACACAAAGTAATACCGAACAAAAAAGTGATTTAGGTTTATTAAAATTTAGTACAACATATAAGCCAAACGCTAATAATCAATTAGATTACGATATTATTGGTCGTATCTCTAAAGACGAACAAATAAATGGAACATACTCAACTGTAGTAGGAGGTATTAACCAATTAGAAGACACAGATCCTTATAAAATAAATCAAAATTTAAACTATTATTATACTCTAGACGATAGTAACATTTTTGCATTATCTATACAACATTTATTACAAGACGAAGATCCTTTTTATAATGCATTATTAGAAAACGATCCAACAAATAACGATAATGGTTTCGATCCAGATAATCCAGAAAATGATGAAGATTCTTACGATGGTACGGCAGAAGATATCGGTTTAGATAGATCACAACAGTACTATAGCGTTAATCAAGAAAAATTTGTAAAAACAAATCAATTAGACGCTAAATTAGACTATTGGAATATTTTAAATAAAAAAAGTGATATTAATTTTACTGTAGGAACCATTTATAGTAATCAACAATTCGATTCTAACATCTTTCAAACCTTGGACGATGGAACAGATGTAGACACAAACTCAAACATTACTGGAGTATCAGATGTCAACGATATTAAATACACCTTTAGCGATGTTTATTTAGGTATGCACTACCGATACAAAACAGGGAAATTTACAATTAGTCCAGGTTTATCGGCACATGCATATGGTGTAAAAAACGATCAATTTAATACAGTAACAACAAATAATTTCTTTAGATTGTTACCAGACTTAAATGTAAGAGTACAATTAAAATCTTCAGAAAATTTAAATCTATCCTATAAAATGCAAACACAATTTACAGACGTAAATCAGTTTGCACGTGGATTAGTATTAAATAACTATAACTCAACCTTTGTAGGTAATCCTAGTTTAGAAAATTCGCTATCTCATAATATTAACCTAAGTTATTTTAGCTTTAATATGTTTAACTATACAAATGTATTTGCATTTTTAAACTATAGTAAAAACATAGATAATATTAGAACAGAATCTATATTCCAGCCAGGTTCGGTTATTAGAAGTAGTACACCATTTAATTCGGATCTTGCAGATGAGACCTTTACAGCAAGTGGTCGTTTTCAAAGACGTTTTGGTAAATTACAAGCAAGTATAAGAGGTAATTTTAACTTCTCTAAATATAACCAGTTTATTAATAATCTATTATCTGTAAACAAAAGTTTTACACAAACCTATACACCAAGTATTCGATCTAATTTTAGAGAAGCACCAAATTTCGAATTAAGCTACAGATACAGTTTAAGCGATAACGATCAAGGAGATAGAACTACTAAAATTATAACAAATAGTCCATCTATAGAGTTCGATGCATTAATCTTTAAAAAGTTTACGTTTGCAACAGACTATGGTTATACAAGACAAACTTTAGAAGGAAATACAAATAGTTTTGGACTATGGAATGCTAATTTAATGTACAGAAAAACAAACGAAAGTAAGTGGGAGTACGAAATAAAAGCAACAAACATATTAGATGTCTCTTCTAAACTAACAAACAGTGTTGGTGGATTTAGTGTAAGTACAAGTGAGTATTTTATACAGCCAAGATTTTTAACCTTTAGAGCTATTTATAATTTATAATTGGGCGTTACTGGAGTTATGCTTTAGTGCATAACTCCAGTCAGGCTTTCGGCAGTCGCTCTTTTCAAGGAGCTCCAACAAAGCCTCAATCCTTAACGCAAACAAAAAAAGCGAGCTAAAATGCTCGCTTTTTTTTGTTTTGTGTGGGGAGAGCAGGATTCGAACCTGCGAAGACGTAGTCAGCAGATTTACAGTCTGCCCTCGTTGGCCGCTTGAGTATCTCCCCAAAAATCGTTTGCAAATATACTATTGTTTAGCATACTCACAAATGATTTTTAATAAATTTTATGTTAAATCAAATTCTGCCTTAACTTTATCAACGTAATCCAATTTCTCCCAGGTAAATAGCTCAACGTCTAATGTAATATCATTACCATTTGGTCTAGAAAAAGTTTTAGTAACTGTTTCATTTTTTCTACCCATATGTCCGTAAGCAGCAGTTTCGCTATACATTGGGTTACGTAATTTTAAACGAGATTCTATTGCAGCAGGTCTCATATCAAAAACTTTAGAAATTTTCTCTGCAATTTCTCCATCTGTTAAATTAAAAGGGCATGTGCCATAAGTATCTACAAAAATTCCCATAGGCTCTACAACACCAATGGCATAAGATACTTGTACTAATATTTCTTCACAAACACCAGCAGCTACTAAGTTTTTAGCAATATGTCTTGTAGCATAAGCTGCACTTCTATCAACCTTACTTGGGTCTTTTCCAGAAAAAGCTCCACCACCATGAGCGCCTTTTCCACCATAGGTATCAACAATAATTTTTCTTCCTGTTAATCCTGTATCACCATGTGGTCCACCAATTACAAATTTTCCTGTAGGATTAATGTGGTATTTAATATCATCATTAAATAATGCCTGTAAATGCTCTGGAAGTTTTGCAATAACTCTAGGAATTAAAACCTCTATAATGTCTTTTCTAATTTTATCAAGCATTGCGGTATCGCTAGTGTCAAAATCATCATGCTGTGTAGATACAACAATAGCTTCAATGCGTTGAGGTATATTATCATCACTATACTCTATAGTAACTTGACTTTTAGAATCTGGTCTTAAGTAAGTAATATCTTTATTCTCACGACGTAGCTCAGCTAATTCAATTAATATTTTGTGAGACAAATCTAAAGCCAATGGCATGTAGTTTTCGGTTTCATTTGTAGCATAACCAAACATCATACCTTGGTCACCTGCACCTTGTTCTTCTTTACTTTCTCTGTCTACACCACGATTAATGTCGTCACTTTGTTCGTGGATAGCACTAAATACGCCGCACGAATTACCGTCAAACATATAAGCGCTTTTAGTATAACCAATTTTGTTAATGGTATCTCGTGCAATTTTTTGAACGTCTAAATAAGTATTAGATTTTACTTCGCCTGCAAGCACAACTTGTCCAGTAGTAACTAAAGTCTCACAAGCTACTTTAGATTCGCTGTCGAATGCTAAAAAATTATCTATTAATGCATCACTAATTTGGTCTGCAACTTTATCTGGATGTCCTTCAGATACACTTTCTGATGTAAATAAATACGCCATAGTTTTCTCTTAAATTTTAAATGTACAGGATTTGACGAAAGCGTCGAAGGAAGTTTACACTGCCTTTAGCATTTTTTAATGAGGTTGCAATCAGTCAAATCCGTCCTCGTAATTAATTTTCAGCAAAAGTATAAAAATTATATGGATAGAAAATTGTTTTCATATTTTTTAAGAAAAATTTTAAGATATATTCTTTTATTGTGAAAATATTTCTGTTTAAATAGTTTTTTAATAAAAATGATGAAATATATTCTGTTTTATTTGTTTGTGTAAAATATTTTTCACAATATTTGTACTCACAAAGTTCAAACACTTACTGAAATGTTATCAAGAAAGGTGGAGAGATAGACTCTTTGAAGCCTTAGCAACCCTTAGACTTACTAAGAAGGTGCTAAATTCTACTTAATGCTCGATTCATTAATCGAAACATTGGATAGATAACTAAAACCTAATTACTCATTTGTAGTTAGTATTTTCTTTTTAACATTTTTCTATTAGGTATGCTTCAATCGAAGCTTATTTGACTTTTGAATTAATTTAGTTTAACTCGAAAAAATTAGAAAAATGAGTACACAAAAATTTGCTACGCAAGCATTACATGCAGGACACGACACAACACAAACTAGTGGTACAAGAGCAGTGCCTATTTATCAAACAACTTCGTATGTTTTTAATAATTCAGAACATGCAGCAAATCTTTTTTCGTTAAAAGAATTAGGGTTTATTTATACACGTTTAAATAATCCAACAAATCAAATATTACAAGAGCGTTTAGCTGCTCTAGAAGGCGGAGTTGGTGCAGTTGCTTTTGCTTCTGGTACCGCGGCAATTTCTACAGGATTATTAACATTATTAAAGGCAGGAGATCACATTGTAGCATCAAGTAGTTTGTATGGTGGAACTTACAATTTATTAAGTGTAACCTTACCAAGATTAGGTATAACAACAACATTTGTAGATGCTTCAAACCCTCAAAATTTCGCAGATGCGGTTCAAGAAAATACAAGAGCTTTTTTTGTAGAATCTTTAGGTAACCCAAAATTAGATGTTTTAGATATTGAAGGTATTGCTGTACACTCTAAAGCAGCTAAGGTTCCTTTTATAGTTGATAATACAGTGGCTACGCCAGCATTGTTAAACCCAATAAAGCATGGAGCAAATATTGTAATTCACTCTTTAACAAAATATATAGGAGGACAAGGAAACTCTTTAGGTGGTGTTATTATAGATGGTGGGAATTTTGATTGGTCTAGCGGTAAATTTCCAGAATTTACAGAGCCTTCTGCAGGTTATCATGGTCTAAAATATTATGAAACCTTAGGTGCAGCTTCTTTAACTTTTAAATTAATTTTAGAAGGACTACGAGATTTTGGCGGAGCATTAAGTCCAACAAACGCATTTAATATTATTCAAGGTTTAGAAACTTTAGAAGTAAGAATTAAACAACATTCTCAAAATGCACTTGCTTTAGCACAATGGTTAGAAAACCAAGAAGAAGTAGCTTGGGTAAACTACCCAGGTTTAGAAAGTAGTAAATATAAATCTTTAGCAAATAAATATTTACCAAAAGGACAAAGTGGTATTGTAACTTTTGGAGTAAAAGGAGGTTTTGAAGCTGCAAAATCTGTAGCAGACGCTACTAAAACTTTTTCGTTGTTAGCTAATATTGGCGATACAAAATCATTAATTATCCACCCAGCGAGTACAACACATCAACAACTTGACGAGGCACAACAAAAAAGCGCAGGAGTAACTCAAGATTTAATTCGCTTATCTGTAGGAATAGAAGATATAGACGATTTAAAAACAGATTTAAAAAATGCTTTTTCAGTATTAAAACAGGTAGTGGCCTAATAATATAATTTTAATTATATAGTAGAAATGGCTTCGCATTTTAATTGCCATTTAAAATGTGAGGCTTATTTCAAATTTTAAAAATGAAAGATTTACAATACATAGAGAATATAGATTATGCTACCCAAAACGGGAAGTCAGTTAAAATAAAACTGTCTTATCAGGTTTTTGGAAAAACATTACATACAGCTCCAATTGTATTAGTTAATCATGCCTTAACAGGTAACAGTAATGTTGCGGGAAACGATGGTTGGTGGTCAGAGTTAGTTGGTAAGGATAAAGTTATAGACACTAAAGAATATACTGTTTTAGCCTTTAATATTCCAGGAAATGGTTACGATGGTTTTTTAATAGAAAATTATAAAGATTTTATAGCTAGAGATATTGCAAAGCTATTTTTAATAGGATTAGAAAAACTTAAAATAAAATCGCTTTTCGCTGTTATTGGTGGCTCACTTGGTGGAGGTATTGCTTGGGAAATGGTTGTTTTAAAGCCCAATTTGGCTACACATTTTATACCTGTTGCTACAGATTGGAAAGCTACAGATTGGCTTATGGCAAATTGCCAAATACAAGAGCAGTTTTTAGTAAATTCTAAAAACCCAGTACACGATGCACGTATGCACGCGATGTTGTGTTATCGTACACCAGAATCTTTTAAATCAAGGTTTCAACGTTCTAAAAATAAAGAGCTAGAAATCTTTAATGTAGAGAGTTGGTTGCTTCATCATGGTAATAAATTACAAGAGCGTTTTCAGCTTTCGGCTTATAAATTAATGAATCAATTATTACGCACAATTGATGTTACTAAAAATCGAGAGCCAAATAAAAACGTCTTAGATGTTATTCAATCTAAAATAACAATAGTTGCAGTAGATTCCGATTTGTTTTTTACTGCTGAAGAAAACCGAGAAACACAAAAACAATTAGCGTTAACACATCCAAATGTTACCTATAACGAAATAAATTCCATTCATGGGCATGATGCTTTTTTAATAGAATTTGAACAATTAGAAAATATAATTAAAGGCATTTTTAAACCTAAAGTAAAAGAGAAAAAAATGAAGGTATTAAAATTTGGAGGAAAGTCCTTAGCCAATGGAGAAGGTTTAAATAGAGTAATTTCTATAATAGAAAATAAAGTTAAAGATCAAGAAAATATTGCTGTAGTTGTTTCTGCAAGAGGAAGTGCTACCAACCAATTAGAGGCTATTTTAGAAAAAGCAGTAAAAAACCAAAGTTATAAAGAGCAATTAGAAGCTTTTAAAAGTTATCAAAAAGAAGTAATAAATATTGGTTTTGAAGAAGAGTTTTCAAGACTCGATAGTTTATTCGAAGGTGTACAATTACTTGGTGACTATAATCAAAAAATAAAAGATGAAGTTTTGGCGCAAGGCGAATTAATTTCTGCTAAACTAATTACTGCCCTATTAGAAAATAAAAATATTAATGCTAAAGTAGCAGATGCTAGAATTCTAATAAAAACAGATGATACTTTTGGTAATGCAAAACCAATTGATGCCTTGTCTAAAAAAAATGTAATCGATTATTTTAAACAAAATAATGGTACTACAGTAAATATAGTTACAGGTTTTATAGCTTCTAATAAAGACAACAAAACAACCACTTTAGGGAGAAATGGTAGTAATTATACAGCATCATTATTGGCAAATTATTTAGATGCAGAAGAATTACAAAATTACACACATGTTAACGGAATTTATACTGCAAATCCAGATTTAGTAGAAGATGCAAAAAAAATTGAAAGATTATCTTTTACCGAAGCTAATGAGCTAGCAAATTTTGGAACAACTATTTTACATGCTAAAACTATAATTCCTTTAATAGAAAAAAATATTCCACTACGTATTTTAAATACATTTAATCCAGAAGACAAAGGCACAATAATTACAGCACAAAATAAAGATAAAGGCATACGTTCATTGTCTGTTTTAGATAATGTGGCTTTAATAAATATAGAAGGTCGTGGTTTATTGGGTAAAGTAGGTGTAGATGCTAGAATTTTTAGTGCTTTAAGTAAAGAAAACATAAGTGTAAGTATTATTTCTCAAGGCTCGTCAGAACGTGGAATTGGATTAGTTATCGATGCTGAAAAAGCATCTAAAGCCGTAATTGTTTTAGAACAAGAGTTTGAAAACGATTTTTACTCTCAAGACATTAATAAAATTAGTGTAATAGACGATGTGTCTGTAATATCAATAATTGGTCAAGAGCTCAGCACATTCCATAAACCGTTTAACGCTTTAATTAAAAACCAGATTATTCCATTACTCTTCAATAATACCATTACAGGCGAAAATGTGAGTATTGTAATTAAAAAAAATGAACTTAATAAAGCATTAAATGTTATTCATGGTGAAATTTTCGGAATTTCTAAAAAAATAAACCTAGCCATTTTTGGTCATGGTTTAGTTGGTAGCGAACTAATAAATCAAATTATAGCTTCAGCTAAAGATATAGAAAAACGTAAAGGTATTAAACTTAATATTTTTGCAATAGCTAATTCTAAAAAAGTACTATTTAACCGAAAAGGAATCGATGCAAATTGGAAAGAGAATTTAAAAACAAAAGGTGAGAATTATGTAATTGACGATGTGTTTCAGTTTGCAAAAAATAATCATTTAGAAAATTTAGTAGCAATAGATAATACATCAAGTAGAACCTTTGTAAATAACTATATAAAGCTTGTTGAAGAAGGATTCGATTTGGTATCGTCTAATAAAATAGCAAATACTATCGATTTTAAATTTTATAATCAATTACGAGAAACATTAGATAAGAATCAAAAAAAATATTTATACGAAACTAATGTTGGAGCAGGATTACCTTTAATAGATACTATTAAATTGTTACATCTTTCTGGAGAAAACATAGTTAGAATTCGTGGTGTGTTTTCAGGCTCGTTAAGTTATTTGTTTAATACCTTTTCTTCTCAAAATATTCCATTTTCTCAAGCATTACAACAAGCATTAGATAAAGGTTATACAGAGCCAAATCCAAGAGAAGACTTAAGCGGAAATGATGTAGCAAGAAAATTATTGATTTTAGCCAGAGAGCTAGATTTACATAATGAAATTGAAGATGTTAATATTCAAAATTTAATTCCAGAACAACTTAGAGAAATTGAAACTTCAAAGTTTTTAGAATCGTTTAGCGAAATGAACCAAGAATTTCAGCAGCAAAAAGAAGTTCAAAAAGAAAACCATGTGCTGCGTTATATAGGCGATTTACATGGTGATTTATCGCATGAAAAAGGAGCGATATTAGAAGTTAAATTAGTGTCGGTTCCAAGTCAATCTCCTTTGGGAGCATTAAAAGGAGCAGATTCTATTTTCGAAATATATACCGAAAGTTATGGCGATAACCCAATAGTAATTCAAGGAGCAGGGGCAGGAGCATCTGTTACAGCAAGAGGTGTTTTTGGAGATATTTTAAGACTAACAGAAAGAAATAATTAATAATGAGCACTAACAACTTCGAAACCCAAGCCATTCGAACACAAACAGAGCGTTCTCAATTTTTAGAACACTCAACACCTTTGTACTTAACATCAAGTTACGTATTTGAAGATGCTGAAGATATGCGTGCCTCTTTTGCAGACGAAAAAGATCGTAACATTTACAGTCGGTATTCCAATCCTAATACAACAGAGTTTATAGATAAAATCTGTAAAATGGAAAGCGCAGAAAGTGGTTACGCTTTTGCTTCAGGTATGTCAGCAGTGTTTTCAACTTTAGCAGCATTATTAAATTCAGGAGACCATATTTTGTCTTGCAGAAGTGTATTTGGATCCACACAAACCATGTTTAAAAACATACTTCCAAAATGGAATATTTCGACTAGCTATTTTAAAATAGATGAAATTGAAAACATTGAAAGTTTAATTCAACCTAATACAAAAGTTATTTATGCTGAAAGTCCAACTAATCCAGCTATAGATATTTTGGATTTGGAAGCCATAGGAAACATTGCCAAAAAGCACAACATCATATTAATTATAGATAATTGTTTTGCTACACCATATTTACAACAGCCTATTAAATTTGGTGCAGATTTAGTAATTCATTCAGCTACCAAATTAATAGATGGACAAGGTCGTGTACTTGGTGGTATTACAGTTGGTAGTGCAGATTTAATAAAAAAAATCTATTTATTTTCTCGTAATACAGGACCTTCTTTATCGCCTTTTAACGCTTGGGTATTGTCCAAAAGTTTAGAAACACTAGCAGTAAGGTTAGACAGGCATTGTGATAATGCTTTAAAAGTAGCAACTTTTTTAGAAGGTCACGATAAAGTTAACCTTGTAAAATATCCTTTATTAAAATCACATCCACAACACCATTTGGCTAAAAAACAAATGAAAGCAGGAGGAAGCATTGTTGCTTTTGAAGTTAAAGGTGGTGTTGCGGCTGGAAGACAATTTTTAAATAATATTAAACTATTATCACTTTCTGCAAATTTAGGAGATACGCGTACCATTGTAACACATCCAGCGTCTACAACACATGCAAAATTAACTGAAGAAGAAAGATTACAAACCGGAATTACAGGTGGTTTGGTACGTATTTCGGTTGGGTTAGAGCATCCAGAAGATATTATTAACGATTTAAAACAAGCTTTAGAAGTTTAATTAAAATATAAATTATGAGTAGTAATCCAGAATTTAAGCACATTCAAGAGTACCTAGATAAAGGTGCTATAATATTAGATGTCAGAACTGATACAGAATTTGAAGAAGGTCACGTTAAAGATGCGTTGCATATTGTTTTAGACGATTTAGAATATGAAATAGACAGAATAAAAGCTTTAAAAAAGCCAATAATTACGTGTTGTAGAAGTGGAGCAAGAAGCGAACGTGCTAAAGATTTATTAGAAGACAATGGTATTGATGCAATAAATGGAGGTCCATGGCAAAATGTAGAATCTTATTTGCAAAAATAGAATATGGCAAATATTTATAACGAAATACAAAAACGAATTTTAGTACTTGATGGTGCAATGGGTACCATGTTACAACGCTATAATTTTACAGAAGAAGATTTTAGAGGCGAGCGTTTTAAAGACTATCCATCTTCTTTAAAAGGAAACAACGATTTACTGTCATTAACTCAACCCAATGCTATTGCAGACGTACATCGTAAGTATTTTGAAGCTGGAGCAGATATAGTAGAAACTAATACATTTTCAGGTACAACCATCGCTATGGCAGATTACGATATGGAAAATTTGGTTTATGAGCTTAATTTTGAATCCGCTAAAATTGCTAAATACGTTGCTACGGAATTTACTAATGCAAATCCTGAAAAACCACGTTTTGTGGCAGGAAGCATTGGGTCAACAAACCGTACAGCAAGTCTAAGTCCAGATGTTAATAGACCAGAATTTAGGGCTGTAACTTTTGATGAATTGAGAATTGCTTACAAGCAACAAGTAGAAGCCTTAATTGATGGAGGTGTAGATTTATTGTTAGTCGAAACTATTTTTGATACACTCAATGCAAAAGCAGCATTATTTGCAATTGAAGAAGTAAAAGAAGAAAAAAACATAGACATTCCAATTATGGTATCTGGTACCATAACAGATGCTTCTGGTCGTACATTGTCTGGTCAAACCGTAGAAGCTTTTTTAACTTCTATTTCTCATGTGCCATTGTTAAGTGTTGGTTTTAATTGTGCATTAGGTGCAGAGCAATTGCAACCTTATTTAAAACGTCTGTCAAGTCAAACAGATTTTTTTACTTCTGCACACCCAAATGCAGGATTACCAAATGCTTTTGGAGAGTACGATCAAACTCCAGAAGAAATGAAAAACTTTATTGAGGCCTATTTAAAAGACAATTTAATAAATATTATTGGTGGTTGTTGTGGCACAAATCCAGAACACATAAAAGCTATTGCTGAAGTTGTTAAAAAATACGAACCACGTAAAATTAAAACATTATCGTAATGGCAGAAAGCGATTGTAAAAAATATTTAACACTTTCAGGTTTAGAACCCTTAATTGTAACTCCAGAAAGTAATTTTATAAATGTAGGAGAACGTACCAATGTTACTGGTTCTCGTAAATTTTTACGTTTAATAAAAGAAGAAAAATATAGCGAAGCTTTAGATGTCGCTAGAGACCAGGTAGAAGGTGGTGCACAAATTTTAGATGTCAACATGGATGAAGGCATGTTGGATGGTGTACATGCCATGACTACCTTTTTAAATCTTATTGCTTCAGAGCCTGATATTTCCAGAATTCCTATAATGATTGATAGCTCTAAATGGGAAATTATTGAGGCTGGTTTAAAGGTGGTTCAAGGTAAATCTGTTGTAAATTCTATAAGTTTAAAAGAAGGAGAAACCGAGTTTATACGTCAAGCTAAACTAGTAAAGCGTTATGGAGCTGCTGTAATTGTCATGGCTTTTGATGAAAATGGACAAGCAGATACCTATAAGCGTCGTATTGAAATTTGTGAGCGTTCTTATAAAATATTGGTCGACATTGTCAATTTTCCACCACAAGACATCATTTTTGATCCTAATATCTTTCCTGTGGCAACCGGAATGGAAGAGCATCGTAAAAATGCGCTAGACTTTTTTAATGCTACAAAGTGGATTAGACAAAATTTACCGTTTGCTAATGTGTCTGGAGGAGTAAGTAATGTGTCCTTTTCTTTTAGAGGAAACAATACTGTGCGTGAGGCTATGCATTCTTCATTTTTATTTCATGCCATAAAAAACGGAATGAATTTAGGAATTGTAAACCCAACGATGTTGGAGATTTATGATGAAATTGATAAAGAGTTACTGCAATGTGTTGAAGACGTTTTGTTTGACAGACGTGAGGATGCTACTGAGCGTTTATTGGAATTTGCCGAAACCGTAAAAGGAAATAAAAAAGAATCTACAGAAACGGTTCAAGAATGGAGAAATACCGAGTTACAAAGCAGAATTACACATGCTTTAGTAAAAGGGATCGATACATATATAATTGATGATGTTGAAGAAGCAAGACAATCTGTTTCAAGACCAATAGAGGTTATTGAAGGACACTTAATGCAAGGTATGAGTGTGGTTGGAGATTTATTTGGAAGCGGAAAAATGTTTTTGCCACAAGTAGTAAAATCGGCTAGAGTTATGAAAAAAGCTGTAGCGTATTTGCAACCATTTATTGAAGCCGAAAAAGACGGAAAACAAGAGTTTGCTGGAAAAATTTTAATGGCAACCGTAAAAGGTGATGTGCATGATATTGGTAAAAATATTGTGAGTGTAGTTTTAGGTTGTAATAATTACCAGATTATAGATTTAGGCGTTATGGTTCCGCCAGAAAAAATAATTGATACTGCTATAAAAGAGGAGGTTGATATTATTGGTTTAAGTGGTTTAATTACTCCATCATTAGATGAAATGGTTTATGTGTCTAAAGAAATGGAAAAGCAAAATCTTGATATTCCTTTGATAATTGGAGGAGCAACCACGTCTAAAGCACATACTTCGGTTAAAATTGCACCTCATTATAAAGATGCTGTGGTACATATTAATGATGCGTCAAGAGCAGTAACAGTTGTTGGCGAATTATTAAATAAAAATAATGTTGTTTATAAAGAGCAAATTAGAGAAGAATACGATGTGTTTAGAGAAAAATTTTTAAACAGAACCAAACAAAAAGACTACATAAGCATTGAAGAGGCTAGAAAAAGAAAATATAAAATAGATTGGCAAACCTCTAAAATTGTGAAGCCAAAACAATTAGGAATTCAAATAATTGATGATTTTGATATTACAAAATTAGAAGCGTATATAGATTGGTCTCCATTTTTTAGAAGTTGGGATTTACATGGAAAGTATCCTGAAATTTTAACTGATAGCGTAGTTGGAAGTCAAGCGACAGAATTATTTAAAGATGCTCAAGAATTATTAAAAAGAATTTTTGATGAAAAGCTATTAAAAGCAAAAGCCATTTTTGGGTTGTTTCCTGCAAATACCATAAATGATGATGATATAGAGGTTTCTCTCAAAGAATGTCATACTGAACTCGTTTCAGTATCTCATAATCATGAGGACCAACTAACCTTTTTAACCTTACGTCAACAACTAAAGAAAAGAGAAGGTGTGCCTAACCATGCGTTAGCAGATTTTATTGCTCCAAAAGAAACAGGAATTCAAGATTATATTGGTGCTTTTTGCGTGTCTACAGGTTTTGGTACAGCAGAATTAGCTGAGCAATTTGAGGCTGAAAACGACGATTATAATTCGATTATGATTAAAGCGTTAGCAGATAGATTAGCCGAAGCTTTTGCAGAATATCTACATAAAGAAGTAAGAACAAAACATTGGGCTTACGCACAAGATGAGAGTTTAACTAACCAAGAATTAATTAAGGAAAGTTATAAAGGCATTCGTCCAGCTCCTGGTTATCCTGCGTGTCCAGATCATTTAGAAAAGCAAACCATTTGGAAGCTATTAAACGTGGAAGAAAATATTGGTGTAAAACTTACCGAAAGTCTTGCCATGTGGCCTGCAGCAAGTGTTAGTGGCTATTATTTTGGTAATCCTGAGGCTAAGTATTTTGGCTTAGGTAAAATTAAGGAAGATCAATTATTAGATTATTCTAAACGAAAAAATATTAGCACAGAAGAAGCGACCAAATGGCTAAACCCAAATTTAGCAGATTAGTGCGTTAGTGATTGAACGGTCTGTTTGAGCTCCTCGCAGAGAGCGAGTAGTGAAAGCGCGACCTTTAGGTAACGCCAAAATGATAATTGAGATATAATTTTAGGTAATACATGAAAGTAACAGAACATATAAAAAACGCTAAGGGTAAAACGCTATTTTCGTTTGAAATTATTCCGCCTAAAAAAGGAAAAAGTATTCAGGATTTGTACGATAATATAGATCCTTTAATGGAGTTTAATCCACCTTTTATTGATGTAACAACCTCTAGAGAAGAGTACATTTATATTGAAAAACAAGGTCTTTTAGATAGAAAAATAACAAGAATGCGTCCAGGAACGGTTGGTATTTGTGCTGCAATTAAGCATAAGTATGATGTAGATACGGTTCCGCATGTGTTATGTGGAGGTTTTAGTAAGGAAGAAACCGAGTATTTGTTGGTAGATTGTCATTATTTAGGGATTAATAATGTAATGGCTTTACGAGGTGATGCGATGAGTCATCAAAAATATTTTGAGGCTTGTAAAGGAGGTCACCAATATGCATCGCAATTGGTGAGTCAGATTCAGAATTTAAATTGTGGTAATTATTTACATGATGTTGTTGAGGTTGACGATACTTCTGATTTTTGTATTGGCGTTGCTGGTTATCCCGAAAAACATATTGAAGCACCATCGTTACAAACCGATTTAAAACGGTTAAAGGAAAAAGTAGATGCTGGAGCAGATTATGTAGTAACGCAAATGTTTTTTGACAACAAAAAGTATTTTGAGTTTGTGGATGCTGCAAAAAAAGCTGGAATACATGTGCCTATTATTCCTGGTATAAAACCTATTGCTATTAAAAAACACTTGCAATTATTACCTCAAGTTTTTAAAATAGATTTACCTCAAGATTTAATTACTAGTATAGAGCAATGTGATACTAATAAACAGGTTAGGCAAGTAGGAATCGAGTGGGCAATCCAGCAATCTAAAGAATTACAAGCTGCTGGTGTACCTGTTTTGCATTACTATTCTATGGGAAAAAGTGATAATGTAAAAGCAATTGCCGAAGCTGTTTTTTAATAATAAAAAACGCTTACTTTTGTAACATGTTATCTAAAAAAACAAAATACGGAATTAAAGCGCTAACCTATTTAGCTAAGCAGGATAGAAAAGTACCTATTCAAATAGCAACTATAAGTGAAAGTGAAAATATATCTGTGAAATTTTTAGAAAGTATACTATTATCTCTTCGAAAATCTGGAATCCTTGGCTCTAAAAAAGGTAAAGGCGGAGGTTACTATTTGTTAAAAGATGCTTCAGAAATTAAAATGACTAGTGTTATGAGAGTTTTAGAAGGACCAATTGCAATGATACCTTGTGTGAGTTTAAATTTTTACGAAAAGTGCGACGATTGTCCAGATGAAAATGCTTGTGCTGTAAATAAAATCATGCTAAAAGTACGCGATAATACGCTAGAAATATTTAGAAATACTACGTTGGCAGATTTATCGAATTAGCAAATATTCAATATTTGGGTACTATTTTTTAATTATTCTTCTTGGTTTGTAATGTTTTATATCATAGGTTTGCATTATTACCCTACTAATCCGATAGGGATTAAATAATAAGATAATGATAATTGATATATTTTATAAAAGTAATTTAAAAAAGGAAGCGCATAAAAGTTCTCAAGTTGAGGAGGTGAAAGAAGAAAGTTTACCTCAGGAGAAAATAAAAAGGAGCCTTCTTAAAACAATTAGTTGGAGAATAATTGGAACTCTAGATACTGTGCTAATTTCTTATTTAATAACAGGAACTTTAACTATGGCAATATCAATTGGAGGAATAGAATTGGTGTCTAAAATGGCATTGTATTTTTTTCATGAACGAGCTTGGAATAAAATTAATTGGGGAAAATAATGAGTTTAGATTTAAATAAAATAAATAAAGAGTTAAGCGCTAAAACGCCACTTGAAATTGTAGAATGGGCAATTAATTTAGCAAAATCACCTGTAGTAACAACAAACTTTAGACCTTACGAAGCTGCTATTTTAAAAGTAACTAGTGCCGTTAAAGGTGATATTAAAGTTATTTGGTGTGATACTGGCTACAATACGCCAAACACATATAAGCATGCAGAAGAGGTGATTAATAAATTAAATCTTAATGTTAAATTATATGTACCAAAACAAACAACAGCTCATCGTGATGTGGTTTTAGGTATACCAAATATTGAAGATCCAAAACATAAACTATTTACAGAGCAAGTAAAATTAGAACCTTTTAAAAGAGCTATGGCAGAGCATAAACCAGATGTATGGTTTACAAATTTACGCAAAGGTCAAACAGCTTTTAGAGATAGTATAGATATTGTATCTCAAGATAAAAACGGAGTATTAAAAGTGAGTCCATTTTATAATTGGACAGATAAAGAATTAGATGTTTTTTTAGAAGAAAATAATTTGCCAAACGAATTTAAATACTTCGATCCAACAAAACAATTAGCAAATAGAGAGTGTGGTTTACACGCTTAAAATATAGAAATATAGAGATGACAGATACATCAAAAATAAATCCATTAGAAAACGAAGCTATTTATATCTTTAGAGAAGTAGCTGCACAGTTCGAAAAACCAGTGCTTTTATTTTCTGGAGGAAAAGATTCAATAACATTAGTGCGTTTAGCACAAAAAGCATTTTATCCTGCAAAAATTCCTTTTCCATTAATGCATATAGATACAGGTCATAATTTTCCTGAAACTATAGAATTTAGAGACCGTTTGGTTAAAGAATTAGGTTTAGAATTAATTGTTAGAAATGTTCAAGATTCTATAGATGAAGGAAAAGTTAAAGAAGAATCTGGACGCTATGCAAGCCGAAACCAATTGCAAACAACAACACTTTTAGATGCTATAGAAGAATTTAAATTTGATGCTTGTATAGGTGGTGCTCGTCGCGATGAAGAAAAAGCAAGAGCGAAAGAACGTATTTTTTCTGTTCGAGACGATTTTGGGCAATGGGATGAAAAAAACCAAAGACCAGAATTGTTCGATATGTTAAACGGACAAATAGAATTAGGACAAAATGTACGCGTATTTCCTATTTCTAATTGGACAGAATTAGATGTTTGGTCTTATATACAAAAAGAGCAAATAGAAATACCATCAATATATTTTGCACACACAAGAGCTACTTTTTTACGCGATGGTTTAATATGGTCTGCAGACGATGACGTTGTTTATAGAGATGAAAATGAAGAAGTAGAAGAGCGTGTAGTACGTTTTAGAACCGTTGGAGATATGAGTTGTACAGCAGCAGTTTTATCTGATGCTTCAGATATATCAAGCGTTGTACAAGAAATTAGAGATTCTTCAATATCAGAAAGAGGTGCAAGAATAGACGATAAACGTTCTGAAGCCGCAATGGAAAAACGTAAACAACAAGGGTACTTTTAAAACCAATTTTTTATTTCCGCTTTAGCGGAAAATCTTTACAAATAAATAAAAACTCCTTCAAGTTAAGAAGGTTATATATAAAATGGACGTATTAAAAATAGCAACAGCAGGTAGTGTAGATGATGGTAAGAGTACTTTAATTGGTAGATTGTTGTACGACACAAAATCTTTAACCTCAGATAAGTTAGAAGCTATAGAAAAAAAGAGTAAACAATTAGGTTACGATTATTTAGATTTTTCTTTAGCTACCGATGGTTTAGTAGCAGAAAGAGAACAAGGTATTACCATAGACGTAGCTCATATATATTTCTCAACAGCTAATAAAAGTTACATTATTGCAGATACACCAGGACATGTAGAATATACTAGAAATATGGTTACTGGTGCTTCAACATCTCAAGCAGCTATTGTTTTAATAGATGCAAGAAAAGGTGTGATAGAACAGACTAATCGTCACTTTTTTATCAATAATTTATTACGAATTAAAACAGTAATTGTAGCTATTAATAAAATGGATTTGGTAGATTTTTCTGAAGAAAAATATAACCAAATTAAAAGTGATTTTGAAGCTCTAATGAGTAAACGAGATTATCAAGATCAAAACATAACCTTTATTCCTGTTAGTGCTTTAAAAGGAGATAATGTTGTAAATAAATCAGAAAACACACCTTGGTATACAGGCAAAACGCTATTAGATTATTTAGAAAATACAGATCAAAAAGATGTATATAACACAGGAACACCAAGGTTTCCTGTACAATATGTAATACGTCCTAAAACCGAAGAGTTTCATGATTTTAGAGGTTATGCAGGAAAAGTTTATGGCGGAGAGTTAAGTGTTGGAGATAATGTAGTGGTACTGCCATCGCAAACAAAATCTAAGATTAAAGAGATTCATTTTTATGACAAGAAAGTACAAACAGCTTCAAGACGTTCTTCAGTTTTAATAACGTTAGAAGATGATGTAAATATTAGTCGTGGCGATATGATTGTTAAAGAAAACGATTTGCCAACCATAGACAAGCAGTTTACAGCTACCATTTCATGGATGGATTTAGAAAATTTAACAACAGGAAAAAAATACGTTGTGCAACATGGTGTAAATAAAGTGTTGGCAAAAGTGTCTACAATTCATCATAAAATTAATCCAGATTATTCTGGAGTAGATGAAACTGCAGAAACTTTAAAAATGAATGATATAGCAAAAGTTTCATTTAAATTAAATAAGCCAATTTTTTACGATGCATTTAAAACACACAGAACAAATGGTTCGTTTATTTTAATAGATTCGCAATCTAACCATACGGTTGGTGCAGGATTTATTCAATAATATTAATGCAGTATTATGGCAATTATAATAACAGACGAATGTATTAACTGTGGAGCTTGCGAGCCAGAATGTCCAAATACTGCAATTTATGAAGGCGCAGCAGATTGGAAGTATAGCGAAGGTACAAGTTTAAAAGGCTTAGTGAAATTGCCAAATGGAATGACGGTAGATGCAGATAAAGAACACGAGCCAGTATCGGATGAGTTGTATTTTATTGTGCCAGATAAGTGTACAGAATGTAAAGGATTTCATGACGAACCACAATGTGCAGCTGTTTGTCCAGTAGATTGTTGTGTGCCAGATGATGATAACGAAGAGACTGAAGAACAATTGCTAGCAAAACAAGATTTTATGCATAATTAATTAGCGTTTTCAAAAAGCGCTAATTAATTCATAACCAGATTAAATAAAAGTGTTTTAATTTACCCTATTAAATCCATAGGAATTATATATAAAATAATGCAAAGTTTTAGAACCGAAATAGAAAACCCTTTAGTACAAAAGGATATTATTGAATTAGCCAATAAGATTGAGCTATTTAATAACGGAAAAATTGACGAAGAAAAATTTAGAAGTTTGCGTTTAGCACGTGGTGTTTATGGTCAGCGTCAAGAAGGTGTACAAATGATACGTATCAAACTACCTTATGGTAAAGTGTTAAGCAATCAATTACGTCGTATTGCTGAGGTTTCAGATGAATATTCTAGAAGCAGATTACACATTACAACACGTCAAGATATTCAAATTCATTATGTCGATTTAAAACGTACGCCAGAACTTTGGGCAGAACTAGAACGCGATAATGTAACTTTAAGAGAGGCTTGTGGTAATGCCGTAAGAAACGTTACTGCAAGTGAAACTGCAGGAATAGATATCAAAGAGCCTTTTGATGTTTCTCCTTATGCAGATGCTGTTTTTAAATTCTTTTTACGTAACCCAATTTGTCAAGAAATGGGACGTAAATTTAAAGTGTCTTTTTCTGGTACAGATGAAGATACAGGATTATCATACATGCACGATTTAGGGTTTATTGCTAAAATAGAAAATGGTGTAAAAGGTTTTAAAGTCATGCTTGGTGGTGGTTTAGGATCGCAACCAAGACATGCAGATGAGTTTTATAGTTTCTTAGCTTCAGATAAAATAATTCCATTAATGGAAGGTGTTTTAAGGGTTTTTGATCGTTATGGAGAACGTAAAAGTCGTGCCAAAGCAAGGCTTAAATTCTTAATAAAAGATATTGGTTTAGAGGCATTTAAAGGTTTAGTTGAAGAAGAACAAAACGCAATAGAATTTAAATCTGTTGCTATAAATGAAGCCACTTACCAAACATCAACTCCAGTTTCTGTTGAAGCTCCAACAGTTGATATTAAAGACACGGAAGCCTTCAACTTATGGAAAGCCACTAATATAATTCCGCAGAAGCAAGATGGTTATTTTGCAATAGGTATTAAAGTGCTATTAGGCGACTTTTATACAGACAAAGCTAGATTGTTAGCAGATTTAGTAGAGAAATATGCAGCAGGTGAAATACGTTTAAGCTTAAGACAAAATATATTAATTCCGTTTGTAAAAGCAGATTTGATTCCGTTTTTCTATCAAGAATTAAAAAAGTTAGGTTTTGCAGAAGCTGGTTATAATAAAGCGGTAGACATTACAGCTTGTCCAGGAACAGATACTTGTAATCTTGGGATTGCTAGTAGTACAGGAATTGCGGAAGAGTTGGAACGTGTTATAAAAGCAGAGTATCCACAGTATTTATCTAATAACGATTTAGTAATAAAAATTAGTGGTTGTATGAATGCTTGTGGACAACACAATATGGCAAATATTGGTTTTCAAGGCATGTCTATTCGTACAAAAGACAAGTTGGTTGCTCCAGCCTTACAAGTTTTATTAGGTGGAGGAAATTTAGGAAACGGAAATGCCTATTTCGCAGATAAAGTAGTAAAAATACCAAGTAGAAGAGGTCCTGAAGCGCTAAGAAGAATTTTAAACGATTTTGAAGCCAATGCTAACGGAAAGCTATTTGTGGATTACTACAAAGAAAAAGGTGAAAAGTACTTTTATCAATTACTAACAGATTTGTCAGATGTTGAAAACTTAACACAAGAAGATTTTATTGATTGGGGAACCGAAGAAGCTTATGTAAAAGCAATTGGAGTAGGAGAATGTGCAGGAGTTGTTATCGATTTAATTGCCACGTTATTCTTAGAATGTGACGAGAAAATTGAAGAAGCAGAAGAAGCCCTAAACAACAAAGTATATTCTGGAGCAATCTATGAAACTTACCGTTCTATGGTCAACGCAGCAAAAGCCATTTTGCTTTCAGAAAATGTAAAAACCAATACGCAAGCAGGTATTATTAGTCAGTTTGACGAGCTGTTTGTAAGTACAAATAAAGTAGAATTAGGAAACACCTTTTCAGATTTAATCTATCAAATAAAAGTATTTCCACCAACTAAAGAGTTTGCAATAAATTATTTACAATCGGCAAAAACCTTTTTACAGGTTGTAAAACAGTATCGCGAATCGCAATTAGTTGCTAAAAATTAAATCATTATGACACCAAAATTAACAGTCGTTGGCGCAGGTCCAGGAGATCCAGATTTAATAACCTTAAAAGCTATTAAAGCAATAGCATCTGCAGATGTAATTATGTACGATGCTTTAGTAAATAAGGAGTTGTTGCAATACGCATCAAAAAAAGCAGAGCTTATTTTTGTTGGTAAACGCAAAGGATGTTACGCTTATCAACAAAATCAAATTAACGAGTTAATTGTGGTGCGTGCTTTAAGAGGTAATCATGTGGTAAGATTAAAAGGAGGCGATCCATTTATTTTTGGTCGTGGAGCAGAAGAGCTAGAGTATGCTAAAGAATATGCAATTGAAGTTGCTGTGGTTCCTGGTATTTCTTCATCTGCAGCAGTACCAGCTTACCAAGGTATTCCGTTAACAAAACGTAATGCCTCTCAAAGTTTTTGGGTAATTACTGGAACTACAAAATCGCACGAAATTTCAAAAGATATCGCGTTAGCAGCACAGTCTACAGCAACAGTTGTTATTTTAATGGGAATGGGAAAACTTTCAGAAATTGTTTCCATTTTTTCTTCGGAAGGTAAAGCAGAAACACCTATTGCAATCATTCAAAATGGAACGCGTAAAGACGAAAAAGTTGGTATTGGTACAATCAGTTCTATTGAAGCTATAGTTAAAGAGAAACAATTGTCTTCACCAGCAATTATAATTATTGGAGAAGTAGTAAATCAACGTGTAGATTTAACTTCAATGTATGAAAAAGCAAATCAAACTAATAAAGTGTTACAACGTATTTCAGCATAAAAACTATGGAAAGAAATAATTTATATCCTGTGTTTTTAAAAGTGAAAAACTTACAGGTTTTAATAGTTGGTGGTGGATTTGTGGCAGAAGAAAAATTAACTTTTTTGCTTAAGTCAAGTCCAGATGCGAATGTGACTATGGTTTCTCCAATGTTTAGGGAAGATACTATTAAAATAGCCGAAACCGGAAATGTAACAAGAATAATAGATACGTATAACGATACTTATTTAGAAGGCAAGCATATGGTTGTAGCAACCACAGATAGTCCAGAGGTTAATGTGCAAGTTTACAATGCATGTCGTGCACAAAGTAAATTAGTAAATGTAGCAGATAATCCACCTTATTGCGATTTTTATATGGGAGGAATTGTAACTAAAGGAAATGTGAAAGTGGCAATTTCTACCAACGGAAAATCTCCAACAACAGCAAAACGTTTACGTCAGTTTTTTGAAGATGTCATACCAGAAAACATAGACGATATGGTTAAAAATCTTAATGAATATAGAAAAACTATAAAAGGAGATTTTGAGCAAAAAGTTGAAACTTTAAATGAATTTACTAAAGGTTTAGTAGAAAAAATAAAATAAAATGATTAAAACAGATATATTAATAATTGGAGCAGGACCAACAGGTTTATTTACAGTTTTTGAAGCTGGATTGTTAAAATTAAAGTGCCATTTAATTGATGCATTACCACAACCTGGTGGTCAATGTTCCGAATTATATCCTAAAAAACCTATTTACGATATTCCTGGTTTTCCAGAAATATTGGCAGGAGATTTAACTAGTAATTTGTTAGAACAAGGTAAGCAGTTTCAACCAGGATTTACCTTAGGAGAACGTGCCGAAACTATAGAAAAACAAGACGATGGAAGTTTTATTGTAACCACAAATAAAGGCACAAAACACCATGCGCCAATTGTTGCTATTGCTGGAGGTTTAGGTAGTTTTGAGCCTAGAAAGCCGAAATTAGAAAATATAGAAAAATATGAAGATAAGGGTGTTAATTACTTTATTAAAGATCCCGAAATTTATAGAGACAAAAAAGTGATTATCGCTGGTGGAGGAGATTCGGCTTTAGATTGGTCAATTTTTCTAGCAGATGTCGCTTCAAGTGTGACTTTAGTTCATAGAAGAAATGAGTTTAGAGGTGCATTAGATTCAGTAGAAAAAGTACAAGAATTAAAATTGCTGAATAAAATAAATTTAATTACACCTGCTGAGGTTACAGCATTACACGGTAAAGAGTTTATTGATGGTATTACCGTAACCAAAGATGGTATTGATACTGTTTTAGATACCGATTATTTTATTCCGCTTTTTGGTTTATCACCTAAATTAGGGCCAATAGGAAATTGGGGATTAGAAATTGAAAAGAATGCGATAAAAGTTAACACATTAGATTACCAAACAAACATTCCAGGTATTTTTGCTATAGGAGATGTTAATACTTACGAAGGTAAATTAAAGTTAATTCTATGTGGTTTTCACGAAGCGACTTTAATGTGCCAATCGGCTTATAAAATTTTAAATCCAGGTAAAAAATTCGTTTTAAAATATACCACTGTAAGTGGAATTAACGGTTTTGATGGTACAAGAAAAGAAGCACCAAAAGCAGTTGTAAAAGCCATTGGGTAATGCAAGACGTAACTTTACATATAACAGATAGAGAAGGAAAAAAGCATTCTGTTTTAGCGCCTACAGATATGGCAATGAATGTTATGGAAGTTATTCGCTCTTACGAGATTGCTCCAGAAGGTACCATAGGTATTTGTGGTGGTATGGCAATGTGTGCTTCTTGTCAATGTTATGTCAATTCTAATCACGATATTTGTGAAATGGAAGACGAAGAAGATGCTATGTTGTCTGAAGCTTTCAATGTAAAACATAACAGCAGACTAAGTTGCCAAATTCCTATAACTGAAGCTTTACAAGATTTAGAAATAGAATTGGCTCCAGAAGTGTAAATTAGAAAATATGCAAGAGACATTGCAAATTCCATTTAGGTTTAAAGAAAGAGTTGAAGATTTAGCAAAAGAATTATTTTATTGTGCTTTAGAAGAATTTGAGAAGCAAGAAGCGCTTTTAAATAATATAAAAGAATCTTTCTTTTATGTGTCTAAAGCATTACAATGTGGTGTTTGCGAAAATAAATGGGAACAATTTAATACCGAAATAAAAGCACTGAAATCTAAGCTGCAATTAGATGCGGAAGCTGCTTATAAAAACGATCCTGCTGCCAAAAGTATTAAAGAGGTCTATTTAGCATATCCAGGTTTTTATGCTATAACTATGTATCGTATTAGTCATATTTTATGGAAATTAGACATTCCGGTGTTGCCGCGCATGATATCAGAATACGCACATGGTGTAACAGGAACAGATATTCATCCAGGAGCAACCATTGGAGATTCATTTTTTATAGATCACGCAACAGGTGTAGTTATTGGAGAAACAGCGGTAATTCATGAAAATGTTATTATTTATCAAGGTGTTACTTTAGGAGGAATTAAAGTTGAAAAAGCTTTAAAGAATACAAAAAGACATCCAACTATAAAGAATAATGTTACTATTTATGCAAATGCTACTATTTTAGGTGGCGATGTTGAAATTGGCGAAAATAGTATTATTGGTGCTAACGTTTGGATAACAAAATCTATACCTGAAAATTCAATTGTAACTTATAAATCCGATATTAAAATCACTAATAATTTTAATAGATGAGTATTTTAAAACAAATAGGAAATACGCCATTAGTAGAGGCTTCTAATTTAGTTAATAAACCTAACGTAAAACTTTTTTTAAAATTAGAAGGTAATAATCCTGGAGGAAGCGTTAAAGATAGACCAGCCTTTAATATGATAGCTGAAGCTTTAAAACGAGGAGATATTAAAAAAGGAGGACGTATTGTAGAAGCTACAAGTGGCAATACTGGCATTGCCTTAGCCTATGTTGCTAATTTATTTCAATTAAATATTACTTTGGTCATGCCAGAAAACTCTACCGAAGAGCGTGTTAAAACAATGCGTGCTTATGGCGCAGAAGTAATTTTAACAGATGCCGAACGTGGTATTGAAGGTTCTAGAGATATTGCTTTTAATTTGAGAGATGAAAAAGGTTATTTGTTATTAAATCAGTTTGAAAATAACGATAATTGGAAAGCACATTATAAAACCACAGGACCAGAAATTTGGCGAGATACAAAAGGAGAAATTACACATTTTGTATCTGCAATGGGAACTACAGGAACTATAATGGGAACTTCTACTTTTTTAAAAGAACAAAATAAAAACATTCAGATTATTGGCGCACAGCCTGCAGATGGTTCTAGAATTCCAGGAATAAGAAAATGGTCTCCAGAATATGTGCCAAGTATTTTTAATCCTAAAAAAGTAGATAAAGTAATAGAAGTTAGCCAAGAAGAAGCAACAATTATGACAAAGCGTTTGGCTAAAGAAGAAGGTATTTTTGCTGGAATGAGTAGTGGAGGCTCTGTAGCTACAGCTCTAAAACTCATTGAAAGTATAGACCAAGGTGTAGTAGTTGCTATAATATGCGATAGAGGTGATCGTTACTTGTCCTCAAATTTATTTGATTAGTAATTCTTTATAAGTATTTATGCTTTATTTAATTTAGTTACTTTTGCGACCTAACTTTCTAATTAATGAGGTATTTATTACTTGCTTTTATTTTATTTTTTTCACTGAGCATTTCGGCTCAAGAAAAAGAAAAAAATCCTTTTACAGTAGATGCTAATTATTTCTACGGCACTATTTTAGAACATAATCCAGATATAGCTCATTTAATTACAGACCATCAATCAGGCTTAATTTTAAGTTATAACCAAAAAACCTTTGGAAAAAACGCTTGGGAAAGTAGATTTAATTATCCAGATTATGGTGCGTCTTTCATTTATCAAGATATGAAAAATGAATACCTTGGTGAAAATTACGGATTGTACGCACACTTTAATTTTTATTTTTTAAAACGAAATTTAAAATTCAGAATTGCTCAAGGTATCGCTTATAACACAAATCCTTACGATAAGGTTACTAACTTTAGAAATAATGCTTACGGCTCAGATTTATTAAGTTCTACTTATATACAGTTAAATTACGATAAGCAAAATATATTTAAAGGATTAGGATTACAAGCTGGTGTTTCAATCATTCATTATTCTAATGCTAATTTTAGAGCACCAAATAATTCAACAAATACATTTACTTTTAACATTGGAGCAAATTATATGTTTGGGTATGATGAGCAGCCGGAATATATAGCTTCAACAGAATATAAGAAATTTACAGAAAAAATAAAATATAACTTCGCTTTTAGAAGTGGTATAAACGAAAGTGATGTAAATAATTCTGGGCAATATCCTTTTTATATTTTTTCAGCTTATGCAGATAAACGTATTAATAGAAAGTCTGCTTTTCATGTAGGAACAGATGTGTTCTTTTCTACTTTTTTAAAAGAATTAATTAAATATTACTCAGTCGCTTTTCCTTTAGACAATGTGAGTGGAGATGAAGATTATAAACGTGTTGGCGTTTTTGTAGGTCACGAATTATTTATCAATAAATTATCCTTTGTAACACAATTGGGATACTATGTATATTATCCTTACGATTTTGAAGGTCGTGTTTATAACCGAATAGGTTTAAAACGTTATTTTGGAGATAAATTTTATGGCGCGTTAACACTAAAATCTCATGGAGCAAAAGCAGAAGCGGTAGAATTTGGAATAGGCATAAGGTTATGAGAAAAATAATATACATATTATCAATAATACTGTTTGCATCTTGTAATAGTGAGAATGCGCCAGACTGTTTTCAAAACTCTGGAGATATTATTGAAAAAGAATTTTTAGTTGAAGCTTTTACAGAAATTACAGTTTTTGAGCGCATAGAATTAATAGTTAAAGAAGGACCTGAGCATGAAGTATTAGTGCAAACAGGTGAATTTTTAATGGATGAAATAGAAGTAAAAGTAGAGAATGGAAGGCTACTTTTAAATAATAATAACGGTTGCAACTTAACTCGAGATTTTGGTATAACTAAGGTATATGTAACTGCGCCAAATTTAACAGAGATTAGAAGTAGCACAGGATTGCCAACCAGAAGTGATGGAGTGTTAACTTATCCTAATTTATTTTTAATTTCAGAAGATGATTCAGACGATTATCAT
Organism: Lacinutrix venerupis; assembly: GCF_001971745.1. Classification (NCBI taxonomy): domain Bacteria; kingdom Pseudomonadati; phylum Bacteroidota; class Flavobacteriia; order Flavobacteriales; family Flavobacteriaceae; genus Lacinutrix; species Lacinutrix venerupis. Next base: position 2,767,319 of record NZ_CP019352.1, on the reverse strand, counting down.
ACCGATGGTTTATTTATTATGAACATTCAAAATAGCTCTTTAAAATTTGTGGTTAATAACTTGTCTACTTGTTATATAGAAGGAAGTACAAGCGATTTAGATATTAGTTTTGCATCAGGAGATGCAAGATTTGAAGGTAGAAATTTTACCGCTCAAAATGTAAAAATATTCCACAGAGGATCAAACGATATTATTGTAAATCCACAAGTGTCTTTAATAGCTAACTTAGTAAGTACTGGAGATGTTATTGTAGTAAATACGCCTCCCGAATTAGATATTCAAGAACAATATACCGGTCGTGTTATTTTCGAGTAGTTAACTTGTTAACTCTCTAAACATACTCTCTAAACTAGCATTTTTTTGATTTAATTGAAGAATTTTCAATTCGTTATCATGAGCAAAATCAAATACATGAGAGCGCATATCTTCTTTTGTAGAGAAAGTAATTTCATAAATAAAATCATGAGTGTTTTCAACACTTTTTACATTAGGTAATCTTAGTAAAAAAGGCTCTTCTACTCTGTAATCAAATTCTACAATAACAATTTGTGCTTGTCCGTCGCGTAGCTCAGAAAGTTTTTTATTAGCAACAATCTCACCTTTATTAATAATAATTACGCGATCACACATAGCTTCTACTTCTTGCATAATGTGTGTAGAAAGAAAAACGGTTTTCTCTTTTCCTATAGTTTTAATAAGATTTCTAATATCTACTAGTTGGTTTGGGTCTAAACCAGTAGTTGGTTCGTCTAAAATTAAAACATCTGGATTGTGTAAAAGCGCGTTTGCTAAACCTACACGTTGTCTATATCCTTTTGATAAAGCACTTATTTTTTTGTGAGCTTCGGGTTTTAAACCTGTAAGTTCAATAACCTCTTCAATTCTAGATTTACTAACATTATAAATGTTAGCATTAAAAGCTAAATATTCTCGAACGTATTGTTCTAAATATAATGGATTATGTTCTGGAAGGTAGCCAACACTTGATTGTACTTGTTTTGCATGAGTTGTAATATTATGTCCGTTAACTTCAGCATCACCTTCAGTTGGATTTATATAGGTAGTTAAAATTTTCATCATTGTAGATTTTCCAGCACCATTAGGTCCTAGAAAGCCAACTATTTCTGGCTTTTTAACTTCAAAAGACACGCTGTTAAGTGCTTTTTGTTCACCATAAATTTTCGTTATATTTTCAACCTTTATAGACATCTTATAATATTTCTTCAAAAATAAACATTCTTTAATTTAAACAATACTTTGTTTAGAAATCTTTAATTTTTTATCTAAAACACTAAAATTCATGCGTTAGTATTTTGATTTGTTATTTTATTATTTACTTTAGCACTTTAATTACTTATCTGCATTTGCAGAAATATAATAATGACAACAATAAAAAACACATATTATAACTGGTTTTATTTCTTTTTTAGCGAAAAGAACGAGACTTGTTATATGTAATTTTGAAAACATATATTTTTAAAAAAGTCTCGATTTATATCGAGACTTTTTTTGTTTAAAACCAATAAATTTTGATTAAAACTGTAGCCATACAAGGAATAAAAGGATCTTTTCACCATATCGTGTCTCAAGATTACTTTGGAGCACAAACAGCTATTAACGAGTGTTTGTCTTTTGATGATACTGTAGATGCTTTATTAGTAGGTAAAACAGAAGCTGCAATTATGGCTTTAGAAAATTCTATTGCTGGATCAATAATACCAAATTATGCTTTAATAGATAACCATAATCTTCATATTGTTGGTGAGCATTATTTAGATATTCAGCACAATCTAATGGCATTACCCAATCAAAACATTGAAGATATAAAAGAGGTCTATTCTCATCCAATGGCATTATTACAGTGTAAAGCATTTTTTAAAAATTACCCACACATTAAGTTGGTAGAAGATAAAGATACAGCAGATGTAGCAAAACGAATACAGGAAAATAATCTTAAAGGAGTCGCAGCTATAGCAAGCAAATTAGCAGCTTCAATTTTTAAACTAAATATTTTAGCAGAAGGAATTCAAACTATAAAACATAACGAAACACGTTTTGTTATAGTAAAGAAAGAAAACTCTGAAATTTCTAAAAATGAGATAAATAAAGCTTCAATAAAATTTGAGCTAGATCATAAACGTGGTAGTTTGGCCACTGTACTTAACGTTATGAGCGATTGTAAGCTTAATTTAACTAAAATACAATCTTTACCTAAAATTGAAACACCTTGGCTTTATGCTTTTTTTGTAGATGTAACTTTTAATAGTTATAGCGACTTTGAAAAAGCAAAATCTATAATGGAAATTATGGCAACACATTTTAAAGTTTTAGGAGAATATAAAAACGCAAAAAAATAATGGAAGTCGCAAATAGGTTACATAGCGTTGAAGAGTACTACTTTTCTAAGAAATTAAAAGAAGTTAATTTTCTTAAATCTCAAGGAAAACCCATTATTAATTTGGGTATTGGTAGTCCAGATTTACAACCACCAGGAAAAGTAATTACAGCAATAGCTAATAGTTTCGAGTCGGTAAGTGCTCATAAATACCAAAGCTATCAAGGTTTACCAGAGTTGCGTGAGGCAATAGCAGCCTTTTATAAAACACATTTTCAGGTAAATGTTAGCGCAGTAACAGAGGTTTTACCATTAATGGGAAGTAAAGAAGGTATTATGCATATTTCTATGGCTTTTTTAAATCAAGGAGATGCTGTTTTAATACCAAATCCAGGTTACCCAACATATACCTCGGTTACAAAATTATTACAAGCAGAGCCTATATTTTACAATTTAGATGCAGAAAACAATTGGTGCCCAAATATAGAAGAACTTGAAAAACAAGACTTGAGTAAAGTAAAAATCATGTGGTTAAACTATCCGCATATGCCAACAGGTGCAAAAGCCACCAAAACAATATTTAAAACCTTAATAGCATTTGCTAAAAAGCATGATATTTTGTTGGTAAATGATAACCCATATAGCTTTATTTTAAATAAAGAGCCATTAAGTATTCTTAGTATAGAAGGAGCTAAAGAAATGTGTTTAGAATTAAATTCTTTAAGTAAAACATTTAATATGGCAGGTTGGAGAGTTGGAATGTTATTAGGTAATCACAAGCTATTAAATGCTGTTTTAAAGGTAAAAAGTAATATGGATTCCGGTATGTTTTATGGCATACAAAAAGGTGCGGTAGAGGCATTAAACTCTTCAAAGATGTGGTTTGTAAGTTTAAATAATGTTTATGAAAAACGCCGAAAGTTAGTATGGCAATTAGCGACAAAGCTAAATTGTAGTTTCGATGAAGACGCTAGTGGATTATTTGTTTGGGCAAAACTTCCACCATTTTTTAAATCTGAAGAATTTATAGATAAACTTTTAAAAGAAAATAGCATTTTTATAACACCAGGAACCGTTTTTGGTAGTCAAGGAGAAGGCTACGTGCGTTTTTCTTTATGCGCAACAATAGCAGAATTAGAAGAAGCAATTGCAAGAGTATGATAAATAAAATATACATAATAGGAGTAGGATTAATAGGTGGGAGCTTAGCTTTAGATATAAAGAAAAAAAGACCAGAAGCCACTATATATGGTATAGATAATAGTGAACAACATTTATTAGAAGCATTAGAGCTAAATATTATAGATAATAAAGCAACAATAGAGGATTTAGACAAAGCAGATTTGGTTATTTTATCTATTCCAGTAGATGCTGCTGTAGAATTATTACCAAAAGTATTAGATAAAGTTTCAGACTTTGGTTTAGTTGTAGATGTTGGTTCTACCAAATTAGATATATGTAAGGTTATAGAAAATCATCCTAAAAGAAGAAATTTTTTAGCCATGCATCCTATAGCAGGAACAGAATTTTCTGGACCCAAAGCGGCGATATCAAACTTATTTCAACATAAAACGAATATTGTTTGCGAAGTAGAAAAAACAGCGTTTAAGCTTCAAGAAAGAGCATTAAACCTTTTTACAGAAATTGGAATGCGTATGCGTTATATGAATCCTGAATCTCATGATAAGCATATCGCTTACGTTTCACATTTATCTCACATAAGTGCTTTTATGCTTGGTAAAACAGTAATTGAAAAAGAGAAAAACGAACGCGATATTTTTGATATGGCAGGTTCTGGTTTCGAGAGCACAGTTAGATTAGCAAAAAGTTCGCCAGCAATGTGGACACCAATTTTCAAGCAAAATAAAGCTAATGTTGTTGAAACTCTAGAAGATTACATTAAGAATTTAACTCAATTTAAAAACATGATGCAAAACGATGATTTTGAAGGTGTTTTTAATGAAATGAAGGACACAAATTACATAAAACAGATATTAAACGGAATAAAATAAATTAAAAATTAACTTGGTTTTAAAGCCTTGTATATCCTAAAGAGAAAGATTATGGAAAACAAAAAAGAAATGAGAAACTGGTTGGACGACATGAAATTAGATCATCCATTAGTAATCGCTGGACCTTGTAGTGCAGAGACAGAAGAACAAGTTTTAAAAATCGCTCACGAGCTAAAAGATACAGACGTAAGCTATTTTAGAGCTGGTATTTGGAAACCAAGAACACGTCCAGGAAATTTTGAAGGTGTTGGCGCTTTAGGCTTAAATTGGCTTAAAAAAGTTAAAGCAGAAACAGGAATGAAAACATGTACAGAGGTTGCAAATGCAGCACACGTTAAATTAGCTATCGAAAATGATGTAGATTTACTTTGGATAGGTGCACGTTCTACTGTAAGTCCATTCATTATGCAAGAATTAGCAGATGCTTTAGCCGGAACAGATAAAATAGTTTTAGTTAAAAATCCAGTAAACCCAGATTTAGCTTTATGGTTAGGTGGAATAGAAAGATTATATACTGCAGGTATTAAAAATTTAGGAGCAATACACAGAGGTTTTTCTACTTACGAGAAAACTAAATATAGAAATATTCCAGAATGGCAAATAGCTATAGAATTTCAAAATAAATTTCCAGACTTACCATTAATTAACGATCCATCTCATATAACAGGAAAAAGAGACATGGTTTTTGATGTTTCTCAAACTGCATTAGATCTTAATTTCGATGGATTAATGATTGAAACACACTACGACCCAGATAATGCATGGAGTGATGCTGCACAACAAGTAACACCAACTGCTTTGGTACAAATGATGGAAGATTTAAAAATTAGAAAACAAACTGATCCTGAAGCAGAATATAATAGTGAGTTAGCTAACCTAAGAGCTCAAATAGACGTTGTAGATAATCAATTAATAGATTTATTAGGAAAGCGTATGCATGTAGCAGATGGTATAGGAAAACTTAAAAAAGACAAAAACGTTGCTGTTTTACAAAGTAAGCGTTGGAATGAGATTTTAGGAAAAATGGTGCTGCAAGGTGAAGAAAAAGGATTAAGCGAAGAATTTGTTTTAAAATTATTTAAAGCGGTACATCAAGAATCTATTAATCATCAAGAAAAAATTATAAAAGGATAAATTTAGATTTGTAGGTTTTGATATTAATTCTATTTTTGAAGTCTCTTTGTAATTACAAAGAGACTAACCAAAATTAAATTAAATTAAACTTACATGAAAAAATTATTATTAGCAGCGTTATTAGTTCTTATTAGCTCATTTTCAATCGCTCAAGGAACTGAAGCAAAAGAAGTGAATGAAATAGACGAAGTTTACAAACACAACGGAGAAGTTGTTAAGGGTAAAGTTGTTAGAGTCGAAGAATATACAATTGTATTTGTGTATCAAGGTGAAGACACTGAGTATACTATTGGTAAATATGCAGTAGAAAAAATAAAGCATAATAGTGGTAGAGTAGAGGATATAACAGATAAAATTATTGTTAATAACAAAGATGATTGGGAAAACGTTGTTATACTTGAAGATAAGAGCTATATAGCAGGTTTAAAAAAAGGATCTGAAGTTAGAGGGAAGACTGGACTTATTAATTTTCAAACAGGAAATACTGGTGATAAAAAAGCTGAAAAAAAATTAAAAATGGCTGCAGCAAAAAATGGTCATCCGTTTATTTTGCTAACATCAGATAAGTCTACTGTTGGTGCAAGTTCTAACAGATTAGGTGGTTCGCAAGCAATAAAAAAAGGAGTCTCTTATATGTATTAAATTAATCCATATTGATTAATAAAAAAAGAGCTGCCTATGGTAGCTCTTTTTTTGTTTTACTTGATAATAATATCCATCTTTGTATTAATGACAGGACTAGTATATAAATCTACAGGAAGTTGGTACACGGTTAAAACCCAAAACGGTACTACTTACGAATGCCGTATTAAAGGTAAATTTCGTTTACAAGGTATAAAAAGTACAAATCCAATTGCAGTTGGCGATTATGTAGATTTCGAGCTGGATACTAAAAGCGACCAAGAAACAGGTGTTATTAATAACATTCATGATCGAGAAAATTATATTGTCCGCAAATCGGTAAACTTATCTAAGCAAACGCATATAATTGCCTCTAATATAGATCAGGTTTTTTTACTAATTACTATAGATAATCCACCAACATTTACAAGTTTTATAGATCGTTTTCTTGTTACGGCAGAAGCTTATTCGGTTAAAACAGTTTTAGTTTTTAATAAAATAGACACTTACAACGACGATACTATTTTAGAGGTTAAATATCTAGAGCATATTTATAAAAATATAGGATATAATTGTATTAGTATTTCGGCTAAAACAGGAGAGAATATAGATAAAATAAAAGCTTTAATGGAAGGGAAGGTAAGTATGTTTACAGGACATTCTGGAGTAGGCAAATCTACCTTGGTTAATGCTATAGAACCAAGTTTAGATTTAAAAACAAAATCTATATCTGCGCAGCACTCACAAGGACAGCACACTACAACATTTGCAGAAATGTTCGACTTAAGTTTTAATGCTAAAATTATAGATACACCAGGAATTAAAGGTTTTGGTGTAGTAGATATGGAAAAAGAAGAAATAAGCGATTATTTTCCAGAGTTTTTTGAGCTTAGTCAAGATTGTAAATTTAATAATTGTTTACATATTGAAGAACCCAAATGTGCAGTAAAAGAAGCTTTAGAAAGAGACGAAATTGCAGCATCACGATATAGAAGTTATGTGCAAATTATAGAAGGAGACGAGCAACATTATAGAACAGATATTTGGGATAAAGAATAGTATAGATAGTTTTTTTACAGTTTATAAAATTTTATAGGTTAGAAAAAGAGCAAACATGAAAATTGTAATACAAAGAGTAAGTAAGGCAAGTGTAACAGTTGAAGGCGAAAAAGTAGCTTCAATAGGTAGTGGATTGCTAATATTATTAGGTATTGTTGCAGAAGACACTCAAGAAGACATTAATTGGTTAACAAATAAAATAGCTAATATTCGCATATTTGAAGACGAAAATGGCATAATGAATAAATCGCTATTGCAAATAGATGGAGAGGCAATAGTTGTTAGTCAATTTACTTTACAAGCAAGCACTAAAAAAGGAAACAGACCAAGTTATATTAAAGCAGCACGACCAGAAGTTGCAATTCCTATGTATAACGCTTTTAATAGTACATTAGAATCTGTTTTAAAAAAACCTATACAAACTGGAAAATTTGGAGCAGATATGAAAGTAGAATTACTAAACGATGGTCCAGTTACAATTATAATAGATTCTAAAAATAAAGAGTAAATATGGACATTAAAAACGCACAACTAGAAGTAGATAATTGGATTAAAAACCATGGTGTTCGCTATTTTAATGAGCTTACAAACATGGTGCAACTTACAGAAGAAGTTGGAGAAGTAGCTAGAATTATAGCTAGGCGTTATGGAGAGCAAAGTGAAAAAGAAAGTGATAAAAGCAAAGATTTAGGCGAGGAATTAGCCGATGTTATGTTTGTTGTATTATGCTTGGCAAATCAAACAGGAATAGACCTACAAGAAGCTTTCGATAAAAAATTAGATTTAAAAACTAAGCGAGATCACGATCGTCATCATAACAATAAAAAACTTAAATAATTTTTTACAAACTTGCAAAAGCAAGTATTTATTAGTTTGGATATGAATATAAAACTCCACAAATCTTCAGTTAAAAATAACATGGCAATAGCAATAACAGGTTCAAAAAGCGAATCTAATAGATTGTTGTTACTGCAAGCATTATATCCAGAAATTAAAATAGAAAATATCTCTAACAGTGACGATTCTCAATTAATGTCTAAAGCTTTAGCATCTACAGAGCAAGTAATAGATATTCATCACGCAGGTACTGCAATGCGTTTTCTTACTGCATTTTTTGCTACTCGTGAAGGCAGAGAGACAATAATTACTGGATCTAAGCGCATGAAAGAGCGACCAATTAAAATTTTGGTAGACGCTTTAAATCAATTAGGTGCAGAAATTCAATATCAAGAAAACGAAGGTTATCCGCCACTTTTAATTAAAGGTAAAAAGCTAAAAAAACATAAAGTATCTTTAGATGCTAATGTAAGTAGTCAATACATTTCGGCATTATTACTTATTGCTTCAAAACTTGAAAACGGACTAGAATTAACTTTAAAAGGTAAAATAACATCTGTTCCTTATATTAACATGACTTTAGGTTTGTTGAATCAATTAGACATAAAAACTGAGTTTGTAGACAATGTTATTACAGTAAAACCATTACAAGAAAAAGTAGAACCTAAAACTTTAACTGTAGAGTCAGACTGGTCTTCGGCATCTTATTTTTATAGTATTATTGCCTTGTCTAAGGTTGGAACGGTTGTAGAAATTTCTGCTTACAAAAAAAATAGCCTGCAAGGCGATTCAGTATTATCAAATATTTATAAAAGTTTTGGAGTTACAACAACTTTTAAAGAACATGCTGTTATTATTGAAAAAATTAAAACTGTAAGCCCTCAAGATTTAATAAATTTTGATTTAGCAAACTCACCAGATATAGCGCAAACAATTGCTGTTTCGGCTTTTGCTTTAGGTTTAGAATGCAATTTAACAGGTTTACACACGCTAAAAATTAAAGAAACCGATAGGTTAGAAGCACTAAAAACCGAAATCGAAAAATTTGGTGGAGAAGTAAATATTACAGACAAAAGTTTATATCTTAAAAAATCTAAAGTAATTAAAGAAGATGTAAAAGTAGTAACCTATAACGACCATAGAATGGCAATGGCATTTGCTCCATTAGCTTTAAAAACCACTTTAGAAATTGAAGATTATATGGTAGTTTCAAAATCTTATCCAACATTTTGGGACGATTTAAAGCGGTTAGGAATTCAATTTAATGTAAATAATTAAATAATAATCGCTCATTTACTTGACAACGCCTATCTTGAGATTGTATCTTTGCAACTTTCTAAACTAAAACACGATAAGCATGAAAATGAAATTATCTCACTTTGACTTTGAATTACCAGAGGAGTTATTGGCAGAATATCCAGCAGAAAACAGAGACGAGTCTCGTTTAATGGTCTTAAATAGAAAAGATCAAACTATAGAACACAGACAGTTTAAAGACATTATTGATTATTTTGATGAAGACGATGTCATGATTTTAAATAATACAAAGGTTTTTCCTGCGCGTTTATTTGGTAATAAAGAAAAAACTGGAGCTAGAATTGAAGTCTTTTTATTACGTGAGTTAAACGAAGAGCAACGCCTTTGGGATGTTTTAGTAGATCCGGCACGTAAAATTAGAATTGGAAATAAATTATATTTTGGTGATGACGAAAGTTTAGTTGCCGAAGTAATTGATAATACAACATCTAGAGGAAGAACACTACGTTTCCTTTACGATGGATCTTACTCAGAGTTTCGTAAAAAATTAACTTCTTTAGGCGAAACACCTTTACCAAAATACATTAAAAGAGATGTAGAGCCAGAAGACGAAGAACGTTACCAAACTATTTTTGCAAAAAAGGAAGGTGCCGTAGCAGCTCCAACTGCAGGAATGCACTTTTCTAAGCATTTATTAAAGCGTTTAGAAATTAAAGGAGTAGATTTTGCTGAGGTAACATTACATGTTGGTTTAGGTACTTTTAACTCTGTAGAGGTAGAAGATTTATCTAAACATAAAATGGATAGTGAAGAAGTTACTATTGGACCAGAAACAGTAGAAACTATTAATAAAGCATTAAAAAACAGACGTCGTATTTGTGCTGTTGGTACAACTGCAATGCGTGCAGTAGAAAGTGCTGTGTCTTCAAACCAAACACTAAACGAAATAGATGGCTGGACAAATAAATTTATTTTTCCACCTTACGATTTTAGTATAGCAAATGCTATGATTACTAACTTCCATACACCAAAATCTACATTAATGATGATGACTTCTGCTTTTGCAGGACATGATTTTGTAATGCGTGCTTACGAAGAAGCTGTAAAAGAAAAGTACAAATTCTATAGTTACGGAGATGCAATGTTAATTATCTAATGCATTGTTCTTTTTAATATTAATATTAAAAAGCCTTGTCTATTTTAGACAAGGCTTTTTTTGTTTTATATTAGTTTAAGAAAAAATACCAACATGCCATATAGAATTTACGTTATAGAACTATCTAAACGCGTTTATACGGAAAACGCAAAGTTTAGAGCGGCAAATCCGCAGTTTAATGGTGTTTTACAGTGTTTATATGTTGGCATGACGAGTAAGACTCCTAAAGAGCGTTTTACGCAACATAAAACCGGCTATAGAAATAAAAAAGGATATAAGCTATCTTCAAATATTGTAGAGAAATACGGCTCGTATTTAAGACCAAGTTTATATAACCATATCGACCCAATTAAAACCAGAGCAGAAGCACTAAAAATGGAAGAGGCTTTAGCTTTAGAGTTAAGAAGAAAGCGATATGCAGTTTGGTTTAATTGATAGTTAAATGTCTAATATAGTTGTATAGTAGTACAAATAACCATCATCGTCAATTCCATTTACAATTATTTTTACTTTTTTTGTATAAGTTGAGTTTTTAATTTTGTAAGATATATCACCCTTATTATCAGATTTAAGTTGTGGTTTCCAATTAATTATTCCGTAGTGATCAAATTTTTCAGATTGTAAAGAATTATAAAAAGGAATTTTAAATTCTTTTTCAATATCAAAACCAGATGCAACTGTAAATGTTTTGTGATATCCTCTATTTATGTTGTTGTTTATTCCTTTTTTTCTGTAAATACTAATAAAACCACCAGCTGCACCAGCACCTAATCCTGCACCAGATTTAGAAATAAACATTTCTTCTATCTCACTCATTCTTACTCCGGCAAGAAACTCTAAACTGTTTGTTATTGGAGCGTTGTCTAAAAATACTTGGGTAGGGAATTTTGTAAAACCCATATTTCTATTAGAGAAAATAGTAAAACTACCATTAGCTTCAGCAACATCAAAACCTTCTGCTCTAATAAAATCTATAACTAATTGAGATGGATAGGCTTTTTCTATATTTACTCTGTCTTGCTGTCTAGAATTAAAATAATTATTAACTACTTTTTTCTCTTGTTTAACGTTTTCGATATTTACAGTATCTAATGCAACTACATCTGCAGATATAATAAAATTATCTGTATTTATATTTTGTAATATTTCAGGTTTTTGAATATTCTGTTTTAGTCTAGAAACATCTAAAGTATCTATATACGGTATTGGATATAAATTGTAATACGGAAAAACCTTTATAAGTTTTTTGTTTTTATTTCTTAAAACAAAATTAATTTTAGAGTCCTTACTTAAGTAAAGGTTAGTAAATTGAAAATAGTTCTCTTCGTCAGGTGTTGTTTTTATTTGAACAGCATTTAAAGGTGAAATTAATTCTAAAATGTTTTCTGGTTTGTACTCTGTTTTATTTAATTTCCCTTTGACTTGAAAACCAGTATCAAAAGGATAACGAATAATTGGAGGTGTATTTATAATTGAAGTAATGGATTGTCTGCTATTATGTTCAGAAATTAATAAAAGGTCCAGATTGTAAAGAGATTCTCTGGTAATTTTAGTTATATATTTATTATACTTATTCGTGTTCGAGCTAATGTAGGGATCGAATAAAATTTTACTTAAAATTGTATCTTCAAAATTATTGCCTTTAGTGTCTTTTGGTAAAATACTTATGCTAAAGTTTTTAGGAACCTTACTATTACTGCTAATTGTAATTGTTGTTGAGTCTCTTTTTTTATTAGTAGTTACAGACTGTACATTACCAATCTTTAAGCCGTTAGTGTTAAAAATTATGCGCTCTAATACTCTGTCATTATTTTCATTTAGAATAGTTATAATATTTATGCCACTAAATATTTCAGATTTTAATAGAGAAGCATTGTATTGCAAAGATTTTTCGTTGAATTCAATAGGTATGTTTTTTATGTTTCCGTCTCTATGAATTAAAAGTTTGTAGGTCTTCTCTTTTAAAGCTTTAATACTGCTTATATTGGTTTCTAGCTTAATATTATAAGAATCTTTTTTATCAGTAATTTTTATGTTTATTCCTTTCTCTTTAATATCAATTATTGGCTTTGAAAATATGACTTCATTATTTTTATTAATTATCTTAATTATATAATCTTTATCTATTTCGGGTTTAAAATTAAATTTACCATAACCGTCAATGTTAAGATTAATAACTTGTAAAGTTTTATCATTATTATCAAACAGAACTCCCTTTAAATTTGAGTTAGTTAATTTTAAATCTGAATGAAAATTTATTACAAGATTATTAAAAGTATCGTAGATTAAATTTCCTCCTTCGGGTTTTATTTGTAAAGATGTAACTGTTGTTTTGTTAATTTTTGTTTCAGAATTAACAACAAATGTTTTAACGTCAGAAAGGTCTAAGTTAAAATTACGCATCCAGTTTGTGGTGGTTTTTAAATAATATATTCCAGGTTCGTAATCTTTATCTATTTCAATTTGTCCATTAGAAACACCATCTTTCCCTAAAAAAACTTTCTGATCGACTAAAACACCAAATTCATTGTAAACGTTATAATAAATATTACTACTACTTCTATAGAGTTCTGAATTTTTATTAGAATATATGTAGGTTTGAAACCACAATGTTTCACCTAAAACTACATTAGATTTACTTAAGTGAGTATAAATAGTTTCAGGTTTGTTTTCTGAATTTTTTTTATAAACAGATGTGATGCTTTCATTCTGTGTGTTTTGCGAGAAAGAAAATAAAGCAATAGATAATAGAAAGTATAAAAAAGTATTTTTCATTAAATAATTATGCGTTTAATTTTTTAAATATAAAAAAACCTTTATCAGTTTATGAAAATGTTTTTAATTAATTGTTAACGAGCAATTTCTTGTATATATTAGACAATGAATAATTAACCAAGCTCATTAAGTTAGTTTAGTAATTTAAAACTTCTTTAATTAAGTATATATAGATTATGAGAAAAATTGTCTTTTTTTTTAATAGGTTTGATTTTATAATTACACCAACTGTACTTACAATAATTTTCGTGTATTTTAATATTATTAGTGTGAAATTTTCACATATTCTAGTATTTTTTTTATTAGCAATTATTATACATATTGTTTTAAAGAAATTAGCATTATATATTATTTCTTCATAAAAAATATTTAATAAAAAATAGATATTATCATTTTCTGTAACAAGAAAACGCCCTCAGAAATAAATCTGAGAGCGTTTTTTTATTACCTCACATAGTCAACTTTTGTTAATATCAGTGAGTTGTTTATCTATGGCGATTCGCCATTACATCATGCCTGGCATTCCACCACCCATTGGAGGCATTCCGCCACCAGCAGGAGCATCTTCTTTAATATCGATTAATGCACACTCTGTAGTTAAAATCATTCCAGCAACAGAAGCAGCATTTTCTAATGCGATTCTAGTTACTTTTTTAGGATCTATAATACCAGCTTTAAGCATATCTACATAAGTTTCGGTTTTAGCATCGTAACCAAAGTCTTTTTTACCTTCCATGACTTTGTTTACAACAACACTACCTTCTCCACCAGCATTTTCTACAATAGTTCTTAAAGGTGCTTCAATAGCACGTGCAACAATTTGTATTCCTGTAGTTTCGTCTAAGTTTTCTGTAGTAATTTTTTCTAAAACAGATTTAGCTCTTACTAAAGCAACACCACCACCTGCAACAATACCTTCTTCTACAGCTGCTCTTGTAGCATGTAAAGCATCATCAACACGGTCTTTTTTCTCTTTCATTTCTACTTCACTTGCAGCACCAACATAAAGTACAGCAACACCACCTGCTAATTTAGCAAGACGTTCTTGTAGTTTTTCTTTATCGTAATCGCTTGTTGTAGATTCTATTTGAGATTTAATTTGGTTAACACGGTTTTTAATCATGTCTTTATCTCCAGATCCATTTACTACAGTTGTATTGTCCTTATCTATAGTTATGCGCTCTGCAGTACCAAGCATTTCAATAGAGGCATTTTCAAGTGTAAATCCGCGTTCTTCAGAAATTACAGTTCCTCCAGTTAAAATAGCAATATCTTCTAACATTGCTTTACGTCTGTCTCCAAAACCTGGTGCTTTTACAGCAGCAATTTTTAAAGATCCACGTAATTTATTTACTACTAAAGTCGCTAATGCTTCACCATCAACATCTTCAGCTATAATTAATAAAGGCTTTCCTGTTTGTGCAACTGGCTCAAGAATAGGAAGTAAATCCTTCATTGTAGATACTTTCTTATCGTATAGTAATACGTAAGGGTTTTCTAAATCTGCAATCATTTTCTCACTATCTGTTACAAAGTAAGGAGATAGGTAACCTCTGTCAAACTGCATTCCTTCTACAACATCTACATAAGTGTCTGTTCCTTTCGCTTCTTCAACAGTAATTACACCTTCTTTTCCAACTTTTCCAAATGCGCTAGCAATTAAATCTCCAATTAACTCATCGTTATTTGCAGAGATTGAAGCAACTTGCTTTATTTTATCTGAAGAGTTTTTTACTTCTTTAGCTTGTTTTCCTAAGTCTTCAACTAAAGCTGTTACGGCTTTGTCAATACCACGTTTTAAGTCCATAGGATTTGCACCGGCAGCAACATTTTTTAATCCTTCTTTTACAATAGCTTGCGCTAAAACGGTTGCCGTTGTAGTACCATCACCAGCTAAATCGTTAGTTTTAGAAGCTACTTCTTTTACCATTTGAGCTCCCATGTTTTCTAATGGGTTTTCTAACTCAATTTCTTTAGCAACACTTACACCATCTTTAGTTACAACTGGCGCACCAAAAGAACGGCTAATAATTACATTTCTTCCTTTTGGTCCTAAAGTTACTTTTACAGCATTTGCTAATGCATCTACACCACGTTTTAGTCCGTCGCGTGCTTCTATATCAAATTTTATATCTTTTGCCATCGTTAAAATTTTAATTTTATTCCCTTAAAATTGAGAATTGTTTTGTTTTAATTTAATAATCTATTTACAAATAATGAGATTTCTGCGTTTACAGAAATAGGAATTATATAATAGCCATTATATCTTCTTCTCGCATCATTAAATAGTTTACACCATCTAACTTAATTTCAGAGCCAGAATATTTTCCATAAAGAACAGTGTCTCCTACTTTAACCGTTAGTGGTTCGTCTTTTTTTCCGTTTCCAATGGCAACTACAGTGCCTTTGTGTTGTTTCTCTTGTGCGCTATCTGGAATATATAATCCAGAAGCAGTTTGTGTTTCGGCAGGAAGTGCTTCTACTAGTACACGATCTGCTAGTGGTTTAATGTTTAATTTACTCATATTTGTTTTATTTATTCTGTTTAAAAACAGATGGTTTATTTTTATAATGATTTTTATACTAAAAATGTGCCATTAGCAGGCAACTGACAAACTTACAGATTGTAAAAATAGGATAGTAATAAAACAAAAAATGCCAACTTAATAGCTGGCATTTTTTAATTTTATATTTAGGTGTAATTATTCACCATCAGTTTCATTTGTAGTTGTATTTTCTACAGCAGGTGCAGGTGCTGGTGTAACAGGTGTAGATATAGCATCAGGATCTAATGCTTTAGATTCTGCTCCAACTCCTGTACGAGTTATTGTTAAGCTTGATGCAAGTATTAACACTACTAAAATACTAGCTAATGTCCATGTACTTTTGTCTAAGAAATCTGTTGTTTTCTTTACACCACCTAATTGTTGAGTTCCGCCTCCGCCAAAAGAAGAAGATAATCCACCTCCTTTAGGGTTTTGTACCATTATAACTACAATTAGTAAAAAAGCTACTACTACGATTAAAATTAATAATATTGTAAACATGTTATTCTTTATTGTTTTGTTCTTGTAATTCTTTTATTGCTTTAATTTGGTCTGCAAAGAAACCACTTTTTTCTGGATATTTCAAACTTAATATTTTATAAGATTGAATTGCTTTTTTGTAATTTTTTTGCTCAAGATAAATACGTGCTAAAGTCTCTGTCATTAGGGCTTCTGGCTGGATCATTTGTGCTTTAGCAATGTTCTTTTTAGAAGTGGCAACTTTTTTTGCAGCCAATTTAGGACTCTTTTCTATAAATTTTTCGATGAGATCAAACTTTTTTGCTTTAGCAAGTGCTTTAACAGATTGCTTTGGCTCGGTATCTTTATTAGTGCTTTTATTTGATTCAATATCACGATTTATAGGAGTTAGACGTGTTAAACTTAACCACTCGTTAAAGGAATGTGTTTCGGTTTTTTCAAACTGTAGTGGTTTACCTATATTTAAAATGTTTTCAGGCGTTTTTTTGTCTTCAGTTGTTATGTTTAAAGTTTGTGTGCTTTCACTTTTAGGCTCAAATAAATCTGGATTTAATATGTTTTTGGTTTCTTCAATTTGTTGTTTTAAAGCACTGTCAATGGTAATGCTTTTTTGAACCGAAATATCTTCGGCTTGAACTTTTATGTCTAATAAATTTGAAGTGTTTTGTTTTATAAATTGAGACACTTCATTTTGTGTAAATGTTTTAGAGGTAATAAAATCGAATAAAATACTTCTGTCTGTGGTGTAGGCGGCTGTTTTTTTTAAAGCATTATTGTATTTAAAACTTTCGGCGTTTTTTAATCCTTTTAAATGTAATGCTCTTGCAGATTGAAAATAAGGGAAATTGTCTACAACATTTTCTAAATCTGTAGTTGTTTCCTTATTAATATTCTGAGGCGATTTAATTATATTTAAAAACGTTGTCTGATTCATTTTTTTACCACTTAGCTAAAGATGCATTAAATATATCTTGAGTAATACGTTCAAAAATTTCTTCTAATGCTGTGTCTTTTATACTTCCTGTAAGTAGGGAGCTTCCTGCGTAATCGTAAAAGAAAGAAAAAGTTTGTTCAAAGTCATCATCTTCTGCTTTTTTATTATAAAAACGAACTCGTACGCTTACAGATAGTCTGTTTTGTGCAGCTGTATTATCTGCAGTTGCTGTAGTTGGTGAAATACGATATTCTGTAATTTCTCCTTCGTAAACTAAATCTCCATTAGAGTTAACAAGTTCTAAATTAGTTTGGTTTACTATTAAATCTTGTAAGGCAATGGTAAAATCTCTATCAATTCCAGGTTCTACTTGTGCAGCTGTATTTTGAAAATAATTAACCTGAAAAGATTTTACATTATCTTGAATGTTAGTTCCAGAAAAAGAATAAAAACCACAACTAAAAAACGTAAGTGATATTGTTAATAGTAGTAGAGCGTGTTTTATGTATTTCATATTTGTATTAAATTTATAAGAAAAGGCTATTTGTAATAACGAAAATTTAAAGATCAAATTGTTTAATTTTTCTATAAAGCGTTCGTTCGCTTATGCCTAATTCTTCTGCAGCTAACTTGCGTTTTCCACCGTGTCTTTCTAAAGATTTTTTAATTAATTCTAATTCTTTATCATGTAGAGATAAAGTTTCTTCTTCCTCAATTTCTTCTGCGAAATGATATTTGTCTTCAGTTTCGGCTTTGTATGCTTGTTCTTTTTTTACTTCTTGTGGTATTGCTAAAACTTGTAAGTCGTCTAAACTTTCTTCGGTATTATTATCGCCGTAAATTTTTTCAATTAAGCCTTCGTTGTCTTTTTGAACGTCTTTGGCATTTCCGCTTTTCATTAATTCCATGGTAAGCTTCTTTAAATCATTTAAATCGGCTTTCATATCAAACAATACTTTGTAGAGAATTTCGCGCTCACTACTAAAATCGCTTTCAGATTTTGTTTTGTTAATTACAGCAGGTAAGTTAGAGCTTCCTGATGGTAAATAACTCCTTAAAGTTTCGGCAGAAATGGCTCTATTTTGTTCTAAAACAGATACTTGTTCTGCTACATTACGTAATTGCCTAATATTACCACTCCAACGAAATTTTAGTAGAATTTGAATTGCATCGTCTGATAATTTTATTGTAGGCATTTTATATTTTAATGCAAAATCACTAGCAAATTTTCTGAATAATAAATGGATGTCTTCTTGGCGCTCTCGTAATGGAGGTAAATTAATTTCTACAGTGCTTAGTCTGTAATATAAATCTTCACGAAATTTTTCTTTTTTAATAGCTTCAAACATATTAACATTTGTTGCAGCTACTATTCTTACATTGGTTTTTTGTACTTTACTAGAACCTACTTTTATAAACTCTCCGTTTTCCAGAACACGAAGTAATCTTACTTGTGTTGTTAAAGGTAATTCTCCAACTTCATCTAAAAAAATTGTTCCACCGTCGGCAACTTCAAAGTAACCAGATCTTGTAGAGGTTGCTCCTGTAAAAGCACCTTTTTCATGGCCAAAAAGTTCGCTGTCTATTGTGCCTTCTGGTATTGCGCCACAGTTTACAGCAATATATTTATTGTGCTTTCTATGTGAAAGTTGGTGTATTATTTTTGGAATGCTTTCTTTTCCAACACCACTTTCTCCTGTAACCAAAACAGAAATATCTGTTGGTGATACCTGGATTGCCTTTTCAATAGCACGATTTAAAGTAGCGCTATTTCCAATAATCCCGAAACGTTGTTTTGTAGCTTGTATTGATTCCATATTAATAACCCATTTAAATGGGAATCTTTTTAAATTAGTTTTTACTTGCTTTATTAATGAGTTTCTTTAAAAATTTCTCCATTTTATCTTTTTTACTGTCAAAATCTAAAATGTTATTTCTATCCTCATCTAAAATATAAACATTTATAGTTGGTATTTTTGTATATGTAATTTTACCATCTATATTCTCACAACCTTCGCTATATGATGCTTCGTTTACAATTAAGGAACAGTTTTTAGTATTTACTTTTTTAATATTTATATTTTCCCATAAATATATTGTGCCTAAATCTACTTTTGCAGCTTCATTAAAAACACCAAATTCTTTATTTAAAAGTGTTATTAATTTTTTTGAGTTAAATGAAAGGTTAGAAGCTAATGTTTTAACTTTTATATTATTGTTAATTAAGAATGAGCTAGAATACACTTTATTTAGCTCTATTTTTAATTGAGCATAACTAGTTGTAAATAAAAATACAAATCCTAAAAATAAGATAGCGCTTTTATTCATAATCACGTTAATTGTTTTGCGAATAGCCTACGGCTTCTCCTATTAAAGTAGCGGTTGTACAATCTAAAACCTTAACCTTTACTAAATCTCCTACTTTATAATTTTCCTTAGGAAATACAGCAACAATATTTTGTGAAGTTTTTCCGGACCATTGTGCGTTAGATTTTTTAGACTCACGCTCAATTAAAACTTCAACTTCTTTGTTTAAATATTTTTTAATTTGAATTTCTCCATGTTCGCGCTGTAATTGAACAATTTCTGCAAGACGTCTTTTTTTGGTGGCTTCTGGTACGTCGTCATCTAGTTTTCTTTCTGCTAATGTGCCAGGACGTTCAGAATACATATACATGTAACCAAAATTATATTTAACATACTCCATTAAGCTTAAGGTATCTTGGTGATCTTGTTCGGTTTCGGTTGGGAAACCAGCAATCATATCTTGGCTAATGGAACAATCAGGAAGGATACGCTTAATATTATCTATTAAAGTAAAATATTCTTCACGTGTATGTAAGCGATTCATTTCTTTTAAAATACGGTTGCTTCCACTTTGTACTGGTAAATGAATATGCTTACATATATTATCGTATTTAGCCATGGTTTCAATAACATCTAAACTCATGTCTTGAGGATTAGAAGTAGAGAAACGAATTCGCATTTTTGGTTGTGCTTCTGCACAAATTTGTAATAGCTTTGAAAAATCTACAGCTGTAGCTTTCTGCATTTCAGTAGCTTTAGCAAAATCTTTTTTAAGTCCGCCACCATACCAAAGATAGCTGTCTACATTTTGCCCAAGTAAAGTAATTTCTTTGTAGCCTTTGTTCCAAAGATCGTTAATTTCTTCAATAATACTTTGTGGGTCTCTACTACGTTCTCTACCACGAGTAAACGGTACTACACAAAAGGTGCACATATTATCGCAACCACGAGTTATAGAAACTAATGCGCTTACACCATTAGTGTTTAAACGCACAGGAGAGATATCACCATAAGTTTCGTCTTTAGATAAAATAACATTTATGGCGTCATGTCCATCTTCAACTTCTGCTAATAGGTTTGGCAAATCTTTATAAGCATCTGGTCCAACAACAAGATCTACAATCTTTTCTTCTTCCAGAAATTTACTTTTTAAACGTTCTGCCATACAGCCTAATACACCAACTTTCATTTTTGGATTAGTACGCTTTACAGCATTGTATTTTTCAAGACGTTTTCTAACAGTTTGTTCTGCTTTGTCTCTAATAGAGCAGGTGTTTACTAAAACTAAATCGGCGTCTTCAAGTTTGTCTGTAGTATTATAACCTTGATCGTTTAAAACAGACGCAACAATTTCACTGTCGCTAAAATTCATAGCACAGCCATAGCTTTCAATATAAAGCTTTTTAGAATTTTGTTTTTTCTGCTCTAAAATTAAAGCGTCTCCTTGTTTACTTTCGTCTATTATTTTTTCCATATTTATTTCTCGTAAAAACGAAAATCTTATATTTTTTATCCGATACAATAAGTATGCAAAGATACGGTATTTTAAGATTTATGACAATCTGACAGTGTGTTAATTTTTTAATAAGAATTACTCGGTGATTTTATTGGTATATATTAAGGAGAATTTAAACGGTGTTAATGCATAAATAGCGATGATTAAAATTAATGCAACAAAAGGTCTTTTTTTAAATATTATCAAAGAAAAAAATCTTAAAATTTAATAGATTTTAATATAAATTAGGTTCATATATTTTTTTTGATATACATTTGTAACCTTAAAAACGTAAGAATGGCGAAGAATTTAGTAATAGTTGAGTCACCTGCGAAAGCAAAAACAATCGAAAAATTTCTTGGAAAGGACTTTAAGGTAGAATCGAGTTATGGGCATATTTCCGATTTACCTTCCAAAGAATTAGGAGTAGATGTAGAAGGTGATTTTGATCCAAAATACCAAGTATCCTCAGACAAAAAAGCAGTTGTAAAAAAACTAAAAGAATTAGCAAATAAAGCAGAAATGGTTTGGTTGGCTAGTGATGAGGATCGAGAAGGAGAAGCTATTGCTTGGCATTTAGCCGAGTCATTAAATTTAGATAAGAAAAAAACAAGACGTATTGTTTTTCATGAAATTACAAAATCTGCAATCCAAAAAGCAGTTGAGAACCCAAGACAAATAGATTACGATTTAGTAGATGCTCAACAAGCGCGTCGTGTATTAGATAGAATTGTAGGTTACGAGCTGTCTCCGGTATTGTGGAGAAAAGTAAAAGGAGGTTTGTCTGCAGGTCGAGTGCAATCGGTTTCAGTTAGATTAATTGTAGAGCGCGAACAAGAAATTAATGAATTTAAACCAGAAGCATCTTATAGAATTGATGCAGAGTTTTCTAATGAAGAAGGGCAGTCGTTTAAAGCTAAATTGCCAAAAGCAATTAAAACTAAAAAAGAAGCATTAGCCTTTTTAGAAAAAAATGCAAATACAACATTTAAGGTTTCAGATCTAGAAAAAAAACCAGCAAAAAAATCACCTTCAGCGCCATTTACAACATCAACATTACAGCAAGAAGCGTCACGTAAATTATATTTTTCTGTTAGTAAAACCATGACCATGGCACAACGTTTATACGAAGCCGGTTTGATTACTTATATGAGAACAGATAGTGTAAACCTATCTGATGAAGCAAAAAAAGGAGCAGCAAAAGAGATTATTGATGCTTACGGAAAAGAATATGCAAAAGAACGTGATTATAAAGGGAAATCTAAAAACGCACAAGAAGCTCACGAAGCGATTAGGCCTACAAACTTTGCAGTACACTCTGCAGGTTTAGACTATGATCAAACAAGATTATATGAGTTAATTTGGAAACGTTCTATAGCCTCGCAAATGAGCGAAGCAAAATTAGAGCGTACCAATGTTAAAATTAATGCTGCATCACATAAACAAACATTTACTGCAAATGGAGAGGTAATTACTTTTGATGGATTTTTAAAGGTGTATTTAGAAGGTACAGACGATGAAGATTTAGAACAACAAGAAGGTATGTTGCCAGCAATGAAAGTAAATGAGGTGCTTTTAAATAAAAATATCACTGCAACAGAGCGTTACACAAGAGCACCATATAGATTTACAGAGGCATCCTTAGTTAAAAAGTTAGAAGAACTTGGTATTGGTCGTCCATCTACTTATGCGCCAACAATATCTACAATACAAAATAGAAACTATGTAGAAAAAGGTACTGTTGAAGGTGTAGAGCGTAATTATACGCAATTAGTTCTTGAGGAAGGTAAAATAAATGATAATCTACTAACAGAAAAAGTTGGGTCAGATAAAGGGAAATTAGTTCCAACAGATATTGGTATTATTGTAACAAACTTTTTGGTCAATCATTTCGAAAGTATTTTAGACTATAGCTTTACAGCAAATGTAGAGAATCAGTTTGACGATATTGCAGAAGGTAAAGCAGATTGGAAAAAAGTAATGAAATCTTTTTATAAAGATTTTCATCCAAAAGTAATTGACGTTCAAGAAAATGCAGAAAGAGAATCTGGAGAACGTATTTTAGGAGAAGATCCTAAATCTGGAAAACGAGTAAGTGTACGTTTAGGTAAATTTGGTCCTATGGTACAAATGGGAACTGTAGACGATGATGAAGATCCTACTTACGCTAGTTTAGCTCCAGATCAGCAGTTAGCAAGTATTACCTTTGAAGAGGCTATGGACTTATTCAAACTTCCTAAAACTTTGGGAACATATAAAGGAGAGTCTGTAGAAGTAAATAATGGTCGTTTTGGACCATATGTAAAGTTTGGTGGAGCATACGTGTCGTTGCCAAAGGGAAGCGATCCTTTAGAAGTTGAATTAGATCAAGCAATAGAACTAATTAAGGAAAAAGAAAAAGCAGATGCACCTATATATATGTATAAGGATTTGCCTGTGCAAAAAGGAAAAGGACGTTTTGGGCCATTTATAAAATGGAACAATATGTTTATAAATGTCAATAAAAAATACGATTGGGATAACTTATCAGATGAAGATATTGTAGAGTTAATAGAAGCAAAGATTCAAAAAGAAATTGATAAAGTAATTCATAATTGGGAAGAAGAAGGTATTCGTGTAGAAAAGGCACGTTGGGGAAGATTTAATATAATTCAAGGAAAAGTAAAAATTGAATTACCTAAAACAACTGATGCTCCAGCTCTAACCTTAGAAGAAGTTAAAGGGATAATAGAGAAAAACGCACCTAAAAAAAAGGTTAGAAAGAAACCAGCAGCAAAAAAGAAAACTGCTACAAAGAAAAAAACCACTGTAAAAAAGAAATAAACTAGTATGAACTTTAATTTTTTGTCTCCAGTAACAGATGCAGTGTTAGCTCATAACGAGTTATTGTCTATGCAGGCATTAGGACGAAAATTGAAAATTCATTCTTCTCAAAATGGCATTCCAGACTTAGAAGGCGTTTCAATTGCTATAGTTGGAGTATTAGAAAATAGAAACGATGTTAATTATATAGGAGAAGAGTTTCAGCTTAATGAAATTAGGAAATCTTTTTATGCTTTATTTCCTGGAAGTTGGAATACAACAATTGCAGATTTAGGCGATATTAATAGAGGAGAGTCTGTTGAAGATACTTACTTTGCCTTAAAAACAACAGTTTCTATTTTAATTCAGAAAAAAATTATTCCTGTAATATTAGGCGGAAGTCAAGATTTAACATACGCTATTTATCGTGCATACGATAATTTAATGCCAATGGTTAATATTGTTAATGTAGATTCACGTTTCGATCTTGGAGATTCTGCAAAACCAATAAAAAATAATAGTTTTATAGGTAAAGTTATTTTGGATGAGCCATATAACTTATTTAATTATGCAACTATAGGTTATCAAACGTATTTTAACTCTCAAGAAGAAATAGATTTAATGGAGCGTTTGTATTTTGAAGCATATCGATTAGGAGAGATTTCTAACGATATCACCTTAGCAGAGCCAGCTATGAGGGATGCAAATTTGGTGAGTATAGATTTAGGGTCAGTAAAAGCTTCAGAAGTAAGTTTAAAACAAAGACTTTCTCCAAACGGCTTAGATGGAAAAGAAATTTGCGCTATTTCTCGTTATGCTGGAATAAGTAATAAGGTGTCTGCATTTGGTATATTTGAGTACAAACCTTCTTATGATGATGAAGTAACAGCAATGTTAGTAGCTCAAATGTTATGGTATTTTATAGAAGGTGTAAACTGTAGAATTAAAGATGATAATTTTTTAGATGATATTAATCACCAAAAATTCACTACTTTAGCAGACACAGAGCAGTTAGTGTTCTATAAAAGTACAAAAACAGGAAGATGGTGGGTAGAAATACCTTTTTTATCAAATGTTAATAATAAATTAAAAAAACATACGTTATTACCTTGCACGCACAAAGATTATATAGATGCATGTAATGGTAAAATACCAGCCAGATGGTATAAGGCGTATCAGAAAAACAGTTTATAAATAAAAAAAAAGGAGTAAACTTTAACATTTCCAAATCGTTTAAATGCAATTTTAACACGATGAAATGTATTTTTTTTTTGATTAAAAGTTGTTTTTTAAAAAATATATAAATATGTTTACGCTCTTAAAAAATTAGGAGTATATAATTAACCTCGAGTTTTACAATGAATATGAAGAAGTTTGTATTATTAACAGTAGTTTTAACACTTTTAGCCAGTTGTGGTTCTAAAGACAGAGGCCAATTAGTTGGTGTTAAAGGAAAGAAGTGGCATCCAGAGAAGCCTTACGGTATGACTTTGGTTCCTGGAGGAGCATTTATAATGGGTAAAGCTGATGATGATTTGGCTGGAATTCAAGATGCGCCAGCAAAAACAGTTACAGTAAGAGCCTTCTATATGGACGAGACAGAAATCACTAATAGTGAGTATCGTCAGTTTGTAGAATGGGTAAGAGATTCTACTGTTAGAACAAAATTAGCAATCTTAGCCGATGAAGTTGGAGAAACAGGAGAAAGTGGAGAGCCAGGAATTGGTCAGTTTGCTTTTAAAGACGCTAATGAAGAAGAAATGACACCTTATGAGCAGTATATGCTTGATAACTATAGTGGACTTGGAGAAACTGGTTATGAAGGAAGAAAACTAAATCATGATGTTGATTTGATTTTTGATACAGCAGAATATCCAGATGAGTACTATGTGGAAGTTATGGATACTATGTATTTACCAATAGAAGAGTCTTATAATGGTCAACGTACATGGGATGTAACTAAATTTAAGTTTCAGTATTCTTACATGGATATCGAAAAAGCTGCAAAAAACAAGAATTTACGTCGTAAAGATGTTATTATAAAAGAAGAAGTAGAAATTTATCCAGATACTACAGCTTGGATTAGAGATTTTGCTTATTCTTATAATGAGCCAATGCACAACGATTATTTCTGGCACGATGCTTATGGAGATTATCCAGTTGTTGGAGTATCTTGGAAACAAGCAAAAGCTTTTTGCCAATGGAGAACATTATTACATAACTCGTACAGAAAAGAAAAGAAAAGACATTACGTAAATTCATATCGTTTACCATCTGAAGCCGAATGGGAGTATGCAGCAAGAGGAGGTCTTCAAGCAGCAACTTTCCCTTGGGGAGGTCCATATGCTAAAAACGATAGAGGTTGTTTTATGGCAAACTTTAAGCCGTTAAGAGGAGATTATGCAGCAGATCAAGCATTATATACTGTAGAAGCAGACGCTTTCGAACCTAATGATTTTAATCTATATAATATGGCAGGAAACGTATCAGAGTGGGTAAACGCTTCTTACGATCCAAGTTCATACGAACATATGTCTACAATTAATCCAAGTGTAAACGAAGCTAATAACCAACGTAAAGTAGTTAGAGGTGGATCTTGGAAAGATGTTGCTTACTTCTTACAAGTAAGTTCAAGAGATTACGAATATGCAGATTCTGCAAGAAGTTATATTGGCTTTAGAACCGTACAAGATTATATGGGTACAGAAGTAACAGCTAATGCAAGACGATAATAAAACTCTACTAAAATTAAAAATTAACTACAAAAATTAAAACTTAGAAATTATGGCACAAAAAGGTAAAATCACAGTAACTAATATGATTTATGGATTAGGAGCAGCAATTGTAATTGTTGGAGCCTTATTTAAAATCCAACACTGGCCTTATGGTTCAGAAATCTTAACGTTAGGTATGATTGTGGAAGCTTTAGTATTTACATATTCTGCATTCGAAAGACAATCAGCAGATTTAGATTGGTCTTTAGTATACCCTGAATTAGCAGGTGGTGTAACAACAACTAAAAAAGGAAAATTAGTTGAAGAGCCTAAAGATGCTGAAGGTTTATTATCTAAAAAATTAGATAACTTATTAAAAGATGCAAAAATTGATGGAGAATTAATGGCTAGTTTAGGAAACAGCATTAAAAACTTCGAAGGAGCTGCTAAAGGAATTTCTCCAACTGTAGACGCTATGGCTGCACAAAAGAAATATGGAGAAGAAATGACTCTAGCTGCTGCACAAATGGAATCTTTAAACAGTTTATATAAAGTACAAATGGAGGCTGCAAGTCGTCAAGCTACAATTAACGAAGAGTCTGTAGAAAATGCTGCTAAATTAAAAGAGCAAATGCAATCTTTAGCATCTAACTTATCTTCTTTAAATGGAGTATATGGTGGAATGTTAACTGCAATGAACAAAAACTAATTAGTAATTAGTATAACTAATATTAATAATTAAAAAAACTAATTAGACATGGCAGGAGGAAAAGCATCTGCAAGGCAGAAAATGATTAACTTGATGTATTTAGTATTCATCGCAATGATGGCAATGAATATGTCAAAAGAAGTACTATCGGCATTTGGATTAATGGACGCTAAGTTCGAAGAATCTAACGAAGTAGCTACTGAGAAAAATACTGCTTTATTAGCAGATTTAGAAACTAAAGCTGAAGAAAAGAAAGAGGAATTTGCAGTACCTTATAATAAGGCAACTCAAGTAAATACAGTTTCAGATAAGTTTTTTAAATACATTGGTACTTTAAAAGCAGATATCCTTAGAGAAGGAAACTATTCTGTAGATCCAGAAACTGGAAAGTTACCATTTGAGGCAATGGATAAAACAGATATCCTTGACGAAATGTGGTTTACTGGAGACCGTGAAACTAAAAAAGGTCAAGAAGTTATTGCTAAAATTGAGCAATATAAAACTGATATTAAAAACATTCTTGGTACAGACGTTAAGTATCAAAAAGCTATTGAGCGTTTAGAAAAGCGTTTTTCTACAGCAGAGGTTAAAACAAAAGAAGGAGTAACTAAAAGTTGGTTAAACTATAACTTTCAAGGTTTCCCAGCAATTGCATCTTACACAAAGTTAACAGCAATGCAAAACGATGTTAAGATGACAGAGGCTAACATGTTTAACTTATTCTTAGGGAATAGTTTAGATGAAGCTGTTTCGTTAAAAAAATATCAAGCAATTGTATTAGCTGATAAGTCTGCATTCTTTGCAGGAGAAAAGTTTCAAGGTAAAGTTGTTTTAGGAAAATATGCAAACGTAACACCTACAAAATTAACCGTACAAGGAAAAGAAATAGATGTTTCTCAAGCTATTGACTCTACAGGAGCTGCTAAGTTAGATTTTAACGTAGGTAATGTTGGAGAACAAGAAATTAAAGGAACATTTACATTTTTAGAAGATGGTAAGCCTTTAGAAATTCCTATCGTTGGTAACTATGTTGTTGTTCCAAGACCAAATTCAGCAACAATTTCAGCAGATAAAATGAATGTTGTTTATAGAGGTGTAACTAACCCAATGACAATTTCTTTTGCTGGAGTTCCAGATAATAAAGTTTCTGCAAGTGCACCAGGTTTATCTAAAGCAGGTAAAGCAGGTAAATATACAATGGTACCAACATCAGGAAGAGAAGTTACTATTAATGTTAGTGCAACTTTAGACGATGGTTCAAGAGCAAGCGATAAAGCTACATTTAGAATTAAAGATATTCCTAAGCCAACAGGAAAAATGGCTGGTATGTCTTCAGGAAAATTACCTAGAGCAAACGTTGCTGCAGGTACTGTAAAAGCAGAATTAGAAGATTTTGATTTTGATTTACCATTAACTGTAACTGGATTTAAAGTTAAAGTTCCAGGACAGCCAAGTATTACTGTAAGTGGTAGCAAAATGAATGGTCAAGCAAAAGCTGCAATTAACAAAGCAAGAAGAGGTGATGCTGTTACTATTTTTGAAATTAAATCTAGATCATCTGGACCAAAAATGAAACCTGCATCTCCAATAGTTATAGAGTTAGCAAACTAATCAACTTTATAATTAAATTAATATAAAAAGAAGAAACAAATGAATTATAAATCTTTATTAGCAGTTGTATTTGGAGCATTAATGTCTACTAGTGCATTTGCTCAAGCTAACATTTTAAATGCTAAATCTCCAGCAGAGATTGGTGTGAGAACTGAAGAACAAAAAGCTTTAGACAACGATAAGCCTTTAGAATACGGTTATGTTGATGATAGAGATATTATGTTCGCAAAAATGACTTGGGAAAAAATTGTTTTAGACGAGCGTGTAAACTTTCCATTATACTATCCTGTAGATACAAATAATATTGGAAGTAACAGACGTTCTCTTTACGATGTTTTAACAAAGGCTATTGCTGAAGGTGAAATAGAAAACGTGTATAACGATTCTTATTTTTCAGCTAAACGTACAGCTAAAGAAATGCGAGATATAACTACTAAAATTGATACTTTAGATTATGGTTACGATCAATTTAATGCAGAAGGTCGAGTAGATCCAGAGTATATTACAAAAACTGAGATTTCTTCTTATCATATTAGCGCGTATCTTATAAAAGGATTATGGTATTTCGACAAGCGACAAGGTGAATTAAAATATCGTTTACTTGGTATAGCACCAGCAGCACCAGACGTAAATTTCTTGGATGCTGAGAATGCTAACAGCGAACCAAATCCATTATTTTGGGTATTCTATCCAGATGCTAGAGAAGTATTGCATGAAGCAAAATCTTTTAATGCTAAAAATAGTGCTGTACCATTTTCTTTCGATCACATTTTAAATGCACGTCGTTTTAATGGAGTAATCACTAGAGAAGAAAATGTATTTGGAGATCGTAAGGTCGAAGAGTATGTGCCTGAAAACGCATTAATGCAACTTTTAGAATCTGAAAGAATTAAAGAAAAAATTAGAAATTTCGAATTAGATATGTGGTCATACTAATTAGAAAAAGATAATATATTTTAAACGCTCACTTAAAAAGTGAGCGTTTTTTATTGCATAAGATTTAATTTTGTTAAACGTGTTTATTGTGTTTGTTTTTATAAAATTATAATACACTTTATTATATCTTCGTATTATGAAAGTAGATTATATTATAGTTGGTTGTGGATTAGCAGGAATTTCATTTTGTGAGCAATTATTAGCAAATAATAAAACATTTGTAGTATTCGATAATAACTCACAGCAATCATCTACTGTTGCAGGAGGTTTATATAATCCAGTAACATTAAAACGATTTACACCTGTTTGGCAAAGTAAAAAACAATTAGCTTTAGCTATACCAATGTATAATAGTATAGAACAAAGACTAAATGTTAAATTAGATTATAAAGTTCCTGTAAGAAAACGTTTTACATCTTTAGAAGAGCAAAATAATTGGTTTGCAAAATCCGATCAAGAAGGATTGTCGGATTACATGTCTTTAAACATTTATAAAAATGAAAATAAATCTATAACGTCACAATATAATTTTGGAGAAGTACTAGAAACAGGAAGAATAGATACTTCACTCTTAATTTCAGAATATAAAAAGCAATTAAAAAATAAAGGACAATTATTTTGTGAGAGTATAGATTATAATGTTATTCAATTCAATAATAATTCAATATCATATAAAGATATATTAACAACTCACATTGTATTTGCAGAAGGCTTTGGTTTAAAACAAAATCCCTTTTTTAATAGCTTGCCATTACAAGGTAGTAAAGGAGAATTAATAACAATTAAGGCGCCAGAATTAAAACTTGATTTTGTGTTAAAATCTAGTGTTTTTATTATTCCTTTAGGTTGTAGTATTTACAGAATAGGTTCCACTTACGACCATACAGATAAAACTAATGCTATTACATCCCAAGCTAGAGAAGAGCTTTTAACCAAGTTAAAAACACTTATTAATTGCGATTTTGAAGTTATCAATCAAGTTGCAGGAATAAGACCCACTGTAAAAGATAGAAGACCATTGGTTGGAACGCATCCTAAATATAAAAATATGCATGTTTTAAATGGTTTAGGGACAAGAGGAGTAATGATTGGGCCTTACGCAGCACAACAACTCTATAATCACATAGAGCAAAACTCTACTTTGGATAAAGACTTAGATATTGCTAGATTTAATTTGTAATAGAATTAATCTTTTTTAGCTAACGACTTATTGTATTTTATAAAGATATTAATCCAAATATTTCTAGATAATCTTACAATAATAGGATAAAATACTATTTGCGATGCTACAATTGAAATTATGGCAACATTAAGAGAGCAATTTAAAATAAGATAACTAATTACAAAAGCAGCAACAGCAAAAGCAATACCAACTCCATAGCTAACATACATAGAACCATAAAAAAATGAAGGTTCAATTTTATATTTTGTGTTACAATTGCTACATTTTTCATGCATGCTAAAAAGTTGAGTTATAGCATAAGGATTTTTATTTGTGTACATAGATTCTTCATGGCATTTTGGGCAAACACCAGTTATAATTGCGTAAATTTTAGATCCTTTATTAAACATATAATTTATGTATTTTTGCAAACATTAATTAGTTATACAAAGTTAAACTATAGTGTTTAATTTAATGTAACATAAGTCACAAATCAATGCTAAATATCCATAATTTATCTATTTCATTTCAAGGAGAATACCTTTTTGAAGATATTACCTTTAAACTAGGTAACGGAGACCGTGTCGGGCTTATAGGGAAAAATGGTGCTGGTAAATCTACTATGCTAAAAATTTTAGCAAAAGAGTTAGAGCCAGATTCTGGGCAAATAGCTGGTGACAAGGAATTAAAAATAGGGTTTTTAAAACAAGATATAGATTTTGTTTTAGGACGTACAGTTTTAGAAGAATCTTATCAAGCTTTTGTAGAGATTAAAGCTATTGAATCTCAAATGCAAGAGATTAATACTCAATTGGCAGAGCGCACAGATTATGAAAGTGATGGATATAATCAATTAATGATTGATTTAAATGAAATACAACACCAATATGAGATTCTTGGAGGTTATAGCTATCAAGGAGAAACAGAAAAAATTCTACAAGGTTTAGGTTTTAAACGAGAAGATTTTAATAAACTTACAGATACATTTTCTGGAGGTTGGAGAATGCGAATAGAATTAGCAAAATTATTACTTCAAAATAACGATGTATTATTACTCGATGAGCCAACAAACCACTTAGATATAGAATCTATTATCTGGTTAGAAGGTTTCTTAAAAAATTACACTGGTGCTGTAGCAATTGTTTCTCACGATAAAATGTTTTTAGATAATGTTACTAATAGAACAATAGAGATTTCTTTAGGACGTATTTATGATTACCCAAAACCATATACAAAATATTTAGTATTGCGTGAAGAGCTAAGAACTCAACAATTGGCATCTCAAAAAAATCAACAAAAACAGATTGAACAAACCGAAAAATTAATCGAGAAATTTAGAGCTAAAGCATCTAAAGCAACCATGGCGCAATCTCTTATTAAAAAACTTGATAAAATAGATAGAATAGAAGTAGATGAAGATGATAATAGTGTAATGACTTTAAATTTTCCAGTATCAATAACACCTGGAAAAGTGGTAGTAGAAACAGAAGATATTTCTAAAAACTATGGAGAGAATCAGGTACTATCAAACATCAATTTGTTAATAGAGAGAGATGCAAAAACAGCATTTGTTGGGCAAAATGGACAAGGAAAATCTACATTAGCAAAAATTCTAGTAGGCGATATTAAGCATGAAGGTAAGCTAAAACTAGGTCATAATGTTCAAATTGGTTATTTCGCACAAAACCAAGCCGAATATCTTGATGGTAGCAAAACTGTTTTAGATACCATGATTGATGCGGCTAATGAAACTAATAGAAGTAAAGTTCGAGACATTTTAGGTTCGTTTTTATTTAGAGGAGACGAAGTAGAAAAATATGTGCGTGTATTATCTGGTGGAGAACGTAATAGATTAGCACTTGCAAAATTAATGCTTCAGCCATTTAATGTGCTTATAATGGATGAGCCTACAAATCACTTAGATATTAAGTCTAAAAACGTATTAAAAGAGGCACTTCAACGATTTGAAGGAACATTAATTTTAGTATCACACGATAGAGACTTTCTTCAAGGTTTAACCTCTACAGTCTATGAGTTTAAAGATGAAAAAATAAAAAAGTATTTAGGAGATATTGATTATTATTTAGAAAAGAGACAAGTTGATAATTTAAGAGAAGTAGAAAAACGAACCGTTTCTAAAGATGCTCCAAAAGAAAAGAACAATCAATCTTACGAAGAGCAGAAAAAAGTAAAGTCACTTAATAATAAATTAAGTAATACCGAGTCTAAAATTAGCCAATTAGAAAAAGAAATAAAAGAAGCCGATGTCGAGTTAGCAGTTAACTACGATGAAACAGTTTCTAAACCTAACTTTTTTGAAAACTACCAGGCTAAAAAAGATGAGCTTAATAAACTCATGGAAAAATGGGAAGATATCACGCTTCAGTTAGAAGATTATAATTAATTCTTTTTAGGTTTTTTTTAACATTTGAGGTTTAAACTATAGTTTAATTTTGCAGTCTTACTTAAATTAAAACTATACCAAATGCGTAAAATTATATTATCGGTTATTGGCGTTTTGCTAATAATTGCTTCATTTTTATTTGCTCAAAAATTAATTGCCGATAAAAACAAACCAAAACCAGTTCAAGCTAAAGTCGTAAAAACAGTATTTACAGATACTGTACAAAATACAACCATACCAATTGTTATTGCTGCAAATGGTAATCTTGAAGCTAAACGTAGATTAGAACTTTACTCAGAAGTTCAAGGTATATTTAAAAGAGGTAACAAACTTTTTAAACCTGGGCAAGAATATAGAGCAGGACAAACTCTAATAAAAATTGATGCTGCAGAATATTATGCAAGCGTGCAATCGTCAAAAAGTAATTTGTACAATTCTATTTCTGCAATTATGCCAGACTTACGTTTAGATTTTCCGGATATTTATGATAAATGGCAAAATTATTTAAACGGATTCGATTTAAATAAAACTACTCCAAAGTTACCAGAAATGACTTCCGATAAAGAAAATTATTTCATAACAGGACGAAGTATAGTTTCAAATTACTATAACGTTAAAAATTTAGAACAGCGTTTGGCTAAGTATTCTATTACTGCTCCTTTTTCTGGAACTTTAACAGAGGCTTTAGTAACCGAAGGAACTTTAATTAGAAGTGGTCAAAAACTAGGAGAATTTATAGATACTTCTATATACGAAATGGAAGTAGCTATTAGTAAAACTTATGCCAGTTTATTAAAAGTTGGAGAATCTGTAACATTAAATAATTTAGATAAAACCGAAACATATACTGGTACAGTATCTCGTGTAAATGCGAGTATAGATCCTACAACACAAACCATTACTGCATATATTGAAGTTAAGCATGAAAACTTAAAAGAAGGTATGTATTTAGAAGCTAATTTAAATGCAAAAAAAGAAAGTGATGCTATAGAAATTGATAGAAACTTGTTATTAGAAAGCGAGCAGATATTTGTTGTAAAAGATAGCTTGTTAGATGTAATAGATGTAAAGCCTGTATATTTTTCAGATACAAAAGTGGTTTTAAAAAATGTGCCTAATGGTACTGTAATTCTTAAAAAAGCTGTACCTGGT
Source organism: Lacinutrix venerupis (assembly GCF_001971745.1). NCBI lineage: Bacteria > Pseudomonadati > Bacteroidota > Flavobacteriia > Flavobacteriales > Flavobacteriaceae > Lacinutrix > Lacinutrix venerupis. The sequence continues at coordinate 2,732,881 of NZ_CP019352.1, read as the reverse complement.
GCATACTCAGGAATGTTGGTAAAGCCTTTTAAAGAAACAAGTAATACAAACAATAAGTATTAAACATGAGAAATCTTATAGCATATTTTATAAAGTATCATGTAGCTGTTAATATTTTTATTCTCGCTTTCGGAATTTTTGGTTACTTAGGTGTAACCTCTATAAAATCATCTTTTTTTCCTTTAACAGAATCTAAAATTATTAATGTTAATGTAACTTATCCAGGAGCTTCACCTCAAGAGATAGAAGAAGGTGTTGTGCTTAAAATAGAAGACAATTTAAAAGGATTAAAAGGTATAGATAGAGTTACATCTGTATCAAAAGAAAATAGTGGAACTATAACTGTTGAGATAGAAAAAGGAGAAAACATCGACTTTATGCTGTTGGAAGTTAAAAATGCAGTAGATAGAGTTCCGTCTTTTCCTACAGGTATGGAGCCATTAATTGTTGCTAAACAAGAGGCTGTAAGAGAAACTATTTCATTTGCTTTAAGTGGAGATAATGTGCCTTTAGCAACCTTAAAAGAAATTGGAAGACAGATAGAGAATGATTTAAGAGCAATTGATGGTATTTCTCAAATAGCCATATCTGGCTATCCAGAAGAAGAAATTGAAATTGCTGTAAACGAAACAAGTCTATTAGCTTATAATTTAACGTTTTCAGAGGTATCTCAAGCAGTTAGTACAGCAAATATTTTAACTACGGGAGGTACTATAAAAACAGATGCTGAAGAGTATTTAATTCGTGCAAATAACCGTTCTTATTATGGAGACGAACTGTCAAATATTGTTGTAAGAGCATCTGCAGATGGAAAAGTAGTAAGGTTAAAAGATGTTGCTATAATTCGTGATCGTTTTTCCGAAACTCCAAATGCAACCTATTTCAATCAAAAATTATCTGTAAATATTTCAATAACAAGTACAAATAATGAAGATTTAATTTCTTCTGCCGATAATGTAAAAGATTACATAGAAACATATAACCAAAAACATAATAATGTACAGTTAAGTGTTGTTAGAGATTTATCAACAACCTTAAACCAGCGTACAGATTTACTAACAGAAAATGCTATTGTTGGTATGCTATTAGTTTTATTGTTTTTATCTATCTTCTTAAATACGCGTTTAGCGTTTTGGGTTGCTTTTGGTTTGCCAATCTCATTCTTAGGGATGTTTATTTTTGCAGCTCAGTTTGATGTAACTATTAATGTGTTATCGCTTTTTGGTATGATTATCGTTATCGGTATTTTAGTTGATGATGGTATAGTAATAGCCGAAAATATTTACCAACATTACGAAAAAGGAAAAACACCAATTAAAGCAGCTATAGATGGAACAATGGAAGTAATTCCACCAGTAGTTTCTGCAATTATTACAACACTTTTAGCCTTTTCACTATTCTTGTTTTTAGATAGTAGAATTGGTGAGTTTTTTGGCGAAGTGGCAGTTATAGTAATACTTACTTTGGTAGTTTCGTTGGTAGAGGCTTTAATTATACTGCCAGCGCATTTAGCACACTCTAAAGCATTAAAACTAAAAGTTGTAGAAGAAAATCCTTCAAAAATAAAGCAGTTTTTCTCTAAAATGCGTGTTATTAATAAGGCAGGAGATAACTTCATGAACTTTTTAAGAGATAAATTTTATACACCTACAATTACATTTGTATTAAATTTTAAATTACTCTCTTTAGGTATCTTTTTAGCCTTACTAATTTTAACTTTTGGAGCTATTGGTGGCGGAATTATTGGAGTAACAATGTTTCCATCTATTGCAAGTGATCGTGTTTCTATTGAATTAGACATGCCTAACGGAACAAATGAAAAAGTTACCGACTCTATTATTTCTATGATTGAAGAAAAATCTTTTATAGTAAATCAAGAACTAACAGAAAAGTATTTAAAAGGAACAGGTAAGCAGCTTTTTGAAAACACAATTTTAACAATAAATAGTAGCTCTAGTGCTAGTTTAAGTATTAATATGTTACCAGGAGAAGAGCGCCCAGACGCTATAAAATCTTCATTAGTAGCAAATAGATTAAGAGAACTAGTTGGTCCAGTAATAGGTACAGAACGATTAATTTTTGGTTCGGGAGGTAATTTTGGAGGTAGTCCAGTTTCAGTATCACTTTTAGGTAATAATATAGAAGAACTAAAAGCGGCAAAGGTTGAGTTAAAAGAAGTTTTATCTACAAATCCTTTATTAAAAGATATTGAAGATAATGATCCAGCCGGAATTAAAGAAATACGTATAGAATTAAAAGAAAGTGCTTACTTGTTAGGTTTAAATTTAAGTACAGTTATGGCTCAAGTGCGATCTGGTTTCTTTGGTACTCAAGCACAACGTTTTCAAAGAGGGCAAGACGAAATTAGAGTTTGGGTACGATACGACAGAAGTAACAGAGCATCTATAAACGATTTAGACGATATGCGTATTGTAACACCAAATGGAGAGCGCGTAACATTAAAAGATATTGCGACTTATACAATAGAAAGAGGTGATGTAGCAATTAATCATTTAGAAGGACAACGAGAAATACAAGTCTCTGCCGATTTAAAAGACCCTAATACAAGTACAACTGATATTTTAGCCGATTTAAAAAACATAACAATGGTGGATTTAAAATCTAAATATCCAACCATTTCTGCTTCTTTTGAAGGGCAAAATAGAGAAAAAGAGAAATTAAACAGTTCTTTAGCAAAAGCAGGAATTCCTATTTTATTTCTCATTTATGTTGTAATTGCATTTACGTTTAGAAGCTATAGCCAACCATTATTACTTATGCTTTTAGTGCCATTTAGTTTAACTGCGGTTGCTTGGGGACATTGGCTTCTAGGCTTCTCAGTAAACATTTTATCACTTTTAGGAATTATAGCCTTAATTGGTATTATGGTTAACGATGGTTTAGTATTTATAGGAAAATTTAATACCAATTTACGAGAAGGCTTGGAGTTTGATAAAGCACTTTTAGACGCTGGAAAATCTCGTTTTAGAGCTATTTTCTTAACATCATTAACCACTGTTGCAGGTTTAGCTCCATTATTATTAGAAAAAAGTAGACAAGCACAATTTTTAAAACCAATGGCAATTTCAATTTCATTTGGTATTGCTTATGCTACAGTGTTAACACTTTTAGTATTACCATTATTTCTTTCGTTTAGTAACTCAATTAAACAAAAAGGAAAATGGTTAATAACTGGAAAAAATGTAACAAAAGAAGAAGTAGAAAGAGCTATTAAAGAACAAAAAGAAGAAAATGAACATTAAAAATATTTGGTTTTTAGTAATTTTAAGTTGTGTTTCTTTAACTAAGGCACAAACCATATTAACGCAAAACGAAGCCGTTAAATTAGCTTTAGAAAATAATTATGATATTCAAATAGCTAATAACGCAGTTGAAGTTGCAGAGAATAATTCTAATATTTTAAACACTGGTTTCTTGCCAACTGTTGTTGGTAATGCTGGAGCAACATATAATTTAGATAATAATGAGTCTACTTTTTCAGACGGTAGAGTAACTACTTTAAATGGAGCAGAAAGTTCTCGTTATAATGCTTCTATAGATTTAAATTATACCATTTTTGATGGCTTAGGCAGACGCTATAATTATAAAAGTTTAAAAGAAGAATATCAATTATCCGAGTTACAGGCTAGAGAAACAATAGAGAGTACAATAATTCAATTGTTCTCAGTGTATTATAATGTAGCACAATTATCAGAAAATGTTTCAGCATTAGAAGAAACTTTAAAAGTTTCAAAAGACCGTTTAGTTAGAGCAGAATATCAATTTGAATATGGGCAAAATACCAAACTAGGTGTCCTAAACGCAGAGGTAGATATTGTAAACGATAGTATTAATATTATTAATGCTGTTCAAGATTTAAAAAACGGAAAGCGAGATTTAAATGTTGTCTTAGGTAATGTACTTCAAAATGAATTTAAAGTAGAAACCGAAATTAATTTTGCATTAGAATTCCAAAAGGATAGTTTGTTTGAAAAAGCAAAAACAAGAAATATAGCATTGCTTCAAACGGAAAAGAATATAGCTATAAGTCAATTAGGTATAAAATCTGGTCAATCTGCTTATCTTCCAACAATTGGTTTAGTAGGAAGTTATGGCTGGAATAAAAGTGAAAATAACGCAGTATCTTTTGTTGCTGGATCTGTAAATACAGGTCTCTCTGCTGGCCTAAATTTAACTTGGAATATTTTTGATGGAGGTAGTACAATTACACGTGTTAGAAATGCAAAAGTAAATTTAGAAACACAAAAACTTCAAAAAGAAAATATCTTAATTAGTATTACGCGCGATTTTAATAATGTTTGGGCTGAATATAAAAATAAACTTGAAATTTATAATTTACAAGAAAACAATATAAATACAGCTCAAAGTAATTTCGATCGTACTCAAGAAAAATTTAAAATTGGACAAGTAAATTCTATAGAGTTTAGGCAGGCTCAGCTTAATTTATTAAATGCGGAATTAAGCAGAAATCAAGCAAAATATGCTGCAAAATTGGCAGAATTAGATTTGTTACAATTAAGCGGAGAATTACTTAATACAGAGTTTTAAAAGGGTAAAATGGTATTTGGTCGTAAATTTTTATTTTTAAATTAATTAAAACTTACCGTTTATCGAAAAAATTTGCAATTAGTGGTGCTTTAGTTTAAATTTGATATATATTAATCCCAATAGACTAACCACCATGAAAAATCTTCAACTTACTTTAATTTTTCTGTTTGCTTCATTATTAAGTTTTGCTGGAATTTCAAATAAAGAAAAGGAAGCTTTAATTGCTTTGCATACTTCAACAAATGGAGAGCAATGGACTAAGAAATGGGATTTAAATGCAGATGTTAGTACTTGGTATGGTGTAAAAATAGAGTCAGATAAAGTTGTTGGTATAAATTTACAATTCAATAATTTAAATGGTACTATTCCTCAAGAAATTGGGAATCTTACAGCATTACAGAGTATAAATTTTGGTCTAAATAAACTTTCAGGAGAATTACCAAATTCTCTATCAAATTTAAAAAACTTAAAGTCTCTAGAGTTATTTTTAAATAATTTTAAAGGAAACATTCCTTCTTTTTTAGGAGCTTTAAATAATTTAGAAGTTTTAGCATTATATAGCAATAGTTTTACAGGAGAAATTCCTTCAGAATTAGCCAAACTAGTTAATTTAAAAACATTGCAATTAGGAAGTAATTTTTTAACAGGAATAATTCCTAGCCAATTAGGTCAATTACATGAACTTGAAACATTAAGTTTAATAGACAATAATTTAGAAGGCGATATTCCTTTAGAATTAACCGATTTAAAAAACCTAAAAGAGCTAATACTTTCAGATAATAAATTAACAGGAAACTTACCATTACAATTTAGCAAATTAAATAAGTTAGGAACATTAATGGTTAGCGATAATAATATGAATGTAGAGTATGCTACGGTTGTAGAAGATAGAGCTAGTGTTAAAAGCGCTATTATTACGTTTAATGATACTTACGTAGTAGAAAGAGACTAATTTCCTTATATAGATAAAAATCTTAATTTAAAGAGCTAACATAATTGTTAGCTCTTTTTTATTTTTGTAATAAATTTTAAAATGATTGAGCATTATTTTCAATGTCCTTATTGTTGGGAAACCATCTCAATGCTTTTAGATAGTAGTGTTAGAACACAAACTTATGTAGAAGATTGCGAGGTATGCTGTAATCCAATTCAATTAACACCACACTTTGAAGAGTCGCAACTTGTTGGTTTTGAAGCAATAAATATTGAACAATAAATTTTATCAAATAAATGCTTGTTATATATAAAAATGGTTGTATATTTGCAGTCCTAAATAATTGGTCGGCATTATGAACCGAAAGTTAAAAGCTAAGAAATTATTTAAGATATTAAATCGCGGGATAGAGCAGTAGGTAGCTCGTCGGGCTCATAACCCGAAGGTCACTGGTTCGAGTCCAGTTCCCGCTACTAAAAAAAAAGCTTTTCAAGAAATTGAAAAGCTTTTTTGTTTTTATATAAGTTTTAGATTAAATGCTTATAAGGTAGTTTTTCTCAAAAATTTTATCGTAAATATCCTTGCTAAACATATATAATTGTGCTGGTCTTTTAGAGACGCCAACTTGTTTTTCATCTAATGCAATTATATACTTTTTGTTTATTAACTTTCTTCTAAAATTTCTATTGTCTATTTCTATTCCTAATATAGATTCGTATAAATCTTGAACATCATTAATAGTAAATTTATCTGGAAGTAATTTAAATATAATAGGTTCCGATAGGCACTTAACTTTTAAATCCTCATAAGCTTCTTGTATTATTTCTTTATGATCAAAACCTAAGTCTGGTAATTTGTTAATAGGAAACCATGCAGCGCTATATTTATTGTTTGTTAAAGAAACGTCTTCTGTTTTTAATAAAAAATAATAGGCTACTGTAATAGTTCTGCTGTTAAATTTTTCATTTTCTATCCAAGGTAAATCTTTTTCACTAGTTAAACGATTCGGGTTTCCAAAAGCCTTAAATTGTTTTTTATATTGGTTTGTTAAACCAGTTAACTCTCTTAAAACTCTGGTTGCTGTTTCATCTAAAGTTTCATGTTTATAAACGTGATAACCAGTTAATACATAATCGTCTACCAAGACGTTGTTATTGGTTTCTAAGTAGCGTTTTATTAATAAAACATTTAAGGATTTTGTGTTAACGTCATATCCAAAAACAACACAGTCAACAGATAGGTTTAATATTTTTTCGGGATTCATAAATGATTTCTATTTTAAATATGTGTTTTAATTTTTTCGTATTAATAAAATCGAATTTTATTAAACGTCATTTAAACACTAGCAATATTAATGTTTTATTTTGATAAAACACTAATATTTTAATCAATTTAGCATATAAAAATGATAATTTAACATATGTTTTTTGATATAAATTAGGTTTTTAATAATTTTTTGTGATACATTTGAAAAACAAACGTAAAAATGACGTTTATAATTTTAGTTGTTTTCTAATACTCCTTTAAAATGGAAAAATTAATAAGAAAAAATGTTCTCAATAGTCTAAATGTTAAAACAAGAGAAGGTTTTAATCGTTTCTTTATAATATGTGCTATGTTGATGCTATTATCATCTAGTTCAATATATGCTCAAGAAAATGAGGCTGATAATAAAAGTATTAGTGAAAACAATTACTCGCCATTTAGTTTAAGTGCTCATCTAAAAAACATGCATACTTGGCATGGTTTTGTAGTACATCCAGGTGCAATGTTAGCGAGTAGTTTGGAATATAATTCTAAAAACAAAAAATTCACTTTTGGTTTTTGGGGAGGAGCGAGTTTTTCATCTGTAGATGTAAAAAATATAAATACTGGTGAAAACGAAAGTGCTTATTATAAAGAAGTTTCAATTTATACAAAATATCGTTTTTCAGATAAATTCTTTATCGAAGCTGTAACACATAATAATTATACAGGAGTAGAAGAAAGAGGAGATAAGTTAAGTTACTGGAGCTATGATAAAACGCAAGGTTACAATTTTGTGGATTTAAATTTTGGCTACAATGTAACACCTAACACCTTATTATATTTCGCAACTATCATAAATGGTGGTTCTGGTGATTATGAAATTCAAGATAATGGAGATTTAAAAGATTCTTGGACACATTACTTTGAGGTTAGTAGTAAAGTATGGCAAAATAGTAATTCTAGTTTGTCTGTTTTTGCAGGAGGTGCTTGGTCTTTTATTACCAATAAAACGTTTTATACAGAAGGAGCAGGAAATATTATAAATGTTGGTGCTACTTATAATAAGCAGTTTGCTGTTTTAAAACATACCATTCCTGTAGATGTAACATTAATGTGGAATCCAGAACAAGAAAAAACAGTAATTCAATTAGATGTTACTTTGTTTTAAATAGAAAAATACGCTTAACTTTAATTGCATTTTAATTATTAAACTTAAAATTATGAAAACAAAAACTTCAACATTCAATTTTAAAAAATTGATTTTCCCATTACTGCTGCTTTTGTTAGTTTTTAATTTATTTAGTTGTGCAGAACAACTAGACCAATCTGAGACTTCTTCTAATGCTTCGGAAGAAATCGGAGATGTTTTTGATAGTAAAATCGATTTAACAGGTAAGAAAATTGGTTATTGCTCACCTTCATTAAATGCACCTTATTATCAAGCTTTATGGCAAAGCATAAAATCTACTACCGAAAAAAATGGCATGCAATTTTTATCTGCGGATGGTCAAGATGATATCAATAAACAAATTGCAGCTGTAGAAGATTTAATTACTAAAGGAGTAGATGCTTTATTACTAAATCCTAAAGATCCAGATGCTTTAGTGGGAGTTACTAAAATTGCTAAAGCAGCAGGTATACCTGTTTTTATTATTGACAGTTCTATTAGTCCGGAAGCAGAATTTGTAACTACTATACAATCTAACAATTTAGCCAATGGCGAATTAGCAGGCGAATGGTTAGCTAAAAAATTTGGAAACAAACCAATGAATATCGCTTTATTAAGCGGAAATGCAGGAAATCCTGTTGGTCGTACGCGTAAACAAGGATTGTTACAAGGGATTACTGAAGAACAATTACGTACACAAGGAAAAATAAATCTTAATGTAAAAACACAAGCTTATACCGAATGGTCTTATGCTGGCGGACTCAAAGCTATGGAAGATATTTTAGTAGCACATCCAGATGTTAATGTGGTCATTACAGAATCGGATGTTTGTGTGTTAGGTGCTATTAAAGCGATTGCTCAAGCTGGTAAAACCGATGATATCTTAATTGTTGCTGGAGCAGATGGACAAAAAGAAGCCATAAAATACATTATGGAAACCGATTTTTATGGTTGTACTGCAATGAATAGTCCTGTGCAAATTGGTAAAAATGCAGTGCAATTTGCGGTAGAGTATATGAATGGTAAAACCGATTTTGATAAAAAATCGTACACAGCGCCTTTATTAATTACCAAAGAGAATGCTGCTAAGTACTACAATCCTAAAGCAATATTTTAATCCTGATAGATATGAAAAATGCAACAAACGAATATCGTTTAGAAATGTCAGGAATTTCCAAAAGTTTTGGTGTTGTTTCTGTACTTAAAGATGTGAACTTAAAAGTAAAGTCAGGTGAAATTCATGCTTTATTAGGTGAAAATGGTGCTGGTAAATCTACTTTAATTAAAATATTAAGTGGTGTGCATCAAAAAGATGCTGGTAAAGTAGTTTTAGACGGACAAGATATCCATCCTAAAAACACACATGAAGGCCAGGTTTTAGGAATTAATGTAGTCTATCAAGAATTGTCTTTAGTGAATGATTTATCGGTTGCTGAAAATATTTATTTACACAAATTAGGAGCTAGTAAATCTTGGATGAACTGGAAAGGTATTATTAAAGATGCACAAGAATTATTAGATTCTTTAGACTTTAAAATTGATGCTTCCGCAAAAGTAAAAGACCTAAGTATTGTACAAAAACAAGTGGTTGAAATTGCTAAAGCTATTTCAGAAGATACTAAAATTTTGGTTTTAGATGAACCAACAACAGTATTTGATCCTAAAGATGTTAAAAAACTGTTTCAAATTCTTTTCCGATTAAAAGAACAAGGCGTTTCTATTATATACATATCACATCATTTAGACGAAATTTTCAAAATAGCAGATACCGTTACAGTACTTAGAGATGGTGTAGATACAGGAAGTATGCCTATTTCTGAAACAGATAAAGATGGCGTTATTCGCTTAATGATTGGTCGTGAGTTAAAAGATTTATATCCAAAAAGAGAGATTAAAATAGGAGAGGTACCCATCTTTCAAGTAAAAAACTTAACTGCAAAAGAAACCATGGTACATAACGTTTCTTTTGAAGTGAAACCTGGTGAAGTACTTGGTATTGCTGGTTTAGGTGGAAGCGGAAGAACAGAAACTGCTAAATTAATTTTTGGTGCAGATAAAAAGAAATCTGGAGTTTTAACGCTAGAAGGAGAAGTAATTAAAACCAATTCTCCAGTAGATGCTGCTGGTTATCAAATAGGTTTTGTTTCCGAAGATAGAAAAGAAGAAGGTGTGTTTTTACCACTATCTATTAGAAGAAATATTAGTGTTACTAGTTTTAAGTCTATTTCTAGTAAACTAGGCTTTATAAACGTAGAAAACGAATACAAAAAGGTATTGGGTTTAATTGAAAAATTAAACATTAAAACACCAAACTCAGAGGTTAATGTAAAAAATCTTAGTGGTGGTAATCAGCAAAAAGTAGCACTAGCAAAATGGTTGAGTATTGATAGTAAAGTCATTTTTATTGATGAACCAACTAGAGGAGTAGATGTTGGTGCAAAAATTGAAATCTATAACCTTATAAATGAGGTTGCTAAAAAAGGTGTTGGTGTTGTGGTAATATCTTCAGACATGCCAGAGATTATGGGGATTTCAGATCGTATTCTCGTGATGCATGAAGGAACCATTTATGGCGAATTACAAAAAGAACAATTTTCAGAAGAAAACATTTTACGTTACTCTATTGGAGAACCATTAAAACAATTAAACTAATTAAATATTTACGTTATGGCTTTAACATTAAAACAACAGCTTAGTGCTCCAGGAGGAATACTAAAGTTCTTAGTCAAGTATAATACAATATTCATTTTTATATTATTAGTCATTTTTTCTGCACTAATATCAGATGTGTTTTTTACTTCCGTAAACCTTTCTAACTTATTAAAGCAAGTGTCTGGTATTGGTATCATTAGTATTGGTATGCTACTAGTAATTCTAACAGGTGGTATTGACTTGTCTGTAGGTTCTATGGTAGCATTATTAGCGGTTACTTTTGCTATTTTGGTCAATATTTTTGCCCTACCATTGGCTATTTTAATGACCATTGTTATTGGTTTTGGTTTAGGAAGTATTTCGGGTTACCTCGTTGCTTATCAAAAAATGGCGCCTTTTGTAGCCACATTAGCTTTAATGACAATTGCTAGAGGATTAAGTTTTATTTATTCTAAAGGTTCTCCTGTAACCTTCACTACAGTTGGAGGTAAATTTATGTCTGACTTTGCAAACAATGCTACTTTAGGTATTCCAAACATTGCAATTGTGTTTTTTATAATCGTGATCTGTGCTATGGTTATGTTGCGATACAATGTTTTTGGACGATTAATTATCGCAATTGGAAGTAATGAAGAAGCCTCTCGTTTATCTGGAATTAAAGTCAATAAATACAAATTTTTAGTCTATGCTATTTCTGGAGCTTTAGCAGCAACTGCTGCTATTATTGTAGCTTCTAGAACCAATTTAGGATCTCCAAATATGGGAATGGCTTGGGAGCTAGATGCTATTGCTGCTGTAGTTATTGGTGGTGCTAGTTTAAATGGAGGAAAAGGAACTGCAATAAACACCTTAATGGGTGTCCTTATTTTAGGACTAATAGGAAACATTTTAAACTTATTAAATGTGCCTTCGTATCCACAACAAGTGGTTAAAGGTGCTATCATCATTTTCGCAGTATTATTACAAAGATTCGAAAGCAAATAAATATAAATTCTGTAATGGAAAACTTAAAATTAAACACGAAAAACCTTTCTGCTATTTCAGAACGAATTGCAGTACCAAAATATAATAGAGAAACAATTAAAACGGGTATTGTACATGTTGGTATTGGCGGATTTCATAGAGCGCACGAAGCCTTTTATACCGATCAATTATTACAAGATGAAAACATAAAAGATTGGGGAATATGTGGCGTGGCTTTATTAGATTTTGATACTAAAATTTACAACACATTAAAGGAACAAGATGGTTTGTATACTTTAATTGTTAAAGAGTTAGATGGTAAACATACCAAACGTGTTATTGGTGCAATAACCGAGTATTTATTTGCGCCTGAAAACCCATCAAAAGTCATTGAAAAAATGGCGAGTCCTGAGGTTAAAATTATCACTTTAACAATTACAGAAGGCGGTTACAATTATAATGAAGCGACTAAAGCATTCGATTTTGAAAATCCGTTAATTATTCACGATTTAAAACATCCTAATGCTCCAAAAACCATATTTGGTTATCTAACACAAGCTTTAAAATTAAGACAAGAACGCGGATTAAAAGGCATTACTATTCAGTCTTGCGATAATATTCAAGGTAATGGTCATATGACACAAAATATGTTATTAAGTTATGTGTCTAAAGCAGCACCTGGTTTAACCGATTGGATTATGGATAACGTCTCTTTTCCAAATGCAATGGTAGACAGAATTACACCTGTAACTGCAGTAGAAGATATTGCACATTTAAAAGAAATTTCAGGAATTGAAGATGCTTGGCCAGTTGTTTGCGAACCTTTTAAACAATGGGTTATTGAAGATAACTTTATTGCAGGAAGACCAGCTTGGGAAACTGTAGGAGCTCAATTTGTAGAAGATGTTGTGCCTTACGAGAAAATGAAACTAAGTTTATTAAATGCAGGACATTCTGTATTAGGTTTGTTAGGCGCATTAATAGGATATCATACTATTGATGAAGCAGTAAATAATATTAATATTAGAACCTTTTTAAAGCAGTATATGGATGAAGAGGTAACGCCAACTTTAGGAGATTTAGAAGGTGTTGATCTAGATGCCTATAAGCAATCGTTGTTAGAGCGCTTCGGAAATATAAATATTAAAGATCAAATTGATCGTATTTGTTCAGAAACTTCTGCAAAATATCCCATTTTTATTCTACCAACTATTCAATCGCAATTAGCAAATAATGGTGATATAGTATTGGCAGCATTTGTAACAGCAGCTTGGGCAATTTACAGTTTGGGTACTAATGAAAACGGAAACTCTTTAAATATAAAAGATGCTTTAAAACAAGAGTTAAACCAAAAAGCAAAAGAAGCAAAACAGAATCCAACTGCCTTTTTAGAGTTAGAAACCGTTTTTGGTGACTTACAGCAAAATGTATTGTTTTCTGAGGCTTACATAAAAGCGTATAACAATATCAATAACAACGGAATAGAATATTGTATAAAACAAATTAATAGTAATTATTAAATAGTAATTAGTATGAAAAATATAGTATGTTTTGGTGAGGTGTTATGGGATGTGTTTCCTACACATAAAAAAATAGGAGGAGCACCTTTAAATGTGGGTTTACGTTTAAAATCATTAGGGAATTATGTTTCTATAATGAGTAGAATTGGTAAAGGTGAAAATGGAAAAAAAATACTTTTTCATATAATTGATAATGATATAAACACAGAAAATTTACAAGTTGATTGCGAATTAAAAACAGGGGAAGTTAAAGTATCTCTTGATAGTCATGGCTCTGCTTCATATGTAATAGAGTCACCAAGAGCTTGGGATTGTATAGAGTTAACCGAAGCAGCAACTATGTATGCAAAAAATGCTGATGCTTTTATTTATGGAAGCTTAGTAACCAGAAATACTACGTCTAAAAATACTCTGTATGAGCTTTTAAAACTTGCTAAATACAAAATTTTTGATGTAAACCTTAGAGCGCCTTTTTATACAATTGAAATTTTAAAACATTTAATGAGTGAAGCAGATTTTATGAAGTTTAATGATGATGAAATTTTTGAAATTTGCAACGCTTTAAGTTTTAATTCTGAAGATATTGAAGAAAATATAAAATTTATTGCAACACAAACAAATACAAAATCTATATGTGTTACTAAAGGTAGTAATGGAGCAGTTTTATATTACAATGATGAATTTTATAGTAATAATGGTTATGTAATAGAAGTGATTGATACTGTTGGAGCTGGAGATTCATTTTTAGCAACGTTAATAAATAAATTATTAAAACAAGTTAACCCGCAAGAAGCTTTAGATTGTGCTTGTGCTGTTGGTGCATTAGTTGCTGGTAGTGAAGGAGCTAACCCAATAATAACTCAAGAACAAATCGCGAAATTTATTAATTCTAATAATAGTTTTGCGACTAAATAGTTGATTAATAGCATATCAATTGTTTAAAGCTTTATGAATTTTCATAAAGCTTTTTTTGTTTCTTTTTTTTTCTAGTGAATGTTAAAAGGTGACGTGCTTTTTAATAACTATTAAAATTCTAACAAAATCACTACAAAATAGTTTAGGGTAATTATAAATTAATATTTAGTGGATTCACGTTTTATTTAAAATAGAAAATCTATTTAGTTTTATCAAAATGCATAAATATGTTAATCCAAACATTTCTAGATAGTCTTAAAATAATTGGTAAACAGAGTATCATAAATATAATTAAAACAACATAAGATGTGTATAAAGAGAGTTTTAAAAGTATATAAGTGATAAATAAACACACTGCTCCAAAAATAAGGCCAATAGGGTAGCTAACATACATGGCTCCAAAAAAAAATGAAGGTTCAATTTTATATTTTGTATTGCAATGGCTACAACGCTCTTGCATTGTTAAGGTGCTAGTAACATTATAAGGATTTTTTACTGTATACATGCTTTCATTTTGACAAACAGGACAACTTCCTGTAAAAATGCTATTAATTTTTGTGCCTTTTAAAAACTTCATAATCAATAAATTTAAAAGTAAAATGCTTTATTAGTAAATTTTATTTTACAAAATTAAGATTATTTGCTTTTAGTAATGTTGTTTAAATGATGCGAGTATTTGTATATTTAAGACATATTTTTGAGTTATGAAAAATTTACCAGTTTTAAGTATAAACCAGTTCGAGCAACAAGAGAGCTTAGTCAATTTTTATAGTAACGATTTAAGTATACATTTAAAAAAAAACGCAAAAATTGTACATAAACCTCATAGTCATGATTTTTATTTATGCGTGTGTTTTGCGGCTGGAGAAGGAACTCACGAAATAGATTTTAATAGTTATAATATAGCAAAAGGAAGTGTGTTTTTTTTACGTCCAGGACAAACGCATCGTTGGCATTTTTCAAGTCCTGCAAAAGGATTTATTTTTTTTCATACTGCCGATTTTTTTCATTTTCAATTTACCAATACTAATTTAAGTCAGTTTCCTTTTTACTTTTCATTAGAAAATACGCCTAAATTGCAACTTGATGATTTTCAGCTAAATAATGTGGTAAAACATTTTGATGTTATTAATAAAGAATATTACGGTCAATTAGCCTTTAAAAAGCAAAAATTAGCGAGCTTAATCAACTTAACTTATATAGATTTATCAAGATATTATACAGCAAACGTTTCAAAAAAAGATGTAGCTTCATCATCTTATTTAAGTATTTTAAATGCCTTAGAGAGAGAAATAGAATTACATTATAAAACAGAAAAAACAGTTAAATTTTATGCAGATGCATTAAATATTACAACTAAGCATTTAAATAGAGTTACAAGAGCGACAATAAATAAAACCACTTCAGAATTTATTTTAGACCGTGTAATTTTAGAAGCAAAACGATTAATAGTTCATTCTAATAATTCTTTGTCTTTAACTGCAGAAGTATTAGGTTATTTTGATTATGCTCATTTTTCAAAACTATTTAAGACTAAAGTTGGGATTACAGCTATAGCATTTAAAAAGAAACACACATATTAAAAGTATTTTTTGTCAATAATTTTTTTGTCTTCAGCATTTGTTTCTGAAATAAATTTCATGAATAAATAAATAGATAAATAATGACAAATAAGAATAAGTACTGTAAATGTTTTGCTATAGAAAAAATACTCGTTAATAGGAGATAAACTAATACTAAATAAAGATGCTATGCCAGACGCAAAAATTAAACCAGTATTTTCATAGTTGTTATTTAGGAATATTCTTGCAAATATTATAACATATATAAACAGACAAGTAGCACAAATTAGAACATAAATTATATTATGATTTGGAATGTAGCTTATTATTAAACTTACTACAGAATAAATTACATATCCAACTAATAAGCAGCCTATTATTACTGATAAAGTAATTAATTTTTTTAAATCAATTTTATGTAAATATTTCCTTAATATTATACAGTATAGTAATAAATAAAACCCTGTTAGTGAGCTTATTACTGTAAAATAATCTTGAAATGAGTAAAACGAGAGATAATTAGCAATAATTTGCGAGAGTAAAGTAATTATAAAAAGCACATTTGCGTTTTTTTTAGTTAAGCTAATGTATTTTAATAAAATAGTTACAACTACTATTGGAGAGATGTATATAAGTTCTGCTCTCTCCTTTAAAATACTAAAAACAATGCATGTTATAAATGTTGCAAAAAACAATACATCAAAAATGTTTGCTTTTTTTAAAATTGATAAAGCGTTTATGTTTTTGTCAGTCATTTATGTAATTTTATTCCATATACCTTATTCCGTTTTCCGTACATTAAATTTAATAAATTTAATAACAACATGTTTAATTATAAATGATTTATTACTGCAAAAAAAAAGTTGCTCGCATACGAACAACTTTTTTATTAAAATTAAGTTTTTAAAATACTACTTTAAACGCTCTAATAATTTTTCTGCAACTAACTCAGACGATGCTGGATTTTGTCCAGTAATTAAATTACCATCTTGAATAGCGTAAGCCGCCCAATCTTCTTTTTTAGAGTAGATTCCACCATTTTCATTTAACATGTCTTCTACTAAAAACGGAACAACGTCTGTTAAACCAACAGCAGCTTCTTCAGAGTTAGTAAATCCTGTTACTTTTTTACCTTTTACTAATGGTTCTCCATCTTTTCCTTTAACACCTTTTAATGCAGCAGGAGCATGGCATACAAATGCTACAGGCTTCTCTTGACTGTTAAATTTTTCAATTAAAGCAATTGACGTTTCATCGTTTGCTAAATCCCATAATGGACCATGACCACCTGGATAAAATACAGCATCAAAATCGTCTGCATTCATATCTGCTAACTTGTGTGTATTCGCAATTAAAGCTTTAGCTTCTTCATCTTTATTGTAACGCTCAGTATCTTCTGTTGCTGCGTCTGGTGAGTCACTACTTGGATCTATTGGTGCAGCACCACCATTTGGTGTTGCAATGGTAATTTTAGCACCTTTGTCTAATAATGTGTAATATGGATTTGCAAATTCTTCAACCCAAAATCCTGTTTTCTTTCCTGTGTCTCCTAATTTATCGTGAGATGTTAATACAAATAATACGTTCATTTCTTTTTCTTTTTCTTTTTTTGTTTCTGTTTTTTCTTCTAAAACGGTTTTAGAAGTTGTGTCGCTTGTTTTGTCTTTACAACTTGAAGCTGTAATAATAGTGAGCGCTAAGGCTATAGTTTTGATTACTTTCATTTAAATGTTTAAAATTTAGTAGGCCATTTTTACAATCTTCTCTGCATCTTCTGGCATTAAAGCTTGACGCTCACCTAATTTCCAACCTCTAGTTTTAAAACGTTTGGCAACTTCTTCAGCTGTTCCTTCGTAATCTTTTGTGTAGTCTGATAACTTCGTATCAATACCAAGTTCATGGAAAAAAGCTTCGGTTTTTGCAATAGCTTCATAGGCTTTATCGTCTGTGCTACCTTCTGTAATATTCCAAACACGTTCACCATATTGTGCTAATTTTTCCTTTTTAGCTTCAAAATTATATTTGTAATGACTTGGTGCAATTACAGCTAAGGTACGTGCGTGATCAATACCAAATAAAGCGGTTAACTCGTGACCCATCATGTGGATTGCCCAATCTCCTGGAACTCCTTTTTGAATTAGTCCGTTTAACGCCATCGTACAACTCCACATAAAGTTAGATGCTGCTTGGTAATTTGTAGGATCTTTTAATACTGTTGGTGCAACTTCTACTAATGTTTGTAATATACTTTCTGCAAAGCGATCTTGTAATAATGCGCCAATTGGATACGTCATGTATTGCTCTAAAACGTGTGTAAAGGCATCGGTTAATCCGTTTGCTAATTGACGTTCTGGAATAGAGGTAATTACTTGCGGATCTAATATTGAAAACTCAGGAAATAAACCTGGTCCACCCATGGCAAGCTTTTCTTTAGTTTCTTCACGTGTAATTACTGCTCCAGAATTCATTTCAGATCCTGTTGCAGGTAAGGTTAACACAGTTCCAAATGGCATTCCTTTTTCGGTTCTAATATTTTTAGTTAAAATATCCCAAGGTGTATCACCATCATACACAGCAGCTGCAGATAAAAATTTAGTTCCGTCAATTACAGAGCCACCACCAACTGCTAGTAAATAGGTGATATTTTCGTCTTTAATTACTTTTAAAGCATCCATTAAAGTTGCGTATTCTGGATTTGCAGGAATACCTCCAAACTCAGTGACATCAACGTCTGCTAAAGCGGTTTTTACTTGGTCGTAAATTCCGTTTTTCTTAATACTTCCTCCACCATAAAGCAATAATACTTTAGCATCTGCTGGAATTTCTTCTTTTACTTTTTCTATGGTATCCTTTCCAAAAATAATTTTTGTAGGATTTTTAAAATCAAAATTGTTCATCTTCTTTTTCTTTTTTGGTTATTATATTTTTACAATCATTTTTCCTTTGTTTTTACCTTCAAATAAATCGATAAAAGCTTGAGGAATATTATCGAAACCATCAACAATAGTTTCGGTATAGGTTAATTTTTCTTCGGCTAACCAACCTGCTAATTTTTGAATGGCTTCCGGGAATTTTTCAGCATAATTACTTACTATAAAACCTTGCATCAACGCACTGTTTTTTACTAAGAATGGTTGTACACTTAAGCTAGTAGGTAATTCAGTT
Organism: Lacinutrix venerupis; assembly: GCF_001971745.1. NCBI lineage: Bacteria > Pseudomonadati > Bacteroidota > Flavobacteriia > Flavobacteriales > Flavobacteriaceae > Lacinutrix > Lacinutrix venerupis. The sequence goes on along the minus strand of NZ_CP019352.1, from coordinate 2,714,185 downwards.
TCATTATAAACCGAAATGGCGCCACAAATTATAATTCTTGCAAATTGATTTATACTGAATAAAACAGCATCTGAAATTGGTCCGCCAACATTATCAAAATACACATCTACACCATTTGGCGCAGCTTCTGCAATTGCAGATTTCATGTCTTTTGTTGTGTTGTAATTTATACCTTCATCAAAACCGAATTTACTTTTTAGCATCTCGATTTTTTCATCTGTACCAGCAATACCAATAACGCGTAAACCTAGAATTTTAGCTATTTGTCCAACAACACTACCAACTGCTCCTGCAGCTCCTGAGACTACAATAGTTTCATCTTTTTTAGGTTTTCCTATTTCGGTTAATCCTAAATAAGCTGTTAAACCTGTCATACCTAAAACACCTAAATAAGTACTCAAAGGTGCTTTTTCTGGATCTACTTTATTTAAACCTTCACCATTAGACACTTGTTGTGTTGACCAGTTTAACATACCAGAAACGTAATCTCCAATTTGGAATTTTTCGTTTTTAGATTCTAAAACTTTAGCCACAACACCAGAGTGTACAGGTTCGTTTAATTTAAAAGGTTCTACATAAGATTTTGCATCGCTCATTCTTCCTCTTAAATATGGATCAACCGAAACGTAGGCTGCTTCTAATAAAATCTCTCCATCTGAAATGGTTAGCGTTTTATCTTCTTCTACAAATTCAAAATTTGAAAGTGTAGGTTTTCCTTCGGGTCTACTTTTTAATTTTATCGATTTCATATGTGTTTTTTATTCAATTACGGTTACCAACTTGTCCATAGGTTTTCTAACCTTTTCAAGATTTACTAACCAATCTTCATCTTCTTTTCTATAACCAACTGGTAATAATACAGCACTACGTAATCCTTTTGCGCGTAGTCCTAGAATTTGATCTACAGCTTCTGCATCAAAACCTTCCATTGGTGTTGTGTCTACACCTTCGTAAGCAGCAGCAACTATAGCATGAGCAAAAGCAATGTACGCTTGTTTTGCAGCATGGTTAAAGTTTTCTTCTGCATCTTTTTGAGGATAAGAGTTTAATAATTGTTGGCGGTAATTTTCCCAACCTTCGTTTTTAAAGCCACGAATATCATTGGTTAAATCGAACATATAATTAATGCGCTCTTTTGTGTAAGTGTCCCAAGCAGCAAAAATGAATAGGTGCGAACAGTCTGTAATTACAGATTGATTCCAGCCAACTTCTCTTATTTTTTCTTTAATGTCTTTATTTTTAATTACTATAATCTCAAAAGGTTGTAAACCTGATGATGTTGGAGCTAAGCGTGCAGCTTCTAAAATACGTTCTATTTTATCTTCGGAAACTTTCTCACCATTCATGGCTTTTGCTGCGTATCTCCAGTTTAATTTGTCTAGTAATTCCATAGTTTTTTAGTTGTTTTTTGTGATTCGTTTTATATCGTTTGAAGTAATAATGACTTCAGAATAATTTTTACTATTTGCCAGATTAATCATGGCTTGTGCCATACGTTCTGGGTTTGTTATTTTGTATTTCTTTAATTTTCCGAAGAATAAAGGTTGAATAACTTTAAATACAGCTTTGCCAATAGCTTCTAAAGTGCGACTTTCTTTACGGTCACCACCAATTAAAGACGGTTGAAAAATAAACGTTTTTTTAATGTCTTGCTTTAACACATCGCGTTCCATTTCGCCTTTTGTTTTATTGTAAAACACACTGCTTTTTGCATCTGCACCCAAGGCTGAAATAACTAAAAAAGTATCAATATCATTGGCTTTAGCTAATTTTGCTGCTGAAACAGGAATACCATAATCTATTTTTTTATATAAGTCCTTATCTGGTGTTTTTGCTTTGGTGGTACCAATACAACAGAAGACTTGGTCTCCAGTAAAATCGTTTTTAAATTGCTCGATTTCTAATAAATCACCAATAAACTGGGTGACTTTACTAGGTAAACCTTCAATTTTAGAACGCGAAAATAACTTGATGCTTTTATAGCGTTCATCATCTATAAGTTGGTTTAATAATAAACCACCTGTTAATCCTGATGCACCTAATATAATTGCTGTTTTTTTCATATTATTGACATACTTTTATACTGCTCCAAGCAGATTGATAAGCTTCTTCTAAATGCGTTTTGTCTAATGTAAAAACACCTCGTTTTTGAATAATCATTAAAAACGATAACGGATTTATAGCATAGGCATATAGTAAATAATCAGACAACGGTTTTATAATACCTTCTTGTCTACCACGTTCCCAAAGGTCGAGTAGTGGCTGTAAGTGCTTAATACCTTCTTGTCTGCTTTCTTCATCTATCATTGGTGTATTATCACATTGCGCTAAAAACATAGCATTTTCGCACTCTTTAAGTTTAAAATCTGCAATACGATTCCAAATGAGTTTAAAACCTTCTTCAACAGACATTGTTTCATTATACGTTTCAAAAGCGTAGCTTGTGTATTGAGCTTTAACTTCTATGTAAGTTTGATTAACAAGGTCTTGTTTATTTTCAAAATACAAGTATATAGTAGCAGGTGAGACCTTAGCCATTTTTGCTATTTTACTCATTGGAGTCGCGTGAAAACCGTTGTTGTTTACCAACTCGATTGTCGCTTTTACCAATGCGTTTCGTTTGTCTATACTTTTTTGAAGTTTTGCCATTTCTGTTTAAATTCTGATGCAAAGATATGTAAAAATGAACGTTCATTCTTTTTTTTAACAAAGGTTTATACTTTAAAAGAAAATTACGTTAAACTTTTGAAAATTAGTCGTTAAAAACAATCCTGTAATATAGTTTTGTAAAAATAGAAACCAAAAATTACTATGAGCAAACAACACCTTTTAACACCTTATAAAAAAAATATATCATTAAATAATAGAGTCGTTATGGCACCAATGACGCGTAGTCGTGCAGATAATGATGGTAAAGTACCAACCAACGATTTACACGGTTTGTATTATGAGCAACGAGCATCGGCTGGATTAATAATTACCGAAGGATCTCAAGTGTCTAAACAAGCTGTTGGTTATATAAACACACCAGGAATCCATACCGACGAACAAGTAGAAGGTTGGAAAAAAGTTACACAACGTGTACACGATAAAGACGGGAAAATTTTCATTCAATTATGGCATGTAGGCCGTATGTCTCATCCAGATTTTCATGACGGCGATTTACCAGTTTCGGCTTCAGCTATAAATCCAAGTGCTAAATCGTTTACACCAGATGGTTTTAAGGATACAGTAACGCCAAAAGCAATGACTATTGAAGAGATTAAACAAACGGTTAAAGATTTTCAAGATGCAGCAGTAAACGCAGTAGAAGCTGGTTTTGATGGTGTAGAAATACACTCGTCTAACGGTTATTTATTTCAGCAATTTTTTAATGCTTGTTCTAATGAAAGAACCGATGAATATGGAGGTTCTATTGAAAATAGAGCGCGTTTCTTTTTCGAAGTTTTAGACGCCATGAAGGAAGTGATTCCGCAGGAAAAAATAGGAGCACGTTTTAATCCATCGTTACATGGCATGTCTGGAATTACTGTAGACGAAGAGACTATTCCTACGTTTGAATACATCATTAAAAAGTTAAACGATTACAACTTAGCGTATATTCACTTATCAGAACCTTTTACAGATGTCTCTGAAGTGCCTTTTGCTGTCACAGACATTGCGAAACATTTTAGACCATTATACAATGGAACATTAATGATTAATACCGATTTTGATCAAGACAAAGGAAACCAAGTTTTAGAAGCTGGTGATGCCGATTTAGTAGCCTACGGAAAGCCATTTATTTCTAATCCAGATTTAGTGGAGCGTTTTGAAAATAATATTGAATTAGCAGATTGGGATAAAGATACATTTTACACCACAGGACCTGAAGGTTACACAGATTACCCAAAGGCATAACACCAATAAATAATAAATATAAAAAGCGTCTAATTAGTTTTTAGACGCTTTTTTGTTTGTGCGTAAAATATTGATTTATATTTAATTGTGTTTTATTTTTAAAAGTGAAGGTCTAAATGTTATAAATATAATCGTGTAAATAAATAATAGTAATAAGTACCAAGTATTAGATACTAAATCTAAGTAATCTATTTTACCATTCGAAAAGCTTAAAATCATTAAGACTTGTGCGCCATAAGGTAAAATACCTTGCACAATACACGCAAAAATATCTAAAATTGAAGCTGTTTTTTTATTGTCTAATCCATACTCATCGTTTATAGTTTTAGCAATTGGACCAGCAATAATTATTGATACTGTATTATTTGCAATTGCCATGTTTATGGTACCAACTAAAGAGGCAATTCCCAACTGTGCTGACGTCTTGTTTTTAATCAGTTTTTTAATATTGTTTAATATGTAATCTATTCCTCCATTTTTAGAGACTAAAGCAGCCAAACCACCTGTTAATAGCGATAGTAAAAATATTTCGGTCATGCTTGTAAAACCTGTGTATGCTATTTTGGTAGATTCAATTAACGTGAAATCGCCGTAAATAATCCCTAAAAGTCCACCAGCAATAACACCTAAAAGTAAAGTTACAAATACGTTAATTCCTATGATAGATAGTATAATAACTAGTAAATAAGGCAGTATTTTAATTACAGAATAGCTGTAAACTGTTGTGTCTTCAACGTTAGTTTCTAATCCTAAACCTTGAATAATTAGTATCGCAATAGTAAATAAAGCTGCTGGTAACGCTATTTTAATGTTCTGCTTAAATTTATCACTCATTTTACAACCTAAAGATTGTGTTGCAGCAATGGTAGTGTCTGATATTACAGATAAGTTATCACCAAACATACTTCCTCCTAAAAGTGCACCGCAAAGTATGGCTAAATCCACACTACTTTTATCTGCAAAACCAATAACAATAGGAGCTAAAGCTACAATTGCTCCAACCGAAGTTCCTGTAGAAACTGATAAAAATGCAGCAATGACGAACACACCAAAGTAAATGTATTGTATGGCTATAAAATCTAATCCTAAATTAACAATAGCATCAACGCTTCCTGTGGCTTTGGTAATAGCCGCAAATGCACCTGCTAATAAATAGATTAAACACATGGTTAAAATCTTATCATCGCCACAACCTTTTAAAAGCGTTTCAATTTTAGAATTTATAGATTGTCTAAACATTAAAAATGCGACAATAATACCAACTATAACTGCAATTGGAGCAGGAAGCGCATAAAAGTCGTTTTGATAAATTCCAACACCTAAAAACGTGAATACAAATACGAATAGCGGAATTAAAGCTGAGAGTTTTGGAGTAATTTGTTGTGGACTTGCCATTTTTCTTTTTCATTTTAAAAAGGAAATAGCAATCAAAATAATAAGAAAGATGAGTTAACATTTGTTCCAATTAATTGGCTTATCTATTTAGCACCTTGCTTGTTATTGCAGGTTGCTATCTCCTTTTAGAGATTCTTGATAATTAATTTTAAGTCTGCAAAAGTAGGGCAGAAAGTAATACGTAATTATTAAAAAGTGTTAATTTTTAAATCTATTTTTCAAAGAATTAGTAAGCGCTTACTAATTTTATTTTTAAATTAGTAAAATAAAACTAATTTATATTGAAAGAAAAAAGCAAATTAAAAGCAATTTCATTATTTAACAGCAACGGTATTGCTAATGTGTCTATGAAACAAATTGCAGATGCACTTAAAATTAGTGCTGGAAATTTAAGTTATCATTATAAAAATAAAGAAATGTTATTGGCTTCAATTTATGACGATATGTATAATGAAACTTTAGATTATATTCTTCCAAAAAACACATATATTACTTTATTTCATTTTGAAGAAATGATGCTAAGGTTTTCTAATTTACAGCAACGCTATTCTTTTTTCTTTAATGATGTAGTTCATATTATAAAAACCTATCCAAAAATCGCAAAACAGTATGAGAAATCTAGCTTAACACGATTTAAGGAGGCGAGAAAGTTAATGGAATATTATATTGAAACACAACGGTTAAAACCAGAAGATAATATAATAGATTATAATAAAACCATACATACCATTTGGATGACAAGCACCTTTTGGCAAGCACAAAAACTTGCTATACAATCTCCAAATTATACTATAAATCAATGCTCATCTATCGATATGCTTTGGCAATTGTTATTACCATATTTAACCAAAAAAGGTAGAGACGAATACCTACAATTAAAACAATTTGTAACTAGAACTAACTAAATTTTATCCCTTATGAGAACTATAGATTCATTATTATCAGAATATGCAGAAAGTCACCAAAAGAAGCTAAATATAGCTATACATTACATTTGTGTGCCACTTATCTTTTTTAGTTTAATAGGTTTGTTAGCAGCAATACCAATGCCTAATAGTATTACTAGCGCTTTGCCTGTAAGTGTTTTACCATATGCCCATTTTGGTACAGTTGTTATTGTATTAGGTCTAATTTATTATTTACGACTTTCAACAGTATTATTCATAGGTATGCTAATATTTTCTGCAATCGTTTTATTTTTAATAAATCTAATAGCTAGTTTAAATTTTGCGCCATTATGGTTAATAATGCTTGTTATTTTTGTTGTAGCATGGATTGGACAATTTATAGGACATAATCACGAAGGAAAAAAGCCATCATTTATAAAAGATTTACAGTTTTTAATGATTGGTCCAGCTTGGACAATGAGTCATTTATTTGATGCTTTAGGTGTAAAATATTAGCCTCGATTTTAATAATTTGTAGGAGTTTATTATTGCAATTATTACTCTCATTTATTATTGTGCTTAGTGTTTAATTAACAATTTATTAGATTTATAGTTTAAGACGTTCTGTAACTTTGTAATGTTAATATGAAGAAGAAAATCCTTGTATTAGGATTAAGCATTACAAGTTATGAAAACATCACACACACTATATTCTATATTAGATCTTGCATTAGTCTCGCAAAACCATACATTAAAACAAACTTTTAATAATGTATTAAAGCTTGCTCAAGAAGCAGAAAAATATGGTTATACACGTTTTTGGTTAGCAGAACATCACAACTCCGAAAATATTGCAAGTAGCGCAACTTCAATATTAATTGGTTATGTAGCGCAAGGTACAAATACATTACGTATTGGTTCTGGAGGTATTATGCTACCTAATCATTCGCCATTAATAATTGCGGAACAATTTGGTACATTAGGTTCGTTATATCCAGATAGAATAGATCTTGGATTAGGTCGTGCACCAGGAACCGACAGAGAAACAGCTCAAGCCATACGGTCTGATTTTATGCAGGCAGCACATTCGTTTCCAAATGAATTAGATAAAATACAACGTTTTTTTTCTAAAGATAATGTGCCTTCTAAAGTTCGTGCTACTGTTGCCGAAGGTGTAAATGTGCCTGTTTATATTTTAGGTTCTAGTACAGATAGTGCGCACTTGGCAGCAAAAAAAGGATTGCCTTATGCTTTTGCAAGTCATTTTGCTACTACACATTTATGGGATGCTTTAAATATTTATCGTAAAGAGTTTAAACCTTCACAAGAATTACAAAAACCTTACGTAATGGCAGGTGTAAATATTATTATTGCCGATACAGACGAAGAGGCACAGCGTTTATCTACATCATTAATACGATTAATTGTAGGAATATTAACTGGTAAACGTGACTATGTACAGCCACCAACAGCTTTAACAGATGATTTAAAGGAAGTTTTAAATCATCCGCAAGTTCAACAGATGTTAAAATATTCTTTTATTGGTAGTAAGTCTACTGTAAAATCTCAAGTAAAAACGTTTATGGAACAATCTCAAGTAGATGAATTAATAGCTGTTTCTCATATTTATGATATTGATGCTAGAATAAAGTCTTATAAAATGTTTTCTGAAATAATGAAAGAGCTTAATTAATTCTTTTTATTTAAACCAGCGCCTCTGTACTTTCTCCAACTTGTGCCTTTAGTACAAGGACAATCGCTAATACCTTGTAGAAAATCTATTCCAATGGTAATAGAATGTGTGCCAGAATTAAAACCAGACAAATCGTTAATTGTTACTTGGTATGAATAGGCAAAATAAAAACCGCTTTTCATTACACCTGCCATAGGTCCAATATTTAATGGTTTTCCAATTTGATCGTTTAAAAAACGATAAGATCCGCCAACCCAATAATAATCTTCTTTACGATTAAATTTTCTATATTTTACATTAATATCTGTACTAGAACGGCCATCGTTATTATATCTTTGATAAAATATAGATGGTTCTATTTCAGTATTCTTTCGTGTTTGAATTATGTAACCAGTATAAGCTTGGAAATTTAATAGTTTACTTGGTTCAATTCCTGTAAAAGCATCAATATCTTTTTCTAAAATATTATTTGCATTTAAGCTTAAATAAAACATTTTATAGCGATAAAGAGCGCCAACATCAAAGTTATTATTGTTTATAGCTCTATCGTCTACAATACTTGGATCTACAATAGGCATCTCTTCTGTACCTTCAAAATTTTCTATATCTATTCTAAAACTATTAATGTTGTAAGATAAACCAAACGATAAATATTGACGTGATTTATAGTCTAATACTAAATGTTGAGCAAACGAAAATTTAGCTCCTTTTTGGCGCGTATTTCCGTTTTTGTCATTATACAATGAAATACCAACACCAGAGCGGTTAGCGATTCTAAAATCTGCATATAGAGCTTGATTGTCTGGTGCATTTTTAATGCCAACCCATTGTGTTAATCCGTTAGCTCTAATTCTTAAATTATCTCCAATTCCTGCATAGGTTGGTGAAATAACAAAATCATTATCTGCTAAATATTGTGTCCAAACGGGTAAATTAAGTTCTTGTCCAAAACTATTAGAAACGATAAAAAGAACGATATATAATGTGATTTTTTTCATGATAATAAATTTTAAGTTCTTTTATCTATATAGTGTAAAATGTCCTACGTATTCTTTCTTTAAGAGTTCGCTATTTGGTCTTACTACATACCAATAGTCACCTGTTGGTAATTCTGTGCCATTATAGCGTCCATCCCAATAATGTCCAACTCGGTAGGTTGCTACTTTTCGACCATAACGATCGAAAATATCGAAGGTTAAATCTGGAAAATCATCTACACAACCTGGAGCCCAAGTATCTGCAGTACCATCACCATTTGGAGAAAAGTAATTAGGTATACAAGGTCCAATTATATCTATATTTATTGAGGCTTGAGCTTGGCATCCTGAAGTGTCTGTAACAATAATGGTGTATGTGCCAACTTGTGTAACAGTAAATTCGTTTGTAGTACCGTAATTTTGGTTATTAAACGTATAGCTGTAAGTTCCAATACCACCGGTAGTTTGCGCAATAATTTCACCAGGAGCATCACCTTCAATTAAATTTAAAGCAAGAGGTTGAAAGTTTTCAATAGTGAAAAATTCGGTGTATTGTATGCAACCGTTTTCATGCGTAACCTCTATATAATGTTCTGCTCCAGACGCATAGTCTACATTGGTAAATACATTACTTGTTTGGGAGCCAATACCATCTAAAGAATAGGATAATACGCTTGTATCTGTAATACTTTCATCTACATATACTGTAACAATATTTGTAAGTGAGTTGTTGTCACATAAATATTCAAGAGTTATTATTGGATCTAACTTAACAGCTTCAGGGAACGTAATATTCCATTCGGATTCACAACCTAAATCATCTATAACATACACAACATGATCACCTCCGTTTAAATTTGTAAAATCAAAAACAGTTTGCGTAGCTGTCCCAACAGTATATGTTCCATTAATATCGTCTAAAGCCACGCTATAAGGTAAACTGCCTCCAGAGATTTCTATACTAAAAGCACCATTTGCTTCGCCTTCACAAGTTTCTTCAAACATAGAATCTGGTACAATTTGTAGAATTACAGGAATAGGATCTGTAATTGTAAATGTATCTGTATAGAAACAACCTAAAATATCTTGTGCAATAAATTGATATGTTCCTGGTGCTAAATTTTCAAAAACATTAGTATCGAAAAATTGATCTAATTGTGGAGAAATAGCATATTTAATAATACCTGTTCCACCGGAAGCGTTAATTGTTAAAATACCATCATTGCTTCCGCTACAAGTAATTTCGTTTACTTCAAAATCTACTTGTAATGGGTTGGTAGGCTCTGTTATTGTTACTGTTTCAGATGTTGTTAAACAGTTGTCACTAATAATATTTACAGTATATGTTCCTGCGGTTAATCCTGTAAAAGATGCAGGACTGTCTGTTGTTGTTGTAATGTTATTAGAAGCATCTTCTAGCTCGTAAGTGTAATTTCCTAAACCACCTTGAGCAGTTGCTACAATACTTCCGTTGCTATCACCAGCACAATTAATTGTAGGATTATCGCTTTGTAAGTTAATTACTAAATCTGGTAGTGTATCTATAGTAATTTCATTAGAAACATTAGCAATACAACCGTTGGCATCTCTTACATAATATTGGTATGTTCCAGGAGTAACAGCTATTGTTGTCGAACTTGTAAATGTTCCTAAAATGTTAGCAAAATTACTAGTGTCACTATAAGTATAAATTCCTGTTCCACCATTTGCCGATAAAGTAAGCTCGTAAGTAATAGGGCAAGTTTGTGTACTTGTGTTAACTAAATTCGCGGTAATTGGTGTTGGTTCGTTTATAACAATTGTAGGAGAGTTTAATTCACAATTATAACCATCTGTAATGGTTATAGAATATGTTCCAGCACCTAAGTTATTAAAAACATTACTGTTTTGTGGTCCAGAAATACTCGTTGTAGGTGAATCTGTATTTAAAGTATATGTGTAATTAGAACCTTGTCCGCCAGTTACATTGCTAACTGTAATACTTGCGTTTTGATCTCCATAACAATCAACAGTATTAGCACTTGCTGTAAATGTTGCGTTTATAGGATTTGGTGTATTTAATGTTATGCTTTCTGAAACAATACAACCTTCATTATCTCTTACATTAACAGTATATGTTCCTGCAGATAAATTTTCGAAAGCTCCATTAGAACTATATGGAACGGTTGCGTCTCCTGTTAATTCATATTCTAGATTTCCCCAACCGCCAGAAGCAACAGCAGTTATTGTTCCAATATTATTATCGCAAGTAACATTAGAAGTTTCTGTAACAGTAAGTGTTAATGCTTCAGAAGGTGAGCTAATAACAACTGTTGAGGTTGCAGAACAAAATGGATTTTCGGTTTCTATAATTTCTACTGAAAAAGTTCCTGCTTGCATACCTGAAACAGTAAGTGGATTTGTTGAGGTGTTAGCATTAACTACACCAGTAACTGATGCTCCAGAACTATCAAAAACATTATAGGTATAAGCACCAGTGTAACCACTAACGTTAATATCAAAAGTTCCAGAATTGTCTCCAAAACAAGTTACAGAAGTTGGTGAAGTTGTAAATGTTGGAGCAGTAGCAGCAGCTAATGAAACAGTAACATCTTCTGTACATGATGTAACGTTATCTGTAACTGTTACCACATAAATACCAGATGGTACTCCAGAAAATATGTTTCCACTTAAACTTATTGATGATGGATTTGGACTAATACTATAACTAAATGATCCAGAGCCATTTAAAGCATCTATTGTAATTTCTCCATCATCATCATTACAAGTTGGTAATGCCGTTACATTAGGAGTAATTGTAATTGGAGCAGGAATGTTTACAGTTACCGTATTGCCACAACCATTGGCATCTTGAACTTCTATAGTATATGTTCCTGAGTATAAATTTGAAATTGTAAATGGAGCATTTTGAGATTGAAAAGCACCACCATTAAAACTATAACTATATGGAGCAATACCAGGATTATCTAGTGTTACATCAATTTCAAAATTTCCTTCATCTGTAGTACATAAATCGTCTACTGTAGCAGAAATAACAGGAGTGTCATCCATTGGTAAAATCACCACTGGACTTGAAATAATACAACCATAAGCATCTATTACATGTACATAATAGTTTCCTGCATCTTGATTAAATGTACTTGCCGTTGCCCAAGCAGGATCTGAAGCTGTTGGAGCAGTAGCAGTTGTTGTTATTTGATATTGATATGGAGCTGTTCCGTTTTGTGCCACAGCACTTATAACTCCAGAATTAGGGTTACAATTTGCATTTTGATCTACTGAAGTGGTTAAGCTTAATAAAAATGCAGATTCTGTAATATTAAAAGGAACTGTAACTATGCCACAACCAGCGTTTGTTCCAGACGTTTCTGTTATTGAAACAAAGTAGTTACCAAAAGGTAACGGACCTAAATTTGTTTCAGTAAAAGAACCGTTTGCAGTTACAGTTCCTGTACCTGAAACACCTGTGGTTTGTAATGATAATGAATTAAAAATTTCGAAAGAAATTGCAGTATCTACACTATAAATGCTATTTACAGTAAAAGAAACATTTCCATCTGCACTACCAGTACATGTAATATTGTTAGCGCTTACTGCATCAACTGTAAGTGTTGAGTTTGTTGGTATTGGAGTAGTTGCAGGCTCATAATAACTACACATTGTCGATTCATCATAAACTATAAATGTATAGGTTACTCCAGAGGTTAAACCTGTAAATGTTGCCGATTGACTACCAGGACTATCTTCTGGTAACCATGTTCCCGTAGGATAAACAGTACTTGGGCCTTCGTAAATACTAAAATGAAATGGTCCTGTACTACTTAAAGTAGAACCAACACTTACTTCGGCTTCACCACCAGTTGTACAATCTACAGTTGTAGTTATATCTATATCTAAATCTGTTGGAGGAGAAGCTACTAATACATCTTGCTGTAAAATAGAACAACCATTAGCATCTACTATATTAATTTCATATAAGCCAAAGTCTACAACATCAAAACTTACAGAAGTAGAACCTGTATTATTTAATTCAGAATTTGAGTATCCATTTGTTCCTGTTACAAAGTAATTATAAGGTGCGGTTCCACCGGTTACTGAAGTAACAATTACCGATCCTTGAGAAACACCAGTACTTGTACACGTAATATCTACAGTATCGTATGTCATTACAATAGGATCTGGTTCACTAATAGTAATGGTTTCTGTTCCTGTACAAGAATTAGCGTCTGTAATTGTTATTGTATAAGTTCCGGCAGTTAATCCAGATGTTTGAGTTCCATAGTTTACACCAGTAGTGTCATTATTAACGTTAATTGTAAATGGAGCTGTACCAACAGTATCGTCAATAGTTATATCAATTGAAGCATTAGCATCTCCATTACAAATAACACTTTGTGATTCTACTACAGCACTTAATGCAGGAGGAGTAATAGGAGTTATAGTAATTTCATTAGATTCTGCAATACAGTTATTAGCATCTGTTATTTGAAATTGATATGTTCCTGGTGTTGAAGTTGCGTAATTAAATGTTGGTGGAGTAGTACCTAAATCTGTGTATGTTCCACCATCTATAGAAACAGCATAAGTATATGGAGCAGTACCAGTAATAGTTCCAGAAATTTCGGCATCTGGTGTTGCAGTACAGTCTAAATTTGAAGTTAATACCACATTTACAGTTGGTGTTACAATTGGATCTATTGTTATAGATTCACTATAAATACAATCGTTTTCATCTCTAACTTGAAAAGTATAAGTATCTGGAGCTAATCCAGAAAATATTGTAGCTGTTTGGTATGCTGTTGCACTAGATGTTGGAGCAATAATTTGATATTCTAAAACACCAGTTCCTCCAGTAGCTGTTAAAGTAACGTCTGCAGTGTTAGTTGGACAAGTTATAGGAGATACATTAAAAGTTAAATCTGTTGGAGGATTTAAAGGCTCTATAGTAATATCGTTACTTGTTTGTGTACAATTGTTGGCATCTTGCACAGTAATTGTATAAGTGCCAGCAGTTAAATTTGAAAATACACTGCCAGTTTGAAACGTAACACCATCTATACTATATTGATAAGGAGCGTTACCACCTGAAACTTGAGTTACACTAATTGTTCCGTTTGTAGAACAAGTATAGTCTGTTGTTAAAGTCGCTGTTACGTTTATTGGGTCGCTTTCAGAAATAGTAACTGTTTGCGGATCTGTATTACAAACTGAAGTTCCAACAGTATATAATAGAACGACATCGTAATTTCCTACAGCTAAACTAGTAAAAACTGGAGAGTTAAAAAATGTAACACCACCATCAATACTATATTCTATAGAGTTTCCATTAGCGTTTGTTACGTTAACTTCAATGCTTCCTGTATCTAATCCTGCACAGGCAATATCGTTGGTAATTACGTTAAAATCTGGTTCAGGAATAACATCTATTGAAATTGTAGTATTAGCACTACAGTTGTTAGAATCTACAACAGTAATATCGTAAACTCCAGCAGTTGTAACTACTATTTCTGGTACAGTTTGAAAATCTGTTGTACTATTTACAAAGTAGAAATATGGTGGTGTGCCACCTTCTGGATAAACAGTTATTTCACCGTCTGTACATGTTAGCGGACTTGTAATCGCTGCTGTTGTTGTTAATAGTGGTGGCTCAGTAATTGTTATATCTTCAGTATAAGTACAACCATTTTCAGTTTCAACTGTAACTGTATAATCGCCAGGATTTAAGTTTTCAAAAGAATACGTGTTATCTACTATTGGACCAACATTATTTATTGAGGTTGCATTTTGAAATAATTCAAAAGAATATTGAGGATCTACATCGTTAGCAGCTAAATAAATGCTGCCTAATTCTCCATGACATAAAGGTTGAGTAACAATTGATGAAACTGTAAAATTTCGATCTCGAATTTGCACATCTAACACACTAAAAATACATGGGTTTGTATCGACACCAATTTGTCTAATATAAACATTATAAAATCCTGCTGTATTGATAGTAAAAATATTACTAGTTTGAAATGTAACGTTATCTAAACTGTACTCATATCCAGAAGGAACATTGTTTACAGTAATACTTCCTGGTGTAGTACAAATTATATCTGTTGCAACTACTGTTGGTTCAAGTAAGTTTTGGTAAACATTAAAATGAAATTGCACAAAGCAACCACCTTGATAGTTAATTGTTAATCTAAATTGTCCAGCAGTATTAGCTATATAGTCTGATCCTGTTGCTACTTGATTCCATACACATGCATTATCTTCATTTGCACAATCTGGATTTGAAACGGCAGCACAACTAGATTCGTCTAATTGTTCCCAAATTATTGACGTTGCTCCAGCAATATTAGTTTGTATGTCTCTAAAATCTCCTGCACCACATAAAAATATATTTGGTAATAATTCACCATCGTTAGGGCAAGTAACAACCTCATCGGCATATGGAATTACAGGATTATCTATTTCGCCACCATAAAGCTCAACATTAAATTGTTGCTCTATAGATTGACATGGCGCAATAGCAGTATTATATACGTAATAAGTTCCTGTTTCTGTAACTGTTATAGATTGATTTGTACCAATTACAGGTGATCCTGTGGGACTTGTAGACCATGAGTACGAATCGTAACCATCTGCGGCAGTGATTTCTAAACTAGAACCACAAAGAATTTCGTCTTGAATAAATTGGCAATCTAAATCGGTTAAGAAATTTGTTGCTTGTGGAGTAAGTAGGCATCCTGTATTGCTACTTAAACTTGGGTCGTCTGTAATTTCAAACGTTGGATTAAAAAAACCATTGTAGCTCGCAAATGCTTGATTATTTATAATATTTGAACAAGCATCTGCTAACTCATTACAGTTATCAACCACTTGAACTTCAATTCTAATTTCGTAAACAGGATCGTTTTCCTCAACTAAAGAATCTTCAATATTAAAAACAATTTCTCTTGTAGTAGGATTGTAACTAGCAACAGTTACACCTGGCGGAAGTACTAAATCTGTAGGATAATTAAAAATTATATTTACAGGTAGAACATCTCTAATTTGAAAATTTGTAGCATTATCATTTCCTGTATTTTGAAAACCAATAACATAGTTTAAAGAGTCTCCTAAATCTACTATTTGTCCGCCAATGTTATTACCAGCATCATCCTCTACAATTTTTGTTAAAACAATATTTGGTTCGATTATTTCTACAGCAAAGGCGAAAAAATACTGAAAATAAGTATCTCCAGCAGTTTCAAGTCTAACTGTTGCTGATGTAGCATCATTTGCAATAACAGAATTTCCAGGATTTGGAATAGCCATAACTCCGGTGTCGAAACCTAAAGTATTTGTACTATTTGGTACTCTATTGTTTACCGGTGTCGCATCGAGTTGAGTAACTGAACTATTAAAAAAGTTGTTAACAGGACGATCTGCGGCAGATAAATTTATACCATTAAGCAGCATTTGATCACCTAAAATAGGACTATCTCCTTCTAATGTAGCAAACGCAAAATTAGCTCTTACTGGAGCAGGAGCTGGTACTGTTCTAAATCCATCTATTAAAATATCTGCAGTTGGATTTTGTGATGCACTAATGGCACTAAAACCATCGAAACTTGTTATTGATTTTCCTGGTAAAGTAGGATCTTCATAAACCACAAAAAGAGACCAACCTGCCGATTGACCAGTACCATTGTATGGGTTAAAGGTTGATGTTTCTCCAGTGCCAGAAGATACGTTAGCAACGGTGTAAGTGCCTAAATCGGCACCAGAACCAAAAGCGGTAACAATATCTGTTACATCTGCATAACATGCATAAGAAAAGCTGTTTCCTCCATCTACAGAATTGCCATTAGCATCGAATATAACAGTACCTTGAATGTCATTATAACCACCACTTGGGCCTTTAAATTTTACATTTGTAATAGGCTCGTTTCCAGGATTTACTGCACCCCAATAAAGTCCTGCATATTTAATTAAATAGCAGTTTGGATTAGGAATGTTTAAATCTGCACTAGAGGAGCTAAAGGTTGTGTTGTCGCTATCAATGTCGATATAATTCATATCAACATTATGATTGTAAACATTATTGTTATTAAAGGCATTATTATTTGGGCCAAGAATGTTGTTACCTATTAATATAATGTCTCCTTTTAAATCTTCATCGAATCTAGGTGTAAATGGTTCAAAATTTTGTCCAAAGGATTTGAGGCTAAGGAAAAGTAGTGAAACAATAAATACTGCTTTAACATAAGTAGGGATTTTCATGTTTTTTCTGTTTTTGGAACAATTTTATTTTTATCTATTAGGCATTGCTAAAAACAAAATATTATTATTAGTTTTCTATTTTCACGATTGACATTTGTTGGTTATATAAGTTAGTCCCTTTAGCGTTTAAGGATTGATTAGCGTCTTGAATATTATCGAATTTTTTATGATAGATGTAATATTTACTAGAATTTACATCGTAGAAAAAATTCACGTTTTTTTCTCCAGACTGTACTACTTTAGTTAAAAAGTCATCACGTTTACTAACGTCACTATGTACAGCGATTACGAGGTAATATCCGCTTTCTTCTTTATTTATGTTTTTAAGAATTTGGATATTATCACTTTGTTTTGTTCCAAAATCGAAATCATCTTGAGTAAGTTGTTCTTGACTTGAAACAGTATTGTTTTTAATGTTTTGTAATGCAGCTCTATCTTGTACATAGCGCTCATCATCATTATCGAACGAAGCTCGTTTAATTCGTCTTCTACGTTCGTATTCTGTAGATACATTAATATCTTTTAATTCGGTATTTAATTGGTTTTTTGCTTGTATTGCTTTGTTTTGTTCTTGTTCTAATCTCTCTATAGTTTTTTTATAGTATAGGTTTACATTTTCTAATGTTATAATGTTTTCTTCTTGATTTTCATTGTATAAATCTTTTAGTTTTTTAATTTCTTCATTTCGATTTTTAATTACAGTTTCTAACGCATCTTTAATTCTATTTAAATTGTTGTTTTCTTCTGTAATACTTTTAAATGGCTTTGGTTTAACAGTAAGACCTTGTTCGCTTAAATCGTTTTCTTCTTTTAAATCTTTTAAATCTTGATCTTTAATTTTTACAATTTCATCAAACTGTTTTAGTAATTGATTTTGTGTGGTTTTTGATGCTTCTGCTTGCTGTGTTATTGCTAGCATTTCTTTTCCTAACTTCTCTGTTGGGTTTAAAATAGCATCATCTAAAACTTCTGTTTCTTTTGTAGCTTGTGTTTCAGCTTTTACTTGCTGTTCAGCTAATAGTTTAGCTTGTTGTTCTGCTAAAAGTTTAGCTTGAGCATCGGCTTCGGCTTTTGTTTGTTGTTCTGCTAGTAATTTAGCTTGAGCATCGGCTTCGGCTTTAGCTTGTTGTTCAGCTAATAGTTTAGCTTGAGCATCTGCTTCGGCTTTAGCTTGTTGTTCAGCTAATAATTTGGCTTGAGCATCTGCTTCGGCTTTAGCTTGTTGTTCTGCTAATAGTTTAGCTTGAGCATCTGCTTCGGCTTTAGCTTGTTGTTCTGCTAATAGTTTAGCTTGAGCATCGGCTTCGGCTTTTGCTTGCTGCTCTGCTAGTAGTTTAGCTTGTGCATCGGCTTCAGCTTTAGCTTGTTGTTCTGCTAATTGTTTAGCTTGAGCATCGGCTTCGGCTTTAGCTTGTTGTTCTGCTAATAGTTTAGCTTGAGCATCTGCTTCAGCTTTAGCTTGTTGTTCTGCTAATAGTTTAGCTTGAGCATCGGCTTCGGCTTTAGCTTGTTGTTCTGCTAATAGTTTAGCTTGCGCTTCAGTTTCAGCTTTTGCTTGTTGTTCTGCAACAACTTTTGCATTATTAGCTTTTCTTTTTCTAGCAGCAATTCTTCTACGTTTATTATTGTTTTCTGAAATTAAACTGCTTACTTCGTCGCCACTGCTATATTCATATCTTTCGGTGTTTTTAAATCTATAAGCTATAGATATTTCATGAGATGAACCAAAATCTGTTAAGTCACCAAATGGTTTTTCAAAATTATACTCGATAGCAATTTGTGGAGAAATATTTAAACCAAGTCCGCCAGAAGCTCCATAAACAGTATTGTAACCAATTTGTGCCCAAATACCTTTTGGAACCGTAAGCATTGCGATACCTGAAATAATAGTTTCGTCTTTTCTAAATTCTGATTTTACTAAGCCAGAAAATTTACTTTCGTCAAAAAAACCACGTGAAGATAAATAACCAGTATACATAATATGACCTTGAATGGCTTGCTCTGGATTATCTTCTATAAGAGCAGATGAGTTAAAGTTATATGATACTATATTTTTTAATGAAACTCCAAAATCGAAAAATCCAGTTCCGTAATTAATTGCTGGATTTACGGTAAGTATAAAGTTTTCTGGAATGTTTTCTAATGAAGGATCAATAAAATTGGTTACAACTTCACCATCGTTTAAACCACTTTTATATGCACCTATGTTTAAACCAAATGTAAGGTTGCTATCTCTTTGTAATCTAGCATTGTATGCAAAATTTAAAATACCTCCAAAGGTAGTAAGTACTCCATAATTTTGTTGAAAAACACCTAAACCAGCACCTATGTTTTCTCCAAATCTACCAGAGTAACTAGCTAAATAGGTTAGTGGTGCGTTTTCAAATTGTGTCCATTCTCTTTTGTTAGATATGCTTATATATTTATTTTGTTCTCTAACAAAACTAAATGTTGGATTTATTGTAAATCTATTAAATGTTAATGAGTTTCTTATAGGAATATTAAGTGCAACAACACCATCATCTACTACTTCTTCTTGAGAAATTAATAGCTGTATAGAACAGATACATAATACTAAAACGAGAAATAGTGTTTTCATATTATTTGATGATTGTTATTGAGCCTTTTTTAACCTCATTATCTTGTGTTGTTATTATGTAATAAAACACTTTATTTACGTTTGTAAGTTCTAAATCGTTTTCTGGCCAATTGTTTAAATAGTCTTTTGTTTGTAATACTATTTTACCACGATTGTCCATTATTAAAACTTCGGTATTTGTACCTGTTACATATTTTGTAGGTAAGGTCCAGGTGTCGTTTATTGTATCTCCATTAGGACTAATAAGGTTAGGAATTTTTTCTACATCTGGAAATGGATCAAAAGCTTCATTAATTGTAAATGTAAATGTTCTAGAGCCTTCGCAACCTGAAGTTTCTGTGATAATTACTGTGTAGTTTCCAAAATTTGATGCATTAAAACTATTTCCTGTCGCTTCTGGAATTAATGTGTTGTCTAAAAACCATTCGAATGCTGGACTCGTTGCTGTAGAAGTAACTGTAATGTTTAGTGTTTCGCCTTCTTCAATTGTATTGGTTTCTTCTACATTAATAGAGGCTTCAAAAAGTTCGCTTATTAAATCTATAACTCCCGAAACCGAGCAATCGCCTAAATCTACTTGTACGGCATAGATACCAGATTCTGTAGTTTCATACATTTGGTTTGTTGCTTCTGGAATACTAACTCCATCTTTAAACCATTGGTAACTATTTCCATTTATAGCACTTAAAACAGTAGGACCTTGATCTGGACAAAATGGATTACCTAAGCTAGATGAAATTCCTGCAGTTGTTTCTCCAGAAGTTACTTCGGTTATAGTTACTCTGTTTGAAAATGAATTAGAGGTACATGAGCCATAATCTGTTTCTACAAAATATGTGCCTTCTTGGTTAACAGAAAGTGTTGCTCCATTAGATACAAATACAGATGTGGTTGGGCTAGTTTCTTTATACCAACTATATGTTAATGAAGGATAGTTTAATGGTGAATTATTATTTCCTGTTCCTGGATTATCTATAGATAATAAATAACTACCGCCAGCACAATAAGCACCAGTTGATACTAAATTATTAATAGTAAATGGAGCATCTTGAATTTTATAGTAAGCAGCAAAAGAAGCAGATCCAGAACTTGTAGCTACTGGTGCAGTACTTTTTATTCTAATTCTATAATTTTCGCCAGCTGTTGTGGTTGGTATTGAAAAATTTAATGTTGCTGGAGATGTAGTTACACTTCCAGCAGTAGAGGTGTATATTGTTGTTGCATTAGAAAAATCACCATTTTCGTTAGATAATTCTATTAAAAATTGATTGGAAGCATTTAAACCGCTTTCAGGAGAAAAAACAAATGTAGTAGAGAAATTATTAAATTCTGTATTTGCGCATGCTTGAGTGAAACCTAAATTAGGAGTTCCTATTACTATTTGTGAGTTTATTTTTTCTTGGGAAGTAAGAATAAAAAAACATAGTAATAAATACAGTTGTTGTTTTGTTTTGTTGGTATACATTTTTGTAGCTTTCTATCCTATAGGCAATTATGTTGTTTTTTAGCGAAATTTTAGTTTAGGATTTTATGGTGTTTTAATCGTCTCTAGAAGCTACAATTTGATTTATTCTTAATCTGTAATCTGGATTTTTTGCATTGTTTGAATCTATAAAAGTTTCAGAATCTGGCCCTTTAGAGTATACATTATTAAACGCTCTGCTTCCGTACCAATTTTCTAAATCTTCGTTGTTGCTTTTGTTTTTAATAAATATATTTCCATTACAGTTGTTAAAATACGTTCTTGAGAATACGATTTTATCTAAATTATCACTGTTAATATTTATTTTGTTATCTAGTATTACAGCAGGATTAAATCCGGATATTACACTTTTATCAATTTTGAAAGTTGCTGTTTCTCCTATAAAAATGGCTTCGTTTACCAAACCAACTTTTATATCGTATTCTAAGTCGTTACTTATATTGTATAGAGTTAAATTTTTAGCATCTACTACCGTTTGGCATTTAGAGAAGTCTGTATTTGGTACTTCATCATGATTTAATACATACAGTGCTCTAGAGGTTTCAGGTCCTGAAACATATGGAGATTTTACAGCTAAAGAGTTTGTAAGATTGCATTGCGATCCATAATTTATTTCATAATCATTATAATTAGATTTATATGATACAAATTGATTTAATGTTAACGAGCCGCCTAAAATTTTAAACGAGCTACCTTGACAATAACTTACCATTACATTATTTAGCTTAGTTTTTCTACCAACACCTGCTAAAGTAAGTGCACTTAAATAACCATACTCTTTTGTTCTTTTACCTGCATATTCAATTCTAACAAAATTTAAAATTCCAGAATCACTATCAAGGTTGTCTCCTCCATAACTAATGTGTTTAGCGTCTAATGTTTCTAAGCCATATGCTATTTTTGCATTATTATCTATTATATTGGTTTGTGCATCTCCAAGAATTATTAATCCTCCCCAATCTCCAGGTTTTTTAACGCTTCTATTAGATGTAAACACAATAGGATCTGTGCTTTTTCCGTCTGCAATTATTTTAGAACCATTAGTAATAGTTAAAGATCCTTTTGTTTTAAAATCTCCTAAAATTACTGTGCCAGGTTCAATTGTTAATGTCGTGCTATCTGTAACAAAAACATCTCCAACTAAAAGGTAAGTATCACTCTTATATAATTTTGTGTCATTGGCTATATTTCCAGTAAGTATTTTAGTTGCTTTATTGTAAACAACTTTATTTGGTTTAAACTCGGTCCAAGATTTTAACCAATTTTCATAACCAGTTATTCCTTTTTCTTGTTGAGCAAAAAGAGTGCCTAATGTTGTAAACAAAAGTAAGATGAGTAAGTAGTTTTTTTTCATCACGGTTAAATTTTTTATTATAGATTATTGGGGATAATATATAGTTCAATTTTAATTAAAATAAGTATGAAACACAAATAATATCGATAAAATGCATGAAATTTAAAAATATTTATGTATTTTCTTACAGAATTATATGTTTTTCATATTTTGTATAAGTATTAAGATGAAAAATGTTTTGGCTATTAATCGACTTTAAAATCATTATAAGTATGTAGCGATTTTAAAGTTTCTTCATAAAATAAAATTGCTGCTATTAAGTCTTTAGAATCTGAATATGGTAAAATTGATTTTTGAAACTGAATTGTACTATCAAAATATTCAACTGAAGCTTTTTCATTAGCTTCTAATGCTTTTTTATTTTCCTTAGTTTCAGGAATTCCTAAGCTTGACATTGTAACATTTGGTTTGGTAGCAAAGGCAATATTTGGTAAAATATTTACAATAACTTCAATGCGTTCTGTATACAAAGTAAGTAAGTCTCCTTTAGGAATTTTTTTAAGCTCTTCAAGAGAATGATATTTACTAATACTAACTTTACCAGTAATAAGTTTAATTTTTGCTTTTTCTTTTTGTGCATAACCGATACTTAATATCATAAAAAAAATAGCGGTAAAAAGGATGTTTCTTGTTTTCATTGTAATGTCCATTTTAACATATAATTATGACAAAACTATGTAAAATATTACACAAAACTATCCTGTTTTTAAATTTTTTTATCGAACAAGTGTTAATTTTATCGGTTTAAATGCATTCTAATTAGATAAAATGCAAAATATAACGTTGTAAAACGTGACATTGAATACGGTGTGTATGTTAGCATTAAATTGGAGAAGCTAAGGTTTGTAGCAATAATAAAAAACTTGTTTATCAAATTTTTTTAAATTACTTGTAGAGGTGAAAAAATATTTACTGTATAAACACCTCTAGAATTCAATTACTTAATTTTGTGTTAAATTAAGAGTTTTACAAAGGCAATTATTGTCAGGTTTGTTTTAAAAATATAAGTTTGCCATCCCAAAAATATATTTTTTTTAAATGAAAAACTTAACCCTAATACTATATTTTATAGTAGCAAATAGTTTTGCACAAGTTGGTATAAATACTACTACACCAGATCCTTCTTCAATTTTAGATGTAGCAAGTACAGAAAAAGGAATTTTAATACCTAGAGTTAGCTTAACTTCTGCGACAGATGTAACTACTATAGCATCTCCAAAGGTGAGCTTGCTAATTTATAACACAGCAACAGTTTCAGATGTAACGCCAGGTTATTATTATTGGAGCGGTACAGAATGGTCGCAAATAGCAACAGTTAAAAATGTAAATGGAGCATGGAATATTTCTGGAAATGATTCTACAGATGATACTGTAAATTTTATTGGTACAACAAATAATCAAAATATAGTTTTTAAACGTAATAATATTCAAGCAGGTTTGTTAAGTTCAAGTAACGCTTCTTTTGGAGTTAATAGTTTGCCACTTAGTGCAACAGGAACAGACAATGCTAGTTTTGGAGTTAATGCAATGTCTTCTAATGTATCAGGAAGAGAAAACACAGCTATTGGTCAAAACGCTTTAAGAGATAATCAAAATGGAAATAGTAATACAGCTGTTGGTTACAATACACTTATTGGTAATACTGCAAATTCTAATACAGCTATAGGCTCAAGCTCACTTGTAAATACTACTACTGGTTCTGGTAATACAGCTGTTGGTGCATTGTCATTAAATCAAAATAATACAGGAGCTAATAATACCACAATAGGTTTGCAGTCAATGACCCAAAATACAACAGGTACAAATAATACTGCAAGTGGTTATTTTGCATTGTTCGATAATACTACAGGAACACACAATACTGCAAATGGCTCAGAATCTTTAACTTTTAATACTAGTGGAGATTATAATACCGCTATTGGTACAAACGCACTTTATTCTAATAAAACAGCTAATGAGAACACAGCTATTGGTGCAAATGCATTATATGCTAATGTAACTGGATTTAATAATACTGCTTTAGGTACAAATTCGCTTAAAGATAATACTGCTAGTAATAATACTGCAGTTGGTAAAGATGCTTTAAATACTAATACTACGGGTAGTAGTAATGTTGCGGTTGGAGTGTTGGCGTTATCAGGAAATAACGGGCATTATAATACAGCAACAGGAGTAAACGCACTTGCTGGAAATACAACTGCTAGTTTTAATACAGCAAATGGTTATAATTCGTTAAACGTTAATACCACAGGAAATAGAAATACAGGAACAGGTTCAAATTCGTTATTTAAAAACGAAACAGGAGCAGGAAATACAGCTATAGGATCAAGTTCTTTATACGAAAATGTTTCAGGAGGTAACAATACAGCGGTTGGTAGTAATTCTTTATTTAATAATACAGGAAGTAGTAATACAAGTATAGGTGCTAATGCACTTTATAGTAACACAACTGGTTTACATAATACTACTAGTGGTGTAAATTCAATGTATTATAATACTTCAGGTAATGGTAATATAGCTAGTGGTGTAAATGCATTGCATAAAAACACTACAGGTAATTATAATGCTGCATTAGGTTTTGGAGCTATGCAGTCTAATACCGAAGGTGGTTATAATGTAGCCATAGGTACAAACACTTTAAATTCTAATACAACAGGTAATTATAATACTTCATTGGGTAGTTCTTCTTCAAATTCTAACACATCAGGATTGTATAATACAGCTGTAGGATATAATGCATTTCCTTCTAATACAACAGGAACAAGGAATGTTGCATTAGGATACAATTCTCTTACCGATAATACTACAGGTTATTATAATATTGGAATAGGATTCAATTCCAACAACTCTTCAAACCCAACAGCAGTTGGTTCAGGAAACAACAATATAGCTATTGGTTATAATGCGGTTGTTCCAGATATAGATGCAAGCAATCAAGTTAGAATAGGAAACACTACAGTAACCTACGCAGGAGTTCAAGTAGCTTGGACTATAACATCAGATGAACGTTGGAAAAACACAATTGAAGATTCAGACTTGGGTTTAAACTTTATTAATACCTTAAGACCTGTATCTTATTTCAGAAATAATAGCGATAGTAATAAATTAGAATATGGTTTTATTGCTCAAGAATTAGAAGAAGCTTTAAAAAATAACAGTTCTAAATCTAATGGAATAATCACCAAAGATAGCGAAGGCATGTTAAGTGTTAGGTATAACGATTTAATAGCGCCTATGGTTAAAGCTATACAGCAGCAAAATAATGAAATTGAATTGTTAAAAGCTGAAAACAAAGCTTTAAAACAAAAACAGCAAGCTATTGAAAATGAGGTTTTAGAAATAAAAAAACTATTGCTTAATAAAGATTAATTAGTTTCAAATTTTTAAAAATTTATAATAACATTAAGAAGCATTTTCAATTAAACATCATTAATTTGATCTCTTATTTTTTTCAATAACTAAAGAGCGTATTATGACAAATAAAATGATTGGTATAGTTGGTGGTGTAGGTAGTTACGCAGGAATCGACTTAATAAAAAAAGTGTACGATTTAACCGAAGCAACTTCAGATCAAGAGCATTTACCTGTGTCTATGCTATCTGTTCCTCATAAAATTATAGATAGAACTAAATATCTTTTAGGCGAAACGCAAACCAATCCTGGTATTGCAATTGCCGAAATTATAGCCTCTTTAATAGCAAGTGGCTCTACCATTATTGGTATTCCTTGTAATACAGCTCACGCCAAACCTATTTTAAGTTTAATTGAAAAAAGTATTCCAGAATCTTGCGTTTTAGTGAATTTAATAGAGGAAGTTGGGCTTCATATTTCTACAAAGCATCCAGAAATTACCAAAGTCGGAGTTTTAGGGACTACAGGAACCATTTTAGCAAAAGTGTATCCTGAAGTATTATCTAAATATAATATTGAAGTCATTCAACCTTCAGAGGATATCCAAGACCTTTTTGTGCATCCTTCAATTTACGATACATCTTACGGTATCAAAGCATTTTCTAATCCTGTAAACGAAAAAGCTAAAGAAAACCTGAGCATGGCAGCAACCTATTTGTCTAGAAAAGGAGCACAAGCAGTAATTTTAGGTTGTACCGAAATTCCGTTAGCCATTCAATACGATAAAATTGAAGATAGTTTAATTATTGATGCCACTACAGTATTAGCAAGAGCATTAATTAGAGAGTCTAAAAAAATGAATTAAAAATTTTTATTTTTATCAGAAACAGCAAAAACTCCCCAATCAGCAATAGATTGCACAACAGGAATTAACGTTTTACCAAAGTCGGTTAATGAATATTCAACTTTTAAAGGCGGTTTAGAGGTGTAAACCTTTCTTTTTACAATACCATCTTCTTCTAAGGTTTTTAATTGTAAACTTAGTGTGCGTTCTGTAACCGTGGGCATTTCTTTTCTTAACTCGTTGTATCTAAGCGTTTTGTTAATTAAATGAAACATAATTACCGTTTTCCATTTTCCACCAATAATTCCCATGGTTAAACTTGCGCAGCATGGATATTCTTTTCCCTTAAACGTATACATAACGATTCTTTTAGTATTTAATCTTTAGCAAATATAAAACACTATACTATTTTATACAACTATACTTTTTATAGTAAATTTAACATTTTCCTAAATGTGTTGATATTGTTGTGTTTACATCATTTTAAACAGTAATAAATTATACTATCATTTTTGACCGTTATTGTTAGTAATACATACTACAGTTACTTTTGCACTATACTTTTTATAGTAAAATCAACTCAAAAAAAAACATACAAATGAATTTAAAAGAAATTTTAAACTGGAGATACACAACTAAGGAATACGATGCAACCAAAAAAATATCTGAAACAGATATGGCTGAAATCAAAAACTTATTAAGAATGAGTCCTTCTAGCGTAAACCTACAACCTTGGCACTTTATTGTTGCAGAAACTACCGAAGGTAAAGCACGCATTGCAAAAGGAACACAAGGTTTTTTCAGTTTTAACGAACCTAAAGTAACTAATGCTTCAGCTGTAGTTTTATTCTGTGTAAAAACAGATGCGGATGATGCATATTACCAACATATTGCAGATACCGAAGATAAAGACGGAAGATTCCCAAATGAAGATATAAAAAACGGATTCTTAGGTGCTGTAAAAGCTTTTGCAGGTATTCATAAATACGATTTAAAAGACCAACAACATTGGATGGAAAAGCAAGTATATCTTAACATTGGTAGCTTTTTATTAGGAGTTGCAACTTTAGGAATTGATGCAACACCAATGGAAGGTATTGATGTAAAAGCTTTAGATGAAGAATTCGGATTAAGAGAAAAAGGATACACATCTTTAGTCGCTGTGTCATTAGGATATCATGCTGAGTCAGATTTCAATTCAACTGAAAAAACACCAAAATCTAGGTTACCAGAAAGTGAAATATTCACTTTAATATAAATACGATTATTTTTAAATATATAGACATGAAAAAATATATCCTAATCGCAATAGCAATAGTTGCTGGTAGTTTTGCAAACGCACAAACACCAACAACAGACGATATTAAGTCTGTAAATGAAGTAGTAACCGCAGACAACGTAGAATGGGGTTGGTTAAATCCGTTACGAGGTGATAAAAGTCCAGCAGCAGGAAAACTTTGGGGAGACCGAACCAAAAACGAACCAGCAGGATTTTTAGTAAAATTCAAAAAAGGATTTTCATCACCACCACACATTCACAACATTACATATCGTGGTGTAGTCATTAAAGGCTTATTGCATAATGACGATGAAAATGCCGAGAAACAATGGTTACCAGCAGGTTCCTATTGGCAACAACCAGCAGGAGAAGCACATATTACTGCTGCAGATGATAACGAAAATATGGCGTTTTTAGACATTCAAGAAGGTCCGTATTTGGTAAAACCAACATCAGAAGCCTTTGATAATGGTGAAAGACCTGTAAATGTTGACAAAACAAATTTGGTTTGGTTAAATGCTAACGACATCCAATGGATAGCTTCAAAAAGTAATGTACAAACCGCTTTTTTATGGGGAAGTCACGAAAAGAATCAATTACGTGCATCGTTAATTAAATTACCAGCTGGTTTTAAAGGAAAAATCAAAAACTTAAGTCCTAATTTTAGAGCTGTAGTTATTTCTGGAGGAATTTCACATCAGTTTTCTAAAAAAGAAGATAAAAAGGAATTAAATGCACCATCTTATTTTGGTGCTGAGGAAAATGGAACGTCATTCATTTCAGCAGAAAAAGAAACGGTTATTTATATTAGAAGTAACGGAAACTACAAAGTGACTTCAAAATAATTTGATTAATAGTTGAATCCCTAATTATTGATTAATAGCAGGAAAAAGTCACAGTTTTGTGGCTTTTTCTATTTTATATATTTTGTAACTTTATAAAAAAAAAGATGGCTAGAACGATTATTGAAAACATTGTGATTGCGCAATATAAAAACCAAACATTTTTTGAGTTTTGCCAGTACACAACCATTCGTTTTTTTGAAATCGTCTATTTCGAAGAAGGTTCAGGAACCATAAAAATTAATGGTAAAACAGTAAATTATACAGCCAATAGCATTTTTGTGTTTATTCCAGATGATATTTATATCCTAAATCCAGAAACAGAAACTTCTACGGTAGCCATTAAGTTTCTAAAGAGTTTTTTTAGAAATACAGCTTCGCAAAATGAAACATTACCTGTTAACGATTGGTTTCGTAAAATTGAAGAAATCTTAAATAGTGAAAGTCATGAACTTCGTGAAATGCAGTTTGAAACCGAAGCAGATCGTTTGCATTTAGTCGCTTTAGTAAACATGGTAGCAACTGAATATCTAAATAAACAATCCTTTGATATCTTCATCATTCAAAATTCATTATCAGTTATTTTACATCTTATTGCTCGAAATATTCAATTCATAAATACTTCCGATTCTGTAAAAGAAGTGAAATCGTCTAAAATTCAGCGAATTATAAATTACATTCATTCTAATATCTATAATTCAGATTTGTTATCGACTAAAAGTTTAGCAGAAGAATTTCATATGGCAGATAATTACATCAGTGAATATTTTAAAAAGCATACCGATGTGTCTTTAAAAAAGTACATCATCAACTACAAATTAAAATTGGTAGAAACCAGACTAAAATATACCGATTTGCAATATTCCGAAATCGCAGCAGAACTCGGTTTTACAGATTCTAGTCATTTAAACAAAACGTTTCAAAGCTATAAAGGCACCAGTTTAAGTGCTTTTAGAGCCAATTTAGCCTAATTTTTTACTAAAACCTCTTTTTTTACTAATACCACTTTGTTTTCTACCAAAATAAAGCTTGGTTCCTATTTTAAATTTGCAGTGTAATTAATACACATACTAACAACTTAAAATAAGATACCATGGACTACAAGAATTTTCAAACATTTACAGCAAAGCAAAACGGAGGAATTTTAACCGTAGATATTAACTTTGGACCAGTAAACGTACAAGGACAAGAAATGCTTGCAGATTTAAGCAGTCTTTGTTTACGATTAGAGTGCGATAGAAGCGTGAAAGTAGTTGTTTTTGAATCTTCAAATCCAGATTATTGGGTATGTCATTATGATACCAACTTATTAAAAGATATGTCTATCGAGGCTGTACCAAGAAACGAAGTCCAGTTATTGGACTTACAAGCTGTATTAGAAAGATTAAGCAACGTACCACAAGCAACTATCGCCAAAATTGAAGGTTTTGCGCGTGGTGGCGGTCACGAAATGGCATTGGCACTAGATATGCGTTTTGCGGCTAGAGGTAAAGCCAAATTCATGCAAATGGAAGTAGGTATGGGCATTTTACCTTGTGGTGGCGGCGCTTCACGTATGGCAAGACAAACAGGATTAGGAAAAGCATTGGAAATTATTTTAGGAGCAAGAGATTGGGATGCAGACGAAGCTGAAAAATTTGGAACTATTAACAAAGCTTTAGACGCAGACGAAATAGGACCTTATGTAGATGCTTTGGCAGAGCGTATCTCCAAATTTCCAGCAGATTCTATTGCAGCTAGCAAACGTGCGGTATATGCGTCTATAGACTTACCAATTAAAGAGGCTTTAAAAGAAGAAGCCTACCAATTGTTTCAGGCTACAAGTAGAACACCAGCCATAAAAAGATTCACCTACGCCGATGAAAATGGCGCTCAGTTTGACCATAACAACCAAAAGAATTGGGAACAAATGGTAATGGATATTCAAGAAGTAAATTAATAAAACAAGAATTATAATTAAATAAAAAAGAAGATTAGATATGAAAGCAATGCTTATAAACAACTACGGAGAAAACGGAAATTTCGAAGTATCAGAAATAGCAAAACCAACAGTAAAGGCAAATCACGTATTGGTAAAAATAGCGGCATCTAGTGTAAATACAATTGACACTATGATTAAGAATATGGGAACCGATTTACCATTATCACCAGCTACACCAGCCTTATTAGGTATGGATTTCTCAGGAACTATAGAATCGGTTGGCGATGGCGTAGAAGGTTTTAAAGTAGGCGATGAAGTATACGGTTGCGCTGGCGGATTAGCCGATTTACCAGGAACCTTAACGGAATATATTGTAGCGGATAGCAACCTTGTAGCGCACAAACCAAAAGGCTTAACAATGCGCGAAACTGCAGCTTTACCATTAGTAGCTATTACAGCTTACGAAGGTTTAACAAGAGCAGGCGTAAAAGAAGGTCAGAAAGTATTGGTACACGGTGGTTCCGGTGGTGTTGGTCATTTAGCGGTGCAGTTGGCAAAGTATTTTGGAGCAGAAGTTTTTGCTACTGGTACTGGTGATAATCAAAAAGCTATTGTTGAAAAATTTGGAGCAACTTTTATCGATTTTAAAACTGAAAAAGTAGCCGATTATACTGCAAAATATACCAATGGTGGTTTTGATGTGGTTTTTGATACGGTTGGTGGTGCAAACCTTACCAATTCTATTGAAGCTGTTGCCTTAAACGGACATATTTCTACTACGGTGTCGTTGTGTGAGTTAGACTTAACTCCGTTGCATTTTAAAGGAGCATCATTACACGTGGTATTTATGCTAATACCAATGTTGCACAATTTTAAAAGAGATGCACACGGAAATATTTTAGAGCGTTTAGCTGAAATTTCTAATGAAGGACATTTAACGCCAATAGTAGATGAAAACAAGTTCTCGTTAGAAGAAGTTGGTGATGCTTACGCACATTTACAAAGCGGAAAAGCTATTGGTAAAATAGTAGTTGAGAACTAAAAACAATAGGGATTTGCAATGTATCCTTATGGTTGATTAATAGTGTTAAATGCCTCTTTTTAGAGGCATTTTTCATTTAAAACATAGCAAAACCTTGTTTTTTACTAAAACCTCCATTTTTACTACCAAAGCTGAACAGCTCTTTGTGCGTAATTTTGTTATAGATAAAAAATACAATAGCAGTAGCTATATTTAAAACATATAATTATGAAAACAATAGAACATACAAATGCACTTGCAGAAGCTCGTGCTTTAGAAGTACCATCAAGAGAATTATCCTTAAGACGCGATCCATCAGTTGCTCAATTTTGGAATGAAAACCGTAAATTGTTAGAAGCTGCTTGGGCAGAATGGGAAATTGAAAACAAAGACGATTTACTAGTTCCTGACGAAACTTTGCTAGACCCACGTTTACGTAAAGCAATTAAGGAAGCTTGGGAAAATCCAGAAAAAGAATCTGCTGTTGCCGATTTATGGAAAGAAATAATTCCAGGCGTTTATGAAACACAGTTTTTTGATTTAGAGCGTTTAGCGGATTTTCGTCAGTATTTAGAAGACGTAGTAAAGTCAGAAATTCCTAAACGTGCGCCTTACGGTATTCAATTAAACCGTTACGGAATGATGTTAGATCCTAGATCTGAAGGATATTTAGCAACACCAAGCTTTCAGGCATTTTATAATGATATAATGGACCGTTATATGCGCCCGATTTCTCGATTATTATTGGGGACTTACGGTTACGACAATCAAACTTTTGGATTTTCAATACAATATAATCCAGATAAAGACAAAGATTTACATGCGCATACCGATGCTTCTGCGGCTACCTTGAATATCAACATTAACTTACCGGATGAAAAGTTTACAGGATCTGAAGTCGATTTTTATTATAAAGCTTCAGGAAATACGGTTCAAGCTATTTTTGAGCCAGGAAAAGCCATCATCCATAGAGGTAATGTGCCACACGCAACACACCCAATTACAAGTGGACAACGTAGTAATTTAGTTGTGTGGCTATACGGAGATCGTATGCAAATACCACGAGGTAGTACTAGCAGTTACGGAAATAGTAGCAGTGACACCATTAAAGATGTTGCTTTGGAAAGCGTAACCGCTCGCCAACGTTGGAGTTTGCCAAATGGTCCTAAAGATACCGTTGCACCATTTTAATTAAAGCAAGCGTAGTTTATTATATTAAACAAAAATTAAATTATTAAACTGGCAATAGTTGTATTGCCAGTTTTCATCAACATAAAAAATACAATGAAACATATATTAATAACAGGAAGTACAGACGGTATAGGAAAACTAACCGCTTTAAAATTAGCAGAAAACGGAAACGCAGTTTATATTCACGGTAGAAGTGAAGCTAAAGTAAACGATACAATTAGCGCAATAAAAACCGCTTCAAAAAATGATAATGTAAAAGGATTTGTGGCAGATTTTTCAGATTTAAATGCTGTAAAACAAATGGCAGAACAAATTAAAAATGAAGTACCAAGTCTAGATGTTTTAATTAACAATGCAGGAGTTTTAAAAACACCTTCTGTTAAAACAAAAGAAGGTTTAGATATAAGAATGGCTGTAAATTATTTGGCACCTTATATTTTAACAGAAAATATTATTTCGGTTCTAGAAAAAGGGTCAGCACCAAGAATAGTAAATTTAAGTTCTGCAGCACAATCTTCAGTTAAAAAAGGCATTTTAACAGGCGATGTATCTATCAGTGCCAACGAAGCTTACGCACAAAGCAAACTGGCACTAACTATGTGGAGTTTTTACTTTGCAAAACAACATTCAAATATTACAACTATAGCTGTAAATCCAGGTTCATTACTAAACACTAAAATGGCTAAAGAAGCCTATGGTCAGCATTGGTCTCCAGCAGAAAAAGGCGTTAATATATTATTTGATTTAGCAACTTCTGATGCTTATAAAGACGCTACGGGAAAATATTTTGATAACGATAAAGGTAGCTTTAGTAATGCACATCCTGATGCTTATAATGAAGATAAAATTATAGATTTATTGAGGATAACTAAATCGTTGTTGAGTAGTATTTAATACCATAAAATATTGATCAAAAAACATTAACAACATTTTAACTTCGATTGGTTCGGTTTGTTCCGAACTTAAATATATATTTGCATAGAAATTTTATTAGACTATTAATTTTTTGTTGAAAAACAACTAAAATAATTAAGACTGATGGACAATATATGTAATGAAAAAATGCGCTTAGTAGAAAAGCTTGGAGTGCATTTAGAAACCAGGGAGCAACTTGCTCCTGTTGCTGCAAGAATTTTAGCATATATAATTCTTACAGGAAAAAAAGGAACCACTTTTGAAGAGATGGTTATCGTATTGTGCGCGAGTAAGAGCACAATTTCTACACATCTTAATCATTTACAAGATTTAAACAAAATAGAGTACTTTACTAAAACTGGTGATAGAAAGAAATATTTTATAATTAATAAAGATTCTGTAATTCAACATATAAATAATTTAATTAAAGAGTGGCAAGAAGTAAGAGAGCTACATGCAGAAATTAAAAATTATAAAAACACAATAAACTTAAATAAAATTGAAAATGATAACGAAAAATTCGATTTAAGTTTTCATGACGATTACATCAAATT
The DNA here is from genome assembly GCF_001971745.1 of Lacinutrix venerupis. Classification (NCBI taxonomy): domain Bacteria; kingdom Pseudomonadati; phylum Bacteroidota; class Flavobacteriia; order Flavobacteriales; family Flavobacteriaceae; genus Lacinutrix; species Lacinutrix venerupis. The sequence continues at coordinate 2,679,726 of NZ_CP019352.1, read as the reverse complement.
TATAGAAGAAGCCTCCGCTTCCATAAATGAGTTAAGAGAAAAATTAGTAAACACAAAATTTGAGATTTAAAACCAAAAAAAATGAAAAATAGAATATTAAATAGCATATCACTACTAAGTATTTTCTTAGTTATTGTAAGTTGTGGAAATAACGAAAAAGCCCAACCTGCAGCAACAGCAGCTGCTCCTGCACCTTTTCCTGTTGCGCAGCTAGAAACAAAAACCGTAACTGGTTTTACAGAATACCCAACAACTATAGAAGGTAAAGTGAACAGTGATGTTAGAGCAAAAACCTCTGGATATATAGAAAAAGTATATGTAGACGAAGGACAAAAAGTGCGTAAAGGACAAGTGCTTTTTAAATTAGAAACGCAATCTTTAAGCCAAGATGCAGGCGCAGCAAAAGCACAAGTAAATGTAGCACAAGTTGAGGTTGATAAACTAATTCCTTTAGTAGAAAAAAATATTATTAGTCCAGTACAATTAGAAACTGCTAAAGCTAATTTAGCTCAAGCAAAAGCGAATTATAGTGGTGTAACTGCAAATATTGGTTATGCGACAATTAAAAGTCCAATAGATGGTTTTGTAGGTGCTATTAATTTTAGAGAAGGTGCATTAATAAGCCCAAGTGATGTTACACCATTAACAACAGTGAGTCAAATAGACGAAGTATATGCTTTTTTTAGTTTTAACGAAGCACAATATATAGATCATTTACAGCGCTCAGAAGGTCAAAACAAAGCAGAGCGTATAAAAAACTCACCAGACTTAACTTTAGTTTTAGCTAATGGTAAAGAATATTCTGAAAAAGGACGTATTCAAACTAGTACAGGACAAATTAATCAAAGTACAGGTACTATTCAAATTAGAGCTGCCTTTAAAAATCCTAACGAAATTTTAACCAATGGAAACAGTGGTAAAATTAAGTTCCCAATTGAATATAAAGACGCTATCGTGGTACCACAAACTGCAACTTTTGAGCAGCAAGGTAATGTTATGATTTACAAGTTAGGAGAAAATAATAAAGTTGAAACTTCAATTTTAAAAATTAAAGGTACAGTAGATAACTTATATGTTGTCGAGTCTGGTTTAAAACCTAGCGATAAAATTGTAGTTTCCGGTATTGGGAAACTAAAAAGCGGTATGGCCATTGCGCCTCAAGAGACCTCTTTTGAAGAAGCAATTAAACCAGTTGCCACTTTATTTAGAAATTAAATAACCACCAAACATATATATCATGTTAAAAACATTTATTGAAAGACCAGTACTTTCAACAGTAATCTCTATTATCATAGTTATGCTAGGTGTTATTAGTATAACTACTTTACCAATAGAGGAATATCCAGATATTGCACCACCAACAATTAAAGTAACAGCAAGTTACACAGGTGCGAATGCAGAAACAGTTTTAGAGAGTGTAATTGTACCAATCGAAGAGCAAATTAATGGTGTAGAAGGTATGACGTATATTACCTCTACTGCATCAAACACTGGTACAGCCGAAATTACAGTATATTTTGATCAAGAAACAGATGCAGATATTGCTGCAGTAAACGTTCAAAACCGTGTGGCTAGAGCCACACCATTACTACCATCAGAGGTAACACAAACAGGAGTTGTAACGCAAAAGCAAGAAACTAGTGCGCTAATGTTTATCTCCATGTATTCTGAAAGTGAAAATTACGATGCAACCTTCATTCAAAATTATTTAAAAATTAACGTTATTCCAGCAATGCAACGTATTAGTGGTGTTGGAGATGTTAGTGTATTTTCACAACAAGATTACGCGATGCGAATTTGGTTAAATCCAGAAAAATTAGCGTCTTATAATTTAATACCTTCAGATATTTCTGCAGCTTTAGCTGAACAAAACTTAGAAGCAGCAGCTGGATCTTTAGGAGAAAATAATGGAGAATCATTTTCATATACACTAACATATAGTGGTCGTTTTAAAGACGAAGCACAATACAGTGATATTGTTATTAAAGCCTTAGGAAATGGAGAGTTTTTACGTTTAAAAGATGTGGCAACCATCGAGTTAGATGCACAATCTTACGCATCTAACGCTATGAGTAAAGGTCATCCAGCAGTTTTTATGGGAATTTTCCAGACTAAAGGTTCTAACGCACAAGAAATTATTGAAAACATTAAGTCTACTTTAGAACAAGTTAAAGCAGATCTTCCAGAAGGTTTAGATATTTTTGTACCATACGATACAAGTTTATTTTTAAATGCCTCTATAGATAAAGTAATTAGCACTTTATTAGAAGCCTTTTTACTGGTATTTTTAGTAGTATTTATATTCTTACAAGATTTTCGTTCTACATTAATTCCTGCAATTGCAGTACCAGTATCTATTATTGGTACCTTCTTTTTCTTGAATGTTTTTGGGTATTCTATTAACTTATTAACATTGTTTGCCTTAGTACTGGCTATTGGTATTGTAGTAGATGATGCTATTGTTGTTGTAGAAGCCGTCCATGCTAAAATGGATGATGGCGAGCATAACCCTAAAAAAGCAACTATAACAGCAATGAGTGAAATCTCTGGTGCCATTATTTCTATTACATTAGTTATGGCAGCAGTATTTATTCCTGTAACTTTTGTAACAGGACCAACAGGAGTATTTTACGAGCAATTTGGTGTAACCTTAATTATAGCCATTTTAATTTCGGCAGTAAATGCCTTAACCTTAAGTCCAGCATTGTGTGCTTTATTATTAAAAGAACATAAAGAAGACGAAGAGTTAAAAGGAAAAGGACCATTAAAGCGTTTTTATACTTTATTTAACCGTGGTTTTAATGCTACAGTTAATAAATATGGTAAATCACTTCAGTTTTTATACAAAAGAAAATTTGTATCGGTTTTATTATTAATTATTGCTGTTGTCGGAATTTATTGGGCTTCAACTACAACGCCAACAGGTTTTGTGCCAGATGAAGATAGAGGAATTGTGTTTGCTAATATCGAATTACCTCCAGGAGCATCATTAGATAGAACAGATGCAGTTGCAAGAAAATTATACGCTCAAATTGAAGGTATAGAAGGTATAGAGGCTGTTAACTTTATTAAAGGTAGAAGTTTAATTAGTGGAGCAGGTACAAACTTTGGTTTTGGTATTATAAAACTTGATAATTGGGAAGACCGTGAAGATCCTTCATTATCTTCTCAAGCAATCACAGGAAAATTATTTGGTGTAGCCGCAGGAATACCAGATGCTAATATTATATTCTTTTCTCCTCCAAGTATTCGAGGATTTGGTAACTCATCAGGTTTTGAGATTAACTTATTAGATAAGTTTGGAGGTGAGTTTACAGATCTAGATAAAGCTAATAAAGATTTTTCAATGGCTTTAATGAGTCATCCAGAAATTAAATATGCAACATCATCTTTTAGTACTAGCTATCCACAGTATGAAATGGAAGTTAATGTACCATTAGCTAAAGAAAAAGGCGTGTCTGTAAGTAGTATATTTTCAACTTTACAAGGCTATATTGGTGGAATTTATGCTTCAGATTTCTCTAGATTTGGAAAACAATTTAGAGTATATATTCAAGCTTTACCAGAAGACAGAGCAGATAAAGATGCATTAAATAGTATGTATGTGCGTACAAATACTGGTGAAATGACGCCAATTACACAGTTTGTAACCTTAGAACGTGTGTATGGACCACAATCGGTAACGCGTTTTAACTTATTTAATTCTACCATGATTTCTGGTGCTACAAACGAAGGTTTTAGTACAGGTGATGCCATTAGAGTTATTGAAGAAGAAGTTGCAAAATTACCAAGTAATTATACAGTGGCATATTCTGGTTTAACACGTGAAGAGGTTAATGCAGGAAACCAAACGACGTTTATATTTATACTTAGTATTCTGTTTGTATACTTTTTATTAAGTGCACAATATGAAAGTTACTTATTACCATTTGCTGTCATATTCTCATTACCATTTGGTGTCTTTGGAGCTTATATTTCGACTAAGTTTTTAGGACTAGAAAATAACATATATTTTCAAATTGCCTTAATCATGCTTATTGGTCTATTGGCCAAAAACGCCATACTTATTGTCGAGTTTGCTTTGGCCAGACGAAAAAATGGCGAGAGCATTGTAGATGCTGCCATACATGGAGCCAAATCACGTTTACGTCCAATTTTAATGACTTCGTTTGCTTTTATTTTAGGATTAATGCCATTAGCATTAGCCAAAGGTGTTGGGTCCGAAGGAAACAACTCGATTGGTACAGGAGCAGCAGGAGGAATGTTGATTGGTACTATTTTAGGAGTATTTGTTATTCCAATCTTATTTATATTATTCCAATGGTTACAAGAAAAAGTTTCAGGTAAACCAGCAGTACAAACTATTGAAGATTAAAACAATGAAATCAATAATAAAACATAGAAATTTAAGTAAAGGTGCATTAATACTAGTTGTAGCATTAACACTGCAAAGTTGTTTTGTAGCTCAAGATTATGTGAGACCAGATTTAAATACTGAAACCGAAGCACTTTACAGAACCGATAATTTGCCAACAGATAGCGTATCTATTGCAGATGTGTCTTGGAAAAGTTTATTTACAGACCAATATCTTCAACAGTATATAGAAGAAGGTCTTCAAAATAATATGGATGTACGTATTGCTTTGCAGCAAATTTTAGCTGCCCAAGCTTATGTAAAACAAGGTAAAGCAGGTTATTTACCATCTGTTAGTGTTGGAGCAAATGCAACACACCAAGAGCTGTCAGAAAATAGTCAATTTGGATCTCTATTTAATGGAGCAATTGATACGTACGATATTACAGCAAACTTATCTTGGGAAGCTGATGTTTGGGGAAAGATAAGAAGTAATAAAAGAGCAACACAAGCTGCATATTTACAAAGTGTAGCTGGACATCAAGCAATTAAAACACAATTAATTTCTAGCATTGCTAATACCTATTATAATTTATTAGCTTTAGATGCGCAATTAGAAATAACAAAACAGACTATTGAAACTAGAGAAAGTGGAGTTACAACTATTAAAGCATTAAAAGATGCAGGACAAGTTACACAAGTTGCGGTAGATCAAAATATTGCACAATACAACAGCGCAAGAGCATTACAAGTAGATATTGAAACAGCTATTTTTAAAACTGAAAATACGCTAAGTATATTATTAGGTAAAACACCGCAACACTTTGAAAGAAGTAGTTTAGATATTCAAAAAATAGAACAAGAACTTGTACTTGGAGTACCTACAACGTTGTTAAGTAATAGGCCAGATGTTATGGCTGCCGAGTATGATTTAATACAATCTTTCGAGCTAACAAATGTAGCTAAAAGTAGTCTATATCCTTCATTAAAATTAACAGCATCTGGTGGATTAGAAAGTTTAGAATTGGATAAATTATTAAATGCTAATTCTTTATTTGCTACTTTAATTGGTGGTATAACACAACCAATTTTTAATCAACGAGCTTTAAAAACTCAAAAAGAAGTTGCTATTGCACAGCAAGAGCAGGCATTATTAACATTTAAAAAGACCTTGTTAGTTGCAGGAGGAGAAGTGTCTAATGCCCTTTTTAGCTATGAGTCTGAAGTTAATAAATTCGAGTTTAGAAAAAATGAAGTAGAAGCTTTACGTACAGCCGAAGCCAATTCTAACGAGTTACTTAAAAACGGTTACGCAAACTACTTAGACTTATTAACAGCAAGAGAAAGTGCTTTAAGTGCAGAGCTTAATGTTATAGATAGTAAACTGCAACAATTAGTTTCGGTTGTAGATTTATATGAAGCATTAGGTGGAGGATGGAGATAATAATATATTTACAAATCTACTTATAGAGTTGTATATTTATTCAAATTTTATTTCTCATGATTAATAGCTTAAGTGTATGGATAACTTAATTGCATTTTCAATTGCTGTATTTACAGCCTTTTTTGCCATAACCAATCCAATATCAAACATGACGGTTTTTTTATCGTTAACAGAAGGTGCAGACAAGAAAACAAAACATGATATAAATAGACGTTCAAACATAATTGCCTTTGTAATTGTTGCAGTTTTTGTACTATTAGGAAAATATATTTTCGAATTATTTAATATTAGTATTCCAGCTTTTAAAATTACAGGTGGTATATTAATATTTTTTATAGGGTTCGATATGCTTCAGTCTAAACGTTCCAATGTAAAAAGTCTTAAACATGTTCATATCGATGAGAATATTGCAGTTTCGCCTTTAGCAATTCCTATCTTAGCAGGACCAGGAACCATTGTTACAGCTATGAATTTTGTGGCAAATGTAGAAACTATACATATAATTCTAGTTATTCTTATCTTTGGTTTAATGAGTTTATTAACTTATTTTACGTTTAGATTAAGCGATCTTATTGTTAAAATTGTGGGTAATAATGTTATTTCTGTAATAGGAAAAATTATGGGATTAATTATAGCAATTATTGGTACTGGTATGATTATTACAGGTATTAAAATTGCTTTTAATTTAGTAGCATAATAACCGTCAAAGTTGAATAATAAAAGTTGTAATTTAATGAGTTAATATTTTATTCATTTATAACTACTTTAGTAATATGAAAAAAATATTAGTGCTTTTTGCACATCCTAAATTCGAAAAATCTAGAGTAAATCAAACTCTAATTAATCATATTCAAGACAAAGAAAATGTGACTATTCACGATTTGTATGAACAATATCCAGATTTTCATATTGATGTTAATGCAGAAAAAGAGCTATTAAATAAGCACGATATAATTATTTGGCATCATCCATTTTATTGGTATAGCTGTCCGCCACTAATGAAACAGTGGATTGATATGGTTTTAGAGTTTAATTGGGCTTATGGTCCAGAAGGTAAAGCTCTGTATAAAAAAACCTGTTTAAATGTTATAACAACAGGAGGTTCTAAAGAAGTGTATTGCTCAGAAGGCTATAACAGTTTCACAATAAGACAATTTTTGAGACCGTTTGAACAAACTGCCATTTTGTGTGGTATGGATTATTTTCCACCTTTTGCAGTAATGGGAACACATAATTTAAGCGATCAAGCTTTAAATGATTATAAAAACTACTACGGCAAATTAATAGATGTTTTACAGTCTAATTTATCGCTTAAAGATATCGAAAGCAAATCATTTATAAACGATATTCCACAATTAAATAGCTTATAAACTATGACAGGAAGTATACTTTTTGAAGCAATAGTTTTTTTGGCAGGAGCTATTATTTGTGTATCTATAGCTAAGCGATTAGGCTTAAGTTCTGTTATAGGATATTTACTTGCAGGTGTTTTAATAGGTCCATATATTTTAGGTTTTATTGGAGAAGAAGGTGAGGATATTTTACATTTTGCAGAATTTGGCGTAGTTGTTATGTTGTTTTTAATAGGATTAGAAATTGAGCCAAAAAACTTCTGGAATATGCGTAAAGCTATCCTTGGAATGGGAAGTATTCAAGTAGGTGCTACTATGTTGTTATCCTACATTTTGTTTACTTTATTAGGTTTCGATTGGAAGGTGTCTCTAGTAATATCAATGGCTGTTGCATTGTCATCTACCGCAATTGCTTTGCAAACGATAAAGGAAAAAGGAATGATGGAAACAACCTTTGGGTCATCATCGTTTTCCATTTTATTGTTTCAAGATATCATTGTAATTTTTATGCTTGGTTTTATTCCTTTATTAGCTAATACAGAGAATGGTGATTCTTCAAAAATTCATTCTGAACAAGCCAGTTTATTAGAAAGTTTGCCTATGGGTTTTCAAACCTTAGCCATAATACTATCTGTAGTGTTAATTATTATAGCAGGTCGTTATTTAATAGTGCCCATGTTAAGAAAAGTGGCAAAAACTGGAGTTAGAGAGTTACTTATTGCAGCAGCACTGTTAATTGTTTTTGGTATTTCATTTTTAATGGAATTTGTTGGTATAAGTCCGGCATTAGGTGCGTTTTTAGGAGGTGTTGTGTTGTCTAATAGTGAATTTAAACATGAACTTGAAAGTACATTAGAACCTTTTAAAAATCTACTGCTAGGTTTGTTTTTTATGGCAGTTGGAGCATCTATTAACTTTATTGTTATTGCAAAAAGTCCTTTAACTATTGGAGGAATTTTAATTGCAATTATTATTTTAAAAGCATTAGTTTTATTTATAACAGGTCATATTTTTAAATTAAAATTAGACCAAAAGCTACTACTAACTTTTACTTTGTCGCAAATTGGAGAATTTGCTTTTGTACTACTGTCATTTGCTTTTGGACTTAATATTTTATCACAAGAACAAATGGATATAATGCTTGTAATTACAGCATTAAGTATGTCTTTAACACCAATATTAAGTATTATAAACGAACGTTTCGTATTACCAAAATTAGGAACTAAGGAGTTTATAAAAAGGCCAATGGATCATATTGCCAAATCTCAAAAAATTATATTAGTAGGTTTTGGACATTTTGGGAGTACAATAGGCCGTTTTTTGCGCTCACACGGTGTAGAAGCAACTATTTTAGATCACGATTCTAACCGCGTAGATTTTCTTAGAAAAATGGGATTCGAAGTCTATTACGGTGATGCTACGCGACTAGATTTATTAGAATCTGCAGGTATTGCAGAGGCAAAAATAATAATCTGTGCAACAAATAAAATTAATGTTTCTAAAGCAATTAGTAAAATTGTTAAAGAAAAATATCCTCATGTAGAATTAATGATACGTACAAAAAATAGATATGATGCGTACGAGCTGCTTAATCTAGGTCATCAAAATATTTATAGAGAATCTTTAGAAACGTCTTTAACTTTAGCTAAAGATGTTTTAAGTAAAATGGGTTTTAGAAAATATACTTTAAACAGGCAAGTTCAAAATTTTATTAAATATGATGAAAACAGTTTAAGACGTTTAGCTTTAGAATCAGATAGAAAAGACGATTATATCTTTAAAGCAAGAAAAGAATTAGAGCAACAAGAGAAATTTTTAAATGAAGATTTTAAACGAGGCCTTGTAGATTTCGATAACCATTGGGATGGAGACCATATAAGAAAACAGTTAGAAAAATCTAATGAATAGTAAACTTTTAAAATTTATAAAACGAATGATATTAAGCATTGTAATTTGTATTGCTGCGATAATACTAATTGTGTTTTTATTTATGCAATTTAGCCCACAATTTGGAGGAAAAGCATCGAAAGATGCTATTGCTACATATAAAATGTCTGAAAACTATAAAGATGGTATATTTAAAAATACTAACGAAGTTAAGCTTGATATGAGTTTAAAGGATATGGGAAAATCGTTATTAGGATTTTTTAAAAGCCAGCCCAATACAAAACCGAACCAGGACTTACCATTAATAAAAATAGATTCTCTAAATGTAGCAAATTATAAAGGTTTAACACGATTGGTTTGGTTTGGTCACTCTACGTTTTTATTACAAACCGAAGGAAAAACAATTTTAATAGATCCTATGTTAGGAGAAGTACCATCTCCACATCCTGCTTTAGGTAGCAAACGGTTTAATAACGAATTGCCAATTACTATAGAGAAGTTACCAAAAATTGATGCTGTACTTATTTCTCACGATCATTACGACCATTTAGATTATGAATCTATAAAAGCGTTAAAAGATAAAGTAGAGCATTTTTATATGCCACTTGGTGTAGGTGCTCACTTATTAAAATGGAAAGTCGATAAAAATAAAATTACTGAACTAGATTGGTGGCAAGAAACAACTTTTAAAGGTTTAAAATTCGTTTGTACACCAGCACAGCATTTTTCGGGAAGAGGTCTATCAGATAGAGCTAAAACACTTTGGTCTTCTTGGATTGTTCAGTCGAGTACAGATAATATTTTCTTTAGTGGAGATAGTGGTTATGCAGATCATTTTAAAAGCATAGGAAAAAAATATGGCCCGTTTGATTTTGCAATGATAGAATGTGGTCAATACAACAAAATGTGGCCAGAAATTCATATGTTTCCTGAGGAAACCGTTCAAGCAGGAATAGATGTTAAAGCGAAAAAAATTATGCCAATACATTGGGGAGCATTTAAATTAGCAATGCATACCTGGACAGATCCTATAGAGCGTTTTACAAGAACTGCGCAGACTAAAGATATAACAGTTGTTACGCCAAAAATAGGTGAGCAAATTTTCCCTAAAGATACTACATATACTGCTAAAAATTGGTGGAAATAACTAATGCAAAAGTATATACCAAATATTGAATTTAACTCTAAAAAAACAAATAATTCTGGTATAGATATTCTTACAATAAAAAGTCTTGCAAAGCGAAAGGATTTGGTTAGAGACCATCATCCAGAAAAAGCCCACCAAGTTGCTTTTAATATGATTGTTTATTATACAGCAGGTGAGAGCAAACAATTAGTAGATTTTGTATGGCATCCTGTAAAGAAAAATACTATTATTCATTTATCAAAAGGTCAAATAAATGCTTTTCAATTCACTGAAAATTTAGAAGGATATATTTTATTGTTTACAGAAGACTTTTTAAAGAAACAAATACATTCATTACCCAAAAACGAAATTATACGGCTCTTTAATGCACATTTATTTTCTCCAGTTATTCAAGTACCCGAAGATGCTAACGTATTAAAATATTTTCAACTTTTTTATGAAGAATACATTAATGTAAACGAAGATTATAATCAAAATAATCTATACGCATCATTACATGCTATTATATTTTCTAAGTTAGAGCATTTAAAGCAAAACGAAACATTGCACTTAAGGTATGAAAGAAAAGTTGTAATTTTTTTAAATTTCAAATCATTATTAGAAGCTAATTTTAGTACAAATAGAAATGCCGATTTTTATGCCAAAAAATTAAATATTACTTATAAGCATCTTAATGAAATTTGTAAAGAAATATTAAATGTTACTGCAAAGCAATTTATAGATGCTTTTGTTATACTTGAAGCCAAAAGGTTACTAATTAATTCTGAAATTAAAAGCACAGAATTAGCTTATAAACTCGGTTTTCAAGAACCTACAAATTTTGTAAAATACTTTAAGAAGCATACTAAATTTACCCCAAATAGCTTTAAAAAAGAATATATTTAGAGTTTAAGGTTCGATATTTACCATTTTTATTATCATATTCATCTTTAAATAATTTACTTACTAATTTAATTTTGTTGTTATAATTTAAAACTTAACAACATGTCCGATGTAAGAATATGCCCAACTTGTGGAGCAAAAGCGAAATACAAAATAAAAGATGAAAAAGAAACATTTACCGCTATTCAAGATGAAGAAGCTTTTAAAAAAGTGGGTCAAATGAAAAAAGCTATGGAGAAATTTAAAATCAAAGCTGAAAATTTAGAGAAAGAGTTACAAGAATTAAAATCAAAAAAATGAAAATAGCAATTACATCGGTAACTGGGCAGTTAGGATCTGCAATAGCCACACAATTAATAAAAGAAATAGGTAAAGAGAATGTTATTGGTATTGCCAGAACTCCAGAAAAAGCAAAACACTTTGGAATAGAAATTAGAAAAGGAGACTATAATAGTCGAGAGCAGTTTAATAATGCTTTAGTTGGAGTAGACACAGTATTGTTAGTTTCTGGGATGGATGCGCCAGAAAAACGAATAGAACAACATAGAAATGTTATAGAAGCGGCTAAATTAAATGGAGTAAAAAAGATTGTTTATACAAGTATAGTAGGTGCAGAGCAAGGTAATGCATTTAGTCCTATCGTGCAGAGTAATAGGCAAACCGAAAAAGATATTCAAGAATCGGGACTTAATTGGGCTATTGGTAGAAATGGAATTTATATTGAACCAGATATTGAGTATATTGAAAACTATATTAAAGAAGGAGAAATAAGAAATTGTGCGCAAAACGGAAAATGTAGTTACACAAGTAGAAAAGAATTAAGTTATGCTTATGTTAATATGCTTTTAAATGATAAACTCAATGATAAAATTTATAACTTGGTAGGCGAAGCAATTACACAAACAGAACTTGCTAATTATATTAATAAGGTTTATGGAACAAATCTTATATTTAACTCAATCTCTGTAGAGGCATATACAAAAGAGAGAAAAACGGAATTAGGCGATTTTATGGGAACAATTATTGCTGGTATTTACGAAGGTATTTTAAATGGCATATATAATTTAAAATCCGATTTTAATATAGTAACAGGAAGGCAACACAAATTAGCTTTAGAAATAATAAAGGAAATAAAACATAATTAATAACAGTATGAGTAGTGTCGAGTATTTTACTAAAGTTAGAGAACAAACAATCTCCTTTTGTAAACATTTAAGTATAGAAGATTACTCTATACAGGTGGCTACATTTGCTAGTCCTGCAAAATGGCATTTAGCTCATACTACTTGGTTTTTTGAGACTTTTATATTAAAAAATTATGTACAAGATTATGTGGAATTCGATGCTAATTTTAATTTTTTATTTAATAGTTATTATAACAATGTAGGTAGCAGAATATTACAAGCTAATAGAGGTAATATGTCGCGTCCTAGTATAGATGAAGTATACAAATATAGAGCACATGTAGATGCTAAAATGCAAGATTTTTTAATAAACCTTAACGATGAAAAAATTCTAGATTTAGTAACATTAGGTTTAAATCATGAGCAACAGCATCAAGAATTATTAATTACAGATGTAAAATACATGTTTGGTCACAATCCTATTTTTCCTGTTTATAACAAAGATTATAATTTAATAAAAGATGTTAATTTAAATAAAAATAGCATAAAAATTAATTCAGGATTGTACAAAATTGGATATCAAGGAAATGATTTTTGTTACGATAATGAATTGGGTGTTCATCAAGTATTTGTAGATGATTTTGAAATAAATAATTATTTAGTTACAAATGGCGATTATATAGAGTTTATAGAATCTGGAGCGTATTCAGATTTTAATTTGTGGTTAGACGACGGTTGGTCTTGGGTGAATAAAAATAAAATTAACGCACCAATGTATTGGCATAAAATAGATAACGAGTGGCATAATTATACTTTAGCAGGATTGCAAAAAGTAGATAAAAAGGCCATATTATGCCATATAAATTATTACGAAGCTCATGCATTTGCAGAGTGGAAAGGCATGAGGTTGCCAACAGAGTTTGAATGGGAAATTGCGGCGCAACAGCTTAATTGGGGAAAACGTTGGGAGTGGACAAATAGTGCGTATTTGGCATATCCAAATTTTAAAAAGGAAAATGGAGCTGTAGGCGAGTATAATGGAAAATTTATGAGTAATAGAATGGTGCTTCGTGGAGCATCTGTTGCCACCTCAAAAAACCATAGCAGATATACGTATCGTAATTTTTTTAACCCAACAGAAAGATGGCAGTTTACTGGAATTAGATTAGTAAAATAGATGATAGATATATTTAAAAAAGAAATAAAACAAGGGTTAGAAAGTAATCCAAAAACACTGCCTTCAAAATATTTTTACAATAAAAAAGGAGACGCATTATTTGTAGAAATAATGAATTTACCAGAATATTATTTAACGCGTAGTGAATTAGATATTTTTCAGAATAAAACTCAAGAATTAATAACTGCTTTGCAATTAAACGTTAATACTCATTTCGAACTAATAGAACTGGGAGCTGGCGATGGTTTAAAAACAAAAAAGCTATTAAGCACTTTAAATAAACAAAACTATAAGTTTGATTATTTACCAATAGATATTTCATTAAATGCTTTAAATCTTTTAAAAAAGGATCTTTTAGGAACCTTGCCAGACGTATCTGTAAAAACACAACAAGGAGACTATTTTGAAATATTGGCTTCTTTAAAACAAAGTAATAAGCCCAAAGTAATTTTGTTTTTAGGTTCTAATATTGGTAATATGAATGATGAAAAAGCAGAACAATTTATATATAATTTGGGTGCTAATTTAAAACCTGGAGATAAATTGTTGCTTGGTGTAGATTTAATAAAATCTAAGGATATTGTTTTACCAGCGTATAACGACGAAAAAGGAATTACTGCACAATTTAATCTTAATTTATTAGAAAGAATAAATCAAGAATTAGATGGAGATTTTAATTTGAATAAATTTAAACACCAACCAGAATACAACGAAACTCAAGGAATAGCAAAAAGTTTTATTGTTAGTACAGCAAACCAAACTGTAAATATTAAAGCCATTGGAGCGTCTTATAATTTTGAAGCTGGTGAAAAAATTCACACTGAAATTTCTAGAAAATATAATGATGCATTAATTAAAAATATTATATCTAATACAGATTTTGCTTTAGATACTAAAATACTAGACAGTAAAAAATACTTTGCAGATTATATATTAACAAGAAACTAAAATGCATAAAACAAATCTTGCTATTTTAGGTTTAGGAAGCCGCTCTACCATATTTTATTTAAACGAATTAAATATTTTATATAATAAAATTAAAGGATGTTATAGTACTTGTCCGTTTATATTATTAAATACAAATTTTAATACTATTAACTCTTTGTTGCCTAACCCATCTAGTCAATTAGATAAGATTTTAAGCGCTTATATAAACAAAATTGAAGCTTTAGATATAACGCATCTTTTAATTCCAAATATTACACTTCACGAAACTATAGATAGAATAAAAACAAAAAAAAATATTCTTCATCCTATTGCTTTAACTATAAAAAAAATTAAACAAAACAATTGGAATACAGTTGTTCTATTTGGTTCTTTTTTTAGTATGAATTCTACATATATTAAAAATGCATTTAATGCAAATGGTATAAAAGTGGTTTTGCCTTCTCAAGAAGATATGTTGTTTATTGATGAGGTGAGAAAGAGAATTTATTCTGAAACAGAATCTATGCAATTAATTGAAAAATATCATTCTTTATTACATAATTACTCAGTAATACATCCTGTTATTTTGTGCTGTACAGAGTTATCTATTTTAAAACCAAAAAATAATGCGCTTATACTAGATATGGCAGAAGTGCAATTACAAGAAGCTGTACAATTTGTTATGTAAAAATTAAATTTTCACATAGAAATCTTATAAAATTATTTTAGTATATACTATAAAAAAACAAAGCACAACCTTTTAAGATTGTGCTTTGTAAGATTAGACTAATTTTAAAATATTTTAAAACCTGTAGGTTAATACTCCGGCAAAGTTTCTTGGATCTGTTTGGTTAATATAGCTTGTTCTGTAAGCGTTGTAACCAATATTATCGAATACATTATTAACTAACACTCTAAAATTAAAGTGCTTATTAAAATTATAAGCCGCTTGAGCATTAACTTGTGTATAAGCATCTACATTAAATGGTTCTTGGTTTGGTACAATACCTTCGTGTGTAACTGCTCCCGCACTCCAATCGTTAATTGGTCTTTCTCCTGTATAATAAATACCTGCTCCAAACGATAAACCTTCTAATTTTTGTTTAAAGCTATAATTAGCATAAGCATTAAAAGTATGTTTTGGAGTGTTTAATGGAGCAGAACCATAAACATAAGATGTGTGCTCTTTATACTGTGCATCTATGTATGAGTAACCAGTAATAACTTCAAGGTTTTCTAAAACACGACCACTAAGTTCTACTTCAACACCTTTACGTTCATCGTTTCCACCTTTAGCATAGTATCCTGTTTCTATCCAGTTTTCGTCGTAAACAGGTAGGTTAATATCTTTGTTATTAATTTTAAAATAGGTGAAATTAAAACGTAATCTGTTGTTTAACCAGTTGGTTTTAATACCAGTTTCAAACTGGTCGTAACGCTCGTTACCTAATTCTTCTCCATTTACATCTAAACGTGTTCCTGTTCTTGGGTAAGAACTATTGGTATAAGAAGCAAATACATTTATGTTTTTAAAAGGCGAAACTATAATTCCTCCTAATGGGTTAAAAGCATCACTCTCGGTAGTTTCTGTTTCTGTAATTGTTCTTGTTTTACTATAACGTAAACCTATAAAGGCTTTTAAATATTTATTAAAAGTAACAACATCTTGTGCTACAAAACCTAAAGCTTTAGATTTTGCTCCTGCTGTAGTTAGCGCAGAAAACTCAATATCGGTTGGTAATATTTTACTGTTGCTAGTAAATACATCTATAGTATCTATAGTTGCTACACGTTGTGATGTTGTGCCGTAATCGCTTGTACGATAATCAAAACCAACTTGAAAAGTATGTGCTATGCTTCCGGTTTTTAAATCGTCTCCAATTAAATCAAACTGTATTACACTATTATTATCTTCTCTTGTAGATGTAGAGTAACCTCTAGATCTTTGGTTGTACATTGCATTCCCTAATTCATCACTAACTACGCCTCCTAAACTTGCGCCTTTATCATCTAACTCTAAATTAGACTTGTAAAAAGCTCCTTTTAAACTTAACTTATCACTTAAAGTTCTATCTATTCTTAAAGAGTATGTTGTGTTTGTTGTTAAAGATTTATCATCTTCATAACCTAAAAATTGATCGTATGGTAAATCGTAAATTAAATTTTGATCATTTTCACCAAGATTTACTGTACCTACATCTGGAGTTCTACTATCTTCAAAATAATCTAATTCAAAAGTAAGTGTGGTTTTATCATCGGCTTTCCACTCAAAAGAAGGATTAATATAAAAACGGTCAGAGTCAATACCACTTCTATAACTATCTGCACGTTCTAAAGCTCCGTTTATTCTAAAGGCTGTATTTTCGGTTTCAGTTAATGGCCCATAAACATCAAATGTTGTTCTTGCTTGTCCGTAACTACCACCGCGTAAAGATACATTTCCACCAAAAACGTATTTAGGTGTTTTTGTTACAAGATTTATAATTCCTCCTGGGCTTCCTAAATCTGTAGCAACACCTTGTGTTATAGATGCTGCACCTTTTAATACTTGAATGTTATCTACACCTTGCATATCTGTTAAGACACCAACTCCTCTAAAATCTGAATGTACTCGTACACCATTTTTTAATATTGGAATTCCTCTAAATCCACGAGAAGACATACTTTCTCTTTTGTTACCATAGGTAGCAAAAGTATAAACACCAGGAACGTTTTTTGTTGCGTCCGAGATAGTTAAATTACCTTGTTGTTCAATTAATTTATCTGAAATTATAGAAATACTTTGAATTTGTTCGTAAGGCGCCAAAGGTAACCTTGTTAAAGCTTCAATTTTATCTGGATGCTCAAAGCGGTGTCCAAACACTTCTACTTCTTGTAAATCGCCATCATTTTGTAATTTGAAAGTTAAAGTTACACTTTCGTTACTATTTAATTTTACTGTATTGGTTTGTGTTTTGTAGCCAACAGAAGATACTTTTACAATGTAAGAACCTTCGGCTAAATTAATGAATTCAAAATACCCATTTTCATCTGCCGAAACACCTTTACTAGTGCCTTCTAACATAACAGATGCAAAAGGAATATTATCGTTTAAATTGTTTGTTACTGTTCCACTTATTTTAGATTGTGAAAACGAAAATTGTATAGCAAATAATACTATAAAGCTTATGTTTTTTAACATGATACTATTTAGATTGGTTTTAAATAAAGCGCAAATATAATATCCAAAAGTAAGTTTACAAAGTTTATTTAGACTAAATCTAAATAAATTTTATACTAAATTGATTACTAATTATTTAAAACGTATTATTTTTTTTAATTAAAATTGTGTTAAATCGTTTTAGTATTTCTAACTAATCGTTTAGTTTTGTACTGTAGTTAATTATTTAGTTTTTGTAGAGAAACAAAATGGCTAGAAAAAAACAGTATAATGAAGTAGAAGTACTAGAAAAGGCAATGAATCTTTTCTGGAAAAATGGTTATAAAACTACTTCTATGCAAATGCTCGAACAAGAAATGGGAATAAATAAATTTTCAATTTATTCTAGTTTTGGTAATAAGCACGGTTTATTTCTTGAAAGTTTAAAGCAATATAAATCTAGAGTAAATACAGTTTTAAAAAAATTTAAGGATGGTACTAATGGTATCGATGATATAAAAACTTTTTTTTACGATTCTGTTAGGTCTAATTTTAAAAAAGAAAATGAAAAAGGCTGTTTTTTAACTAATACTTATAATGAGTTTTGCGAAACAGAAGATGAATTAGTTAAAGAACAAATGGATACTTTTATGAATAGTTTAAAAGAAATTATTATTGAAAAGTTACAAATGGATTCTAATAAAAGCAAAGAAACTGTATTAAAACAAGCTAATTATTTGTTGTTAGCAAAACATGGTTTAGCTGCTGCTGCCAGAGTAAATACTAACGAAGAGATTGAAGATTATATAGAAATGACATTTAAAAATTTATAAAACATTTTTTTTACACAATAACTAAACAATCGTTTAGAAATAAAATAATATTAACTTAAACAAAACAAATTATGACAACTTTAAAAATTCACAACATTGAAACTGCTCCAGAAGAAAGCAAAGCATTATTAGAAAATTCTCAAAAAGCTTACGGAATGATACCTGGTTTACACGGTGTTTTAGCATCGTCACCACAAATTTTACAGGCATACCAAACATTACACGAGTTATTTACACAGTCTTCTTTTAATAACGACGAGTTAACAGTTGTATGGCAAACAATTAACGTAGAGCATTCTTGCCATTATTGTGTACCAGCTCATACTGGAATTGCAAAAATGATGAAAGTTGATGATGAGATTACAGACGCTTTACGTAATGAAACAAAGTTAGAAGACGAAAAATTAGAAGCTTTAAGAACAATGACACTATCTATTGTTAGAAATAGAGGTAATGTTTCACAATCAGATTTAGACGCATTTTATAATGCAGGTTACCAAGAAAAACACGTTTTAGACATTATTTTAGGATTATCACAAAAAACAATAAGTAACTATACAAATCATATTGCAAATACACCAGTAGACGAAGCTTTCAAAAAATTTGCTTGGTCTAAATAATTTAAAAATTATACCAAACAACTGTATTTACAATAACGTAAATTAAAATTTTTAGAATATGAAAGAGAAATTAAAAATAGATATTGTTTCAGATGTGGTTTGTCCGTGGTGTACCATTGGATACAAACGTTTGGAAAAAGCTATTGCAGAACTAGATTTGCAAGATAAAGTGGATATAGAGTGGCAACCATTTGAGTTGAATCCAAATATGCCTGCTGAAGGTCAAAACGTTATAGAACATATTGCTGAAAAATATGGAGCGACTTTAGAACAGCAAAAAGAATCTCAACAACGCATGGTAGAAGCTGGTAATGAGCTCGGATTTACTTTTGATTATTATGATGATATGAAAATGTCTAACACTTTTAATGCACACATATTATTAGAATATGCTAAAGATTTTAATAAACAAACCGAATTAAAAATGCAGTTAACTAAAGCTTTTTTTAGCGATCGTAAAGATGTATCTAAAATAGATGTTTTAAGGCAAGCACTTTTAGAAGTAGGATTAAATGCAGATGAAGCTTTAGCAAAATTGAAAAATGAAGAAGCACAATTAGAAGTTAGAAAAAAGCAAGATTATTGGAAAAATATGGGAGTTAATTCTGTGCCAACCATTGTTTTTAATCGTAAAAGTGCAGTAACAGGAGCGCAACCTGTAGATACTTTTAAGCAAGTATTATTAGAGCTAACAGATAAGTAAGTGTTTAAATAAATTGGTGTTATTAGTACATCTATCAAAATTTTAATTAACAATTACAATTTTATAAAATTACAAACTGAAATTAATGAAAAAAGATAGAAGAAATTTTATTAAAAACCTTGGTATTATGGGAACAACAGGAATGTTAATGCCAAATTTAGTATTAGGACAGACAAAAGAAAATAACAATATTATGGAAAACAAAACGAGACCGAAAGTATTATTTTTTGATGTTAACGAAACGCTTTTAGATCTTACTCAAATGAAAACTAAGGTAGGAGAAGCCTTAAATGGTAGAGAAGATTTATTATCGCTTTGGTTTACTACAATGTTGCAATATTCTTTAGTAACTACAGCAAGTGGGCAGTATGAGCATTTTGGATATGTTGGAGCAGCAGCATTGCAAATGGTTGCTGCAAATAATGGAATTTCAATTTCAGAAGAAGAAGCTAGAAATATTATTGTAAATTCTTTAAGAGGCTTACCAGCTCATCCAGAAGTTAAAGAAGCATTATCTCAATTAAAAAAGGATGGTTATAAATTAGTATCGTTTACAAACTCTTCTAACGAAGGTGTTAAAAAGCAATTTGAAAGTGCAGGCTTAACAGAGTATTTTGAAGAGCGATTAAGCGTAGAAGATATTGGTAAGTTTAAACCATTTACAGATACTTATACTTGGGCAGCTAGAAAAATGGGTGTACAGCCAGAAGAGTGTATGCTTATTGCAGCACATGGTTGGGATGTTGCAGGTGCAGTTTGGGCTGGATGGAGAGCAGCATTTATTAGCAGACCAGGTCAACAATTATTTCCGCTTGCTCCAAGAACAGAAATTGTAGAGTCAGATTTAAAGAAAGTAGCACAATTACTTGTAAAATATAAGTAAGCATTAAAATAAAAAAATCTTAATTAAAGATTTCTTATTTAATATTTAAAGCTTGAATTGGTTTAAAATTTTAAACCAATTCAAGCTTATTTTTTTATGTTTTTTGTTCAGTTATCCAAATCGGTTATTAATTAACGTTATATAGGCAGAGTTTTTATAAGCATATTTATAAATTTGTTATAAACGTCCTTATACAATTTAACTTATGGCTAGATGGTTACGCATATTTTTAATTAGTTTACTTGCAATAACAATGTTATTTGTTGCTTTAGTTTTAAGTACAAATTATCTAATAAAACAAAAAATAGAAAACTTTTTAGACTATAGGTTACCTTCCTATATTACACATACAAATAGTAGTATTAAACTAAATTCTTTTGAAGGAACAATTACAATAAATAATCCTGTAGTAAATATTAAAAATCAAGAAGATAACACTTTACATACTAAAATAGATTTAGATAAAATTATAATTGAAGACGTTAGTTATTGGGATTATATTTTTAAAAATGAAATTCATATTGAAGATATTAAATTATTAAAACCTAATATTTTATATTATAAAGATGTGTTTAATAAAGCAAAAGAAAGGGATACAACGTCAAGTATTATAAAAATTTTTAAGCCTTTTATTATCGACGAATTAAGTATAGATAATACTACGCTTTATATTTATAATCAAAGTAAAGATTCTCTTTTATTGTATGTTGAAGAAGGAATGGTAGAGATTGATGATATTGTAATTAATGCAGAAACTATAACAAAAAAAATACCAGCTACCTTTAAAAATTATGAGTTTAAAGCAGATTCAATTTTTTTAAAAGCTAATAATTTTGAGAACTTAACAACATCAAAAATTAAACTAAAAAATAAGGATGCAATAATTAAAAATATAAAGTTTCAAACCAAATATAGCCGTAAAACCTTATCGAATATTATTAAGAAAGAACGTGATCACTTTAACTTAAATATAGATAGTTTAAATCTTACACAAGTTGATTTCGGATTTAAAAACCGAAAACTATTTGTAAAAACAAGAGCTATAAATATAAACGAGCCTAATTTAAACATCTTTAGAGATAAATTAGTTGCAGATGATTTGAGTATAAAAAAACTATATAGTCATTCTCTTAGAGATATTCCTTTTAATTTAACCATAGATTCCATAAAAATAAATAAAGGTAAAATTGATTATACAGAGAAGGTAAAAGTCGAAAATAATGGCGGTCAAATAGAATTTAAAAATTTTAATGCAACAATAACAAATGTTAGTAATACATATAATTCTCCAGTTAAAACGACTTTAGATATTACTGGATATTTTATGGATGTTACACCATTTAAAGCAAATTGGACGTTTGATGTTAATAATAAAAATGATGATTTTGTATTTAAAATGGATATGGATGCTTTAGAGTTTCCTAGAATAAATGAGTTTACAGAACCCAATTTAAAAGTAAGATTTAAAGGGAAAACCAATAAAATGTATTTTACTATAGATGGAAATAAAACAAAATCTACTGTAGATATGAAGGTAAATTATCAAGATTTAGAAATTAATATTTTAAATAAAAACGGGAACCAAAAAAAGTGGTTGCTATCTAAAATTGCAAACTTATTTGTATCTAAAGATAGTAAAGATAAAGACAATGATTTTAGAGAAGCTATTACAGATGTAGAAAGAGACCAAACAAAATCCGTTTTTAATTTTATTTGGCTTAATACAAAACAAGGTCTTTTAAAAAGCATGACTGGAGATGGAGAAAAACAAGAAAAATAGGTTAACGCTGTTCTCTTTTCTAAACTAATTCAATTAAGTATTAGTATTCTAATTTATAAAATCACGTATTAAAGTAACTCTAAAATACGTTCTAAAGCCATTCCTCTAGAACCTTTAATTAAAATTGTCGCATTTTCTATTTGTAAAGAATTAAAGTTTTCTTTTAACGCATTAAAGGAAGAAAAGCTTTTAATTTTAGTTGAATTACTTTTAGTGTTATTAAAATTTTCTCCAACTATATATATGCTATCAATATCTAATTTTGATGCTAAATCGGATATATTTTGGTGTTCTTTCTCAGCTTCATTTCCTAACTCAAACATATCTCCTAAAAAAGCAATTTTGGTATTGTCTTTAAGTTTACTTAAATTTTCTAAAGCAGCTTTCATGCTTGTTGGGTTTGCATTGTATGCATCCAGAATAATCTTTAAGCTTCCATTTTCTATTATTTGAGACCTATTATTGCTAGGAGTGTAGTTTTCCAAGGCAGTTTTAATATCCATTAAAGGAACATTAAAATATTTGCCAATTATAGAAGCAGCACAAAGATTAGTAAAATTGTATTTTCCTATAAGTTTAGACTCTATTAAAATGTCATCAATTTTAAATGTTACAAAAGGATTAGCTGATACACTTTCTATTTTAAAGAAATTAGAATTTGTTTCAGAGAAGCCAAACTTTTTAATGTAAGAGTTAAGTTTTTCAATTTGTATGCTGTCATCTGCGTTTAAAAATATATAATTATTGTTTTTAATTAAATAGTTATATAATTCACTTTTTCCTTTAATAACACCTTCAACACCTCCAAAACCTTCTAAATGTGCTTTTCCAAAATTAGTAATATATCCAAAATCTGGTTTTGCTATATTGCACAAAAAGTCTATTTCTTTTAAATGATTGGCTCCCATTTCTACAATGCCAATTTGGGTGTCTTTAGACATTGCTAAAAGTGTTAATGGAACACCAATATGATTATTTAAATTACCTACAGTAGCAGTGGTTTTGTATTTTTTAGAAAGAACAGCATTTATTAATTCTTTAGTAGTGGTTTTACCATTACTTCCTGTTAATGCAATTATAGTGGTTTTTAAGTAAGTTCTGTGATAAGAGGCTAAAGCTTGTAACGTTTCTAAAACGTTATTTACTAATATTGTTTGTTTAGATGTATTAAATTTAACTTCATCTATTATTACATATTTAGCTCCTAAATCTAATGCAGTTTGAGTAAAAGTATTTCCATTAAAATTATCTCCTTTTAAAGCAAAAAACATACTGTTTTTTGCTATTTTTCTAGTATCTGTAGAAGTGCCATTACAGGTTAAAAATAATTCGTGTAGTTGTTCTATTTTCATAAAATAAAAGTATAAAAAAAGTCCTAACTAAACGTTAGGACTTTTAATATTATTTAAAACTATTTGTTAGTTTTTAGTCTTGTTTTTAGATTTAGATTTAGAACCTACTCTAGACATAGCACATCTAAACCCAATATAGTCTGTTGCCATATTTTGAGGGAAGTAACGTCTTTGAGCTGGATCTAACCAATATTCTCTATCTTTCCAAGAACCTCCTTTAAATACACGCGCTTCGTCGTTTATTAAAGATGTTCTTTTGCTACTTTTATCCCATTCTCTAATCATATTTCCTGCAGAATCAACTTCAGTTCTATGTTTTGGAGAATTATACATTTTGCTAGTAGTTACTTCTTCTTGACCTTCAATTTCTTCAAAATCATCATAACCACGAGAAGAGCGTCTATCTCCATCTCTAAAGTTACGGTTGTCACTTCTATCAAAGTTTGTTCTTAAGTAAGTTTCATCTTCATCTACAGGTACTTGAGCAATTTCTCCTGGTAAATCTCTAGCTACTACTTTTCCATTAGGTAATGTATCAAAAACAATTTCATCTGTAGTAACAATTTTAACTGTACCATCTTCTGTAATTGCATTTTTAGTATAAACGTTTCCTCTATAGTAGTTAAAATCATTAAACTCATCATCTACAATAGGTCTGTAAACATCAGCAACCCATTCTGCAACATTTCCAGCCATATCATATAATCCGTAATCATTTGGAGCGTAAGATTTTACTTGACCAGTAATATCTGCACCATCGTCAGACCAACCTGCAATTCCACCATAATCACCTTTTCCTTGCTTAAAGTTTGCTAATTGATCTCCTTTTACCTTACGGTTTCCAGAACGAGTGTATTGTCCATCCCAAGGATATTTTTTACGACCTCTATAAACATTATAACTTCTAACTTCAGATAAACCTAAAGCAGCGTATTCCCATTCAGTTTCTGTAGGAAGTCTATATTTAGGAGAAATTATACCTGTTTGTCTAGAAGCATAAACATTAATTTCTTCACCATTAGCATCAGTTTGTGGCTTTAATCTACCACCTCTTAAAATATCTTCATTACCTCCAAAAGTTTGTGTTGGAGCATTTATGTATGTATCTGTACTAAAATTAGCATCTGCAGTTGCTTCGTATTGGCTATCTTGTTTTAAGTATCCTTCTTCTTGTAATGCTTTTTCTTGAACTCTATCCGATCTCCAGTTAGCATACTCAACAGCTTGAATCCAGCTTACTCCAACTACAGGATACTGTCCGTAACCTGGGTGACGTAAATAGTTTTCTGTCATTACTTCATTATAACCTAAACGGTTTCTCCATACTAAAGTATCTGGTACTACACCTTCATATATTTTTCTAAAGTTTTCATCTTCTGGTGGGTATACTTGCTTAATCCAATCTAAATACATTAAGTAATTTTGGTTGGTAACTTCAGTTTCATCCATGTAAAAAGATTGAACGTGTTGTTGGTTAGGTGTGTTATTCCAATCGTGCATAACATCATCTTGAACACGTCCCATTGTAAAGGTACCTCCTTCTATAAACACAGTTCCTGGAGGTGTTTCTTGTTCTTTAAATTTTGTGTTGTATTGAAATCCGCCTTCTTTAGCATTAATTTCCCAACCAGTGGCACTATCTACATTCGATCCGCCAGATCTACCACATCCAACCAAGGTTAGTGATACAGCTAATAGCATTAAAACCCTTGATACAATTACTTTTTTCATACTTAATATGTTTATGTAAGCTAATTATGTTTTTTTTTGGAGACGCAATATAATAATTCTACCTAACTCTACAAGTTATTTTGCAAAATTAACTTAAAAAAATATTACACTTCAACCTATTTATTTACTTTACATCGATTTAAAATTTGTTTTTAAAAACGTTTTTTAACGATGTTTTGAAACATTATAACGTCTGTTTTTTTAATTTATTATTGTAATTTTGAAACGTTTTTATGAAAATGTTAAAATTATAATAATAACATTTAAATAATCACGTTATTTAAAGCAATGAAAAAGATATTATTTGTTATTACAGTACTGCTATGTACTCTAGTATATTCGCAACAAAAGAAATTTAATTTAACTTGGACTGATTCTAAAACTTTAAGCACAGGAAGTTATAGCTTAACGCTCCCTAGTTTTTTGCCTGAAGAAAATTATAGTATCAACCCAAAAACAGGAATAAGTTTTGTCGCTCAATGGGATGTTAGCTCAAGTATTAACGAAGATAATGTTACATTATCTAACGTTAAATATGCTTCAATTTCAAAATCAGAATTAAAAGATCTTGATTTAAAAACGATTCCATCTACTCTTCAATATAGTTTAAAAAATGCTATAGCAAGAGAAAATAGATATGCTCTTCTTACAGTCTCTAGTATTATAAAAACGGGAACAAATGCGTACAAAAAAATTACTTCTTTTACTGTAAACTACGAAAACTCTAATATCTCTTATAGAACTAATAATAATCAAACCATTACTAATTCTGTATTAAGCTCTGGAACTTGGTATAAATTTGGAATAGATAAATCTGGTGTTTTTAAATTGTCTAAAAGTTTTTTAAATAGTTTAGGTATTAATACAGATGTTATCGATCCAAGGACAATTAAAATTTATGGTAATGGTGGGCAAATGATACCTTATTTAAATAATGAGAATTATCCTTTAGATCCTGTAGAGAACGCTATAAAAGTGGTTGGTGAGCAAGATGGTGTTTTTAACGATGGAGATTATGTAATGTTTTATGGAGTGGGGCCTAAAGGTATTGTTGATAATTCAATTATTAATACAAATATAAACCCATATCAAGATGTAACGTATTATTATTTAAATGTTGGTTTTGGTTTTGGAAAGAGAATTCAAAACATGATTGAACCTACGGCCAACGCAACAGTTAATATTTCAACATTTCAAGATTATAAATTTCATGAAGTTGATGAGTTTAATTTAGCTTTTGTTGGAAGAAGATGGTTTGGTGATAAATTGGATGTAGAAACAACTAAATCTTTCGATTTTAATTTTCCTAACATTGTTACAGAAGAATCGGTTAAGTTTAAATTTTTTGGAGCATCTACATCTGGAAGTTCTGCAAATTGGACAATTAGTGCTAATAATAATGTTATTACAACTTTAACAACTCCAGGGATTAACTTAAATGACGATATTTACGGAGTAAATGTAAGCTATAATGGTGATGTTAATGTAAGTTCAGATAATATTTCTATAACAGTAGATTACGATAAATTAGGAGTGCCTAGTGCTGTAGGATATATAGATTATATATCAATTGAAGCAACAAGAAATCTAAATTTTATTGGCACACAATTTGAATTTTACAATCGAATTTCTGCTGAAAATACAGGAGTAGGAATGTACACTATAAGTAATGCGGCTAATCTTTCTGAAGTTTGGGATATTACAGATATAAATAATATTACTACAAAACTTAATTCTGAATCTACATTAAATTTTAAAGCAAATTTAGGAAGTTTAAAAAAATATGTTGCGGTAACGCCGTTTAATTTGTTTGAACCTTTAAATTTAGGAGTGTCAACAGTTTTTAATCAAAACATAAAAGGTACAATATTTAAAAACGCTCAAGGAGATTTTCAGGATATAGATTACGTAATAGTATCACCAAACTCACTTATTAGTCAAGCAAGTCGTCTAGCACAAATAAATAGAGAGAAAAATAATTTAAATGTAAAGGTAATTAGCTTAGAAGCTATATATAGTGAGTTTAATACTGGTAATACAGATATTGCTGCTATTAGAAATTTAGCTAAATACGTTTATGATAATGCAAGCTCAGCAGATAAAAGAATTAAATACCTATGTCTTTTTGGAGATAGTTCGTTCGATTATAAAGGAAGAGTAGCTTCAAATACATATAATACACCATCTTGGCATGCTTATGAGAGTTTTAACCTAACAGGTTCATACGTTTCAGATGATTTTTATGGAAT
Source organism: Lacinutrix venerupis (assembly GCF_001971745.1). Lineage (NCBI taxonomy): Bacteria > Pseudomonadati > Bacteroidota > Flavobacteriia > Flavobacteriales > Flavobacteriaceae > Lacinutrix > Lacinutrix venerupis. The sequence goes on along the minus strand of NZ_CP019352.1, from coordinate 2,652,142 downwards.
GATGGATCCAAATGAAGGTACAATGATTTCTTCAGATAAACTAGATATTGCAGTTGGTCGATTCCTTGCCGATTCTCCAGATCGCGCTAAAGAAATGGTAGATAAAGTTGAAGTCTATTATTCTACTGCCGCATTAGGTAGTTGGAGGAATAATTTTTTAGCAATTTCAGACGATGTTGATGATGTTTATGAAGCAGAATTGCAAGAAACCACAGATCAAATTGCCGATGATATTACAGCAGCAAAACCATTTTTAAATCCAGTTAAAGTTCACACAGATGCATACCAACAAGAAGCCTCTTCTGGTGGAGATCGTTATCCTTCTGTAACTACAGCAATAGCTAATGCTGTAGAAAATGGAGCTTTAGTGGTTAATTATTTTGGTCATGGAGGAGAAGATGGTTGGGCATTCGAGAGATTGTTTCAAAAACCAGATGTACAAGCTTTAAGAAACGAGTGTAAATTAAGTTGTTTTGTAACCGTAACTTGTGAGTATACACGTTTCGATAATCCATTAAGAGTTACAGCTGGAGAATTAGTATATTGGAATAAAGATGGAGGAGCTATTTCGCTAGTATCCACAACACGTCAAATTTATTTTTCGGTTGGTGTAAATTTTAATAAAAAATTAGAGGAATATCTATTCTCCTATAATGATTCCGATATTTATGAAGATCATGAGTATCCTTCTATAGCAGAAGCTTTAAGGTTAACTAAAGTAAGTAATAGTATAGCTGGTGTAGGGCAAAAAACTTTAGTTTTTAGTTTTGGTGACCCAGCATTAAAATTAGCATTTCCAAAACCTAATGTGCGTTTAACAAAAATAAACGATGTCCCAATAGCAGGTAATAATGAGGTGTTAGAGGCATTAAGTTATGCGAAACTTTCTGGCGAAGTTACAGATGTTGCAGGAAATGTTTTAACAAACTATAACGGAAAAGTAGTTACAACTATTTACGATAAGCCTATTACAAGAGAAACATTAGGTAATGATTACACGTATGATGGACCAAACCTTATTATTATGGAATTCGAAACATTAGGAGAAGTGATTTTTCGAGGGCAATCTACTGTTACTAATGGTGAATTTGAATTCGATTTTATTGTGCCAAGAGATATTGGTGTGCCAGTTGGTTTTGGTAAAGTAAGTTTTTATGCATCTCAAGAAGGGTCTGTTAACGATCAATCTGGTGCTGCAGTAAATACACTACAAATTGGAGGTGTAAATGAAAACGCGGCAGAAGATAATATAGGTCCAAATATAAGTCTCTATATGAATGATGAAAATTTCGTTTCAGGAGGTGTTACAAACGAATCTCCAACATTACTATTAAAATTACAAGACGAAAACGGAATTAATACTGCTAGTGGTATTGGTCATGATATAGTAGCTATATTAGATGGAGATGAAGTAAATCCATATGTGCTTAATAATTATTATGTAACAGAGTTAGATGATTATACTAAAGGATCTTTAACGTATCCATTTAGGGATTTAGAGCCAGGTTTACACACCTTAACATTAAAAGCATGGGATGTTTACAATAATTCTTCTACCGCAGAGTTACAGTTTAGAGTATTTAATGAAGATGAAAGTTTAATAATAGAAAACGTATTAAACTACCCAAACCCATTTGTAAATTATACAGAGTTTTGGTTTACTCATAATAGCTCAGAAACTTTAGATATATCCGTGCAAATTTTTACCGTTTCAGGAAAATTAGTTAGAACATTAAACGGTCAAACCAATGGAGACGCATGTTTAAATTGTGGAAAAGCAGCAAATTCTACATCTAGAGATATTGTTTGGGATGGTAGAGACGATTTTGGTGATAAAATAGGAAAAGGAACTTATGTCTATAAATTAAAAGTGCATTCTAGCGCTACAAATAAAACAGTAGAAAGAATAGAGAAACTTGTAATACTATAATAAAGATTTATATTTGTCAAATAAAAAAAATTATGAAAAAGAATATATTAGTACTAATGGTGTTTGCTTTTGCTTTAAAAAGTTATTCACAAACACCTGCAAATTCATTTGTAGTTCAACCTTATCAAGACACAAGGGTAATAACTACAGGTGTACCTTTTTTATTAATAGCGCCAGATGCTAGAGCAGCTGCAATGGGAGATATGGGTGTTGCCACCTCACCAGATGCCTTCTCTCAGCAATGGAATCCTGCAAAATATGTTTTCTCTACAGCAAAATCTGGAGTAGGAGTTAGTTATACTCCATATTTAAGCAAATTAGTTAACGATATATTTCTTGGTAATGTTACCTATTTTAATAGAATAAACGAGCAAAGTGCATTTGCAGCAAGTTTTAAATATTTCTCGCTTGGAGATATTGAATTTGTTGAAGATGAAAACTCTATCCCATTAATTCAATCACCAAATGAGTTAACGTTAGATTTATCTTATACATTAAGATTAAGTGACCAATTTGGTATGGCTGTAGCTATGCGTTATTTACGTTCAGATTTAAAATTAAATTTAGGAGATAATGATGCAACAGCAGCAAGTACATTTGGTGTAGATATAACAGGATATTATCAAGGAGAAGAGGAAGCTTATAACGATTTTAATGGTCGTTGGAGAGGTGGTTTTGCCATCCAAAATTTAGGACCTAAATTTAAATATGATGAAGGTGGTCAAGAAAATTTTCAACCAACAACTTTACGTTTAGGAGGTGGTTTCGATTTTATTTTCGATCAGTATAACAAATTAGGAGTAACAGCGGAGTTTGCAAAACTTTTAGTGCCAACACCTCCAGTTTTAGGAGATAGAATAGAATATACCGAAAGTGGTGAAACACCAGGTTATCAAGCAGACGAAGACATAACAGTTGCAACAGAAAACAATTATATTATAGATGGTCAAGATAATAATGTAGATTTTGTTTCAGGAATATTTCAATCTTTTGGTGATGCTCCAGGTGGATTTAAAGAAGAACTACAAGAATTTACTTATGCTGTTGGTTTAGAATACTTATATCAAGAATCTTTTGCCTTTAGAACAGGTTACTTTAACGAGCACGAAACAAAAGGAGCTCGTAAGTTTTTTGCTTTAGGAGCAGGTTTTAAATACAATGTATTAAATATCGATTTATCATATTTATTCTCTGCATCAAAGGTGCAAAGCCCATTAGAAAGTACATTGCGTTTTTCTTTAACATTTAATCTTGGAGAAGGAGAATATACAGAGTATTAATAATTTATTTATATTTATACAAATTAAAACTATTGCCCAAAGCAATAGTTTTTTTGTCTAATTTAGTTTTTAGCCCTTTTTAAATATAATATATGAAAGAAGTTAAAATAGAATCGAAACTATATATTTTCGATTCTTTAAAAGAAACTCCAGAAAATATTCAAAGCCTAATGCAAGAAGCAATTAAAGCAAGAGAAAACGCTTACGCTCCATATTCTAACTTTCATGTTGGAGCAGCTATTCTTTTAGATAATGGAGAGATTGTTTCTGGTAGTAATCAAGAAAATGCTTCTTATCCTTCTGGTTTATGTGCAGAACGTACAGCAATTTTTTATGCCGGAGCAAAATTTCCAAAGGCAAAAATTATAAAAATGGCAATTACAGCAGCGTCTAAAAACCAAAAAACTAGCGAGCCAATTCCTCCATGTGGAGCTTGTAGGCAAGCTATTGCAGAGTACGAAACAAAACAAAATCAGCCTGTAGAAATTTATTTTATGGGAGAAGTTGGTAAGGTTATGAAGTCTAATTCATTAGCCAACCTATTACCATTTGGATTCGATTCTTCAAATCTATAACGTTTTCGTAAATAATTTGTCAATTTTCGCTTTTGCATTACCAATTCAAAGTATTACTTTTGTTAGTGCAACTCAATTTTTTAAATTGAAATAATTGATTAATACCAGTTTTTAATTGGTAATAAAAAAAAATGAACGATTTATTTTTTTATAATAAACACCAAAAATGCAGAAAATAACTAAAGAAGTTTACCTTAAATGGTATGAAGATATGTATTTCTGGAGAAAGTTTGAAGACAAACTTGCTGCAGTTTATATCCAACAAAAAGTTCGTGGATTCCTTCACTTATATAACGGTCAAGAAGCAGTATTAGCAGGAGCTTTACATGCAATGGATTTAACAAAAGATAAAATGATTACTGCATACCGTAATCACGTTCAACCTATAGGTATGGGTGTGGATCCTAAGCGTGTTATGGCAGAGCTTTATGGTAAAGCAACCGGAACATCTAAAGGTTTAGGTGGTTCTATGCACATTTTTTCTAAAGAACACCGTTTTTATGGAGGACATGGTATTGTTGGAGGTCAAATTCCATTAGGAGCAGGAATTGCTTTTGGAGACAAATACCACGATAAAGATGCTGTAACTATTTGCTGTTTTGGTGACGGAGCTGCAAGACAAGGTTCTTTACACGAAACATTTAACTTAGCAATGTTATGGAATTTACCTGTTGTTTTTGTTTGCGAAAACAATGGTTATGCCATGGGTACAAGTGTAGAGCGTACTGCAAACCATACAGATGTTTGGAAGTTAGGACGTGGATACGAGATGCCTTCTGGGCCAGTAGATGGAATGAATCCTATTAAAGTAGCTGAAGCTTTTGATGAGGCAATTACAAGAGCTAGATCTGGTGGCGGACCAACATTTTTAGAAGTAAAAACATACAGATATAGAGGTCACTCAATGTCTGATGCACAACATTATAGAACAAAAGAAGAAGTAGAAGAGTACAAGAAAATAGATCCTATTAAACAGGTTAAGGATATAATTCTTAAAGAAAAATACGCTACCGAAGACGAAATAAAAGAAATAGATAAGCGTGTTAAAGCATTAGTTTCAGAATGTGAGAAATTTGCAGAAGAATCTCCATATCCAGAAAAGAGTGTTATGTACGATTCTGTTTATGAGCAAGAAGATTATCCATTTATAGAGCATAAAATAAAATAAATAAGCTATGGCAGAAGTAATAAATATGCCGCGTTTAAGCGACACAATGGAAGAAGGAACTGTAGCAAGTTGGCTTAAAAAAGTAGGTGATAAAGTAGAGGAAGGCGATATATTAGCTGAAATTGAAACAGACAAAGCTACCATGGAATTTGAATCTTTTAATGAAGGTACATTACTTCATATTGGTATTCAAGAAGGAGAGACAGCAAAAGTAGATTCACTTTTAGCTATTATTGGAGAAGAAGGTGAAGATATTTCAGGTTTATTAGAAGGCGGTTCTGCAGAAGAAAAACCAACAGAAAATAAATCTAAAGAAGAAGATAAAGTTGAAGAAGAGTCTGATAACTCAACAGCAACCGAATCAACATCTGAAAGTTTACCAGAAGGAGTTGTTGTTGTAACAATGCCACGTTTAAGTGATACTATGGAGGAAGGTACTGTAGCAACTTGGTTAAAGAAAGTTGGTGATACAGTAGAGGAAGGCGATATTCTTGCAGAAATAGAGACAGATAAAGCAACAATGGAGTTTGAATCTTTTCAGTCTGGAACTTTACTTCATATAGGTTTAGAAGAAGGAGATTCTGCTAAAGTAGATTCGCTTTTAGCAATTATTGGCCCTGAAGGAACAGATGTGTCTTCTGTAGCAAAAAACTTTTCAGTAGAAGGTGCTTCAGCTAAAAAAGAAGAAGCACCAAAAAAGGAAACGCCTAAAAAGGAAGCTCCAAAAACAGAAGCTAAAAAAGAAGCACCTAAAGCTTCAGCTTCGACATCAAATTCTACACCAGATGGTGGTAGAGTATTTGTTTCACCTTTAGCTAAAAAAATGGCAGAGGAGAAAGGTATTCAGCTTAATCACGTTAAAGGAACAGGAGAAAATGGTCGTATTGTAAAGCGAGATATAGAAAACTTTACTTCTACTCAAGCATCATCGGCATCAGCAGCTAAATTTGTACCTACTGGTCAAGAAGATTTTGATGAAGTTCCAAACTCTAACATGCGTAAAGCTATTGCTAAAAACTTAGCAAAATCTAAATTTACTGCACCACATTACTATTTAAATGTAGAGTTTGATATGGAAAATGCTATTGCTTTTAGAAAGCAATACAATTCTGTACCAGATACAAAAATATCTTATAATGATATTGTTGTAAAAGCATGTGCATTAGCTTTAAAACAACATCCACAGGTTAACTCTCAGTGGTTTGACGATAGAATGAAATTAAATAACCATGTACATATTGGTGTTGCAGTAGCAGTACCAGACGGTTTATTAGTACCAGTAGTTAAATTTGCTAACGAGCAAACTTTACCACAAATTGGTGCAGCGGTTAGAGAATATGCTGGTAAGGCAAGAAATAAAAAACTTGCTTTAGACGAAATGGAAGGTAGTACTTTTACTGTTTCTAATTTAGGAATGTTTGGTATAGATAGTTTTACTTCTATTATTAATCAACCTAATTCAGCAATTTTATCTGTTGGAAATATTGTAGAGAAGCCAGTAGTTAAAAACGGACAAATAGTTGTTGGTAATACAATGAAATTATGTTTAGCTTGCGACCATAGAACGGTAGATGGAGCAACAGGAGCACAATTTTTACAAACATTAAAAGGATATATTGAAAATCCAGTTACAATGCTAGTATAATTTTACCATTAAGAGGTAAACCAATAATCTTAATAAAACTAAAAACCTATTTCATAAATATGAAGTAGGTTTTTTTTATCTTTAAACTCAAATAAAAAATAACATGAAAATAATAACTACGCTTAGTGTTTTAGCTTTATTTATAGGTTGCGATTCTGCTAAAAAAACATCTAATACAACTATTCAAAATACCACCGAAAAAACAACGCAAACGGTAGAGAATAAAAAGGAAGATCAAGATTTTATAAATGCTGCAGAAATAAAAGAAATAGTGTCTTTTTTAGCTTCAGATGATTTGAATGGTCGAGACACCGGAAGTGAAGGTATAGACAAAGCAGCAACTTATATTGAGACAGCATTTAAAGATTATGGTTTAAAGCCATATTTCGATACGTATCGCGATAATTTTAAAGTCGAAACACTCGACGCTTTTAATGTTGTTGGGTATTTAGAAGGAACAGATGCTAAGCTTAAAAACGAATTTATTATTATTGGAGCCCATTACGACCATATTGGTTCTGGTAAAGATGTAAATGGAGATACTATTGCCAATGGAGCGAATGATAATGCTGCGGGAACGAGTGGTGTAATAGCTTTGGCAAAATATTTTTCTGAAAATAAAAACAATAAAAGAAGCATTATTTTTACAACATTTACTGCTGAAGAAAAAGGATTATTAGGCTCAAAACATTTGGCGGAAAGACTAAAGGAAAGTGAAATTAAGCTGTACACAATGATTAATTTAGAGATGATTGGTGTACCTTTTAAAGATAGAGACTATCAAGCCTTTATTACAGGACACGAATTATCAAACCTAGGAGAAAAAATGAATAATTATGCAGGTGAAAAACTTATTGGAGCGTCAGATGTTTCAAAAAAATATGGGTTGTTTAAAAGGTCAGATAATTATGCTTTTTACCAAGCTTTTAATGTGCCAAGTCACACTGTGTCGTCTTGCGATTTAACTAATTTTGATTTTTACCATCATGTAGATGATGAGGTAGATAAATTAGATTATAATTTTATGGCAAGTCTAATAAATAAATTAGCACCAGTAATAAAAACAATGGCAAATACAGCATCACAAGAAATTAAAATGCATGAATAGTAAAAATATTATAATTACCGGAACAAGTAGAGGTATTGGTTTTGAGTTGGTACATATCTTAGCTAATCAAGGTCATAATGTATTGGCGCTATCAAGAAACGCACAGCCAGTAAGTAATCTTCAGTTTGATAATATAGAATCTTTTGCTTTCGATTTAGGAAAAAAAGAAGACTATAAAAAGGTTGAAGATTACGTGACTAAAGAGTGGAAGCATGTAGATATTTTAATTAATAATGCAGGAGCATTGTTAAATAAACCATTTGCAGAAACCTCTATGGAAGATTTTGAACACGTTTATAAAACAAACGTATTTGGTGTTGCCGAAATGACGCGTCGTGTTTTACCATTTTTAAAAAGCGATGGACACGTAGTCACCATTAGTTCTATGGGAGGTGTACAAGGTAGTGTTAAGTTTCCTGGACTGTCTGCATATAGTTCTAGTAAAGGTGCAGTGGTAACGCTTACAGAGCTTTTAGCCGAGGAGTATAAAGAAACTGGACCAAGCTTTAATGTACTTGCTTTGGGTGCAGTACAAACAGAAATGCTAGAAGAAGCTTTTCCTGGCTATCAAGCACCTACAACAGCTTTAGAAATGGCAGAATATATTGCAGATTTCTCTTTAAATGGTAATAAGTATTATAACGGTAAAATGTTACAGGTCTCTAATTCTACACCTTAAATTTCGAGATTTCGAATTTTTATAACGTGTTTGTGTATGAAAAGTGCGTGTTTGTGTCAGAGGATTTTCGGAACGAAAATCGGAAGAAAGCAAACACGCACTTTCCTTTTGGTTAATCACTAAAATAAGCATTTTTTATACACAGTGTTAGCTACAGTTATTTATAGATTATTTTTTTCGAAATTGTTAGATTTTCAGAGGAAAACGTTAGAAAGTAAATTCCATTTTTTAACATGAATGGACTAAAGTCGATAAGGTTTAAATTTTCTATTTTTATAGAGTATAATTGTTTGCCAGTTATATCATGAATTTTTAAATTCTTAAAACCTGCTTTTATATCAATTTGGATAAAAGAGTTTTCGGAAACAGGGTTGGGATATATTTTAATCTTATTTTTCCAATCAAAGTCTTCAACTCCAAGTTCAGCTTCGCATTGAAATTCAACCAATTCAATTGACTCTGAATAAACAATCAAGAAAGTATCCATAGAGTCATCATCACACACTACAGTTACTGTTTTTTGTAAATATTCATTTATGAATATGGGAAATGAAGGATATACTTCAGTAATTGAATTGTTTAAAAAAATCAAATCAGAATTTGGTGGGTTGCTATTGGTAATCAGATGATTTATAAAATCCGTTTTATTAAAATCAGGTGCAGGAATATTATCAGTGATTAGTCTTACATAGTAACGATAAAAGCCATCTTGCCAAACACAAGGAGTATCTTGAGAAAAACTCTGTAAAGAAATTAAAGTAATAAATATTAACGTGATTTTTTTCATAATTGTAGCTAATGTCACTCGAATATGATTCCGTTTTAATAAATTATATTCAACGTTATATAAATTCGAAGTTAGCAAATTTTTTTTTTACAAAGCCAAGTTCTTGTATAAATGAAAAAGCAAGTAATTTTTTTTTTAGTTGATTAAGTATTAAAATGCTTTAAATCAACGTAAATTTAATAGGGTTCATTAATCTCCAAGTGCCACGTATTTTGGACGATTTTTTTAAAATAATTAAAAACTTTTTCTCATTACTACTGCAAACCAACGTAATTTTTCCTCTCTCTATTTGTAATTTTGGTTCAGGATTTGCTTCATATTTTACCTTTTGTAAAACAATATTATCCCATTCAATACCAAACGCAATTCCTTTTTTAATAGCTTTTCTAAAACTTTCAATAGCTCCAGTTTTAAACTCTAAAATTATAGAGTCTACTCCAGGTATGTTTTCTTTTGGATTTGCCGTTTTAACTAGCGGAATAAGGTATTTAATATCTTCTTTTGTTGGTAGACTTCTTAGTATTTTTTTTTCGTTCTGTTTTTTTAAAGCTTTAAATACAGTGGTAACCAGTTTAGTTTTTTCGAATTTTTCTTGAGAAAATATATTTTGAGATATAAATAAGGATATGATTAACAATAAAATATATTGTTGGTTTTTCATGTTTTTAAATTTTATTATTTTTTAACTGCTAAAAACTTTGTTTTAAAGTCTTTTACAACTACATCACTAATTAATATTTGTTTTGGTAATATGTTGTTTAAACTTTATTTAGGTTCTAAGCAAATATACCTTAAAATTAAACTAGTGAATTGTTATTAATTAGTAAATACTTAGTGGTTCTCACTTATGTTTCTATTTTTGCATGGAATTAAATTAGTTACAGATGTTGGATTATGTGGTAATAGGAGGAGCGCAAGCAGGATTAGCAATGGCTTATCATTTAAAAGCAATGAACAAAGAGTTTATTGTTGTTGATGGTGAAAAGGAGATTGGTGCCTCTTGGTTAAATAGGTGGGATTCTTTAAAATTATTTACACCTACCGAATATAATCACTTACCAGGCTATAAATTTAATGCTCCAAAAGGACATTATCCTACCAAGTTTGAAGTGGCTAATTATTTTAAATCCTACGTAGATAAATTTAAAATTCCAGTACAACTAAATACGTTGGTTACAGCTGTACGTAAAACAGAAAAAGGGTTTTATATCGAGCATAAAAATGGAGAAATTGAAGCTAAAAATGTTATTGTAGCAACCGGACCATTTCATATACCTTATACGCCGCCTTGCCATACAAAAATTTCGGAAAGTGTACTGCAAATGCATAGTAATTACTATAAAAATGCAGACCAATTACAAGATGGAGATGCGCTTGTAGTTGGTGGTGGAGATTCTGGTTACCAAATTTTAAACGAAATTTCTAAAAATAAATCAAGAAACGTTTATTTCTCTGGAGATACAAATGTAAAATCTATACCACAACAATTTTTAGGTAAAACATTATGGTGGTGGTTTACATTAGTAGGCTTTTTAAGTTTTAGTAAATATAGTTGGATTGGAAAAAAAATTAATTCTTCTACACAGCCAGTTATAGGTACAGACGTAAAAGAGATATTATCTAGAGACAATGTTATTGCTGTTGGGAGAACTAAAGATGCTTTAAATAATGATATTTTTTTTAAAACTAAAAAAGTATCGACAATTAAAAACATTGTTTGGGCTACAGGTTATCGCCCTAATTTTAACTGGATTCAAGGTTTAGAATTAGATGCAGATAATTATCCAAAAAATTACAGAGGAGTAAGTAATATAGAAGGCTTATATTTTATAGGATTACCATGGATGTATACACGTGGCTCGGCAACTTTAGGAGGAGTAAGTAAAGATGCAGATTATTTGGCTGGTGTTATTAGCAATAAAAATTGATAGTTTTATTTATTAAATTTGTTTAAAACACAAACATTTGCCAATTATAGCAGCAAACTATAAATAAGTACTACCTTTACACAAAAAAAGAGGTGATGTTTATAAAATAGATGTTCATCTTAAAACGCCAAATTAAGGCTCTCAAGTAAACACTATTTATGTCATTTAAATTATTAGGGCTGTCCGAGCCTATACTAAAAGCAATTAGTAAAAAAGGATACAATACACCTTCACCAATACAAGCAAAAGCAATACCACCAGTTTTAGATGGATACGATGTTTTAGCATCTGCACAAACAGGAACAGGAAAAACAGCAGGTTTTACTTTACCAATGTTACATATACTAAGCGAAAACCCTAAAGAAAAATTTAGACCTATTCGCGCATTAGTATTAACACCAACTCGTGAATTAGCTGCACAAGTATATGCTAATGTTAAAGAATATAGCGAGTTTTTAAATTTAAGAAGCGCAGTTATTTTTGGTGGTGTAAACCAAAAACCACAAGTAGCAACTATTAGAAAAGGAGTAGATGTTTTGGTGGCAACACCAGGTCGTTTAATAGATTTAAACAATCAAGGTTTATTATCTTTAAAACGTGTGGAAATATTTGTTTTAGATGAAGCAGATAGAATGCTTGATATGGGCTTTTTACGTGATATAGAACGTGTCATGAAACTAATGCCAGATAAAAGGCAAAACCTTATGTTTTCTGCAACGTTTTCTAAGGATATAAAAAAGTTAGCTTTTAATATTCTTAAAAATCCTGTACAGGTTGAAGCTACTCCAGAAAATACAGCAGTTGAAGCTATATCCCAAAAAATATATCGTGTAGCAAAAGGTTTAAAAACCGATTTGGTAATTAAATTAATTTCCGATGGTAATTGGAAACAAGTACTTGTGTTTACACGTACAAAACACGGAGCCAATAAATTAACTAAGAAAATGATTAGCTCCGGAATTACCGCTGCAGCAATTCATGGAAATAAAAGTCAAGGCGCAAGAACCAAAGCTTTAAAAGGTTTTAAAGACGGTACAATTCGCGTAATGGTAGCAACAGATATTGCCGCACGTGGATTGGATATTCCATTATTACCACATGTTATTAATTTTGAAATACCCAATATTTCTGAAGATTATGTACACAGAATAGGAAGAACAGGTAGAGCAGGAGCTAAAGGAGAAGCTATATCTTTAGTCTCGGCAGACGAAACACAGTATTTACGTGATATTGAAAAGCTAATTGGAGAAAAATTACCAGTAGAAATAATGGAAGGTTTCGAGCCAGATCCCAATGCATCAACAGCACCAATAAAACCAGGGCAAAATAGACAGCCAAGAAATAAAAAGGCAAAAGGTCCTGGAGATAGGTCTAAAAAGAATTCTAACTCAAGAAATGGAGGAGGAAGAAACCGTAGTAAAAGTAGAGGATCTGTAAATAATAAAAGATCTGGTGGAGATAGACAATCTAGAAATTAAAATGACCGAAGAATTAAAACAAAAAATAATAGAAGTCTGTAATAAAAAAATAGCTCAAAAAGGAGATAACGTTGGAGTTTCATTTTATGCGTTTTTTAAAAACAAAAATGACAATCCAAAATTGCTAATGGAGGCTGCTACTTGGTGGATTGAAACGCACCAATTAGACCATTTTGAGAAAGCTATTAAAATAAAACAAATGGTATTATAAATGTCACAACCTAATAATCCACTTCACGGAATTAAACTTGAAAAAATTGTAACCGATTTACAAGCGCATTACGGTTGGGAATATATGGGTTATAATATAAAAATTAAATGTTTTACAGATAACCCATCAGTTAAATCTAGTCTTAAATTTTTACGTCGTACACCTTGGGCTCGAAAAAAAGTGGAAGATTTTTATCTAAATTACTTAAAACAGAAAGGCGAATATTAATCTTCGTCATCCTCTTCAAATTCAACAATTGTTACATCAAATTCAGCATCTTTAAATTCATCACGACTTATCCAATACTCTGAAGTTGTAATTGTATAAGAATTGTCGCCATTATGTTTTAAATTCCAAATAATGTTCTCGGCTTCGTCAAAAGCTTCCTTTCCTTCTAAAGCATCGTTAAATAAGCGTTTTATTACATTACTTGGTGCTAAGGTTGCATTAAGTGCTTTTAACACTACTTCTTTATTAACATTTTTGTTTGGAGAAATTTCAAATTCAACCAAAGTTGCTTTTGCACTTGGAAATGTTCCATTGTATGCTTTGTGAAGCAGTTGGTTGATATTGTATAATTGATGATGTAATGAGATGTCTGCATATTCTTCAGAAATTTTATCTAAAAGCATTTCATGAGAAATCTGTTCAATTTGATTTTCATTTAATTTATCAGACAATTTATAGTCCAAAATAATAGCGGCAGCTTCTTCTGGCTCAAAGTCTGAAATTGCCATAAAAAGTAATTCTATTAGTTCTTTTTCAGAAGTGTTTTCTCCAGCATCTTCAAAACCAAATTTATCTAATAATGAAACATAATCTGCTTTAGACCATGCATTTTGTAAAGCATCTACAGCTTTTACACTGTTAATTATAATATGATATTTCATTGTATTATTTTTATTAAAATATAATACAAATAGAACTGATAATCAGGGATTTTTGGTTAAATAAAACATAAATTATAGCATGAGTCTAAGTGCTTCTTTTTTGCTTAAATTACTTAACGGTGTAGCTGCCACAAATTCTAAAACCCAATTAGGATTTGTGCGACTATATTCTCTTAAAACCCAACCAATGGCTTTGTTTATAAAAAATTCTTTAGAGCCCAAAAGGTTATTAATGGTGTAAGCCATTAAACTAGAATCTAAATCTGTTTTGTATTTTAATTGAAATAATAACGCAGAACGTTGCAACCATATATGTTCTGAATTTAACCACTTATCAACGTATTCTTTTTGTAATTCGGGAAAGATTTTAAAGTAGTTGCCTAATAGTTTTACTGCTATAAAATCTACAGTATCCCACCAAGATTTATTAGTTATCATAAACTCGAATAAAGCAATATCTTTTTGTTCTGTTTGCTTTAAATATTTAAAAGAAAGTTCTTGTGCAAAATATTGAAATTCTCTTTCTGGTTTTGCCCAAAGTGTTTTTACTATGGTTTCTAATTCTTCTTTTTTTGGAAGATAGGTTTTAACTAAAAATGGTTTTTGAATGCTTCTTCTTACTTCCGTTTTAATACCATAAGTTAAAAATTGATCTCGCATATAAGCTTGCTGCTTTAATGCTATTTGGGAATTTGCATTACGAGAGAATTCAGTTTCTAAAACACTTATTAAATTATTCATTTTAATTGCCTTAAACCTTCGTAAATTATAATGCTTACAGCGTTTGCTAAGTTTAGACTGCGTACATGTTCGTTGTAAAGCGGAATTTTAAATAAAGCGTTTTCATGTTTTTGAATGATAGGTTTTGGTAAGCCTTTAGATTCTTTTCCAAAAATTAAAAACATATCGTCTTCAAATTTAATATCCCAATGTTGTTTTGTACCATGACTTGATAAAAAAGCCATTTTCTTGTCTTTATTTATTTTAAAAAAATCTTGAATACTATCATAATATGTAACGTTAAGATGTTGCCAATAATCTAGTCCGGCTCGCTTTAATCTCGCGTCTGTAATTTCAAAACCAAAAGGCTTTACTAGGTGTAGATTAGAACCAGATGCTAAAGCTAGTCTGCCAATGTTTCCTGTATTATTAGGTATTTCGGGTTCTATTAAAACAATGTTTAAAGCCATAATAATTATAATAAGTAAAGCCCAAACTTAGTATTAAGTTTGGGCTTTACAAAGTAATAATTTAATTTAAATTATTGCTTGTTCTGTTGCTTTTTGATAGTTGCTTTATCAATATCAAATTTATTTGTTTTTATATCCGTGTTCCCAGTTGGGTTGGTAGGATTTGTTTGTGTTTTTGTAGTTTTAAATTTCTTTTTGTCTTTTATAGTTCCCATAATATTTTTGTTTTATTGATTCTATACTAATATACAAATCATCAATAAAAATATATCACAAGGCTTAGTTAAAACATTGACTGTCAATGTTAAACTATCTTAAAATTAGATTTGTAAAATTATTTATTTTGGTAACACCTTCGCTTTTTAAGTGTTTTATAAACGCAGAACCTATAATCGCTCCTTTAGCATATTTTGTAGCTTGTTTAAAAGTTTCACTATCACTAATACCAAAACCTATAATTTGAGGATTTTTTAAGTTCATATCTGCAATGCGTTTAAAGTAATTAGTTTGTGCTTCGCCAAAACCAGAGCTGCTACCAGTTACACTTGCGCTGCTTACCATATAAATAAATCCATTTGAAATGGAATCTATAAAATTAATACGTTCTACAGAGGTTTGCGGAGTTATTAAAAACACATTTATTAAACCATATTTTTCAAAAATAGCTTTGTATTCTTCGTTATAAACATCTACAGGCAAATCTGGAATTATTAAACCATCAATACCAATATCTTGACACTTTTTACAAAATGCTTCTACACCATATTGAAGCATAGGATTAAAATAACCCATAAGTATTAATGGAATAGATACGGTTTTACGAATGTCTTTTAATTGATTAAAAAGAACATTGGTTGTCATTCCGTTTTTTAATGCTTGTGTAGAACTTGCTTGTATTGTTGGTCCATCTGCTAATGGGTCGCTAAAAGGTAGTCCTATTTCAATCATATCTACACCATTTTTTTCAAGGTTTTCTATTATTGAGACTGTGTCGTCTAGTTTAGGGAAACCTGCAGAAAAATATATAGAAAGTAACTTTTTATTTTCTTTTAGTTTTTGATTAATTCTATTCACAATTTATAATTTGAAATGATTAATATAAGTATCAAGATCTTTATCTCCACGACCAGACAAACTTAATACAACAATATCGTCTGGTTTAAATGTTTTATGTCCAAAAACAGCTAGTGCGTGAGAACTTTCTATTGCAGGAATGATGCCTTCTAGTTCGCATAATTCTAATCCAGCAGTCATAGCTTGATCGTCTGTAACCGAAACAAATTCGGCACGTCCAGTTTTAAATAAATGAGCATGCATTGGTCCAACACCCGGATAATCTAGTCCAGCAGAAATAGAATATGGTTCTGTAATCTGTCCGTCGTTAGTTTGCATTAATAAGGTTTTACTACCATGAATAATACCTTCTTTACCTAATGCAGAGGTTGCTGCACTTTCTCCAGAGTTAACACCTTTTCCTGCGGCTTCAACGGCTATTAAATTTACATTAGTGTTTTCTAAATAATGATAATAAGCACCGGCAGCATTACTACCTCCACCTACACATGCTATTACATAGTCTGGTGTGCTTTTTCCTTCTTTTTCTTGTAATTGCCACTGTATTTCTTCTGAAACTACAGCTTGAAATCTAGCTACCATATCTGGATATGGATGAGGTCCAACAACACTTCCAATAATATAATGTGTGTCTACAGGATTATTTATCCAATCTCTTATGGCTTCATTAGTAGCGTCTTTTAATGTTTTACTTCCAGATAATGCTGGTACAACTTTAGCGCCTAGCATTTTCATTCTTGCAACATTTGGTGCTTGACGTGCAATATCAATTTCTCCCATGTAAACAATACATTCCATGCCCATAAGTGCACAAACAGTTGCTGTTGCTACACCATGTTGTCCTGCTCCAGTTTCTGCTATAATTCGTTTTTTACCTAAACGCTGAGCCATTAAAATTTGACCAATTGTGTTGTTAATTTTATGAGCTCCAGTATGGTTTAAGTCTTCTCGTTTTAAATAAATTTTTGTGTTGTATTTTTTACTTAATCGCTTTGCAAAGTAAAGTGGAGATGGGCGCCCGACGTAATCTTTTAATAATTGGTTGAACTCTTCTTTAAAAGAAGGTTCTTGCATTACTTTTAGGTAATTTAAGCGTAGCTCTTCTACATTTGGATAAAGCATTTCTGGAATGTATGCGCCTCCAAAATCACCGTAGTAACCTTTGTTGTTGATGTTATATTTCATTTTCTTTTTCAATGAGTAAAGTAATTTCTACCTTAAATAGTAATTATCTTATATAGTTAGCATCTATTAATTTTTTTTGAAAAGCTTTTAGCTTTGTAATGTCTTTTAATTTTGCAGCAGTCTCAAATTTGCTGTTTAAATCTAATGTGCAGCAAAGTTCAGACTCTGGTCTTTTTAAAAATAAAAGTAAAGCATCCAACTCTTTAGGACCTATGCCACCACTTAAAAAATAAGGCTTAATGGATGGGTATTTTTTTAAAACATTCCAGTTAAAAGTATAGCCATTTCCACCAGGTTCTTTGCCTTTTGTATCGAATAAATAATAATCACAAACGTCTTCAAAAGGTTCTAAAACATTAAAGTTAAATTGGTTTTTAATTGAAAACACTTTTATAACAATAATATCTAAAGCTTTTAATTTAGAACATAATTCTGGTGTCTCGTCACCATGTAATTGTACACCTTGTAGATTATGTTTTTCTACTTTTCCTCTAATATAGTCGAAGGTAGAATTTACAAAAACACCTATTTTTTTAATGTTCTCTGGTAGTTCTGGTATTACACTATTAAAGTATCGTGGTGATTTTTCATAAAAAATGAAACCCATATAACTTGGATTAAGTTCTGCAACATCAAGGATGTTGTTTTCATTTTTCATTCCACAAATTTTTAGATTCATTTTAAATCGTTTATAAATTTTTGGGCACTATTGCCTGCATTATCTGTTTTCATAAAATTTTCACCAATTAAAAAGCCTTTATAGCCAAAAGGCTGTAAGGTTTTAATGGCTTCTATACTGCTTATTCCACTTTCTGATACTTTTACGAAATCATCTGGAATTTGTTCGCTCAATAGTTTGCTTGTTTCTAAGCTAACTTCAAACGTTTTTAAATTTCTATTATTTACACCAAGCATATCTAGGCTAGGCATGATTGATTTTTGTAATTCTGCTTCATTATGCACTTCTAAAAGCACATCTAAATTTAGGCTTTTTGCAAACTCAGAATATTGCTTAATTTCAGCTTTAGTTAAAATGGCTGCTATTAGTAAAATAACATCTGCACCATAAGCTTTAGCTTCAATAATTTGATATTCGTCTATAATAAATTCTTTACGTAGTAATGGTAAATTGCAACTTGCTCTCGCGGTTAATAAATCGTCTAAAGAGCCACCAAAATATTTTCCATCTGTTAAAACAGACATGCCGCAAACTCCAGCATTTTCGTAACCTTTGGCTACATCGAATACGTTTAGAGTGTTGTTAATTACTTGTTTTGAAGGTGATCTGCGTTTGTGTTCTGCAATTATTCCTGTATTACTGTTTTTTAATTTATTAGCTAAAGAAATGGTTTCTTTATTAAAAAGGATTGATTGTTCTAACTGTGCTACTGGAATAAGTTGTTTTCGAAGGTTTACTTCTATACGTTTATCATTAACTATTTTGGTTAAAATATCCATTATTTACTTAATTGAATTAAACGTTCTAAACTAGCTTTTGCTTTGCCGCTTTCTAAACTCTCTTTTGCTAATTCAAATCCTTCTTGATGAGAAATGTTTTTTACTGTAGCAATAGCTAATCCTGCATTGGCAAAAACAACATTATTTTGTGCTTCTGTTCCTTTATTATTAATTATATTTTTGAAAATTTTTGCAGCTTCTTTTACTGTTGCTCCTCCAAAAATATCTGCTTGTTCCAATTGTTCAACTTTTAAATCTGATGGTTCTATTATGGTTTCTGCATTATTAGAAATAATTTTAGTTTTTCCTGTTAAAGAAATCTCATCGTAGCCATCTAAAGCATGTACAATACTATAATTTTTATCTGTGTTTTGATATAAATAACCGTATAGTCTTTGCAATTCTAAATTAAAAACTCCAACCATTTGATTTTGCGGAAAAGAAGGATTTACCATTGGGCCTAACATGTTAAAAAATGTTTTTACACCCAATTCTTTTCTAATTGGAGCTACATGTTTCATGGCTGGATGAAATAATGGAGCATGTAAAACACATATGCCTGCTTGGTCTAAAGCGTATTTTAAAAAGTCTGCTTTTTTTGAAAAATGAATACCTAAAGCTTCCATAACATTTGAAGATCCTGAAGCAGATGACACACCATAATTACCATGTTTTGCAACTTTTACTCCAGCTCCAGCAGTTACAAAAGAAGAGATTGTAGAGATATTAAAAGTGTCTTTTCCATCTCCACCAGTTCCACACAAGTCTATAGTATTAAAATTAGATAAATCTATTCTTATGCATAACTCTAAAAGAGCATCACGAAATCCTTTAAGCTCTTCTAAGGTAATGCTACGCATCATAAATACAGTTAGAAAAGAAGCAATTTGGCTTTGGTTATATTGCCCTTTAGAAATGTTTATTAACACATTTCTAGCCTCTTCGCTCGAGATGTTTTCGTGATTAATTAATCTGTTTAATATTTTTCTCATTTTATTTCCGCGAAAGCGATTAACTTTATTATTTTAAATGTTTTTATGCTTTAATATGCAAAATATATTTGTCTTCTATTAAAAGCGCCGGATAAATTTAATTGTTTTAGCTTTTTACCCAATTGTCTAGAATTTGTTTTCCTAAAGGAGTTAGTACACTTTCAGGATGATATTGTACTCCTCTAACATCGTAAACTTTATGTCTTAAAGACATTACTTGCCCATTCTCATCAAAAGAAGTGGCTTCTAATTCTTCTGGTAAATTAGCATTAACAACCCAAGAATGATACCTGCCTACTTCTATGGTTTTCTCCATGCCTTTAAATAAAACTTCATTATCTACAGTAATATCGACTTTTGCAGCTACACCATGAAAAACACTTTCTAAATTTATTAGTGTACCTCCATAAACTTCGCCAATTGCTTGTTGTCCTAAGCACACTCCAAAAATACTTTTTGTTGGACCGTATTGTTTAATTATTGCTTTTAATAAGCCAGCTTCGTCTGGTATTCCTGGACCAGGAGATAGTACTATTTTATGAAAAGAGTCAACTTCTTCTAAAGTTAATTTATCGTTTCTTTTTACAGTTACTTCACAATCTAAATCCTCTAAATAATGAACCAAATTATATGTAAAACTGTCGTAATTATCTATTACTAATACTTTTTTCATATTAAATTTCTTTTGCTAATTCAATAGCATTTGTCAATGCTCCTAATTTATTATAGACCTCTTGTAACTCATTCTCTGGATTAGATTTAGAAACTAATCCAGCTCCAGCCTGCCAATGTAATTCGTGGTTTTTACTTAAAAAAGTTCTAATCATTATTGCATGATTATAATTACCATTAAAATCCATAAAACCAATAGCTCCACCATAAAAAGCACGGCTTGTTTTTTCATATTTTTCTATTAATTGCATGGCTTTATGTTTTGGCGCTCCGCTTAAAGTTCCTGCAGGAAATGTGTCTGCAACAACTTGCATAGTAGCAGTATTGTCGTGAATTTTTCCGGTAACCTTACTAACTAAATGAATAACATGAGAGAAGAATTGGGCTTCCTTATAAGTTTCAACTTTTACTTGGCTGCCATGTCTACTTAAATCGTTTCTGGCTAAATCTACTAGCATTACATGTTCAGAGTTTTCTTTTTCATCTTCGGCAAGCTTTTTTGCTAATCCAGTATCTTTTTCATCATTTCCAGTACGCTTAAAAGTACCGGCAATAGGATGGATTTCTGCGATTCCTTCGTTTACTACCAATTGGGCTTCAGGAGAACTTCCAAAAATTTTAAAGTTGCCATAATCGAAATAAAATAAATATGGAGATGGATTAATGCTACGTAATGCACGATAAACATTAAACTCGTCTCCTTTAAACGTTTGAGAGAATTTTTTTGATAAAACAAGCTGAAAAACGTCTCCTCTTGCACAGTGTTTTTTAGCTAATGCAACATGATCTTTATATTCGTCGTCTGTAAGATTTGATTTTATTTTTGAATCTGTAGAAAATTCAAATGAAGCAAAATTAGTAGACTTTATAATATGTAATATTTCATCTATATTGCTAGCATTATCATTAAAACAATGAGCAAAAATATAAGCTTCGTTTTTAAAATGATTAATTGCAATAATGTTTTGATAGACAGCATAGTAAATATCTGGTATATCTATTGAGTTTTCTTTTTTTGAAATTTCTATATCTTCAAAGTACTTTACAGCATCGTAAGCAGTATATCCAAAAATACCATTGTTTATAAACTTAAAATCATGATCGGAATTTACTTTAAAACGTTTAGTAAACTTATGGATCATTTTAGGAACATCTTTAGTACGATTTCTAAGTATACTTCCATCTGGAAATTTTTGTTCAATTGTGTCTCCAGATACTTTTATAGAAGCAATAGGATTAAAACAGATATAAGAGAAACTGTTATCGTTTGCATGATAATCACTACTTTCTAGTAAAATACTATTGGGAAATTTATCTCTAATTTTTAAATAGATACTAACTGGAGTAATAGTATCTGCAAGAATTTTTTTGTAATTAGTGTAAAGGCTAAAAGTTTTCATTTAATGCTGAATTTATATCAATAACTCATTTTTTATGAGATGTTGCTTTTATGTTAATTAATTCTGAGAAAAAGTTCAGAATGTAAAAAGGCTTGTCGTGAGACAAGCCTTTTTGTATAGTTATATAAATAATACGTATTAGGATTAGTTCACGAAGTTAAAGTTTCGAGAATTCCACCACCAAGTATTATTTAAAAAAATGTTCATAATATATTCTAAAGCGTCAAATATATAAATTGGATTTCAAGAATCAAAATTAAATTTAATGTAAATATTTGTTAAAAATGGTTAATGTTTACAATTCTGTGATTATTTTTATAAAATGATGAGATATGTTTTATTATTATTCCTGCTAATTTTTGCTTGCAAGCAAAATACAAGCCAAGAAGATGTAAAGTTAGAAACAGAAACAGTTGCAAATGTTCAAAATGCTAATCAAGATATTAACTTAAAAGATATAGACTTAAAAGTTTATAATTTTAACGAGCTTGAACCATTGTTAAATAAGACCGAAGACAAGATTTATGTAGTGAATTTTTGGGCAACATGGTGTGCGCCATGTGTTAAAGAATTACCTTATTTTGAAGCTTTAAATGAAAACTATAAAAATAAAAACGTAGAAGTATTATTAGTAAGTTTAGATTTTCCAAAGCAATACGATACTAAACTAAAACCATTTATAGCAAAGCACAAGTTAAAATCTGAAATAGTAGTTTTAAACGATGTGGACGCAAATACTTGGATACCCAAAGTAGATAAAGAATGGACAGGAGCTATTCCTGCAACAATAATATATAATAAAAATAAAAGAGTGTTTTTTGAAAAGTCTTTTACCTTAGAAGAACTAGAATTGGAAGTAGATAAATTTATAAACTAAAAAATAGAAAAATGAAAAAAGTATTAAAATTAATGTTGTTAACAACAGTTGTTTTTGGCATTTGGTCATTTACAAACGTAGAAAATGATAAAGGTTATAAAGTAGGAGATGTAGTTGCCGATTTTAAACTACAGAATATAGATGGTAGAACGGTTTCTATGTCGGATTTTGACGATGCAAAAGGTTTTATAATCACATTTACGTGTAATACATGCCCTTATGCAGTAGCCTATGAAGATAGAATAGAGGCGTTAAATAAAATGTATGCCGAAAAGGGTTATCCTGTAATTGCAATTATGCCTAATAACGTAAAAGTAAAGCCAGGAGATAGCATGGAGGCTATGAAAGAGCGAGCAATGGAAAAAGGTTTTACTTTTCCATATTTAATGGACGAAGGTCAACGTGTATATCCACAGTTTGGAGCAACAAAAACACCTCATATTTATGTAGTACAAAAAACAAAAAAAGGAAATGTTGTTAAGTACATTGGTGCTATAGATGATAATTATCAAAACGCAGAAGAAGTAAAAAAGAAATATGTTGAAGATGCTGTAAATGCATTATTAAATGGGAAAGAAGTTGAAGTGACTGAAACTAAAGCTATTGGTTGTACAATAAAAGTTTAGAAATAAAATATTTCTATAAAAAAACCTGAAGTTGTAACACTTCAGGTTTTTTACGTCTATATCTTAATGAAACGTTAATTTCATTAACTTTGCAATTAAAAAAAACTATAAATGTCAGATTTATCACAAGAGCAATGGGCTAAACAATTAAAAGCAGATGAAAATGCTTTTATACTAGATGTAAGAACAGAAGAAGAAGTTGAAGATGGTTTTATTCCTAATGCAAAAAATTTAAACATATTTAAAGGCCAAGCTTTTATTTATGAATTGGAAGCCTTAGATAAAAGTAAGAACTATTATGTGTACTGCAGGTCTGGTGGCCGTAGTGGACAAGCATGTGCTATAATGAATGAAATGGGTTTTGAGAATGCTTATAATTTATTAGGAGGTTTTTCAGAATGGACGGGAGATGTCGAGAAATAAAAAAACAAACAAAAATTAAATGAAAAATTCAGCCACTATAATTGTTTTAATACTAGCTATTTGTCTTTTTAGTTGTTCTACAAAAACAGAGCAAGGAATTACTGTAGTGTCTACAGAAGAAATTGAAACTTTAAAAGATTTAAATAACGTACAATTAGTAGATGTAAGAACTCCTGTAGAGTATCAATCTGGACATCTTTTTAACTCTCAAAATATAGATTATAATTCTCCTACTTTTGAGGCAGATATATCAAAATTAGATAAAGAAAAGCCTGTAATATTATATTGCCAAAAAGGAGGTAGAAGTGCCAAATGTGCAGAGATAATGCTTAAGGCTGGTTTTAAAAAAATATACGATTTAAAAGGAGGTTATTCAGAATGGGAACATACAGATTTGAAAGTGAATCTTTAATCTCTTTATATAAAACAAATAAAAAACCTCTAAGTATTATTGCTTAGAGGTTTTTTTTATAATTTATTTTCCAAATAAATGAATTTCTGTAAATTCTTTATTAATAGAAATAGATTGGCAACCATTAGTATAAACTTGCTCTAAATCGATTTCCACATTGTCTATCTCAAGAGAGGTAATTGTAAATGGTAAATTGTGAAATATAAGATTAAACTTAGTGTAGTTTGCATTATAATCTCCACGTTTATGTTGTTGTAGAATTAGCTCTTCTTTTTTACCTGTTACTTTAAAAGTGCGTAAACTAAATCTTCCTTTTTTATAATCATAACCGTCATGAGCGTCATCATATAAATTAGATGTTTCTTTTCCTTTTTTATAATAGATGTCTAAAGTAATTTCATCAAAATCTTTTTCGCCAACATATTGTTGTACTGGATATTTTGGTATAACAGCTCCTTCTTTAATAAACATTGGCATACTGTCTAAGTCTGCATCTACCCAAAATTCTTTTCCGCCTTCTACAACTTCATCTGTCCAGAAATTATACCACTTTCCTCTAGGAATATACATTCTTCTACCTTTGGCATTAGGCTCTAAAATAGGACAAACCAATATTTGTTCTCCATAAATAAACTCATCACTTCTATAGTGAGTACCAGTATCTTCTTGATCAAATAATACTAAAGATTTTAAAATAGGTGTTCCCTCACTAATATATTGCCAAAAAGCAGTGTATAAATAGGGTAGTAATTGGTATCTAAGTTCAACAAATTTTCTTACAATACCTGTAATTTCTTCGCCAAATACCCATGGTTCTTGATCTCCATGATCTCCAGAAGAATGTACTCTACAAAAAGCATGAAAAACACCTAATTGAATCCAACGAGCAAATAACTCTCCTTGTGGTTGTTCTGCAAAGCCTCCAATATCGCTTCCTGCAAAAGAAAAACCAGACATTGCCATACGTTGCGCTTGATTGTTGGCTATTGATAAATGCTCCCATGTTGCCACATTATCTCCCATCCAAGTAGAAGTATAGCGTTGGGCTCCAGAATATGCAGATCTAGTAATTACAAAAGGCCTTTTTGGATATGCATACTTTTTTAAACCATGATAGGTAGCACGAGCCATTTGCGTTCCATATATATTGTGAGCTTTTCTGTGAGAACAAGGATTGCCATCGTAATCATGGCGAACATCGTCAGGGAAAGATTTATTAGGAACATCCATTACGGCAGGTTCATTCATGTCATTCCACACACCTTTTACTCCTATTTCTTCAATTAATTCTTTAAATAAGCCAGACCACCATTCTCTAACTTCTGGTTTAGTAAAGTCTGGGAAATAACATTCTCCAGGCCATACTTTACCTTTCATATATGGGCCGTCTGCACGTTTGCAGAAGTAATCTTTATCTAATGCTTCTTTAAAAACGTCGTATTCTAAATCTATTTTAATTCCTGGGTCAATAATTACTACGGTTTTAAAACCATCGTCCTCAAGTTCTTTAACCATTCTTTTTGGGTCTGGAAAATGCTTTTTGTCCCATGTAAAACATCTAAAACCGTCCATGTAATCGATATCTAAATAGATAGCGTCACAAGGTATTTGTAAATCTCTAAATGTTTTTGTTATTTCTTTTACATTAGCTTCTGGATAATAAGACCATTTACATTGGTGGAAACCTAAAGCCCATAAAGGAGGTAAAGCATGTGGTTTTCCTGTTAAATCGGTATAATTTTTAACAACATCTTCCATTTTAGGCCCATAAATAAAATAGTAGTTCATTTCTCCTCCTTGAGCCCAAAAACTAGTTACATTTCTTCTTTCGTGTGCAAAGTCAAAATAGGTTTTAAATGTATTGTCGAAAAAAATACCATAAGATTTATTGTCTTGGATGGCAGTATAAAACGGTATAGCTTTATATATTGGATCTGTATTTTTACCAAAGGCGTAAGAGTCTGTAGCCCAATTTTCAAAACGTTTTCCTTTTAAATTAACATCTACGGGTTTATCGCCTAAGCCATAAAAGCTTTCTGCTTTTTGGCAAGCTTTACTCATTTTTACTATATCGCCACCATATTCGTATGATTCTTCCCAATGAAAACCAATTTCATCTTCGTTAATTATTTTTTTGTCGATGGCATCAAATAAAGCAACTTGTAAGTTTGATTTTCTAATTTCACAAATTAGTTTTTTTGTAGTTATAACATAATGTGTGTCATTATCATCTACATTTAAAAAACTATAACCTCTGCTAGCATGCATAGTTATGCCATAGGAGAAATCTTTTTCAAATTTACCAGTTGTACTATATCTAAACCTAATAACGCTATCTCTTACTACTGTTACTTGAAGTGCGACACCGTTTTTTGTAGAAAAATGTAGTGTGTCTACATCTTTGTTATAATTTATTATTTCTGAAGGAAATAAATTTCCTTTTTGTTCTAGTTCAGTATTTACTATCATGGAATAGATTTTTTATTTTCCAACAGAAAATTAAAAACGAGAATTTTACTCATCTTGTTTATATCCTGTGGGTTAACACAAAAAAACGGAAAACTTAGCAAAATAAAAACATTATTAATCACCATTTATTAACGCAAACGATGTAATTACGCTTTTCTTAAAATAAGCGTTTTAAATTATGAATACTTCAAGGCAATCATTGCTAAGGGAGGTAAATTTACTTCGGCAGAATGTTTTCTAAACTGCCATGCTTTAGCATTTGTTCTTATAACTTTATTGTTAAAGTTGCCAGAGCCATAATAGATTTTATCGTCACTATTAAAAATTTGTTTTAATGTTCCTTTTTTAGGTAAGCCTATTCTGTAGTTTTCTCTTGGAATAGGTGTCATATTACAGATAATAATAAGGTTGTCTTTTGGTTTGTTTCCTTTTCTAATGTATGCTAAAACTGAATTTTCAGCATCATTATAATCTATCCACTCAAAACCATCTTGCGAGAATTGCTTTTCTGAAAGTGCTGGCTCAGTTTTATAGAGCGTGTTTAATGCTTTTATAAGTTCTTGTGTGCCTTTGTGCGGTTTGTATTGTAATAAATGCCAGTCTAAACTATTTTGAAAATTCCATTCTTCGCTTTGTCCAAACTCTGCACCTTGAAATAATAATTTTGTACCAGGATGTGTAAACATATAGCTATACAATAAACGTAGATTTGCAAACTTTTGCCATTCGTCTCCAGGCATTCTATTTAAAATAGATTTTTTACCATAAACAACTTCATCATGAGATAATGGTAGCATAAAGTTTTCTGTAAACGCATAGGTTATAGAAAAAGTAATATCGTTTTGATGATGTTTTCTATAAGCAGGATCTTTTGAGAAATAATCTAATGTATCGTGCATCCAACCCATCATCCATTTCATGCCAAAACCTAAGCCTCCTAAAAATACAGGTTTTGAAACACCAGGAAATGCAGTAGATTCTTCGGCTATTGCTTGAACATCTGGAAAGTTTCCGTAAATGGCTTCATTTAATTCTTTCATAAAAGCTATTGCTTCTAAGTTTTCTCTTCCTCCGTAAATATTGGGTTCCCATTCTCCTTCTTTTCTGGAGTAGTCTAAAAATAACATTGAGGCAACAGCATCCACACGTAAACCGTCTGCATGAAACTGTTCAAGCCAAAATATGGCATTACTTATTAAAAACGATTTTACTTCGTTTCTCCCATAGTTAAATATTAAACTTTTCCAGTCTTGGTGATAGCCTTTGCGTTTGTCTGGATGTTCGTACAGGCAAGAGCCATCAAAAAAACCTAAACCATGTGCATCTTCGGGAAAGTGAGATGGTACCCAATCTAGAATTATACCTATATCGTTTTGGTGTAATTTGTCTACTAATAATTTAAATTCTTCGGGATAACCAAATCGTGAAGTTGGAGCAAAATATCCTGTTATTTGGTATCCCCAACTTGGGTCGTATGGAAATTCCATTATAGGCATAAGTTCTACATGCGTAAAATTCATTTCTTTTACGTATTTAACTAAATCGTCTGCTAATTCTACATAAGATAGAAAACGATTTTCTTCAATTTGTTTTTTCCAAGAACCTAAGTGAACTTCGTATACTGAAAATGGAGCGTTTATGGCATTTTTCTTTTTGCGTGATGCCATCCAGTTTTTGTCTTTCCAATTGTAATTATCTTCCCATACAATGGAAGCAGTTTTTGGATTGTGTTCGTAACGTCTGGCATATGGGTCTGCTTTTTCAGTTTTAATTCCATTATTATGGCTTTCAATTTTGTATTTGTAAGTGGTTCCTTTGCCAACATTTGGAATAAATCCTTCCCAAATTCCGCTTTTATCCCAACGTACAAATAAATTATGCTCTCCTTCTTGCCAGAAGTTAAAATCTCCAATAACTGAAACTTGTTTTGCTGTTGGTGCCCAAACTGAAAAATACGTACCATCTACACCATCTAATGTTGTAATGTGAGACCCAAATTTTTCGTAGAGTTTAAAATGTTTTCCAGCTTTAAATAAATTAATATCGAAATCTGTAAATAAGCTGTGCGCTATTACTTTAGACATATAATATTTTTATGGTAATTGTAAAAATTGATTATTTTATAATAGTTCCTTTTGGGATTATTGCACCTTTTTTTATTACAACTATACCATCTTTTATTTGGTAACTATCTGTTTCAATATCTTTTAAATGTTTTCCTCCTTCAATTTTTACATCGTCTCCAATTCTACAATTTTTATCTATTATACAATTGTTTATGTAGCATCGGTCTCCAATTCCTAATAGAATTTGTATGTTTTCTTTTTCAATTCTTTCTAAGGATTCGTACGAATCATTACCCATCATATAAGTATTTAGGACAACAGATTCTTTACCAATTCTAGAACGAATACCAATAACGCTTCTTTCGATTTTAGCAGCGTGAACTATGCAACCATCTGCTATAACTGTTTTGTTTAATAGGGTGCCAGAAATTTTAGATGTTGGTAGTATTCTTGCATTTGTATAAACTCTATCATCGGCATACAAATTAAATTTTGGTATATCGTCTGTTAAACCTAAGTTGGCTTCGAAAAAAGAGTCTATTGTACCAATATCTGTCCAGTAGCCTTCGTATTGGTAGCTATAAGTTTTATGATTGTGTATGGATTGCGGTATAATTTCTTTACCAAAATCGTTAGTATCTGGGTTTTGCATTAACTTAATTAATAAGTCTCTATTAAAAATATATATTCCCATAGAGGCTAAATAATTTCTTCCTTCAGCTTTCATTTCATCACTTACATCTGAAGTCCAATCTGGTAATAAATCTGCTGCTGGTTTCTCTATAAAGGAAGTAATTATATTTTGGTCGTTTGTTTTTAAGAGTCCAAATCCAGTTGCATCTTTTGCATTTACTGGATGGGTTGCAATAGATATTTCTGCATTACTTTCTTCGTGTTTAGCAATCATATCTTCTAAATCCATATTATATAACTGGTCTCCAGAGAGTATTAAAGCATATTTAAAGTCATTACTTAAAAAATGATGCATGCTTTGTCTTACTGCATCTGCAGTACCTTGAAACCATTTGTCGCTTTGCATGGTTTGTTCTGCTGCTAAAACATCAACAAAGGCAGAGCTAAAAAAACTAAAGTGATATGTGTTTTTTATATGTCTATTTAAAGAAGCAGAATTAAATTGTGTTAAAACATAAATCCTTTTAATATCAGCATTTATACAATTTGAGATTGGTATATCTACTAATCTATATTTTCCTGCAATTGGTACTGCAGGCTTAGACCTGTCTGCAGTTAAAGGATATAATCTTGAGCCTTGTCCTCCTCCTAAAATAATACTTAAAACTTTGTTGTTAATCATGGTTAGTTTATTAGCGATTTATATAATTCTGAATATTTTTTTGCTGAATTATCCCACGAATGGTCTATGTTCATTATCCTTTTTCTTGTTTTCTGAAATGCTTTTTCATTTTTATAGAATGTAGTAGCTCTAGTTATAGCGTTACAAATATCTTCAACACTAGTGTTTTTATGTGTAAAGCCAAACCCACTATCTTTAATATCTATAATTGTGTCTTTTAATCCTCCTATGCTTCTCACAATTGGTATTGTGCCGTAGCGCAAGGAGTACATTTGGTTTAATCCACATGGTTCTACTCGAGAAGGCATTAATAAGAAATCGGCTCCGGCGTATATATTATGAGAGAGTTTCTCGTCGTAACCAATATACGCATTGTAGTTGCCAATATGTTTTTCTTTTAAAGCTTCTAATTTATATTCAGTGTCTTTATCGCCAGAGCCTAAAAGCAAAATTGAAATATCGTTTTTTTGTAAAGCAATATTAAAAGTTTCAGGAAATAAGTCTGAACCTTTTTCGTCTACAAGTCTCCCAATAAAAGCGAATAAAGGTTTATTAATATCTAAATTAAAAGTATTACAAAGCCATTTCTTATTAGCTTGTTTTCCTTTAATAATATTATTTATGGAATATTGTTTTTTTATATATGTATCGTTTTCGGTATTCCAAACATTAGTGTCGATACCGTTTAAAATACCTTTGCATTTTTGAGATTCATCACTTAGTAAAGACTCTAGACCGTTAGCAGCAATTTTAAGTTCTTCCATGTAACTAGGAGAAACTGTAGTTACTGCCCAAGCACATTTTATTGCGGAAGCTAAAGGATTTATTGTACCACTCCAATCTAATAATCCTACTTTATCAAAATTAAATTCGGGTATTAAATTTACTTTCTCATGAGAAAACCAACCTTGGTATTGTGCATTATGAATTGTAGAAACTACCGGAATCTTGTTTAAAGTTTTGTATTTGTAGCTTTCTTGAAGCATAAATGGAGTTAATCCTGTGTGGTGATCATGGCAATGTATAATGTCCGGTTTTGTTTTTAATGTAAGAATCCAATCTAGAGCAGCAACCTGAAAAGCTAAAAAACGCGTAGAGTCGTCATAAGAATAAATATAGTTTTTAAAGATTAATTCAGGTATGTCAATCAAAAATAAATCAAAACCAATATTTAGATTTACTGGTTTTAGTACTCGAAAACTGTAAGTGTCTTTGTCTAAAAGTATAGTATGCTCATAAATACTTTCAAACTCGTTTTTTTGAGTAAAATTAATATCATAAAAAGGCATTATAACCTGCGCAGTTTCACCCAATAAATTTTGATATTTTGGAAGAGCACCAACAACATCTGCTAGTCCACCAACTTTAGCTATAGGGTAACATTCTGCACTTATATGTATTATTTTCATTTTATAGTATTCAATGTTGTCTCTAAAGTACTAAATTGTAATAAATAATTCTTTATTGTTGTCGTGTTTTTGTTGATATATTAATAATGATGCATTTAAATAGTATTTAATTTATCTTATTGTTAAATATAATTAAGATTTGATATCTGTTTTGCAAAAAGGCTTTAAGCTTTATTAAAATCTTTTTTCTTTAGTAAATTAACACAAATATATATTATTTTATCTATATTTGGTGAACCAATCTGGTAAACCAATTCTAATTAAAGATAAAATATTATGAAAAAATATATTGCATTTATATTTTTTGTTATTGTTTTTAGTTGTTCTAAAAGTGATGATACTAATGTTTCCTCTCAATCTAATTTACCAATAATTAATGTAGATTCTGAAGAAGATAGTACTCCTGTGTATGCAGATGTTAATTTTAGTAATTGGAAAATTACATTGCCAGTAGATGAGAATAATAATGGAAGTCCAGACGAGTATCAACCTACAGATTTAGTTAATTTTGGTTATCAATCTTTGGCTCCAGTTATGCCATTTATGTATGATGATGTTAATGACAGTTCTCTTGTTTTTTATACTTACCCAGATGTTTCAACAACAAATAGTTCTTACTCTAGAACAGAATTAAGAGAGTTAATAAACCCTACTAACTCTAGAGATAATTGGTCTTTACAGCAAGGCGGAATAATGGAAGGTCGCTTAAAAGTTGTAGATATATCTGAGGACAATGAAAATAATAATAGGCAATACCATAATACAATTGTAATGCAAATTCATGGTATTATATCTGAAGAAGATATGGAAGCTCATAATTTTTCATCAAATAATGGGCCACCATTAATAAAAATACGTTGGATAGACGGTTTTATTTATTCTTATAAAAAATCTTTAGTAGATGAGAATACATCTGGAGATGATTTGTTGGAAACTTCTAGCGCGACTTGGGTAGATGCTTCTACAAATATGGGATATGTTGGTTTTGAGGAATTTAATTTTAAAATTAAGGCCTCGATAGGAAAATTAGAACTTCAATTGAATGATAATGATCCTTTAGTTTATGAAGATGTAAGCTTATCTAAATGGCCATTTGAGAATTATTTTAAAGCTGGAAATTATTTGGGAAGCACAAATCCAAATGCATTTTCATATGTGAAATATTATAATTTAAGTGTAACGCATTAAACTCAAGCTAACTTTTAAAAATTAAAAAAAATATGAAAACAAAACTACTTTTAATAGCAGTGCTTTTTTTAAGTTTTGCCCAAGCACAGACAACTCTTACTTTAGGGACGGGTACATCTGCATCAGCAACTAGAGGTCCTTTTCAGCGTTCAAACGATGGGTCGTCTTCTGTTTTTTCGAGAGCAAGTATATATTATTCGGAGGCAGAATTATCTGCTTTAGCTCCATCTGCGACAATTTCTCAAATAAATTTTGATTTGGGTTCTACAAATATAATTACGGCCTCTGGCGATGCCACGATGACTATTTACATGAGGAATTCTAATGCAGCAGAAGTTGTGGCGCTAGATAGTAGTTGGGATGATGCTATAAATGGAGCAACTCTTGTTGGAAGTTATACTTTTAATACATCTAATAATTTTCCAGGAGTCGAAGGATTTATGAGCTTTGTTTTGTCTACAGCTTTTAATTATACAGGTGGTGCTCTAGAAATAGCTGTGGATTGGGATTGTTCTAATTTAGTGCCGGCAGATGCAGCACAGCCAAATTTATTGTTTTCAGGTAATGGATCTTTAAATTGGCATTGGGATACAACAACTGTTCAGTCTTTAAATTATAGAGCTGGTTCATCATCAGCGCCAACTACATTAAATCAAAGAAAAGCCGAACGTGTTAATACGCAAATTGTTTTTACATCTTCTACAACTGCGCCTTCTGTTGGTCAAGTAATAGGCGAATTCCCTGAAATGGATGGTGGTATGGAAAATCAAGTGGCAGACGCAACTATGAGTTCTGCAGGTAGTGGAGAGGCAGGAATTGCTCAAACCGAATGGACGGTGTCTTCAACAGGTAACTCTTCTGTTTATGAAATGACAGATGATGCAACATTAGCAAGAACTGGAGATTTCTCTGCAGCATGGGCTGTAGCGGTAGGAGCTAATAATGTTAGGATGCAATCACCTTCTCCTACAAATCCTCCAATACTTACAAATACTCAATATACTGTTCAATATTTTTATTCAGCTCCAACAAATCCAACAGACGATTTAGATGCAGGAATTTATTTAAATAATACTTCAGGAGGTGTTGCATCTAATACAACAGATGTAACTGTTTTTGCTCCTAATACTTATACAAAAACTTATAGAACCTTAACAACAGGCTCTACTTTTAATGCTTCTAATTGGGCTGTAGCAAGATTAGATGGAGACGATAATGGGTATACAGATACAGTAAGAATAGACGATTTTGTAGTGTATTCTGGATCTTATGATGATGTAGCGCCTAATAGCCCAACATCTGGTGTTTATGCTAATAATTCAGGAGTAGCTTCAGTTGGTTGGACTGCTCCAATTGGAGGTGTAGATAATGGAGGTTATGTAGTTGTTAAGTACACTTCAATGCCAAACGATGATAACGATCCCAACCAAAATGGTATATATGAGTATGGAAATACAATTACAAATGGTACAGGTGGATTAGAAGGGACTGTTGTATATATAGGTACCGATACAAGTTTTACAGATACATATTTAACAGGTAATTACTACAAAATTTATGCAGTTGATAAAGCTTTTAATTATTCAAATGAAATAGTAGTGTCGGATACAACTTTAAAGGTGGTAGAGAATGATACTTTAGATTTTAAAATATATCCTAATCCTGTTGTAGACTTTATAAATATTGAGTCTAATAATACAAAAATATCTTCAATTTCGATGTATGATATATTAGGCAACAATGTACTCTCTTTAAACAAATTAAATAATAATCGTTTAAACATCTCAAGCTTAAATGCTGGTGTGTATATTGTTAAAATCGAAGCAGACGGAAAAAGTTTAATTCAAAAAATAATAAAACAGTAATTAATAAAACACAAATAGTCTATAATTAGATTTTAGTTTTTTAAAATTTACAAATTAAAGTTTCTTATGAAAAAAATAACATCAATATTATGCTTATTAATTCTGCTAATAGCATGCAGTAAACCTACTATAGATAACCAAATTACGGTTAGTAATGTAGAGGAATTAAATCTGGCTTTAAAAGAAGTGAAAGCTGGAGATAATATTGTGTTAACAAATGGAACTTACAAGGATGTCGAAATTATACTTACTGGCGAAGGAACCAAAAATCAACCAATTACTTTAAAAGCAGAAACACCTGGAAAAGTATTTATAGAAGGCACATCTAGTTTAGAAATTAGCGGAAATTACATAGAAGTGAGCGGTTTATTTTTTAGAAACGGACACTCGCCAAAAACAAATGTTATCGCATTTAGAACAAGTGAAAAGGAAGTAGCTAATCACTCTAAAGTTACCAATTGTGTTATTTTAGATTATAATAATTTAGAGCGCGATCAAGACAATCTTTGGGTGCAGTTATATGGTAAACACAACGAATTTAGCAACTCTTATCTTGCTGGTAAAACAAATGGTGGTCCAACATTAAGAGTCGATTTAAAAGGAAACCAAAGTATTAGAAACTTCCATAAAATTATTAATAATCATTTTGGTCCAAGACCAAGAAAAGGTGGTGCAAGAGGTGAAACAATTCAGTTAGGAAGTAGTTTTACATCAATGAGTCCAAGTAACACGTTAATTGCAAATAATTTATTTGAAGAATGTAATGGTGAAGTTGAAATTATTTCAAGTAAAACCAATTTCAACATTATCAAAAACAATGTGTTTTATAAAAGTGAAGGTTCTGTGGTTACGCGTCACGGGAATTACGTTACTGTAGACGGAAATTATTTTATTGGTGATGGTGTAAACGATCAATATGGTGGAATAAGAATTATAAACACAGGTCATTGGGTAATTAACAACTTATTTTACAAAATAAAAGGTAAGAATTTTAGAAGTCCGATTGCTATAATGAACGGAATTCCAAAATCGCCATTAAACCGTTACAACCAAGTTACAGATGTTGTGGTAGCTTACAATACGTTTGTAGATTCTAGCTCGCCTTGGCAATTTGGTGTAGGAACAAATATTGCACAAGCGGACGTGTTACCAAAGTCGGAAATTAGATCTGCAAGACCTTTAAGAACCGAAGTTGTAAATAACATTATTTATAATTCTGAAGGTGATGCAAATCCAATTATCGAGCACGATAAAGCAGATGGCGTAACCTTTGCTAGTAATGTTATCGATAATAATGGAGTGGAGGTTGAAAATGACCATGGATTAATTACGAAAGATTTAACCTTAACAGATATTGGTTCAAATTTATCTGTTCCAACTTCAGGATTCGATGATGTAGAAGTGTATAAAGGCTACGATTTTGAAACCATTATAAATGATTTATTAGGAAATTCTAGAGAAAAATCGAATACAATCGGAGCAATTGCAAAAGCTGGAGACATAAATTTAGACTTGTTAGATAAATCTAAGTATGGTGCAGATTGGTTTTCAAATGAAGTAGAAGAAAAAGAAGCTACAACACATGCAGTTACAAATACTTCAGAATTGGTGAGTAAACTTAAAGCAGCAGAAAGTGGAGATATTTTAAGCTTAAATGATGGTGTTTATAATATTTCAGAATCGTTAATCGTAAACAAAACAATAACCATTCAATCTAATGGAAGTGCTGAAATTGTTTATGCAGGAGCAGCAAATACGCCAGCTATCGAATTACATCCTTACGGAAAACTAACTGTTAAGAATATTAAATTAAAAGGAACAGGTTCTCAGCAAGCATTCGCGAGTTTAAAAAAGAACATGTCTAATCATTTTGGATTGGAAGTTTTAGATTCAGAAATCAGTAATTTCAATTATGCTTTAAAAGTGTATAAACAATCTTTTTCCGAAGAAATTATCTTTAGAAATACTTCAATTTCAGACTGTGAAAACGGTTTAGAATTATCTGAAGAAACAAACGATAGAGGTGATTATAATACCGAGTATTTAACTGTTGATAATTGCACATTCACAAACGTAAAACAAAACGTTATCGATTATTATCGTGGTGGTTATGATGAGTCTACAATTGGTGGAAACCTTCTAGTAACTAATAGTACGTTTACAAATTCTGGAGCAAAAGAGAAAAACGGAATGTTGCTAAATCACAGAGGAATTGTTAATGTAAACATCAATAACAATACATTTAAAAACAATAACGTAAAGTTTGTTTCAATCCTTTGGGGAGCAAAAAACAATGTGGAATCTAACAATGCTTTAATTAATTCTGGTCAAATTAAAACAGAAGAAAACTTAAAACAAACATTAATGTACTAACAAATTCTTGCACATGTGCTGAATTGGTTTCAGTAAAGTAAGAACCTCATAAAAGCTATAATCTTATAAAATATCCAATGAAAAAACTATCTTTTTTAATAATAGCAATTTTAACAATTGTATCATGTAAAAATGAAACAAAAGTTAATGATAATAAGACTTCAGATTCAATTTCAGATTCAATTTCTAAATATCCAAGTGATGTTATTCCGTTTATGGATAAATGGAAAATCCTTTTAGGAGATGGTACCTATGTTGATGATTTAGTAGGTTTTCAAAAAGACGATTTCTTTTATGTAGAAACAGAAAACGATGTAGATTGGGTTGTTTATAAAACACCAAATTCTGGAGTAACTTCAAGAACATCTAGTAATACAAGAACAGAATTAGGAGAAAAAAGACATTGGATTCCAGAAGAAGGCGGAAAACTAACAGGAACTTTAAAAGTAAAACACGTGTCAACTACAGGTGATGCTACAGCAGCTTCTTCATATTCGGTTGTTGTTGGACAAATTCATAGTGACGAAGGTCATGAAAACGAACCACTAAAAATCTATTATAAAAAATTTCCAAGCCATACAAAAGGTTCTGTATTCTGGAATTATGAAATTAATACTGCAGGAGACAATATTGGAAGATTCGATTATTCTACACCGGTTTGGGGACACGATTTTTCTGTAGTAGGAACAGATGCTACAACATATCCTGAAGAACCAGCAAACGGCATTGCTTTAAATGAAGAGTTTAGTTACGAAGTAAACGTGTATAAAGGTATTATGTATTTAACTTTTACAAGTGAAGGTCACGAGACAGTAACTTTTACAAAAAGTTTAATTAAGTCAGATTTTGCTACAAAAGAAGACATACCGGAGCAAATAAAAAGAGTATACGCCAATAGAGAAAAAGGTGGAGGTGTTGAAAGAGATACTGCATATGCAGGAGAAATAAATTACTTTAAACAAGGTGCTTACAATCAAGCAAATTATAAATCTACTAAATCTGAGGTTTATGGAGGTGACATTGCTAAGCAATACCAAAACGGAAGTTATGCTGAGGTTTGGTTTAAAGAAGCAACAGTAGGAGAAGCAATAGCACCAAAAAATTAGCATTTTGAATACAGTTGTGTTTGTCATGGGAGTTTCGGGTTGCGGAAAAAGCACCATTGGAAACTTATTGGCTAAAGAATTGAATATTCCTTTTTTTGATGGAGACGATTTTCATCCAGAAAGTAACATCAAAAAAATGTCTAATGGTCAAGCTTTAAATGATGATGACAGGCAAGGTTGGTTAGAGACTTTAAACAACTTGGCAAAAAAGCAAATTAAAAACAATAGTTGTGTTATTGTTTGTTCTGCTTTAAAACAAAAATATCGAGATACGTTAAGTTTTGGTATTAAAAATCAAACCAAATGGATTCATTTAACAGGAACATTCGATCAAATTTATAAACGTATGCAAAATAGGGCAAATCATTTTATGCCTTCAGCATTACTTAAAACGCAATTTGAAACTTTAGAAAATCCTGAAAATGCAATTTCAATTGATATTAGTCTTACGCCAGAACAAATTATTAAAAAGATAAAACAAAATATAATGAAGACGTCAGAATTTGGATTGTTTGGTTTAGGTGTTATGGGAAAAAGCCTATGCCGAAACTTAGCCAATAACGGCTTTAAAATTTCTATGTTTAATAGACATGTAAATGAGGTAGAAGTTGATGTTGCCAAAAATTTTAAAGCACAATATCCAGAATTATCACAGGCTGAAGCTTTTGATGATATTTCAGAATTTGTAAATTCTTTACAACAGCCAAGACGCATTATGTTAATGGTAAATGCTGGTAAAACAATTGATTATGTGATTGAAGATTTACTGCCACATTTATCTGAAAATGATATTATTATCGATGGCGGAAATTCTAACTACAAAAAAACAAAAGAACGTTACGATTATTTAAAATCTAAAGGCATTCACTTTATAGGAACTGGCGTTTCTGGTGGAGAAGAAGGCGCTTTAAAAGGTCCTTCTATTATGCCAAGTGGAGACAAAGAGGCTTACAATAAAGTCGCTCCTTTTTTAGAAACTATTGCCGCAAAAGATAAAAATGGTTTGCCTTGTTGTACCTATGTTGGTCCAAAAGGAAGTGGTCAATTTATAAAAATGGTACACAATGGTGTTGAGTATGTTGAGATGCAATTATTGGCAGAAGTAACAACCATTTTAGAAACTTTAGGTCAAAATCCTGATGAAATTTCTCAAACTTTAGAGTCGTTTAAAAACGATGCGAGTAGTTATTTGTTAGAAATAACAACCGATATCTTTAAAAAGAAAGAAGGAGACGATTGGTTGGTAAAAAAGATTTTAGATAAAGCAGGAAATAAAGGCACAGGAAACTGGACAACCATCGCATCTGCAGAACTTGGTGTGCCAAGTACACTAATTAGTTCGGCTTTATTTTCAAGATATATTTCGTTTTATAAAGAGGAGAGACTTCAATTGAATTCAATATTTAATTTTGAAAATACTTCAAAATTAAGTGTTACAACTAACGAGGTTTTAGAAGCTTATCAATTTGCCAGAATTGTTAACCATTACCAAGGATTTAAATTGATTGCGGAAGCTTCAGAGAAGTTTCAATGGAATCTCAATTTAAGTGAAATTGCAAGAATTTGGACAAACGGATGCATTATTAGGTCAACTTTAATGGAAGAATTGGTTAGTGTTTTTAAGGAAACCACTAATATTTTAACCAATAAAGAATTAGTCAATAAGTTGAAAAAGTTTAAGCCATCAACAAAGAAGGTGGTTTCAGAATGCTTATTAAAAGATTTAACAACACCAGCTTTAAGCGAAGCTATTCAGTTTTTTAACGGAATCACCACAGCATATGCTTCGGCAAATGTAATACAAGCACAACGCGATTATTTTGGTGCGCATACTTACCTAAGATTAGATGATGACTCTGCAACACCGCATCACACAAATTGGAATTTAAACTAATTAACAACTAACAAATATTATGGGAGAAAGCACAACCAAAAAATCATTTCTTAAAAAAATTATAGCAATAATATTAGGTTTCGGACCTGGTATTTTTGCTATTGGTTACACTATTGGTACAGGTAGCGTAACGTCCATGATTGTTGCTGGAAGTAAGTTTAATATGGATTTGCTTTGGGTATTATTTTTAAGTTGTTTGTTTTCTGGTGTATTAATGTTTGCCTACGGAAATTATGGATTAATAACTGGTGAAACTGCACTTTACGGATTTAAAAAACATTTAAAATTTGGTAAAGCGTTAGCAATATTAATAATTGTGGGTATCACCTTTGGTCAATGGAATTCCTTAATGGGAATTTTAGGAATTTCATCTAATATTATTTATGAAATTTTAGCAATAAATTTTGATGGCTTGATTGATTATGAATACGAAACTGTATTAATAACAGCTATTACAGTTATAGTTATCTTCTATCTTTTATTGTTAGTAGGTAAGTATACCTTTTTCGAAAAAATACTTGTCATTTTTGTAACAATGATGGCTTTATCTTTTATACTATCGTTGTTTTTTGTGCAACCATTACCAATAGATGTTATTAAAGGTTTAGTTCCAAAAATCCCAAATGTTCCCGGAGGAAAAATGTTAGTAGCAGCTTTTGTTGGTACAACTATGGCTTCGGCTACTTTCCTGTCAAGACCATTATTTGTAAAAGGTAAAGGTTGGACTATTAAAAATTTAGACCAACAAAAAAAAGATTCAATAACCGCTGCTATTTTAATATTTTTTATAAGCGGAATTATTATGGCTGTAGCAGCTGGAGCTTTGTTTTATGATGGTAAAGAAGTAAACCATGTTTTAGATATGGCAAACACTCTAGAGCCAGTTGCAGGTAAATGGGCGGTTACTATTTTCTTTTTTGGTGCGTTAAGCGCAGGATTATCTTCTATTTTTCCATGTTTGTTAATTGCACCTTTATTAATTGCAGATTATCAATCGGGAGAGTTAGATACTAATTCTAAACAATTTAGAATAATCACTTTTATAGCTTGCTTAGTCGCTATAATTGGTCCAGCTTTTGGTGCCAACCCAATAGAAATTCAAATATTATCTCAGGTATTTAATGTATTTGTATTGCCTGCAGTAATATTAGGAATTATACTTATTGTAAATAATAAAAAAGTAATGAAAGCGTATAAAACAAGCATAGGAATAAACATTGGTTTATTTGCAGCGTTATTCTTTTCGTTAGTAATTTCTTATAATGGAATTGTAGCATTAACCGAATATTTTTAAAAAATAAAACATTATAAATATGATTAAAAAAAACATCAAATCAATAGCTGTAATCTTAATGTCTGGATTATTACTAAGTTTAAACGCTTGTAAAGATAATTCTGAAAAAACAGTTGTAGTAGAAGAAGAAAAAAAAGTTACGTATCCAAGTGATGTAATTCCTTTTTTCGACCATTGGAAATTAATTTTAGGAGATGGATCAAATGTAGGTATTGCTAACAATTTTGAAAATAAAGACTATTTTTATACTACAAACGAAAATGGTACAAATTGGGTAGTTTTTAAAACGCCTAACGCCGGTAATACACACGGTACTTCTAATAACACAAGAACCGAGTTAGCACAAACAAAAAAGTGGTATCCAAAAACTGCAAACGATAAATTAACAGCAACACTTAAGGTCATGAATGTGTCTGCAACCGGAGATGCACGTGTTGCAGCATCTCATGCTGTGGTTGTTGGGCAAATACATAGTGCAGATAAGCATGAAAACGAGCCATTAAAAATATTTTACAAAAAATATCCAGGTCATACAAAAGGATCTGTGTTTTGGCATTACGAAATTAATACTGCTGGAGACGATAATTCTGGTCGTTGGGATTATTCATCTGCTGTTTGGGGAGACGATTTTTCTGTTGTAGGTGAAACCGAAAATACTTACCCAGAAGAACCAAAAGATGGTATTGCTTTAGGTGAAGAATTTAGCTATGAAGTGGTAGTTAAAGATGGTATTATGAGTTTAAAATTTACTAGCCCTAATCATGAAACTAAAACATTTACTAAAAATTTAATAGAATCTGAATACACTACAAAAGCAGATATTCCAGAACAAACTCAAAAATTATTTGTACCAATAGGGCAGGATGGTGTTGAGCGTAAAGAAGCTTATGCTGGAGAAGGTTGCTTTTTTAAATTAGGAGCCTATAATCAAACAAATGGTAAATCTCCAGAAGTTAATAAAAACTGGTGCTCAGGTGCAGAAACTCATAATGGAGATATTAAAAAACAATATGCCGATGGTAATTATGCAGAAGTTTGGTTTAAAACAGGAAGCATTTCAATTAGTGATA
The DNA here is from genome assembly GCF_001971745.1 of Lacinutrix venerupis. Lineage (NCBI taxonomy): Bacteria > Pseudomonadati > Bacteroidota > Flavobacteriia > Flavobacteriales > Flavobacteriaceae > Lacinutrix > Lacinutrix venerupis. The sequence goes on along the minus strand of NZ_CP019352.1, from coordinate 2,610,105 downwards.
AAGCAGTGTCTAATCAAGGATATTTTAGTAAAAACGATAAAGTAAAATAAAAATATAGCAATGATAAATAATAAACTTTCAGGAAAGAATGTATTAATTACAGCAGGAGCTCAAGGTATTGGCGAAGCAATAACCAAACATTTTATTGATAGCGGATCTAATGTGGCTATTCATTATTTTTCTAGTGCAGATACTGCCAATACACTAGTGGATTATGCAACAAAAAAAGGACTTAAAGCTGTTGCAATTAGTGGAGATTTAACCAAAGAAGGAGATGCTAATAACGTAGTTAATAAAACAGTTGAAGCCTTAGGTAGTTTAGATATTTTAATTAATAATGCAGGTTCATTGGTGGCTCGTAATTTATTAGAAGATTTAAAAACCGATTTTTGGCACAAAGTTATGGATATAAATATGACGTCTATGATGTTAGTTACTAGAGCAGCTGGACCACACTTGGCTAAAAACGAAAGCAGTAGTATTGTTAACTTAGCATCGCTTGCAGGTCGTAAAGGTGGTCATCCTGGTTCTTTGGCTTATGCCACAAGTAAAGGTGCTATTTTAACATTTACAAGAGCATTAGCAACAGAGTTTGGTCCTCAAGGAACACGAGTAAATGCTGTTGCTCCAGGATTAATTTTGGGTACATCTTTTCATAATACACATACAACTAAAGAGTCTGCTGCAGCTACTATTGCAGGAATTCCAATTGAACGTGCAGGTAATGCAGATGATGTTGCGAGAGCTGTATTATATTTAGCATCAGAGTATGATGGATTTATAACAGGAGCAACTTTAGATATAAACGGTGGTGTTTATAATATGTAATTTTATAAAAAGTAATCTTTTTTTGGTAACCAAAATATTATAGTATATTGGTAAACCAAATTGGTAAACCAATTTATTATGAGAAAAAATATAACTTTTAGGGTTGTTTTTATATTTATTTTATTCGTAATGCTTTCGTGTAAAAATGAAAGCACTACGAGTTCTGAAAAAATTTCAGAAACAAAAACTGAAGGAACTCAACAACATCCTAAACTTATTTTAACTGCTCAAGGTGTAAAAGATATTAGAGCGCAATTAGGAACAATTCCTATTTTCGATAAATCTTTAGAGGCAGTAAAAAAAGAAGTTGATGCTGAAATTGAAGCAGGAATAGATGTGCCAATTCCTAAAGATTATTCTGGTGGTTACACACACGTTGTACATAAAAAGAATTGGTTTATACTTCAAAAAGCAGGTTTATTATATCAAATTTTAGATGACGAAAAATATGCCAAGTATGTAAAAGACATGCTTATGGAATATGAAGCATTGTATAAAACCTTACCATTGCATCCAAAAACAAGATCTTATGCTAGAGGAAAATTATTCTGGCAATGTTTAAACGATTCTAATTGGTTGGTATATGTGAGTCAAGCTTACGATTGTATTTATAATTACCTAACGGAAGAAGAACGTAACAAATTAGAAACTAATTTATTCAGGCCGTTTGCAGATCATATTTCTGTGGATAGTCCGCAATTTTACCAACGAGTACACAACCATAGTACTTGGGGAAATTCAGCTGTTGGAATGATTGGTTTGGTTATGGATGACGAAGAATTAATCAATCGTGCCTTATACGGAATTAAAGATTTAAAATTAGCTGCTAACAAAAAAGACGATGATGGTGGTTTTTTAAACAAGGACGGAAAAGCAGGTTTTTTAGCGAATATTGAAGAGCCTTTTTCACCAGATGGTTATTATAATGAAGGACCATATTACCAACGTTATGCGATGTATCCGTTTTTAGTTTTTGCGGAAGCATTACACAATGTAAAACCAGAACTTAAAATTTTTGAATATAAAGAAGGCGTACTTTTAAAATCTATAAATGCATTACTAAATTTATCTGATGCAGATGGTGATTTTTTTCCATTAAACGATGGACAAAAAGGAATGTCGTATTACACAAACGCTTTGGTAACTGCTGTAGATGTATCTTATCATTTTGGGGAACAAGATCCTGGATTGTTATCAATTGCTAAAGAACAAGATAAAGTATTGTTAGATGACTCTGGTTTAGCAGTTGCACTTGGTATTAAAAACGGAAAAGAAAAACCGTTCGCTAAAAAATCTATCAATTTATCTGATGGTCCAGAAGGAAAACAAGGTGGTGTTGGTATTTTAAGAAATGAAAATTTAGAACTCGTTTTTAAGTACGCAGCACAAGGTTCAAGCCATGGTCATTATGATAAATTGTCATATTCTTTATATGAAAATGGAGAAGAAGTCATTCAAGATTATGGTTTATCTCGTTTTGTAAATATCGAACAAAAAGGTGGTGGGAATTACCTAAAAGAAAACAAAACTTGGGCAAAACAAACCATAGCACATAATACTGTAACGCAGAATGAAACGTCTCATTTTACCGGTAAATATGATATTGGAAGTTTGCATCATTCCGATTTAAATTATTTTTCTTCAGATAATGAAATGGTACAAGTAGTAAGTGCAATTGAAAAAAATGCCTATCCTGGTACAATAATGCTTCGTACGATGGCTATAATTAAAGATGAAGATTTCGAAAAGCCATACATGCTTGATATTATGAAGGTCACTTCAGCAACAGCTAACCAATACGATTTTCCTTTTTATTATTTTGGGCAGGTATTACAAACAAATTTTGAATATAATTCACCTAAAACATTAAAACCTTTAGGTTCTAAAAATGGATATCAGCATTTATATGTAGAAGGCTCAGGAAAAGCTTCTAAAGACAACACTAAGTTTTCATGGTTTAATAATAACAAGTTTTATTCATTAACAACAGAGACTACATCTAAAGATGAAATAGTACTTGCAAGAATTGGAGCCAACGATCCAGAGTTTAATTTACGTCGTGATCCAGCTTTAATTTTAAGAACTAAAAATTCAAAAAAAAGAACGTTTGTGTCTGTAATAGAATCTCACGGCAGCTACAGTCCTGTTTCAGAATCTGCAATAAACTCTAATAGCAGCATCAAATCAATTAAAACAATTTTAGATACAGAAGATTATACAGCAATTGAGATTACTAATGTAAATGGTAGTGCTAAACTATTTATTACATCAAATAGAAACGCTTTAAAACAAAAAAAACATAACATAACAATTAACGGTAAGAATTATGAGTGGTCAGGTTCTTATTATTTCAACTAAAATAAAACAACTAAAAATTAAACAAAAATGAAAAGATTTAGCGAAAAGTACATTGTAGCAAAAGATATGGAATGGGAAGAACTTGGTGGAGGAGTTTCTAGAAAGTTTTTAGGTTACGATAACCAAATCATGATGGTAAGTGTAAAATTTGAAAAAGGAGCTTTAGGCGCACCGCATCAACATTTTCATACGCAAGCTACTTATTGTGTATCAGGAAAATTTGAATTTGAAATTGATGGTGTTAAACAAATTGTAGAAGCTGGAGATGGCGTTTATATCGAGCCAAATTTACTACACAGTGCAGTTTGTTTAGAAGAAGGACAATTAATAGATACGTTTAGTCCTGTAAGAGAAGATTTTTTAAGTGGAGTTGGTCCATCATATTTTGGCGATAAAAAATAATTAGAAATAATTTTTTTTTATAAAATTACACATTTCCTACATGGTAGTGTAATTCTTACTATTAAAGACAATGTTCACTATTTTAACTTAAATATCTTCTATTTTAACATTTAAATTTTACGAAAACGTTGTATTTAACATTTTTTTATATATATTTGGTAAACCAAACTGGTTCACCAATTTGGTTTACCAAAATATTAACTAACATAAAATTAAAATTTAATTATGAATTTAAAAGCTAAGTCGGCATTAATTGCAATACTCTTTATGTGTATTTCAGCCTTTGCCCAAGAAAACTTAACCATTAAAGGTCAAGTGATTTCATCAGCAGATAATATGGCTCTTCCAGGAGTTAATGTTATTATAGCTGGGACAAGTAACGGAACAAGTACAGATTTTGATGGAAATTACCAAATTAATGCTAAGTCAGGTGATGTTTTACAAATTTCTTATGTTGGTTATGTTACTCAGTTATTACCTATAACAGCAGATAAAACAACAATAAATGTTGCTCTTGTAGAAGATTCTAATACTTTAGATGAGGTTGTAATTGTAGGTTATGGTACTCAAAAGAAAAGTCACTTAACTGGAGCTATTTCTAAAGTTAAAAATGAAACACTAGACCAAATCGCAGTATCTCGTGTTGATGATGCTTTAATTGGGCAGGTTTCAGGTGTTAACATTCAATCTACAAATGCAGAAGCTGGTGGTGCTCCAACAATTACTATTAGAGGTGTTGGGTCAATTGCAGCAGATTCTGGACCTGCAGTTGTTGTAGATGGTGTAGTAGTAAATTCAGAATTTCTTGGTAACCTGAATATGAATGATGTTGAATCTTTTGAAGTTTTAAAAGATGCAGCTTCGGCAGCAATTTACGGTAGTGAAGGAGCTAATGGTGTTATAATGATTACTACTAAAAGTGGTAAAGCTGGAAAAACAAAATTTAGCTATCAAACTTACACTGGTTTTAAAGATGCTCATGGTAGTGATGATTACAGAAAAAGTGTAGCAGATTGGGCTGAAAAAGAACAAGCAGCTACAGGTACACTTTCTGGAGAAACGCTATATGCACAATTATTAGTGGCTACAACAGGTGTAGATAGAGATTGGCAAGATGTTTTCTTTGATGGAGGTGTTACAACAAGTCACTCTTTCTCTGCTCGTGGAGGATCTGAGTCTACAAAATTTAGTACATCTTTAAGATATTTACACGATGAAGGTGTTGTAATAACAGATGATTATAAGTTATATACAGCTAACGTAAAGGTAGATACAAAACTAGGAGATAAGTTTAAGTTTGGAATTAACGCAACGCCTTCTTATACTAAGCAAAGACAATTGCCAACTTCTATACATAATCCAATGCGTCAATCGCCTTGGTTACCAATTTACCATACTGCAGAAACACTTCAGTTTGTAGATACTTCTAATTATCCAAACGTTGGAGTTGGTGATTATTTTTACGAAAATCATTTAATCAATTTAGATTTAGATAATGATGGAAGTACAGAGAGACCTCGTACATCTGGAGATTCAAATCCTTATGCACAATATGTAGAGAGAGAGCATTATGAGTACAATACAAAATTATATGGTTCTACATATTTAAGTTATGAAATTTTAGAAGGTCTTACAGCAAAAACATCTTTAGGTATTACTTTAGAACAAAGAAAAAGAACTAGATGGGATGGGACTAAGCACCATGCGGCAGGAACAAGTAGAGCTGCATATAGTTTACAAAATAGATTCAGATCTAGAATAATCTCAGATAATACATTACACTATTCAAAAAATCTTGGTAATCATGAGTTTGATTTACTTGCGGGTATGACTATACAGCATAGAAAAGCAGAGATTAGTCAAGTAGAAGGTAGTGGTTATAACAATGACCTTCTTAAAAATATTAATGGAGCAGATCCAACAACAGTAGTTTCTGAAGAAATTAATACCGAAAGAAAGAAAGTAGGTTATTTTGGTAGAATTAATTATGCTTATGACGATAAATACTTATTATCTTTCTCTTTTAGACGTGATGGTAGTTCTGTATTTGGTTTAAATAGTAAATATGGTAATTTCCCTGCAGCTTCTATTGGTTGGAATGCTCATAATGAAGATTTCTTAAGTGAAAGTGACCTTATAAGTAGATTAAAACTTAGAGTAAGTTATGGTCTTACAGGATCAGAGAACTTTAGTGTAGGAAACGATGTTGTAAATGTTTGGCCTTATTTAGCATTATTACAAACAGCTAATACTGTTACTCAAGGAAGTGCAGCAGGTGTAGCACCATTAAATATTGCAAATCCAGATTTACAGTGGGAAGCATCTAAAGAATTTAATCCAGCAATAGATTTTGGTTTTTTCAATAATAAAATTTCAGGATCTTTAGATTATTATACAAGAACAAGTGATGAGTTACTTTTAAGTAATCCAGTATCTTATGTAACTGGTTTCCAAGAAGGAATTGTTAACTTAGGAGAAGTGCAAAACCGTGGTTGGGAATTAGAATTAAGAACTAAAAATATATCAACTGAAAAATTCTCTTGGAATTCAACATTAATAGCATCAACTAACCAAAACGAGTTATTAAGTTTTGGAGACTCTAACAATGCTTTAATTGAAGATACTTACGGTAGAAACTCACAATGGATTAACAGAGTAGGTGAGCCAATATCTTCTTTTTGGGGATATGTAGTAGACGAAGATGTTTTTGATGAAACTTCTTTTAGAACTACTTATGTAGATAATCCTTGGAATAGAATTAATGGAGAGTCTGATGATACTATTGTAAAAGATTTAAATGGTGATGGTATAATTACTGAGGCAGATAAAACTATCTTAGGAGATCCTTATCCAGACTTAGTTTATAGTTTTACAAACGAATTTAAATATGGAAACTTCGATTTTTCATTTATGGTGCAAGGTAGCTTAGGAGCTCAAGTTAACAATATTGGAGACCAGTATTTCTACAATTGGTTTGGAAATAGAACTAGAAGTGGAGGAGAAGCTCAAGCAGTTGCAGATGGTTTAATACCACACGAATCTTTTATTCAAGAAAAAGTTTTAACTAGTGATGTTATTGCAAGTGCAGATTATTTCTCATTACGTAATGTAAACGTTGGTTATAATTTTTCAGATGATGTTCTTACTAGACTAGGCGTAGATAATTTAAGACTTTATGCAACGGCTCAAAACTTAATTTATATTACAGCAGATGATTATCACGGTTTTAACCCAGAGCATATAGACGGTGACAACCCTAGAGCTTACGGTTCTCAAAGAGCAGGAACACCTATATACAGTACATTATCATTTGGTGTAAACATCGACTTTTAATCTAAAAAAAAAACAATTATTATGAAACATTTAAAATATTTAATCTTTGCAATCTCAGGATTAGTTGTCCTATCCTGTAGTGACGATTTTTTAAACCCAGTACCAGATACCGTAATTACAGTTGATTCTTTTTTTCAAACAGATGAAGATGTGTTAGCTGGAATTATAGGAATCTATGATGCGCTTCAAGGAACAAATGAAAATACAGAAACAAATATTGGTAGAGCAAATCGTGGAGTCCAATTTGAGCATCTTTTAACAGAACACCGTACAGATAATACAAGAAATGCAACATTAGAAGGTTCTAAGTCAGATTTTCACAGATATGTAGTAAATGCAAATAATGTAGAGTCTGAAGATTACTATCAGTCTATGTACGAGGTTATTTTTAGAGCAAATAACGTTTTATCTTTTATAAACGTTGCAAATGTAGAGAACCAATCAAAATATGCAGCAGAAGCTAGATTTTTAAGAGCATATGCTTATTTTAAATTAGTTAGATTATATGGAGATGTACCACTAGTAACATCTGTTATTACAGCAGCAGATACAGAGACACCATTTATTAGAGTGGCATCAGATCAAATTTACAATCAAATAATAGCAGATTTTCAAGATGCAATTAACAATTTAGATAATACATATAAGTCTAGGGCTTCTAAAGCAGCAGCACAAGCATTATTAGCAAAAGTATATTTAACTCAAGGTACAAACTATGTTGCAGCACAACAATTATGCGAAGAAATAATTGGTACATCTTACTCTTTAGAGTCTAATTTTAGCGATGTTTTTTATTCAGAATTAAATAACGAGTTGCTATTTGTTATAGCTTATGCTAGTGGAGTTCCTTCAGAGAGTCAAAGTTTCTCTTCAGAATTTACTTCAGGATCTCGTAGACAAGGAAGAGAAGATGGGCAAAACATTGTTAACGCAAATCTTATAGATGATTTTATGATGTATGGTGGAAATAGAGGAGCTGTTTCTTATGTAACTTTTCCAGATGCAACAGAAGTAGCAAAGTTTTTACCAGAAGGATCAGATGTAACAGTAAATCCTCCAACATATGGTACTAACCCTAGAGATGCAGGGAATGATTATATAGCACTTCGTTATGCCGATGTATTATTAATGCATGCAGAAGCAATTTTAGCCGGTGCAGCAGAAACTTCAAATGGTCCAGCAATAGACTCTTATATGGAAGTTAGAGTAAGAGCAGGTTTCGATCCAGTTGCAGATAGACCAACAGTACTTACTAAAGAAGCATTATTAGCAGAAAGAAGAGTAGAATTTGCATTCGAAAACCAACGTTGGTTTGATTTAATTAGATTTAATGTTGCAAATAGCGTATTAGGAGCACATGCTACAGAAATGGGATATGTGTTTACATCAAGATCTTTACTGTTACCAATTCCATCAAGAGAAATAAACTTAAGCGGAGGACTGTTAACACAAAATCCAGGATATTAATATTTAAAAAATTAAACAATGAAAAATAAAATAAATATTTTCCGTAAAACAACATTATTGCTCTTAAGTGTAGTAGCAACTAGTTTTCTTTTAAGTTGTGAAGATGCTTTTAGAGATGATTTGCCTGATTCGAACTCTCAACTAGATACTAAATTTCCAGAAGCAAATTTCTCTTATTCTGCCGACGATGAAAATGATTTTACAGTAATAAGCTTTCAAGACCTTTCATCAGAATCTAATGGTTACTTGTGGGATTTTGGTGTTGGAGATCCATCAAGTTCAACTTTACAAGATCCTGTAGTTACTTTTCCTGGTGAAGGAACATATCCAGTAACATTAACTACTAACGACTCTAATGGAGTTACAAGTTCTATTACTATCGATGTGGAAATTGTAGAACCAGAAATACCAGATGCAAATATTCCAACTATTGCAGAACCAGGTTTCGATCAAGGTAATGATAGTAGAGACGCATGGAGAAATCCAGATTTAGGAGGAGTAATTCAAATTACAAGTTCAGGTGGTTATTTTGAAGGTTCGAACGCTGCAAAATTACCAGATCCAGGGAGTGATAGAATAGGATACCAATTACTTACAGACTTTACGCCAAATACAGATTATGTTTTAACTTTTAAATATAGAATGAAAGACGATCAAGATGGTTTAGGAGTACTTAATGTTCACATGTTAACAGAAACAAATGATCCTGCAGATATTGCTGCAAATACTATTGAATCTGTTTCTTACACAGAAAGTGCAACAAATACATCAGAGTTGCAAAATGGTATATTATTATTTAATTCTGGAGCAAATACATCATTAGCAATCTACTTCGATAATTTAGTAGATGAAGCTTATATTGATTCTTTTGAACTTGATTTACAATAACATAAAAATCTAAAGACTGAAATAAATGCGATTAAAATTAAATATAACAATATTACTTGTGCTAATTTCAGTCTTTAGTGCTAATTGCCAGGTAACTAAAACTTCAGAAAACAACAGTGTTGAAGTTTCTTCAAAGAAAAAGAAGAAGAAAAAGAAAAAGAAAAAAAAGAAGTTTAAACTACCAGACATAGATTTAACACATTGGAAAGTTACAACACCTGCTGGAGATGGAAAAAAACCACAAGAGGTATCACCTCCAGAAATTTTTGATTATGCAACAAATAAGGATTTAATGCCTTACATGTATAACGATTCAACTCGTGGAGCAATAGTATTTAGTGCATATCCAAGTAAAGCAACTACTAAAAACACAAAGTACTCAAGGTCAGAACTTAGAGAACAAATGGTGTCTGGAGAGAACAACGTAAATTGGACCTTCAAACAAGGTGGTAAAATGAAAGGGAAGTTGGCTATAGACGAAGTTTCTCGAGATAAAGATGGTAAATATCATCGTATAATTATAATGCAAATTCATGGTAGGTTAACTAATGAGCAAAAAGAGTTAATTGGAGAAGACGATAATAATGCGCCACCAATGTTAAAAATCTATTGGGACAAAGGTAAAATTAGAGTAAAAACTAAAGTATTAAAGAATTTAAATGCCACTTACGAAGAAATGCTACATGAAGATGCTTGGGGAAATGATGAAGGTTTTAATTTCGAACAAAAAGTAGATTTCAGAAAATTTACACTCGAAGTTCAAGTATCAGAAGGTAAAATGGTTATTATTTTAAATGATAACGAATATAAAGTTTACGAAAATATTCATATGAGAAAATGGGGAATCTTTGAAAACTATTTCAAAGCAGGAAATTATTTTCAAACAAGAGATGAAGGCGCTTTTGCTAAAGTTAGATATTACGAACTAGAGGTATCACATTAGCATTTATTTGAATTAGTCTGAAACCAATGTGTCTTGAAACTAAGTTTTACTGATCTTAAATTAGATCAGTAAAGTTTAGTAAAAATAGATGTTAAAGAGCGCTTATTTTAGTAGATATGTCTTAAATTAGCATTTATATATTGGTAAACCAATTTTAAACTTATGAAATTAGAGATACTAACAAATACAGATAATTTTGATGTGCAAAAGCACATAATCGCAAGTATAAGAGATTTAATAAACTTAAAAAATCTTGAACCTGGAGATAAATTACCTTCAGAAAGAATGCTTGCAGAAAAATTTGAAGTATCTAGAGGTAATCTAAGAAATGCAATTCAAAAGTTAGAACTTTACGGGTTGTTAGAGTCTATTCCTCAAAGTGGAACTTTTGTTGCTAATATTGGAATCATTGCCTTAAATGGAATGATTGACGACATACTTCGATTAGAAAAACCAGATTTTAAAGCCTTAGTAGAAACTAGAATCTTATTAGAACTTAAGGCAGTAAGACTAGCAGCTCTTAGAAGAACAGATGAAGACTTAAGAGCAATAAAAAAAGCTTTAGACGCTTATTCAAAAAAAGTATTAAATGGTGAAGATGCGGTGCAAGAAGATTTAATGTTTCACCTAGCCATAGCTAAAGCAAGTGGTAATAGTAGTATAAATACATTTATGTTAATTATTACTCCAGAAATTATTACCAATTTCGAAAAGCACCATGTGTGTGATAAAGGCTTGGCTCAATTAGGAATAAAAGAACATGAAAACATATTTGAAGCTATAAAAATTCAAAACCCAAAATTAGCAAAACAAAAAATGAAAGAGCATTTTAGCGAACTATATAAGTATTGCTATAACGTTTAATATAAACAATAAATTTATATAATAAGTACATGAAATTTAAAGGATTAAGATGGTGGGTTGTAGGTTTAGTAGCTTTAGCTGCAGTAATAAATTATATAGATAGGCAAGCCTTTGGAGCGCTTTGGCCAGATATTGCTAAAGAATTATTCCCAGAGATGGGACCAGACGATACGAAAGCAATTTACGGAACTATTTCTGCGGTATTCATTCTATCATATGCAGCAGGTCAAACCATATTCGGAAAAATTTTCGATTGGGTAGGAACAAGAATTGGTTTTGCATTATCCATCGGAGTTTGGTCCATAGCTACTATGGTTCATGCCTTTGCAAAAGGTATGATAAGTTTTTCAATATTTAGATCAATTTTAGGTATTGCAGAAGCAGGTAATTGGCCTGGAGCCGCAAAAGCAAATGCAGAATGGTTTCCTACTAAAGAACGTGCCTTCGCACAAGGCTTATTTAATTCTGGTGCAGCCGTTGGTGGAATTGTAGCTTATCCTATTATAGGACTTCTTTCTGCTTACCTATCATGGCAAGGTATATTTATCTGTGTTGGATTAATAGGGTTTTTATGGTTATTACCATGGTTTTATATTGTAAAAGCATCACCAAAAAAACATCCTTGGTTAACAGAAGAAGAAAAAACATATATTTTATCAGGTCAAAAAAATCAAGATATAGACGAAGATGGAAATTACGATGAAGGTTACGCTCCAAGTACCGGAGAACTTTTAAAACGTAAGGAAAGTTGGGGAGTTATAATTGCATCTGCAGCTATCGATCCAATTTGGTGGTTGTTTATAGTTTGGATTCCTATATACCTTAACGAAGTTTTTGGGTTAGATGTAAAAGAAATAGCATTTTCAGCTTGGGTACCTTATGTTGGAGCAATGTTAGGAGCTTGGTTTGGAGGTCTTTTAGCACAAAATAGATTAACTGCTGGCTGGACTGTAAATAAAACACGTAAAATGGTAATTACTTTAGGATGTTTAATTATGATTCCTTGTTTCTTTTTATTAAAAGCACCAGGATCTGCAATTAACGCTGTAATTATTATGGCAGTATTATTATTTGGTTTTCAAACAGCAATTGGAAATGTACAAACATTACCAAGTGATATGTTTAGCGGAAAAATAGTAGGAACTTTATCTGGCTTTGCAGGAACTGCTGCTAAATTAGGAGCTTTTGGTCTTACTATATTAGTTCCTATGCTAACTTTAGGAGGAAATTATACTTATGCCTTCTTAATAGGAGGAGCTTTAGCAGCTATAGCATTATTGGCGGTTTGGATTTTATGTCCAAAAATAGAACCTTTAAAACCTAAGGTATAATAAGTAACAAAAAATAAAATAATTTAATTTAAACTTTAATATAATAAAATGAGTAACAAAGGAAAAGTAGCTATTGTCACAGGAGCAACAGGAGGAATAGGATTTGAAGTAGCAAAAAGATTAGGTAAAGATGGATATACTGTAATTTTAAACGGTATTGATGACGAGGCAGGAGCAGAGAGACTTAAAGAATTAACTGCTGAAGGAATTACTGCCGAATATCATGGTTTTGATGTTACTAAAGAAGAAGAAGTAACAAAAAACATTAAAAGCGTAGGTGAAAAATATGGTAGAATAGATGTTCTTGTAAATAATGCAGGAGGATTAGGTGGCCGTTCTCGTTTCGAAGAAATGACAACAGATTTTTATAGAAATGTAATGGCATTAAACCTTGATTCTGTATTTTTTGCATCAAGAGCAGCGATTCCATATCTTAAAAAAGGAGAACACCCATCAATAATTAACTATACTTCTAATGCAGGTTGGACAGCAGGTGGACCAGGAGCAGGTATTTATGGTACATCTAAGGCAGGAGTTCATGCAATAACAAGAGCTTTAGCAAAAGATTTAGCAGAATATGGAATTAGAGCAAATGCTGTATCTCCTGGTACTATAGACACACCATTTCATGCGCAAATTAAAGCAACAAAACCAGAAGTTTTTGCTTCATGGGCTAACAATATCATGTTAGGTAGATTAGGTCAACCAGAAGATGTTGCTGGAGTTGTTTCTTTCTTAGCAAGCAAAGATGCATCTTTCATAACTGCTGAAACTATCCAAATTGGTGGTGGTCAAGCTTTAGGTATCTAAGATAATATTTTATAAAATTATAAATGCCTTTCAGAAATGAAAGGCATTTTTTTGTAAATTAATAAAAAAAATAAACCAACTATGCATCAAACCGTAACATTTGGAGAAGTATTAATGCGCCTTTCGCCATTGGGAAATAAAAAATTTATGCAATCTAATCGATTAGAATTTTATTTTGGAGGAACAGAAGTTAATGTTGCTATATCACTTGCAAATTTTGGAGGAAAAGTTAGGCACGTTTCTTCTATTTCAAACGATTTTATAGGAGATACAGCAAAATCTTATTTAAGAAAATTTGGTGTTAGTACTTCAGATATTGCTCGCTCAAATCGTCCTTTGGGAGTGTATTTTTTAGAAGTTGGTGCCGTAATGCGGCCAAGTTCTATTTCTTATAATAGATCACATTCTGCTTTTTCAGAAATTAATCCAGAAATGGTTAATTGGGAAAAATCACTTAAAAAATGTACATGGTTTCACTGGACAGGTATAACACCAGCACTTTGTGAGGGCGGATATAAAACCTTAAAAGAAGGACTAATTTTGGCTCAAAAAAAAGAAATAGAAGTCTCTGTCGATCCAACTTATAGAAGTGGATTATGGAAGTATGGTGCAAACCCTAAAGAAACACTGTCAGATTTATTACAATATTGCACTATTTTTATTGGAGGTATAAACGAAATGAACGAAATTTTGGGTGCAACATATCAATATTCTAATGAAGATTTTATAGAAGCAAGTAAACAGTTAATTAAAGAGTTTCCTTCAATTAAAAAAACATTCGACAAAATTAGAACACCAATTAATGCTTCTTGGCATAAAATACGTTCTAGAATGTGGAATGGAGTAGAATTTAGAGAAACTAATGATTTAGATATTACACATATTGTAGATAGAATAGGTACGGGAGATGCGTTTGCAGCAGGATTAATACACGGACTTCAAAACTTTAACGATGATAACAAAGCAATGGAATTTGCAGCAGCGGCTAGTGCTTTAAAACACACTTATGAAGGCGATGTTAATTTTTCTACAGTAGATGAAGTTATGAATATTATAAACGGTAATACCTCTGGTAGATTTAATAGATAATTAATAATTTATTTGTCTGAAGATTTTCTAATAATTAATTCAGCCTTTAAAATATTTTTTTCTAAAGTAGGCTTCCAATTTTTATCTTTAATTCTTTTAATAAAAGTCTCAGCAGCAATTTTTCCTATTTGTTTACTATGTTGTTTTACAGTAGTAATAGAAGGTGTTACTAAAGATGTAAATGGCTCGTTTCCAAAACCAACTAAACAAATTTCTTCAGGGACTTTTATGTTTTTTTCATTTAAAACCTGTAAAGCTCCTAATGCAGCATAGTCACTAGCAGCGTAAACCGCATCTGGGCGCTGTTTTAATTTTAATAATTTTTTCATTTGTAATCTACCATCTTCTAATGTTAAATTACTTTCAATTAAAAGTTCATTATCAATAGGTAAATTATGTTTTTTAATAGCATCAATATAGCCTCTAATTCTATTATTAAAAATTCTAGTTCTTCTATATCCTCCAATATGAGCAACTCTTTTGCAACCTTTAGCAATTAAATGCTCTATAATCATATGGCTACTTTGGTAATCATCAATACCTATATAATCAACATTTAAATCATTTTCACCACGATCAAACAAAATTAAAGGAATGCCTTTAGATTTTATTTTTTCATAATAAGATAAATCTACAGTTTCATTTGCCATCGAAGCTATAATACCATCTACTTGAGTAAACAATAAAGTATCTATGCTTCTACATTCCTTTGCAAAAGATTCGTTAGATTGTGTAATAATTATATTATAACCAGCTTTGTTTAAAACTGCTTCCATATGTTCTATAACAGAAGAGAAGAAGTTACTATTTGTTTTAGGTACAATAACACCAACTAGGTTACTTTTTCCTTTACGTAAAGCACTAGCCAAATGATTTGGTTGGTAATTAAGATTTTTTGCTACTTGTCTAACAGCTTTTTTTGTTTTATCACTAATACGAGAATCATCATGAAGTGCTTTAGAAACAGCAGCAGGAGAAATATTTAAAACATTAGCAATGTCTTTTATGGTCGTTCTTTTTTTATTCACTAAAGTTTTTTATATTTGCTTAAACGTTTAAACAAAAGTATTGTTTTAACACATAAAATCAAAATATCACTGTTTTGATTTTATTTTTTAAAATCTGCTTAAACGTTTAACCAACAAATAACTAATTAAATTTATAAAATGAAAAAAGTAGTAACTTTTGGAGAAATCATGTTAAGATTAGCTCCTCAACAATTTTTAAGATTTTCTCAAGCATCGAGTTTTGATGTTGTATATGGAGGAGGAGAATCGAACGTAGCAGTTTCATTAGCAAACTACGGTGTACCTGTAGATTTTGTAACGCGTTTACCTAAAAACGATATTGGTGAATGTGCAATGATGGAGATGCGTAAAAGAGGAGTAGGTGTCGATAAAATTATATATGGTGGTGACCGTTTAGGTATCTACTTTTTAGAAACTGGAGCGGTTAGTAGAGGTTCTAAAGTAGTTTATGATAGAGCACACTCTGCAATTTCTGAAATCGAACCAGGTATGGTAGATTGGAAAGCAGTATTTAAAGATGTTGCTTGGTTTCACTGGACTGGTATTACACCAGCAATCTCTCAAGGTGCAGCAGACGCTTGTTTAGAAGCAGTAAAAGTGGCTAGTGAAATGGGAGTTACTATTTCAACAGATTTAAATTATAGAGCAAAACTTTGGACATATTGTGATGATGCGCATAGAGAAAAAATAATGACAGAGTTAACATCTTACTGTGATATTGTCTTAGGGAATGAAGAAGATGCAGAAAAGCACTTTGGTATTCATCCAGAAGGTTTAGATGTACATAAAGATGGGCACGATGTAAAAGCGGAAGCATTTTTATCAGTTTGTAAGCAAATGATGGAAAAATTTCCAAGAGCTAAAAAAGTAATAACTACTTTAAGAGGTTCTATTTCTGCTTCACATAATACTTGGGCTGGTGTTTTATATGATGGAAAAAAAATGTACGAAACTCGCCAATATCAAATTACAGATATTGTAGATAGAGTTGGTGGAGGAGATTCTTTTATGGGAGGATTAATTTATGGTTTATTAAAATATCCAGAAGACGATCAAAACGCATTAGACTTTGCAGTTGCAGCTTCTTGTTTAAAACACACAATTAAAGGAGATGCTAACTTAGTAACTGTATCTGAAGTCGAAAAATTAATGGGTGGTGATGCGTCTGGACGTGTAGCAAGATAATTTGTTATGATAATAGATACGCTTAAAAACGCAAGTACATACAGTAGTTTGCATCCTCTATTTGCTAAGGCATTTAACTATATAAGCCAAAAAGATATTTTAAATATTGAAGATGGTAAATATGACATTGCCGAAGGATTAAAACTTATTGTAGCTACAGGTGAAGCAAAATCGAAAGACGAAAGTTTGAAAAAATTTGAATGTCATGATGAGTATATCGATATTCAAATTTGTGCTAAAGGATTAGAAACTATAGCTTGGAAACCAAGAGAGAAATGTTCTATAAAAAATGGAGATTACGATCCGGCAAGAGATAGACGTTTTTTTAAAGACGAACCAGACACGTTTTTTCAACTTACAGACAATCAATTTGCTATTTTTTATCCAGAAGATGTTCATGCACCTATGATTGGAAATGATGTAGTAAAAAAATTAGTGTTTAAAGTAAAAATTTAATCACTTAAAAAACTAAAAATAAAATTATGGCAAACTATACAAGAATAGAAGTTGCAAATGTTATGAAACAAACAGGAATGGTTCCTTTGTTTTATAACTCAGATATAGAAATAAGTAAAAAAGTAATAAAAGCTACTTACGATGGAGGAGCACGTTTACTAGAATTTACAGCAAGAGGAGATTTTGCTCACGAAGTTTTTGGAGAACTTAACAAATGGGTTCTTAAAGAATTACCAGGAATGATTATGGGTGTTGGTTCTGTTACAGATGCCGCATCTGCTTCACGTTTTATGGCTCTTGGTGCTAACTTTATTGTAACACCAGTATTAAGAGAAGATATTGCAATTGTTTGTAATAGACGTAAAGTAGCTTGGTCTCCAGGTTGTGGGTCTTTAACAGAAATTTGTAGAGCAGAGGAATTGGGTTGCGAAGTGGTAAAACTTTTTCCAGGTGGTATTTACGGGCCAGATTTTGTTAAAGCAATAAAAGGTCCTCAACCTTGGACTAGCATTATGCCAACAGGAGGAGTTTCTCCTACTAGAGAAAACCTTGAAGGTTGGTTTAAAGCTGGAGTAACCTGCGTTGGTATGGGATCAAAACTAATTGCAAAAGACGCAAACGGTAATTATGATTTAGCTAAAATTGAAGCAGATACAAAAAATGCTTTAGCAATTATTAAAGAACTTAGATAATGAATACAATGAGCTCCATTATAACTTTAAAAGAAATATCTCGTTTATCTGGCTATTCAATTTCCACAGTGTCAAAAGCTTTAAATGGTAAGCTTGATATTAGTTTAAAAACAAGAGCTCTAATAAAAAATATAGCCGACGAGCATAATTATATACCAAATAATTATGCCGTTGGTTTAAGAAAAAAGCGCACAGGCGCATTAGCGGTAATAATTCCGCAGGCAAATACAAATTTCTATAGTTGGTTTTTATATACTGTAGAGAAACTAGCTTATAACAATGGTTTTAAAATTGTTTTATTTCAGTCTTTCGAATCACCAATAAAAGAACAAGAATGTATTAAAAATAATAACGATGGTAGTGTAGATGGTGTTATTTTGTTAACTAAGAATAAAGTTAAAATAGAAAATTATAATCACCCAATTGAGTGTATACAAATAACCGAAAGTCTCACTCAAGAACAGTTACAAAATTACTGCCTAACAGGTTTTAATGCACTTTTAAAAAATATTGCCTAATTTCCTTTTCTTTAAAAACTAACACCACTTAAATGCTTAAAAAAGCAATCCAGTATATGGTTATAAGTGCATTAGCATTTACTTTCTTAAATGTTTTTGTAAAATCATTACACAATTTTAGCGTCTATCAAATTGTATTTTTTAGATCCTTAGGCTCATTATTTTTTACAATACCATTTTTATTAAAAAATAAAATCTCTCTTAAAGGAAATAAAAAAGCATTGCTGGTAGCTCGAAGTGTTTTTGGTCTTATTTCTATGACCTTGTTCTTTTTGTCATTAAAATATATTGCTATGGGAGCAGCAGTTTCTTTAAGATATATAGCTCCTGTTTTTGCAGCTTTTTTTGCTGTATATTTTTTAAAAGAACGTGTAAAACCTATTCAATGGTTATTTTTTATTTTAGCTTTTTCTGGAGTATTGGTGTTAAAAGGTTTTGATAATAAATTACAAATTGAAGGTGTGGTTTTTGCATTAATATCTGCAATCTTTGCCGGATTAGTTTACATAACTATTAGAAAAATAGGGAGCAAGGATCATCCTGTGGTAGTTGTAAATTATTTTATGATTATTTCAGCGGTTATAGGTGGTATTCTTTCTATTAATAATTGGCAAACACCACAACTAAACGAATGGCTTATATTTTTAAGCCTTGGTGTGTTTGGTTATTTTGGACAGGTATATATGACAAAAGCACTACAGTTGGGGGAAACAAGTAAATTAGCTCCTTTAAAATATTTAGAAGTTGTTTTTTCAATGCTAATAGGATTAATTTGGTTTAGTGAAAACTATACTTTATTCAGTTTACTAGGAATAGGATTAATAATTTCAGGTTTATTACTTAATCTATTTGTTAAGGGTAAATAGAAAACTTAAAGTATCAAGTTTCTTTTTTATTTTCATAATTTAAACTTTAAGGTTATAACTATTTCGTAATACTTTTTTTAAGAATTAGGAGATGCTTCAATAATAGTTTTATAAAAGCACAGTTTCTAAATTTTAATTTAAGAATTTTGCGTAAATTAACCTTTATATGAAAAGCACTTTAAACTCAAAACAAATAAAAACTTTTATTTATTCACTTTCTATACTTCTATTTTTTGGGCAATTAGAGGCTCAAGAAATTTCTAAAAGTATTTATATGACATCTAATTTAGGGTCAGATAAAAATACAAATGCACAAAAAATTCTAGAAGCAATAGTTAATGCTTCTCAAAAAGATAATAATGCAGCATTTATAGCTTTAGGAAATAGCACAAGAAAAAATGGTTTTCCAAAAAATGAAACTCTACGTAAAGCCGAAGAAGATTTTCTTAAAACAGAAGTACTAAAACCACTTTCAAATTTTAATGGTCAGGTTATATTTATTCCAGGTAAAAACGAATGGAATAAAGGCGGGCATAAAAATATAGACGATTTAGAGTCTTATTTACAAGATAATAGTGAAGCAAAATTTTGGCCAAACGATGGATGCCCAATAGAACGCGAAACCTTAAGTGACGAGGTAGAGTTGGTAATGGTAGATACACAATGGTATCTTGAAGATTGGGATAAATATCCTTACATAAATAATAAATGTGAAATAAAAACTAGAGAACAGTTTTTTCTAGAATTTAAAGACGAACTTAAAGACGAGCAGAATAAAACTATTGTGGTGGCATTACATCA
Organism: Lacinutrix venerupis; assembly: GCF_001971745.1. Lineage (NCBI taxonomy): Bacteria > Pseudomonadati > Bacteroidota > Flavobacteriia > Flavobacteriales > Flavobacteriaceae > Lacinutrix > Lacinutrix venerupis. The sequence goes on along the minus strand of NZ_CP019352.1, from coordinate 2,590,246 downwards.
TCCTGTATTAACTGCAACACGACAAGGTTTAATAAATAGAATGGGTGGTTTATCTAAACAAGCCTATTACCATAACGATATGCAATATCTTGTAGGGACATTAGAAACTTTAGCTAGTCAATTTAACGATGTAATTTTTGTATCTGGTGCAGATAAGAATTTACAGTTTTTAATGGATGACGACATACCACAGATAATTAGTGGTGCTGCCGGAAAAACGACCAAGACAAATGCAGAGGTCGACAAAGGTTATTTTGGTACTAACCAACCAGGTTTTGCAAAACTTAATGTGTTTAAAGATGGTAGCTCGGAAGTAGAAATATATACATTAGAAGGTGAGCAAACTAAAAAAGTGTATTCAAAACAAATTAAATTAAAAAAGGGAACTTTAGAAGATTTTAGCTATCATAAAAATAGCGATTTTGGCAGCACTCAAAAAGCTTCAATTTATACAAAAGAAGAAGTAAATAAATCTGGGTTTTATAAATGGTTTTTTGGAGAGCACTATAGAGATATTTATGGTCGTGAAATAGAAGCGCCAGTACTTTTTGTAGACAGCTTACCACATAACGTAAAAGCCATTACAGAAGGAGGAGGAAACCAATCTAGAAGTTTAAGACTTATAGATGATAATGAAAACGAATATACCGTAAGAGAACTTAGAAAAAGTGGTGTAAGATTCATTCAATCTAAAATTAAAAACCATTATGTTTTAGATTATATGGAAGATACAGTTGCAGAGGAGATAGTACAAGATTATTATACAACAGCACAACCATATGCGCAATTTGCAATTAACGAGCTTTTAGATGCTATAGATATTGCACACGCAAATCCAAAAATTGTCTATTTACCAAAACAAGAACGATTAGGTAGGTTTAACGAGAACTATGGAGATAAATTATATATGTTCGAAGAACATGTTGGAGACGAAAACAAAGAATTTAAGACTTTTGGAAATGCAGACGATATTATTAGTACAAAAGATATGCTACTTGAACTGCAAAACGATAAAGATGCTAAAATTGACGAAGACAGTTATTTAAGAGCTCGATTGTTCGATATGCTTATTGGGGATTGGGATAGACATGAAGATCAATGGCGTTGGGCTTTACACGAGCAAAATAATGGCGAGTTATTATACAAGCCAATCCCTAGAGATAGAGATCAAGCATTTTCTAAATACGATGGTGTTTTTCCATTTATTTTAAAAGCAGTGTCACCATTAGCCAGAAACATGCAAACCTATGCTCCAGAAGTTCAAAATGTAAAAACATTTAATAATGCTGTATATTATTTAGATAAAAATTTTATTAATACTTCAAGCTGGCAGGATTGGGAAAAGCAAGCAAAAAATATTCAAAATAATCTTACAGATGAGGTTATTGATAATGCTTTTGCTAATCTTTTAAAAGACACTAAAGATGAAAGTATAGACAATATAAAATCCATTTTAAAGCAAAGACGCGAAAACATGGTGTCTATTGCTAAAGATTATTACAACTATTTTAAAGAACACGAAATTATTGTAGCAACCAATAAGGATAATACTATAAACGTTTTAAGGCTGCCAAATGGAGAGACCAAAGTAACAGTTTTACAAAAAAATAAAACCATTTTTGAAAACACTTATACAAAAGAAGAAACAAAAGAAATATGGTTATATGCTTTAGATGGGAATGATAATATTACAGTTTCTGGAGAAGGAAATAATTACATAAAATTAAAAGTGTTTGGAGGAGAAGAAAATGATATTTATAATATAGAAAATAAAAGAGCAGTTAAGGTTTACGATTATAAATCAAAGAAAAACACCTTTAATACACCTGTAAGTAAAAAACTTTCAGACTCTTATAATATTAATAATTACAATCCTCAAAAACGTAAATACTCTAATAATGTTTTATTACCTACAATTGGTTTCGATCCAGATGCAGGATTTAATGCGGGCTTAACAAATACATATACAACTTATTCGCTATTACGAAATCCATTTACCACACAACACACATTTAATGCATCTTATTACTCTGCAACTCAAGGATTCGAGTTTTCTTATAATGGAGAATTTGCCCATATATTTCATAACTGGAATTTAGGATTAGATGCTAGAGTAACAAGCGAAAATTTTGCAACAAATTTCTTTGGGATAGGTAATGAAACACAGTACAATGAAGATGCTGTAGACATGGATTTTAACCGTACAAAAATTAAACAATGGCATTTTCAACCGTCTTTAATTTATAAAACTAGTGGTAATGTAAGTGCACATTTAGCCGCACGAATAGAATCTCACGAGGTTGCAAATATAAATAATGGTTTTGCGCAAACATATTTTAATGCTAATGACGATGTTTTCGAAAATCAAATTTATGCAGGAGCAGAAGTAGGAGTAGAATTTAATAATAAAAAGGGATTATTAAGTTTACCTAAAAGAGGAATTGCTTTAGGTATTTTAGCAGGATATAAGCAAACATTAGATTCAGAATTCGATAACAAGTTTACATATGTTAAACCTACAGTATCTTTTATTTATCCTCTTCACGAAAGTGGTCTAGCAACTTTAGCAACAAAAGCTCAGGCAAACTTTATTTTTGGCGATAATTATGAATTTTATCATGCTGCTACATTGGGAGGTAACACAAGTTTAAGAGGATATAGAAACGAACGCTTTTTAGGTAAAACATCATTTTTTCAAACAACAGACCTTAGACTTTGTCTTATAGAGCAAGAAACTGGATTTATTCCACTTAGAATAGGTGTTACAGGAGGATACGATTTAGGACGTGTTTGGATTGAAAATGAAAATTCTAACAAATGGCATAGTAGTTATGGAGGCTCTATTTTTATAAACGGTTTTCAAGCATTTACAGCAAATATTGGGTACTATACAAGTACAGAAGATAGCCGTATTATATTTACTGCTGGATTCCGTTTCTAAATAGAAAAGAAAAATTTTAATTAAACTTTAAAGTACAACTAAATAATATTTAGTTGTACTTTTTTGTTTTTTTACCTTTTTCAATCAAAATAAGAATTTGAAGTTAAGTTTTTCTTAAATATTGGCGAAACATGTCATTTCATTCTTTATTGGCCATAACAATCAATAGCTTTGTTGTTTAACTATAATAAAAAATTATGAGTCAAGTAAAAGCAAATGATACCGTAAAAGTACATTACACAGGAAAGCTTAAAGATGGTCAAGTGTTTGATAGTTCAGAAGGACGCGAACCATTAGAGTTTACTCTAGGAAAAGGTATGTTAATTCCTGGGTTTGAAAATGCGGTAATTGAGATGAAAGTGAATGACAAGAAAACAGTTAATATTCCTGTTAATGAAGCTTATGGAGAAGTAAATCCAGACTTATTTCACAACGTGGAAAAAGCAATGTTACCAGCAGAAGTAAAACCAGAAGTTGGTTTAGGATTAGTATCAAAAGATCCTCAAGGTAACGAGCACCAGTTTAGAATTGCAGAGGTTAATGAAGACCATATTATTGTAGATGGAAATCATCCTTTAGCAGGAAAAGAATTAGTATTCGATTTAGAATTAGTAGAGATTAAATAATTTGTAGTATTGCATAAAAAAAACGTTGTAAGCAATATGTTTACAGCGTTTTTTTGTACACTAAATATTTTAAATTGATAATTTCTCATTACTTTCCAAAAAATAAAAACGCCCTAAAATCAATGCTTTAGGGCGTTTAATGTGGAGCCGGAGAGAATCGAACTCTCGTCCAAACAAGTAACAAAGTAGCTTTCTACACGTTTATTCTTTTCTTGTTTTTTCGATTAAAAGCTGGTTAAAGACAACCTACTTTTAACTTATCTTTTTAATCTCGAAATGGCATCAAAGCGCTACCAAATCTATATTGACTTTTACGATATCTCTAATGGAACGCCGCCAATCAAGGCTTTCCGGAGACATAAAGCTTGCTCACCTTGTGAGCCGAGGCTTAATCCTACTATAATTCAGATTAGGCAGCTAAAGCGTAGTTATTCTCGCCGTTTAAAAAGTTGATCTAGCCTTTAACGTGTTTCAAAATCATTACACGACGTGCTTACTAGTTTATTAATCTCGCTGTCAAAACCAGGCGGCCCCAATTAAAAGAAACAATTAAAAAATCTAAACTCATATTAGAATTTTTTAAACATTTCATTTTTTAAAAATAGTTTTAATGGCGTTACCCATTTTTGCTTTTAATGGCAAAAACGTGTCAGGCTCTCAGCAGTCGCTTTTTTTGAGAAAAACAAAAAAGAGCTTCAACAATGCCTCCATCCTTAACGCACAAACCAAGAAATAGGACTGTAAATTTCAAGGGTAGCAAAACTACTAAAAATATTAACTCAAAAGCCATACCAATTAACTTTTATCATTTCATTATGAAAATGTGTCATTGTAAATGTATAACTTTAAAATAAAAAAATGATAAAAACAGGAACAAGCGTAAAATGGAGTTGGGGAAACGGAACCGCTAAAGGCACCGTAGAAAAAACATATACTACATCTGTAACAAAAACAATAAAAAAAACAGAGGTTACCAGAAATGGAGAGTCTGGTAACAAAGCTTTGTATATTAAACAAGACGATGGAAATTATGTTTTAAAACTAGAAAGCGAAGTTTCTAGAGCAGATTAAATTTATTTGCGAAAGCCTTTTAATAAAAGTAATTTAGCGAAAATAATAATTACACATTATCAATGAAATTCGCCATAATAAAAGAACGTAAAAACCCGCCAGACCGTCGTGTAGTTTTTTCACCTCAAGATTTAAAAACATTAAAAAACAATTTTCCAGAGGCAGAAATTGTTGTCGAATCTTCAGATATTAGAGTCTTTAATGATTCAGAATATCAAAAACTAGGTTTTCAAGTTTCAGAAGATGTAACGGATGCAGATGTTATGTTTGGTGTAAAAGAAGTGCCTTTAGACGCTTTAATACCTAACAAAAAATACTTTTTCTTTAGTCATACAATTAAAAAACAACCGTACAATAGAAAACTTCTAAAAGCAATTTTAGAAAAAAATATAGAAATGTACGATCATGAAACTATAGTAAAACAAAACGGTGCTAGGTTAATTGGTTTTGGTCGTTATGCGGGCTTAGTTGGTGCGTATAATGGATTTAGAGCTTTAGGCTTGCGAGATAATTTATTTAACTTACCAAAAGTAGAGACGCTTAGGGATTTAGACGCTGTAAAGGCAGAGCTAGATAAAATAACAGTACCCAATATTAAAATATTACTTACAGGTACAGGAAAAGTAGCGTATGGTGCAAAAGAAATTTTAGACCATTTAAAAATAAAACAAGTTAGTGATGCCTTGTACTTAACTAGTGAGTTTACAGAACCTGTTTATGTTATGGCAGACGTAATGGAATATGCTAAACGTAAAGACGGTAAAGTAGGAGATAAATTAGCATTTTATAAAGATGCATCAGATTACGAAAGTAACTTTATGCCTTATGCTAAACACACAGATTTCTTTATAGCAGGACATTTTTATGGCGATGGTGCACCATATTTGTTTACAAGAGAAGATGCTAAACACCCAGAATTTAAAATTAATTTAATAGCCGATATTTCTTGCGATATAGACGGTCCTGTAGCAAGTACAATTAGGCCATCTACAATTGCAGATCCTTTTTATGGTTATGATGCCAAAACAGAAAAAGAAGTTGCTTTCGATGCAGAAGGTGCCATTACAATGATGGCTGTAGACAATTTACCTTGCGAGTTGCCAAAAGATGCAAGTGAAGGTTTTGGAGGCATGTTTTTAAAGCATGTAATTCCATCTTTCTTTAATAATGATGAAAAAGGTATTTTAAAACGTGCTAAAATGACAACAAGTGATGGTAAATTAACACCAAGATTTGCTTATTTACAAGATTACGTAAACGGTAAAGAATAATAAAACGTCCGGTTAGGAGTTTTAACAAGCAACTTGTTATATTTATAAATACAAAATAAAGACTATGAAATTTATAAAATATGTATTCACTTTAGCTATTTTAATTATGTTTTCCTCTTGCGAGAACGATAATAATATTCCTTTAAACGAAAGTTCGGAAGCTGGTGATACTAATCCTTTTCTTCAAAATTTTGGAAGCGCAATTCAAGCACGCTTTTTAGGTACTGTTGTAAACGAAGAAAATAACCCAATTGCTGGCGTAACTATTAATATAGGTTCTCAGTTTGCAGTAACAGATGCAAATGGAGCATTTTCTATACCACAAGCAACTGTATATCAAAAATTTGCTAATATTAAAGCAACTAAGTCAGGATTTATAGATGGTTCGCGTTCTATAGTGCCATCTACAGGAGTTAACCAAGTTAAAATAATGTTGTTAAGTTTAGACAGTGTGGCTACAATTACTGCAGGTCAAGCTTTTACTTTAGGCTTAACAGATGGAACAGAAGTTGAACTCCCAGAAAGTTTTATAAACCAATTTGGTGGTCCTTATCAAGGTAATATAGATGTTATTATTAAGCATTTAAGTGTAGATGATGCAAATATGAAATACCAAATGCCAGGAACGCTTTTAGCCGAAAATGCAGAAGGTGCTTTAAGAGTTTTGGAAACTGTAGGAATGATTGCTGTAGAGCTAAGAGGAGAAGCAGGAGAGGAGTTAAATATTGCTCCTGGACAAACAGCAAAAATTAAAATTCCTGTAGGAAGTAGTGTTACAAATCCACCTGTTACAATACCATTATGGTCTTTTGATGAGGACAATGGTTATTGGAAAGAAGAAGGGTTTGGTGAGTTAGATGGAGATAAATTTGTGGCAGAAGTATCACATTTTTCATTTTGGAATTGGGATTTTCAATATCCTGCAGTTAATGTTTGTATAACTTTGGAAGATGCAAACGGAAACGTGTTACCAAATACAGAATTAGATATATACTCTTCAGCATTAAACGCAACAGGAACGTATGGTTTAACAAATGCAAATGGTGAAGAATGTGGATTAGTACCACAAGACGAAGAGATAACATTAATAGTGCCTAATTATGGTTGTCAAGGAGTTAATTTTACTACTACTATTGGTCCATTTGCTGCAGATGAAAATATAACCATTACAGTCTCGAATAGTACGGCATTAACCACTAATTTTTCTGCTACATTTAATAATTGTAGTGGAGAGCCAATTACAGATGGTTACCTTAATTTATTTTATAATAATATAAATCATTTTATTCCTGTTACAAATGGTATAATTTCTCAGGTAATAACATATTGTTCTTCGGATACAGCTTTTACAGCACAAGTTTTTGACTTTACCAATAATCAATCTTCAAATATAATTAGTGGTAATTTTTCATCACCAAATACAGATTTAGGAACTGAAATGTCATGTGTAGAATTAATAGATACAGATAGCGATGGTATTACAGATATATTAGAAGATTTAAACGAAAATGGTAATTTAGAAGATGATGATACAGATCAAGATGGTACTCCAAATTACCAAGATGTAGATGATGATGGAGATGGTATTAATACAATAGACGAAGATGCTAATAATGATGGTAACCCAATGAATGATGATACCGATTTAGATCAAACACCAGATTATTTAGATGATATAGATAATAGCTCTAATATGTTTGATGCCGAAATTTATGAAATAGGTTGTGTCATGGGTAGTTATACTTACGATTTCTCATTGTATTACGAGAGTGGAGATTTTCCAAACTTTAATTATGCATATTATGAAACTTTGCAAGATGCGCAAGTAGAAGTTAATGCTTTATCCATGCCCTATACATCAACACTTTCTGGTGTACCACAAACCTATTACGTAAGAGTTGAGAGTGGTTTTACAGGACAAAACACAATAGGTGTTATTACAGCTTTGGGCTATCCAGATAGTGATGGTGATGGTTTGCTAGATTGTGAAGAAACATCTGGAATAGATTATCCAGAAACAACTTGCAACCCTAATGGAAATATAACAAATCCTAATTTAGCAGATAGCGATGGAGATGGATTAACAGATTGTGAAGAGGTTTCTGGAGTGGATGATGCTTCCACACTTTGTGTACCAGAAGGTATAACAGATCCTAATCTTTTAGATACCGATGGAGACGGTAATAACGATTGCTAAATAACATATAAAATTTTACTTTTTAATATTATAAAAAAAGGCTTCCAATTTGGAAGCCTTTTTATTTGCGAAATTCTATTTAAAATTAAGATTTTAAAAGCTCAATCATTAAATCCATTTCTTGTTTTAGCTTATCGTTACTACCGCTAAAGCCAACAGATTTGAAGTTTATTTTTCCACTTGGCCCAATAATTACTTTTGTTGGAATTCCTGTTATACCATATTTGTTAGCCACTTCATACTTGTTACTGTCTTTTATTTTTTCATCTATTAATACATGAAAATCGTAGTTATTGTCTTTAATAAATTTGGCAACATCTTTTTCACGATTAGCACCGTTTTCAAAAGTATCTACAAATAATAATACAACGTTTTCATCTTCCTTATACTTTTCAACTACTTCTTGCATTCCAGGAAAAGATGCTTTACAAGGTCCACACCATGTTGCCCAGAAATCTAAAATTACAGTTTTTCCTTTTAATTCATTTAGAGCTATATTTTTGCCTTCTAAATTTTTTAAAACAAATTGTGGTGCCTCTTCATCAAGCATAGACTTTTTTAATTCGGCTAATTCTTTTTTGCGATTTTTTTCTTTTAGATCTGCAATTATTAAATTAAAATCTTGAATACTTTTATTAGGGTTTACTTTTGTGTAAGCTGTTTTATAGTACTCGGTTATTTTTTTTGTGCTATTTCCTGAGTTTAAAAAACTATTTGCTTTTTTAGCAGCTAATTCATATTGCTCATCTGCCATCAAAAATTGAATGTAACGTTCGTTTAGTTCTGCTTCTTTTCCTTCTCCAATAGCTTGAGATTGATACTTAATGGCTTCTTTTATATTCCCTAATTTAAATTGTATTAAAGCATAAGTATCTGCATACATATTATACGTGCTATTTAAACTGTTTTCATATTGTTTTTTAGATAAATATTGAGGCTTATTGGATAAATCGGTTTTGGTAACAGTTATTAAATCTAAAGAAGCTTTAGATAGTTTAGAAGCCATTTCTAAATTCTCACCACTTTCTGCAGCTGGCCAAGCAACACTGTTATATAAGCCAGCTTTTTCTTGTTTTCCTTCAATTTTATCTGCATAAACTTTAAAATTAGCTTCGTCGCCAGCCTTAAATTTTTCAGCAGCTAAACCAGTAGCGGCATAGGTTAAAGAGGGATTCATGCCAAAACTGGTTTCAATTTCACTAAAAATTTTCTCTTTTTCAGCTAGTGTTTTAGCATCGTAAAAGTTGTTCATTAGCGATTGTTGCTTAGCTTTACCTTTAGGAAATTTAGTCATAGCAATTTGAGAGACAGAATCCATTGCTGCTCTGTTTCTAAGGTTTGCATAGATGGTAGATATATTAGAGTAATCTTCTTCGGTTAAATTATTTTTAGAAGTTATGTCGCTAATGTAAGATTCTGCTAATCTCTTTGCTTTATCTTTATTTTCTATTTGTGCTAATTGTATATGTATTAATCTCCAGTTTTCTTTAATTTCTGGATTAGTATTTATTGCTTTTTCTAATGCTTTTAAGCTGTTTTCTTCAGATCCTTTTAAACCGAAGTCGCTACCATTACCTAGTTTGTAATATTCTATTGCAGCATTTGCTCCTTTGGCAATTTCTTCATTTTTATTATAAACAGGAAATAAATAACCTTCTTTATTATTGTTGTCAAATTTATCATCTATTTTAAAATGAAATGATATTGCACTTACTGAATCTGGAACAGTAATAACGGCTTTGTTGTCATTAAAATTTAAATCGTAAGCATATGGTTTAGATTGCACTAAATTATAAAAGATGCTTTCGTCTATTTTTTTATCTCCATTGTAAGTAATAGTAAATGGTTCATTTTGAATAATTTTATTTGTAGACATTTCAAATTCTCCCATTGTGAGTGTGCTTTCTTTTTCTTCATTATTACATGAAAAAAAGAGGAATACTAATAGTAAAAAATAGGCTGGTAAGTTTTTCATATTGTTTAAAATTAAAAATTTAGATTCCTAAATTTAATGAAAACAAGCGGATAAATATGTTATATCGTATCCTATAATTTTAATTCTCAATATTCTAGCTGTTAAATATTAAATGTCCAAGAGTTAAAAACAATAACTGTTTATTTGTTATTAAAACGGCACTCATGATTTTTTTTTACAGAGGAGTGCCATTATGGTTTACTTAATTATCCATTATTCCAATCTATTTTTCTTGAAACAAACATTACTAATGCTAGTATTATAAATAAGCCTATGCTACCTACAACTAATGCGTAACTTTCTAGTTGAATAATTATGTATATAAATGTATATAATGCGGTTAAAGAAAGGCCAATAAATACTGGAAATTTCCAAGTCTTTAAAATCGATTTAGAGTATAATGTAATAAGTGCGATTACCGATGTTCCTGCAATTAAATAGGCTTTTAAAAAGTTACTATGTTCGCTAATAGAAACAAGTAAAGTGTAAAACATGGTAAGTGCTAACCCAATCATTAAATATTGAAAAGGATGAATACCAATTTTACTTAATGTTTGTATTAAAAAGAATAATAAAAACGTTAAGCCAATAACTAAAAATCCATATTTAGCAGAGCGCTCGCTTTTGGTATATTCGTCTACTGGAATCATAAAATTAACACCAAAAGCAAACTCTTTTAAGTCTGGTAAATATCCAAAGTGTTGTTGAGAAAATGGTCTGTTAAGATCTAGTATGTTCCATTTGGCATTAAAACCATCGCTTGTAAATTTATTATCATTATATGGTAAAAACTCACCAAAAAAGTTAGCATCTTTCCAATTGGAGTTTATGTTAGCCTTAGTTTCTTTACCAATAGGTATAAATCTTATTTGTTCGCTTCCTTTTACATTAAAATTAAAGCTGAAATTTACATTATTTTTAAAAACGTCCTCGGTTAATTTTTTTAAGTTTTTTGTTTCAAGTGTATGCATAGCTAAGCTATTATAGCGTTGCTCTTTTTTGTCGCTATAATTTGAAGCTAACTCGTATAAATTATTATTAAATTGAAGTTTAGCAGTAGTAACACCTTTAAGATTAGAGGTTTTTACCATAAGTTTTGCTTTGTCCCATAAAACATGTTTAGGGTTTATTTCTCCTAACGAAAAATCTGGATTTTTAAAGTTTCCGTTTAAAGTTATTTTACTATCGTAAACAGCAGTTTTAAAAATACCACGTTCTTTTTTTTCAGGATTTACAGTTGAAGCAATATCTAATTCTGAAGGAAAAAAATAGGCATAATTTATGTTTTCAATAGTTTCGGTGTAAGATTCATTAGTTTCCTTATTTGTTACCGTTTTTTGAGTAAACACTTTATATGGTATTTTTAAAACTGGACCGTAAAGAAGCACTTCATTTCCCCATTTATCATTTATTTCTTTTACAACACTTTCTTGTCTTCTAGAGCGCTCATTAATTAAATTCTGAATAAAAAATAATGGTATTAATAAAATTAATGTTAGAAAACCAACCATTGCTAGTCTTGCAGTGATTGATGTTTTTAACCAATGTCCAAATTTGTTTGTGTTCCTATTGTGTAGGTTGTTTGTGTTTTGTGAGTCTTGCATAATTGTTGTTTTAAAAGTACTTTGTATTTCAAAGTGATTAATTAAAAAAAAGGATTTAAGATTTATGTATTAATTTTTCTAGTGCGTTAATATGTTTTTTAAACTCTACTTTACCTAATTTGGTAGTGCTATATCTTGTATTTGGTTTTTTTCCGATAAATTGTTTTTCAATTTTTATGTATTCGGCTTTTTCTAGTGCTTTAGTATGGCTTGCTAAATTACCATCGGTAGCGCCTAAAAGCTCTTTTAATGTGTTAAAATCTGCATATTCGTTTACCATTAAAATAGACATGATTCCAAGTCTAATTCTATGGTCGAATAGTTTATTTATGTTTGTTATTATGCTCATACATTTCCCGATTAACAGGAGTGTTTTATAATGTTTTATTTTTGGTAGTTTATTTCTTCTCGATCAATACGCTTCATCTTTTTTAGAAGAAAAGTTGCACCTGCTGCAAATAATCCAAATATAAGGGCTACAGGAATTAACATAACTACAGCTTGTTCTGTAGTTTTGCGCTTACTCATTTGTTTTACAATAGCTATGGAACTTTCGTTTATTTCTTTATTATCAATAATCCCATTATTATCTTTATCGTAAAAGGCAACTTGCTCCTTAAATTTATTGTTAGAATAATAAGCATAAGTTAAACCACAACAATAAATAAGAATTGTAGTAATAATTCCAACTTTTAATATTCTATTCATTTTGTATCGTATTTAAAGTGCATAATAGCACCATAGATAATATGCATTACTCCAAAACCTAAAACCCAAAGGTAAAACCCATAACCAGGATAGTATGCCGCAATAAGACCTAAAATAATTTCAATAAATCCTAAGTATTTAATATTACCAATACTATATTTTGATGCACTTACAAGAGCTAAACCATAAAAAATAAGCATTAAACCACCAGTTTGGCCATATTTTCCTTGGGCTAAAATAATTAGAATGTATAAACCACCAGCTATTAACGGAATTAAAAAATTAAAAATTAAACGTCTTGAAGAAGCATCCCAAATTTTTTCTCCATTTTTTTTTGCTTTTCTAGTGGTAAGAAAAATACCAGTAACAATACTAAATAGTGCTACCAAAAATAAAACCAGCATAACTGTTCTAAAAATCCAGCCATCTAAAAGTAATGTTCCATAGCTATATGTGTTAACTAAGTAGTAAGTAACTGCTGCACCAATTAGAGCGTATATTCCAGCCATAATGCCAGATAAACCACTTAACGAAATGAATCGAGAACTTTTATTCATGAGATTTTTTATCTCACTGATGTCTTTTAAATAATCTTTGTTGCTCATAATAAAGTACTTTGAATTACAAAGTAAATTAAATTATTTAAATGTAACAAGTTAAATAATTTATAATTTTTATCTATTTCTCTTTTAGCAATGTTGTACCAAGAAATTATTTTGGTTAATTTTAAAATCTAATTAAAAAAAATAAAACCATGATAGTTACACTTTTAACAATAGCCAATATAGCAGGAGGAATATTATTAGGTTTAGCGACATTAGATAAGTGGGACGGCGAGCGTAATTTCTTTAATAAAATAGCCGCTACTTTAGCGCCTTTTCAAACTATTATAGGTGGAGCATTAGTAGTTTTAGCGTTAATAAGATTATTTGGTAATGGAGGATTAATATTTAACATTATAAGTTTATTAGGAGGTTTTTTATTATTAACTCATGTTATAGTTAAAGCTCCTGCTTTTAAGGATACATTATATAAATTATCTGATAAGTTAATGCCATTTAAAGCTAGTATTGGAATTGCTTTAATAGTTATTGGTATAATTACCTTATTTTAATAAATATAAAATTGTGAATCCAGCCGAAGCTTATATTTTAAATCAGCCAGAGCCATATCGAGCCATGTTATTACATGTTCAAGTTATAATTGAACATACTATTCCAGAAGTTGAGTTAAAATATAAGTGGAGAATTCCTTGTTATTATGTTGGTAAAAAACCAATATGCTATTTAAATGCAAGCCATAAACATGAATTTGTAGATGTTGCTTTTTGGCATTCTAATTATATAACTAAATATACAGAGCATTTGTTTAGTGAGAAACGTAAGGTTGTAAAATCTTTACGCTATAAATCTTTAGAAGATATAAAAGATGCTATTTTAATTTCTGTTTTACAACAAGTAAATAACAGCGAAGAAAATGGTTTCTATAAAAAAGAATAAAAAAATTAGAATGTTGTTGGACCATGTTTAAATATGGCATAAACCGTTGAAATAAAAAATATTAATAAAAGAACGATTAATGCTATTGCTATAGTTTTTAAAATAGGCTCACCGCCAACATTTATGTAATCATTATCATAAATATTTTTTAAAACATAATTACGTTTTTCTTTATTTGGATATCTAATTTTTAATATTAAATATCCTATAATGTAAAGTATAAAATGATTCAAAATTTATTTTGTTGTTAGCTTTTGTTAAATATGCTAAACTCTAAATATAGTCCCAAAAGATATTACACGTTCTAAAAACCAAAAATGTTGAGAGGCGCTTTCGTTTGTGTTACTGGTAGTTCTAATATCTGGCATATTTATGTATCCAGCTCTTAAATCTCCTTGGATAAAAAAGTGCTTAAAGAAAGTAAAGTTTAATCCTGCATTAAAATGGATACCATAACCAGATAAATGAAACTCATCATATCTTTCTTTAAGAAGTAGCGTTGTGTTCGTTTTTGGGTATAATGCTCCAGCTCCAAGGCCTTCTGTTATATTTATTTGGAATTTATCTGTATTTGGTAAATGTATAAAGCTAGAAATATCGTCATGTCTTGCAAATTCTAAATACGCATAATTTAAACCGTTGGTATGTTCAAACTGAAGAAAATATCTAGACATGAAATAGTCGCTTCCATCATAATTACCATTAAACATACTACCAGGCTCTTGTTCAGGTAAATTAACAGTTCCAGAAATACTTTTAAAATCATCTACGTTTAAAACATATTTCATATGGTCTATTCCTAAAGCAACAGAGTAATGATCATTTATAAAATAACCTAACTTAAAATTGGTTTGTGGAATGGTAATACGGCTTGGGTTAATATAATCAATATGCCAACCTTTAGGCTTATCTACTGCCGATGCATTATTTATTGTAAAATTGTAATTTTCACCTTTAAAATTAATATCAGATCTTGAGTAAGCCTCTCTGTTTCCTCCCCAACTAATATAAAATTTACCTTTATTGGAACTTGTGTATTTGGTTGTTATCTCTTCTTGAGAAAATGCAAAAAGAGTAGCAAAAAATGAAACTAAAAGAAATAGTTTTTTAGTGTGTAAATGTTTCATTAAAGAGGGTAAAATAAATTTAAAGTGAATTTACAACTTTGCGTATTGCAGTTAAATTAGTTAATAATGTTTCTAAGTTATCTAAATGAAGCATGTTTGCACCATCACTTTTTGCATTAGCAGGGTCAAAATGTGTTTCTATAAATAAGCCATCTACATTATTTACAACACCTGCACGAGCAATAGTTTCTATCATATCTGGTCTACCACCAGTAACACCAACACTTTGGTTTGGTTGTTGTAATGAGTGTGTTACATCTAGTACTGTTGGAGCATATTGTCTCATGGTTGGAATACCACGAAAATCTACAATCATGTCTTGGTAGCCAAACATAGTACCACGATCTGTAATCCAAGCTTTATCGCTACCAGAATCTTTTACCTTTTGTACAGCATGTTTCATGGCTTCAGGACTCATAAACTGTCCTTTTTTTAGGTTTACAACTTTTCCTGTTTTTGCAGCAGCTACAACTAAATCTGTTTGGCGTACTAAAAATGCTGGAATTTGTAATACATCTACATATTGTGCAGCTAATGCGGCGTCACTAGTTTCGTGTATATCTGTAACTGTAGGTACGTCGAATTTTTCTGAAACTTTAGCTAATATTTCTAATGCTTTTTCGTTTCCAATTCCTGTAAAACTATCTATTCTACTACGGTTTGCTTTTTTAAAGCTTCCTTTAAATACGTATGGTATTTGTAGTTTGTTGGTTATCTCTACAACACGTTCGGCAATTCTAAATGCCATTTCTTCTCCTTCTATGGCACATGGTCCACATAATAAAAAGAAGTTATTTGACTCTGTATGTTTTATTTTTTGGATGTCTTGCAATTGCATAAGCTAAGTTCTTAATTAAGGCAGCAAAGATAATACTAAAAAACCGATTTTAAGCAAGCCTACATTAGCGATTCCCTTTCCTTTTTTATTTAATATTAAGTGATAATTACTTTATAATTGTAATGATATTTTTACACCCACACTAATGCGCACAAAAGAATATATAAAATAACGCGACCTTTTGTAGCTTAGTCTTTTACATAAATTTTAGTACTAATTTTAATAGGCTACAACAGGAAATGCTTAAAAAAAAAATAAAAGTATATAAATCAATAAAAATTAAGTACCTTTGCACGCTTAAAATAAGGCACTAATACTATGGCTAAAATTAAAAATATCGCAATTATTGCGCACGTAGATCACGGTAAAACAACTTTGGTAGATAAAATTATGTACCACTGCCAACTGTTTCGTGAAAATGAAAACACTGGAGATTTAATTCTTGATAATAATGATTTAGAGCGTGAGCGTGGTATTACCATTACGTCTAAAAACGTTTCGGTTGTATACAAGGATACTAAAATTAATATTATTGATACACCTGGTCACGCCGATTTTGGAGGTGAAGTAGAGCGTGTTTTAAACATGGCTGATGGTGTTTTATTATTAGTAGATGCTTTTGAAGGCCCAATGCCTCAAACGCGTTTTGTATTACAAAAAGCTATTGACTTAGGTTTAAAGCCTTGTGTGGTTGTAAACAAAGTTGATAAAGAAAACTGTACTCCAGAAGAAGTGCATGAAAAAGTTTTTGACTTAATGTTTGAGTTAGGTGCAGAAGAGTGGCAGTTAGATTTTCCTACAGTTTACGGTAGTGCAAAAAATAACTGGATGAGTGATGACTGGAAAAAAGAAACTGAAAACATCGAGCCATTATTAGATATGGTTATTGAGCATATTCCTGAGCCTAAAATTGAAGAAGGAACTACACAAATGTTAATTACATCTTTAGACTTCTCTAGCTTTACAGGTCGTATTGCAATTGGACGTTTAACTAGAGGTGAGTTAAAAGTAGGACAAAATATTTCTTTAGTTAAAAGAGATGGTTCTATTGTTAAAAATAAAATTAAAGAGCTTCATACTTTTGAAGGTCTTGGTCGTTTAAAAGTAGAAGAAGTACAAACTGGTGATATTTGTGCAATTGTTGGTTTAGAAGGTTTTGAAATTGGTGATACTGTTGCCGATTTTGAAAATCCTGAAGGACTTAAAACTATCGCTATTGATGAGCCTACAATGAGTATGTTATTTACAATTAACGATTCTCCGTTTTTTGGTAAAGACGGAAAATTTGTAACATCTCGTCACATTAAAGACCGTTTAGCTAAAGAATTAGAAAAAAACTTAGCACTTAGAGTACAAGATACAGATAGTGCAGATAAATTTATGGTTTTTGGTCGTGGTGTATTACACTTATCGGTTTTAATAGAAACTATGCGTCGTGAAGGTTACGAGCTTCAAATTGGACAACCACAAGTAATTATTAAAGAAATTGATGGTGTTAAATGTGAGCCAGTTGAGGAAATGACTATAGATTTACCTGAGAATGTTTCTGGTAAAGCTATTGAAATGGTTACTATGCGTAAAGGAGAAATGTTAAGCATGGAAGCTAAAGGTGAACGTATGGTTTGTGAGTTTATAGTACCATCTCGTGGTATTATTGGTTTACGTAACCAGTTATTAACTGCTACTGCTGGTGAGGCTATTATGGCACACCGTTTTAAAGAGTACCAACCATTAAAAGGTGGTATTCCAGAACGTCAAAATGGATCGTTAGTATCTATGGAGAAAGGTACAGCTATTCCTTACTCTATAGATAAATTACAAGATAGAGGAAAGTTTTTTGTAGATCCAGGTGAAGATATTTACGAAGGTCAGGTTATTGGAGAAAATTCTCGTGGTGATGACATGACAGTAAATATTACAAAAACTAAAAAATTATCTAACGTACGTTCTTCTGGTGCAGATGATAAAGCTAAAATTGTTCCTGCAATTAAATTCTCTTTAGAGGAAGCTTTAGAATATATCCAAAAAGATGAATATGTTGAGGTAACGCCTAATCACTTAAGAATACGTAAAATATACTTAACAGAAAACGAGCGTAAAAGAAATAAAATTATATAATTTTAAAAAGAAATTATAATAAATAGTTTAAAGAGAAATACCTTGTGGTATTTCTCTTTTTTATGAGATTAATTGTGATTTTTACTAATATAAATATCGCTAATACACTTAAATTAAAATAGTCCGTTAAAGCTTAAATTAAGCGGAATAAAATATTTGAAGATTATGGAATTATTTGGAATTACTGGTACAGAATACATAGGCTACTTAGCCTCATTTATGGTGTTACTTTCTTTTACGATGAAAGATGTAAAAAAATTACGCATGGTAAACATGACAGGTTGTATTTTATTTATTATTTATGGTTTTTTAATGCCAACATTAAGAATAGGTCTGCCAATAATAATAGCTAATTTTGCTATTTTTTGTGTTAATTTTTACTACTCCTTTATCAAAAAACCGGAAGTAAAAGCATAATCCAATTTTAGCATAATTTTAAAAGCCACTATTTAGTTGCTCTTTTTGTTCGAAAAATTAAAAAAATTGTATTTTGCAATACCCTAACCAACAATTTTTACTATTTATACTGTTCATAAATACTCAGCAAAACATCTAAATATTTGGAACAACTTTATCTCCAAAGCAAAGAATAGTACCTTTTTATTTAAGCGTGAGTTTATGGAATACCATAGCGATAGATTTCAAGATTTTTCGCTTATAGTCTTTAAAGATGAAAAATTAATAGCAGTATTACCAGCAAATAGAATTGAGAATAAATTATTTTCCCATCAAGGCTTAAGTTATGGCGGATTAGTTGTTTTAAAAGAAATTAGAACAATTGAGTATTTAAAAGTATTTAAGGCGCTTTTAAACTGGTTAAAAACCGAAGGAATTATAGAGGTTTCTATAAAACAATTACCTTTTATTTACAATAAACATTTAACAGAAGAGTTTGAGTATTTATTACATGAATTAAACTACAAAGTAGTTGTAAATAATAGTTATTATGTTTTAGATGATTTGGTACACTATAAACCAAATCGAAATAGATTAAGAGGTATAAAAAAAGCTGAAAGTAATATGAAGCTTTTACAAACTGGGCTAGATGTTTTTTGGGAGCATATTTTAACTAAAAATTTGAAAGTAAAATTTGGAGTAAAACCAATTCATAGTTTTAAAGAGATAAACTTGTTAAAATCTCTATTCCCAAATGAAATTAAGTTTTATGCTGCAGCAAATACTAATGGTATTCAAGCAGGAGTAGTATTGTTTATTACAGATAATGTCGTGCATTTTCAATATAGTTCTGGAAAGGAGGATAGAAATGAAACCGGTGCATTAGATTTTTTATTTAATGCGATAATAAAAAAATATTCACATTATAAGTTTATTAGCTTTGGCAGTTCATCAACAGATAATTCTTATAAAATAGATAAAGGTTTAGCATATTGGAAAGAAAGTTTTGGAGCTTATTTAATACCACAGCGTACTTATAATATTAATACTAATTCAGAAATTAATTTAGAAAATATTATAAAATGATTAAGTTTCTAGATTTACATAAAATAAATGCACGCTTTGATGTTCAATTAAAAAAAGAATTTCAACAGTTTGTAGACTCTGGATATTATGTGTTGGGAGATGGTACAACTGTTTTCGAAAACAATTTCGCAAACTATTGCAAAACAAAGCACTGCATAGGTGTTAGTAATGGTTTAGATGCTTTAATATTAATTTTTAAGGCCTATATGCAATTAGGTAAACTTAAAATTGGAGATGAAGTTTTAGTGCCAGCCAATACATATATTGCTTCTATAATTTCAATTTTAGAAGTTGGCTTAAAACCTATTTTTATAGAACCAAATCTAGATACTTTTAATTGGGAAGCTTCTACAATAAAAAACCATATTACAAATAAAACTAAAGCAATATTAACAGTACATTTATATGGCCAATTAGCAGATAGCGAAGCTATTTTAAAATTAGCACAAAACAATAAATTATTATTAATAGAAGATGCTGCTCAAGCTCATGGAGCTGAAAATGAATTTGGGAAAAGAGCAGGTAACTTAAGTCATGCTGCTGCATTTAGTTTTTATCCAAGTAAAAATTTAGGAGCACTTGGTGAAGCTGGTGCTATAACAACCAATGATAGCGAACTTGCAGAAGTAATTTTAGAGCTAAGAAACTATGGTTCGGCTTTAAAATACCAAAACGTAAGACTTGGAGTTAACAATAGAATAGACGAGATACAAGCACGATTTCTAAATATAAAATTAGATTATTTAAATGTAGATAACGAAAGGAGGCGAGAGATAGCTAAACAATATTTATCTCTAATAAAAAATGAAAAAATTAAGCTTCCGTTTTATAATGGTTCAAAAAACCATAACTTTCATTTATTTGTTATTTTAGTAGAAAATAGAAGTAAGTTTATGGAGTTTTTATTGGATAAAGGCATTCAAACATCCATACATTATCCTAAACCACCTCATAAACAAAAAGCATTACATATGTTTTCTAAATTACAATTACCTGTTACCGAATTTATTCATAAAAACTGTGTAAGTTTACCTATAAATCCTGTTTTATCTCAGGAGCAAGTTTTAAAAGTAATAACCGCTATTAATACATATTAATTGAAATTTATTTTAAAATATATAGATAATAATGTATTAGTTAAGGTTGCTTCTCTAAATTCTGTCTCTGTATTTATAAAAATTATTTCTGGATTTTTAACCTCTAAATTTATAGCTATTTTTGTTGGTGCAGAAGGATTAGCACTCATTGGTAATTTAAGAGATTTTGCTAGCGCTGCACGTACATTTTCTATTTTAGGGATGTATAATGGTGTTGTTAAATATGTAGCTCAATTTAAAACTAATAAATTGGAGCTTAGTAAAATACTCTCTACCACATTATATCTTGGCTTTATAGCTACCGGTCTTGTTAGTATTTTTAGCTATTACTACTCAGAAGAAATTAATACCTACCTTTTTAAAGAATATAACGACTATGGATATGTAATAAGAATATTTGCTATTGTATTACCTTTCTACGCATTAAATATGATGGCTTTTTCTATACTTAATGGCTTTTCAAAATTTAAATACCTTATCCTCTTTAATATTTTTGGGCAAATATTAGGAGCTGCTATTACTATAATTTTAATCTGGCAAAATCAAATAGATGGTGCATTAATAGCAGTGGTTATTGCAGAGTCAATGTTATTTTTAATAACATTAGTAGGAATACTAAATAGGCAAAATTTTATACCATTAATAAAGGCCTCAAATTTTAATTTCGGATATGTAAAAAAATTAAGTGCTTATTCTGTAATGGCACTTTTCTCGGCTATATTGTTACCATTTATAGCAGTAAAAATTCGAGGCTATATAACCGATGAATTAGGACTGCAAAAAGCAGGGATGTGGGAAGCTATGAACCGTATTTCTAAATACTATTTAATGTTTATAAGTTCTCTATTAGCTTTATATATCTTACCAAGATTTTCTGAGATAAACACCATAAAAGGTTTTAGAAAAGAAGTGTTTAATTTTTATAAAACTATTGTACCAGTCTTTGCTTTAATTTTGGCAGTTATTTATTTATTAAGAAATTTTATTATTCAAATATTATTTACAAATGAATTTCAGCCAGTTGAAGAGTTGTTTTTATGGCAATTATTAGGAGATTTTATTAAAGTATTATCTATGATAATTACTTACCAATTTTTAGCCAAAAAAATGTTTTGGCATTATATTATAGTTGAAGCTTTTTCTGTTGCTGTTTTATACTTAACAAGTATTTATTTTATTGATGCATTTGGAGTTGTTGGTGCCACTATTGCACATTTTGCTACTTTTGTCTTGCACTACGGAATAGTATTATTAATTTTTAGTAGTTCTCTTTTTGGAGTATTGCCTAAAAACGAAGAAAACGATGATTAATAAATTAGCATCAAAAATTTACTTTTTTATATTTAGAGCAGTCTGTGCTGTAAAATCTAGCAATAATAATATTGATGGAAATTTTAAAGCGCACCAACCGGTAGTTATTAGAGGAAAAGGACATGTAAAGTTTGGTGATAAAGTAAATATAGGAGTTATTAATTCTCCATTATTTTATAATACTTATGCTTATATTGAAGCTAGAAGTAATGATGCAGTTATATCATTTGGAAATAATATAAATATTAATAATTCATTTAGCGTTGTTTCAGAAAAAAGTATAACCATAGAAGATAATGTTTTAATTGGCTACAATTGTTCAATAATTGATAGTGATTTTCATAATTTAGAACCATCCAACCGAAATAATAATACCCAAAAAAAAGAAAGTGTTTTAATTTCTAAAAACGTATTTATAGGTAATAATGTTTCAATTTTTAAAGGTGTAACTATTGGAGAAAATTCTGTTGTAGCAGCAAGTTCTGTAGTTACAAAGTCTTTTCCTTCTAATGTAGTAGTTGGTGGGAATCCTGCAAAAATTATTAAAACACTTTAATATTATTTATTCCATTTTTCGAGGTATAATTTTGCACACGAAATATAATTATGCTCACGTTCAATAAACCTTCTTGCTCCTTTAGAAATTTCAAGAATTTTATCCGGATTCAAAATTAGCCATTCTAGTTTTTCTACTAAATAATCGACATTTGGTAAAGCATTAATTGCAACAGTATTTTCTTTTAAATTATAATAATCTAACCATTCTTGTTCTGCACCAGTAAACACTACTTTGCCTTTAGCCATAGCTTCTAAGGCATTGTAACCTTGGTCGTAACCATAAACTTGATCTAGTAGAATATGAGTTTCATTATAAATTTTTATATACTCGTTGTATGGCAAATTTTCTGTAATCTTAATAGATACTTTTTCAGGATATTTATCTTGGATAATTTGTAAAGCTTTTTCAAAAAAAGAAATTCCTTTTTTTATACTTGAATGTGTATTAATGCCTAAAAAAATATTGATTTTACCATTAATATTAAGTGGATTGTATGGAATTTTTTTGATGTTAATCGGGTTTGCAATTAAGCCTAAATAATTAATTTCATTTTGCATGGGTATATGGTAATCTATATCTGATGCAATGGTTCCTAAACTATTTGTTTTTAAAAAATCATGAAGTTTTTTAAAAGGTTCGGTAGTATATTTTAGAGAAAATACAAATCTATGTTTTAAAGACTTATCATTTAAATATGGAGTTAAAATAGAGTATTTAAGTTCTTCTTTTAAATAGTATTTTACAACTGTGTAATCGTCTCCACAACATAAAACAAAGAGTTTTTTGTTTTGAGAAATAAGTTGTTTTAAAAATTTAATTTGTGTTTTTGGCTCAATAAATAAAGCATCTTCATTTATTAATTGTACAACATCAAAACCTTTAAACTGTGGTAATAATTTTTTAAACCTATAAGCATTTTCAATTTTAATAAAATCAGTTTTAAAAAATCTAATGGATAAGTTGTTTAACTTGTTTAGTAATAACGAAGATTTAATTTTAGAATTATAATTAATGTCTGTCTTAAATTTTTTCATACCATCGCCAGAGCTTACAATTGTTACATTGTGCCCAAGTTCTACTAAGCCTTCTTTTAAAGAACTGTGTAGTCTACTATACTCTCCAACTAATAGAATCTTCATTTATATTTTATACATTTGTTTTCAAAGATATATTAATGAGTAATGCTACCAAAACTAATTTAAATTTAGAAATTCTGTTGTCTACCATGAACAGAAATTCTTTAGATTTTTTAGCGCATCTTTTTCCTAATAAAAATTATCAGGATTATAATTTACTCATTATAAATCAAACCACTAAGGATTGTTTACTAACGTCTAATTTTAAAAATATTCGTGTAATTAATTCCTTTAAAAAAGGTCTTTCAAATAGTAGAAACTTAGCTTTAAAAAATGCGATTGGTGATATTTGTTTAATAGCAGATGATGATGTTATTTATAATGTAAATTTTGATAAAATAATACTCAATAGTTTTATTGTTAACAATAATAGCGATGTTATTACATTTAAAATGAAAGATCTTATTGGTAAAGATTTTAAAAAATATACTATAAGCAAGTGGCATAACGAATCTTCTATAAAGCAAGTTAATTCTGTTGTTATAGCTTTTAAATTAAATAATATAAAATATAAAAATATAACCTTTAATCCTTTTTTTGGTTTAGGTTCTATGTTTAAAACAGGAGAAGAGTATGTTTTTTTAAGAGATTGTTTAAAAGCAGGTTTAAAATTATGGTTTGAATCTGCTTATATATTATCTCATAAAATTAATAGTTCGGGAAGAGATTCTGGTAGCGATAGACTAGTGTTTGCTAGAAGTGCTCTTTTTTATAAATATCACGGTTTTAAAGCTTATTTAAAAGTTGTACATTATCTTTTGCTTATTAAAAGAGAAAGACTTATTAATAATAAAATGTTTTTTAAAAAGTTAAAGGTTGGATTGCAAGGTATTTCAGCATATAAAAAATTATTAAAATCGGGTCAAGAAACAAGGTAATTATATGAAAAAAACAACAATAGATAATGTTACAATAATAGATATACCTAAAATAATAGATGCAAAAAGAAGAGGTAATTTATGTGTTATTGAAAATGAAGTTTTGCCATACAAGGCAGAGCGTATTTATTATCTGTTTGATGTGCCAAGTGATGCGAGTAGAGGTGGACATTCTCATATAAATTGTCATGAGCTATTAGTGGCTTTAAGTGGTAGTTTTGATGTGGTGGTTAAAGATGGTAAAAACCAGAAAACAATTACATTAAATAAACCAGATAAAGGATTGCTAATTGTAGATGGTATTTGGCGAGAACTCGATAATTTTTCGTCTGGAGCAGTCTGTTTAGTAGTTGCATCAGAAACTTATAGTGAGGCAGATTATATAAGAGAATATACCGAATTTTTAAAATCTAAGCAGTAATAATGTGTTTGTAAGCATAACACATAAAGGTAATTCTATAAGCTTGTAATAAAGAAATTGATGGTGCTTTACCTAATAAGTTTTTTTTCATTTTAGTTTTAAATAATTTATAAAATAAACTAAAAAGCCAAACCAATTTTAATGTTTTAATTTTTGAAAACAAACGCAGCAAATCATTACTGTGGTTATTAAAACCTTCAGTTTTGTAAAAATGAAGTAAGGTTAATGCTGCTTGTTCTTTCTTTTTTAAATAAAGACTACTTTCTTCTATCCCAAGATGATATACTTCATTATCTATGTGGTAAATATTAACATTGTTATTTTGAAGTAATGCACCAAAATAATTATCGAAGCCATAGCCTTTGTTATCTTCAATTTTAAGGTTAACAGTATTAAATACTTTTTTTCTTATTAAATAATTTGCAGAAATTATTACTTTATATGGAGATAAGTTTCTTTTAACTGCAATAACTTCTTCTTTTGTAGTTCCGTATTTCCAGCGTAAAAGATATTGTTTTTTGGGTTTAGCCTTATAATATGCAAAACCACCAAAATACGCATCATGCTTTAGTTTTATAGCGTCTATATAATTAGATATAAAAGATTTAGATTTAGGTAAAACATCCGCATCTAAAAATAAAAGCCATTCGTAATTTGCTTTTAAAGCTAATTCTTGACGTGCTTTTACTCGTCCATTATTTGTTTTATTTACTAAAACAGTGGTGTTGCTTAAATTATTTGTAGAATTAATGTGTTGTGTGCTGCCATCTTCTAAAACCAAAATTTCAAAAGGGACATTGCAATTGCTTAACTGCAAATGTATTGTTGCAATTAGTTTTGAAACATCATAGTTATATGTTGGAATTAATACTGAGAGCATATTTTTTTTCAGCTTTAAAAATACTGCTTTTTAATAGTAAGAAATAAGAAATTGTCTTTTAAATTTTTAACACCTAAATTCTTAATAAATTGGTAAATTGCGATAGTTTAATTTTTTATATTTTTCTTTTGGATAAGCAGGCCATTTCAGATGTTATTTACAATCATATTTTTGCCAATAAGCAATCTTTAATAGATCAGTTTAATAAAAGCAAAGAGGCAATTGGCTATTTTTATATAGACAATGTTTTACCAGAAGATTTAGCTTTGGAGTGTGCAAAGGTTTTTCCTAAACCTGAACAAATGAAAATGCTTAAGTCTTTACGCGAGTATAAACATGTGTCTGCCCAAATGGATAAACATCATCCGCTTTTAGAGCATGTAATTTATGCTTTTCAAGATGAAAGAATAGTAAAGCTTATTGGTGATATTTGTAGTATTCCTGTGCTGTATGCAGATGAATCATTGTATGCAGGAGGTTTATCTTTAATGGCTAAAGATAATTTTTTAAATCCTCATTTAGATAATTCTCACGATGCAAACCGAGCACGTTGGAGAGTTTTAAACTTATTATATTATGTAACACCTAATTGGGAACAAAAAAATGGAGGACATTTAGAGCTTTGGCCCAACGGACCTAAAAACGATGCTATTGAATTAGAAAGTAAATTTAATAGGTTAATTGTCATGGCTACACATTCTAGTTCATGGCATTCTGTAAATAAAGTAAAGGTAGATAATAACCGTTGCTGTATTTCTAATTACTATTTTAGTGATAATGCTTTATGTGAAACCGATAAGTTTCATGTTACTAAATTTCGTGGTAGGCCTAACCAAACAGTTACAAATCTAATATTAGATTGTGATGCTAATTTAAGAATGCTTGTAAGAAAAATTTTTAAAAAAGGAGTCCGAAAAAATCCACACGTTTATAAAAATAAGTAATTAGGATTTGCGTTGTACAACCTCAAAAACTTGATTTTCATCACATTTTAAAGTCTTACTTGGATATTTTAATAGTAAAGCATAGTCATGCGTCGCCATTAATATAGTGTTTCCATTTTTATTAATATCCTGTAAAACTTCCATAACTTCAACACTAGTTTGCGGATCTAAATTACCTGTAGGTTCATCGGCAAGAATAAGCTCAGGATTATTAAGTAGTGCGCGTGCAATAGCAATACGTTGTTGCTCTCCACCAGAAAGTTCATGAGGGAATTTAAAGCCAGTAGTTTTCATGCCAACTTTACTTAAAACCTCTTCTATTCTTGTTGCCATACTATTTTTGTCTTTCCATCCTGTGGCTTTTAAAACAAATTCTAAGTTAGCATTTACAGTTCTATCTGTTAAGAGTTTAAAATCTTGAAAAACAACACCTAATTTTCGTCTTAAAAAAGGAATATCTTTTTCCTTTAAAGTTTTTAAATTAAAGTCTACAATACTTCCATCGCCTTTTTTTAAAGGGATATCTGCATATAAGGTTTTCATAAAACTACTTTTTCCAGAACCAGTCTTTCCTATTAAATAGACAAAATCACCTTTGTTAATTTCCACATTAACATTAGATAAAACTAAGCTTTCGCCTTGAAAAATAGAAGCATCTTTAAATTCTAGAACAGTTTGAGACATATATTTGTAGTTATTTTTATGTAAAGTATTTAGACTTCAAATCTAAAAAATTAATAACAACAAAGTAAACAATTAACGGTAAAAATGGAAATGCAAACCTACTATTCGATCCAAAAGCAACTAAAGCTTGTGCTAATGCACCAGAGAATACAATACAAACTATAAATAGATTGAAATTAAAAACTTTACATTTTGTTTTAAAAAACAAAAACAGTGTTTTTAAAGAGAAAATAATAAACAAAATATTAAATAGTATTAAAATATGTTTTTGAATTTGAGACCAAAATAAACCAAACAAAATTTTAGCTTTGCTATTAGCAAATTTTTTGTAATTCCATTTCATACTATCTGCATTTCCAAAAAATAAATAGAAAGATTTAAAAACTTGTTTGGCATATAAATCTGGATGTTCTTTAAATAAGGTCTTAGAAATCCTGCCAAGTTCTGCCGATAAATCTTGAGGTGAAAGCTCTGTTTTTTCAATAAGCTCATCGTATGCGAACCAAACACTCATTGGTAGTTTTTTTGGAGCGAAAGCTGCTATAGAATCTCTTTTTCTGGTAAAAATATCGCGAATCAACGCATCTTCATCTGGAGCTTTATCAAAAAAAGAAGTTGCAGTTTGAGCTAGATTTATTCCAAAATAGTAAGTGTTTGTAAAATATCCAATATTCTTTTTATTAAAATTGTTCCATGAAAAATAAGTAAGAAAAGGAATAAGAATAACTAACATACTTTTTAAAATGGTATGTTTTAAATTACTTCTAAAATGTTTAACTAAATAAAATAAAGCAAAACCTAAACTAAAGTAAATAAACAATGGTTTTGTAAGGTATAACCAGCTTAAAATAATAGAAAGCAAGAGGTAATATTTTTTAGAGGTTTCAGCCATAAATAATTTATAGTTTTCAATAATCCAAAAACTGAAAATGACTAAAAAAACGGTTAACGTTTCGGTTAAAATTGCAAATTCATAAAACAGAAAATGTAAAAACGAAGTGGTTATAAATGTAATCCAAAAAGCTGTTGTTTTATTCTTAGTTTTTCTTAAAGAAAAATCGAATAAAAAATAAGTGCTTAATACTCCTAAACACAATTGAAAAAATATGGTGACTAATAAGCTGTTATTAGCTATCGCAATTAATAACGAATAGCCGGGAGTTCTATTTCCTGCATAGTTTTCAATATTAAATTGTGAAAGTAAATTGCCCAAAACAATATAATCTTGGCTATCTGGAAAAATGCTTATATTATTATAAAGCAGAGCAATAAAAATACGTGCTATTAGCGCGTAAATTAATAAGATAATTAATGCGTGTTTATTAATAAATACTTGTAATTTATTTAGCATAATTACTATAAAGTTTAAGCAATGCAAAAGGTGTTTTTAAGAAATCTATAAAAGATATCCTGGTATCTTTAGTGTCATGCCATTGATTAAGTGGGACTTCTATAATGTTAGATTTGCAATACGCTTTTCCGTGTAGTTTTTTTGTTCGAGCCAATAATTCTACATCAAACAGCCATTTTGTTTTAAAAGGTTCTTTAAAAATGGAGAGCGCTAAATCTCTTTTTATAATTTTTGCTCCACATTGTGTATCGTAAATATCTAATTTTAATATTAGTGAGTCTATAAATGTGGCAACCATTCTCCCAAAAAAGTGTCTATAAAACTTTCGTTTAATAGAAGCACCTAAAACCTTTACTCTAGAGCCTAAAACGAAAGTTTTATTTTTAGTTTTGGCGATGTTAAGAAGTCTAGAAATCTCAGATAAAGAGGTAGATAAATCGGCATCAAGATAGCCAATATAGTTGTATTTTTTATTGGTTTGTAAAACTGCTTTTCTAATAGTTTCTGCTTTACCAGAATTTGTCTCAAAATTTAAAATGGAAACATTGGGTAATTCTTCATTTAAACTATTTAAAACAGCAAAAGTGTTATCTGTACTGCCATCGTTAGCAAAAAGTAAATTGAATGCATTATTTTGCTTTTGAAACGTTTTAAAAGTTTCAATATCAAGTCTATTTGCTTCATTAAAACAAGGAATAATAATACAACAATCTACCATAAAATATATTGAAATTACTTGGTAAAAGTATCATTAATAAGTTTAAGCACAAAAGTTATTTTTTCAATTTTTAATAAGTTGGTTTATAATTATAACAAATTTCTAACGTTAACATATTAGGATTAATTTATCTTTGATTTTTAAATTTAAAACACCTAGTCGATGACTAAAAAACATATAATTTCTCTCTTTTTTGTATTAAGTCTAGCTTTAACTTCTTTTGCGCAGCAATCTGCAGCTTACACAAACAATTTTGTAGCCTATCAAAAAGCATTAGCTTTATATAACAATCAGCAATATTTAGCATCTCAGGCAGCTTTTAAGGAAATAAAAAAAACAGCAACAGACAGAGCGATAGAGTCTGACTGTGCTTATTACATTGCTAATTGTGCAGTACGTTTAAACCAAAGAAATGCAGATACTTTAATAGAAGAATTTGTAGAGGATTACCCGACAAGTACTAAAAGAAATACAGCTTTTGTAGACGTTGCAGATTACTATTTTGAAAACGGAAAATTTGCGCATTCCGAAAAATGGTATAGTAAAGTAGATGAAAATGCGCTATCGCAAAAAGAACTTGAAAAATTTAACTTTAATAGAGGTTATACAGCTTTTTCTACTAAAAATTTTACAGCTGCAAAAAAGTATTTAAACCGTGTTGAAAATTCTCAAAAATATGGATCTCAAGCCAAATATTATATTGGTTTTATGGCTTATGAAGGTGATGATTATGATAAAGCAAACGAATATTTTACACAGGTTGAAGGAGAGGATAAGTACAAAGAAAAATTAAGCTATTATCAAGCAGATTTAAATTTTAAACTTGGGAAATTTGAAAAGGCAATTGAATTAGCAAAAGCACAGTTGGAAAGTACTAACGATGTAAACGAAGTATCTGAACTTAATAAGATTATAGGAGAAAGTTATTTTAACCTACAAAAATATACTGAAGCTATTCCGTATTTAAACGAATATAAAGGTAAAAAAGGTAAATGGAATAATACCGATTACTATCAATTAGGTTATGCTTATTACAAGCAAAAAGATTACGATAAAGCTATTTCAGAATTTAACAAAATTATAGATGGAAATAATAGTGTAGCTCAAAACGCCTATTACCATTTAGGAGAAAGTTATGTGAATTTAAATAAAAAGCAAGAAGCGTTAAATGCTTTTAGAAATGCTTCACAAATGACTTACGATTTAAAAATCCAAGAAGATGCATGGCTTAATTATGCTAAAATTAGTTATCAAATAGGAAACCCATATCAATCTGTACCACAGGTTTTAACTAGCTATTTAGATAAATATTCTAAAACTAAATATAGAGAAGAACTCGAAGCGTTATTAATAGACTCTTACATTACTTCAAAAAACTATAAAGAAGCTTTAGAGTTATTAAAAGGGAAAAACAGTTTCGAGAACAAGGTTGCGTACCAAAAAGTAGCTTATTATAGAGGAATTGAATTATATAATGAAAGTAATTATAGCGAGGCAGAAAATATGTTCGATGCTTCTTTAAAAGAACAGCAAGATTCAAAATATACTGCTAAAGCAACATTTTGGAAGGCAGAGGCAGATTATAACTTAACAAATTATGATGATGCTTTAGTTGGTTTTAAACAGTTTCAACAACAAACAAACGCAAGTCAAGCTTCAGAGTTTAAAAACTTAGATTATAATTTAGCCTATACGTATTTTAAACAAAAAGATTATGCGCAAGCTGTGCAGTATTTTAAAAATTTTATAGAAAAAAATAAGGAAGATAAAATTAGATTAAACGATGCTTACTTACGTTTAGCAGATAGTTATTTTGTTACAAGCTCCTATCAAAACGCTATTGCAATGTATAGCGAAGCTTTAAAAATTAATAAAATTGAAATGGATTATGCTTTTTTTCAAAAAGCAATGAGTTATGGTTTTTTACAAGAAACGGATAAAAAAATATCAGATTTAGAAACTTTTATAACTAAATATCCAACGTCAAAATTACGTGACGATGCTATCTATACATTAGGGAATGAGTATATTAAATCTGGTGATTTGTCTAAAGGTATGGAGATGTATAATCAAATAATTTCAGATTATAGTAATGGAACATTTACATCTAAAGCGTTATTACGCCAAGGTTTAGTTTATTACAATAAAAGTGAGAATGAGCAGGCATTAACTAAGTTAAAACAAGTAGCTGCAAATTATCCTAATTCTCCAGAAGCAAATCAAGCAGTAGCAACAGCACGTTCAATTTATATAGATTTAGGTCTTGTAGACGATTATGCAGCTTGGGTACAAACTTTAGAATATGTAGAAGTTACAGATGTAGATTTAGATAATGCCACGTACCAATCTGCAGAAAAAAAATATTTAGATGGTAATACAAACGATGCTATTAAATTGTTTAATAATTATTTAAACGATTTTAAAAACGGATTACATTCAAACCAAGCGCATTTTTATTTAGCACAATTATATTTCAAAAAAGATTTAAAAGAGAATGCAAAACCACATTATAAATCAGTTTTAAATGCTTCACAAAGTGAATTTACAGAAGAAGCTTTATTACGTTTATCACAAATTATTTTAGATCAAAAAAACTGGGAAGAAGCTATACCTGTTTTAAAACGATTAGAGACCGAATCTAATTTTCCTCAAAATAGTTTATTTGCACAGTCTAATTTAATGCAGGCAAATTACCAATTAAAAAAGTATGATGCTGCTGTCGCTTACGCGGAAAAAGTACTAACTAATACAAACTTAGATAATAAAGTAAAAAGCGATGCATATGTTATTATTGCTCGTTCTGCAATACAAACAAACGATGAGGTTAAAGCAAAAGAAGCTTATTCAGAGGTAGAACTTACAGCAACTGGAGAAACAGCAGCCGAAGCATTATATTATAACGCTTACTTTAGAAATAAAGAAGGTAGTTATGAAACATCAAATGCAATAGTACAACGTTTAGCAAAAGATTTTTCTGGCTATAAATTATACGGCTCAAAAGGTTTAATAATTATGGCAAAAAACCAATATGCTTTAGGCGATGCCTTTCAAGCAACTTATATTTTAGAAAGTGTTATTAAAAACTTTACAGAGTTTCCAGATGTAATAGCAGAAGCTCAGGAAGAGTTAAATATAATTAAAACAGAACAGGCTAAAACAAATGCCTCTGTAGAAACTGAGGATTAAAAAATTGTACAGTTACCATAATTTAACTCCTTTCAAATTTAAATTAAGAAATAAATAAAAGAATATATGTTTAATAAAAAGCAATTCTTATTAATAATAATAGTTTTAGCAACAACATTAACATTTGCACAAGAACGTGAACAAGACACGTTAAATCCAGATGTAATTAATGTAATAAAGCCTTATACGCCAACAATTTCAGATGCTTTTAAAGTAAAAGAAGTGCCAACGTTGGATGATGAAGAAACTTCTACAAAAAAAGAAGTTAAATACAATATATTTTCCTTTCCAGTAGCCTCAACATTTACACCTGCAAAAGGAAAAGCTGCGGTGGTTGATAAAGCAAAAAAGGTAAAATTATTCGATAATTATGCAACATTAGGTGTTGGAACATATACAACTATTTTAGGCGAAGTATATTTAAATCACGAAATAAACAATGGAGAGAATATTAGTGCACACTTGAGTCATCATTCTTCTGCTGGAGGAATAGATGATGTATTAACTAATGATGATTTTTTAGATTCTAAAATAGATTTAAGTTACTCTCAGTTAAATAATGATTTTAATTGGACCGTTGCCGGAGGCTTTGGTATGCAATCTTTTAATTGGTATGGGTTACAACAGCCGCTATTTAACCAAGTGACAGCTAATAGTCTAGATGTTGGGCACAATTATACGAACGCTCATATAACAGGAGAAGTAAATATAGAAGATGGTATTTTTAAAGGCGCAAATGTTTTATTTAGACGTTTTGGCGATAACCAAGGATCTGGAGAAAATAGATTTAAACTTAGCGGTACAGCAGATTTATATATTAGCGACGAAATCGTTTCTACAGAAGTAAGTTTAGATTATTTAGGAGGTAATTTTGAAAATAACTACGCTAATACAGCAGAAGTAAATTACAGTAACATTCAAGTAGGTATAGCGCCAACATATCAACTAAAAAGAGATGATTTAACTGTAGATTTAGGTGTAGTATTAACCTATTTAAATAATACCGAAGCAAGTAAAAGCAGCTTCTTTATTTATCCAAATATTAGTGCGAGCTATAGGTTAGTAGATGAGTATATAGTAGCTTTTGGAGGTGTAAAAGGAGGTTTAATACAAAATTCGTATTATAATTTTGCAGACCAAAATCCATTTGTATCTCCAACATTATTTATAGTCCCAACAGACCAGCAGTATAATGCTTATGCCGGTTTAAAAGGAAAACTATCAAACACCTTAGGTTATGCTGTTAGTGGTAGTTATAAATCTGAAAAAAATAAAGCTTTATATACTAATAATCCATTAACTGCAGTACAAGATTATACATATGGTAATTCTTTTGGAATAACTTACGACGATGTTACAACTTTAGCCTTTAAAGGAGAGTTAAGTGCAGACGTTAATAGAAATTTTACATTAGGAATTAAAGGAGAGTACTTTGTTTACAATACTAAAAATGAAGCTGAAGCTTGGAACTTACCAGACATAAAAGCATCTTTATTTATGGATTATCAAATAAATGAGCATTGGTTTACAGGCGCAAGTATGTTCTTTGTAGGAGAACGAAAAGATGTTTTTTCAGATTTAAGAACAACAGTTATTTCAAACGAGCCAACAATGCTTAGTTTAGATAGTTATTTCGATGCAAATGCGCATGTAGGCTACCATGTAAACGATCGTATTTCAGTATTTGTAAAAGGAAATAACCTTATTGGAGAAAACTATACAAAATGGCAAAATACTCCAGTTCAAGGTATTCAGTTTTTAGCAGGAGGAACATATAAGTTTGATTTTTAATATATAGCTATTATTAGAGATAAAAGAATAATCTCTTAAACCAATATTTAGTGATCTTGTAATAAAACTTTTATGCCTATATTTAGCATCCAAAAATATAGAGATGAAAAACCTTATAATAGCTATTACTTTACTTGCAATATTAAGTTGTAGCCAAGATAAAACAGCAGCAGATTCTATTGTTGTAAACGCTAATGTATATACAGTAGATTCAAATTTTAATAAAGCGGAAGCATTTGCTATTTCTAATGGCAAATTTGTAGCAGTAGGTAGTGCTTCAGAAATTAAAGAAAATTACACTTCAGATAATATTATTGATGCCAACGGCAAAACAATTGTACCAGGATTTATAGATGCGCATTGTCATTTTTATGGATTAGGCTTAAATCTGCAAACTGTAAATTTAGTAGGCACAAATAGTTTTGATGAGGTCATGAAACGAATTATTGACTTCCAAAATAAAAAAAATGCTACATTTATTATAGGTAGAGGTTGGGACCAAAACGATTGGGAAGATAAAACTTATCCTAATAAAACACTTTTAGATAAACTATATCCTAACACTCCTGTTGCAATAACAAGAATAGATGGTCACGCCATGCTTTGTAACCAAGCAGCATTAGATTTAGCAGGAATTACAACAAAAACAAATGTTAGTGGTGGAGAAATAAAAGTAGAAAATGGAAATCTTACAGGAATACTTATAGATAATCCTATGGAGTTAGTAGAAGCTATTTTTCCAAAACCCACTAAAAAAGAACAAGTAAATGCGTTATTAGATGCTCAAAAAATTTGTACAAATTTAGGCTTAACTACCGTAAGTGATGCCGGATTAGATAAACAAGTTATTGAGTTAATAGATAGTTTACAACGAGCAGAAACGTTGCAAATGCGTGTTTATGCCATGATAAGTAATAAAAAAGAAAATCTTGACTATTACTTAAATAAAGGAAAAATTAAAACCGAAAGACTAAATGTGCAATCTGTAAAAGTTTATGCAGATGGCGCTTTAGGTTCTCGAGGTGCAGCTTTAAAAGAAGCTTATAGTGATGCTCATAATCATTTTGGTGCTATGGTAATTGGTGCAGATGCATATAAAACACTAGCGCATAAAATAGATAAAGCAGGTTACCAAATGAACACACATGCTATTGGAGATTCGGCAAACAGTTTTGTGTTAAAAACCTACGAGAAAACACTAGCAAATCAAAAAAATAGACGTTGGAGAGTGGAGCATGCGCAAGTAATAACAGATAATGATTTTAATTATTTTGCAAACCAAAATATAATACCTTCTATACAGCCTACACATGCGACTAGCGATATGTATTGGGCAAAGGACAGAGTAGGAGAAGAACGTATTAAAGGCGCTTATGCATACAAAACCTTGTTAAATAAAAGTGGTAAAGTAGCTTTAGGAACAGATTTTCCTGTAGAACAAGTAAGCCCGTTTTTAACATTTTATGCCGCAGTTGCTAGAAAAGATTTAAAAGGATATCCAGAAAACGGATTCCAAAAAGAAAATGCTTTGTCAAGAGAAGAAACTTTAAAAGGAATGACTATTTGGGCTGCTTATTCTAATTTTGAAGAAGAAGAAAAAGGAAGTATAGAAACAGGAAAGTATGCCGATTTTATAATATTAAATCAAGATATTATGGAAATTGCAGAAGAAAAGATACCTTTAACAAAAGTGCAACAAACCTTTATTAACGGTGTGGCACAATAATTGTTTTTAGAAAATAAAATATAAATTATGAAAAAAATATATACAGTATTATTGTTTTTTATATGTGCTTCAGCAAGTTTTGCTCAAGTCGATGCATATAGCGAAGATGTAAAAAAGTGTGTTAAAAGTAACGGTACAATGTCTTATTACGAAGATGTAATGGAGCAAATGTACGATATGCTTAAAGTACAATTTACAGATGAAAATGTACCAGAAGCTGTTTGGGCAGAAATTAAAAAAGGCAAACAAGACGCAATGGACGAGTTAGCTCAAATGATTGTGTCTGCATATAGAGGTCATTTTACACACGAAGATGTTAAAAACATGAATAATTTATATGCTTCTAAGGCAGGAAAAAATATGTTTAAAAAAGATGCACTTACAGAAGGTGATAAAGTTGTTTTAAACGAATTCTATAAAAGTGATACTGGGCAGAAAATTTTAGGATCTCAAGATTCTATGAACGAGTCTATGAGCAAAATTTCCGAGATGTGGAGTAGCGGTGTGTATCGTGGCGTTATAGCACAATTATCAGAAAAAGGCTATAATCTGTAGCCTTTATTCTGCTACATATAGCTTTGCCAAATAATCAAAATGATCGCCTTCGGCAATTAGTTCACATTTTAAGCCAACCGTAGCACAAGCAATATTTAAAGTGCTAAAATCAAGATATAGCCATTTCATTGGCTCTTCTTTGTCGCCTTTATAACTTAAAAAGTAATCTAATTCTCCGTAATATCCAGAATTAAGATCTTGCCAAAAACCACCATCTTCATCTTCATACATATATTTTATATCGCTAGAATCTATTAAAATTTGACCTTTTTCATTTAATAAACTCTTTAAATGATTTAAATATATTGGTAAATTTAAAATTGTTTGAAATATTCCAGTACCATTCATTAATAACAAAATGGTATCAAAATTTTGTTTCTCTTCTAAAAGTGGCAATAGTTTAGTGTTTAAAACACCTCTTTTTTTACAAACCTCAATAGCGCCTTTAGATATATCTATAGCTTTAACTTTAAAACCTTTTTCTTGTAGCCATAAACTGTGACTACCGGCACCGCAACCAACATCTAAAACCTCTCCTTTAGCTAGTTTTAATGCTTTTTTTTCAAGTTTTGGCATTTCGGTATAGCTTCTAAATAAGTAATCTAGAGGTAAAATATCTTCGTCTGATATGTTCGTGGAAGTAATAATATCTTCGGTACTATTTTTATTGTAAAAATCTAATATAGCTTTACCAAATATGTCCTTTTTCATTTAATTGTATTGTTAGACTTTTGTTGTATTAATCTATTTACATAAATATAACTTTAGTCATAGTTTCTTTGTAAAAACGAAAACATTATTTTTGTTTTCTATGAAAGAACTTTTAAATAATCTTCCAAAGCTTGCCAAAGATAAGCATAAGGAGAATAAAACTTTTTTTACGAAGCTAAAAAAAAAGCCACCTAAACAATTAGATTATATCATGCAGGAATTGCATGATGAAGAATTTAAAAAAACCGATTGTTTAACCTGTGCTAATTGTTGTAAAACTACTGGTCCATTGTTTACAGATAAAGATGTTGAGAGAATTTCAAAACATTTTAAAATGAAAGCACAAAAGTTTATAGAACAATTTTTAAGAGTAGACGAAGATAACGACTATGTTTTACAAAGTGTGCCATGCATTTTTTTAGGTGCAGATAATTACTGTTCTATTTACAGTGTAAGACCAAAAGCTTGTAGCGAATTTCCGCATACCAATAGAAAGAAGTTTCAACAAATATCTAATTTAACAATTAAAAATGTTGCTATTTGTCCTGCCGCTTTTAATATTGTTGAGAAAATGAAAGAAAAAATAAAAGTTTAATGCTACTATTTTTAGCTCGATTATAAGCTTACAGCTAAGTTTTTCTTTTTAAAAATTGAAATAAATTATTTGTTTATCTTTAAAATAAAATTTTTTGGAAACTATAATATCTTATTTCGAAACGATACCATCTCTTCATAGAAGTATTATTCTTGTTGGTGGAATTACATTATTCTGGGTTTTAGAAGGCATTTTGCCATTATTTAATTTTAGTTATAAAAAATGGAAACATGCTTGGCCAAATCTGTTTTTTACATTTACAACAATTATAGTAAATTTTGCTCTGGCATTTTTATTATTAAAAACAGCAGATTGGGTAACTAATAACAATTTTGGAATTATTAATTGGTTACCAGAAATGCCGTTGTGGTTATATGTAATATTAGGATTATTATTACTGGATTTTATTGGCGCTTATTTAGCACATTTTACAGAGCATAAAATAAGTGTATTGTGGATGGTACATTTAGTACACCATAGCGATCACGAAGTAGATACAACCACTGCAAACAGGCATCATCCTTTAGAAAGTATAATACGTTTTATATTTACGCTAGCAGGAGTTTTTGTTATAGGAGCTCCAATAGGTATTGTTATGTTATATCAATCTATGTCTTTAATTTTCACACAATTTACCCATGCAAATATTAAAATGCCTAAGCAATTAGATAAAGTGTTAAGTTATGTTGTAGTTTCTCCAGATATGCATAAAATACATCATCATTTTAAATTACCTTATACCGATTCTAACTACGGCAATATATTTTCTATCTGGGATCGTATTTTTGGAACCTACATGTATTTAGACAGAGAGAAAATAGTATATGGAGTAGATACTTTTCCTAATGCCGAAGAAAATGCAAGTTTAAAGCATCTTTTAAAACAACCTTTCCATAAATATAGAAAACCTACTCATTAGGTTGTATTTTTTTTAATGTTTTGCTAATTAAAACATATATTCTTTAGTTTTTTAACAAAACTTATGTTTTATGCTAATGGATTATACCAAAAAATTTATTAAGTGATTGATTATCAGATAAAATTGCATTTTGCCGACTATATTGGGCTTTTCGGCTAAATTACCCTAAATTATATATGAAACACAGATGTATAAGTAGTATTTGCTTTACTTTTGTGTACCTGAAACTAATTGATTTTTAGCAAAATTTAATAATTAGTAAAAATTTCAGTCATGAAAACCCAAAAAATCCTAAATTTACTTGTATTCGCTTTATTGTTAGGCATGTCTTCCTACGGACAGCAAGCACCATTAACAAATATTCAAAAAAATATTAATGAACGTGCTTCCGGTTTAGAACAAACTTTAAACTTTACATTAGATACATTATCACTTAAAAGTGATAAAAATATATTACGTGTTTCTTTTTTAAGTCATGATGAAAAAGATACAGTATTTATAGATGTTGATGCACCAGAAGTTAAAATTCCACTATACCACTTTAAAAAAGGACGTTATACTATTGTTGTTTATAGAGAAGATGTTTTAATTACAGTAGGAGCAAATAGATTAGTAGATATACCTAAGCCCAAAAATGCTATAGAAGACTTAGAGGAGAGTATTTTAAGATCGAGTTTAAGTGAAGAAGAGCAAATAGCTAGGAATATGAAACCACTTAAAAAGGAGCCTAAAGTTGTCGAGCAAGTGGATACTCGTGTAGCAGAAGCTAAACCAGAAGAAACTAAAAAAGTAGAAAAGGCTAAGGCGCAAGTAAGCACTCGTAAACAAAGAGAGCCAAAAGTTGTTTCTAATGTAAATAAGAAAAATATATTTGAAATTGCAGCAGAAAGAGAAGAAGCCAAAAAAGCTGCAAGACTTAAAAATGAAAACAGTAGAGACGTTGCAGAG
The DNA here is from genome assembly GCF_001971745.1 of Lacinutrix venerupis. NCBI lineage: Bacteria > Pseudomonadati > Bacteroidota > Flavobacteriia > Flavobacteriales > Flavobacteriaceae > Lacinutrix > Lacinutrix venerupis. The sequence continues at coordinate 2,550,379 of NZ_CP019352.1, read as the reverse complement.
GTTGAAAAACCAACACCACCAACAAGGCAAACTACCGAAATAGAAATTAAAAAAGTAACCTACAACCTTTCAGACGTGCAAGGAAAAAATGTAGAGAAACAAACTCGTGCAGATTATAGAAAAAATAATTTACGTCCTAATGGAACCAGATACGAGAATTAATTATAAAGTAAATATTTACTTCTAATTTTTTTAAATTTATCTAAGCCATCTTTCCAGGTGGCTTTTATATTTTCTATACTTTCTCCAGCTTCAATTTGGTTTTGTAATTGTTTTGTTCCTGCAAGTTTTGTAAAGAATCCGTTAGTTAAAAAGAATTTACTTTTATCGCTTGTAGCATTATAAGCATTTATTAAATAACTTAAATCTAAGCTATTTAATTTAGGAGAGTTAGTTAAGTTAACACCATAACATACTTTGTTTTCATGTTTTGGGTACTTAGATCCAAAGTTAGGTTGAGGTGTAAAGCTAAAGTCCGTTTTAGGTAAAAAAGGAGCGCCATAAATTTGGAACTGTAATTCTGTGCCACGACCAACGCTTATGTTTGTGCCTTCAAAAAAGCAAAGACTTGGGTATAAGTTTATGGCAATATCATTAGGTAAATTAGGAGACGGTTTAATAGGTAAACTATATGTAAATTTATGGTTGTAGTTTTTCATTGTTATAACAGTAAGCTCACATTTTATATTGTTATTTAGCCAATTTTCACCATTAATCATTTGCGCATATTCACCAATCGTCATACCATGTATTACAGGAATAGGATGCATACCAATAAAGCTTTTATGTTCTTCTTCTAGAATAGGACCATCAATATAATGTCCATTTGGGTTTGGTCTGTCTAAAATTATTACAGGAATATTAGCTTCGGCACAAGCCTCCATAACATAATGTAATGACGAAATGTAAGTGTAAAAACGAGCTCCTACATCTTGAATATCAAAAACCACAACATCTAAACCTTTTAACTGTTCTGGCGAAGGCTTTTTATTACTACCATAAAGAGATACTATAGGTAAACCGGTTTTAGTGTCAAAACCATCTTTAACCACTTCACCGGCATCAGCTTGACCTCTAAAACCATGTTCTGGAGCAAACACCTTTTTTATATTAACATTAAGAGAAAGTAAAGAGTCTACAAGGTGAGTGTTCTTTTTATTTTTAAAAGTAGAAGCAGTATGTTCTTTAAACACAACACTTGTTTGGTTTGCTACAATGCCTACATTTTTATTTTTTAATAAATTTAAATAAGCTTCAGTTTGGTTTGCACCAACAATAATAGGTTTAAAGCTTTCTAGATTATCTTTTTTGCTTAGAGTGTTTTCATTTTTTACATCTAGCTTTTCGCTAATTGTTTCAAATTTATTAGTCTTTCCGCAAGAAATTCCTAAAAAAAGAAATAATAAAACAGTATTTTTACACCACATTAATTGTACACTCATAACTTTTTTGAATTTAGAATATTTTATAGCTAAACGCATTATAGACAGTAAAGCGTATAAAAGTAGTATATCGGCACCAATAATAAAAATTGGTATCGTGGCAATTGCATTGGGAATTATAGTAATGATGATTGCTATAGCCACCGGAATTGGTCTTCAGCAAAAAATAAGAGACAAAGTAGTAGCTTTTAATGGGCATGCAACAATTGCTAAATACGATACAAATAACTCTCAGGAAAGCGAAAATCCTATATCAATAAACCAAGATTTTTATCCAAATTTCAATAGTGTAGAAGGAGTAAAACATATACAAGGAGTTGCAACAAGACACGCTGTTTTTAGACTAGAAGATACTTTTGAGAGTGTTGTAATAAAAGGAGTTGGTGCAGACTACGATTGGCAATATTTAAAAGAATATTTAGTAGAAGGTGAGTTACCAGATTTTTCTAATAAAAGAAACGAAAATCTTTTAATATCTCAATACTTTGCAAACAGGCTAAACTTAAAAATAGGAGATACCGTAAATGCTTATTTTTTAAGAAAAGACCTTAACAAAGCACCTAGAATCCTTCCTTATAAAATTGTAGGTATTTATAATTCTGGTTTTAAAGAATTCGATCAGCAATTTGCCATTGGAGACATAAAACACATTCAACGTTTAAATAAATGGGAGCCAGACCAAATAGGAAATTTTGAAGTTTTTATAGATAATTTCAATGCTTTAGACGAAAAAACAAAAGCTATTTTTCAAGAAACACCATCTACTTTAAACGTGGTATCTGTAAAGCAAAAATTTAGTTTAGTATTCGAATGGATTGGAATATTCGATAAGAATATAGCAGGCATCATTGGTATCATGATTCTTGTAGCAGGTATTAACATGATAACTGCATTACTTGTACTAATTATGGAACGAACACAAATGATTGGTATCCTTAAAGCCATGGGAAGCAGTAGCAATAGTATTAGAAAAATATTTGTTTACAATGCAACCTATCTTATAATTATAGGCCTTTTTTGGGGTAACCTAATAGGATTAAGTTTACTATATGCGCAAAAATATTTTGGTATATTAAAGTTTCCAAACCCAGAACAGTATTACATGACAATTATTCCAGTATACATAAGCTTAGATTACATATTGTTATTAAATCTAGGCACATTTGTACTCTGCTTAGCAATGCTGTTAATACCATCTTACATTATAACCAAAATATCTCCAGTAAAAGCTATTCGTTTCGAATAAAATAATTTGGGCGTTACCTAAAGGTCGCGTTTTCCGCAGTCGCTCTCTGCGAGGAGCTCCAACAATGCTCCAACCGCTAACGCGTTCCACTATATAAAATCTCTTTTATTTAATAAAGTATAGTTCTCTTAAGTTTAGGCTTTTTATTACTTTTGCACCAATAAAAAAAATTACATGCAATACGCAAAAAACATTCTAGAAACTATAGGTAATACACCATTAGTAAAAATAAATAAGTTAACAGCAGACCTACCTTGCTTAGTGCTTTCAAAATACGAAACCTTTAACCCAGGAAACTCTGTTAAAGACCGTATGGCATTGCAAATGATTGAAGATGCAGAAGCAGACGGCCGTTTAAAACCAGGCGGAACCATTATAGAAGGAACTTCTGGAAACACAGGAATGGGCTTAGCATTAGCAGCCATTGTAAAAGGTTACAAATGCATCTTTGTAATTAGCGATAAACAATCTAAAGAAAAAATGGATATACTTCGTGCTGTAGGCGCAGAAGTTGTAGTTTGCCCGACAGATGTTGAGCCAGAAGATCCAAGATCATACTATTCAGTATCAAAAAGATTAGGTGAAGAAACACCAAATTCATGGTACGTAAACCAGTACGATAATCCAAGTAATACCAAAGCACATTACCAAAGCACAGGACCAGAAATCTGGAAACAAACCGAAGGTAAAATTACACACTTTGTTGTTGGAGTAGGAACAGGCGGAACCATATCTGGAGTTGGTAAATATTTAAAGGAGCAAAATCCAGACATTAAAATTTGGGGAATAGATACTTATGGTTCTGTATTTAAAAAATACCATGAAACAGGAATTTTCGACGAAAAAGAAATTTATCCATACGTTACAGAAGGTATTGGAGAAGATATTTTACCAGAAAATGTAAATTTCGATGTCATTGATGGTTTTACAAAAGTAACCGATAAAGATGCGGCAGTTTACACGCAGCTTTTAGCAAAAGAAGAAGGTATGTTTTTAGGCAACTCTGCAGGAGCAGCCATAAAAGGTTTACTACAGTTAAAAGAGCACTTTACTAAAGACGATGTAGTTGTAGTATTATTTCACGATCATGGTTCTCGTTATGTAGGTAAAATGTTTAACGACGACTGGATGCGTAAAATGGGATATATAGAGTAACAAATTCCTGCGAATGCAGGAATCTCAAAATAGAAAAGCAAAAAGCACAGTTTATAAACTGTGCTTTTTTTATGAATTTTATAAAAGGTTCGTTTAACGGTCTTGTATATGGCTCGTAGCGTGTAAAATAGCGATTGCCTTTCGGTTAAGCACAAGCCAGTTTTTTAAATTTTTATATTTACTTTTTCTCAAATATAATTAAATTTAAAAAACTGGCGACTTCATAAATAAACCTTACCTTTGTCTTGGTAACTAATTAGCTATGAGCTATATAAGTTGTTGTGCATAGTGCTTTCCACGTTCAGATTGTCATTCCAAATTGGTTTTCCGATGTTTGTTATTTAATTCAAAAGTGAGCGTTGGCAAGACATACTCTTTTACAGTTTTGGTGGTGCGTTGGCTTTAGCGACTGTAAATGTGTATGGCCTTGAGCGTTGGCATTTTTAGTATCGATTTTTCAAGTTAGCACCAAACTTTTACACAATGTTGCTCAATTCCACTTCATTTTCTGCAATCTCACAGCATTTAAAATTGCCAAAAGTGCCACGCCAACATCAGCAAAAACAGCTTCCCACATTGTTGCTAATCCACCTGCTCCCAAAATCAGTACAATTACTTTCACTCCAAAAGCCAAACCGATATTCTGCCACACAATTTTTCGAGTAGAACGAGCTATTTTAATTGCTCTTACCACTTTAGATGGTTGGTCAGTTTGAATAATCACGTCTGCGGTTTCAATAGCGACGTCGCTACCTAAACCACCCATTGCAATTCCGACATCACTTGCTGCTAAAACTGGTGCGTCGTTTATTCCGTCGCCAATAAATGCAACTTTATTTTCTTTGTTCTGTTTTAAAATTTCGACTTCGTTCAATTTATCTTCTGGTAATAATCCACCTTTGGCTATTTCAATATTTAATTCTTTTGCGACTTTTTGTGTGATGGAATCTTTGTCGCCAGAAAGCATCATAATTTTATCAATCCCAACTTTATGCAAATTGGTGATTGTTTCTTTGGCATCTTCTTTCAATTCATCCGCAATAACTACATAACCAGCAAATTTTCCATCGATAGCAACTAAAACAATCGATTCTACAATCGAATCTGTTTCTTTGGCAACTTCTATCTTATTGGCTGTCATTAAAGCTTTGTTCCCTACTAAAACGGTTTTTTTGTTTACAGTTCCTTTCAAACCTTTTCCAGCGATTTCTGAAACTTCAGTTGCATTAAAATCTTGGTCATCTGCTTTGTATTCCAAAATGGCTTTAGCGATTGGATGTGTAGATTGCTCTTCCATCGCCATTAGGTATTTCATAAATTCGGTTTCTTCCAAACCGATTGCTTTTACTTCTTTTATTTTGAAAACACCTTTTGTAACTGTTCCTGTTTTGTCCATTACCAACGTGTTAATTTTGGTCATTGCATCGAGGAAAGATGCACCTTTAAACAAAATTCCGTTTTTTGAAGCTGCTCCCAATCCGCCAAAATAGCCTAATGGAATTGAGATTACCAACGCGCAAGGACAAGAAATTACCAAGAAAATCAATGCACGATATAACCAATCTCTAAAGATATAATCATCTACAAAAAAGTAAGGTAAAAACGTAACACCAATCGCTAAAAACACAACGATTGGTGTATAAACTCTTGCGAATTTTCTTATGAATAATTCCGTTTTTGATTTACGAGCTGTGGCATTTTGTACCATATCGAGAATACGAGCAATGGAACTGTCCTTAAATTCTTTGGTGGTTTCAATTTCAATAACGCCATCGAGATTAATACTTCCCGCAAAAACTTTTTCGTCTTTGGCAATAGTGTCTGGTTTGCTTTCGCCTGTCAAAGCAGCTGTATTAAATGAGCCTTTTTCAGAAAGTAAAATGCTGTCTAAAGGTACTTTTTCGCCAACACGAACCTGAACCTTTTCGCCAATTTCAACAGTTTCAGGATTAACCGAAACATAATCATTATTTCGATATACTAATGCTTTGTTTGGTCTAACATCGAGAAGTGCTTTTATGTTTGATTTGGCTCTATTGACTGCTGCATTTTGAAACAACTCGCCAACTGCATAAAACAACATTACAGCAACGCCTTCGGGATATTCGCCAATAATAAATGCACCAATAGTTGCGATTGACATTAAAAAAAATTCGGTAAAAACATCGCCTTTCGTTATACTTTTCCAACCTTCTTTTAAAACTGGAAACCCAACAGGTAAATAAGCAATTCCGTACCAAATAATGCGAATCCAATTCTTAAAAAATGCAACATCAAAATAATCTAATCCAATACCAACGATGAGCATAATTAAACTCACTATCGCTGGAATATAGGTTTTAAAATTACTGGAATTGTTACCGTGATTATGACCGTCGTCGTGACTGTGTTCCTTTTCTGAATGGGCTTTTAGGTCTTTTAAATCAATTTGTTGTTTTTTCATTTAAAATACTATTGGTTAATCCAAAGTTTTGCGTTTTTCTTATTTTCTAAATCGAAAAATTTCACATCGGAACTTGTGAAAAAATCGGTTGCTTTTGCTACCCATTCTTGCCATTTGTTTTCGCCAACGAATGCCATTTTTCCGTAATCTGAAAGATGTGAAGCATCGGTTTTTATATCTTCCCAAAACCCTTTAATGGTGTAACCATCAAAATTTTCCATTTCAAAATAAAATTCTACCTTATCGTAATTTTCCAAAATGTTATGAATGCGTGAATGAATATTTTCCACATCGGCTTTTGAGATTTTTCCACTTAATTTCGCTGAAATCAAATTGCTTTTTTCTGAATTTAATATTTGTATCATCGTTTTTTATAAATAATTTAGTATAAATATACTGTGAATTTAAGTGCAACAGAAGTGCATTTATTGTCCGCTACATTTGTCGCAAATACCTTTTACGACCAAATTTATATCTTCGGAAATATAACCGTTTGGCACTTTAATCTGCGGAATTTTATGCTCGGTTAAACAAATAGTTTCGTTACAATTGTTGCAATGAAAGTGCAAGTGTAAATCGGTTTCAATCTCGCAATTGCAACCTTTTTCGCACAATGCATATTTTGTAATTCCTGTGCCATCGTCTATTTGATGTACAATGTCTTTTTCTTCAAATGTTTTTACAGTTCTGTACAATGTCGTTCTATCGGCTTTGTCAAAAGCATTTTCAATATCACTCAACGCTACTGCCACTTCTTTCCCTGCAAGAAACTTATAAATTAGCAAGCGCATTGCTGTTACACGTATATCTTTTGACTCTAAAAATTGTTCTATCGTTTGCATAACTAATCGTGGTCTTCGTTTCCAAATGGTTTGATTATTACGCCAACACTAAAAATAAATCCATCTGTTGGTGCGTAGATTTCAGGAAACTCTGGGTTTTCGTGTGGTGGCAAAACCAAAGGTGTAAACCTGCTTTGTCGTCTGTCTGTAAAATTCTCAAAATTCACGAAAACGCTACCAAATTTAAAGTTTCGCATTGCCAATAATCCCATTGTTACAAAATCTGTCGTTTCCGTTCCGTTGGATAGAAATTGTTTTCCTGTGTAAAACGTTTCGTAACCTATTCGCCATTTGTCAGATTCGTACATCAAAATACTTCCAGCATTGTGTTTAGCAGTTAATGGTTTTTGTGGATTTCCCGCCAGATAGTTCAACTTGGTATCGATAAAAGCATAATTTAAAAACCACCTGAAATCTTTGTAAGTGAATTTTATGTTTGTTTCTGCACCTTTGCTCAAAATTTCGTCAGTTGCATTTTCATACTTAAAAAAGCCATTATCCGTATTATTTAGCAATAAACCATTATTAATTGCAGTAAGGTAAAATAATTGATTTACTGAAAAACCAATGGTTTCAAACAATCGAGTTTGGTAATTGAAATCAAGATTTACACCGTAAGAACGTTCTGCTTTTAGTGCATTTTTATCTATTGCGAGTACATTTTCAAAATTGACAAATTCTGCTTCTTCGGTAAAAATATCTGGTATTTTGTAACCCAATCCACCACCAATTCTGCTCGAAAATCCAGTAGTATTTTTATATAATAATGAAACTCTCGGAAGTGGAAAAAAACCAAAATCAGTATTATAATCTGCTCTCAAACCAGTTTCTAAAATCCAACTGTCTGAAATATCGTAGATGTTATTTGCAAAAGCTCCGTAGGTTACATCGGTTTGGTCACGTTGTAAAGTCGCATCATCATTTTCATCAAAGTTTGATGTATATAAATTTACTCCGAAAATCCAATCTGCTTTTTCAGTTTCTTTTTGATATGAAATTTCCGTGAATGAATTTATTTGTTTGCCATCAAAAGTGAAGTCTGGAATGGCTAAATTTCTGTCGAAAAATGAAACACTATTTTTAATATTGAAAGAACTCACGGAATCTAATTGTGTTTTGTAAACCGCTTGACTGCTCAATCTTTTTGATGTGTTTTCTTCGGTATATTGATGAATTCCGTTTTCGCCATTTTCTATTTTTGTAATGTCGCCACCAATTCTTTCGTCATACGTTCCGTTTAAACCGAACCAAAATGTTGTTTTGTCCGAAGGATAATAAAATATTTTTGGGTTGAATGAAATAGATTTGGTCTTGGGCAAATTGCTGAAACCATCATCTTCTGGGTCATATGCTTTTTGGTAATGACCTGAACCGTACAACGAAACGCCAAATTTCTCGTTTCGTTTACTGTAAAATACGTTTGCGGTGCTTCCCAAAGCTTGTGTTTGTGTGAGCATAATATCTAAATCTGGTTCAAAATCAGGCGTTTTTGAAACCATATTTATTAAACCTGCAATTGCACCACCACCATAAAGCGTTGAGGAACTTCCTTTAATAATTTCAAATTGTTGCAAGTCTAAAGGCGGAATTTGCAGAATGCTCAAACCGCTTGAAAAACCACCATAAAGAGGAAAACCATCTCTCAAAAGTTGTGTGTAGCGACCATCAAGACCTTGAATTCTGATATTTGTGTTTCCGCTACTTAACGAAGTTTGTTGCATTTGTATTCCTGTACTTTCTCGAAGTACCATTGAAATATTTGTTGGGTTCATTATAGCTTTTTCGCTTAATTCTTCCGCTCCAATGTATTCAATCCTCGTTGGGATTTTCTTTACGGTTCTTGTGCTTCGCGAAGATTGAATCACAACTTCGTCTAATTCGTTTCCGCCACTTTTTAATTTGAAAATTAAATCTGAATTATTGGGGATTTGTATAGTAGTTTTTAATGTTTCAAAACCTATATAGGAAATGATAATTTGATGTTGTCCGTCTGGAATATTAGTAAAAGTTGCGATACCATCAAAATCAGTTACCGCTCCTTTTTCCAATTGTTCAAAATAAACGGTTGCTCCCAATAGTGGTTCGCTTTCGGATTCCGTGATTACTTTAATTTGGATATCTGATGTCTGTGCTTTTGCAAAAAAGCACATAATTATTGTGAGCAAAATGCTCAATATGTATTTATTCATTGAAAATGTAAAATTGATTAACTAAAAATTTTGGACTTATTTTTTAGCTATTCAATTGTGGCGGTTGCCAGATATTGGAATGAAAATCAAATCCGTAGATGGATTGATATGCTGATACGATTTCTGTAGAAATTTGATTTTTTAATGCTAAATTATAGGTGTGAATCGGCTCGTAAGTGATTGCTATTCCGCAGCAATTACAAATACAGGTAATCGGACACGTATCATCGCTATCATTTTGATGATTGTGATTTGCGCTTATTTCGTCTTTATGCAGGTCTTCGGAATTATTTCCGTCAGAACAAGGTTTTATTGACAAAACAAGAATTATCAGCGATAATATGATTGTTACAAATTTCATTGCCACAAAGATAAAAATTTATTGATGCAATGGTGTTGCAAAGTTTTCATTCCGATTGTCAAGCACGGATTTGCGCGTTGGCAAAAAACAGCTCTTTTATTTTTTTAAGCGTTGGCTTTTTGCGGCTGGAAAAAATAAATGTGCTGTTTGTGCGCTGGCTTTTCTGCCTAAATGTTGATGGTTTGTACGATTTCACGCATTATGCACAATATTTCGTTGATATAAAATCGTTTCAATGTTTTATATCATACGTTAAACGAAGTTAGCAGAAAAAAATAACAAAGTCAACATTGTAATGCGCGAAAATGCGTACATTTAAAAATGCAAGAAGACTTCTTACATTATCTCTGGAAACATAAAAAAATAATTTCCACAAACTTAAAAACAACTAAGGGAGAGTTAATTACCATAGTTGCAGTAGGCAAACATAACCATAATACAGGTCCAGATTTTTTTAATGCTCAAATTTTAATAGATAATCAATTATGGGCAGGAAACCTGGAAATACACATAAAATCTAGCGATTGGTATTTGCACAATCATGAAATAGATAGTAATTACGACAATGTAATATTGCATGTGGTGTGGGAGCATGATACCGAGATTTTTAGAAAAAACAATACCGAAATTCCTACACTAGAATTAAAAAATTACGTTACAAAAACAGCATTAAATAACTATCAAAAATTATTTAGTAATACGCAAAAATGGATAAATTGCGAATACGATTTTGCATCTATTCCAGAATTTACATTTAATAATTGGTTAGAACGTTTATATTTTGAGCGTTTAGAACGCAAAGCAGTTAATATAGAATCTATATTAAAACTTAGTACTAATAATTGGGAAGCTGTTTTATTTAAATTGTTAGCTAAAAATTTTGGATTAAAAGTTAATGGAGATTCCTTTTTTAGTATTGCTAATAGTTTTGATTTTTCAATAGTTAGAAAGCAACAATCTAATTTATTAAGTTTAGAAGCTCTGTTTTTTGGTCAAGCTGGATTGTTACAAACAGATTGCCAAGAGCCATACTATTTAGAATTAGAAAAAGAATATAAGTTTTTAAAACAAAAATTTAATTTAAGTGCTCAAAATGTAACTGCGTTGCAATTTTTTAGATTAAGACCGCCAAACTTTCCAACAATTAGATTGTCTCAATTAGCTAACATCTATTTTATACATCAAAATGTATTTTCAAAATTGTTAGAAATTAAAACTTTAGAAGACTTCTATACTTTTTTTCAAATAGAAACATCTGTGTTTTGGGAAACACATTATACATTTGGTAAGGCATCTAAAGCCTCAAAAAAGAAGTTAACAAAGGCATTTATAGATTTGTTATTAATAAATACTATAATACCAGTTAAATTTAGTTACGCTAAACAATTAGGTAAAAATATAGACGAAGAAATTATAAAATTACTTCAGCAAATTAATTCAGAAAAAAACAGTGTAATAAATAAGTTTAATAGTTTAAAAAATGTTTCAAAATCTGCGTTACAATCTCAGGCATTAATTCAATTAAAAACCGAATACTGCGATAAAAATAGATGCTTAAAATGCGCAATAGGAAATTCACTTTTAAATAAAATTTAAATCAAATAAAAGATTTATTACCTTGCAGTATGCAAATAGCAAGAAATACATTATTGTTTTTTCAAAAACACGGTTATCATGTTTGCCAAAGAATTGCAGATAGATTAGGTATTCGTGCAAAAATTGTACGCACTTCTTTTATGTATTTAACTTTTGTAACATTAGGTTTTGGTTTTGCACTGTATTTATTTATGGCTTTTTGGATGCGCATAAAAGATATTGTTTATACCAAAAGAACTTCAGTTTTCGATTTATAATAAATGAAAAACTTTTTAATAAATATTTTTAAAACTAAAATATATTTAGCATTAGCGCTATTAGTTTTTGTTTTATTAGTAGGCGTTTTAGGTTTTAAAATTATTTCAGAATACTCATGGGTAGATGCTGTATACATGACGGTTATTACCATAACAACTGTTGGTTTTGGCGAGGTGCAGCCATTAGATGATAACGCCAAAATTTTTACCGTATTTTTAATATTATCTAGCGTTGTTATTGTAGGTTACGCACTTTCTATTATTACAGAATACATATTGAGTAGCAATAATTTAGAGGATTTAAAAAAGAAAAAAATGCAAAAGAAAATTGACGAGTTACAAAACCATACCATAATATGTGGTTATGGCCGCAACGGAAGACAAGCAGCTAAAAAATTACTGTCTTATAATAAACCTTTTGTTGTAATAGAAAAAAACAAAGAAATTATAGAAAGTAATCAAGACGATAAAGTGTCAATGGTTTTTGGTAATGCTAATGAAGACGATGTGTTAATTCAAGCAGGTTTAGACCGTGCAAGTACATTAATAACAGCATTGCCAAGTGATGCAGATAATTTATTTGTAGTACTTTCTGCTAGACAGTTAAATAAGAAAGCTTGTATTATAAGTAGGGCGTCCCAAGAAACATCATACCAAAAATTAAAATTAGCAGGAGCAAATAATGTTATTTTACCAGATATTATTGGTGGTGACCATATGGCTTCATTAGTTGTTGTTCCAGATTTAATAGAATTTATAGATAATTTAGCTGTTGGTGGAAATGAAGATGTTAATATAGAAGAAATCGATGTAGATAAGCTTTACAATACATCTAGTAAAGTACAAACAATTAAAGATTTAGATTTACGAAATAAAACAGGTTGTACAGTAATAGGTTATAAAGGCAGTGATGGAGAATATATTGTTAATCCAGAAGCCGAGATTAAATTAGTACCACATTCTAAGGTAATTGTTTTAGGTCGTCCAGAGCAAATTCAAAAAATGAATTCTATTTACGAATTAGATTAAAGCAGCTTTTTAACAACTTCCATTTTAAATATTCAGCATTTTTTTGCATATTGCTACATTAAATTTAACATTAAACTAACAAAAACTAATTATGAAGAAGTATCTTCTCTCTATTTTTACATTAATATTACCATTGCTAACTTTTGCGCAAGATAGCACAGCAGATCAAATCGATTCTATATTTAAGAAATATACAGGTTGGTTTGTTGAAGGCATCTTTTCGGAAATTCCATTTACCGACACCATAAAAATTCCTTGGGTATTATTAGTATTAATTGGAGGCGCATTATTTTTTACTATATATTTTAAATTTATAAACTTTACTGGATTTAGAACCGCAATAAAAGTAGTTCAAGGTAAATATGAAGATATCGAAAAACACGGTGTAGATTCTCTTTATGGAGATCAAACACCTGGAGGAGATGTTATTGAAACTATGAAAAAAGAAGGTGCAGATGGTGAGGTTTCTCACTTTCAGGCACTAACAGCAGCATTATCTGCAACCGTAGGTTTAGGTAATATAGCAGGTGTTGCAGTAGCACTATCAATTGGTGGGCCAGGAGCAACATTCTGGATGATTATTGCAGGATTATTAGGTATGGCATCTAAATTTGCAGAATGTACATTAGGTGTAAAATATAGAGATGTTGGTGAAGACGGAACAGTTTACGGTGGACCAATGTACTATTTAACAAAAGGTTTAAAAGAAAAAGGAGCAGGAGGAATAGGTAAGGTTTTAGCAGTCCTTTTTGCAATATTTGTAGTTGGTGGTTCTTTTGGTGGAGGAAATATGTTTCAAGCCAATCAAGCAGCAGCGCAGTTTACAAAATTATTTAACTTAACAGGAGAAAATGCAGGAATGTATTTTGGTATTGTTATGGCTGTTTTAGTAGCTGTTGTAATTATTGGTGGTATTAAGCGTATTGCTTCGGTTACAGAAAAAGTAGTGCCGTTTATGGCAGGAATATATGTGTTAGCCGCTTTAATAATATTATTTGCTAACTTTACTTTAATAGATGATGCTTTTGCAGCAATATTTAATGGAGCATTTACGCCTTTAGCAGGTTTAGGTGGTATTATTGGTGTAATGATTCAAGGTGTGCGTCGTGGAGCTTTTTCTAACGAAGCAGGTGTTGGTTCTGCAGCAATTGCGCATTCTGCGGTACGTACAAAATATCCAGCGAGTGAAGGTATTGTTGCATTGTTAGAGCCATTTGTAGATACTGTAGTAATTTGTACAATGACGGCTTTAGTTATTGTAATTACTAACTTCGATGGTGGTTTTATGGAATATGGAGTAGAAATAAAAGAAGGTGTAGAAATTACTGCAACTGCTTTCGATAGCGTTATACCTCACTTCTCAATTGTATTAACTATTGCAGTTATATTATTTGCATTTAGTACTATGATCTCTTGGTCATACTACGGTATGCAAGGTTGGGTTTTCTTATTCGGAAAAGGAAAAATTACAGATTTAGTTTATAAAGTATTATTTCTATTCTTTGTAATTGTAGGAGCTTCAATTAGTTTAGGAGCTGTAATAGATTTCTCTGATGCCATGATTTTTGCTATGGTAGTTCCAAATATTATTGGTGTAATTATGTTGTCTCCAATAATTAAAAAAGAGCTTACAAAATATATGAATGCTATTAATAAAAAAGAAGAAGCATTAGAAGACGGAGCAACAGATTTAGTTGATGAAATGTAAAATCTTAAAAATATAAAATGAATATTAAATCCCATTTCAAGTTTTCAAAACAACAACGAAATGGGATTTTTTTATTGTTGGTTTTAATTATTGTGCTGCAATGTGTATATGCTTTTGTAGAATTTCCTTTAAAAGATGTTACGATTAATTCTAAAGAGTTAGAGGAATTTCAAGCAGAAATAGATTCTTTAAAATTTGTGGAAATTGAAAATAGAAAACCAAAAATTTATCCATTCAATCCAAATTTTATTACAGATTATAAAGGCTATGCTTTAGGAATGTCTAACGAAGAAATAGATAGGCTGCTAAATTTTAGAGCCAAAAATCAATGGATAAATTCTGCAAAACAATTTCAACAAGTAACAGAAGTTTCAGACTCTGTTTTTAATAGAATATCACCATACTTTAAATTTCCAGATTGGGTAACAAATCCTAAGCCCAAAAAACAATATGCTAAGTCTTTCAATACAAATAAACCAAAAACTGAAGCTCAAAAAATAGACTTAAATAAAGCAACAGCTGCTCAACTTCAAAGTGTTTATGGTATAGGAGAATATTATGCAAACAGTATTGTAAAATACCGTACTAAACAAAATGGATTTGTTTCTATGGTAGAATTAGGTGAGGTTTATGGTTTAAAACCAGAAACAATAGAAAAAATTAAAAAGTCTTTTACACTAAAAACGCCAAGAGAAATAAACAAAATAAACATCAATACAGCTACAAAGGCGCAATTAGTAACTGTTAGATATATAGATTACGAAATTGCGCATAATATTATAGAGTACAGAACACTACACGAAGGTATAAAGTCTCTTGACGATTTAATAAAAGTTAAAGACTTTCCGGTGAAAAAAATAGAGATAATTAAGTTATATTTACAACTTAATTAGAATATAATAAAAATGGATAACAGATACTTCACCGAAGAGCATAATTTATTTAGAGAAAGTTTGGCAGATTTCCTTAAAAAGGAAGTCGTTCCGCACATAGAAAAATGGGAAAAAACTGGACACATAGAGCGTTTTATTTGGGAGAAATTTGGTGAAATGGGCTTCTTTGGTATTGCATATCCAGAGACTTATGGAGGTATGGATTTAGATTTGTTCTATACCGTTATATTTTTAGAAGAATTACAAAAAATAAATTCTGGCGGATTTGCAGCTGCAATGTGGGCGCATGCTTACTTGGCTATGACTCATGTAAATGCAGAGGGTAGTGAAGAAATAAAACAAAAATACCTAACAAAAAGTATTACAGGAGAATACATTGGTGCTATGGCAGTAACAGAACCTTTTGGAGGTAGTGATGTTGCAGGAATGCGAACAACAGCTGTAAAAAAAGGAGATACATACGTGCTAAATGGCTCTAAAACATTTATTACAAATGGAGTATATAGCGACTATATAGTAGTAGCGGCCAAAACAAGCCCAGAACTTGGTAATAAAGGAATAAGTATGTTTATTGTAGATAGAGATACAAAAGGAGTAAGCGCTACTAAGCTAGATAAATTAGGATGGAGAGCAAGTGATACAGGAGAAATAGCATTCGATAATGTTACCATTCCAGCAAGCCACTTAATGGGTGAAGAAGGAAAAGGTTTTCCATATATAATGCAGCATTTTGCATTCGAACGTTTAATTATGGGAATCAATGCGCACGCTAGAGCAGAATTTGCTTTAGAATATGCTGTAAAATACATGGGAGAACGCCAAGCTTTTGGTAAATCTATAGATAAGTTTCAAGCATTACGCCATACAATGGCAGATTGTTATGCAGATATGGAGGTGTGTAAAGAATTTAATTATACAGTAGCAGCTAGATTAGATAAAAACGAATACGTTGTAAAAGAAGCAACCATATCAAAATTGCGTTCAACTAAAATGGCAGACGAAGTTATATACCAATGCTTACAAATGTTAGGAGGCTATGGTTATATGGAAGAGTATCCAATGGCACGCTTATTGAGAGATAGCAGACTAGGACCTATTGGTGGAGGAACCAGTGAAATTCTTCGTGAGATTATCGCTAAAATGGTAATTGATAAAAAAGAATATAAACCGGCGGTAAAACACTAATTTTTGCATTTGCAGAAATCTTATAATAAATAGGGAAAGGTCATCGTTTAAATATAATATAATCAACTTTTTTAAAATGAAATACCCAAATCAACTTCTATACATTCTATTTTTCTTATTTGCTACATCAGTATTTGCACAAAAAGAAATTAATAATCAAGTAGTAGATTTTTTTAAAGATGAACCCATAGAAAGCGCAAGTGTGTATATTCAAAATACTGCAATCGGTACTATTACAAATGCCGATGGTAAGTTTGTGCTTAGAATACCAAAAGAAAATGTTTCAGATACATTGGTAATATCATCTATCGGGTATTCAACCGAAAAAATACCTTTAGATCAGTTTGATGCATCAGATGCAATATATTTAGTAGAGGCAGTTGCATCTTTAGATGAAGTTGTATTAGAGGCAGAAGTTAGGCCAAAAACAGGAAACGATATCGTGTTAAAAGCTATTGAAAGGCTGTCTTCAACAATGCCAGACTCGTCTTATATTCAAAAAGGTTTTTTACGTCATAAAGAGCGTAATAAAAAAGAATTTAAATGGTTAATAGAAAGCGCAATTTCTGTTTACGATTCTAGTAATAGCGTTCCAGCTAAAGACTATTTAAAAATTAACGTAGATCAAATGCGTAAAAGTTACGATCTTAGAGATATAGATAGTCTATTTACATATGCATCATACTTAAACCAGAATACTAAAATAAAAACAAATCCTAGAAACTTAAAAAGAAGTCAAGTAAAAACAGCTCTTCTTGAAAAGTCTATAAAATGGAACGATAATAGAGTAAACGGACTCCAAAATATATTTCAAGGAAAACTTAATATGTTTAGAAATATAGATGGAAAAAAAGCCATATTCGGAGAAAATATTTTAGAAAATCATCAATTTAGATTAGATACTATTTTAGTAGATAACGAACGTAAGCTTTATAAAATAGAAATAAATAAAGGAGAAGAATACGTAGGTTTAGATACTAAAGGAATTTATAACGAAGGCTTCGAACCTAAAGGATGGTTGTATATCTATTATGATAACTTTGCAATTAAAAAAGTAGAATACGAATTATTAGCAGCTTCAAAAGAGCAAAAGAGTAGAAGTAAAAGATTGTTTGATACAAATGTGAATCATAAATTAATAATTAACTATAAGGAATTTCAAGATAAAATGTATCCAAATTATATTTACTACGAAACTCCAAAACTTGTAAATGTAGGCTTTAAACCTAAAAATAAGCAAGAAGAACACCTTGCAGAACAATACAATAAAGAAGAACGTTATTATTACACCGTTCAAGAAATACTGTTCTCAGATATTATTGTTAATCATGATGAAATAGAAGCAGAACTTAAAAAAGAATGGGATATGGATATTTTTTCTCCTAAACCATATAATAAAGAATTTTGGGAAACTTATAATGTATTATTAGAAAGCGAGGACGACGAAAAATTAATAGAAGACTTAAGTAAAAGAGCCTCATTATTTAAAGAATAATTTTTTTTGGGCGTTCCCAAGACATGCTAAAAAAGCATGACTTGGTCAGGCTCTCAGCTATATCTTTTTTGCGCATAAGCGCGCACAAAAAAGGATGCCGCTTCCATCCTTAACGCATAAAGTGCGCTGGCAAATTTATTATCGTTAATAAATAAACATTAATCATGTCTATAAAAGCCTTTACAGATTATCTTTTATTAGAAAGAAACTACTCAAATCTTACTGTAAAAGCCTATATAAACGATATAAGCTCCTTTCAATCTTTTTTAGCTAAAGAGTTTGAAGACTCTCAATTAAGTCTAGTAAACTATCCGCAAATAAGAAGTTGGATTGTACAATTGGTAGAGTCTAAAATTTCCAATAGAAGTATAAATCGTAAAATTTCCGCCTTAAATTCCTATTATAAATTCTTATTAAAAACAGGAGATATAGATAAAAATCCACTAGCAAAACATAAAGCTCTTAAAACAAGTAAAAAAGTTCAAGTACCATTTTCAGAAGCCGAAATTAATATAGTGCTAGATGAATTGAAATATGATGATGATTTCGAAGGATTAAGGAATAAATTAATCATAGAATTGTTTTACTCAACCGGTATAAGGCGAATAGAGCTTGTAAACTTAAAACTTTCAGATTTTAATAATAAAACATTAAAAGTACTTGGTAAACGCTCTAAGGAGCGCTACGTTCCTTTATTACAGTCTGTAACACAAACACTAGAAGATTATCTGCAAAAACGAAAAGAGCTAAAAGATATAAAAGATAATGAAGCTCTTTTTTTAACAAAAAAGGGAGTTAAAATATACGAAACTCTTGTCTATAGAATAATAAATGATTATTTTAGTCAAGCATCAAATAAAGTGAAAAAGAGTCCACATATATTAAGGCACTCATTTGCAACACACTTATTAAATCAAGGTGCAGATTTAAATGCTGTTAAAGAGCTTTTAGGGCATTCAAGTTTAGCTGCAACTCAAGTTTATACACATAATAGTATAGCCGAACTTAAAAAAGTTTATTCAAACGCACACCCAAGAAGTAAAAAATAACAGCTATTGTATAACAAATACTCAAAACGTAAACCCATATGTTTTAGAGTATATTAATAGCAGTATTTATGATAGTAAACACCCAAGCAGTAAATTTCAATGCAAATCCAGAATTGTTGAATTTTGTTAAAACACGAATGGATAAATTAGAAACCTATTACGATAAGGTCATAAAATCAGACGTATTTTTGAAAATAGAGAACACAAGCGGAAAAGAAAACAAAATTTTTGAAGCCAAAGTAAGTATACCTGGAGATAGTTTAATAATTAAAAAGCAATGCAAATCTTTCGAAGAAGGTGCAGATACTGCTATTGCATCGCTTCAAAGGCAATTAAAAAAGCGAAAAGAGAAATTAAGAGCACATTTATAAAAATATTTGTAAAAAATATTTTTGAATAACTAAATAAATATATACATTTGCAGTCCGTTAGAAATAGCGGGCTTTTTTTATTCGTAAAAAAAGAATAAAAAGCCGATGTAGCTCAGCTGGCTAGAGCAGCTGATTTGTAATCAGCAGGTCGTGGGTTCGAGTCCCTCCATCGGCTCTTAAAATTAAGAAAGTTTAAAAGCTTTTTTAAAGTTCTTTAAAAGATTGATAAAATTTAAAATTGGGGAGATACTCAAGCGGCCAACGAGGGCAGACTGTAAATCTGCTGACTACGTCTTCGCAGGTTCGAATCCTGCTCTCCCCACATTTTTACCAAGAAATGTAAATTTTAAATTTGAGAATTTAAATAATTGCGAGAGTAGCTCAGTTGGTAGAGCGTCAGCCTTCCAAGCTGAATGTCGCCGGTTCGAACCCGGTCTCTCGCTCTAATATTTAGCCGGTGTAGCTCAGAGGTAGAGCGTTTCCTTGGTAAGGAAGAGGTCACGGGTTCAATTCCCGTCATTGGCTCGATTTTTTAGAAAACAAAAATTTGAACACTAATATTATTATATAACTAAGATTAAATTATTTAAAACATGGCAAAGGCAACTTTCGATCGTTCAAAACCACACTTAAATATTGGTACAATTGGACACGTAGATCACGGTAAAACAACTTTAACTGCTGCTATTACTAAAGTATTAGCTGATGCAGGTTTATCAGAAGCAAGAGATTTCGATACTATCGATAACGCTCCAGAAGAAAAAGAAAGAGGTATTACAATTAATACTTCACACGTAGAGTATCAAACAGCTAACCGTCACTACGCACACGTAGATTGTCCAGGTCACGCCGATTATGTAAAGAACATGGTAACGGGTGCTGCACAAATGGATGGTGCTATATTAGTTGTAGCTGCGACTGATGGTCCTATGCCACAAACTCGTGAGCACATCTTATTAGGTCGTCAGGTAGGTATCCCAAGAATCGTTGTATTCTTAAATAAAGTGGATATGGTTGATGACGAGGAGTTATTAGAGTTAGTAGATATGGAGGTTCGTGAATTATTATCTTTCTACGAGTATGATGGAGATAATGGGCCTGTAATATCTGGTTCTGCTTTAGGAGCTTTAAATGGTGAGCAAAAATGGGTTGATACTGTAATGGAATTGATGGAGGCTGTTGATAACTGGATTGAAGAGCCATTAAGAGAGGTTGATAAAGATTTCTTAATGCCTATTGAAGATGTATTCTCTATTACTGGACGTGGTACAGTAGCAACTGGTCGTATTGAGACTGGTATTGCTAACACTGGAGATCCTGTTGAGATTATCGGTATGGGTGCAGAGAAATTAACTTCTACTATTACAGGAATTGAAATGTTCCGTCAAATATTAGATAGAGGTGAAGCTGGTGATAACGCTGGTATCTTATTAAGAGGTATTGAGAAGTCTCAAATTTCTAGAGGTATGGTTATTACAAAGCCAGGTTCTGTAACACCACACGCTAAATTTAAAGCTGAGGTTTATATCCTTAAAAAAGAAGAAGGTGGACGTCACACTCCATTCCATAATAACTACCGTCCACAGTTCTACGTACGTACAACTGATGTAACTGGTAACATTGCACTTCCTGATGGAGTTGAGATGGTTATGCCAGGAGATAACTTAACAATTACTGTTGAGCTTATCAATACAATTGCAATGAATGTTGGTCTTCGTTTCGCTATCCGTGAAGGAGGAAGAACAGTTGGAGCAGGTCAGGTAACTGAAATCTTAGACTAAGATTTAGTCTAATAAATATAGGGTTAAGGTGTCTCGTTTTCGTGGCACCTTGACTTATATTTACGGGTTTAGCTCAGTTGGTAGAGCACTGGTCTCCAAAACCAGGTGTCGGGAGTTCGAGTCTCTCAACCCGTGCTTATAGTTGTAAAGAGTTTTAATAACACTTTGTAACTAAAATAAATTTGAAAAATATAGAAATATATTTTTTATAAAATAAAGATTAAAAATGGCTGGAATAGTAAATTATATTAAAGAATCATTTGGTGAGTTGAAAAATAATGTGACTTGGACACCTTGGCCAGAAGTGCAAAGGTTAACAATATTAGTTGCTGTTTTTTCAATCATATTCTCTTTAGCAATTTGGGGAGTTGATACTGTTTTCAGTAAGGTTATTGCCGAGTACTTTAAATTAATAAGTTAGTATAAAGTTTATGGCTGAAGTAGGAGAAAAAAAGTGGTACGTTGTAAGGGCGGTAAGTGGTCAAGAAAATAAAATTAAAACTTATATAGAGAATGAAATTGCTCGTTTAGGTTTACAAGATTATGTTGAGCAAGTATTGGTGCCTACAGAAAACGTAGTACAAATAAGAAACGGAAAAAAAATAAATAAAGAGAAAGTATATTTCAGTGGTTATATAATGATTAAGGCAAACCTTACAGGTGAAGTTCCTCATATCATAAAATCAATAACTAATGTAATAGGCTTTCTAGGAGCTACTAAAGGAGGAGATCCTTTACCGTTAAGACAATCAGAAGTTAATAGAATGTTAGGTAAAGTAGACGAATTATCAGTAGATATAGATACAAGTGTAGCTATTCCATTTACAAAAGGTGAAACTGTTAAAGTTATAGACGGTCCTTTTAATGGTTTTGATGGTACTATTGAGAATATTAATGAAGAAAAACGTAAACTTGAGGTAATGGTTAAGATTTTCGGAAGAAAAACACCGTTAGAATTAAGTTATATGCAAGTAGAGAAAATTTAATAATTGTTACAACAATAAAGAAAGTATTAAGTCAGCTTCAACTATAGACTTAATATGAAACTAAATTATTTAAAATGGCAAAAGAATTAGGCAAAGTAGTCAAATTACAAGTAAGGGGAGGTGCAGCGAATCCGTCGCCACCGGTTGGACCCGCTTTAGGTGCTGCTGGTGTTAATATCATGGAGTTCTGTAAGCAATTTAATGCTAGAACTCAAGATAAAGCTGGTAAAGTTTTACCAGTTGTGATTTCTGTTTACAAAGACAAATCATTTGACTTTGTAATCAAAACTCCTCCAGCTGCAGTTCAATTATTAGAAGCGGCCAAAGTAAAAAAAGGATCAGGTGAACCTCATGTACGTAAAGTAGCTAAGGTAACTTGGGATCAAATTAAAACAATTGCAGAAGATAAAATGGTAGATTTAAATGCCTTTGAAATCGAATCAGCAATGAAAATGATCGCAGGAACAGCAAGATCTATGGGTATAACAGTTAAAGGTGGAGAAGCACCTAATTAACCTAAAAAGATTTTAAAATGGCAAAATTAACAAAGAAACGTAAAGAGGCTGTTGCTAAGATAGAAAAGGATAAATTATATTCTTTACAAGAAGCTTCAGCACTGATAAAAGAAATATCAAACACAAAATTTGATGCTTCAGTAGATTTAGCGGTACGTTTAGGAGTAGATCCTAGAAAAGCAAACCAAATGGTTAGAGGAGTTGTTTCTCTTCCACATGGTACTGGTAAAGATGTAAAAGTATTAGCATTAGTAACTCCAGATAAAGAAGCAGAAGCAAAAGAAGCTGGAGCAGATTTCGTTGGTTTAGATGAGTACCTTGATAAAATTAAAGGTGGTTGGACAGATGTAGACGTAATTATTACTATGCCTAGTGTAATGGGTAAATTAGGTCCTTTAGGACGTGTATTAGGTCCTCGTGGTTTAATGCCTAACCCAAAGACAGGTACTGTAACTATGGATGTTGCAAAAGCTGTTACAGAAGTGAAAGCTGGTAAAATTGATTTTAAAGTTGATAAAACCGGTATTGTTCACGCTGCTATTGGAAAAGCATCTTTTAGTGCTGATAAAATTGCAGGTAACGCAAACGAATTATTAACAACATTATTAAAACTGAAGCCAACAGCAGCTAAAGGAGTTTATGTAAAAAGCATTTTTATGTCGTCTACAATGAGTCCTAGTATTGCAGTTGATACAAAAATCGGTTAGTAGTTAAATACTTTATATCATGACAAGAGAAGAAAAATCACAAGTTATAGAAGAATTAACTGCACAATTAGCAGATAATGCTAATATTTATTTAGCTGATATATCAGGTTTAAACGCAGGTAGTACTTCAGATTTACGTCGTGCTTGTTTTAAAGCAAATGTAAAATTAGCAGTAGTAAAAAACACATTACTTGAAAAAGCAATGGAAGCTTCAGATAAAGATTTTGGAGACTTACCATCAACGCTTAAAGGAAATACATCAGTGATGTATTCTGAAACTGGAAATGCTCCAGCAAAAGTAATTAAGAATTTCCGTAAAAAATCTGAAAAACCTTTATTAAAAGGAGCTTTTATTGAGGAAACAGTTTATATAGGAGATGATCAACTAGATATGTTAGTTGATATTAAATCTAAAGAAGAATTAATTGGAGATATTATTGGATTATTACAATCTCCTGCTAAGAATGTTGTTTCTGCACTTAAATCTAGTGGAGGAAAACTTTCAGGAATTCTTAAAACATTATCTCAAAAAGAGGGATAATTTAACTAGTACGCACTTTATACTTAAATATTAAAAATTAAAAATTATTACAAAATGGCAGATTTAAAAGATTTCGCAGAACAATTAGTTAACCTTACAGTAAAAGAAGTAAATGAGTTAGCAACTATATTAAAAGATGAATATGGTATCGAGCCTGCTGCTGCTGCAGTAGCTATGGCAGGACCAGCTGCTGGTGGTGGAGACGCTGCTGAAGCTCAAACTGAATTTGATGTAATCTTAAAAGCACCAGGTAGCGCTAAGTTAGCTGTTGTAAAATTAGTTAAAGAATTAACTGGTTTAGGATTAAAAGAAGCTAAAGGTTTAGTTGATGATGCACCAAGTGCAATCAAAGAAGCTGTTTCTAAAGATGAAGCAGAAGCTCTTAAAACTCAGTTAGAAGAGGCAGGAGCAGAGGTAGAGCTTAAGTAAGCATTACCAATAATTTTTACAAAGGTTTAGGTCTTGAGAATGCTCTCAAAGACCTAGACCATTTGTCGTATATAGGTAATACCTATAAACAAGTATTTTTTTTTAATCAAAATTTCGTCCATTGATGTTAGTAACACAAGCTGAAAGATTAAATTTCTCGTCTATTATTAATAGAACTGAATATCCAGATTTTATGGATATTCAAATAAAATCCTTTCAGGATTTTTTCCAACTTGAAACAAAATCTGAAGAAAGAGGTAATGAAGGATTGTATAATACCTTCATGGAGAACTTTCCAATCACAGATACTCGTAATCAATTCGTTTTAGAATTCTTAGATTACTTTGTCGACCCACCAAGATATGCTATTGAAGAGTGTATAGAAAGAGGACTTACGTATAGCGTTCCATTAAAAGCAAGGTTAAAACTATACTGTACAGACCCTGAACATGAAGATTTCGAGACCATTGTTCAAGATGTGTACTTAGGAACAATACCTTACATGACACCTTCTGGTACATTTTGTATCAATGGTGCAGAACGTGTTGTAGTATCTCAATTACATAGATCACCAGGAGTATTTTTTGGTCAATCATTCCATGCAAATGGAACAAAATTATATTCAGCAAGAGTAATTCCATTTAAAGGATCTTGGATAGAATTCGCTACGGATATCAATCAAGTGATGTATGCTTACATCGATAGAAAGAAAAAATTACCTGTAACTACTCTATTTAGAGCTATAGGTTTTGAAAGAGATAAAGATATTTTAGAAATATTTGATCTTGCGGAAGAGGTTAAAGTATCAAAATCTGGATTAAAAAAAGTATTAGGTCGTAAACTTGCTGCTCGTGTATTAAATACATGGCATGAAGATTTCGTTGATGAAGATACAGGAGAAGTTGTATCTATAGAGCGTAACGAAATTGTATTAGATCGTGATACAGAATTAGATAAAGACAATATTGAAGAAATTCTTGAAATTGGAGTAAAAACTATTCTTTTACATAAAGAAAGTGCTCAACAAGGAGATTACGCAATTATACATAATACGCTTCAAAAAGATCCAACAAACTCTGAAAAAGAAGCAGTAGAGCATATTTATAGACAACTACGTAATGCTGAGCCGCCAGATGAGGAAACAGCACGTGGTATTATAGATAAATTATTCTTTAGTGACCAACGTTACTCTTTAGGAGAAGTAGGACGTTATAGAATGAATAAAAAATTACAGTTAGATATCGGAATGGATAAGCAAGTACTTACCAAAGAAGATATTATAACTATTATAAAATATTTAATTGAGTTAATAAACTCTAAAGCAGAGATTGATGATATTGATCACTTATCTAACCGTCGTGTACGTACAGTAGGAGAACAATTATCTTCTCAATTTGGTGTTGGTTTAGCACGTATGGCTCGTACTATTCGTGAACGTATGAACGTTCGTGATAACGAGGTTTTTACACCAATCGATTTAATTAATGCAAAGACATTATCGTCTGTAATTAATTCTTTCTTTGGTACAAACCAATTATCTCAATTTATGGATCAAACCAATCCACTTGCAGAAATTACGCACAAGCGTCGTTTATCAGCATTAGGACCAGGAGGTTTATCTAGAGAAAGAGCTGGTTTCGAAGTACGTGATGTACACTATACTCACTATGGAAGACTTTGTCCAATTGAAACTCCTGAGGGACCAAACATTGGATTAATTTCATCTTTATCTGTATATGCAAAAGTGAATTCTATGGGATTCATTGAAACACCATATAGAAAAGTAACAGATGGTGTTGTAGATATTAAAGGAACGCCTACATATTTAAGTGCAGAAGAAGAAGAAGAAAAATTAATAGCACAAGCAACTGTAAAAGTTGATGACGAAGGTAAAATTTTACACGACAAGGTAATTGCTCGTATGGAAGGTGATTTTCCGGTAATGGATCCAAAAGATATTCATTATACAGATGTTGCACCAAACCAAATTTCATCTATTTCAGCTTCTTTAATTCCTTTCTTAGAGCATGATGATGCCAACCGTGCATTAATGGGATCTAACATGATGCGTCAAGCCGTACCATTATTACGTCCTCAAGCACCAATTGTTGGAACAGGATTAGAAAGACAAGTTGCATCAGACTCTAGAGTATTAATTAATGCAGAAGGAGAAGGTGTTGTAGAATACGTAGACGCTAACGAAATCGTAATTAAATACGAGCGAAGCGATGATGAAGCTAAAGTAAGTTTCGATAGTGATATTACAAGATATCCTTTAGTAAAATTTAGAAAAACAAACCAAGGAACATCTATTAACTTAAAACCAATCGTAAAGAAAGGTGATAAAGTAAAAAAAGGACAAGTTTTATCTGAAGGTTATGCAACTCAAAAAGGGGAATTAGCTTTAGGAAGAAATATGAAAGTAGCCTTCATGCCTTGGAAAGGATATAACTTTGAGGATGCCATTGTAATTTCAGAAAAAGTTGTTCGTGAAGATATTTTTACATCTATTCATATTGATGAGTATTCATTAGATGTTAGAGATACAAAATTAGGTAACGAAGAGTTAACTAATGATATTCCTAACGTATCTGAAGAAGCAACAAAAGATTTAGATGAAAACGGAATGATCCGTATTGGAGCAGAAGTTAAACCTGGAGATATATTAATTGGTAAGATTACTCCTAAAGGTGAAAGCGACCCAACACCAGAAGAGAAATTATTACGTGCTATCTTTGGTGATAAAGCAGGTGATGTAAAAGATGCTTCATTAAAAGCATCTCCTTCATTACATGGTGTAGTAATTAACAAAAAGTTATTTGCTCGTGCTATTAAAGACAAACGTAAAAGAGCTCAAGATAAAGAAGATATCGCTCAATTAGAAGGTATCTATAATTCTAAATTTGATGCTTTACAAGCAGTATTAGTTGAAAAACTTTTCACAATTGTAAACGGAAAAACTTCTCAAGGTATATTTAACGATTTAGGAGAAGAAGTTTTACCAAAAGGTAAAAAATTCACACTTAAAATGTTAAATGCTGTTGATGATTATACGCACTTAACTGGTGGAACTTGGACAACAGATGAGCACACAAATAAATTAGTTGCAGATTTAATTCATAACTATAAGATTAAAGAAAACGACTTACAAGGTTCTTTACGTCGTGAGAAGTTTACAATTTCTGTAGGAGATGAATTACCAGCAGGTATCATTAAATTAGCTAAAGTTTACATTGCTAAAAAACGTAAACTAAAAGTTGGTGATAAAATGGCAGGACGTCACGGAAACAAAGGTATTGTTGCACGTATTGTACGTCAAGAAGATATGCCTTTCCTAGAAGATGGAACTCCAGTAGATATCGTATTAAATCCATTAGGAGTACCATCACGTATGAATATTGGACAAATTTATGAAACAGTATTAGGATGGGCAGGACAAGATCTTGGTCGTACTTTTGCAACACCAATATTCGATGGAGCTACTATAGACCAAATTAACGAATTAACAGATGAAGCTGGAATTCCAAGATACGGTCATACATACTTATACGATGGAGGAACAGGAGAGCGTTTCGATCAGCCAGCAACAGTTGGTGTAATCTACATGCTTAAATTAGGGCATATGGTAGATGATAAGATGCACGCACGTTCTATTGGACCATACTCATTGATTACTCAACAACCATTAGGAGGTAAAGCACAATTTGGTGGTCAGCGTTTTGGTGAGATGGAAGTATGGGCACTTGAGGCATATGGAGCTTCAAGTACGCTTAGAGAAATCTTAACAGTAAAATCTGATGATGTAGTTGGTAGAGCTAAAACTTACGAAGCTATCGTAAAAGGTGAACCAATGCCAGATCCAGGATTACCAGAATCTTTTAACGTACTTATGCACGAATTAAAAGGGTTAGGATTAGACATTAGATTAGAGGAATAAAAATAGTTTACAGTGTTCAGTCAGCAGGTTTACTGCGACTGAATACTGAATACTGAAAACTATAAAAAAATGGCAAGAAAGCAAGATAAGAATACAGTACAGAGATTTAACAAAATCTCAATTGGTTTAGCATCACCAGAGTCTATTTTAGCAGAATCAAGAGGTGAAGTTTTAAAGCCAGAAACTATTAATTATCGTACACATAAACCAGAAAGAGATGGTTTATTCTGTGAGCGTATTTTTGGTCCTGTAAAAGACTACGAATGTGCTTGTGGTAAATATAAAAGAATTCGCTACAAAGGTATTGTTTGTGACCGTTGTGGTGTAGAAGTAACAGAAAAGAAAGTACGTCGTGACAGAGTTGGGCACATTAATTTAGTTGTTCCTGTTGCGCATATTTGGTATTTCCGTTCTTTACCAAACAAAATAGGATACTTATTAGGCTTACCATCTAAGAAATTAGATATGATAATTTACTACGAACGTTATGTAGTAATTCAAGCAGGTAATGCTAAAAATGCAGAAGGAGAACCATTACAAAAAATGGATTTCTTAACAGAAGAAGAATACTTAAATATTCTTGAAACACTTCCGCAGGATAATAATTACTTAGAAGATACAGACCCAAATAAGTTTATTGCTAAAATGGGAGCCGAGTGTCTTATTGATTTATTAGCACGTATAGATTTAGATTCTTTATCTTTCCAATTACGTCATAAAGCAAATACAGAAACATCAAAACAACGTAAAACAGAAGCATTAAAGCGTCTACAAGTTGTAGAAGCTTTACGTGAGTCTAATTTAAATAGAGAAAACCGTCCAGAATGGATGATTTTAAAAGTTGTACCAATTATTCCACCAGAATTAAGACCTTTAGTGCCTTTAGATGGTGGTCGTTTTGCAACTTCAGATTTAAATGATTTATACCGCCGTGTAATTATTAGAAACAACCGTCTTAAAAGATTAGTTGAAATAAAAGCACCAGAAGTTATTTTACGTAACGAGAAGCGTATGTTACAAGAGTCTGTAGATTCTTTATTAGATAACACACGTAAATCTTCTGCTGTAAAAACAGATTCTAATAGACCTTTAAAGTCGTTATCAGATTCACTTAAAGGTAAGCAAGGACGTTTCCGTCAAAATTTATTAGGTAAGCGTGTTGATTATTCTGCACGTTCTGTAATTGTTGTTGGACCAGAATTAAAGTTATTTGAATGTGGACTGCCTAAAAATATGGCAGCAGAATTATATAAACCTTTCATTATTCGTAAATTAATAGAAAGAGGTATTGTAAAAACTGTAAAGTCTGCAAAGAAAATTATAGATAAAAAAGAGCCTGTGGTTTGGGATATTTTGGAAAATGTTCTTAAAGGACATCCAGTATTACTAAACCGTGCGCCTACGCTTCACAGATTAGGTATACAAGCATTCCAACCAAAATTAATTGAAGGGAAAGCAATACAGTTACACCCATTAGCATGTGCCGCATTTAATGCCGATTTTGATGGAGATCAAATGGCAGTGCACTTACCATTAGGACCAGAAGCTATATTAGAATGTCAACTTTTAATGTTGGCTTCTCATAACATTTTGAATCCAGCAAATGGTGCTCCAGTAACAGTACCATCTCAGGATATGGTACTTGGTCTTTATTACATGACTAAATTACGTACTTCAACACCAGAAGTACCAGTTAAAGGAGAAGGTTTAACTTTTTATTCTTCAGAAGAAGTAACAATAGCTTATAACGAAAAACGTGTAGATTTAAATGCACAAATTAAAGTTCGTACTATTGACTTTAATGAAGAAGGAGAATTAGTACCACAAATTATTGAAACAACTACAGGACGAGTACTTTTTAATGAAAAAGTACCGGCTGCCGCAGGTTATATAAACCAAGTACTAACTAAGAAATCTTTAAGAGATATTATTGGTGAAATATTAAAAGTAACTAGTGTTCCAGAAACAGCTGCTTTCTTAGATGAAATTAAAACTTTAGGATATTTATTTGCCTTTAAAGGTGGATTATCATTTAGTTTAGGAGATATTATTATCCCGCCAGAAAAGCAATCTATGATTGATGCTGCAAACACAAAAGTTGATGGTATTACTGGTAACTATAACATGGGACTAATTACCAATAACGAACGTTATAACCAAGTAATTGATATTTGGACTTCAACAAATGCAGAATTGACAGAACTGTCAATGAAGCGTATTAGAGAAGATCAACAAGGATTTAACTCGGTATTTATGATGCTTGATTCTGGAGCCCGTGGATCTAAAGAGCAGATTCGTCAGCTTACAGGTATGCGTGGATTAATGGCTAAGCCTAAAAAATCTACAGCAGGAGGTGGATCTATTATTGAGAATCCAATTCTTTCTAACTTTAAAGAAGGTCTTTCAATTTTAGAATACTTTATATCAACTCACGGTGCACGTAAAGGACTTGCCGATACCGCACTTAAAACTGCCGATGCAGGTTACTTAACACGTCGTTTAGTAGATGTTTCTCAAGATGTAATTGTAAACAGTGTAGACTGTGGAACATTAAGAGGTGTAGAAGTTACTGCATTAAAGAAAAATGATGAAATTGTAGAGAATTTAGGAGCAAGAGTTGTAGGACGTATTGCACTTAACGATGTCTACAACCCATTAACTGAAGAGTTAATAGTTGAAGCTGGACAGTTAATAGACGAGGACATTGCTAAGAGTATTGAAAATTCACCTGTAGATTCAGTTGAAGTTCGTTCTCCATTAAGTTGTGAAGCTAAAAAAGGAATCTGTGCACAATGTTACGGTAGAAATTTAGCAACAAATAAAATGGTTCAACGAGGTGAAGCAGTTGGTGTTGTAGCAGCACAATCAATTGGAGAACCTGGTACACAGTTAACACTTCGTACATTCCACGTAGGTGGTATTGCAGGAAACATTTCTGAAGAAAACAAATTAGTTGCTAAATTTGATGGTATTGCAGAAATTGAAGAATTAAAAACTGTAAAAGGTACTGATAAGGATGGAGAAGAAGTAAATATTGTTATTTCTCGTACTTCAGAATTAAAACTAGTAGATAAGAAAACAGGAATAACTTTAAGTACTAATAACATTCCTTATGGATCTACAATATTTATTGAAAGTGGAGATAAACTTAAAACTGGAGATGTAGTTTGTGAGTGGGATCCATATAACGGTGTTATTATTTCTGAATTTGCAGGAAAAGTAAGATATGAAAATATTGAGCAAGGTGTTACTTATCAAGTAGAAATTGATGAGCAAACAGGTTTCCAAGAAAAAGTAATTTCAGAATCAAGAAATAAAAAATTAATTCCTACACTTATTGTTGAAGATAGTAAAGGAGAAGCAATTCGTTCTTACAACCTTCCAGTAGGAGCACACATAATGATTGACGATGGTGAAAAAGTTAAGATTGGTAAAGTCTTAGTTAAAATCCCTCGTAAATCTGCTAAAGCAGGTGATATTACAGGTGGTTTACCTAGAGTAACAGAATTATTTGAAGCTCGTAATCCTTCTAATCCTGCAGTAGTAAGTGCTATTGATGGTGTGGTTTCTTTTGGAAAAATTAAGAGAGGTAATCGTGAGATTATTGTAGAATCTAAATTAGGAGATATTAAGAAATATTTAGTTAAATTATCAAGCCAAATTCTTGTGCAAGAAAATGACTTTGTAAAAGCTGGTATGCCTTTATCTGATGGTTCTATAACTCCAAATGATATCTTAAATATTAAAGGACCTGCAGCGGTACAACAATACTTAGTGAACGAAGTTCAAGAAGTTTATCGTTTACAAGGTGTAAAAATTAACGACAAGCATTTTGAAGTTGTTGTAAGACAAATGATGCGTAAAGTGAGAATTATTGACTCTGGAGATACTATTTTCTTAGAAGATCAATTAGCTCATAAAGCAGACTTTATTGAAGAGAATGATGCTATTTTTGGTAAAAAAGTAGTTGAAAACGCAGGAGATTCAACAAACTTAAAAGAAGGTCAAATAATTACTGCTTTCGAATTAAGAGATGAAAACTCTTTATTACGCCGTGAAGATAAGGCATTAGTTGAGGCAAGAGACGCACAACCAGCTACTGCAACTCCTATACTTCAAGGTATTACAAGAGCTTCGTTACAAACTAAATCGTTTATTTCTGCGGCATCGTTCCAGGAAACAACAAAAGTTCTTAATGAAGCAGCTGTAGCAGGTAAGGTTGATTCTTTAGAAGGATTAAAAGAAAATGTAATTGTAGGACACAGAATTCCAGCAGGAACAGGAATGCGTTCTTACGATAATATTATTGTAGGTTCTAAAGAAGAGTTTGATCAAATGATGCAAGCTAAAGAAGAGGTTAACTATAATTAATATATAGCCTACGCAGGTAGGAATCTCAATAATTAAAACAATAGTTTTAATATAATTTAAAAGTCCTGCTTTAATAGCAGGACTTTTTATTTAAAATATTATTTTATATTTAAAAAATAAATAAAACATGGCAGATAATAAAGATAACAAACCTAAGCAAGGTCAAATTAATATAGAGCTAGACGAAAAAGTAGCAGAAGGAACCTATTCTAATTTAGCTATAATTAATCATTCTGTTTCAGAGTTTGTAGTAGATTTTGTTAGTATTATGCCTGGAACTCCAAAAAGTAAGGTGAAATCCAGAATTATATTAACACCACAACATGCAAAAAGATTATTAAAAGCTTTAAACGATAATGTTCAAAGATTTGAAAAAACGCATGGTGAGATTAAAGATTATGAGCAACCTCCAATTCCATTAAATTTTGGACCAACAGGTCAAGCATAAATTTTAAGAAAAAAAATCTCTAAGTAATTTTAGAGATTTTTTTTTAAACAATAAGCATAATAGTTTTTAATTATTGAAATTGTTTTTATTTATAATTAAAAATTATCATTATTAAAAATTGTGTTTATTTAAACTGCACAATTATTAATTTTATTTTTATTGGCTACTAATAAGGCATTGGTTGTGCTAAAAGTGTCTTAAAACGCTTTAAAATTAATTTTAGCTATTCAAACTCCGAAACATAATGGAATTTTACTGTAGGATATTTTTGTTGTGTCATTTGTAAAGAAAAAGATGAATCTGCTAAAAATACTAATTGACCACGCTTATCTTTAGCTAAATAACGTTGTTTTACTCTTTTAAACTCTTTAAACTCTTCATTTTTTGGATCTTCAGGATCTACCCAACAAGCTTTATAAACATTTAAATTTTCATAAGTACATTTTGCGCCGTATTCATGCTCTAATCTATACTGTATTACTTCGTATTGTAATGCTCCAACAGTTCCAATAACTTTTCTACCGTTAAGTTCTAAAGTAAATAACTGTGCTACTCCTTCGTCCATTAATTGATCAATACCTTTGTGTAATTGTTTAGATTTTAAAGGATCTGCGTTATTTATGTATCTAAAATGTTCAGGCGAGAAACTAGGTACACCTTTGTAATTTAAAACCTCTCCTTCAGTTAAAGTATCTCCAATTTTAAAAGTACCTGTGTCTTGTAAACCCACAATATCACCAGGATAAGAGATGTCTACTATTTCTTTTTTTTCAGCAAAAAAAGCATTAGGACTAGAAAATTTAACCTTTTTCTTATGTCTAACATGAAGATAAGGTGTGTTTCTTTTAAACTCACCAGAAACAATTTTTATAAATGCTAATCTATTTCTATGATTAGGATCCATATTAGCATGGATTTTAAAAACAAAACCAGTAAATTTATCTTCATCAGGTTTAACCAGGCGTTCTTCACTTTGCTTAGCTCTTGGTTTTGGTGCTATTTCTACGAAACAATCTAATAGTTCACGAACTCCAAAACTATTTAAAGCAGAACCAAAAAATACTGGTTGTAAGTTACCATCTAGATAATTTTGATGATTAAATTGTGGGTAAATACCTTCGACTAATTCTAATTCTTCTCTTAATGTTTCAGCAGCTTTATCTCCTACTAATTTGTTTAATTCATTAGAGTTTAAATCTGAAATTTCAATGGTTTCTTCAATATTCTTTCTGCTATCTCCGCTAAAAAGATTAATATTTTTTTCCCAAATATTATATATACCTTTAAAATCATAACCCATTCCAATAGGAAAGCTTAAAGGAGTAACAGTTAATCCTAATTTTTGTTCTATTTCATCTAAAAGTTCAAAAGCGTCTTTACCTTCACGATCCATTTTATTAATAAAAACAATCATTGGTATATTACGCATTCTACAAACTTCAACAAGTTTTTCGGTTTGCTCCTCTACACCTTTTGCAACATCTATAACCACAATTACACTGTCTACAGCGGTTAAGGTTCTAAAAGTATCTTCAGCAAAATCTTTGTGACCTGGTGTATCTAAAATATTAATTTTTATCCCATCATACTCAAATGCAAGAACAGAAGTAGCGACACTAATACCACGTTGGCGCTCAATCTCCATAAAATCACTAGTAGCTCCTTTTTTAATTTTATTGCTTTTTACAGCTCCAGCTTCATTAATTGCTCCACCAAAAAGTAATAATTTTTCTGTAAGTGTTGTTTTCCCTGCATCTGGATGCGATATTATTCCAAAGGTTCTTCTTCTATTTATTTCGTCCTTAAATTTCATTACAATGTATTTTTGGCAAATATAGTTGTAATACAAATAGTAATGAAAATAGATTTAAAGTTTATAAAAAAGCATTTTATATAATGTTAATTCAATACTAATATTATAAGTTTAATAATTATGCTTACATTTTAAATTTGTACGATTTATCTGTTTTAAAAAGTATTTCAATGTTTTTAGTCGGTTTTTGTTGTGTTTTATCGAGTATTTAAACATATTATTATTATGTTTAAACAAAGAATATAAATTTAAAACTAGATTTGTTTTTGTTAAAGAACCGTTAAACGGATATAAATTCACTACAACGTATAAGTTTAAAATAATGTTGTATTGTTTTTATTTTAGTATGTAAATTAAATTTGTTTATATAATTTTACAGTGTGAATAAGATTGTTGATATTTCTTTTCATATAAATTTAAAAGTATTGATTTTTAAATAACCATATATTGGAAAAAAACTTTACACTACAACTATTTGAATTTCAAAAAATTAAAAACAATACTGTTTTTAATAATTCCCTATATATAATTGCTTCATTAATAGCTATTAGCTGTTGTGTTTTTCAAAATAAAAATAAAATATATTCATTCTAGATATGAAAAACTTTACTCAATTTTCGTTAAAATTTAATTTAACAAAGAATTTGTTAGCCGTGGTACTTTTTGTATCATCATTTACGATGTTTGGACAAAATATTGCTGCAACAGACGGAGGGACACCATGTTCTAATTGTGCGCCTACAGGTTGGGCAGATACAGGAGGAACACCTGATATTTCAAA
This sequence comes from Lacinutrix venerupis, assembly GCF_001971745.1. Taxonomy (NCBI): domain Bacteria; kingdom Pseudomonadati; phylum Bacteroidota; class Flavobacteriia; order Flavobacteriales; family Flavobacteriaceae; genus Lacinutrix; species Lacinutrix venerupis. The sequence continues at coordinate 2,514,809 of NZ_CP019352.1, read as the reverse complement.
TAATACAACAGGTGCTGCTCCTGGTACAGGAGGAGGAAATGCTGATTGGGTCATAGCAGAAGGTAGCACAACTAATATAACTTTGCCATTGCCTCCTAATAATCATAATGATTGGTTGTCACTAAGAGATATTGGTACTGCAGGAGGAGAAGAATCTGTTGGAACTGATATAACAAATCTTACAATTGGGAAGGAGTATGAAGTAATAGCTTATTCTTTAACAGTTGTTACAGCTCAAACAGGGGAAAGTGGTTTTTATTATGCAGGAACTTATAACGATCAATATGCTTTTACAGCTGGAGGTGTTACTAATTCTGTTTCTCCTCTCTCTGTTAACACATGGGCAACTAATAAATTACGTTTTACGGCAACTGCTACTACAGAGCCATTATTAATAACTCCAGGTGCAAACGCGGCATTAACAACAGCAACAGCTGCTAATAGTGTTTTTATAGAAACTGTACAAGTATCTATTACTGTAGATGCTGTTAATGAGGTTCCAGTTGCAGATGATAATTCAGATATTACTGCAATAAACACGCCAACAACATTTAATGTAACTAGTACAGATATAGATGGGGATGGAAATATTGATCCAGCAACGGTAGATTTAGATACATCTACTCCAGGTATTCAAAATAGTATTTCAACTGCTGAAGGTGCATGGTCTGTTAATGGTTCTGGAGATGTTACTTTTACACCAGTAACCGGCTTTTTAGGTACAGCAAGTTTGCCTTATACAATTAATGATGATTATGTCTTAGATGGTAATAATCAGGCAGCTACTTCTAATCCGGCTACTATATCAGTAACAGTGTATCCGGATAATGATGGTGATGGTATTGATGATCAAACAGATTTAGATGATGATAATGATGGTATTCTTGATATTAATGAATTATCATGTTCTCCTGGCTTTGTAAATTTAGGGCAAACTTTTACAAACAATGATACAGGAACAAATGGAGGATCTGCTTCAGCAACATTAAATAATATATATCCTTTTGATGGAGTTGATGTTGTTTCTGCTACTTATGAGTTGTTGGGTTCTACTAATTGGGGTACAGGAGTTAATAGTGCAAGTACAGCTGGTGTAACAGGTGATTATATTAATACTCAACCAAATAATACAAATTTTCCTAATGGAGATATAGCTGTATATACGTACACTTTTTCTGAGCCAGTATATAATGTAGAATTTAAATTTGGAGGTTTAGATAACCAAGATAGAGCAGATTTTACGGCTTCTAATGGAGCTATCAATACACCTGTAATATTATCAGATATAAATTTAGGCGCTAATGGAGTATTTAGTGGACAAAGTGTGGTTAGTTCTGCAGGTGGAGCAAATGCACCTAATAATGCTATAAGAGCTTTTATTTCAGGACCTGTTACAGAGATAAGTATAGCTGTAGGGAAACAAGACGGAAATTCAGGAGCTGTTACTATGCAATTTTTTGAGTTAGAATATTGTGTAGCAAAGGATTCAGATGGTGATGGAACACCGGATATTTTTGACACAGATTCAGATGGAGATGGTTGTTTTGATGCGCTTGAAGGAGGTGATAATATTGAAGCAGTTAATGTTTTACCTAATGGACAATTAGATGGAGCAGTAGATTCAACAACTGGTGTACCTAATAATGTTGATGTTAACAATGGACAAACAGCAGGGACATCGATAGATAATACTCAATTTGATTCATTTGGACAATGTGATTCTGATGGAGATGGAGTAATTGATGCAAATGATATATGTAACGGTTTCGATGATACGGCAGATATTGATGGAGATGGAGTGCCTAATGGTTGTGATTTAGATAATGATAATGACGGTATTTTAGACGCAAACGAATGTTCACCTTCTAAAACTGTCGATATTCTAATACAAGCTACAGATTTAACATATACAGCGAGTGGTAATCCAGGAAATATTGGTGATACAGCAAGATATGCTAATGTAGGATCATACGAAGGTACTGCTATAGATTTAAGAATTACAGTTTTAGGGAATTCAGACCCAGCTAATTTAGAAGTAGATCTTTCGGGTGTTAGTTTTGATCCAGCAAATGGAGAACCTATAATTTATTACCCTATATATTTAGCAAGTACAGATCCAGCAATAACTGGTTTTGCTAATTTCGATTTTGAATTTTTAATAAACGGAACTAATAATCTTATTGAAGTACCAGCAAATATGGTATTTCAAGATATTGACGATACAACTCCAGGTGAGCTTGTTGAATTTAATAAAGCTGATATCTTAGATTATGAAGTGACTACTACAACTTCTTTAGTAGTAGCTAGTAGTGTTACTACATCTTCATTTGGTTCTGCAGGCTCATTTCTTAGAGTAACTTCAACTGGTAATTCTACAGGAGCAGCGGATGAAAACTTATGGTTTGGTATTCAAATGCCATTTGTAGATCAGTTTGATATTACTTTTGCTAAACGTCAGTTTGATACTGGTTACTTGTTTAATACACAATCGTTTACTAATCCATCAAGTACTACTCAGGTTACTCCAGGTTGTACATCGGATTACGATAATGATGGTATTCCGGATTATTTAGATGTTGATAGTGATAATGATGGTTGTTTTGATGCGTTAGAAGGAAATGAAAATATTTCTGCAACAGAAGTATCTGCTAATGGTCAATTAAACGGAACAGTTGATGCTAATGGTGTTCCAGATAATGTAACTAACCAAGCTAACGGACAAGGTGTTGGAGGTTCTGTAGATGGTACTCCTTCAGATAGTGATGGACAATGTGATTCAGACAACGATGGAATTATTGATGCTCTAGATCAATGTCCTGGTTTTGATGATAATGCAAATGCAGATGGAGATGCATATCCAGATGCATGTGATGATGACGATGATAATGATGGAATTTCAGATGCTGATGAAGGATTAGTAATCACTAATGCTGCTCCAGTATGTGGAACTCAAACAACATTAAATTTTAATAATGCATTTACCGAAGAATCGGGAGATGGTGATGCCGCTACTTTCTTATTAAACGAGACTTTTAGATTTTCAAATGTTGCTACTGGTATCGATGCGTTAGTAACGATAACAGAATTAAATGGAACAACAGTTCCTGTATTAGATGATAATGCCTCTAATCCAAATGCTTTCCAACCACGTTCAGCATTTAATCTTGCAACTTCAGGAACAAGAGCATATACAGAATATAGATTCGATTTCGTTTCTACAGGAGGAACAGTTGGTGTTAACGATGTAGTTATACCAAATTTCTTTGTAACATTTAACGATGTAGATGGTGGACAACGATATGGTGAGCAAAATTGGTCAGAATCAGCAGATAGTTATGCTGTAGACAATCCAACAGAACTTTTAATAACAGAAGAGAGTAATTTTATAGTTGGTACATCGGGTATTACAGAATATCCAGGTGTAACAGATAGCTTTCCACAAGTAAATTATTCAACGCAACATACAGGGAAATCTACTTACACTATTAGGTTAGGAGTAATAGCTAGAATAGATGGAGCTTCAGCTTCTGGAAGACAACATAATGTAACTTTTGATTGTCCTTCAAACTTTAATAATCCTTCAACGACTACAACTGTTGATTCAGATGGAGATGGTATTCCAAATCATTTAGATTTAGACAGTGATGGTGATGGATGTTTTGATGCTTTAGAAGGAAATGGAGGAATTACTCCAGCTCAATTAGATGCTAATGGTATGATTACGGGAGCAATAAATACAAATGGTATTCCTAATGCGGCCAATAGTGGAAATGGTCAGGCAGATGTAAGTGCTACTGATGATACAGTTCAAGCTTTTATTTGTAATCCTGTTGATACGGACGGTGATGGAGTACTTGATAACGTTGATATCGATGATGATAATGATGGAATATTAGATACAGTAGAATCTGGAGGAATTGACCCAACTGGAGATGATGACAATGATGGTATTCTTAACTATCAAGATGCAGATTTTTGTACACTAAATGGCCAAGGAATTTGCTCTAATTTAGACCCAGATAACGATGGTATTCCAAACCATTTAGATTTAGATGCTGACGGAGATGGTATTCCAGATAATAACGAAGCTCAAACAACTTTAGGTTACATAGCTCCTTTAGATGATGGAAGTGATAGTTCAACAGCTAATGATGGAATTCCAAATGTTACAGCAAATGGATTGCCAGTATCTTATAATTTTAATAATGAAGAATTAGGACTTCTTCCAGTAAATACAGATACAGTAGATAATCCAGATTATTTAGATTTAGATTCGGATAATCAAGGTGCTAATGATACTGTTGAAGCAGGATTAACATTAGATAATACAGATACAGATGGAGATGGTCTTGATGATGCTGTAGATACAACAAATGTATTAGTAGGCGGATTGCCAGATTATAGTGATCCAAATGGAACAATTAACGATACGGCTCTTTTACCAGATTCAGATGGAGATTTAGGTTCAGGTGGTAATGTAGATTTTAGAGATAAATCTACTCCAACAGATGCAGATGGTGATAATGTATTAAATCCAGACGATTATGATGATGATAATGATGGAATAACAGATGTAACAGAAGGATATGGTTTTTATACAAATGGAGAAGGAGTTTGTACAGGGTTAAATTATAATTTTACAGGAGGTACATATATTACAGGAACCGGAACCGGAATAGGAACAGTAAATGCTCAATATCGTTTTGTTGGTGTTGGGTCAGATTCAAATGGTACAGCAATAGATGCTATAGTTAGAGTAGTTCAAAAAAGTAATTCTGTAACTATACAATCTATCGATCAAAATTTAGGTGATAATAATGCGCTTCAACCTCGATTACGTTACGCAACTGGTGCTACTGGAAATTTATCAATTCAATTAGAGGTTAGATTTATACTTGCTTCTAGTCCTAATAGTGCTCCAGTTAGTGCAAATGTTGATAGAGTAGGTGGTTTTATTCAGGATATTGATAGTGGTAATGGAATTAGAGAATATTATAGAGTTCAAGATATTGTAGGTTATAGTTTAGGCGGACCAACAAATGTTATTGCATCAGATATAGGTTCTGGAGTTGTTCAATTCATTGCTAACGGTACAGGAAGTGCTCCAATAGAGCCTATTGATACAGCAAATATCTATAGAGTTTTCTTCCAAAAAAGAGATGTTAACTCTTTCAACTTTACTATTGGTGCAGCAAAAAGCACTAATAATCAAGTGGATAGATACTACTCTATTAGATTTGATGAATGTAGAATAGATCTTTATAATAATCCACAGCACGTGTTTTTCAATGCACCTGATACTGATGGAGATACAATCCCAGATTATTTAGATGAAGATAGCGATGGAGATGGATGTAATGATGCAGATGAAGCTTATGCAAATGCAGATACAGATTCTGATAATAATGGTAATTACGGTTCTGGAACGCCAACTGTAGATGCAGATGGTTTAGTAACAGCAGCAGGACTTAGTGGACCAAATGATAATCACTATTCAACTCAACCGGTTGCAATTACTGCCGGAGAAACATATTTACAAGGAATTATCACTTCAATCGATACTGTTCCAACAGATCAGAATGGAGTAGTAGGTGGTACCGCTACTTTCACAGCTACAGCTTCAGGAACAGCAGTAACAACAACACCAATAACTTCAGCTTCAACAGATTTAGAATACCAATGGCAGATTAGTACAGATGGAGGAGCTACATTTAGTGATATAGCTGGTGCTTCTGGAACAACAACTTCTGGAACTCAAGTTAGTTACACTACACCGTTATTATTAACTACTGATGATGGTAATATTTATAATGTGATTTTTACAAATGAGGCTAATATATGTCCTGAGGAAGCAAGTGCTACTTTAAATATAAATAATAGTGCACCAATTGCTGTGGATGATAACTATACTGTTGATGAGGATGATAGTGTAGAATTGACACCTTTAGATTTAGATACCGATGTAGATTTAGATACATTAGTTATAGAATCTATTAATGGAGAAACCTTAACACCTGGAACACCACAAACAATTCTTGTAACTAACGGAACAGTTGTAATAACAGATCCAAATAATACTCCAGCAGATCCAAGTGATGATTTAATTATCTTTACACCAGATTCAGATTATTATGGAACAGTTACAATACCTTACGTTATAAATGATGGGAATGGAGGTACAGATACAGCTAACGAAATAATTACTGTAACACCAACACCAGATGCAGAAAACGATACCGCAACAACAGAAGAAGATACACCAGTAAATATCGATGTATTAGACAACGACGATTTAGGTACAGAACCAACAACTATCACTGTAGTTACTACACCAGCCAATGGAACAGCAACTATTAATGATAATGGTACACCAGCAGATCCAAGTGATGACTATGTAGTTTACACACCAGATGCAGACTTCGATGGTCCAACCGATACGTTCGATTACACGATTACAGATGCTAATGGAAATGAGTCAACAGCAACGGTAACGGTTACTGTAACACCAACACCAGATGCAGAAAACGATACAGCAACAACAGCAGAAGATACACCAGTAGATATCGATGTATTAGACAACGACGATTTAGGAACAGAACCAACAACTATCACTGCAGTTACTACACCAGCCAATGGAACAGCAACTATTAATGATAATGGTACACCAGCAGATCCAAGTGATGACTATGTAGTTTACACACCAGATGCAGACTTCGATGGTCCAACCGATACGTTCGATTACACGATTACAGATGCTAATGGAAATGAGTCAACAGCAACGGTAACGGTTACTGTAACACCAACACCAGATGCAGAAAACGATACAGCAACAACAGAAGAAGATACACCAGTAGATATCGATGTATTAGACAACGACGATTTAGGAACAGAACCAACAACTATCACTGCAGTTACTACACCAGCCAATGGAACAGCAACTATTAATGATAATGGTACACCAGCAGATCCAAGTGATGACTATGTAGTTTACACACCAGATGCAGACTTCGATGGTCCAACCGATACGTTCGATTACACGATTACAGATGCTAATGGAAATGAGTCAACAGCAACGGTAACCGTTACTGTAACACCAACACCAGATGCAGAAAACGATACAGCAACAACAGCAGAAGATACACCAGTAGATATCGATGTATTAGACAACGACGATTTAGGAACAGAACCAACAACTATCACTGCAGTTACTACACCAGCCAATGGAACAGCAACTATTAATGATAATGGTACACCAGCAGATCCAAGTGATGACTATGTCGTTTACACACCAGATGCAGACTTCGATGGTCCAACCGATACGTTCGATTATACGATTACAGATGCTAATGGAAATGAGTCAACAGCAACGGTAACGGTTACTGTAACACCAACACCAGATGCAGAAAACGATACCGCAACAACAGAAGAAGATACACCAGTAAATATCGATGTATTAGACAACGACGATTTAGGTACAGAACCAACAACTATCACTGCAGTTACTACACCAGCCAATGGAACAGCAACTATTAATGATAATGGTACACCAGCAGATCCAAGTGATGACTATGTCGTTTACACACCAGATGCAGACTTCGATGGTCCAACCGATACGTTCGATTATACGATTACAGATGCTAATGGAAATGAGTCAACAGCAACGGTAACGGTTACTGTAACACCAACACCAGATGCAGAAAACGATACCGCAACAACAGAAGAAGATACACCAGTAAATATCGATGTATTAGACAACGACGATTTAGGTACAGAACCAACAACTATCACTGCAGTTACTACACCAGCCAATGGAACAGCAACTATTAATGATAATGGTACACCAGCAGATCCAAGTGATGACTATGTCGTTTACACACCAGATGCAGACTTCGATGGTCCAACCGATACGTTCGATTATACGATTACAGATGCTAATGGAAATGAGTCAACAGCAACGGTAACGGTTACTGTAACACCAACACCAGATGCAGAAAACGATACCGCAACAACAGAAGAAGATACACCAGTAGATATCGATGTATTAGACAACGACGATTTAGGTACAGAACCAACAACTATCACTGCAGTTACTACACCAGCCAATGGAACAGTAACTATTAATGATAATGGTACACCAGCAGATCCAAGTGATGACTATGTCGTTTACACACCAGATGCAGACTTCGATGGTCCAACCGATACGTTCGATTATACGATTACAGATGCTAATGGAAATGAGTCAACAGCAACGGTAACGGTTACTGTAACACCAACACCAGATGCAGAAAACGATACGGCAACAACAGCAGAAGATACACCAGTAGATATCGATGTATTAGACAACGACGATTTAGGAACAGAACCAACAACTATCACTGCAGTTACTACACCAGCCAATGGAACAGCAACTATTAATGATAATGGTACACCAGCAGATCCAAGTGATGACTATGTAGTTTACACACCAGATGCAGACTTCGATGGTCCAACCGATACATTCGATTATACAATTACAGATGCTAATGGAAATGAGTCAACAGCAACGGTAACGGTTACTGTAACACCAACACCAGATGCAGAAAACGATACAGCAACAACAGCAGAAGATACACCAGTAGATATCGATGTATTAGACAACGACGATTTAGGAACAGAACCAACAACTATCACTGCAGTTACTACACCAGCCAATGGAACAGCAACTATTAATGATAATGGTACACCAGCAGATCCAAGTGATGACTATGTAGTTTACACACCAGATGCAGACTTCGATGGTCCAACCGATACGTTCGATTATACGATTACAGATGCTAATGGAAATGAGTCAACAGCAACGGTAACGGTTACTGTAACACCAACACCAGATGCAGAAAACGATACAGCAACAACAGAAGAAGATACACCAGTAGATATCGATGTATTAGACAACGACGATTTAGGAACAGAACCAACAACTATCACTGCAGTTACTACACCAGCCAATGGAACAGCAACTATTAATGATAATGGTACACCAGCAGATCCAAGTGATGACTATGTAGTTTACACACCAGATGCAGACTTCGATGGTCCAACCGATACGTTCGATTATACGATTACAGATGCTAATGGAAATGAGTCAACAGCAACGGTAACGGTTACTGTAACACCAACACCAGATGCAGAAAACGATACCGCAACAACAGAAGAAGATACACCAGTAGATATCGATGTATTAGACAACGACGATTTAGGTACAGAACCAACAACTATCACTGCAGTTACTACACCAGCCAATGGAACAGCAACTATTAATGATAATGGTACACCAGCAGATCCAAGTGATGACTATGTCGTTTACACACCAAATGCAGACTTCGATGGTCCAACCGATACGTTCGATTATACGATTACAGATGCTAATGGAAATGAGTCAACAGCAACGGTAACGGTTACTGTAACACCAACACCAGATGCAGAAAACGATACAGCAACAACAGCAGAAGATACACCAGTAGATATCGATGTATTAGACAACGACGATTTAGGAACAGAACCAACAACTATCACTGCAGTTACTACACCAGCCAATGGAACAGCAACTATTAATGATAATGGTACACCAGCAGATCCAAGTGATGACTATGTAGTTTACACACCAGATGCAGACTTCGATGGTCCAACCGATACATTCGATTATACAATTACAGATGCTAATGGAAATGAGTCAACAGCAACGGTAACGGTTACTGTAACACCAACACCAGATGCAGAAAACGATACAGCAACAACAGCAGAAGATACACCAGTAGATATCGATGTATTAGACAACGACGATTTAGGAACAGAACCAACAACTATCACTGCAGTTACTACACCAGCCAATGGAACAGCAACTATTAATGATAATGGTACACCAGCAGATCCAAGTGATGACTATGTAGTTTACACACCAGATGCAGACTTCGATGGTCCAACCGATACGTTCGATTATACGATTACAGATGCTAATGGAAATGAGTCAACAGCAACGGTAACGGTTACTGTAACACCAACACCAGATGCAGAAAACGATACAGCAACAACAGCAGAAGATACACCAGTAGATATCGATGTATTAGACAACGACGATTTAGGAACAGAACCAACAACTATCACTGCAGTTACTACACCAGCCAATGGAACAGCAACTATTAATGATAATGGTACACCAGCAGATCCAAGTGATGACTATGTAGTTTACACACCAGATGCAGACTTCGATGGTCCAACCGATACGTTCGATTACACGATTACAGATGCTAATGGAAATGAGTCAACAGCAACGGTAACCGTTACTGTAACACCAACACCAGATGCAGAAAACGATACCGCAACAACAGCAGAAGATACACCAGTAAATATCGATGTATTAGACAACGACGATTTAGGAACAGAACCAACAACTATCACTGCAGTTACTACACCAGCCAATGGAACAGCAACTATTAATGATAATGGTACACCAGCAGATCCAAGTGATGACTATGTAGTTTACACACCAGATGCAGACTTCGATGGTCCAACCGATACGTTCGATTACACGATTACAGATGCTAATGGAAATGAGTCAACAGCAACGGTAACGGTTACTGTAACACCAACACCAGATGCAGAAAACGATACAGCAACAACAGAAGAAGATACACCAGTAGATATCGATGTATTAGACAACGACGATTTAGGAACAGAACCAACAACTATCACTGCAGTTACTACACCAGCCAATGGAACAGCAACTATTAATGATAATGGTACACCAGCAGATCCAAGTGATGACTATGTAGTTTACACACCAGATGCAGACTTCGATGGTCCAACCGATACGTTCGATTATACGATTACAGATGCTAATGGAAATGAGTCAACAGCAACGGTAACGGTTACTGTAACACCAACACCAGATGCAGAAAACGATACCGCAACAACAGAAGAAGATACACCAGTAGATATCGATGTATTAGACAACGACGATTTAGGTACAGAACCAACAACTATCACTGCAGTTACTACACCAGCCAATGGAACAGTAACTATTAATGATAATGGTACACCAGCAGATCCAAGTGATGACTATGTCGTTTACACACCAGATGCAGACTTCGATGGTCCAACCGATACGTTCGATTATACGATTACAGATGCTAATGGAAATGAGTCAACAGCAACGGTAACGGTTACTGTAACACCAACACCAGATGCAGAAAACGATACCGCAACAACAGAAGAAGATACACCAGTAGATATCGATGTATTAGACAACGACGATTTAGGTACAGAACCAACAACTATCACTGCAGTTACTACACCAGCCAATGGAACAGCAACTATCAATGATAATGGTACACCAGCAGATCCAAGTGATGACTATGTCGTTTACACACCAAATGCAGACTTCGATGGTCCAACCGATACGTTCGATTATACGATTACAGATGCTAATGGAAATGAGTCAACAGCAACGGTAACGGTTACTGTAACACCAACACCAGATGCAGAAAACGATACCGCAACAACAGAAGAAGATACACCAGTAGATATCGATGTATTAGACAACGACGATTTAGGAACAGAACCAACAACTATCACTGCAGTTACTACACCAGCCAATGGAACAGCAACTATCAATGATAATGGTACACCAGCAGATCCAAGTGATGACTATGTCGTTTACACACCAAATGCAGACTTCGATGGTCCAACCGATACGTTCGATTATACGATTACAGATGCTAATGGAAATGAGTCAACAGCAACGGTAACGGTTACTGTAACACCAACACCAGATGCAGAAAACGATACCGCAACAACAGAAGAAGATACACCAGTAGATATCGATGTATTAGACAACGACGATTTAGGTACAGAACCAACAACTATCACTGTAGTTACTACACCAGCCAATGGAACAGTAACTATTAATGATAATGGTACACCAGCAGATCCAAGTGATGACTATGTCGTTTACACACCAAATGCAGACTTCGATGGTCCAACCGATACGTTCGATTATACGATTACAGATGCTAATGGAAATGAGTCAACAGCAACGGTAACGGTTACTGTAACACCAACACCAGATGCAGAAAACGATACCGCAACAACAGCAGAAGATACACCAGTAGATATCGATGTATTAGACAACGACGATTTAGGTACAGAACCAACAACTATCACTGCAGTTACTACACCAGCCAATGGAACAGTAACTATCAATGATAATGGTACACCAGCAGATCCAAGTGATGACTATGTAGTTTACACACCAGATGCAGACTTCAATGGAACTGATACATTTGATTATACGATAACAGATGATAATGGAAATGAGTCAACAGCAACGGTAACCGTTACTGTAACACCACTATCAGATTTAGAAGATGATACAGTAAGTACAAACGAAGATACACCAGTAGTTGTAGACGTGTTTGATAATGATAATGATATCCCAACAGATGGCACAATCGTAGCAACAGATCCAGCAAACGGAACCGTTGTTATTACCGATCCAAACAACACACCAAATGATCCAAGTGATGATGTAGTAACTTACACACCAGATCCAGATTTTAGTGGAACAGATACATTTGACTATACCGTTTGTGATACAGCAACACCACAGAATTGTGAAACAGCAACGGTTACAGTAACAGTAGATCCAGTTGTAGACACAGAAGACGATATGGTGAATACAGATGAAGACACACCAGTAGTTGTAGACGTGTTTGATAACGATAATGATATTCCAACCGATGGAACAATCAGTGCAACCGATCCAGCAAACGGAACCGTTGTCATTACCGATCCAAACAACACGCCAAACGATCCAAGTGATGATGTAGTAACCTACACACCAGATGCAGGATTTACAGGAACCGATACATTTGATTACACAGTTTGTGATACAGCAACACCACAAAATTGTGATACAGCAACGGTAACGGTAACAGTAAATGCAGAAGATGTACCAGTAGCAGAAGACGATGCTGTCACAGTATCAGAAGACAGTACAGATAATGTTATTGATGTTTTAGCCGATAATGGCAATGGCTTAGATGATTTTGGAGCAGATGGACCAAACGCAGGAGCTATTACATTACCAAGTGGAACAACAACAGAAGGCGGAACAGTAACAGTAGACGATAATGGAACACCAGCAGATCCAACAGATGACACAATCTTGTACACACCAGCTGCAGATTTCAATGGAACCGATACATTCGATTATACGATAACAGATTCAGATGGAGACGAGTCAACAGCAACGGTAACAGTTACTGTAACACCACTATCAGATTTAGAAGATGATACAGTAAGTACAAACGAAGATACACCAGTAGTTGTAGACGTGTTTGATAATGATGATGATATCCCAACAGATGGCACAATCGTAGCAACAGATCCAGCAAACGGAACCGTTGTTATTACCGATCCAAACAACACACCAAATGATCCAAGTGATGATGTAGTAACTTACACACCAGATCCAGATTTTAGTGGAACAGATACATTTGATTATACAGTTTGTGATACAGCAACACCACAGAATTGTGAAACAGCAACGGTTACAGTAACAGTAGATCCAGTTGTAGACACAGAAGATGATATGGTGAATACAGATGAAGATACACCAGTAGTTGTAGACGTGTTTGATAACGATAATGATATTCCAACCGATGGAACTATCAGTGCAACCGATCCAGCAAACGGAACCGTTGTCATTACCGATCCAAACAACACGCCAAACGATCCAAGTGATGATGTTGTAACTTATACACCAGATGCAGGATTTACAGGAACCGATACATTTGATTACACAGTTTGTGATACAGCAACACCACAAAATTGTGATACAGCAACAGTAACAGTAACGGTAAATGCAGAAGATGTACCAGTAGCAGAAGACGATACAGTAACAGTATCAGAAGACAGTACAGATAATGTAATTGATGTTTTAGCCGATAATGGCAATGGATTAGATGACTTTGGAGCCGATGGTCCAAATGCAGGAGCCATTACATTACCAAGTGGAACAACCACAGAAGGCGGAACAGTAACAGTAGACGACAATGGAACACCATCAGATCCAACAGATGATACAATCTTGTACACACCAGCTGCAGATTTCAATGGAACCGATACATTCGATTACACAATAACAGATTCAGATGGAGACGAGTCAACAGCAACTGTAACAGTTACTGTAACACCACTATCAGATTTAGAAGACGATGTTGTGAGTACTAATGAGGATACACCAGTAGTTGTAGACGTGTTTGATAATGATGATGATATTCCAACAGATGGAACCATCACAGCAACAGATCCAGCAAACGGAACCGTTGTTATTACCGATCCAAACAACACACCAAATGATCCAAGTGATGATGTAGTAACTTACACACCAGATCCAGATTTTAGTGGAACAGATACATTTGACTATACCGTTTGTGATACAGCAACACCACAGAATTGTGAAACAGCAACGGTTACAGTAACAGTAGATCCAGTTGTAGACACAGAAGACGATATGGTGAATACAGATGAAGACACACCAGTAGTTGTAGACGTGTTTGATAACGATAATGATATTCCAACCGATGGAACTATCAGTGCAACCGATCCAGCAAACGGAACCGTTGTCATTACCGATCCAAACAACACGCCAAACGATCCAAGTGATGATGTAGTAACCTACACACCAGATGCAGGATTTACAGGAACCGATACATTTGATTACACAGTTTGTGATACAGCAACACCACAAAATTGTGATACAGCAACGGTAACGGTAACAGTAAATGCAGAAGATGTACCAGTAGCAGAAGACGATGCTGTCACAGTATCAGAAGACAGTACAGATAATGTTATTGATGTTTTAGCCGATAATGGCAATGGCTTAGATGATTTTGGAGCAGATGGACCAAACGCAGGAGCTATTACATTACCAAGTGGAACAACAACAGAAGGCGGAACAGTAACAGTAGACGACAATGGAACACCAACAGATCCAACAGACGATACTATAGTGTACACACCAGCAGCAGATTTCAGTGGTACTGATACATTTGATTATACGATAACAGATTCAGATGGAGACGAGTCAACAGCAACGGTAACAGTTACTGTAACACCACTATCAGATTTAGAAGATGATACAGTAAGTACAAACGAAGATACACCAGTAGTTGTAGACGTGTTTGATAATGATGATGATATCCCAACAGATGGCACAATCGTAGCAACAGATCCAGCAAACGGAACCGTTGTTATTACCGATCCAAACAACACACCAAATGATCCAAGTGATGATGTAGTAACTTACACACCAGATCCAGATTTTAGTGGAACAGATACATTTGATTATACAGTTTGTGATACAGCAACACCACAGAATTGTGAAACAGCAACGGTTACAGTAACAGTAGATCCAGTTGTAGACACAGAAGATGATATGGTGAATACAGATGAAGATACACCAGTAGTTGTAGACGTGTTTGATAACGATAATGATATTCCAACCGATGGAACTATCAGTGCAACCGATCCAGCAAACGGAACCGTTGTCATTACCGATCCAAACAACACGCCAAACGATCCAAGTGATGATGTTGTAACTTATACACCAGATGCAGGATTTACAGGAACCGATACATTTGATTACACAGTTTGTGATACAGCAACACCACAAAATTGTGATACAGCAACAGTAACAGTAACGGTAAATGCAGAAGATGTACCAGTAGCAGAAGACGATACAGTAACAGTATCAGAAGACAGTACAGATAATGTAATTGATGTTTTAGCCGATAATGGCAATGGATTAGATGACTTTGGAGCCGATGGTCCAAATGCAGGAGCCATTACATTACCAAGTGGAACAACCACAGAAGGCGGAACAGTAACAGTAGACGACAATGGAACACCATCAGATCCAACAGATGATACAATCTTGTACACACCAGCTGCAGATTTCAATGGAACCGATACATTCGATTACACAATAACAGATTCAGATGGAGACGAGTCAACAGCAACTGTAACAGTTACTGTAACACCACTATCAGATTTAGAAGACGATGTTGTGAGTACTAATGAGGATACACCAGTAGTTGTAGACGTGTTTGATAATGATGATGATATTCCAACAGATGGAACCATCACAGCAACAGATCCAGCAAACGGAACCGTTGTTATTACCGATCCAAACAACACACCAAATGATCCAAGTGATGATGTAGTAACTTACACACCAGATCCAGATTTTAGTGGAACAGATACATTTGACTATACCGTTTGTGATACAGCAACACCACAGAATTGTGAAACAGCAACGGTTACAGTAACAGTAGATCCAGTTGTAGACACAGAAGACGATATGGTGAATACAGATGAAGATACACCAGTAGTTGTAGACGTGTTTGATAATGATAATGATATTCCAACCGATGGAACAATCAGTGCAACCGATCCAGCAAACGGAACCGTTGTCATTACCGATCCAAACAACACGCCAAACGATCCAAGTGATGATGTTGTAACTTACACACCAGATGCAGGATTTACAGGAACCGATACATTTGATTACACAGTTTGTGATACAGCAACACCACAAAATTGTGATACAGCAACAGTAACAGTAACAGTAAATGCAGAAGATGTACCAGTAGCAGAAGACGATACAGTAACAGTATCAGAAGACAGTACAGATAATGTAATTGATGTTTTAGCCGATAATGGCAATGGATTAGATGACTTTGGAGCCGATGGTCCAAATGCAGGAGCCATTACATTACCAAGTGGAACAACCACAGAAGGCGGAACAGTATCAGTAGACGATAATGGAACACCAGCAGATCCAACAGATGATACAATCTTGTACACACCAGCTGCCGATTTCAATGGAACCGATACATTCGATTACACAATAACAGATTCAGATGGCGATGAGTCAACAGCAACAGTAACAGTTACTGTAACACCACTATCAGATTTAGAAGACGATGTTGTGAGTACTAATGAGGATACACCAGTAGTTGTTGACGTGTTTGATAATGATGATGATATTCCAACAGATGGAACCATCACAGCAACAGATCCAGCAAACGGAACCGTTGTTATTACCGATCCAAACAACACACCAAATGATCCAAGTGATGATGTAGTAACTTACACACCAGATCCAGATTTTAGTGGAACAGATACATTTGACTATACCGTTTGTGATACAGCGACACCACAGAATTGTGAGACAGCAACGGTAACGGTAACAGTAGATCCAGTCGTAGACACAGAAGACGATATGGTGAGTACGGATATAAATACACCAATAATTGTAGACGTGTTTGATAACGATAATGATATTCCAACCGATGGAACTATCAGTGCAACCGATCCAGCAAACGGAACCGTTGTAATTATAGATCCAAACAACACGCCAAATGATCCAAGTGATGATGTTGTAACTTACACACCAGATGTAGGATTTACAGGAACCGATACATTTGATTACACAGTTTGTGATACAGCAACACCACAAAATTGTGATACAGCAACAGTAACAGTAACAGTAAATGCTTGTTCGTCAACAGTTGATACTGATGGAGATGGTTTAACAGATTGTGAGGAAACTACTGGAATTGATGATCCATCAACACCATTAGATCCAAACGATTTTGGAGATGGAATATCTGATCCTAATGATCCATGTGATCCGTTTGGAGCATCAGTTATAGATACAGATGGAGATGGAGTAACAGATTGTCAAGAGATTTTAGATGGAACAGGAGTTGATAATCCTTGTGATTTTGACGCTGCTAATATTACAGTAGTTACCGCAGAACCTTATTTATCATCTGATTGTGATGGAGACGGTGTAACAAATGGAGATGAAGAAATTGACGGTACAGATATATTTGAGAATTGTAGTTTCTTAACAGATAGTGTTACGTTACCTCAATCTGCAGAATTCTTTAATGGTGATTGTGATAATGATAACGTAATCAACGGTATTGAATTCCCATTAAATGATACAGATGACGATGGAACACCAAACTGGTTAGATACAGATGATGATAATGATGGTATATTAACTATTAATGAAGATTATGCAGATGTCGATATTTCTGATGGAGAAGTAGATTCTACAGGAAATGATGACCCTACTGATAATGATACAGATAATGATGGAACTCCAGATTATTTAGATACTGATGATGATGGAGATGGAATACCAACTGCAGATGAAAACCCAGATGCTAACGGAAACGGAATTGGGTTTGGTGATGATGCTGCAGATAGTGATGGAGACGGACTACCAGATTATTTAGAGGTAGATAATGGTCAAGTAATAGGAGATATTGAAGTCTTTAATGCAGTAACGCCTAACGGAGATAATGATAATGATGTTTTCGTTATAAAAAACATCGAATTATTCCCAGACAACACTGTAGAAATTTATAACAGATGGGGAGTTTTAGTTTATGAAACTCAAGGTTATGGACAAAATGGTAAGTATTTTAAAGGCGAATCTGAAGGTAGAGTAACAATCAAGCAAAAAGAACAATTACCAGTAGGTACATATTATTATATTATAAATTATAATAATGGTGTCGAAGAGAAATCTAAAGCTGGTTACTTATACATTCAACGTTAATTAAACTAAATAATGAAGGCAGAGTAATTCTGCCTTCAAAATTAAATTATACCTCTTTATAATGAAAAATAGAATATTAATTTTAGTAATCCTTTTTAGTATTACATTTGCTGCAGAAAGTGTTGCGCAACAAGATGCGCAGTATACTCAGTACATGTATAATACAATGAGTATTAATCCAGCTTATGCAGGTTCTCGAGACGTAATTAGTATAGCAGGACTATATAGAACACAATGGGTAGGGCTTGATGGAGCACCAGATACACAAACCTTTAATATTCACTCTCCAATTGGTGATAGTGAAAAGGTAGGTTTAGGATTATCAATTATAAACGATAATATTGGTCCAACACACGAAACTTATTTCGATATTGATTTCTCATATACTGTTAACACTTCAGATGAAGGAAGATTGTCTTTTGGTGTAAAAGCTGGAGGTCATTTGTTAGATGTCGCTTATTCAGAGTTAAGTCAATTTAATGGTGGAGATCCATTATTACAATCAGATATTGAAAATAGATTCTCTCCAAATGTAGGTGCAGGAATTTACTATAGACAATCAGACAGATGGTATGTAGGTTTATCGGCACCAAATTTATTAGAAACTAAACATTTTGATGAATCAGCATTATCTGTAGCAAAAGAAAACATTAACTTATATTTAATAGGTGGTTATGTTTTTGACATTAATCAAGACCTAAAATTAAAACCGGCTATTCTGTTTAAGGGAGTTGCAGGAGCTCCATTACAAGCAGATTTAACTGTTAATGCATTATTAAAAGAAAAATTAACACTTGGTTTAGCTTATAGATGGAGTGCGGCGGTAAGTGCTTTAGTAGGATATCAATTAACAGATGGTTTAATGTTAGGCGTAGGTTACGATAGAGAAACTACAGATTTAGGTAAAACTCAATTTGAACAAGGTTCTTACGAAGTATTCTTAAGATATGAGATTTTCCAAAACCAAAAAATACTATCACCAAGATTCTTCTAATTTTAGAAATATATAATTATGAAAAATAGAATATATATACTACTTACAATTTTTGCCTTCACTTTTAGTATAAGTTTTTCTCAAGAGGAAGGAAAAACAATTACAGGTGTGGATAAGGAATATAATAACTTAAAATATAAAGAAGTTATTAGAGACCTAAATAAAGCAGTTAAATCTGGAGATAATAGTCCGGAAGTAATGGCAAAACTTGCTAATGCATACTACTTCAATGTTGAAATGGAAGAAGCTGCTAAATGGTATGGCGAATTATTAGCTCAAAATACAGCTGTAGATTTCGAATATTATTACAGATATGCAATGGCACTTAAGGCTACTGGTAAGTATGAAGATGCTAATAAATATTTAAAAAGATTTGCAGTTTTAAAACCTAATGACTCTAGATCTATAAAGTTTATGGAATCACCAGACTATTTAACTACAATAGATAAGTTATCTGGTAATTTTACAATAGAAAATTTAGATATAAACTCTCGTTTTTCAGACTTTGGAACCTCTTTTTATAACGACGGAATTGTTTTTGCTTCTTCTAGAGGAGAAGGAAAACTTTACAAATGGAACGAACAACCATTTTTAGATTTGTTTTACGTTAAAACAGGTGATGATAAGCCTAAACGATTAGGAGAGAAAATTAATACGAAATTTCACGAATCCTCTACATCGTTCACGAGTGATGGAAAGACAATGTATTTTACCAGAAATAATTACATTAATGGTAAAAAAAGAAAAAGTAGTGATAAAGTTGTAGGATTAAAAATTTATAAAGCTACCTTAAACGATGAGGGAAAATGGACAAATGTAACGTCTTTACCTTTTAATAACGATGAATATAACGTCGCGCATCCTGCTTTAAGTTTAGATAATAAAAAACTATACTTCGCATCAGATATGCCTGGAACAAAAGGAAAGTCAGATATATTTGTAGTAGACATTTTAGAAGACGGTAGTTATGGAGAACCAACAAATCTTGGAGATGTAATTAATACAGAAGGGCGTGAAAATTTCCCATATGTTAGTAATAACGGAACATTATATTTCTCTTCAGATGGGCACCAAGGATTAGGAGGTTTAGATATCTTTTATGCTAATATCACTAGTAATATAGAACAAATACAAAATTTAGGAAAACCAGTAAATAGTCCACGTGATGATTTCGAATTTATTATTGATGAATTTACAAACACTGGGTATTTAACATCTAACAGATATAATGGTAAAGGAGACGATGATATATATAAATTTCAAAGAGAAATTTGTAATCAATTAGTAGCAGGAACTGTTGTAGATAAAAATACAAACATTGTTATTCCAAATGCCAATGTAATAATTTATAACGATAGTAAAGAAAAAGTATATCGTTTTACAACAGATGTTAATGGTGCTTTTAGTTACAATACAGATTGTAAAAAAGGTAATTTTAGAGCTGTAGCAAGTAAAGAAGGATACGATTCTGAAGAAATAATCTATACCATAGATCCAGAAATTAGACTTGACATAGCTTTAAAACTTAATTTAACACCTAAAACAGTAATAGAGGAGCCAGCAACTGTTGGAGTAGATTTATTCGAACTATTAGACCTAAATCCAATTTATTTTAATTTCGATAAATCTAATATAAGGCCAGATGCTCAAATAGAGTTAGAAAAAGTTATAAACTACCTAAAACAGTATCCATCTGTTAGCATAGACGTTCAATCTCATACAGATTCAAGAGCATCTAATGAATATAACCAAGCATTATCAAATAGAAGAAATGTTTCTACTAAAAATTGGATTATACAAAGAGGAGGAATATCAGCTAGTAGAATTACAGGTAGAGGCTATGGAGAATCACAACTTACAAACCGTTGTTCAGACGGAGTAGAATGTAGTGAAGAAGAACACCAACAAAACAGACGAAGTATGTTTATAGTAACTAAAAATTAATTTGGTAATACTTATAAACTAAATAATCAATTTTAAAAAAAAGCACCTTATTTATAAGGTGCTTTTTTTGTTTTATATACTGTTTAAACAAAGACATAATCTCTTAATTTAGACTTAAAAGGAATTAATTTAAATTCCTATTTTGTAAATTTGTCCACTTCAATAATACACATGGCAGAAGAACAAGTAATTTTAGTAAACGAAAAAGATGAGCAAATTGGTTTAATGCCAAAAATGGAAGCACATGAAAAAGCGCTATTGCATCGTGCTTTTTCAGTTTTTATTTTTAATGATAAAAACGAATTAATGCTCCAGCAACGTGCATTAAGTAAATATCATACACCAGGTCTATGGACTAATACATGTTGTAGTCATCAAAGAGTAGGAGAAACAAACTTAGAAGCAGGAAAAAGACGTTTACAAGAAGAAATGGGTTTTGTAACTCCATTAATAGAGAAAACGTCTTTTATATACAAGGCACCTTTTGATAACGGTCTAACAGAGCATGAATTAGACCATATTATGGTTGGGCACTATAATGGTTTGCCAAAAATAAATAAAGACGAAGTAGAGGCCTGGAAATGGATGTCTCTTGAGGATGTAAAAAGAGATATAAAAAAACAGCCGGAACTATATACAGCTTGGTTTAAAATTATTTTCGATAAATTTTATAAATTTTTAAACATTGCAGATGAGAGTAACAGTTAGTAGAAAAGCACATTTTAATGCGGCTCACAGACTTTACAGAAAAGATTGGAGTGATGAAAAAAATGATTTAATTTTTGGTAAATGCAATAACCCCAATTATCATGGTCATAATTACGATTTAATAGTTAGTGTTACCGGAGAAATAGACACAGAAACGGGATATGTAATCGATTTAAAATTATTAAAAGAAATTATAGAAAGTGAAGTTGAAATAGCTTTCGATCATAAAAATTTAAATTTAGATGTCCCAGAATTTAAAGCATTAAATCCAACAGCAGAAAATATTGCCATTGTAATTTATAATAAAATAAAACCTAAATTACCTTCTCATTTAGATTTAGAAATTACTTTGTACGAAACGCCACGTAACTTTGTAAGCTATTCAGGTTAGTATGACAAAAGTAAAGTTATATCCAATAAAGTTTCAACCTATTTTTAAAGAAAAAATTTGGGGAGGAAACAAATTAAAATCAGTTTTAAATAAAAAAACAAATCTTCTTAATGTAGGAGAAAGTTGGGAAATTAGTGCTGTAGAAAACGATGTTTCGGTTGTTGCTAATGGCCAACTTAAAGGCAATACTCTTAACAGCCTTTTAGCGGAATATAAAGATGATTTAATAGGAGAAAAAAATTATAAATCCTTTGGTACTAAATTTCCTTTATTAATTAAATTTATAGATGCAAAAGAAGATTTATCAATACAGCTACATCCCAATAATAAATTAGCTGCTCAACGTCATAATTCATTTGGTAAAACTGAAATGTGGTATGTTTTAGAAGCCGACGAAGAAGCAAATTTAATAGTAGGCTTTAATGAAAAAATGACATCAGAAAAATATTTAAAGCATTTAAATAATAAAACACTTCCAGAAATTTTAAATTTTAATAAAGTAAAAAAAGGAGATTCTTATTTTATAGATGTTGGTTTGGTACATGCCATTGGAGCAGGAGTAATGCTTGCCGAAATACAACAAACTAGCGATATTACATACCGTGTTTACGATTGGGACAGAGTAGACGCTAAAGGTAACACTAGAGAACTACATAACGATTTAGCACTTGAAGCAATAAATTTTGATTATAAAGACAACTTTAAAATTGATTACTTCAAGAATAAAAATCAAACTAATAAACTAGTAACTTGTCCTTTTTTTATTACTAATTATTTGGCTTTAGAAACAAATACTATTACAAAAGAAAATACTTTTGATTCCTTTATTATATATATGTGCGTAAATGGAGAAGCCTCTATTAAAACAGATTATAGTACCGAAATAATAAAAAAAGGAGAAACAATACTTATTCCTGCGGTAATTAATACTTTTCAAATTATAGCAGAATCTGCAGAGCTGTTAGAAATTTATATTTAATATATAACAGTTCATTATTTTCGATCATTTATTCCAAATTTATTCTCTATTTTTGTAGCTCAAATAAATTTAAAATTATGGCAAATAAAAGAGACCTAAAAAAAGACATTAACTATGTATTAGGTGATATTATTGAAGCAGTTTATGTTTGGGAATATACTAACCCAGATAAGGAAACTAAAAAAAGCGAAGTTATTATTGACGATGCAATTATTATTTTTGATGAATTAATTGCAAAAGTTAATGCAAAAGACGTAGAAAATAAAAAAGCACACTTTAAGTCAATTAACTTAGAATTAGAGACTAAGGGTCGCGAATTAATAGAAAGAATAAATAAATTGTAAAAAGTTTAAAAAAAAGTTTGCAAATATCATTTACAAATTTATATTTGCACTCGCTTTGCCGATGTAGCTCAGCTGGCTAGAGCAGCTGATTTGTAATCAGCAGGTCGTGGGTTCGAGTCCCTCCATCGGCTCTAAAGTCTCTCAATAATTTGAGAGACTTTTTTTTGTCTAAAATTCTGGGATTTAGAGTAGATAAAAAAAGGTAAATACTACCAGCTCTTTTATTAATTTATAATAAAGTTGCGTTAGTTAAAAAGGATTATAAAAAAACGCTAAACTATCTCATTTTAATAGAAGATAAAGTTAAATCGTTTTAAAGTGTTTATAAATTAATAATTTTTTTAGCTAATAAAGACTCAAAAACTTCTGGAAATAATTCTTCTAAAATAATAACCTGCTCAGCATCAAAACGCATTGCATTTTTTAAATGGAAAGTTGCTTTTTCAAATTCTAATAATGTAAAATTTAAACCTGCTAACCTAAATTCTATTTCTGCATTTTCTGGATAGAATTCTGTAGCTTGAATTAAATTAAACGTTGCAGCTTCAGGTTCGCCTAATTGAGTTAAAATATCTGCTCTTATTAACCAAGTTTCTAGTTCGTAATTACCTAACTCTAAAGCACGTTTGTAACCACGCTCAGCTTCTTCAAGAAAGTTTAATCTATGGTTTATTTTGGCATAATATTTCCAGTACAATACATTTTCACCATCAATATTTATAGCTTTATTAATATAGTATAAAGCTTTTTGGTAATTTTTATTTTTACAATAAAATTTGGTTATAGCAATCCAACCTTTGTCTAAAAGAGGATCTTCATGTACTGTTTTGTAATAATAATGTACTGCTAAATCGTTGTTTCCTAATTTTTCGTGACAATTTCCAATTCTAAGTAAAGCGAAAGATGTAGGGTCTTCAAGAGAAAGTGTAATGCTGTAGTTTTCTATAGCTTCGTTATACATTTTTAGTTTTTCTAAAACTTTTCCTTTCTCTAAATAAGCACCAATAAAAGTATCGTCTGATATAATTGCAAAATCATATGCGCTTAATGCTTTTTCATAATCTTTTAATTCAAAATATTGACGTCCAAGTTGATGCCATGCAACTTCACAATAAGGATTTTTATCTAAATATATATTAAGATACTCTATAGCTTCGTTATTTTTATCTAAAAAGTCAAAACAATATATAATGTTGTAAAGAGAGGCATAATCATCAGGATTTGCTTCTAAACAACGCATAAAACTGTCTCTTGCCATATCGAATTTGTCTAAAAATAGATATTCCATGCCAATAAGAGAGTGTAAATCTGAAGTATCGTCTGCAAGGTCTAATGCACGATTTAAAATATCAATAGCTTCCTCGTGCTTATCTTCTTTAGAAAGTATATTTGCTTTCTGAATATAAATTTCTTCATTAGAAGGTTCAAGAACATACAATTCATTTAATAATGAATTAGCTTTAGCAAGTTCATTTTCAAAAACAAAAATTTCAACTTTAAAGAGTTTTAAATTTGTTGAGCTTGGATGCTGCTCTAAGCCTAATTTAATTGCTTTTTTAGCTAAAGCTACTTTACCTTGATTAAGGTAATGATGAATGATATTTTCAAATTCATTTGAGTCGAAAAACAAAACATTATTTGTTTTAAGCATAGACTCAAATTTAATAAGCGATACGTTATTATTTTCTTCTTCTTGGCTAAAATCCATAGGCATTAATTTAGCATTTCTATATAATAAATGTAACGCTCAAAGCTCTAATTTTATGATGTTACAAGTAAATGTTTTTAACAAAGTAATCAACAAAAGCAAAATACTTGTTGTTGTCTTATATTAAAAACACTGGCTTTTAATGTGTTAAGCTTGTTTATTTAAGTTGTATTTTGTTTAATACTTCAATAATAATGCCACAGCCTTTTATTATTTCATCGTTAGAGATAGTGAGTGGTGGAGTGATACGTACTGCTTTAGGTTCAAATAATAACCAAAATAATATTAAACCTTTATCTTGTGCATTTAAAATGAGTTGATTAGCTATTTCTGCAGTTGGTAAAATAGCAGCTAACATTAAACCTTTTCCTCTTATTTCTTTAATTAGCGAATGTTTTAAGTGCTTTCTAATTAGTTGTTCTTTTTCTAAGGCTTGAGACATTAAGTCACTTTCTGTAATTTCTTTTAATGTTGCTAACGCAGCAGCAGCAATAACTGGATTACCGCCAAAAGTGGTTATATGTCCTAATTTAGGATTGTCTTGTAGAGTATCCATTAATATTGACGAAGCTGTAAATGCTCCAATAGGTAAGCCTCCTCCAAGGCCTTTACCTGTTACTAAAATATCTGGAATACAATTGTAATTTTCAAAACCTGATAGTTTTCCAGTTCTCCCAATTCCAGGCTGTATATCGTCTAATATTAAAAGCGCTCCAACCTCTTTACAACGTTTTTTTACTTTTTGTAAATAATTGTTTTTTGGTTCTATAAAACCAGCACCACCTTGAATAGTTTCTAAAATTACAGCGGCTGTTTTTGTGGTAATGTGTTTTAAGTGTGGCTCATAATTATATGTTATATGGCTAATTTCTGGAAGTAAAGGTCTAAAAGGAGCTTTACGTTCTTCAAAATCCATTAAACTTAGTGAGCCCATAGTATTACCGTGGTAAGCATTATGCGCAGCAATAATCTGGCTTCTTCCTGTTGCTCTTCTTGCAAGTTTTAAAGCGCCTTCAATAGCTTCGGTTCCAGAGTTTACTAAATATGTTTTTTCTAAAGAATTTGGAAGGTGTTTTGCAAATAGCTTACATAATTCTACAGCTGGTTTCTGGATGTATTCTCCATAAACCATAACGTGTAAATAGTTATCTACTTGTTTTTTTATAGCTGAAACAACTTTAGGGTGTGAATGACCTAAAGGACAAGCCGAAACACCTGCAACAAAATCTAAATAGGCATTATTGTTTTTGTCGTAAATATAAGAGCCTTTAGCATGAGAAATTTCCATTGCTAAAGGATGTGGAGAGGTTTGTGCTTGATGTTTAAAGAAACTTTCTTTCATTCCTCTTCTTTTAATTCTAATGGTTTACCAAGAACTGGTTTTAATTCTTTAGCTCTGGTTTGTTTTGGTAAATTACTTTTTACAGTGTCTTGTTTAATAATCTTTTTAGGTATTTGCCTTGAGGCTTTTTGTGAAGCATCGTCGCGCGAATCTCCAAAACGAACTTTAGGTTTACTTTCTTCGTCTGCTTTATCTACACGGTTTAATAAATCTTCATCAAAAAATTCTTCATCAGGTACTGCAGGAGCTAAGCCTTTTATTACTGGTAAATTTAAAGGCGGATCATCTTTAAATAAGTCTTCTACACTTAAAGGTCTTTCTTCTTCTCGCCAATCAAAGTCTTTTAATCTCATGGCACCTTTAGGAATATCGTCTTCAGGATAGGTGTTTGCTTCTGTAGAAATTAAACGTTTATACATATTAATATCACCATCTTCAAAATACATTTCAATATTCGCAGATCGTGCTTTGTCTAATCCTACAAATTCATCATCTTCATTTCTAATAATAAAAATTGACTCGGCATTTTTAAAGATATTTACTTGTTTCATTTGGTTTTTATCATCAAACAAACCAATGAGGCGTTTTCCTTTTATCTGGCTGTAATAATTTTCGCTTATAGTGTCTTTACTTATTATAAAAGCATTTTCAAATACTATAAGAGAATCTATTTTTTCGGTTTCTGGATTAGATTTTAAATGAATAGTATCACCTGTAATTTGATTGGTTAAATTCCAAAGTATAGGTCTTCTTTTTACAGCAAATGCATCTTTTGAAGATAATCGAGATAAATTAATTAGTTGTGTTAAACCTGTTTGGTGATTAACGTGAATAGAATCAGACTTTCCACTAACATCAGATTTGTACAATTTTGCATTTCTAAAGGCTCTTGTAATTCTATTATTTTCTTTTCCAGTAACCATTAAGGTGTCGGAATGAATGTATATAGAATCGTTTTCTTGAACTGTAATTGCTAATGCTCGATTTGTTACAAATGCAGAATCTTTAGACTTATATACCTCGGCATAATGGCCTTTTATTATACTTTTATTAATAGTATCTGTAATTACTATATTATTGGAAGCCGATGCAAAATCTTTATTCCTATCAAAATACATGCTGTCACCTACTACTACACGGTTATCGTAATCTATTCTCGAGTTCTTTGTAAAGTAACCAGTGTCGTTATTTGTATTGTAGAAACCACGTTCGCAATATACTTTGCTTGTTTCTCCTACAATTTTAGAATCTCCATACATGTAAGCATGTCCAGTTTCCGAAAAGAAATCTAATTGATTAGTGGTTAAAACGTATTCTGGATTTACTAATTTAACAGTGTTTAAAAAGCGATATTTTTTTTGAGACATGTAATATCTTCCAACAGTACTTGTTATTGTTCCAGAACTATCTCTAACTACTTTGCCGTTTTCGTTATAAAAAGCTTCTTGTTTAGCACGGTCGAAAAAAAGTTTATCGGTAGTTAAAACGGAGCTAGGTTCGGTTAAAACAACATCTCCTTTGGCGAATGCTAATTGTGTTTTACCACTATACTCGGCATATTTAGCAACCATGGTAATGGTATCGCCTTGTACCATTTTTACATTTCCGTAGGCTTCAACAAAATTTTCTCTACCGTATAGCACGGCTTGGTCGCAGTACATATCTATACCATCATGGTAAACATGTACTTGTCCGGCATCACTACGCGTTAGAATTCTTGCGCCTGGATATTTTTCTTCGTCTATTTCACCAAAAGCACCAGAGTCTTTAATTTCAATGTTTTTACGTTGTTGCGCAAAACTGCTGAAAGAAACTAAACTTAAAAGAAATACTATTATTATTTTTTTAAACATCTTATAATTAGTGTTTGAGCAAAAATAATGATTAATATGAGTTGGCATTATCTATTAGGAAAATTTTAATATCAAAAAACCTATCTACATTACAGAAAATAGGTTTTATATATTTTTTTATACTAAGGAAGTTTAGTTAAAAAAGATTAAATGTTAAAAAATACCTATAGCCACCTTGGTTTATCATAATCCATGCAACTAATTTATTTGTGTCTGGATCAAACAATAATGCTTTCAATGGTTTTTCGGGTTCGTTTTTTTTATAATAAGCAAACACGTTAGCATCCTTTGTATACATTTTTTCTCCACCAATAGTTTCTTTTGCTAATTCTTCTTTAAAAGGCTCATAAATTTTATGATTTTTAAAAAAACGAATTGGTTTTGCATCAATATTCTCTATGCCCAAACTATCAATTGGTTTTCTAAAAGCAGAAAAGATTGTGTCGAAGCTTTCAAGTCTTCTTTCTCTTCTTTCTACAAGAGTGTCATTAAGTACGTAATCAAAATAAATATATTTGTTAAATAGAGTGTCTTTGGAAATTTGATTAGCCTCTTTATTTTCTATATATTTGGCTAGTGCTTTTAAAGATTTATATTTTTCTATTTCATCTGCTTTCCAATCTTTAAATTTTTTTTCTTGAGAATAGCTAGAAAATGATAGTGAAATAATAACTACTATAATAATTTTTTTCATTTTTTCATTTTTTCATTTTTAATAATCTAATTGAAGTGTAAATCGAAAATGATATGTAAATCACTAATGATAAAGTAACAATAATGCTATTATTAAGCTCAAACCAAGAAACTTTATAACTTAGCCATAAATAAGTTAGTATATAGCCAATTATAACATTTTTGTTTTTGTAAAATGAAATAAAAAATAAACCTAATAGACCTAAGGATAAAAATATATAATCTAAAAATGATAAGGCATTTTTAGTAAAAATTAACGTTAAGTTTATTAGCATTATTATCCCATTAAACATTTCTAGTTTACCAAATGGTAATATGACAGCTAAGAAGATGAATATTGATAAATTTTTTATTGTTAGTTTATTTTTCATCATTAATTACAATTATTATCTGGTGAAACTCCTCCATCAGTATCTTTAGTAACTCCTTCAGGAAGAGGTGTTAAATTTCGAATATATTCTCCTGCTCTTCCAGGAGTTGACCCAAAAAAGTAAATTGGATTTGCGTTACAAGTAGGCATAGGCAAGCCAGCTAAATTAGCGATATCAATACCTAAATCTGTACAGTTCTGACCATTAATATCATAATTAGAATTTGAAAAAGCTATTATATGATTGATAATTGATAGTAATGGGTAGGTAAATTCACCATTATTAAAATCAGTTGTAGATACGTTATCTATTGTTATACTAACATCATATGTCGTATTACTATTATTTCCCATAATTCCATCAACTGAATAATATAAACTAGGTAGACCATACACTGGATAAAAACCAAAAGTTGCAATATTTTCTCCTTGTTCAATAGAAATAAATGTATGACCAACTCCATCTGCACCGACTAAGGCATTCGATCCATCAACTGGTTCATCTACATAGATTGTTATTTTTGCATCCTGACCGGATTGACTTGTATCAAAACAATCTAAATATTGCGACATATTTTCTATTGGAGTGTCTGGACCTTCAACTATTATTTCAACCTGTTCTCCAAAAACATAAAGTATAATTGCATCTTCAAAAGTCAAACCAGTGTCATTCATCATTAAAATAAGTATGGCTTCTGCTATACTAGCGGCTTGCTGACATTCTGGAGAGGTTGTATTACCTTGTATATCTAAATCTAAAAGAAAACAACCGCCTTGTTCTTCTAAAAACTTCTTAATATACTGTCCTTTTGCCCAATTCGTTTTTATTTCTAACCATGCAGTCATTTCTGGTGTTAGATTTAATGCATTTGATAATTCGAAAATTAACATTGCAGTAGGAGATATTGGTGTTGTAGTAACACTATTGCTTCCATTGGTATAACCATTACCATAATTATTGTTAGACGTGTTTGTATTATTAGTATTGTTTGTTGTTGGGTTACCAGTGTTGTTAGATGAACCACTCGTCCAATTACAAAAAGAGGTTACATAAGTTGATATTTCTCCATCACAAGTTAGTCCGTTTGAATGTTCTATTTCACACTGACCATAAACAATAATTGTTTGTATAAAATCTACACAAATATATTCTGGATTTCCATTTGCATCAACTTTTTGAAATTGAGGTGTTAAATTTTGTTGCTCAATAGTAGACAATTCATCAAATTGTTTTGGTGTTATGTTATATTTTACAAAAAATGTTTCAACTTCTCCATTATCTAATACTGTAAACACAATGTTTTCTAGTTTCTCTTCATTATTTCTGTACATTGGGTAAGTATAATAAAGTTTTCCATTATTATTAATTAGCTTTCCATTATCTAAATCTATATAGACGCCAAAGTCATTATTATAAACAAATTTATTTTGGCTATTTAGTGTTAATTCTTTATTTTTTTGTATTTGTTTTACTTTTTCTGTAATTTTTATTGCTGTTCTAGTGTCTAATTTTTTTGAAGAAATATGCTCTACAGTAATATTGTTTTTTGTGGTTTTATCTAAATTTATAATATCATCATCATTTTGACAATTATAAGCTGAGATTGCGATAAGAAAAAGTAATGTTAGTTTAAAAAAGTTCTGTTTCATTATTTGTTTAGTTTTAAATATTTAATGAAGCAATATTACTTGTCTTTTAAATGGTCAAAGTCCTAGATATGTATAATGTTAAAGATTTCGGACATCTTTTTTATATTGTGAAGGGGTTTTATTAGTAAATTTTTTAAAAGCGGTATAAAAACTAGATTTAGAATTAAAACCAGATTCTAAGCCTATAGCTACAATTGTGTAATTATCGTATTCTTTATCTTGAAGTATCTGTTTTGCATTAATAATTCTTAAATTATTAATGTAATCATTAAAATTCATTTTAGAATTAGTATTTATTTGCTGTGAAATATAACCATCACTCAAGTCTAAATGTTTTGATAAATACTCTAAGTTTAAGTTAGGATTTAAATATAATTTACTACTAATAATTTCTTCTTCTAAATTTTTAAAGGTTTTAGTTTTTTTTGTTTTATCACTA
This sequence comes from Lacinutrix venerupis, assembly GCF_001971745.1. Lineage (NCBI taxonomy): Bacteria > Pseudomonadati > Bacteroidota > Flavobacteriia > Flavobacteriales > Flavobacteriaceae > Lacinutrix > Lacinutrix venerupis. The sequence continues at coordinate 2,482,718 of NZ_CP019352.1, read as the reverse complement.
CTAATTTTTTTAATTCTTTTTTCTCTTATTAAAATACGTTCTTTTAATTGTTTAGATTTTGCTAACCCTGCATAACCTATCCAATAGACTAATATAGAGTTGCCAATCCACATAGGATAGAAAAAATAGGTGTTATTAATATTATGAATTGTAATAATAGAAATAGCAATTAGCCAACATATGCAAACCAGTATTCCTAAATAAATTAATTTTTTTAACCAATTGGTTTCAGTTTTTACCCATTTAATATCATAAGACAAATTATTTTCATACTGCTTAATCATTTTATGTGATAAAAACATAAGTAAAAGATTGAAAATAAAAGAAGCGAATTCTAAGTAAACATAAATACCTCTTTCAAAATGTGAATTTATTTTATTAATATCATCTGTAGAGATTCGATAATAAATATTTAGTATATGGACTAGAAGTACTATTACAAATGGTGTAAATAATAGTACGTTTTTTACTAAAGTTATTTTCTCTTTGCATGTTAATTTATACACATATAAATAGAACATTGGTAAAACTAACCAGTGCCAGGGAATAAAAATATATTTTAAGAAAATATATTGGTTTGTTATTGAAGTATCAATTAACCAATATTGAAAATTACTTAAAGATAAAAAAAGTACGGTTAACGCTAAATAAATTGTGCTTTTCTTTATTATTTTGTCTTGGGCAAAAACGTAAAAACTAAATATTACACCATGAATAACTCCAGATATAATGAGTATGTTAAAAATATTAAGATTAAGGGTTTCTAAATTCATTTAAATATTCAAGGCTAATTTAAAACTAAGATATAAAAAAACCTATCATTTTAAGAAGATAGGTTTTTTAAGTATAATTTTATAAGAAAATTAATCTCTAAAAATAGTTTGTTTTCTATCTGGTCCAACAGAAACAATTGAAATAGGAATTTCTAATTCTTTTTCAAGAAAATCTATATAATCGTTAAGTTCTTTTGGAAGTTGCGAGTATTTAGTCATTTTTGTTAAGTCTTCACTCCAACCTTTAAACTCTGTATAAATTGGTTCCACATATTCTGGTTCAATATTAAATGGTAAATGTTCTATAGTTTCACCTTTATATTTATAAGCTGTAGCTACTTTTAAGGTTTTAAAGCCAGAAAGCACATCGCTTTTCATCATCATTAATTGTGTAACACCATTAACACGACAAGTGTATTTTAAGGCTACTAAATCTAACCATCCACAACGTCTTGCTCTACCTGTAACGGCTCCAAATTCTTGACCAACTCTAGCCATTTCTTCACCATCTGCATCAAATAATTCTGTTGGAAAAGGTCCAGAACCAACACGTGTAGTATAGGCTTTAAAAATACCAAAAACTTCTTTTATTTTGTTTGGAGCAATACCTAAACCTGTACAAGCTCCTGCTGCTGTAGTATTAGAAGATGTTACAAATGGATAAGTACCAAAATCAATATCTAAAAGAGAACCTTGAGCACCTTCGGCCAAAATAGTTTTATCGTCTTTTAACGCTTGGTGCAAATACGCTTCGCTATCTATAAATTGTAATTCTTTTAAACGTTCTACAGATTCGAAAAATTCAACTTCCATTTCTGCTAAATCGTATTGTACGTCTACGTTGTAGAATTCAATCATTGCTTCATGCTTGTTAGCTAGAGCTCTGTATTTTTCTTTCCAGTCTGGCATCTCTAAATCTCCAACACGAATACCGTTTCTACCAGTTTTGTCCATATATGTTGGTCCAATACCTTTTAATGTAGAACCAATTTTCGCTTTTCCTTTTGAAGCTTCACTGGCCGCATCTAATAAACGATGTGTTGGTAAAATTAAGTGTGCTTTACGCGATACAATTAGTTTAGATTTATAATCAATGTTAAATTGATCTAATCCTTCTAATTCTTTAATAAAAACTACAGGATCGACAACAACGCCATTTCCTATAATATTCATAGAGTCTTTATGAAAAATTCCAGAAGGAATTGTACGTAAAACGTGTTTTATACCATCGAATTTAAGTGTGTGTCCAGCATTTGGACCACCTTGAAATCGTGCTATAATATTGTAATTTTTGGTTAATACATCGACAATTTTTCCTTTGCCTTCGTCTCCCCATTGTAAACCTAGTAGTAAATCTACTGCCATAGTAGTTAGTTGTTTTTAGTTGTTTTTCGGTTACCGTAAAAATATAGTGAGTGGTTTGTGATTTCAATATCAAAAACCTCTTCGATTGTTTTTTTTATAGATTGAATTCTTGGGTCGCAAAACTCGATTACTTCACCTGTATCTGTTAAAATAACATGATCGTGTTGTTTATCGAAATAAGATTTTTCGTAATGTGCTTGGTTTTTTCCAAACTGGTGTTTACGTACTAAACCACAATCTAATAGTAATTCTATTGTATTGTACAGTGTTGCTCGACTTACACGATACTTTTTGTTTTTCATCTTTAAATACAAAGATTCAATATCGAAATGCTCTTTGCTGTTGTAGATTTCTTGAAGTATAGCGTAGCGTTCAGGTGTTTTTCTGTGACCGTTAGCTTCTAAGAATGTTGTAAAAACATTCTTAACTATTTCTTGATTTTTTGTGTCTGTATTTGCGCTCATAATCTAAGTCACAAATTTACATTTTTTTTTGAGGTTATTCTATGTTTTTCTAATATAGAATAATGTGTTATTAAGCAGTTATTAACAAGGTAGGTTTTAAGCTCTTGAAACTTTCTCTATACCATTTATTTTTTTAAGATTATCCATTACTTTTTTTAATAGTGTTTTGTTTTTAACGCTAACATTAATTTTTCCAGAGAAAATACCATGATTACTTTGAAAACTAATACTAGTCATGTTTACATGCATGTTTTCTGAAATCATTTTAGTAATATCGTTTACTAAACCTAAATTATCTATGCCAGATAGATTAATTTTTGCATGATATTCTTGTTTAGAAGAGTCAATCCATTTTGCAAGCATAATTCTGTAGGCATAGTTAGATTGCATGCTTAAAGCATTTGGACAATTTTTTTTATGCACTTTTATACCATCATTTATGGTTAAAAATCCAAAAACATCGTCTCCCGGAATTGGATTACAGCAAGTTGCTAGTATGTATTCTAAAGTTTCTTCTTCTTTACCAAAAACAAGCATGTCGTAGCTGCTTGTAATTTCGTCTTTTTCAAGTTCTTCTTTAGATATTGAGTTTTTTCTGCTTATTTTATTTTTTATAAAACTAACTAATGCATTACTGCGCGAGGCAGCATATTCTTTAAGCATTGTATTACTAATGGTACCAATACCAACACGATAAAATAAATCTAAACTAGTTTTTAACTTAAAATAATTAACCATTTCGTTAATCGATTTTTCGTCTAACGTAATTTTAAGTTGTTTTAATTTTCTTCGTAAAACTTCTTTACCATCTTCGGCAATTAACTTTTCGTCTTCTCGTAATAGAGATTTTATTTTTCCTCTTGCTCGTGATGTTGTTGCGTAGTCTAACCAATTAGGATTGGGTTTTATGTTTTCGCTTGTTAAAATATCGACTTGATCACCACTGTTTAACTCGTGACTTAATGGCACCAATTTTCCATTTACTTTTGCGCCTCGTGTTTTCATACCAATTTCTGTATGTATACTAAATGCAAAATCTAAAGGTGTTGCACCTTTTGGTAACGATTTTAAATCTCCTTTTGGTGTAAAAACAAATATTTCTTTAGAGTAGAGGTTGAGTTTAAATTGCTCGACAAAGTCTACTGCATTGGTAGAGTGATTTTCTAGTGCTTCTTGAAGCCTATTAATCCACATGTCTAAATTATCTTCTTTGTCGTCTTTGTTTTTGTATTTATAGTGTGCCGCATAACCTTTTTCTGCAATTTCGTTCATGCGTTCACTTCTAATTTGCACTTCTACCCAACGGCCTTTTGGACCCATTACCGTGATATGTAGTGCCTCATAACCAGTAGATTTTGGAGAAGAAATCCAATCTCGTAAGCGTGTTGGATTTGGTCTAAAGTGATCTGTTACTACCGAGTATATTTTCCAAGCTAGGAATTTTTCATTTTCCTTATCGGATTTATAAATGATTCGTACGGCAAACTTATCGTAAACTTCTTCATAAGCAACGCCTTGTTTTTCCATTTTTCGTTTTATAGAAAAAATAGATTTTGGTCGTCCTTTTATTTCGTAATTTAAATGTTCCCTATCTAAAGATGTTTTTATAACATTATTAAATTCTTTTATATAAGCATCTTGTTCTTCTTTACTTTCTTTAGTTTTAAGAAGAATATCGTTATAAATTTCTGGCTCGGTATATTTTAAACTTAAATCTTCAAGTTCTGTTTTAATATTATATAATCCTATTCTGTGTGCTAAAGGAGCATAGATATATAGTGTTTCGCTGGCAATTTTTTCTTGCTTATCAGGACGCATAGAGTCCATAGTTTGCATGTTATGAAGTCTATCGGCAATTTTTATAATAATTACACGTACATCGTCATTAAGTGTGAGTAGCATTTTTCTAAAATTCTCAGCTTGAAGAGACACATCCATGTCTTTTTCTTTGCTTAAAGAGGAAATTTTAGTTAAACCATCTACAATTCTTGCAACTGTTTCGCCAAATAGTTTTTCTATATCTTTAACAGTGTAGTCGTCACTGTCTTCTACAACATCATGAAGTAGTGCTGCAGCAATAGAAGTGGCGTCTAATCCAATTTCTGAAGCAACAATTCTTGCCACAGCAATTGGGTGAAATATGTAGGCTTCACCACTTTTTCTGCGTTGGTCTTTATGTGCATCTACTGCTACTTCAAAAGCTTTACGTATAAGTTTTTTATCATCATCAGACAGTGATGTATAACTAACCTTTAAAAGATTTTTATAAGCTTTTGTTATAAGTGCATTTTCTTTTTCAATTTCTACTTCTGTCATAAAATTAAAAATAAGAATTAATTACGAATGCACAAGCAGTTTTTTTATTTTTATAAGAAGAAAATATAGCTAGTTAAATGGATGTGTTTGTATTAGTTATTCTTTATAAACCTCTAAGTTTATGCCTAAGCCATAATTGTTTAAGCCAGCTTTTAGTAAGTTAGATTTTTCAACGTTTTGTTTGTCGAAAAGTGTCCATTCTCCACCATTTAAAAATACACGTTTAACAAAGGTTCTTTTTTCAGAAATCTCATCTGTAAAAGGTAATAGCGGTCTAAAAGTTGTTGGTACTTTTACAATACCACGTGTAGTTTTAATTTCTTGATATTTTTTATTTGGTAAAAGTCTACCGTTTTTATCTGTATAACCTAATACTTGTAACGAAATAAATAAACCGTTTTTAGGCATGTAAATATCGTGTTGGGTAACATTAAATTCTAAAATTTTCTCGTTTTTTTCGTTAGCAATAAATACAATTTTATCGTAGGTTAAAACATCTCCAGGTAATCCGTTATTGTTTTCGTAGAAATTAACTTTAAATAGAGTGGAAAAGGATCTTTTTTCTGAGGTTTTTCTTTTTCGTTTATCCCAATCTTTAGCTTCAACTTTTATTGGTATTTGCAAACTGGATAAGCGTTGTGTTTTTGTAGGATTGTTATTAGGAAAATAAACTGCAATTTCGCTCTCTATTGTTGGTAGCCAACATTTGTAATAATCTTCGTGAACGGTAGGTTTTATTTTTTCTATTTTAAATTTCCCTTTTGGTTTGCTTAAAAATACTTCGTCTAGCGTATTTATACTTGGATGCATAACAATAGTTTTTGGTAAACTATCTGTTGTTAATTTTAAATCTTTAAAACCTATAGCCGATATAAATAACGAATCGATATCTTTATATAGCTTTTTTGTGAAGTAAAATTGTCCTGCATCATCTGCAAATAAACCGTTACCATTACCAAAGGAAATAGTAGCATAAGAAACTGGTTCTTGGCTGTTTGAAATTATAGTTGTGTTTTGAGCTTTAACGTAAAAACTTAAAATAAAACTAAAAAGGATGTAGTATATTTTATTCATAATAAATAAAGTATTAAAATTAATACCAGCGTTTTTTCTTCTTTTTAGACGCTTCACTTTTTCTTCCTTTTCTATGTTTTGAACCTTGTTTTTTATGTACTTGAGGTTTTGCTTTTGGGTCTAAAGGATAAGGATGGTCTTCTACAATATCTAATTGTAAATTAATAAGTTGTTGTATGGTTTTAATATACGTTTTTTCGTCTGCAGAGCAAAATGAATAAGCTGTACCTGTATTTCCTGCTCTTGCTGTTCTACCTATTCTATGTACGTATGTTTCTGGTACATTTGGCATATCAAAATTAATTACAGCATCAATATTATCTATATCTATACCACGTGCGGCAACATCTGTAGCAATTAAAATATTTACATTGTTTTGTTTGAAACTATTTAAAGCTTCTTGCCTTAAAGATTGGCTTTTGTCTCCATGAATAGATGCTACTTTATAGTTGTTTTTAAGTAGTGTTTGCTCTAATTTATCTACACCATATTTAGTACGACGAAAAATTATTATACGACCTTTTATTGTATTACGAAGTAAATGCAAACATAATTCTATTTTTTGCGGTTTTGGTACGTAATATAATGCTTGATTAACGTTTTTAGATGTTGAAGAATTTTGTGAAACTTCTACACGTCTTGGATTATTAAGTATTGTTTTTGCTAATTGTTCCACTTTATAAGGCATGGTTGCCGAGAATAAAAGTGTCTGTTTTTGTTCTGGACAAAGTCTTTCAATTTTATTTACATCATCAATAAAGCCCATATCTAGCATTAAATCTGCTTCATCAAGAACTAGTGTTTCAACATAATCTAAATTAACTACATCTTGTTTATGTAAATCTAACAAGCGACCAGATGTTGCAATTAAAACATCTACACCTTTTTTTAGGATGTCTTTTTGTGGTTCTATTGATGCTCCTCCAAAAATAACTGTAGATTTTAAATTTGTATATACTGCATACTCCTGAAAATTTTCTTGAATTTGAATGGCCAACTCACGTGTAGGACTTACAATTAAGGCACGTATTTTTTTTTGATTTTTTGCTACATCTTGTCTATTAAACAATAATTGAAGAATAGGTAAAGCAAAAGCGGCTGTTTTTCCTGTTCCTGTTTGCGCAGAAGCAATAACATCTTTTTTATCTAAAACTAACGGAATCGTGCGCTCTTGAATAAGTGTTGGGTTATCGTAACCTTTTTCGGCAATGGCACGAAGTAATGGTTTGTTAAGTTTTAAATCTTTAAATGACATGCAATAAATGTTTATTGCAAAGGTAGTTTTTTTATTACTTTAATGTTATAAGTAACAACGATATCGTTTTTTTACTTTTATATACACGTTATAAAACCAATAAACCAAAATCTTTTAGTTTTTGAAGCGGTTTAGAAAACCAAAAAAGTTCAAAATTTTGAAATTGATTTTCGTAATCTTTTTTTAATGCAGAAAAAGATTGCGGTTTTCCGTTTTTGGGCTTTAATGTTTCTAATGTGTCAAGAAGCCATTCGCCTTCAGCTTTATTTAAAGTAATTTGAAGTGTTTCGGTTTTATCATGAAATGTTAAATCTAAAAATTCATTTGTAAATCCTTTTTTTGTTTTTGTACGTTCTTCAACTAACGGTAAATGTCCTAACCATATAATTTTAGCGGTTGGTTTTGTGCTAAAAATGGTTTCGGTATTAAGGCAATCTTCAATATAATATGGTGTAATTGTGGTTTGTGGAATTTTAAAATTAAACCATTCTTGCAAGTCCATATCAAAGCCAATACCGTGCATAAAATTGAATAACGATTTTTTTAAACCGAAACTAAACATGTTATGGTCTATTCCTGTGCTATCGGTAAAATCTATATCATTGTTTGCAAATGATATATTTTTATAGTTTGGTGTAATACCGTAATTTGAAGGTTTTAGCCCAATTGGGCTATGGGCTGTTAATGCAAATTGATGCCAAAAACCAGATTGAATAATTCCTAATTCAAACAACTGTCTCACCATTTCTAAACTGTCAATAGTTTCTTGTACAGTTTGTGTTGGGTAGCCATACATTAAATAGGAATGTACCATAATGTTGGCTTGCGTAAAATTACGAGTAACTTGTGCTACTTGCTCTACAGTAACACCTTTATCTATAAGTTTTAATAATCTGTCTGAAGCGACTTCCAAGCCACCAGACACTGCAATGCAACCAGAGGCTTTTAATAAATAACATAAATCTTGAGTAAAGTTTTTTTCGAATCTAATATTGGTCCACCATGTAACCGTTAGCTGTCGTTTTAAAATCTCAATTGCTAAAGCTTTCATTAAAGCAGGAGGAGCAGCTTCGTCTACAAAATGAAATCCGTTTTCTCCAGTTTGCGCAATTAATTGCTCCATTCTATCAACTAAAAGGGAAGCTGTAATAGGTTCGTAAATTTTAATATAATCTAAAGAGATATCGCAAAAAGTACATTTTCCCCAATAACATCCGTGTGCCATTGTTAATTTGTTCCATCTGCCGTCACTCCATAGGCTATGCATGGGATTAGCAATTTCTATTACAGAAATATAATCTTCTAATAATAAATCTGAATAATCTGGAGTCCCAATTTCTAATTGCTTATAATCTTGTTTTGTAGTGTTGTTTTTATAAGTGACAGTGTTCTTTTCTAGTAGAAATGTACGCTTGTATGTGTTTTTTAAAAGATTTTGTTTTACTTCTGAATTGCACACGTTTTCATAAAGTAACTCGATTGGTAGCTCGCCATCATCTAATGTTATAAAATTAAAAAACTCGAATACTCTTTTATCTGTTACTTGACGTAACTCGGTATTAGGGAAACCTCCTCCCATAGCTACTTTTATTTCTGGATAATTGGCTCTAATATATTGTGCGCATCTAAAAGCACTGTATAAATTACCAGGAAATGGTACCGAGAAACACACTAATTTTGGTTGTGTTTTTAATAGTTTCTCTTCTAAAATTTTAAGAGTAATATTGTCTATAAAGGTTGGTTTACTTTGTAGGCTGTTATATAGCTCATCAAAATTATTGGCGCTTTGGCCTAAACGTTCTGCATAGCGACTAAATCCAAAATTAGGGTCTATACACTCAATAATAAAATCGGATAAATCTTCTAGATACAGCGTTGCTAAATGTTTAGCTTTGTCTTGCGTTCCCATTTCTCCAAAAGCCCAATCCATATCATCTAATTGATTAAATCTAGAGGCTTGTGGTAAGAAATTAGATGTGCAAATTTGTCTGGCTAAAGTTTGATTTTTGCCTTGTAAAAACCGAATTACAGCATCTAACGGTTGTAAATAGTCTTCTTTTAAAGTGTAAATACGTTGGCCGTTTTCTGTGGAAATGGAATTATTTTTAATTGCTAAATCAAATAATTTTTCGAATGTTTTTTTACTAAATAACTCCAAAATAACTTCAATTCCTAAATCCATTTGAAATGAAGAAATACCTTTTGTATTTAAAAACCCTTTTAAATATGCAGTTGCAGGATAAGGTGTATTTAATTGTGTAAAAGGAGGTGTTATAAGTAATAGGTCTTTCAAAATATTGAATTAATTTATACAACAAAGATAACTGTATACAATAAGCTTTTTTAAGCTGATGAATTTTTTTTAATTTTTAAAGAGTACTATAGTTTACTTTCATTATTTAAAATACTAGCAACCGCTTGTTTGTATTTAACTGGATTTCCAGCTTTTTTAATAGCTTTATATGTTTTTTGAGGATTTGAAAATGATTGAGAAAAGAATTCCCAAAAACCTAACATTTTCATTTTAATAGGTGTTGGTCCAGATAAATATTCATCGTATTGTTGATAAATAGTATCGTGAAATTCGCTAAAAATCTCCCAGCGCTTTTTAGGGTATTCCGTTGTGTCATTTTTAATCATAGCAGGTAAAAATGGATCTGCAATTAATCCGCGACCAATCATAAAATGATTGATGCTTGGAAAACGAGTTTCTATCTTTTTAAAAGTATCTACACTAGTAATATCTCCATTGTAATATAGTTTGTGTTTTGTGTTTGTTATGCAGCGCTCAAAAGCATCTAAATCTACTGGGCCTTTATATAATTGTTTGCCAATGCGAGCGTGAATAGCAATATTTTTAAGTGGATAATTATCAAGAATAGGGAAGGTGTCTAAAATTTCTTCGGCATGTTCGTATCCCATTCTCATTTTCATTGATATTGTGATATCACTTTCGTTGTGTGCCTTTTTTAATATCTCATTAATTTTTGTAGGATTGCAAATTAAGCCAGAACCCATTCCGGATTTTGTAACCATAGGATACGGGCAGCCTAAGTTCCAATTTAATTCTTTATAACCTAAACTCTGTACATATTTAATGACAAATAAAAACTCATCGGCATCATTTGTCATTACTTGCGGTATAACTTCTAAACCAACGTTATTTTCTGGTTGTAAATCTAGTTGATAAGAATTTTTTATTTTCAACTTTCCATTTAATCGAATGTAAGGTGCATAAAACGTATCTATACCACCAAAATATTGATGAAATGCATTACGAAACCTAAAATCGGTAAAGCCTTGTAAAGGAGAAGATAATAATGTGATTGACATCTATATGAATAAGTTGTACAAATATAGTTTAAATAGAAAAACCACTTTTAGAAGAAGTGGTTTTTCTATTAAAATAAATGTTGTTTATAAAATATTCATGTTTATTCTGTAGCCTTAATTAATGTTTTTAATCCACCAACAACAGGCAAGGTTAAACGCGTTTTATCTAGATCTATAGTTAATTCAGTTCCTGGTTTTGGATGTAATGTAAATTCTTTATCACTAGAAAAAATAATTAATCCAATTTGTTGTCCTGCACGAATAATTTGATCGTCTGGTTGTAGGTTAAATGAAACCTCATAAAATTTCCCAGGTTGTAAAGGTTCGCTTTCTCTTAAAGACTTATGGTTTTGTGGGTCTGCCCAACCTCTTGTAATAATATTATCTGTTATTACTTTTGCATCATCTGTATAAGGTAAAGACACTAAAGCAATAGATAAATTTGCAGCAGCTTTACTACTAGATAAGCTTACTGTAATCTTACTTTCACCAGAAATATGAAGTGGTGTTTTTAGCTTTGGTGTAGTATATAATAATCTGTTTTTAGAGTTTGTTGCTTGTGCATGTTCTTTAGCAGAAATATTAAAATCGTCTACTAGCGTTTCAGTTTTCTGTTTTTTGTTTTGCTTTGTAGTTAGTGTTCCAGAGGTGTTTCCTCCTTTATTTAAATACAATGTAACATCTTCTGCATCAGGATTTGGATAAGCATCATAAGCTGTAGGTTGGTCCATTTTATCATTTTCTCTAACAATCCAAACTTGCTTGTCGTTTTCAACTCCATTGTCGATACCATGTAAATAATGTGTAAACCAACGATTCATCATAGTCATTGGAGGTGGTCCACCGTGACCATTTTGATGATAATATAATTGAGTTGGTAAACCCATTTCTTTTGCTTTTTGGTATATTCTATTACTATGCTCTGGCATTACATTCCAATCGTTAAAGCCATGAGACATTAATAAGGCAGCTTTCATAGGAGCCATTTGGTTTAAATAATCTCGGTTATCCCAAAAATCATTTAAATCTCCTGTTTGCCTGTCTATACCGTTTTTCATTTCGGTATCTCTTATTCGTTTATTATTTCCTGCACGTTTTTCCTCATCTCCACTATGAACAAAATCGTAAAGAACATCTATATCTTCACCTAAATAACCTCCAGGAGAACGTACTAAACCGTTAGATCTATAATAATGATAAGAGGAAGTGTTAGGTGCAATAGGAATTATAGCTTCTAAACCTTTAACGCCTGTTGTTGCTGCTGCTAATGGTAAGGTTCCGTTATAAGATGTTCCAGTCATGCCTACTTTTCCTGTAGACCAAAATGCTTTTACTTCTTCATTACCATTTCTTTCTGTATAACCTTTTGCTCTTCCACATAACCAGTCGATAACTGCTTTTGGAGCTAGTGCTTCGTTTGGACCGCCAATAGTTGGAGCACCATCACTTAATCCTGTTCCTGGAGATGATGAGTGTACAACAATATAGCCTCGTGGTACCCATTTTCTAATATGTGAGTTAGAAATAATTGGTCTTTTTCCACGACGTTTTACTTCTGGATGTACACGTTCTTTTCCAATTTCACCAAGTTCGTGTTGCACATCCCACATAACACCAGGAAGGTCATCTGCAACTCCTGCAAAATACGGGCTAGTAACATATATAATTGGTAGTTTTAAACCTTCGGTTTCTGTTTGTTTAGGTCGTGTAACTGCAACATGCATGCGGTCTGGTTTACCATCTTTATCTGTATCAAAAGAGGTTTCTACCCAAAGATCATGTCTTATCCAATCATTAGAATTAGTGAATCCTTGAACAGGTTGAGCTTCTCCGTTTTCAAAAACAGGAACAGTTTTTTCTTGGGAAAAACCAATAGATACGGTAAAAAATAAAATTGAAAATAAACCTAAAATATTGTGTTTTATAGTCATAATAAGTGCTTAATTGTATAGAAGCCTACAAGTTACTTTTTTTTTAGATATAGAAAAGAAAGAGAGTGTTAATGGAATTGTAAAGTTTAAAAAAAAAGCCACATCTGTATAGATGTGGCTTTTTAATATATCTTTAATTTTTTTAAGCTTTTTTAGCTTTAATAGAAATTTTTAATTTAACGTTATCATTAATCATTTTGTCTCCTAAATTTTCAGCAAATTTTCCAGAGTTATATTTAATGTTAAATTCTGTTCTATCAATAGTAAATTCATCACTTGTAATTGTCATCATATCTTCAGTTGTAACAACATTTACAGGAACAGTAATATTCTTTTTAATACCTTTTAACATTAAGTTTCCACTTACGTTATTTCCTTCAACACTAGTAATTTCGAATGAAGCGTTTGGGTGAGTTTCTGCTTCAAAAAAATCTGCACTTTTTAAGTGTTTAATTAAGTTAGCATTTTTTCCTTCGTCTTCAATGTCTGTACATGCAAGAGAATTAATATCAAAAATAAAGTTTCCGCCAACTAATTGGTCTCCTTTTGTTGTTGCAACACCGTTTGATACGTTAATTGTACCAGTATGTCCTCCAACAATTTTATTAGCCTCCCACATAACCATAGATTCTTCTGGAATGGCTTTGTATTTAGCTTCTACGGCAACTTCTACTACTTCTTTAGCTTCAGATGTTTCTGTTTTTTTCTCGCTTTTGCACCCAATAACTGTAAGACCTAAAGCTAATACTGTAAAAATATTTAATACTTGTTTTTTCATTTTTATTTGTTTGTTAATGGTTAAGTAACAAAAGTATAAAACATCCCATGGAAAACACTTAATTTTTTCATAAAAATATTTTAGTGCCAATTTGTTTAAAAATGAAAAAAATATTGTGACATTTTGACATTTTTATAATAATGGCAGTACTTTTGCCAATCTTAAAAGGTATTAAAAATAAATACGGAAATGAGTAAAGCAAAAGAAACAAAAGAAGATATAATTGAAGAGCAAATAGAAGATACAACAACTCAAGAAACTGCTGAGGTAGAAGAGTTATCTGTAGAAGATAAGTTAAAAGAAGAACTTGGTCAAGAAAAAGATAAGTTTTTAAGGCTGTTTGCAGAATTCGAGAATTATAAAAAAAGGACATCTAAAGAACGTATAGAGCTATTTAAAACAGCAAGTAAAGATGTCATGGTGTCAATGTTACCAGTTTTAGACGATTTCGAGCGTGCTTTAATGCATATAGAAGATGATAAAGAGGCCGAGGAGTTAAGAAAAGGAGTAGTATTGATTTATCAAAAACTTTTAACAACATTAAATCAAAAAGGTTTAGCAGCAATGGAAGTGAAAAATGGCGATGTTTTCGATTCTGAAATTCATCAAGCAATTACACAAGTTCCTGCACCAAGTGAAGATTTAAAAGGAAAAATTATAGATGTTGTTGAAAAAGGTTACTTGCTTGGAGAAACTGTAATTCGTTTCCCTAAAGTAGTTATTGGACAATAAAAATTATTCAACGTACATTTACCAGTAATTTATTTACTGAAAAAGTATAGAGAAATCACAATTAATAAGTATTCAGAAAAAAATAAGGACAGTTTATAAAAAAGCTGAAATTTAAAACTGAAAACTAGAAGGAAGTATGGCAAAAGCAGATTATTATCAAACATTAGGCATTAGCAAAAACGCTACAGCTGCAGAAATTAAGAAAGCTTATAGAAAAAAAGCTATTGAGTTTCACCCAGATAAAAACCCTGATGATTCTACAGCAGAAGCAAAGTTTAAAGAAGCAGCAGAAGCTTACGAAGTTTTAAGTGACGAAAATAAAAAGGCACGTTACGACCAATTTGGTCATCAAGCATTCGAAGGCGGCGGTGGCTTTGGCGGCGGCGGAGGAATGAATATGGACGACATATTCAGTCAGTTTGGAGATATTTTTGGAGGCGGAGGAGGTTTCTCTGGCTTTGGAGGTGGCTTTGGTGGCGGTCAACAACGTCGTGTCAAAGGAAGTAATTTACGTATTCGAGTAAGACTAACATTAGAAGAAATAGCTAATGGTGTTGAGAAAAAAATAAAAGTAAAGCGTAAAGTTCAAGCCGAAGGGACAACATATAAAACTTGTGGAACTTGTAATGGATCTGGGCAAGTAACAAGAGTAACAAACACCATTTTAGGACGTATGCAAACAGCAAGTCCTTGTACAACCTGTGGAGGAGCTGGACAAATTATAGATAAAAAACCAGCAGGAGCAGATGCTCAAGGTCTAATTGTAAAAGAGGAAACTATTTCTGTAAAAATTCCAGCAGGAGTTGTAGATGGTATGCAATTAAAAGTTTCTGGAAAAGGAAACGATGCTCCAGGAAATGGAATTGCAGGAGATTTATTAGTAGCAATACAAGAGCAAGAGCATGAAACACTACAACGTGAAGGTGATAATTTACATTACGATTTATATGTAAGCTTGCCGGATGCTATTTTAGGAGCTTCAAAAGAAATTGATACCGTAACAGGTAAAGTAAGAATTAAGATTGAAGCAGGTTTACAGTCTGGTAAAATTTTACGTTTAAGAGGAAAAGGTATTCCTAGTATTAACGGTTATGGTAAAGGAGACTTGTTAGTACACGTTAATGTATGGACACCAAAAACATTAAGCAAAGAACAGAAAACGTTTTTTGAAAAAATGAAGGAAGATGAACATTTTACACCTAAGCCAGAACATAGTGATAAGTCATTTTTTGAGAAGGTAAAGGATATGTTTTCTTAAAACGTATTTATATAATAAATAAGAAAATCTGTAATTTTTTACAGATTTTTTTTGTTAAAAAAAGAAGTTATTTGTTCTAAAAACCAATAGTTAAACAAAAAATAGTATATTTGATTTATCATTGGTTTGCGCCAATGGTAATTTTTCTTTTTCATAGCAATTTTTTCCCATCCTTTATTTGCGTAGAGGGTGGGTTTTGTTTTTTTAGAATATTACGTTTAAATACAATAGTAGAATAAAATATTTTTAAAGTTTATAGCAATTGTATTTTATTATCTTATATAATAAAAACATAGATGTATACTCGTTTTATCTTTTTTACAGCGTTAAAAAATTTTAAAACAGTAAGTATAAGACTCTACATTTTCTATCTTTACGGCAACAATACCAAATGTTTTAAAATTTTTTGGTGTAACAACTATACTATATGGCTAACTTATTAGAAGCACAATCAGTTTCTAAAAATTTTGGAGATTTTACAGCACTTAATAATGTTTCTATTTCTGTTGAAAAAGGAAGCATCTTTGGTTTATTAGGACCTAACGGAGCAGGTAAAACAACATTAATTCGAATTATAAATCAAATTACAATGCCAGATAAAGGTAAGGTAATTTTAGATGGAGAACCTTTACAAAGACATCATATACAAAATATTGGTTATTTGCCAGAAGAGCGTGGGTTATATAAATCTATGAAAGTAGGAGAACAAGCTTTGTATTTAGCACAACTTAAAGGCTTAGAAAAATCTGTAGCTAAAAAGCGTTTATTACAATGGTTTGAAAGATTGGAAATTGGAGATTGGTGGAATAAAAAAATTCAAGAGCTATCAAAAGGAATGGCACAAAAAATTCAATTTGTAGTCACAGTTTTACACGAGCCAAAACTATTAATTTTTGATGAGCCTTTCTCAGGATTTGATCCTATTAATGCAGATATTATTAAAAATGAAATTTTAAGGCTTCGAGATAATGGAGCTACTGTTATTTTCTCTACACATAGAATGGAATCTGTCGAGGAGTTATGCGATCATATAGCTTTAATTAACAA
The DNA here is from genome assembly GCF_001971745.1 of Lacinutrix venerupis. Lineage (NCBI taxonomy): Bacteria > Pseudomonadati > Bacteroidota > Flavobacteriia > Flavobacteriales > Flavobacteriaceae > Lacinutrix > Lacinutrix venerupis. The sequence continues at coordinate 2,466,392 of NZ_CP019352.1, read as the reverse complement.
ATCGAATAAAATTATAGATGGTAATTTATTAGATATAAAAAGGCAGTTTAAATCTAATACTTTCGAGGTAGGTATTAATACCAATAATGTATTACAGTTGCAGCAATCTCTTTCAGAGAAATTTATTGTTTCTCCTGCAAATTTTAAAAGTTTAAATAATGAATTAAAACTAAAAGTTAAACTGCCAGAAGACGAATCAGCAAATCACTTACTAAGTTATTTAACAACACAAGGAGAGGTTTCTCATTTTGTAGAAGTAATACCTAGTGCAAGTGATATATTTATTCAAGCTGTAAAGAATAATTAAAGATTATGAATCATCTACCACTAATAATAAAAAGAGAATATCTAACTAAAGTTAGAAATAAAGCGTTTATAGTTATGACTTTTTTAAGTCCGTTAATTATGATTGCTTTATTTTCTGTAGTAGCCTACTTGTCGCAAGTAAATAATAATAAACAAAAAAATATATCTGTTTTAGATCAGTCTGGAAAAATTGAATCTATATTTTTAGATAAAGAATTTGTTAAGTATAATATTTTAAAAGATATTACTTTAGAAAACGCAAAGATAATTGTAGAAGAACAAGAGGATTACGGCTTACTTTATATTTCTAATTTTACTACAAAAACAGGAGATGTTGAAGCAAGTGAGAATATAAATGTAGAGGTACAATTTTATTCTACAGAGACACCTTCGCTTAGTATAATTTCTGCATTAGAGCATAAAATAGAAAAACGCCTTAAAGAAATTAATCTTGAAAGCAAAGGCGTTAATATTAATACATTAAGAACATCTGAAGTTAATGTAACAATAAACCAAGAAAATTTTACAGGAGAAAAAACTTCTAAAGCAGACAGTGTAGTTAAACTAATTTTTGGTGGTGCAGCAGGATACTTACTCTTCATGTTTATTATAATTTATGGTAACATGATAATGCGCTCTGTAATAGAAGAAAAAACAAGTAGAATAATAGAAGTCATTATATCATCGGTTAAACCTATACAACTTATGTTAGGTAAAATTGTAGGTACAACATTAGCTGGTATAACTCAATTTGGTATTTGGTTAATTTTAGGAAGCATTCTTATGGTAATAGCTTCTATAATTTTTGATATTGATTTTAGTCAAATAAATACACCGCAACAAGAATTAGTATCGCAAGCTATGCAAAATCCAGATGCTAATGCAGATGCTCAATTATTTATTAATGCATTTTTTAATATGCCTTTAGTAAATTTAATTATTGCATTTCTATTCTTTTTTATTAGCGGTTATTTATTATATAGTTCTTTATATGCTGCTATTGGTGCAGCAGTAGATAATGAAACCGATACGCAACAATTTATGTTGCCAATAATAATGCCTTTAATATTATCTGTTTATGTTGGTGGTTTTACAGTAATAGAAGATCCTCATGGAACAGTAGCAACCATATTTTCATTTATACCTTTTACTTCTCCAGTTGTTATGTTAATGCGTATTCCTTTTGGAGTACCAATTTGGCAACAAATTCTTTCTTTGTTAATATTAATTGGTACATTTATGTTTACCATTTGGTTGGCTTCAAAAATTTATCGAGTAGGTATTTTAATGTATGGAAAAAAACCAACATATAAAGAACTTTTAAAATGGATTAAATATTAAAGATGCAAGATAAGGTTAAAGATAAAATAGAAAATACCGTAGAAGAAGTAGGAGAGGTTATTGCAGAAAGTAGCGCTTGGGAGACCTTTATAGATTTTCTAAATAAAGTATTGTATACATTTAAAGATGTAGATGGCAAGACTACTGGAGAATTAAAAGTAAAATACATATTACTGTTAATTCTAGTTTTAATTTTAACAACTTATGTATTACGTTGGGCTAAGAAATTGCTTACTCGCAAAATGCCAGATAGCGATAAAGCAAAATTTAATACTGTTTTTTCTTTTGGAAGATGGCTTATATATATTATTGTTTTCTTAGTAGCTATAAGTTCTTTAGGTATAGATATAACAGCGGTTTTTGCTGCATCAGCAGCACTGTTAATAGGTATTGGTTTGGCACTTCAAACTTTATTTCAAGATATTATATCTGGAGTATTTATTTTAGTAGATCAATCTGTTCATGTAGGAGATATTATAGAAATAGAAGGTAAGGTAGGAAGAGTAGAAGAAATAAAATTAAGAACAACACGTGCTGTAACGATAGATAATAAGGTCTTAATCATTCCTAATCACTTATATCTCACAAATAGTTTGTATAATTGGACTCAAAACGGATCTTCTACTAGAGAAAGTGTAGACGTTGGTGTTGCGTATGGTAGTGATGTGCAATTAGTTAAAAAGCTTTTAATAGATGCAGCAAAATCTTCAAAGTTGGTTTTTAAAAATCCACCACCAAGTGTTGTTTTTATGAACTTTGGAGAAAGTTCTTTAGATTTTAGAGTAGCATTTACAGTAGAAGATAGTTTTAATGCAAGAATACCAAAAAGCGAAATACGTTTTGCAATAGACAAATTGTTTAGAGAAAATAATATTAGTATTCCGTTTCCACAACGAGATATTCATATTATTCAGAAAGAAAATGATGATGTCCAATTAACAATGAATTCAAAAAAATAAAAAACAATATATGAATAGGCATACTGCTAAATGTGTTATTATAGTATTATTAATTTTAGTATTTCAAAATACTCATGCCCAACTTACAGATTTGGCACGTTTAGAATATTCATATATACCTAAAAGTAAATCCGAAGACAATTTTAATAGATTTAGAGCTCTAATTAATTATCCTATAAAAACACAAACAGACTGCTATCTAGTGGTTGGTGGAGAATATAGCAGGATTGCTTTAAATTTGGAAGATAACTATCCTTTTGATATATCTAATTTAAACCGCTTACATGTAATAGATTTAAATATAGGTTATACTTTTAAATTAAATAACGATTGGAGATTAGGAGCTAAATTATCGCCAAGAATAGCTTCAACATTAACACATAAATTATCTGGAGACGACTTCTTTTTAAATGGTGGAGTTTATGCAATAAAAGATAGAACTAAAGAAGAATCTTTAAAAAGACCATACCGTCTAATTTTAGGTTTAACCTATAATAGTACTACAGGAATTCCATTACCATTACCTTTTATTAGTTATTACAGGCGTGTAAACGAAAATTGGTCTTTTAATTTAGGTGTGCCAAAAACCAATGTTAAATATTTTTTTAACGAGCGTAATATAGTTCAAACCTTTGTTGGTATAGATGGTTATTTTGCTAATATTCAAGATAATATTGTGTTAGATGGCAATCAAGCAGAAAATATATCGTTATCAGTTATTGTTGCAGGTTTGGGTTACGAGTATTGTTTTACAGACCATTTAATATGGTATGCATATACCGGCCATACTATAAGCATGAGTAATAGATTAAGAGATAATAATAGAGACGATATTTATAGACTAGATAAAGTAAATGCGTTTTATTTAAGAACAGGGATTAAATTTAAAATATAATGTCAAAAATTTTAGTAATAGAAGACGAAGCAGCAATTAGAAGAGTTTTAGTAAAAATTCTTTCTGAAGAAAACGATAAATATGAAGTTTTTGAAGCTGAAGACGGTTTGGCAGGTATCGATAAAATAAAAAAAGACGATTACGATTTAGTGCTTTGCGATATTAAAATGCCAAAAATGGATGGTGTTGAGGTACTTGAAGCAGCAAAAAAAATAAAACCAGAAATACCAATGGTCATGATATCTGGGCATGGCGATTTAGATACAGCAGTAAATACTATGCGTTTAGGTGCTTTTGATTATATCTCAAAACCACCAGATTTAAACAGGCTATTAAACACAGTACGCAATGCTTTAGATAGAAAAGAACTTTTTGTAGAAAACAAAATCTTAAAAAAGAAAGTTAGCAAAAAGTACGAAATGGTAGGCGAAAGCGATGCCATATCTCAAATTAAAGGCATTATAGACAAAGTAGCACCAACAGATGCTCGAGTATTAATAACAGGACCAAATGGTACAGGAAAAGAATTGGTAGCACATTGGTTACACCAAAAAAGTGATCGTGCTAAAGGCCCAATGATAGAGGTAAACTGTGCCGCAATACCTAGCGAGCTTATAGAAAGTGAATTGTTTGGTCACGTAAAAGGCGCATTTACAAGTGCAGCAAAAGACAGAGCAGGAAAATTTGAAGCCGCAAATGGAGGCACAATATTTCTAGACGAAATAGGAGACATGAGTCTATCTGCCCAAGCAAAAGTATTACGCGCCTTACAAGAAAGCCGTATACAACGTGTAGGTAGTGATAAAGATATTAAAGTAGACGTTCGTGTAGTAGCAGCAACAAATAAAAACCTTAAAAAGGAAATAGAAAACGGTAAGTTTAGAGAAGACTTATACCATAGATTAGCCGTTATATTAGTAAAAGTTCCAGCGTTAAACGATAGGCGTGGAGATATACCATTACTAATAAACCATTTCGCAAAAAAAATCTCTGCAGAACAAGGAACAGCACTAAAAACATTTTCAGAAAAAGCTATAAAATTATTACAAGAATACGACTGGACAGGTAATATACGCGAGTTACGTAACGTAGTAGAACGCTTAATAATTTTAGGCGGCGCAGAAGTTAGCGAGCAAGACGTAAAACTATTTGCAAGCAAGTAAACACAAACAAAACGTATTATAACAAAAACCAATCTAATAAAAACGATTGGTTTTTTTGTTTTAAAAATAATGATAAGCCACTAACAATTTAAAAACCTTAAAATAATTATTACTTTTAATAACAAAACGCATTGCGTATATTTAAGCTTAAAATTAATTTATGAAAGACATTAATATAAAAGACCACATAATAACATCAAAAATAGAACTGTCTAATCTACCAACACTATTAGATTTAGAAGAAAAAGATGACGAAGTAAAAGACAAACTAAAAAAAGTACGAAAAAAACTAGGTAAACTTCAAGACACGCTATACGCACACGGCAAATATTCAGTATTAGTATGTTTACAAGGTATGGATACCTCAGGAAAAGACAGTTTAATACGCGAGGTGTTTAAAGATTTTAACGCACGCGGTGTCGAGGTCATGAGCTTTAAAGTACCAACCACATTAGAGTTAAAACACGATTATTTATGGAGGCACTATATCGCATTACCAGCACGCGGAAAATTTGGAGTACACAACCGTACACACTACGAAAATGTATTAGTTACAAGAGTACATCCTAACTATATTTTAGGTGAAAACCTACCAAATGTAAATACCGTAGACGACGTAAACGAAGCCTTCTGGGATAAACGTTTCGAGCAAATTAATAACTTCGAAAAACACCTCGTAGAAAACGGCACCATAATATTTAAGTTTTTTATGAATCTCTCTAAAGAAGAACAAAAAAACAGGCTACTACGTCGTTTAGATTTAAAAGAAAAAAACTGGAAATTCTCAGCCGGAGACTTAAAAGAGCGCAAACTATGGGACGATTATATGTTTTGCTACCAAGACGCCATAAATAGAACATCAAAAGCCCACGCACCATGGTTTAATATACCGGCAGACAATAAGCCAGCAGCAAGATTAGCCGTAGCAACAATACTATACGAGACACTAAAAAAGTACGACGATATCCAAGAACCAGAATTAGACGCAAAAACAAAAGCAAATATAGATTTATACCGTCAACAATTAAATAACGAATAATATTTGGGCGTTACCTAAAGGTCGCGCTTTCCATTATATCTTTTTTTTGCCATATACGGCAGCAAAAAAAAGGATGCCATTACAATCGCTAACGCACACACCATGAAACTAAAACTTATAATTGCAGCACTATTTTTATCAGTAAACGTATTCGCGCAAAACGATAAAGAAACCCTAAAAACCATTTACAGTCAATCCCTAACAAACGGTAAAGCTTACCAGTGGTTAGACCATTTATCAAACCAAATAGGCGGTAGGTTATCCGGTTCTGTAAATGCAGAAAAAGCAGTGCAATACACAAAAACCGAATTACAAAAATTAGGTTTAGATAAAGTATGGCTACAAGAAGTAATGGTACCAAAATGGGAACGAGGCGAAAAAGAAATAGGCTATTTTACAACACTAGGAAAACAAGTAAATGTAAATATTTGTGCTTTAGGAGGTTCTGTTGCCACACCAAACAACGGTTTAAAAGCAAAAGTAGTCGAAGTAAAAAGCTTCGAAGAATTAGCAAAACTAGGCACAAGTGTAAAAGGAAAAATAGTATTTTTTAATGGCGCAATGAATCCAGAATTAATACATACCTTCGAAGCCTATGGCGGTTGCTCAAAACAAAGATATGCAGGCGCTTACGAAGCAGGAAAATTAGGAGCACTTGGTGTTATTGTAAGATCACTAAACCTACGCCAAGATAACCTTCCGCACACAGGTAGTATGGGTTATCTAGATTTGCCAAACAACCAACGCATACCAAGCGCAGCAATAAGCACAAACGATGCCAATGCATTATCTGCAGCACTAAAAACCGATAAAAATTTAGAATTTTACTTTAAACAAAACTGTAAACAATTTGACGATGTATTATCATATAACGTCATAGGAGAAATTACAGGAAGCCAGTTTCCAAACGAGTATATGGTAGTTGGTGGTCATTTAGATTCTTGGGATTTGGGCGATGGTTCTCATGATGATGGCGCAGGAGTTGTGCAATCTATTGATGTTTTACGATTGTTAAAAGAAAGTGGTATTAAACCAAAACGCACCATAAGAGTTGTTTTATTTATGAACGAAGAAAACGGCTTACGTGGTGGTAAAAAATATGCCGAAGAAGCAAAACGAAAAAACGAAAATCACGTTTTTGCTTTAGAGAGTGATTCAGGAGGATTTACACCAAGAGGTTTTAGTTTCGATTGTAGTGAAGCCAACTTAAATAAAGTACTTAGCTGGGAACCATTATTTAAACCATATTTAATTCATTACTTTGAAAAAGGATATAGCGGCGCAGACATTGGGCCATTAAAAAACGACAATATTGTTTTAGCAGGACTACGTCCAGACTCACAACGTTATTTTGATCATCATCATGCTGCAAACGATACGTTTGATGCTGTAAATAAAAGAGAACTAGAGTTAGGTGCAGCAACCATGACGAGCTTAATTTATTTGTTCGATAAATATGGTACATCAAATATTAGCGATATAAAAGAGATAAAAAATTAAATAATGCCAAAACCAATATTGCATCAAATTCATCCTATTTTACCAGTAAAAAATGTAGTAGAAGCACTCACTTTTTATGTAAAAAAATTAGGATTTAAAATAGCCTTTGCAGACGACTCTAAAAACCCAACGTATGCAGGTGTTATAAGAGATAATATAGAAATTCATTTACAATGGCATGATGAAAAAGAATGGGAGTCTGGTTTTAATACACCAATGTTACGTATTGTTACAGAGCATATAGAAAATTTATATGAAGAATATAAATTTAGAGGTGTTTTTAATAACAAGACAGCTTTAAAAAAAACAGATTGGCAAACACGTGAATTTGCATTTTACGATTTAGATAATAACGGATTGACTTTTTATCAAAACTTATAACTGTTTTTCCTTTACTTCTTGTTTTTCGTGTGCATCTTTTCCATATTCTTTTCTGTAAATCTTTACCAAAATTAAGAATAAGCTTACTAATAATGGGCCAAAAATCAGTCCAATAAATCCAAATAGAGGAACGCCAATAATTACACCAATTAAAGTAATTAAAGGATGTACTTCATCCAGTTTTTGAAGCACAAAAAGTCTTATTATATTATCTGTAGAACCAACTACAACTATTCCATATATTAAAATTGCCCAACCTTGAAAATTATTACCAGAAGAAATAGTAATTAAAAAAACTGGTAAAATACCAATTAATGTTCCAACAAAAGGAATCATAGAGCCAATAGTAACTATCACAAACCAGAAAAAAGGATCTTGTATTCCAAAAATTAAAAAACCAATAAGAGCAATAATACCTTGAGCAATTGCAACTAAAGGAATACCTATAGCATTTGCTCTAACCATAGAGCGTACTTCTTGCCCAATTTCAATTAAGTTGCTTTCTCCTAAAGGAATATATTTTAATAATGATGTTTTTAAATCTTTACTATTGGTTAGCATATAATATAGCACAAAGCCCATTATACCTAAAGAAATAAAAATATTAAATGTTCCTCCTGCAAAACTCTGTAAATTAGTAGTAACCCATTCTGTTATACTGTTAGTATCTATTTGAGAATTTAGATCCATACCAACTAAATCTTCAACTTTTTCTAGTTGACTTTTGGCTGCACTTAAAAATTGTTCGCTGTTTTTTGTAAAGTCGCTAATTTTATTGCCTAGCATAAGTATAATTCCAGCAACAGGAATTATAATTACTATAAAAGAAAAAAGAAGGAGTATTATGGCAGATAGGCTGGTGTTCCATTTTTTGTCGTTAACCATTTTTTTCATCCACTTATGTAATAACACATAAAGTGTAACAGCACCAAGAAAGCCGCCAAAATAAGGAAACATTTCTCTAAAAATAATACTGCCAATAAATAGTATTAAACTAATTATAAAAATTTGTCTAATGGTAACAGGAGCAATTTTATTCATTTATTAAGTATTGGTTTTCATAAATATAGTAATACTTAATAAAACAAACTAAGCTATAGCAAAATAAAATAGCACCATAATTATGGTGCTATTGTCTAGTTATATTTTTGCTTTTTTTGGTTTTAAATCTATTTGAATTTGATTATTTAAAATATCTTCAAAAGTTTCTCGCTTTCTAATTAAATGCGCTTCTTTATTATGCCATAAAACTTCAGCAGGACGGTAACGAGAATTATAGTTGCTAGCCATAGAATAGCAATAAGCTCCGGCATTTTTAAACGCTAATATATCACCTTCATTAATTTCGTTAATACGTCTATTATTGGCAAATGTATCGGTTTCGCATATATAACCAACAACACTGTAAAAACGTTCTCTTCCTTTAGGATTAGAAATGTTTTCTATCTCATGTTGAGAACCATAAAGCATAGGTCTAATTAAATGATTAAAACCAGAATCTATTTGGGCAAAAACTGTTGAGGTAGTTTGTTTTACAACATTTACTTTTGCTAAAAACTGTCCAGCTTCACTTACTAAAAACTTTCCAGGCTCGAAAGCTAAGGTTAACTCTTTACCATAGTTTTTACAAAACTCATTAAATCTAATTGATAGTTTTTCGCCAAATTCTTCAATATTAGTTTCAATATCTCCTGGCTTATAAGGCACTTTAAAACCTGATCCAAAATCTATAAAATCTAAATTTTTAAAGTTTTTAGCTGTTTCAAAAAGTATTTCACTAGCATATAAAAAGACATCTATATCTAAAATATCACTTCCAGTATGCATGTGTATACCGTTAATATTCATCTTTGTGTTTTCTACAATACGTAAAATATGTGGAATTTGATGTATAGAAATACCAAACTTGCTATCTATGTGTCCTACAGAAATATTAGTGTTTCCGCCAGCCATTACATGAGGATTTATACGAATACATACAGGAATATCTGGATGTTTGGTTCCAAATTGCTCAAGTATAGATAAGTTGTCTATATTTATTTGGCAACCTAGTATTGCGGCTTTCTCTATTTCCTCAAGAGAAACACCATTAGGAGTAAAAATAATTTGTTCAGCTTTAAAGCCTGCTGTAAGTCCTAACTGTACTTCTTGTATAGATACTGTATCTAATCCAGCTCCAAGCGTTTTCATTAATTTTAATATAGAAATATTAGATAATGCTTTTACAGCATAGTTAATCTTTACTTTATTTACAGAGCTAAAAGCAGATGTGAGACGTTTATATTGCTGTGAAATAACATTAGAATTGTAAACATAAACAGGACTCCCGAAGTCTTCAGCTATTTTAAGTAATTGCGTATTGGTCATTGATAATTTTTTTTTCAAAGCTATTATTATAGATTAACGCTACAAATATTTAATTTAAAATATTACACATTTTAAACATATTGTTAAATAATTAACAATAAAAAATACAATTAAGATTTTCACAATTAAATATTAGGGTAAGTAATTGTGATTATTTACTTTTGTGTTTCTAAAATTTTACTCTAAAACAGATGAATTTACACGAATATCAAGGAAAAGAATTATTAAGCAGCTTTGGCGTACGTATTCAACGTGGTATAGTTGCACAAAATGCTGATGAAGCAGTAGCTGCAGCAAAAAAATTAACCGAAGATACTGGTACAGGTTGGCACGTAATAAAAGCACAGGTTCACGCCGGTGGTCGTGGTAAAGGTGGTGGTGTTAAGTTAGCAAAAAACTTAGACGACGTTAAAACTATTGCTGGAGAAATTATAGGAATGGATTTAGTTACACCACAAACTTCTGCAGAAGGTAAGCGTGTACACCAGGTTTTAGTAGCAGAAGATGTTTACTATCCAGGAGATTCTGAGCCAGAAGAATATTACATGTCTGTTCTTTTAAATAGAGGAACTGGGCGTAATATGATTATGTATTCTACAGAAGGAGGTATGGATATTGAAACTGTAGCAGAAGAAACACCACATTTAATTTTTACAGAAGAAATAGATCCTGCGACTGGAATTTTACCATTTCAAGCACGTAAAATTGCTTTTAACTTAGGTTTATCTGGATTAGCATTTAAAGAAATGACAAAATTTGTTACTTCATTATATAAAGCTTATGTAGAGTCGGATTCTTCTTTATTTGAAATTAATCCAGTATTAAAAACTAGTGATAGTAAAATAATGGCTGTAGATGCTAAGGTATCTTTAGATGCGAATGCATTATATAGACATAAAGATTTAGCTGAATTACGCGATTTACGTGAAGAAAGCCCAATAGAAGTTGAAGCTGGTGAATTAGGACTTAACTATGTAGACTTAGACGGAAACGTTGGTTGTATGGTAAACGGTGCTGGTTTAGCAATGGCAACAATGGATTTAATTAAGCAAGCAGGTGGTGAGCCAGCAAACTTTTTAGATGTTGGTGGTACTGCAGACGCAAAACGTGTTGAAGCGGCTTTTAGAATTATCTTAAAAGATCCAGAAGTAAAAGCTATTTTAATTAACATCTTTGGAGGTATTGTACGTTGCGATCGTGTAGCTCAAGGTGTTGTAGATGCTTATAAAAACATGGGAGATGCTATAAACGTTCCAATTATTGTGCGTTTACAAGGTACTAATGCAGATATTGCAAAAGAACTTATAGACAGTTCTGGATTAGATGTAATGAGTGCTACAGAATTTCAAGAAGCAGCAGATAAAGTACAAGCTGTTTTAGCTTAATACTTTTACAGTATATATATTAAAGAGTAACCGTTAAGGTTGCTCTTTTTTTTTATATTTATAATTCAAAATATATTATTAAATAGTATTGAAACTAAATACACATAATAAATAATGATAGAAGATATAGTAAAAATTTTTAAAGAAACCTTTAATTATAAAGGAAAGACTGGAAGAAAAGAATATTGGACTTATTTTATTTTAATTTTTGTTGTGTTTAATATTTTTATACTTTCAATACCTTTTGGGTTACTAGAAGCTTGGTATTTAAAAGCTAATAATATAGAGCCTAACGGATTGAATTTTAGAGGAATAAGAAGCGTTATTAATTTGGTGTTTTTTATACCATTAATAAGTGCAACAGTAAGAAGATTAAGAGATGCTGGAGTTTCTGTTTGGTTTACATTAATACCAGTATTAAATCTTATTCTTTGTATGAAAACAAGTGAAAATGAGTAATACTATAGTATAACTTATGTTTTCGGTTTTAAAAAAAAACATTAAATTATATATAAAAAGAGCAACTTAATCGTCGCTCTTTTTTTTATCTCTTGGTTTATTAAAATTCTTCTTATTGTTTTTTGAAGTTGATTTTATTTTATTCGCAATGTTATTTTTGGATGTTTCACCTTTTTTAGGCATTGGCCCACGAAGATGTATAATTAAGCCATTTAAAAAATTTCTTAAAATTTGATCACCACATTCTACATAGTTTGGATGGTCTTCTCGTCTAAAAAATGCATTTAGTTCACTTTTAGAAACTCTAAAATCTACAAGCTCTAAAATTTTAATAATATCGTCGTCACGCAGTTTATGTGCGACTCTTAGTTTTTTAAAAATATCGTTATTTGTCATGGCTTAAATTTTTAATTATCAGTGAGTTGTGGTGTTTTTTGCTCCTTTTTAAGAGTAACACTTTGATAAACAGCACTTAAAATCGATGTAAAGCTAAGTATTTTTCGACAAGCGACGTGCTTTCTACGATAATAAATTGGCTTTTATTCTTAATTTTATACTGTATAATTTAATTCCCTCGCATTATGCCTAACAGAGTAGAAAAACTTAGTTTATTATCAGAAATGATTGCCTTTGCTAAGTCTGATAAATCCCTAAAAACTATAGAATATAATTTTTTGCTTGGTGTGGCAAAGCAATTAGAAATATCAAAAGATGACTTTAATTACCTAATTAAACATCCAGTAAATAGAATGCACTTAAAATCTCATAGCGAGCGTATTGTGCAGTTTCATAGGTTGGTACTACTAATGCATATTGATGATGAACGCACTCAAGAAGAAATTGCAAAATTATACAATTACGGACTTAGAATGGGATTAAACCATGAATGCATTACTAAAGTATTATATTTAATGGAAGGTTTCCCAGATAGAATGGTACCTGCCGATGTGTTGATTGATATTTTTAAAGTTCAATATAATTAAATAGGAAATTTTTGCAACTTGTTTTAGCTATTTAAGTAACTGTCAAGTTGTTTTTTTATAAAATAGTTCCATCCATCTATACCACTTTCTCTTTCAAATTCTGGAATATTACTTGGAAATGGCTCTAAAACAGTTGCTGTTAATTTTAATATAGATTGATTTTGGTTTCCTGAAATTTCGAAACAGGTAGAGGATTTTCCTGTAATACCTTCAAACTCCCAAGTATATGTAATTTTATTTTGTAGCACAACATTTGTTACTGTCCAAATATGATTAAAATCTCTAGTGTGAGATTTTATATTAAACTGTGTTGTAAAACCAATTTCTGTTTTAAAATCTGGAATGTTGTTAAAATACCATTCTCGCATTTCTTTTGGATTTGTTATAGCTTCCCAGAGTTTTTCTTTAGAAACGTTGTAGAAATGTTCTATAATTATTGGTTGTTGTTGGTTCTCCATGATGCTATGTTTTTAAATCTTCTAATTTGCTTTGGTAACTTTTTATTTCATCACGTAATTGAGCTGCAATAATAAAATCTAAAGCTTTGGCAGCTTGTTCCATAAGTTTACGTTTCTCTCGTATTTTTTTCTCTAATTCAGGTTTGGTTAAGTACTCGCTTTCTGGTTCTGCTGCACGTGCTGCTTCTAGTTCGTAACTATAAGTACTAACAGAGTTTTTACTTAACGCGCTGTCTAAGCTTTTGTTTAGGGCTCTTGGAGTAAGGTTGTTTTTGGTATTGTATGCAATTTGTTTTTCTCGACGGTATTCTGTTTCATCAATAGTTTTTTGCATGCTTTTAGTAATTTTATCTGCATACATTATTGCTTTTCCGTTAAGGTGTCTGGCAGCACGCCCAACGGTTTGCGTAAGAGAACGATTGGAGCGTAAAAATCCTTCTTTATCTGCATCTAAAATAGCAACTAAGGACACTTCTGGTAAGTCTAAACCTTCACGTAATAAGTTTACACCAACAAGAACATCGTAAATACCTTTTCTTAAATCTTGCATAATCTGTACTCGCTCCAAAGTATCTACATCACTATGTATGTAATTTACACGTACATTTATTCTGCTTAAGTATTTGGTTAATTCCTCGGCCATACGTTTTGTAAGTGTAGTTACCAGTGTGCGTTCATCTTTTTCAACGCGTTGCTGTATTTCTTCAATTAAATCATCAATTTGGTTTAGACTTGGTCTAACTTCAATAATTGGATCTAATAATCCTGTTGGCCTAATAACTTGTTCTACATAAACGCCATCGGTTTTTTGTAGTTCATAATCTGCAGGTGTTGCACTTACATATAATACTTGGTTTTGTAAAGCCTCGAATTCTTCAAACTTTAATGGTCTATTATCCATTGCCGCTGGAAGCCTAAAACCATAATCAACAAGATTAACTTTTCGGCTTCTATCTCCTCCATACATGGCATGTACTTGAGAAATTGTAACATGACTTTCGTCTACAACCATTAAATAATCGTCTGGAAAATAATCTAGTAAACAGAAAGGTCTTGTTCCTGGTAGTCTGCCATCAAGATAGCGCGAGTAGTTTTCAATACCAGAACAATACCCTAATTCTCTAATCATTTCTAAATCGAATTCTGTACGCTCTTTTAATCTTTTAGCTTCAAGATGTTTGCCTATATCTTTAAAATAATCATGTTGTTTAACTAAGTCATCTTGTATGTTTCTTATGGCGCCTTGTAATACATCTGGAGAGGTAACAAACATGTTTGCTGGATAGATATTTAATCTATCATATTCTTCAATAACTTCGTTGGTTTGTATATTAAATTGCTCTATTAATTCAATTTCATCACCAAAAAAATGAATCCTAAAAGCGTCGTCGGCGTAACTAGGGAACACATCTACAGTATCTCCTTTTATTCTAAAATTACCATGTTTAAAATCTGCCTCTGTACGCGAATACAAACTTTGTACTAATTGATGTAATAATTTTGTACGTGAAATTTCTTGATCACGTTCTATAGAGATAACATTTTTTTGAAATTCTATTGGGTTTCCAATACCATATAAGCAAGAAACAGAAGCTACTACCAAAACGTCTCTACGACCAGAAAGTAGAGAAGAGGTCGTGCTTAAACGCATTTTCTCAATTTCTTCATTTATGGATAAATCTTTTTCTATATATACACCAGATGTTGGTATGTATGCTTCTGGTTGGTAATAATCGTAATAGGAAACAAAATACTCAACAGCATTATCAGGAAAAAATTGTTTAAACTCGCTGTAAAGTTGTGCTGCAAGAGTTTTATTATGAGCCAGAACAAGAGTGGGTTTCTGTACTTTTTCTATAACATTAGCAACAGTAAATGTTTTTCCAGAACCTGTAACACCAAGTAAGGTTTGGTATTTTTCTTTAGCATTTAGGCCATTTACCAATTGTTTTATTGCAGTTGGTTGATCTCCTGTTGGATTAAATTCTGATTGTATTTTGAATTTCATAAAACAAAATTACGGAATAAAACATTAGTTTTATTTTAATGAAGCGTTAAGGTTTTTTATAATAGTTTACTAATGTTCAATATTATGTAAATTAAAAAAGCACGAGTATATACTCGTGCTTTTTATGCTATTACTTAATCTATAAGTACGTTTAGTGGTACTTGTAAAAATTGAATTAGCTACAAATCTATTAAGATTGTTTTTATAAAAAATTGATGTATGGTAATAAATTAAAATTAATTTAATTTTTTTCTAATTCTACTTAAGCTTTCTGTTGTAATACCAAGATAAGAAGCAAGATGATAATTTTTTACATTTTTTTCGATATCCGGATATGTGTTTATAAACTCTAAATAGCGTTCTGTAGCAGATTGCGATAGATTAGCCAATATTCTCTTTTGAAAAGCAGCATAAGCACGTTCTAACTTAATTCTAATAAATTTATGGATTTGAGGAATCTTATTATACAAAAGCTCTCTGTTATTTTTTGAAAGTGCATAAAGTGTACAATCTTGAAGTATCTCTAAATTCATTATTGCTTTTTCTGATGAAAAATAGGCAGTGTAATCTGTTATCCACCAGTCTTTTATTCCGAACTGTACGGTGTGTTCTTTTCCATGAATATCTATATGAAAAGTTCTAAGACAACCACTTTCAACATAATACATATTATCTACAAAGTCACCTTCTTTTATTAATATAGTTCCTTTTTTTAGAGTAGTTTTTTTTAAAGAAGAAGTTATAATCTCTATTTCTTTTTCAGAAAAAGACATGTTTTTAAAAATTTCTGAAACTTTCAAACTATTAGATTTCATTTTAAAAACGGTTTATTATAAATATATTTTACTCTAAATGTATTAAAAAAAAATAGTATTTGAAATGTTTGAAAATACTTATATGTATTTGCTAACGGAAATAAAATTTATCTTTGATTTTTGATATGGAAAAAAACAAAAAGAATAAAACACCTTGGCCAACAAAAGCTGCAATGGACCAGATTTACAAAAAGCAACTTTGGGGAAGTAATGGTTTAAGTTTTTATTCTGGAGAAGGCTCGCATAAGCAAGATATAGTAAATCCTTACATAGAAGTATTAACAACTTTTTTTAAATCTTTTAAAGAGCCAATTTCTGTTGCAGATTTAGGTTGTGGTGATTTTAATATTGGTAAGCAATTAATAATGTATACAAAATCCTATGTTGCGGTTGATATTGTTGAGGCATTAATAAATTATAATAAAACCCATTTTAAAGCTAAAAACTTAACTTTTAGATGTTTAGATATAGCTAAAGACCAATTGCCGTTAGCCGATTGTGTTATATTAAGACAAGTACTTCAACATCTATCTAATAAAGAGGTAGAAAGTATAGTTAACAAATTGTATGCATTTAAGTATGTAATTATTACAGAACATTTGCCAGAAGGAGATTTTATTCCAAATAAAGATATTATTTCTGGACAAGGTATTAGATTAAAAAAACAAAGTGGAGTAGATGTGCTAGCAGCTCCATTTCTATTTAAAGTTAAAAATGTAAAGCACCTATTTACTGTTAAACTTGAAGAAAATAAAGGAGTTATTAAAACAGTTTTGTACGAAGTTTATTAACAAATAATTTAAGTGTAAACTAAAAAAAACTAGTTATTGTTTTTGCCATTAAACCATTTAAACTCGTTGGTTCTAATTACATAACCAATGCGTATAGCACTTTGCGATTGTTCATAATTTAATAAGCCTTCTGCTTGACCTACAAACCATTCTAACATTAAATATTGATTAGAAATATTATTCTTAAATGGATTAAAATAAATGCGAGATCTAACGGAGCCTTTACCGTGTAAATTTAGTCCTTTACGTAATCTAATATCAAATATTAATTTATCTGGCTTAAATGTGTGAGATGCGTTTACTTCTCCTAAGCCTACGTATTCTAAAAGATTAGGATTTCCTTCTCTGTAAGCAAAGGGAACCCAAGCTTTAAAACTTGCAATAGTATTAGTTGAAATTTTTGTAGTATACTCTAAACTTAATCTATTCCAGCTTCTTGAAGATATACTATCTCGTCCGTTAGATTCATGCTCAAAAGATAAAGTTGCCAAACCTTTTAAACGTTCCTCTTTATCATAAAGTATTTTACCTAAAGCTATAGATGGATTAAAATTGATATCCTTAAAAGGAAAAGACTCTTCGTAAATATTCCAAAAAGATTTTTGTGTGTATGTAAGGTAAAGGTATGTGTCCCATGGCAAACGACTTCTAGTAAGTATTTGCTTAAAACTAATTTGGTATTTAGCATCTGCGGTAGCGCTATTAATTTCTTTATTTATTGGAACACCTGTAATAAAATAATTATCCTTATGTATTGAAAAATAAGGTGTTTTTGCAAGAGAGTCTTGCAATTCTTTTTTTGTGTATGCTTGTGTATGAGCTTCGTTAATAAAGAAAATTAAAAATAATAGAAATATAACTGTACTATTAGACTTTAAATATTTTTTAGAATACATGTGTTGTTATTTTATAAGGTTTAAAAAAAAAATAGTGTAAAAAGCTTTTTATAGCACATTCTTATTTTATAAATATTAATTATAATTATTTGTATTCTAAGATTAACGAATTTAGCACAAAAAAAGGATAAAGGCAATTAACAAAAAACCACCTTAAAAAGGTGGTTTTTGTATTTCCGCGTAAGCGTATAAAATTTTACTTTATCATTTCGTAACTTCTCTTTACAAAATCTGAAAGTTCTTTTCCTTTTAATAAACCTTGAGATAAACGTGCTAAGTCTAAACTTTGTGTTATTAAACGTTCTTGTTTTTTCTTGGTCTTTGTATTTAAAATTTCACCAACCAATTCAGAATTTGTATTTACAACTAGGTTGTATATTTCTGGCATATTACCAAACATATTCATTCCACCACCACCAGTAGCTTGCATTTCTTTCATTCTACGCATAAATTCTGGTTGTGTAATCATAAATGGTGCAGCATCACTGTCTTGAGGCTCTAATTGTACCATAAATTTATCTGAAGGAATTACTTCTTTTAATAGCTCGTCTAACGCTTTTGTTTGGTCTTCGTCTAGTTTAGAAATTGTAGTATCTTCCTTTTTAATAAGTTTATCAATAGAATCTGCATCTACACGAGCAAATGTTATGTTCTCTTTAGAGCTTTCTAATTTTTGCATTAAATGCGAAACTATAGGAGAATCTAGTAATAATACCTCGTAACCTTTAGCTTTAGCAGCTTCAATATAAGTGTGTTGGTCGTCTTGATTACTAGCGTAAAGAATAACCATTTTACCGTCTTTATCGGTTTGGTTAGCATTAATAGCGTTTTCTAGCTCTGTATATGTGTAATATTTATTGTCTACTGTTGGATATAAAGCAAAAGCATCTGCTTTGTCAAAGAATTTATCTTCAGACAACATTCCATATTCAATAACTACTTTAATATCGTTCCATTTTGCTTCAAAATCTTCACGGTTATTATTAAATAACGATTTTAATTTATCTGCAACCTTACGTGTAATGTAAGATGATATTTTTTTAACAGCTCCATCTGCTTGTAAGTATGAACGAGAAACATTTAATGGAATATCTGGAGAATCTATTACACCACGTAGCATAGTTAAAAACTCTGGTACGATACCTTCTACATTATCTGTAACAAATACTTGGTTTTGGTATAATTGAATCTTATCCTTTTGCATGCTCATGTCTTGAGTCATCTTAGGGAAATATAAGATTCCTGTTAGATTAAACGGATAGTCTACATTTAAATGAATGTGGAATAAAGGCTCTTCAAACTGTGCTGGATAAAGCTCTCTATAAAAGCTTTTGTAATTTTCATCCTCTAATTCTGATGGTTGCTTAGTCCATGCTGGATTAGGGTTATTAATAATATTATCTACAGTAATTTTTTTCTGTGGCTCAGTAGTTTCTTTACCTTCAGCGTCTTTAGTTGTTTCTGGAGTATGATTTGGATCGTTAACTTCTTTAGTTCCAAATTTAATTGGAATAGGCATAAACTTATTATACTTAGATAGTAAACTGCCAATTCGAGCTTCTTCTAAAAACTCTGTAGAGTCTTCTGCAATGTGCAGAATAATTTCTGTTCCTCTATCGGTTTTATCGTGAGGAACTAATGTAAATTCCGGAGAACCATCACAAGTCCAATGTGCCGCAACAGTATCTTCTTTATGAGATTTTGTAATAATTTCTACTTTTTCTGCTACCATAAAAGCAGAGTAAAAACCAAGACCAAAATGACCAATAATACCAGAATCTTTAGCAGAGTCTTTGTATTGGTCTAAAAATTCTTCGGCTCCAGAGAAGGCTACTTGGTTAATGTATTTTTCAACCTCTTCAGCTGTCATACCTAAACCTTGATCAATAATATGAAGTTTTTTTCCTTCCTTGTCAATTTTAACTTCAATTATTGGATTTCCATATTCAGCTTTGCTTTCTCCAATACTAGTTAAATGCTTTAATTTTAAAGTTGCATCTGTACCATTACTTACAAGTTCACGTAAAAATATTTCGTGATCACTATATAAGAATTTTTTAATTAATGGGAAAATGTTTTCCACTGAAACATTAATATTTCCTTTTGCCATGATAAATTTATTTGTCATTCCTGCTATTGCAAGAATCTTAATTAATATGTTTTTATTTGTTATGGATGATTAGACAACAAAAATGCCAATTGTATAAAGGTGACAAGATGACATTTTAAGCTATGATTTTTTTTAAAAACAAATAGCAGAAGCTATGCATGCATAATGAATAGAATAAATTTTTGGAAAGCTTTTATTCGAATAACTTAAATTGCGTTTCTGTTTTTAAATTAAAAATAATTATTCCATTTGTGTGGAAGTGAAATAAAAGACTTTTAAATGTACAATTCAAAAATAATAGGGCTTGGTAAATATGTGCCAGACAATGTAGTGACTAATGATGATCTATCTAAAATGATGGATACAAATGATGAATGGATTACCGAGCGTACAGGTATAAAAGAGCGCCGTTGGGTAAAGGAAGGAACAGGAGACACTACTGCAACCATGGGAGTAAAGGCAGCAAAACAAGCTATTGAACGTGCAGGAATAGATAAAGATGATATAGATTTTATAATTTTTGCAACACTTAGTCCAGATATGTATTTTCCTGGTCCAGGAGTACAAGTACAGCATGCATTAGGTATTAAAACAGTTGGTGCTTTAGATGTTAGAAACCAATGTTCTGGTTTTGTATATGCTATATCTGTTGCAGATAATTTTATTAAAACAGGAATGTATAAAAATATTCTTGTTATTGGTAGCGAGTTGCATTCTCATGGATTAGATAAAACAACTCGAGGAAGAGGAGTAACAGTAATATTTGGTGATGGAGCAGGAGCAGCAATATTAACAAGAGAAGAAGATACTACTAAAGGTATTTTATCAACGCACTTACATTCTCAAGGAGAACATGCCGAGGAATTAGTTTTAGTAGCTCCTGGAATGGGAAAACGTTGGGTTAATGATATTATAAAAGATAACGATCCAAACGACGAGAGTTATTTTCCGCATATGAATGGGCAGTTTGTTTTTAAAAATGCCGTAGTTCGTTTTAGCGAAGTAATAATGGAAGGTTTAGCAAAAAATAATTTAAGTAAAGATGCTATAGATATGTTGATTCCACATCAAGCAAATTTAAGAATAGCTCAATTTATACAGAAAAAATTTGATTTAAGTAATGATCAAGTTTTTAATAACATTCAAAAATACGGTAATACTACTGCAGCTTCTATACCAATTGCTTTAACCGAAGCTTGGGAGGAAGGCAAAATAAAAGAAGGAGACCATGTAGTTTTAGCTGCTTTTGGTAGTGGTTTTACTTGGGGAAGTGTAATTATTAAGTGGTAACACATAAAATATAACAATAAAAAAATCCCAATGTTATAAGGCATTGGGATTTTTTATTATAAACAAAAACTTAAGTTATTATCGAATTTTAAAGTGGAAGACTAATTCAAATTTAATTATTCGTATTTATAAGTTGTGTTCTATTTAAGATGCGTGTTTTCATTTTTTATTGCGTTAAACAAATGCACTTTAACAGACTTTAACGTTTATGTGTGTTTTAAAATGAAAATCCCAATGCATAACATTGGGATTTTCTGCTATTAATCATATAAACTAACGTGTTTACGAACGTTTTAATGGAAGACTAATTCAAACTAAATGTATTCGTTAACTGTGTTGCTTTTTTATATAGACGCTCAAAATTAAATTTTATTACACTGAAAATCAGCATTTAACATATTTTAACACTGCGTGCATAATAAATGATAAAACATAAAAAATCCTGAAGCTGTTGCTTCAGGATTTAATTGCTATTAATCAACTCGATAACTATTTAATGAAAAACTGTATTAAAGAATTAATTGATACAAAGATATAACGTTTTTTTGTTTGTAACTTATTGATTTTCAATATTTAGTATTTATTTAACTATTATTTGGATTTTTTTTGGTTTAAAATTCTTACAAAATCAAAAACCCAAGACTGATCAAGTCTTGGGTTTTCTTGTTTAATAGCAATACATACACTAACCATTAACTTTCTGTATTGCCATTAAAACTAATTAGCATCTTAAATATTTTCTATAAAAATCCGCCTCCAGATTTTTCATTATTATCTCTGTTTTTTCTCGACTTTGCTCTGTATTTACCTCCTCCAAATCTATAAGATAAACCTGCAAAAATAGTTTGGCTTTCCCAATTAAATGCGCCTACTTGTTTAAATGGTCTATTGCCTGTAAAGCCAAATTCTTGAGTATTAAAAATATCGTTAAAATTTAAACTAAAAGAGCCTTTGCCGTCTGCAAAATCATGTCTAGCTCCTAAATTTACAAAGTACATAGGTTCGCTTTTAAACTGTAAGTCTTCTGCAGCACCACGATAAAAAGCAAAAGCAGATAAGCTTAATTTTTTAGTTACTTTAAAGTTATTAAATATTCTAAAATTATAAGCAATATTATCTACTTCAATAACATTAGTTTGAATGTCTGCAATTGTAGCAGTTTCTAATGGAGTAGAAAGAACTTCTGTAATACCTTTTTGTGTTTGTAAATAGGCATCAAAACTAGCATTTAAACTCCACCATTTTGTTGGTCTATAATTGCTAGATAATTCTACACCGTACGCAGCAGTATCATCATAATTATTATGAGTTAAAATTTGACGTCCCGAAGTAACATCGGTTCTGTCTATAGTTATACCTTGGTTTATTTCGTCTTGTATGGCTCTATAAAAAACACCTCCTGTAATACTACCGTTTTCTAATTGTCTAGTATAATTTAACTCTATAGAATTAGTAAATTGTGGTTCTAAATTTTGGTTTCCAAAAGAAGATATTAATGGAGTGCTCCACTCTCTAATAGGATTTACTTGTCCAATTCCTGGTCTATCTACGCGACGACTAAAACTTAATTGGTATGAGTTTTTTTCGGATGGAGTATAGGTAAAAAATGCAGAAGGATATACTTGAAAATAATCATTATCAAAAGAAATTAAATTTGTTTCTCCGGTTGCTTCTGTAGATAAAGCATCTGCTATAACTTGAACATTTTCTGCACGAACACCAATTTGATAGGTCCATTTATCTAAAGTTTTACCATAAGTAGCATATGCAGAGTATATGTCTCTAGTGTAGTCGAAAACAGTGCTAGGTGTTGGCCTAAATACGCCCATTTGGTTTAAGGAAATTCCTGTAGAATTGTAATCTATATTTGTATTAAATAACCTAGCCTGTAAACCTAATTCTAATTTAGCTGTATCACTTAGCGGATTAACATAATCTAAATTTATGGTTGTACTTTTTCTATCTGTTGTTACAAAATCTAAATAATTGTTTAAATCTGTTGCACCCGAAAACCTAAAATCGGCATCTTCTTGTTGGTCAAAAACATTATAATCTACTTCTAATTCTATATTTGATCCTTCTTTTTCAAATTCTAATTTATAATCAAAATTGTATTGAGACGAATTATTATCGTTTACATTATTAAATGTTTGATATTGGTTTAGGCTTGGTGTGTTATAAAATAAGGCATCTGTATTGCCTAAGTTTTTAGAGTCTGTAATACTTTGGTTTGTAAAAAAAGAAATGGTGTTTTTATCATTTAAATAAAAATCTACACCAGCTTTAAATAGATGGTTTTTTCTATTATCAAGAAAACTAAATTGTTGCTCAGAGTTGTTATCTGGTCTGCTAATTAATCCTGTATTGTTATTTTTAGCAATGTTATTTCCATAACTACCATAGAAGTTTAATTTTCCGTTTCGGTAATTCATATCTATAGAGCTATTAAATCTGGCATTATCTTGGTAATTTAAACCTAAGTTAATGTTTCCGTTAAAGCCAATTTTTATATTCTTTTTTAAGACTATATTTATTAATCCACTCATACCTTCTGGATTATATTTAGCAGAAGGATTAGTAATTAACTCGATACTTTTAATAGATGTTGATGGTATTTGTTTTAATAATTGTGCTGCAGGAATATTAGAAAGTTTTCCGTCTACCATAACGCGTACATTTGCATTACCACGTAAGCTAACTGCGCCAGATTGAGAGTCGACACTAACGCTTGGTAGATTGTTCATAATATCGCTTGCAGTAGGTCCAGAAGTTGTTAAGTCTTTTCCAACTGTTATTACTTTTCTGTCTACTTTTTGCTGTATTGTAGAAACTTCTGCAGTAAGTTCTACCTCGTCTAAGCTTGTGGCGGATTCAAATATTTTAACTTCTCCAAAATCAATTTTATTATTGTCTTTGTCTATGGTTATTTTTCTACTTACAGTTTTAAAGCCTAAATATTCTATACTTACAGTTGTAGTACCTTCTGGAATGTTATCCATGTAAAATGTCCCATCGTCGTTAGTAATGCTTCCTGTAATAATTTTTCCGTTTAAATCGCGAATTACAATATTTACGTAAGGTATAGGTTGATTAAGTGTTCCGTCTAAAACTTTACCTGTTATAATTCCGTTTTTAAAAATTAAAGGATTTTTTGTTGCCGTTTGTGCTTGTACTAAAGTTGCTATTAGAAATAAGCAAATACCTATTAGTTTTTTCATTGGTTTGGTTGATTTTTGATTGATTGATGTTTGTTATTAATACTATAGACGACTACTTTTATAATTTGTTACGCTTATTTGCGTAACTTTTAAAATTTTAACACAATTAAATATGAGTAAGAAAACATTAGTTATTGGTGCTTCAACAAAACCAGAAAGATATTCTAATATGGCTATTAAAAAGTTAAGTAATTATAAGCATGAAACTGTAGCTTTTGGTTTGCGAGAAGGAGTGGTAAATGGTATTGTAATAGATACAGAATTAAAACAATATGATAATATAGACACGGTAACATTGTATTTAAATCCTAAAAGGCAGGAGCAGTATTACAACTATATATTGTCTTTACAGCCAAGGCGCGTAATTTTTAATCCAGGAACAGAAAATCCTGAGTTTTATTCAATTTTAAGAGATAACAATATTGAGTTTGAAGTTGCCTGTACCTTAGTAATGCTTTCTACAAATCAATATTAATAATTTTGAATTTAATTATTTGAGAAAATAAATTAACAAGTTTTAAGTATAAAATTACTTTCTTTTAGAAATTAACAACAAACCAAGAAAAGTAACTAACCCATTTAATGGTAAAATTTCCCAATGAAATGCATAGTTACCTATAAAACTGTTAGAAAAAGCGGCAGGCGCTAGTGTTATTAAATAGGTTATTGTTATTGATACCAAACCAATAATCCACACATATTTGTCTTTAATATTTCTTTTAGTTAAAATTCCAAAAGCAAAAAGACCAAGTAAGGGACCGTAGGTAAACGTTGCAAATTTAAAGAGGTTGCTTACCACGCTTCCTTCTAAATAATTAAAAATTACAACAACAACAATAAGTAAAATAGATACAGCTACGTGCACTTTTTTGCGTAAAGGTTTTTGCGCTTCAATTGGTTTTTTTTCAATGTCTAAAAAATCTACAGAAAAAGATGTGGTTAAAGATGTTAAGGCACTATCTGCACTACTATAAGCAGCAGCAATTAAACCAATAATAAATGTTATAGCTAAACCTTTTCCAAGACCTTGATTCATAGCTATTTCTGGAAAAAGTAAATCTGTTCTAGTTACGCCATTTAACTCTGGTATTGCTACACTAAATTGATCTGCGTAAATAAATAATAAAGCACCAAGTGTTAAAAAAATAAGATTTACAACAACTAATAAAACAGACATAGAAAGCATGTTCTTTTTAGACTCGTTGGCAGTTTTACAGGTTAAGTTTTTTTGCATCATATCTTGGTCTAAACCTGTCATAGCAATAGTTATAAAAATACCACCAATAAAATATTTCCAGAAATTAATCTTACTATTAAAATCATCGAAATAGAAAATTTGACTTTTATTTTTAAAGGTTTCCTTAGTAAATGTTTCGGCTAAAGTCCAATCTAATTTATTTAGTATTAAAATAATAGCTACAATAACGCAAGTTAGCATAGCAATAGTTTGTAAAGTGTCTGTCCAAATAATTGTTTTAATACCGCCTTTGTTAGTATAAAGCCAGATTAATAAAATAGAAATAACTACTGTTATCCAAAACGGAACACCTAAACTTTCAAAAACAATATACTGCATTGCTAATGCTACTAGATAAAGTCTAAAAGAAGCACCGGTTACTCTAGATAATAAAAAGAAAAAGGCACCAGTTTTATAACTTACAACACCAAAACGATCTTCTAAATATTGATAAATTGAAGTAACGTTTAAGCGATAGTATAAAGGAATAAGTACAAAAGCAACTACTAAGTAGCCTACAAAAAAGCCAAACACACCTTGCATATATGCAAACTCTTGACCGGCAATTAATCCTGGAACAGAAATGAAAGTTACACCAGATAAAGAAGCGCCAATCATTCCAAAAGCAACTAAATACCATGGAGCAGATTTGTTAGCTTTAAAAAATGCTGCATTTGTATCTTCCTTTCCTGTAAAATATGAGATTAAAATAAGTACACCAAAGTAGGCTGCAATTAGGAGTAAAATTTGAGTAGCTGTCATGAAAATTATATTCTTGCTGCCAAAATACAAAATAAGTTTACAGATGTAAGTTAGTAGTTTAAAAATTGTGAAATATAATGAGTAGAATTACCTAAGCTTATAGTATTTAGATGCACGAAAATTAGTGAAAGTCTTGACTAATTTTTAAATTCGCAGTCTATGGAATTCTCATCAAAACTTTTAGAAAATGCCGTTAACGAAATATCGCAATTACCAGGAATTGGTAAGCGTACAGCATTGCGTTTAGCATTACATTTACTAAAACAACCTAAAGAGCAAACAGCAAATTTATCTCAAGCATTATCACAAATGCGAGAAGATTTAAAATTTTGTAAATCGTGCCATAATATTAGTGATGTAGAAATTTGTGAAATATGTTCTAATCCATTACGAAAAAAAGATATTATTTGTGTAGTAGAAGATGTACGTGATGTAATGGCAATAGAAAATACAGCATCTCATAAAGGCTTGTACCATGTTTTAGGAGGAAAAATTAATCCAATAGAAGGCATTGGACCTCACGATTTAAATATTGTAAGTTTGGTAAATAAAGTTAAAAGTGGTAGCGTTAAGGAGCTTATTTTTGCTTTAAGTCCAACTATGGAAGGCGATACTACAAACTTCTATATCTTTAAACAATTAAATGGTTTAGAAGTGCAAACATCAACCATAGCAAGAGGAATTTCGGTTGGAGATGAGTTAGAATATGCCGATGAAATTACACTAGGACGCAGTATTTTAAATCGTATTCCTTTTGAAGCCTCACTAAAACAATAATTGCATTTGCAACTTTCAGTAATCATACTAAATTATAATGTACGCTACTTTTTAGAGTTGTGTTTACAAAGTGTAGAAGCAGCTATTAAAGATTTTGAAGCAGAAATTATTGTAGTCGATAATAACTCTCACGACGATAGTTGCAAAATGGTAAAAGCAAATTTTCCTAACGTAAAACTTATTGAAAATAAAGAGAATTTAGGCTTTTCTAAAGGTAATAATATTGGTGTAAAATTAGCAAAAGGAGAATTTGTATGTATTTTAAACCCAGATACGGTTGTTGGTGAAAATACTTTTAAAACGTTATTAAGTTTTGCTAAAATGCAAGATAATGTTGGTATTGTAGGTTGCAAATTAATAGATGGTAACGGTATATTTTTACCAGAAAGTAAGCGTAATGTTCCAATTACAAAAATAGCAATACAAAAAGCATTAGGTAACGATGCGCATTATTACGCAAATCATTTAAATGAAAACGAAATTGGCGAAACAGATGTTTTTGTAGGTGCTTTTATGCTATTAAAAAAAACTGTTTATAACGAGGTAAAAGGTTTTGACGAAGACTATTTTATGTACGGCGAGGACATAGATTTAAGTTATAAAATTAAAAAAGCAGGCTATAAAAGTTATTACTACGGGAAAACAAGTGTAATACATTATAAGGGAGAAAGTACTTTAAAAGATAAAACTTATGCAAAACGGTTTTATGGTGCAATGCAAATATTTTATAAAAAACATTTTAAAAATAATTGGTGTTTTGATGCCTTAGTTTTTTTAGGAATACAATTTGCGCAATGGTTTGGTAAAACTAATTCTACAAAAATTTTAAATTTTAAAAACTATGCTCTAGTTTCAAATAATAACCAAGAGGCAGTAATAAAAATTTTATCAAAACCTGTTGATGTTGTTTTAGATATTTCTAAAATTAAAAACAATACACAAGTAATTTTTGATGCTAATTATATTAGTTATCAAACAATTATAGATGAAATGGAAACTTCAGAAAAAAATAAAAATTTATCGTTTAAAATACTTCCAAAAAACGCTAATTTTATACTCGGAAGTCATTCCTCCAAAAGTAGAGGTGAGGTAATACGCTTTTAAGTACCAAAATATTAAAAATGTAAAAATATTATTATATTGAATAGTCAGATAAATCGACTATTTTTTAGTAATTTTGCATTCTAAAATTATAAAAAGACACATTTATTATTAATATGGCAAAGTTTGAACTAAAATTACCGAAAATGGGAGAAAGTGTTGCAGAAGCAACAATTACTTCATGGTTAAAAGAAGTTGGAGATACTATAGAACAAGATGAAGCAATTTTAGAAATTGCAACAGATAAAGTAGATAGCGAAGTACCAAGTGAAGTAGATGGCGTTTTAGTTGAGGTGCTATTTAATGTAGACGATGTTGTACAAGTAGGACAAACCATTGCTATTATTGAAACAGAAGGAGAAGGTAGTGCTACTGCCGAAGCTCCAAAGGTTGAAGAAACTTTAGTTGAAGAAGCGCCAGCTGCTGCAGCAGAAGTTTCTCAAACAGTTGTAGCTGCACAAGAAAGTACAGCTCCAATTACTTCTAATGGAGATAGATTTTATTCTCCTTTAGTAAAAAATATGGCTAAAGCCGAAGGTATTGCTCAAGCAGAATTAGATACTATTACAGGAACAGGAAAAGATGGCCGTGTTACTAAAGCAGATATGCAAGCATATATTGCAAATAGAGGTAAGCAATCGGTTCAAAACGTAGCGCAAAACGCTCCAATACAAAAAGCAACACCAGAAACTAAAGTGGAAAAGAAAAAATCTGCAGCTCCTGTGGTTTCTGCTGAAGGTGATGAAATTATAGAGCTTAGTAGAATGGGCAAATTAATTGCACACCATATGGTAGAAAGTGTGCAAACAAGTGCACATGTACAAAGTTTTATTGAAGCAGATGTTACAAATATCTGGAATTGGAGAAAAAAGGTAAAAGATGGTTTTATGAAACGTGAAGGAGAAAACCTTACGTTTACGCCAATTTTTATGGAGGCAATTGCAAAAGCATTACGCGATTTCCCAATGATGAATATTTCTCTTCAAGGCGACACAGTTGTTAAAAAGAAAAATATTAATCTGGGTATGGCAGCAGCTTTACCAGATGGCAATTTAATTGTGCCAGTTATTAAAAATGCAGATCAACTTAATTTAGTTGGCATGACAAAGCAGGTAAACGATTTAGCAAAACGCGCAAGAGAAAATAAATTAAAGCCAGACGATATACAAGGAGGAACTTATACTGTAACAAACGTAGGTACTTTTGGTAGTATTATGGGAACTCCAATAATTAACCAGCCACAAGTAGGAATTTTAGCTTTAGGAGCAATACGTAAAGTGCCAGCAGTAATAGAAACACCAGATGGCGATTTTATAGGTATTCGCTACAGAATGTTCTTATCGCACTCTTACGACCATCGTGTTGTAAATGGAGCACTTGGTGGACAATTTGTTAAAGCAGTAAAAGATTATTTAGAAGCTTGGGATACTAAACGTGAGATTTAAATAAATTTCTGCATACGCCGATATGTTAAAATAATATATAAATTAAAAGCACAGTTTTAGAACTGTGCTTTTTTTTATGTTTTGGAAAAAAGTTCGTTTAACGGTCTCAACCGTTAGTTATGCATTTTTAGAAAATGTTATTGGCTATTTTATTCTATTAAAAATTTAATAGTATTTCCATTTTCAAATTTCAAGAAATATAATCCATTTGTAAAATCTCTAATGTCAATTTTTTCATTATTAGAAATAACTCCTTTTTTAATTTTGGCTCCTAAAACATTGTAAATTGTATATTTTTCATTTCCAGTTAATCCTGAAATATAAATATAGTCATTAGATGGGTTTGGATATATTTTAAAAGAATTGTCCAGCTCGAATTTGTTCGTACTCAAAGATGGGTCAGTAGAACGCTCGTAAGTGAATCCGCCACCAGCACCACCCGATGTCCAAGCAGTTATTTTAGTGTCGATATAAATGTCATCAGTTATTAAGTGAAGTACAACATCAACATCAATTATACTTTGAGGATCAG
This sequence comes from Lacinutrix venerupis, assembly GCF_001971745.1. Classification (NCBI taxonomy): domain Bacteria; kingdom Pseudomonadati; phylum Bacteroidota; class Flavobacteriia; order Flavobacteriales; family Flavobacteriaceae; genus Lacinutrix; species Lacinutrix venerupis. The sequence goes on along the minus strand of NZ_CP019352.1, from coordinate 2,436,174 downwards.
CTGAATGAGTATTGTCCCATGTATTAAATGTTAATGTGCTAACACCATCAGCAATAGTGCCAATTGCCCATTCTGTATCTAGTGGACTAGTATAATTATTATTGTCAAATTCAGTTTCTTGTGCGATGTTAAAAATACCTCGATTATCAGCTCTAGTTAAAATAACATTAGCCGTAATTGCGTCTTGATTTGCTGGTAGCGTCCAATCAGCATAATCTGTTTTTGTCACTGTAATAGTAGGTCCTGTCCATTCAGTTTGACCATATATTTGACTAAAACTTAAAATAAAAATTGTAGTTAAAATGTAAAATTGTTTCATGGTTTTAAATTTAAAAATTAATATCTGGTTTTGATGTTTATAATATTTCGTTGATAAAAATCAACGTTTTATATCAAACGTTAAACGAAGTTAGCCTATTTATTTTATAAAATCAAGTAGAGTGTAGTTAGTGTTTTTTTAATTTCTTATTCTTAATAATTCGATTTCTAATTCTTCTTTAGATTTTTTTTCAATAGTATTTAAAGTCGAATTTAAAATGTTGTTTTTCTCGTAAGGATCATTAATTAAGTTGTACATTTCCTCTTTTCCATTAGCAAATACTAATAATTTATAAGTGCCATTGCTAATGGTCCAAGCATCATTTTTTTCATTCTTCATTTCAGAATATTGATACTTTCTAATTGATTTTTCTTCAGATAAAAGCGGCTTAAAGCTTTTGCTATCATTTATTTCATTAGTTTCTACACCTGCTATTTCTGCTATTGTAGCAAACATATCTGTTGTAGTAATTAAATTATCATCGATACCTTTTCTTTTAACTCCCTTTCCAGATATAAATAAAGGCATATTTATGCCACCTTGATATAGACTTCTTTTTACTTGATTCGAAGCATATGGATCTTGAGTAACTACGGGTTCTGTACCGTTATCACCCATAAAAATAATAATAGTATTTTCTCTTTCTTCTTTTGATATGGAACTTAGAAGTTTTCCTATTTGATAGTCCATAGCCTCAATAGAAGCCATAAAGTAAGGTGTTGGGTCTGTGTCTTTAGTGTAAGGTGGTAAGTAGCCTTGACTATGCATTTCTGCAGGAGGCACATGAAAAGGCGTATGTGGCGCATTATATGCTAACCACATAAACCAAGGTTTTTCTTGTTTGTTAATCCAGTTGAATGCTAAATCTGTAAATTTTTTGGTAGTATATTCTGTAGAGGTCGTTTGTTTTCCTTTTTCCGATAAAGGCCAATTATAATAATCCTTTACAGAACCTATAAATATGCCTGCGTAATAGTCGATACCAAATGTTTCGGGATTAATAGTAGTATCATAACCAGAAATATGCCATTTACCAACTACAGCTGTTGCGTATGTATTGTTAGTGTTTTCGTTAATATATTTTTGCAATAAAATTTCACTTTCATTTAATTTTTGGTTAGCCCATCTTACATCTGTTCGGTATCCATATTTACCTGTAATCATAGATGCTCTTGTGGGAGAACATGTAGGGTATGTCCAGAAGTTATTAAAACTTAAACCTGCTTTTCTAATAGCATCTATATTGGGTGTATGTGGTTTAATAATGCCTTCGGCATATCCTGCTAATGCATCTTTTCCCATATCATCTGCTATTATAAATAGTATGTTTGGTTCTTTATTGGATGGTTTATTTTGGGTTGTTTTACAATTAAGGAATAAAATTGCTGTTAATATATATAATGTCTTTTTCATTAATATTTGGAAGTGAATTGTAATAATAAATAATGTGTTTTGTTATTAAACTTTAAACGAAGTTACTCTATTTAATTTGTAAACTCAAAAGGTTGGTATTACGTTGTTTTTAAACGTTAGTAATGTGAAACATTTCTTAAAATACTTTAATATGAATACTACAAAAACACTTTGGCACACTAATTGAAATATAAATAGTAATTACTGCAACGACGATTTTAGAGTGTGGTTACTTTTAAATTAGAGTGGTAATTACCATATTTTTGGTTGGTTAGTATGAAAAAGCGTCTCTAGTAGGCGCTTTTTCTATTATATAATGTTTTGTTTTTAAATGATTTTTTTATTTGTGACTTAATACAAAGCGCTTAATGTGAAAGTTTTCATAAAATAAAATTATATAAATACTTTAATTATAAATGGCACGTTATTTGAACTAGTAGATGTAATTACTGCAACGACAATTTTAGAGTGTGGTTACTTTAATTTAAGAGTAGTAATTATCATATTTTTGGTTGGTTAGTATGAAAAAGCGCCTTTAATAGGCGCTTTTTCTATTTCTAAAAACTCATTTTGTTTTATGGTGTAAAAAAAGGCTTACAATTTTGTAAGCCTTTTTTTAATTTTTAAATGTTTATTTTATAAACGAAACTATGGTTTCAATTAACTCTGGAGCTAATGCTCTATTTGCTTCGTTGTAAGATTTTGAATTCTCTAAATCATCACCTTCAATAGGTACTAAAATATGATTCATTTTATCAATAATTTTTAATTGAGCTTTAGGTGCAGCATCATGTAAAAGTTTAGCTTCAGCTTCAGAAACTTGTAAATCTTTAGTGCCGTTTATAATTAATATAGGCATGTCTAGTTTTTTTATTTCAGTTTGCGGATTGTAAGACATCCAGTTAGACATAAATGGTTGTATTTCTAAACTAAAAATACTTGCTAAAGCTGGAGGAAAGTTTTTAGTGGTTTTACCTTCTTCTAAAACTTTAACAATACGTTTAGTGTCTTCTAAAAACATTGGAGCTGTTTTTTCAACTTGCTCAATAAGTACGCTACCAATAGATTGGCCTGCTCCGGCAAGAGAAATAAAACCGTCTGCACCATCTTTAGCGGTTAATAAGCCAATTAAACTACCTTGGCTATGTCCGGCAATATAAATTTTGTTATAGTTTTTAGTGTTTTTAAAATAATTAAGAACAGATTTTGCATCAACTACAAAATCATCAAACATTATATTTTTATCTACATTGCCTTTTCTTATTTGTTTTACTATGCGCTTATCGTAGCGAAAAGTAGCAATGTTTTTTTCTGATAAGCCTTGTGCTAATTTTTTTAAAGAATTTGATTTTAAAAAGTTTTGATTACCATCTCTATCTGTAGGTCCTGAACCTGCAATTATGATAACTAAATCTGGTTTTTTTATACCGTTGGGAAGGAGTAAAGTTCCATCAATTATTTTGTTTACAGCAATCTCTTGCGCTGTATAGTTTTTTTCTTGGGCCGAAGTAAAACCTAAACTTCCAAAAAATAATAATGCAATTAGAAACCTTGTTTTCATAATATTATATGTTTATACTTTTTATTTTACAAATAGAATGCCATTTGCAATATTTTAAAACAAATTTACTGTTTAATTTTATATAAAAAAGCACGATAAATTTACTTAAGCAAATGTGTGTTTTGTCGATTTAAATAGCTCTTTTGTCTATTTATGTTAAAATTTTGTGCATTTCGTCGAAAATCAATGTGTTTAAACGTCTAAAAATTAAAAACTACCCTACATTTGGAGTGTACTAAGAAACATACTTTTTAGTCAATGGATTAATTAATTAATATTTGCATCGCTTTTTGTTGATATAGTAACCCTAAATCTAACCAAAAATATAAAGCAAATACATAAAACCAAAGTTGAGGGACTTTGGTTTTTTTGTGCGCAAAACTTTAGTAAATAACTCTAAATGTTAAATTAATTCTTGGTTTTACTTCCTTTTTGGTCTTAGCAATTTGATGCAGCCAAAAATGTTGTGTTTCACCTTTCATTAATAATAAACTGCCATTTTCTAATAATAGTTTATGTTTTAAATTTTTATCATTTTTATATTTTAGGCTAAAGTGTCTGGCAGCTCCTAAAGTTATAGATGCTATTACAGGATTCTTTCCTAATTCTTTTTCGTTGTCTGCATGCCAACCATTACTGTCTTTACCATCTCTATATAAATTAGCTAAACATGTTGTGAAATTTACATCTGTTAGAGTTTCAATTTTACTTTTTATTGTTAATAATGTTTTGGTAAATGGTTCTGGGTGCATAGTAATGTTAGAGTAACTATACGTTTTTTTATTATTGGCAAAAAGAGCTGTTAATCTAGGTTGTGCATATGTTTTGCCAAAAATTGTAATATTATCTTGTCTCCAATTGGTTTCGTTTAAAATAGTATTATAAAAATCTAGTGCTTCGCTTTTAGAAAAAAAAATTGGATAATAGCTAATATCTGAGTTTGGTAAATTAAGATGTATTTCTTTGTGAGAGAACATAAAGCGTATTCTAATTTATAGGTTGGAGTAAGCTATTAGTTTATATAAATGATTATTTCTCTAAATTAGCATAAAAATTATTTGTTATGAGATTTGTATTAAGCTTTTTGCTAACGCTATTTTCTTTTGTTGCTTTTGCACAATTACCAAAAGGTTTTGTGTATGCTAAAAATGAGATTCCAACCGTAAATGTTGATTTACAATATTGCGGCGATTATAATTTTGTTGGCTCTATTATCGATGGTTATAATGCCAATGTAGCTATAATGACTAAGCAAACTGCATTAGCTTTAAAAAAAGTGCAGCAAGAATTGGCTAAACAAAACTTATCTATTAAAATATACGATGCTTATAGGCCACAACGAGCAGTAAATCATTTTGTGCGTTGGGCAAAAGTAATTAACGATACCTTGATGAAGCAACAGTTTTATCCAAGAGAAGATAAACGTAATTTATTTAAAAAAGGTTATATAGCATCTAAATCTAGACATAGTAGTGGTAGTACATTAGATGTTACAATTGTTGATTTGGAAACCGGTAAACCTCTAGATATGGGATCTCCCTATGATTTTTTTGGTAAAGAATCTTGGGTTGAAAATAAAGATTTAACCAATGAACAATCTAAAAACAGGCAAACATTACAAAAAGTTATGCTTGCCAATGGTTTTAGAAATTATGCCCAAGAGTGGTGGCATTTTACCTTAAGAGGTGAGCCATACAGAAATCAGTACTTCGATTTTTTAGTTGAATAATAATATTTAATTATTAAAACCATTTAAAATATAGTCCAGATACAACAACAGCAATAACTAAAAGCACTAATGCTATAATAACAAATGTAGATACGCCTTTTGTTGTTTTGTCTTTTTGTAAAATATAATCTCCTCTATCTTCGTTTTCGTCTTTAATTAAACTCATAATTTTTCTTTTTTATTTATTAATATATACTGTTTTTTTGTTAACAAATTCGTGTATACCTTCTTGAGACAACTCTCTACCATAACCAGAAGCTTTTGTGCCTCCAAAAGGTAATCTTGGGTCAGATTTTACCATATCGTTTATAAAAAATGCGCCATCTGCTATTTCTCCTATTTTTAGTTTTGCAGCCTCTGTGTTTTTTGTAAAAAGCATAGTGCCTAAACCAAACCTACTGTTAGAAGCTAATTCTATGGCATGATCCATACTGTCAGCCTTAATTATAGGTGCAACTGGTCCAAAGGTTTCCTCGGTAAAAACCTTCATATCGCTAGTTACTTCTATAAGTATGGTTGGTGAAAAATAGGCGTTATCTCTTTTGTTTCCTAATAAAACTTTAGCACCTTTTTTTACAGAGGCATCCACTTGTTCTTGTAAGTCTTTAGCTAAATCTTCTCTAGCTAAAACAGAAATTTCTGCATCTTCTTTTATTGGGTCTGTGTAATTTAACGCTTCTACTTTTTCTTTAAACTGTTTTATAAATTCGTTATAAATACCTTTTGTTACAATAAATCTTTTAGCAGCAATACAACTTTGTCCAGAGTTTTGAAATCTGGCTTTTACAATTGTGTCCATGTGTTTTTCTAAATCTGCGTCATCAAGAATAATACAAGCATTGTTTCCGCCAAGTTCTAAAACCGATTTTTTTAAAACCTTACTAGCGGTTGTAGAAATGCTGATACCAGCTTTTTCACTTCCAGTTACAGAAACGGCTTTAATAATTTTATTTTTAATTAATTCTTCAATATTGTCATGGTCTGTTAATAAGGTTTGAAAACAACCTATTGGGTATCCTGCTTGTTCAAAACAATTTTGGATGGCTAAAGCACATCCAGTAACATTAGATGCGTGCTTTAGTAAAGCAGTGTTTCCAGCGGTTAGCGTTGGTACTGCAAACCTAAATACTTGCCAAAAAGGATAATTCCATGGCATAACACCAAGAATAACACCTAAAGGATCGTAGCTTATAAAGCTTTCTTGAGCTTCGGTTTCTATAATCTCATCAGCCAAAAATGATTCTGAATTTTTACTATAAAAATCGCATAAAAGAATACACTTTTCAATTTCTGCACGACTTTCTTTAATTGGTTTACCCATTTCTTCAGTCATTAATCTACTATACTCTTCTAGATTGTTATTTAAAACATCTCCAAGTTTTACTAATAGCTTTGTTCGAGATTTTATTGTGGTAGTTTTCCACTCATTATAAGTGCTTTGTGCATTATTTAATATAGAATCTATCTTATCAACGGAAAAGCGTTGAAATTTATTTAATTCGGCACCATTATATGGATTAATTGTTGTTATTGTATTCTTCATTTTTCGGTTGTTTCTTTGATAAATTTCTATAATTTTTCTTAAAAAACATTGTTTTAATGTTATATTAACAAAGATTTAGCAATTCATTTATGTTTATTTTAAGAAAATTGTGTGTGTTCTTTTGTAACTTTACATTATACTTAATAGCCTATTAATTAGGAAAGTAAAAAATATTATTAACCATAAAAAGAAAAACAATCATGAATAACGGAAATGCAGCATTAGGAATATTATTAGGCTCTGCAATAGGAGCAACTTTAGGAATTTTATTTGCACCAGATAAAGGAGTAAATACTAGAAGAAAATTAACAGAAGAGGCTACTAGTGCTAAAGATAGAGTTGTTAGTAGTGCTACAGATTTAAAAGAACAACTTGCAAGCAGCATGGTTTCTGGAAAAGAAACATTGGATTCTCAATTAGAGAGTGTGGTGCAAAATGCTAGTTATAAAGCCGAAGATATTATAACATCGTTAGAGCAAAAACTTGAAACTTTAAAAGCTAAGAATAAGAAATTACAGAAAACATCATAATATATGTCTGTATTCGATTCTATAAATGAAGCATCAAATAAAGCACTAGACCAATCTGAAGAATATTTAAAAAAGTCTCACGATTATTACAAGCTTAAAATATTTCAACAGCTTTCTATGTCTGTAAGTATGATATTTAAAGTTGTTGCTATTGGAGGCGTTTTTCTAATTGGGCTAACTTTTTTATCAATTGCTTTAGCATTTTACTTAGGAGCTTTATTAAATAGTTACACTCTAGGTTTTGTTATAGTAGGTTTAACCTACGCTATAATTTCTAGTCTGTTATATGTTTTTAGAGGCTCTATAGATTCTAAAGTAATTTTAAAATTATCTAAAACATTTTTTAAATAATGAAAAAAACATTTCTTAATTTTAATGACATTGAAGTAGAACTTAGAAGGCTCGATCTTGAAAGAGAAATAGCAAAAGAAGAACTAAAATCTGTTAAAGGAGATTTAAAGGAAAGTTTGCAACCTGCAGAATGGATGCAAACCGGTTTAAAAGTTGCAGGCAAGATAGGATCGATGATGTTACTTAAAAAACTATTTAGAAAATAACACATTATTAAAATAACTACAAAAAACCGGCTACTGCTGGTTTTTTTAGTTTATAACATTACTTTTTTAAGCTATTAGAGTCATAAAATTTATTTGATTTTTTTAGATTTAATTGAAATTAAAAACCAACAATATGAACATTTTTGAAGCATTAAGAAAAGACCACGACATCCAACGCGAGTTGTTGAAAAAATTAGTTGAAACCTCTGGAGATACAAAGGAAAGAGATGATATTTTTAAAAAAGTAAAAAAAGAATTAGTCATCCATGAAGATGGAGAAGAGCGTTATTTTTACATTCCTTTAATAGATGACGATTTAACACAAGAACAAGCTAGGCATGCTATTGCAGAGCATCACGAAATAGACGAATTGTTAGAGCAATTAGAAGAAATGGATTACGATTCTCCAGGATGGTTAAAAATTGCAAAAAAATTAAAGCATGATGTAGAGCATCATTTAGAAGACGAGGAGCGTACCATTTTTCAAATGGCAGGAAAAGTTTTAACAGAAAAAGAAAAAGCCTCTCTATCTAAAGAATATCAAGATTATATTAAATCTCAAAGGTAAAATGTCATGGCAAATCCAAAAGGTGAAAACGAAAAATTCTTAAAACAACTTTGGAGTGCGCCAGAAATTGCAATAGAGCAATTAAATTTGGTTTATACCAATGATGATGCTTTAAAGATAAAACGAAAACGTAAGCAAAAAACTTTTGTTTACGAATTTAATGGTAAGCCATTAAAAGATAAAAATGAAATAGAAAGAATAAGTAGTTTGGTAATTCCACCAGCGTGGGAAAATGTAAACATATCTTATATTAAGAACGCGCATTTGCAGGCAACAGGAAGAGATGCTAAATATAGAAAACAATATAGGTATCATCCAGTTTGGAATAAAATTAGAAATCAAACAAAATTTTATAGGATGCAATTTTTTGGAGAGTTACTTCCTCTTATTCGTGAGCAAATAGATATTCATTTAGATCAAAAAGGATGGCCAAAAAATAAAACATTAGCTCTCGTTATAAAACTTATGGAAGAAACTCACATAAGAATAGGTAATGAGCAATACGCAAAACGGAATAAAACATATGGTTTGTCTACCTTAAGAACAAGACATGTAGAAGTACAAAAAGATAAAATTAAATTTAATTTTATAGGAAAAAAAGGAAAGCAACATTCTATAAGTTTACGTAATAAAAAATTGAGATATTTAATTAATAAATGTCAAGAGTTGCCAGGTTGGGAGCTTTTTAAGTATTACGACAGTAACGGAGATAAACATACTATAGATAGTGCTATGGTAAACGACTATATTTTTTCTCTATGCAATCAACATTTTACAGCCAAAGATTTTAGAACTTGGGCAGCTTCTGTTATATTTTTAGATACATTATACGATTTAGGATTGAGTAATAACGAAGAGCAAAAAGCTAAAAATATTTTACAAGCTTATGATGCTGCTGCAAAAGGCTTAGGCAACACGAGAAATGTTTGTAAAAAGTATTATATACATCCTGTAATTGTAGAGAGTTACAATTCTGGTAAAATAGAGGACGCTTTTAAAATAATAGACAAAGAACAAAAGCTAAAAGAATATTTTACATTTACAGAACAAGCTTTACTTTTTTTAATAGAACAATTTAAACCAGATTTTTTAGATTAAAATGTGAGTTTTATTTATATAATTTTAAGAAGTTTTTATGTTAAATATATTAGTAATTTTTTAGGACAATTATAATTCTCTTTAAGCAAAGATGTGCTTCAAATAATTCATAATTTTATATTGAAAGTAAGATAGATAAAACTTTCAAAAACAAATTATTAACAACAAAAAATATAAAATTATGGGAACTTACACAGAAGAAGTAGGAAAGAAATTAAATGAATTATTAGAAAGAACCTATGATGCTGAAAAAGGCTATAAAAAAGCAGCAGAGAATATCAATCATACAGGTTTAAAAAACTATTTTAATTCTAAAGCGCAACAACGATACGATTTTGGACACGAACTAAAAAGCGAGATTAAAAGCTTTGGACAAGAAGTGGATAAAGGAGGAAGTATAAAAGGTAGCTTACATAGAGCTTGGATGGATACTAAAGCGTTGTTTTCTAGTGAAAACGAAGAAAGTATGTTGGAGGAATCTATTAGAGGAGAAAAAACTGCTGTAAGCGATTACAACGAAGTAATAAATGAAACAAGCCTACCAGCATCTACAAAATCTATTTTACAGGATCAACGATCTAAAATAGAAGCTGGATTAAACACAATAAAAGGACTAGAAGACATAGTTGATTAATTATTTTTTTGGTTGGTTAAAATAATTTTTTAACTAAAAAGGGATATCAAATTTTTGATATCCCTTTTCTTATTTTAGAATAAAAATGTCTAATATTTATTTAGCGAGATTTTTCTGTATCGTTTAGGGCTGCAATTATATTTATGTTTAAATATTTTACAAAAGTAACTTCTACTAGTAAGACCTATAGAGTAAACAATTTCCGAAATATTTAAATCTGTTTCTAATAAAAGTTTTTCGGCTTTTTCAACACGTATGTTTCTAACAAAGTCTGCAACAGTTGTGTCATGCATAGCTTTAAAGCCTTCTTGTAATTTTGCAGGAGACATGCTAATTTTTTGACATAAACTGTTAATAGTATGTTGTAACTCTGGATTAGTAACAATAAAGTCTGTTAAAAGTCTCACCTTTTGAAGTTCGGATTTAGATAAAGTAGAGGTGATTTTATTATTGTAAACTTCGTTATAAAATTGCTCTAAATAAAGTGCTAGAATGTATAAGTATGTGCTTTTTGTTTTAAGAAGTCCAGTTAATGGAGTAGTGGTGCTATCTGTATTAGTTTTCCTTAACTTATCGGAAACTTTTAAATTATAAGCGTTTAATTTTGTGTGAGATTTATGTGTTTTTAAATAATTAACTAAATTTTCAATCTCTAAGTTAGCATTTACATTATTTTGTGTAAAGCTATTAAAGTACTCGGTATTGTTAATTTCAATTAAATCAAATGTAAAATTAAAATCTTTTTTAATGATAATATTTTGCTGAGTGTTTAAGTTGTTAAGTAATATTGTAGGTCTTAATTCTTCAGTTTTATTATATTTTTCGTTGTCATTAGATTTAAAAAAGCTTGTGCCTTGTGTGCAATATGCAAAAAATAAGCTGTCTTTTGCTTGGGTTTCAAACTCGAAAACTAAATCGTTATTTAATGCTATGTTAAACTTATATACTACAATGCCATTATTTAAAATGTATTGTTTTATTTCTCCTTTACCACAAAGCTCGTCTAGTTTTAATGTATAAACTCCTTTTGTTTCTGTAAGAAGACCGCCTAATTTTTCTTTAAGTTTAAAAATGTTTTTAGGTAAAGTATCTATAGTTGTAATGTTACTCATTTTGTTTAATCAATTTTAAAATTAAAAAGGGATATTGGTTTGGTTACAAAAAAACTTAATTTGTACTTTATTGATTAACAAATTTGAAACGATGAATAACACTATTGAGCACATTTTATAAATGGATAGCGCATTTTTTTTTGTTATTTCGGTTTTAAATTAACCATTATGCAGATTTATTTTCATTTTTTCTAAATTGAGTTAAATATTGTTTTGGACTAAGCCCATATTTTGTTTTAAATAATTTCGAAAAATAACTTCTGGAGTTTATGCCTATTTTATATGTAATTTCAGTAATGTTTAACTCAGAATTTTCTAATAAATTTTTGGCATATTCTATTTTATGGTCTCTAATATATTCGTTTACAGAGGTTGAAAATAGCAGTTTAAAACCTGCTTGTAATGTGTTTTGGTTTAAGCCAACACGTTTCGCTAAGGCATTTACGCTAATTCTTACATCTATTTCATTTTTTATAATTTGTACCGCTTCTTCTATTTTAGATACAGTAGCTTTTCTTAACAGTTTATGTTTACCAGGATTATTATTTTTCTTTGTAAATTGGTTTAGGTATTGAGTGATTATTTCGTAAGTTTTACCTTCTAAATAAACAGATTGCATAAAATCTGTAAGATCACAGGATTTAAAATCTTCTATTAGTTCTGCAATCTCTAAAGAATAATAACTTTTAAAATGAAATTTATTAATACCGTTTAAATCTCGAAATAAAGTTTCTAAATCTTCATCCATATCACCAATAAATTTTTCAATTTTTTCTTCAAAAAGTTTACGGTTTATTTGAATATAAAAAAAGGTATTAGGTTTGTTTTTATTAAAATTAAAAGTTTGAGCCTCGTTAGTAGCTGGACTTACAAGTAAGCTTTCAAGCCTGTTTAATTTTAAGTCATTTTCAGAATCTTTAAATTTAACTTCAGTGTCTAGGTTAAAAAAAAACTTTAAAGGATTTATTTTGTCTTTTTCAAAAGTGATAGATAGATTTTCATTAATTAAAAAATCGGCAATAATAATGCCTACGCCAAAATCAAATTCAATAGCTTTAAAATAGCCATCGCCAATGTTTTTAGGAAAATCGAAACATAATTCGTTATTATCCTCTTCGTAATCTGTATTTATTGTTTTAGAGAGCTTTAACACAATGTTTTTTATAACATCGTGTTTTAATGTTTGAGAAATTGGCATTGTTTTGTTGGTTAAATTAAAGTAAATGCTATTTAAAAAGGATTATTTTTTACTAATCCTTATTTCTCGCATCAAAATTGCTGTCTTCTTTTTCTAGTAGTTTAGCTATTTGAGAAGGTGATTTTATTAAGTGAAAATCCTTATTAACTACTAATATAGAGTAGCTTAAAGTTTCTGGATTTGCGGTAAGTATTTTAATCCAATCATCTTCAGATAGGTTTACGGCATCACCATAATTTTTTTTGTAATCTGGATGATCTTGGTCTACTAACTCGCTAATAGTAATATTAAGTTTGCTAGTAATATTAGCCCATTCTGTTCCTGTTATTTTCGTTTTTGAAACATCAATTGTTTTTATGCTTTGTTGAGAAGATTCAGTGTAAGGTAAACTCTGTTTGCCTAAAGAAGTTTCAGAGTTATAATATAATACAGTTTCTTTTTCGTTGGTTACCATAGTATTCATAATTTCAGTTAAATTATTTAGAATTTTCTTTAAATTTAAGTTTATAGATTAACATTATGTGTCTAATTAACATCTTTTTTTGACTGTTTTAGTATAATTTTAAGAGTATTATTCTCATTTATTAGCGCATAAATTCTGTTGATAACTTAACATTATGCTTTCTATTAAAAAAAGCTATTTTTGTAATATAAAAATACGATTATGTCTGATACAATAGAAAAAGTAAAATGCCTAATTATAGGATCTGGACCAGCAGGATATACTGCTGCTATTTATGCTGCCAGAGCAAATATGAAACCAGTTTTATATCAAGGAACACAGCCTGGAGGACAGTTAACAACTACTAACGAAGTTGAAAATTTCCCTGGTTATCCAGAAGGAATTACTGGACCTGCAATGATGATGGAACTTCAAGCGCAAGCACAACGTTTTGAAACAGATGTACGTGACGGCTGGATTACAAAAGTTGATTTTTCTGGAGATGTCCATAAAGTATGGGTAAATGAGGAAAAAGAAATTCACTGCGATACCGTTATTATTTCTACTGGAGCTAGTGCTAAATATTTAGGTTTAGATTCTGAGCAAAAATATTTAAAGCTTGGTGGTGGAGTATCGGCATGTGCAGTTTGCGATGGATTCTTTTACAAAAATCAAGAAGTTGTAATTGTTGGAGCAGGAGATAGTGCTTGTGAAGAAGCACACTACTTATCTAAATTGTGTAAAAAAGTTACAATGCTTGTTAGAAGAGACGAATTTAGAGCATCTAAAATTATGGCTGCGAGAGTTCAAAATACAGAAAATATCGAGATACTTTTTAATACTGAAACAGATGAGGTTTTAGGAGACGGACAAGTTGTAACTGGCGTTAGAGTTGTTAATAACCAAACTAATGAAAAACATGAAATTCCTGCAACAGGATTTTTTGTAGCTATTGGGCACAAACCAAATACAGATATTTTTAAAGATTTCTTAGACTTAGACGAGACAGGTTATATTATTAATGCAAAACCAGGAACATCTAAAACAAATGTAGATGGTGTTTTTGTAAGTGGAGATGCTGCAGATCATGTATATAGGCAAGCTATTACAGCAGCTGGAACAGGTTGTATGGCTGCTTTAGATGCTGAGCGTTATTTAGCTGCTAAGGATGCAAGTTTTGAGGTTAGTACTTCTACATATAACTAGATAATATTACTATGTAATAAAAATAAAAAAGCCGAAGCAACAGCTTCGGCTTTTTTATTATAAATATATTTATTGTCTATTTTTTCCTTAAAATAGCTTCATCTTCAAAAGTCTTTAATTCTATTTTTGGACTACCATAAATATATGTTTCTGTAGTACCAGAGGCTTCAATAATTAAATTTTTAGAGGCTTCAATATGTGCGTCTGCTCTGCCTTCTGTATGTAAAGTGCAATTTTTAACGGTAAGTTTTTCAGCTTTTAAAACTGAAGAATTATCGATGTTTACATTTAAATCTGTAGCATCACCTTCTAATCTTGCATTAGCACGTTGTAACATGTCTACTGTAATAGCATCAGAGTTTATAAGAGCTTCAATTCCTGTATTGTCACTTAAATCTAAAATGGTAGATTTAGAAGTGATATTTAATGCTGCTTTTGTTTTTCCTGCTGCAACGTATTGAAAATTTTCAGCTTCAATGGTTAAAAATACTTTTGCAGATTCTTTGGTTCTTAAAATTAAGTCCGTAACATTTATAGGGCTAATTGTCGATAATTGAGCGTTTTCTTTTAGTTCTATAATATTTAATTCATCTTTAAATATTACAGTTATTTCCATTGCTTTGCTAGATGTAATTCTCTTATTAGTTTTAAAACTTAAGCTTCCTTCGTTTACAGCAAATTGTATTACTTCGTGTAAATTATCGTCTGTTCGTACTTGTATTGATGGTACATCGCCTTGCTTTATGTTAATCTCAAAATCGTTATCTATAACCAAACGGTTAAAAGCGTCTATTTCTGTAGTTTGAGTAGTAACATTTCTGCTACCTTTTATTTTTTCTGTGCTTTGAGAAAAAGCAGAAAAACTAATTAAGCAAATAAGAATAAGAGTGTGTAGTTTTGTTTTCATGTGTTGTTACAGTATTTCTACTGCGTTAAATAAAAGAATGCAGCGGAAACTTTAAAATTAATTGTTCGACAAATATATAACAAAAACCATCCCAAACTTTTAAAAAGAATGGGATGGCTGCGGTTGGTTGTATTTTTTTGGTTGATGTTTTTGTTATACTAAAACATTTAAAATTAAAATAATTACTAATTCTGCAATGTAAATCATAACTGTTTGGTTTTTTTGATTGATTATTTATTATCCGGATCTGATGTTATTTTAATACCATCTTCGTTTATATTAACTTCAACGTTATTGGTTTTACTTTTTACGCCATCCTCATTAAGTTCTATAGAATTTGCTTTTGCTTCAGCTTTAATGCCATCAGAATTTATTTTTAATTTAGCGCCTTCGTTGTTAATATTAACATCAATTTCAAAATCGTCGTCATCTTCGTTGTCTTCGTTGTCACAATCGTTACAAATTAGCTTACCATTAGCAACTTCAAGAAAATGACCTTCCTTTGTTTTAGATAATAAACCATTTCTTATATGAAATCTATGTGTGTTTTCATCGGCAAATAAAGTGGTTCCAATAGGTAAATATATTGTAATTTCAACTTCTTGATTTCTTTTAATATCGTCATTTGGTATTATAAAATGATTGTCTAAAAGTAATTCGTTACCAACTAGTTCGTATTGATAAATAATGTTGTTTGCTAGTTTTTTAGCAGATTCAAACGATTCGTTTCTAGAAGTTTTAATTACTTTAATTTTAGCAACACTATCTCTTGTAGAGCGCACTCTAAATTGTACGCCTCTAGAGTATGTTATTTTATTTCCGTTGTCGTTAAAAGCAGTTTCATAATCATGAAAGTTTTTGTAGTAACCATCGGCATAAACTTCATTATCTCTCATAGATAAGTAAAGAGTATCTTTTTTGGTAATGTTTTCAAATCGCTCTGTAGTAATCGAAGGTGCTTTTTCTTTATAAGATAAGCCTTGTCTAACACCAACAACTGCTAAACCTATAATAGATAATAACCAAACACCCAACAGTGTGAACTTAGCAACATTGCCAATAGATTTAAGATTGGTTATTAAAATTTTTAGTCCTAAATAGAATAAGAGTAAAAAAGGAATTACAAAAGAGAAAAACCCTAATAATGCAACTAGAAAAAATGGAATGCCAGAACTATTTGCTAATTCTAAAAAGTCTGGACTCATATTAACAGAGTTTCTATTTCCAAAAGCACTAATAAAAAGGGCTACGGTTGCAGCAATGGCTCCTACAGCACCTACAAACATTAAAATAAGACCAATAAATTTTGCGAATATTTTTAATATAAACATAAAGATATCTGCAATGGTATCGAAAAAGGTTTGCGAGCTAGATTTTATTTTACTTGTAGATTTATTAACATCTATTTTTTTTAAGTTATCACTTGCGTTTTCAAAGCCTTTTTTAAGATTGTCTCCTGCGTTTTGAAGTGTTGGGCCTACACTTTCTGAAACACTTTCAAAACCATCACGAATTTTTTTTTCGATGTTAGAAATGGTAACGTTTTCTCCTGTCATTAATATTTTTTCCGAAGTTGTTTTGGCCTCTGGAACTAATATCCAAAGTAATATGTAAATAAGTATACCTGTTCCAAAACCAAAAATAAGAACAATCCATATTAGTCTTACCCATAAAGCATCTATACCAAGATAGTGCCCTAAACCAGAAGAAACACCTCCAACATAAGAGTTTTCTGTATCTCTATACAGTTTTTTAGAACGTCCTTTTGTATAGCTTTTTTGTTGTGGCTCGTCTTCAAATATTTCGTCATCAACAAGGTAGTCTTCGGGTTGTCCCATTATGGCTATAACTTCGTCTACTTGTTTGTTTCCAATAACTTGTTTGTTGTTTATAATGCGTTCTGTAAATAGTTCTGCAATACGAGCTTCTATATCTGCTATTATTTCAGAACGTCCTTGAGAATCTGTAAATGAACGTTTTATAGCCTCAAGATAGCGCTGTAATTTTAAGTATGCATCTTCATCTATGTGAAAAAATATACCTGCTAAATTTATGTTGACTGTCTTATTCATTAGTGTTGTTTTTTGATGGTGTAACGATGTTAACTGCGGTTTGTAATTCGTCCCAAGTTGTGCTTAATTCTTTTAAAAACAGTTGTCCTGTTTCTGTTAATCCGTAATACTTTCTTGGTGGTCCAGAAGTGCTTTCTTCCCAACGGTAATTAAGAAGTCCAGCATTTTTAAGTCTAGTAAGTAGTGGGTAAATAGTACCTTCTACTACAAGCAATTTAGCGTCTTTTAGTGTGCCTAAAATTTCTGCGACATAAGCATCTTTATCTTTTAAAACAGATAAAATGCAGTACTCTAAAACACCTTTACGCATTTGTGCTTTTGTGTTTTCTATCTTCATATTCTCATGAAATTTAATGTTGTTAAACTGTTCATTTTTTGATTGATTTATTATTGATGAATTATTTTAAAAATTTAATAGAAAATGGATACTCGTAACTATCTCCATCTCTTGCTTTAATACTAGCTTTTATTATAAAAACAATTTCTAGAATGAAAGCTATTACTGCTAAAAAGCCTAAAGAACCACCTATGTAAAATAATGGAGTAGGTTTACTTATGTTAAAATGAATGCCGTTAAAAAGATTAAAATCCATAAAATCTAAACCGCTTAATAAACTAAAAGCAAAAAATGGAATAGTAATTAAACCTATTATTAACGAGTATATTAAAATACTTATTTGAAAGTTAATTGCCTGTTTACCATGCTCGTCTATAAATTCAGACTTTTCTTTATTTATTATCCATAATACTAAAGGTCCTAAAAAGTTTCCAAAAGGAATTATAAACCTTGAAAAGGTAGATAGATGTATAAACGTGGCAATATTTGTATGGTTATTTTCTTTCATTTTAAAAAGTATATAATAGTTTCTTATGCAAATATATGTCTAAAAAAAGGTATTATGTTACGCATAGTACTAAAAATTAACAAAATTTTAACATGTTGTAGTGTTGAATTTTTTCAATAATTTTGAGAAAACCAAAAAATAAATATGAAGCTTACACCAAGTAAAATAAACACTTTCAACTTTTTTAAATTACCATCAGTATTTTTTACCGGAGTTAGAGTTAAAACTATAGATAATAACACGTGTACTGTAAAAGTTAAGCACCGTTGGATTAATCAAAACCCATTTAAATCTATGTTTTGGGCAGTGCAAGGTATGGCGGCAGAGCTTACAACTGGTGCATTGGTTTTGGCAAAAATTAGAAGTTCGGGTAAAAATATTTCTATGTTAGTATCTAATAACAATGCTACTTTTACTAAAAAGGCAACTGGTAAAATTACATTTACTTGTAAAGATGGACATTTAATAGACGAGGCATTAAAAAAAACCATTGCTACAGGAGAAGGTCAAACTTTTTGGATGCAATCTATAGGTACAAATCAAGATGGAGTAATAGTATCTACATTTAATTTTGAATGGAGTGTAAAAGTTAAAAATAAAAAATAACTGTAACATTTTATTTAATAAGCCAACATATAAAGGTGTAACCAAAAACTTAAAATTATGACAGCACACGAAATAGACTATAGAATTTACGGAGAAGAAATGCAATATGTAGAAATAGAGCTTGATCCACAAGAAGGAGTTATTGCAGAATCTGGTAGTTTTATGATGATGGACGATGGCATAAAAATGGAAACCATTTTTGGAGATGGCTCTAAAAAAGATGAAGGTTTCTTTGGTAAAATTTTAGGAGCTGGAAAGCGTATTTTAACTGGAGAAAGTTTGTTTATGACAGCTTTTTACAATGCCTTAGACGGTAAACGTAACGTTTCTTTTGCATCTCCATATCCTGGAAAAATTATTTCTATAGATTTAACAGAGTTTAAAGGAAAATTTATTTGCCAAAAAGATGCTTTTTTATGCGCAGCCAAAGGAGTTAGTATAGGAGTAGAATTTAGTAAAAAATTAGGCAGAGGACTTTTTGGAGGAGAAGGTTTTATAATGCAAAAGTTAGAAGGTGACGGTATGGCGTTTGTACATGCAGGAGGAACTACAGCAAAAAAAGAATTAAAAGCAGGAGAGACATTACGTGTAGATACGGGTTGTATTATTGGCTTTACACAAGATGTTAATTACGATATAGAGTTTGTTGGTGGTATTAAAAATACTGTATTTGGAGGAGAAGGATTGTTTTTTGCAAAGCTTCAAGGTCCAGGTACAGTGTACATACAGTCATTGCCATTTAGTAGATTAGCCGGTCGTGTTTTATCTAGTGTTTCAAGAGGAGGAAAAAGTAAAGGAGAAGGTAGTATTTTAGGAGGATTAGGAGATTTGTTAGATGGTGATAACAAATTTTAAATATGTTAATTGGGAATTTTTTAACTGTTAAAATAGTATCTAAAACGATTTCGAATTGTTTTTTTTACTACATTTAATCGAATTTATAAACCGTTTGCCTATTCAACAAATTTACTTTTATTACTTAATTAAACACAATAATACTATGGCAAGAGCAATGTTCGAGTACACCAAAACAATACTTAATAAAGTTAGTTTTGATGCCAACTTGTTTTGTAAGGAGGTTCAAAAAGCACTTCAACGTTTATTACCTTACGAAGTTGAAGAAATAAAGATTTATATAGAATCTTTAATACATAAAAACCCAGATTTAAATCAATGTCTAATTTATTTAAAAGCATAAAAAAAAGCGACTGTAAAGTCGCTTTTTTTACGTTAAATATTTAGTAAAATTAATATTACAACTTTATCTTTGCGAAAAATAATAATAGCCTGAAACAATTAACTCTTATAGTACTTTTAGTGTCTTTTGCAGCTAGACCTGTTTACCATGTTGGTTATGTGGCTTATTTTCAATTAAATATAGATTATATAATTGAAACCTATTGTATTAATAAAGATGAACCTGAGTTGCAATGTAATGGTAAATGTCATTTAACAAAGCAGTTAGCAACAGCAACAACAGATACAAAAAGTGACATTGCAGTATATAATTTAGCAGAAGCTTTTTTTCCTGTATTCTACTCAGAATATAATTATAACAAAATTTCAAAAATAGTTTTTACTACAAAAACTAAAACACCTTTAAAATCGAATCAACTGTATACTTACATGTTCGATTATTCACATTTTAAACCTCCTATTGTTTAAATTTTATTTCCACTAGTCTTTAATTATAAAGACTTAAAAATTATTACAATACATAAAATTTAAACAAATGAAAACTTTAAAATTTACATTTGCGCTATTGTTATGCGCAACAATATTTGCGTGCTCATCAGACGATGATAGCGCAGAAGCCTTAATTGGGCAAACAGGACCATTAACATTAAAATTCGATAATGGAGTAGGAGACCAAGATTTTATTTTTGGTACAACTTATAATAAATCTAATAACGAATCTTTTCAATTAACTAATTTAAAATACATTATTAGTAACGTAAGAGTAAAAGACTCTAATGGTAATACATTTATGTATCCTGTTGAGGATAATGCCTTTATTATTAGCGAAGCTAATGGCAATAATGCTGGAGAAATATATTTAACGTTAGATAATGTTACAGCTGCTAACTATACAGAAGTAACTTTTGGTGTTGGTATAGATCAAGAACGTTTTGCTTTAGGCGCAGAAGGGCAAGGAGATTTTTTAGATGAAGCATCAGACGAAGGTATGATGTGGAGTTGGGCTTCAGGTTATAAATTTATTAGATTAGATGGTACTTTTTCTACTACTTCGGTTACAAACGAGCCTTTAAATGTGCATATGGGAAGCGTTGGTTCCTCATTAGATAATTATAGAGAAGTTACACTAACATTTCCAAACACTGTTATAGTTAGACAAGACACTTCGCCAGAAGTACACATAAAAGCAGATATAGCAAAAGTATTTGATGGCGCTACAACTGCGAATTTTGCAGATGGATACGATCAAGTACATGTTGATGAAGTAGAAACACCAATTATAGCAAATAATATAAATGGTATGTTTTCGGTACATCACGTACACAACGATTAATTAGTAATTAAAACCATTGGAGATTTTTATCTTCAATGGTTTTACTATAACAATAATTATGAAAAAAATAATTATTTTTTTTATAAGTATTTTGGTGTTGTTTTCGTGCTCTAATTCTGAAAATATAGCAACTTACGAAGCGGTCCCTTTAACGGTAGATTGGCCTTCAAACTTCCCAGAAATCACTTATAATTTAGACAATAATCCTCTTACCGATGCTGGTGTAGAACTTGGTAAGAAACTATTTTACGAAGGTAGATTGTCTTCTAACAATGCTATAGCTTGTGCTTTTTGTCACGAACAAGCTTTTGCTTTTACACATCATGGACATAATTTAAGCCATGGCGTTAATGGCGGTATAGGTTTTAGAAACGCACAGCCCATTCAAAATATGGCATATCAAACTTCATTTATGTGGAATGGCTCTGCAACGCATTTAGATTTGCAGCCTATAATTCCCATAACGAGTGAAGTTGAAATGGGAGAGACATTAAGTAATGTGGTACAAAAACTAAGCTCAGATTCTTATTACCAAGAGCAATTTGCTCGTGCTTTTGATGATGGAGAAGTTAGTTCAGAAAATATATTAAAAGCCTTATCTCAATTTATGTTGGTAATGGTCTCTTCTAACTCTAAGTACGATAAATATGTTAGAAACGAAGAGAATACAACACTTACATTAATAGAACAAGATGGTTTAAATACATTTGAAGCTAAATGCGCGTCATGTCACGCTACAGATTTGTTTACAGACCAGAGTTTTAGAAATAATGGTTTATCTATTAATCCGCAGCTAAACGATTTAGGACGTTATGAGATAGGAAACAATCCAGACGATTTGTACAAATTTAAAGTGCCAAGTTTACGTAACGTAGAAGTAACTTATCCATACATGCACGATGGTAGATTTGCGACATTAGAAGCTGTTTTAAATTTTTACGATTCAGGACTTGCAGATAATGGTAATGTAGATGCATCATTACTAAAAGCGGACGGTAGTTATGGTATAGACCTTTCGGATTACGAAAAAGAAAGTATAATCGCTTTCTTGAAAACATTAACAGATTATGAATTTTTAGAAGATGAAAGATTTGCAGAATTTTAAAAAAATAGTAGTATTAACTTTATTTGTTTTTTTAATAACAAATAATAGTGAAGCACACGAGAAAAAAGGTAGTTGTAGTAACCACGAAACATTTTCTTTTTTTTGTGATTTATGTGGTTGTTCTACAAGTAGTGGAAGTTTTGGATTTGGTACATTAAGTAATGCAAATTTTGTAGGTGTAAGATATATTTATCAAAATTTTGAATCTAAAAACGGTATTTTTGAAAACTCTCCAATTAGTAAGGAAAGTTTTAATACTTACCAATTATGGGCACAAATACCTATAAATAATTCTTTTTATGTGTCTGCAAATTTACCTTATCAAGACTTAACAAGAGACTTTAATAATGTAAAAGAAAATATAAATGGTATTGGAGACGCTAGCCTTATAGGTTGGTATAAATTACCATTTTATAAAAAACAAGACGAAAATACTGTAGACTTTAATAACGAAAAAATAGCTTCAGGTCACTCTTTACAGTTTGGTGTAGGTGTAAAACTACCTACAGGAAAGTTTGAACAAAGATTATCGGATAATGTAAATCCAGGTTTTCAAGTTGGAACAGGAAGTGTAGATGGAATTTTTTCTTTAGGCTATAATTACGGAGGGAACAAGTATGGTGTAAACACATTAATAAGTTATTATTTAAAAGGAGAAAATAAAAACAATTACCAGTTTGGCAATCAGTTAAGCTATTCGGTAAATGTTTTTAGGGCTTTCTCTACACAGAAAATGAATATTATGCCATTTGTAGGCATCTCGGGAGATGTTTATAATGAAATTGAGCAGTATGGAGAAGCATTAAAAGATACAGATGGAACTATAGTTAATGCCTCTTTTGGTTCCGAATTAGCAATCGAAAAATTTATTTTTGGAGCCAGTTATACATTGCCATTAAGCCAAAGTTTGTTTGGTGATAATGTAGAGTCAAAACAACGTATTTCGGTTTATGTTAATTTTGCCTTATAAGTTGTAGTCTTATATAAAAAAAAGCGACTTTAATAGTCGCTTTTTTTATATGCTTAAGTTTAAATTATTTAGCAATAGGACTAATTATTTGTACATTTTGAAATGTAATAGCACCTCTAATAATTCCAGAAATTACATCTTGTAGCGCTTCTATAATTTGCATTTTTAGTTCACTTTTATGGTAAATAATACTTACCTCTCTTGCTGGAGAAGGTGCGCTAAATGGTTTTAAATTATTTCGTGTTTTTTCGCTAATATCTAAAGTATGTAAATACGGTAGGAGTGTCATGCCTAAACCTTCGTTAGAAAGTTTAATTAATGTCTCAATACTACCACTTTCTAATTGAAAACTATCATCGTTATGATCCTTAAATACACGACATAAATTAATTACACCATCTCTAAAGCAATGCCCATCTTCAAGAAGTAACATGTCATCAATATCTAAATCGTCTGTAGTAATTGTTTTTTTTGTGCTTAAACGATGACTTTGAGGTATATAAGCCATAAAAGGTTCAAAATATAATACACGTTCTTTAATAGAATCGTTTTCTAAAGGAGTTGCAGCAATAGCAGCATCTAAATGGCCATCGTTAATTTTTGTAATTATATCTTCGGTAGTAAGCTCTTCTATTTTAAGCTTAACTTTTGGGTACTTTTTTACAAACGTTTTTAAAAACATTGGTAAAAGTGTAGGCATAACCGTAGGTATAATACCTAATTTAAATTCGCCACCTATAAAACCTTTTTGTTGGTCTACAATATCTTGTATTCTATGCGACTCGTTTACAATATTTTTTGCTTGGCTAACTATTTTTTTTCCAACTTCGGTTAGTTCTATTGGTTTTTTACTTCTATCAAAAATTAAAATATCTAATTGGTCTTCTAATTTTTGTATTTGCATACTTAATGTAGGCTGTGTTACAAAGCATTTTTCGGCAGCTTTTGTAAAGTTTTGGTGTTCTGCAACCGCAAGAACATATGATAGTTGTGTTATGGTCATTTATATAGTTTTAAACTATAAAAATATAAAATGTATCAATAAAATTTATAATAATTAACATTTATTTTCTTGGTAACTTTGTTTAAGCAAATAATAACATAGAAAATAAGAAATTATGAAACTAAATAGTTTAGGATTAGAAACAAATAAAGCAAAAGATATAGCTGGAGATTTAAATAATTTACTTGCAAATTTCCAGACCTATTACCAAAATTTAAGAGGTATCCACTGGAATATAAAAGGAAAGAATTTTTTCGATTTACATGTTAAATTTGAAGAATTATACACAGATGCAAATATGAAGGTAGATGCATTAGCCGAGCGTATTTTAACTTTAGGCGAGACACCTTTACATACTTTTGAAGATTATATTAATACAGCAAAAGTACCTGTTGGAAAAAATATTTCTAAAGACGAAGACGCTGTACAATTAATTGTAAACTCTTTATCAGAATTATTGCAAATTGAAAGGCTAATTTTAGATAAATCTGGAGATGCAAACGATGAAGGTACAAGTTCTATGATGAGTGACTTTATTTCTGAACAGGAAAAAACAGTTTGGATGATGAATGCTTGGTTAGGAGAAAGTAACTAGTATAACTAATTATAATATAAATAAAAAAGCACAGTTTAAGACTGTGCTTTTTTATTTGAATTTTAAAAGTTCGTTTATCGGTCTCGGCTATGATTAGTTGCGTGGGTTATCACTTAACTATGCAAGTACACACCAAGTTGGAAATTCCGAAGGAATTTCCAAAGTAGGCGAGAACAAGCAATTACTTATAGCCATTGTTAGCTTTAGTACTTTCAGTGTTTTTTTCAATCCTTAATTTTCTACAACATATATGCTGTTTAAAAAGTTTGAAGGACCTTCATCTAAAACTAATTCAGCTTCATTATTAATTAATAATTTATTAGGACCGTAATTAGCTGAAATTAATTCTCTGACTATTGTATATACATTGCCATCTACTACTTTTAAATCAACAATATGTGATTCAAAACCTTCTGGTGAAATATAATAAGAATCATTATTTTTCTTAATTTCTCTACGCCAACTAACATTATCATAATTAACTATAGTATAGATATCGCTTGAATCAAAAGTTAAGCCTATAATAGAAACTGGGCTAGATATTTCTGAGCCTGTGATAATATTTTTGTAAAAACCTGTAACATCAACACTTCCTATAATAGAACCATATGTAAAGATTTCACTTTCATTTGTTATCATATCATATGCTAAGTAACCTGAGTCAATTGGATTAAAACTATTGTTGATAAAAACACCTAACTTATTATTATCGTTTTTTGAAAAAATGTAAATATCATCATTAACTATTTTGATAGAAGATTGTTGATGTCTAAAAATACAATTTTCAAGAATAACCGTTTTAACACCATTTACCCAATAAACTAAATCATAAGTTGACGGATTTGATATATTCTTTAAATATCCTAAAAAATATTCATCGTCGCCTACAATTAACATATCTGTTATGAATTCTACTTCATAATCTGCTTCTTGAAATTCATCATTTAAATTGGTTAAGTTGCCGTTTTTCCAAAATAAAAAATTGTTGTCAAACAATTGAAAAGAATTATCTCTTCCAAAAACATATACATTATCGTTTTGATATATAATTTTTGAAGCAATAGTATTATTAAGTCCTCCATTATTGAGGGTTATTTCTGAGTTGTTTTTCCAATAAGTAGCGTTTGCCTCTTTTTGTCCAGCAACATATACATCTATTGAGTTTTGAGTAGTTGATGCTAACAAATTGTCATCATTATTACAACTCATAAAAGTGAATAAAACTGTAATTGAAATAATTGAAAGTAATTTTCTCATAATTTATTTTTTTTGGTTCTTATATTTAAGATGCGAAAACTCTTAAAAGGTTGCGTTCATCTTATAAGTATAATTTACTTTTATTCAAATACGATTGCTTATATTTCAGAAATTTGCCGGTTTTGTAATGCCCTTGTGTATTAAAGCTAATGCTTCATTGATATAAAATCGTTTAAATGTTTTATATCATTCGATAAACGAAGTTATCTATTAATTTTAACAATGTCAAATTAGTCTATTGTTTTAAGTTTCTAAAACGCTCTAACAAAGTTGGATGCGAATAATGCATAAAAACGTATGCAGGATGCGGTGTTAAATTGCTTAAACTATTTTTAGATAGTTTTTTAAGCGAAGTAATTAAAGGTTCTGCTTTGTATGTTTTTTTTGCATAATCGTCTGCCTGATATTCAAATTTTCTTGAAAACCAATTCATAATTAAACCAGTAATTGTAGATATTGGAGAATATAAAATACCAAAGGCAATTAAACCAATATGAAAACTAGGTTGTGCTACACCTAATGCTTGAGAAAGTAATGGATTGCCAATTAATAACGATAATACATACAACATTAAACCAGTAAGTAGTAAAGAGGTTACAAGATTAAAAATAATGTGTTTCTTTTTATAGTGTCCAACTTCGTGTGCTAAAACGGCAACTATTTCTTCCTCTTCTAAATCTTTAATTAAAGTATCGTATAGTGTTACTCTTTTCTCACTACCAAAACCAGAAAAATAGGCATTAGCTTTTGTACTTCGTTTAGAGCCATCTATAACAAAAATTTTATCTAAATTAAAGCCTACATGTTCTGCATACCTAGAAATAGCATCACGTAAATTGCCGGACTCTAAAGGCGTTTGCTTGTTAAATAAAGGAACAATTAATCGGGAGTAAAACAGATTAACAAATAAAGTAAAGACTCCAATTAAAACCCAAGCGTATAGCCAAAAATATTGCCCGGATATTTGGTAAAATAAAACTAATAAGGTTAAAATACTACCGCCAACAACAATGCCCATTAACCAACTTTTTAACTTATCTAGAATAAATAGTTTTTTTGTGGTTTTATTAAAGCCAAATTTTTCTTCAATTACAAAGGTTTTATAATATGTAAACGGTGTGGCAAGTACATCGCTTCCTAGCATAATAATGCCAAAAAATATAAGTGTTATTATAATATTGTTTGATGTGAAATTACGAGCCAAAGCATCTACAAAGGCAAAGCCGTCTAAAATGAAAAAAGCTAAAGTTGTAATTAAGGAAAAGGACGCTGTTACTATAGAGAACTTGTAATTTGTTTTTTTGTAATTCTGAGATTTTTGGTACTCTTCTGTATTGTAAACATCTTTTAGCTCTTCTGGTATAGCATCGTTATAATGCTTAGCATTTAGTAAATCTAATATTTGGTCAACACAAAAACTAATAATTAAAATTGCAATAAGTATATAGAATAAAGTGGTTTCTGTCATGTTTAAAAATACAGTTTATTATATTAAAAGTATTAAAATAGAGGTGTTTG
Organism: Lacinutrix venerupis; assembly: GCF_001971745.1. Taxonomy (NCBI): domain Bacteria; kingdom Pseudomonadati; phylum Bacteroidota; class Flavobacteriia; order Flavobacteriales; family Flavobacteriaceae; genus Lacinutrix; species Lacinutrix venerupis. The sequence continues at coordinate 2,408,856 of NZ_CP019352.1, read as the reverse complement.
GTGATTTTTAAATATAAATTAATTTATAAGTTTTTATTTAAAATCGCGTTGTCTCTTAGCTTCAAATATTAAAATTCCAGCTGCTACAGATACATTCATAGAGTCTATAGCGCCTTGCATTGGTATACTGATGTTTTGTTTTGCAGCTTGCCTCCACGCTTGGCTTAAACCTGTAGCTTCTGTACCAACAACAATTGCAGTTGGTTGCGTGTAATCTTGCTTATGGTAGTCTTGAGATTCTTGTAAAATTGCAGAATATATATTAATGTTTTTAGCTTTAAGAAAAGCAATTATATCTTGAGTAGAACCTGTTGCAATTTGGTTGGTAAATAAACAACCCACACTAGATCGAATTATGTTTGGGTTGTATAAATCGGTTTTAGGATTTGCAATAATTACAGCATCTACATTTGCAGCATCTGCAGTACGTAAAATAGCACCTATATTTCCTGGTTTTTCGGGAGCTTCAGCAATTAAAATTAACGGATTGTTATTTTTAAAACTTAAGGCTTCAATAGTGTTTGTTTTACTTTCTGCTATAGCAATAATACCTTCGGTAGTTTCTCTGTAAGCTATTTTTTGGTAAACTTCTTTGCTAATTTCTATAACTTCTGCATTACCAATATTAAGTGTTTTTAAATTTTCGATATTAAATAATTCAGCATAAAACATAATAGTTTTAATCTTGTAATTGCCTTTTGTAGCTAATTCCATTTCACGAGCACCTTCAATTACAAACAATCCAGTTTTTTTACGTTCGCGAGATTTATCTTTTAATAAAACTATTTGTTTTACTAATGTGTTTTGGGTGCTATTTATTTGTTTATCAATCATTAAAGAAATAATATCTGTATATTTATAGGAAGAAACAAATTTAAGCTAAATCTATTGTTTATACATAAAATATGCATGTATTTTAAATCTTTTAAAATATGAATAAGTAGGAATATTTACTTTTTAATTGTTTTATTAATAATTAACCAACATAACCACGCTATCATGAAAAAACAATTACTATTCGTTTTATTTTCATTACTAATATCTTCAATAATTTATGCTCAAAATGCATCTTTCCAAATATCACCAACTTGCGATGGTGCGGTGGTGAACATTACTGGAGAATCTGGAGGTACTTTTACTTTTAATCCTACACCAACAGATGGTGCAGTTATAGATGCAACCACTGGAACAGTAACTAATGCAATATCTGGAGGTACTTATACTATTGAGTATACAACAAGTGGAACTCAGCCAGTAACGAGTTCAGAAACTTTTACAGTTCTTTTAACTCCTAATGCAAACCAACCTAGTGATTATGAAATATGTGACAACGATGGTGATGGTTTTGCCGAATTTGACTTGACCATAATGAATCAACAAATTCTTGGAGGTCAAGATCCTAATAGTTTTATTGTTTTATATTACTTAACTCAAGCTGATGCTGATGCACAAGTGAATCCGCTTTCAAGTCCTTTTACAAATTATACAAATCCGCAAACAATTTATGCTGTAGTAAATTCTACTTCAGGAAACTGTGTTTCTAATGTAGTGACGTATAATTTGATAGTGAACTCACTAAATATAAATCCACTAGCTTTTGATATGGAGACTTGTGGCTATGGAAATGGTGTTGGTGTTTTTGATTTAACTATTTTCGAAAGTCAGATTACCAATGGAAATTCAAGTTTATTAGTCTCTTATTTTGAAAGTTCTAACGATGCTGTTGCAAATACTAATCCAATAACAAACCCAACATATTACGAGAATTTTAATTCACCATATTACCAAACAATTACTATAAGAATTGAAGATCCAAATTCTGGATGTGTAAATGTAAGTAGTGAACTTTATTTATATGTAAACGAATTACAAGTTGTGCAACCAACACCTTTAATTGCTGCAGATCCAGATAATGATGGTTTTACTCCTTTTGACCTGCATTTAAAAGATAATGAGATTACTGGAGGCGTTCCAAATTATATAGTAACTTATCACGAAACGCAGGTTGATGCAGATAATAATACAAATGCATTAAGCTCTCCGTACACAAATATTGTACAAAATTATCAAACTGTTTATGCAAGAGTTGAGAGTACTTATGATAATTGTTCTGCCACTGTACCATTACAACTATTAACAGAGTATGTGCCTTTTCAAATTAATGAAACAAGTCTTGATGCATGTGATGGTTCTGCCACTGGAGTTGTTATGTTCGATTTAACAACAGCTAATCCAGATATTTTAAGTAGTGTTATTGCAAGTGATTATACTGTTGCTTATTATGAGGTTTACGATGATGCAATATTACAAACTAATGCCATTACAAATCCTTCTACTTACAGTTACAGTCCTAATATTCCTATTATTTATGCAGGAGTAACAGAAACTTCTACAGGTGAATATGTGTTTACTACTATCAGTTTAAATGTAAATCCATTACCAACTATAAATTTTAATGGAGATTATTCAATTTGCGATGGTACATCAATAGTTTTAAACCCTAATACTAATGATGCTAATTATGTTTTTCAATGGAGTACTGGAGAAACTTCTCAAGAAATTGTTGTAACAACAGCTGGTACATATACTGTTACAATAACTAATCCTCTTACAGGTTGTACAAATAGCGATTCTGTAAATGTAGGAGTGGGAACTGTTTTTGCAATAGGAACACCACAAGATTTAATTGCTTGTGATGGAAATGCAGTTTTCGATTTAACAACTACATTACCAGAAATAATTAATGGAGAAGATCCTAACACGTTAACTATAGGTTTTTACGAATCTCAACAAGATGCATTTAATAATGTAAATGAAATTCAGAACCCAACTGCTTATACATCACTTTCAGGTTCTCAAACTATTTATGTGTCGGGTTATTTTAATGGAAGTCAAATAGTATGTCCTGCAATTACTAGTTTTAATTTAGTAACAGAAAATTGTCCGGTGCTAGTGGATTGTGCACAACCAATTACAAGCTCATTTTGTTACGTTAATAATAATACACAACAATTTACTTACACAAGTATTAATGGTACACCGCTACAATTAGTTATTGTTTCTGGACAAGTAGAAAATAATTACGATGAGCTAATAGTTTTAGATAGCGATGGTGTTACAAATTTAAATGCTACACCTTATGGAAATTCTGGAGATGTATCAAACCTAACATTTATTGCCTCTGGAGATTCTATAACTATTTATGTAGATTCAGATTTAAGTATTAACTGTCAAGACAATGGCTATACATCAATAGACTATGTAGTAACTTGTTTTGATACAGCAGCAGTTCCCAACTGTAATGCTTCACTAATAGAGCCACAAGATTTAGCAGTAGATGTAAATGAAAATACAGATTTAACATGGAGCCCAGCTACAGGATTAGTAACAGGATACTATTTAACAGTTGCATTAGCAGATGGCACTGTAGTTTTAAATAATTTAGATGTTGGTAACGTAAATACATACAATGTTGGAACATTAAACTACAATACACAATACTTTGTAACCATTACACCTTATAACGCTAACGGTAATGCAACAACATGTATTACAGAAAGTTTTACTACCAGAGCAGATCCAAATGTAATAGTAGATTGTGCGCAAGGAAATGCTGTAAATACTACTTTTTGTTATATAAATAATGAAACACAACAATACAATTTTTCTAGTAGTGATGGTTCAACTCTATATATTGTATTTAATTCTGGAAGTACCGAAAATAATTTTGATGAGTTAATTGTATTAGATAGTGATGGCGTAACAAACTTAAATGCAGATAATCCATATGGTTTAAACGATGATGGAGACTTAACAGGATTAACATTTACAACAACAGGAACAACTGCAACAATTTATATACAGTCTGATGGCTCCGTAATTGGTTGCGAAAACGATGTTATAGATTTTGATGTGTTTTGTAGTGCAAACATTGGTTTTATTGAAGTTAATGCTTTTTTAGATGATAATAATGATGGTGTTTTTAATGGTACAGATACACCATTTACAAATGGATTTTTTACTTACGAGGTAAATAATGACGCTAGTATAAATACAGTAGAATCTAATACAGGAAGTTTTACAATTGTTAATCAAGTAGAAACTAATACGTACGATATTACTTTTGCTACTAATACTGGTTACGAGAATTGCTTTACAATTTCAACAGCTTTATTTGAAAATGTTTCTGTTGCTAATGGAAGTACTATAACAGTAGATTTTCCTATAACTCAACAAATGCCATGCGAAGATTTAGCGGTATATTTAATACCATTTAGTGCACCAAGACCAGGATTTAATTATTGGAACGACTTAGTTATAGAAAATTTAGGTTCCACAACAATAGCATCTGGAACAGTTACTTTTATTCACGATCCACTAGTAAATTACGTAGACGCTACAGCTTTTAGCTCGCAAGTATCTGTAACACCAAATGCAACAGGAGCAACAGTAGATTTTACAAATCTTTTACCAGGAGAATCAAGAGTTATTTGGTTTAGATTATATACACCTCCAACAATAAATTTAGGAGAATTTGTAACGAGTTCTGCAACATATTCTACGGCAAGTAACGATGTTGTTCCAGAAAATAATATTTCAGTAATTTCTCAAGAAGTTATAGGCTCTTACGATCCTAATGATATAACAGAATCTCATGGGCGTGAAATAGTATATAATAGTTTTATTACAACAGACGAATATTTGTATTACACAATTAGATTTCAAAACATTGGAACAGCCGAAGCTATAAATGTTAGAATAGAAAATACAGTAGATCCATTATTAGATGTTAGTACATTACAAATGTTAAATTCTAAACACGATTATGTATTAACGCAAAACGGAAATCAATTAACATGGGTGTTCGATAATATTAATTTACCAGCACAGTCACAAGATGATTTTGGAAGCAATGGTTACGTATATTTTAAAATTAAACCATCTGCAGGTTATGCAATAGGCACAGTAATTCCAAATTCAGCAGAAATTTATTTCGATTTTAATGCTCCTGTTATTACTAATACTTTTGAAACCGAATTTATAGCACAACCATTATCTGTAGATGAGTTTAATACTAATGGCTTTACACTATATCCAAACCCATCAAATAGTATTGTAAATATTAAACTAAATAATATTACGAAAGAAGATGCTTTTGTAGAGGTAATTGATGTTCAGGGAAAAATAGTTATAAAAAATACTATAACAGAATCACTTCAACTTAATGTAAAAAATCTTGAAGCAGGCGTTTATTTTGTGAAAGTGAATCAAAATAATAATCAAATAATTAAAAAATTAATAGTAGAATAAGAATTCCATAAATATAAGTTAAAAGCTTCAGTTAACACTGAAGCTTTTTTTTGTAATCATTAGATTTGTTTTACGACAGATAAAAAAACCAACAAAAATTTAAATGATGAAAAATTACATTATTGCTGCAGTTCTACTAATTATAGTTTCGGCTTGTAAAGAGAATAAAAAAACTGAAGTAGTAGAAACAACAGATTATAAAAACGAAGTTTTAGACGTTACAACTTCAGTTTATCCAGAAAACCTTACTAAAGTGTTTAATGCTCATGGAGGAATAGATGTATGGAAATCTATGAAATCTCTAGAATACACTCAAAATAAAGACGGTGGAGAAGAAGTAACTATTACAGATTTAGATACTAGAAAAGCATTGTTAGATGCTCCAAACTATAGTATAGGTTTCGATGGAGAAAAGCCATGGTTATTAAATAAAACAGAAACAGGATATAAAGGTTACGACCCAAAATTTGGTTATAATTTAATGTTTTATTTTTATACAATGCCTTTTATTTTATCTGATGATGGTATTAAATATTCTGATGCAGAACCACTTACATTTGAAGGTGTAACATATCCAGGAATAAAAATATCTTACGACAATGGAGTAGGAGCTACACCAGAAGATATTTATGTATTATATTATAATTCAGATACTTACATAATGGAATGGTTAGGTTATACTGTTAACTTTGTACCAGGAATAGATACTGAAGAATTACATTTTAGACGTTACGGCGATTGGCAAAAAGTTAATGGCTTATTAATGCCAAGTACAATAACAGGTTATGGTTTTGAAAACAACCAACCAACAACACCAAAATCTCCTAATGTCTTTACAAACGTAAAAATTACGCAAAAAGCACCAGATGCTTCAATGTTTGTAAAGCCAGAAAAGGCAAATTTTGTAGATTAAATTACACTAAATAAAAACTAAAAAAAACAACAAATTTAAATGAAACACTTATTGTACATCTTAGGTATTGCGCTATTTTTTATTTCATGTAAAAATGAAACAAAAAAAACTGAAGATAAACCAAAAATGGAGACTGAAGCAATTTCAGAATTAGCAAAAACTAATTATCCAGAAGCACTATCTAAAGTTTTTGAAGCTCACGGAGGAATAGATAATTGGAATAGAATGGAAGCTTTAGAGTTCGCTTTAACAAAACCAACAGGAAAAGAAGTAACAAAAGTTAACTTAAAATCTAGAGAATCTTTAATTACAATGCAAAACCACACTATAGGTTTTAATGGTTCTAATGTATGGTTAGATAGTAAAGCAGAAGAGGAATATAAAGGTAACCCTAATTTTTACTATAATTTAATGTTTTATTTTCATACTATGCCTTTTGTTTTAGCAGATAATGGTATTAACTATGAAACCGCTAAACCGTTAATTTTTGATGGCATAGAATATCCTGGTATAAAAATTAGTTATAATGATGGTGTTGGATCATCTTCTAAAGATGAGTATATATTATACTATAATGCTGAAACTTTTAAAATGGAATGGTTAGCATATACAGTAACATACAAAACTCAGGCTAAAAGTGAAAAATGGTCATTTATTAAATATGGAAACTGGCATACTATAGAAGGTATTTTACTACCTGAAACTTTAACATGGTATATAGTTGAAGATAATGTACCAGTAAAAAAACGTAACGATTTACAGTTTACAGATGTTAAATTATCAAGTAAAGCTTTTTCAGCAGAAACATTTAAAAAACCAGAATCTGCTACAGTAGCACAATAATATAGAGTGATATACTATAATAAAAAAAGCGACCTATAGGTCGCTTTTTTTATTACGTAATCTTAGCAATAGTTAATGGTTTGTATTAATTAAAGAAGAAAAATGAGTTTCTTTTGGATTAAAAAAGTTTCCAGTAAACATAACATTATCTAATGCTTGACTTAAATCTATTTTAGAACTTAACTCCGAAAACTTATAAACCTTATTGTTTTCGCTGGTTAAAGCAACAAAATTACTAGTGTCAAAATTGTTTGTAGAATATGAAATTGTTTTTATACTATTTGTAACTACATCGAGTTTATTTTGAGTTGAATAAGAATTATCAATCCCTATAGTAGATATAAACAATGGCTGATTTTTAGTATTATTCTTTTTGTTTTGAGAAAAACTAATAAATGGCAGTAATAAAAATAGTAATAAAAGTCTCATAATTTTAATTTTTATACTTGTTAGAATAGCGCTTGTATAACTCCGTTTGGTGAGATTCTAAACTAATATCTCTACCTTGAATATAAGCTTTTTCTAATTTATTTGTTCGCATATCTAAGGCGTCACCTTCGCTTATAAAAAGAGTAGCATCTTTACCAACTTCTAGAGAGCCAACTTTGTCTTCTATTCCTAATATTTTTGCAGTATTATATGTAATTAAGCTTAAGGCTTGCTCTTTATCTAATCCGTAAGCTGCACAAGTTCCTGCTAAAAAAGGAAGGTTTCTAGCATTCATACGCTCCATGTCACCAGAATTTTCCAAACCTACTAATATTCCTGCATTTACTAATTCGTTGGCTAATTTAAAAGGCAAGTCATAATCATCATCATCATTCTTTGGTCTACTGTGTACTCGCTGTAGCAATACTGGAATATTATTTTCTTTTAATAAACTTGTTACTTTATGTGCTTCATAACCACCAACAATAACAACATGTTTAATGTTGTTTGCTTTTGCAAAATTAATAGCATCTGTTATGCCTCTTTCTGCATCTACATGAATGTATAATTTTTTAGAACCATCTATAAGACCTTGCAGAGCTTCAAAAGGTAAATGTTTTGGAGATTTATTACTCGCTTGGTATGCTTTATTATTTAAAAAATAAGTTGTTAATTCTTCAACTTCATTTTTATAATCTTTATTTTCTTTTAGCATTGTAGGTTCTCCAAGCCACCAGCGGCCACGAGAAAATGCATTTGGCCAATTTAAGTGTATGCCATCATCTTCTTTAATAGCTGCGTCTTCCCAATTCCATGCATCAAAATGTACTACAGATGAGGTTCCCGAAATGCGTCCTCCACGAGGTGTTATTTGGCCTAATAAAACACCGTTTGGTCTCATAGATTCTACTACTTTAGATTCGGTATTGTAGGCAATTAGACTTCTAATATGTGGGTTCATGGCTCCAACTTCATCCACATCGTCACTAGCACGTACAGCATCAACTTCTACTAAACCTAAAGTAGAATTTGGAGCAATAAAACCAGGATAAATATGCTTTCCTTGAGCTTGTATAACGTTACCTTGGCGTGCTATTTTCATCATAGCACTACCAACAAAAGTTATTTTTCCATTGTTAAACATAATTAACGAGTTTTTAATTACGTTTCCATTTCCTAAGTGTGCAGTAGCACCTTCAATAGATATAGCAGTGGTTTGTTTTGGAGCTGGTGTTTGTTGAGCAATTAAAACTACTGAAAATAGTAGAGTAAAAGCTAATATTTTATATTTTAAATTTTTCATCTGAAAATATGATTTTATAATTTTAATTAATCCAATTGTAAGAGTAAGTATAATTATGAAATACTAGAAGTTAGTATCACAATGAAAATGCTCTTTTTCTTTTTTCTCAATTGGTTTAGTTTTTAAGCCTTTGTTTTTAGCTTGCAACATTAAATTTGTTAGTTCATTTTTTTCTTTTTTGATAGCTTCTCGTAATTGTTTATCTCTATCAATATCAAAATATGTAACACCTTCAATAATTGTTTTTTCTGCTTTGGCATAAATTGAAAGCGGATGATCGCTCCATAACACGACATCGGCATCTTTTCCAACTTTAATACTACCAACACGGTCGTCTATATGTAATAGTTTTGCTGGATTTAAGGTTACAAATTTCCAAGCGTCTTCTTCACTAATATCTCCATATTTAACAGATTTTGCTGCTTCTTGGTTTAAGCGTCTAGACATTTCTCCGTCATCACTATTAATAGCTACAGTAACGCCTGCATTATGCATTATTGCAGCATTAGTTGGTATGGCATCGTTAACTTCATATTTATATGCCCACCAATCGCTAAAAGTAGAGCCACCTACTCCATGTGCTTTCATTTTATCGGCTACTTTATAGCCTTCCAAAATGTGTGTAAATGTATTGATGTTAAAGTTAAATTTTTCGGCAACTTTCATTAACATATTAATTTCGCTTTGTACATAAGAGTGGCAGCTAATAAAGCGTTCTTTATTTAAAATTTCGGCAATAACTTCCATTTCTACATCCTTTCGGTATGGTTGTCCGCTTTTCTTTTTAGCATCGTATTCTTTCGCGCGCTGAAAGTAATCTGTATATACTTGTTCAACACCCATTCTTGTTTGTGGAAAACGAACGGTATTATTACTTCCCCAATTACTTTGTTTTACATTTTCTCCTAAAGCAAATTTTATAAATTTTGGTGAGTTTTTGTAAATAAGATTATTAGCTGTTTCTCCCCATTTCATTTTAATAATAGCAGAACGACCACCAATAGGATTTGCCGATCCATGTAGCACCTGTGCAGAGGTTACGCCACCGGAAAGATTATAGTAGATATTAATGTCTTCTGGATTTATAACATCTTCTTGTGTTACTTCGGCGGTAGAATTGTGTCCGGCTTCGTTAACAGATGAAGTGGCAATATGTGTATGTTCGTCTATAATTCCGGCTGTTAAATGTTTGCCTTTACCGTCTATTATTTTTGCATTAGATATATTTAAGTTTTGTCCTATTTTGGAAATTTTTCCATCTTTAATTAATACATCGGTATTTTTAAGAATTCCTTCTTCTTCATTAGTCCAAACAGTAACATTTTTAAATAAAAGTGTTTCTTGTTTTGGTAAACTTTCAAAACCATAAGCCATATTTGGATAGGTTACTGGATAAAACTTATCGACTTTTAGTTCATTATCATTTTTATCATCTTCTTTTTCTTTTTTGTCTTGAGATTTAGAATCTGTTTTTTTTGTAGCTACAAAAACGGTGTCATTTCCGTTTGGAAAAATAGCTTTACCATTTAAGACAGACGTATCTTTAATATTTGCAACTAAACGAATAAATTCTTGCTTTGTAGTGTCTGTTGTTGAGAAAGTTAAGTTTAACCAGTCGTCGTTAAAACTAATTTTAGATCCTAATTTTTTATCATTAGTTTTAACTTCAGATTTTAGTTTTTCAAGTTCACCTTTAATTGTTAATTCGTAATCTGTGTTTTTTAAATTAAAAGTATAGTTACCTCTAATATCTTTAGTATCTATTGTTTTTAATTCGTTTTTAACACCAGTTACCCAATTTTGATAAATAGTTGTTTTCTTATCAAAAATATCTCCAGAAGTTACAAGGAAGTTTGCATAAGCACCTGTTTTTAAAGTTCCTATTTCATTACTTTTTCCAATAATTTTAGCAGGAATTGTGGTTAAAGCAGCTAATGCTTTTTCTTTAGATAAGCCAGCTTCAATTGCTTTTAAAAGATTAGGCATAAACTCCTTTGCTTCTTTTAATTTATAGGTTGATAATGCAAACGGTACATTATTATCTGCTAAAATTTTTAGATTATATGGTTTTTGGTTCCACTCACGCAAATCTGATAATTCTACAGACTGTGCTAAAAATGGATTTTCCATATCATAAGCATCTGGAAAATTAATGGGTAAAATAAAAGTTCCATTTGTAGCTTTTATTTCTTTTACATATTCATATTCATCACCACCACCAACAAAAACATATTGTGTGTTAAATTGATCTCCAATATTATCTAAGCGTAAAGCGTTCATTTTACTCCCAGCTTCAATAATTTGTACTTGATTTTTATTTTTATTAAAAGCTTCTAAAGTTCTATCTGTTTCTTTTGCGGCTCCTGTAGCGTACCATTTTGCATCCATATATACTTGACGCAGCAGTGCAAAAGCGCCCATAATAGAAGTAGGATAAGCTTGTTTAGATGTTTTGCTTTTTTGGGTGCCTAAATATTGTGCAGACTGTTCTTTAAGAATTCTATTTGCATCTGTACCATTAGAGTTTAATGCAATTAAAGTTCCTGTTCCGCGAATAATACCATCATCTATATGCGTATTTACAACACCAAAACCAGCTTGTAATAACTTTTTAGCTTCTGCAGTATCGTACTTAAATAAATCTATAGCATTTTGTTCTGCTCTAATATGGTCATTCCAGTAATATCCTTCTCGAGTTGCATCATACTGTGGACGACGAGAATTATTATCTGGTCCTTTAGGTTTTTCTACGCCAAAAGTAGAATATAAGTCTATAAAAGATGGATAGATACTTTTACCAGACAAATCTGTAATTACTGCATTTTTAGGAATTGAAACACCGTTGCCAACAGAAACTATTTTACCGTCTTTAATCACTAAAGTTCCCTTCTCGATTACTTGAGTAGGAGAAACATAGATTTTGGCGTTAGTTAATACCGTGTAGTTTGTGTTTAACGTTTTTACACCGTCATTTTTTGGAATGTTTTCTTGTGCAGAAAGACTTAAAAAACACACCGTAAAAATAAATAATAGATAATTTTTAATCATGATTAAATATAAAAGAAAATTAAGTTTTAAAGATAGTACATTACAATGGCTTTATTGTAAACTGTAAATGTTAAAGTGTTTTGTTTTGTAGGTAATTTACCAGCAAAGCAACAACATAACTATAACTTTTCATACCTCCTTTTTGGTTGTTTGCTACTAAAAAAGTATTGTAAGTATTTTGAAATAAAGGTTCTATTGGGTTTTTATGGGCGTCCCAAAATTCCCGAACTTCTTGATAGTTTTTTAAAATTCCTGGGTTTATAGTTTTTACAAGAGCTTCATATTGCTCTGGACTTCTTCTGTAAATTTCATGAAGGCAATGGCGTAAACCAAATGTAAAACCAGAATATTTAAAATAAACATCTTTATTGTGTGTAGCAGCTAAAAAGCCTATAAAATTGGCTTCGTTTTCTGCAGCATAACCTAATTGGTGTGCCACTTCGTGAGATGCAGTTGTTGGTATTTTAAAAACAGGAATATAACTATTTACTTGAGCCTCGTTGGTTAACGGATTTAAATAACCACTAAAACCCATATAAGTTAAAGGCATACTTAGTAGAGATTTTTTTATGCTTTCTCCATTATATTCTAAATGTGGAAATGTTTTTTGTAATGCAGAATAACCTTGAGGAACAAGTTCTATAACTTTAGATTTAGAATAAGGAAACTCAATTTTAATTGTATCGTTTTTTGCAATTTCTAAATGAATAAAATTAGATTTTTGTATTAAATTTTTAGTGACATTAATAAGTTCTTCTGTAGTATAATCTGCTTTTAAATTTAGGTTTTTATGTAATGGTAATCGATAATAATTTATAGCCCAAAATAAATGAAACGCAATGTATATTATGGATAAAGCCGCAAACACGTCTATAATCCAGTTTTTTACATCTTTATACATTCTTTTTCTATTAATTATAAGCCATCTTATAATATAAATAATAGCAAAGACATATATAAAGTCTCCAAAAGAAAATGGTAACCAACCTAAAGTGTATCTAAACAGTTTTGAAACTATTGGATATAAAGCTTTACTATAATAAGTTTCTACAAACTCTGGAAATTGCGAGAGTAATTTTATAATTAAAAAAGCAGGAATTATAGAAACTGCAATTAGAATTTTTTTGTTTTTCAGCATACTTCAAAAATAGTTAATTTTCTGTTAGACTTATTAGGTTTTTATATCGCAACAAGTCTTTTTTGTACTTTAGCAACTCATAAAAATAATTATAAAATGAATACTGAAATAAGAGCCTTAGAACCAAAACAATTATGGAATAAATTTGCCGACTTAAATGCAGTGCCAAGACCTTCTAAAAAGGAAGAGCGTGTAATTGCATTTATGAAAGATTTTGGTGAAAAACTAGGTCTAGAAACGATTGAAGATGAAGTAGGAAATGTTATTATTAAAAAGCCTGCAACAAAAGGTATGGAAGATCGCGTAACTGTGGTTATGCAATCTCATTTAGATATGGTACACCAAAAAAATGCAGATACAGAATTCGATTTTGACACTCAAGGTATCGAAATGTACGTAGATGGCGATTGGGTTCGTGCAAAAGGTACCACATTAGGTGCAGATAATGGACTAGGTGTAGCCACTATTATGGCCATTTTAGAAAGTACAGATATTGCACATCCAGCTATTGAAGCGCTTTTTACTATAGATGAAGAAACAGGGATGACTGGTGCTATGGGTTTAAAAGGTGGATTATTAACTGGAGGCATATTACTAAATTTAGACACAGAAGAAGATGATGAAATAGGAGTAGGTTGTGCCGGCGGAATAGATGTAACTGCAACAAGAACTTATGAAGAAGAAGAAACACCTGAGTTTAAAATTGGTTATCAAATTACAGTTAAAGGTTTGCAAGGTGGACATTCTGGAATGCAAATACACGAAGGTTTAGGTAATGCTAATAAAATTATGAACCGTTTATTATTTGATGGTTTTGAAAACTTTGGTTTACGTATTTCTGAAATTGATGGAGGTAGCCTACGTAACGCAATACCAAGAGAAAGTAAAGCAATAGTAGCTATAGATGCTATGCATGAAGAAGCGTTTAATACTGAAATGCAACAACTAGCAAACACTATTAAAACCGAATTAAAAACTATGGAGCCTGATTTAGAAGTTGTTGTTTCTAAAATAGATACTCCAGAAAAAATAATGGATTTAGGCGTTCAAGAAGGTTTAACGCGTGCCATTTATGCGGCATTAAATGGTGTATATCGCATGAGTGCAGATATTAAAGACTTAGTAGAAACCTCTAACAATGTTGCACGTGTTATTGTAAAAGATGGTGCCATTAAAATTGGTTGCTTAACTCGCTCCTCGGTGGAAAGTTCTAAATTTGATTTAGCCAATACACTACGAGCAACTTTTGAGTTAACAGGTTGTGAGGTTGAATTATCTGGTGATTATCCGGGTTGGACACCAAATATGGATTCGTCTATTTTAAAAGTTTTAGATAGCTTATACGAAAAGATGAATGGAGAAAAAGCTCATGTTGCTGCTTGTCACGCTGGTTTAGAATGTGGTATTCTTGGTCAAAACTATCCGGATATGGAAATGATTAGTTTTGGACCAAACATTAAAGGTGCTCACAGTCCAGATGAGAGAGCTCAAATTTCTTCAGCACAAAAATATTGGAAATTTGTTTTAGAAATTTTAAAAGAGATTCCTAAAAAGTAATTCGTTCTTTTGTAAAAGAATTTTTATAAAAAAGTAAAAAGCACAATTTTAAGTTGTGCTTTTTTGTTTAGTTATATAATTGCAAATAAAAAGCCTTTTAAAATTAATTAAAAGGCTTTTTTGTATTGGGTATAACAGTAGTTATTATTTAATACCTTCTATTTCAATATCAAAATATAAATCGGTATTTGGTGCTACTCTTGGCGCACGACCTGCAGCTCCATAACCTAAATAACTAGGAACGTAAACTCTAGCTTTATCTCCAACATTCATTTTTAACATTGCTTCTCTAAATCCAGAAACCAAAGTTGCAGACTCATTGTAAACTGAAGGGAAAGGCTTGTAAGCTCCTCCTTTGTCTTGTTGCTCGTTATATTGGTTCATTTCTTTAGCAACTTCTGCATAGGTTGTGTAAAGTAAGTTGCCATTCATAAAGTAAGCAGAGCAATTTACTAATACTGTATCCGAGCTTTTTGGTTTAGCTCCGTTAGGTGCTTTGTCTAAAATCATAACCATTCCTGTTGGCGACTCGAAAACTTCACCTTTCATGTCTGCATTTGCTTTTATAAAATCTTGAGCGGCAACTTTAGATTTTTCTTTAGCCTCTTCTTCTTGCTTTTTAAGAGTTTCTTCAATACGTTTTGGTAAAAGCGGTTCTTTTTCTGTAAATACTTTTGCAGCATCAAATGCTTTTGCATCAGCACCTTTTCTAATAATTTTTAAAGAATTAATTACCACATCTGTTGTAGGTGTTGTGTTTCTACTTCCAGATACTGGTACATTAGAAATAGAGTCTTGTACTTCAAGTCCTTTTACTAATTCTCCAAAAACCGCATGACAACTAACACCACGTGCGCTACAATCTTTTAAACTGCCATCTTCACCAAAAGCATTTCCTCTTACATATGGTACTTCAGTTATAAAAAATTGAGAGCCGTTAGTATTTAAACCACCAGAATTAGCCATAGATAAAATACCAGGCTTATCGTGTTTTAAATCTTTATCAAATTCACTGTAAAATTTATAGCCAGCACTACCCATTCCTGTTCCGGTTGGGTCTCCACTTTGAATCATAAAATTATTCATAACTCTGTGGAAAATGATACCATCGTAAAATGGTTTTCCTTTTAAAGAATCTTCTAATTTAGGGTGTGTTCCTTCAGCTAAACCAACAAAATTTGCAACCGTTACTGGTACTTTTTTGTAAAATAATTTAGCAACCATTGTACCTTTTGTAGTGTTAATTTCTGCATACAATCCATCTTCTAAATCTGGATATTGATCTTGGCAAGAGAATGCACTCATACTTACCAATAAGGCGATAATAAAAAGTTTCATAGTGTGTTTAATGTTATTCATCTTTTAATAATTATTTTTTTGTTGTGATTGAATTTATTGTGACTTTACTAATTAATGGTGTGTTTCTACCAATTTTGTTTTCATCTCCATAATAGCCATAAGCTTTTTGTGAAGGAAATATAAAAGTAAATGTTTCTCCAGCTTTCATTAACTTTAGGCCTTCTCTTAAGCCTGTAAAAAGTTCCTCTTTATCCATAGCATAATTTCTATTTTTTAATTCTGAAGCAGTATAAATAGTTTGACCATTTAATGCCGAAAGATTAAAATCGAAATTTACAATATCTCCAAATTTAGGAGTCATTGAGTTTGTAGTGTTTACTACAGAATCCTTAGATACCCAAAAACCATATTCTGAAGCTTTAAATTGCATGCTATCATGAGCTTTAATATAATTTTCGATAGCTTTTTCTTCAGCTTTTAAAAGTTTTTTGTTTCGTATCGCAGATTCTTTAATAAAAGAGCCTGTTTTTACAGTTTCTGGCTTTCTGGCTTCTGGTGATTTACAAGCGAATAAGCTTATAAAAATAAAGCATGTAAGCAAAAGTTTATTCATTATTTAGAGCTTTACTATAAGCAGGTAATATACTAATAAATTTTTCAACAGTAGATTCTAAAGAGGTGTCGCTTTTTCCACCAGCAGCATTAGTATGTCCTCCTCCTTCAAAGTGTGCACGAGACATTTCGTTTACAGAAAAATCGCCTTTAGATCTTAAAGATATTTTAATAATGCCTTGATTTTTGTCTTCAATAAAAATAGCAGCTAAAACGGTTTTGTTTAAAGACAAGGCATAATTTACAAATCCTTCGGTGTCTCCTTTTTTATAATCTAAGTCACGTAACTCTTGTTGAGAAAGCGTAATGTAAGCAGTTCTATACTCTGGTAGAACTTTTAAATTACTTAGAGCACAACCTAGTAGTTGTAAACGATTATAGCTATTAGTATCGTAAACGTTGTTGTGTATTAGTGTATTATCGGCACCTTTATCTATTAAATTAGCAATAATTCTATGCGTAGTACTAGTTGTAGAGCGAAATCTAAACGAACCAGTATCTGTCATAATACCAACATAAAGGCAAGTTGCTATATTATTATTTAACTTATCTAAAGCATTTAGTTTATCTATAAAGTGATATACCATCTCGCAAGTAGAACTCATAGATACATCGCTAAACATATATTTAGCATAATCGTCTGGTTGTTGATGGTGATCTATCATTATTTTTAAACCTTTACTATTAGCTAAGAGCGCTTCCATGTTTCCAGTTCTATGAAAAGCATTAAAATCTAAAGTAAAAATTATGTCTGCTTCATTTATAAAAGCTTCTGTTTTTTCTTTTTCGGTTTCATGAATTTCTATAGTCTCTACTTTTGGTAGCCATTTTAAAAAATCTGGAAAATCATTTGGAGCAATAACTTTTGCATTATGGTTTAATTGTAACAAATATTGTAAAAGCCCTAAAGTAGAGCCAATAGCATCTCCATCTGGGTTTTTATGAGGTATAATTGCAATTTTTTTTGGAGTAGCAAGAAGCGATTTTATCTCCAGAATATCTTGTGTAGTCATAGGTCGCGAATATACAATATTTTAGTATGGATTACTCTTGTTTTTTTGAAGAAATACACTACTTTTGCACCAAATTTATAAAAAAATATTATGGCAACAAATAGAACATTTACAATGCTTAAGCCTGATTCTGTTGAAAAAGGAAACATTGGTGCAATCTTAGAAAAAATTAATGCTTCTGGTTTTAGAATCGTAGCAATGAAATTAACACAAATGACAACAGCAGATGCTGAAGCATTTTACGCAATACATAACGAAAGACCTTTCTTTGGTGAGTTAGTGGAGTACATGACTCGTGGACCTATTGTAGCTGCAATCTTAGAGAAGGATAATGCTGTTGAAGATTTTAGAACTTTAATTGGTGCTACTAATCCTGCAGATGCTGCAGAAGGAACTATACGTAAGTTATATGCTGCTTCTATTGGTGAGAATGCCGTACATGGTAGTGATAGTGACGAAAATGCTGCAATTGAAGGAGCTTTTCACTTTTCAGGAAGAGAAATGTTCTAAGCATTTAACCGATAAAAATAAACACTTAAGCCTAATTTTAACACGTTAGGCTTTTTTTGTACCTAATAATCAAGTACTTTAGCGTGATTTAAAAAAAAACTATGAGATTATTAAAAACTACACTTATCCTTAGTTTAATGTTTACCTTTTTTTCTCAAGCGCAAAATCGAGAAAAAGCAATTGAAAACTTTAAACAAAAAACAAATGCTTTAATTACAATTAATAAGCATTCTAATGTTCCAGATTTTATTAGATTTTCGAATACGAGTCCTTATAAAATAACAGGAAGTTCTCTTTCTGAAAAAGCATTTAATTTCTTAAATGAAAATAAAGATATTTTTAGTGTAAATGATGTAAAAAGTGACTTTAAATTAGAGTCTTCAGAAATTGATAATATTGGTTTAAAACGAGTAATTTTAAATCAATATTATAATAATATACCAGTTTACGATGGAAAATTATTATTTCATTTTAATACAGAAAAAAATATAACTGCCATAAACGGTAATTATATTTCAGGCATTAAACTAGATGCTACACCAACATTATCAAAAACTGAAGCAAATGCATTAGCTATTGAAGCAATAATTAATCAAGAGATTAATTTTTCTGGAGAAACATTATTAGTACATAATAGTAAATTATATGTGTTTCAAAAAGGATTAGCACAAGGTTATAAAGGTGCAAATTATTTGGTTTACGAGGTAGAGGTAAGAAATAATGCAGATGTTAGAGAGTATGTTTTTGTAAATGCACATACAGGAACAATTGTGGAGCAGTTTACAGGTATTGCTCATGCATTAGACCGTGTGGTTTATGAAAATAATTTAAGTACAGTAGCATGGCAAGAAGGTGATGCTTTACCTGGTAGTTTAACAATCTGGCAACGTAATGAGGTAGAAGCATCAGGGCATATTTATAACTTTTTTGAAAATGCTTTTAATTATACTTCTTATGATGATGCAGATGCGCAAATGGTAACAATTAATAACAATCCAAATATTAATTGTCCTAATGCAAACTGGAATGGTACAACAGCTAATTATTGTGATGGAACTGCATCTGATGATGCTGTTGCTCATGAATGGGGACACGCATATACAGAATATACAAGTGGCTTAATTTACCAGTGGCAATCTGGAGCAATAAATGAATCTTATTCTGATATTTGGGGAGAAACTGTAGATTTATTAAATAATTATGAAGATGCAGATGAGAGTTTGGCTTTAAGAATAACTTGTAACAATAGTGATCGTTGGAAAGTAACAGAAGACGCAACTGCTTTTGGAGGCGCAATACGAGATATGTGGAATCCAAATTGTAATGGTCATCCTGGCAAAGTTACCGATGCTCAATATTGGTGTAATACTACAGATTCTGGAGGAGTACACATAAATTCTGGTGTACCAAACCATGCTTATGCTTTATTAGTAGATGGCGGTACATATAATGGACAAGTAATAGGAAGTATTGGTTTTACTAAGGCAGCACATATTTTTTGGAGAGCGCAAAGTCAATATCTTACAGCTACAAGTGATTTTTTAGATTTAGCTAATGCCTTAGAGGCTTCTGCAAACGATTTAATTGGTGTTAATTTAGAAGGTTTATCTACAACTTCAACTCCAGCAGGTCCTTCGGGAGAAATTATAACAGCTTTAGATGTACAACAGGTTACTAATGCTGTACTTGCTGTAGAGTTACGTATTGAGCCAACGCAGTGTGGATTTACTTCTATTTTAGGAGATACACCACCAATTTGCGATACCGGATTAAATAATCCAATCTTTTTCGAAGATTGGGAAACAGGAATGGATGGCTGGAGTGTTTCTCAAGTAACAGTATCACCAACTTGGACGTCAAGAGATTGGCAATTAGAAACGTCTTTACCAAGCGGTAGAGCAGGAACAGGTATTTATGCTGTAAATGCACCAATAGGTGAAGTGTATGGAGGTGATTGTCAAACCGATTTTCAAAATGGAAGTATGCAGTTAGAAAGCCCAATCATTACAATGCCAGATGTTACAACAGGTGTTTTTGAAATGGCTTTTAATCATAATGTTGCAACAGAACCTAATTGGGATGGTGCAAATATTAAATATAGTTTAGATGGCGGTGCTTGGACACTTGTTCCATCTGCAGCTTTTTTAACCAATGCTTATAACGGAGCTATTAATGGAGGTCAAAACGATAATCCTTTGAGTGGCGAAGATGCTTTTACAGGTTCTGATGAAGGATCAAATAAAGGAAGTTGGGGAAGTAGTAGTATAGATTTATCTTCTTTGGGTGTCACAGCAAATAGCACAATACAGTTTAGATTTGATTTGGGTTCTGATGGTTGTAATGGATTAATTGGTTGGTATTTAGATGAGGTTACAGTTTATAATTGTACTTACTCTCTTTCTACTAAAGATTTTGATGCTATAAATAATTTTGTAAAAGTATTCCCAAATCCATCAAATGGAATCTTTAATTTACAGAAAACAGGACAGCTAAATTTAGAAAAAGCAGAAATTTACGATATAAATGGACGTTTTATTCAATCTGTAGATTTATCTAATATGAATGATGTTAAGGCAATAGATTTATCTAATGTAGCTTCTGGATTATATTTTATGACTGTAAGTTCTAAAGAAGCTAAAACAGTTATTAAATTAATGAAACAATAGGTAATAAAAAAGATAAAAAAAAAGCGCAACCAATGGTTGCGCTTTTTTTTATTACAAATACGTAATTAGGTAATTGTTTTAAAATAGAAAAGCCCACTAAAAGTGGGCTTTTCCTGTAATAAGGTAAATTGAATATATATAATTATATAACTTTTACGTTTACTGCGTTCATACCTTTACGACCTTCTTGAAGATCGAATTCTACTGCATCTCCTTCACGAACTTCGTCGATTAATCCAGAAATGTGTACGAAATGGTCTTTGTCTGATCCTTCTTCAGTTATAAAACCGAAACCTTTAGAATCATTGAAAAATTTTACTGTGCCTTGAGCCATTTTAAAAAAATTTAATTTATAATAAGTAACAAAGATACTATTTTAAATTTAACAATCTATTTTTATTTTATTAAGTAACAATTAATTAACCTTAAGCCTAAAATAATATTAGCGTAGCACTATTTTTTTTATAATATCTTTACCAAGTTCTTCATTTAAAAGTTTAATTATTTTATCTTTTCCATAGCTTAATTCTTCACGTAAAGCACTAGAACTTAGTTGTACATAAAGTGTTTCGTTTTTTAAGTCAACAGTTGTGGTGTAATTATTTACTCCATTTCCCATTAATTTTACCCAAGCATCGCGAACATTTACTTTATTTAAACCTTTTTCTAATTTGTTACTTTCAACAAAGTCTTTAAGTGCATCTTGAATGTTTAATATACTATTATTTCTTTTTGCCATGTTAATTTTCCACTGTTGTGGTAATTATTTTATTGGTTAATATTTATTGGAGTAAAGCGTTTGTATAAATACACATCATTTCTTTTGTTAGCAATTTTTAATCTATTTTCATTTGCCATTAAAATGGTTTCTTTCCAGTTTGCATATTTAGTTGAATAATACAAGTTTAAACTGTCGTTTTCTATTTTTATTTGAAACGTTTCAGTATCTTTTGATGTTTCATATTTACCATCAAAACGTGGTTTCATTTTTTTTCTAAATCCTTTTAAACTATCGTTTACCAATATATAATCTACAGTTTGGTTAATCTTGTACTCTTTTTTGTCACCGTTAGATAGTGTTACGCTTTCAATTTCCCAATAACCATCAATATATTGTACTAAGTTTTCTGGGTTTTTAGAGCAGCTAAAAATTGTTGTAAGTAATATAATAAATAGAATTTTCTTCATTTTTAATTGTAATATATTATTGTGTTTTTTTTATCTACAATTTAAATATTTCATAAGATTGGTGTACTTGTTTTACTGCGTTTTCAGTACGTTCAGCATGTGTGTCGCTAATAAAAAGTTGTCCAAAATTTTCATCATCTACTAATTTAATTAATTGTGTAACGCGTTGTTCATCTAACTTATCAAAAATATCATCTAATAACAAAATTGGATTAACACCACTTTGTTGCTTTATAAAATCGAATTGTGCTAGTTTTAAGGCAATTAAAAAAGACTTTTGTTGTCCTTGACTACCAAATTTTTTAATAGGATGGTTATCTATATTAAAGATTAAATCATCTTTATGTATGCCTACACTAGTGTATTGTATGGCTTTGTCCTTATTTATAACCTGCATAAGCAAAGTATTTAAATCTGTATCAAATAAATCGCTTTTGTAAACTAAATTTACAATTTCATTGCCATTACTAATTGCTTGGTATCTTGCTTTAAAAATAGGAATAAAGGTTTTTAAAAAAGCGTTTCTTTTGTTAAAAACTTTGGTTCCGTAATCTGTTAATTGATTATTGTAAACTTCTAAAGTGTCTTTATTAAAAGTATTGTTTAAGGCAAAATATTTTAATAAACTATTACGTTGAGCAAGTATTTTATTATATTTAATTAAATCGTCTAAATACAATTTATCGCTTTGCGAGATAACACTATCTATAAATTTTCTTCTTGTATCGCTACCTTCGGTAATTAAATCTCTATCTGCAGGCGAAATTATTACTAAAGGTAAAAAGCCAATATGGTCACTAAATTTGGTATAACTCTTTCCGTTTCTTTTTATAACTTTTTTTTGGCCGCGTTTTAAACTAACTACAATTTTTTCTAATTTACTCTCTTTGTCATATTCTCCATTAACAACAAAAAACTCTTGATCATGTTTTATGTTTTGTGAAGCTACAGGATTAAAGTAACTTTTACCAAACGAAAGATGGTAGATAGCGTCTAAAATATTTGTTTTCCCTACACCGTTATTGCCTACAAGACAATTAATTGTGTCGTTAAATATTAGAGATTTACTCTCAAAATTTTTATAATTTACTAAAGAAAGCGACTTTAAAATCATATACTAATTATACAAATCTAGTAGTTGTTATTTTTACAAATAGATGCGACTTGCAAAATAACAAATAAATAAGCTTTTATATATGAAGAAAAATTTTATTTTTGCGACGCATAAATAAAACTATACATGGCAACTTATAAGAAAAGAGGTTATAAACCAAAAACAGAAAAAGAACAGGAAGTTATTGAGGAGAACTTAGGAGAAAACTCAACAACTGCAGAAGTATTTGATGCCTTAGACGAATCGGCTTCTAAAACAGAAGATTTTGTTGCTGCTAACCAAAAATATATCTTTATAATTATTGGAGTAGTTGCTGCTTTAGTTTTAGGGTATTTAGGATACAAGAAATTAGTTCAAGAACCTGCAAATGCAGAAGGGATGAATGAAATGTACTACGCGCAAAAACAATTTAACGAAGCTGTAAGTGGTGTATCTAGCGACTCACTATACAATGTAGCACTTAATGGTAGCGATGGTAAATATGGTATGTTAGATATTATAAAAGAATATAGTGGTACACCTGCTGCTAATTTAGCAAATTATTATGCTGGAATGGCTTACTTAAACTTAAAAGACTATAAAAATGCTATTACGCATTTAGATAAATTTGAAAGTGAAGATGAAGCTGCAGGACCAATGGCAAAAGGATCTATAGGAGATGCTTTTATTCAATTAGAAGATCCAGAAAATGCTTTAGATTATTACTTGCAAGCTGCAAAAATGAGAAATAATGAATTAACTGCTCCTACATACTATTACAAGGCTGGAGTTACTGCCTTAAATTTAGGAAGAGCGTCTGAAGCTTTAGGTTATTTTAATACAATTAAAGAAACTTATCCTAATGCACCAGAAGCAACATCTGTAGATGTATTTATAGGAAAAGCAGAAGCAATGACGAATAAATAAGCATGGCAACAATAAATAATAATTTATCGGAATACGATAAAGCATCAATCCCAAACGCGAAAGATTTTCGGTTTGGGATTGTTGTTTCAGAATGGAATGATAATATAACCGAAGGACTTTATAAAGGCGCTTACGAGACTTTAGTAGAGCATAATGTTTTACCAGAGAATATTACGCGTTGGGATGTTCCTGGAAGTTTTGAACTTATTTACGGTTGCAAGAAAATGCAACAAAAAAATGTAGATGCTGTAATAGCTATTGGTAGTGTAATTCAAGGTGAAACTAAACATTTCGATTTTGTATGCGAAGGTGTTTCACAAGGAATAAAAGACCTAAATGTTTTACATGATATACCTGTAATATTTTGTGTTTTAACAGATAATACCGAGCAACAAGGTATAGAGCGTTCTGGAGGAATACATGGTAATAAAGGTACCGAAGCTGCTGTAGCTGCTATTAAAATGGCTGTTTTAAATAAGAAATAGATATCTCTCTGGCTGTTTACATCTTCAGTTTTTACTTTTTTTAATGCTTAATTTAATTTAAAGTATAAGTCTTTAAAGTTCAGTCTTACACATTTTCTTTTTTTACAAGAAGTATATCTGTTAACAATTTTAGCTTTTCATTATATAAATTCTTTTGTATTTTCAGTACTTTTGAGTGTATCTCAATAGTATAAAATAGTATAGTGTTTAATAATAGAAAAAATAAAACGTTTAATTATAATCCTAGATTTCATAAAGATGAAGTTAAGGATGTTGACTTAGCAGAAAAAACTAAAACAGAGGTTGGTTCGCAATGGAAGCGTACCCGAAAAACCGGAGCCGGAAAGCGTAAAATAGGTTTACCTGGTTTACTTCTATTGTTAGGCATTATTATTGCAATAATGTTCTATCTGGAATCAAAACTATAATTACTATGGCATTTATTAAACTAAAACAAAATAAGAAGTATAATTATAAACCTCGTTTTTATAAAGGAGAAGGAAGCCCGTATGCTATGAAAGGTAAATTTGATGCAGAGCGTACTACACTTGAAGCTTCTGGTGGTTTAAAGTCTAGATTTGTTAAAGCTGTAGACGAGTATAAGAATTCTCCAGACAAAGCAGTTAACAGACGCGTTTATATAATTGTAGCTATTTTAGTGCTACTTTTTCTTTTTATAATAGATTTTGACCTCACTATATTTTTTTAAGTCGTAAATGGCAGATATTATTCAATTATTACCAGATCATGTTGCAAACCAAATAGCTGCAGGAGAAGTTGTACAACGTCCAGCCTCTGTAGTTAAAGAGTTACTAGAAAATGCAATAGATGCTGGTGCAACTACTATAAAACTTGTAATAAAAGATGCAGGTAAAACACTTGTTCAGGTTATAGACAATGGCAAAGGCATGAGTGTTACCGATGCAAGATTAAGTTTTGAACGTCATGCGACATCAAAAATTAAAACTGCAGACGATTTATTTCAGTTAAACACTAAGGGATTTAGAGGAGAGGCGCTAGCTAGTATTGCTGCAATTGCCCATGTAGAACTAAAAACAAAGCAAGAGCATGAAGATGTAGGTACGTGTATAGAAATAGAAGGTAGTAAAGTAAATAAGCAAGAGGTTGTGGTTACTCCAAAAGGAACATCAATTTCTGTAAAAAACCTTTTTTATAATATTCCTGCAAGACGTAATTTTTTAAAATCGAACACTGTAGAAACAAGACATATTATAGATGAGTTTCATCGTGTTGCTTTAGCACATTCTAATATTAGTTTTGTTATGTTTCATAATGGAAGTGAAACATTTAATCTGCCAGAAAGTAATTATAGACAACGTATTGTAAATATTTTTGGAACAAAAACTAATGAAAAGTTAGTGCCTGTAGATGAAGATACCGAAGTATTAAAAATTTCAGGTTTTGTAGGTAAACCCGAGTTTGCAAAAAAAACCAGAGGAGAGCAATTCTTTTTTGTAAATAATAGATTTATAAAAAGTGCCTATCTTAATCATGCTATAGGTTCGGCTTTTGAAGGCTTACTTAAAGATGGCGCTCACGCTAGTTATTTTTTAAATTTAACGGTAAATCCACAAACTATAGATATAAATATTCATCCTACTAAAACTGAAATTAAGTTTGACGATGAACACACACTATATGCTATTTTACGATCTGCGGTAAAGCATAGTTTAGGACAATTTAATATAGCACCAGTTCTAGATTTTGATCGTGATGCTAATTTAGATACACCATATAGCTACCAACAAAAAGGAACACCTTCTGTAGAGGTAGATAGAAGTTTTAATCCTTTTAAAGAAGAAAAACAATCTATTGGTACAGCAAGTACTTCTTACAAAAAAGCGCCAGCTTCAAATTGGGAAAGTTTATACGTAGGTTTAGAGTCTAAAGGCACGCAAACACAACAAGATTTTAGTGAAGTTCATTTTGAAAGTAGTAGTAAAAATGAGTCTATTTTTGAGAATGAAAATCAAGTAGAACAAAAGCAAACCACTTATCAATTTCATAATAAGTACATTGTTAGTACTATTAAGTCTGGTATGTTATTAATAGATCAGCATCGAGCACATCAACGTGTATTGTATGAGGATTTTTTAAAAAATATGACAGTTAAAGAAGCGATGAGTCAACAATTATTGTTTCCATTACAACTTCATTTTTCTCCTTCAGAAATCGAAATTATTAATCAATTAAAAACAGATTTAGAACATACAGGTTTTATATTTCAAACTATAAAAGGAGAATTATTAGAAATTGCTGGAGTTCCAGTAAGTGTTCCAGAGAGTGAAGTTTCTATAATATTAGAGCAATTAATAAGTGACGTGGAAAATGAAGTGCCAGATAGTAACTTTAGTGCCACCGATTTATTAGCTAAATCTTTGTCTAAAAGTTTAGCAATAAAAGCAGGACAAAGTTTAACACTTATAGAACAAGAGCATTTAGTAAATTCATTATTTGCTTGTAAGGAGCCAAATGTATCTCCAACTAATAGAACAACTTTTGTTACGATGACTGTAGATGAGTTAGATAAAAAGTTTATATAAAATTATTAGTATTTCTAAATTTTAGAAAGAAAAAATATGAATAGAATAACCGAAACAGTAAAGCATTTATTAATAATAAACGTAATTATGTTTGTAGCAACACTAGTAATTGGTGAAGCTCGAATGTTCGATTTATTTGCTTTGCATTATCCAGAAAATGGCATTTTTAAGCCTTGGCAAATAGTAACACACATGTTTATGCATGGCGGTTTTACGCATATATTGTTCAACATGTTTGCGCTTTGGATGTTTGGTACTGCAGTAGAGCAACGTTTAGGTAGTAAAAAGTTTTTAATATTATATTTTGCTGCTGGTTTAGGAGCTGTTTTATTTCAACTCGGATTTTATTATTTTGAGTATTCTCAAATTGTACCAGAATTGCAAGCTTCAGGTGTATCTACAGAAGCTTTAATGGATATTTTTAGAACAGGAAAATGGAATTTTCCCACTACCGCTTTGCAGGTGGAACAAATTAATGATGCATTTCAAGTGTATAATGCTACAATGGTAGGTGCTTCGGGCTGTATTATGGGTGTTTTAGTAGCTTTCGGAATATTAAATCCTAATGCAGAGTTAATGCTAATTTTCTTACCAATACCTATTAAAGCTAAATACTTTATACCTTTATTAGTGGGTTATGATATTGTATCTGGTTTTTTAGGAAGTCCTTCAGTTTTTGGAATGAATATAGCCCATTGGGCTCATGTTGGAGGAGCAGTTGTTGGATTAATAGTTATGCAATTTTTAAAAAAGAATACCTTTAATAAGTATAGAATAGATTAATTGTTATGAGCAATTTAGACCAGTTAAAATATAAGTTTAAAAACCTTAATGTACTTGAAAAAATAATAGCTATAAATGTTATTATTTTTTTAATTGTTATAGTATTAAAACCAGTTATTTCGGGTGTTTTGTCTTATTTAGAATTGCCTCCAAGTTTTAACGAGGCTATACTTCAACCTTGGTCTATAATTACATATTCCTTTTTGCATTATAAATTATTACATCTCGTATTTAATATGATTTGGTTGTATTTTATAGGTAGATTATTTCTTAATCTGTTTAGTGCAAAAATGGCATTAAATCTTTATTTTTTAGGCAGTATTGCTGGAGCTTTAATGTTTTTACTATGCTATAATATTTTTCCAGAATATTTTGCAAATAAATATTTTCCATTAATTGGAGCAAGTGCAGCCGTAAGAGCAATCTTTATATTTTTATGTGCATATATGCCTAATACCGAAGTACGTTTAATTACATGGAATGTTAAAATTTGGTACATAGGAGCAGTATTAGTACTATTCGATTTTATAGGGCTTTCAGGAGCAAATGCAGGAGGTAGTTTAGCTCATTTAGGTGGAGCTCTTTTAGGTTTTGTTTATGCAAAACAATTAGTAAAAGGTAACGATATTGGTAAAGGTTTTGAACGATTATTAGATAGTATTACTAATTGGTTTAAAACTAATAAAAAAGGAAATCTTAAAACGGTTTATAAAGATAAAACTAAGGTTGGCGGTTATACTAAAGGAGAATTTAGCGAGTTTAATAACCAAAAAAAAATAGATATTATTTTAGATAAAATAAGTAAAAGTGGTTACGAAAGTTTAACTGCTGCAGAAAAAGAATTTTTATTTAAAGCCGGCAAATAAAATTATGCGAAAATTAAAGTTTTTCGAAAAAGTAATGTTTTTAGCTAACTCTGTAGTAGCTTTTATTTTGCTGCTGTCTTATATAGTGCCATTACTTTCTCCAAAAACTTTTGCAGCAATTTCTGTTTTAGGCTTAGGTGTGCCAATTTTAATACTATTAAACGTTTTGTTTTTTGTGTATTGGTTAGTAAAAATAAAAAAGCAGTTGTTGCTATCCTTATTCGTTTTAACTATTGGTTATTTTATTTTTGGCTCGTTATATAAGTTTTCAGAATCTAAAACAGTTGTAGATAAAAACAATATTTCTGTAATGAATTACAATGTGAGATTATTTAATCTCTACAAATGGATTCCTAATGAAGATGTAGAAGAAAATATAGTTAGCTTTATTAAACAAGAAGCGCCAGATGTATTAGCTTTACAGGAATATCACCCAAGAGAAAGTACAAAGCTCTCTTTCTACAAGTATAAGTATGAAAAACTGCTTGGAAAAAATAAAAAATACGGACAAGCCATTTTCTCAAATTATCCAATTGTAAATTCTGGATCCATAGAGTTTCCTAATACGTTTAACAATGCTATTTATATTGATATTGTAAAATCTAAAGACACTATAAGAATTTATAATATTCATTTACAATCACTACGTATTGATCCAAAATTAGAAACTTTAACAACTAAAGAGTCTGAGAAATTATTTAATGGAATTGGTAATACATTTAAAGTACAAGAGTTACAAGCAGAATTATTTTTAAAGCACAAAAGCAATTCAAAGTATAAGTCTATTATTTGTGGCGATTTTAATAACACTGCCTTTTCTTATGTTTATAAACAAGTTAAAGAAGAGTTTAAAGATACTTTTAAAGAGGCAGGAAATGGTTTTGGTAGAACTTATAATTTTAAGTTTTTTCCAATGCGAATAGATTTTATTTTTACAGATCCTTCTTTTAAAATTAATGCATTTAAAACTTACGATGTTGAATATTCAGACCACTATCCAATAATGACAAAAGTGAGTCTTTAGTATAAAAAATAATTGCTGTAATATTTTTTACATCATCCAGCAGTCTACACTATCTGCAATAATATGAATGCATAATCCAATACCAATCCATCTTGTTTTTTTAGGGAATACTAAAAATAAATATATTGGTATTAAATAGATGCTATGTAAAGGATGAAAATTAATACTACATCTATTAGCTTCAAAAATAGGTGTTGCAAGCAAATGATCTAGATCAATTAGCATTCCTAGTATCATTATTAAATATGCTTTTTTCCATTGAGATTTAAAGCATAGTAAAGCTATAATTAAAGGTAAAATAAAATGAATACCATAATGTACAATAGATTGTATCATTAAAATATATTTTGGGCAGTTAAATAACTTATAGTATTTGGTCCTTCGTTAAAAAGTAAATCTAAAATACTTAAATTATTAATATAACCATGTTTAGTATCGAATACTTGTGTATAAGGTTCTAATGGTAAAATGATTTCTTTTTTAGCATTTACCAAGTTTCTTAAGTCTTTTAAATTTGTTGGGTTTTTTTCAAAAACTTCAGTTTTAGAAATATTAGTTTCTAACTGAAGACATTCGCAAATGGTTTCAAAACATTTTAAATTAAAATCTAAAATAGAGTCGAAAGTTTCAGTGAATAATGGCTGTAATTCGTCTATATAAAACTCGTAAAATGGAGAAGTTCTATAAGCAGATTCTAAAGATTTAAAGTGGTTGTCTTGCCAATTGTAGTTATTAGCAATTGTAACTTCGCTATATTTTTGCCTGTTTTTTTGACTAAAGTTAACAGGAACGCTTAGTTGTAATTTTCCATTAGCAGCATAAATATAACAACGGTTTCTGTAGGTTTGCTTTTGGTAGTTGTCTTGAGTTTCCATTACAATATTTTCAGCTTTAGCAACAGCTACAAAAGTTGCTATACTAGGAAAATAGGTTGGATGGAGTAGGACATTCATTTTGTTTATGCGTTAATTTTTTTCTTACAATATCTTTAGCAATATTAGAGTTAATAGAAACTTTAATCAAATTTATAAACTAACAACGCATTTATGTATAAACTATAGTTTAGCTTTTTTACGTTTTCTAAATCTATTAAAAGCAATTAAACCAGCAATTAAAACTAGAACAGGTATTAAAAACGATGTTGCTTTTCCTGTACCATGAACTGTTGTAAATAGTCTATCCCAGCGTATTTTTTTCTTTATAGTATCAAAACTCATCCACACTAAAACAGGTTTCCCAACAACATGATCGAAAGGTACAAATCCCCAATACCTAGAATCGATTGAGTTTTGTCTATTGTCTCCCATCATCCAGTAGTAGTCTTGTTTAAAAGTATAACTTTTAGCAACCTCACCATTGATTAGAATTTGGTTTCCGCGAGAAGTTATATTGTTTCCTTCGTATTCACCAATTACACGTTTGTATAACGGTAAATTTTGTATAGTTAAATCTAAAGATTCTCCTTTTTTAGGAATGTATATTGGTCCAAAATTATCGGCTGTGAATGGAAATTCCGAATCTTGCGGAAACAATCTACTGTCTGGAGTTTTAGAGTTTACTTTTTCTACAGAAATTACATTTGGGTCTTTAGCTACTTTTTCGGCAAGTTCTTGTGTCATGTTGCCAATGTAATTTGTATTGGCTACAGTCATGTTCAAGCGATTGAAAAAGCGTTGATTTAGTCTTCCAGAAACTTCAGTTTTTAAAGAGTCTCTTTTAATTATATTTAGATTTATATCTTGGCTAGCATTTATAAAGTCTTTAATTTTAGGATCGTCTAAATACTTGTTTTCAATATAATAAGTTTCACTTCCACTGCTTTCTGTAATTTCATATTTATTAAAGAGTTGTCTAATATCTCCTTTTGTTTTTACAGTATAAAAGAATTGTAGTCGAGCTCTATCTGGTAGTACATTTTTTTCGCCATTTATATATACAATACCTTCTCTAAGCTCTAAAGTGTCTCCAGGAATACCTACGCAGCGTTTTACTAAATTAGTTTTCTTGTCTATAGGTTTATAGTAATTTCTATCTGGTGTAAACACATTCATATCCAGTAAAGTATCTGCAGGTTGGTTAAACACAACAATTTCATTTCTTGTTATATTTTGAAAACCAGGCAGTCGCATATAAGGTAGTTGTAACTTATTTTTCCAAGAGGTGTTACGTTCTTCATATTTATCGCTAAATAAGTACGATTTCATTTTTGTTTTAGGAATAGAATCGTGTACCATTGGTAATGCTACCGTAGTCATAGGTACTCTTGCTCCATAATGAAATTTACTAACAAATAGAAAGTCTCCTACAAGTAATGTTTTTTCTAGTGAAGATGATGGAATAACAAAAGGTTGTATAAAATAAGTATGTACAATTGTTGCTGCAACAATAGCAAATAATATAGAACTTATCCAATCTCCAGCACTACTTCCTGCTAGTAAACTTCTGTTTTCTATATAATTAACATCTGCAACATAGTTTAAATAAAAGTTATAAAAACCTAAAGATACAATAGCAAGAATGGTGTCTAGTCTTGAGTTTTTTCCAAAGCTTCTAGCGGTTTCTACCCAAACAACTGGAAACATGATAAGATTTACAATAGGTAAGAAAAGCAATATTGTCCACCACCAAGGTCTATTAATTATTTTCATTAAAATAACAGCGTTATAAATAGGCACAAACGCTTCCCAAGCTTGTCTTCCTGCTTTAATATATAACTTCCAGGTAGCTAAGCCATGTATAACTTGAATAATTAAGAAGAATATAATCCATTGTGTTCCGTCCATAATCTATATTTTGTACTAATATTTAATAGTTTTATTAGTGTTTTTGCTACTGCAAATGTTACATTTTTATTTAAAGTTAACCAATATTTAACACATCTTTCATTGTGTAAACACCAGTTTTGCCGTGTAGCCATTCTGCAGCAATTACGGCTCCTAAAGCAAAACCTTGTCGGTTATGTGCAATATGGTTTATTTCTATAGTATCCACTTCACTTTTGTAGGTAATATTATGAGTTCCTGGAACATTTTCAATACGCTTAGCAGTAATAGGAAGTACGTTGTCTTTATTACCATCTAGTTTCCATGAAGTGAAATTATTGTGGTTCTCAATAATATCTTCGGCTAAAGAAATAGCTGTGCCACTAGGAGCGTCTAGTTTTTGTGTATGGTGTATTTCTTCAATATCAACATTGTAATCTTTTAATGAAGACATCATTTTTGCTAATGTTTTATTAAGCTCGAAAAAAATATTTACGCCTAAACTAAAATTAGATGCATATATAAATGCTCCTTTTTTTTCTTCACAAAGACTTACAATTTTATTGTAATTGTCTAACCAACCTGTTGTTCCAGAAATAACTGGAATATTATGGTTTATACAGTTAGAAATATTTGTAAATGCAGCTTCTGGAATACTAAAATCTATGGCAATATCTGCAGCAGTAATTTCAGAATTTAAAGCTTCAGATGTTTTTATAACAATTTCGTGGCCTCGACTTAAAGCGATAGCTTCAATTGTTTTTCCCATTTTTCCATAGCCAAGTAAAGCAATTTTCATAATCTATACTTTTAATCTAGTTTAAAATTCATTGTTAAACCAACGGTTCCTTTTCTTTCAAACTCATCAAGTTTATAATGCGGTTTAAAACTTAAATTATCGTCTACATTATATTGTAGTAAATGTGCATCTACATTAGCATCAATAATATTTAAAGCATATAATCCAACGGTTACTAAAAGTGATAGTTCTTTATTTCGTCTGTAAGATTTTTGTGCTTCACGTAAGCCATCGTCTGTTAACCTATCTTGAAATTCATCATCATTAAAGCCTGCTAATCTACGTTTGTAAGCATCACGTACACGATTGTATTGCTTATTATTGTCTATATAAAAATAAACACCAGTTCCAATGGCTGCATAAACAATAGGAATTTTCCAATACTTTTTATTATAAGCTTGCCCTAAACCAGGTAAAACAGCAGAGTAGAAGGCTGCTTTAGATGGACGAAGCGGATCGATTTCCTTTCTTACCAATAAAGAATCTGCTGGATTAATAACCAGGCCTTCCTCAATTTCTTGAGTTTGTTCTTTTTTGTTTTCTTTTGAAGTTTTACTGTTTTTTTCTTTTTCTTCTTGCGCTAAAGCCGAAAAACTAAATAGTAAACAAAAAACAGATATGAGAATTTTATTTGTCACCTTGGACTAACTTTTTAATACGATTGAAATCTTCTTCAGAATGAAAAGGAATTGTTATTTTTCCTTTACCATTACTAGATATTTTAACGTCTATTTTGTGGCCAAAGTATTCTGAAAATGCTGCCATTCCTTTTTTAACATATTTTGGCAACTCTTCTTTTGTTGCTTTTTTAGGTATAACAACTTCATTTGTACTATTATAGTTTTTAACTAAAGCTTCTGTTTCTCTAACAGATAACTTGTTAGCTAATATTTTTTCGTAAATATCTAACTGTATGGATTGGTCTTCAATGTTAATAATTGCTCGTCCATGTCCCATTGATAAAAAACCATCTCGCATTCCTGTTTGAATAATAGGATCGAGTTTTAACAAACGTAAGTAGTTTGCAATTGTAGAACGTTTTTTTCCAACACGTTCACTCATTTGTTCTTGAGTTAATTGAATTTCATCAATTAAACGTTGGTATGATAATGCAATTTCAATAGGATCTAAATCTTGACGTTGGATGTTTTCAACCAATGCCATTTCCAGACTTTCTTGGTCGTTTGCAATACGAATATATGCAGGAATAGTTTCTAGCCCAATAGATTTACTTGCGCGAAAACGACGTTCTCCAGATACTAATTGGTATTTTTCAAAACCTAATTTTCTAACAGTTATAGGTTGTATTACACCTAATTCTTTTATAGAAGATGCTAATTCGCGTAATGCTTCTTCGTTAAAGCTTGTTCTTGGTTGAAAAGGATTCATTTCTATAGCATCCAATTCTAACTCTACAATATTACCAATTACTTTATCTGCGTTTTTGTCTTGTACAGATTGTATGTCGTTACTAGGGTCTTTTAATAAAGCCGAAAGACCTCTACCTAAAGCCTGTTTCTTAGTTGCCTTCGCCATAGTTTAGGAGTTTTTATTTATTACTTCTTTTGCTAAACTTAAATAATTAGCCGCACCTTTACTAGACGCGTCGTAGTTAATTATATTTTCACCATAACTTGGTGCTTCGCTAAGCTTAACATTACGTTGTATTATGGTTTCAAAAACCATATCGTTAAAATGTTTTTGTACTTCTTCAACTACTTGGTTAGATAGGCGTAAGCGCGAATCGTACATAGTTAATAGTAAACCTTCTATATCTAAAGCAGTATTGTGTATTTTTTGTACACTTTTTATAGTATTTAATAATTTACCTAAACCTTCTAAAGCAAAATATTCGCATTGAATAGGTATAATTACAGCATCTGCTGCAGTTAAAGCATTTAAAGTTAGTAAGCCTAGAGATGGTGCACAATCAATTATAATAAAATCGTACTCATCCTTTATATCGTTTAAAGCTTTTTTAAGCATGTACTCTCTAGAGTCTTTATCTACAAGCTCAATTTCTATGGCAACTAAATCTATATGCGCAGGAATAATATCTAAGTTAGGCGTATTTGTATTTACAATAGCTTCTTTTGCAGAGTTTGTATGCTCTAAAAGTTGGTAAGTTCCAACCTCTACAGTTTCTACATCTATACCTAATCCAGATGTTGAATTTGCTTGTGGATCTGCATCTATAAGCAATACCTTTTTCTCTAAAACGCCTAAAGAAGCTGCTAAATTAACTGAGGTTGTTGTTTTCCCAACACCTCCTTTTTGATTGGCAATGGCAATAATTTTACCCATTAAATGATTTGGTTTTATTAGTGAACTTAAAATAAAAAAGTCCAGCGTAAAAATACAACTATTTATGAGTTAATAAAACCGAAGTTGTTAACAGTTGGTTAAACTTTTTTAGTTGCATTTTTAAAATTACATTAGTCTATATTTAAAAAATGTATTAAGGCATAAATATTGTAATGTTATATTAATGTATAATAGATTAAAGTTTTTATTCGCTATTTTTAAGAAAATTAAATAATATAATGAAGTATTTATCTCAATTAACACTTATATCTTTTATTTTACTCTTTCTTACACAGTGTTCTGCACAAGATGTGGTCACGGCAGATCAAGGAAGTTTTGGAGTTGATAAAAAAAATAAAATTATTGTTTGGCATCAACAGAATTTAGATGCCATACTCTCAAAAAATAAGAATATAGTAAGTATTAACTTTAATGAGGATTTTTCTTTAAAAAACACTTCTAAAAAGTTGTCTTATAACGAAGGTATTAGTGTAACTAATGGCGATGATTACACGTTGTATATTTCTAAAATACCATTAATTCATATTACCATAGATACAGAAAATATGACTAACGAATCTAAAATCGCTGGTAATTTTACCTACTACAATAATAAGGAATTTATTGAAAGTGTAATGGGAGTGAGGTATCGAGGTAATTTGTCTTTAAGCTTTCCTAAAAAATCTTTTGATATAGAATTTTGGACAGATAAAACTTCTCAAGAAAAAAAAGATTTAAAATTTAACGGTATGCGATCTGATGATGATTGGATTCTTGACGGGATGTATAACGAACCTTTGCGTTTACGCTCGGATGTGGCGACTAATTTATGGTTAGATATACAAAAACCTTATTATTTAGATAAAGAACCAGAAGCTAAAAATGGTTTTGAAGTTAAGTATGTTGAACTATTTAAAAATAACGAATATTATGGTATTTATCAATTCTCGGAATCTGTAGATAGAAAGCAATTACAAATTAAAAAAAGTGAGGGCAATGTAGTTAATGGAGAATTGTATAAGGCTAATTCTTACGATGGAGGACCAGATTTTACTAAAGCTCCAGAGAAATTTAATAATCTTTTTCCACATTGGAGTGGTTGGAGAACAGAATATCCTTTTATAAACTATAAATCGCATTTTGAAAACTTATTCGAACTTCAACAACTTGTTGTTAAAGGTACAGATGAATCATTTTCTAATAATATTGCTAATAAGGTTAATATTGAAAATGTTATAAATTATTATTTGTTTGTTAACGCAATGCGAGCAACAGATAATTTAGGTAAAAACTACTATTTAGGAAAGTATAATAAAAATGAACCTTACTTTTTTGTTGCTTGGGATTTAGATGGTGTTTTAGGAATTATACGAGATGGAGAAAGAGAACATGTTTCAGATTTTGTTTTAGGAAATGGGCTTTTTAATCGTTTAATAAAGTTAAATCCAAACAATTTTAATCAGAAATTAAAAGACAGATGGATAGCATTAAGAGCAAACGAATTTAGTAATGATGCCTTACTATCTAGAATAGATAAAGTTTATAATAAATTTACAAAAGAAAAGATATACGAGAGAGAACAATTAGTATGGATAAATAAACTTAATGAGAATACAAATAAGGAGCATTACGAGTATTTAAAGACATCTTTAGAAAATAGATTAACCTTTTTAGACAACCACTTTAAATCTTTATAATTACTTTGCTAATGGTTTTTTTAAGCCAGCATCATCTATTATAAATTCTTGATTATTTTCTATTAATAATCCTTTTGTTTGTCCTGTAAATTTTATGTAACCATGATTAACGTCTGTAATAATAATTTTTCCGTTAAAATCTGTAGTAATAGAATCTACAGGAGTATGGCCAATAATTATTTTTTTTGCATCGTAAAATTTTAAAACTCTATCAAGCTCTAATGGTGTAATTTTGTCGTATTGAAATCTCCTTTTCACAAGTCCGCGATACCAAAAAGGGCCTTTTAAACTATAAAGAAAATTTACTTTTTCATCTATTAAATTTTCGATGCCAGTAAAATGAGTGCGAACAAGTTTATTTATTTGTTCTAAACTTAATTTATAATCCAAAATTTCTGGGCTTATTCCGGCATGAACAAAAAGGTAGTCTCCAATTTTTTCAATTACATTTTTTGTGGCTAGCCATTTTCCTATTTCAGAACGTGTAGAATATAAATATTTAATAGCTTCTTTTTTATCTTCTAATTGACTAATTTCTTGTGCAGCTTTTATATACTTACCACGGTTATACCTGTGATCTCCAAAAAAATTAAGTATTTCGTGGTTGCCTAATATAAAATGCACTTGCCCATTATGTTTTTGGGCTTGTTGCTCAAGTTTATAAATAAGCCAAAGTACTTGAGTAACATTTCTGCCTCTGTCCATAAAATCTCCACCTAAAACTAAATGGCCATTTCCAAAAATCCAATTATGGTTTTCATCTATAATTTTATTAGCATATAAAAATCCAGCAAAGGCATTGTATTTTCCTTCAATATCTGAAATAACCACCATTTTCTCAGGTAGATTATATACGGTTTCGGGAATATTGTACTCTTTTTGTAATGGCACAAAAAAGGTGTCTTTTTCTATATTATCTACTTTAACACGAATTGAATCTCTATTAAAAAAAGGAGTAACTAAAAGTTTACTTTCTGAAGTTACACGATATAAAGTGTCGTTAATAATGTATGGGCCATCGTTACCGCTAAAACGAATTTGTCTTTTCTTTTTTTTTAAAAATGTCTTTTCAACTATACTATCTTTTTTTTGTGCTTTTGGATATGTAATGTCTTGAGCAAAAACAATAACAGGAAAGGAAACAGTAAAACATAACAATAAACCAATGGCGAATAAGTTTGTATGTTTTAAATGAAAGTGTTTCATGATCTACAATAAGTTATCAATTTTTGTTCCATTTGTAATGTACTAAAATGTTTTAAAATAGGTAAGTTAACATTACTTGAACACCGCTTACAGTATAATTTCTATTAATATTTTGAGATATTGAAGAAGAATCTGAACTAAACTTTAGTTTTGGTTGATAAAGAAGTTCAAAGTTAAAATCGCTATTCAATAATTTAATTTCACTACCAATTTTAAAATTATATCCAACAGTATTATTTACAGTTAAATCTTCTGAAAAACTATTAGATGATAATATCGTTAATTTTGATTGGTTAATAATATAAATACCATTAGCTCCTAAGTAAGGTTTAAATGTATCGCTTATATTATTAAAAGCATAGTTTATACCAATTTGAATAGGTATATAACTTGTTTTATTAATTAAAACATTAGATAGGTTTTGTTCTTTTCCTAAAAGATAACTTGCATCAAGATTAAAGAAAACAGTGTTCTTTTCTTTATTTGGATAAACAAGTAGTTTAACACCAAATATTGCAGAGTTGTGGTTAGCTTCATTATTAAAACCTAAATTAGAGTAATCAGCAATTAAAGATGAAAAACCTGCAGAAACACCAAACCTGATTTTGTCATCAAAAGTCTGCATACTTATTAATTCGTTTTCAGTAAAAACGGTGTCATTCGACAGGTCGCAACTATTGTATGTTGCTACTATTTCTTTTAATAATTTAATGTCTATATTATGGTTTCTGTTAAAAGCTGTTTCTTTGGCTGCTAGGCAGTTTGTTACAAATAAAATTATATTACCATATTTAAAATACCTTTTATTGTTTTTTAATCCTACGGTGTTAAATGGGATTTGTCTAATATCAATGCTTTCTTTTTCAAGAAAATAATTATATTCATTGCTTTGGTAGAGTGATAATTTACCTTCAATTAACGTTTCGAATAAAAAAGCACTATTATCAATGTTTTTTGTAAGGTAATTTTTACCGTTTATTACTACACTACTTATTTCATTAGCGTTTATGTATAAATCATTACTATCTTCATTTCTTTTAAGCGTTATCCCATCATAATAGTTGTTTTTAGCTTTATGGAATTGTGCTTCTTCGGTTATAATTTCTCCATTTTTTTTAGTGATTGTCATTGTTTGGTTTTGCGCAAAAATGCTAAAAGTGCAAAATAAGAGAGGAAGAATAAATAAGTGTAATTTCATTGTTTTTTTTAAAATAATATGAATAATTAAAGAAATAAAGAATCTAAAGCCATTAAAATATCAGGATTTCCATAGAAAGTATATAGTTTGCCATCGGGTTTTATTATTATATGGTTAATATCGAAAATAGATTTAGAGAAAAAAGTATTTAAAATAAAATTTTCATTGTCTATATAAACCTTTCTTTTTTTCGATTTTACTTCTTTTGAATTTTTTGAGATTACTAAAAAAGATTGATATTTTTCATTGGTTGTATTTGTGTATTTAATATAATCCCAATATTGCTTATTATTTATCGCTTTTTTTAGCGCTTTTCTCTCTTTATTAAATGTATGGATTGCAATATTTTTTTTGGGATTAAATTCATTTCCAATCAATTTTTTTAATTTACTATGTATTATATTTAATTGATTGTTATTTAGCTGTGAGAATCCTAACCTAGGAGTAATTTTATTTGTTATAGTATTATCATTCTCAGTCTTTACAATATAATTTTTTACTTTATCATATTGTAGAAATGTCTCCTCAGAAATTTGAATTCCGTATTTATCTTGATAGATAATATTTTTTTCTGTTTGTGAAAAACTCAAAAAAGAAAAAAGACAGGTACAAACTATTAAAAATGTTTTTTTCATTTACTCTATAAGTATTTCTAAAATAGTTATTGCTGCCTCACTAATTTTAGTTCCTGGTCCAAATACGGCAACAGCACCAGCATCAAATAAATATTGATAATCTTGCTTTGGTATTACACCTCCTACAATAATCATAATATCTTCTCGGCCATATTTTTTTAACTCTGCAATTACTTGCGGAACCAATGTTTTATGTCCTGCGGCTAAACTAGAAACTCCTAAAATATGTACATCGTTTTCAACAGCTTGTTTTGCTGCTTCATGAGGTGTTTGAAATAGTGGGCCAATATCTACATCGAAACCAACATCTGCATAACCAGTGGCTACAACTTTAGCGCCACGGTCGTGCCCATCTTGTCCCATTTTAGCAATCATAATACGTGGTCTACGGCCATCTTGTTCTGCAAACTGGTCTGCTAATTGTTTTGCCTTTTCAAAACTTTTATCCTCTTTTATTTCTTTACTATACACACCAGAAAATGATTTTATTTGCGCTTTATACCTACCGTAAACAGCTTCTAAAGCATCACTAATTTCTCCTAAAGTAGCACGTTCTCTTGCTGCTATTACAGCTAAAGCTAATAAATTTTCTTTTTTAGATTGTGCTGCTTGTGTTAAATTTTCGAGAGCTTTATTTACTTTTTTTGTGTCTCGATTTGCTTTTGTTTTTTCTAAGCGCTCTATTTGTTGCTTTCTAACAGTTTGATTATCGACTTCTAAAATATGAAGCGGATCTTCTTCGTCTAAAACATATTTATTAACACCAACAATAATATCTTGTCCAGAGTCTATTCTTGCTTGTTTTCTTGCTGCAGCTTCTTCAATCCTTAATTTAGGTATGCCTGCTTCTATAGCTTTAGTCATGCCTCCAAGTTCTTCAACTTCTTCAATTAAAGACCATGCTTTTTGCGCGATATCATGTGTTAGTTTTTCTACATAATAACTTCCTGCCCAAGGATCTACAGATTTAGTAATATGTGTTTCTTCTTGTAGAAATATTTGAGTATTTCTTGCAATTCTTGCCGAGAAGTCTGTTGGTAATGCAATAGCTTCATCTAATGCATTTGTATGTAAACTTTGTGTGCCGCCAAAAGCAGCAGCTGCTGCTTCTATGGTAGTACGAGCTACATTGTTAAAAGGATCTTGTTCTGTTAAACTCCAGCCGCTTGTTTGGCAATGAGTACGTAATGCTAATGATTTTTGATTTTTAGGGTTAAATTGCTTTACTAATTTTGCCCATAACATCCTAGCTGCTCTCATTTTAGCAATTTCCATAAAATGATTCATGCCTATAGCCCAAAAGAATGATAATCTTGGTGCAAAAGTATCTATATCCATACCTGCAGCTAATCCTTTTTTAATGTATTCTAAACCATCAGCTAATGTATATGCTAGTTCTATATCGCAAGTTGCTCCAGCTTCTTGCATGTGATAGCCAGAAATACTAATGCTATTGAATTTTGGCATATTTTTACTAGTGTACTCAAAAATATCCGAAATAATTTGCATTGATGGTGTGGGAGGATAGATGTATGTATTACGCACCATAAACTCCTTTAATATATCATTTTGTATGGTTCCTGCTAATTGTTCTGGTTTAACACCTTGCTCTTCGGCGGCAACAATATAAAAAGCTAATATTGGTAAAACGGCACCATTCATAGTCATAGAAACGCTCATTTTATCTAGCGGAATCTTATCGAAAAGCACTTTCATGTCTTCTACACTATCTATGGCTACTCCAGCTTTACCAACATCTCCAACTACGCGTTCGTGATCGCTATCGTAACCTCTATGTGTAGCTAAATCGAAAGCAACAGATAGACCTTTTTGTCCTGCCGCTAAATTTCTTCTGTAGAAAGCATTACTTTCTTCAGCTGTAGAAAATCCTGCATATTGTCTAATTGTCCAAGGTCTACGAACATACATTGTAGAGTATGGTCCACGTAAATTTGGTGCAATACCAGCTACAAAGCCTAAGTGTTCTAAATGTTCTAAATCAGACTTAGAATAATTAGATTTAATTAATATATCTTCAGCAGTAGTATAATTATTTACTGTTTTAGAATCCTGACTTTTAATTTCAGGTTTTATGGAAATATGTTGAATATCTTTTCTACTCATTAATCATGATTATGTCCTTCGTGACCTGGTCTTGTAGATGTTTTAACTGGAGCAGTTTTTGAAGGTGTTTTATTTAAGTCTATACCATTAAGAGCTGGTGTTGCTGGTTCAGCTGGAGTTTTTGGATTTGGATTGGTTAATTCTTCTAAATTTACATCAAGTAACTCTGAGTAGAAAAAAGCCATTGCAACATGTGTTTTTAAAGCTCCATCTACTTGAATATGTCTTGAGTTTCCACTTAGAAGAGGTAATATTAAACGAGGCTCAAAGCTATTGGTAGACAATAGAGCATTATAAGTAGTGTTAATACTCTTGTCTTTTATATTTTTTGCAATACAGTTTATTAAGGTGTTTGAGTTGTTTAAAGAAGTGGTGCCATTTTCTGTTACCCACAAATTAGTTTTCTCCTTTAATATTTTAGCAATATTTAAACTATGTTCGCTAGCGATAGTTTTAATGTTTAATCGACCTCTTTGTTTAAAATTTATAAAATTAGAGTATGATTTTGCAATATTTCTGTTTTGCATATCATAAGTATTAACAATATCAT
The DNA here is from genome assembly GCF_001971745.1 of Lacinutrix venerupis. Lineage (NCBI taxonomy): Bacteria > Pseudomonadati > Bacteroidota > Flavobacteriia > Flavobacteriales > Flavobacteriaceae > Lacinutrix > Lacinutrix venerupis. The sequence goes on along the minus strand of NZ_CP019352.1, from coordinate 2,366,010 downwards.
TTTCAAAAGAGTAAACAGCTTCTTTTAGTAAATTTTCATCAGGTAAATCGCAAGCTAATAGGTTTGGTTTTTCGGCATATTTGTAATCAATTTGGTTACTGTTATTGCAGTTAAAGCATGTAATTAATGTTACTAAAGTTAAAAGTTTAAAAATTGTTTTCATTTGTAAAATAATTATTCAGTTTTTAATCGATTTTGTTCAATAGTTTCTGCTAATCTTTTTTCTAAAATGGGTTCAATTAACGTTTTCCTTGTATTTGTTTTTAAAAAAGGATAGAGTTCTAGTTCGTTTTTCATTCTATCGTCTTTATTTGGGTGCTTATTTGTGCCTAATAATGTAATCTCTCCGCAATCAAAACTAGCTTGCTCTTTTGCTGCGCTTTCTTTTATTTTTTTTTGAATTTGCCCTTCTTTTAGTTGTTTTAAAAAACCACCGTTAAGTTCAATGTCTTTAAATAGTGTTAAGGCTTTTTCTGCTAATTGCTGCGTTAAACTTTCTATATAATAAGCACCATCGGACGCATTTTCTACAATATTAAAATAGCTTTCATGCTTTAAAACTAAAAGTTGGTTTCTAGAAATACGCTCGCCAAACTCATTGTTTTTATGATAAATGGCATCGTAAGGAAGGTTGCAAATGGTATTTGCTCCACCAAGAATAGCACTCATACATTCTGTAGTTGTGCGTAACATGTTTGTGTTGTAATCGTATACAGTTTTATTACGTTTTGTAGGAGTTGCTATTATATGGCATTCTTCTAAAATATTATATTCTGTTGCTAGAGTTTTCCATAATACACGTAATGCGCGAAGCTTTGCTATTTCAAAAAAATAGTTAGTACCAACCGAAACTTTAAAAGTGATTTTAGAGTTTAAGTTGTTTTTAAAATAATTTAAATATTCGTTAGCATGTGCTAAACTGTAAGCCAATTGCTGTATAATGGTTGCTCCTGCATTTTGGTATAAACTTAAATCTACGCTAAGCGAGTTGTTGTTTGTTGAAATAATATTGCTTAAAATACTAAAATCGTCTTGTAAATTGTTAAACCAATTTCCTGATTTAGCAAGATTACCAACGGTGTCTGTTAAAACGGAAACACCTGAAATAGCAGTTAATTTTTTTGTGTATTCTAAATCTAAAAATTGTAACTCAAAATATAATGGAGTAGTAGAGGAGTCTATGTCTTTTATTAAGAGTTCTATAGATACATCTTTGTTTGGTACAATAAAATATATGCTTTCTGCACCTTTTTTAATTGCATTTAAAGCTTTTTTATTGGATTTTTCGACATCGAAAACAAAAATAGTTTCACAAATAGACCATGTATTTGATGCTACTTCTAAAAAAGGTTGGTCTTCAAAATCATTTATATGATAAAATGGTTTAACATTAATATCTTCACTTGTGTTCCAAATTAAAGTGTCGTTGTAGTCTGCACCTTTTAAATCTACTTGTATTTTTTGTTTCCAAGCTTTATCAGAAACAGTATCAAATTCATTAAATAACTTTTTACTCATCTGTTTTAAAATTTAAACTGTCTTGATATTCAATAATATAAATGTCTTCATTATCACGCTTCATGTAATACTCTTCGCGAGCAAATTTCTCTAAACCTTCTTCTTTTTTTAGCTCTTTAATTGCCTTGTTGTCTTTAATAATTTCTTTTCTGTAATAATTCTTTTCATTTTCTAATTTCTCAATATCGCTATTAAGTTCATTATGGATTAATAAAGAATTACTGTCCCAAAAAAGCATCCACAAAGCGAATCCTATAAAAATAATTAAAAATTTATTTTTAAAATATTTAAGCATTAATTTAGTTTTTCGTTAATTATTGTACGTACAATATCAACAGCAACAGTATTATATTTATTGTTTGGTATTATTAAGTCTGCATACTCTTTCATTGGCTCAATAAATTGTTGATGCATTGGTTTTAATGTTGTTTGGTAACGTGTTAAAACCTCGTCTATATCTCTACCTCGCTCAGCAATATCTCTTTTTACACGTCTAATTAAACGCTCATCGCTATCTGCATGAACAAATATTTTAATATCGAACATATCTCTAATTTTAGGTTTGCTAAGAATTAGAATACCTTCAACAATCATTACATGTTTTGGGTGTGTAGTAATTGTTTCTTTTGTTCTATTATGATCTACAAAAGAATATACAGGTTGTTCTATACTATTACCAGCTTTTAAGGTGGTAAGATGTTGTCTCAATAACTTAAAATCTATAGACTTTGGGTGATCAAAATTAATTTTAACACGCTCCTCGTAAGACAAATCTGAAGTGTCTTTGTAATATGAGTCTTGAGATATTATACCAACTTCTCCTTCTGGAAGTTCATTCATTATTTGCTCTACCACAGTGGTTTTACCACATCCAGTACCACCAGCAATTCCTATTATAAGCATGTTTTGTTTTGTTAGATTTAATCAAACAAATTTAGGAATTTGAAACAAAATATTAGCGCTCAATCTTCGAAACTTCTTCTTCAGTTATTAACGAGTTGTTTTTGTTTCCCCAACTGTTTGTAATATAATTCATTACGCTAGCTATTTCTTTATCACTTAAACCTTGTGCAGCCATAGTTGTATTATACTTTACGCCATTAACTGTAATTTCACCAGAAAGGCCGTATTTAATAGCTTTTATACTTTTTATTCTATTGTTTTTAAGATAATCCGAATTAGCTAAAGGCGGAAAAGTTTTTGGTACACCTTCTCCATTTGGCATGTGACATTGTATACAAAAGTCGTTGTAAATTTCTTTGCCTTCAGAAAAATCTTGTCTAACTGAAATTAAATTTTCTGCGATTTTTTTATCTGAAGAATTGCAAGAGCAAATAAAAATTAAAAGACATAAAATGAAGCTGATGTTTTTCATACTTAACTTCTTATTAATTTAACTATTCCTAAATTTTCTACACCAACATAAATAAAACCATCAGGTCCTTGTTCTATAGAACGTACTCTACCAATATCGTCAAGAAGTCTTTCCTCTTTAATAACCTTTCCGTTTTTTAATGTGCAACGATCTAAATAGCTAAATTTTAATGAGCCAACTAAAAGGCTACCTTTCCAGTCTCCATATTTATCTGAAGAAATAAAAGCCATACCACTTGGTGCAATAGATGGATCCCAATAATGTAACGGTTGCTCCATTCCTTCTTTTTCTGTTTCGTCTGTTATTGAGGTTCCAGAATAATTTTTGCCATAAGTTATAACTGGCCAGCCGTAATTTTTACCTTTTTCAATAATATTTATTTCATCTCCACCTTTAGGACCGTGTTCGTGAGACCAAATAGCTTTAGTTTCAGGATGCAATTCCATACCTTGTGGATTGCGATGTCCATAAGACCAAATGGCTGTTTTAGCATTTTCTGAGTTTACAAACGGATTATCTTCAGGTATTGTGCCATCATCATTCAAGCGGTAAATTTTACCGCCATCTTTAGTAATATCTTGCGGATTTTCATCTCTATTTCCACGCTCACCAATAGAGAAAAATAAATAGCCGTCTTTATCAAAAACAATACGAGATCCAAAATGTTGACCTCTTGTGGTATTTGGTTCTGCTTTGTAGAGTAGTTGTTTTTCAATTAAAGAATCGTTTTTAATTTTTGCTCTCATAATCGCAGTATTACCTCCTTTTTCTTCACCTTTTGGTGAAGCATAAGAAAAATAAACCCAACCGTTATTTTTATAATCTGGATGAATGTTAATATCTAATAAACCTCCTTGGCCTCGAACATAAATATTAGGTAATCCTTTGATTTCTTTTTTTATTTTATTTTTAAAATGAATAATCTTTCCCTCTTTTTCTGTAATTAAAATAGATGCATCTGGAAGAAACACAAATCCCCAAGGATTAATTAAATCTGGTACAATTATTTCGTGAGAGTTTTTATTATTAACAGGATTTTTGTCTTGAGCACACGAGGAAAGTGAAATAAAAAAAAGTAATATGTAAGTTAATTTTCTTGTTTTCATTTTTTAATTTAAAAGTTTTCTACAATTTACAATAAAAATAGTTTGTTATTTAAATAAGTAAAGTATATTTGCACTTCTAAAATTTAATGTTTTAGTTTAATAAATATTTTCGGGGTGTAGCGTAGCCCGGTTATCGCGCCACGTTTGGGACGTGGAGGCCGCAGGTTCGAATCCTGCCACCCCGACAAAAAAAGCTTTGCAATATTGCAAAGCTTTTTTTGTTTTAATTTTTAATGAAATAAAATTACAGTTTTACTTCATTATAAATTAAGGATTGGTAGACCATAAAGCTGCACTTTTAAGCATTGCTCTTCGAGGAAGTTTTAAACCAGCAACTATTAATTCTGCAAAATCTTCAGGTTGTAAAACACTGTCTTCAGAATTTTTATCTGCGATGCCTAAATTTATAGACATGTCTGAGGCTATTGTGCTTGGTGTTAATATGCAAACTCTAATGTTGTTTTTGCGAACCTCTTTCATTAAAGATTCAGACATTCCTATTACTGCAAATTTAGATGCAGAATATGCCGATGTGCTTGCATTACCATTTAATCCTGCTGTTGAAGAAATGTTTATAATGTCTCCTTGGTTTTTATCTATTAAATAAGGAAGAACTTCTTTTGTAACATAATACATTCCCATAAGATTGGTTTGTATTATTTGGCTCCATTGGTTAACATCCATGTCGTTAAGTGTTCCAAAAGCAGCAATGCCTGCATTGTTTACTAGAATATCTATAGTGCCAAACTCTTTTATTATGGTTTTAATGTTAGATTTCACTTCATCATAATTACTAACATCAAAAACTGAATAAATGGCATTAACTCCATAAGTTTTTAATTCTGTAACGGTTTCTATTAAGACAGCTTCATTTCTTCCTGTTATAGCGATATCAATACCTTCTTTTGCGAAAGCGATAGCTGTAGCTTTGCCTAAACCTCTGCTTCCTCCTGTAATTATTGCTTTTTTGTTTTTTAATGTATTCATTCCTTCTTTATAATTGTAATTAGTTATGTTTTTTATTTACTTTATTATATATCTTAATGGTTTTTATTGAATGCAGAAAAACTTAATTAAAAGCTTCACGTAATGCTGCTATAAAATCTTCAACACTTTTTATTTTGTTAAATACTTTATCATCAACTTTTAAAAGAGGTATTCGATTTTCGAATAAATTTTCTTTGTCTGCTCTAAACTCTTTAATTATTTTAAGATAGTTTATACTGTCTTTATCTATATTGTATTCTGTAAAAGCAATTTTGTTATTAGTTAAAATACGTTTTGTATCTGGACAAATTAAACAATCATCTTTAGTAAAAATTGTAACCTTTTTGTCTTTAATGGCTTTGTCTAGTTTAAAATCAATAGCTTCATGGTCTTTGTTAAATTCTAAAGCATAGGCGACTTCGTTTACAACAAAAACAGAATCATAATTACCTTCTGTTCCATTTAATTGTATTAAAGTCATTAATTTAATTTTACTATTTGCAGCAATATTTCTAATAATAGGTCTGTTACTGCTTCTTCTAAAATCTTTAGTATCTACTTTTAAAAAAACATCGTAAGAAATAGAATCTGTATTTGTTGCATAGAGTGTTATGCGTTTACCTTTTTTCTCCTCTGAAAGCTTTACATATTTATGGTTATTTTGTCCAAAACTATTTAATAATATAGATAGGAATATAATAAGCGTAAGGTATGTCTTCATATTTATAATTGATATCAAAGTAAAAATAATATAATACGTCTATATTTGCATAAATCGTACCATAATTTGGTGCTAAATTACAAATATAGATGCAATTAAATCTTACAAAACCAGTTTGCTTTTTCGATTTAGAAACCACAGGAGTTAATATTTCTAAGGATCGAGTAGTTGAAATTTCAATTTTAAAAGTATTTCCAAACGGAAATAAAGAAAGTAAAACTTGGTTGGTAAATCCAGAAATGCCAATTCCTCCCGAGGTTTCAAATATTCATGGAATTACAGATGAGCGTGTAGCAAACGAGCCAACATTTGCGGCCTTAGCAAAAGAAATTAATGCTATGATAAAGGATAGTGATCTTGCAGGATTTAATTCAAACCGTTTTGATATACCTTTATTAGCAGAAGAAATGTTAAGGGCAGAGGTAGATTTTGATATGAAAGGACGAGTTGCAATTGATGTGCAGACTATCTTCCATAAAATGGAAAAGCGTACATTAAGTGCTGCTTATAAGTTTTATTGCGATAAGAATTTAGAAAATGCTCACTCTGCTGAAGCAGATACATTGGCAACCTACGAAGTTTTAAAAGCACAATTAGACCGTTACGACGATTTAGAAAATGATACTAAATTTTTAGCAGAATTTAGCGCTCATAAAAAGTTTGCAGATTTTGCAGGATTTATAAATTATAATAAAGAAGGAGAAGAGTGTTTTAGTTTTGGAAAACATAAAAACAAAAGAGTTTTAGATGTTTTAGAAAAAGAACCTGGTTATTTTGGATGGCTTTTAAATGCAGACTTTCCATTGTATACTAAAAAAGTACTTACAGCAATTAAGTTAAGGACTTTTAATAATAAAATATAAAACTTATTATACAATAATAAAGAATACAATTATAAAAATGAAACTAATTTGTATAGGTAGAAACTACACAGATCATATTAAGGAGTTGGAAAATGAAAAACCATTAGATCCTGTAGTTTTTTTAAAGCCAGACACAGCTATTTTATTAAAAAAACAACCTTTTTTTATACCAGAGTTTTCTCAAGATGTACACCATGAAGTAGAAGTTTTGGTTAAAATAAATAGAGTTGGTAAGTATATTGATAAAAAATTTGCAAATAAGTATTATAATGAAATTGGTTTAGGTATCGACTTTACAGCAAGAGATTTACAAGCAAAGTTAAAAGAAAAAGGTTTACCGTGGGAAAAAGCAAAATCCTTTGATGGAGCAGCAGTAGTAGGTGATTGGTTGCCAAAAACAGAGTTTAAAGATTTAAATAACTTAAGTTTTAGTTTAAAAAAGAACGATAAAACTGTCCAGCAAGGAAATACCAATTTAATGTTGTGGAAAATTGATGAAATTATAGAATATGTGTCTAAATATTTTACTTTAAAGATTGGAGACATTATATTTACGGGAACACCAGCAGGTGTTGGCAAGGTAATTGCCAACGATAAACTAAAAGGATACATTGAAGATAAACAACTATTCTCTATAACAGTAAAATAAATGGAACAACATTACAAGCTACATAGATTACGTGAACTCGCAGATAATGATCAAGATTTTATTATAGCTTTAGCAGAAACTTTTCTGGAAGAAGTACCTGCAGATGCTAAAATATTAAAAGAAGCAGTAGAGAATGTAAATTTTCTTCAAAGCTATCAAACAGCTCATAAAATGAAACCAACAATTGATGTTTTCGAACTTGGAGTTTTAGATAAACTAATAGAAATTCAAGATTGGGGAAAATTTGAAATGTCAGACAAAAACGTTTCTTCTCAATTAGCAGACGTTTTAGCAGCGATAGAAAACGCTTCAAACGAAATTAAGTCAGATTTTAATTTATAAGCTATTACATGCAAGCCGAAATCATTACCATTGGAGATGAGATTCTAATTGGGCAAGTTGTAGATACAAACTCGGCATTTATAGGTAAATTATTAAATACCATTGGTATATCCGTTTACCAGATAACTTCCGTTCAAGACGAAAAACAACACATTTTAAAAGCTTTAGCAGAAGCAGAAGAAAATGCAGATATTATTATTGTTACAGGAGGTTTAGGCCCAACAAAAGATGATATTACAAAACATACTATTGCCGAATATTTTAATGATAATCTAGTTAGAAATACTGAGGTTACAAAAAATATAGAAAGACTATGGCGAGACTATGTTAAAAAACCTATACAACAAGTAAATTTAGACCAAGCACTTATACCATCAAAAGCAAAAGTTTTAATGAATATGGTTGGTAGTGCTCCAGGAATGTGGATTGAAAAAGACGAAAAAGTTTTTATATCCATGCCAGGTGTTCCATTCGAAATGATGGCACTAATGCAAGAAGAGGTAATCCCGAAGTTAAAAATAAAATACAAACGACCATATATAGTACATAAGACACTTATTACTTATGGAATAGGAGAAAGTATGCTAGCTGCAAAAATTGAAAGTTGGGAAAACAATTTACCTCACCATATAAAATTAGCATATTTACCCAATTTAGGCAAAGTAAGATTAAGATTATCTGGAAAAGGATTAGATGAAACAGTTTTAAACAACCAAATAAAACAACAAATAGAATACCTTTTACCATTAATAAAAGATGAATTTGTAGGTTTCGAAGAGGACGGAGATATAGAAGTGTTAATAGCAAAAGCATTAACTAAAAACAATAAAACTCTATCTATTGCAGAAAGTTGTACAGGAGGAAAGCTAGCAGAAACATTTACACAACACGCAGGAGCATCCTCTTTTTTTAAAGGCGGTACAGTTACCTATGCAACACAAAGTAAAATAGACATTTTAGGCGTTTCTAAATCTTTAATAGATAAACATTCTGTAGTTAGCGCACAAGTAGCAGAAGCTATGGCAGCCCAGTGTAGAGTTTTATATAAAAGTGATTATGCAATCTCAACAACCGGAAATGCAGGGCCAAATAAAGGAGACGCAGACGCAGAAATTGGAACAGTTTATATTGCTTTGGCAACAAAAAACAATGTTTTTTCACAAAAACTTGAGTTAGGTAATGATAGGAAAAGAGTAATAAACAAGGCTATAAATAAGGCTTTAGAGCTCTTAAAAAAAGAAATTTTTAAAAATTGATAAAAAACAGATTGTCAATACTAAAAGATTTCATATATTTGCACCTCGAATTTTAATAACAATTTAAAGTTATAAGTAATGTCAAGAGTTTGTGAACTTACAGGAAAGAAAGCAATGGTTGGAAACAACGTTTCGCATGCAAAAAATAAAACAAAGCGTACATTTGGTGCTAATTTAATAAAAAAGCGTTTCTTTATACCTGGAGAAGATAAGTGGGTAACTTTAAAAGTATCTACTTCTGCATTAAAAACAATTAATAAGGTTGGTATTGCAGCAATGTTAAAAGATGCAAAAGCTAAAGGATTTTATAAATAATAGCCAAGCTATAAAGTAATAATAAAATGGCAAAAAAAGGAAACAGAGTACAAGTAATATTAGAGTGCACAGAGCACAAAGAATCTGGACAACCAGGAACTTCTCGTTATATTACAACTAAGAATAAAAAGAACACACCAGATAGAATGGAGATTAAGAAATTTAATCCAATCTTGAAGAAAATGACTGTTCATAAAGAAATTAAATAATTACATAATACTTTATAAGTTATGGCTAAAAAATCAGTAGCATCGTTACAAACAGGATCTAAGAGATTGTCTAAAGCAATCCGTATGGAAAAATCTCCAAAAACTGGAGCTTACATGTTTGTTGAAAAAATTATGTCACCAGACTTAGTAAACGATTTCTTAGACAAGAAATAAACTTTACTTTTAATAATATATTTAAGCTGCTTTCTTAATAGAAAGCGGCTTTTGTTTTATATTTACATTTCATTTTAATGACAAAGTAGCAGTAATACAAAAAAGGCTTGACTATTGTTATTAAAATTTGGGCGTTACCTAAAGGTCGGGCTTTCCGCTATATCTTTTTGCAGAAAAAGCAAAAAGGATGCCGCTGCAATCCCTAACGCACATTATGTAAGGTTTAAGCCTTACAACTCAACAATAAATAACAAGATAGTAATGAGTTTTTTTAAAAAAATATTTTCTTCAGAAAAAAAGGAAACTTTAGACAAAGGTTTAGAGAAAACAAGTACAAGCTTTTTAGGAAAGTTAAGTAAAGCAGTAGCAGGAAAATCAAAAGTCGATGATGACGTTTTAGACAATCTTGAAGAAGTTTTAGTATCTAGTGATGTGGGTGTAAATACAACATTAAAAGTAATTACACGTATAGAAGAACGCGTTGCAAAAGATAAATACTTAGGAACCGATGAGCTTAACAGAATTCTTCGTGAAGAAATTGCAGGCTTATTAAGTGAAACCAATACAGGTAACGAAACAGATTACACTATCCCAGAATTAGAACCACAATCTAACGGCACAAAAACACCTTATGTTTTAATGGTAGTTGGTGTAAATGGTGTTGGTAAAACAACAACAATAGGGAAATTAGCTTACCAATTTAAAAAACAAGGCTTAAATGTAGTATTAGGCGCTGCAGATACCTTTAGAGCTGCTGCAATAGATCAATTACAAGTTTGGGCAGATAGAGTAGGTGTGCCAATGATAAGACAAGACATGGGTAGTGATCCTGCAAGTGTAGCCTTCGATGCTTTAGAATCTGGAGTAAAACAAAATGCAGATGTTATTATTATAGATACAGCTGGACGTTTACATAATAAAATTAACTTGATGAATGAGTTAACAAAAGTGAAACGTGTTATGCAAAAAGTAATTGGAGATGCGCCACACGATGTATTGTTAGTTTTAGATGGTTCAACTGGACAAAACGCATTTGAGCAAGCCAAACAATTTACTGCAGCAACAGAAGTAACATCTTTAGCGGTTACAAAACTTGATGGAACTGCAAAAGGAGGTGTTGTTATAGGTATTAGTGACCAGTTTCAAATTCCAGTAAAGTATATTGGTGTAGGAGAAGGTATTGAAGATCTGCAGGTTTTTAATAAATATGAATTTGTAGACAGTTTTTTTAAGTAGAAATCATTAGATAAATTTAGAAATAAAAAAATCCTTTAGAAGTTAATTCTAAAGGATTTTTTTATGTTTGTTTAATAAGTTTTTATTGAGCAGTAACCGTTACTGGTCCAACCCAATCACTAAATCCATCTGCTGTACCACAATTAGAGCGTATGTAAAAATCATAAGCTTGACCAGAAGTTACACCATTATAACTTAATCTAACAGGCTGAAAAGATGTAGCTGTTACAATATTAGTATTAAAAGCCGTTCCAACTGGTACTACAGCAATTTCCCAGCTGTTTTGCGAAGCTTCATGATCCCATGAAAAATCAAAGTATTTGCTCCCATCAGTATTTGTTCCGGTACCTTGAGAAACAAAATTATATGGATCCACACAATTAGGATTGGCTGGTTCATTTAATGTTGTAACGGTAATTGGTCCAACCCATGCACTGTAACCAGAATTTTCACAAATATTTCTAACGTAAAAGTCGTAAGCAGTACCGGCATTTAAATTTTCAATGCGAGTAGAACTTGGATAAATATTATCTGTTACATTTTTTATAGAACCAGAACCTATTGTAAAACCTTGTAAGCCATACTGTATTTGAGAACCATCAAAAGCTCCTTCACTCCATGATAAATCTACATGGTTATGAGTTACAGAATCTGGATAAAATTCTTGAGAAAAACTAGAAGGATCATTACAATAAGGGTTGTCTGCTAATGTTACAAACGAAAAATTAGCCCAATCGCTATAAGTTTGTGTACTGTTGCAAAATACTCTTGTGTAAAAAGTATATTGAGTAGATGGTTGTAAATCTTCAATATTTGTAAACTCATCTGGGACATTTAATTGTGTACCATTACCTTGAGAAAAACCAAACTCACCATACTCAACTTGAAATAAAGCAGCGTTTCCGCTTGCATTCCAGTTTAGTGTAGCAGTTGTATTAGTTAAATTGTTTACACTTAAATTTATTGGAGATGCACAAGCATTAACAATAGGTAATTCATTAGTGCTATCGTCTTTAGAGCATCCAATAATAAATAAAGACAATGTAAATAATAAAATAATTTTTTTCATAATATAATAACTGTTGGTTTGTTAGTGTGCGAATATATCTAAAGTTATTATAATTTTGAAATAGAAAAAGATCTTTATTGATTATATTTTTATGTGATATTTAGTTAATTATTAAATTAATTTTTTCCCACAATTCGTTATCAAAAGTTGAAAGTGCAAAGTTAGAATCGTCAGCAGCTTCACCCATTCTTATAATTACTAAATCTCTACTAGGAATAATGTATATTTTCTGGTCGTTTTTACCAAGAGCAGCATACATATCATTTGGCGCATTTGGAATTAGTTCTCCATTAAATTCGAATTGACTTTGTGGTAAATGAAAAGAGTTTTTACCATTTAGCCACCATAAATATCCGTAGGATTCATTAATATTTTGAGACGTATTAATTGCATCGTTTATAAAACTTTCCGAAACAATTTGTGTATCCTCCCATTTTCCATTGTTAGATATCAACAGTCCAAAGCGAGCCATACTTCTAGTGTTACTAAAATACACGTTTAAATCATCTAACATAATCCAAGCTCCAGACATGCCAATTTTATCTTTTAATTTAGTATTAAAATAATTGGTCCATGTTTGGTTACTTGCTTGTGCAACTACATCTTGAAGTTTTACATAAACATTATGGTATGCCCATCTTTGTCCTGCATCTTCAATATATTGTAAATTTTCTGGAGATACAGACTCTCCTAAACTATCATCAAGACCAGAAGTCATGGTAAGTAAATTTTTGCAAGAAATTAAATCTTCCTTTGCTAATGGAGCACTTGTCCAACCTGTGCCTAAATAATTAGAAACTTTATTGTTTATATTAATTAATCCTTCATCTTGTGCAATTCCGGTTAGAGTTGTTGTTAATGTTTTTCCTGCGCTTGCCCAATACCAATTTGTATTTTCAGCATGGCCATTAAAGTAGTGTTCTATTACAATTTTTCCTCTATGTAATACAATAAAACTTTTTGTGTTTTTTTCATTTAGGAAATCTAATAACGATTGAACATTGTTTTCGTTCCAGTTTAAATTTGAAATTTCTTTAGTATCCCAAGAAGAAGAATTTAAGGGAGGAAAATACAAATCTGCTTCGTTAGCTGTTACTTGTGTAGTATTGTTAGTGCTGTTAGAAGAACAACTAAGGATTGTTATTAAAAAAAGTATATATAAGTTTTTCATAATATTAAATAAGACAAGCTAAAGATAAAAAGGTTTAATTAAGATTGTATCTTTGCAGTCCAAAATTAAGATATGCGTACTAAATCACTTAAAAAAAACAAAATAAACGTAATAACACTAGGTTGTAGTAAAAATGTTTACGACAGTGAGGTGTTAATGGGACAATTAAAAGCCAACGGTAAAGAGGTTGTACATGAAGAAGAAGGTAATGTTGTAGTAATTAACACATGTGGTTTTATTAATAATGCCAAAGAAGAAAGTGTTAATACTATTTTGGAATACATGAAGAAGAAGGAGGAAGGAGATGTAGATAAAGTTTTTGTTACTGGTTGTCTTTCTGAAAGATATAAACCAGATTTACAAAAAGAAATACCAAACGTAGATCAGTATTTTGGAACTACAGAACTACCAGGGCTTTTAAAAGCCTTAGGAGCCGACTATAAACACGAATTAATAGGTGAACGTTTAACAACAACACCAAAAAATTACGCTTATTTAAAAATTGCCGAAGGTTGCGATAGACCATGTAGTTTTTGTGCAATTCCTTTAATGCGTGGGAAACACAAAAGTACACCTATTGAGGATTTGGTAACCGAAGCTGAAAAATTGGCAGCAAATGGTGTTAAAGAGTTAATTTTAATAGCTCAAGATTTAACATATTATGGTTTAGATTTATATAAAAAAAGAAACTTAGCAGAGTTACTTGAAAACTTAGTTAAAGTTGAAGGTATCGAGTGGATTAGATTACATTATGCCTTTCCTTCTGGTTTCCCTATGGACGTTCTTGATGTTATGAATCGAGAACCAAAAATTTGTAATTATTTAGATATCCCTTTACAACATATAAACGACGATATTTTAAAAAGTATGCGTCGTGGAACTACACATAAAAAAACAACTAAATTACTTAAAGAATTTAGAAATGCAGTTCCAGAAATGGCTATTCGTACAACTTTAATTGTTGGATATCCTGGAGAAACACAAGAACAATTTGAGGAATTAAGAGAATGGGTTCGCGAAATGCGTTTTGAACGTTTAGGATGTTTTACTTATTCACACGAAGAAAACACACATGCTTTTAATTTAGAGGATGATGTGCCACAAGAAATAAAACAAGAACGAGCTAACGAAATTATGGAAATTCAGTCTCAAATTTCTTGGGAATTAAATCAAGAAAAAATAGGACAAGAATTTAAAGTGGTTATCGATAGAAAAGAAGGAGAGTATTTTGTTGGACGTACCGAGTTCGACTCTCCAGATGTAGATAATGAAGTTTTAATTAACGCAACAACAACCTATTTAAAAACTGGAGAATATGCAACTGTAAAAGTTATTGAAGCTGCAGATTTCGATTTGTATGCAGAAGTTGTAACTAAATAAAAAAAATAAAAATTATAGCGAAGCTAGAGCACTATAAGCATCTATACTAGAAAAATTACTTTCAGTAGGAAAAACATTATATTCTAATACCTCTACAACTTTTATTAGCTTATCAAATTCTTTTTTCTTGTAAATGTGCTTAAGGTTTTCATCTACTTTAAAATACATTTGAGTTGTATTTGTAACAGGATCTTTGCCAAAGAAAAATAAAATTTCATTTTTCTTTGGTTTAAAATACGTGTAATCTTCGGTAATATTACCTTCTTTTAAATAATAAATTTTAAGATTTATTTTTTTTGCACTAACATCATTTTGAATGTTTAATTCTTTTGGATGTAATTTGTATCTCGTAACTTTTAGTGAGTTACTGTTGTTGTTTTGTGCAAAAATAATAGAGGTAAATAGAAAACATAGGAGTACAAGGGAATACTTCATTTAAGGGATATCGTTAAGGGTTGCTATTAATCTCTGCTAATTAAATAATAAATGTTGAATTAATCTAATTTTTATTTAAATTTTTAATTAAAAAATTGTCAAAAATAATTTTAGTAGTTTATTTTTCAATATTTATTTCTAACTAATTATTTATTGTAAATTATTAACTTTTCAATTAAATTTAAATTCAAAAATTAAAATTTTTATGGCACGAACAGAATCTAATAGTTTCGAAAACGGAACTTTGGCACCAGAATTTTCTTTAGAAGATGTTGTTACAGGCAAAACAATGAATTTGCAACAATTAAAAGGAAAAAATGGAACCGTTATTATGTTTATTTGTAACCACTGTCCTTTTGTTGTTCATGTAAATAAACAACTAGTTGAAATAGCTAATAATTACTTAAAAAAAGGAATTAGTTTTATTGCAATAAGTAGTAATGATGCTAAAGCATATCCTCAAGATAGGCCAGAATTAATGAAACAGGTTGCGGCAAATTTAAAATATCCTTTTCCTTATTTATACGATGAAACACAAGAAGTAGCTAAAGCTTATGATGCCGCTTGTACTCCAGATTTTTATGTGTTTAATGCAGACTTAAAAGCAACTTATCATGGCCAATTAGATAACTCTAGACCAGGAAATGGTATTACTGTAAACGGAGAAGATTTAAGAAAAGCTATAGATGCTATTTTAAATAACGAAGCGCCTTTAGAGAACCAAAAACCTAGCCTTGGTTGTAATATAAAATGGAAGTAAAAAATGATATTACTTATAGAAATTTAAAGTACTTTTGCGTAAAATTTTAAAAAATGCGCCAAACAACAAACACTATATTAATGATTCGTCCAGTCGCTTTTAGAATGAACGAACAAACAGCAGTAAATAATTATTTTCAGGAAGATATACAGTTAAAAAATGCCGAAATTAATGCAAAAGCACAAGAAGAATTTGATGCGTTTGTAGAAAAATTAAGGGCTGTTGGTGTTAATGTAATTGTTGAAGATGACGATATTTTAATGGACACTCCAGATTCTATTTTTCCTAATAATTGGGTGAGTTTTCATGAAAACGGTAACGTAGGTTTGTATCCTATGTTTGCAGAAAATAGAAGGAGAGAACGAAGAGAAGAGGTTTTTGCACGTTTAGAAAAAGAAGGTTTTAAAATTAATGATATAATAGATTATACAACAGCTGAAAATGAAAATGTATTTTTAGAAGGAACTGGAAGTTTATTATTAGATCGTGTAAATGATAAAGCTTATTGCGCGCTTTCTCCAAGAGCAGATGAAGGTTTGTTTATAGAATTTTGTGAGGATTTTGAATATACACCAGTTGTATTTACTGCAAACCAAACAGTAGATGGTAAACGTTTACCTATTTACCATACAAATGTAATGATGTGTTTAGCAGAAACTTTTTCTGTAATTTGTTTAGATAGTATCGATGATAAAAAGGAACGCAAAAACGTTATAAAAAATCTTAAAGCAGACGGAAAAGAAATAATTAATATTACAGAAGAGCAAATGGCTAATTTTGCTGGTAATATGTTACAAGTAAGAGGGAAAGATAATAAGCTCTATTTAGTTATGAGTCAAGCAGCTCATAATTCCCTATCTCAAGCACAAATAAATATTATAGAAAGACATTGTGAAATTTTATCAAGCTCTTTAGAAACTATTGAGACTTGTGGTGGTGGAAGTGCTCGTTGTATGATGGCCGAGGTATTTCTACCAAAGATGTAGTTCAAGTGTTTATTGGGTTTTCGATTCTAGTTTTAGGTAGTTCTATAAAAAATGTACTACCTATATTTACTTCGCTATCTACCCAAATTCTGCCTTGATTTAGTTCTACTAATTCTCTGCAAATAGTTAACCCTAAACCTGTTCCTTTTTCGTTTTCAGTACCAATAGTTGTAAATGTGTTGTTACCAAATAATTTATGTTGGTTTTCAACAGAAATACCAATACCAGAATCTGCAACACTAATTATAGCATTGCCATTTTCTATTTTATTAGATATTGTAATTGTATCATTTTTTACGCAAAATTTTACAGCATTTGCTAATAGATTTTGAATAATAATTTCTACCATACTTCTATCTGCATACACAAAATCGCGCATAGTATTATCTATTAAAATAATACTTTTCTTTTGAGTTTTTTGTTCTATTAATTTAATTTTTTCATGAAACACTTGTTGTATATCAAATAAAGAAGGTTTAGGTTTTAAAGACTGCATTTGCGACTTAGACCAGTTTAATAAATTAAATAATAGAAGTGAAGCATTGTTGGCATTTTCACTTAGCTCTGGTAATAAACTATGAAATTCATCTTGCGATAATTGACCATCTTTAAGCAAGTCTATAAAGCCTTTTGTAGAGGTTAGCGAATCTTTTAAATCGTGAGAAACAATAGAGAAAAGCTTATCTTTAACATTATTTATACTTTCTAAATGTTTACTTTGCTCTAAAATTGCCTCATTTTGTAATTCTATTTTTTGATTTTTAACTTCTAATTCTCGAGTATATTTTGCTCTATTATTTCGTTTTAAAAAGAATAATATAAAGAACACTAATACTACTGCAAAAGCTGCTAAAACAGCGTAGAATATTAGCTTTAAGCGATCGAGCTTTTGCTTACTATCTACATCTTGGGTTTCTATAGGAGCGATAGTTTGTGCTTGTAAAATAGTATCGTTTTCAGCTTCATTATTAGTAGCTTCATCTAAAACTATTTCCTCAAAATTTGTTTTTTCGGCATCAAGACTAGATTTAATTTTAAAATATTCTCTTTGCCAACCAAAAGCACTTTCAAATCTACCTTTTGTAGAATCCAACGTTTTCATAAGTTTATAGTTTTTTAATAACTCTAACTTATTATTTTGTTGTCTTCCTAAATTTCCAGCTTCAAGAAACTGTTGTTCAGCTATTTTATAATTTTTCTTAATTAAATTTAATTCGCCTAAATTATTTAAGGTTTTTAAAATGCCACTTTCATTTTTTAATTTCCTGTTTAGTTTTATACTTTCAACTAAATAATCTCCAGCAGTTTTTAAATCTTCACTTTTTAAATATGCACCTCCTAAATCTGCAAGTATATTTGCTTTTAATTCATTGTCATTAGACTCAATGTAATTAAGAGCATTTTCATAATAGCGTATAGTTCTTTTATAGTCGTTTTTTTCTAGATATAATTTAGCTAAATCTACATTGTTTTCAATAATTCCGTCAACATTATTTATACGTTCTTGTATCTCTAGACTTTGTAAATAATAATCAATTGCTTTTTCTGTAACATGAGTTTTGTTGTAAGCTTTAGCGATGCTTTTGTAAGCAATTGCTAAATCTTCAAATAATGCTCTTTTTTCAAGTTCATTAATACCGTCGTGAGCATATTTTAAACCTTTTTTGTAATTACCACGTTCAATTTCTAAAACACCCAATTGGTTTTTTACTTTAGCTAAAGCCAGTGTGTCTTGTAATGTTTCAAATATTTGTTTTGCTTTATGGAATTCGCTAGATGCATTAATATAATCGTCTTTACTATTATAAATTAACGCTTTGTAATACGTAATATCAGCAAGACCTTTTTGGTAATTTAAATTTTCAGATAGCATTTGCGCGCCTTTAATATATTTTAAAGCGCTATCATAATCTTTACTTTTATAAAGTAAATTTATAATTTTTAAAGACGTTTTTACTTTTGTAGTATCTGGATTTTGAAAAGTTAACTCTATACGTAAGCTTTCTAGTTCTTCTTCTTGAGAAAAACCTGACAAAGAAAATAAAACAAAAAAGAGAACAATCAGTCTACTCATAATACCAGCAAACATAGCACAAAAGAGTACTAAGGGTTTATGCTTTTTGTAAAGGCTGCTTATAAATTATATAAGCAAGTTGTTAATAGCTAGTTTAAATTATTGCATGTTGGTAGTAACATACGTTTCAAAAGTTGCAAAAAGCTGTTAGTTATACTAATTTATTGGTTTTAAAGTCAAAATATTAGTTGAAATGATTGTGCTAAATTCGTATAATGTAATATACCGATAAATAGAGAAAGCTATATAAAATCATTCGGTTTTTTTAAAATAATGTTTCATCTATTTTTGGGTTGCTATATCTAATAATTTATGTCAATTAATACTATATTTGTTGCTTTAAAAATTAAACAAAATGAACCTTCAAGCAACATTAACAAGAGTAGTAAAACAAGCTGTACATTCTATATTTAACGCTAATTTAGAAAGTGTAGAATTTCAAGCAACACGTAAAGAATTTGCAGGCGATATTACAATAGTAGTATTTCCTATGCTACGAGTAGTTAAAGGTAATCCTGTAAAGATTGGAGAATCTATAGGAGAATATCTAGTTGAAAATGTTGAAGAAGTAAAAGCATATAATGTCGTTAAAGGTTTTTTAAATGTTGAGATTGTAGATGCATATTATGTTGATTTTTTTAATACAATAAAAGATAATAACTCTTTTGGCTTTACATCTCCTAAAAAAGATGAAAAAGCAATAATGGTAGAATATTCTTCGCCAAATACTAACAAACCGTTGCATTTAGGTCATATTCGTAATAATTTATTAGGATATAGTGTAGCCGAAATAATTAAAGCATCTGGAAAGAATGTATATAAAACACAGATTATAAACGATCGTGGTATTCATATATGCAAAAGTATGCTAGCTTGGCAACGTTTTGGAGAAGGTGAAACACCAGAATCAACAGGTTTAAAAGGCGATAAATTAGTTGGTAATTACTACGTAAAATTCGATAAGGAATATAAAAAAGAAATAGAGGCTTTAATTGCTGAAGGTAAAACCAATGAAGAAGCAAAAAAACAAGCTCCTATATTAATAGAAGCTCAACAAATGCTTCAAAAATGGGAGTCTGGAGATAAAGATGTTGTTGCTCTTTGGGAAAAAATGAATCAATGGGTTTACGATGGATTTAGTATTACTTATAAAAATCTTGGAGTAGATTTCGATAAATTATATTACGAAAGTGAAACTTATTTATTAGGAAAAGAATTTGTAGATGAAGGTTTAAAAACCGGAGTTTTTTATAAAAAAGAAGATGGATCTGTATGGTGTGACTTAACAGAAGATGGACTTGACGAAAAAATAGTATTACGAAGTGATGGAACAGCGGTATACATGACGCAAGATATTGGTACAGCTATACAACGAATAAAAGATTTTCCAGATGTAGGTGGTATGGTTTATACCGTAGGAAACGAGCAAGATTACCATTTTCAAGTGTTGTTTTTAATCTTAAAGAAATTAGGATTCGATTGGGCTAAAAACCTATATCACTTAAGTTATGGTATGGTAGATTTACCTAGCGGAAAAATGAAGAGTAGAGAAGGAACTGTTGTAGATGCAGACGATCTAATTACGGATATGGCAAGTACAGCACAAGAAATCTCAGAAGATTTAGGTAAACTAGATGGATATAGTGATGAAGAAAAAGCAAACTTGTATAAAACCATTGGTTTAGGTGCTTTAAAATATTATATTTTAAAAGTAGATCCTAAAAAACGTATTCTTTTCGATCCAAAAGAGTCTATAGATTTTCAAGGAAATACAGGACCATTTATACAGTATACTTACGCTAGAATACAATCTATTTTACGTAAGGCAGAGGCAATTAATGGAGTTTCTTCAAGTAAAATTGAAAAAACCTTTGCTTTACAGGATAAAGAAAAGGCAGTGCTTAAACAACTACAACTTTTTCCAGAGGTAATACAAAATGCAGCGCAAAACCACAGTCCTGCTTTAATTGCAAATTATATTTACGAATTAGTAAAGGAATATAACTCGTTTTTTCAAAATTTACCTATAGTAATGGGTAACGATGATAAAGCATCTGTAGTATTTAGAGTCCAATTATCTAAAACGGTAGGAAATACAATTAAAAACGCTTTTAAGTTATTAGGTATTAGTGTTCCGGAAAGAATGTAGATTTATAAATGTTTAGTTTAGTTTTTTTGAGTTAAACTAATAGTATAACAAAGCAACGTATTAATTGTTTAAGTTGTTAATTTGTGGCTAAAAATTAATAATGGTTTTTATTACTTGCTTATTTTTTGGATTTATAATTGCGGCTTCTGGTAGTATTGTACCAAGTTTTTTAAATCTTACAGTTGTTAAATTTAGTTTAAAGAGTGGAGTTAAATCTGCTTTATATCTAATAGGCGGTTATGCAACGGTACTATTTTTTCAAGCTAATATTGGTGCATATTTATCTAATATTTTAATGGAAAATTCCCAGTACATTACTATAATACAAAAAATAGGTACTGGTATTTTAATTTTATTATCAATTAACTTTTTTAGATTACACTATACCATAAAGAAAAAAGTAAAAAAAGAAGAAATTGATAAATCTAAAGCCTATTTGCACGGTATAGGTATGTCGCTTTTAAATACTACAGCAATACCATTCTATTTTACATCTATTTCATTTTTAATAGGATTAGATTATTTTGAGTATTCTTTTATAAACAGCTTATTTTTTTCAATTGGTTCTACGGCAGGTTCCTTTTCTTTATATGCTTTGTATGCTACTGTAGCTAATAAAATAGAACACAAACTTACTTATATAGCAACTAAAATGGACTTTATTTTAGGTTGTTTAACAGGAACCATAGGTATTGGTAACATAGTTTATATGTTGTTTTTTAACTAAACTAAGTTTTTAATCCTAATAAATATTCTGCAGCAACAAAAGGAGTGGTTTTATTGTTTTCAATAAGTTCAAGTTGTTGTTCTAGTTCTATTTTAATCTTAGAGTTAGTAAAAAAGTCGTTTTTAAGTTGCTCTTCAATAGTTTGAATTAACCAAAATTTATTTTGCTGGTTTCGTTTAGAATAAAAATAGTTGTTATCGATAGTTAGTTTTTTATACTCTAAAATCATAGAGTAAATGGCTTCAATGCCTTCATTTTCAATGGCACTACAAGTCATAACTTTTGGTTGCCAATTAGAAGTTTTTACAGGATATAAATGTAGAGCACGGTTAAATTCAACTTTAGCTAGTTTTGCTTGCTTTAAATTTTTACCATCTGCTTTGTTAATAGCAATAGCATCTGCCATTTCAATTATACCACGTTTTATACCTTGTAATTCGTCTCCAGCACCAGCGAGTTTTAATAATAAAAAGAAATCTACCATACTATGTACAGCGGTTTCACTTTGTCCAACACCAACAGTTTCAATTATAATAGTATCAAAGCCTGCGGCCTCACACAAAATTATAGATTCTCTCGTTTTTCTTGCTACACCTCCTAGCGAAGTGCCAGAAGGACTAGGACGAATAAAAGCATTTTTATCTTTTACCAAATCTTCCATTCGTGTTTTATCACCTAGAATGCTTCCTTTAGTTATCGAGCTACTAGGATCTACTGCTAAAACCGCTACTTTTTTACCAATATTAGTTAAGTAACTTCCAAAGGATTCAATAAAAGTGCTTTTACCTACACCAGGAACTCCGGTAATTCCAATTCTAACAGATTTATTTGCATGTGGTAAACACGCTTTTATAATAGCATTAGCTTGCTCTAAGTGTTCACTATTTTTACTTTCAACTAATGTAATTGCTTGACTTAAGGCTGTAATATTTCCATTTAATATGGCTTTAACTAAATCTGATGTAGATTTTTTTTGTCGTCTCTTTTCTTTAATTTTAGAAATAGCAGCAATGCTGGTTGTTTCTGGAGCAGAAATTCCATCATTCTCTTTTAATGCAGATTTTTTAAATTTAGCCACGAATTTATTAATGTTAATGTAAAAATACTAAAAAGCTCTCGACTGGAGTATGTTGATAAAAAGTATTGTATAATAGCTTAACATCTTTGCTAATTTAAAAGTAAGACTGTTTACAAAATACTATTTTAATGGTACAACAACTTTAGCTTTGTCCCAAGCCATTGTTAAAGATAAATTATCTGTAGAGTTATCAAAAGCAATGGTAAACTGTTCTACAGGATTTTCTAAATGTTGAACAGGAGTGGTATAAGTAATAACATCAAATTCAGGAATACGCATAGGTTTCATAGTCTCATCGACTCCCCATTTATATTGTTTAGTATTAAACATTACTTGCCAAGCAGTATCGTTTGGGATTGTCCATAATGTGTATTTACCTTTAGGTAATGAGTCATTACCAATTTTTAAAGCCTTATTAGTTTCAAACGTAGTAGCCTCGTTTGCTCCTGTTCTCCATACTTCGTTAAAAGGAACTAAAGCACCAAAAACCTCACGATTTCTTTTAGATGGCCTATTATAGAATACTTCTAATTTTAAATCGTCAACAGCAAAAACTACTGTTTTTTTTGGACTCTTTCTTTCTTCAAAAATACCAGTTTTAGTAAAATAGAAATACCCAAGTATTCCAAAAATAACGATTAATAAAAAAACGATAAATCGTTTCATAGGGACTTTTTATTTAGATTAATTAAGATGATAAAGATACTGTAAAACTGAAGGCTGGTCAATATCTTAACGCTATTTTAATAATATTTGTTGCTATATTTATAAAAAAAAATAAACTTTTTTGCAACATCCCAAAAATTGTATCGTCTTTATAATGAGTTCGAAATAAACTAACCAAAAACCAATAAGTGAAAATCGTTCAATCAAGTATTATTGATTTATGTAAACAAAACAATCGCAAAGCGCAATTGCAATTGTACAACCAGTATTGCGATGGTATGTACTGCGTGGCTAAACGTTTTGTTAATCATACAGCAGAGGCAGAAGATATTGTACAAGAGTCTTTTATAAAAGCCTTCTCAAAACTGCACCAGTTTAAAGGCGATGTAACTTTTGGAGCTTGGTTAAAACGAATTGTTATTAATAAAAGTATCGATTATCTCAAACTAAAAAAGCAGCGTTTAGTTGAGCTTGAAGACGTTCATTTAAAAGTAATCGATAACTCCAATAATAACAATTGGATGGTAGAAGATGCTACAAGTCTAGACGACATAAAAAAGGCAATTAATATGTTACCAGATAAGTACAAATTTGTTGTTATGTTGTTTTTAATTGAAGGTTATGATCACGAAGAAATTTCCGAAATATTAAATATAACGCAAGTAGCATCACGAACACAATTGTCTAGAGGAAGAGTTAAATTACAAGAATTACTAAAACATAAAAATTATGGCTAAAGATATTAGAGACATGTTTAAAGCAGATAATACACTGCAAAACGATAGTATGCCAAACGGTCATGAAGCAAGATTTTTAAGCAAGCTAGAAACTGCAATGCCAGAAAAGAAAACTAAAAAAATTAACTGGTTGTCTATTGCGGCTAGTGTTATTGTGCTTTTAGGTTTAAGTTTTGGAGCAATTCAGTTTTTTAATTCTCAAAACCCTAAAAATACAACTGTTGTAGAAGTAGACCCAATAGAAACAAAAACAATTGGTGATATATCTCCAGATTTAAAAAAAGTTGAAGATTATTACCTGGCTAATATTAATTTAGAATTATCTAAAGTAAAATTAACACCAGAAAACAAAGATTTATTCGATGGTTACATAAAGCGATTAGACGAGCTTAAAGCAGAATATAACAGGCTAAACGTGGAATTAACAAAACAAGGTCCAGATGAGTTAACTGTAGATGCTCTTATTAGTAACTTAAAGTTAAGGTTAAACCTAATGCATCGTTTAAAAGAACAATTAAAAGACTTGAATTCGGTTAATGAAAATCAAATTTAAATTATATACTAAAACCATTAGTATAAAAAAACTAAAAAAATGAAACTAAAATATATATACTTAACATTACTTTTTTTGTTAGTTACAAGTGCAGCTTTTGCTCAAAACACACTACAAAAAAATAAAAAAACTATAAAGGTTAATAAAAACGCTATAATAAATTTAGAATCCAGTCATACCAACATAGAGGTAGATACTTGGAGTAAAGATTATGTAGAAATTGAAGCCTATATAGAGAGTAAAAAACACAGTAAAGAAGACCTTAAAAAAGTTTTAGACGCTTGGGATCTAGAAATAAACGGTAACCAAGACGAAGTAACAATTCGTTCTAAAGGCTCGCAAGGTTTATGGTCTAAAGAAATTAGTTTAAATATTTTAGATGAAGAATCTATAGAGGCTCTATCTAACTTAAAAATCGATTTAAATTTAGAGCCATTATTAGATGGTTTAAACAATTTAGAATCTTTAAAAAACTTACCAGAAGCCTTAAGTGTGTTGCGTATACCTAAATCTCCAGATGGAAATTATAATCTTGATTTCGATTTCGATAAATACCAGGATGAAGGAGAAGCATATTTAGATTCTTGGAGTAAAAAATACAGAAAAGAATATGGTGAAGAATACGAACAAGAAATGCGTGAATGGGCAAAAAGTATTAAACAATCAGATTTAGATCAATTTGAAAAGGAGATGGAAGATTGGGGAGAAAACTTCGGAAAAGAGTTTGAAAAGACTTTTGAGGATGGTTTTGGTAAAGATTTCGAAAAGAAAATGGAAGCTTGGGGAGAAAACTTTGGTAAACAATTTGAAGAAAAATTTGCTCCAGCAATGGAAAAATGGGGAGAAGAATTTGGAAAAGCTTTCGAAGAAAAAATGGAAGAAGCCTTTGGCGATTCAAAATCTAAAAATCTATTTGATGATGTCTCTAAAAAAACATTAGATGTTATTAAAACCATAAAAATTAAAATGCCCAAAAAAGCAAAATTAAACCTCAATGTTAAACATGGAGAGCTTAAAATGGCATCTGTAATTAGCGATCCAAAAATTACTGTCTCTCATGGTAAATTTTTAGCAAATAATATTAATGGAAGCAATGCTTCCATTAATATTTCTTATGCTAATGCGTCTATAGAATCTTGGAATGAAGGTGCTTTAAAACTAAACTACGTGTCTAAAGCAAAAATAAATAATGCTAAAGATTTAATGTTAAACGCAGTATCATCTAATATTGATATAGAAAGCTTAAGTGGAAATTCTCTTATAGACGGTAGTTTTGGAGATTTATATATTCAGAGTATTTTAGAAGATTTTAATAATCTAAACATTGTTTTAGAAAATAGTGATGCACTATTAAATTTACCAAAGACCATAGATTACAACTTGTACTTTAAAGGGAATCATTCAAAATTCAATAAAAGGCAAACAAATAATAAAACAGTAAAGCATGCTCCAAACAATAGTAATACAAATAAAACTATTGTAATAAATGCAAAGTATAGTAACGTTATTGCCGAATAAATTATATTTTTGAATTCAACTTAGAGTACCGTTTACACGGAAATAAAATGAATTCAGAAAATATTAAAACCTTCTTTAAAAAGATAGCTTCGCAAGACATTTTTGTTATCGATGCTACCATTTCTAAACATAATTATACTCCAATAGATTTATCTGAAACGAATACAGAACTTCAAAGTTTCAATAATTCATCTTCCACAGCTTGGGAAATTTATATTACCAACTACTTAAGACTTAAAAATAAAAAAGTTGCCTTTGGTGGCTACTTAGAGAAGCGTAATCTATATAACCGCAGCGATTACTTTAATAATCAAAATCCAGAAACCGAACGTAATATCCATATAGGTTTAGATTTATGGGTAGAGGCAGAAACACCTGTTTTATCTGCTTTTAATGGAGAAATACATAGCTATAAAGATAATACCAATTTTGGAGATTATGGTCCAACCATCATTCTGAAACATGAATTAAACGGTTCTATATTTTATACACTTTATGGGCATTTATCTCGCGAATCTTTAATAGGTTTAAAAGTAGGAGCAAAGGTTAGACAAGGTGATGTTATAGCAAAATTAGGAGACGCTAATGTTAATGGAGATTATGCGCCACATTTGCATTTTCAAATAATAATAGATTTACAAGGTAATACAGGTGATTATCCAGGTGTTTGCTCGCTAAATAATTTGGAATTTTATAAACAAAACACTGTTAATCCTGAAATAGTTTTAGGATTGTAATTTTGGAAATTTGTTAGTTGTTTTTTGTTAAATGAATATTCAAATCATTTTAATGGTTTAAATCAGACCATAAACAAATTTAGCTTTTTTCTTAAAATTCAAGTTGTAACTCTTACAACTAATTAATTAAACACGTTACGCTGTGCAGCAGTTTTACCAAAATAAAAGCCAGCAAAAACAGCTACAATTTCAGCTAATATAAACCATGTTTCTTTAGGTAATCCAAACGTAACTAAAGCAGTTGCTATAATCATTATTCCTGCAACTATATATGCAGGAACCATACTTGTTTTAGAAATTAAGCCTGCTACAAACATGCCAACCACAATACCCATAAAATGTCCTAAAGCAACAAATATCTTTGCGCCAACAGGTATGCTAGCCATGTTATTTTTTATCCATTCCATATCGCTTGGGTTTGCACCTTCGGGTAGTGGGAAAAGGTTGTGACCAAGAACGCTTTCAAAAAGATGAACAGTTACTCCGGCAACTATAAAACCTACAATTGTTGCTAATATGTTTCTAAGCATGATGTTTTTTGTTTGTATAATAAAATTACAAAATATTATTTAATTTGTATTGGTAATAAGGTTGAATTACTACTGTATAAAAAATCCCGAAGTAATTAACTTCGGGACTTTTTTATTTAAATCCATATGGATTTTATATCTAGTATGTAATCGTAAAAGAAATACAGTTTTTATTCGTTAACTAAAACCCATTCGCCTTTAGCAATTAAAGGTTCGGCTTGTTTATATTTAACTGTTTTGTTTTCACCACTCATAACATGCTTAATAGTAACACGATCATTACGTCCAATTTTTGGTTGGTCGCGCACAATAGTTTCTACTACTTGTTGCTGTTGTTGTGTGTTTCCTGCTTGTCTATTTTGAGCAGAGCGCTCATCTAGATTAGGAATTTCTGCTTTTTGTGTTTGTAAATTTTCTTTCTTTTTTACTTCTCTAGCTTCACTAATAGCGTTTGTATTTTCG
The DNA here is from genome assembly GCF_001971745.1 of Lacinutrix venerupis. Lineage (NCBI taxonomy): Bacteria > Pseudomonadati > Bacteroidota > Flavobacteriia > Flavobacteriales > Flavobacteriaceae > Lacinutrix > Lacinutrix venerupis. The sequence continues at coordinate 2,338,227 of NZ_CP019352.1, read as the reverse complement.
CTTGGTAATTCGCCTTTAAATAAGAAAGAAATAACATCTTTATTAACCTGATCAATCATGACCTTAAAAAGTTCGAAAGCCTCAAACTTATAAATTAATAATGGATCTTTTTGTTCATGTACAGCTAATTGTACAGATTGCTTTAACTCATCCATTTTACGTAAATGTGTTTTCCAAGCATCGTCAATAATAGCAAGTGTAATATTTTTTTCGAAATCTGTAACTAATTCTTTTCCTTGAGACTCGTATGCGCGTTCTAAGTCTGTTACAACTTGTAACGTTTTTGTACCATCTGTAAACGGTACAACAATACGTTTGTATTTATCGCCTTGCGTTTCGTAAACATCTTTAATTACTGGAAAAGCAACTTCTGCATTACGAGCCATTTTTGTTTTGTAATGCTCAAAAGCAGCATTGTAAATACGTTTTGCTAATTCTGTTGCAGAGAATTTATTAAACTCGTCTTCTGTAACAGGAGATGCCATTGAGAAATAACGAATTAATTCGAATTCGAAATTTTTAAAATCGTTAGCACCTTTATTAGTTTCTGCAATACCTTCAGACGTGTCAAAAATCATGTTTGCTAAATCTACACGTAAACGTTCTCCATTTAAGGCATTAAAACGACGTTTGTAAACAACCTCACGTTGCGAGTTCATAACATCATCATATTCTAATAAACGCTTACGAACACCAAAGTTATTTTCTTCAACTTTTTTCTGTGCACGTTCAATAGATTTAGAAATCATAGAATGTTGAATTACTTCACCTTCTTGTAATCCCATTTTATCCATCATTTTAGCAATACGTTCGCTACCAAAAAGACGCATTAAATTATCTTCAAGAGAGACATAAAATTGAGAACTTCCTGGATCTCCTTGACGACCAGCACGACCTCTTAGCTGTCTATCTACACGACGAGAATCGTGACGTTCTGTACCTACAATAGCTAAACCACCTGCAGCTTTTACTTCGTCGCTTAATTTAATATCTGTACCACGACCTGCCATGTTTGTTGCAATAGTTACCTGTCCAGCATTTCCTGCTTGTGCTACAATATCTGCTTCTTTTTTGTGCTGCTTTGCATTTAATACGTTGTGATTAATTTTACGAATACTAAGCATTTTACCAAGCAACTCTGAAATTTCAACATTGGTTGTACCAATTAAAACTGGTCTTCCTGCTTGAGATAGGCTTGTTACTTCGTCAATAACTGCGTTGTATTTTTCACGTTTAGTTTTATATACTAAATCTTCTTTATCTTTTCTGGCAATTGGTCTGTTAGTAGGAATTTCTACAACATCTAATTTGTAGATTTCCCAAAGTTCTCCAGCTTCTGTTACCGCAGTACCTGTCATACCAGACAGTTTACGATACATTCTAAAGTAATTTTGAAGTGTTACTGTTGCAAATGTTTGTGTAGCATCTTCAATTTTTACATTTTCTTTTGCTTCAATCGCTTGGTGTAAACCATCGCTATAACGACGACCATCCATAATACGACCTGTTTGTTCATCTACAATCATTACTTTATTATCCATAACAACGTATTGGTTGTCTTTTTCAAATAAAGCATATGCTTTTAATAATTGATTTAAAGTATGAATACGTTCAGATTTTATTCCAAACTCTCTAAAAAGATCTTCTTTCTCGTTAGCTTCCTCTTCTGTAGATAATCCTTTTGCTTCAATTTTAGCAATCTCAATTCCAATTTCTGGCATGATAAAGAAATCTGGATTGTCTTTACCAGATATGTATTCTACTCCTTTATCGGTTAATTCAATTTGATTGTTTTTTTCTTCAATAACATAATACAAAGCTTCATCAACTTTTGGCATCTCACGATTGTTATCTGCCATGTATTGATTTTCTGTTTTTTGAAGAATTTGTTTAACACCTTCTTCACTTAAAAACTTAATTAAGGCTTTGTTTTTTGGTATACCTCTGTATACGCGTAGTAATTGAAAACCACCTTCTTTAGTATCACCTTCTGCAATTAACTTTTTAGCTTCAACTAAGGTTTGTGTTAATTGTTTACGTTGTACTGAAACAATATCTTCTACTTTTGGTTTTAAAGCATCAAACTCATGTTGGTCTCCTTTAGGAATTGGACCAGAAATAATTAAAGGTGTTCTAGCATCATCTACTAATACAGAATCTACCTCATCTACAATAGCAAAGTGGTGTGGGCGTTGTACTAAATCGTCTGGCGAGTTAGCCATGTTATCACGTAGGTAATCGAAACCAAATTCGTTATTTGTACCATATGTAATATCTGCATTATAAGCTTTTCTACGACCATCACTATTTGGTCGATGATAATCGATACAGTCTATTGTCATGCCATGGAATTGAAAAATTGGTGCCATCCATGCCATATCTCGTTTTGCTAAGTAGTCGTTTACGGTTACTAAATGCACACCTTTTTGTGCTAAAGCATTTAAGTATACTGGTAAAGTTGCTACTAATGTTTTTCCTTCTCCTGTTTGCATTTCTGCAATTTTTCCTTGGTGCATAGCAATACCACCTATAAGTTGCACGTCGTAATGGATCATGTCCCAAGTAATGGCTTTGCCTACGGCATCCCAAGAGTTTGACCATGTTGCTTTATCACCATCTAAAGTTACATAATCTCCCATTCCAGAAACTTCTCTATCAAAAGCATTAGCAGTAACTGTAATCTCGCTATTGTTTGTAAAACGTTTTGCGGTTTCTTTTACAACAGCAAAAGCTTCTGGTAAAATATCGTTTAATGTTTTTTCTACTGCTAGGTAAGATTCGTCTTCAATTTTATCAATTTCTTGGTAAATGTCTTCACGTCTATCTATATCTTCAGTAGCTTCAGCTTCTGTTCTAAGCGCTTCTTTACGTTCGTTAAAAGGTTTACGTGTTTCGGCAATAATAGCTTTAAATTCTACTGTTTTAGCCCTTAAATCGTCGTGAGATAAAGCTTCTAAAGTACTTTCAAAGGATTTAATTTTATCTACTAAAGGTAATATAGCTTTTACATCTTGTTTGGATTTATCTCCAACAAATAGCTTTAGTACGGAATCTAAAAAACTCATAGTTTTATATTTTATATTTTGGTTGTTTTATTTTTAAGAAAAAACAAAACATTGTTTTTGTTATTATTTGTGAAATTCTTTTTTGAAATTAAGAATAACACAGTTGTTATTTTTCCCTTTTTTTAAAAAGGGCTTAAATATACGTTTTTAGCTATGGTTAGCTAAATTTTAAAGCACAAAAAAAGCCTCTAATAGAGACTTTTTTCTTTAATTTTTATTGAATATGATTTAATCTAATCATATTTTAATACTCGTCCTCATTCCAGAGGTAGTCTTCGTCTGTTGGGTAGTCCGGCCAGATTTCTTCGATAGAATCGTAAGAATCTCCTTCATCTTCAATTGCTTGTAAATTTTCAGTAACTTCTAAAGGCGCTCCGGTTCTAATAGCGTAATCGATAAGTTCGTCTTTAGTTGCTGGCCAAGGCGCATCACTTAAATGAGATGCTAATTCTAATGTCCAATACATTTCTTAATGGTTTTATTTTTTGCAAAAATAAATTTTTAGTTTAAATAGTCAAGAAAAAAGTGAATTATTTTTCAGTAATAAAAAAGAACGTCATTTTTCACTGAAACTATTTGAGCCTAAATATTTTGCAGTGTTATTTAATATTAGCTTTTAAAGTTTGTTTTCCTGTGTAACTTTAATGTTTCTCTGGAATCCATTTTACCTCATCTGCTTGCAAGTCTTGAGTCAACTTTCGTGCCAATACAAAAAGATAGTCAGAAAGACGGTTTAAATAGGTGAGTGCTTCTGGTAAAAATGGTTCTATATCATTTAAGGCAGACGCTAGTCTTTCCGCTCGACGGCAAACACAACGTGCTACGTGACAGAATGACACTGTTTGGTGACCTCCAGGTAATACAAAATGCGTCATTTGTGGTAGTTCCTCATTCATATTATCCATTTCACGCTCTAATAGCTCGATATCTTCAGTAGTAATTTTATTTATATTTAAACGTTCTTTTCCGTTTTTTAAAACCATTTTATCAGGATCTGTTGCTAGTATAGCGCCAACCGTAAAAAGTTTATTTTGTATTGTTATAAGAATGTTTTTGTAAAGCTGATTTATTTCTTGATCACGTATTAGGCCTATGTAAGAGTTTAATTCGTCTACGGTACCATAACTGTCTATTCTTATGTGATGTTTTGGTACACGCGTACCACCAAATAATGCTGTGGTGCCTTTATCTCCTGTTTTTGTATATACTTTCATGTTTTTTAATTTATGGAAAGTTTCATTCTTTTCAAAGTTAAAATTTAAATTTACAAACGTATTGTAAAGTGTTCTTTGGCTTGTTCTTTTCTAAAAAATACAATGCCCCAAAAAAAAGTGTCTATTGTAACGGTTACTTGGGGATGTTGTTTTATAATTTCCCAAGCTTCGGTCATTTGTTTTGACCAATAAATATCGTCAAAAATAAAAACGGAATCGTTTGTTGCTGTTGGTAATAAGGTTTCAAAATAATTTAAAGTGGCTTCTTTTTGGTGATTGCCATCAAAATAAATTAAATTGTATTTGTTTTCTGTTAGTGGTTCAATTACTTTTTTAAAATCTCCAGTAAGTACTTTTATGTTTTTTAAATTGAAGTTTTTAAAACTTTGTTTTGTAAATGCTGAAATGTTTGGGCAGCCTTCAATTGTGGTAATTTGTGCATTGGGATTACCTAGGTGCATGGCATGTGTTGCAATACCCATAGATGTACCTAACTCTAAAATATTTTGAAATTGAAAGTAGTTTACTAAACGGTAAAACAATTTGGCACGATGGTTTGTTGTGCCTACATTTTTTGCAATTTTAGATATAATACGTGTATTGCTTTTTGTGGTTTGCGATCCTGCACCTAAATCTGTAACTTCAATAGTTTGCTGGTTTTGTAATAGTGTTTTTTTATAGTTTTTTAACTTACTATAGGCATTATGTTTTTTTTTACTGTAAAAGCATTTTGTTACTAAGCTATAAACAAAAGGAGATTGTACGCCGTGTTGGTTTGTAGAGCGTAGCCAAAATTTTATGTAGGCAATAATAAGTTTTCGCATGGTTTACTCTTCCATTTTTTCTGCTAGTTCTAGCCAGCGCATTTCTTTTTCTTCAATGCTATCTAATATTACTTGGAGTTTGTTTGATAGCTCGTTAATTTCATCTGTAGATAAGTCTGGATTTAAGAATTTTTTTTCTAATTCTATTTTATCAAACTCTAAAGATTTTATTTTGCTCTCTAAGTTTTTATATTCTTTTTGTTCGTTATAAGATAGTTTTACATTACTGTCTTTTTTCCAGTTTTTCTTTTCTTTTTTCTCTTCGTCTGTGGTTTCAGAAACAACAGGTTTGCTGTCTTCATATGCTCTAAAATCGCTATAATTACCAGGAAAATCTTCTACAATACCTTCGCCACGAAAAACAAAAAGATGATCTACAATTTTGTCCATAAAATAACGATCGTGAGATACTACAAGTAAACAACCAGGAAAGTCTAATAAGAAACTTTCTAATACGTTAAGGGTAACAATATCTAAATCGTTAGTTGGTTCATCCAGAATTAAAAAGTTAGGATTTTGTATTAAAACAGTACAGAGGTATAAGCGTTTACGTTCGCCACCACTTAATTTCTCCACAAAATCATACTGTTTTTTTCTATCGAATAGAAAGCGTTCTAATAATTGTTGAGCACTAATTTGGCGCCCTTTTTTTAATGGTATATAATCACCAAATTCTCTTACAACATCTATAACTTTTTGTTGCGGTTTTGGTGTAATACCACCTTGCGTATAGTAGCCAAATTTTACAGTTTCACCAATAATAATTTTTCCAGAATCTGGCTCTGCCGTTTGAGTAAGTATGTTTAAAAATGTAGATTTACCTGTGCCGTTTTTACCAATAATACCAACTCGTTCACCTTTTTGAAACATATAATTAAAGCTGTCTAAAATAACTTTGTCTTTGTAAGATTTGGATATTTTTTTTAGCTCTACAATTTTACTTCCCAAGCGCTCCATATTTAATTCTAATTGAATTTCATGGTCTTTTCTGCGTTGGCTAGCTTTATGTTTTATTTCGGTAAAGTCGTCTATTCTAGATTTAGACTTTGTAGTACGTGCTTTTGGCTGGCGACGCATCCAGGTTAATTCTTTTTTAAAAAGTTGTTTGGCTTTGCCTACTTCTACATTATGTTGTTCTATTCTAGCTTCTTTTTTTTCTAAATAATAAGAATAGTTTCCTTTATAAGAATATAACTCACCATGATCAAGTTCTATTATTTCGTTACAAACACGTTCTAAAAAATAACGGTCGTGTGTAACCATAAAAAGCGTGATGTTTTCTTTTGCAAAAAACTCTTCTAGCCATTCTATCATTTCTAAATCTAAATGGTTGGTAGGCTCATCTAGAATTAAAAGGTCTGGTTTGCTTAAAAGCGCGTTGGCAAGCGAAAGACGTTTTTTTTGTCCGCCAGACATACTACTTACTTTTTGTTGTAGATTTTCTAGTTTTAGTTTAAAGAGAATTTGTTTGTATTGCGTTTCAAAATCCCATGCGTTTTTAATATCCATTTGCTCGAAAGCAGCTTGATATGTTTCTGTATCTTCAGGGTTTAAAAGTGCTTTTTCGTAATTTTTAATTACATCTAAAATAGGATTATCGCTATTAAAAATGGTGTCTTGAACAGTTAGATTAGAATCTAAATATGGTTCTTGAGGTAGAAAAGAGACTTTAATATCTTTTCTAAAAATAACATTACCAGTATCTGGTTCGTCGGTTTTTTCAAGAATATTTAGAATAGATGTTTTACCTGTACCATTTTTAGCAACAAATGCTACTTTTTGGTCTTTATGGATACTAAAAGAAATGTCTTTAAAAAGCGTTAACTCTCCATAAGACTTCGATATATTTTCAACGGTTAAATAGTTCAATGGTCAATTTTTTTACAAAGAACGGATAAAAAACCAAAAAATCCGACAAAAGTTTTGTTATTCACGACGAAAAGCTATATTTGTGTCAATTAAAAGCACCCAAAAATGAATAAATTTATAGTGGCTATTGCTATACTATTCAGTGTATTATGTTCTTCATGTATCACTAACAAAGATGTGGTTTATCTTCAGGATAAAGGTACGATTGTTAATGATTCTTTACATTTAAAAGATATGGGAAAACCATATCGTGTTCAAATTAACGATATTCTTAGCATAAATATTAAATCTACAGACTCAGAATTGGCTAAATTAGTAGCTATTTTTAATCCTACCGAAAGAATAGGAAATGTGAATGGTCAAGAAACTTTATATTATGATGGCTTTACGGTAGATTTACACGGTAATATTGAGTTTCCTATTTTAGGAAAAATTAATGTTCTAGGCTATACTACAGATGAAATTAATGCAAAAGTAAAACAAGCTTTATTAGATAAATATTTAAAAGATGTTTCTCAAATTTTTATAACTGTAAAACTTGCAGGATTACGTTATACTGTTTCTGGTGAAGTAGAAAGCACAGGAGTTTTAACCTTATATCAAGATCGTGTTAATATAATTGAAGCTTTAGCAAACGCAGGAGATATAAAAGATACAGGAGATAGAACAGATATTTTAGTAGTAAGGCAATATCCACAAGGTCAAAAAATTCATCATATAGATTTAACAGATATGGCAGCAATGCAATCTCCATATTACTATATACAATCTAATGATATGATTTTGGTAAAACCATTAAAGAGAAAATCTTTAGGAGCTGGGCAAACTGCGACACAGACTTTAACTACTATAGCTTCAATATTTTCTGTTTTAGTGTCTACTTATTTTTTAGCTAAAAACCTTTAAAAGGAATTATTTTATGAATGATGAATTTGAACTTTTAGAGTCCCAAGCACAATCACCTTTTGATGTAAAGGCTTTTTTAATACGTGCTTTAAGTTATTGGAAATGGTTTGTGTTGTGTATTGGCTTAGGTATTTTTATTGTATATCAACAAAACATTAGAAAACAACAATCTTATAGATTAAGTACTCAAATTTCTATTGAAGATGATAAAAATCCACTTTTTACATCAAACACAAGCTTAACATTTAATTGGGGAGGCGTTTCTGGTAAAGTAAAAACAATTATGACAACTTTACAGTCTAGATCTCATCACGAAAAAGTTGTAGATACTTTAGCATTTTATAAAAAATATTTAAAGCAATCACGTTTTAGAAAAGACGATATTTATAAAGCTGCACCATTTGAAATTTCTTTAACACCAAATACTTACCAGGTATTAAACCATCCAATAAAAGTTACTTTTTTGGGAGGTGATAAATTAGAAATTCAAACAGAATTTGAATCTCCTACTTTAAGAACTCAGAATTTTGATACTAAAGAACATGAAACTATTAGTGCTACTAATGGTGTTAAAACATATCCAGCAACTTTAGGTGAGCCAATTAATTTGCCGTTTTTAAAAGGAACGATTACAAAAAGGGATAAACGCGATTTTAATGCTGGCGATGAGTATTATATTGAATTTAGTGATTTTGATGCTGTAGTTCGTAACTATAAAAATAAACTTAAAATAGATAATCCTATTAATTCCGCAATACTTAATTTAAGTATGACGGATGTTAACACAGCTAAAATTGTAGACTATTTAAATAAAACAGTTGATATTTTAAGAAAAGACCAATTAGATAAGAAAAATCTTTTTGTAACTAATACTATTGCATTTATAGATAAACAATTAGCTCGAGAAAAAGAAAATTTAATTTCTAGAACCGATTCTTTAAATAATTACCGCGAAAAAAATAAGATTTTTAATCTAGATGAAGAAAGTATTCAAATAAATGAAAAGCTTTCTGAATTAGAAACTGAAAGCGATAATATTAACCGAAAAATAGCTTATTACAGAAGCTTAAAAACGTATTTAGAGACAAGTAATAGTTTTACCGAGTTGCCTGCTCCATCTATAGCAGGAATTGATGATACTAATATTTTAAATAATATAGCAAAAATTAATGCACTATCTGTACAGAAATCAAAATATGAAAGTACAGTAAGAAGTGACGCTTCAGTTTTTGTAGATTTAGATAATCAAATTGAAGCATTAAAATCTGTATTGTTAGAGAATATAAGCTCTGCTACTTCAGGTTTACGTCGCGAACTTAATTTTGTAAATGGTAAAATAGGACAGAGTACAAGTAAAATAAAAAAACTTCCAAAAGACCAACAGCAATTGTTAACTATACAACGTCAATACGCATTAAGTGAACAAACATATAATATGTTTTTAGCTAAGCGGGGTGAGGCAGATATTATAAAATCGGCTAGCGTAAGTGATGTTCAGGTTGTAGATCCTGCAAAAGATACAGGAGCAATACCTATAGATTTAAAATTAAGTGCGCGTTATATTTTTGCTTTTTTAGGAGGTTTAATTATCCCACTATTAGTCGCGTTTTTAGTTACTTTTTTTGATAATAAATTACATAACCCACAGAGTTTAGAAAAATTATCAAAAATTCCATTATTGGGTGTTATAGGTAAAAATACAACAGTAAATAACTTAGCTGTACACTTAAAACCAAAATCTACTGTTGCAGAAGCATTTAGAGGTTTAAGATCTAGTTTGCAATACATGTATAAAAAACAAGCAAATGAAAGTTCTAAAACGATAATGCTAACCTCTTCGGTAAGTGGAGAAGGTAAAACATTTTGTTCTATTAATTTAGCTACAGTTTTTGCATTAAGCGGAAAGAAAACAATTTTAGTAGGCCTAGATTTAAGAAAGCCAAAAATATTTGATGATTTTGAGATTAAAAATAATATTGGTTCAGTAAACTATCTTATTGGTCAAAAAAGCTTAGAAGAGATTACTCAACAAACAAAAATCGAGAATTTAGATTTAATTGTATCTGGACCAGTACCGCCAAATCCATCAGAGTTACTAATGGGTGATATTATGGATCAATTTATAGCAGAATTAAAAGAAAAATACGATTACATTATTTTAGATACGCCACCAATTGGGCTAGTTGCAGATGCTATAGAATTAGTAGAATATGTAGATGCAACACTATACGTGGTAAGACAAGATTATACTAAAAAAGGTATGTTAAGTCTTATAAACGATAAATTTAAACGTAAAGAATTAAGTAATATAAGCTTTATCTATAATTTCTATAACCAAAAAGGAAAATATGGTTATGGGTACGGATATGGTTACGGTTATGGTTATGGGTATGGTACCTATGGTAACGGTTATCATGAGGATGAAGAGAAAAATAGAGGGTTGTTAAACAGAATAACTAATATTTTTAAATTTAAAAAGTAGTGTTAGAAAGCAACTATAAATATCATACAAAAGACCTCTCTCAATACCAGTTTTTAATTACTGGAGGTGCCGGATTTATAGGCTCTAATATTGTTAACTATTTATTGAAAAATAATGCAAAACACGTGCGTGTTTTAGATAATTTATCTAATGGCTACAAAGCCAATATCGAATCTTTTTTAAACTTGCCAAATTTTGAATTTATAGAAGGAGATATATGCGATTTAGAGACTTGTAAACAAGCGATGATAGATATAGATTATGTTAGTCACCAAGCAGCATTAGGTTCTGTACCACGTTCTATAAACGATCCTATAACAAGTAACAATGTTAATGTGTCTGGTTTTTTAAACATGTTAGTTGCTTTAAAAGAGAGTAAAACAGTAAAACGTATGGTTTATGCTGCATCAAGTTCTACATATGGTGATAGTAAAACTTTACCAAAAGTAGAAGATACCATTGGTAAGCCTTTATCTCCTTATGCAGTTACTAAATATGTAAACGAGTTGTATGCAGATGTTTTTGGAAAAACATATAATACAGATGTAGTGGGCTTGCGTTATTTTAATGTATTTGGACCAAAACAAAGCCCAAATGGTGCCTACGCAGCAGTTATTCCGCTATTTATGGAAGCTGTAAATAAAAATAAAGCAGCAACAATTAATGGTGACGGTAAACAAACTCGAGATTTTACATATGTAGATAATGCTGTTCAGGCAAATGTTAAAAGTTTTTTCGCTTCAGATAAAGCAAAAAATGAAGTTTTTAATATAGCATGTAGCGAAAGAATAAGTGTTAATAAACTTTGGGATATAATAAATGTTTCAGCAAAAAAAAATATCAAAGCAAAATTTGGCCCAACCAGAGCAGGCGATGTAAAAGACTCTTTAGCAGATATTAGTAAAGCTAAAGAAATGTTAGATTATCAGCCACAGTTTTCTGTAAAAGAAGGTTTAAAACTTACTTGGGACTATTTTAAAAATAATGAAAGTGAATAAACCCGAAATAGTACAAGATTGGCTATATACCATTTCTCCAAAACGGAAATTAATTGACCTAAATTTTAAAGAAATTTGGAGATATCGCGATTTGCTATTTTTATTTGTAAAGCGAGATATCATTACTCAATATAAGCAAACTATTTTAGGACCGTTATGGTATTTTATTCAGCCTTTATTTACTTCGGTAATATTTACTTTAATTTTTAATAATTTAGCTTCTATACCAACAGGATCTGGCATACCATCTTTTTTATTTAATTTAGCAGGTATTACGTCATGGAATTATTTTAGTGCCTGTTTAACAGGAACGAGTGATACTTTTAAAGCCAATCAAAACATTTTTGGTAAAGTTTATTTTCCAAGAGTTATCACACCACTATCTGTAGTGTTTTCTAATCTCTTAAAATTCGGAATTCAGCTATTAGTATTTATAAGCTTCTATATTTATTTTGTTTTTTTTACAAATCAAGCTGCTAATGCAGTACCTCAAAGTGCTTTAGTTTTATTACCTTTTCTAATAATTTTTATGGGCTTATTTGGTTTAGGTTTCGGGATGATTTTATCATCTATGACAACCAAGTATCGCGATCTAACTTTTTTAATAAGTTTTGGTGTACAGTTGCTTATGTATGGCTCTGCAGTAATGTACCCATTATCTTACTTTAAAGAAAAAGTGCCAGAATATTCATGGTTGGTAGAATATAACCCAATGACCACTATTATAGAATTGTTTAGATATATGACTTTAGGTGTTGGTGCGTTTTCACTAAATAATTTTTTATATGCCGGAATAATTAGTGTTGTTATTTTTTTAGTTGGGTTGATTATTTTTAATAAAACCGAGAAGAGTTTTATAGATACCGTTTAATATGGCAGATCAAGACATTATATTAAAAGCCGAAAACATTTCTAAACAATACCGTTTAGGGCTTGTAGGTACAGGTACGATTTCTCACGATTTAAATCGTTGGTGGCATCGCATACGAGGCAAACAGGATCCTTATTTAAAAGTAGGAGAAAGTAACGACCGTAGTACTAAAGGACAAAGTGAGTATGTATGGGCTTTACAGGATATTAATTTTGAAGTTAAACGTGGTGAAGTATTAGGGATTATTGGTAAAAACGGAGCAGGAAAATCTACATTACTAAAAATACTCTCAAAAGTAACAGGACCAACAACTGGAGAAATTAAAACACGAGGTCGTATAGCCTCTCTTTTAGAAGTTGGTACAGGTTTTCATGGTGAAATGACTGGTCGCGAAAATATCTATTTAAATGGTGCTATTTTAGGTATGACAAAAAAAGAAATTGCCTCTAAAATAGATGAGATTATAGATTTTTCTGGGTGTGAACGTTATATTGATACACCTGTAAAACGCTATAGTTCTGGTATGACTGTGCGTTTGGCTTTTGCAGTGGCAGCTTTTTTAGAGCCAGAGATTTTAGTTGTTGATGAGGTTTTGGCTGTTGGTGATGCAGAGTTTCAGAAAAAAGCTATTGGGAAAATGCAGGATATTAGTCGTGGTGAAGGTAGGACTGTTTTATTTGTGAGTCATAATATGGCGGCGGTTAAGAGTTTGTGTACTAGATGTATTGTATTAGAGAATGGTAAGGTGGTTTTTGAAGGTGACCAAAATAAATCTGTTAATTACTATTTATCAGTTGAAAAAAATAAAGAACAGTCAATTTTAGAAGAAAGAACAGACCGCGTTGGAAATCAAAAACTAAAAATAATAGATGTCTCATTTTTTAATAATTTAAATGATCAAGTTTCTGAAGTAATTTCTGGAGAATATTTAAAAATTAGAGTTAAAATAAAAAAAAGTAATTTTAAAATTGATTATAGTAAGCTTATTGCTGCAGTAAGTTTTTTAGATAATGACTTTAATATTTCTCTATCTTATATAAGTGATGAGACTGGTTTTAATTTTTTTAATTTAGAAAACAAAGATTATTTTGATTTAATAATACCTAATCTATATTTAAGAGCAGGGAATTATAGAATAAGATTATTAATTACAGAATTTGATACAAAACCAAACAATTTTATAGATTTAATCGAAAATGCAGTTTCAATTAATGTTTTAGCTGGAGATTTATGGAACACTGGTAATTTTAATAGAGAAGGAAATCATGCAATTTTACCAGGAAATTTTGAAATTAAATATTTATGAGAGTCTGTGAAATTTTAATAAATGTGTTTAAAAATTATGCAACAGTTAGTTTTTTAATAAAAACATCCAGAAATGCATTTAAGTAGCACATTAAATAAAACCAAAGTATTTCATGTTTTTGATGATGATAAGTTTATTGATCCTGCGATAAAACTATTTGAGAAGACAGTTCCAGGGTTGTCGGAATATTTTATAATAGCATCAAATCAAAAGTCACTCAAATATGTAAAATCTAAGAGCATTACAGTTTTAAATTTTTCAGAGAGTAGCGTTAAAGAAGAATTTGTAAACTTTATAAACGACAGTGATATTAAAGTTGTTTTTTTTCATGCGTTAAATTTACCAAAACAATTATTGGTTAATTCTTTAAAACCTGAAATTGTTAAGGTTTGGTTTATTTGGGGATATGATTTGTATGGTACATGGATGTCGATAAAAAGAAATTTATATAGTCCAAAAACAAAACAGTTTGTAAAAGAAAATTCTAGAGATTTAACTTTTAAAAATAAATTACTTTATAATCAGTTTTCACTCTGGTTATTTTTAAAAAGAAAAAAAATAGAGTTTTTTCTTCCTAATAAAATATTATCTATTTTAAACAATAGATATGATATAGAATACTATAATGCAGTAAAAAACATTGATATTGTTGTTCCTGTGGTGCCCACTGAATACAAAGTTTTAAAAAAATTAAAAATTTCTCCAAAGCTGGCACCATTTAGTTATTTGTGTATAGAAGATATTTTTAACAATAAATTAAACCAAAATGTTCTAAATTCCAGAGATATTTTAATAGGAAATTCAGGAAACCCAACAAATAATCATGTTGATGCTTTTAATAAATTAAGAAAACTAAATTTAGGTAATAGAAAAATAATAGTACCATTAAACTATGGAGGAACTAAAAAATACATAGATTTTGTTATCGAAAAAGGAACTTGTTTTTTTGGAGAAAATTTTGTGCCACTTTTAAATTTTATGCCGTTAGAAGAATATAATAAGATTCTGTCAAGTTGCGGTTTTGCAATATTTAATCACATTAGACAACAAGCTGTAGGTAATATTATTGCATTGGCATATTCTGGAACTAAAATTTTTTTAAATAAAAAGAGCCCTGTCTATTTTTATTATAATACTATTGGTAGCAAAATATATACAACTGATAGCATAAACCAATTAAGTTTAGAAACTAACTTAAGTGTTACAAATTATAAAATAAATCAAAAGGTTTTCTATGAAGTATATTCTGAGGAAGCTGTGAAAAATAAAATAAGAAATTTACTAAAAACGGTTAATAATGAAGTAATTCATAAAGCCACTTTTTCAAATTCTACACCTAAAGTACAATGACAAATTCTTTAGTCTCCATAATAATTCCAACCTATAATAGAGCGCTTTTAATAAGCGAAACACTTGATTCTATTATTGCACAAACCTATACCAATTGGGAGTGTATTGTGGTGGATGATGGTAGTACAGACGACAGTTTTAAAATAATTGATTCTTATTGTAAAAAAGATAAGCGTTTTCAGTTACACGAAAGACCTTTAAATAAACCTAAAGGAGCAAATGCTTGTAGAAATTATGGGTTAAGACTTTCAAAAGGGAAATATCTTATTTTTTTTGATAGTGATGATTTAATGATAAAAACCTGTGTTAGTAATAGAGTAAAAGCAATTGAAGGCTCTAAATATGATATGGTGATTTTTTCAATGGGACGGTTTGAAAATATTAATAGTCTAAAAATTGATAAAGATAGAATTGTAATAAATAAAAATATTGAAGATACTATATTAGAGTTTTTAAAAGGAAGTTTACCTTGGCAAGTCAGTAGACCTATTATAAAATCAGATTTCATAAAATCCAGTGCTGTCAGGTTTAATGAAAAAATGTATAGGCTGCAAGATGTTGAATTTTCTATTCAAGTTTTACAGAAATTAAGACCTGTTTATATTTCAATTGATAAAACAGATAGTTATTACCGATTTAATGAAGTTATAAGAGGACAATATTTTACTAAACATTTTAGTAACCAATTATTTATAAGTTTAAAAGAGTATTATTTATCAATTTTCAAATTATTTGATAGTAACTTTTTGTTAAAAAACAGAAGAATTTTTATTCAACAATTTTACGGTTTTGTAAAAGGACATTCACGAAATTATACTTCCTTTAAAAATATTAATTTTTTAATTAAAAAGTTTGGAAAAGAATTAAAACTTACGCAAAAACAAAAAATTGTTTTTATAGGTATTTTTTTTATTAATAAACATTTTTACGGTAAAAGAGGGACATATAGGATAACTAAATATTTTGATAAAATAATTAAAAAATGAAACCCTTAGTTTCCATAATAATACCAACTTACAGAAGAGCTCATTTAATAACTGGTGCGTTAGATTCCATTATAGCACAATGTTTTAAAAATTGGGAATGTATTATCGTTGATGATGGTAGCGATGAATTAACTATAAAAACTCTAAAAAAATTTATTAAAAAAGATTCTCGAATTAAACTGTTATCTAGATTAAATAATACTCTAAAAGGACCAAGTGCTTGTCGAAATTTAGGTTTACGAAATGCAAAAGGTAAGTATATCCAATTTTTTGATGATGATGATGTAATGTATTATAACCTTTTAAGTGATAAAATTGAAATAATGGAAAAGAATAATTTGGATGTATTGGTATCTCCAATGGATTTTTTTTCTGTTGATAAGAATAAGACGTTATTTAAAAATAAAGTTGCAGCCAAAGATACTACTAAAGCGTATTTACTTGGTGAAATTTCGTGGTATGTAAGTGGACCATTATGGCTAAAGTCATTTTTAACAGAAAATTTTGATGAATTTGTTCAAACTTTAGATGATTGGGATTTTAATTTAAGGAATATTTATAGAAAACCTAAAATAGGTTATACCGCTAATTCTTATCAACGTTATAATTTATATGAAAAAGGTAATACATTGAGTACGCTAGCCCAAAAAGGAGATGAGAAACAAATTAACTCAGTATATTATGTTTATAGTAAACACTTCCTATTACTAAAAGAAAGTAAAAAATTAACTAAAGATATTTATATTAGATTTTATAAACTTTTAACTCCTTTATTACGTGAAAGTTTAATAATAAAAAAACCAGTTTCAAATAAGATATTTAATTTTTTACTACAAAACATAAAAATATTTATAATACCTAAATTTATTAAAATATATACCGGTTTTTATTTTTATAAATTTTTTAATAAAGGATATAGGTTAGTTAAATTTTAAAATTATGAATCCAACCATAACAATTATAATAGCCACTTATAATCGAGCAAGTTTTATTTTAAATATGCTTAAAACTATTCGTGCTCAAACTTTTAAGTCTTGGGAATGCATAATTGTAGATGATGGTGGTACAGATAATACAGAGGAAGTTATTTCTAATATACTTAAAGAAGATAATAGATTTAAGTACTTAAAGAGGCCAAACAATTATAAAAAAGGATTGTGCGGTAGCCGTAATTACGGTTTAGATATAGCAAAAGGAGATTATATTGTTTTTTTTGATGATGATGATTTGGTGCATCCTAAAATATTGGAAATCACACAAAATATAAATGTTAAACACAATGTGGATTTTTGTCATTATCAAAAACAATCTTTTGTTAACGACATTCCAGAATTCCAAAACACAAAAACCGAAATTATTGGTAATATAAACACAGATAATATTGAAGCTGTTGTTACAGGTAAAATTGGTCTAGCTTCTTGTACCGTTTTATGGAGAAAAGAGTGCTTTAAAAGCTGTCGTTTTAATGAGGATTTACAATATGCCGAGGAATGGGAATGTTACATAAAAATTATTAGTAATGGCTTTAAAGGAATAATAATAAACAATGTTTTATATTATAATAGAAAGCATCAAAACTCCAATACTGGAGAATTTTGGTCTAATAATCCTAAAAGAGTAAACTCTAAAAAAGAAGCCATTTATTTAGTTTTAAAAAGCATTAAAAACAATCAATTACTTTCAAAAAATATTGAAAATTATTTAGTTAATCAATCCATTCATTTTAGAGATTTTAAATTTTTTAAAAAAATCATTTCCGAAAGTAATATGTCATTAAAAGAAGGAAATGCAAGAACAATAAAATATTATTTATTTCCTTTTTGGATAATTGAGCAGAAATTGAAAAGAGGATTAAAAAAGAGTAATGTATAATGAATTTTAGAACTATTCTATTAAGAGTGTTAAAATATGTGCCATTTTCTTTTTTAAAAGTGGTGATTCTAAAGCATATTTTAGGTTACAAAATTGGTAAAAACGTTACTATAGGTAAAGCTTATTTTAATTGTAAAAAGGTAACTATTGGAAACAATGTAAAAATAGCTAATGGTAATAATTTTACTTGTAATACCTTAATAATAGGAGATAATACTGTGTTCCATTCTAACAACAATATTGTTGGTAGTGGTGTCTTTAAAATTGGAAACAATTCTAGAGTGATAAACAATCATTATTTTGATGTTTGGAATAACATTACTATAGGAAATAATACATGGATTGCAGGAAAGAATTCTGAGTTTTGGACACATGGATCCATCCATACCAAAACAGGAAAAAATCTAGATATAGAAATAGGAGATCCTACCTATGTTAGTTCTTCTTGTAAGTTTGCACCTGGTGTGAAAATAGGCTCTATAAATATAGTTGGATTAGGAAGTGTGGTTACTAGTAATTTTTTAGATAATAAAAATATAATAGCTGGTAATCCTGCAAAAAATGTAAAAAATAATATTGACTGGCGAGAGAATTGGTAATTTATGAGTACTAAAAAAAACATATTAGTAATAGCAGAATCTATAGATGTAAATGCTACAAGTGGTGCAAAAGCCAATGTAGCATTAATTAATGCTTTGCTTTTATGTAACTATAGTGTAACAGTGCTTCACTATACACGAAAGAAGATACTACTTTCTCAAATAAACTGTATTAAAATTGAAGAAGAAAAAAGCAGTTTAAACTATTTTTTAAGTCGCGCACAACGTGTATTCCAAAGAGCTACTAAAATAAATATATCTAAAAGTTTAGAGAACATTTTCGGGCACTCATTTACTTTTTATAACGATTCTAAAAGCATTGCAAATGCTACTAAAAAGTATTACAACAATCATGATTTAATAATAACTTTAAGTCAAGGTGCTAGTTTTAGACCACATCATGCTATGTTAAGTTTGCCTAGTTTACATAGTAAATGGTTGGCTTATGTACATGACCCTTATCCATTTCATTTGTATCCAGAACCTTACAATTGGGTAGAGGCAGGTTATAAGCAAAAAGAACTTTTTTTTAGGAAAGTTTCTGAAAGTGCCAAATATTCTGCATTTCCAAGCCAATTACTTAAAGAATGGATGGGACAATTTTATCCTAAGTTTTTAGAAACAGGATTAGTTATACCACATCAAAATTCAAAATTTAAAAATCTAAATTATACACCACTAGACTATTTTAATTCAAAAAAGTTCACCTTACTTCATGCAGGTAATTTAATGATGCCAAGATCACCAATTGGACTAATAGAAGGTTTTAAAATTTTTCTTAAAAAACATCCTGAAGCAAAAAAAGAAGTTAAATTATTAATGTTAGGAAATGCTGATTACTATAAACACACACTTAACGATTACAATAAAAATATTAAAGAGCTATACGTAAGTGATGGCTATGTATCTTTTAATGAAGTTTACAAATTGCAAAAACAAGTATCTATAAATATTATTATAGAAGCCAAATCTTATATCAGTCCGTTTCTGCCTGGTAAATTTCCACATTGTGTAGAAGCTAATAAACCAATATTACATTTAGGTCCGAGAAGAAGCGAAACTAGAAGATTATTAGGTGAAAATTATCGTTATTTTTGCACCATTGATGATTCAAAAAAAATAGCTGAGTTAATAGAAGAATTATATATAATTTGGAAGACAAACAAAAAAGAGTTGAGACTTAACAGAAAAGATTTAGAAACTTATTTGTCACCAACTCAATTGGAATCGATATTAAGAACTATAGTGTGATGAAAAAAATTTTAATATCTGCATACGCAGTCTATCCTGAAATAGCTTCAAGTGAAGGTGTTGTAAATAAAAATTGGATAGATATTATTAAAAAAAACAATGTAGAGCATATTTTATTTTCATCACAAACAAGTGTATTAAAAAAAAGAAATACATATTTAAGGCAAATATTTTCTTTTTATAAATCAAATCGAAATAGTTTAAAAGGTATTTTATATCTATTATTAAATAAATCTTTTAAAATTTTTGTTAATTCAAATGAAGTTGATTCATTATATCAATATCTATGGTTAAAATTTCAAAAGAAATCTTACAATAAAATAATAAAAAAAGATATCGTTGTTTGGGTTAGAGTTTTACCAATGTTTTCTGTATTGCCAGTAATCAATAATTTAATTAAAACTCCTATTATAATAAACATTAATGATCCTTTAGATTTAAATAATTCTCGAAATAATAATGGAGAGAAAATACTTTTGAATGCGATTAAAGAAACGCAATGTTGGACTTTTCCTTCTTATAAATTGGCTATGCAAATAGCTGAAAAATATAATTTAGATAAAGAAAGATGTTTCGTAATCCCTCACGCCATGCAAGAGCAGAAAGTTCTTTATGAAAAAAGAGATAAACCAAAAACTAAAAAACTAAAATTTGTATATACAGGCACCTTTTACAAAAGCGCATTTACAAAAGAATTTGGAGATGGTTTACAAAAGTTTTATAAAACTTCAAAAGGAAAAGAAATTGAATTTACTTTCATATTAAGTCAATACGATAATGCTTCTATAGAGTGGATAAAAAAAACATTACCAGATGCTAAAATTTTATTTAAATTAAGTAGAGAAGAAGTATTAAAAATTATTAGATATGTAGATTGTATGCTTGTTGTAGATGCTTTTACACATCAAAATTTGTTAAAAGGTAAATTAATTGAGGCTATTTCGTTCGGTATTCCAATACTAGGTATCAGCTATAAAAATGCAGTAATGGATAATGTTTTGAAAGAATATGGGTGCCTAACCG
Source organism: Lacinutrix venerupis (assembly GCF_001971745.1). NCBI lineage: Bacteria > Pseudomonadati > Bacteroidota > Flavobacteriia > Flavobacteriales > Flavobacteriaceae > Lacinutrix > Lacinutrix venerupis. The sequence goes on along the minus strand of NZ_CP019352.1, from coordinate 2,317,611 downwards.
GATATCAGGAAATTGAAGATGATATTTTTAACAAATTGGAGCAAACATACAATAATATAAAAGATGATAGTTGGAACAAACAGTTTTACATTGAACGAAAAAATGTAATGCAAAAAATTTCAGAGGATTATATTTATAAAGCAACTATTGATATTTCAGATTATGCATACAAACGGTTTATGTGGACATCTGGTATAGTTACTGAAAAACCAAAAAATATTTTAAATTACAATTGGCCATAAATTTATGACATTAATAATAGCAGAAATAGCACAAGCACACGATGGCAGTTTAGGTATGGCACACGCCTATATAGACGCTGTTGCAAAAACAGGAGTTAATGCAATTAAATTTCAAACCCATATAGCAGAAGCAGAAAGTAGTATTCACGAACCGTTTCGTGTAAAATTTTCTAAACAAGACAAAACACGTTTTGAGTACTGGAAACGTATGGAATTTACATTAGAAGAGTGGCAAGGTATTAAAGCTCATTGTGATGCTGTTGGTTTAGAATTTATGAGTTCGCCATTTAGTAACGAAGCTGTTGATTTGTTAGAGAAAGTAGGTGTAAAGCGCTATAAAGTAGGCTCTGGAGAGGTTAATAATTTTTTGCTTTTAGAAAAAATTGCTCAAACAAGAAAACCGGTAATTATTTCATCAGGAATGAGTTCTTTTAAAGAATTAGATGCTACAGCACAATTTTTAGAAAAAAGAAAAGTTGACTTTTCAATCTTACAATGCACTACATCTTACCCAACAAAACCAGAACAGTTTGGTTTAAATGTAATTCAAGAATTAAAAGAACGGTATCAAGTACCAATTGGTTTTTCAGACCACTCAGCATCCATAGAAGCTTGTATTGCAGCAACAGCATTAGGTGCAGAATTATTAGAGTTTCATGTGGTATTTAATAAAAATATGTTTGGACCAGATGCTAAATCCTCATTAACGTTAAAAGAAACAACCAAGCTTGTTAAAGCGGTTAAAAACATCAATATTTCTTTAAGTAACCCAATAGATAAAAGTAAAAATGAGCAATTTCAAGAATTAAAACATATTTTTGAAAAATCATTATCAGTAAATAAAGACTGTCCAGAAGGGCATATTATTACATTTGATGATTTAGAAGCAAAAAAACCAAAAGGATTAGGTATAGATGCAAGTGAATATGAAAATGTAATAGGAAAAACCTTGGAACATACTTTAAGTAAGTGGGATTTCTTAAATTTAAAAGATTTAAAATAAATAAAAATGCCTAGAAAAATATGTGTTGTCATTACTGCTAGACCATCTTACAGTAGGATAAAAACCGCTTTAATTGCAATAAAAAATCATCCCAAATTAGAACTGCAATTAGTAATTGCTGGTTCTGCTTTATTAGGACGGTATGGTAATGCAGTCGATTTTATAGAGAATGATGGTTTTGTAATTGCCGAAAAAGTATTTATGGTTTTAGAAGGTGAGAACCCAACAGCAATGGCAAAAACAACAGGTTTAGGTGTTATGGAGTTATCTAACGTGTTTTATAAATTGCAGCCAGATGCGGTTATCACTATTGCAGATCGTTTTGAAACCATTGCAACTTCTATAGCGGCAGCCTATCAAAATATTCCTTTAATTCATATTCAAGGAGGAGAAGTTACAGGTAATATAGACGAAAAAGTAAGACATGCCAATACAAAGTTAGCAGATATTCATTTGGTTGCTTCTCAAGACGCTTATGAGCGTGTAGTGAAAATGGGAGAAAGACCAGAGACAGTTTTTAATACTGGCTGTCCATCAATAGATTTAGCATTAGAAATTAAAAATAATCCAGCTATACATTTTGATCCTTTCGAAAAATATGGAGGTGTAGGAGAATATATAAATTGGAAAGACGGCTATATTGTAGTGATGCAACATCCTGTAACTACAGAATATAAATCTGCAAGAGAAGATGTATTAAAAACGCTGGAAGTTATAAATGATTTAGATATTCCGACTTTTTGGTTTTGGCCAAATGTAGACGCAGGTTCAGATGGAACTTCAAGCGGAATAAGAAGTTTTAGAGAAATAAAACAACCAAAAAATATTCATTTCTTTAAAAATATGGAACCTAACGATTTTTTAAAATTATTAGTAAATAGCAAGTGTTTAATAGGGAACTCTAGTGTTGGTATTAGAGAATGTTCTTATTTAGGTGTACCAGTTGTTAATATTGGAACTAGGCAAAATAGAAGAAAACGCGGTAATAATGTTGCCGATGTATCTTATAATAAAGATGAAATTAAAAATGCAATTTTAGAGCGTATTGCTAATAAAAATATTACTTCAGAGTCTATTTATGGCGATGGTGATGCAGGAATAAAAATTGCTGAGGTTTTAGCAAATACGACTTTAGAATTTCATAAAACTATTACCTATTAATATGAGAATTTTAGCCATTATTCCAGCTAGAGGTGGATCAAAAGGAATAAAGAAGAAAAACATTAGATTAGTTGATGGGCAACCATTAATTAGTTACACTATTGAAACAGCTCAAAAAAGTAACTTAATTACAGATTTATACGTATCTACAGATGATGATGAAATTATTGAAGTTGTAAAATCTTATAATTGTAATTTTATAAAACGATCCAAAGAAAATGCATCAGATACAGCAGCAATAGAACCAGTAATAATTGAAGTTTTAGAGCACCTAAAAAAGGAATATGATATCATACTATTATTACAACCTACGGCTCCAATTAGAGAGGTAGAAGATATAGATAATGTTATAAAAATGTTTAATGACGAAAAAGATTTAGAGAGCGTAGTTTCTGTGATAGAACTAAAAGACATTCATCCTGCAAGAATGTATACTTTGTCTTCAAAATCAAATATGATTGCACTAAATAAAGGTTTTGAACGCAGTAGAAGACAAGATTTAGAACCAGTTTATTTAAGAAATGGAGCTATTTATGCAACACGAGTAAGTACTTTTATTAAAAGCAAAAAACTCATTTCCGCAAACAAAAAAGCATACATTATGCCAGAATCTAAATGGGCAAATGTAGATACTCCTAGAGATCTTTTAATAGCAGAAGTCTTAATTCGTGAATGGAAAAAAGGGAAATTATAATGCACACAATAATCTCTGGAATAGAATCTATCTCTCAAAACACTGAAAATGTTTTGCGTAAAGTATCTACTTATCAATTTAAAACAATAGAAACAAAACAGCAATTAATAGAAGCTTTACATTCTTGCGATATTTTTTGGTTCAGATTGAATCATAAATTAACTAAAGAGATTTTAGAAAATTCGAAATGTAAATTCATTGTTTGCGCTGTAACAGGATTGGATCATATAGATTTAGAATCATGTAAAGAAAATAATATTACCGTTATTAGTTTAAAAGGAGAATTTGAATTTTTAAAAGAAGTTAGAGCCACTGCAGAACATACTATAGGTTTATTATTGACACTTATTAGAAAAACAAAAAATGCTTACAGTCATGTCGAGAATGGAAATTGGGATAGAACACAATTTCAAGGTACAGAGTTGTATAAAAAAAAGGTTGGTATTATTGGATTAGGAAGATTAGGGAAAATAGTAGCAGAATATTACAATGTAATGGGAATGCATGTTTTTTATTATGATATTAATAAGCAAGAAAAATACGAAAATAAATATACTGCTGTAAATTCTATAGAGGCACTTTTTAAAGAAATTGATGTATTATCCATTCATTTACCTTACAATACTTCAACACACTTTATTTTAAATGAAAAGAATTTAAATACCTTAAAAAAGAATGCTTTAGTTGTTAACACCTCAAGAGGTGGTGTAATTGATGAACAAGCATTATTAAATTTATTGAATACTGATAAAATAGCAGGTTACGCTACTGATGTTTTATATGGAGAACCAGATATTATTAACCATCCATTAGTAAAATATGCTAAAAAAAATAATAATGTAGTTATTACACCTCATATTGGAGGTAATACTTTTGAATCTATTGAAAAAACGGAGTTATTTGTTATTCAGAAATTAAAAAAAATAGTAGAGCAATGTCAAAAATAGGTATAGTAATAGCAGATGGCGTTGGCTATAGAAATTTTATTTTAAGTGATTTTATTAAAGAAGCTGTAAAAGAATATGATGAAGTGGTTATTTACTCTGGACTAATAGCAGATGTTTATACGCACTTAAAATTTAAAAATTTATATGTAAGAGAGCTCGATATCTTTAGAGAAAAAAAGAATACATGGTTTTATAGGAAATTAAAAGAAGTTGCTCACATGAAAAAGCACCTTTCTTTTTTTGGTATTAAAACTAGTTATAATAATGGTAAACCAGAAAAAATAAATACGCCAACAAGTTTTTTAATTTACTTAGCTTATATAATAACAAAATTTTTTCATTCAGAAAAAAACATAGCTTTTTATGAAAAATTACAATTTAATACATTTAAAAATAATAATATATATATAAAATATAGAGATTTTTTAGTTGAAGATAAACCGGATAGTTTAATATTTACGCATCAGCGTCCTTATAATTTATCACCTCTATTGTATGCCGCTCAAAGATTAGATATAAAAACTTTGAGTTTTATATTTAGTTGGGACAATTTATCATCTAAAGGAAGAATGTTAGGTGAGTTTGATGGGTATTTAGTTTGGAGTGATATCATGAAAAAAGAATTAAAATATTTTTATCCAAATACAAATTCTGAAAAAATATTTGTTGTAGGCACTCCTCAGTTTGAAACTTATGTAATAGATAAATATGCATCTGACTCAAACTATTTTTATAATACTTTTAATTTAGATAAATCAAAGAAAACAATTTGTTATAGCTGTGGAGATGTTTCAACAAGTAAATTAGATCCATTATATATTGAAATTATAGCAAAAGGTATTGTTTCTAAAGAGATTGAAGGTGTAAATTTTTTAGTAAGAACTTCACCTGCTGAAGATGAGTCTAGATTTAAAGACATTATTGAAAAATATCCAAATATAAAATGGAACTTCCCTAATTGGGAACTTACAAGAGATAATCATGTTGAAACTTGGTCTCAAAGAGTTCCAAGTGAAAAAGATTTAATTAATTTAAGGAGTATTTTGATGCATTGTAATTTAAATATAAATATGTGTTCCACAATGAGTTTAGATTTTATGCTATTTGATAAACCTGTAATTAATATAGCACTTGGGAATGAGCATAATGGGCTATATAATGATCAAAAATATTTAAATTATAATCATTATGATAAAGTTGTAAAAAGTAATGCTGTTGAAATAATAAAACTCGAATCTAATTTTTATGAAGCTATTAATGAATCGTTAATTAATCCGAAGATTAGATTTAAGGAACAACAAGAGCTAATAAAATTTGAAATTGGAGCGCCATTAAAAGACACTAGTAAAAGAATTATTAAAGCAATGAAAACTATATAATATTATATTTTAAAATATTATGAAAAAACATATTGCCATAATTTGTAACTATAAATTACTCGAAAACCGAATTGGTGGTATGGACTATTTTTTTTGGGTATTTAATAAAAAATGTGAAGAACAAAATATAACTGTTGATTGGTTTTTTCCTAACAATGCAACACACAGTAATTATAATACATTCAATATTATAGCAAACGAAAACATTTCAATTGAAGCATCATTCATTAATCATATAAAAAAAAATAAAACGCCTTACACACATGTTGTTACTCATTTTGTAGAGTTATGTACTTCATTTCATGCTGAGGTTAAGCAATTATTAAATACAAAGATTATTGCTATAGATCATAATCCAAGGCCACTAAATGGTTATCCATTAATAAAAAAACTTAAAAAGAAAGTAAAAGGCTATTTATATGCCAAACATATCGATCAATTTATTGGTGTTTCAGATTATACTAATCATGCTATTTTAAACGATTTTGGTTGGTTTTTAAAACCTAAGACAAAAACAATTTACAATGGCGTTTTAATACAAGGTATTATACCTAAAACTACCCGGAGAGCCACATTGAACCCTAAATTTTTAGTGGTATCTCATTTGCGATTTTCAAAAGGTATTCAAGATTTAATTCTTGCGGTTAGTAAATTACCACAACCTTTAATTAAAAATTTAAAAATTGACGTTTACGGAGATGGACAATATAAAACTGAGCTATTAAAACTAGTAACTTTACATAAATTAGAATTCGTTTTTAATTTTAAAGGAAATAGTGCGTCATTAAAATCAACCTATCAACATTACGATTATATGTTGCAACCAACACATATGGAGTGTTTTAGCCTATCTATTTTAGAAGGTTTAGCAGCAAATATTCCAGTAATTACAACACCAGTTGGAGGCAACGAAGAAGTAATTACAAACGGCGAAAATGGTTATATATTTAAAACTAAAGATATACAGGCGTTAACTGTACTTTTACAATCTATAATTACAGGAGAAAAGCAGATTAAAATTAATACAAGGGATTTAATTGAAACCAAATTTTCTATAGATTTTATGGTAGAAAAACACTTAAACCTTTTAAAATAAAAATGCTTTTTAATTCTTTTACATTTCTTGTTTTTTTTATTATTGTTTTTATTATTTATTGGTTTCCGTTAAGAAATAAAACTAAACTTCAGAATGTCTTTATTTTACTCGCAAGTTATGTTTTTTATGCTTGGTGGGATTGGCATTTTTTAGGATTAATTATTTTAAGTACCCTAGTTGATTATTTTATAGGAAACCAATTAGTCAAATTCGAAAACTCTAATACAAGAAAAGGCTTATTATCTATAAGTATCATATTTAATTTAGGATTACTTTGCTATTTTAAATACGCAAATTTTTTTATTGAAAATTGGATTATTGCATGGGAAAGTGTAGGTATAACATCTAATGTAACATCACTTAACATTATATTGCCAGTAGGAATTTCTTTTTACACATTCCAAACCATGAGTTATACTATAGATATTTATAGAAATAAACTTAAACCATCAACATCACTAGTAAATTTTGCTGCGTTCGTAGCATTTTTTCCACAATTAGTTGCTGGTCCAATAGAAAGAGCATCGCATTTATTACCGCAATTTAGTATAAAACGAATATTTGATTATAAATATGCAACTTCTGGTTTGTACTTAATTGTTTGGGGATTATTTAAAAAAGTAGTAATAGCAGATACATGTGCAACTTATGTAAATACAATATTCGATAATTACGAAAATATGAATGCACTTAGTCTTTTACTTGGTGCGGTGTATTTTGCTTTTCAAATTTATGGTGATTTTTCTGGATATTCAGATATGGCTATTGGTCTTTCTAGAGTTTTGGGATTTGATTTAAAACAAAATTTTAATAAACCCTATTTTTCAAGGAACATTGCAGAATTTTGGAGACGTTGGCATATTTCCTTATCAACATGGTTTAGGGATTATTTATATATTCCGTTAGGAGGAAGTAAAGTTTCTAATATACTTAAAATTAGAAACGTATTTGCAATTTTCTTAGTCAGTGGTTTTTGGCATGGTGCTAATTGGACATTCATTTTTTGGGGTTTATTAAACGCCTTTTATTTTTTACCTTCTTTATTATTAAATAGAAACCGAAAGTATTTAGATACGGTAACACTTAGCTTTTCTAAAAGTGGTTTACAATCACTATATCAAATGTTAATTACGTTTTTGCTAGTAACACTAGCTTGGGTGTTTTTTAGAGCCAATACTTTAAAAGATGCTTTTAATTATTTAAAAAGATTATTTTTAAATAGAGATTTTTCATTTCAATACTTAGCAATAGAGCGTTATAATTTTGAAGCCATATTGTTGTTGCTGTTTTTTATTTTAGTGGAGTGGTTATCTCGTAATAATATTCATCCTTTTGTAGGTAAATATAGAAAAGTATTTATGTCACTAATTTTAATATTAATCATTATTTTGGGTGTGTTCTCAGAGCACTCAAGTTTTATATATTTTCAATTTTAGATGAATAGATTTATTAAAAATTGTCTTGTCATTACATTAGGAATAATAATGGTATTGTTTCTATTAGATATATTATATACTAAAGTTTATGAAAATGCTTTTCCAAGAAACAAAACACAACACATTCTTAACCTTAAACCAGGTACAGAATTTGATTATGTTTTTTTAGGAAGTTCAAGAACAGAGAATTTTATAATGCCTTCAATTATAAAAAGCGAAACAAAAAAAGAAGCTCTAAATTTAGGTACACAAGGTGCAAGACTTGGTGATATGAATCTATTTTTAAGACTTTTAATAGATAAAAAAGTAAAAATAAAAAGACTGTTTGTTCAAGTAGATTATATATATAATTTTGAATCTAGTTCAGACATAGTACATTCTCAAGCCTTGCCTTATATAAGAAGTAATACTATTATTAAAAATTACATGAATAGAGTAGATTCTAGTTATTTTAAAAATTATTATATACCTTTTTATAGATATGCCAGTAATGATTATAGATTAGGGTTTAGAGAATTTTTTGCATCTTCAATAAATAAAAAATCCAAAACAGATTTTAGTAATGGTTTTGTTCCTCTATTTAATTCAATTAATCAAGGAGAAAAACATACTGCAAGTTTGCCTAATACAATATTAGAAAAAAATAAAAGCCTAATAGAAATAGACGCATTGTGCACGGCTAATAATATTAAGGTTACTTATTTTTGTGCACCTTTTTGTTCTGGATTAGTAGCTAATAACTACCTTTCTAAATTAAAAGAAAAAATACCTGATTTCAAGGATTTTTCTACAGTAATAAAAGAGGATAGTTTATTCCAAAATTGCAGTCATCTTAATAAAAATGGAGCAGAAGCTTTTACTAGGCATTTAATAACAGCATTAAATTTATGAAAATAGCCTTCATAACACCAGAATATCCACATGAAAGCTTAGGGCATTCAGGAGGTATTGGCACTAGTATTAAGCATTTAGCTATGGCATTGGTTAAACAAAAACATAAAGTATCAGTTTTAGTTTATGGACAAAAGGAAGATGGTTTTTTTAAAGATGGAGATATAACTATTTATAAAATTAAGAATCCTAAAATTAAAGGTCTATCATGGTTTTTAGCCAAGAAAAAAATTGAAAAATTAGCAAATACTTTACATTCTGAAAATAAAATAGATATTATTGAAGCACCAGATTGGACAGGTATTTCATCATTTATAAATCCAACATGTCCTTTGGTTTTAAGATTACATGGTAGCGATAGTTATTTTTGTCATTTAGATAATAGAAAAGTTAAAACAATCAATAAATATCATGAAAAAAAAGCATTTAAAAATGCTGATGGTATTATTTCGGTAAGTAAATACACAGCACAATTAACGAATACTTTATTTGGATTAAATAGAAACTTTAAAGTTATCCATAATGGTATTAATTTAAAGTTATTTAGTCCGCAAGAAAACACATCTACAGAAAAAACTATATTATATTTTGGTACATTAATTCGAAAAAAGGGACTTTTAGAATTACCTTATATATTTAATTTGGTACATGAAAAACATCCAAAAGTAAAGCTTGTTTTAGTAGGAAAAGACAGTCCGGATATTACTACAGGTAATCCATCTACCTGGCAATTAATGAAGTATTTATTTACTAAAACAAGTATAAAACAAGTTGACTATAAAGGAGCAGTAGATTATTCTAAAATGCAAAATTTAATTAAGAAGGCTAATGTTTGTGTTTTTCCTACTTTTGCAGAAGCTTTACCTGTATCTTGGATAGAAGCTATGGCAATGGAAAAAGCGGTAGTAGCTTCAAATATTGGTTGGGCTAAAGAAGTTATTAATGATAAAAAAGAAGGGTTTTTAGTACATCCAACCGAACATAACATATTCGCAAATAGAATTTTAGAATTGCTTGAAAACGAAACATTAAGTCAGCAATTTGGAATAGCGGCTAGAAAAAAAGTGGAAACGACTTTTAGTAATGACTTGGTTGCAATGCAAAGTGTTGAATTTTACAGTAAAACTATAAAAGAAAAAAGTAAGTGAATTTTAAAGAATATATAGCATCAAACGGAAGCATAATTTTATATGTTGGTAATCCCAATCTCGATGTATTAGATACTTTAGCACTTAGCGAAGGCGATATTTGGCATAGCAGTTTAGACCAAGGCTATAAAAATGCATTTCCAGAAATCGTATATCAATCTGTAGTTTATTTCTGGTATGCTAGCGATTTCAATAATTTAGATAAGTGTGTGAGTTGGAGAGTGAACCCAAATCAATTTGCAGTAAGAAAAGACGCTTGGGAAACTTTAGGAGGTTTTGATAGCGATTATATAAGTACACAAACCGCAGCTTTAGATTTTGGTTTTAATGGATTACGCTACCAAGGAGCAATTCCATTATATATAAAAGGATTATTTCCAGCTTCAAAAGAAGAGATAAATATTCCTAAAAAAGATAGCTATACTTTTTATTTTAAAAGCTTTAAAAAGCCTCATGCTATCTACATGCTATTTAGAAAAGGCATTTGGAAATTAAGTGAATTAAAGGCATATAACTACGCGAAGCAATTCACTTTAAAATCTAAAAAAAAGGTGGTTGCACCTAGACAGCTAAATGCTATAAAAGGAAAACCTACTGTTAGTTATATAATTCCAACAATGCTGCGTCAGGATTTTACTTTAAATTTATTAAACGATTTAGAGAATCAAACCTACAAACCTACAGAAGTTGTTGTGGTGGATGCAACACCAGAAAAAGCAAGAGATTTAACGTTATATAAGGAAGATAATTATTCATTTAAAGTTACTTTTAAATGGCAAACCAGCAAAGGTAGCTGCCGTGCACGTAATGAGGCTATCGATTTGTGTACTGGAGATTATATTGTTTTTGGCGATGATGATGTAAGATTGCAACCTCAGTTTATAGAAAATCACATTCGTTTATTGCAAACCTATAATGCCGAAGCATGTAATGGTTTAGATATTAGAGCAGACCACCAACAGCAAACCTTAGAAGATTTAGATATAAAATTAAAAGCATTCGATAACGAACGCTGGAAAGTTGGAGCAGCACAATCCTTTAGTAATGCAAATTCTTGTGTTTCTAAACGCGTTGTAGATACGCTTGTTGGTAACGATATTAATTACGATGGTGGTTATGGAGAAGACAGCGATTTCGGGATGGCCATAACAAAATTAGGCGTTACCGTTTTACACAATCCATTTTCTGTAAATTTACATTTAAAGCCACCAGTTGGAGGTTATCGTTTTTGGGGAAAACAAGCGAAAATAAGAGGAAAGAAAAGAAAAAAACAACCTTGGGAATTAGATACGCCTGTTAAAAATATTGTACCAAAACCTAGCCCAACCATTATGTATCAGTTACATAAACATTTTACACCAAGGCAACGTAAAGAGTACAAAATTAAATACTTTGTGTTTTATTTTACCAAAGCTAAAGTAATAGAATGGCCTTTAAGACTTATAAAGTTACCAATGCGACTACTGCAATTTAATAAGTCGGTTTTTTATGCAAAAAAGTTAATGGACTTAGGTAAACGTACAAAATAATTAAAATGAAGTTCGCTCTAATCATCTGTACCTACATGCGGCCACAACCACTTTTAAAGTTGTTGCAATCGGTTAGAGCGCAAACAATGTATCCTAACAGTATTCTAATTATTGATGGTTCAACGGATATTAAAACTGAAACTATTTTAAATAAAAATAATTTTGAAAATCTAAGTTATTATAAGGTAGATGAAAGTAATCGTGGACTTACAAAGCAACGTAATTATGGTATAAATCTGGTTGAAGACGATACAGAAATCATCTGTTTTTTAGATGATGATATCATATTAACTCCAAATTATTTTGAAGCCTTAATAGGTACTTACAAAACAAAACCTAACGCGTTAGCAGTTGGAGGTTATATAACCAATGAGATAGTATGGCAAAAGCAAAACACTACAAATAATGCCAATTATTTTTATTATGATGGTTGGCAACGTAAAGAGCCATTACGTTTTAAAATTAGGCGTTTATTTGGTGTTTTACCAGATGTTCCACCTGGTTTTATGCCCACATTTTCTAACGGACGATCGGTAAGTTTTTTACCACCTTCAGGAAAAATATATCCTGTAGAGCAAATAATGGGAGGCGTTTCATCTTACAAAAAAGACGTGTTTAATCACTTATCATTTTCAACCTATTTTGAAGGTTATGGTTTGTATGAAGATGCTGACTTTTCTTTACGTTTAGCAAAAACTGGAAAACTATATATAAATACAGCTGCACAGTTAGCGCATTATCACGATGCATCTGGAAGACCAAATAAATTTAATTACGGAAAAATGGTGATTAGAAACGGTTGGTATGTATGGCGTGTAAAATATCCAAATCCAAATTTAAAAGCACGGTTTAAATGGCATGTAACCGCTATCTTGCTCATTAAATTAAGATTTCTCAACGTTATTACCACATCAAAAAGAAAAGAAGCGTTTACCGAAAGTTTAGGACGAATAGTAGGTTGGTGGTCATTAATTTTTAATGCTCCTAAAATACAAAGATGAATTTTTTAATTATTTCTCATGCTATACATAAAACTAAAAACCAACAGGTTTTTAGTTATGCACCTTACGTTCGTGAAATGAACGTATGGTTAAAGTATGTGGATAATACAACAGTTATAGCTCCAAAAACTGATGGTATTATTAATGCTATAGAAATGCCTTATGAACATAAAAATTTAAAATTAGAGAGTGTTCCAGGTATTCAATTTACTAGTGTAAAACATATTTTTTTATCGCTTTTAAATTTACCATTACTCTTTTTTAAATTGTTTAGAGCCTGTCAGAAAGCAGATTATATACATTTACGATGTCCTGGAAATATGGGTTTGTTAGGATGTGTTGTACAAATATTTTTTCCGAAGAAAGCAAAAACCGCAAAATATGCTGGTAATTGGGATCCTGAAGCTACACAACCATTAAGTTACAGATTTCAAAAATGGATTTTAAGTAATACGACTTTAACCAGAAATATGCAGGTTTTAGTATATGGCGATTGGGAGAACCAAACTAAAAACATAAAACCTTTTTTTACAGCAACCTATAAAGCTTCAGAAATTGAAACTATCTCAACACGAGATTATAGTAAAAAACTAAAATTTGTGTTTATTGGAAGTTTGGTGATTGGTAAACGTCCGCTATTAGCCATTCAAATTATAGAACATTTAAAACAAAAAGGCTATAATGTGAGTTTAGATTTGTTTGGTGACGGTAATTTAAAAGATAAATTGTCTCAATATGTTTCTACAAATAAATTACATAATATTATTACCATCCACGGCAATCAAAGTAAAGATGTGGTAAAAGCAGCTTTAAAAACAGCACATTTTTCAATATTACCTTCTAAATCTGAAGGCTGGCCAAAAGCCATTGCAGAAGCTATGTTTTTTGGATGTGTTCCTGTGGTAACTAAAATTTCCTGCGTACCTTTCATGTTAGATTATGGTAGAAGAGGTATTTTAATTACAGCAGAATTAGAAGCAGCAATACAAGAAATAGAAATTGTGCTAGAAGATGAAGCGCGACTAAAATTAATGTCTGAAAATGCTTTAAAATGGTCTCAGCATTATACTTTAGATAAGTTTGAAAAGGAAATAGCAAAACTATTACAACATTAAATGAGGGTTTTACAATTAATAGATTCTTTACATCCAGGAGGCGCAGAGCGTGTGGCAGTTAATATTGCCAATGCTTTAGTTTCTAAAATTGAAGCTTCTTACCTATGTGCCACAAGGGAAGAAGGATTGTTAAAGGAGAGTATTAATCCTCAAGTTAATTATCTTTTTTTAAATAAAACAAAAACTATTGACGCCAAAGCAATTAAAACACTAAGTGCTTTTGTTAAACAGAATAAAATTGATTTAATTCACGCACATTCCACTTCTTTTTTTTTAGCTACAGTTACAAAAATACTCAACAATAAAGTCAAGATTGTATGGCATGACCATTATGGGCAAAGTGAATTTTTAGAAGCACGTTCTTTTAAAATGCTTAAAATATGTTCTCGTTATTTTTCACAAATTTATAGTGTTAATGAAACTTTAGAAAATTGGGCAAAACATAAATTAAACTGTAAAAAAGTAAGCTATATTTCTAATTTTGCTGTTGATATTGAATTTGATAAGATTACGAGATTAAATGGATTAGCTGGAAAGCGGATTATACATTTAGCAAACTTGCGAGAACAGAAAGATCACTTTACTTTATTTACTGCTTTTGCAGAAGTAGTAAAAAAGTATCCAGAATGGACTTTACATTGTGTAGGTAAGGATTTTAATGATGATTATTCCAAAGCTATCCAAAAAAGTGTTAAACAATTACAATTAGGAAAAAGTGTATTTATTTATGGCAGTAAAATAGATGTTTCTAATATCTTAAGCCAATGTGAAATCGCGGTTTTGTCATCACAATCTGAAGGCTTGCCAATGGCGCTTTTAGAGTATGGTTTAGCCGCTTTACCTACTATTGCTACGCAAGTCGGCAATTGTAATTTGGTCATTAAAAATGAAACTTTGGGTCAATTAATTAAACCGAAAATGCCCAATATATTAGCGAACGCATTAATGTATTATATTGAGAACTCAGAAAAATCTAAAATAATTGGTGAACAATTAAAAAAACATGTGGAAGCTCATTTTTCGTCTCATGCTATTTCCAAACTATTAATTAATGATTATAATACTATTTTATAAGGTTAGTGCAATTTTTTAAAGACATAAAAGGAATAGGGTTACACGTTATTATTGCTATGGCAGTATTTGCAGTGCCATTATTATCTAATATTTATTTAGTAGGAATTTTTATTTATTTTTTCTTCAGAATAATAAAATCTACAACCAAAGAAAGAACTTTAGAAATATTATTAGCTTGTGCTTACATTGTTGGAGCTGAGGTTTTTATTAGAATGACAGGTGGTAGTATTCTTTACGAAGCTTCAAAATATATGATTATGTTTTTTAGTTTGGTGGGTATTGTAACGACTCGATTATCTCAAAAAAGCTTTGTGTATGTACTTTATATTCTGCTTCTAATTCCTGGTATTTTTGTTACTGGCTTTAATCAAACAGCAGATACTGTTATTAGAAAAGCGATTGCATTTAATTTAAGTGGACCGTTTTGTCTGGGTATTGTAGCTATTTTTTGCTATCAAAAAGTGATAACATATGTTAGTTTTCAAAAACTACTTTTTTACATAGCTTTACCATTAATTTCTACAACTGTTTATCTTTTTCTTTACAATCCAAGTGTAAGAGAAGTAATAAGCGGAACAGGTTCTAATTTCGACACTTCTGGTGGTTTTGGACCTAATCAAGTTGCAACTGTTTTGGGTATTGGTATGTTTATTTTTACAGTTCGTTTTTTTTCTAAATCGCCATATAAATTTTCTAAAATTATAAATATAATTTTACTTGCAGTTATTTCATTTCGTGCTATTGTAACTTTTAGTAGAGGTGGCGTTATAGTTGCAATTTTTATGATATTAGCTTTTATAGTGCTCTATTTTAAAAAATCAACAGGAAAAAATAAAAAGCGTGTTGTGTTTTTAACGACTTTATTTGTTTTTTTAGGACTGTCGATTTGGACAATTTCATCCTTACAAACTAACGGAATTATTGAAAATAGATATAATAATGAAGATGCCTTAGGAAGAGAAAAAGAAGATTTTTCTACTGGCCGAAGTGATTTAATGGCTTTCGAGTTAAATGCTTTTTTAGAAAATCCGTTTTTTGGCATTGGCGTAGGAAAATCTAAAGAATTACGTTTTGAGAAAACAGGTGTAAAAGCAGCTTCCCATAACGAAATGAGTCGTATTTTATCAGAACACGGTTTATTTGGGCTATTTGCTTTTAGTATTTTATTTCTAACACCGTTAATACTTAGAATAAGAAATAAATCTAATATCTTTTTTTATTCTTTTTTCCTATTTTGGTTTTTAACTATTAATCATTCGTCCATGCGTATTGCAGCACCAGCTTTTATTTATGGCTTGTGTTTACTATCTATAAATTATGAAAAACCTCCTATACATAGGAAACAAGCTATCTCAAAAAGGTAAAACAGCTACAACTATAGATACGCTTAGCCAAGCTTTTATTGCTGAAGGTTATGCCGTTAAAACAGCTTCTAGTAAAACAAATAAAATTATACGTTTGTTGGATATGTTGTTAGCTATTGTAAAAAATAGAAAATGGGCAAATTATGTTTTAATAGATACTTATAGTACTCAAAATTTCTATTATGCATATTTATGTAGTCAATTATGTCGTTTCTTTAATTTAAAATATCTTCCAATTTTACACGGTGGAAATTTACCAAACCGTTTAAAAAACAATCCAAAATTAAGCAAAGCCATATTTAATAAAGCATACTTAAATATAGCGCCCTCAGCGTATATACAGTCTAATTTTAAAGATTTTGGCTATAATAACATTGTTATTATTCCAAATGCTATAGCTATTGAAAACTATGCATTTAAGCATAGAAAGATAGAAGAAATTAAATTACTTTGGGTACGTTCTTTTTCAGAAATATATAACCCAAAATTAGCTGTTGATATTTTAAAAGCGTTACAAGATAAAGGAGAAATAGCAAGTTTAACAATGGTTGGTCCAGATAATGATGGCAGTTTACAAAATACTCAAGTTTATGCAAAATCCTTAAATGTTGAGGTTAATTTTACAGGTAAATTATCTAAGCGTTCATGGATAAAATTATCTCAAGACTATAATATTTTTATAAATACAACAAATTTCGATAATATGCCAGTAAGTATTATTGAAGCTATGGCTTTGGGCTTGCCTGTAATATCTACTAATGTTGGAGGATTACCTTTTTTAATAAAAAACGGAGAAACAGGTGTTTTAGTGAAACCAAATAATGTTGAGGCATTTGTTTTAGAAATTTTAAACTTTAAAGAAAATTATGAAGCTGTTAAAGTTATAACAAAACAAGCTAGAAATAAAGTTGAAACGTTTAGTTGGACTATGGTAAAAGAAAAATGGAAGTCAATTCTTGTTTAAACATTGCAATACTCATATTACTTAGTATATTTACATAAAAAATTATACCAGTTAATCCATGACTTCAAAGTCTAATATTCATTTTGAAATATCAGAACGTAAAATATTATTAAGGATTCTCGATGTTTTTTTTATAGGATTAGCATTATATATTTTTAGTTTTTTTTCAGGATTCGATTATATAAAAATTGACGAAACACATTGGCGATGGTTAGTGGTTTTAGTAATTTATATTATGGGATTCGGGACAATTTTCGAGTTATACGATTTAAAAAAATCAAGTAAAATAGAAACTGTTTCTAGTGCTATAGTTTTAACTACTTCCATAACAGTTTTAGTATATCTTTTAACACCTTATTATACACCAACATTACCAGAAAATAGAATTCAAATTCTTTATTTCTACTTGGCAATTTTATTTCCACTTTTAATTTGGAGATTAGCTTATATTACATTTATTGCATCTCCCAGATTTTATAAACGTGCTTTGCTAGTAGCCGAAGTGTCTAATGTAGAGGCTATTATTGCTTCGTTTAATGCTGCGGATCCTAATTATCAAATAATAGGCTTTATTAATTGCGAAGCAGAAAATGAAAACTCGGTAAAATTTAAAGGGTTAACACAGTATTCTCCTAACGAGATTCATAAAATTATTATAGATAAAAACATATCAGAAGTAGTAGTAGCGAGTTCTAATTCAGAACGTATTACTCCTTCAATTTATGTAGATTTAGCAACGCTTTTAGAACGCGGTTATCCTATTAGAGAATATACTCAAGTTTATGAGGATATGTCTTACAGAGTTCCTGTAAGTTTTATAGGTAAAGATTTTTACAAATATTTTCCATTTAGTAGAAACAATAAAAACAAACTTTATTTAGCCTATAGGCGCGTTTTTGATATAATTTTATCTGTTATAGGCATTTTTTGTACACTATTATTTTTACCTTTTATTGCTATAGGCAATGCTATAGGAAATCGTGGTCCTTTATTATATTCTCAAGAACGTATTGGTAAAAATGGAAAAATATTTAAAATATTTAAATTTAGAAGTATGGTTAAAAATGCCGAAGCTGATGGAGCAGTTTGGGCAACAAAAAACGATGCAAGAGTTACTTCTTTTGGTCGTTTTTTAAGAAGAACACGATTAGACGAGCTACCACAACTTATAAATATTTTAAAAGGAGAAATGAGCATTATTGGACCAAGACCAGAACGTCCAATTTTTGTAAATGAACTAGCTTTGGTTATTCCTTTTTATCACACTAGGCATATTGTAAAACCAGGTTTAACTGGTTGGGCGCAAGTATTAGCACGGTATGGGTCAAGTATAGACGACAGTCAAGTTAAATTAGAATACGACTTATATTATATTAAGCACAGAAGTTTTCTTCTAGACTTTAATATTATTATTAAAACGTTAAGCACTATTGTTTTCTTTAGAGGTCAGTAGTTAAATATAAAAATGTTTTAATTACAATTATCGTGCACTTTTCTTGGTAAAAAACCAAATTAAAAAAACATATCTAATACATAAAGCAATAAGTATTGGAATTAATGCATAAGCGTATACTTGAACACCAATAAACCAATGCAGCGTCATTAAGCATAACATAATTACTAGTAGTTTTAAATAGCTAATAAACCATTGTTTTGGTCGCTTTTTAAAAATTTGAAATATTGCAATTAAACTAATAGGGCATGCCCAAAGTAAATTATAATTTTGCGCTGTAGCAGTGTGGTCTGTGGCAAACCAAAGTAGAAGCAACAATAAGCCTACAATTCCAGTAACAGTAAAAATAATAGTGTCTAACCATTTAGAACGTTTGTTATTTTTCTTGTTTTTGTACGTTATAAAAAGGATAAATAAACTGATTAATGATAGAATAAAAATTGGGCTTGTAAAAAAAGAACCTTTTGCAAAGTATCCTTTTTGAGCATATATAATGTGTGATGATTTTACTATAGGTGTTTTAGAGTCTTTAAAAGTGGCAACCTCAAAAAATTGAAAAATGTTTTCTGGTAAAAACATATATTCTCTTGGAGTTGCAATTCTATCTATTACAGAGCCTAATGCAATATCAATACCAAAACTTCCCCAAGAATTCCAATATAAATTATTTTGAATAAGCTCTCTAAATGTTTCTTTTTTATAAACCTTAGGTGTGTTATATTTTATATTACCGTTTAATATATTTTCAGAAACATCTCGCATTTTTGTAGCGCAATTATCATAGAAAAAATCGTAAAGATATGGTCTGTTTTCAGGTTTATAGTTATCTGCTAAATAACTTAAAAGATTTTCTTTTTGTTGTTGGTTTAAGTTAAGAATTTGTTCTTTTATAGTTCTATTTTGTTGTTTGTAAAAAGAGAGAACATCTTTTGTATTAGCAGCTCCCATTAAATATTTTAATTTTCCTTTTGCAAAATTGGTATAAAAATTAGGGTCGTTAAAGTTGTAGCGACCATAGTCATAAACAATATCTTGAAAATCGTTTTTAACCCTAAATCCATTATGTCCAAAACTATCATTTAATAAGTTTCCAGGTCCAATGGTAATAATACTAATTTCGGTATTTTCTGTTAATTGAGGTATTTGAGAAAACGATAAAAAGAAAGAAAGTAGAAGAGAGGTAAATAAAAATTGCTTCATAAAATAAATTTTATCTAAAAGCGCTAAAGTCTAACTTTAGAGAAAAAACATTAGAATATAATGCTACACTTTGGTCTCCAATATCTGTAAAAGCGTAATCTACGTGTATGCCTTTATATTTAAAACCAACTCCAAAACTAGGCTGAAAACTTAAACTTTCAGAATTATCAATTTGTAATTCGTTTTGAAAATTTCCAACACCTGTTCTTAAAAAAATCATGTCTACATATCCAAATTCAAAACCTAATGCAGGATTTATGCTGGCAAAAGAAGTAGAAATAATATCGTTATTTTGTTCAAAACGAACATTTAAATCTAATGCTGTTTTAAAGCTATAATCGTAGTGAAATAGATAGCTTTTAGAAACTCCTATTTGTAATTTAGGTATAGTAATTTCAGAAGATTCTGGTAATTCTTGATTTTGTCCTTCAATAGCATTTTGTATCCTAGCAAAAGACTCTTCATCATAACTCCAAGAGTTAAATGTTGTAGTTATATCTCGAGCCATAATACCAAATTTCCAATTATTTTCTGTTTGAAATTGTATTCCGGCATCAAATCCAAATCCCCAAGAATTAGCAAAATCACCAATAACACGACGAATTACTTTTGCATTAATTCCGTAATTTAAACCTTGAACAGGTAATTTTCTCGCATAAGAAAAAGTAAAACCATAATCTGCGGTAGAAAATAAACTAATACGGTCGTAATTTACATTACCTTGATCGTCTATAAGTTGTGTGGTGTCTAAAATATCGTCTACAGCAAACCTAATTAGCGAGATTCCAATTGTACTTCTATCATCAATTGGCATTGCAAATGCAGCGTAATCATAATTTGCAATGTTAGCAAAATAACTAGAATGCATTAATGCTAATTGGTTATCTTCGACATTAATTAAACCTGAAGGATTCCAATATCCAGCATTAACATCGCTTGTAGTTGAGGATACAGCATTACTCATTCCTAAAGCTGCCGCATCTACACCAATGTTCATAAACTCATTAGAATATTTGGTCTGAGCAAATAGTGATAGCGACACTATGGTTAGCACAAGTGTTAGTTTTAATTTCAATTGCAATTTTTTTACAAAGATGGTAATAATTTTTCTTTTTACTTAATACCAAAATTTATTTTGTTTCTGGTATGTATTAAACTTTAAATCAACTACTATATTGTATTAAGTTATTTTTAAAATTTAAATGATGTGGTTTTAAATAAAATACTTTGTTATTTTTACAAAAAAACTAACCAATGCAAATAAAAAAGTTTATACCTAATTTTATAACACTTCTAAACTTGTTATGCGGAAGTATTGCAGTTTTATTTGCTGTAAATAACCTTTTTGTTACCGCAGCTCTTTTTGTTTTTTTAGGTATATTTTTCGATTTTTTTGATGGACTTCTAGCACGAAAGCTTAATGTGCAAAGTGATTTAGGTTTACAATTAGACTCTCTTGCAGATATGGTTACAAGTGGTTTGGTTCCTGGAATTATACTTTATAAGCTTATAGCAATAGCTGTAGATGCTCCTGCAATGGCAGCTTCTAACGAGTGGTCTTTACATTGGTCTGGTTTTTCTATGTCTTTTATACCTATTATAGGTTTATTTGTAACATTAGCATCTGCTTATAGATTAGGAAAGTTTAATTTAGATGAAGAGCAACAAACTTATTTTAAAGGCTTACCAACTCCAGCAAACGCATTATTAATACTGTCTTTACCATTAATATTAGAGTTTCAAAATAGTGATGTAATAAATAACATAATATTAAATAAATGGTTTTTAATTTCTTTAGCTTTTTTAAGTTGTTATTTATTAAATTCTAGTATTAAGCTTTTTGCACTTAAGTTTAAAGATTATAGTTTTAAAAATAATGCATTACGTTATATTTTTATTATTATAAGTTTAGTATTATTAATTGTACTTCAATTTGTTGCAATTCCAGTAATTATAATACTATACATAATCTTATCTATTTTTTCTCAAAACACAATTTAATTTTATGGCATCAGGATTTTTTGCATTATTAGATGATATCGCAGCGGTAATGGACGATGTGGCTGTTATGACTAAAGTAACAACCAAAAAAACAGCTGGTATTCTTGGAGATGATTTAGCTGTAAACGCAGAGAAAGCTTCTGGTTTTGTATCGTCTAGAGAGTTACCAGTTTTGTGGGCAATTACAAAAGGCTCTTTTATTAATAAGCTTATTATTTTACCAATAGCCTTTTTATTAAGTGCATTTTTGCCATGGGCAGTTACAGTTGTTTTAGTTTTAGGTGGAGTTTATTTGGCTTTTGAAGGAGCGGAAAAAATTTACGAATTATTTGTACCACATAAGCCTAAAAAAGAAATAGATTTAGAAGCAGAGTTAAGCGAAAAAGAGGTAGTAGCTTTGGAAAAAGGTAAAATAAAATCTGCAATTATTACAGATTTTATTCTTTCTGTAGAAATAGTAATTATTGCTTTAGGTACTGTTGTAAACGAATCGTTAGGTTTTCAAATTACAATTGTTTCTATTGTTGCAATTATTGCAACAGTTGGTGTTTATGGTATAGTTGCTCTTTTAGTTAGAATGGACGATTTTGGTTATAAACTTATAAGTTTAAGTAAAGATGGAAAAGGTTTTTCTGCAATAATTGGTAACTTTTTTGTTAAAGCTTTACCTGTAATAATAAAAAGTTTATCGGTTATTGGAACCATTGCATTATTATTAGTTGCAGGTGGTATTTTTGTTCATAATATAGAATTCTTTCATCATTTTCTAGAACAGATACCTTCTATTTTAAGAGATTTTATTGTTGGTTTGTTAGTGGGTATTGTAGCGTTAATAGTTGTACTTGTTTTCAAGAAAATTTTAAAACAATTTAAAAAGTAAACCAACCTAGCATTAATTTGGTTTTTAAAAATCAATTTTCGTTTTACGAAGTTCAAAATTCTGACCTAAATATACTTTACGCACCATTTCATCTGCAGCTAGTTCCTCTGGTACACCGGCTTTAAGAATACCACCTTCAAACATAAGGTAAGTTCTATCTGTAATAGCTAGAGTTTCTTGTACGTTATGATCGGTAATTAAAATTCCAATATCTTTTTTTGCTAATCGAGCAATAATACGTTGTATATCTTCAACAGCTACAGGATCTACTCCTGCAAAAGGCTCATCTAAAAGAATAAAATTAGGATCGGTTGCTAGGGCACGAGCAATTTCTGTTCTTCTACGTTCTCCACCAGATAATAAATCGCCTCTATTTTTTCTTATATGTCCTAAACTAAACTCTTCTATAAGCGATTCCATTTTATGTAATTGCTCTTTCTTGCTTAATTTTGTTAATTGTAAAACACTTAAAATATTATCTTCAATGCTTAATTTTCTAAACACCGAAGCTTCTTGTGCTAGATAACCAATACCGTTTTGAGCACGTTTATACATTGGGTATTTGGTGATGTTTGTTCCTTCTAAAAATATATCACCATCATTAGGTTTTATTAAGCCAACAATCATGTAGAAAGATGTTGTTTTTCCGGCACCATTAGGTCCTAGTAAACCTACAATTTCTCCAGTATTAACTTCTAAAGAAACGTCTTTTACTACTTTTCGCCCATTGTAGGACTTCATTAAATGTTCGGCTCTTAATTTCATAAAATTAAATATAAGTGATAAAAATACTAAAGT
Source organism: Lacinutrix venerupis (assembly GCF_001971745.1). NCBI lineage: Bacteria > Pseudomonadati > Bacteroidota > Flavobacteriia > Flavobacteriales > Flavobacteriaceae > Lacinutrix > Lacinutrix venerupis. The sequence goes on along the minus strand of NZ_CP019352.1, from coordinate 2,294,235 downwards.
TGTACTTAAACTAAAATTAGTTTATATAAAGTTTAACTTTGGGTTTCTAATTCTTCCCAATACTCATAAGCTCTTCTTAAATGAGGAATTACAATAGTACCACCAATTAATGTAGCAATGCTTAATGTTTCTACAACTTTTTCTTTAGATAATCCAGCTTTATGGCATGACTCTAAGTGGTATTTTACGCAATCATCACAACGTAAAACGGTTGAGGCAACTAAGCCTAAAAGTTCTTTTGTAGCAACATCTAGAGCACCTTCTGTAAAGGCATTAGTGTCTAAATTAAAAATACGTTTTATAATTTTATTATTGTCTGATAATATTTTATCGTTCATTTTAGAACGGTAATCGTTGAATTCTTTAACTGACTGTGACATCTTTTCTATTTTTCTTTTTCTGTTTTTTAACTACCATTCTAGAAATAAATATACTAACCTGGTATAATATTAATATTGGTATTGCCACAATAATTTGGCTCGCAATATCTGGAGGTGTAATTATAGCAGAAAGGATAAGCACAATTACAAGTGCAAATTTTCTGTATTTTTTTAAAATTTCTGGTGTTACTAAACCAACTTTAGTTAAGAAGTAAATAACAATAGGAAGTTCGAAAACAAATCCTGCTGCTAATGATGATGATCTAATTAAAGAAATATAAGAACTTATATCTATTTCGTTTAATATTTCTGCACTTACAATATAATTAGCCAAGAAATTAATAGAGAGTGGAATTATTATAAAGTAACCAAATAATACACCAATAAAGAAAAGGATAGAGGAAATTATAATAAAACCTCTAGAGGTTTTACGTTCATTCTCTTTCATTCCTGGACTTATAAAATGCCATAATTGATATATAATATAAGGAAAAGCAATAATAAAACCGGCATAAAAAGAGGTCCAAATATGTGCCGAAAACTGTCCGGCCATGGTTCTATTTTGAATAATAAAAGGAAACTCGGCTTGACAAAAAGTGGTGTCTTCAATTCCAAAAAATTGAGAAATATTACACAGCCACTGGTAAGTAGGAAAAGACATTTTCTTGGGCCACATAATAATGTTATCCATTATAAATGTTCCAAAAATAAATGCTACTGTACCACATATTACTATTGAAATAAAAATTCTAATTAAATGCCATCTTAAATCTTCAAGATGATCTAAAAAGGACATGCTGTTTACGTCTGGTTTAGCCATTAAATAATTCCTTCTTTTATTAAATTATGTATGTGTATAACACCGGCATACTCACCATTGTTTTCGACTAATAATTGAGAAATACCGTTGGTTTCCATAAGTTCCATAGCGTCTACAGCCATAGCTTCTTCGTTAATGGTTTTAGGATTACTACCCATAATATCTTTAGCAGTTAAACCAGTAAAATCATCTACTTTAGTAAGCATACGTCTTAAATCACCATCGGTAATAATACCTACAATTTTGTTGTTTTCTGTAACGGCAGTAACACCAAGTAAACTTTCAGATATTTCAATAATTACTTTTTTTACATCTGTATCTAATTGTACTTGAGGTTTGTTATTAACAGAAGATAAATCCTGAACTCGTAAATAAAGTTTTTTTCCTAAAGCGCCACCAGGATGATATTTTGCAAAATCCTTACTCGAAAAACCTCTAATTTCTAATAAACAAACAGCTAAAGCATCACCAATTACTAATTGTGCAGTTGTACTAGTTGTTGGAGCCAAATTATTAGGGCAAGCTTCTTTAGCTACATAAGCGTTTAATACATAATCTGCTTGAGTACCTAAAAAAGAATCTTTATTGCCAGTAATGGCAATCATTTTATTTTTTGCATTTTTTATTAAAGGTACTAGCACTTTTATCTCTGGAGTGTTTCCGCTTTTAGATATACAAATTACAACATCATCTTCAAGTATTAATCCTAAATCTCCATGAATAGCATCTGCAGCGTGCATGAAAACAGCAGGTGTTCCAGTAGAATTTAATGTTGCAACAATTTTTGTTGCAATAATTGCACTTTTACCAATTCCTGTAATAATTACACGCCCTTTAGATTTATATATAAGTTGTACTGCTTCAGCAAAATCATTATCAATTAACGTTGCTAAATTACTAATCGAAGCACTTTCTAAAGCAATAGTTTCTTTGGCGATTTTTAGTATAGAATCTTTAGTATTCAAAATTTATAATTTTAAGATTTGGTTGCAATTAAAAAGATTTTCTTATCTTTAAAAGTTGCAAAAAATAACATCGTATTAATGATTGTTGATAATCTTGGCAAATTTAGCGAAAAATTAAAAGGAAAACTTTAATTCTTTATACTAAAAAGACCATATTCGAAGTTGTTTTATTTAAATTAGATGTGTAAATATTAAATTGCTTAAAAATATAGTGAAAAGTCAAATTCGTGCCGCCCTAAAAAAATATTTCGGTTTTAGTGAGTTCAAAGGATTACAAGAAACCGTTATAGAGAGTATTCTATCGCAGAACAATACCTTTGTTATAATGCCTACTGGAGGAGGTAAATCCTTATGTTATCAACTTCCCGCTTTAATGCAAGAAGGTACAGCAATTGTAGTGTCTCCTTTAATCGCCTTAATGAAAAACCAAGTAGATGCTATTCGTGGTATCTCAGATGAACATGGCGTTGCTCATGTTTTAAATTCGTCTTTAAATAAAACTGAAATAAAACAGGTAAAAGAAGATATTACAAACGGAATAACAAAATTACTTTATGTTGCTCCAGAGTCTTTAACTAAAGAAGAAAATGTAGAATTTTTACGTACAGTAAAAATATCTTTTATGGCTATAGATGAAGCCCATTGTATTAGTGAGTGGGGACATGACTTTAGACCAGAATACAGAAATTTAAGAACTATAATAAAACGAATTGGAGATAATATTCCTATTATAGGATTGACGGCTACAGCAACTCCAAAAGTGCAAGAAGATATACTTAAAAACTTGGGTATGAGTGATGCTAAAACTTTTAAAGCATCGTTTAATAGACCAAACTTATATTATGAAATAAGACCAAAAACTAAAACGGTAGATTCAGATATTATTCGTTTTATTAAACAAAACGAAGGTAAAACAGGGATTATTTACTGTTTAAGTAGAAAACGTGTAACAGAATTAGCTCAAGTATTACAAGTTAATGGCATAAAAGCATTACCGTACCATGCAGGTTTAGATGCAAAAACTAGAGCAAAACATCAAGATATGTTTTTAATGGAAGATATAGATGTTGTTGTTGCTACAATTGCTTTTGGTATGGGAATAGACAAACCAGATGTACGTTTTGTTATACATCACGATATACCTAAAAGTATAGAAAGTTATTACCAAGAAACCGGACGTGCAGGTAGAGATGGAGGAGAAGGACATTGTTTAGCCTATTATGCATATAAAGATATAGAGAAACTTGAAAAATTTATGTCTGGAAAACCTGTTGCCGAACAAGAAATAGGTCATGCTTTATTACAAGAAGTAGTTGCGTATTGTGAAACTTCAATTTCGAGACGTAAATTTATTTTACACTATTTTGGAGAAGAGTTCGATAATGAAACTGGTGAAGGTGGAGATATGGACGATAATATGCGTCATCCTAAAAAGCAAATAGAAGCTAAAGAAGATGCGGCTTTACTTATGGAAATTGTACAGCTAACTAACGAAAAATATAAATCTAAAGACCTAGTTAGTGTAATAGTTGGGAGTTCTAACGCTATGATTAGTTCTCATAAAACAGATAATCAACCATTTTTTGGGAAAGGAAAACATAAAGATAAAAAGTTTTGGATGGCTTTATTGCGCCAAATATTAGTAGCAGGTTATCTAAAAAAAGACATAGAGACTTATGGTGTTGTAAAATTAACTGATGATGGAAAAGCATTTATAGAAAGTCCTGTTTCATTTATGATGACTGAAGACCACACTTTTGATGAATCTCATAACGACCATATAATTACAGCAGAAAAAGGTGGAGGAGCAGTTGTAGATGACGCTTTAATGAAAATGCTAAAAGATTTACGAAAAACTAATGCTAAAAAATTAGGAGTGCCTCCTTTTGTTATATTCCAAGATCCTTCGTTAGAGGATATGGCTCTAAAATATCCGGTAACAATACCAGAACTGTCTAACGTTCACGGAGTAGGAGAAGGAAAAGCAAAAAAATACGGTAAGGATTTTGTAGCTTTAATAGCTAAATATGTAGAGGAAAACGATATTATGAGACCAGACGATTTTATTGTAAAATCTACAGGTACTAATTCTGGTTTAAAACTCTATATTATTCAAAATGTGGATAGAAAATTACCATTAACCGATATTGCTTCGGCTAAAGGTATGGAAATGGGAGACTTTATTAAAGAAATGGAAGCCATAGTATATTCTGGAACGAAGCTTAATATTAATTATTGGATTGAAGAATTGTTAGACGAAGATCAACAAGAAGAACTGCATGATTATTTTATGGACTCTGAAACCGATAAAATTGATGTTGCTATAGATGAGTTTGATGGTGATTATGACGATGAAGAGCTACGTTTATACCGTATTAAGTTTATTAGTGAAGTAGCAAATTAAAATTTAAAACCTAATAATAACTTTTGTAAGGTCTATTTAATAAAAAATTACAATAGACTTTACATTTATGTTTTAATTAGTCGCTGTTTTAAATTTATTTAGAATAAAGATTAAACAAAATTTCTTTCTTTTTTACGTAAAGAGTAAGTTGTTTAATGTTAGATCTTTTTATTTTTTCAACGTCTGTTTTTTCAATTTGAAAATCTATTCTTGTAACGTGTCCATCTAATGGGCTAGCAGATTCAGATTCAAATTCAGGCATATCAGAATCTAAATTAAGAGTATAATTGTTACCAATAATTTCAAGTTTTGCACCATTTTTTGTTTTCACTTTTAAGCGTCCAACAATAAATGTTTGAAGGTAGTAGTACCCGCCTAATTCGTTATAACCAACGTACATAACTTCATTATTTGATATAGCCAAAGGCTCACCTTCACCAGATTGAATTATCGTTTCAATATAATTATCGTTAGTTAAAACTTCTTCATTTTGCTTGCTACCAAATAATTTACCAAAAATACCCATAGTTACATTTTATTTGCATCAAAGCTAATAAAATTCAAACTTCAAAAAAAACTCATAACACTTTACTTAAAACTTTTAACTTCTTCCTATCTTTGCACTTCATTAAAAAACAAGACAATGCAAGACGGTTTATACGCAAAATTTAACACGAATAAAGGTGCTATTTTAGTTAATTTAGAATTTGAAAAAACACCTGGAACTGTAGGTAATTTTGTTGCTTTAGCAGAAGGTAATATGGAAAACTCTGCTAAACCTCAAGGTACACCTTATTATGATGGTTTAAAATTTCATAGAGTAATACCAGATTTTATGATTCAAGGTGGATGTCCTCAAGGAACAGGAACAGGAAACCCTGGTTATAAGTTTGATGATGAGTTTCATCCAGACTTAAAACATAGTGGCCCAGGAGTTTTATCTATGGCAAATGCTGGACCTGGAACAAACGGAAGTCAGTTTTTTATAACTCACGTTGCTACAGATTGGTTAGATGGAAATCATACCGTTTTTGGAAATGTAGTAGAAGGACAGGATGTTGTAGATGCTATAGCTCAAGGCGATGAAATTGAAACATTAGAAATAGTAAGAGTTGGTGATGCAGCTAAAAACTTTAATGCTATTGAAGCTTTTAGAACTTTTGAAGGTGCTCGCGAAAAAAGAATAGCAGAGGAAAGAGCAGCAAAAGCAGCTGAGTTAGATAAATATTCTGCAGGTTTCGAGCAAACCGAGAGTGGTTTACGTTACCAAATCGTTCAAAAAGGAGACGGAGCAAAAGCAGAAAAAGGAAAAACAGTTTCTGTACATTATAAAGGAACGTTAACAGATGGAACGGTTTTCGATTCGTCTTACAAACGTAATCAACCAATTGATTTTGCTTTAGGAATGGGACAAGTAATCGCAGGTTGGGACGAAGGTGTTAGCTTATTAAAAGTAGGCGATAAGGCACGTTTTGTAATACCAAGTGATTTAGGATATGGTTCTAGAGGTGCTGGTGGAGTTATACCGCCAAATGCAATATTAATTTTCGATGTAGAATTAATGGCTGTAAAATAAGCAGAAAATAAATATTTGTTTAATATAAGTAACAAATACAAATCTAAAACGTCTCATAATTATGAGGCGTTTTTTTATGCCAAACATTTATTATTTTTAAATACCAAAAACACCAAAAATGAAAACCAAACTTATTATTTACACTATAATTTGTACTCTATTTTTAGCTTGTGGTAAAAAAGCAGACTATACTCCAGAGTTTATAGAAAAAACCACCGGACGTTATTTGTTTAATGTAAATGAAGTAATAGAAGTTTATTTTGAAAATAATGAACTGTTTTTAAAATGGAGAGGTGCAGAAAAGATAGAGCCTTTATATTTAGAAGAAAACACCTATTTTATAAAGGAGATGAACAAGAAAATTAAGTTTTTAAAACATCCCGAAAATAAGATTATGTATATTTCTGAAGTTTCACCAGATGAAAACGCGAAAACAACATATAATTATAAAAAAATGCCAGATTCTTTACACGTTCCAAGTACTTATTTAAAAAATAAGGAATATGAGAAAGCAACAGAAGGTTACTTGGCTATACAAAAAGAAGATTCTCTAAATGTGTTTATAGAAGAGCATGTTTTTAATAGATTAGGTTATAATAAACTTAAAGAAAAAGAATTTGATGAAGCTATAGAACACTTTAAAATAAATGTAGCTTTATATCCAGAAAGTAGTAATGTTTACGATAGTTTGGCAGATGCTTATGCTAGAAAAGGCGATAGCTTACAGGCTTACAATAATTACAAAAAAGCTTTGCAACTTAATACAAGTAATGATAGGGCAAAACGTTTTATTGCATCTTACAATAATGAATAAAGATGTGTAAATAATGAATAATCAATCATTAGAAAAATTAAAGTATCCAATAGGAAAGTTTAATTGTCCAAAAGAAATTACAGTAACTCACACTAAAGAATGGATTAGTGTATTAGAGAATTTTCCAAGACATTTAGAAGAACTTGTAGTTAATCTTAATAATAAACAATTAAATACACCATACAGGCCAAATGGTTGGACAGTAAGACAACTAATACATCATATAAGTGATAGTCATCACCATAGTTACATTCGTTTTAAGTGGGCAATAACAGAAGAAAATCCTGTAATTAAAGCTTATAATGAAAATTCTTGGTCGCAATTGCATGATTATAATCAACCAATTGAAAATTCTTTATTACACATAAAAGTAATTCATGCAAAGTTGGTACATTTTGTAAAAGGCCTTTCTTTTGAAGATTTAGAGCGTACTTTTATTCATCCAGAAAGTAATGAGGTCATTGCTTTAAACAAAAACTTAGGAATATATGCTTGGCACTCTAATCATCACTACGCTCATATAGAGAGATTGATTAAGAGAAATGAATGGTAATTACACCTTTTTGCTTTTATTCATTTTTAGTGATGCTAATCCTAAAATAGGACCAATAGCTAGAATAAAAAAAATGTAATTTGAGTCTGTTATTTCTATAAATTTAGACACAAATTGAATACTTATTATAGTTACCAAATAACCAATTGAATTAACAATTGTTAGTGCTGTTGCTTTTATTTCTCCTTTAACATTTTGAGCAATTAAAGTCGATAATAATGGAGAGTCTGCAATAACAACCATTCCCCAAAAAACAAGAAAACCAATAAAAAGTATTTTATTTTCAATAGAAAAAACAAACGGAGATAAAATACAACAGCAACAAGATAAAAGTAAGGCTATTGCCGCAGTTTTTTTTGTTCCTAAAAATTCTGCAATATATGCTCCTATAACGCAGGCAACACCTCCAATTCCTATTATTACAAATGATAGTAATGGAATGTTAAAGTTAGTTTGTGTAAAGTTAATACTATACTTTGTTAACATAAGTGGTACAAATGTCCAAAAGGCATAAAGCTCCCACATATGTCCAAAATAAACTAAAGCTATAGATCTAAAATTACGATTTTTAAAAACACTAAAGCATGATAATAAGTTTAAATTGTTATTTGGTTTACGATATGGTCCATCTGGAACTAATACAAACATTAATAAACCACCAAATGTTGAAAGGGAAGATGTTGCTATAATAACAGACTTCCAAGAATAGGTTTGTGTTAAATCTTTTAATAAATGCGGAAGTGCTGTACCTAAAACTAATGCACCAACTAAAAAACCAAGCGATTTGCCTAAACCTTTATTAAAGTAATCGGCAGCTATTTTCATTCCAACTGGATAAATGCCTGCTAGAAAAAAACCAGTAAGAAAACGACATACAATTAAACTTGTAAAGTTGTTGGCTTCATTTATAATTATTAAATTAAAAAAAGTTCCAAGAATTGCACTAATTAAAAACACTTTTGATGGTGAAAAACGATCAGCAATTGCCATTATAGCAAAAATTAATGTGCCAATAATAAACCCAAATTGAACCGAAGATGTTAAGTCGCCTAACGCATTGTCGTTAAGATTAAAATCTTTAATAAGATTAGTAATTACAGAGTTGCCAGCAAACCAAAGCGAAGTGCAAAAAAATTGAGAAATTACAATTATAGGAAGTATTAGTTTAGATTGTTTCAATATTTTTATGTTGATATTTAATATCCTTAAAATTGTGTGTTGCAAATTTAAAACCACTTAAAAAAGACTGATAAATAAATGCTTCTGTTTTATTAAAAATCTATTTATAATTTATGCAATCACCTATAATAATTATATTTTTTTTAATTTTCTTATAGCTAATTAGTACTTCGGTACTGTGGTCTTTTTCAAAAACGTCTATGTGCTTTTTTTCTATTAATAAACCGTTTGGTAAGTGTTTTTGTAGTTTCCATTTTTCGTATGCTGTTGGATGCGTAAAAAAAGGTAGATGAGAAATGGATGAGTTATCTATAATATAAACATTTGTACCTGAGCCATTTCTTTTTCTTTTTTTGAAATTTAGCTTGCTTTTTAAATTATAGATTTGATGATTTTTATTATTTATTACTGTGTCTTTGGGTGCAGAGAATTCATAATCATCGATTACACTTTTATACTCATTTTTTTTAAATGTAATTTGATTACAGTTAATATTAATGGCTTCAGCTTCGTTTATCTGAAATTTTGAAACTAATACAAAAGAATGCAATTTATCATGATGTTTAAAAAACATATTATAATTTAAGCTGTCTTTTAAAGTAAGCTCGGCAAAATAGCTGTTGTCTTTTGAGTTTGTTAAGTAGAATACTTTTTTTTTAAGCGAATCTTCTTTTAAGAATGTTCTTTCATATTCAATTAAATAATCAAAAGTATATTTTTCTTGTGCAGAACAAAAGGTTGAAAATAGAATAAGAATTATTATGTGTTTCATACTTAGGCTTATAAATATTGCAAATATAATTGAATTACAATGTACTATATTAAAGCTGATTTTTTTTATTTTTTTACAATTTGTAAGAGCTATTCAACTTTATTACCTTTAGCTCATGAGCAAAACTATTCAATTTAACGATTTTACTAAAGTAGATATTCGTGTAGGAACTATAATAGAAGTAAATGATTTTCCAGAGGCTAGAAATCCGGCATATAAGCTTACTATAGACTTTGGAGCTTTAGGTGTTAAAAAATCTTCGGCACAAATTACTACGCTTTATAAAAAAGAAGACTTAATAGATAAGCAAATTTTAGCAGTTGTTAATTTTCCTAAAAAACAAATAGGCAAATTTATGAGCGAATGCCTAGTATTAGGAGCGGTAAATGGCAAAGATGTTACTTTATTAAACCCAGAACTTAAAGTAAAAAACGGAAGTACGGTGTCTTAATACAAATATTTTACTAAAACAATTTTAATAAAAAAACCATTTCAAAAGAAATGGTTTTTTTATGTTTAATATATAAAGAGTTAACTTTTTTATTAAATATCGTCGAAATCTATATCTGTAAATCTGCTTTCTGCAGTTTCACTAACATTTGTTGTGTCTTCTGTAACAGCGTCTTGGTTAGTTCTAGAAGAGTCGTATTCTTTTTTGTAATCTTTTTGGTGACGATCACTAATAACTTCGTCTCCTTTTTCGGCAATAACATAATCTGTCATTTCCTGTAAAATGCTATTAAACTCATTAAAATCTTCTTTGTATAAGTAGATTTTATGTTTTTTGTAATGAAATGAGCCATCATCATTTGTAAACTTTTTACTCTCGGTAATTGTTAAATAATAATCACCGGCTTTTGTAGCGCGAACATCAAAAAAATAAGTACGTCTTCCAGCTCTTAAAACCTTAGAGTAAATTTCTTCTTTCTCCATCATCTCGTTATTGTTCATAATTTTAATTTGTTATTAATGTGTTTCAAAAATAGGAAAAAAATAAAACCACGCAACATTTTAAAGTTTTTCTTTTAATTAGACTTATTTACATTAATTAGTATAATTTTCACTCATTTGTTTAATATAGAGTTCTTTGTAGTAACCATCAATGTTTATAAGTTGATTGTGTGTTCCTTTTTGAACAATTTTTCCATCGTCTAGTACTATAATATGGTCTGCATTTTTAGCTGAAGAAATGCGATGACTTACTATTATAGTTGTTTTACCAGCCGAAACTTTTTTAAGATTGTTAAGTATTTTTTCTTCTGTTTCTGTATCTACTGCAGAAAGACAATCGTCAAATAATAATATTTGTGGATTTTTAACTATTGCTCTAGCAATAGACACTCTTTGTTTTTGTCCGCCAGATAAAGTAATACCACGTTCTCCTAAAACTGTTTGGTATCCATTTGTAAATTTTGAAATGTTTTTATGTACTTGGGCGTTTTTTGCAGCAGCAATTACCTCTTCGTCTGTTGCATTTTCTTTACCAAATTTAATATTATTATTTATGGTGTCGCTAAACAAAAAGGCATCTTGTGGTACATAACCAATAGCGTCTCTTAAACTTGTTAAGTTTAATTGGTCTATTTCTTTATTATCGATTAATAATTGACCTTTATTAATATCATACAATCTGCCTATTAAATCTAAAATGGTAGATTTACCAGAGCCTGTTTTACCAACTATAGCTAAAGTTTCACCAGAGTTTAATTTAAAACTTAACCCTTTTAATGCTTTAATATTAGTATCGTCGTAAGTAAAATAAACATTTTTAAATTCAATATTACCTTTAATTATAGAAGGTTCTATTGTGTTGTTTTTAATTTCTGGTTCAATTTTTAAAAACTCATTAATTCTCTTTTGCGAAGCCTCAGCACGTTGAATAATAGAGGTTACCCAACCAACTGTAGCAACAGGCCAAGTTAACATGTTTACATATATAATAAACTCCATAATATTACCTAGAGAAATTTCACCATTTATATACTGCATACCACCAATGTAAATAACTAGAATATTACTAATACCAATTAGTAAAATCATCATTGGAAAAAAGAACGCTTGAATGCGTACTAAACTAAGTTGTTTCTCTTTACTTGTGTAAGCAAGCGTAGTAAAATCTGCCTGTGTTTGTGGTTCTATACCGTAAGCTTTAATTACCGAAATACCACTAAAAGCTTCTTGAGTAAATGTTGAAAGTTTAGATAAATACTCTTGAACTATTGTACTACGTTTATGTATTTCTTTACTAATTAAATAAATTAAAACCGATAGAATAGGAAGCGGAATTATAGTGTATAACGTTAAAGTAGGTGCTTGTTTAAACATAAAAGCCAAAGCCACTATAAAAAGTGTAATGGTATTTATACTATACATAATTGCAGGTCCGGCATACATTCTTACCTGTGTTACGTCCTCACTTATTCTATTCATTAAATCTCCTGTTCTATTTTTTTTATAAAAATTTAAAGAGAGTTTTTGGTACTGTTGGTAAATTTCATTTTTTAAATCGAATTCTATATATCTCGATACGTTAATAATATATTGACGCATAAAAAAAGTAAGAATACCTGCTATAATTGCAGTACCAATAATTAATAAAATATTATTTAAAAGTTCTTGCTTAAAATCTGAAATTGAGTTTTCAGGATTTTGTAATTGGTTGTTTACAATATCTATAATAGAACCAATTAATTTAGGAACATAAATTTTAAAAAGCATAGATATAATTGTAATTAAAATACCAATTATTAATTGCTTTTTATATTTTAAGAAATATTTGTTAAGGTGCTGTAATTCTTTCATTTACAGTTTTGGAGTTTGTTTTTTAGTTTAAAAACCTAAATATGTCGCTTTTTTATAAAGACAAAGATAAAGTATAAAAAGGAATAAAAAGGGTTGTAATGTTGGATTAGATTGTGTTTTAGTACAATAAAATTACTGTTTGTTCTATTATAAATAATATTAGCAATTAATAATAAATAATTAGTATTAGTATTCATAAAATATATTATTTTTGCCGACTTAAAGTGACCACCACTTTTATATTAATTTTATTAAGTTCTTTGTAAAGATGTTAAGTAGAAGACACATTCGAGTTAAAGTTATGCAAGTGCTTTATGCCTTTAATGGTAGTGAAAGCGATGATTTTTCAAAAGATCAAAAATTTTTATTATACAGTATAGATAACATGTATAATTTGTATTTATTATTAATTTCTTTAATGATTGAAGTACAAAAGCGTGCAGAATCTCACTTAGAAAAAACTACAAAAAAACATTTAGCAACTGCCGAAGAAAAAAATCCTAATCGTAAATTTATAAATAACGAAGTGCTTATTATGCTTAGAGATAATGAGCAGCTTCAAGCCAAATTTGATGCCCATAATATTAAAAATTGGGATTTAGATTCTGAATATGTTGATATTATTTATAAAGAAATATTAGCGAGTGATATTTATAAAGAATACCTAAAAACTACTACAACAAACTTTAACGAAGACCGTAATTTTATTGTAGAGGTATTTAAAGAAATTATTGCACCTAACGATAAACTTTATGAGTATTTAGAAGACAAACATTTAACTTGGTTAGACGATTTGCCTACTGTAAACACTTCAATACTTAAATTATTACGCAAAGTAAAAAAAGACTCTAACGCATTTCATTTTCTGCCTAAGTTGTATAAAGATATCGAAGACAAAGAATTTGCAATTAAGTTGTTTAGAAAAACGTTGTTAAATCAAAATACATTTACAAAAGAAATAGAAAATAAAACAACAAATTGGGATAGCGATAGGATAGCAAATATAGATTTAATGTTACTTAAAATGGGAATATGCGAAATTCAAAACTTTCCATCTATTCCTACAAAAGTTACTATTAACGAATATTTAGAAATATCTAAAGAGTATTCAACACCAAAAAGTCGCATATTTATTAACGGAATACTCGATAAACTTGTAAAAGAATATCAAATCGAAGGAAAACTAAATAAAGTTGGCCGTGGCTTGATGTAGTTCAAAATTATTCTTATTTTTGCGTTCGAAATTTATCAAAATATTTAAAAATTAAATTATGAAAAAAGTAGTATTATTATTTAGTGCAGTATGCATGTTAGCTTTTACTTCTTGTAAAGAAGACGCAACAAGCAAAGTAGATGACACAAAGGTTGCAGCAGCAGCAGAAAGAGATCAAGCTGCATCTAAATTTCCAGTAATCGAGTTTAATAAAACAGATCATGATTTTGGTGAAATTATCAATGGAACTCCAGTTGAAACTGTTTTTACATATAAAAATACAGGAGAAGCGCCATTAGTAATTACAGATGTAAAAAGTTCTTGTGGATGTACAATTCCTAAAGATTGGTCTAGAGAGCCTTTAGCTCCAGGTGAAGAAGGAAAATTTACAGTTAAATTTAATGGTAAAGGAAACAACAAAATTTCTAAAGCAATTACTGTAACTGCAAATACAGAAAAAGGTAGAGAAGTAGTTAAAATTTCTGCTTTTATTAAGCCAGATCCTAATGCTCCTGCAAAAACAGCAGCACCTTTATCTCCAGCAATTAAGTAATGGGAGATATTTCAGGTTTTTTACCAATAATAGCAATGTTTGCTGTAGTGTACTTTTTTATGATTGCACCACAGATGAAACGTGCTAAGAATGAAAAAAAGTTCGCTGCCGAGTTAAAGCGTGGCGATAAAATAGTTACTAAAAGTGGTATGCATGGTAAAATAGTAGAGCTTAACGATAAAGATAATAGTTGTGTTATAGAAACTATGTCTGGAAAATTAAAGTTTGATCGTGCTGCAATTTCTATGGAAAGCAGTAAAGCTTTAAATGCACCTTTAAAAGTAAACAAATAACTCTATTTTAATAAATTACTAAAAATCCTCAAGTTAAAACTTGAGGATTTTTTTTGTGTAATTTTTTAAATTTGATAATCAATCTTTTTGTACTTTCGTAAGGATTTTTTCATTTCAAGCCACAATTTTTTATATGATTACTTTAAAAGAACTTGCCGAAAAACTAAATGTTTCCATCTCTACAGTTTCTAAAGCCTTAAATGGAAGTAGTGAAATAGGAGAAGCAACTATAGCGCGAGTAAAGGAAACGGCTAAAATGTATAATTATAAGCCTAATCGCGTGGCTTTAAGCCTTAAAAATAGCAAGACAAAAACCATAGGAGTTATTATCCCAAATATATTAAATCACTTTTTTGCTAAAGTTTTATATGGTATAGAAAAGGAATCTGCAAAGCAAGGTTATAATATTATTACATGTCTATCTAACGAGTTATATGAAAAAGAAGCTAACAGTTTAGAGCTATTAGCAAACGGAAGTGTAGATGGTTTTATAATGTCTATTGCTGAAGAAACAGAGGTTAATAAGAAAACAGATCATTTTAAAGATATTTTAAATCAAAAAATACCTATTTTAATGTTCGACCGTGTGTCTCAAGCCATAACTTGTGATAAAGTTGTAAATAACGATTTTCAAGCAGCCTACGATGCAACAATGCATTTAATAAAAGAAGGTAGAAAAAATATAATACTAATAAATAAGATTGAAGAACTAAGTGTTGGTAAATTAAGATCTAAAGGTTGTTTTAAAGCTATTGAAGATGCAAAACAATACAATAGTAATTTAACCGAAGTAAAAATACCTAGTACAGAAAATGTAGAAGTTGCAATTGAAAATTATTTTGATAAAAAGCAACCTATAGATGGTGTTATTTGTATCGATAATATTTCTGGTGGAGCAGTACTAAATATTGCAAAAGAGAGAGGATATAGTATACCACAAGATATGTCTATAATTGGTTTTAGTGATGATAATGTTTTGCCATTTACAAGTCCAAAACTTTCAACTATAGCTCAACATAGTGATGCTATTGGTGAAGCATCTGTACAAATTTTAGTTAATAGATTAGAGTCTAAAGAACCAGTAGAAACGGTATTTAAAACTATAGACTTTAGTTTAAATTTACGTGAAACTACACTGTAATATTAAAACAAGTAAAAATTAGCAGTTTTTATATTTATCGTGTAAGCCAGCACCTTTTAAAATCATAGGTTTAATTTTTTCTAACCTAGACAATTTTGTGCTTTCTCGTTTTGCATCAATTATATGGTTGCAATATTCTCTTTGGCAAGATGGCGTTAAAGCTTTAAAAGCATCTTTAAATTTTTTATTGTTTTTTATTTCTTCGGCAATTAAATCTGGAATTGTAACATCTTTCTTTGTAGCGCGAACAGGTTTTAGTTCTTTACCATTTTTTTGATTTTCTATAGCTTCTTTTATATATGCTATAACAAGAGGTTTGTTTATGTCTTCCAACTTTTTAAAACGCATTTGGCGTAAAGCTTTAGTTTTTTCTTGTGCCTTTTCTAAAAGGTTATGCTCATCTTTTAAAAAGACACCGTTAAAAAACCATAAACAAAAATGATTTTTAAAAGCACCAATACCTAATATATTCTTTCCAGACAAAGTATAAGTAGGAGCAGACCATTTAATAGTTTCTTCAAGATTTGTAGATAAAATAAGTTCTCGAAGTATCTCTAAAGCGTCTTTAAAATGATTGTTATTTTCAATATATTCTTCTACCGAGTCTGCTTTTTTCATGTTTTAATTTATTTTTTTTTCACGTAAAATTTTTTCCATTTTACGACCTTTAGCTAATTCATCTATTAACTTGTCTAAGTAACGTACTTTTTTTGTTAAAGGTGTTTCGATATCTTCTATTCTATAACCGCAAATTACACCTTTAATTAAATCGGCATTTGGGTTTAAGGTTGCGCGATCAAAAAAAGTTTTAAATGTAACTTTTTCGTCAATGAGTTGTTTTATTTTTTCAGTATTAAAACCAGTTAGCCATTCTATTACCGTATGTAACTCTTCAACTGTTCTGCCTTTTTTTTCAACTTTATCAACGTAATGTGGGTATACAGAAAAGAATTTCATTTCTGCAATTCTTTTATCATGTTCGGGTGTTGTTGTACTCATAATTTTAAGCTTAGTACTCAAAATTAGTCAAATTTATTGAGACAAGAAATAGGGAAAATTTATCAAGCGCTAAATTAACTGTGTTTTTGCCAATATGCTTTACCATAACTGCAAAAAACTTCGTCTCCGGCATTAATATTTTTGGTTGCCATGATGCAAACATTATCATCACTGTCTAAAGTAATTTTAGCATTATTTTTAAAAGTGTTATTTACTATACCTTTAGCATCGTTAGCATATTTTGCATAACACTGTGTGTGCATGCTGTCCATTATGTTACCGTCTAAAAGGTTAATAAAATAGCGATCTTCACCTTTATTAACCCTTTTTTCGGCTTCAAATGTGCTAATAATTTCTCCTTTAAAAATAGAAATTATTTCATTTTTAAATATATCTATTGCGGTATATAAACCATTACCAGCATTTGGTATTTGTGAGGGTTTTATGAATAAATATTCACTTTCATCTGCATCAATAGAATCAAATGAAACATATTGAGATTTATTAGCA
This sequence comes from Lacinutrix venerupis, assembly GCF_001971745.1. Taxonomy (NCBI): domain Bacteria; kingdom Pseudomonadati; phylum Bacteroidota; class Flavobacteriia; order Flavobacteriales; family Flavobacteriaceae; genus Lacinutrix; species Lacinutrix venerupis. The sequence continues at coordinate 2,277,261 of NZ_CP019352.1, read as the reverse complement.
TTTTCTTTCAAAGTATAAGACGTTTCGTTTACTAAAATAGTCTTCGAATTTACTTAACTTTTTTATGCTTTAGCTTCTAGATAGTATTTTTTTCTTAACCAAAACGATACACGAACTAATAAAATTAATGCCGGTACTTCTACTAGTGGACCAATAACTCCTGCAAAGGCTTGTCCGGAGTTTAGTCCAAAAACTGCAATAGCAACTGCTATAGCTAACTCGAAATTATTTCCTGCTGCAGTAAAAGCTACGGCTGTTGTTTTGTCGTATTCTGCTCCTGTAGCTTTTGTAAAGAAAAAACCAATAATAAACATTAATGTAAAGTAGATTAATAATGGAACAGCAATTATTAAAACGTCCATAGGTATTTCTACAATTAGCTCTCCTTTTAATGAGAACATTATTACAATAGTAAATAGTAAAGCTATTAATGTTAATGGAGAAATGGTTGGAATAAATTTATTTGTGTACCATTCATCTCCTTTTAGTTTTACTAAAATTAATCGGCTTAAAATGCCAAGTGCAAAAGGTATACCTAAATATATTGCTACACTTTCTGCAATGGTTGCAACAGAAATATCAATAATTGCACCTTCAAACCCAAAATATGGAGGCAGTACTGTTATAAAAAGCCATGCATAAAAGCTATAACCAAACACTTGAAAAATGCTATTTAATGCAACTAAACCTGCTCCATATTCGCTACTGCCTTCGGCTAAATCATTCCAAACTAAAACCATTGCAATACAACGTGCTAAACCAATTAAAATTAGTCCAACCATGTATTCTGGATAATCACGTAAAAATATAATAGCTAAAAAGAACATTAAAACCGGACCAATAATCCAATTAAGAATTAGTGAAATGGAAAGAATTTTAGTGTTCTTAAAAACCTTTGGTAATAATGAGAAATTTACTTTGGCAAGTGGTGGATACATCATCACTATTAATCCAATAGCAATAGGAATGTTGGTACTACCACTACTAAAAGAGTTAACAACTTCTGGAAAAGATGGATAAAAATACCCAATACCTACGCCAATAGCCATTGCGATAAAAATCCATAGTGTTAAATAACTATCTAAAAAACTTAATTTTTTTATTGCCATTATTTATGCTTTAATTTGAGAGAATATGTAAAATAATTCGGTTGCAATTTGTATGCTTCTTTCGTTGTACTTTTCCTCTTGTTGTGGTGTATTATCGAAAGCTTTTGGGTCTTGAAAAGTAATTGGTATACGTTTTTCTGCGCCAGGAATAAAAGGACATGCACCATCTGCTTGCGAACAAGTCATTATTGCTGCAAATTCAGATTTAGGATTAAAATCGTCTCCAAAAGTTTTGGAAAAGCCTATAATAGGATGCTCGTTTGTAGCATATTTAATACTGTAAATAGGATTTTTACCTTCAGAAAGTGTATTAATTTTAAAACCCGAATTTTGTAATGCTTTTGCTGCCATTGGAAACATTGCTGTAGCTTCTGTTCCGCCAGAATAACAAAACACATTATCTATATTAAAATACTGTGCCATTGCTTGCGCCCATACTTGCGATAAATGACTTCTTCGTGAGTTATGAGTACAAATAAAATTGATACGAATATCTTGTTTATTTTCAACTTTGGTTTGAATATATTCCGCTAACGGATTTAAAACCGTTTTACGTTCTTCTGAAATTGTTTCAGGTTTTAAGGTTTTAATTGTAGTGTCTATTTCTGAAAATAGAGTAGATTGTGTAGTAATCATTTTTTGTAATTTTATAATTAATTTTTAATTAACAACATCCACTTCCTGGAGCGCAAGAATTTCCAGATTGTATTTCAGAGAATTTTAATTTTGTTTTTTCTTGTGGAATCCCGCATTGGTCTTTAGCTAAACAATCTGTTTGTTTATTGGTTAATAAAAAATGTTTACCATCGAAATCAAGACCAAATTTTCCAATAGTATCACCTTGGTATTCTACTTCAATTTCTAAATCCTCTATACCTAAAACTTTTTCAGATAATTCTATAATATTTAAAAGTTTTTCTGGATGTAATCTATGGTCGTAATCGTTAGCATTCCATAATTGAAAATTTACAACATCCTCATGTCGCACTGTACCACCACAGTCTATAAAGTGTTTAGATATTTTACCAACTTCGGTAACATGAAAATGGTTTGGTACTAACTCTCCATTTGGTAATTGAAAAGAAATAGTTTCTAATTCATTTAATCTGTTTTTAACTTCTGATAATTTCATAATATTTTATTTATTTGTTTATTGCAATTATACGATTGATGTGTTTAAATTTTTTTAACAGCAATCTCCCTTTTTAGTTAGGTCTTGATCTAAAAATTGATTCATAACCTGTTTCATTTTTGTCCAATTTTCTGTGTCTATACAATAGCAAACACTTGTACCTTCAACGTTTCCTTTAATTAATCCTAATTGTTTTAATTCTTTTAAGTGTTGTGATATTGTGGGTTGCGCTAAACCAATCTCGTTAACTAAGTCTCCACACACGCATGTGTCTCTTTTAAATAAATGTTGTAAAATAGATACTCTTGCTGGATGACCAAAAACTTTTGCATAAAGAGCAATCTCGTTTTGTTGGTCTGTAAACATTTCTGATTTTACTAATCCCATAGTTTAAATTAATTTATTCATTGCAATATTACGATTAATAGATTTGTTAGAAAAATATATTTAGTTAAATTTTTATTAGAGGTGTATTAAATTACTAAATAAGGGAGCTCTAATAATTAATAAGAAGTAATTGTTTCGTATTATGCTTTTTACATAGATAATTTTTAATTCTAAAGTCATATAAAACCGGTATGGATAAATTTTAAATCCTCTGTAATTTTAGATGAATATTCTGTAAAAAGTTAAACCCATAAGACATGGCCTTATGGGTTTAATTTATATTAGAATTTTATTGGTTCTTATTTGTTTTTCTCTGCTGTAATCTCACAAATTTTACAAATAACCTCTGTTGCTTTTATCATACTTTCTACTGGAACGTACTCATAACGACCATGAAAATTGTGTCCGCCAGCAAAAATATTAGGGCAAGGTAAGCCCATATAACTTAATTGAGAACCATCTGTACCGCCACGAATGGCTTTAATTAATGGTTTTATGTCTAATTGTTTCATTGCTTCTTCTGCAATATCTACAATATGCATTACAGGTTCTACTTTTTCTTTCATATTGAAGTATTGATCTTTAATTTCAATCTCAATAACTTCTTTTCCGTATTGGCTATTTATCTCGTTCGTGATTTTTTGCATGACTTCTTTACGTGCTTCAAAATGTTCACGATCATGATCACGAATTATATATTGCATCACGGTATCTTCAACTTCTCCTTTAATAGAATATAGATGAAAAAATCCTTCGTAACCTTCAGTATGTTCGGGAGTTTCCATACGAGGTAACGAGTTTATAAACTCAGTAGCAATGTACATAGAGTTTACCATTTTACCTTTTGCATAACCAGGATGTACAATTTTTCCTTTTACACGAACTTTTGCGCCAGCAGCATTAAAATTCTCGTATTCTAATTCACCAATTTGGCTACCATCCATAGTATAAGCCCAATCTGCACCAAATTTTTCTACATCAAATTTATGCGCACCACGACCAATTTCTTCGTCTGGAGTAAAACCAACTTTTATAGTACCATGTTTAATTTGTGGATTGGCAATTAAATACTCCATAGCCGAAACAATTTCTGTAATTCCTGCTTTATCATCTGCACCTAAAAGTGTTGTGCCATCTGTAGTAATTAAGGTCTGACCTTTATAAAGTAGTAAATCTTCAAAATAATCTGGAGATAGTACAATATTTTCAGCTTGATTAAGCATAATATCTTTACCATCGTAATTTTCAATAATTTGAGGTTTTACGTTAGCACCAGTAAAATCTGGAGTGGTATCAAAATGCGAAATAAACCCAATTGTTGGTACATCGTGCTCTACATTACTAGGCAACGTTGCCATTATGTACGCATTATCGTCTATAGTAACATCGCTCATTCCAATGGCTTTAAGCTCATCTACTAAAGCATTTGCTAAATCCCATTGTTTTGCTGTACTTGGTGTTGTGTCGCTTTCTGGGTCAGACTCTGTATCTACAGTTACATAACCTACAAAGCGTTTTATTATATCTTGTTTTGAAATCATATTAATTTCCTGCAAACACAGGAATCTATTTAAAGGTTAACTAATAATTTAATGACGTAAAAATACAATTATTAAGTTTTTTTAAGCTTTTACATTGCTCATTTTTTTAATAAGAATTACTTTTGTGCAAACATTACTACATGTACAAAGCACTACTACGCCCGTTATTTTTTCTTTTTGATCCAGAAAAGATTCATCACTTTACTTTTTCACTTATAAAATTTACTTGTAAGATACCAGGAATGGCTTCGGTTTTTAGAAGTTTATATGTGGTTGAAAATGCCAAATTAGAACGAAAACTTTTTGGTTTAACTTTTAAAAATCCGGTAGGTTTAGCAGCAGGTTTCGATAAAAATGCAGTGTTATATAATGAGCTAGCAAACTTTGGTTTTGGTTTTATAGAAATAGGTACAGTAACACCAAAGGCACAAGCAGGAAACCCAAAAAAGCGTTTATTTAGGTTAAAAGACGATAAAGGCATTATAAACAGAATGGGTTTTAATAACGAAGGTCTTGATGCGGCTATCTCTCAATTAAAAAAGAATAAAGGTAAACTTATTATTGGTGGAAATATTGGAAAAAACACACAAACCAAACCAGAAGATTATACTAAAGATTATCTAGAATGTTTTAATGCTTTACATCCTTATGTAGATTATTTTGTACTCAATGTAAGTTGCCCAAATGTTGGCAGTCATGCAAAATTAAATGATAAAGACTATTTATTAGAGCTTATTGGCGCTGTACAAAAAGCGAATAACACTTTTAAAGTACAAAAACCAATTGTATTAAAAATTGCTCCAGATTTAAATAATGGGCAGTTAGATGAAATTATAGAGTTAGTACAAGAAACCAGTTTAGATGGTGTAATCGCAAGTAATACATCTACCGATAGAACAGGTTTAAAAGCTACAGATGAAAGATTGGCCGAAATAGGAAATGGCGGTTTAAGTGGGCAACCAGTAAAAGAAAAATCTACGCAGGTTATTAAATACCTATCTAAAAAAAGTAACAAAGCATTCCCTATAATTGGTGTTGGAGGCATACACTCTGCAAAAGATACTTTAGAGAAAATTGAAGCAGGAGCAGACTTAGTGCAAATATATACTGGTTTTATTTACGAAGGTCCATCGCTTGTAAAACAAATTAATAAAGCTATTTTAAAGAGGTGTTAAATTGAATATAGAAACACTTTTAGCATTTGTAGTTGCAACTTCGGCTTTAGCTATATCTCCAGGTCCAGATAATATATACGTGTTAATGCAAAGCATTGTAAACGGTACAAAGTATGGTTTGGCAACGGTTTGTGGTTTAATTTCAGGTTGTTTAGTGCATACTACTTTAGTAGCCTTTGGCGTATCGGCTATTATAAAAGAAAATGATTTGTTATTTTTTATAATAAAATGTTTAGGTGCGGCTTACCTTTTGTATTTAGCTTTTAAAGTATATAAAAGTGATGCAAAAGTAGAATTAAATGATACTGCAGTTCCTAAAAAAAGCATGTGGCAATTATTTAAGCAAGGTGTGATAATGAATGTGTTAAACCCAAAAGTTTCTATTTTCTTTTTAGCTTTTTTTCCAGGTTTTTTATTTTCAGAAACATTAAGTTCTGTAAAACAGTTTTATATTTTAGGTTTGCTGTTTATGGCAACGTCATTTATACTATTCTCTTTAGTCGCCATTTTAGCAGGTTCTATTTCTACTTATTTAAAATCACATAAAAATATAGGTTTATTTTTAAAATGGTTACAAATAGTTGTGTTTGTTGGTATTGCAATTTTTATATTCTTCTCAGAAAAATAAATTATCTTAGTATGGATGTTTAAATTCAAACTTAGATTTTCTATAATTATATTTTTAGTATTTATAGCCTTTACTATAATAGGAACTTTGTCTCATGAATATGGTCATGTTTTAGTTGCCAAATTTTTGGGCTATAACACTCATTTAAGTTATAGTTCTATGAGTTATAAAGAAAAAGGGTATTATGAAGATGCCGAAGTTAAAGAGATTTTTAGCATTGTAGATTTATACCATCATGAAATAAATAATAATCTACCATTTAAAGAAAAAAAACGTTTTAATACATTAAAGCATTCGTTGGAGAAAAAATACAAGCTTAATTTTAAACATATATTTTGGATTGCATTAGGTGGCCCATTGCAAACAATTTTAACGTCACTAATTGGATTATGCATACTTTTTTATAGAAAAACATCAACTAAACATAAATTAAAATTTTTAGATTGGTTAGCAATATTACTAGCATGTTTCATTTCTCGAGAAGTCTATAATACATTTGGTGCTTTAGTATCGAAATTTATAAATAAAGAACGTTTTTTTACAGGCGATGAATTTGAAATCTCTAGATATTTAGAATTAAATCAATGGGTGATTCCTATAATTACAGCATTAATTGGAGCTTGTGTAATGTATTATATCTTATTTAATGTAGTGCCTAAAGCTTACAGATTTTCATTTATTGTTTCTGGTTTTTTGGGTGGTATTTCTGGTTTTGTTTTTTGGAATAATTTTTTAGGTCCAATAGTATTACCTTAATTTAAGAAAACGTTTTAGTAACTAACTAACTTTATTATCTTTGAAGTTAATTATGAAGCACCAAGTAAAAGTTATAGAATGTCCAAGAGATGCCATGCAAGGCATTAAAGATTTTATTCCAACCGAAAAGAAAGTACAATACATACAATCTTTACTTCGTGTTGGTTTTGATACTATCGATTTTGGAAGTTTTGTATCACCAAAAGCAATACCGCAAATGGTAGATACTGCCCAAGTTTTAGCGCAGTTAGATTTAAGCAAAACAACAAGTAAATTACTATCAATAATAGCTAATACTCGTGGTGCAGACGATGCTTGTAAACATCCAGAAATAGATTATTTGGGTTATCCGTTTTCTATTTCAGAGAATTTTCAAATGCGTAATACGCATAAAACCATTGCACAATCTGTTGTAACATTGCAAGAGATACTTAATAGAGCAGACCAAGCCAATAAAGAAGTTGTTGTATACATATCTATGGGTTTTGGAAATCCTTATGGCGATCCTTGGAGTGTAGAAATAGTAGGCGAGTGGACAGAGCGTTTAAGTAAAATGGGTGTTAAAATACTTTCACTTAGCGATACTGTTGGTACTTCTAATCCAGAAAATATAGATTATTTGTTTTCTAATTTAATACCACAATATAAAGACATCGAGTTTGGTGCGCATTTACACACAACACCAACAACTTGGTTTGAAAAAGTAGACGCAGCTTATAAAGCAGGTTGTCGTCGTTTTGATGGTGCTATTCAAGGTTTTGGTGGTTGCCCAATGGCTAAAGACGATTTAACAGGAAATATGCCAACCGAAAAAGTACTATCGTACCTAACAACAAAAAAAGCACACAATTTAAATGCGATGTCTTTTGAAAGTAGTTATAACGAAGCCACTAAAATCTTCTCAAAATACCATTAATACTATCCTTAAAAAAATATTTTTTTAATCATAATTGACTTTATGTTGTTGATTATTAATGTTTTATTTTTAAATTTTATTCTTTATTTAAATTTAATCTAAATAAACTTGCATAAACTACTTTTCAGTTTTATTTTTGCAAACTGATTACATATCTATTTGTAATTAGTCTAAATAATAATAAATAAAATAATTTTATCAAAAATGAATAAACTAGTATTAGGTTTAGCAGCTTTAGCAACAATATCACTTTCATCATGTTCAAGTGATGATGATGCAGCAGTTGTAATTGAAACAAACAACGTAACAGCTCCAGATACTTATGTGTTTGAAAGAAACGGAAATACATCTGTAAGCTTTAGCGGTCAAACAACACGTATATTAATGGCAGACGAAATTGTGTCTGGTCTATCAAATACAGCAAATACAGAAACCATTTTAGATAATATGTTTGCACACCAAGAAGGCGCAAACGATTTTAGTGATGCCGCTTTAAATGCATCAGATAAAAGTGTAAGAAGTAAAACAGCAGCCTCAACAGATTTCTTTTCGGCTAATACAACAGATGCAACAGCAATAAAAGCAGAATTTGATGCTTTAATAGAAAACCAAGTAAATGTCGTATTTCCAAATTGGGATAATACAGCATCAGCAGGTAATGCAGGACAAATTCAAGAAGCTGGTGGTGGTTCTACACGTTATGTAAACACAAAAGGATTAGAAAACAATCAAGCGTTTGCAAAAGGTTTAATAGGTGGTTTAATGGTAGACCAAATGTTAAATAACTACTTAGGTGCGGCAGTTTTAGACGCCGGAGATAATAGAGCAAATAATGATGCCGGTGTGTTAGATGGTGATAACAACTACACAACAATGGAGCACAAATGGGATGAAGCTTACGGTTATTTATATGGTAACGAAGCAAATCCATCAGTACCAACTTTAGAAGGAGATAATTTTTTAAACAAATACTTATCTAGAGTAGAAGGAGACGACGATTTTGCAGGTATAGCAATGGATGTTTACAATGCATTTAAATTAGGTCGTGCTGCAATTGTTGCTAAAAATTACGATGTACGTGATGCACAAGCACAGATAATTAGAGAGAAAATATCTCAAGTAATAGGTGTTAGAGCAGTATATTATTTACAACAAGGAAAAACAGGTTTAGGTTCAGATTGGGCTTCTGCTTTTCATGATTTATCAGAAGGATACGGGTTTGTATATAGCTTACAATTTACAAGAAAGCCAGGTACAAACGAACCATATTTTACAAAAGCAGAAGTTGATGCTTTTACAACAACATTAATGAGTGGTAATGGTTTTTGGGATGTTACAGCAGAAACTTTAGATACTATATCTAATGCCATTTCAGCAGAGTTTAGTTTTACAACTGAACAAGCAGGAAGTTAATTTTTGAAGGTTAGTTTTTTAAATAGTGGCCTCCTTTTTTAGGAAGCTGCTATTTATTATTTTTGCAAATTAAATAAAAGAATAATATGTTTAAAAGAATATTAATAGTAGTACTAATAGCAGCAGCAATTTTTGCTTGTTCAAGTTCAGACGATTCTAACTCAGGAAGCGTTACCAATGACACTTACAATAGAACAGCAATGCTTACAAACATTGCCGATAACATTATTATTCCTGGCTATCAAAATTTAAGTGCAGAGTTAAGTACTTTAGTAGATTCTAAAAATGTATTTGTAGCTAATGTAAACCAAACAAACTTAGAAGCTTTAAGAACCAATTGGTTTAATGCATACCAATCGTTTCAAGCGGTACAAATGTTTCAAATTGGTAAAGCAGAAGAGATTTTGTTTGAAGAACAAATGAATATCTACCCAACCAATACTACAGATATTGAAAACAATATCGCCAATGGTAACTACGATTTATCAAGCGTAAATAATAACGATGCTGTTGGTTTTCCTGCAGTAGATTATATGTTATATGGTGTTGCAGATAACGATGCAGCTATTTTAACGACTTTATCTAATACTAATTATAGTACTTACCTTTCAGATTTAATAGATAGAATGCAAACACTAACCAATACTGTTTTAACAGATTGGACTTCGGGTTACAGAGATAATTACATTACAAACACAGCTAACGTAGCCTCTGGAGCAGTAAACCAAACCTTAAACGCTTATATTTTTTATTACGAAAAACGCCTTAGAGCAGATAAGGTAGGTATTCCAGCTGGTGTTTTTTCTAGCACGGCATTACCATCTAAAGTAGAAGCTTTATATAAAGAAGAAGACTCTAAAACATTATTATTAGAAGCACTAAATTCAGTGCAAGATGTTTTTAATGGTAAAGCAATTAATAGCGATGCTGAAGGAGAAAGCTATAAAAACTATTTAATAGCTTTAGATAGAAATGATTTAGCCGAAGTTATAAACAACCGTTTTGATGCAGCAAGAACTAAAATTGAAGCATTAAACACAAACTTTAAATCTCAAATAGAAACAGATAATACAAAAATGACTGAAGCTTACGATGCTATACAACTAGCTGTAGTATCACTAAAATCTGATATGATTTCAGTTTTTAATATATCTATTGCATTTGAAGATAATGATGGTGATTAACATTAAAATAAATTTAATAAAAAGGTTGTCTATTTAAACGGGCAACCTTTTTTTTGCATTATGAATAGCAAAATTAATTCATACCTAAACGCAACTACAAATGCCGCACCTTTAGCTGTATTTCGTATAGGTTTTGGTTTAATGATGTTGTACAGTATTATTCGTTATTGGGCAAAAGGTTGGATAGAAACTGTTTACATACAACCGCAATTTCATTTTAAATACTACGGTTTCGAGTGGGTAAAAACGTTAGGTAATTATACCTATGTTTTATTTATTATCTGCGGCATCGCTTCGCTTTTAGTGGCGCTTGGTTTTAAATATAGACTAGCTATTATTGCCTTCTTTTTAAGCTTTACTTATATAGAGTTAATGGAAAAAACTACGTATTTAAACCATTACTATTTTATAAGCGTTTTAAGCTTCCTCATGATTTTTTTACCAGCAAATGCATACTTTTCTGTAGATGCTTACAGTAATAAAATTCAATATAAAAACATACCACGATGGACAATAGATAGTGTTAAACTGCTATTAGGTATTGTCTATTTTTACGCTGGATTAGCTAAAATTAATAGCGATTGGTTATTAAAAGCACAACCATTAAAAACATGGTTACCATCTAAGTATGATATTCCGTTTATAGGCGAAAGTTTAATGCACCAAAATTGGTTTCACTTTGCTATGAGTTGGTCTGGTATGTTGTACGATTTATGCATTCCGTTTTTACTGCTTTATAAAAAAACACGCGGTTTCGCTTTTGTATTGGTTGTTATATTTCATGTATTTACAAGAGTATTATTCCCAATCGGGATGTTTCCGTATGTCATGATTGTTAGTGCGCTCATTTTCTTTGATGCTAACTTTCATAATAAAATAATAAGCGTTATTAAAAAAGGATTACGAATTCCTTCCGCGAAAGCGATACAAATAAAAGAAGTGTTTATAGTAAAAAGAAAAACATTAGTGTTACCAGTTATTACTCTGTTTTTTGTTTTGCAATTACTCATTCCTTTTCGCTATTTGCTATATCCAGGCGAATTATTTTGGACTGAAGAAGGTTATAGGTTTTCATGGCGCGTGATGCTAATGGAGAAAACGGGAAGCACCACATTTAAAATTGTAAACGGAAAAACGAAAGCGTTTTTTTATGTTCAGAATGACGACTTTTTAACGCCTTTACAAGAAAAGCAAATGAGTTTTCAGCCAGATTTTATTTTAGAATATGCACATTTTCTTGGCGACCATTTTAAAAAACAAGGTCATGAACACGTAGAAGTATATGCAAAAAGTTATGTCGCATTAAACGGAAGATTAAGTGCGCCGTTTGTAGATGAAACCGTAAATTTGTACGCCGAAAAAGAAACATTTAAACCCAAAGCTTGGATTTTACCATTTAACGATGACATTAAAGGATTATAAATTATTTTTCATTTGTTTTTTAATAGCAAGTATAGCCATTGCTCAAAACAAAATTTCAGGAACCATTACAGATGGTTCTAGCAACCAACCTATTGTAAACGTTGAGGTTTACGATAAAGATGCAGGATTGTTAACGACAACAAATACTTCTGGTTTTTTTGAATTTGAAACCGAAAAGCAAAATATTACCGTTGTATTTTTCTCTTACAATTACGAGGTTGTAGAGCAAGCAGTAACAGGTAACAGTACCATTGACGTTAAGTTAGTGCCTTTAGCCGAAACACTATCTGAAGTCGAAATATCTTCTAGAGAAGCAAAAGTGTTTGCTCTAAAACGCTTAAAAGATGTTGAGGGAACAGCAATATATGCAGGTAAAAAAACCGAAGTTGTTTTAGTAGAACAATCTATGGCAAGTTTAGCGTCTAACAATGCAAGACAAATTTATAGTCAAGTTTCTGGTTTAAACATTTATCAAAACGACGATGCAGGTTTACAGCTAAATATTGGTGGTCGTGGTTTAGATCCAAACCGTACAGCAAGTTTTAATACCAGACAAAATGGTTACGATATTAGTGCAGATGTTTTAGGTTATCCTGAGAGTTATTATACGCCAGCTGCCGAAGGTTTAAAAGAAGTGCAAATTATTCGTGGTGCTGCATCTTTACAATATGGAACGCAGTTTGGTGGTTTGGTTAATTTTAAAATGAAAGAACCTAACCCAACAAAACCTTTTGAGTTAATTACAAGAAACACCATTGGTAGTAATGGTTTATATACCAATTTTACAAGCGTTAGTGGTACTAAAGATAAATTGAGTTACTATTCATTTTTTAATTATAAAAAAGGAGATGGTTTTAGAGATAACTCAAACTTTGAATCTAAAAATGCATTTGCACATATAGGTTATCAATTTAATGAACGTACAAAATTAACAGGAGAAGTTACTTACTTAAGATATTTAGCAAAGCAAGCCGGTGGTTTAAACGATAGCCAGTTTGAAGAAGATCCATACCAAAGTAACAGAGCACGAAATTGGTTTCAAGTAGATTGGTTATTATATAATTTAAAATTATCTCATAAATTTTCAGAGAATACAAACTTTACATTTAATGCTTTTGGTCTTGATGCTAATAGAACAGCTTTAGGGTTTAGAAACAGACGCACAGATATAGAAGATCCTGGAGGAGCAAGAGATTTAATAAGTAGTGATTTTAATAACTATGGTTTTGAAACACGATTACTTTCTAAGTATAATGTGTTTAATAAAGACGCTACATTTTTAATTGGAGGTAAGTTTTATAAAGCAGATAATAGCTATTCTCAAGGACCAGGAAGCGATGGTGCAGACCCAAATTTTGATTCTGCAATAAACGAGTTCCCATTTTACCCAACACAATCTGCATACGATAACCCAAACTTAAATATTGCAGTATTTGGCGAAAATATATTTTATGTTACAGATAAATTCTCTGTTACACCAGGCGCAAGATTTGAGTTTATTAAAACCGAAAGTATAGGTTCTAGACAAACGTTTAATTTTGATGGTGCAGGAAACCCAATAGATGCAGGAGTAGAGTTCCAAGATATTGAAAACGAACGCTCTTTTGTACTCTTAGGTTTAGGCTTAAGCTACAAGGCTTCAAAAGCTTTAGAGTTCTACGGGAATGCTTCACAAAATTACCGCTCGATAACATTTGGTGATATTAATATTGTAAATCCGTCTAATGCTGTCGATCCAGATTTAGATGACGAGTCTGGTTTTACTTTAGATTTAGGAGTTAGAGGTAATATTAACCAGTTAGTTTCTTACGATGCAAATGTTTTTGGTTTGTTTTATAATGATAGAATAGGTTTAATAGACGCAACAATTCCGCCAGTAAATAATGTAGGTAAACTGCGTGTAAATGTTGGTGATGCTCGAATATTTGGAGTAGAATCTTTAATAGATTTTAATCTTAAAAAACTATTTAATTTAAATAATAAGTTTAGCGCTAATTACTTTATTAACTCATCGTTTGTGACTTCAGAATATACCTCTACAAATTTCGATAATACAAGTAGCGATGTTCGTGTTGGAAATAAGGTAGAGTTTATTCCAGATGTAAATATAAAAACAGGACTACAGTTTGGTTACGGTAATTTTTTATCAAACATTCAATATACGTACTTGTCTTCTCAATTTACAGATGCTGGTAACGATCCAGGAGGCGATAACCTAAATAGTATTGTTGGTACCATACCAAGTTACGATGTTTTAGATATTTCTATGTCTTACAAATACAAGCGTTTTAAGTTAGAAGCAGGAGTTAATAATGTGTTAGATAATGCTTATTTTACAAGACGTGCGACGGGTTATCCTGGACCAGGAATTATACCATCTGCAAACCGTAATTTTTATACTACACTTCAAATAAAAATATAATTAAACTAAGCCTTATTTTAATACAGTCTAAATACATATAGTTGAAATACAGTTATTTAAATTTGTTCTAAACACATTATTACATAGCTTTAAGTATTATTAATTATAAATAAAGTAAAGTTATGTCTATAAGAATAGGAAATAGTTGTATTAATTGTGATAATTTATTAGAAAACGAAAACTGTAAAATTCATGGTGTTAAAGTAAGTACAAGTTACACCTGTGATAGTTTTGAAATGAAAGCAGCTTTAAAAAACGATCCTAATTGTGATACTTGTGCAAGATACCAAGGTCCAACATGTGCAAATCCACAAAAAGCAACACCAGGTATGTTATGCTCACATTGGGCACCACAAAATGCTACAGCTTAAAAAAAACAATTTTTTTTATATAAAACAGTAAGCTTAATAGTTTACTGTTTTTTTTATTAGATTATTAAAGCTTAATAGTTATCTTTGTTTGCAATTAAATTCCAATTGCAATGACAGCACACGAAAACAAAATAGTTGGCGAAGGTTTAACTTATGACGACGTTCTATTAGTTCCAGCTTTTTCTGAAGTTCTTCCACGAGAAGTTAATATTCAAACAAAATTTACACGTAACATTACAATTAACGTTCCTATAGTTTCTGCAGCTATGGATACGGTTACAGAAAGTAGAATGGCAATTGCTATGGCTCGTGAAGGAGGAATAGGTGTGCTACATAAAAACATGACGATTGAGCAGCAGGCAACAAAGGTTCGTAAAGTAAAACGTGCAGAAAGTGGTATGATTATAGATCCTGTTACTTTACCATTAACAGCTGTTGTGGCCGATGCTAAAAATGCTATGAGAGAGCATAGTATTGGCGGAATTCCAATTGTAGATAATGATGGAAACTTAAAAGGTATTGTAACCAATAGAGATTTACGTTTTGAACACCAAAACAATAGACCAATTGTAGAGGTAATGACGAGCGAAAATCTTATTACAGCTGCCGAAGGTACAAGCCTTAAAGATGCAGAAAAAATTCTTCAAGAAAATAAAATTGAAAAGCTTTTAATTGTAAAGGAAGATAAGCTAGTTGGATTAATTACATTTAGAGACATTACTAAAGTAACCCAAAAGCCAATAGCAAATAAAGATACTTACGGTAGATTAAGAGTTGCTGCAGCAATTGGTGTAACTGGTGATGCTGTAGAAAGAGCAGAAGCTTTAGTAAATGCAGGCGTAGATGCTATAATTATAGATACAGCTCATGGACATACAAAAGGTGTGGTTTCTGTTTTAAAAGAAGTAAAATCTAAATTTCCAAAATTAGAAGTTGTTGTAGGAAATATAGCTACAGCCGAAGCTGCTAAATATTTAGTAGAAGCAGGTGCAGACGCTGTAAAAGTTGGTATTGGTCCAGGTTCTATTTGTACAACACGAGTTGTGGCAGGAGTTGGATTTCCTCAGTTTTCTGCAGTTTTAGAAGTAGCAAATGCTATTAAAGGTTCTGGAGTGCCAGTAATTGCAGATGGAGGAATACGTTATACCGGAGATATACCAAAAGCAATTGCAGCTGGAGCAGATACTGTAATGTTAGGTTCTCTATTAGCAGGAACAAAAGAGTCTCCAGGAGAAACTATTATTTACGAAGGAAGAAAGTTTAAATCTTACCGTGGTATGGGTTCTGTAGAAGCCATGAAAAAAGGAAGTAAAGATCGTTATTTCCAAGATGTTGAAGACGATATTAAAAAATTAGTACCAGAAGGTATTGTAGGTCGTGTACCATATAAAGGAGAGTTGTACGAAAGTATCCATCAATTTATTGGAGGTTTAAGAGCTGGAATGGGTTATTGTGGTGCTAAAGACGTTGAAACTTTAAAAGAAACAGGAAGATTTGTAAAAATTACAGCATCAGGAATTAACGAAAGTCATCCACACGATGTAACCATTACAAAAGAAGCGCCTAATTACTCTAGATAACAAGAAATTTTAACTATAAAAAAACACGATTAATATCGTGTTTTTTTATGCTTTAATTTAAAATATTTAATTGTTAATGTTAATCTAATTAGTGTAGGATTTAACAGTTTACTTTCTATTTTTATGTTCTACGATTAAAAGATAGTAAATAATGGAAATTATAGGTAACATAATTAAAGGAGCCATAAATTTAAAAGATGCTTTAACACCTTCGGTAAATCCTGTTGAAGCACAACAAAAAGTTTTAAAAAGCTTATTAGAAACTGCAAAAAACACTCAGTTTGGTGAACATTATAATTTTCAAAATATATTAGAATCAGAAAATATAACTGAAACATTTTCTAAAACCATTCCATATTATGATTATAATGAAATAAATAAAAAATGGTGGAGTAAGTTACATGATGGTGAGGAGAATGTTACATGGCCTGGAACACCAAATTATTTTGCTTTAAGCTCTGGTACAACAGGAAAAACAAGTAAAAAAATACCAGTAACAGATGCGATGCTAAGCGCTATAAAGCAAGCAGGAATAGATCAAGTTACTGCGTTAAGTAATTTCGATTTACCAGCAGAGTTTTTTACAAAAGAAGCTATGATGTTAGGTAGTTCTACAGATTTAGCAGAAAAAGATGATCATCTTGAAGGAGAAATAAGCGGTATAACGGCAAGTAATATTCCATCGTGGTTTAAAGGTTTTTATAAACCAGGAGAAGATATTGCAAAAATAGACGATTGGGATAAACGTGTTGAAACTATAGCAAAACGCGCAAAACAATGGGATATAGGAGCATTAAGCGGGATACCATCGTGGATGGAGCTTATGCTTAAAGAAGTTATAGATTATCACAATTTAGAAAACATACACGATATTTGGCCAAACCTACAAGTATATACTTCTGGAGGTGTTGCGTTTGGACCGTATAAAAAGAGTTTTAATGCCTTATTAGGAAAACCAGTAACGGTTATAGATACTTACTTAGCTTCCGAAGGTTTTTTAGCATTTCAAGCAAGACCAGAAACTACAGCTATGCAATTAGTAACAAATGGCGGTATTTACTTTGAGTTTGTTCCTTTTAAGCCAGAATACATAAATCAAGATGGTTCTTTAAAAGATAATGCACCTAGTATAACATTAAAAGATGTAGAATTAGAGCAAGATTATGTTTTAATAATAAGTACAGTAAGTGGTGCTTGGCGTTATTTAATAGGCGATACAATAGAATTTACAGATATAGAAAAAGCCGAAATTAAAATAACTGGTAGAACAAAATTCTTTTTAAATACTGTTGGCTCACAATTATCTGTAAACAAACTTGATGATGCTATTAGATATCTTGAAGAAGAATTTAATACTACAATTCCAGAATATACACTTTGCGCAAAACGTTTTGATGACGGTTTTTATCACAGTTGGTATTTAGGTTCAGAAAACTTAAATGAAGATAACACTAAAATAGTTGAAGCTTTAGATGGATACTTAAAAACCGCAAATAAAAATTATAAGGTAGCAAGAAGTAAAGCTTTAGAAGGCGTAAAGGTAAGTGTTGTAAAACCAGAAGTTTTTGCAGACTGGAGTGGTGCCAACAAGAAAAAAGGCGGACAGGTTAAAATGGAACGTGTTATGGGAGAAGATAAGTTTAAGGAGTGGGAAGCTTTTGCTAACTAATTTAAGACTTAGAAAGTTCTAAATCTCTTTGGTTAATTATTTCCATAATCTCTTCTGGAGATAAATAATATTTTTTAATTCGGGCAATATATTTTTCATCAATATTAGCTTGATTTAAAATAAAGTCCTTTGTTTTTAAAATGTACTTTTCCATACCAGATTTTATGGCAAAAGTATCGGCAGAGCGTTCGGCTTCAACTATGTGTTTATCGGATAATAAATATTTTATACCAAACCAAATCAAATTTAAATTACTTCTATTTCTATAATCCATTATGTGTCCTAATTCATGACCAATCCAACCAATTAAAACATCTTTAGGCATGTTTTTGGTAAAATAGGTTTCTCCAGAAATTTTTACTGTTTCACTAATGTAAATATTGTAAGAACGGTGACCTTTAGATTTAAAAAAACTAGCAAAAGAAGGTTGTGCTTGCATGGTAGACTTCTTTATATTCTTTTTAAATTCAAAATTTATAGGAGTATTTTGTAACTCTGGATAATAATCCATAGCAATTATAACTTCATTTTTAATAGATTCAGGAATCGTGGATTTTGGGTATGTGTTATTTGTCATTAAAATTAATATGGTTTGTAAAATTTTGTCTTTCCTTTAAATTATAATTTATAATCCAATTAAAAAATGATTTAACTTAATATGGAAGTAATTTTAACATTCTTACTAAATTTAAATAAAATCGGTTTCAAATGTGTTAATAATAATTTCAAAATCATTAAAATTTTAAGTCGCTACTTATTAATTTTAAAAGGTTAAAAATCAAAATTATTTATGTCTTTTGAACGTGTACAAGAAAAACTTAATATCCTTGCAGATGCCGCTAAATACGATGTGTCTTGCTCTTCTAGCGGAAGCAATAGAACTAACAAAAACAAAGGTTTAGGTGATGCGTCTGCATCTGGAATTTGCCATACATATACCGAAGATGGAAGATGTGTTTCACTCTTAAAAATATTATTAACCAACCATTGTATTTTTGATTGTGCATATTGTGTTACCAGAAAAAGTAACGATATAAAACGTGCAGCGTTCAAGGTTCAGGAAGTAGTAGATTTAACTATAAATTTTTATAGGCGTAATTACATTGAAGGCTTATTTTTAAGCTCGGGTATATTTAAAAATGCCGATTATACTATGGAGCGTTTAGTTGCAGTTGCTAAAAAATTAAGATTAGAAGAAAATTTTAATGGCTACATACATTTAAAATCTATACCAGGTGCTAGTGATGAGCTTATGCGTGAAGCGGGTTTATATGCAGATAGATTAAGTGTAAATATTGAAATTCCTACAGAAAAAGGTTTAAAACTATTAGCTCCAGATAAAAATAGAGCAGATTTTTTAAAACCAATGAAAAAGGTGAAAAATGAAATAATTCAATATAAATCTGAAAAGAAAATAATAAAAAGTACTCCAAAATATGCACCAGCAGGACAAAGTACACAAATGATTGTTGGTGCAAGTGGTGAAAATGATATGGAGATAATGTACACCTCTAATTATTTTTATAAAAACTTCAATCTTAAACGTGTTTATTATTCTGGCTATGTACCAATAAGTTATGATAATCGATTGCCACAAATAGGAACACCAGTGCCAATGCTTAGAGAGAATAGACTGTATCAAACCGATTGGTTATTGAGATTCTATGGTTTTAATATAGAAGAGATATTAAATAACGACCATAAAAGTTTAGATTTAGATATAGACCCAAAACTAGGTTGGGCATTACGTAATCTTCACGAATTTCCTATAGATGTAAATAAAGCAGAAAAACGAATGCTTGCCAGAATTCCAGGATTAGGCATGAAATCTGTTTATAAAATAATAAATGCTAGGCGTTACGGTAAGTTAAATTGGGAACATTTAAAAGCAATTGGTGTGGCCTTAAATAGAGCTAAATATTTTATTATTTGTGCTTCTAACGAGTACGAAAGACGAGATTTAACGGCCCAAAAAATAAAAGGTTTAATATTACAAAACTCTAAAAGTAAGTATACAAAAACCTTATCAAACCAATTAAACTTGTTTGGCTAAAATGTATACAACATTAATTTACGATGGCTCTTTTGATGGTTTTTTAACCAGTATTTTTGTAAGCTTCGATTTAAAATTGGAGAAAGTAAATATAGTTAAATCTCAATTTTTTCAGGAATCATTTTTTGAAGAGAAAGAAACTATAATTACAGATAAAGAAAAAGCAGATCGTGTTTGGTTAGGTTTACAAAAGAAAATAAAACCAATAGAATTAAGCAGAATGTATTATGCTTTTTTAAGTGAAAATGCTACAGTAGAAAACACATTGTTTATGGCAATAAAGTATGTGTTTAAAAGTAAAGATAATGTAGCTTCTAATTTCTCTAACCCATACATATTAGAAATTTCAAAACTATCTAAAAATGTAAGTAGAGAAAAACATAGAATGGAAGCCTTTGTAAGGTTTAAGCTTACAAAAGATAATATTTACTTTGCTAATATTGAGCCAGATTTTAATGTATTACCATTAATCACCAAACATTTTAAAAATAGATATGCAGACCAAAAATGGATGATTTACGATTTAAAACGTAATTATGGTATATTTTATAATTTAGAAAAATTAGAAACAATACAACTGTCCTTTAATAACAGTTTTGATCCCACAAAAACAAATGCGTCCTATTTTACAGATTCAGAACTAGAATTTCAACAACTTTGGAAAGACTATTTTAAAAGCACAAATATTAAATCTCGTAAAAATATGAAGTTACATATACAACATGTACCTAAACGGTATTGGAAATATTTAAGCGAAAAGAGTCCAATTTAAATTAATTAATATTTAAGTTTCTATTAATTGTATGTTTTACTTGCTTAAATTTTAGTTAGTTACAAATTATCTTATTAATATTGTAGTGATAACCTACTTATATTAAAAAAAACCTTGAATAAAACTGTTTTAATTATACTAGCATTATTTCTTCATTGTTCTGTAATTAACGCACAATCTAATAGCAAATCTCAACAAGAAAAAGTTGAGGAAAATAATAATCTTCAAAAGCAAAAAGATATAGATTCGTTAATTAGAGATTTGCGTGATAGTTTTTATGCTAAAGATTATGTTAAGACTATAGATGACGGGAAAGCAATTATAGAAAAAGCAAAACCTATAAATTATAATACAGCAGTTTATACAGTTTCTAGTATTTTAGGTAATACTTTTTTGCAATTAAATGATACTATTGCAGCCGTTAAAATTATTAAAGACCAATTAGAACAAGCAGAAGTTAGAAAAGACTCAGCAAATTTTTTAGGAGCAAGTATCGATTTAGGAAATATTTATTTTTATCAAGGTAAAATTGATAAAGCTCTAACATCTTTTAAGTCTGTTTTGCCACATGCAAAACAATCTAAAGACACAATACGTTTATTCATATTAAACTATAATATTTCCGAAATTTATTTAGATAAAAAAAACAGTAATAAGTCAGAGTTTTATGTTAATGAAACAGGAAAATACATAGATGCACTTAGAGCTAAACCTTATCACGCTGGATACGAATTAATATTAGGAAGATTAAAATATCTTAAAAATAATCCAAAAGAAGCCATTGTGCACTTAAGTAAAGCAATTGAAATTTCTAATAAAATAAATTATACAGAGTGTTTAATTAAAAGTTCAAGCTTTCATGCTCTTGCAAGTGCTAAATTAGGCGATTTTGAAACTGCGTATAAACTACAACAAAAGGTAGATTTATATAAAGAAGAAAAATATAATACAGATAAAATAAAAGCTATAGAAACTGTAACTGCAAAATTTAATATAGAGCAATACAAACAAGATATAGAAAGAAAAGAGCTTAAAAATAAAATAATAGAGCAAGAAGCAAATAGAAACGAAACAAAATTAATGTGGGTATCTTTTGCAACAGTAGGATTATTGCTTTTAATGCTATCTATATTGTATTCATATTTTAAAAGAAAAAAGCTACTTAAAGACTTAAAAGAAAGAAATATAAAATATTTAAAAGCTAAAGAAAAAAGCGAAGAATTAGCAATTGCAAAAAGTTTGTTTTTTTCAAATATAAGTCACGAACTTAGAACTCCACTATATGGAATTATAGGTTTATCTTCTATTTTAATGGATGATAAAACTTTAGATAAACACAGAGAAGATGTTAAGTCTTTAAAATTTTCTGCAGACTACTTATTATCATTAATAAATGATGTTTTACAAATTAGTAAACTAGATTCTAAACAAGAAAATAAGTTAAATAAAAAAGCTTTTAACCTAAAAGATCTTGTAATTGGTATTATGAAGTCTTTTGAGTTTTTAAAGGTGCAAAACATGAATACCTTTAATATTAAAATTTCTGAAGACATACCTAATATTTTAATAGGCGATGATGTAAAATTATCTCAGATACTAATTAATATTATTGGAAATGCCTGTAAATTCACCGAGAATGGTATAATAACAGTAAATGTTGGTGTTGAAGCTATAAAAGATAATAATGTAACAATTAATTTTAACATTAAAGATACTGGTATAGGTATAGAAAAAAGTAAACAAGAAGTAATTTTTAATGAATTTGCTCAAGTAGAAAATAGAACAAAAGGATACCAAGGCACAGGCTTAGGTTTACCTATTGTTAAAAAACTTTTAGAGATACATAAATCTAAAATTAACCTTATTAGTGAAGAAGGGAAAGGAACAGAAATTAGTTTTAAAATAACTTACGATATAGCAACCGAAACGTCCCAAGTTATAAAGGAAAATTTATTAGAATCTAAAATTTCTATTAGAAATAAAACAATTTTAGTTGTAGATGATAATAGAATAAATAGAATAGTAACTAAAAAAATTCTAGAAAAATATAAAGCAAAACCATTGGTTGCAAATGGAGGACTTGAGGCAATAGAATTTGTTAAAAATAATACAGTTGAACTTATTTTAATGGATATTAACATGCCAGAAATGAATGGCTTAGAAGCAACAGAAGCGATTAGGTTAATAAATCCAGATGTGCCTGTAATAGCTTTAACTGCAGTAGAAATTGAAGAAATGAAAGAAAGTATACAAAACTCAACAATTTGCGATATTATAGTAAAACCTTACGACGAGGTCGTTTTTATAGAGACCATTTTAAAACATATTTAATTAAGGTTTAACAATAAAAAAAGCTCAAAATTGACATACAATTCTGAGCTTTTTTTATAAAGAATACTACTATTAATAGTAAGTAAAACGTCTTACTTTAGCAATATGTTTAGCTAAACGAATAACTTGATGGCTGTATCCATATTCGTTATCATACCAAACATAAAGTATTGCATTTTTTCCATCTTTCCTTACAATAGTAGCTTTACTATCATAAATAGAAGGAGCAGAGCAACCAACGATATCGCTAGAAACTAACTCGTCGCTCATTTCATATTTAATTTGTTCTACTAAATCACCTTCTAAAGCATATTTTTTTAATGTAGCATTCATACTATCAACACTAGCTTTAGATTTTAATTCTAAATTTAAAATAGCCAAAGATCCGTTAGGAACAGGAACTCGAATAGCATTAGAAGTTAGTTTCCCTTCAAAACTTGGTAATGCTTTAGAAACAGCAGCACCAGCACCAGTTTCTGTAATAACCATGTTTAATGCTGCAGCACGACCACGTCTGTATTTTTTATGAAAATTATCAACTAAATTCTGGTCGTTAGTATAAGCGTGTATTGTTTCTAAGTGTCCGCTTTTTACACCAAAAGTATCTTCAATAGCCTTTAAAACAGGAGTAATAGCGTTAGTAGTACAAGAAGCAGCAGAAAATATATCTAAACTATCTGGGTCATTTTCTAAATGGTTTACACCGTGTACAATATTTGGAATACCTTTACCAGGCGCAGTAAGTAAAACCTTGTCTGCACCAGGAGAATTTTTTAAACGTGTTAAGGCTTCTTTATCTCTAAAAACACCCGTGTTATCAATAATTAAAGCATTATTAATATCGTATTTTGTATAATCTATGTCTTCTGGTTGATTTGCTGAAATAATTCTAACCGTAGTACCATTAATAATTAAAGATTCATTTTCTAAATCTACAGCAACAGTTCCAGAAAATTCACCGTGAACAGAATCGTTACGTAATAATGAAGCTCTTTTTTCTAATACAGTTGCATCGTTTTTACCACGTGTAACAATAGCACGTAAACGCAATTGGCTACCTTTACCAGTTCTAGTCATTAATTCTCGGGCAACTAAACGCCCAATACGTCCAAAACCATATAATACAACATCTTTAGGAGTTATATCATCTGTTTTATCAGCGTTTTTTAATTTGCTAGAAACAAATGCCATAGCATTTGAATGCTCTTGCTCTTCTAAATGATACTCGTAAGTTAATTTACCAATATCCAATTTTGCTGGCGGAATATCTAATGTCTTAATAGCTTGTGCAATTTCCACAGAGTCAAAAACCGAAATTGGTTTTTGCACAAATTCACCTGCATATTCATGAAGGTTTAAAATTTGGCTTACATTTCTATCTATTAATTGGTTTCTAAAAAGAACCAACTCTATAGATTTGTCGTACCAAAGGTCGCTAACAATTTTAATAAATTCTACGGTAGCACGACGTCTGTCGGCTTGAAAAGCTAGTTCGTTTTCATAGGTTTCTTTAACTGGCATTCGTTTAAGTATTTAGTGAGTTGTTTTTTATATTTCAGTTTTACTGAAATTTTTTGCAAAAGTATAGAATTCAAACGTTTTCGTAAAGGATTTTAAATAAAAAAATAAAAGCACTTTAGAATTTTCTAAAGTGCTTTTAAAAATCTTATAATTTTAAATTTTATCTAAATGCGTATTTTAAATTTTGTCCATTAGAATTAATTAACTCAATAGCTAATGGGTGATAAGGATCTTTATTCTTTATAATCTCTTTTACATCTTCAACCGAGTTAACTTCAACACCGTTTACTTTAGTTATAATATCTCCAGCTTGAATACCTTCTTGAGATAAATATTGTGCATATCCTCCAGAAATTGCTGTTATTTTAACGCCTTTTTTAACCTTATACTTTCTTAAGTCTTTAGGCTTAGCATCTTTTATAATACCAATATTAGGTATTGTTAAAGTGTTATTTTTTAATAAAGTTACTTCTGCTTGTTGTTGTACACCATTACGTAAATAATATACTGTTACTTTATCGTTAGGTCTTTTAGTATCTAAATAACCTCTTAAGTCCGAAAATTTTCTAATTTCAATATTATCAACCTTTTTAATAATATCTCCACTTTTTAATCCTGCAGCATCTGCACCAGTATCTTCATCTACATCATCTACATAAAAACCTTCTGTTTCTCCAACTCCAAGTTTTTCGGCAGCACTACTATTTAAAGAGCCACCACGAACACCTAAAATACCATTTTGTACGTTACCAAATTCCATTATATCTTGTACCACTTTCTTTGCTATATTACTTGGCACAGCAAAAGAGTAGCCTATATAAGAACCTGTTTGAGACGTAATAGCAGTGTTAATACCAATAAGTTCTCCATTAATATTTACTAGTGCTCCTCCAGAATTTCCAGGATTTACGGCAGCATCTGTTTGTATAAAAGATTGACTACTTTCTCCAGATAAATCTCTAGATTTAGCACTTATAATTCCTGCAGTTACCGTAGATGTTAAATTAAAAGGATTACCAACAGCTAATACCCATTCTCCAATTTTAGCAGTATCGCTATCACCAAAAGTTGTATAAGGTAAAGCTTCATCACTTTCAACCTTTAATAATGCAATATCTGTTTTGGGATCTGTACCAACAATAGTAGCTTCTAAAGTTCTGTTATCGTTTAAGGTAACGCTTAGTTTTTCAGAAGAATCAATAACATGGTTATTAGTAATAATATAACCATCTGGAGAAATAATTACACCACTACCAGTACCTAATTGTTTACGCTGAGGTACACGACCTAACATTAAATCTCGCATAGATGGCTGCGCGGTTGTTATAGTAATATTTTTTACATGCACTACAGCATCTAACGTTTTTTCTGCCGCATTTGTAAAATTAATACCTTCTATGGCTCCTAAATTACTATTTGATGCAGTATAATTTACAGGTTGAAAAAAAGGTTGAACTTTTTCTTCTTGTTGTGCAATTGTTTGTTCTTCTTCAAGAAAGGTTTTATATGTTCCAAGAGTAATTGCACCTCCTAATACCGAAACTAAAACCAGTGTTGCTATTTTTTTCATATAAAAATTTTTTTATTTCCTTTTAGTAAGGAATCTTAGTTAAGATTTATTAGTATAACTATAAAATTAATTTTTTTATTGCTCAATAAAATCAACTTTAACGAGAGATTAACATCAAAAATAAATTTTCAATACACTATATTTGTTCCTCTAAATTTTACTTAATGACACACACCTTTTTCAAATATCAAGGTACAGGAAATGACTTCGTTTTTATTGATAATCGTAAGGAGTTATTTAACAAAAATAATACCAAATTAATAGCGCATTTATGTAATAGACGCTTTGGTATTGGTGCGGATGGCTTAATATTGCTAGAGAATGATGAAGATGCAGATTTTAAAATGGTTTACTTTAATGCAGATGGAAACGAAAGTACAATGTGCGGAAACGGAGGCAGATGTATTGTTGCTTTTGCTAATAAACTAAACATTTTTAAAAATAAAACAACGTTTAATGCTATAGATGGTTTACACGAAGCAACAATAGATAATGGTTTTGTTAAACTTAAAATGAAAGATGTAGACGATGTAGAAGTATTTAAAGATTATGTGTTTTTAAATACAGGATCTCCACATCATGTAACATTAGTAGAAAATATAAAAGAATATAATGTTAAAAATGAAGGAGCAAAAATTAGATATGGTGCGCCTTATAATAAAGTAGGCACTAATGTAAATTTTGTTAAGCAAATAGATTCTGAAACTTTTTCAGTAAGAACTTACGAAAGAGGTGTAGAAGATGAAACTTTATCTTGCGGAACTGGAGTAACAGCAGTTGCTTTAGCAATGCATACCTTAGAAAAAACTAATACAGAAGTAGTAACCTTAAATGTAGAAGGAGGAACGCTTAAAGTATCTTTTGAAAAAACTGAAAAAGGTTATAAAAACATTTGGCTTCAAGGTCCTGCAACTTTGGTTTTTAAAGGCGAAATAGAATGGTAACATTAAAAGGTGAACATATATATTTACGCGCTTTAGAGCCAGAAGATTTAGAATTTATTCATGCTATTGAAAACGACGAGTCTATTTGGGAATTAAGTAGTACTATAACACCTTATTCAAGATTTTTAATTAAAGAGTATTTAGAACATGCTCACAAAGATATATACGAAGTAAAACAATTACGTTTATTAATTTCAGATTATAATAATGTAAAAATTGGTTTAATAGACGTATTCGATTTTGATGTAAAAAACCAACGCGCAGGTATTGGAATTTTAATTCATAATGCTAATAATAGAGGTAAAGGTTATGGAAAAGAAGCACTTTCTCTATTAGTAAAATACTGTTTTATGCACTTAGATTTGCATCAATTATATTGTAATATTTCTGAAAACAACATGGCAAGTATTGCACTTTTTGAAAATGAAGGTTTTGAAAAAGTAGGATTAAAAAAGGACTGGAATTTCCATAACGGACACTATAAAAACGAATATTTATACCAACTTATTAATAATGTACATTAAAAAAATTATCACAGCCATTGCTATTATTGGCTTAGCAATAGCAGCTTATTTTGCTTATTTTATTTACGGAGCAATGTTAAAACCTAATACAGCATTTAATAATAAAGAAGCTTATATTTTTGTTCCAACCAATGCAACTTATTCAGAAGTTAGGGAGCAATTGGAACCTTTGTTAAAAGATATTGATGGTTTTGATGCACTTGCAGAGCAAAAAAAATATACTACTAATATTAAATCAGGTCGTTTTGTTATAAAAAAAGATATGAGTAATAATGATATTATTAATTCTATAAGAAGTAATAATATACCACTTAAAATAGCCTTTAATAATCAAGAACGTATTGAAGATTTAGCTGGCCGTATAGCTTTTCAAATAGAAGCAGATAGTTTGTCTTTATTAAAAGCAATGACGCATCCTGAATTTTTAAAGAAAAACGGATTTACAACCGAAACTGTTTTAGGAATGTACATACCTAATAGTTACGAAGTTTACTGGAATACTTCTGCAGAGAGTTTTAGAGATAAAATGCTAAAAGAATACCATAGATTTTGGAATCCATCTAGAACCAAAAAAAGAAAAGCACTTAACTTATCTACTAACGAAGTCATGTCTATAGCGGCAATTGTACACAAGGAAACAGCAAAAGTAGATGAGCGTCCTAGAGTTGCTGGAGTATATTTAAATAGAATAAAAAAAGGAATGCCTTTACAAGCAGATCCTACAGTAATTTATGCTGTTAAAAAACAATCGGGAGATTTTAAACAAGTTATAAAAAGAGTACTTTATAAAGATTTAGAAATAGACTCTAAATATAATACTTACAAATACGCAAATATACCTCCAGGCCCAATTTTTATGCCAGATGTTTCAGCAATAGATGCTGTTCTAAATCCAGAAAAGCATGATTATTATTATTTTGTAGCTAATGTAAATAACTTTGGTTATCATAAATTTGCTAAAACTTTATCACAACATAACGTAAACAAACGTGAGTATGTAGCGTGGATAAATAAACAAGGTGTTAATAGATAAAAGTGAAACGTTTTCTACTCTTTCTTTTTTTCTTTAATTTCTTATTTAGCTTAATAGCACAACAAAATAGTTTTTTTAAACCTAGTGATACTTTAAATATAAAACGAAGAAATGCAGTAGTAATTTCAGAAGCTACTGTTGGCGGTTTAACACTTTTAGGTTTAAATCAACTTTGGTATTCAGATTACGAACGTTCAAAATTTCATACAATAAACGATAATAGTGAGTGGCTTCAAATGGATAAGTTAGGTCACGTTTTTTCTGCTTATCAACTTGGTAGTTTTGGAGCAAAAACATTAAAATGGAGTGGTGTTAGAAAAAAAGATCAACTTTTATATGGTGCAACTTTAGGCTTTTCTTTTCTTACTGCTGTAGAAATTTTAGATGGTTTTTCTAGTGAGTGGGGATTTAGTTGGGGAGACTTTACTGCAAATACAGCCGGAACTGGATTGTATATTGGTCAAGAACTTTTATGGAAAGAGCAACGTATTGTTATGAAATATTCTTTTCATAGAACTAAGTATGCTTCACAAAGACCAGATAAACTTGGAAATGGCTTTTTAGAAGAAGCATTAAAAGATTATAATGGACAAACGTACTGGTTATCTGCAAATCTTCATTCTTTTTTGCCAGATACTAAAATACCAAAATGGTTAAACCTAGCTATAGGTTATGGAGGAGAAGGTATGTTGTCTGGAGATAAAACTCTTATAGTAGATAATAATCTTATTAATCAAAATAGAAAGAGACAATTTTACATAAGTTTAGATGTCGATTTGACAAAAATTAAAACTAATTCTGAACTATTAAAGACGTTTTTTAGCGTTTTTAATACTATAAAAATACCATTTCCAACTGTGGAGTTTACCGATAAAAATAGCGTAAAGCTCCATCCTATCTACTTTTAAAGCACTTAAACGATTGATTTTCAGTATTAAAAAAAAGGTTGTACATTTGCACTCGAAATTTTAGGCACGCTTATTGTTTAATAGCTGCTTTAAAAAATCAAATGGTTATGAATAAAAAAAATATTGCAAAGTTAGTTTTATTAGCGTTTACAATATGTATTTTAATTGTAGTATCGCTTTCAAACAAATCTTATACTAAAGATTATGCTATACTGGTTAAAAATAACACAGAAGATATAGCATTAAGTAATTCAATTGAGCAAAATAAAAATGCCAATGTTTCATTTAAAAATCAATTCTCTCCAAAATTAGGAAAATCGTTCAACGGTTTTAAAGAGCAATTAGGTTTTAAAGAATCTCAAAACGATTATTTTAGAGTTAACACTTTAGGTTATTTAGGTAAATACCAATTTGGAAGAAGTACTTTAAAGCTTATAGGTATTAATGATACTCAACTCTTTTTAAATACTCCAGAATTGCAAGAAAAAGCATTTATAGCAAATGCAGAGCGTAACAAATGGGTATTAAGAAAAGATATAAAACGTTTTGTTGGTAAAAAAATTAATGGAATTGAGGTTACAGAATCTGGTATTTTAGCAGCAGCACATCTTGCTGGTCCAGGTGGAGTAAAAAAATACCTAAGAAGCTATGGCTCTAATGGTTTTGAAGATGCTTATGGAACTTCTATTAAGTATTACATGAAACGTTTTCATGGTTATGATACATCAAAAATTAAAGCAAATAAAAAAGCTAAAGTATCTGTTAATGCTTAATTAATAAGTTATTTAACTTTTATGAATTATAAATAACGTTGGTCTTTTATGGAGGTCAACGTTATTTTTTTTCCAGCTGTTTGCCGACATTGTTTTTATAAATTCTGAAGGTAAAGTAATATCGCAAGCCACGCAGATATTTGTGTTACCATTTAATGTATTACACAAGTCTTCAAGAAATTTATTATTTCTATATGGAGTTTCAATAAATAATTGAGATTGATTTTGCTCGAAAGATAAACGCTCTAAGCGTTTTATTTCTTGCTTTCTTTCGTGCTTATCTATTGGCAAATAGCCATTAAAAGCAAAACTTTGACCATTCATACCAGAACTCATCATTGCCATTAATATTGACGATGGACCAACTAATGGCACTACTTGTATATTATTTTCGTGTGCAAGTTTTACAATATCTGCACCAGGATCTGCAACACCTGGACAACCAGCTTCAGATAGTAATCCAATATTTAATCCTTTTTTACATGGTTCTAAAAAAGTTGGGAGTTCTTCTATTTGGGTGTATTTATTTAATGCAAATAATGTTAAGCTAGATTGTATTTTAGATGGACATATTTTTTTAATGTCTCGTCTTGCGGTTTTTTCATTTTCGACAATAAAAATATCAACTTGTTCAATTGTATTTTTTACAGTTATAGGTAAAACCTGTAATGGATCTGTGTCTCCTAAGGTTGTAGGAATTAGATAAAGTTTTCCGTAAGATTCGTTCATTTAATTTATTGTTGTTTTAACCTAGTAGCTATTACATTACATGCTTCGTCTAACATATTATATACGTCGTCGAAACCAGAATCGCCACCATAATATGGGTCTGGAACTTCTAAATCTTTATTAGGATGACTTTCGTTTAAAATAAGCTTTACTTTAGCAATATCTTTAGGGTTTCTAGCCATTTTTACAATGTTGGAAAAGTTAGATTTATCCATAGCGTAAATAAAGTCGAAGTTTTCAAAATCTTCAACCTTAAACTGTCTTCCTCTTTGGTTAGTAATATCTAAGCCGTTTTTTTTAGCAACAGCAATAGAGCGTTTATCTGGTAAACTCCCTATGTGGTAATTACTTGTTCCTGCAGAATCTATTTTAAAATGTTCTGTATTTAATTTTGAATCTAATATACCGTGAGCCAGTGGTGAGCGACAGATGTTTCCGAGGCAAACCATTAAAATTTTAATCATAATTCTGATTTTTTTTTAGACCGACAGCTTTTTTGTCAAGTCTTCAACATACTTTCTAAATTGCTTATCTGTAGAAGATAAGTTGTCAACTGTTTTACAAGCATGTAAAACGGTAGCGTGGTCACGTTTTCCAATTTGAGAGCCAATACTTGCTAAAGATGCTTTTGTTAATTTCTTTGCAAAAAACATAGCTAATTGTCTAGCTTGAACAATATGGCGCTTTCTTGTTTTAGACTGAAGCGTATCAACATCCATTTGAAAATAATCTGATACAACTTTTTGTATATAATCTATAGAAACCTCACGTTTAGTATTTTTTACAAACTTTTCTACTACTTGTTTAGCTAGTTCTATATTAATCTCTTTTTTGTTGAAAGATGATTGTGCAATTAAAGAAATAATGGCACCTTCTAATTCTCGAATATTAGATTTAATATTTTTAGCAACGTACTCTATAATATCATCTGGCATTTCTACACCATCTCGATATAATTTGTTTTTAAGTATAGAAACACGTGTTTCAAAATCTGGTGTTTGTAGTTCTGCACTTAATCCCCATTTAAAACGAGATAATAAGCGTTGCTCTATATCTTGCATATCTACCGGTGCTTTGTCACTTGTTAAAATAACTTGCTTTCCGTTTTGGTGTAAATGGTTAAAAATATGAAAGAAAACATCTTGTGTTCCAGATTTTCCAGATAAAAATTGTACATCATCAATTATTAGAACATCTATTAATTGGTAAAAATGAATAAAATCATTTCTATTATTTTTCTTAACAGAGTCAATATATTGTTGTGTAAATTTTTCAGCAGAAATATATAAAACTGTTTTTTCTGGATATTTATCTTTAATATCTACACCTATAGCGTGTGCTAAATGTGTTTTTCCTAAACCAACACCTCCAAAAATTAATAATGGATTAAAAGATGTTCCTCCTGGTTTTGCCGAAACAGCTAAACCAGCACTTCGTGCTAAACGGTTAGAGTCACCTTCTAAAAAATTATCAAAATTATAATTTGGGTTAAGTTGAGATTCAATTTTTACATTACGAATTCCAGGTATTACAAATGGATTACGTAATTCTCTATCCTTATTTTTTAAAGGCACATCTACATCTTGAGCTTTTACTGAAGAACGATTAGAACTTGGAATGCGCTCTGTAAAAGGTTGCTTGTTACCATAAGTGTTTTCCATTTTTATAATGTAAACAAGCTTGGCAGTTTCTCCTAATTCTTTTGTAAGTGCTACTTTTAAAATTTTAACATAATGCTCTTCAAGCCACTCGTAAAAGAATTTACTAGGTACTTGTACACTTAAAGCATTATCTGTAAGCTTTACTGCAACGATTGGTTCGAACCAAGTTTTGTAGGCTTGAGGTTGGATATTGTCCTTTATAAAATTAAGACAGTTATTCCAGACCGATTGCGCAGTTATACTCATGTTAATTTTTTATATTTTTAAGTTAGTTGATTTACAGACGAAATATTGGGACATTGGCCGTCTGTTTTGTGCTTGGCAAATATGTGAACAAAAAACTTAAAAAAAAAATCATTTACTATTGAATATTTAGTTTTTTTTCCTCATACTGATATCGTAAACGAAACTACAAAAAAAATATCACAATTATAGAATGAAAACTGATAAAATTGATATAAGAGTTAGATATGCAGAAACCGATCAAATGGGTGTTGTTCATCACGGAAATTACGCATTATATCTAGAAATTGCAAGAATTGAATGGTTAAGGAAATTAGGAATTTCTTATAAAAAAATGGAGGAAAGTGGTATTGGTCTTCCGGTTGTGTCTTTAAGTGTAAAATATAAGAAATCTATTAAATATGATGATGTAATTACTGTTAAAACAACACTTAAAAATAAGCCTTCTGTTAAGGTTGAATTTGATTTTGAAATACTGAATGATTTGGGTGAAATTCTTTCAACAGCAAATGTAGTTTTAGTATTTGTTGATTTAAAGACAAATAAACCTACAAGACCTCCAGAATATTTTTTAAAAGCTTTAAGTGAATAATTTTAATATTAGACCTTTTTAATTGATACTTTATATATAGAGTCGAAAATATTGTAAATAGCTTTGGCATCTTTTTTCCTAACAGAAATAGTTACTTCGCAGTCTAATTCTAGTTTTTGGTTGGTAATATTTAAGTTTTTTTCTTTAATAATACGCATTACTTTATTCATTAATTCGTATTCAAAACTTATAACAAATTCAATGTTTATTGTAAGTTCTTTAATACTTGATGCTTCTAAAGCTAATTGAGCTCCCGTTTTATAAGCGTTTATTAAACCTCCAACACCTAGTTTTACACCACCAAAATAACGAACAACTACTATTAGTATATTAGTTACATCGAATGATTGTATTTGGCCATATATAGGCATTCCAGCACTATTGTTTGGTTCTCCATCGTCGTTTGCGCGGTAAACAATGTTTTCGGTTCCAATTTGGTAGGCGTAGCAAAAATGTCCTGCTTTTTGATGTTGCTCTTGTAAGTTTTCAAGGTGGCTTTTAATGTCTTCTTCAGTTTTAACAGGAAATGCATAACAAAAAAACTTAGAGTTCTTGTCTTTAAAAAGTACTTCTTTAGAAGGTTTTAAAATTGTTTTGTATATATCACTTTTATTATCCGCCATAATAATTATGCTAATGTTACTAATATAATAGATACTATTGCTAATGCAATACCAAACCAGTTTTTTAAACTTAACTTTTCTCTAAAAAAACTGAGGCCAACTAGTGTAGATATCATAACAATAGCAACATTGTTAAGAGTAAAAATTATAGAACTTTCAAATTGGTCTATTTGTAAAGCTTTTAAAAGCATATAAATAGAGTAATAATTTATAATGCCTAAAATTAATCCAGAATATATGCTACGAAAATCTATTTTTAATGCACCTTTTATCGCTTTCGCGGAAAGAATAGTAATTCCTATTAAACCAGAAATAGCAAAGATAATAGCCGAAAACAAGTGAGTTTCTATTGTAGAAACATAGGTTGTTTCAATATATTTTAAAGTTGTATCTATAATTCCAGAACCAATAAATAAAA
This sequence comes from Lacinutrix venerupis, assembly GCF_001971745.1. Lineage (NCBI taxonomy): Bacteria > Pseudomonadati > Bacteroidota > Flavobacteriia > Flavobacteriales > Flavobacteriaceae > Lacinutrix > Lacinutrix venerupis. The sequence continues at coordinate 2,242,861 of NZ_CP019352.1, read as the reverse complement.
TTACTGGTAACCATACATTTTTTAGTTTAACTGTGCTAGTTTTTACCTTAATAGAAGTTAAATAAACAGCAATTAATGCTAGCGAAATGCCTAATAGTTTTTGAGGACTTAAATTCTCGTTGTATGCATATATGCCAAAGACAATTGGTATAACAACACTCATTTTACTAGCAACCGAAGCAACCGAAAGCCCATTTTTTTGAGCTGTTAAAGCCACTACATTAAATATTGTAATAAATAAAAAGCCTAAAAAAACTGCGCCATAAAACCATTGTTTATTAATTATTGAGGTTAATGTTATAGTTTCTGTAGCGCTTGTAATACCAATTGTAAATGCAACAAAATAATTAACTATAATTGTTTGAAGTGTGTTTATTTTGTATTTAGAAAGTAATTTAAATAGAACAAAAACAAGTGTAGAGGCTAATATGCTAATAATTAGATATATCAAAATAAGTTGTTTTTTATGGTAAACAAATCGATTATATCTTCAGTTTTTGGGTTGTTATTCCATACATGAATACCAAGTTTAGCAGCAGCTTGAGTATTCTCTATTGTATCGTCTATAAAAAGGCAGTCTTCGGCTTTTAAATTGTTTTCTTTTAATACAAATTCAAAAATATTGGTATTAGGTTTTCTTAAATTTATTTCATGTGATAAATAAAAAACATTAAAAGCAGATTTAAATTCTTCATAAAAAGGAACATTCTCTTTTATGCAATTAATATGAAGTTCGTTTGTATTACTAAGTAGAATAAGATTATACTTGTTTTCTTTAGCTAATTGTTTTATAAAATCTAATCGTTTAGGAGGAAAGTCGCATAAAATGTAATTCCAAGCTTCAATAATCTCTTTTTTAGATAGTTTAGGAAAGTTTTGAGTGTAAAACTCTATAAATTCAGCAGTAGAAATTAAGCCTTGCTCGTATAGTGTGTTTATGGCTATTAATTCTTCAGAAAGTTCTTCTAATTCAAATAACTCTAAAGCATTTAACATGGCTCCTTCTTTATCAAGATTAATAAATACGTCTCCGAAATCGAATATTATAGTTTTTATCATTTAGTATTGTTATGCTTTTATTTGTGTGTTTTACAAGTAAGAGAATTGTGTGTTTTAAACGTTTAAATTAATGTTTACGTTCGTAAATTCTCAACACGTCATTAAAAATTGTTTGTTCAGAAATTAAATTTCCAGAAAAAACAGGAGCTTTAACGCCTTCTTTAAATTCTATAGCTCCTTTAAATACTCTTGCTTCATCCCAAAGTTCTTTGTCTATAAACAACTGAAGTGTTTTTGCTCCGCCTTCTATAATTATAGAATTAATATTTTTTTTATATAAATATTGGCAAGTTTCTTTTAAAGACTGCTCTTTAATAATTAAAGTTTCAGCTTCAGTATTAAAAATATTATACGCTTTAGAAAGCAAATTGTTTTTATCTAAAACTACACGGATTGGGTTTTCGCCAGTCCAATCTCTAACAGTTAAACTTGGGTTATCTTTAACTACTGTATTGGTCCCTACTAAAATGGCTTGTTCTTCTGCACGCCATTTATGTACTAATTGTCTTGATGTTTTATTAGTAATCCAAATAGGTTTTTGTTCATTTTTTGTTGCAGGTGCTATAAATCCATTGTTAGTTTCTGCCCATTTTAATATAATATAAGGACGTTGTTTGTTGTGGAAAGTAAAAAAGCGTTTATGGTGCGCCTTACATTTAGATTCTAAAACGCCAACAGTAACTTTGCATCCAGAATCTATTAATTTTTTTATTCCTTTTCCAGCAACTTCAGGATTATCATCTACACATCCAATAACTACGTTAGGTATTTTATAATGTATAATTAAATCGCTGCATGGAGGTGTTTTTCCATAATGAGAACAAGGTTCAAGCGTTACGTAAAGTGTGCTTTGTTGTAAAAGAGATTTGTCTTTAACTGCATTTATTGCATTTACTTCGGCATGGTTACCACCGTATTTACTTGTAAAACCTTCACTTATTATTTTGTTATTATATACTATTACAGCACCAACCATAGGATTTGGACGAGTTTTTCCTAATCCGTTTTTGGCAATTTGTATTGCTCGGTGCATATATGTTTGGTGTGTATTCAAATTAAATTTTAATTTTTACATCTTCAATTTCATCGATATTGTATTTATGGGAAAATCCAAAAACTTTATATTTAATTTCACCTTGGTATTGTACTTTAACTGTTTTATTAAGTACGCTACTTAATAAACCACTAAGGTTATTAAGATTTAAAATTTTACTAGTAGGAATATTTGCTGATAACGGAATTGAAAAATCTTTTTTTGCAGGTACATCAAATTCTTTAGAAGATACAGTGGCAGCTTCAATACCATTTACGGTAATAATAATGCCTTCGGTTTCCAGTTTTCCGCCAACATTGTTTGGGTTGTTAAAAAAAGCGTCTGCGGTAACAACAATAAATTCGCTATTAGACTCTGCAACTGCTATATTTTCAACACGCAAAAATTCTGGTTTTTCCTTAAATTTACAGCTTAAAAAGCAACATGTAATTGTTAATAAGATTATAAGTTTCTTCATCTTGATTTTTTTAATTTAATTGGTATTGCTGTATATTCAACCTCAAAATACTGCGTAAAAATACTATAATAAAGTGAGTAAAAATAATATGGTTATTAGAGAAATTATGCTTGAAGATAATGCGCAGATAGAAGGTGTTATACGTGCATGTTTTCCAGAATTTAATATTCCTTTAAAAGGTACTGCTTATGCAGATCCAGAAACAAAAAGAATGTATCAATCTTACAAAAATAAAAACGATGTTTACTATGTAATCGATGTTGATGGAGAAATACTTGGTGGAGCAGGTATAAAAACTTTAAAGGGTTTTAAAAGTACAGTTTGCGAACTTCAAAAAATGTACTTTTCACCAAAAATTAGAGGAAAAGGTTATGGTAAACTATTGTTTAAAAAATGTATAGATTCTGCAAAAAAGATGGGTTATAAGCAGTGTTATATAGAGTCTGCTCCACAATTAAAAGCTGCAATTCATATTTACGAATCATTTGGTTTTAAACATTTAAAAGAGCCATTAGGTGATACAGGACATAACTCTTGTTCAATATGGATGATTAAAGATTTATTATAAATAAAGTTAATTGTGTTAGTAAAAGATTTAGAAAATATATTTCACGAAACATTAGATGTTATTTATGGCAAAGAAGAAGTGTCTAGTTTTTTCTTTTTGTGTACAGAGGCTTTTTATAATATTTCAAGATTAGATATAGCCTTAAATAGAAAAATTTCTATAACAAAGGAAGAGCAGCAACCAATTTTTAATGCTTTAGAAGCATTAAAAAAAGAGCAGCCTATTCAATATATATTAGGTGAAACCGAATTTTTTGGTTTACCATTTAAAGTTAATGAAAATACATTAATACCAAGACCGGAAACGGAAGAGTTGGTGCAGTTAATAATAGACTCTAAAAAAAGTAAAACATCAACTCAATTATCAATTTTAGATATTGGAACCGGAAGTGGTTGTATAGCTATTGCTTTAGCAAAAAACTTAAATAATGCACAACTGTATGCTTTAGATGTTTCGGAAAAAGCAATAGAAAAAGCTAAAGAAAATGCCACTTTAAATAATGTAGATATTAATTTTCTAGAAGGAAGTATTTTAAAAGATGATGATTGTAACACATTATTTAAAAATTTAGAGTTTAATATTATAGTATCTAATCCGCCTTATGTTCGTAATTTGGAAAAGGTAGAAATACAAAATAACGTTTTAAATAACGAGCCACATTTGGCATTATTTGTAGAAGATAATGATCCTTTAATATTTTATAGAGCGATTACAAAATTTGCCAAAAATAAATTGAAACAAAACGGACAATTATTCTTCGAAATAAACGAGTACTTAGGAGAGGAAACCAAGGATTTAGTTGAAAGTTTTGGGTTTAAAAATGTAGAAATATTAAAAGATATTTTTAATAAAAACCGAATGTTAAAAGCAAATATATAATGAATAGTATTGCGGTTTTTTGTGGAGCAAGTTTAGGAAATGATAATATAATAATTTCCGAAGCTCATGCTTTAGGTAAAACTTTAGCACAAAATAATATTACCTTGGTTTATGGAGCAGCAAAAATTGGTATCATGGGAGTTGTTGCTAAAGGTGTTTTAGAAAATAACGGAAAGGTATTAGGTATAATTCCTAATTTTTTAAAAACTAAAGAAATTGTTAGTGAAGATTTAACGCAGTTAATAGTAACTAATAATATGCACGATCGTAAAGTTAAAATGTACGAAAAAAGCGATGGATTTATAGTTATACCTGGTGGTTTTGGAACCATGGATGAGTTTTTTGAAATTACAACTTGGGGACAATTAGGTTTACATATTAAGCCAATAGGTATTTTAAACATAAATGGTTATTATGATGCTTTAATACAACAAAGCAAGGTGATGGTGTCTAAAGGTTTTTTAAGTGAAGAAAACTTTAAAGCAGTTGTAATTGATAATACTATAGACGGATTGCTAGATAAAATGAACAGTTTTAAGCCATTGCCAGCGCCAAAATGGTTAAATAAAGATAGATTATAGAATGACAATACAAGAAAAAATAAACCAACTTCGTAACACACTTCGCGAACATAATTATAATTATTATGTGCTAGATAATCCTACGATTAGTGATTATGATTTCGATATAAAATTAAAAGAACTTCAAGCTTTAGAAGAAGCAAATCCAGAATTTTATGATGCTAATTCCCCAACTTTACGAGTTGGAGGAGAGGTTACAAAAAATTTTAATACCGTAACTCATGAGCATAGAATGTATTCTTTGGATAATTCATATTCTTTAGAAGATTTAAAAGATTGGGAAACTAGAATTAAAAAGTTAGTAGATGGAGATGTTGCTTACACATGCGAACTTAAATACGACGGAGCTTCAATAAGTTTAACATACGAAAATGGAAGTTTAGTAAGAGCAGTAACAAGAGGAGATGGTTTTCAGGGAGACGATGTAACTACAAATATTAAAACTATTAAATCTGTACCTTTAAAATTAAAAGGTAGTTATCCTTTAAAATTCGACATTCGTGGAGAAATAGTTTTGCCTTTTGATGGCTTTGTTAAAATGAATGAAGAGCGTGTAGCAAATGGAGAGGAACCGTATAAAAATCCTAGAAATACTGCTTCAGGAAGCTTAAAGTTGCAAGATAGTGCAGAGGTTGCTAAGCGACCTTTAGAATGTTTGTTGTATAACTTAACAGGAACTAATTTAGGTGTTGAAAATCAATTTGAAAGTTTGGTAAAAGCAAGGCAAATGGGCTTTAAAGTTCCAAACGAAGCGCGCTTATGTAATTCTATTGAAGAGGTTTTTCAATTTATAAATCATTGGGATAAAGAAAGGCATAATCTTCCTTACGAAACAGATGGAGTAGTAGTTAAAGTTAATAATTTATATCAACAAGAAGAATTAGGTTATACAGCTAAAGCGCCTCGTTGGGCAATGGCATACAAGTTTAAAGCAGAGCAAGTATCTACTATTTTAAAAGAGATAACATATCAAGTGGGTAGAACAGGAGCAATTACTCCAGTTGCTAATTTAGAACCTGTTGAATTAGCAGGAACCATTGTAAAAAGAGCATCTTTACATAATGCAGACCAAATTGAAAAGTTAGATATACGTGTAAACGATGAAGTTTTTGTAGAAAAAGGAGGAGAGATAATTCCTAAAATTATAGCTGTAGACTTGTCTAAAAGACCTTTAAATTCTGAGCCAACACAATATATAACACATTGTCCAGAGTGCCAGACACCGTTAGAAAGAGTGGAAGGTGAGGCAAAACATTTTTGTCCAAATTATAATGGTTGCGAACCACAGGTTGTGGGAAGAATACAACATTTTATTTCTAGAAAAGCTATGGATATAGATGGTTTAGGAGGAGAGACTGTTGCACTTTTGGTAAAAGAAGGTTTAATTACTAATTATGCAGATTTATATGCACTTAATAAAGAGCAAGTAATGCCTTTAGAAAGAATGGCTGAAAAAAGTGCAGAAAACTTAATTAATGGTATTGATGCTTCAAAGCAAATACCTTTTGAGCGTGTTCTATTTGCTATTGGAATTCGTTTTGTTGGAGAAACGGTTGCAAAAAAATTAGCTAAACATTATAAAAGTATTGAAGCTTTAGCGAATGCTTCTATTGAAGATTTAGAGAAAGTAGATGAAATAGGTGTTAAAATTGCAGAAAGTGTTGTTGCTTTTTTTGCTTCAGAGGAAAATGTAAATACTATACGAAGACTTAAAGAGTTTGGTGTTCAGTTAGAGGTTTCTGCAGAAAAATTGGCTAATTTAACAAATAAATTAGAAGGTAAATCTTTTGTTGTTTCGGGTGTCTTTACTCAAGTTTCTAGAACAGAGCTTAAAAAGCTTATAGAAGATAATGGCGGTAAAAATGTAAGTTCTATATCTTCTAAAACAGATTTTGTAGTTGCTGGCGATAAAATGGGACCAAGTAAAAGAGATAAGGCAGAGAAATTAAATATTCCGTTAATAACTGAAACAGATTTTTTAAATATGCTTTAATTTTAAAATATAAAAGAAACTTGTAAATAGTTTATGGTTAAAATATGTTTTTTATTTTTTGTTTCTTATTAATTGAAACCGTTAATTTGGTATTTCATTACCTTTAAGCCCTTTATGTCCAAGCAAATCAGATTTATTATTGTAGCCGCTATTATTATTTTAATAATAGTGCTTTTAGATGTGTTTGGGTTTAGCACAATATCTTATAATTTAGAGCTAATGTTTGTTCCTGTTTTAGCATTGTTCTATTTTTTTAAAAAAGGAGCTAAAAGTATTACATTAATACTGTTTTTTTTGTGTTATACAGTAGGAGAACTTGTTAGTATGTTTCTGTATAATCCAGACGAAAACATTTATTATTACTTATGTAATATTTCTTACATAATGGCATATTTTTTTCTTATTCTATATGTTGTAAATAGCTTAAATTTTAAAATAATATTTAAAAAATATCTTTTTTACTTTATAGTTTTATTAGTGTTAAGTGTTTATATACTTTATTTTTTTAAAAATCTAGTGGAGCCTATAAACTTTGAATCCCAAGTGGAATTAGCAGTTCATATTGTAGAGTTTTTATATAATTTATCTTTAGTTGTACTGTTATCTTTATCTTTTTTAAGCTATATCCAAAGTAGTGTAAGGGAGCGCTTGGTATTGTTTCTGTCGTGTTTTTTAATAGCTTTTTCAGAATTTATACTTATTGCATATTATTTTATTGATGAAGATACGCCATTAGGTTATGTTTCTACAGTGTTTTTCTTTTTTGGAGTGTCGTTGCTCTATAGCCATATTCTTATAGCACCTGAAGAGGAAACGAATAGTTTGCTTGTATAGTTTTTCTTTCAAATACAATTTAATTACGTGTATTTCGTCGATTAAGTGTATATTTTAACGTTTATTGGTTTATTTTCTTATATATTTACTTTCCCTTAAATCTATTATAATGAAAATCACAAAATTACAGTGTATAACAAGCCTTCTTGTTATAATCACTTGTTTGTTTATGGTTAGCGTCTTGTTTGACCTTGTTAAACTATCAAGCTATTTAAGAGCTTTTATACTTTCTTTTTTAGTGTGTTTATATTTTACCGTATCAGAAAATAAAAGTAAATTTTTTGCAATTTTTTTAATTTCTTCCGCGTTTGCAGAGTTTATAAAGGCTTTTAGTTATTTTGATGTTAGTGTTTTACCTAGAATTAGTAATATCGCTTATATATTTGGCTATTTAAACTTACTGTTATATATAGCTAAGCGTATTAATTTAAAAATATTAATGAGTAAATTTAAATTACCAATTTTTGTACTATTTATATTTAATGGTTATTTAATATTTACCTTAAATCAAATGATTTTAGCAGATAGTACTATTAAAGTTTATACATTAGATTTTTTAATAGAATGCCTTTATAATATTAGCATATTATTATTGCTTTCTTTTTCATTAATTAACTATTTGTATCATGATTCTAAAAAAGGATTAATACTTTTTTTAGCAAGTGTTTGTATTGTGTTTTCTGAAACAGTAAGAGTGGCATATGTGTTTGTTTCTTCAGATTATATACTAAGTGTAATTTATTCTATACTTTTAATTATAGGTTTCTCTCTTGTGTATTTTTATATTGTTTCTAAAATGAATAAATATTATAAAGTATTATTTTAAAAACGGAATGTTTTTTCTGTTGTAGAATAAAACAATACAAGAAAGAATAAATGTTATTAATGCTGTATAAAATAATATGCCATTATCTCCATTAACACTTATTCCAAGTTGTGTTATGTGTAAAAATATTGCGCCGCCAATTATACCAATAGTAAGTAGAGCTCCAACCCATACTGTTTTAGGGATTAATAGTAATATACCAGCAACAAGCTCTAAAATTCCAATAGCAATACGACCGTAAGGCTCCATGCCAACTTGAGTGAAAATGTAAACGCTATCTGGATGTCCAGTAAATTTATATCTTAAAGTTTGTATTAAAATAATGGCAATAACAATGCGTAATCCTAATAGTATTTTGGCTCTCATAAAAGCATAATGTTAATAATTAATAACTACTAAGTTTAGTCGTTATTAATTATTATTTATTACACTATTATAGAAGTTCCATTTGCAGTTTTGTTTTTGTCAGCATCAAAAAAGAAATCAATTTTACCTAAATTAATACCATAACAACCTACTTGGTTTACTAATACGTTTTTACCATCTTTATTTTGTGCTACTGTAGGCTTTGGTAAAAAAGTGTGTGTATGGCCACCAATAATTAAATCGATATCTCTTGTTTCTTTTGCAAGAACAAGGTCACAAATTTTATTTGGGTTTTTTGAGTAATAATATCCTAAATGAGATAGGCAAATAACTAAGTCGCATTGCTCTTCATTTTTTAAAATTCTAGACATATCTGTAGCAATCTCTACAGGATCTAAATACTCTGTTTCTTTATACATTTTTTTGTCAACTAAGCCATCTAGCTTAATACCTAAACCAAAAACACCAATTTTAATACCTTCTTTCATAAACACATGATAAGGTTTAACATGCGTATCCATTATTGTATTTTTAAAATTATAATTAGCAGATAAAAATTTAAAATCGGCATGAGGTAATTGCGCATACAAACCATCTATACCATTGTCGAAATCATGATTACCAATAGTTGCAGCATCATATTTCATTTTAGACATAAGTTTAAATTCTAATTCGCCGCCATAATAGTTAAAATATGGAGTGCCTTGAAAAATATCACCAGCATCTAATAAAAGTGTATTTGGATTTTCATTTCTAATAGACTCAACTAAACTTGCGCGTCTAGCAACTCCGCCTTGGTTAGCGTTTCTGCCATCTTCTGGGCTAAAAGGATCTATATGGCTATGCACATCGTTTGTATGCAGTATTGTTATTTTTTTTGTTTTTATTGCCGAATTACAAGATTGAAAACCAAATCCACCAAGAGTTACTAATGCTGTGGCAGCCGATGATTTTTGAATAAATGTTCTACGTTTCATTTTTTTAATTATTTGGTTTGGGTAAATCTGTTATCAATTTTCGGGTTAATAGTATCTACTTTTTTAAAGTAATCAATCATAGCATTTCTAATTTTATAATCTAAATAATAAACAGAGTCGTTAGGTTTAAAAAAACGCATTCTGTCTCCACCGTCATATAAATAATCGTTAGTTGCTACATAGTAAGTTTTGTCTTTTTCTATTGGTTTTTTATTAACTAAAGCATTAGAAATTTTATAGTTTTTGTCTAAAGTTAATGTTATACCACGAACAGGATGAGCTCTTTTAGCTTCACTTAAATAATGCATCATACTGTCTATTTGTTGTCCTTTAAGAGCTACAACAACAATGCTGTTTTCAAAAGGCATAACTTTAAAAGCTGTTTCTGTGGTAATGTTTCCTTTAGAAATTATGGATCTAATGCCACCATGATTTAATAAAACAATGTCAATATTTTTACCAGTTCTTTTGTTAAATATTGGGTTTCCTTCAGAAAAAACAACATCTGCCATTAAATTACCAATAGCTGTATTTAAGTCGCCATCACTTTTTGTATAAGTTTTTGGAGCATAAGATAATACTCTATGCATATCTTTTTCTAGTTGTTCTCTATATGGTGAAATTAAAGAGTCAAAATCTTTATCTAATTCAAGGCTATCTTTTATAGCAATTTGTTTACCTTCAATTTTAGAAATTGAATACGGTTCTTGTTTACATGAGTAAATGAAAATAAGAAGTAGCGTTAAATTTAATAAGTGTTTTTTTTTCATGTGTAATACTTAGTTTTTTTTAGAAAACATGTGGTCGATTTTCCTACTTTTGTACAAAGTTTAAATATAAATGATTTTAAAAGGATTAAAAGAAAAATCTAATAAAAACTATATTAATTCTAGGTTAAAAAATAGAGTTGTCTCACAATCAAATAGTAAGATTAATAGTATAGGTGTTATTTTTAATGCAGAAGAGATAGATAATCTTCCAGATTTTAATTTTTTAGCTAAAAATTTATATTTAAATAAAGAAGAAATCGAAATTATTGCTTTTAAAGAGCAAGTTAAAAAAGAAGAAAAAACTTTTAAGCCAACCTTTACATTAAAACATTTAGGGTGGAAAGGCGTTATAAAGGATAAAGAATTGCAACAGTTTTTAAATAAAGAATTCGATTTGTTAATAAGTTATTTTAAAAACGACACAACACCTTTAAAACTTTTAACTGTTTCTTCAAAATCAAAATTTAAAGTCGGCGTTTTAGAAACAGACGAGCGTGTAAACGATTTGATTATAAAAACTGAAATGAATGATTTTAAAACATTTACTTCAGAATTAAAAAAATATTTGAATATTCTAAATAAAATATAAATAATGAAAAATCCTTTTTTAGGTACAGGAATTGCAATAGTTACACCATTTACAACAGAAGGTGAAGTAGATTTTAAAGCACTAGCTAATATTGTAGAATACAATATAAAAAATGGTACTAATTATATAGTAATTAGTGGTACAACAGGCGAAAGTGTAACTATAACAAAACAAGAAAAGCAAGACATAATCGATGCTATAATTAAAACTAATAATGGTAGATTGCCACTAGTTTTAGGTATTGGAGGAAACAATACAAATGCAGTTATAGAGGAAATTAAGACAACAGATTTATCTAATTTTGCAGGAATTCTATCTGTATCTCCATACTATAGTAAACCAACTCAAGAAGGAATATATCAACATTTTAAAGCTGTTTCACAAGCATCTCCTGTGCCAATTATTTTATATAATGTGCCAGGTAGAACAGCATCTAATATGCTTCCAGAAACAACAATAAGGTTAGCAAATGACTTTAAAAATATTGTAGCAGTAAAAGAAGCAGGTAATAATGTAGCCCAATATTTACAATTGTTAAAAGATAAGCCAGAAGGATTTGGAGTTATTTCGGGAGACGATGATTTAGCTTTACCAGTAGCTTTAGCTGGAGGAGATGGAGTAATATCGGTGATTGGACAAGCATTTCCAAAACCATTTTCAAAAATGATAGCATTAGGTAGAGAAGGAGATGCTAAACAAGCATTTAAGCTTCATTTTAAATTAATGGAAATAACAAGTCTTATTTTTTCAGAAAACAATCCAGCAGGAATTAAAGCTGTATTGCAAGCCCTAAATCTTTGTAACGACACAGTTCGATTACCACTTGTTGTCGCTTCAGATGATTTAAAAATTAAAATAGCAAACTTTATAAAGCAGTTTGAAAGTTAAATATTACTTAAACCGTGTGGTAGCTTAATTTCAACTCTTACTTTAGCAGTAAAATTATATTTTTAATATCCATATAAATAGCGTATTTTTGCATCTTGTTTCAAAATCTATAAAATAAACATAAAATTATTTTATAAAACAGATGAAAAAACAATAAAAAAAATTGATGAAAAACTTATTTTATTTACTACTCTTAGTCCTAACGCTTAGCTCTTGTAACGAATATCAAAAAGCTTTAAAGTCTGAAGATATTGCAGCAAAATATAAAGTGGGAGAAGAACTTTATAATGCTGGGAAATTTTCTAAAGCAAATCGTTTATTCGAACAAATAATACCGCAATATAGAGGTAAGCCGCAAGCAGAAAGATTAATGTTTTTAAATGCAGATGCTTCATATCAAACAGGAGAGTTTTATGTAGCAGGTTATCATTTTGAGCGTTTTGTTTCTGCATATCCAAAAAGTTCTAAAAGAGAAGAAGCTACTTTTAAAGCAGCAAAAAGTTATTATCAATTATCACCAGTATATTCTAAAGATCAAGAAGATACATATACCGCATTAGAGAAATTACAAAATTTTATTAATGTTTATCCAGAATCTACAGATGTTACTGAGGCTAATGCCTTAGTAAAGGAATTAAGCTTTAAACTAGAAAAAAAGGCATTTGAAACTGCAAAACAATATAATAGAATTTCAGATTATAAAGCATCTATTTCGGCAATAGATAATTTTATAATAGATTTTCCAGGTTCATCACTTCGTGAAGAAGCTTTGTATATTAAATTTGATTCTGCATACCAACTCGCAGTTAGAAGTGTAGAATTTAAAAAGAAAGCTCGTTTAGAAGCTGCAGAAGCATATTATAATGCATTTAAAAAAGCATATGCAAGTTCTACTTTTTTAGAAGATGCAACAACAAAGTATGAAGATACTTTAGAACAATTAGAACAGTACAATACAAAAAGTTAATAAAACAACTATGGATTTAAAAAAGATCGATGCGCCTTTAAGTACAACAACTTATAATAGAAATAAAGTTGATGCACCTACAGAAAACATTTACGAAGCTATTTCAATTATTTCTAAAAGAGCAGAGCAAATTAATTCTGAAATTAAAAAAGAGTTAATTGAAAAGTTGGAAGAATTTGCAACTTACAACGATTCTTTAGAAGAAATCTTTGAAAACAAAGAGCAAATTGAAGTTTCTAAATTCTACGAAAAACTACCTAAGCCACACGCTTTAGCAGTTAAAGAGTGGTTAGACGGTAAAGTTTACCATAGAAATACAGAAGAAAAACAAGACTAATACTATGTCTATTTTAAGTGGCAAAAATATACTATTAGGCATTAGTGCTGGTATTGCTGCTTATAAAACAGCCATATTAGTAAGAGAATTTATAAAAGCAGGTGCTAACGTAAAAGTAGTTATGACACCTGCTTCTAAAGATTTTGTAACACCTCTTACACTTTCTACACTATCTAAAAATCCTGTACACTCTTCTTTTTATAATGAAGACGATGAGAATGCAGAATGGAATAATCATGTCGAGTTAGGGCTTTGGGCAGACTTTTTTGTAGTTGCACCAGCAACAGCAAATACGCTATCTAAAATGGCAAATGGTACATGCGATAATTTATTATTAGCAACATACTTATCTGCTAAATGTCCTGTATATTTTGCTCCGGCAATGGATTTAGATATGTACATTCATCCATCTACAAAAAATACATTTGCTAAGTTGGAAAGCTTTGGAAATATTATGATTCCTGCAACATCTGGTGAATTAGCAAGTGGTTTAGTAGGACAAGGTCGCCTTGCAGAACCAGAAGATATTGTTGCTTTTATAGAAGCCGATATTCTTAAAAACCTTCCGTTAAAAAATAAAAAAATACTTATTACAGCAGGACCAACCTACGAAGCTTTAGATCCTGTTCGTTTTATAGGAAACCATTCTAGCGGAAAAATGGGTTTTGAAATAGCTAAAGCAGCAGCAAGCCTGGGAGCAGAAGTAATTATAGTTACTGGTCCAACGCACCAAAAAGCTGAACACAGTTTAATACAAGTTATTCCTGTAGTTAGTGCGCAAGACATGTATGAAGCCGTACACCAGCATTTTAATTTTGTTGATGTGGCAATATTATCTGCAGCAGTTGCAGATTATAGACCAAAAGAAGTTTCACAAAGTAAAATAAAAAAGAAAGGTGAAACGTTAACATTAGAGTTAGAGAAAACAAAAGATATATTAGCTTCTTTAGGAGCTATAAAAACAAAACAAATATTAGTTGGTTTTGCATTAGAAACAGATAATGAATTAGAAAATGCAAAAGGCAAATTAAAAAAGAAGAATTTAGACTTAATTGTTTTAAATTCGTTAAAAGACAAAGGAGCAGGTTTTAAAAAAGACACTAATAAAGTGACTATTATAGACAAAAATAATAATATAAACGCTTACCAATTAAAATCTAAAGCAGAAGTGGCAAGAGATATTTTAAGCGTTATAACACAAAAATTAAATGCGTAAACTACTTATACTTTTAGCCTTTTTTACAATAAACTTTGGTTTTTCTCAAGAGCTAAACTGTAATGTAGTTGTAAATGCGCAATTAACGGGTAACGAGAATCTTCAAATATTTAAAACACTTGAAAATCAATTAACAGAGTTTGTAAATAAAACAAAATGGACCAATAGAAACTTTAAACCTCAAGAACGTATAAACTGTAATATAGTAATAAATGTTACAGGACAATCTGGAGAAAATTTTGAAGCATCTATACAAGTACAGTCATCAAGACCAGTATTTGGTTCTACATACACAACGCCTATTTATAATATAAACGATAAAGACTTTTCTTTTAGATATTTAGAATTTCAAAATTTAATTTATAATGAAAATCAGTACGAATCTAATCTTGTTTCTGTATTGGCTTTTCATATAAATATGGTTTTTGGTTTAGACGCCGAAACTTTTCAAAAAGAAGGTGGCGATCCTTACTTTAAGCAAGCTCAACGTATTGTAAATTTTTCTCAACAAGAAAATTTTAAAGGTTGGAAATTAGAAGATGGATTACAAAGTAGATTTGCACTTATAGATAATATTTTATCTCCAACATTTAGTGAGTTTAGAACTGTAATGTATAATTACCATAGAAGAGGAATGGACATTATGAGTGAAAATAGTAAAGATGCAAAAAATGAAATTGTATTAGCGCTATCATATTTTAAGAAAATGAATTCTAATAGACCAAACTCTTATCTTGCCCGTATATTTTTTGATGCAAAAGCAGAAGAAATAGAACAAATATTTTCTTCTGGACCTAATGTGGAAGTTGTAGATTTGGTAGAGCTATTAAACCGCGTCGCTCCAACACATGCCAGTAAATGGCGAAATATAAAATATTAATTTCTTTATTTTTATTACTTAGGTAACAATCTAATAATTATATTTAACGTACACTCTTAATTTGTAGTTATTGCGTAAATTAAATATATAAATTAGAGATTGTAATTAAGTACCGCTTATTAAATTTAAAAAATATGTTAACTTCTTTATCCATAAAAAATTATGCTTTAATAGATCATTTACAAGTAGATTTTAATAATGGGTTTACAATAATTACTGGAGAAACAGGTGCAGGAAAATCTATATTATTAGGAGGACTCTCATTAATATTAGGTAAACGAGCAGATTTAAGTAGCCTTCGTAATAAAGAAAAAAAATGTGTTATTGAGGCTAATTTTGATGTAACAAACTATAAACTCGAAACTCTTTTTAAACTCGAAGATTTAGATTTCGAACCACAAACAATTATTAGAAGAGAAATATTGCCAAGTGGTAAATCTAGAGCTTTTGTTAACGATTCTCCTGTAAAACTTTCTAGCTTACAAGCTTTAGGAGAGCGATTAATAGATATACATTCTCAGCACGAAACACTTCAAATGGTAGACGATAGTTTTCAATTTCAAGTTATAGATGCTTTAGCTAATACCCAGAAAGAAATATCAAATTATTCAAAAAAACAATTAGAATATAAAGCATTAAATAAAGATTTAGAAAAGTTAATAGCCTTTCAAACCGAAGCTATTAAAGAACACGATTATAACTCTTTTTTGTTAAATGAGTTAACCCAAGCGAAACTTAAAGCCGGAGAGTTAGAGACTTTAGAAGAAGAGTTAGAAACTTTAAGCAATATAGATGCAATTCAAGAAAAATTAACAACATCAAATCAATTATTAAGCGATGAGCAAATAGGTGTTTTGTCTACATTAACAGAATTAAAAAATACACTTAAACAACTATCTGTTATTTCTAATAAATACGAAGACCTTTATAATCGTACAAATAGTAGTTTAATTGAGTTAGACGATGTTTTTAGTGAATTAGAAACTTTTCAAGAAAATTTAGAAGCAGACCCAAATAGATTACAAGAAGTAAACGGAAGATTAACAATTATAAATAACTTATTTCAAAAGCATGTTGTATCTACTATAGAAGAACTAATTGTAATAGAAAATCAATTGTCAGACAAAGTATTAGCAACAGAAAATGTAGATTCGGATATAGCTAAAAAGAAATCCGAAATTTTAAAAGTAAAACAAGATTTAGATGCTTTAGCGTTATTAATTCATAATAAAAGACAAAAAGCAATTCCATCTTTAAAAGAAAAATTAGAAGCTATTTTAGCACAATTAGGCATGCCTAACGCCCAATTTAACATTGTACTTTCATTATCAGAAACATATTATTTAAACGGAAAAGATAGTTTAGATTTCTTGTTTTCGGCTAATAAAGGAGGAGAATTTAAACCACTAAAAAAAGCAGCGTCTGGAGGAGAATTATCACGTATAATGCTTGCTATAAAATCTATACTGACTCAATATATAAAATTACCAACTATAATGTTCGATGAGATAGACACAGGAGTTTCTGGAGAAATATCTAATAAAATGGCAGATATTATGGCAGGAATGAGTAAAACCATGCAAGTATTTAGTATTACACATTTACCACAAATTGCAGCAAAAGGGCATACACATTTTAAGGTGTATAAAAAAGATGTAAACGAGGTTACAACAACCAATCTAGTAAAACTTAATCACGACGAGCGTATTGTAGAAATCGCACAAATGCTAGGTGGAGTAGATGTCTCTAATTCTGCCTTAGCGCATGCAAAAGAACTATTAAATTAAACACCTTTATTTATATAAAAGTAGATAAAAGCTAATTATAAAAAATAAGAGTATTTTATATTATCTTTGATGCTTAATACAACTTACCAAAACGACTAAATAAATAACAATATGTCATACAATTTATTAAAAGGAAAAAGAGGAATTATATTTGGAGCATTAGACGAAAATTCAATCGCTTGGAAAACAGCAGAACGTGTTCACGAAGAAGGAGGAACTTTTGTACTTACTAATGCGCCAGTTGCTATGCGAATGGGTGAAATAAATAAGCTAGCAGAAAAAACAGGTTCACAAATTATTCCTGCCGATGCTACAAGTGAAGAAGATTTGCAAAATTTAGTGTCTCAAGCAACCGAGATTTTAGGAGGTAAATTAGACTTTGTTTTACATTCTATAGGTATGTCTATTAATGTAAGAAAAGGAAAACATTATACAGACCAAAATTATGCATGGACACAAAAAGGAACAGACGTATCTGCAATGTCTTTTCATAAAACTATGCAAACACTTTATAAGCAAGACGCTATGAATGAGTGGGGAAGTATTGTGGCATTAACATATATGGCAGCACAACGTGTATTTCCAGATTATAATGATATGGCAGAAAATAAAGCATATTTAGAAAGTGTAGCACGTAGTTTTGGATATTTTTTCGGAAAAGATAAAAAAGTAAGAGTAAATACAATTTCACAGTCGCCAACACCTACAACAGCAGGAAGTGGAGTAAAAGGATTTGACGGTTTTATAGCTTACGCCGAAAAAATGTCTCCTTTAGGAAATGCAACTGCAATGGACTGTGCTAATTATACAGTATCATTATTTAGTGATTTAACAAAACGTGTAACATTACAAAACCTTTATAATGATGGAGGATTTAGTAACATGGGTGTTAGTGATGCGGTTATGGATGCCTTTGTGAAAGGACAAGAAGAATAACAATTATAAAAAATAAACATTATAAACCATTCAAAATTAATTGAATGGTTTTTTTTATGCCATAACAAAAAAAAATTAATATTAAATTATTATCGAACTGTTAACTAATTGTTAACGTTTAATCGAGATAAAAGGTATATTGTCGATTTATTGCTATTTGTTCTTATTACTTAATAAAAAAACAATATTTTGGTAAGATTAATAATTAATATTTACCTAAAAACAATTTAATATGAAGAAAATTACTTTTTTATTTTTAATGCTTTGTGCGACATTTACTTTCGCACAAGTTACAACTTATCCCTATCAGGAACAATTTGAAGGTGTAACAGTATGTGACGGAGGTTTTGCTTGTGTTCCAGAAACATCTTGTGATGATTCAGTACCTACAGGTTGGATTCAAGCAGATACAGACGATGGAAATTTTGCTATAGACTCTGGTTCAACTGGTTCAGGTTACTTAGCAGGAGGAAGCGGACAATATTATTATATTGAGACTTCAGGTTCTTGTACTAATACAAATCAATTAGTTTCTGAAACTTTTGACTTATCATCTCTTACAGCTGCTACTGCTAAACTATCAGTAGCTTCTAATCAAGACGGTTTTTTAACTGTTGAGTTTAGTACAGATGGTGGTGCTACTTGGGATCCAACACCATTATTATCATATACTGCTCCAGGTACAGCTACAGGATGGAATGATCAAACTCTAGATTTAAGTGTAATTACTCCTAATACAAATGTTGCTTTCAGATTTACGGCAGGTGGAGCAGATTCATTTGATGATGATTTAGGTTTTGATAATTTTAGAGTTGAGGAAGCACCAACATCTACGCCTCCTTGTACCGCAAATAACGTGTCTACACCAGATGCTGCATGTGGTAATTTTGATACAGTTTTAACTTGGGATGCATCTGTAGGTGCAGATGGTTACTATTTAACTATTGGTACTTCTACAGGAGGTAATGATGTAGTAGATAATTTAGATTTAGGAGGAGCTCTAACATATACAGTAAGTGATCAAATGATTGCTACGGATTATTTTTGGACAGTATCTCCTTATAACTCGATTGGGACATCAACGTGTACAGAAAATACATATACAACATTTTCAGATGGATGCTACTGTGAGTCTACACCTTCTAGTAATGACGGTACAGGTATAGGAAATTTACTAGTAGGTAGTACAAACTTTTCAAGTACTGGTGATAATACATATGAAGATTTTACAGGAACTCCTGTTGATTTAGGTCAAGGAATTTCTGCTAATGTTCAAATAACATTTGAAACTGGATACAGTTACGATACTAACATATGGATTGATTTGAATGATGATTATGTTTTTGATGATGCAACAGAATTGTTATATTCAGGAGAGTCATTAAGTGATAACCCGACAACTTTAGATGCATCTTTTACAATGCCAGCAGATGCTACGTTAGGACAGCATAGAATGAGAATTGGTACAGCAGATTCAGGTCAATCAACACCAAATTCTTGTTATGAAGGTTCTTATGGAGTAACAATGGACTTAGATGTGAATATTGTTGCTGTATCTTGTACAGCTCCAACAGCTACTGCAACTCTAGTTACAGATTGTGATAATTCTCAGTTTTTTGTTGATGTAGACGTTACAGGTTTAGGTGATGGAACATCGCAAATTAATGATGGAACAAATACTTATCCAGCTACTACTTTAGGAGTTGTTCAAGTTGGTCCTTATGCAGATGGTACATCTGTAAATTTAATTTTAGAAAATGGTACAGATAGTACTTGTGATTTAGCTTTAGGTAGTTTTACATACACTTGTCCAATTCCAGGTCAATTATGTGAGACTGCGCTACCAATTGCTTCAGTACCTTATACTACTTCAGATGATACAGCGAACTATTTTGATGATTATGAGAATGGATCTACACCTTGTAGTTTATATTATATGAGCGGTGATGATGTATTTTATACTTTTACACCTTCTGTAACAGAAACTTATAGATTTGCGTTAAGTAATTTAACTGGTACTTATTCTGGTTTACATGTATTAGATAACTGTTTAGATGCTTCACCTAATTGTGTTGGATTTGTAGGTTCTTCTGGTTCAGCAGATAGGTTTGTAGATGCAGATTTAGTGTCTGGTACAACTTATTACATTGCAATCTCTACTTGGGCTTCTCCTCAGTCTACTGCTTATACATTAGATGTAACAATAGCACCTCCAGCAAACGACGAGTGTGCAGATGCAGAAGCCTTAACTTTAGGAACTATGGTTAGTGGAGATACAGCTGCAGCTACAGATTCTGGAGTGGCAGCAGGTTCTTGTGGTGCAACTGGTGGAGATCAAGATATTTGGTACTCTTTTGTTGCTACTGCTACAATGGCAGTAACAGTTGATACAACTGCAGATACTGTTGTAATATACGATGATACTGCTTGTACAGGAGGTACAGAAATTGCATGTGTTGGAGAAGGTTCTACAGATGTTGGAGGTCTTACAGATGGAGCTACCTACTATGCAAGAGTTTATAACAGTGGTATTGCTAAAGTAGCAGGGCCTGTAGATTTAACAATCTCAGAAACTACATTATCTACTAGAGATTTTAATGGAAACACTATTTTCTCTTACTATCCAAACCCAGTAAATAATACATTAACATTAAACGCTCAACAAGCTATAAATAATGTTACTATATTTAATATGTTAGGTCAAGAAGTTATTAGAACAGCACCAAATGCTGTATCTAAAGATGTTGATATGTCTAGCTTACAATCTGGAACTTACTTTGTACAAGTAACTGTTGGAAGTGCAGTAGAAACTGTAAAAATTATTAAAAACTAATAATTTATATAATATGTTTTACTAAAACTTAGTACTACATAAATATTATAAAAGCCACTCTTTTTAGAGTGGCTTTTTATATTGTATTACTGTACATTTGTATTATGCAATTACCGTTTTCATTTATTATTCCTGTTTATAATCGCCCTAATGAGATAGAAGAGCTTTTACAGAGTTTTTCTAAATTAAAGTTTAGCGGAGATTATGAGATTGTTATTGTAGAAGATGGCTCTACAGATTCTTCAGAACTAGTAGTAAAAAATTATAATTCACTTTTAAACATCTCATATTATTTCAAAGAAAATTCTGGTCCAGGAGACTCTAGAAATTTTGGTATGGAAAAAGCAAAAGGAAATTATTTTATAATTTTAGACAGCGATTGTATTTTACCAGAACAGTATCTAAATGAAGTTATACGTAATTTAAAACATAATTATGTAGATTGTTTTGGTGGACCAGATGCTGCACATGCGTCATTCTCTAACCTACAAAAAGCTATAAATTTTAGCATGACTTCTTTTATAACTACAGGAGGAATTAGAGGTAATAAAAAGAGTGTAAATAAATTTCAGCCTCGAAGTTTTAATATGGGCCTATCTAAAAAAGCATTTCAATCTACTGGTGGTTTTGGACGTGTTCATCCTGGAGAAGATCCAGACTTATCTATAAGGTTATGGAATTTAGGGTTTAAAACAGCATTTTTTGAAAGTGCTTATGTTTACCATAAACGTAGAATATCTTGGTCTAAATTTTATACTCAAGTAAATAAATTTGGTATGGTTAGGCCAATTCTTAATAAATGGCACCCACAAACTAAAAAAATAACATATTGGTTTCCTACCTTATTTGTGCTAAGTATTGTTTTTTCAATTATTATATCGTTTTTAGAAATTATGCTACCTTTATATTTTATATTAGCTTATTACCTTTTAGCTTTTAGTTTAGCTTTAGTAAAAACAAAAAATATAGTAGTTGCTTTTCAATCTTTAATAGCTATAACAATTCAGTTTTTTGGTTATGGTATTGGGTTTTTAAAATCGACATTTTATTTAAGTATTTTAAATAGAAATCCAGAAGCGCAGTTTCCTAAATTATTTTTTAAACATAAATAATGTCTTTAATCTCAAGCACAATAAAAAATATAGTAAGAAGCAGGAAACTAAATGTATTTCTTATATTTTTTATATTGGCTTTTTTTATTTTAATCTTAGCAAGGTTATCGGCAAGTTATACAAATACAGTAAAATTTAAAGTTGTATTAAAAAACATACCAGATGAAATGGTAGTGCTTAACGACTCTACCAATGTATTAAACTTTACAATGAATACAGATGGTTTTGAGTGGTTAAAGTACTATTTTAAAACACCTTCAATAGATATAGATTTTAAAAATGAAGTAAGAAAAAGCGATTCGCTTTATGCGTGGTCTTTGTCTAGAGGATACTCAGGAATTAATGATCAATTTGGAAAAAATATAGAGATAAAAACTATTAATCCAGATACACTTTTATTTAAAGTAGATATTAATGCTGTTAAAAAGGTGCCTGTTATACCTAATTTAAAAATTAATTATAGTCCAGGTTATAATGTTTTAAATTCTATAGTTACTAATCCAGATTCTGTAAAAATAATTGGCCCAAAATCTTTAATTTCTAATATAACTAATTTAGAAACAAATGTGTTAAAACGAGAGAATGTTAACAAGCCTTTTAATGCTAGATTAGCATTAAAATTAGATAGTTTAGATTCTCAAATTTTAGTAAAAACAAAGAGTGTAAGTGTAGATATATTAGTAGAAAAATTTACAGAGGGAACTTTAACTTTACCTGTAGAAATTATTAATGTACCTAAAAATGTAAAAGTTAATTATTTTCCTAAAACGGTTAACCTATCTTACTACACTAGTTTAGAAAACTATAATAAAATAACTGTAGACGATTTTGATGTTATATGTGATTTTAAAGAGCATAATAATAAGTCAACATATTTAACACCAAAGTTAATAAAGTCTCCAAAAACAATAAAAACAGCTCGATTACATGAGCAAAAAATAGAATATATAATCTCAGAATGATAACTGTTGGACTTACAGGAGGAATTGGTAGTGGAAAAACTACTGTAGCTAAAGCTTTTGAAGCTTTAGATATACCTATATATATAGCTGATGATGAAGCCAAAAAATTAATGAATAACTCTAAAGTAATTAGAAGAAAACTAATAAAACTTTTTGGAGAAGAAGCATATTTAAATGGCACACTAAATAAACCATATTTAGCCAAAGCTATTTTTAATAATAAAGAATTATTAAAAACAATGAATGCTATTGTACATCCTAAAGTAGGAAAGCATTTTGTAAAATGGAAAAACAAACAAACTGCTCCTTATGTTATAAAAGAAGCAGCTATACTTTTTGAAAATGGAAGTTATAAAAATTACGACTACATTATAACTGTAACTGCTCCAGAAGAAACACGTATTAAACGTGTGTTAAAGCGTGATAACTCTAATATAAAAAAAGTAAAAGCAATTATAGCTAACCAGTGGCCAGATATTGAAAAAATTAAGCTCTCCGATTTTGTAATAGAAAATATAGATATTAAAAAGACAAAAGAAGAAGTTTTAAAAACCCACCAACAACTCCTTAAACTTGCCAAAAACATTTAAAAAGTTTTAAGTTTTAACATTTTTGTTAATGTAAGGTTAAATCCATCGTTTACTAAATGTTAAAATATTAATTTTGAATGAATGAGTAAAAAAGTGTTTTTTGTACTAGTTGTCCTAATGAGTTTATCTCTTATAGGTATCATATTTGTACAAAGCTATTACATATCTAATTCTATAAGCAGTAAAGAAGATAATTTCAACTTTAATGTTAAACAGTCGTTAATTCAAGTTTCTAAAAATGTTGAACAAGAAGAGTTTAGAGACTATGTTTACAAATTAAAACGTTTAATAGCTCAAGATATAGATATAATTAGAGATACAACAGCTATTCGAAATCTTTATGTTAAACAAGAAGATCAAGCTAAAAACGAAACACTTGTTTACAGAAATGGAATATTAGAAGAAAATTATAAATTATCTCCTGCGCTCTTTGACATAGGTTCTGATTCAATAAGTATTAAAAAAATTATTAGTGAAAAAGAAACCAAAATCTTTAAAACTAGTGAAATTGATGGAAACTTAAATAATAATGAGATTTTTACAGAGTATGGAAGAACAGAAAAAATACTCTTTGATGATTATTATAGAGATTTCGCGTACAGAACGCCAATTCATAGAAGAATATCTCGAGAAAACATAGATAGATTGTTAGCTCTTAAGTTAAAACAATTTGACATAGATATTGATTATGAATTTGCTATATATAGTAATGACTTAGCAACAAAAGTACAATCTGAAAATTTCGAATTAGAAGACCAGATTACAATGGAAGTTCCTATTTTTTCTGAAGATAATGGAACAAACAACTATAGATTATTAGTTAATTTTCCACAAAGAAATAGGTTTATTTGGTCGTCTGTATTAGGTATGTTAGGCTTATCTGTTTTATTTACATCTATAATTATAATTGCTTTTATAACTGCATTAACGCAAATTATGAGGCAAAGACAAATTGCAGAAATTAAAACAGACTTTATAAATAATATGACACATGAGTTTAAAACACCTATTGCAACAATAAATTTAGCTTTAGACTCTATAAAAAATCCTAAGATTATTAATGATAAAGATAAGGTAAAACGCTATTTAGGAATGATACGTGAAGAAAACAAACGTATGCATGCCCAAGTAGAAAATGTACTTAGAATTTCTAAATTAGAAAAAAACGAGTTAAATATTAGTAAGGAAGGACTAGGTATTCACGACTTAATAGAAGACGCTATCTCACATATAGAATTAATTGTAGAAGATAGACAAGGACATATAGAAACAGAACTTAAAGCAACCAAATCTTCTGTATTAGCTAACGAAACACATTTTACAAATGTTCTAGTTAATATATTAGATAATGCTATAAAATATTCGCCAGAAGCACCAAAAATTACTGTACAAACAGAAAATGTAGGTAATAGCATTTTGGTAAATATTAAAGACGAAGGTAGCGGAATGAGTAAAGCTGCTGCTAAACGTGTTTTCGAAAAATTTTATAGAGAACACACAGGAAATATACACAATGTTAAAGGTCATGGTTTAGGCTTGGCTTATGTAAAAAGAATAGTAGAAGACCACAACGGTCATATATCAGTAACAAGTGAAAAAGGGAAAGGGAGTACTTTTACAATAAAACTTCCGTTAATATCATAACATTATGGACGAACAAGAAAAGAAAATATTATTAGTAGAAGACGATCCAAATTTTGGAACCGTTTTAAAAGATTATTTAATGATGAATGATTACGAAGTAATCCACGCCAAAAATGGAATGGAAGGCTTCGAGAAGTTTAAAAAAGACGACTACGATCTTTGCATCTTAGATGTTATGATGCCTTATAAAGATGGTTTTACGCTTGCCAAAGAAATTAGAGAAAAAAATGCCGAAGTACCAATTATCTTTCTAACAGCTAAGGCAATGAAAGAAGATGTACTTAAAGGATATAAAGTAGGAGCAGACGATTACCTAAACAAACCTTTTGATAGTGAAGTGCTTTTAATGAAAATTAAAGCAATAATGGCTAGAAAAGCAACAGATACTGTTGCGGATAGTAAACAGTTTGAATTTAAAATTGGAAATTTCGACCTTAATTCTAAATTAAGATTTTTAACTTTTAAAGGAGGAGAACAAGTAAAATTATCTCCAAAAGAAAACGAATTATTACGTTTATTAGCTTTACATGAAAACGATTTAATGCCAAGAGAATTAGCGTTAACAAAAATATGGAGAGACGATAACTATTTTACATCTAGAAGTATGGATGTGTATATAGCTAAACTACGTAAATACCTAAAAGTAGACGATAGAGTAGAGATATTAAACATACATGGAGAAGGCTTTAGATTAGTTGTTAATCCAGAGTAAAATCTACATTCAATTTACAAATAAAAAACACCACCTATAAAGTGGTGTTTTTTGTTAAATACTAGCCAAATCTCTTTCATTTTTTATAGAGGATTTAGCATCAATTTTTAATTGTTCTATTTCGTTAATAATTACTTTTTTGTAATTTTCGTTAGTACATGTTTTTTTCAAGCTAGTTAGCATAACTAATAGTTTTTGTACCAAAATAATGTCGTGTTTACAGTAAGTTCTTAAAGCAGCCATGACTTGAAAAAGTAAAGTTTTAAAACTAACTGTTTCCATTGTAATTACTATTTCGTCATCAATTTTAGTATAAGTAACATCATTTTTTTCAATTCTAATACTAAAAAGCTGCGTTAAATAATCTATAGCATTTATAGCTGTTCCAGGATCGTTAATACCAGGAGACATGGCTTTAACAGCAATTTCTGTTAATTGCTTAAAGGCTAGCGCGTAATTATCTTCTATCATTTCGCTTTTAGCAAAGGCAAAAAGTTTTAATATTTTTTCAATTTCCTCATCGTTAAGTTTTACGTTAGATTTAAATAAATCATTCTCCTTAAGCACAAAGGTACCTTTAATAGGTATTATTTTAATTTTAGCATCTATTTCTTTAGTTATTTTAGCAATGTTTGTTAACGATACATCTTGCAAATAACCACTAATGTTAGATTTGTAACAGTTCCAATTTTCGGTGTTTTCAAACTCTTTAATATCATCTCCTTCATCTTCATTTTTAATTAAAATTTCTAAACGTTTTTTAGAAGTTTTAAATATTTTCTGCATTATATTACTAATCTGTATTTCTTGAGAAATGGAATGAATAAAATAAATAAATGCTGCCAGACAATTAAGCATAAAAATAATAGCAAACAGTACCGAAAATCCTGGTAGTTGGTATTTATTACCATCTGGCTCTATGTAAACTAGAATAAAAATGCAATAAATAATGGTAGATAAATAAATTCCTAAAACTATTTGATGTCTTGTGTTAGATATTAATCCAGGTAATAGGCGAGGAGAAAAGTTACTAGATGCTTGACTTAAAAGTATCATTACCATAGAGAAACTAAAAACCATAATAGAAATTAAACCAGCAATAAATGTGGTAAGTAAAGATCTTGCAGTTTCGGTATTATTAATAACTAATTGTGGTACGGTTTCTAACAAATATTTAGAGATACCTTGCTCTTCGAGGTAAAACATAAGATATGCAAACAAGCAGCCTACAAAACTTATTAGGGTGGGATAGAATGCTATTTTGTCTTTCAATTTATAAATTAATCGAAAGATGTATACAAATCGTTCTTTCATAAAGTGTTATTTATGTCTAAGATACTCTATTACTTTAATAATTGAAAGTGTTCAATTATAGTTTGCTTTTTATGCTAGAGATTATGTTGTCTATACTTGTTTGGTAGTCAAACCATAAAGTGTTAGGGTCACGTTTAAACCAGGTTAATTGGCGTTTAGCAAATCTCCTTGTGTTTTTCTTAAGTTCTTGAATTGCAAAATCAAGTGTCCATTCGCCATTAAAATAATTAAAAAACTCTTTGTATCCTACCGTATTTAATGCGTTAAGATGTTGCTTGTTAATAAGAGATTTTACTTCTTCTAATTGTCCTTGAGACATCATAATATCTACGCGTTTATTAATACGGTTATATATTGTCTCGCGCTCTGCAGTTAGACCAATGGTTATAGTTTTAAATATGCGTTTATTTTTGTCTTTATTTAAAAATGAAGAATATGGTTTACCACTTCCTAAACATATTTCTAAAGCTCTAATAACACGTTGAGGATTATCTATAGCAATTGTGTTATAAGCTTTTAAATCTAATGTTTTTAATTGAAGCTGAAGTTTTTGCAGTCCATTCTCGGCTAATTCTAAATTTAATTTTTCTCTAATACTCTTATCTATTTCTGGAAAATAATCTAATCCTTTTGTAACGGCATCTACATAAAGACCAGAACCTCCAACCATAATAACAATATCATGTTTTTTAAATAAATTGTCTAAGGTTTTAATAGCATCTTTTTCAAAAGCACCAACGTTATAGTTATCTTCAATAGATTTATTATGTATAAAATGATGTTTTGCTTGAGATAGTTCTTCTTTAGTTGGAGCCGCTGTACCTATTTGCATTTCTTTATAAAATTGTCTAGAATCTGCAGATAATATTTCGGTTTTAAAATGTTGCGCAAGTTTAATACTTAAGCTTGTTTTACCAATGGCAGTAGGTCCAACAATGGAAATAAGATATTTGTTTTTAGAATTCAAAAGTGATGACTATTCTATGTGTAAGTTATGGCCGCAATTATAGCAGTACTCGGCCTCATCTTTATGTTTTGTTGATAAACAATTTTGACACGTTTGAGAGTTTAAGTGAATTTTCTCTGCTTTACTATCCTTGTCAATATCATTTTTGTTTGCGTTTTTGGTATATTCTGCCGAAACAATTCCTGTAGGAACAGCAATAATACCATAACCCATAATCATAATTATAGTTGCTATTAATTGGCCTAAAGGTGTTTGTGGAGCAATGTCTCCAAAGCCTACAGTTGTAAGTGTTACAATGCACCAATACACACTTTTTGGAATATTAGAAAAGCCATGCTCTTCTCCTTCTACCAAATACATTAAGGTTCCAAAAATTATGGATGCAATTAATACTGCAAATAAAAAAACAGATATTTTTGCACGACTGGCTTTTATGGCAGAACTTAAATGGTTAGAAGCACCAAGATAACGTGCCAGTTTTAATACTCTAAATATTCTTAATAGACGTAAAGCTCTTAATGCAACTAATGCGTTACTTCCAACAACAAAAATAGATAAGTACATTGGTATTGTAGATAAAAGATCTATAATTCCATAAAAACTAAGAATATATTTTTTAGGCTTATTTACTGTAATAATTCTAGCAATATATTCTATAGAAAATAAGATAGTAACTATCCATTCTCCTATATATAAAATATCGTGGTATTTGTCATCAATCCAACTAACACTCTCTAACATTACTAGAGCGATACTTGTTAGAATAAAAATAAGTAAAACAATATCAAAAAGTTTACCAGCAGGAGTGTCTGCTTCGTAAATAATCTCGTGGAGTTTATTTTTTAAATTGTTTTTATTTGTTTTACCCATAAATCAAAAATACTAAAAAGATTATTTCCTTAGCTCAGAATCTAATTTAAGAATTTTAAGACGCTTATTTTTTCTTAAGTAACTTTGTATTATGTGTTGCGTGTGTTTATTGTTTTCCATTGGAATAATAATAGATTTTAAAATGTCTTTATTATTTAATTGGTAATTTAAATCGTAAAAACCATAGCCTTTAAATATTCCATTTTCAATTAAAATTGCACTACGTTCGTTAACATTTCGACCTTTATCTATAATAATCATGTCTTGGTCTTTGTAGCTATATTTAGATATAAACTCATTAACACGATTGTTATATAATTTAGTGTTTTCTTCATTTACACAAGCACCATCACATTCTTTTAATTCATACCTAAAACAGCTACTTAAAGTTTTTTCTAAACCTGTTAGCTTTAGGCATAAACTGTATTTTTCTGTGGCTTGATGTAAAAAGTCTTTAGCACTTTGCTTGTTACTAAATGTTGTTATAGGTCTTTTTCGTCCATCGGCTACATCAATTTTTAAATTTATATAACCGTTATTATCTAAAGTAGTATATAAAGCGTGAGAGAAAACATTTTTTCTTAAACCTCTATTAAATATAGGTTTATTTTTTTTTATCTCATGGCTTTCTTTTAATAGCGCAATTAACTCACTACCTGTAGCATCGTAAGTTACAGTTGCTACCTGTAATTGAATTTTTTTAGATTTTCTATTAGTACCTGTAAAATGCTGATTAATACGCTTTTTTATATTCTTACTTTTCCCAATATATATAATATTGCCATCTTTATTATGTATATAATATACACCAGTAATCGAAGGTGTTTGGGCAATAATATCTACTAGTTTTGGCTCTAATTGTTTTTGTGTGTGTTTACGTAAAAATGTTTTAATTATTGTTTTTTCTACGTCTTTGCTTAATAAGAGTTTAAAAAGTTTTACAGTAGCTAAAGCATCTCCAGAGGCTCTATGCCTATCTGTAACCGGTATTCCTAAAGAACGTACTAATTTCCCTAAGCTATAAGATGGTAAATCTGGAATAAGTGTTTTTGCTAATTCTACGGTACAAAGTGTTTCTTTATTAAAATCAAAACCTAAACGCCTAAATTCTGTAGTTAATATTCTATTATCAAACTGGGCATTATGTGCAACTATAACGCAACCTTCGGTGATTTCTACAATTCGTTTTGCAACCTCATAAAATTTAGGCGCATTTTTTAACATATTACTGTTAATTCCTGTAAGGTTAACTACAAAAGGCTGTATTTCTCTTTCCGGATTTACTAAGCTTATAAATTGGTCTACAATCTCGTGTCCATCAAATTTATAAATAGCAATTTCAGTAATGCCTTCTTCATTATATTTACCGCCAGTGGTTTCTATGTCTAGTATTGCGTACAAATAAGTTAAAAGTTGCTTGTATTTATTAGTGTTGTAAAATAATCTACTTTATTTTAGTAAAATTGTTTTGCAGTTTTTATTATAGTGATTAATTATAGTTTCTGCTGCCAAATATACTACTTCCAACGCGAACCATTGTACTTCCACATTCAATAGCTAAATTGTAATCTCCACTCATTCCCATTGAGATTGTTTCTAATTTACAATTAGTAGAATTTAATAATTTTAATTCGTCAAAAACTGTTTTTAATAGTTTGAATTCTTTTTCAATTTGAAGCGTGTTATTAGTAAAGGTTGCCATACCCATAACACCAGTAATTTTAATATTTTTTAAAGTTGAAAATTCTTCCGATTGTAAAATAGTTGAAGCGTCTTGTGGAGTCATTCCAAATTTAGAATCTTCTTCGGCTATTTTAATTTGAAGCAAACAATCTATAACTCTATCATGTTTTTTTGCTTGCTTATTAATTTCTTTTAATAGTTTAAAGCTTTCTACACCATGAATTAAACTTACAAACTCAGCCATGTATTTAACTTTATTACGTTGTACATGTCCAATCATGTGCCATTTAATGTCTTTTGGCATTTCTTTATATTTTTCAACCATTTCTTGGATTTTGTTTTCTCCAAAAATGCGTTGTCCAATATTGTAAGCTTCCATTAAATCACTAATAGGTTTTGTTTTAGAAACAGCTACTAATGTTACGTGTTCTGGAAGTGATTGTTTTATATTGTTAAGGTTGTTTTGTATACTCATTCTTTTTCTTTTCTAGTAATTGCATAATAGATAACATAAAGCCAACTAAAAAGGCCATGAATTATTGCAAATAAAATAGATTTGTTTCTTTCCCATGAAGTAACTACAGCAATTACAGAGCCAAGACCAACTCCATTTTTTATTATGGTATTTTGTATAGTACTAGATTCGTTCTGGAAAGCAAAACATTCTAAACTTATTAAAAATATAATACAAAAAGAAATATGGTGTTTTTTCATAGTTTTATTAAAATTCATAAATGGTTACACCACTTCTTAATTTTGGTTCAATATAGGTGCTTTTTGGTGGCATTTTAAGACCATCGTCTGCAATTTTTTTCATTTGCTCAATGGTTGCAGGAACCATACCAAAACCAACTTTAAACTCGCCACTATCTATTTTGCTTTTTAGATTTACAATTTCTTTTTTTCCACTTAAATAATCTATTCTATTATCATTTCTTAAATCGTAAATTCCAAGAATAGGTTTTAATATAGTTTGGTAAAGCAGTTGCGCGTCTAATTCGTCTAAAGATGTTTCAAAGCTATAATTTGTTTTTCTTAAGTAGAGCGAGTAAAATTCACCATCTAAATACATGCTAAAATGATGAGGTTTAGAAGGTTTGTAAGGCATGATACCTCGGTTTTCAATACGATATATTGCATCTAGCTTAATTAAAAATTCTTCTTTAGTAAAACCATTTAAATCTTTTACAAGTCTATTAAATTCATGGATTTTAAGCTCGGATTCTGGAATAAGAAAACTCATAAAAAAATTATAAGTTTCGTTACCTTGATGGTTTTTATTTTCTGCCTTTAAATCTTTACAAAGTAAATTTGAAGAAGATGAACGATGGTGCCCATCTGCAATATAAAGTGTTTCCATTTTTGCAAAAGCAGCTGTAATTGTTTTTACATGTGCTTCATTATCTATTTGCCATAAGTAATGTGTATCGCGATATGTTGTTGTAAATTCAAATTCTGCACGTTGTTCCTGAATTTTATTTGTAATAGTTGAAATTTCACTATTATCAGGATAGGTTAGGAGTACAGGTTCTGCATTAAAACCTACGGTTTTTAAATAGTCTTTAAATACGGTTTCGCGTGTAGCAATAGTATCTTCGTGTTTTTTAATAACATCGTTTAAGTAGTCTTCTACACTAGCAGCAGCAACAATGCCGTTAAATTCTTGATTGTCACGATCTACAATTTTATAAATGTAAAAAGATGGTTTCTTGTCTTGTACAAAAATACCATCTTCTTTAAATTCTAAATATCTGTTTTTTACTAATTGGTAACGTGCCTCTCCAGAAATCTCTTTAGCATATTTATAGCCTGGATTTACAATATGTAAAAAAGAAAATGGATTATAATCTAAACGTGCTTCGCGTTCTGCTTGCGTATAACTCTGGTACGAGCGTGATGCTACAAGGCTTACTTTATCTCGTGTTGGTTTTACTGCTTTAAACGGAACTACTTTTGCCATAAATTTAGATTACAAACGTAATAGTAGTATTTAGTTAAATTATAAGTTTACTTAACTAAAAACTACTATTATAATTTATTTTAAAAATTGCTTAGCAACTTTTTCGGCTTTTCTAGATTCTGAATAATCATAAAAACCTTCACCAGATTTTACACCTAATTTACCTGCACGAACCATATTTACTAATAATGGGCAAGGTGCATATTTAGGGTTTTTAAAGCCATCGTACATAACGTTTAATATTGATAAACAAACGTCTAAACCAATAAAATCTGCTAATTGTAATGGTCCCATTGGGTGTGCCATTCCTAATTTCATTACCGTATCTATTTCTTCAACACCAGCTACTCCATTATATAGTGTTTCTATAGATTCGTTAAGCATTGGCATTAAAATACGATTGGCTACAAATCCTGGGTAATCATTTACTTCTGTAGGTGTTTTACCTAAAGTTTTAGATAATTCCATAATGGTGTTTGTAACAGCATCACTTGTATTATAGCCACGAATAATTTCTACCAGTTTCATAATTGGTACAGGATTCATAAAATGCATACCAATTACCATTTCTGGTCTAGATGTTACAGCTGCAATTTGTGTAATTGAGATTGATGATGTGTTTGTAGCTAAAATTGTGTTTTCTGGACAAACATCGTCTAATTGTTTAAAAATATTAAGTTTTAAATCTATATTTTCTGTTGCTGCTTCAACTACTAAATCTGAATTTTTAACACCTTCTTTAATGTTTGTATAGGTTGTAATATTACCTAAGGTTTCAATTTTATCAGATTCTGATATTTTTTCTTTAGAGAGCATTCTATCTAAATTTTTAGTAATAGTTGCTACTCCTTTTATTAACGATTTTTCGCTAATATCTATTAATTGTACTTTAAAACCAGATTGTGCAAAGGTATGAGCAATACCGTTTCCCATTGTTCCTGCTCCAATTACTGCTATGTTTTTCATTTATATTTTATTTGTTTTTATAATTTTAATCTAAACAGTTTTTAGACCTACTGTTTAAATTGTTATTTATTGTATAATAATGTTTTTCTAAAATTGATCGATAATCATTGTTGCTACACGTAATGCTTCTGTTCCATCGTGAAGTGTAACTACTGGCTTTGTATTAGTGTTTATAGCATCAGCAAAACTTTCAAGTTCATCTAAAATGGCATTGTTTGATGATACTTCGGGATTATCAAAATAAATTTGCTTTTTAACACCTTCGGCATTTTGAAGAATCATATCAAAATCTCCAGGTGTTTTTGGTGCATCTTTCATCTTTACAACCTCGCATTTTTTCTCTAAAAAATCTACAGAAATGTATGCGTCTTTTTGAAAGAAACGTGTTTTACGCATATTTTTTAAAGAGATTCTACTTGCTGTTAAATTGGCAACACAACCGTTTACAAACTCTATTCTTGCGTTTGCTATATCTGGAGTATCACTAATTACAGATACGCCACTTGCAGATACGCTTTTTACTTTAGATTGTACAACACTTAAAATAACATCTATATCATGAATCATTAAATCTAACACTACAGGAACATCTGTGCCGCGAGGATTAAATTCTGCAAGACGATGTGCTTCTATAAACATAGGGCTGTCTAATTGATGCTTTATAGCAATAAAAGCAGGATTAAATCTTTCTACGTGCCCAACTTGACCTTTTACACCATGCTCGGCAACTAAGGTTCTTAAAGTTTCTGCCTCTTCTACGGTATTGGTTATTGGTTTTTCTATAAAAATATGTTTGCCTTTTGCAATGGCTTGCCTAGCACACTCGTAATGAGATAATGTAGGTGTTACAATATCTACCATATCTACAGCATCTATTAAGGCTTCAATGGAATTAAAGTATTTGTAACCAAATTCGGCTTCAACTTTTTTACCATTTTCTTCACTCGAATCGTAGAAACCAACGAGATTATATTTGTTAGATTGATTAAGTAATCTTAAATGTATTTTTCCAAGGTGTCCAGCACCTAAAACTCCAGCGTTTAGCATTCTGTTTACGTTTTTTTCAAAAATAAGATATTTAGCTACGAATTTCGCAAAATTGATTGAATTTTTAATTGCTTTTATTATTAAAATTAAAATTTAATTTTTGCTTTTAAAACGACATATCTTTTATTAATTTTAGCATTCTAAACTACCCATAATTTTGCGAGATACTTTTAAACATCAAGGCCTTAGACAACAATTAGTTAATGTTTTAATTGGTAAAGGTATAACTGATAAAACAGTTTTAAATGCCATTGGAAAAATACCAAGGCATTTGTTTATGGATTCTGGTTTTTTAGATCATGCATACCAAGATAAGGCATTTCCTATTGCAGCAGACCAAACAATATCTCAACCTTATACCGTGGCTTTCCAAACGGAATTAATGCAAATAGAAAAAGGAGATAAGGTGCTAGAAATAGGAACAGGAAGCGGTTACCAAACGGCTGTTTTGTGCGACTTGGGTGCAAAGGTTTATACTATAGAAAGACAACAGGAGTTGTTTAAAAAAACGAGTAAATTTTTGCCAAAATTAGGTTATAGAGCTAAAAAGTTTGTTTTTGGTGATGGTTATAAAGGTTTACAGGAGCAGGCACCTTTTAAAAGTATTATTGTAACTGCTGGTGCTCCTTTTGTTCCAAAACCATTGTTAGCACAGTTAGAAATTGGTGGTCGTTTAGTAATACCAGTAGGTGATAATGTGCAAACCATGACGCTTTTTGTTAGAAAAGGAGTAATGGAATTTGATAAAACTGAGTTTGGCGAGTTTAGGTTTGTGCCATTGCTTGAAGATAAAAACTAATATTTAATTTCTTCTAAAAACTTTTAATAATACAAAAATTAAAGGCCAAAAGGTTAGGGTAGCAACAATGGTGTATATTAAATATTCGCTCCAAATTCCAAATTGATTGCCGTTGTTTAATGCGATATTTACTATTTGATAACTTGTAATAACAAATAGTATTGCAATTAATACATTCATATAGGTAATCATTTTTACTGACTCTTTATATTGTTTCTCTGCATTTTCTTTTGTTATTTTTATAGGATAATTAAAAATATGAGGATATTGATTAAGTTTAAATAATGCAAAAGAGGTTAAAGCTCCAATAATAGCTAATACAAATAAAGAATCTTTACCTCCATAACTATTAACTTCGCCTTTATAGTTAAAATGCATCGGAACTTGTTTTGGTAGTGCAGAATAGTAAATTGCAGGATATATAAAACAAAAGATAACACAAATTAATACTATAATTTCTAATACTTTTTGTGTTTGGTCTTTTTGGAGTTTTATTTTAGGTTTGTTTTCGTCAAACATATTTTATTGTAAAAGGAATACTAAACTTTATCTATATTCTGGATTATCAAATTTCCAACGTTTTCCATCATCCCATTCTTCTCTTGAATTACCGTAACTTGGGTAACCGTTATTATTTTTTAGCATTAATGCTAAATGGAGTAAGTTATAAGTCATAAATGTGGTATTTCTATTGGTAAAATCACTATCAAAACCAACTGGTTTATCTAGTTTTTTACCTTTCCATTCTTTATCTCCATAACTTGGTCCAGGCCCAACTTTTCCTATCCATCCGCAGTCTGCTTGTGGTGGTATAGAATAACCTACGTGTTGCAGAGAATATAGTATTCCCATTGCGCAATGTTTTATACCATCTTCATTACCAGTAACTATGCAACCACCAACTTTACCATAATAAATATATTGACCTTTATCGTTGGTTTGACCGCTCATTGCATAAAGTCTTTCAATTAGTTTTTGGGCTTCAGAAGACTTTTCTCCTAACCAAATTGGAGTACCAACAATTAGGATATCTGCGTTTAAAATTCTTTTTGATAATTCGGGCCATTCATCAACATCCCATCCGTATTCTGTCATATCAGGATAAACACCGCTTGCAACCTGATGATCGATTAATCTAATTTCATCAATTTGAACATTTTCTTTTGCCATAATGGCTTTAGAAACCGCTATTAACATTTTAGTATGGCTCTCTTGTGGCGATTTTTTAAGTGTACAATTAACATAAACTACTTTTAAGCTGCTAAAATCTATTTTGTCCATAATTGAGGAGTTTTAATTATTACTGCTTAAGTTAATAATTATTTTTAACAAATTAGATGTAGCTACTTGTAGCATTTATTGTTTTTAAATAAATGGCTTAAAAGCTAATTCCAAACATAACAGCATCGTTTAAAAAGCCGCTTTGGTAAGAACGTACATAATCTACACGTAAAAAGCGATATTTACCAAACCCGATATTATCTACACCAATAGAATATTCAGAATAAGGTTTGTTATCTTGAGTAAATGCTGCTTTTGCTCCTAAAATAAGATTAAAATTAAGTTTATTTAATAGTGGTATTTTGTTTAAAATGTAACCATTAAAACGTTGTTCGGCATGAATTTCGGCATAATTATTATTAGTGCTTAAAGTATAATATGGCAAGTTTTTAAATGAAGTTAAGTAAGAGCCATCAAGTTTTACATTGGTTTGGTTGCCGTTAAAATGTTTATAATCCATAAAGGCTATATTATTTGCATTTGAAAAAACACCACCTTGTGCATCATACTCAAATTCTCCTTTGTTTCCTAAATCTATTCTCTGTCTTAATCGCGCTTTAAATTGGTCGAAATTGTAATTAGAGTTAGTTGCAGCAAATCCTTTTTCGTATGCTAAATACAGTGTTGGGTATTTTCTGTTTGGGATATTGTATTTGCCATCTGGATAGCTTAAATAATCTTGAGCAAAGTTAATAGTTGTGTTTATATTTAACTTCGCAATGTTGTGTGTGTTAAAAGGTTGAGTAATATAATCTGTTTCGTTTAAAGGATTATTGCTAGTGTAGCTATCTCTAACTTCATTTACCAATACATAATCGGAGTTGTTAAAAAGTGCTTTTCTGCGCTCGAAAGCTAAGCTAGAATTTAATGTAAAGCCATTAAATAATTCTTGGTAAAATTGACCTTGTACAAAGCTTTTATCATAAAGCTTCATATAGTTATCTTCAAACAATAATGTGCTAACTAAATTCTCTGTATTAGAGATAGGGTTAAGACTATTAAATTGTTCTGTTTTAACTCCTCCAGAAAGTGAGATAAAACGTTTGTTTATACGGTTAAATCTATAACGAGCATATATGGTTCCGCGTAAGCGATCGTCTGCTTCACCATAATTAACATCTCCAGAAATACTAAAGTAACGTTTGTACTCGTCGTAATTTTTGGTGTATTGCATGCCTAAAGTTGCATTCCAGCCTTGTACGGTATTAAAAGTTATTTTTTTAATAGGAGAATCTACACTAAAACGATAATTTTTATGTGAGTTTTGGTAACTATATCCACCAAGTATATTTCCTAATCTAAATTTGTTGTTTTTATTATCTATAGAATCTAAATATGGTTTAGATTCTTTAACTAATTGAATGCTGTCTTTTTTTAGATAATCTGTAGATTCTTCGGTAGTTAAAGGAACAGGACGTTTTTCTTCCCAAAAAAGAGAATCTTTTTTATTAGAATTTTCTTCGAAAGAAAGAATTTCTCTTGTAAAGTGTTTAGCATCAAATTCTGGTGTAAAATCATAATTACTATATACTGCGGTAAACTTACCTTCTCCTTTAAAGCCTAAAAGGCCATATTTAAAATCTATGGTTTGAGAAATTAATGCCCAAATATTATCTGTATCTGAATAAGAAAACGTTTGTTTTAAGGTTAATAAATCTATAGGAGGAATTCCTGTGCGTTTACCAGTAATTGTTACATCTGTTGCATAAATTAACCATTGGTCTTCTACAATATAAATATAACCAGAGAATGCGGCATCATTGTCTCTTTTAGGTGTAATTAATATTTTATTTATAAGGTTGTTTTTATCATCGTAAAAGGTGCCTTCTAATTTATACTTATAATAATTAAAGGCGTAATCTGCAATAGGAGAGATGGCGGTATTGCCAAGTTCTATTGTATTATTGTAAAAATTATAATTTACGTCTGTAGCGTTGTTAAAACTAAAACCGCTAGCATCACCACTTACTTTTGAGGCTAAAATTTTCTCTTTTAATCGTTTTGGTTTTTGGTATTCGATTTTAGAAATGGTTTCAGATAAATAAATTATGCCGCTTCTTGTTGAGTCTAATTCTGTATCTAGCATATCGTCAACTTCTTGTCCAAAAATTGTTTTAGGAGCATCTTTAATTTTTATAAGTCCACGAGAATAAAAGTCTGCTTTATATTCATTTAATTTTTCTAAAACATCTTTACGTTTGGCAATCGTATTTCTTATTATTTGATTGGCTGGATTTTCTTCAGAATTAATAACAACTTCGCTTAAAGAAATATTTTCCTCTATAAGTTTAGCATTTAAAACAAATGGAAGTTTTAAGATATTAACTGTTTTTTTAAGAGTTTTAAAACCTAAATATTGAAAAACAATGGTATAATTACCTGTTTTATTAATGTCTAATGTATAGTTTCCGTCTTCGTTTGTAGTTGTACCTATATACGTGTCGTTTATATAAACGTTAACAAAAGGTAGTGTTTCATTAGTATTAGATGTTACGTTTCCAGTAATTTGAGCGTAAGTAAATACTGAAGTAATAGCTGTAAAAAATAGGAGTAATTTTTTTTTCATAAGTTGGTTTATGTTTCTATTAGTATAGACGCTCTTTTTAATAAAAAGGTTGCCTGCGTAAAACCAAACTTAAATAAATTTAATAATTAAAATTTTAGATTTAACGTAACTTTAATTAATTACTAACTTTTTTGTAGTGATTGTATTTTCGTTTTCTAAAGTGACTAAATACAATCCTTTAGATAAATTTTTAAGAGATATTGTATTGTTTTTTCTGTTTAATTTTTTAGAAAAAACCTGCTGTGCTAATACATTGTGAATTTTTAAACTAGTTGCGTTATTAGCATTTTTTA
Source organism: Lacinutrix venerupis (assembly GCF_001971745.1). Lineage (NCBI taxonomy): Bacteria > Pseudomonadati > Bacteroidota > Flavobacteriia > Flavobacteriales > Flavobacteriaceae > Lacinutrix > Lacinutrix venerupis. The sequence goes on along the minus strand of NZ_CP019352.1, from coordinate 2,203,298 downwards.
AATTAATATTTAATATGCCTTTTGAAGGATTTGGATACATATTAAAAACTAAAGAGTTTTCTGTTTTTACACTAAGCGTATTTTCTAGAGCAAGCATTGCAGCCTCCATATTAGGAAAAGGTCCAATGTTACCACCAGAGCCTTGAGGGATTCCTGTGGTAACTATTAAATTTCTTAATTCTTGAGATGTTAAATAGCTTCCTGTTAAAGCAAAGTTGTATGATTGTAAAACAGCTGTAAAGCCACCAGCAAGAGCTGTTGCAGAACTTGTGCCGTTAAAACAACTGCTGTAAGTTTGATTAAAATCGTTACCTATAACAATATTGCAAGAGCCTTGTCCTGTTGTATATACGTTTTGTCCCCAAGCTTGAATATTAACACGAGAGCCATAAGTAGAAAAGCTTAATTTATTATGGGCTGTGTTAGATGACCCTGCACCAACAATTATTGCTCCACTGTCTCCTCTGGCGTTATAACTATTATAAAAAACATCATCTAAATTTTCGCCACCATTTCCTGCGGCAGCAACAATTACAATACCTGCATCTGTAGCTGCTTTAGTAAGATCCCAAATGGCTTGCGAATATTCGGCAAGGACATATTCTCCATTTTGACCTGTAGTTTGCATCTCGTAAATAATAATATCTCCTGCACTGGAATTTGCAATGGCATTAGAAACTGCTAAAACGCGATTATATCCATATTCTTCTGTCCATTCTGGATACAATATATATTCATTTGCACCGTGAGCTAAACCACTTACACCGTAAATGCCATTATCTGCAAAAATAGCTCCGGCTACTTTTGTACCATGTTCGGTATAAGCTACTGTAGCGCTAGAATTTATTGTTGTATTTGGTGCTAAAAAAGCATTAGTGTGGTCTAAATCTTCATGATTTGTATTTATACCATACTCTACCGTTCTAATATTTACGCCTGCGCCATTTACACCATTATTCCATGCGTGTCTTACATTTAGTCCAGGATTAGTTTCTATATAACCTTGGTTATTTTCGAAATTACTGGTTGTAGGTGCTATATCATGAGGAGGTTTTATAGGCGTTGTGTTTGCTTGGTAAGCATAAATTAAACCTGATAGTTTTTGAAGTTTGTTTAGTACTTTTTTTGAAGCTTCGTCATCTAAAAAAGCTTCTATTTTAAACGTGTTTTTTAAAGTGTGATTGCTTTTAGATTGCTTTTCTAAAGCCTCTATTTGTGTGTTCGATAAGCTATATGCATTAGTAATCTTAATATCGAAATCTTGTTTTAAGAGGTTTAAAGTTTCAATATTTAAAAGATCGTTTGGTGCATTAAAATGTAACGACGGTTGGAACTTTAAATAAAACCTTTTAAAATTCTTGTTTTCTTGTCCAATTACTTGTGTTGTAATTAAGCATAATGCAACAGCTAACAGATTTTTTTTTAAAAGTACCAACATTGTATTTAATTATTAAAATCTTTTTTAATGCGTGCTAAATCACGTTTATTGTCACGGTCTTTAATAGTCTCACGTTTATCATAAAGTTTTTTACCTTTAGCTAAAGCAATGTCTAGTTTGGCAAAACCTCTTTCGTTTATAAATAATCGTAATGGTATAATTGTTAAACCAGAATTAGCAACTTCTTTTTCTAGTTTTTTTAGTTCTTTTCTATTTAATAAAAGTTTGCGTTCTGCTTTTGGTGCGTGATTGTAATAATTACCATAAACATATTCTTGAATAGTCATGTTAATAACAAATAATTCACTTTGTTCGTTAAATTCACAAAAACTTTCGGCGATTGATGCTTTACTATCTCTAATAGATTTAATCTCTGTTCCTGTTAAAACTATTCCAGCAGTATATTTATCTAATATTTCGTATTGAAATTTAGCTTTTTTATTAAGTATGTTTATTTTTTTTTGCATGTTGAGGCAAAGCTAAAAAAATTAATGGTATTAATTTAATCTATAGTTTTAAGTTGATGGTTTATTTTTTTATCTGTAATACTAACAATATACATATTATTATAAACAGTTTCATCAATTTCGTTATATTCTTTAGTGCCTATAATATTGTTTGCGAAATCTGAAATAGTGTTACTATGCCCAACTATAAATATGGTTTTGCCTTTAGTTTCATCTTTAAATTTGTTATAGTCTATTTCAAAAGCGTTATAAATTATAGTTTTTAAATTTTTAGATTTTGCAGTAGGTAATGCAGTATTTTTTGTGCGTGTAAAATCTGTAGAGTAAATGGCATCCAACTCTATATTTTTAAAATACTTAGCATAATTTAAAGCTCTTAATTTTCCTTCAGGTAATAATTTAGGATTGTTTGCAGGCTTATTATCTTTTTCTGCATGCCTAACAATGTAATACGTTGTGGTAGTAATTTTTTTATCATCCTCATTATTATTTTGAGCTTTTAAACAGGAAAATGTTGTAAAAATGGATAATAAAATAATTAACTTTTTCATGACTATAGAGTTGAATTGTTTAGAATTTTAAAGGTATTAAAATGAATTTATCTTTCTAATTAATATTTTATATTTAGCCTAAAATTAACGGAATGAGTTTAAAACAAACAGATGTAAATAAAGATTATGATTTAATATGTGTAGGCGCAGGAATAATGACGGCAACATTAGCCTTGTTAACAAAGCTTGTTAAACCAGAACTTAATATTTTAATTCTAGAACGTTTAGATAATGTAGCATTAGAGAGTTCTGCTGCTTGGAATAATGCGGGAACAGGACATTCTGCACTTTGTGAATTAAACTATACACCAGAAAAAGGAAACACAGTAGATTGTACGAAAGCATATAGTATTTGTACGCAGTTTGAATTGTCTAAACAATTTTGGAGTTATTTAGTTGAAGAAAATTTATTAGATAGTCCAAGAGAGTTTATTAATTCCATTCCGCATCATAGTTGGGTAACAGGAGAGGAGAATGTAAGTTTTTTAAAGAAAAGATTTGAAGCCTTAAGAACTAATTTTATGTTTGAAAGCATAGAGTTTACAGATGCTTTAGAGAAAATGAAAGAATGGTTTCCATTAATAGCTGCAAATAGGAGTGAAGATGAGGTTATGGCTGCGACAAGGATTGAATGTGGTGTAGAGATGAATTTTGGAGCTTTAACTCAAAAACTTTTCCATATTTTAGAAACTAAATACAATACTAAAGTACAATGTAATGAAGAGGTTTTAGATATTGATCCAGATGATACGGTAGAGTGGTCTGTAATTGTGGAAAATACTAAAACTAAAAAGAAACAATTTCTTGATGCAGAACATGTTTTTATTGGTGCTGGAGGAGGAAGTTTACTATTGTTGCAAAAAGTTGAGATAGAAGAAAAAGAAGGTTATGGAGGTTTTCCTGTAAGTGGTGAGTGGCTGGTGTGTAAAAATAAAGACATAATAAATAAACATCACGCTAAAGTATATAGTAAAGCAGGACCTAAAGATCCGCCAATGTCTACACCGCATTTAGATACTCGTTTTATTGATGGAGAAAAACAGTTAATATTTGGTCCTTTTGCAGGATTTAGTCCTAAATTTTTAAAACAAGGCTCATTTTTAGATTTATTTAAATCTATAAAAGGAGATAATGTAAAGCCTATGTTAAATGCGTTTTGGGATAACTTACCACTTACAAAATATTTAATAGAGCAGGTTACAGCATCTCACGAAGACAGAATGAACGATTTACGTAAGTTTATAAAAAATGCAAAAAGTGAAGATTGGGAAATATTAGTAGCCGGACAACGAGTTCAAATTATTAAAAAAGATGATTTTGAAAGAGGGAAACTTCAGTTTGGTACTGAAGTGGTAAAAAGTAAAGATGGTAGTATAACATGTTTACTTGGTGCATCTCCAGGAGCATCAACAGCGGTACATGTTATGTTAGAAGTTTTTGAAACCGCTTTTCCGGAAATTGTAAATTCTAAAGAAGGTAAAGAAAAGTTAGAGGAAATTGTTTCTCTATGGAAAGCAGAAATAACACCTGAGTTATTTAAAAAAGCAATTAACAATTCAGCTAAAGCTTTACAACTTTAAAATTATATTATTTTTTTATTGTTAACTTTTTCTTTGTCGAATATAGTTTTTACCCAAGCAATAGCATCTGTAAGATTGTCGAAAATTCCATAAGGTTTATGGTAAAATTGCTTTTCAAACTCTGCATTAGATCGCATACTTTCGCTCCCAGGAATTATTGCAACAGCAATTAGGTTAGGGATTTTTTCAGCTTCTTTATACACCATAGGATTTATAGAAAAAGAATGTACTCTATTAGAAATGTACGCCACTTTTTTATTTTTAAAATGTATGTCTAAAAGTTCTTTAAATGTTTCTGTTTCTTTGTAAGAAACAAGTTCGCCTTCTTTAACTTGTTTAATTAGGAAATCGTCAAAAATAAATACTTCTGCGTGCGGTAGATTGTAATATTTAAACATTCCCATAATATTAGTAGCTAGTCTTAATTTTATAAGATACAAAAAAGGAACATTATTTTCTAAATATTAATACAATACATCTATTTTTTGATTAAAAATGCAGTTTAAATGTAATATTTGTAAGATTTTGTTTATAAATGGAAGAAATAAATTGCTAAAATTTAAATTATAAAAAAATAAAAAAGCAACAATTAACATTATATGTCTCTTGTTGCTTTTTCAAACTAACTAACTAACCATTATTATGAAAACGTGCTATAGTTTTGTTTATTTTATGTTTAACAATACTTTATGATTTTAAGTTAAACTTCACTTAATTTAAAGTGCATCAGATACTAAATCGCCTTGATTTCTAAACACTAATTTTTTGTCAAAAGCATCTAATAATATTACACTATCTGTTGTAACTTTTCCAGAAAGAATTTCTTTACTTAAAGCATTTAAAACTTCTTTTTGTATAACTCTTTTTACTGGTCTTGCGCCAAATTCTGGTTCGTATCCTTTTTCAGATAAATATTCGATTGCTTCTTGTGTGGCATCAAATGTAATACCTTGTTTAGCAATCATTTTTGTAATGCTCTTTAATTGAAGGCTAACAATTTTATTAATATTTTCTTTAGTTAAAGGTGTAAATAGAATGGTATCATCAATTCTATTTAAAAACTCTGGTCTTACAGATTGTTTTAATAAGCCTAATACATCTATTTTGGCAGATTCCATTGCAGTATCTAAATCTTTAACGGTGTCAAAACGTTCTTGTATAATTTGACTTCCCATATTAGAGGTCATAATTATAATTGTGTTTTTAAAATCTGCAGTACGACCTTTATTATCGGTTAAATGTCCTTCGTCTAAAACTTGTAATAGAATATTAAAAGTGTCTGGATGTGCTTTTTCAATTTCATCCAATAAAACTACAGAGTATGGTTTTCTTCTTACGGCCTCTGTAAGTTGTCCACCTTCATCATAGCCTACATATCCTGGAGGTGCACCAACAAGTCTACTTACAGCATGACGCTCTTGGTACTCACTCATATCTATACGTGTTAATGCGCTTTCGTCATCAAATAAATACTCTGCTAAAGCTTTAGCGAGTTCTGTTTTACCAACACCAGTAGTTCCTAAAAATAAAAAGGTTCCAATTGGTTTTTGTGGGTTTTGCAAACCGGCTCTACTACGGCGTACAGCATCACTTACAGCTGTTATAGCTTCTTCTTGACCTACAACACGTTTATGTAACTCATCTTCAAGTTTTAAGAGTTTTTCTCTATCACTTTGCAGCATTTTGGTAAGAGGAATACCTGTCCATTTTGCAACAACTTCTGCAATGTCCTCGTAGGTAACTTCTTCTTTTATTAAGGATGTTTCAGACTGTGTTTTTAATTCGGCTTGTAATTTTTCAAGAGCTTCTTGAGCTTCTTTAATTTTGCCGTATCTAAGCTCTGCTACTTTACCGTAATTACCTTCACGCTCCGCTTTTTCTGCTTCAATTTTAAAGTTTTCAATATCTTGTTTTGTGTTTTGAATATTATCAACAAGTTCTTTTTCACTTTTCCATTTAGCATTAATTTCGTTTCGTTCTTCTTTTAAATTTGCTAAGTCACTGCGTAAAGATTTTAATTTTACTTCATCTTTTTCGCGTTTAATGGCTTCTATTTCAATTTCTAACTGCATGACTTTTCGGTCTAAAACATCTAATTCTTCTGGTTTAGAATTTATTTCCATGCGCAATTTAGAAGCTGCTTCATCCATTAAGTCTATAGCTTTATCTGGTAAAAAACGATTAGTAATATAGCGTGTAGATAATTCTACAGCACCAATAATGGCTTCATCTTTTATACGTACTTTATGGTGTGTTTCGTATTTTTCTTTAATACCTCGTAAAATAGATATGGCACTTTCTGTATCTGGTTCGTCTACCATTACTTTTTGAAAACGACGTTCTAGTGCTTTGTCTTTTTCAAAATACTTTTGGTACTCGTCTAAAGTGGTTGCTCCAATTGCGCGTAACTCGCCTCTGGCTAGTGCAGGTTTTAAAATGTTAGCTGCATCCATAGCGCCTTGTCCGCCGCCAGCACCTACAAGTGTGTGTATTTCGTCTATAAACAAAACAATATCGCCATTGCTGTTTGTTACTTCTTTTATTACTGCTTTTAAGCGCTCTTCAAACTCACCTTTAAATTTAGCTCCTGCAATAAGAGCTCCCATATCTAATGCAAATATTTGCTTATCTACTAAGTTTTCTGGAATGTCTCCATCTACAATTCTATGTGCTAAACCTTCGGCAATTGCGGTTTTTCCGGTTCCTGGTTCTCCTACTAAAATTGGATTGTTTTTTGTTCTACGAGATAAAATTTGAAGAATTCTTCTAATTTCTTCATCGCGTCCAATTACAGGATCTAATTTCCCATCTTTAGCTAACTGGTTTAAGTTTTTAGCATATTTGTTTAAAGAGTTGTAAGTGTCCTCTTGACTTTGAGATGTTACACGATTTCCTTGTCTTAACTCGTTTATGCTTGCTTTTAAGTTTTTTTCTGTAACACCTTGATCTTTTAATACCTGAGCAATTTTGCTGTTAGACTTAAAAATTGCTAAAATTAAATGTTCTATAGAAACAAACTCATCGTTCATATCTTTTGCGATAATAGACGCTTCATTTAAAGCTTTAGAGGCTTCACGCGATATGCTTAATTCTCCTCCTGTAACTTTTGAAAAACTTTCAATTTGTTTATCTAAAATTTGTTTTAGCATTGGAATATTAACATTCATTTTCTTTAAAATAAATGGTAATACATTTTCGTCTACTTCAAAAATTGATTTAAAAATATGTTCGTTTTCAATTTGTTGATGCCCATAGCTTTGAGCAAGCTGTTGCGCTTGCTGTATAGCTTCTTGAGATTTTATTGTATAATTATTAAAATTCATATGTATATATCTTAATTAATTGTTGTTATGTTTTTCAGCATAAAAGGCAATTATCTTACCATACCGAAAAACTAGACGTAAAGCGACAAAATGACCTGTTTTTGCTTGTAGAAACTGACTTTTTGTCCTGTCTAGTATTTCTAAATAAGTAAGCTTAGTTTTTTTGTCTTTTAATGTACTATTTTTTTGAAAATGAATTAATTAAGTTTTATTTTTATTTCTTAAATTTTTTATAAAATTTTTATTTTTATTAATGGATAGCCTCAAGAAAAAAATTAGACGTAGATATATAATATTTACATCTATATCAATTGTATTGTTTTCTTTACTGTTTTTTACGGTACAGAGGCATATTACTATTCAAAAAGATGATGCTTATATTATAAATAGGTCTGGTAAGCAACGTATGTTAAGTCAAAATATTGTAAAGCAAGTTCTAGCATACAATAATAATTTTAGTTCTTTAAATATAAGAAAAAGAGATTCTTTAGTAGTTAATAAGCTTATAAAGGAATTTGATCAATCTCATGTTTATTTGGTTGACTATTATAAAAAATTACATAATAGTAAAAAACTCGATTCGCTTTTTAGTATTGTAGATACTAATCTTAAAAAAATAATATCTTCAAGTAACTTAATTTTAAATTCTGCAGAAACAGAGTTAATTAATGATGAGGTATCCAAGCTAGTTGAGGCGGAAGATGTATTTTTAGACACTATGGATTTGATAGTGTTTGAGTACCAATATATTGCAGAAGAAAACCTAAAAAAGTTACAAAATAATTTTTATAATTTAATGGCAGTTGCGATACTGCTATTGGGCTTAGGATTTTTCTATTTATTAGTGCCAGCTATTAGAGAAATGATTGCTAAAAATGATGCTCTAAAAGATTCAAACAGTGCACTAAAAAAGACTAAGGAGGAAATTAGAAACAATTTAGTAGAGTTAAAAAGGCTTAAAGAAGATTTAGAGGTTAAAGAGCAATTTAATAAAATTTTCATTGAACAAGCTCCACCATCATTAGCAATGTTGGATAAAGACATGAGATATATTGCTGTTTCAAAAAGATGGAAAAAAGATTACGGTAAAGAAGATATAGATATTATTGGTAAATCGCATTACGAAGTTTTTCCAGAAATTGGTGATGAATGGAAAGCAAAACACCAAAGATGTTTAAATGGTGATATAGATACGCGTGACGAAGCGCCATTTTTTAGAGAAAATGGAAGTGTGCAATGGCTCTCTTGGGACATAAGGCCATGGTATTTGGAAGATAATACAATAGGTGGTTTGTTAATGTATACAAGAGATATAACAAGTGTAAAAGAACAAGCATTAGCCAAACAAAGAATAGAGGAAATTTTAAAAAGGACTAGTGATGTAGCAAGAATTGGTACTTGGGAGCTGGATATAGAAACCGATTTATTAACTTTTTGTAATGTTTCTGAAAAAATTTTAAAACTACCTAAAGATTATACAATACATAGTAAGGATAGTTTACACTTCTATAAAGAAGGTGTAAGTAGGCAAAAAATTATAGATGCAATTTATAATTTAATTAAAACAGGTAAGCCATTTGATATAGAGTTGGAGGTGATCAATGAAGAAGGAGAAGAGATTTGGATTAGAGATATAGGTCAAGCAGAATTTGTTAAAGGAAAATGTGTTAGGTTGTTTGGGGTTTTTCAAGATATAAATCACATAAAAAAGGCAGAAAAAGAACTAAACCATAAAAATGAGCTTTTAAACTTTGCTGAAAAAGTAAATAAAATTGGTAATTGGCAATGGGATTTTAAAACCAACCAAGTAATATGGTCTTCTGGTTTGTATGATATAATGGATCGTGAGCAAAATGAAGACATTATAACAATTGAAAAATTTATAGATTATGCATATCCTGAAGATGTAGAAAAAATACAATTGCATATTAAAAACTCTATAGAAAATAAAAAATTTGATGGTGAATTAATACATAAAATAATCTCTGAAAAAGGAAAGGCAAAAATAGTACAAGTATTAGGTAAAGTTTTTACAGACGATGATGGAGAAGTTGCGTCAATAATAGGAAGTTATCAAGATATAACGCATATAAAAGATGTGGAATATTCGCTGTTAAGACAAAATGATTTATTAAATTTTTCTGAAAGAATTACAAAAACAGGTCATTGGAACTGGAATGTAGTATCTAACAAAATCGTATGGTCCGATAATTTGTACGATATTATGGAATATACTAAAGGTTCTGTTGATGTTTCACCTCACACACTATTAGATATAACGCATCCAGACGATCGAGATGGTATGCAAAAGCATATGCAAAAAACATTTGAAGAAAAAGAATTTTCAAATGAATTAATACATAGAGTTATAACACCAAGTGGAGCTATTAAAACACTAAGAGTTTTAGGTCGAGTGATTAAAGACGAAAATGGAGAGATTGTAGAAATAATTGGTGCAACGCAAGATATTACGAGTCAAAAAATGGCAGAAAATAAGTTTAAAGGACTTTTAGAATCTGCTCCAGATGCGATGATTATTCTAAACGACCAAAAACGCATTCATCTTATAAATAAACAGGCCGAAAATTTATTTGGTTATACGGCTTCAGAATTAAAAGGCGAGAGAATAGAGTTGTTGCTCCCAAAACGTATAATAGAAAATTTTAAAGTATATAGAGATGCTTATTTTGCAGACCCAAAGTCTATTGCAATGGGAGATAATCGAGAGTTAATAGGTTTAAAAAAATGCGGAAAAGAATTTCCTATACAAGTAAGCTTAAGTCCATTAGAAACAGACGAAGGTTTTTTAGTATCTTCTGCAATTAGGGATATAACTAAGCAAAAACAGGTAGAACGTAATATTAGAAACTCTAAAGAAAATTTAGAGTTACTTGCTAAGAAATTAAAAACTCAAAATGCTCAATTAGCAGATTTTGCGCATATAACATCACATAATTTAAGAGCTCCTGTTAGTAATCTTAATTCTTTATTAGATATGTATTATATGTTTGATAAAGAGGAAGATAAACAAGATGTTTTTAAAAAGTTTCAAAAGGTTATAACTCATTTAACAGATACATTAAACACGCTTGTAAGTGCTCTAAAAATAAAAAAAGAAAAAGCCAGTTTAAGTTCTGTTGATTTTTCTGAAACTTTAAAAAAGACGAATGAGTTATTAGCAGCTCAAATTATTGAAACCGAAGCTGAAATTACAAGTGATTTTAAAGAAATAAATAAAATTTCTTATAATAAAATTTATTTTGAAAGTATTTTTCTTAATTTAGTGGAAAACGCTATTAAATATAAAGCAAAAGATAGAGCCCCAAAAATACATTTAAGTACTAAACTAATAGATAATCACGTTGTGTTGGAAATTAAAGACAACGGCTTAGGTATTAATCTAAATAGACATAAGCACAAAATATTTGGTTTAAATAAAGTGTTTCATAGACATCCCGAAGCTAAAGGTGTAGGTTTATTTATTACGAAATTACAAATAGAATCTTTGGGAGGAAAAATAACAGTAGAGAGTACTGTTGATGAAGGCTCTAAATTTATTATTAATTTTAATAAATAAATATGGATAACACTTTAAATATCTGCATTGTAGATGACGATGAGATTTATAAGTTTACAGTTGTAAAAATTTTAGAATCAATAGATTTTAATAAAAAAATTGAGGTTTTTTCTGATGGAGAAGAGGCTTTTTCTTTTCTTTTAGATAATATAGATGATTCAGAACAATTACCAGATATTATATTGTTAGATATAAACATGCCAGTAATGGATGGTTTCCAGTTTATGGAAGAGTATATAAAAATTAAACCTCGAGTAGGTAAGAAAATTACAATTTATATGGTTTCGTCATCGGTAGATTTAAATGATATTGAAAAAGCGAAAGGTATTAGTGAAATTTCCGACTATATTATTAAGCCAATAAAAAGAGGTCAATTAAAAGAAATAATATCTGGCCTTCGTGATATTGGGCGTGTTTAATTTTTTTAAATAATTTAAATATGTTTTAAAACATATTTTTTTTTATACTTAATAGTAGCAATTTTATGGGAATTTTTAATAAAATATTTGGAGGTACATCTCAGCCTAAAGAAGAGAAAATATTACCTTGGATTCCATTAACTGCAGTTTCTCAATTGAAGGCTATTGCAGAAAAATCAAAATCTAAAACGCAAATTATTTTTAAGCACTCAACACGATGCGGTATTAGTAAAATGGTAATTAATCAATTTGTTGATGCTTATAATTTAGATTTAAATGTAGACTTGTATTATCTCGATTTGTTGAATTATAGAGAAACTTCAAACGAAGTAGGTTATAAATTTCAAGTAATGCATCAATCGCCACAATTATTAGTTATTAAAAATGAAGTAGTGGTAGTTCATGCTAGTCATGGTGCTATAAATGAAATAGATTTACCTAAATTTGTTTAAAAATTTTTAAATGAAAAAAACAATATTTTTATTTTTTATAGTCTTACTAATTTTCAACTGTAATAATGATGTTACAAATGAAGCTTTGCCTTCTAATCATTTAGAAAAATATAAATGGAATAATAAACTAGAAGACTCTTTAGTTTCTGGATCTACATATTTATCTGTCTATTCTCAAATTTATAGTATTACAGAGCATAAAAAATTAGATTTAACAGCAACTATAAGTATTAGAAATATTAATAAGAGAGATACTGTATTTATTAAAACTGCTAATTATTATGATACAAAAGGAGATTTAATTAGAACGTATTTAACAACTCCTATCTTTGTTAAACCTATGCAAACTATTGAGATTGTTATTGATGAAAAAGATCAAACTGGAGGAGCTGGTGCTAACTTTGTTTTCGATTGGTTGGCTCCTAAAAAAGTAAATTCACCTTATTTTGAAGGTGTTATGATTACTACTTATGGACAACAAGGTTTATCTTTAACTACACAAGGAGTAGAAATTAAAAATTAAATTATAGTAAATATTATATTAATGCGTTTAGTGCGCTAATATGTTTTTAGATAGAAAAAAGTCTTAATCAATATATCGATTAAGACTTTTTTTCTTGTACTTATTTTTGTTTTAGTCTGGATTAGTGTTTGTTATTACCCATTTTTTTATGTATCCGTTGTAAGTAAGTTCAAAAGCATCACCTTGTGGTATAGTCATATTTGGGCTGTATAGAATTCTATTTGAACTAGAAGAGCTTGAATTGTTTGGTAAAAAAGTAATAGCTCCATTTGTTGCGACTACTAATATTTTTTTGCCATGTTTTGCAGCCTTAATACCAGAAACAGTAACGTCTTGACTTAATGATAGAAATCTTGTTTTAAGAACAAGTTTTCTTCCATTGTTAGAATCTCCAGGAAAAATACCTATTTCAGCGTTATGAATTTTAATTGGATTTGGGTTGGTGTGTTCTTTATTGCTGGCAGTTGCGAATGCAATATTTAATACGCAAAAAAGCGTAAGTAATGTTTTAGGTAACTTAATCATTGTTGTAGGATTTATAATGTAATAGCTCGGTAAAAATACATTAAATCCGGATTAAACACTAATAATCAGTACTGTGCGTGCTCTATTTTCTATGAAACGCTATTTTATTCGTTAAAACAATATATTATTTCGTTTAAAAGCTGTTTTCGATTAATCGTTCACTTGTAATCGTTAAGTGGTACATTATCAATTAATTAGTTGGTGAATTGAAAGAGTTGTTAAATAACTGCTTTGTGTAGTATAAGTGATTTTTACTTTAAAAATATAGCTAATTTTCAATATAAACTTGTCCGCGATGCGGTTTTAAAGCGTCTCTAACTGGTCTCATTTCATTTTCATTTACAACTAAATAAGCAATAGCATGAAAGCTATTAATAACCTCAAAACCAGTTATGTTTAAACTAAGTTTTTCAATTGCAATATATTCTTTTAAATGCTTTTCGTGGTGCTCGGCTATTTTTAAGCCATCTGGGCCTTTAAAATCCCATATTAATTTTAGTTTACGCATTTTTTACAGAAATGCCTTTTTCGGCAAAATTTTTAAAATCGTTTAAATATTTTATAGTTTGTTTTTTAAAAATGTTTGGAGATAACAACATCATAGAACGCATAAAAAAGTTTGTTGCTAAAAATTCATTTTTAATTATCCATTTTGTGTGTCCTTGTGCTGTACTTTCAAAGTAGTTTTGCTGTATGTTATGTACGCCTTTAGTATCGTAATGAAGATGTAATAGATGTGGTAAATTAGTTTCTGTAATTGTTTCTACAAGTTCCATTTTACGATTTCCTAAAGAGTAATTTAATTTTATTTTAGATCCAACTACACCGATATCTCCAGATAAATGTTCAAAACTTTCTAGTCCACGTTGCCAATGTTTAAAGTTATCATGGTTTTCAAGAATTGTTATAAACTGTTCTAAAGGAACTTTAATAATAATCTGCGAAGTATATTTCATTTTATGGTAAAAACTTTTTCAAATTTAAAATTATGCAAATTAAACAAGTTGTTAGTAAAGTATCGCTTAAATATTAATTTTAATAGTTAAAAGTAATTTTTTAAAGATTTGTTTTTAAACTAAATGTCTTTTCTTTCTGCAATAAATATTCTTTTTTTATCGTTAGGCATTGTGCTTGCATTATAGGCTAATATTGTTATTTTTGCAACACTTTGTCTATTTTTAAATAATTATGAAAATTAAACATCTATTTTATTTTTTATCCTTTATTCTTACCTCTCTATTTACGGTTCAAGCTCAAGAGGAAGAAGTGCTTTTTACAGTAGATAATACACCGGTTTTAGCATCAGAATTTGTTAGGGTTTATAATAAAAATCTCGATTTAGTTAAAGACGAATCTCAAAAAGATATAGATGGTTATTTAAAACTTTTTATTAATTACAAACGAAAATTACAAGAGGCAAAACAATTAGAGTTAGACCAGAAGCCTAGTTATCTTCGTGAATTCGAAAATTATAAAAAGCAATTAGCTAAAAACTTTTTAGCAGATAATAAAGTTACAGAAGCTTTAGTAGAAGAAGCGCATAAAAGACTTCAAACCGAAATAAATGCTAGCCATATATTAATTAAAATTGATGAAAATGCAAGTCCTCAAGATACGTTAGAGGTATATAATAAAATTTTAAATCTTCGAGACCGTGTAATTAATGAAGGTTATAAAAATATACAACAAGAAGTACATAATGGTAAAACAATTTTTGCAGAAGATTTAGGTTACTTTTCTGCATTTAAAATGGTTTATCCATTTGAAAACGCAGCATACAACACTAATGTTGGTGAAGTTTCAAAACCATTTAGAACGCGATTTGGATATCATATTGTAACTGTTTTAGATAAGCGTAAAGCTAGAGGCGAAGTTTCTGTTGCGCATATTATGATTAAAACAGATCAAGATAATACCCAAAATAGCGAAACAAAAATAAACGAAATAGCTAAACGTATTGAGCAAGGAGAGCCATTTGATGCTTTAGCAAAACAATTTTCAGAAGATAAAAGCACCGCTAGTAAAGGAGGTTTGCTTAAATCTTTTTCAAGTGGTGAAATTAGTTCTCCCATATTTGAAGATATTGCATTTTCGTTAAAAACAGTAGGAGAGGTTTCTAAGCCTTTTAAAAGCCAATTTGGATGGCATGTAATACAATTAAAAGCAAAAAAAGATATCGCTTCTTTAGAAGAAATGAAGCCGCAATTAGAATCTAGAATAAAAAGAGACTCTAGATCTAAAGTTATAAATGATTTTAGAGTAAAAACATTAAAAGAAAAATATACAATTACAGAAAACACTAATGATTTAAACTATTTTAAAAGTATTATAAACGATGGTTTTTTTGATAATGTATGGAGTTTGCCTTTAAATTTTGAAGCAGAAAAAATATTCTTAAAAATTCAAGATAAAAAATTAACTTATAAAGATTTTGGTCAGTTTTTATTAAAAAGCCAACGAAATTATAATAATAAATCTTCTAAAATATCTGTTATATTAGATAAGTTGTATGAAACTTTTTTAGAGAATGAATTACAAAAATATCAAGAAGAAAATTTAATAACAGAAAATATTGATTATGCACAAATTGTTGAAGAATACAGAGATGGTTTATTGCTTTTCGATTTAATGGAAACAAAAATTTGGAACGTATCTAAAACAGATACAGTTGCTTTAAAAGCATATTATAATGCGCATAAAAACAACTATTTTTATCCAGAACGTGTAAATGCTGTTGTTGCTTCTTCAGCAAAGAAAAATATTATTAAAAAAGTTTCAAAATTAATGAGTAATGGAGGCGATTTTGAAACAATTAAAAATTTGGTAAACACAAAAAATCAAATTAATGTAACTTTTTCTAGTGGAGAAATGGATAAAGCGCATCAAGCTCTACCTAAAAACTTTATATTTAAAGAAGGAATATCTAAAATATACAAGCATAACGAAACTTATGTTGTTGTTAATGTATTAAATATTTTACCTAAAAGTCCAAAAACTTTTGAAGAAGCTAAAGGTCGTGTAACAAGCGATTATCAAGTTTTTAAAGAAGAAAATTGGCTTAAGGAATTAGCGGCAAAATATACCGTAGAAATTAACGAGGAAGTTTTAAATAAAGTAAAGCAGGTTTTAAAGAAATAGTATGTTTAAAAAAATTATTTTTTGTCTATTTATTAGTGTTATTAGTGTTTCTTGCGAATATTTTAAGCAGCCAGAAACTCAAGACGCTATAGCAAGAGTTAATGAAACATACTTATATAAGGACGATATAAAAAAAATACTTCCAGAAAATTATACCAAACAAGATAGTACTGTATTAGTTAATAATTACATTAATAACTGGGCAACAGAACAACTATTAGTAAAAGGAGCGACTTTAAATTTAGATGAAAATACGCAAGAGGAATTTAACCAGTTAGTAAAACAATATCAAAACGATTTATATAGTAAGGCCTATTTAGAAGCTCTTGTTTATAAAAACCTTGATACAACGGTTTCTGTAGAAGAAGCAACCAAGTATTACAATGAAAATAAACAAGCTTTTAAACTAAATGAAGACCTTATAAAATTTAGATACATTAATATTGATGAAAATAGACTCGATTTTGATGAGGTAAAACAAAAATTTAAACGTTTTAATAATAAGGATAAACGTGAGTTAGACTCTATAGCTATACAATTTAAATCCTATTCCTTAAACGATTCTGTATGGATAAGACTAGATCAAGTTATTACTAAAATACCAACAGTAAATACAGATAATAAAAATGAACTGTTAAAAAAATCTAATTTTATACAAAGCAAAGATTCATTAGGGCTATATTTGATGCAAATTAATGATGTTCTACTTAGAAACGCCGAAGCACCACTAGAATACGTGCAACCAACTATTAAACAAATAGTAATAAACAAGCGTAAATTAGAGCTAGTGAGACAATTAGAAAAGGATATTACAAAAGATGCAATTAAAAATAAACAATTTGAAATTTACAATTAATTTGAAACACATAATAGCAGTTTGCTTAACACTTTTTGTAGCTAATGGAATTTTAGCACAAGAAATTATTGATGAAACACCTGTAGTAGAAAAAAAGGTAGATACTATAAAGCCAACAACAAATATTAAAGTAGATGGTGTTTCTGCAGTAGTTGGAGAATACATTATTTTAGAATCAGATATAGATAAAACTTTTTTACAATTAAAAGCACAAGGTGGAGATCCATCTGCAATTAGTAGATGTCAATTATTTGGAAAGCTTTTAGAAGATAAATTATACGCACACCATGCAATACAAGATAGTATTGTAATTAATGATGCCGAAATTCGTTCTTATGTTGGACAACAATTAGAGCAAATCAAGCAACAAGTTGGTGGAGATATGCAAAAGGTTCTTGATTTTTATAAAAAAGCAGACGAGCAAAGTTTAAGAGACGAAATGTTTGAAATAAACAAAGCGCAGAAGTTAGGATCAGAAATGCAGCGTAAAATTATAGACGAGATAGAAGTTACTCCAGAAGAAGTTCGTCAGTTTTTTAATAAAATTCCTAAAGAAGAACGTCCAACATTTGGAACAGAGTTAAAAGTAGCACAAATAGTTATAGAGCCTAAACCTACACAGTTAGAAATAGATAATGTAATAGCTAAGCTAAAAGCAATAAAAAAAGACGTAGAAGAAAATGGTGCAAACTTTAGATCCAAAGCACTCTTTAATTCAGACGATCCAGGATCTAAAAAAAATGGAGGAGCATTACCTCCAATGAATAGAGCTAGACCTAGAATGGTAAAAGAATTTAGAGAAGTTGCTTTCTCTTTACAAGAAGGTGAAATTTCAGAACCTTTTAAAACACAATATGGTTATCATATTATATTACTTGAAAAAATTAGAGGACAAGAATATGATGTAAGACATATATTAATGATTCCAGAAGTAGCAGAAACTGCAATTCAAGAAGCTAAAGATAAAATAGAAGAAACTAAAAAGAATATTGAAGAAGGCACAATAACATTTGCAGACGCAGCAAGAGAAGTTAGTGATGAAGTTGAAACAAAATATCAAGGAGGTCAATTAATTAATCCAGCAACTCAAGACTATAATTTTGAATTAACTAAAATGGATACAGAAATCTATGTTAAAATTCAAGATTTGCCAAATAATGAAGTTTCAGAAGTTCTTGTAGATAGAGACGAAATAGGAAACGTTCAATTTAAAATTCTTACCGTAACAGATAGAATAGATGAGCATGAAGCAAATTATGCTAGAGATTATCTTAAAATTAAAGAACTAGCACTTAACGAAAAACGTTTAAATGCTATAGCGAAATGGCAAGAAGAGAAAATCCAAGACACTTATATTAAAATAAGCGGACAATATAGAGACTGTGATTTCACAAATAATTGGCTTAAAAAATAATACAGAATAATTAAAAATGTCAGACGTAGCAGCTATCAACCAATTAGTAGTTAAGTACAAATCATTAAGACAAGAAATTGCGAAAGTAATTGTAGGTCAAGACGATGTTGTAAATCAAATATTAATTTCTATTTTTTCTGGAGGTCACGCCTTATTAATAGGTGTTCCTGGTTTGGCAAAAACGTTAATGGTTAATACTATAGCTCAAACATTAGGGTTAGATTTTAAACGTATTCAATTTACACCAGATTTAATGCCTAGTGATATTCTTGGAAGTGAAATTCTTGACGAAAGTCGAAATTTTAAGTTTATAAAAGGACCTATTTTTTCTAATATTATTTTGGCTGATGAAATAAACCGTACACCTCCAAAAACTCAAGCAGCTTTACTAGAAGCTATGCAGGAAAGAGCGGTAACCGTTGCAGGACATCATTATAAATTAGATTTACCATATTTTGTATTAGCTACCCAAAACCCAATTGAGCAAGAAGGTACATATCCTTTACCAGAAGCACAATTAGACCGTTTTATGTTTGCTATAAATCTTGATTATCCAACTTTTAGTGAGGAAGTACAGGTGGTAAAAGCAACCACTAGCGATGTAAAATCAAAAGTAAACACTTTATTTTCTGCAAAGGAAATTATAGATTTTCAACAACTTATTCGCAAAATTCCGGTAGCAGATAATGTTATAGAATATGCTGTGAAAATGGTTGCTAAAACACGACCTAATAAAGATACTGCTGCAGACTTGGTTAAGCAATATATTGATTGGGGAGCAGGACCAAGAGCTTCACAAAACTTAATATTAGCAGCAAAAACACACGCAGCAATTAATGGTAAATTTTCGCCAGATATAGAAAATGTTCAAGCTGTAGCAATTAGTATTTTACGTCACAGAATTATTAAAAATTATAAAGCAGAAGCTGAAGGCGTAACTGAAGAACAAATTATAAGAAGTCTTTTTTAAATCTAAACTAAAGGGTTTGTTTTAGTGTTAAATTTCAATTTGCATATTATCAGTTACCTATACTACTCATGTTTCTCTTAAGGTTAAGCTTTGTTACATTGGTAATATATTCTAAAAAATTTCATACAGGCAACAAAAACAGAATTTAGAATAACTATAATTAATAGTTTTTTTAAATGTCTTTTAAAGAAATAGCTAATAGCTATTCTCTAATAATAAAATATTATTTTGTTAATAGTATTTCTGTAAATAAAGCAATTAGGTTTTTTTTTACCAATTTGATATTTTTTAAACATTCAAATTATCATTTTAATAAAAAAATAAGCTACTGTAGTGTTTGTTTTGAATTATTCGCAAACATTTTTAGATTGTGTTACAAATTTTTTAATTCTTCAATATTTTGTATTTTTGGGCACCAATTTTTAATAGACTTTAGAGTGTTTTTTAACCTTAAAAAATATTTAAAGTTTAAAAGATTACAAACCAAACTAACCCAGCTTTTTAAGCTGTATAAAACAGAATTAATTCTATTATATGAATATTTATAACGATTATCTTAAGCAAATCGAAACTCGAAAAGAGCAAGGTCTTCATCCACAACCAATCGATAGTGATAAATTACTTAGCCAAATCATTGAGCAAATTAAAGATTTAGATAACGAACATAGAGAAGAATCTCTTAACTTTTTTATCTATAATGTTTTACCTGGTACTACAAGTGCAGCTACAGTAAAAGCAAAATTTTTAAAAGAAATTATTTTAGGAGAAGAAATAGTTAAAGAAATCACTCCAGAGTTTGCATTAGAGCAATTATCACACATGAAAGGTGGGCCTTCAGTTGAAGTATTATTAGATTTAGCTTTAGGAGATAATGAAGAGATAGCTAAAGATGCTGCTAAGGTTTTAAAAACACAAGTATTCTTATACGAGGCAGATACAGATCGTTTAGAAGAAGCTTACAATAACGGTAGCGCTATCGCTAAAGATATTATTGAGAGTTATGCACAAGCAGAATTCTTTACAAAATTACCAGATGTAGAAGAAAAAATAGAGGTTGTAACCTACATCGCTGGAGTAGGAGATATTTCAACAGATTTATTATCACCAGGTGGAGATGCACATTCACGTTCAGATAGAGAATTGCATGGTCAATGTATGTTTGAACATAACAAAGACATGCAAAACGAATTATTAGCATTAAAAGAGCAACACCCAGATAAGCGCGTTATGCTAATTGCAGAAAAAGGAACAATGGGAGTTGGGTCATCTAGAATGTCTGGTGTTAACAACGTAGCATTATGGACAGGTATTCCTTCTAGTCCGTACGTGCCCTTTATTAATATAGCACCAGTAATTGCAGGAACTAATGGTATTGCTCCAATTTTCTTAACAACGGTTGGTGTAACAGGAGGTATAGGTTTAGACCTTAAAAACTGGGTATCTAAAAAAGATGAAAACGGAAATACTATTGTAGATGAAGATGGAGAACCAGTATTAGAACAAATGTACTCTGTAGAAACAGGAACTGTTTTAACAATAAATACAAAAGAGAAAAAATTATACCACGGTAATGTTGAATTAAAAGACATTTCTGCAGCATTTACTCCTCAAAAAATGGAGTTTATGAAAGCAGGTGGATCTTACGCTGTAGTTTTTGGAAAAAAACTACAAACCTTTGCATGTAAAGTATTAGGTATAGATGTACCGCAAGTTTACGCGCCATCAAAAGAGGTTTCAATAGAAGGACAAGGTTTAACAGCAGTAGAAAAAATATTTAATAAAAATGCTGTTGGTACTTCAGGAGCTACATTACACGCAGGATCGTATGTTCGTGCAGAAGTAAATATTGTAGGTTCTCAAGATACTACAGGTTTAATGACATCGCAAGAATTAGAGATGATGGCTGCAACAGTTATTTCTCCAATTGTAGATGGTGCTTACCAATCTGGTTGTCATACCGCATCAGTATGGGATGATAAATCAAAAGCTAACATTCCAAGATTAATGAAGTTCATGAACGACTTTGGGTTAATTACTGGTCGTGATCCTAAAGGAGTTTATTTTCCAATGACAGATGTTATTCATAAAGTACTTAATGATATTACTGTTGGAGATTGGGATATTATTATTGGTGGAGATTCACACACACGTATGTCTAAAGGTGTCGCCTTTGGAGCAGATTCTGGAACAGTTGCTTTAGCATTAGCAACAGGAGAAGCATCTATGCCAATTCCAGAATCGGTTAAAGTAACCTTCAAAGGACAAATGAAATCTTATATGGATTTTCGTGATGTTGTGCATGCAACGCAACAACAAATGTTAAAACAATTTGGTGGAGAAAATGTTTTTCAAGGTCGCGTTATTGAGGTGCATATAGGAACATTAACTTCAGATGAAGCCTTTACATTTACAGATTGGACAGCAGAAATGAAAGCAAAAGCTTCAATCTGTATTTCAGAAGATGATACATTAATTGAATCTTTAGAAATTGCAAAAGGACGTATCCAAATCATGATTGAGAAAGGTATGGATAACGAAAAACAAGTACTTCAAGGGCTTGTTAATAAAGCAGAAACAAGAATTACAGAACTTAAAACAGGTATAAAACCTGCATTAAGGCCAGATGCAGACGCTAAATATTATGCAGAAGTTATTATTGATTTAGATGAAATTGCTGAACCAATGATTGCAGATCCAGATGTAAATAATGAAGATGTTTCTAAGCGTTATACGCACGATAATATTCGTCCATTGTCTTACTATGGTGGAACCAAAAAAGTAGATTTAGGTTTCGTGGGATCTTGTATGGTTCACAAAGGTGATATGAAAATATTAGCGCAAATGTTGAAAAATGTTGAAGCGCAACAAGGTAAAGTGGAATTTAAAGCACCTCTAGTAGTAGCACCACCAACCTATAATATTGTAGATGAATTAAAAGAAGAAGGTGATTGGGAAGTATTACAAAGATATTCAGGATTCGAATTTGACGATAGCGCACCTAAAGGTTTAGCACGTACTAAGTACGAAAATATGCTATATTTAGAGCGTCCTGGTTGTAACCTTTGTATGGGTAACCAAGAAAAAGCAGAACCTGGTGATACTGTAATGGCAACATCAACTCGTTTATTTCAAGGTAGAGTTGTAAAAGATACTGGAGATAAAAAAGGAGAGTCATTATTATCATCTACTCCTGTAGTTGTGCTTTCAACTATTTTAGGAAGAACTCCAACGATGGCAGAATATGAGGCTGCTGTAGAAGGTATTGTTTTAACAAAATTTAAACCTTCAACAAAACAATTAGTTAGGTAATATATTTCTATATATTTAAAAGCCTGAATTATGCAATTCAGGCTTTTTTTTGTTTTAAATTTAACATATAAAAAAACTATTTTAGAATCAATCTATAATATCATTCAGATTTTTAAACTCAATCTGTATTTTGTATATTACAACAATAAAACTTAAACAAAAAAAAATAATATGGCATTCGATATCGATATGATTAAGAAGGTTTACAGTCAAATGGCAGAACGTGTTGATGCAGCTCGTGAAGTCGTTGGTAAGCCATTAACACTTTCAGAGAAAATTTTATACAATCACCTTTGGGATGGTAAAGCAACTAAAGCTTTTACCAGAGGTAAAGATTATGTGGATTTTGCTCCAGATCGTATTGCTTGTCAAGATGCTACAGCACAAATGGCATTATTGCAATTTATGCAAGCTGGTAAAGATAAAGTGGCAGTACCAACAACTGTACACTGCGATCACTTAATTCAAGCAAAAGAAGGAGCAGCAACAGATTTAAAACACGCTAACGATGTAAGTAGCGAAGTATTTAATTTTTTAGAATCTGTTTCAAATAAATACGGTATAGGTTTCTGGAAACCAGGAGCAGGAATCATTCACCAAGTTGTTTTAGAAAATTATGCTTTTCCAGGAGGAATGATGATAGGTACAGATTCTCACACAGTAAACGCTGGTGGATTAGGAATGGTTGCTATTGGTGTTGGTGGAGCAGATGCAGTAGATGTTATGGCTGGTATGGCTTGGGAACTTAAATTTCCTAAACTTATTGGTGTAAAATTAACAGGAGAACTTTCTGGATGGACGGCGCCTAAAGATGTAATTTTAAAAGTAGCCGAAATTCTTACCGTAAAAGGTGGAACTGGAGCTATTGTAGAATATTTTGGGCCTGGAGCAACAGCAATGTCTTGTACAGGTAAAGGTACAATTTGTAACATGGGTGCAGAAATTGGAGCAACAACTTCAACTTTCGGGTACGATGAGTCTATGGAGCGTTATTTACGTGCTACAGATAGAGAAGATGTTGCAGATGCTGCAAATAAAGTAAAAGAATATTTAACTGCAGATGCAGAGGTTTATGCTAATCCAGAACAATATTTCGATCAAGTTATAGAAATAAACTTATCTGAGTTAAATCCATTATTAAATGGACCTTTCACTCCAGATTTATCTACCTCTGTAGGTAACGATATGACTGAAAAAGCTAAAGCTAACGATTGGCCAATTCAAGTAGAATGGGGATTAATAGGTTCTTGTACAAACTCATCTTACGAAGATTTATCTCGTGCTTCTTCAATTGCGCAGCAAGCATTAGATAAAGGTTTAAAAATGAAAGCAGAATTAGGTATTAATCCAGGTTCTGAAAAAGTAAGATATACTGCAGATCGTGACGGTATTTTAGGCATATTTGAAAAACTAGATGCTAAAATATTTACTAACGCTTGTGGACCATGTATTGGTCAGTGGGCTAGATATAGCGATCCTAAAAATGCACCAAAAAATAGTATTGTGCATTCTTTTAATAGAAACTTCGCAAAACGAGCAGATGGAAACCCAAATACTCACGCGTTTGTAGCCTCTCCAGAATTAACAGCAGCTATTGCAATTGCTGGTCGTCTAGATTTTAATCCAATGACAGATAAGTTAATTAACGAAGATGGCCAAGAAGTAATGTTCGATGAACCTAGAGGTTGGGAGCTACCACCAAAAGGTTTTGAAGTTAAAGATAATGGATATTTAGCTCCAGTAGAAGATGGAAGTGGAGTAGAAGTTGTAGTTAGTCCAACATCAGAACGATTACAATTATTAACACCTTTTGAGCCAATTGGAAATGAAATTAAAGGTGCTAAACTTTTAATTAAAGCATTTGGTAAATGTACAACAGATCATATTTCTATGGCTGGACCTTGGTTACGTTTCCGTGGGCATTTAGATAATATTTCTAACAACTGTTTAATTGGAGCTGTTAATGCTTTTGGTAAGAAAACTAACTTTGTTAAAAACCAATTGACAGGAGAATTTGCAGGTGTACCAGACACAGCAAGAGCTTACAAAGCAGCAGGAATTAAATCGGTTGTAGTAGGTGATCATAACTATGGTGAAGGTTCTTCAAGAGAACATGCAGCTATGGAGCCAAGGCATTTAGGTGTGGCAGCTGTAATAGTAAAATCTTTTGCACGTATACATGAAACAAACCTTAAAAAGCAAGGAATGTTAGGTTTAACATTCGCTAATGAAAACGATTACGATTTAATTCAAGAAGACGATACATTTAACTTTGTTGATATTGCCTCTTTCTCTCCAGATAAGCAATTAACTTTAGAAGTGGTTCATGCAGATGGAAGTAAAGATACAATTATGTTAAATCATACATATAACCAAGCGCAAATAGATTGGTATAATGAAGGTTCTGCATTAAACTTAATTAAAAAGCAAAACGCTTAATAGTTAATTTTTTATAAAAAGAAAACGCTTAGAAATTTAATTCTAAGCGTTTTTCTTTTTTTATATTATAGTTGTTATCGTACTTGATGTATTGTAAAATAAGAATTAGCAGAGTCTCCAAGTAAACTGAGGTTTATTAAATCGCTATTAATTTTAAAAGTAATTACATCACCAACATTTAAACTTAATAAAGTATTTGCAGTTCTAACAGGAGGAGTAACATTAATTCCTAAAACGCCAATATTAGCAAAACTATTTGTAGCTTCTAAAACATTATTTTTATAAATAGAAATGCCAAAATTAGTAGCAATTGCAATAGCTGAATTTGCTTTTATTTGCGCATGTATATTGTAGATACCAGCTTGTTTTGCTGTAAATTGATGGGTTGTAGTATCAAATTCATCATTTAAATCAAAATCTTCATCATCAAAAGGAATTAATGCTTCGTTAGAAACTAAGCTAAGGTTTACTAAAGCAGTAGAGGAAAATTTTGCTTTAACCGCAGTTTTTATAACACTATTTATTACCTGTTGCGATTCAACTCTTTTTATAATTCCGTCATTCGAAATTACTAAAATTGAATCTTTAATTACAGATTCTATAGTTTCATGGGTAATAGTTCTAATTCTTAAATCTCCATTAACATCCAAACTCGCAGTTGGGTTAGTAGTTCCTATTCCTACTTGAGAAAAAGCAGAAAAACTAATTAGAGAAATTAATAAAATTTTTAAGTTCATAGCATTATTTTTTTTTATTAAACAAAACCATCAACAAATTGGTATATAGCGTTGTAAATTTATTTTAAATTTTAAATTTATCTACGAAAAGATTGTTTTATTCGATGAAATGCAATAAAATTTAAGATTTACGTCTTTTTTGTAAGAAATTATTACAAATTATAGGATGTAAGGTTGTCTTTTTTTTTTCGACTTTAATTAAATACTTATATAAGATGAATACAATTTGGTTTTTTGAAGATTCCAATCTTTTTAAAGTTTTATGTCCTCATAAATTTAAAGCTTATAAGAAGAATCACGATTTTGATGGTTATAAAAAAAAGGACTACATCTATTTTGCCCAAGACTCAGCAAATAAAGTTTATTTAATAGAAAAAGGTAAAGTGAAAATTGGATATTATAACGAGGAAGGAGATGAAATTGTAAAGGCAATTTTATCTAAAGGTCAACTTTTTGGCGAAAAAGCAATATTAGGAGAATCTGTACGCGACGAATTTGCTCAATCTATAGATAACTCAACTTCTATATGTCCAATAGGAGTAAATACTATGTACGAGCTTATGAGAGATAATCAAACTTTTAGCTTTAAAGTCTATAAGTTTATTGGGTATAAACTTAGAAAGCTCGAAAGACGACTCCAACTATTAATGTTTAAGGATACTAAAACGAGGTTACTAGAGTTTTTAAACGAACTTTGCGAAGAATATGGTTATAACTGTCCAGAAACAGGCCATAATATTATAACTCATCCATACACACAAAAAGATATAGCTTCTTTAATAGGTACTTCTAGGCCAACATTAAACATATTATTAAATGAGTTAAAAGAAGAAAATATTATAGATTTTAATAGAAAAGAAATAAAAATTTATAATAAACTCGTTTAGTGTTAGCTAGCTAACATTTAATTATAAGTTCTTGTTTTAATTTTACCTGTATAAATAAATACAAACAAAAAAACAAAAACTATGATTAAAAAAACGATTTTAGGAGTTTTGGCATTAGGAATATTTGCCACCTCTTGTAGTAACGATGATGATGCAACTGTTATTGTACCAGAAACTTCACCTTTAACTTTAAATCTAAACGGTTTAGAAGCATTAGGAAATGATTTTGTTTACGAAGGTTGGATAATAGTAGATGGGAATCCTGTATCAACAGGAACATTTAGTTCTGTAAATTTTCCGCAAACATTTCAAGTTAACACATTACAATTAAATGCAGCTACAACTTTTGTGCTTTCTGTAGAACCTGCTATTGATCCAGATCCAGCACCAGCAGCAACAAAAATATTAGCAGGAGATTTTTCGGGAGCATCTGCAGTAGTTAATTCTAATTTAGTAGCAGATTTTTCTCAAGTTGAAGGTGCTTTTATATTAGCAACACCAACAGATATGGATGATACAAACGAGTCAAGTGGTGTTTGGTTTTTAGACAATTCATCTGGAGCAGCAACAACAGGTTTAATTTTACCAGAACTATCTGAAGGTTGGAAATACGAAGGATGGGCTGTAATTGATGGAACACCAATAAGTACAGGTACATTTACAGATGCATCTATGGCAGACGATAATGCAGCAACATCTCCATTTAAAGGAGATTCTGGAAATGGACCAGGTTATCCAGGAGAAGATTACTTGCAAAATGCACCAGCAGGTTTAACATTTCCTACAGATTTAAAAGGACAAACTATTGTGGTATCTGTCGAACCTAGTCCAGATAATGATCCAGCACCATTTACTTTAAAACCATTAGCTCACATGATACCAAGTGATGCAATGGAACACTCTACAATAACTATGGGTGATGGTCCAGTAACAATATTAGAAGGGTCTGTAACAAGATAAGTATAAATAAAACTACAGAATACTATTTATAGTCTTTGTAAATTCAGTTTATTAGACATTATAGTATAGTTTGTTTTTATTAGATTTGAAGCGTTAATCGAGTGGTTAACGCTTCATTATTTAAATATAATTATGATAAAAAGAAACATTTCAATAAAAAATATCTTTTTCTTAATATTAATTGCATTATTAATTATTCCACAAACAAGACAGCAAATTCAAATTGCTTTACATACAATGATTGCTAAAATTAATCCAAGCCTTGAAAAAGAAGATGCAGTAGCAAAAATAAGTAGCTATAATTGGAAATTGAAAGATTTAGAAGGCAATAGTGTAGATTTAAACCAAGTAAAAGGTAAAGTGGTATTTGTAAATATGTGGGCAACTTGGTGTCCTCCGTGTATTGCCGAAATGCCTTCGATTCAAAAATTGTATAATGATTATAAAGATAAAATTGAATTTGTTTTAGTTTCAAATGAAAAACAAGCAACTATTAAATCATTTTTAGAAAAGAAAAATTATAATTTTAATACGTTTATACCACAAACTCAAATTCCTCAAACGTTTAATGTAAAAAGTATACCAAGAACATTTCTTATAGATAAAGAGGGAAATATTATTATAGACGAGTCTGGCGCTGCTAATTGGAATAGCCAAATGGTAAGAAATACCATAGATAAGCTATTAAAGGATTAAATAATTAAAGTGTTTTAAAAAAAGCCTTTATAAAAGCAAAAGAGAATAAGGATTTCATAATTTTAAATTCTTCTAAAAACGAAGAGTCTTCATCTAAAAAACGAAACATACTTTCTATGGAGTTTTTAGTGTAAAATTGCTCGAAAATCCATTCGCCTTTATGGTTTTCATCTTTTAAAACCTTCAAGAATACTTTGTCGTAAAACTTAAATTTCTTTTTAAATAAGTTATCTGAAGGATTTTTATTGGCTTTTAAATTCTTGATAATTGTAGAAACTTTTTTTTCTGTATTTTTAAAAGAATAACCGGTAGATCCTTTTACCCAACCTCCAGCAGTACCAATTTTTGTTATATTTTTAGTTGAATAATTTTCGAAAGGAAAATTCGTCATAGGAATTTTACCGCTTTCAATTTCAACTATATTATAATTTTCAATTTTTAAAACACTTTTAATATATTCTTTTATGTATTTATCGTAAGTTTCTTCTTCTACAATATTAGGAGTGAAATAAGTAAATTCTACAAGAGCTTCGGTTTTAGAAAAAGGTAGTACATAGGTAAATGTTGTTTGCTCACCATCTTTTAGTCTATAATCCATCATTGTAAATTGTTCAGGATTAAATTCGGGTGTTTCGGTTTTAATTGTCCAGCCCTTAAAATGCTGAATAACTTTAGTGTAATTATTTTCTTCTGAAAAATAGTCTTTAGGAATTCTACTATCAAAAACATGATGAGCAGAGTAGGTGTTGGTTATCGTTGTTACAGTAGGTTTGGTAGAATTTTCAACTTTTATAACTTCGTCTATAATAAAATGAATATTAGGTTTTTTAGAAAGGACGCGTTTAGCTTCGGTATAAAAATCTAAAGCTTGTATGGTTTTGTAGGTATAAGGATTAAGGTTTAAGGTAATTTGTTTTCTTGAAGAATAGAACAAAGCTTCCTGCCAAGATTTTTCAACAATATTATCCCATTTTCCTTTTCCTTTTTCCCAAAAACTCCAAGTTTTGTCGTTTTTGTTTTTGATAGATTTGTCTATTAAAGCTATTTGTTTGTTTTTAAAAAAAGGTTGTTCAGCAAAACTTAAGGCTAATTGTAAACCAGCAAGGCCATTGCCAACAATAATATAATCGAAAAACTCGCTATTATTCATTTAATAGAGCTTATCGCTTAAAATATTTAAATGGGACAATAAGCATTCCAAAACATTCTCCATGATCTTTACCTAAATGTTTATGGTGCATTTTGTGAGCACGTCTCACTCCTTTGGCGTACCAATTGTTGGCATTTCTAAGTATTTTAAAACGTTGATGAATAAAAATGTCGTGTACTACAAAATATGCAACGCCATAGGCCATAATACCTAAGCCAATAGGTAAACACCACCAAACGTTTTCGTAACTCCAAAAGTAAAAGCAAGTCATACTTACAATGGCATAAAAAATAAAAAAAGCATCATTACGCTCGAACCAGCTATCGTGATCTTTGTGGTGATGGTCTTTGTGTAAAGACCACAAAAAGCCATGCATTACGTATTTATGTGTAAACCAAGCCATAAATTCCATAGCGCAAAAAACGGCTAAAAATATAAGTATCCAGTATAGTGTTTGCATTACAATAAATTTAGTTGATATTTTACGTAACTCCTAGTTAAAAGCTCTACTTTTTTATAATTAGGAACTCTAACACGAGTATTTTTAATATCTAAAGCAGGTGTTTTTTTTAATTTTTTTAATAATTGGCTATAATAACGGTAAGCCATAAAAACACCAAATTTTGCTTCTATAGGTAGAAGCTTAATGCCTTCTAATCCTTTTGCAAAATCATGCTCAATATCTTCAATTATAAGTTGCTTAGCGCTTTCATCTAAATTGTTTAAATCTGTATTAGGAAAATAGGTGCGTTCTAATACATCAAAATCTGCTTTTAAATCTCTTAAAAAATTTACTTTTTGAAAAGCTGAACCTAATGACATTGCAGCATCTTTTAAGTCTTCGTATTTTTTATTATCTCCTTTAACAAAAACCTTTAAGCACATTAAACCCACAACATCGGCTGAACCATAAATGTAATTTTTATATTCTATTTCTGTTAAATAAGTAGTTTTCGTTAGATCTAAACGCATACTTTTCATAAAAGCATTCACCATTTCCATATCTAAGCCGTATTTGTGATATGTATGTTGAAATGCATTTAAAATTGGGTTTAAACTAATTTTATCTGTTAAAGCATGCTCTAAGTCTGCTTCAAATTTCTCAAATAAACTTTGTTTGTCGTAATCATGAAAAGAATCTACAATTTCATCAGCAAACCTAACAAAACCATAAATATTATAAATATCTTGTCTTATAGTGTTTGCTAACATTTTAGTTGCCATGGAAAACGACGTGCTGTAAGATTGTGTTACAACCTTACTACACTTATTAGATACCGAATCGAATAATGCTTTCATAAGTTAAACTTGGTGTTTTTTAATTAAATCTGCTACTAGTTTTCCAGAAATAAGAGCTGGAGGTACTCCTGGTCCAGGTACAGTTAACTGTCCAGTAAAGTACAAATTTTCTACTTTATTACTTTTTAAGTTAGGTCTTAAAAAAGCTGTTTGCATTAATGTATTTGCCATGCCATAGGCATTACCTTTATACGAGTTATAATCTTTAATAAAATCGTTTACACAAAACGATTCTTTAAAAATTATGGAGTCTTTAACTTCTTGAGAAGTTAAATCTTCAAACCTATCGATAATTTTATTAAAGTATAGTGTTCTTAAAGCTTCTGTATCTTCAATTCCAGGAGCTAAGGGTATTAAAAATATTCCGGCCTCTTTGCCGTCTGGAGCAGAATTTTCATCAGTAATACTAGGGAAACTAGCATAAAATAATGGATTTTCAGGCCATTTGGGAGTATCGTAAATATCTTGTGCATGCGCTTCAAAATCTACGTCGAAAAATAAAGTATGGTGATTTACATTTTTTAATTTCTTATTAAAACCAACATAAAATAATAATGATGAAGGAGCAAAAGTTTTTTTACTCCAATATTTTTCAGAATATTGTCTGTTTTCTTTACTTAATAAAGTTTCGCTGTGGTGATAATCTGCTCCACTTAAAACAATATCTGCATTGTATGTTTTGCCTTTTGAAATAATACCAGTTGCTTTACCTTTATCTACGATTATTTTATCTATTGGGTTTTCAGTTTTAATATCTACACCAAGAGATTTTGCTAATTTTTCCATAGCAAGCACTACTTGGTACATACCTTTTTTAGGATGAAATGTTCCAATACCAAAATCGGCATAATTCATAAAACTATAAAAAGAAGGAGTATTACTTGGTTTTGCTCCAAGAAATAAAACAGGAAATTCAAGAATTTGAGCTAATCTATTATTTTTAAACTCTTTTCTTACATCACGTTTAATTGTACTTAAAAACTGATGTATTTTTTTTATTGTTACAGGTGTTACCAATTCTAAAGGAGATACGCCTGGTCTATAAACTAAATCTTTAATTGCTACTTCATAATTATTTTGAGCATTATCAATAAACTTTTTTAATTTTTTTGAACTACCTGGTTCTTCTTTTTCAAAAGCTAAATAAATTTTTTCTAAAGTATCTTCAATAGTGATGTAGTCATCCTTGTCAAAATAAACACTATAAGCAGGATTTAGTTTTTCTAGCTCATAGTAATCTGAAGGTTTTTTATTAAAATCATTAAAAAAGCGTTCAAAAACATCAGGCATCCAATACCATGTAGGACCTATATCAAAAGTAAAGCCATCTTTTTTTAATTGTCTAGCGCGACCACCAATAGAACTGTTTTTTTCAAAAATGGTTACTTTGTAACCTTCTTTTGCTAAATAACAAGAAGCAGATAAGGCAGAAAAACCAGAACCAATTATAGCTATACTTTTTTTCATATTAATAGTTTTTGTTTGGAGTTAAAGTTTCTAAAATAGCTTTGGTGGATTTAAAAAGTAATATTTTTTCATTTAGTTCACTTGTATCCAAGGTATCAATTTGTCTTCCAGAAATTAATAAATTATTATTAGTTCCTGTTAATACTTTGTTACTTAAAGTTTCTAAATAGTTATTTATGTTTTCTGTATCTGGTTTTACTGTAAAATTTGAAATAAATGTAATATCATTATAAAAATCTGTTAGGTACTCTAAACTTTCAATTGGTACACTTTGACCTAAATATATAGATTGAGCGCCAACTCTTGTTAATTCATAATTTATAAATAATAATCCTAATTCATGAATTTCGTTTTCAGGTAAAAATAAAACATAGGTTTGATTTGAATTTTTATTTTTCTCTATATCAATTTCATTCTCAGTAATTACTAATATTTTCTGTTTAATTAACTCCACAATAAAATGCTCATGAGCAGGAGTTATGGTATCAGTTTGCCATAAAAGACCAATGTCGTCTAAAAAGGGAACTATAAATAAGTAAAAAATATCTTTAAACGAATATTGCTTTTCTAAATCGCTATAAGTAGAATAGAAGAGAGATTTATCAAAACTAAACATAGCCATTTTAAAAGCATTTAAAATAGAGTTGTTTTGATTTTTGTTTTTAGATATTTCATTAACAAGTAAAGGTATCTCTTTCTCGCTTAGTTTGGCAATTTTAGAAATTTTATACCCATTCCTATTTAAATAACTAATGTTTAAAATTTTCTGTAAACTTTTTAAACTATAGTTTCTAATATTAGTATCTGTTCTATTAGGTTGAAAAAGAGAGTAGCGTTTTTCCCAAATTCTTATAGTATGTGCCTTGATACCCGATAGGTTTTCAAGATCTTTAATACTAAACTTTGTTTTAATATTGTTCATAGTATTGCTAAAATAGTTAAACAAAATAATTTAACAACTATTTTTAACAGAGTTTTTTATAATAAAACTAAGAAAAGTAAAATGTTTTAGAGAAATAGTTAAGTGCGCACGAGAAGATTCGAACTTCCACGATTTCAGTAATCACTGGCCCCTCAAGCCAGCGCGTCTACCAATTCCGCCACGTGCGCATTTAAAATATGGGATAAAAAAAAAGTTAAGCAAAGCTTAACTTTTTTTTAGTGACCGGGCTGGGGCTCGAACCCAGGACCCTCTCCTTAAAAGGGAGATGCTCTACCAACTGAGCTACCAGGTCATTTGCGTTTCCGGGTGCAAATATAGAACCTTTTATTAGTAATACAAGCGTATTTTTAATTTTTTTTTGTTTTTTTGTGAAGATGTTTTGTACATGTTTAATAATCAAATAATAAGCCCTTAAATGAATATTGTATTAATTGGATATATGGCTTCTGGAAAGTCAAAAATTGGAAAAGAATTAGGAAAAATACTATCTTATGACTTTAAAGATTTGGATAATGTTATAGAAAATGGAGAAAATAAAACTGTAAGAGAAATTTTTGAAGACTCTGGCGAATTATATTTTAGAAAAAAAGAGAAGGAATATTTAGACGCACTTTTAAAACAATCGTCTAATACAATTATAGCTCTTGGAGGAGGAACACCTTGTTATTATAATACAATGGATACTTTAATAGAGGATAAAAGTTTAAAAACTGTATATTTAAATGTAACTATTCCTGTATTAGTTAATAGGTTAAATAACGAAACATCTAAAAGACCTTTAATAGCTCATATTAAAACAGATGCTCTTTTAACAGAGTTTATAGGTAAACACTTATTTGAAAGAGTTCCTTTCTATAATAAAGCCGAATTTAAAATTGATGCAAATGGAGATGTAGATGGTATTGTGGAAAATATTCTACTTCGTTTATTTTAAATTTACTTCAAATTTATCTCCTTTTAATATAACTTCTACATGCTCATTTAAAGATGTTGATAGAGAGATACCTTTAAAATCTGCTTTTACAGGATATTTTTTGTGATTTCTATTAACAAGCACAGCCGTTTTAAATTTCTTTAAAGGCACATCTAAAAAGTGTTTAACACCATAAATTAATGTTGTGCCAGAATTTAGAACATCATCAATAAGTATAATAGACTTATTTTCATAATCTTCCTTTTTAATAGAGGTTGTTATAGTTTGTAAAGGATTTTTTTTGTCAATAATTACCTTACATAATATTGTATTTAGAGGTGAAATTTTATTTAAAACTACCTTTATTTTTTTTGCCAAAATATACCCATTAGTATCTATTCCTGCTAAAATAACTTCAGTTTCATTACTATTAGCTTCATAAATTTGATAAGCTATTCTTCTTATTTTATGTGTTATCTCGTCGTGAGAAAGGATACAATTTTTTAAACTAGTCATAATTTATACTTTATTAATAAAGTGGCTATTCTTCTTCATTTTCTCTGTAAACATTATCTATATCTCGCCTATCTTTTTTTGTTGGTCTTCCAGTACCTTTTTTTCTATAATAATCTTTAGCAAATTTAAGTAATTCTTGAGATTCAAAAGCAGATTTTGGTGTTGTATCGACTCTGTAAATATCAACTAGTTTAGCTCCAACACGATTTGGTGGAATATCTAAAACTGTAAGTGTGTAGTTAATTTGGTTTTTTCGTAATTCTATTTTATCAGTAGGATATACCTCTCTACTTGGTTTAACAACTTGATTGTTAACCTTTATATGGCCTTTTTTACATGCTGTTGTTGCAATGTTTCGGGTCTTAAAATATCTTACACACCACAAATACTTGTCTATTCGCATATAATTTTACTTAATTCTACGTTAATGATATTGTACAAAATTATTATATAGTTTATCTTGCACCCAAAAATAAGCAAAAATGAAATTAAGAAAATTTTTATTCCCAATTTTATCTCTATTACTTGTTACTTTTTCTTGTAACGATGATGATACAGAAGAATTTGTCATTGTTGAATTAAGAGATAGTCAAGAGGTTTATGAAGAGAACTTAATTGAAATTCAAACGTATTTAGAAACGCATTATTTTAACTACGAAGATTTTGATTTTACAGATAATACAAATCCTGCAAATAACGATTTTACTGTAGTATTAGATACTATTTCTGCAGATAATGGTACACAAGATAAAACTCCAATTATAGATTATTTAAATCAAGCAGATGGTATTTACCCAAGATTAGATATTAAGGTTGTAGAGCAAGACGATATAGATTATAATTTATATATTTTAAAAGTAAGAGAAGGTGAAGGAGATAGTATTAGTCCTTTAGATGCAGCTGCAATGGCATATAAAGGAACAATACCAGACGGAACAGTTTTCGATAGTCAAATAGGTATTGAAGCTGGTCAGCCATTTAATTTAACACCAGTAGGAGATGCAGCAGGAGTTGTTACAGGATTTAAAGAAGGTATAGTTGAATTTAAAACTTCAACGAATTTTACAGAAAACACAGATGGAACGATAACTTACATAAACCATGGTATTGGAGTAATATTTATGCCTTCTGGTTTAGGATATTTTGCTTCACCATCTACATCAACAATACCTCAGTATTCACCTTTATTTTTTAATTTAAAAGTTATTTCTAGAAGTAATACAGATTGGGATTTAGATGGAATACCTTCTCATTTAGAGCACCCAGATGGAGATTTTACAGAAGCTGATGATGATACAGATGGAGATTTATTAGTTAATTTTATAGATAACGATGATGATGGAGATGGTGTATTAACTGTAAATGAAGTAATAAAATTAGAATATGATAATGATGGTACAGATCAATTTATGAGTAAAGCAGAAGCAAAAGCTTATTTTGATGCAAATGCGGCAGATGATGAATTTTTTATTTATATCGAAGGTGAGTTAGACGGTACATTTACCTTACACACACTTATAATTCCAGATGATAATAATGATGGTATACCTAATTATTTAGACAGTTCTGTAACTACAAATTTAGAAGAAGAGTAATTACATAATATATATTAAAAAGCCCAATTTGAAATTCAAATTGGGCTTTTTTTATTTCTTAAATAGAAGTATTATAGTTTTACAGAAAGACTTAATATTAATTGATTTTGTCTGGTGTCTAATCTATCTACACTTACAGTAGAGTTATTTAAAATTATATTAGCCTCGTTGTCCGAGAAGCCACGCTCATAACGTAAATCTATTCCAAAGGAATCAAAATTTAATCCAATTCCAAAATTAAGACCCACAGTAAAATCGTTTTCTAAATTGCTAATTCTTGCGTTTTCAAAATCAGAATTTAATATATATTGAAAAGCAGGACCTGCAAAAACACTAACAGGACCTAAAACTTCTATACCTACTAAAACAGGAGCATCGATACGTTTTAAATTAAAATCACCAACAATATATTCGCTAGTGGTTTTAGTATACATTATTTCTGGTTTTATATATAATTTGTCTCCAATTTTACCAAAAACACCAATATGATATCCTATTGTTGCTGTAGGATCGTCTGAAGTATTACTAATAGAATTAAAGTAATCACCATTGGCATTGTAGTTTAAACCTGCTTTAACTCCAAATCCAGTTCCATTTTGTGCTACTGCAGTTAAAGTAAAAATGATAATAAAAAATAAGGAAAAACCTATTGGTTTGCTAAAACCACTTTTTTTGTTGAAGTGATTTTGATTTTTTTTTAAATGTCTCATAATTGTTTGTTTTTTAATGTGAATGAATATTTAAAACGAAAACTCTACTAATATATTTCCTTAAACTTATAAAAATGAAATATTAAGATATAAAAAAAGCTGAAAAACAATTTCATTTTTCAGCTTTAAAACATTCTTTTGTAAGAATTTTATTTTCTTTTTATAACGTTTTCACACGCTTTAACAATAGCATTAGCATTTAAACCGTATTTTTCCATTAATTGAGCTGGTGTTCCAGACTCACCAAAAGTATCGTTTGTAGCTACAAATTCTTGAGGAGTTGGTTTATGTTGAGATAAAACTCTAGCAATACTCTCTCCAAGTCCACCTAAGTGGTTGTGCTCTTCTGCAGTAACAATACATTTTGTTTTACTAACAGAGTCTATAATTGCTTTAGCATCTAAAGGTTTAATAGTGTGTATATTTATAACTTCGGCAGAAATTCCTTTTTCGTTTAAAGTTTTAGCAGCTTCAAGCGCTTCCCAAACTAAATGTCCAGTGGCAGCAATAGTTACATCTGTTCCGTCTTGTAGGTGTAAAGCTTTTCCTATTTCAAATTTTTGATTTTCTGGAGTAAAGTTTGCAACTTTTGGTCTACCAAAACGTAAGTAAACAGGTCCTTCATGTTCTGCAATAGCCATAGTAGCAGCTTTTGTTTGGTTATAATCGCAAGGATTAATAACAGTCATGCCAGGTAACATTTTCATTAAACCAATATCTTCAAGTATTTGGTGTGTTGCACCATCTTCACCTAAAGTTAAACCAGCGTGCGATGCACAAATTTTTACATTTTTATTAGAATAAGCAATACTTTGTCTAATTTGATCGTATACACGACCTGTAGAAAAGTTTGCAAATGTTCCAGTAAAAGGAATTTTACCACCAATAGTTAAACCAGCAGCAACACCCATCATATTAGCTTCAGCAATTCCTATTTGAAAAAAACGTTCTGGATTTTCTTCTATAAATTGGTCCATTTTTAAGGACCCAATTAAATCTGCACAAAGTGCAACAACATTTGGGTTTGTACGTCCTAATTCTGTTAATCCTGCTCCAAATCCTGAGCGTGTATCTTTATTTCCTTGATTTTCGTAAGTTTTCATTTTTGTCTCTTGTTTTGAAGGATTAATAGTCACCTAAAGTTTCTGGGTTTTGTAATAAGCCTTCGGCTAATTGTTCGTCATTAGGAGCTTTACCATGCCATGCATGAGTATGCATCATAAAATCTACACCGTTACCCATAACTGTTTTTAATAATACACAAACAGGTTTTCCTTTACCTGTTAAAGCTTTAGCTTCAGCCATTCCTTTTAAAATAGCTTCTATATTATTTCCTTCTTCAATTTCTACAACAGTCCAGCCAAAAGCTTCAAACTTACCTTTTACACTTCCTAATGGTAAAACAGTATCTGTAGAACCATCAATTTGTTGCCCGTTTAAATCTATTGTAGAAATAATGTTGTCTACATTATTTCCAGCTGCATACATTATAGCTTCCCAGTTTTGTCCTTCTTGCAATTCGCCATCACCATGTAAACTGTAAATTAAGTGATTATCACCATTTAATTTTTTTGCTTGTGCAGCACCAAGAGCAACACTCATGCCTTGCCCTAAAGATCCAGATGCAATACGTATTCCAGGTAAACCTTCATGAGTTGTTGGGTGACCTTGTAAACGAGAGTTAATTAATCTAAAAGTATTTAACTCATCTACTGGAAAATATCCAGCTCTGGCTAAAACACTGTAATAAACAGGAGAAATATGACCGTTCGATAGGAAAAATAAGTCTTCACCTATGCCATCCATATCAAAACCATCGTTTCTGTCCATAATCTCGTTGTAAAGCGCAACAAAAAATTCTGCGCAGCCTAAAGATCCACCAGGATGCCCTGAATTTACTTTGTGAACCATTCGTAAAATATCTCTACGAACTTGGGTTGTAATGTCTTCTAGTAGTTGTGTGTTTGCCATTATTTTTAGCTTGATTTATAAAGCATCAAAAGTAACTTTTTTAAAGAAGTAAAACAAAGATTGATTAAAGGCACTTATTAACGAATTAGTATAATTTGCTAACAATTTTATTTTTTTTGCGTTACCAGAAGGGTCGGGCTATACGTTACAAGTCCTCGCACCTCCTACGCGGGCTGTGGGCTTTACACTGCTATCCCTAACGCAGCTAATATTTTAGGTGTAATAACTAATTTTTTTAATTTTATTAAATGTTTAAGAAGCATTGTAATTTTGTTATTTATCTTTACCAACTGAATTTATAAGTAATAATGACATTCGATTTAAAAGCAAAAGATGCACAAAGTAGTGCCAGAGCAGGAGTAATAACAACAGATCATGGTGTTATAGAAACACCAATTTTTATGCCTGTTGGTACCGTAGCATCTGTAAAAGGAGTACACCAAAGAGAACTTAAAAACGATATTAACCCAGATATTATTCTAGGAAACACTTATCATTTATATTTAAGACCACAAATAGAAACTTTAGAAAAAGCCGGAGGCTTACATAAGTTTATGAACTGGGATAGAAACATTTTAACAGATTCTGGTGGTTATCAAGTATATTCGTTATCGTCAAGACGAAAAATAAAAGAAGAAGGTGTTAAATTTAAATCACATATAGATGGTAGTTACCATACATTTACTCCAGAAAATGTTATGGAAATTCAACGTTCTATAGGTGCAGATATTATTATGGCTTTCGATGAGTGTACACCTTATCCTTGCGATTATAATTATGCTAAACGTTCTATGAAAATGACACATAGATGGTTAGACCGTTGTATTAATCATCTTGAAAAAGTGCCATTTAAATACGATTATTCTCAAGCATTTTTTCCTATAGTTCAAGGTAGTACTTATAAAGATTTACGTAAGCAATCTGCAGAATATATAGCAAATGCAGGAGCAGTAGGTAACGCTATTGGAGGATTATCTGTAGGGGAACCAGCAGAAGAAATGTATGCAATGACAGAAGTTGTTACAGATATACTTCCAGAAGATAAGCCACGTTATTTAATGGGTGTTGGTACACCTATTAATATATTAGAAAACATAGCTTTAGGCGTAGATATGTTTGATTGTGTTATGCCAACACGTAATGCTAGAAATGGTATGTTATTTACAGCACACGGTTCTATAAATATTAAAAATTTAAAGTGGAAAGATGATTTTTCTCCTTTAGACGATATGGGCATTACATGGGTAGATACAGATTACTCTAAAGCTTACGTTAGGCATTTATTTAGTGTAAACGAAAGATTAGCAGCCCAAATTGCTACAATACATAATTTAGGTTTTTACATGTGGTTGGTTCGTGAAGCTAGAAAGCATATTTTAGCAGGAGATTTTAGAACCTGGAAAGATATGATGGTTAAACAAATGGATAAAAGACTATAACAATATTATAGCTCTCTGTTTAGAGGGTTTAAGAGAGGATGAAAATACTTGATTGGTACATATTAAAGCGTTATTTGCTTACTTTTTTAATGATGATTTTACTGTTTATCCCTATTGGTATAACGGTACACTTAGCAGAAAAAATAGGTAAGATTTTAGAACGCGAGGCACCTTTTGGTGAAGTAATGGTGTATTTATTAGACTTTACTATATATTTTGCTCACTTACTGTTTCCATTATTTTTATTTCTTTCTGTAATATGGTTTACTTCTAAACTGGCAAATAATACAGAAATTGTTGCTTTTTTAAGTTCTGGAGTATCATTTTCAAGATTTTTAAGACCTTATTTAATAGGAGCAACTATTGTTGGATTAATTTCTATAGCTTTAGGTTTATACCTTGCTCCAAACGCAAGTAAAGGATTTAACGACTTTCAATATAAGTATTTAAAAAGTAAAAAAAATTCTCAAAGCCAGAAGCTGTTTAAGCAAATTAATGATAATGAAATTATTTATGTTAGTAGCTTTGACGCTAATAGAAACCAAGCTTTAAACTTTACTTTAGAACATTTTGAAAACGATAAATTAGCCTATAAAATAAGTGCTAATAGTATTAGATATATAGAAGAAGATTCTATATATAGATTACGTAATTATTTTAAAAGAACAGTAAATAATAGAGAAGATATACTTGAAACCGAAAGGAAAAAAGATACTGTTTTTGGGTTCGATTTAGAAGATTTAGTCCCAGACGAGTATATTGCAGAAACTTTAAATTATGTTGCTTTAAAACGATTTATCTCTAGAGAAGAAAAAAGAGGGTCATCTAATATTGGAAGATATAAATTAGAGTTATATAGAAAATGGAGCTTACCAGTATCTGTATTTATATTAACAATAATTGCTGTTGCAGTATCCTCAATAAAACGTAGAGGAGGCATGGGTGTAAATCTAGCTTTTGGTATTACTATAGCAATGATATTTGTGTTTTTTGACAAAGTATTTGGTACTATGGCAGCACAATCAGATTTTTCGCCTTTAATAGCAGTTTGGTTTCCTAATGCCATTTTTGGTGTTTTAGCAATAATACTTTTATATAATGCTAAACGATAAGGTAAAAAATTATTTGCATCTTCATTTTTTGGTTTTTATTGCTGGATTTACAGCCATTTTAGGAAAACTAATAAGTCTAGAAGCAGTTTCTTTAGTTTGGTACCGTATGGTTATAGCAGCAATAATCATGTTTCTATACATTAAAATTGCTAAAATAGATATATCTATAAATAAACAAACTCTAGCTAAATTTTCTATAGCAGGAGTTATTATAGCATTGCACTGGATAACTTTTTTTGCAGCAATAGATGTGTCTAACGTTTCAATAGCATTAGCTATGTTTTCTACAGGAGCGTTTTTTGCTTCGTTTATAGAACCAATTATATATAAACGAAAAATTATTTGGTACGAAATTGTTTTTGGAATAATAGTTATTTTGGGAA
Source organism: Lacinutrix venerupis (assembly GCF_001971745.1). Classification (NCBI taxonomy): domain Bacteria; kingdom Pseudomonadati; phylum Bacteroidota; class Flavobacteriia; order Flavobacteriales; family Flavobacteriaceae; genus Lacinutrix; species Lacinutrix venerupis. Next base: position 2,161,539 of record NZ_CP019352.1, on the reverse strand, counting down.
TTTTAATTATTTTAAAAACTGAAATGAAGCATATTTCTGGTATTATATTAGGTGTTTTATCAGCATTTTTTTCTTCATTATTTGCAGTTTTAAATGGAAAATTTCTTGAAAAAGATCCCGCAACAAAAATTTCGTTTTACGAGTTTATTGCTGGAGTTGTTTTTATTTCAATTTTTATAATAATATTTGGACAAGGTTTTTCATCACAATACTTTGCATTAAGCACTCAAGATATTATTTATTTACTAATTTTAGCCTCTATTTGTACAGCTTATGCATTTATAGCTTCTGTATATGTAATGAAGCAAATTAGCCCATATACAGTGGTGCTTACGTACAATTTAGAACCTATATATGGTGTTGTTTTAGCACTTATTATATTTCCCGAAACAGAAATAATGTCGTCTTCATTTTATTATGGAGCAATCATTATTTTAACCACTGTTTTATTAAACGGAATAATAAAAAACATAAAAGCCTTTAAAAATAAGAATACGCAAAACCAAAAATTTGTGTAGTTTTGTAAACTAACTTAGAAATTTTTTAATACAATTCTCAATGGAATATTTAGAATTTGAATTACCAATAAAAGAACTAGAAGATCAATTAGACAAATGTCAAGTAATTGGTGAAGAAAGCGATGTAGATGTTACAGAAACTTGTAAACAAATCGAAAAAAAGCTTGTAGCTACTAAAAAAGAAATATATAAAAACTTAACACCATGGCAGCGTGTACAAATGTCGCGTCACCCAAATAGACCATATACTTTAGATTATATTAAAGCATTATGTGGAGATTCGTTTTTAGAGTTACATGGTGATCGTAGTTTTAAAGATGATAAAGCTATGATTGGTGGTTTAGGTAAAATTGGAGACCAAAGTTATATGATTATTGGTCAACAAAAAGGATATAATACCAAAACAAGACAATATCGAAACTTTGGTATGGCAAATCCAGAAGGTTACCGTAAAGCATTACGTTTAATGAAATCTGCCGAGAAATTTGGGATACCAGTAATTACATTATTAGATACTCCTGGAGCATATCCTGGTTTAGAAGCAGAAGAGCGTGGTCAAGGCGAAGCTATTGCAAGAAACATTCTTGAAATGACACGTTTAAAAGTGCCAATTATAACAATTGTTATTGGTGAAGGAGCATCAGGTGGTGCATTAGGTATTGGAGTAGGAGATAAAGTATTAATGTTAGAAAATACTTGGTACTCTGTAATTTCACCAGAATCTTGTTCTTCTATTTTATGGAGAAGCTGGGAGTTTAAAGAACAAGCTGCCGATGCATTAAAATTGACTGCAACAGACATGAAAAAAATGAAAATTGTAGACGAAATTATAAAAGAACCATTAGGAGGAGCACATAGTGATAGAGATAAAACTTTTTCAGCGGTAAAAGCAGCAATTGAGAAATCTTACGAAGAGTTTAAAAACTTATCACCAAAAGATTTAGTTGCAAAACGAATGGATAAATATTCTCAAATGGGAGTGTTTAAAGGCTAGCAACAATAAATACAATAAATAAAAAAATCTGAAAGTTGCGCTTTCAGATTTTTTTATGCTTATTAACAATATAATTGACTTATTAACAGTTCAATTGTTAATGAAGTGTGAAGATTGAGTAAGCTCAAAAGACTCATACTCTTAACAATTGTTTTACTTTCGCTTAACATGAAGCAACCACAAAACATATCTGGATATAAAGTAGATAAAAGCACCATTATCTCCCTTGAAAAAGGAAAAATACCGCCGCAAGCTATTGATTTAGAAGAGGTTGTGCTTGGTGCAATGATGATTGATAAAAAAGGTGTCGATGAAGTAATTGATATTTTAAGCCCAGATGCTTTTTATAAAGAAGCGCATCAACATATTTTTGAAGCCATTTTTATGCTGTTTCAAGAAAGTCAACCTATCGACTTATTAACCGTTTCTACGCAATTAAAAACAAATGCGAAGTTAGACTTAATTGGAGGCGATTTTTACCTTATTTCTTTAACCCAAAAAGTATCATCTTCTGCTCATATAGAATTTCATGCACGTATTATATTACAAAAATATATTCAGCGTAGTTTAATTAAAATTTCAAGTGAAATTATTGAAACGGCTTACGATGAGACACAGGATGTTTTCGATTTACTTGATACTGCAGAATCTAAACTTTATGAAGTAACTCAAGGAAACATTAAAAAATCTAGTGAAACAGCACAAGACTTAGTAATACAAGCCAAAAAGAAAATTGAAGAAATTTCTAAAAAAGATGGGATGAGTGGTATTCCATCTGGATTCGATAAATTAGATAAATTAACATCTGGATGGCAACCTAGTGATTTAATTATTGTTGCCGCTCGTCCTGGTATGGGTAAAACAGCATTTACACTTACTATGGCTAGAAATATGGCTGTAAACTCTAATGTTCCTGTAGCTTTTTTCTCTTTAGAGATGGCTTCTGTACAATTAATTACACGTTTAATTTCTAGTGAAACTGGTTTATCTTCCGAAAAACTTAGAACAGGAAAATTAGAAAAACATGAATGGGAACAACTTAACGTTAAAGTTAAAGCATTAGAAAAAGCACCTTTATTTATTGATGATACACCATCGCTTTCTATTTTCGATTTACGTGCAAAAGCAAGACGTTTAGCCTCTCAGCATGGTATAAAAATGATTATGATTGATTATTTACAGCTTATGACAGCTGCAGGTAATGGAGGTAATCGTGAACAAGAAATATCTACTATTTCAAGAAACTTAAAAGCATTAGCCAAAGAATTAGAAGTGCCGGTAATTGCACTTTCTCAATTATCTCGTGCGGTAGAAACTCGTGGAGGAAGCAAAAGACCTTTACTATCAGATTTACGTGAATCTGGAGCCATTGAGCAAGATGCCGATATTGTATCTTTTATTTATAGACCAGAATATTATAAAATTGACGAATGGGATGATGACGAACAATCTCCAACAGCAGGTCAAGGAGAATTTATTGTTGCAAAACATAGAAATGGTGGTCTAGAAAATATTCGATTAAAGTTTATTGGTAGCTTAGGTAAATTTGATAATCTTGATGATTTTGATACACCTTTTACCTCTGGACAAGAATTTCATAGTAAAATGAATGAAGCAGCAAACGATAATACGTTTAATTCTGGTAATTTTACAGCCTCACCAGAAGATGCTTTTGGCGCACCAGATGATGAAGTGCCATTTTAATTTTTTAAATGAATAAACTTCTTTTTTATTTATGCTTAAGCATGATTTTATCTTGCTCATCTATTAAAGAGAATACTTTAGTATCTACTACTAAAGAAGAATCTAAATACAAATATTCTCAGACTGGTACTATAGAAAATGTAGACTCTTTATATTCAATATTAAAAGAAAATACTAGAGAAAATATAGAGACTAATAAGCCGTTAGTAATTATTTATCACTTAGGCGAAAACCATTGTAACACCTATAAAGATAGTTATGATAGAAGAAATAAAAGGAGATTATGGATTAAGCAACTGCACAGTAAGTTAAATAAAATAGCAGAGGTTAAGCCAGTTTATATTTATAAAGATACTATTGGAATTAATAAGTATAAAGGAATTGTAAATTATTATAAAGACCCAGACAGTACAATTGAGTATTCATTTTTTAAAGAGCAAAACTATTGTTCTAATTTTGTGGTTGTATCTCCAAATGGGAACTTTATAAGTAATTATGGTGAATACCCTAAAGAGGCAGTTTGGGAAGCAGCTAAATTAATTTTAAATAAAGATTAAATACTCTGTTAAAATTTCATAATAAAAGTCTTCATTAAATTATCTTTACATAAAAATAAGTGTAATCCTAATGGATAAAATACGTACAACAAATTATTTACTTTTAATTATAGTAATACCTATAATATTTTATTTACTTAAAATACTATCTTTTATATTTATACCTCTTATCTTTTCAATGTTTATAGCATTATTGTTTTTGCCACTAATGCGTTTTTTAAAGCGAAGAGGAATACATAAAATTATAAGTATTTGTATTGTTTTATTAATAATTACACTTGGCGTTAAATTAGGAGTAGAATTAGTAAAATTATCAAGTAAACAAATAATAGAAAGTGACTCATCATTTTTTTTAAAGGCAGAAACAAAAATAAATGATTTAGTTTACGAAGTAGAATCTGTTTTTGGTGCCAATGCAGTTAAAGAAGACAACGCAAAATTATCGAGATTTTTAAATAAAGAAACTGTTTTTAAAAATTTCGGGAATACTTTAAGTGTAGTTAGCAAGTTTTTAACAGCACTATTAATGACTGTTTTTTTCGTTGTTCTTTGGTTAGCAGAATCTATAAATATTGAAAATCTTTTAAATAAAACTATTTTAAGAAAAAGACATCAGTCTATTAAAACATTTATTAAAATAGAAAACGATTTAATAAAGTTTATTAAAGTAAAAGTATTAGTTAGCTTTCTAACAGGTGTATTTACAGGTTTAGCATGTTATTTTTTCGATGTTAGTTTTCCAATTTTTTGGGGATTATTTGCATTCTTAATCAATTTTGTGCAAATGGTAGGTTCTTTTGTAACCGTAATTTTATTGTCAATTTTTGCATTTGTAGAATTAGAAGCATCAAGTACATTATTATTCTTTATAATAGCTATTGCGGGAACACAAGTACTTTATGGTAGTATTTTAGAACCAATATTTATGGGAAAATCCTTTTCTATAAACGTTATTACAGTACTTGTTGCATTAATGTTTTGGGGATTTATATGGGGAGTACCAGGTTTAATTATGGCAATTCCTATTACAGTATTTCTAAAAATTATATTTGAGCAATTTCCTAGTACAAGAGGTATTGCAAAGCTTATTTCTGCTTAAATTACACTTGTTAAAGTAGCTTAGGTTTTTAAAAAAGGAATATTTTTTGATTATATTTCAACAAGGCTATCTTAAAATAGTTTTTATTGAAATTTTCTATAATAAAACAATGAGAAAAATACTATATATATTCATTTTCCTATTAACTACTCAAAGTTATGCTTCATATATTTTGGTTCCTATGGATGCCGAAACTCAGGAAAACCATTTAAAAGCTTACGGAATTACTTATTGGACACTTGCCAAAAACATTAAAGTTAAATGGTTATTAAACTATAGAGGAGGATCTTTTCTATTACCCGATACAGATGAAATACAGAAAGAATGTAAAATTAGAGGTGTTAGTTTCGAGATTTTAAGCAACGATAAAGTTGAAGGTATTCTACAAGATATTAGCAGCCCAAGTAAAAATATGGAAGCTGTAGTTTTAGAAAAAGCACCAAAAATCGCTGTTTATACACCAAAAGGTAAGCTGCCTTGGGATGATGCAGTAACAATGGTTTTAACCTACGCTGAAATTCCTTACGAAACTATTTACGATGAACAAGTATTAAAAGATGAACTCGTTTTATACGATTGGTTACACTTGCATCATGAAGATTTTACAGGACAATTTGGTAAATTTTACGCACGCTATAGAACTGCAGCATGGTATATAGAAGAAAAAAATGAAGCCGAAGCATTAGCAACAAAATTGGGTTACAATAAAGTATCCGAAGCTAAAAGAGATGTTGCTCTTAAAATACGAGATTATGTAGTAGGTGGTGGTTTTATGTTTGCTATGTGTAGTGCAACAGACAGTTTTGATATAGCACTATCTGCAGAACATGTAGATATTTGCGAGCCCATGTTTGACGGTGATGCAAGTGATGCAAATTATCAATCTAAAATAGATTACAATAAAACCTTTGCATTTAAAGACTACACATTAGAAAGAAGCCCAATGGTATATGAGTTTTCTAGTATAGACATGACTAGAAAACGTAAAATACCAAAACAAACAGATTATTTTTCATTGATGGATTTTTCTGCAAAATGGGATCCAATTCCAACTATGTTGTGTCAAAATCATACTGCATTAGTAAAAGGATTTATGGGTCAAACCACCTCATTTACACGTGAAGAAATTAAAAGTAATGTATTAGTAATGGGAGAAAATAGAACCAATGGAGAAGCAAAATACATACATGGCATAAAAGGAAAAGGCTTTTTTACTTTTTATGGCGGTCACGATCCAGAAGACTACACACATAAAGTTGGCGACCCAAAAACCGAATTAGATCTGCACCCAACATCTCCAGGCTATCGTTTAATTTTAAATAACGTATTATTTCCTGCAGCAAAAAAGAAGAAACAGAAAACTTAGTATGAAGTATTTTTTGTTTTTTATTTCATGCTTATGTTTTCAAGTATTACTATCTCAAAATGATAGTATTATAAATTTTGGAGAAAATTTGGTTCAAGAAAATGAGTTGGACGAGGCAATTAATTATTACAATAAGCATTTACTTAAACCTAAAACAAAAGAACAAGAAATATTCTTATTACTAGGACTTGCAGAAGTATACAAACTTAAGCTAAATTATAATCAGGCTAATAATTTTTTTATAAATGCCTTTGAAAAGATTAAAAGTATAGAAGACAGACAATTAGAGTTTTTATACCATGTAAAACTTGGAGAATTTTTTAGAAAAAGATCTTTAGAGACTGAGTTTGAAACCGAACTGGATAAGGCTAGAAAAATTTTAAAGTCTTATAAAATTAATGACAAGTATCTAGTAAAATACTACAACCGAAAAGCAGCCTTATTTACCGAACGTTATCAAAACAATGATTCTACACTTTTTTATGCTAATAAATCACTTGATTTAGCCAAAAAAGTAAAAGATAAAGATAACGAGTTTTATTCGTTATTGGAGATTGCAGGCGTTTACGAACGTAAAAAAGACTATAAAACATCAATACGATATATAGAAGAAATAATTGAATTTGCAAAAAACAATAATATGCAACAACAAGAAGCTGATGCATATATAAGTTATATCATGGCATTAGCAAGAAGCAATCAATTAGAAAAAGCATTAAACACAGCTTTGCATGCTGCTAATTTTTCAAAAAAAAATAATCTATTATATAACGAGATAATTTTTAATGAGAATATTCAAAACCTATATTTTAGATTAAAAGATACAGAAAAAGCATACGAATACTTAAAATATAGATTAGAACTTACTACTAAGTATAACGAAATAAAAAAAGAAGAATTATTATTTAATTTAGAAGCGAAATATAAATTAGCAGATAAAGAAAATCAAATTAAAATAAATACACTTGAACTGGATAATAAAAATAAAGCTTTAGCATCTAACAAAATCAAGTTATATGTAAGTATTGGATTGTTATTAGCAGCTACACTTGTTACAGTTTTAATAGCTTATTTTTTTAGAAAAGAAAAACACAGTAATAAGCAATTACAAGCATTATCATACGAAAACGAATTTTTGTTAAGTGAGGCCAATCATCGTATTAATAATAACTTACAGTTGGTAATTATTCTTATAGCAGATCAATTAAAAAAAATAGAAGGCACTAATGGTTTCGAATTAAAAAATATTTTAACCAAAGTAGAAGCAATTTCAACTCTACATAAACATCTTTATAAAAATACAGACAAAAAGAAAATTAATGCTCAAAACTACCTTGAAGATGTAAAAGTTAGTTTTTTTGATGTTTTTAAAGCTAACGATATAACTATAAATTTTAACTGTGAACCAGTTGGAATTCCTAATGATATTGCTATGTATTTTGGGTTACTACTTACAGAGTTATTTATCAATTCTATAAAGCATGCTTTTTTAAAAGAGGATTATAAAGAAATAAATTTTGAATTATATCAAGAACAAGATATTTTGGTTCTTAAATATTCTGATAACGGAAAAGCTAATACCGGCAAAATAGTACAACCTAAATTAATAAATAAACTCTGTAGGCAATTAAAAGCAGAGTATAAAATTAATACCACAGAAGGTTTTGTATTTGTACTTGAAAAACACCTTAAAAATGACTAACCAAAACAAGATAAAAATTCTAATTGTAGAAGACGAAATTTTAATAGCAGATTTTATTTTGGACATTTTACAAGAATCGAATTTTAAAACTATAAAAATTGCTAACGACTATAATACAGCTTTAAGTTTAATGGAATCTTTTTTACCAGACATTATTTTAATGGATATTAATTTAAACAGTGGTAATACAGGTATCGAGCTTTCAAAATTAAAAAATAAAAATGCTACTGTTATTTTTATTACTGGTCAATACGATTTTGCATCAATGAGCGAAGCTTTAAAAACAAATCCAGATGCTTATTTAACCAAACCAATAAAAAAAGTTGATCTTTTAGCATCTATAAATTTAGCATTACACAAAAAACAAATTAAAACGTTGCAGTTTAGAGATGGTTATGATACTGTTAAACTAGAGTTCGATGCAATTAATTATATAATTGCAGATGGTAATTACATTAATATTCATACTAATTCTAAAAAATATACTGTTAGGCAATCTTTAAATACTATTGCAGAGCAACTTCCCGATAATATGTTTATTAAAACTCACCGGTCTTATTTAGTTAATGAGTCTAAAATAGAAAGAATTACTTCAAATTCAGTTTTAGTAAATAATATAGAAGTTCCACTGTCTCGAACTTTTGGTAAACAATTAAAATAACCTTTTAAATACAAGATATTGTATTTCGTCCCTGTTTATTTGTATTTAATAGGTAAAAATTTAGATTTGGCGCCTTAATTCTAACCAAACCTAAATCTTATGAAATTAAAATTCTACATTTTTTTATGGGCATTATTTTGCCTTAATTTTTCTTACGCACAAACAACACCTGTTTTAACAGGAATTTCCCAACCTTACAGTTTGGCATTCCATGAAGATAATTTATATGTAGCAGAGCGTTCTATAAAAAGAATATCTATAAAAGATATTACAACATCCGGAACCGGCATAACAGGAGTACTTACTTATACAAACGATAATCCTGTAGCCTTAACAATGGATGGAGATAATCTATATTTAGGCTATCAAAACTCTAATATAGTAGATAAAGCTAATGTTGTTAATTATACAGGTTTGCAAAATGTTTATGTTAGCAATTCTGCTCCTATAACTTCTTATGGATCAGTTGTTCACGATGGTTATTTGTATTTTACAAATTCAAATTATGGAGAAATAATACAAGTAGATTTATCATCTGGTGGTTTTGTAACATATATTAGTGGTTTACAAAATCCATATGGTTTAGCAATTAAAGGAGATGATCTTTATGTTTCAGAATTAGGTACTAGTCGAATATCTAAAATAGATGTTACAACTACACCGGCATTAACGACAGTAATTACAGGTTTAGCTAATCCTAGAGGAATTGCATTTTATGGTAATAACCTATATGTTGCAGAATATTCTGCAAATCGCATTGGTGTAATAGATGTTACTGCAACTGCACCTTCAAATACTCCTATAGTAACAGGTAGTGTATTTGGCCCTATTGATGTAGCACTAAAAGGGAACGATTTATACATTGCAGAATTAAGCAATAATAGAGTTTCTAAAACTACACTTCCATTATATGAGCCAAGTCCTGCAACACATTTAAATTTTGATGGTGTAGATGATTCAGTATCACTAACAAATACTTATGGCTCTGTTACAGACTTTACAATTGAAGCTTGGATAAAAACAAATTCTGATGGAATAATTATACATAGTAATTCTGCTTATGATAATAGTTATTTAGCAGTGACTAATGGAAAATTAACTTATACAACAAGCAGACATGGTTACGGAGGTCATATTCTTACATCTAATCAAAATGTTAATGATGATACTTGGCATCATGTCGCATTTTCTACAAGCTCAATAAACACAAATGGTCAAGGTAGCTTATATATTGATGGAGTTTTAGATAATTCCACTTCATTTGCTGTATACACAGTTCCAATGGGCTCTTTAACTATTGGAGGTGTTAATACTTCATACTTTAGTGGTTCTATTGATGAATTACGTGTTTGGGATGTAGTGAGAACTGCTGCAGAAATTAACAATGCCAAAAGTAGCGAAATACAATGCAATGAAACAGGTTTAATAGCTTATTATCAATTTAATAAAGGTATTGATGCAAGCGAAAACACCAATATAACTTCTTTAACCGATATAACAGGAAATGTTAATAATGGAACGTTAAATAATTTTGCTTTAACAGGAACAACTTCAAATTGGTTAGCCGGATCACCAATAACTACGGTATCACTTCCACCAGATGTTGTTTCTCCTGTAGAGTATATGCAATATGATACGGCAACTCCATTAACAGCGACTACAGGAGCAAATGGAACAGGTTTAATGTGGTACACTACAGAAATTGGAGGAATGGGAGATGCAAATGCGCCAACACCAGATACATCAACACTAGGTTCTACTTCGTATTGGGTAGCAAGCACAAACAACAATGGTTGTGAAAGTGAGCGTACAGAAATTGTAGTAACTATTTTACAACCAGCTACAAATTTAGATTTTGGAGGTGCTTTAGATTATGTAAATTGTGGTAATGGTGCAAGTTTACAAATTTCAGGAAATGCTATAACTTTAGAAGCTTATGTTAAATTTAATAGTTTTGCAGGAGCTGAATGGGGAGGAAATATAATTAATAAAAATGGTACTGGTGATTACGGTTATATGTTAAGAGCTGGTGGTAATGGAGTTGTTAATTTTAATTTAGGTAATGGTACTTGGAACGAAGTAAGCTCTCCACAAAATACAATAAGTTTAAATACTTGGTATCATATAGCAGGAGTGTACGATGGTACTACTCAAAAAATATATGTAGATGGTATTGAAGTCGCTTCAAATAATCTTTCAATTAATTTTGTTGAAAGTGGTTTTAACTTAAATTTAGGTCGTGATCCTCAATTTACAGATAGAGGTGTAGATGCGTCAATAGATGAAGTTAAAATATGGAATATTGCTAGAACAGAAGATCAAATAAATGCATCAAAAAATTGTGAATTACAAGGAGATGAAGTAGGTCTAGCTGCATATTATAAATTTAATCAAGGCCTTGACTCAGCAGATAATTCATCAGAAACAAGCTTGTTAGATGCAACTTCAAATGGAAATAATGGAACCTTAACAAACTTTAATTTAACAGGAACGATCTCTAATTGGCTGGCAGGTTCTCCAATAACAACAGGATTAATAATTCCTTCTGAAGCAACAGTTACAACACCAGTAATATATAATCAAGGCGATACTGCTTCACAATTAACAGCAACTACAGGTGCTAATGGAACAGGATTAATGTGGTATACTACAGGAATTGGTGGAACGGGAGATGCAAATGCGCCAACACCAGACACATCAACACTTGGTTCTACTTCATATTGGGTATCAAGTACAAATGATAATGGTTGTGAGAGTGAGCGTGAAGAAATAGTAGTTACTATTAATGAGCTAATTCCTGCAACACATTTAAATTTTGATGGTGTTGATGATTATATAAATATAAATATTGGAGAATTTACTACTTCATTATATAATTACACACACGAATTTTGGTTTAAAACATCAAGTGCAGATGGTACAATATTTAACTTTTCAGATACAGGATTACCAAATTCTGGTGGGTTTAACAAAACAATATATTTACAAAATGGAAATTTAGTATCCTACGTTTACAATAATTCAGAGCATTACATTACATCAACAACAACGTATAACGATAATAACTGGCATCACGTAACAGAGATTGCAAATGCCTCAGAAAGGAAATTATATGTAGACGGTGTTTTGATTGGTACAGATTCAAATTTTTCAAATCAATATTTTGGATATATTGTTTTAGGAGCAAGTAATAAAACTCCTGGAGTTTACTTTAATGGTGATATTGATGAAGTAAGAATATGGAATATAGCTTTACTTATAGAAGATGTTAATAATAGAGGTAATTGTGAGTTACAAAACAACGAAACAAATTTATTAGCATATTACCGATTTAATCAAGGTAATGCTACAGTAGATAACACTTCTGAAACAACTTTAGTAGATGCTACTTCAAACACATATAATGGAACATTAAATAATTTTGCATTAACAGGAACGACTAGTAATTGGTTAGCAGGATCACCTCTTGGAGCTGCGCCTACAATTACAATGCAACCACAAGACCAAACTATTTCATCTGGAGATAGTTCAGTAGTTTTTTCTGTATCTGCTTCAAATGCAACATCATACCAATGGGAATTTAGTAATGCAGACGAAGATATTTGGACTCCTCTAAATGATAGTTTATCAGATCCAGATATTTCTGGTTCTACAACTAATACCTTAACAATCTCAGGACAAAATATAGAAACTATTACTAACTTAAAATTTAGAGTTTTAGTAAACGGAGAGTCTAGTTGTTATATTATTTCAAATGAAGTAACCGCAAGCGAAACACTAAGTGTTTCGTCATTTAAAGAAGATGATATTAAGATATATCCAAATCCAACAAATAATTTAATAAATATAGCAACAACTTTAAACTCTAGCTTACAATTATCTATTTACGATATAAACGGTAGAGTGTTATTAAGTAAAACATGTAATCAACAAATTAATACTATAGACATTTCAGCATTTAGTAATGGAATGTATTTATTAAAAATGAAAACAGATTTTGGTGAAGTAACTAAAAGAATAATTAAAGAATAATTTTTTAAAATTTTTATCATTATAAAAAGGGTCACAGGAATGTGATCCTTTTTTCATTTGAATACAATATTAATTTCAAACATATTTTCTTACATTTAAAAAAAATCAAACTGCATGTCAACAAAAGAAGATATTTTAAAAAAAATAGAAATACTAATTACTAATCATTTTAGAACACCAGAAGAAGCATTTAACTTTTTCGATGATAATGGTGATCAAAAATTATCGAAATCAGAAATTAAAGATTTGTTACAAGAAGCAAAAATTAGTGGTTTTATTCGTGGTATTGTAGCTTCAAAGTTAATAGAAGGTTACGATAAAAATGATGACCAATTAATAAGTTGGGAAGAATTTCAAACCGCTATAGACGAAATATCTAATTAAAATATTGTGAAAAATCTTATTTTTCAATTCTTACGTTTGTTATTACAAACAGTTATATTCTGGATTTTAGCTTTTTGTCTATTTATATTTATTAGATATTTTGCAATAGGAGCAGAGGAAGGTGTAATTGTAACAGTTTATCATATTTCAGATATACTATTTTTTGGAGTCTTATTAGGCTTACTCATAGGTTCGTTGTTTGCCGTAGTAGAGTTTTTATTCGATAAATTTTTATCAAAAAATCTATCTCTAGCTTTAGTACTTCTAGAAAAACTAGTAATTTATTTAATAGGTATTATTTTATCTCTCAATTATGTTTTTCCAATTGCAGAAACCGAATTAAATTTAAATTTAACAACAGAAATAGGCTGGTGGAAGACTAGTAGAATATTCTGGTTAATTGTTTCTTATTTTTTAATTTGCTCAATAGTTTTCTCATTTATAAAAATAGCTAATGAGAAATTTGGTAGTGGAATGTTCTTTAATTTTTTAATAGGAAAGTATAGAACACCTAAAGAAGAAAAAAGAATATTTATGTTTTTAGATTTGCAAGCCTCAACTACAATAGCTGAAGAGTTAGGGCATTATAAATATAGTGAGTTTATACAAGATTGCTTTTACGATTTAAATAGAATTGTCTCTAAATACAATGCAGAAATATATCAATATGTTGGAGACGAAGCAGTATTAAGTTGGAAATATAAAAAAGGAATTAAAAATAATAATTGTGTAGATTTATTTTTTCATTTTCAAAAACGAATCGAAAAGAAGCAAAAATATTATTATAGTAAATACAATTTAGCACCTGTTTTTAAAGCAGGTTTACATGGAGGAAAACTAATAATTACAGAAGTTGGAACAATTAAAAAAGAAATAGCTTATCATGGAGATGTAATAAATACAACTGCTAGAATTCAAGGAGAATGTAATAAGTACAAAGAGCTGTTACTGTGTTCAAATACATTACTTATGGAATTAAAACTATCAAATAAATATTCTACAGAATTTATTGGAAATTTAGAATTAAAAGGAAAAGAAGAAAAGTGTAAAATTTCTGCGATTAAAAGCATTTAATAATTCCTTTTAGCCTTAAGTAATTGTTGCAAAATAGTTTCAACACCATAACTATCATTATTTGTAGTTTCAAAATTTGCAACAGCTTTAACATCTGGATGGGCATTTTTCATAGCAAAGCTATATTTAGCTAGTTTTAGCATTTCTATATCATTATTATAATCACCAAAAACCATGGTTTCTTCAGGAGTAATATTATAATTCTTTTGAATAAGTGATAGTGCGTGTCCTTTATTTGCTTTGTTTTCAGAGATATCAACCCAATGATTAGCACTAACCTTTACCTTAAAACGATCTTCTATATGTTTTACAAAAGGATATATAAAACGTTCAGAACTTTCTTCATGAAATAATGCAATTTTGTAAATAGGTTCTGTAATTTCTAAAGTATTTAAAATCACTTTATAATTAGGGTAGTACTCTTTTAAAAGATTTAAAAGCTTAGTCGAATCGCTTAGTATATAAGCTTTATTTTTAGCACAGAAAACAGAATGAGAATTTTCTATACTTAAAACTAAATTACAAATTTCTTTAAAATTGTTTTTTTTAATTGGGTTAGATAGAAATAATTCATCATTTTTTATTGCTAATCCACCATTTTCAGACACAATTATAATGTCGTCTTTTATTTTTGAAAGTTTATCAATCATACTATAATATGGTCGACCACTTGCGGCAACAAATAAGATGTCGTGAGATTTTATATCATTAAATAAGCTAAAAAACAACTCACTAACCTTATGATTAGAATTTAGCAATGTACCATCCATATCTGTAACAATTAATTTAACTTGAGATAAATTCATATTTTTTTTAATTAAAGATAATTAGTGTTGTTGTTTAATATTTAAAGAGAATATTAAGTTAATATAAATATTAACAAAAAAGCCTGACTCGAAAGAGTCAGACTTTTTATATATAAGTGAAATGATATTATTTTATTGGCAAAAAGCCTTTATTTAATTTTGTTCACAATTGCTTCAAAAGCAGTTGGGTGGTTCATCGCTAAATCAGCTAAAACCTTACGGTTTAATTCGATGTTATTAGCTTTTAATTTACCCATAAATTGTGAATAAGACATACCGTGTAAACGAGCTCCAGCGTTAATACGCGTGATCCATAATGCACGAAATGTTCTCTTTTTAACTCTACGGTCTCTATACGAATATTGCATCGCTTTATCAACCGCATTTTTTGCTACTGTCCAAACGTTTTTACGTCTTCCAAAGTAACCTTTTGCTTGTTTAAGCACCTTTTTTCTTCTGGCTCTTTTGGCAACAGAATTTACTGATCTTGGCATAATTTAAATGTGTTTTGTAGTAGGCGGTTAAATTTTAACACTTGTTTTTAATCTTAGTTAGCCTAACTCCAGGGTTATTAATTTGTTTTTAACCTATTAAAATAATGTTACTTTAAACGCATCATTACTTTAATGTTGTTCTCATCTGCAGGGTGTACTAATGTACTATGCGTTAGAGCAAGCTTACGTTTTTTAGATTTCTTTGTTAAGATATGACTCTTAAACGCGTGCTTTCTTTTTATCTTCCCAGTACCAGTAAGCTTGAAACGCTTTTTAGCACTAGATTTTGTTTTCATTTTAGGCATCTTGTTTCCTAGTTTTAATTATTTCACTTATAATTTTGTTATGTTGATGCTATATCAACACCTTTTGTTTTACTTTTTTGGAGCAATAAACATTGTCATTCTCTTACCTTCTAATCTTGGCATTTGTTCTACTTTACCAAGTTCTTCTAGGTCTTGAGCTAAACGCAGTAATAAAATTTGACCTTGCTCTTTAAACACAATCGAACGTCCTTTAAAAAATACAAATGCTTTTAATTTAGCACCTTCTTTTAAAAACTTTTCTGCGTGTTTCTTTTTAAACTCGTAATCATGGTCATCTGTTTGAGGGCCAAAACGAATTTCTTTTATAACAACTTTAGTCGCTTTACTCTTTAAAGCTTTATCACGCTTTTTCTGTTCGTAAAGAAACTTTTTATAGTCCATAATTTTACACACAGGCGGATCTGCTTTCGGCGAAATTTCTACCAAATCAAGTTCCTGCTCTTCAGCTATGGCTAAAGCTTGTTTAGTTGTGTAAATACCAACTTCAACATTTTCTCCAACTAGACGCACTTTTTCTGCTCTAATTTTCGAGTTGATTTTGTGTTGGTCTTCTTTAATGACTCTTAAAGGTCCTCTTGATCTTTTTCTACGTATTGCTATGACTTTATAATTTTAGTTAAACGTTATATTTAAAATTGTTTCAATGTTTTATTTATTTCTGTTTTAACAATTTCTGAAAACTCTTCTACACTAATCGTGCCTAAATCGTCTCCGCCATGTTGTCTTACAGATATCTTGTTTTCATTCTCTTCATTTTCTCCTATAATAATCATATAAGGAGTTTTATTCATTTCTGCTTCTCTAATCTTTTTACCAATAGTTTCACTACGGTTATCTACAAGTGCGCGAATTTCGTGATTTTCTAGCAAATTTAAAACTTTTTCACCGTATTTTTCATATTTCTCACTAAGAGTTAATATAGAAACTTGATTTGGCATTAACCATAATGGGAAATTTCCGCCCGTATGCTCTAGTAAAATAGCTATAAAACGTTCCATACTTCCAAAAGGAGCACGATGTATCATTACAGGTCTGTGTAATTCGTTATCACTTCCTTTGTATGTTAAGTCAAAACGTTCTGGTAAATTATAATCTACTTGTATTGTTCCTAGTTGCCATTGTCTACCTAAAGCATCTTTTACCATAAAATCTAATTTAGGGCCATAAAAAGCTGCTTCACCAGTTTCAATAACATAATTCAATCCTTTGTCTTTTGCAGCACTAATAATGGCTTGTTCTGCTTTTTCCCAATTTTCAAGACTACCTATATATTTATCAGGATTTTCAGGATCTCTTAAAGATACTTGTGCAGTAAAATTTTCAAACCCTAAAGAACCAAAAACATAAAGAACTAAATCAATTACATTTTTAAACTCTTCGTCTAATTGGTCTGGTGTACAAAATAAATGTGCATCATCTTGTGTAAAACCACGAACACGAGTTAAACCATGTAATTCTCCACTTTGCTCATATCTATAAACTGTACCAAATTCTGCATAACGCTTAGGTAAATCTTTATAAGACCATTGCGCAGCATTGTATATTTCACAGTGGTGAGGGCAGTTCATAGGTTTCAATAAAAACTCCTCATCTGCTTTTGGAGTTTTTATAGGTTGAAAACTATCTTCTCCATATTTGGCATAGTGTCCAGAAGTAACATATAATTCTTTTTGTCCAATGTGTGGGCTCATAACCATTTCGTAACCTGCTTTCTTTTGTGCAGCTTTTAAAAAGTTTTCTAAACGTTCACGTAAGGCAGTTCCTTTAGGTAACCATAATGGTAAACCAGCTCCAACTTTTTGAGAGAAAGTAAATAACTCTAATTCTTTACCAAGTTTCCTATGATCTCTTTTTTTAGCTTCTTCTAAAAGAGCTAAATACTCAGTTAATTCCTTTTGTTTAGGAAAACTAATACCATAAACACGAGTTAATTGAGGTTTTGTTTCATCTCCTCTCCAGTAAGCACCAGCTACAGATAATACTTTAACGGCTTTAATAATTCCTGTATTAGGAATATGTCCACCACGGCATAAATCTGTAAAAGTAGAATGATCACAAAATGTAATTGTACCATCCTCTAAATTTTCTATTAATTCAGTCTTAAAAGGATTATCTTTATATAATTCTAGGGCTTCTGCTTTAGTAGCACTTCTCATATTAAAGTCATACTTACCTCTAGCTATTTCCAGCATTTTGTTTTCAACCGTTTTAAAATCTTTTTCAGTTAAAACGTCGTCACCAAAATCTACATCATAATAAAATCCACGATCAATAGCAGGTCCTATAGTTAATTTAGCATTTGGATATAAATCTTGTATAGCTTGTGCTAAAACATGAGCACTAGAATGCCAGAAAGCAGTTTTTCCTTCATCATTATTCCAGGTATATAATATCAAAGAACCATCGGTGGTTAAAGGTGTAACGGTTTCAACTGTTTCACCATTAAAACTTGCAGAAATAACATTTCTAGCCAAGCCTTCACTAATGCTTTTAGCAACATCCATAGGAGTAGAATTCGTGTTAAACGATTTTACACTTCCATCTGGTAAAGTAATCTGTATCATATATAAGTTTAAATTCAATTAACAAAGATAATAGGTTACAAACTCACAAGCAATACATAAACGTAAATTATACAATAATTAATTTGGCGTTCCCTATCGGTCAGGCTTTCAACTATATCTTTTTGCAAAAAAAAATGCAAAAAGGATGCCGTCTCAATCCTTAACGCGGTCATAGCACTTAAGTTGGTTACAGCCGTAAAGTTGTTTTAAACCTTTAAATAATTAAGTATATTAATATAAACAAAAAACAAAAGAATATTGCATACATGTTCTAAAGTAAATGAAGAATTACTTCCATGCATGTAAGACGTAATTTTCCCATTAAAAATCGTGTATATATAATAAGGACAAATAGTAGAAAAAAATTTAAAAAAAATAGGGTGTATAATGTGTTGATTAGAAGCTTTTAAGAGTGTTTGTAAAAATAAAATTAAAAAAAGATTAAATAAAAGCTTGCGTAAGAGAAAATAGGTTGTATATTTGCAGCCGCTTAGCGCTATAGCCACAGAGGTAAAAGCAAAAGCAACGTTCATAAACAAGGCTAAAAAAAAAATAAATAAAAAAAGTTTCAAAAAAGCTTTTTATATTAAAAAAAGGTTGTATGTTTGCAGCCGCAAAAAACGCCAACGTTTTGAGCAAAAAAGTTCAGTGATATTTTAATGTTTTAATAGTTTAAATGAGGATAGAAATTTTCAAAAAAAAATTAAAAAAACATTGCACAGAATAAAAAAGGGTTTTACATTTGCAGCCCGCTAATAAGGCAACGAATTAGCAAATCAAAAATAGAGAATAAAAGTTCATAAACATATTGAATTGACAGCGTAAGTTTTTAACTGGAAACGGTTAGAGACAAACAAGAGAATAAACCATTCGAGTACTAATTAATTTCTTTGGTTGTTAAGCATATTAGTGGAAACACTTAAAAATTTAACGATGAAGAGTTTGATCCTGGCTCAGGATGAACGCTAGCGGCAGGCCTAACACATGCAAGTCGAGGGGTAACAGAGGAGCTTGCTTCTGCTGACGACCGGCGCACGGGTGCGTAACGCGTATAGAATCTACCTTGTACTGAGGAATAGCCTTTGGAAACGAAGATTAATGCCTCATAGTATATCGGTTCGGCATCGAGTTGATATTAAAGATTACGGTATAAGATGACTATGCGTTCTATTAGCTAGATGGTGTGGTAACGGCACACCATGGCGACGATAGATAGGGGCCCTGAGAGGGGGATCCCCCACACTGGTACTGAGACACGGACCAGACTCCTACGGGAGGCAGCAGTGAGGAATATTGGACAATGGAGGCAACTCTGATCCAGCCATGCCGCGTGCAGGAAGACTGCCCTATGGGTTGTAAACTGCTTTTATACAGGAAGAAACACCTCTACGTGTAGAGACTTGACGGTACTGTAAGAATAAGGATCGGCTAACTCCGTGCCAGCAGCCGCGGTAATACGGAGGATCCAAGCGTTATCCGGAATCATTGGGTTTAAAGGGTCCGTAGGTGGATAATTAAGTCAGAGGTGAAATCCTGCAGCTCAACTGTAGAATTGCCTTTGATACTGGTTATCTTGAGTTATTATGAAGTAGTTAGAATATGTAGTGTAGCGGTGAAATGCATAGATATTACATAGAATACCAATTGCGAAGGCAGATTACTAATAATCAACTGACACTGATGGACGAAAGCGTGGGGAGCGAACAGGATTAGATACCCTGGTAGTCCACGCCGTAAACGATGGTCACTAGCTGTTCGAACTTCGGTTTGAGTGGCTAAGCGAAAGTGATAAGTGACCCACCTGGGGAGTACGTTCGCAAGAATGAAACTCAAAGGAATTGACGGGGGCCCGCACAAGCGGTGGAGCATGTGGTTTAATTCGATGATACGCGAGGAACCTTACCAGGGCTTAAATGTAAATTGACAGGTTTAGAGATAGACTTTTCTTCGGACAATTTACAAGGTGCTGCATGGTTGTCGTCAGCTCGTGCCGTGAGGTGTCAGGTTAAGTCCTATAACGAGCGCAACCCCTGTTGTTAGTTGCCAGCGAGTCATGTCGGGAACTCTAACAAGACTGCCGGTGCAAACCGTGAGGAAGGTGGGGATGACGTCAAATCATCACGGCCCTTACGTCCTGGGCTACACACGTGCTACAATGGTAGGGACAGAGAGCAGCCACTGCGCGAGCAGGAGCGAATCTATAAACCCTATCACAGTTCGGATCGGAGTCTGCAACTCGACTCCGTGAAGCTGGAATCGCTAGTAATCGCATATCAGCCATGATGCGGTGAATACGTTCCCGGGCCTTGTACACACCGCCCGTCAAGCCATGGAAGCTGGGAGTGCCTGAAGTCCGTCACCGTAAGGAGCGGCCTAGGGTAAAATCGGTAACTAGGGCTAAGTCGTAACAAGGTAGCCGTACCGGAAGGTGCGGCTGGAACACCTCCTTTCTAGAGAAAGACGACCGAATAAATTTAAAATAAAGGAAAAAATTGTTTATTCTCCTGCTGTTAATTTAAAATAAACTTATAGTAGAGTCTCATAGCTCAGCTGGTTAGAGCGCTACACTGATAATGTAGAGGTCGGCAGTTCGAGTCTGCCTGAGACTACTAACTACTATGAAAAAAGGAAATTCTAGAAGTTGTCAATTCTAAATATTTAAGTTCTGAATGCAATATTCGGGGTTTTAAATGGGGGATTAGCTCAGCTGGCTAGAGCGCCTGCCTTGCACGCAGGAGGTCATCGGTTCGACTCCGATATTCTCCACAATCAACATGAATTTGTTGAAAACGTTCATTGACATATTGAAAAAAGATACATGAAAATAAAGATTTGAGATTTATCTCAATGATTTAAATAATATTAAATACTAATAGTTAGTTACGAGCTGCTATTAGTAATGTAACTCATTAAAAAAGCAAATAGTACAATAAGCTAAATAAGAGCGTATGGGGAATGCCTAGGCTCTCAGAGGCGATGAAGGACGTGATAAGCTGCGAAAAGCTACGGGGATTGGCACATACAAATTGATCCGTAGATATCCGAATGGGGCAACCCAGCATGTTGAAGACATGTTACACCGTAAGGTGAGCAAACCCGGAGAACTGAAACATCTAAGTACCCGGAGGAGAAGAAAACAAAAGTGATTCCGTTAGTAGTGGCGAGCGAACGCGGATTAGCCCAAACCAGTAATGTTACGGCATTGCTGGGGTTGTAGGACTGCAATATTTGAGCTGTAATGAATTAGAATAGTTTGGA
>NZ_CP019352.1:947500-2137500 GCF_001971745.1 Lacinutrix venerupis | reverse complement strand
TTTACTAAGTACTATATATTATTTATTTTCAAGTTGATACACATATTAAGTGTACTTTTTTCAATATGTTATTTTATACGGTTAAGTAGTTGATAAAATCACTACATACACCGAAAGATTTAAGGTGATTATTGCGATAGGGCTCACCTCTTACCATTCCGAACAGAGAAGTTAAGCCTATTTGCGCCGATGGTACTACATTTGTGGGAGAGTAGGTCGTCGCCTTTTTTAGAAAGTCCTAAACATTTATTTGTTTAGGACTTTTTTTTGTTTAAAATTTTTTGAATTATGTAAGTTTTAAGTATGTTTAAGACTAATAGAAGACATTATTTTTATTACTAAATTTATTCTAATTAATTTCATAAATATGCATAATATTATAGAATCTAGTTTATTTACTCTTAAAAAATCTAAAGTACTTTTAAATAAACTTTCTAATGAAGAGTTAAGTAATTCGTCAGTTTCTCCATACTATTCTAGTATAGGTTCGCATATTAGACATATTTATGATTTTTATGACTGTTCTTGTAACTTAAATCATGAAGGAATAATAGATTTAACTTCAAGAAAGAGAGATTTATCTGTTGAAGTTTGTTGTGATTCGGCTATGGGTTACCTTAATCAAATTTTAGAAAGATTATCTGTTTTAAAAGATAAAATAAATGAAAGAATTATTGTTATAGATGATCTTGGTTCTGGTAAAATAAAAATAAACTATACTTATGAAGCTTTATTAGCTCAAGCAAATAGTCATACAATACATCATTATGCTATAATAGGTTATATTTTAGATAGGTTAAATATTGAAATTGAAGATAATAATTTTGGATATAATCCTACTACACCAAATTCAAGAATAAACTTCAAGTAGTTTTTTTGCTTTTAAACATACTGTCAAGAATAGTATTTAAACCTTTAAAAGCAAAAAGAATAGCAGTACAACAGGCTATAATTCCAATTATTAATATAGGAATATATAATTTTTTTTCTTGATTACTAAATGCAATATATATTAACGTAGGACCTAAAAACATTAAAAATAATGATATTCCCATTTTTTTTAAACCATTTATTAAAATTTCTTTATCGGTTTTTTTAGTTTTCATTTTTTTTATTCTTAAATGCAATTATTGCTGTTCTTACATTTTTATTCTGTTCTAAAAGTGATTTAGCTAAACTTCTATCAATATTTAGTTCTGACATTATCATTTTTATACCTCTATCAACTAATTTATTGTTACTAAGCTGCATGTCTACCATTTTATTGCCTTTAACTTTTCCAAGTTTAATCATTGTTGAAGTTGTTAGCATATTTAGTACTAATTTTTGTGCTGTTCCAGCTTTCATTCTTGAACTCCCTGTAACAAATTCTGGACCGACAACTACTTCAATTGGATATTTAGCTGTATTTGATAATGGACTATTTTTATTACAAGAAATTGAGCCTGTTATTATATTATTTAAATTACATTTTTTTAAAGCTTCAATAACATATGGTGTGGTACCAGAAGCGGCTATACCAATTACAATATCTTTTTTTGATATGTCATGGTTTTGTAAATCGTACCATCCTTGATTTACTGAATCTTCTGCAAATTCTACTGCTTTTCTTATAGCAATATCTCCTCCAGCTATTAAACCAATAACCATTTCATGAGGTACACCAAATGTTGGAGGACATTCTGAAGCATCAACTATACCTAATCTTCCGCTTGTACCAGCTCCGATATAAAAAAGTCTTCCGTTATTTTTTAATTTTAATACAATTTGATCTACTAATTTTTGAATTTCCGGTAATGCTTTTTCTACTGCTAATGGTACAGTTTTATCTTCGTTATTTATATTTTGTAAAAGTTCTAACGTGCTCATTTTTTCTAAATGATTATAATTAGATTCTTTTTCTGTAGTTTTTATAAATGCCATATTTTCAAAAATACAATAATTGTATTTATTTTAAGTTTTTTATTGCGTTAGTGGTAGAATCGGCATCCTTTTTTTTGTTGCATATATGCAACAAAAAGATATAGCGGATGACACGACGAAAACATGCTTTGTTGCATGTTTTGGTAACGCCAAAATTATTTTATTCAATTGTATAGACAACTTCTGTTGCTTGCGACACTCTAAAATATCCAAATGGAAAATTTTCTGGATTTGTTTGATTTATACAATTACCACGGACTATTGCTGGCTGAACTTCAAAAGGACCTCCTCCTTCTGACGTTTGTTGCAATAGTAAAGACATAAATTCGAAAAACTGCTTTGAAACGCCATAGTTTTTTATGGTTAAATTATTACCAGAAACAGTGTCTTCATTTGTGTAATATGCAAAAATTTGATTTCCATTTGTAAACTCGTCATCGTAAACTTCTAAATAAGGAAGAGTTTCATACTCTTCTTTAAATTCAAAAAAATAGTAATTTTCTTGATCGATTGGATCTGTATAGTATGCTTTTATTTCTATTTCATCTCCTTCGAAACCTCCATCGTTATTTTGTTCTATATAATCTATTGGAGTTACAGATTTCATAATTTCTGTACCGGTATAGCTTTCATTATTATAAATAATATTTAAAGTATATTCTTGATTTAATTGAGGATTAAAATCAAAACATTGATAAATACCGTTAGAGTTTGTATCTAAAAAAGTATAAACATTATTGCTTTGATCCGTTACTATTACATTAGCTCCAATTGCTGGCGGAGTTTGACTATTAAAAAAAGGTGCAGAAAGCGATAGTATTATAGTTTGATTTGTTCCTGAAGTACCTTCGAACCAATTTAAAGATGCATCTATTACTAAACGTGGTTGTGTATTTGGTACTTCTACATCTATTACATCTTCGCATGCTGTGACTATGTTTAATATAATTAATAGAAGAAATATTTTTTTCATTTTTTTAGAATTTAAAATTGTAAGAAACTGATGGTACAATACCAAATATTGCCAATCTAGTCGCCTCATTATTACCTGTGTCTTCGTTTTGAGCAAAGGAAATTGAAGTGGCATTACGTCTATTGTATGCATTATAAATACCAAAAACCCATGAACCTTGCCAACCTTTTGTTTTTTCTGGTTTAGGTTTATAAGTTGCGGATAAATCTAAACGATGATAAGTTGGTAATCGTGTTGAGTTTCTAGCACTATAATTTGGTACTACAATGTTATTATATACGTATTGACTGTTTGGATATGTTGTAGGTTGTCCTGTTTGAAATAAAAAATTAGCATTAAAATCCCATTTTTTATTTAAATTATAACTTGTTGTTATTGATAAGTCGTGTGTTTTATCGTAGCCAGTATTATACCATTCTCCATTGTTAATTCCTGTTTCAAGAGGTGTTCTACCTTCAGTTTTTTGTTCAGATTTAGATATTGTATATGCTAGCCAACCTTTAAAGCGACCTTCGTTTTTTCTAAAAAGTATTTCTAATCCATAAGCTCTAGCTTTTCCGTTTAAAATTACTTGTTCTATAGCATCGTTTGCGATAAGATCTGCACCATCAATATAGTCGATTCTATTTTTTACGTCTTTGTAAAAACTTTCTATTTCTAAAGAGAAATCGCCATCTTTTAAATTTTTAAAATATCCAATGGCATATTGATCTAATATTTGTGGTTTAATAAATTTTCCACTAGGAGCCCAAATATCTAAAGGTGTTGGAGAGCTTGTATTAGAAAGTAAATGCAAATATTGAGACATACGATTGTAGCTCGTTTTTACAGATGTATTTCTATTAAATTGATAGGCAGCAGAAAAACGTGGTTCTAAATTTAAAAAGGATTTTATAGATTTATTTTTACTTACAGTTTCTGTACCAATGGCATCTGCGCTTTGATATATTTGAAAATCATTATTAAATATTACAGCTTGATTGTTTTCATAAATATTTATTTCACTTTGTCCTAAACGATTAAAAGTACTTAATCTTAATCCGTATGCTAGTGTAAGATTTTTTAAAACTTTGTGTTCGGCATCAAGATATAATGCGTTTTCGAAAGCGTATTTATCTATAAGTTTTTCGGCATTTATTCCTGAAGTAGGAGTAGAAGGTTCAATTTCACCAGGATTAAATTTATAATAGATACTGTTTAAACCATATTGTAGTTTAAAATTATTACTTATATAGTGCTTAAAATCGTATTTAAAATTAAAATTTTGAATTCCAGAATTCCATTTAAATTCTACAAAATCTAAATTTAACCCATAATAATAATCTGAATAAATAAGTGACATATTAGAAAATAACTTGTCGTTAAATAGATGATTCCATCTAAAATTTACAATAGTATTTCCATAAATGTTTTCGAAACTATCTGCTAAGCTAAAGACATCTCTTCCAAAATAACCAGATAAGTAAATGTTATTATTATCGTTTAATTTATAGCTTAATTTTGTGTTTAAATCGTAAAAATAGGCAACATTGTCTAAATCAAACAATGGTAAAAATAAGTGTGCATAGCTACTTCTGCCTCCTAATAAAAATGAACCTTTATCCTTTTCTAGCGGACCTTCTAATAACAAACGGCTTGATACAACACCAATTCCGCCATTAGCATGAAACTCTTTACTATTTCCTTCTTTTTGATAAATGTCTAAAACAGATGCTACACGTCCTCCATATCTTGCAGGAATGCCACCTTTATATAATTTTAAATCTTTTATAGCATCTGGATTAAAAACAGAAAATAGACCAAATAAATGTGAAGAGTTATAGACAGTTGCTTCATCTAAAAGAATTAAGTTTTGATCTGCCGCACCACCACGAACATTAAAACCAGACGAGCCTTCTCCTGCATTTGTAACTCCAGGAAGTAATGTTATAGCCTTTAAAACGTCTGCTTCACCTAGTACTACAGGAATTTGTTTTATAGTTGCAGAAGTTAATGCATTAACACTCATTTGTGGTTTTCTAATGCTTAATTTTTCAATATTTTCGGTAATAATAACTTCTTCTAAACTTTCTGTTGCTTCATTTAATAAAAAGTTTCTTTTTAAATTATCGTTTAGTAAAATTGTCTCCAATTTATCGGTATAACCAATATAACTAAGTTGTAATTTATAGCTTCCTTTTGGTAAGGTTATAGAATAAAACCCATATTCGTTTGTTGTTGTACCAGTATTTAATTCGGGAAAAAGAACTGTAACTCCAATTAATGTTTCGTTTGTATTTTGATCTTGTATTATACCGCTAATGGTAAATTTTTCTTGAGCGAAAAGAAATGTTATACTAAAAAAAAATAATGTGAAAATGATTAGTTTAGATTGATTCATTTATAACAATTTAGAGTATGTAAAGTTAATTAAAACATAATTTTGTAATTAAGAGTTTAACATATTATTTGTGTGTTATTTTATTATAAAAATTGTGATATCAAACTTTTAACTGATTCTTTTTTTAGAAAATTAAATATGCTTGTTTAGTCTTTAATGTAAAAAGCTCCTTAAAAAGGAGCTTTTATAAGAATATTAATATTTTAATATCTATTAGTTTAAAATGTTATTTAACGTTTTACTTGGTCTCATAACTGTATTTATTAAATCTTCTTTTGGTTCGTAATAGCCACCAATAGTTACAGGACTTCCTTGTATATCGTTTAATTCTTTAACAATTGTTTCTTCATTATCAGCTAATTGTTTAGCAAGTGGAGTAAACTCTTTAGCTAAATCTGTATCTGTAGTTTGGTTAGCAAGTTCTTGTGCCCAATACATTGCTAAATAAAAATGCGAACCTCTGTTATCTAACTCACCAGCTTTACGAGAAGGACCTTTTTTATTTTCTAATAGTTTTTCAGTTGCATTATCTAAAGCATCTCCTAAAATTTTTGCTTTAGGATTATTATTTACTTGGCTAAAATGTTCTAAAGAAACGGCAAGAGCTAAAAATTCTCCTAAAGAATCCCAACGTAAGTGATTTTCTTCTAAAAGTTGTTGTACGTGTTTTGGTGCAGATCCACCAGCTCCAGTCTCAAACAATCCACCACCATTCATTAATGGTACAATAGATAGCATTTTAGCACTGGTTCCAACTTCAAGAATTGGGAATAAATCTGTTAAATAATCACGTAATACGTTTCCAGAAACAGAAATAGTATCTTTTCCTTCTTTTAATCTTTTACAAGTAAATATTGTTGCATCAACAGGAGATAAGATACGTAAATCTAATCCATTAGTATCATGATCTTTTAAGTAAGTATTTACTTTTTTAATTAATTGTGCATCGTGTGCTCTGTTTTTATCTAACCAAAAAACAGCAGGTGTTTGTGAGGCTCTCGCTCTAGTTACAGCAAGCTTAACCCAATCCTGTATTGGAGCATCTTTTACTTGACACATTCTCCAGATATCTCCTTCTTCAACATTATGAGAAATTAAAGTTTTTTCATTTGCATCAATCACTTCCACTTTACCATTTGAAGTAATTTCAAAAGTTTTATCATGAGAACCATATTCTTCAGCTTTTTGAGCCATTAATCCTACATTAGGAACAGTTCCCATTGTAGTAGGATCGAAAGCACCATGCTCTTTACAAAAATCTATAGTTGCTGTATAAATACCAGCATAGCTACTGTCTGGAATAACTGCTTTTGTATCTTGAGCTTTTCCTTCTGCATTCCACATTTGTCCAGAGTTGCGAATCATTGCAGGCATTGAAGCATCAATAATAACGTCACTTGGTACATGTAGGTTTGTAATACCTTTATCGCTATTTACCATAGCTAAGTCTGCACTATGCTCTAAGGCATAACGTATATCTTCTCTTATTTCTTCGTGCTTATCGTCTGGTAATTGGTTTAAGTTACTTAATAAGTTTCCAAATCCATTGTTAACATCTACACCAATTTTATCGAAAGTTTCTCCATGTTTTTTAAATAAATCTTTAAAGAATACACGTACAGCGTGACCAAAAATAATAGGATCACTAACTTTCATCATTGTAGCTTTCATGTGTAATGAAAATAACACACCTTTATCTAAAGCATCTTCAACTTGTTCATCTAAGAATTCAATTAAAGCTTTTTTGCTCATTACAGTTGCGTCAATAATTTCGCCTTGTAGTAATGCTAAATTATCCTTTAAAATGGTTTTATTTCCATTCTCATCTGTATGTACAATTTTTACAGAAGTTGCATCTGTTAAAGTTGTAGATTTTTCGTTATGTGCAAAATCTCCTTCAGTCATTGTAGCAACATGAGATTTAGAGTCTTTAGACCATGCTCCCATAGAATGTGGGTTCTTTTTTGCGTAGTTTTTTACAGCTTTTGGAGCACGTCTATCACTATTTCCTTCACGTAATACTGGATTTACAGCACTACCTTTAACTTTATCATAACGAGATTTTATTTCTTTTTCTTCAGTGTTAGAAGGTTCATCTGGATAGTTAGGAATTTTAAAACCTTGTTCTTGAAGTTCTTGAATTGCAGCTTTTAATTGAGGAATAGAAGCACTAATATTAGGTAATTTAATAATATTAGCTTCTGGTTTTTTAGCTAATTCTCCTAAAAAAGCTAAGTCATCATTCACCTTTTGGTCATCATTTAAAAAATCTGGAAATATAGCTAAAATTCTAGCAGCTAAAGAGATGTCTTTAGTCTCAATATTAATTCCTGAAGACTTTACAAAGGCTTCAACAATTGGTAAAAAAGAACGTGTTGCTAAAGCTGGAGCTTCATCTGTTTTTGTATAAATGATTTTTGGAGTTGTTGACATATGATATAGGATATTTTAATTTCTAAAAGTCCCGAAAAAGTTCGGTTTGCGAATATACAAAAATTCAAAATTATATTAAAGCTTGAAGCCTACGAGTTTAAAGGATTTGAATAGAGTATAGTTAAAAATGTTTGGTATTGTTAAATTGATAATTTTTGTGTTTAAAAATTATCTAATTATAATATTATAGTCTTTTAAAAGGCCGAAAATTTCGTTTTTCGAAAATTGAGCACCTTTAATGTTGTTTTTTGAGGGTGAAATAGAGTAGTTGTATGATGTTAAAAAATTTACTTTTTCTAAATTAGTATTATCAAAGATAGCTTGGTTTAAATCGCAATTATTAAAAGTAGATTGTTTTAAATCTGTATTTGTAAAATCTGTTTTTTCTAATTTGCAATTATCAAAAAACGTATTGTTTAATTTTAAGTTATAGAATGAAGCTAAATTAAGCTGACATTTTTTTAATGTTATTGCTAATAAAAAGGGATCACATTCGTTAAAAGGTGTTCCTACTAATTTACAATCGGTAAATAAAACATCTTTAAACGATGTTTCACCAAGTTTAACAGAGCTTAAATTACAGTTATTAAATTCGCATTCTAAAAATGATATTCCAGATAGGTATATATTACTAAAATTACAATTATTAAAAATACAGTTATCGTATTCTGCTTTTTGTAGGTTATTGTTTGTTGTATAATCTTTAGAATTAAAAGATTCTTCTGTTATTAAAGGTAAATTCATTTTATAAAATTACATGTTTCAATATATTTATAAAAAAAATTAGAATAAGAATTTTAATACTAAAGGAATTGCATCTTAAAAAATAGAAGGAGTTTATAAAGAATAAAAGCCATAATAAAATAGATTTAACTATTATTATCATGGCTTTTTTGAGATAACATCAACTGATCTATTTAGCTTTCACTAACTCAATCCAAAACCAAAGTTTTACATCTTTTCGATTCAAAATCTGTTAAATCAATGATACATTTGGGTAACTTTCAAAATGTATTGACTTGTTACGCCTATGTACCGAGTAATTGTTTTTCTTGAAACTTTAAATTAATTTGTTTTAACAATATATTTCTTTTAAAGTCTTGTTTCATCCTTTCGTATTCACTTTCGATCTCTACTACTTTTTCCGAAACTTTCAATTTCTATAATTTCAACCTGTATAAACATACTGAAATTTTCAAAATGTCATGATTTTTATTATTCATATATAATATGAAATTTTTAAACCTCAAAAAACAATTAATACTTAAAATAAATTTAAGTACTTATTTTAAAACTCATTAGTTAAAAAAACAAAGTTTTAAAATCAATTAAATATAAATCCTAAACTAATTCTATTTAGAAACCAACATAAAGTTGTTATTAATTGTTTTACTAAAGTACATAATTAGTTTAAAATAAACTAGATTTTTAACATTCTATTTATCAACTAGTTATAAACCAATGTTATTAACAATTGTTTATAACCAAAAAAGTCCATCTTATATAAGATGGACTTTTTAATATCATTTAAGAGTCTAGTATTATCTTCTAGCTTCTTTAATTCTAGCTTTCTTACCAGTAAGACCTCTAAAGTAAAAGATTCTTGCTCTACGCACTTTACCTTTTTTGTTTACTTCAATTTTTTGTAATGCAGGTAAGTTAATTGGGAAAATACGTTCTACACCAATTGTTCCAGACATTTTTCTAATTGTAAAGGTTTCTGATGTTCCAGTTCCTCTTCTTTGTAAAACAACACCTCTAAAAAACTGTGTTCTACTTTTTTCTCCTTCACGAATTTCATAATAAACAGTGATTGTATCACCTGCTGAAAATTCTGCGAAGTCTTTTTTTGGTACAAATTCGTCTTGTACAAATTTAATTAAAGATTCCATCTTTATTTATTTTTAAATTATTAAATCAGAACAACATTCACGTATATCGCCAGAGGTTAACCCGAAATTGGCTGCAAATATAGTTATTAATGCTCAATTACCAAATAAGAAAAACATTTTTTAAAAAATTAATTTAAAGACTAAGTTTTAGGCTGTATTAGTTTGATTTATAGTGTTTAAAAAGACTTATCTGTTTTCTATTTCTTTTAGTTTTTTTGCTGAAAAACTAATTAATTCATTAAAAAAGAGAGTAAATTCATTTTCAAATTCTTTGTAGAATTCTTGTAACTCGTTAACAGCTAAATTCATTTGAGAACGGTTTTGTGTTCTCCTATTCATACCTTCTAAAACTTTTTTTATACCCTCAATAGATGCATAACTTAATAACCAATTATCTGCAATCATATATGGCATCATTTTTTGTATCCTCGTTGGTAATATTTCAAAATTATCTTGTAGACTATTATAAAAATTATCTATATAATTATCTAAAGGAATATTAGAATAATTGCTCCAATTTTTAGCTAGAAAATGGTCATATAAAATATCTACAATTACACCAGAATAATGGCCGTAATTTTTGTGAAGCCTTTTAGTACTTAACCTTACTATTTTATGAGCATCTGTAAAAGTATCTATTTGACGATGCAATAAAATACCAGTTTGTATGTCTTTAGGATATTTTAAATACTTTTTACCACGAATACCATCTGCAATAAAATTACCAATAGTAATAGCTTCATTATTTCCAGAAAGATAAATGTGTGCGAGAAAATTCATAATTCGAATTTACGAATTCAGAATTGATAAATACGCTTTTGAAATAGTATATTTGTACTTCAATTTTAAAATATAATTAATGACACTTATAAAATCTATTTCAGGAATTCGAGGAACTATTGGCGGAAACGTTGGAGAAAATCTTACTCCTATTGATGCTGTAAAATTTGCTTCGGCCTATGGTACTTGGTTAAAATCGCAACGTAATAAAGAAAACTATCGTGTTGTAGTTGGTAGAGATGCTAGAATTTCTGGAGAAATGATACAGAATTTAGTAATGAATACTTTAGTTGGTTTAGGTATTCATGTTATAGATTTAGATTTGTCTACAACACCAACTGTTGAAATGGCAGTTCCATTAGAACATGCAGATGGAGGTATTATTTTAACAGCAAGCCATAACCCAAAACAGTGGAATGCTTTAAAATTACTAAATGAAAAAGGAGAATTTTTGGATGCTGTAGAAGGTGCAAAAATTTTAGAAATAGCAGAAGGTGATGCCATGCAATTTGCAGACGTAGATAGCTTAGGTAAAATAACTAAAAATGATGCATATATAGATATACACATAGATGAAGTTTTAGATTTAGAATATGTAAACAAAGATATTATTGAAAAAGCTAATTTTAAAGTGGTTGTAGATGGCGTAAACTCTACAGGCGGAATTGCTATACCATTATTATTAGAACGTTTAGGTGTAGAAGCGGTAAAACTGTATTGCGAACCTACAGGACATTTTCCACATAACCCAGAGCCACTTAAAGAACATTTAACAGACTTATCTGCCGAAGTTAAAAAACATCATGCAGATTTTGGTATTGTGGTAGATCCAGATGTAGATAGATTAGCATTTATGGATGAAAACGGAGAAATGTTTGGAGAAGAGTACACTTTAGTTGCTTGTGCAGATCATGTTTTAAGTAAAAATCCTGGAAATACAGTAAGTAACATGAGTTCTACTCGCGCATTAAGAGATGTTACAGAAAAACACGGTGGCACATACGAAGCTAGTGCTGTAGGAGAAGTTAACGTAGTATCTTTTATGAAAAAAAATAATGCTGTAATTGGTGGAGAAGGTAATGGAGGTATTATATATCCTGCTTCTCACTATGGTCGTGATGCTCTAGTTGGTGTAGCTCTATTTTTAACACTTTTAGCCGAAAAGAAAATGAGTGTTAGTGAGTTGCGTAAAACATATACAAGTTATTATATGAGTAAAAAGAAGATTGCATTAACTCCACAAATAGATGTAGATGCAATTTTAATACAAATGGCAGAAAAATATAAAGATGAAAACTTAAACACTGTTGATGGTGTAAAAATAGATTTTGCAGATAATTGGGTACATTTAAGAAAAAGTAATACCGAGCCAATTATTAGAATTTACACCGAAGCTTTATCACAAGAAATAGCAGATGAATTAGCTGATAAAATTATTACAGAAATTAAGCAAATAGCTAATATTTAGTATTTTAGCAACACAAAGATAATTTTCATGATTACTACAAAAGCACCAAGAGAACAAAAATCTGAATTAGAAGTTTACTTTTCTCAATTTAGAAAACATATTATTGGTATAGATCAAGAGTTTGAATCTCCATATGGTATACAAAAAATGGTATATACAGATTGGACAGCTTCAGGTAGATTATATCGACCAATTGAAGAAAAAATAACAAATCAATTTGGACCTTTTGTAGCAAACACGCATACCGAAACTACAGTTTCTGGCACAGCAATGACGAATGCTTACCATAAAGCAAGACATATTATTAAAGGCCACGTAAACTCTAATGCAGATGATGTTTTAATTGTGTCTGGAAATGGTATGACTAGTGTTGTAAATAAATTTCAGCGTATTTTAGGTTTAAAAATACCAGAAAATTTAAAAGATTATACTAAAATTCCAGACCAAATGCGTCCTGTAGTTTTTGTAACTCATATGGAGCATCATTCTAACCATACTTCATGGCTAGAAACTATGGCAAAGGTAGAAGTTATACCTGCAGGAGACGATGGATTATTTAGTATTGAAAATTTAAAAACTCTTTTAGAGCAATATAAAGATTGTACACTTAAAATAGCTTCTGTTATTGGTGGAAGTAATGTTACAGGTATAGAAACTCCTTATCATGAAATAGCAAAAGTTATGCACGAGCATGGTGGAGTATGTTTTGTAGATTTTGCATGTTCTGCTCCTTATGTGAATATAGATATGCATCCAGAAAATGAAGACGAAGCACTTGATGCTATTTTCTTTTCGCCACATAAATTTTTAGGTGGTCCAGGAACTTCTGGAGTATTAGTTTTTAATAAAAAATTATATAAAAATATGGTGCCAGATTGTCCTGGTGGTGGTACCGTATCATGGACAAATCCTTGGGGAGAACACAAGTATATAGATAATATAGAAGACAGAGAAGATGGTGGTACACCAGGTTTTTTACAAACTATAAAAACTGCTTTAGCAATTAAGTTAAAAGATCAAATGGGTGTAAAAAACATGCTGGATAGAGAGCACGAATTGTTAGAAAAAGTTTTTTTAGAATTAGAGCACGTAGACAATATTAAAATTTTAGCAGGTGACCAAAAAAAACGACTTGGTGTTGTTTCTTTTTATATTGAAGATTTACATTTTAATTTAGGAGTTAAAATACTTAACGATAGATTTGGTATACAAACTCGTGGAGGTTGTAGTTGTGCCGGAACTTATGGACACTTTTTATTACATGTAGACCAAGAGCAATCTAATAGTTTGGTAAACGAAATAACTTTAGGAGATTTAATACGTAAACCAGGTTGGATACGTATGTCTATTCATCCAACTACAACTTGTAATGAAATAGATTATGTGTGCAATAGTTTAAAAGCTTTAGCAAAAAACCATAAAGAATGGGCTAAAGATTATGAATACAATAAAGTCAATAACGAATTTATACATAAAACTTTTGTGCCTAACCAAGACATGAGAGTAGATGGTTGGTTTGATTTATAATCAATTAAAAAGCAAAGCACATTTTATAAAAATTCTTTTGGCACTTTATCTCGGTGTTTCCAACGTTTATGTGTCCATAAATAAAATTCAGGAGCTTCTAAAATTTGTTGTTCAACAATTTTTAAAAATGCATCTGTAATTTCATAGTTTTTATAATCGTTTGGATTTTCAGCTAAAATTTTAAAACCAGTTTGGTAATAACCACGTTTTAACCTTTTGGTTCCAAAGAAAACAACAGACATGTCTAATTTTTTTGCAATCATTTCTGCTCCTGTATGCACAGGAACTTTAATACCCATAAAATTTTGCCAATGATGTGCTTTATCTATTTTTGGCGATTGGTCCGATGCAAAACCACTCATAGATAATTCTCCTTTTGCTTTAGATGCCGAAAGGGTAGATACTGTTTCCTTTGTAGTTATTAAATAGGAGTTGTATCGCGCACGAATTCTTTTAACTAAAGCATCAAAATATTTATTACTTAAACGTTTATATATACCAAAACCAGTATAATTAACATGCTTTTGTAATATAAAAATCCACTCCCAGCTTGCATAATGCGCACACATTAAAATAAGACTTCTATTCTTTTTTTCAAAATTTTGTAAAATATCTAAATCTGTAAAAGTAAAACGTTTACGCATTTCTTTTTCAGAGATTGTCATCGATTTTATAGATTCAAAAATCATATCACACAAATGGTGATAAAACTTTCTGGTAATTTCTTCTATTTCATCTTTACTTTTTTCAGGAAAAACTAAACGTAAATTTTGTTTAACTACCTTTTTTCTATACTTGAAAATACGATAAACTATAATGAAAACAAAGTCTGAAAAAGCATACAATAATTTAAATGGAAGAATAGAAATTAACCATAAAAACGGATAAATTAAAATGTAAGCTAATAATTGCATGAATTAGTTTTAGATTTGTAAATGCAAATATATGCTATATTTAAAAAATACGTTTATTGTTTATGGATATAAATATTATTACAATTATCATTATTGGAGCCAATGCTTTAGCTTCTTTTAAGGGTTTTAACGACTATGCATTTTTCGAAAAATATAAGTTTAGTATTGGAGCAATTACAAGAGGCGAAAAGATTAGAATGATAACTTCTGGATTTCTTCATGTTAATCCACAACATTTATTTTTTAATATGTTTTCTTTATATTTTTTTGCTCCTGTTGTGGTTGCAGAATTAGGTAATGCTAAATTTATTATTATATACTTAGGAAGTTTGTTGATAGGTAATATTTTATCGTATTATTTTCATAAAAACGAGTATCACTACACTGCTGTTGGAGCAAGTGGAGCGGTAATGGGTATTATTTATTCTGCAATATTATTACAACCAGGAATGAGTTTATATTTGTTTTTTATTCCTATACCTATTCCATCTTATATTTTTGGAGTAGGTTATTTACTATATTCAATTTATGGAATGAAAGCAAAAGCAGATAATATTGGTCACGATGCGCATTTTGGTGGCGCTATTGGAGGCTATGTTTTTACACTTTTATTTGCAACATATTTATTTAAAACAAACGTTACAATGATTCTTGTTTTAGCAATACCTATTGTATTATTATTTGTATTAAAGCGTTTAGGAAAAATATAATTTATGAGTTTTAATAACGACACTATAGTAGCATTAGCAACCGCATCTGGCGCTGGAGCAGTGGCGATAATTCGTCTATCTGGAGAAGAAGCAATTACTATTGCTAACGCCCATTTTAAGTCTGTAAAAAATAACAAATCACTTTTAAAGCAAAAAACGCATACAATACATTTAGGTCATGTAGTTGATGGAGAAAGAGTTATAGATGAAGTTTTAGTTTCTATTTTTAAAAACCCAAACTCTTACACAGGAGAAAATGTGGTAGAGATTTCTTGTCATGGTTCGGTTTATATTCAACAAGAAATAATTCAATTATTTTTAAGAAATGGTTGCCGTATGGCAGATGCAGGAGAGTTTACACTTAGAGCATTTTTAAACGGAAAACTAGATTTAAGCCAGGCAGAAGCTGTTGCAGATTTAATTGCGAGTGATAATGAAGCATCGCACCAAATAGCGATGCAGCAAATGCGTGGTGGTTTCTCTTCTGAAATTGCTAAGCTTCGCGAAGAACTTTTAAATTTTGCCAGCTTATTAGAGCTAGAATTAGACTTTGCAGAAGAAGATGTTGAATTTGCAGATAGAACACAATTTAAAGAGCTAATAAATAGAATAACCTTTGTATTGAAACGTTTAATAGATTCTTTTGCTGTTGGAAACGTAATAAAAAACGGAATACCAGTAGCTATTGTTGGCGAGCCAAATGTTGGAAAATCTACACTTTTAAATGCACTTTTAAACGAAGAACGCGCCATTGTAAGTGATATTGCAGGAACAACTCGAGATACCATTGAAGATGAGTTAGTAATAGATGGTATAGGTTTTAGGTTTATAGACACTGCAGGAATTAGAGAGACAAAAGATGTAGTAGAAAGCATAGGAATTAAAAAAACCTTTGAAAAAATGGAGCAGGCTCAAGTTGTTATTTTGCTTTTTTCTGCTGGAGAGTTTCAAACCGAAAGCCAACGATTAATTGTAGAAATTGAAAAAATAAAAAATCGTTTTCCGCTTAAACCATTAATAATTATAGCAAATAAAATTGATATTTTAAATACTTCTGAAATTGAAAGTTTAAAGTCTAAAATTGATAATATTCATTTATTATCTGCTAAATCAGGAATTGGAGTAGAGGAGTTAAAGCAAAAATTAATAAGCTTTGTAAATACAGGAGCATTAAGAAATAACGAAACTATTATAACAAACACACGTCACTACGATTCGTTATTAAAAGCATTCGAAGAAATTAATAAAGTTAAAGAAGGATTAGAGTTTGGATTGTCTGGAGATTTAATGGCAATAGACGTTAGGCAAGCTTTATACCATTTTGGTGAGATAACAGGAGCTATAACAAATGACGATTTATTAGGTAATATTTTCGCTAATTTTTGTATTGGGAAGTAAATTAAGTATAAAAATATGACTCTAGTTAACATTAAATTGTCTTAAAGCCTACAATGCATGCTTTACATTAAATTTAATATAGAAGACAGATATAAATTTGAAGATTTTAAAAAAATCTATAAGCATATGGTTATGGTCAGGCAACCAGATTTTAAATTTGATGATAAAGGACCAGATTTTGATTGGGATAGTATGACAGAGGAGGAGGTTGATATAGCATTAATAGAGCTAAATAATTTTTTAGACCAACAAGCAGAACCAGAAAAATATAGATGTAAAGAATTATTTCCTAGTTATGTAAATGAATATATAAAGGATTTTTTTAAAGAAGAAAATAATAATATTGAACAATTAGGAAATCTTGATACTCTTTCCATTTTTAATTACTTAGAATATGGTTTTGAAGTTGATATGAGTAATTTAAAAAAAATAAATCAAGATACTGGTATTGTAGAGTTTTCCACAGGAAATTATCCATTTGGAGGTTTAGATCGATTTATAATTACTTTGGCAGCTTACAATTTAAAACCTATAATGTGTTTTGATGGTTTTAATAAATGCGAAATTACCTGGAATTCGTTATATCAATACAATTTAAATATATTACCAAAAACAGAATAAACATTATTTTATTACATAGCTTATACAGCAATAAAGAATGTTTTTTATATAAAAAAAGACATTAGATTTAATCTTTTTATAATTATTTATTTGCTTTTGTAATGTTTTAAATAATGTTTTTATAGAAAATATTTTTTGCTGTAAAAGGTTTTAAATTTTAAAATTATTGGATTTTTAATAAATAAAGTTTACATTTAATTAATAAAATTCATTTTTTTATGATTTTAACTAAGCCCAAAAAAGGAGATTTATTAATTGCAGAACCATCTATAATAGGAGATATGTCGTTTAATCGTTCTATTGTTTTATTAACAGATCATTCTGCAGAAGGTTCCATAGGATTTATTTTAAATAAACCTTTAGAGTTTACCATTAGCGACTTAATACCAGAAATCGAAACACCAATTAAGGTTTATAACGGTGGTCCAGTAGAACAAGATAACCTTTATTTTATCCACAAAGTACCAGACCTAATACCTAATAGTATTGAAATTTCTTTAGGTATTTTTTGGGGAGGAGACTTTAGTGAAGTTTCTAAATTAATTATGGAAGGTAAAATTAGCGAAAAGGATATAAAATTCTTTTTAGGTTATTCTGGATGGGAAATTAACCAATTAGAAGAAGAGTTAAAATCTAACGCTTGGGTTGTAACTAAAAATGTACATAAAAAAGCGATTATAGAAAAAGACTACCAATTTTTTTGGAAAGAAAAAATGGTGGAACTTGGTGGCGATTATAGCATTTGGTCTAATGCACCAGAAAACCCTAGTTATAATTAGCCTAATCTAACCTTTACATTTATTTTTTGAAGCAGTAATTTACTTACATTATTAGTAAATGTCTTTTTTCTATACTTAGTTATAGGTTGAATGCCTTGTATAACATTGGTTGTAAATAACTCGTCTGCTTTTTGCAATTCGAAAGGAGAAATAGAAGACTCATCTAAATTATAATCTGGTAACAGTTCTATTATATTTATAATTTGCTGTCTCATTATTCCTTTTAAACATCCATCTGCAATAGGTGGTGTTTTAATAGTGTTTCCTTTTACTAAAAATAAATTTCCGTTTAAAGCTTCTACAACATTTTTGTTTGTGTTAAGTAGTAAACAATTATCTAAATCATTTTCTTTAGCATAAATACTACCAATTACGTTTATAGATTTACTATTTGTTTTTAATGTAGAGAGTAATCCAGGTGCAACATAAAAGTCTTTAAATAAATCGACTTCATGTTTTTCTTCATTTAATAAATAAAAATCATTATCAATTTTTTTTGCTGAAATAATAAATGATACTTCTTTATTTGTAGGTAAATATAAACCTCCAAAATTTCTATGTACTTGAATTTTAACTCTGCAAGAATTGTTAATTAATTCATTTTTTTCAATGGTTTTTAAGATTTCAGTCTCAAAAAACTCCATAGTATAGTTCATAGGAATTTCCATACGCATAATACGCATAGAAGCCATAAGTCTAAAATAATGATCCTCTAGAAAAAGTATTTTACCATGCGATACTTTTATTGTTTCAAACAAAGCATCACCATAACTGTAACCACGATTTTCTGGAGTTAAAATTTGATTATTGTTGCTAAAATTTCCGTTAATGTTTATCATAAAAAAAGTGCCGAATTTCTTCGGCACAAATATAAGTTTAAATTATGGAATGTATTAAGCAGAACCTAATACTTGTTTTAAATCTGAAATTTGGTTTTCCCACAACATTTTACTTTCTTCAACTTCATCTTCTTCAGCAAAATCTGTAACAATTATTGAAACATCTTTTGTTATTTCATCTACTTGTATTCTAATTTCAAAGAAATAAGCTTCTCCTTCGTCTTCTAACCAACGAAATTTAATGCGTTCTCCACTTTTTTTTGTTAATAATTTAGCTTGTTCTTCTGCGCCATCCCAAATGAACTTAAAAAGCTCTCCACGAGAATTTACGTTATCGGCATACCATTCAGACAAACCAGAAGGCGTTGAGATATATTGATAAAGTAGTGTAGGTGAGGCGTGTATGGGGAATTCTAATTCGTATTTAACTTTTTCGTCCATGTAATAAATGATATAAAAATATTATGTCTCCAATATATACATTAATTAATGAGTTTAGAAAAAAAATTAAATAAATATTTTATTTGCTTTTATGTTTGCTCACTATAAATTTGTTTTTATATTTGCAGCCACAAATAAATGGCGAGGTAGCTCAGTTGGTTAGAGCGTCGGATTCATAACCCGGAGGTCACGAGTTCAAATCTCGTTCTCGCTACTTAATAAATAGTACTGATGTAAACGGTTTAGCCTTGCTAAACCGTTTTTTTATGTCTAATTTTAAACAGATTGTTAAATTTGCATACGATAGTGAATACGATAATGCATACGATTTGAAAATTAAAAAGAATTATTCTACTCCTAAAATTTATGATGCCAATGGTGATTTATCCAAACGTTGGTATGTTTATTTTTCATATAGAAATCTTGAAACAGGTAAGCTTAAAAGAGTAACACATTTTTATGGAGACGCTAATAGGTCTACTTCCAATAAAAGTAAGGCTGCTACTAAAGGAGATTTAGAGGCATTAATAAACTTACTTACTTTTAGATATTTACCTATAAATAATATGGAACTTAATCAATTTGGTAATATGTCTTAATATGATTTGGAAACTTAAGGTGTTGTTTATTTGAATGGGTAAATTTTTAAAAAATATCCTCTTCCTTTTCTCTTTTTGTTAATGTTTGAGTTTTAGTTTCACCTTTCTTTAAATCTTCTTTATCTGAATCAGAACTTGCTGGTCTAGCTCTTGTTGATGCCCAATCTCTTAATCCGTCAATTTTATTTTTCATTGTGATTGCAAGAGGAACAATTGCTTTGGCTGATTCAATTAGATGTGATAATTTTATTGCAGGTTCTTCATTGTTTTCGATATACGCCTTAAACATTGCTTCTTTAACAGTTTCTTCTATTTCAGCT
This sequence comes from Lacinutrix venerupis, assembly GCF_001971745.1. Lineage (NCBI taxonomy): Bacteria > Pseudomonadati > Bacteroidota > Flavobacteriia > Flavobacteriales > Flavobacteriaceae > Lacinutrix > Lacinutrix venerupis. The sequence continues at coordinate 2,117,503 of NZ_CP019352.1, read as the reverse complement.
CCATTGAAATATTTAGATTCTTCAATTATTGGATTGAAGTCAGTTATATTTAATTGATTATTTTTATTGAGATGAATTTCAAATATATTTTTCCTTTCTTTTTTTGTTGGTAAGTCTATAAAAAAGATTTCATCAAAACGACCTTTCCTTAAAAGTTCAGGTGGAAGATTGCTAATATTGTTGGCAGTTGCAACTACAAAAACTGGTTTCGTTTTTTCTTGCATCCAAGTTAAAATGGTTGAAAATACTCTTGAATTTGTTCCTCCATCTTTTTCGCCACCACCAGTACTCAATCCTTTTTCGATTTCATCTATCCACAAAACACAAGGTGCAATTGCTTCTGCTGTCATTATAGCATTTCTTATGTTGTTTTCACTACTACCAACTTCTGATTGAAATACTTTACCTATGTCTAGTTTTAATAAAGGTTGATTCCATTCTGTAGCAATTGCCTTTGCTGTTAAACTTTTTCCAGTTCCAGGAACACCTAAAAGCAACATTCCTTTTGGTTCTTTTAAACCAAAAACTTTCGCTTTTCTTTCAAATGCTTTGCTTCTTTGTTTCAACCAAACTTTTAAATTGTCTAAACCACCAACACTTGAATCTAAATTTTCTGTTGTATGATAATAATCTAGAATTCCACTTTTCTTTATTATCTGTTCTTTTTCGCTTGCTATGATTCTAATTGCATCTTTACTATTTAAGCCAACTTTTTCTTTTGCTAAGCGAAAAGCCAAATCAGCTTCAACATCTGTTAATCCAGCACCTGCATCAAGAATTAGATTTTTTAAATCATCATTTATAACTTCATCCTTTGTTATTACTTTCAACCTTTTTTCTAAATCGTTTTTATCTGGTAAAGGCATATTTAGAACTGTCACATACTTTTCTAATTCAATAGGCAATTTAAAAAATGGCGATAATAACAATAAGTGTTTGTTTAAGACTTTAAAATATTGTGTAAGTTTTCTTAATTGAACCACAAATTTTTCATCTCGAAATTGTTTATGTGCATCTTCAATAATAAAAATCTCTTTTGATTCTTGGTTCTCATTATTACCTTTTAATAAAAATTCAAGAAAAGAATCAGGATTTTTAGTTTCGCCATTATTTGGATGTTTCTCAACCTTATCTAATTTATTTGAGTTTTCATCTTTATTGTGGATTTGTAAACCATCTACAATATCCCAAGTGCTAAATGTATATCCTTTTCTAAAAGCTGTGCTTCTAACTTTTTGAATTATGCGTCCATATTCTGGTGATGCTAGATAAATTAGTGGATAATTAGCGTCAAGCATATATTTTAAATCTTCAAATGATTTTTCCATTGTTTTAATTTTTTGCTATAATTTTATTTGAAGCACTACAGTAAGACTTGTTTTTATATCTTACTGGTATTTCTTTTCTTTTTATTTCTATTCCTTCTCTTCTTGTATTTCCAAATGACTTTTCTATTCCTTCCATTGCTTTATCCGCTAATTCGTGAACATCATATGGAATATAGTTTGAATCAGAAATAATAGTACCATCTTTTAGAATTGAAAATTCTATTTCAGTTCGTTTTTCGTCTTCATTGTCAAGTTTAGAATAACCAACCATAAAAAACTTCTCTTTCACTTCTTCATTTGGTTCAAAGTCATAATCTTTTTTTAAAGAAAACCCAACACTTTCAAATTCAGTTAGGATTGTTTTTTTTGCGTATTCAACGTTCAACGTAAAAAACTCACTTTGTAATTCTTTAACTAATTCTTTTCCGTTTTTCAGGTAATAACTATTATAGGTTACTGTTCCATTTTTAATTTTTATTGCATATTCTCCGTGAAGCTTTGTATTTGGTATTTTAGTAACAATAACTTCATTATCACTTTTAATTTCATATTCCCAGTTAAATTTCTCAACTGCTTCAATAAAAACCTCTGTTTTAAATACTTGAGGATTTTTCAGGAAAGTGGATGTTTCAAAACAAGACATATTATCGTTTTTTTCTATTGTTGGTTCTATTTCTTTTGCTAAGAGAAAGTAAAGATGTTAATTCAGTAATTGTTTTAGCTGGAATCTCTAGCATTTCAGCTTTAATCTGCAAACCTTTATCATTAGTTAAAAGAATAGGGTTTCTTTTTTGGTATTGCAATGCAACAGATAAAATCATATTATCAGGTGATTTTTTATTTAAATCATCAGGTAAGTTATCAACTTTACTTGTATTGAAACTTATATTTCTATTTTTCTGATGTTTACGAATTTCTCTAATAGCTTCTTGTGCCTTTTCTTTAGTTTCTCTTCTATTTTTTAAACCATCTAGTTCTTCAATAACTTTAGCAGAAAAAATAATATTTTGAAGTGGACCTATTACATCTATAATTTTAGGTTCTTCAATTAGAATATTTGTATCAATTATTATTGATTTTCTCTTTTTTATTAGTTCGAACTCTTTCTCTTTAAGTGAAAACTTCTTTTCTAATTCTAAAAACAAACGAGGTTCTAAATCTTCAAATTTCTCTTTCTTATTATTTATTTTTGATTTTAAAGTTTTAAATTCCCTTTCATCAGACAGGTTTAAATTTTTAAGTTCTTCTACTATTGAATCAATAAAAGATTGTACTTTTTCTTTCCTAGCTTTTTCAACAGCAATTAATAATGAACTCTTAGTCACTTTAATTTCATTTAAAATTGCGTTGTATTTTGGAACATCATAAAAAGGTCTCATTTTATAATCAATCGTTTCAATTTCTTGAATAGTACAATCTGATAAATTTTTATTACTAACTTTTTCGGAAATAACAGAATTTATTTCCACTATTAAATCCTGTACATATTCATCAGCAAAATCTCGTCTAAAAGTGTCCATGTGTTCTTTAATATCTACATTTAAATACTTTTTAACGAATTGATATTTGATTGATTTTTTATTTATTTCTAAAGGAAAATCTTCTTTTTTATATATAGATGTTTTGTTTGAGTTTTCAGTTATAACATTAAATTCATCAATGTTGCCAATTATTAAATATGAATTTAAAGTTTCCGAAACCTTCCTTTTAAACTCTTCTAATTCAGTTTCTAAATCATTATTAATTGGAAGATAAATAAAAAAGTATTTATCGTTAATGTCTTTAATAATTTTAGATAGAGTTTCAATCAATAATTTTGACACCTTATTAAATATTAGCCAAACTTCATTTTCTGAATTTTTGATAATTGTATCTAATTTATCAATAAACATAAATGGTTCAATAAATTCTAATTGATTGAAGTTTTTTGCGATTTTTTCAGAAATATTTTTATTTTCAGCTATTATGCTTTCAATTTCTTTTTGAGACTTAATTAGTTCTTCACGATATGAATAATCATCAGAAGTTGGATTTTGATAAAAACTATATTTTTGTAGAATTTGAAAAAATAAATTATCTGCATTTATTCTATTTTCATTTAAATATGAAGAAAAATAATCATTAATTGTTTTTGAATATTCTTCATAAACAAGAGTTCTGTATTTTCCTGAAATTGTATCTACTAAAAAGACTGCATATAAATTAACTGATTTATGTTCTTTTTCTAATAGAACAGAATCCTTAAAAGAATTCATTTTTTCAACATTATAGATTTCAGGGATTTGATTTTCTGAAAATGATTTTAATAGTTGTTCATCTTCATAATTAATCCTAGAATTAATTGAATTCTCTTCAGCATTAACACTTTTCAAAAACTCAAAATTATCTTTTGCTTTTGAATGATCATTATTTGTATTATCAAAATATAACTCAAATCTTTTATTTGTATGTACTCTGAATTTTTTACCTTTTTGAAAATATTCTTTTCCAATATCAGTTAATTGGCAATAGGAATAAAAACTATCTCCAGTAGTTATCATCTCAAATTCTTCTAAACTTTGCAATGCTTCTTTCAAGATTTCATATTCGGCGAAATCTTTATATTTATTTTGAGTTGGATTATCTATTACATTGAAACCTAAAATTTCGCCAATTTCCTCTATACTCAAAGCTCTTTCAATATTTAGTAAGCCACAAATAGTCTTATCAAATAATGTGAATTCAACTGCTTCTGTACAAGTTGCAGCATACTTTGCTTTTGTAAAAAACCAATCAAAAGGTGTATAGCCAACATATATTTCTGTTAGTTTTTTATCTTGTTCTATGGCTTTAAATATGTTGTAGTCTATATTATTCATTATTACCAAATTCTTTTTTTAAGTTTTTGTAGTCCACAACAATTCCTTCATCGTTTATAGTGTCAATTACATTTTTATAAATTTGGTTTCCATTTTTATCTTTAAATCTGTAAAACATATTTTTATTACCAACGACTATTAATAATCGTTTGGCTCTTGATAGTGCTACATTCAATCGTTTAGGTGATTTTGCAAAACCAATATCATAATTCTTTTTAATCTCTCCATTTTCAATCTTTTTATTACTCCTTACCGTAGAAACAATAATGATATTTCTTTCCATTCCTTGAAATTTATCGACAGTATTTAGTCTAATAGGAATGTTATACTTGTTTTGAGCGATTTTTTTTACTTCTTTCAGTTTTGATACTTGATGCCAGTAAAAACTAATTAAACCAATTTCTTTTTCTTCTTGAACTTTATTTTTGTCGTTACTGCTTTCCCAATGTTTCATATACTCTTCAAATCCATTTGATTTTTTAAGAAGTTTTATGACTAGCTCAACAGCTTCAATTTCATAATTATTTATTCTTGATGTTCCGCTTAATTCTTCTGGTTCATCCACATTAACCCAAATAGTATGAATATCTGGATTTATAAATTTGTTAAGTAAAAAGCCGTGATGTCTTGAAAATGGATTATTTAGATTTGGGTCATTTGCATTTTCCTTTATTGGTTTTCCAGGTTCTAGACCACCTTCATCCAAATAAAATTGTTTTATGACATTGTTGATTTTTGGATGCATTCTATATTGTTCATTAAACGTAGATTTAATGGTTGGTGAAACTTTAGGGTGCATTATTAATCGTTCAAACTGAGAAGTTTCTACAAAGTCCTTATTAATTTCAGATGCCAATTCTTTTGCTTGTGTTGTTTCAAGTGATTCTAATGTTTCTTTGAAAGTTTTGTCGTGAAGCATTGGAGGTAATTGTCTATGGTCGCCAATGATGATATTTTTGCGCCCAAAACACATTGGTAGTAATAATTCTGGTGGTGTTGCTTTACTTGCTTCATCTGTTATTACTGTATCAAATTCAATAGGTTTTAATTTATCAATGACATTAACACCAGCATACCATCCACCAAAATCAGACTTGTGTCTTTTAATTATGTTTTTTACTTTTTTTGCAAATTTTTCAATTTCAACATCTCCAAATTTTGTTTCAATGAATTTAGATTCATTAAAAATTTGTTGGTAATCCGCTCCGAAATTTGGACTTCCTGCTGAACTACTTGTGCTACCAACAACATTGACATATTTAAAATATTTATCTTTAAACAAGGTTTTCATTTCTTTATCAGGTTGAGCCATTTCAAAAGCCCAATCTTTCATAATGTCACTATATTTTGGATTAGATTGTTGAGAATTGTTCGCAATTCTTCGCATCCATAACTGAACAGAATTATTGTAAAAATCTTCTTCAACTATTTCAACATAATCTTCCTCTAAAACTTCATTTTCATAATCATCATCAGTTTCAAATTTTTCGTCAACCCATTTCATTATACGCTCAAACGCGTACTTTTTCCCTTCTTCCTCAAATTTACTTGCTCTTCCAAAGCGTATTGGTTTTACTAGTGTATGATTTTTGTTAAGTAATTTTTCTAATGCGTTATCTACAGCAAGGTTCGTTTCAGAAGTTAAAAGAATTTTTTGTTCTTGATTAACTCTTACCATTTGCCAAATCATTTCTGCAATTACTGTCGTTTTACCAGTACCTGGTGGACCTTGAAGTAATGCTAAATCTGTGCAATTTAAAGCAGATAAAACAGCTTTTCTTTGAGAATCGTTTAAGACTAGTAATTCGTGTCTTTTTAATTCATTCCATTCTTCCTCATCTTTAGAGAGGTTTTTATAAATTTCTTCAGCTTTTGAGCTATCAAAAATAAAATCCTTGATTTTTTCGTTTACAGGTTTTAGGTCTAATCCTTCTTTTGGATTAGTAATTTTGCTCATTGCTTCATTTAACCAAGATATTTTTGCTTGGTCTCCTCTTAAATTTGGTATAACAAATTTTATTTTAGGTTCATCTTCAATAAACTTGAAGAACCTATCAGTTTGACGTTTGTCGTCTGGCCATTTGTAAGGTAAATTAAAAACGTAATGATTATAATCCGAATATTTACCATTCAAATTACCAATTACAACCTGTCTATTTTTGCTTTCAAACTTATCTCCTTTATCGATGTAAAATTCTGAACCAGCTATCTGTCTTGTTTTATCCAAAAATTCCTCTTTCTTAGATTTTTTAGCTATAATCTCAATTTTCACTTTGAATTTAAAGTCTTCATCTAAAGGTGATTTTATAATATCAAACTTTTGAAGATTCTCTATTTTATCGTATTTGTATTTGAGCTCTTCTTTATTTTTGAATTCAAAAGCTATATTTCCGAGTTCGTTAAATTCCAATTCAAATTCAAAGTCATGAAATTCTCTTTGTAAATAATTCCAAAATTCAGTATTAAATTCGGCTTGAATTTCTTTATCGATAGAATAAACTTCTCCAAGATGAATCTTTACGCTTTTTGCTCCTTTATCAAAATACTCCTTTCTTTTGTTCAGCAGTTTTCTTTTAAAGTTTATTTTAGTTTTACCTATAAAGGAGGCACTAGAATTTTCTTTTAAAAGTTCTACAATATTTTCTTTGATAGTGAGTCCAGTGCTATTAATTATTGAAAAACGACCAATAAAAGATTTTCTTTCGAGTCCAAATTCATCTATTATTGATTTAGGAATAATAGCAGCTTTGTCACTTTTGTTATGAAACTCGATCGTATTTTTATCTAATCCGTTTCTTACAAATAAATTCCAGTTTATTTTGTCAAGTTCATTTTTAATAAGTTGTGAATTTAAATAAGGTCTTATTCCTAAAATGCAAACTAATTTCTCATCTCTTTTAAAAATATCAGAAAAGTCTTTATTGATGACTTTATCAATCCCATTAAAAATATCTTCATATTTTAGAAGAATTATATCATTATCAAATGTGTCATTGATTTTAAAGGGTTCTTGCTTTAATGCCTTTTGTAAACTATTATATTCTAAATTTTCTTCCTGTTTTAACTTAACTCTAAATTGATATCTTGATTCGTCTAACTCTTTTGGTTGTTCGTAGCTAACTATTTCTAATGGTTGAGAATTTTTATAAAGAATGAGTTGTTGAGCTTCAATCCATTTATCCCAAATTTCTTGCTGATTTTCAATTTCGGATTTTGGCGAAATTTCAAGATTGCAAAGTCTACCATATAATTCATTTAGTTCTCTATTTGGGAAATTAGATTGTTTGAAATCTATTAGTTTTATTTTGCAGGTTTCGACTATTGTATATTCATCTGAATTGAGTTGTTGAATTTCAGATAGTACATTTTTTGATTTTTGATTTATTATTGTTTTATAGTCGAAAGTTTGCTCTTGCCATTTTAAAACTAATTCTATTTGCTTGTTTTCAATTTGAAAAGTTACTTTATGCTCTTCTTCATTTTTTTTTTGAAAGAAGCATTTTATTGATTTGTTTTCAATCCATCTTTTTAATTCTTCAAAGCTTCCTTTATTTTGTTTGTCAAGAGTACTTACTGCTTTATTTTCGAATCTTATTATTAGTTCTATTGGTTCGTCATCGAAAATATCTTCATTGTTGTATGCCATTATTCTCTTTTTAATTATTAACAATTAATTACCAGCACTAGCCATACGTTTCATAGTGTCAAAAAAGGCTGTTTTAAACGCGTCATCCTTAGCATACAGCCTATACAAGTCTAGTTCTTGTTTACGTTGCTTAGACATGACCTCATCAAGAATTTTCTGAAAGGCTAAATTCTTATTTTGCTCATCACTATTTTCGACTACTTTTTGTAGAAAGTCTGGATGTGCTTGTATCGATTTCGTTAAACTAATAAACTTTACACGTTGGTCTTCTGGAGTAACTTCCCAATTTTGAAACCACTTTTCGTTAAAGCTTAGAATTATTAAATCTAAAGGATCTTTATCTTCATCTGTGCCATGTGCACCTCTAGGATTTGGATTTTGAGGGTCAAGTTCACTATCCGAATCGTCTAAGCCTATAGTCTCATTCAATCGCACACGCTCTAAACCATAGGTAGATAAATCTACCGAACTTAGTAATTCGTCTAAAGCGTCTATTTCAGGATTTTTTATAGGTAATTTAGGAATCAAAAATTTTAAAAACCAATACAGTTTTTCCCAATCTAAGATTTCAAAAGGCATAATAGATGCCATTTGTCCATATATTTTTACAAATTGCTTTGCTTTAATCTTAAAATCTGCTTTATCATCGTCTTCCAATTCTAGCTCATGAACAAAACGCTCTGCTGCATGTTCTATAATCGGACTTAATACTTGTGCGTCTTCTTTATTAAAAAACTTAATATTAAAGTCTTCTACCTCGCTCCATTCATAAACACCAACATCATCCAGCACTTCTTTTAACTCGTGCAATACATTAACATCTGTAGCTTCGCTTAAAGATGTGGCTGTGTAAAAAGGATCGAAAGACGCTTTTATATCAGTAGTAGAATTAAAGAAATCTAACACAAACAAGTCTTCCGTTTTCTTACCTAATTTATTTGCAGATCGGTTTAAACGCGATAAGGCTTGTACGGCTAATACACCTTGCAGCTTTTTGTCCACATACATAGCGCAAAGTTTAGGCTGATCGAAACCAGTTAGGTATTTATTGGCCACAACAAGCATTCTATACTCATCGTCATCAAATTTATTTTTGGTATCTTTTTCAGAGAAGCCATTCATTTCAGTTTCTGTGTATTCTATGCCATCTACTTTTTTAGTTCCTGAAAACGCAATGACTATTTTAAAAGGCTGTCCTTTGTCTTTTAGAATATTCTGTAAAGCTTTATAATATCGTATAGCAGATTCAATACTTTGCGTAATGACCATCGCTTTGGCTTTCCCTTTTAACTTTTTTTTATTCACAATATTTGGAATAAAATGATCTAAAATAATTTCGGCTTTGGTTTGTATGGTTTCTTGGTGTTGTTCTACATACGCACGTAACTTTTTCTGTGCTTTTGCGGAATCGAATAGCGGATTATCTTCTACCGACTTTTCAATTTCATAATAGCTCTTTAGTGTGGTGTAATTAGCCAAGACATCTAAAATAAAACCCTCTTCAATGGCTTGTTTCATTGAATACAAGTGAAACGGTTTAAAGCTACCATCTTCTTGCTGTTGCCCAAACTTCTCTAAAGTAATTGGTTTTGGTGTTGCTGTAAATGCTAAGTAACTGGCATTACCTCGCATTTTACGCGATTGCATTGCTGCTACAATTTTGTCTTGTGCATCAAAACTTTCATCTTCATTTGCTTGCTGTCCCATAGCGGTATTCATACTGTCGTGAGCAGAACCACTTTGACTAGAGTGTGCTTCATCAATAATAACTGCAAAACTTTTTTCACTTAAATCTGCAATACCATCAATTATGAATGGGAATTTTTGAATCGTGGTTATAATTATTTTTTTGCCTTGTTCTAAACTATCTCTTAATTCTTTGGAAGAATATGCAGGAGCAATAATGTTTTTAACTTCAGAAAAACTGGCAATATTATCACGAATTTGCTTGTCTAACAAACGTCTGTCTGTAACTACAATAACCGAATCAAACAATGGTCGTTCTACATCTGCAATGCCTGGTACATTACTATTTTCTGGATAGGTTTCTATGAGCTGATAGGCTGCCCAAGTAATAGAATTGGATTTACCAGAACCTGCAGAATGTTGAATTAAATAGGTCTCTCCTACACCTTTTTTACTAGCATCTTCTATAATTTTACGTACCACATCCATTTGGTGATATCTTGGAAAGAATAGTGTTTTAGTCTGTATTGGGTCTTTCTTTTTACCATCCAATCGCACAAAATGCTGAATAATATTCGCTAAACTCTCTCTAGTAAAAATTTCATTCCATAAGTAATTTGTGCGATGGCCAACTGCACCTTTTTGTAATTCCGGATTCCCTTTACCATGCTTATTTCCTTTATTAAATGGCAAGAAAAAGGTGTTTTTACCATTTAACTTGGTGGTCATATACGCTTCATCTGTGTCTACAGCAAAGTGTACTACGCAACGTGCAAATTGTAATAATGGTTGTTTGGTATCGCGTTGGGTTTTGTATTGGTGTTGCCCATGCACTCTGGCATTTTGACCAGTCCATGCATTTTTAAGCTCCATAGTTATAATAGGTAAACCATTAATAAACAATACCATGTCTATTTCTTCTCTTGGGTTGTCTATGCTATAACGCAATTGTCTGGTCTCACTAAAACGGTTTTGTGCAAAATTATCTTTTACTTTTTGACTACTACTTGCCAATGGTAATTGATAAAACAAGGTGAAATGCGCATCATCTACTTGCAAGCCTTTTTTAAGTAAGTACAGAATACCATACTTTTTAACCAAACGATCATAACGATTTAGAATCTTTAATTTCCAGTCGCTTTGCTTTTGTAGCTTTTCTAATTCTTCTTTTTGAGTACTTTCTAAAAAATCCCAAAAGAATTGCTCGTCTATAGCAAATTGTACATTAAAATTAGAAGGCTGACCAATATAATAGTTTTTACCTGTTCTATACACTTCTGCATTTTCGTTTACAGCATCTATAGATACACCATCTTTTTTAATATTTTCTATGCAAGTTCCTGTTAAGGTTCTTTCTATGGCTGCTTCTAATGCTTGTTCGTTTGTTTGGCTATGCATTTGATTCAATTTCTTTGTTAATCTTATCAAGAAGTGAATCTACAAATTCATTAAACTCAGCTCCTTGTTTAATAACATCCTGAGGAATAATACCGCGATAATCAATTAAATGAATTAATTCATCACTGTTCTTTTCAGCCAATAAATTACTTTCAATTAAAGGTTGGATATTAGTTCCAATATTATTTACCAATTTTGTTAATGGAATAATTTCATTAATAGATAAATCATATTGATTGTTATTACCTGTATATCTAGTAATGTCCACAGAGCAAAGTGAATATCTATGATTTTCTTCAACAGCACGTTGTAGTTGTAATTTACTCATTGAAACTGAGCTTTCAGAATTCCATCTTGATTTGACTTCGATGAAATAAAATGGTTCATTATCTAAAAAAACAACAATATCTTGTCCGCCCTGTATATCCGTGGTTTCAATAATTTCATCATTATTAAATGTGACTCTATCTTGTAATTCTGCAGAAAGTTTCTCTCTAATCAATCTTTCTATATTTGTACCAATCTCATATTTATGTTGAAAATCTGCTTTTCTGTTTTTCTCCTGTAGAGCTAAAATCTCAGCTCTATTTAAAATTTCATCAAAATTTTCATTTTTAACAAGTTCCCCTAATTGTTTTAATTTAGCTTCTTTTAATGTTACAATCGAAAATATATCATCTTTTGTTCTTTCATTAGTAACTACGTCAAGCATTAATTTAGCTTTTTTATCATCTAATCTGTGAAAAAGTTCTTTATACGTTTTAGTATTGAGTTTAGAGATAATACTAAGAATTTCGTCCTTAAAAGGATGTTCGTTAATATCTAAAATATCTGTTTCAAAAAATACATCTTCAATTTGCGTTGTTAAATATTTATTATTAATAAAATCATCTTTATCAATAAAATCGTTAAAACCTGTAAATACTAATTTCTCTCTAATTTCAACATTACCATTAACTTTATTATATAAATCTTTTATCTCTTCTAAAACGTCAATATCTCGCTTTAATTCTTTAGCCTCTTTTAATTGATAAATTTGATTAGGGTAAATACTTGAATCTATAAAAACTTCTTTTAAACTGTCTTCGTAGCAATTAGCAACATCCATTAATAATGAAATATTCTCCTTTACCCAATTTTCATTATGTTGAGATAATAAATTAAAGAATATTTTTACCAATATTTTTCTTGAACTTCTAACTTCTAAGTTGTCTTCTGTATTAGAAACATTTGGTAAATGAATTAAGGCTTGTTCTGAATTATAGTATTCACTTATTAATCGAAGCAATTGAGCAGGTTTGCTTTGAGACTCAATATTGTTACTTAATTTACAATAGTTGATTAATGCCTCAAAAAACTCGAAATCCATTTTTTCTTCTACTTCAATTTCTAAAGGATGATAAATATCACAATCGAAAGGTTCAGGTAAGCACACTTTTTCATCTGCTTCTAATTCATCTAGTTTATTTTTTACGCTTGTTGAATAATCCTTTCTATTAAATTTCTCTAAATTAAATTCAAATTGAAAATCGCTTTGTATTAGTTTATCTATTGTTTCTGGTATTAAAATATTACCAAGTTCAATTAATTTTGGTGTTATAGAAGACGGTAATAGTAACACGTTTAAGTAACAAAACTCACCTTTTAAATTAGGCAATAGCATGTGTTCTGCGAAGAAAGATGCTTTTTCCTGTGAAATTAAACTTTGATAATAATTTATTAGATTAGACCTTTCAAATTTGGATAAATCTTCATTAGAAATTGCCTTTACTAAATCTTCATGAGTTATAAAATCCACCTCATCATCATCCCATTCCTTTACATAATTTGACCAATGTTCACATTTTTCCTTTTTTGGAATATTTGTGTAAAAAACAGAAGCCAATTTATATATATCATCAAATACTTCTGTATCAAAAAATAACTCTTCATCTAAAAAATAAACTTCATTTACTTCTTTAAAGCCACCATTAGTTTCTACAATTGGTAAGTTTTTTAATTCTTCATTCCATAGTTCCTGCAATCCTTCGAAGTAATCATTAAGTAAAGCATTTTCAGAGTTTCTTTTAAAATTTACATTTGCATAAAACAATGGATTTTTCACCTTTAAAACATTGCTTTTAAGAAATCCAAAAACCAACGACGAGGATATTTTCAATATATTTCTATTTGCCTCTTCTTGATCTCTAACTTGGTCTTTATTACTATTTAGATGAATACCACTTCTTGGTTCATTTGGCAAGAACTGATTACAGTTAATAATAAAATTTAATCCGAAATCTTCTGAACCAACTAATGGGTAATATAAAAATAGACGAGCTACACGTTCTGGAAATTCAAACAGCTCTAATTCTTTATTAATAGGTAGTATGACTTCAATTTCATTTTCTTCATCTATTAATGAATATAAATAAAGCTCTTCACCATTTTTATGAATAATCGTTTTAAACAAATTAATATTTAGCTCATTTTCTACTGGAACTTTACTTTGACAGGTAAATGTTGTTTTAACCCCTTCTTCATTTATAATATTAACTTGCTTTAATCTATTATTAATAGTTAACACTAAAGGAACATAATCTATTAAATCGTGACCAGACTCTTTTACATATTCTTTTTCTTGATCTGTATTAGGTATGTAGGTAAACGTAGTTTTAAATTCTGAAGGTTTTGGTACTATTGTACCTTCTTTAATAATTTTGTAAACTTTCTTTTTTTGATTCCTAATATGCTCACTTAAACCCTTCCATTCTTTTGGGCTTCTATCAATTTCAAAATCCTCTAATTTGAAATAAGCGCCTTCAGCTTCCATTACAGAATTAATAGAGAATTTTCTACCAAAGGTATGTGTTGTTAGAAAACCTGTACCATATTTGCCAACTTCTGGAATATCTGCTTCTTCACCGTATTTGCCACTTACTTGTTTTATTAACGAGTTTAATGAATTTGTTGTGAATGGCTTACCATTATGACTAAAAGAAAAGCCATTGTTGCGATAATCAATTATGACTTTACATTCCGTTGTTAAATCGCATGCATTTTGAACCAATTCCCAAATGGCACGATTAGATGAAAAATCATTAAAGTTTTCAAATCCTCTAATCATTTTATCAGCGTGTTGTTTTAAATCGGATAATTCAGATTCAAGTTCAGCTCTTTTTAAAATTTCTTCTCGATTTAATTGTAAATTTTGTTCCATAAGTTTGATTCTTAATTTTCTTGTTTCAGCAACCAGTAAATCTCATTAAAAAAACTATCTACTTCTAGCATGTTTTTTAAATCTAATTCGTTACATATTTCTTCAATTAATAAACAATAGTCTTGATAGTTTTGACCACTAAATGAATCACTATGCGCTTTAAAGTAAACTCCTGCTTCTTTTTTTAATACGGTAATAGGATTAGAATTTAAATTAGCAAAACGATTTGGTTGAAACGTCATCATTATTTCGGTTATATAATTTACTCTTGCTCCATGGACATTTTCTACTAAGGCTTTTGCTTCTGTAAACACATCATTTGGCAAGTTATTTTGGTGTTCTTTAATAAACTGCACAAGTCCTCTAAATTCGTTTTTACTATTATATACAAATCTGCGATTTCTATACAAACTTCCACTTTTCCATAAAGCTTTTTGTCCAGCAGCTCCAACCAATGCATCAATAATTTCTTCAAATCTATTCTGAGTTAATCTATTGCCGTCTGCAATTTCGTTAAGTAGTTTTTTAGCCTCTTTATAATCCTTTTCTCTTTGTTTAAAATCTGCCTTACTTTTAGCAGTTCTATACTTTTTTAAACGGTTTTTTAGGTTTTTATAATCAAAACTATATTCTGAATCCCTTTTATCTGGTGTTACTTTTTGGTCTTTTCTAGCTTTAAGTTGTTTTTTGTAATAATCTTCATAACGGTTGATAAGCATTAAATTTAATAAGCTAGCGTTATCTTTAGAAGTTATACTTTTAAAGTATTTAATAGCAGCTTTCCAATCTTTACTAGATAGTTTGGATTTCCTAACCAAAGACACTTCTTGATTAGTTGTTAAACCTCCTTTGGTAATATTTGCTGAACCAGAAATTATAATTCCACTATCATTGTTTTTAAATAGAAATAATTTTGGATGAAAGACTATTATTTTCTCTTCTGCCTTATCAAGAAACAAATTTGCATTTCTTTTTTTCTCAAACAAATTAAAAATAGTTCTTAAAGCTTGTGGTTCTGTTAGCCCAAAATTTTGACCAATAATAATGTTTATGGGTTTTTTTGCTTCAATATGATTTTTAATTGCTGGTAATAATAATTTTAAACCAGACATTTTAAAAAATGCTGTTGCTAGCCAAACTTCATCAGCTACTTCAAAACAATTTAGTATATAATCTAGATGGTTCTTTTTCTTAGTATTATGTAACAATTTTGTTCTACTCATATTAATACACCCTAACCTTACCCGTTACCACTCCATTTATTAAACTACTCTTATACTCTTTTAACTTGGCTATTTCTTGCTGTTTTAAGCCAATAGCAGTTTCTATTTTTTGAGTACCATTTTCGATAAAATCAACAATTTTATTTTGTTCATCAATTGGTGGACGAGAAATCGGATGATTATTTAAATCACCCTGTGTCATGCTGGGTAATGCAGTTGCAGTACTATAATAACTAAAAGGTAATGTTGTTGCTAAATAATACAAATACTTAACAATATTTCCATTTATAGCGTTTGCATAAAACATTGTATCTACAGCCCAAAACTTACCTTTAAAATAAAGAGGTTTGTCAATTGTACCTTTTCTACCTAACAAAACGACCTCTCCATCATACATATAATCAGAAGCATATGCGAATTGACCTCCAGATCCAATGACAGGATAACCTTCGTCAGTTTGAATATGTTTGTAATCCGAACCATTATTAATATTTAAACAATGTTTCAACCGCTTCACTTCCCAATGCTCAGGAATCTCCCCAATCCACTCCACACCAGAATCTTTTAAAGTAACACTATCATCTAAACCACGTGTTACTGCTTTGTGTATTAAAATTTGTTTGCGTTCTTTAAGTAAATTTATTTGTTGGGCTTTAATAGCAATAGCCTCGTCTATTTTGGTGGTTTTATCGTCTAGAAATTGTGCTATTTTGGTTTGTTCTGGAAGTGGTGGGAATACTAATTCTGAATTAGCGATATGCGTAAAACTCAAAGTTTGCCTAACACCAGAACCTAAAGTTTTCATAAATGCCACATCAAAAATATGAAGTAACCATTTGTAATAATCTTTATATATTTCAGTCGTGTTTTGCACAATGATATAACCAGAACTAACTACAACATCTTTATCTGACAAACCAATCCTTAAACTTTTAAGGTCATAATTTAAGTTTAATGGATTTATAAGAAACTCACCTTTATTTAATACTTGATAAGACTTCTTTGTTGAAACAGGTATTTTTTCATCATCCTTATAAACAACTTTTCCAAAACTTATTGAACCACAATTTAATTCCACATTATGTGTGATTTTCTTTTCTTTAAAAATATGCTTAAAGCGTTTCAACTCCCAATGCTCAGGAATTTGTTCTAACCAACTAATTCCAGACTCTTTATACCTTTCGTAACGTTGTACTGTTGTTTCCGTTTCTACCATTACACCAAGTTTAAAATTTCAGCAATTAAACCATCACTTTGTTGTTCTAAGTCTAAAATATCTTTAGTAACGTCTTCTATGTTGCGTAACGGTGTATGTTTGTAGAAGTATTTGTTAAAGCTAATTTCGTAACCAATTTTGGTGACGTCTAGGTTAATCCAAGCTTCATTAACATGTGGTTTTACTTCGCGTAAAAAGTAGCTGTGTATGTTATCTTTTAATGGTACGTTTTCGGTGTCGCGTAGGTCGCTTTCGGTTTCGTAAACCGTATATTCTCCTTTTTTATTGGTAGCATAATACCCAAAGTCGGCTAAGTCTTTTTCTTCGCAATCTAAATGCGCTAGTAATTTTGCTAATTTATCACCAGATAATTTTTCTACTTTTTTAATGACTTTATCGGCATCAGCACTGTACCAACTTACCGCATTTAAAATGGCTTTCTTATCGCTTGCAGATAGGTCTAACTTTTGGGCTTTTACTTCAGCATCTACTTCGGTTTTAAAATCGTTAAAATTGGTGTACAGTTTATCTCCAAATACATTTTGTAAGGCTTTGGCATTGGTTACTAAGCGTAAATGCTTAGCCCAAGTAGCTGGTTTACACAATTTGGTTTTATTGGCAGACGATAGATTGAGCTCGTTTTTTTCGCACCATGCTAATAATTCGGCTTCATATTGCTTTATATTGTTATATATGCTGTCTCCAAAGGTTTCAAAAGCATATTGCATCGGTTCTTGTAACACTCTATCGTAACGTAAGGCTTCTATACGCTCGTTGGTAAATTGTGCTTTTAAGCGTTTTGGTCGTTCTATGGTTGCTTTATAATAGCCAAAATCTGCATTATCAAATACCTGTGCAGCAATATCTTGCTCACCTTCACGTTCGGCAACACTCATGTTGGTATAGGTGTTTACAATTTTGGTAATGTGTTTTGGTGCAAACTCACAGTTTTTGTTTCCTAAATTTTTACGCAGTTTTCTATATAATTGTCCTGCATCAATCAATTGCACTTTACCTTTACGGTTGGCAGTTTTATTGTTACTTAAAATCCAGATATAGGTGGTAATGCCTGTATTGTAAAACAGGTTGTTGGGTAATTGCACAATAGCTTCTAACCAATCGTTTTCTATAATGTGTCTACGGATGTTGCTTTCACCACCACCTGCATCTCCTGTAAACAGACTACTACCATTATGTACCGAAGCAATACGTGTACCAGTAGTACTTTGGTGTAAAGGTTTCATTTTAGAAACCATTTCCATTAAAAATAGTAATTGCCCATCCGAAGAACGTGGAATGGCATCTGCTTCTTCTTCAACTCCCCAATAGTTTTTTAAACTGATTTGAAAACGTGGGTCGATTACGTCTTTACCATCTTTGATATATTTTTGCTCACTAGACCATGATTTTCCGTAAGGCGGATTGGATAACATAAAATCGAAAGACTTGCCTGCAAACTCGTCTGTAGATAAGGTAGAACCTACTCTGATGTTTTCAGGATTATTACCCTTAATCATCATATCAGACTTACAAATGGCGTAGGTTTCGTCGTTAATTTCTTTTCCGTACAAATACACGTCACCCATCGCTTTAATAGCACCTTCTTCGTCTTTAATAAAGTTTTGTGCCTCTGTAAGCATACCACCAGACCCACACGCAGGATCGTAAATAGTCATTACTGGTGGCAAATTGTCTTTTATAGGGTCGAAGATAATGTGCGTCATTAAATCGATTACTTCACGTGGTGTAAAGTGTTCTCCTGCTTCTTCGTTATTTTCTTCGTTGAATTTTCTTATTAGTTCTTCAAAGACATAACCCATTCCTAAATTAGAAAGCGCAGGTAATTTTCTGCCTTCTGGATCTTCTTTTTCAAAAGGTGTTAAGTTGATGTAAGACGAAGTAAATTTTTCTAAAACATCAAGTAATACATCTTTGGTTGCCATATGGCGCACTTGACTACGTAGTTTAAATTTCTCGATGATTTCCTTTACATTAGGACTAAAACCGTTTAGGTAATCTTCAAAATTGGCTTGTAATATTTGTTGGCTATTGGTAGCGGTATCTTTTAGTTTTTGAAGTGTCCAGGTGCTTACGTTATAAAATACGTAACCCGAAGCTTCACGCAATCCTGTTTCGTCCCATTCGGTAAAACCTGCTTCGTCCCGTTGAAAGGCTAATTCTTCTAAAACAGCATCTTTTGTTGGTTCTAAAAGTGCGTCTAAACGACGTAAAACGATCATTGGCAAAATAACGTCGCGGTATTTACCACGAACGTAAACGTCTCTAAGGCAGTCGTCTGCAATAGACCAAATGAAGGATACTAATTTATTGTGGGATTGTTTATTCATTTGAAATAAATGTAATTTTTAATATTTAATAAAAAAGCTATATTATTAGTAATATGGGAGTGTTTAAATATATAACCTTTTTAAAGATTGATAAACTTTCTTATTATTGAAAAGTGCGTGTTACATTACTTTCTCTGCCAAGTACTTTTGCACCTCGTAGACGTCTATACTTTTATTAAACTTTTTACTTACTGATGGTATGTTTTCACTAGATATCCAGATTTTAAGTTCGGCATCTAAATCGAAGGTTCCTGAGGTTTCTAAAGAGAATCTTGAAATACTTTTATAAGGCATGGATTTATATTCTACTTTACTACCTGTTAAACCTTGAACGTCTATTAATATTAATCGTTTATTGGTAAACATAAACACATCTCTAAAAAGTTTGAAGCCGAGTTCTATGTGCTCATTGGCGGTTATTAAGCGTCCGTATTTATCGGTTAATTGCTCGGTTGAGGCTTGACTCGCGTTTCCTAATATTTTATTTAATAATCCCATGGATTTGTTTGGCTGTTGATTAATATAAATTATCTAATTTTTAATAAGATTTTAAATATAAAACCTTTTTGTAAAAACCTATTTGTATAAAATCGTAAACTTTTAAAAAAAGTAATGCTATTTTTTAATTTTTATTCTGGTGCGCACTCTAAAATTTCGTTATACGGTTTTATATATTTCCAGAATGCCTTTCCTGCACTGTTTAAATAATTTTGAGAATAGTTATATTTTGTATTTGATGCGACTTGGTATATATATTCTGAACATGAGTAAGAATATTTTGTTTTAAAACAAACAATTGCAAAATAGTAGGTGTTGTAATTTAGAGTTTTATTGTAGAATGTAACTTTAGAAATGGCTTCACTATTATAACTGGTATATGTAGTACCATAATTATCTTTTTTTACAAAGTCAATCATGTCTTGGCAAGATTGTGCATTAATTTTTAAAAGGCTAAGTATTAAAATTAAGGATAGAAGGAATGTTTTCATTTGTATGGGTTTATTTTAAATGTGCTATAAACATAAATTTTAAAAACAAAAAAGCCCTACGGTTTCCCGTAAGACCTTTAAGCATTGATTAATAGCGCCTTTTTTATTCTGTAAATTCTACTATTTGAGCAGATACAATTACTTTGTATTTGTTTATAAATAGAAAACCAGATGCTTTAACTTCTACCACTTCGTTTACAATAGTTCTAGAGTTTCCTTCCATACCTGCATTTTTTAGCATTTTTGCTTTAGCTTCTGCAATTAATCCGTTTTTAGCTAAGCCACCAATTCCAAAAATATATGTAGCTTCGGCTTCACCTTTAACTAAGTCTATTACTTTAAAATTATTTTTGGTTAAAATAACTTCTGTTGTATTTTGGTTATAATTTTTAGGTAACCCATAATGCGATGCACAACTGGTTAAAGACATTGAAATGATTAATAAAAGAATAGCGATTTTTTTCATTTTATAAAATGTTTAGAATTTGGTGCCTACTTCTGTTTATAGTCTGTTTTCGGTTAGTTCCGACTTACAGAGACAAACATAATTGATGCTACATTTTATATTTTACGGTATTCCATAAACATGAAAAAACAATTTTATAATGCGTTTGTTAAGAGGTGTTTAATTTTTAAAAAAAATTAAATAAGTCCAAGATCTTTTGTAATTGCAATTAAATGAATGGTATTGTTTGCGTTAAATTGATTTTTTAGTTTGTTTATTTTCTTTTCGACAGTACTTAAACTAAATGGAGATATATTATTTGCTTTTAGATATTTGGAAATTTCGTCTTGAGATAGACCACAAGAGAGTTGGCGTAACAACTCTACATCGAAATCTGTAATTTCCATATTGTTTTTAGAAGATAATGCTGCGCTAATTTGTGGTGATAAATACTTTTCGCCAGCATGCACAGTTGTTATTGCTTTGTTTAATTCTACTAAACCTTTTCTGCCTTTACATACGTAAGCGTTTATATTGTATGAGTTGAATAAGGTTCTTACTTTTTGTAGTCTGTCTTCTACTGTATATACTATAATTTTTAAATTAGGAAACTCGCTGTGTAAAACAGAAATTAAGTCTTCTCCAGAATTTAATTTTTGGTTTCTATGGTCTTTTTTATAGGATAAATCGGTAATTAATAAATCTATAGGTTTATTGTCGAAATTGGCTCTCTTTATTTTTAAATACGCATCGTCACAATACTGTACTTCTTGAATATTATTAATATTTAAAGTTTTTAAAATACTTAATACACCTTGATTAATACTTAATAAATCGTCTGCGACTAGAACTTTTTTAAACATATTATACTTTAATTACAGCTTTAAAGCCTTTGTTACTTTCTGTTTCAAATGTAACCGTTCCTTTAATGGCAGCGATACGGTTTTCCACATTCTCTAATCCGTTTGCTTTTTTTAAAATAGCGCCTTTACCATTATCTTTATAATTAATAATTAGATTATGGTTTTGTTTTGAAAAATTAATTATTACAAATGAAGCTTCGCTATGTTTTTTCATATTAACCAATAACTCTTGTAAAACTCTATAAATAGTCATTTTCTTTAATTCTGAAAAAGATGTCCAATCTATATTAGATAGGTTTTGGGTGATGATGTTTGTAGATTGACTTTTAAAACTTAGAAGTAAATCGGTTAATAATTGCTCGAAGTCTTGTTCGACTTCTATAGAATTGTTTTCTCTAGAAATATCTCTAGTTTTAATATAAATAGTTTCTAAATCGTCTAAAACAGTTTCATTATTTAATGTGTTTTTATTGCTCTGAAGCTTAGTCATAATTTGGTACACATCGTTAGCAACTTCATCATGCACCTTTTTAGATATTCTGGCTTCAGTAGTAAATACTTGCTGTAAGTTTTCTTTTTTATGTTTTGCTCTAATAATAAAATATAAAAAAGCTGCACTTATAATAAGTAAAATGATTCCTGCTAAATAGATAAATTTTAAGCGTTTTTCTTTTTCTTTTTCTAATTCGTTTTCTTTAGCTATAAGTTCCTGCTTAGCGTAATCGTATTTTATTGATGTGTATTTGTTAGCCGATTTTAGTTTGGCTTCTTGAATACTATCTTTAAGTATTACATATTCGGTTACATGTTTGTGGTCTGATAGTTTGTTAAGCAAGGCTAAAGCATCTAAAGTATAAGATTTGCTTTTTAATTTTTCAGCAATATTTAAAGCTCTTAAAGCAAAAGTTTTAGCATTATTGTAATTGTTATTGTTTAAATAATGTTGCCCAATATGCATACAGCTTGTATAAATACCAAACTCATCATTTTCTAACTCTCTATTTTGTAAGGCCTTTTTTAAATTTTTAATGGCAATTTCTTGATTAAGTTTAGATTGCACAAAACCTAAATTATCTAAAACTCTATTTTTAATTTTATTATTTTCAAGTTTTAAACTTTTGTTGTAAACGTCTTTTAAAATTTTTTCGGCTTGTTCAAGTTGGTTCATTTCTCTATAAACATTTGCTTTATTGTTTAATAGAGTATAGGTAGATGCTTTATTAGTTGTAATGGCTAATGCTTTGTCGTATAGCATTAATGCACGGTTGTAGTTTTTTAAATCTTTATAAATAATTCCTAATTGATTATATATACCAACTTTAGCATCTAGAACTTTAGAGGTGTTATTTAGTTTATCTAAAAGTGATAAACACTCTACAGCAGATGCTTCACTTTCAAAAGGAAAACCAATAATATTTTGGATACTGGAAATAAACTGTAATGCCTGTACCACAGATAAGGTGTCTTTTGTTTTTAGGCTAATATCTATTACTTTTTTATGATAGTTGTAGGATGTAACAAAATTTAAAGCATCCCGATTATAGCGAGCTAGTTTTTTTAAAGCAGATTTTTTCATTTTAATTTCTTTTTGCTCAATACTTTTTTCTAATAAAAGTTTTGCAGAAATTAATGCACTATCGGTTTGTTTTAAGCTACTTTGTATGTAACTTTTTGTACTTAATGTTTTAAGGTAATAGCTGTTTTGGGTATTGTTGCCAATAAGTTTTAAAGCAGTAGAGACGGCATGTAATCTACTTTCGAAATTTTTGTGTTTATCTCTTGCTATGTTGTAAAAATAGGCAATACTATCTTCTTGTTTTAATGTGTTTTGTGATAGAACTGGATTTATAAATACGTATAATAAACAAAAAAAGAGAAATGATTTGTTGGTTGTTTTCATTCCTCAAATTTATTAACTATAAAATTATTTTTTAACTATCTTAAAAAAAATATTGCTTACTTAGTTTATGCGTTCTTTTAGACTACCAATTCTAAAGCAACGTTCTTCACCTAAGTATAAGGGATTTCCTTTTTTTTCTGACCAAAAACCATCTAAAATATCTTTGGTTACGCATTTATAAACAACAACTCCTTTGTAAATTTCATTATCGTCTCCTTTGTAATTAAAATTAATAACTAGAATGTTGTCTTTAAAAAAGCCAGTGCCTAATTGTTTTTGACTATTATTTATAATCCATTTGGCATTAATCCTGTTGTTGTTATCTAGTGTAAGTTCTAATGTTCCTTTATAGGTTGTTTGTTCTTGGTCTTGATTACTTCCAGTTATATTGTATATGCCTTGTAAATCTTTAATAGTCATAAATAGTTTTAAAATAGAATTGTTAATTATAAAGTTTATGTTGTCTAACTTATTTTAAAGTAAGACAAATAATAAACTAAAAAAGCCTCCCAAATAGGAAGGCTTTATAATTTATAATGAGTAAAACTTAGTTTACTGCGTTAGCTAAATCAGATCCTGCTTTAAACTTAACAACGTTTTTAGCTTTGATTTTGATTGTTTTTCCTGTTTGAGGATTTCTTCCATCTCTTGCAGCTCTTTTCGATACTGACCAAGATCCAAATCCTACTAATGAAACTCTGTCACCTTTTTGTAAAGCTCCTTCGATTTCAATTAACGCACATTCTAAAGCTTTCTTAGAAGCTGCTTTAGTAATTCCTGCGTGTTCTGCCATAGCATCGATTAAATCTGTTTTGTTCATAATTTTAATTTTTAATATTAATAAATAGTTGGTAAACAATTTTTTTTGTTATCCTCCTACAAATTTATACGGATTATGCTACTATGCAAGTAATAGCAAGGGAAAAACGTGATTTTGTTAATAACTTTGAACATTTGTTAATAAAGCCAGTCGTTTTTGTGAGATTTTTAACTATTACAGTGCCCATAGGGCTTTAGAGCATTTTGGCATCTGTTTTAAATGCGTATCCATTTAAAAGTGATTTTATATCCATGGTTCGCTTTCCAGGAAGTTTAATATCTAATATGTTTATAAATCCTCCTTTAACTGCAACTTTAACTTCTTTTTTAGTAGAAATAATACTTCCTATGCTGTAATCGTGATTTATTTCCTGTTTTTCAACAGTGTATAATTTAATGTCTAATGTTTCTTCTCCATTCTTAAGCTTACTCCATGCTGCAGGATATGGACTTAAACCACGTACTTTATTATATATAGTGTCTATGTCTTTATTCCAATCTATTTTGCAATTGTCTTTATTAAGTTTGTAGGCCGTTTTTGAAATTGCATCTTCTGGCTGTGGTGTTGTTTTTACATCTCCAATAGCTATATGTTTTACAGTTTTTATAACTAAGTCGCTTCCAAGGTGCATTAACTTATCGTGAAGACTCCCAGCGTTTTCATTAGCATCAATATTAACGGCTTCTTGTAAAATCATTTCACCAGTATCTATTTTTTCGTCTATAAAAAACGTAGAGACACCTGTTTTTGTTTCACCATTAATTATAGCCCAATTAATTGGTGCGGCACCTCTATAATTAGGTAGAAGGGAAGCGTGTAAATTAAAAGTACCATAATCTGGCATTTGCCATACAGCCTTTGGTAACATTCTAAAGGCAACCACAATTTGTAAATTAGCATTTAATTGTTTTAATTCTTCAAGAAATGCTTCGCTTTTTAAATTTGTAGGTTGTAATATATTTAAACCTTTAGTTTCTGCATATTCTTTAACAGCACTTTTATTTAGTTTTCTACCACGTCCAGCAGGTTTATCGGGTGCTGTAATAACACCAACAATATTATAATTGTTGTTTAATAAAGTATCTAGAATGGTTACTGCAAATTCTGGAGTACCCATAAATACAATTCTTAACTCTCTTTTTTCACTCATTATATATGTGCTAATTTGTATTTGTTATTTTTTGTAATGCTTATAATTTGGTGTTCTAGTAACTCTTGCAATTGTAAGTTAATACTTTCTTCGGAAAAACTAAGACGTTCAAACAAACCTCTAGAAGACAATTCGCCAGTTTCTAATGCATTAATAATGCCTTTTTTAATTTCTGTTGAGGTTGCTTGTTTAGAGTTTTTTCTAGCAATACATACCGAGCATACTCCACAGTCTTTAACATTGGTTTCTCCAAAATAGGAGAGGAGTTGTACACTTTTACATATGTTATTGTTATTTGCATAATTTAAAACAGATAGTACTTGTTTTTCTTTTAAAGCATTTTGTTGTTTTATAATTTTACTAATTCTATTTATAGTTTTATTATCTTCTCTAGGCACTAAATATGTAATTTGTGCATCGGTTTTAGAATGCTTAAGTGTAATAATATCTGCTTTTTCTAAATTTATTAGAGTTTCAATTATTTTATCCTCGGTTGTGGACGCTTTACCAGCAATTAACAAAGTATTAATTTTAGTTTCTTGCTCAAAAATACCACCGTAGGTGCGTAAAATAGATTTTACAATAATATTAATGTTAGCATGTGTTTCTAAATAATTAAATAATGCAGAATTACTAACTTTAAATAAAACTTTTGTACGGTTGTTAAACTGTTTAGATAGAGTAATAATACTAGTTCTGTCTAATAAAAGAATTGCATTGTAAGCTAATAGTGCATTAAAACCGTATGTTTTGCAAAATCTATTAAAATTAAAATCGAATGTCTCCTCTTGTCCTTCTCCATATGGAACTTGAAAATAACTACTTAACTTTCTGTATACTTGTTTTATAAAATCTATTGTTGGTAAAACTTTTAAAAACTGATTTTCAATAAGTACATCATCACTTTTATTTTTTAAAATAACTGCAAAAGCTTTATTGCCATCTCTTCCGGCACGACCAGCTTCTTGAAAGTAACTTTCTAAACTTTCGGGTAAATTTAAATGAATAACCGTTTTAACATCAGGCTTGTCAATACCCATTCCAAAAGCGTTTGTAGCAACCATTACTTGTTTTTGGTTATTCATCCAGCTCTCTATAGCGGTATCTTTTTCTGTGTTTGTTAAGCCACCATGGTAAAAGGTAGCTGTAAAATTATTACTTTCTAAAAAGTTAGAAATATCTTGTGTAGCTTTTCTATTTCTAACATAAACTATTGAGGAGGCTTTGTTTTTAGTTAAAATGGTTTTAAGTCTAAAAAGTTTATCTTCTTCGGTAAAAGACATATAAGCTAAGTTAGGCCTTAAAAACGATTGTTTAAACACTTTTGGGCTTATAAAATCGAGTTCTTTTATAATATCGTCTACAACTTCTGGTGTTGCGCTTGCTGTTAATGCAATAACATTTACAGTTGGTTGTAGTTCTCTTAGCTTAATAATATTTCTATAGCTTGGCCTAAAGTCGTTTCCCCATTGGCTAATACAGTGCGCTTCGTCAACAGCAATAAGGTTTACATTCATTTGTCTTATACGATCTTGTACAATGTCTTGCTGTAAGCGTTCTGGAGAAAGGTATAGAAATTTATAATTTCCGTAGATGCAATTGTCTAAACGTGTGTCTAATTCTTTATAAGATATACCACTGGTTAAAGCCATTGCTTTTATGCCTTTGTTCTCAAGTGCTTGTACTTGATCTTTCATTAAAGCCACTAAAGGCGAAATAACAATACAAATACCATCTTTAACCAAAGCTGGTACTTGAAAACAAACAGATTTTCCACCGCCTGTAGGCAATAGAGCAAAAGTGTCTTCACCTTCTAAAACCGAATTGATAATGTTTTCTTGAAGCGGCCTAAATGTAGTGAATTTCCAATAACGTTCTAATATGTTAATAGGATGATTCAAAATAAATGTTACAATGCTTTTACAACATCAATTATATGGTCTGCTCTGGCCTCAATAGAACCAAAAGGAACATCTCTTAAGTCGTAACCGTATTTTGTATAGGTTTCAATTAATTTTTCATGGATTTCTAATGCCTGGTCAAAGTTTTCGTATCTCTCATTATCATTAGTAAATATTTCTTGCCAAGGCGCTAATATAAAAATAGCATCATATTTATACTCTTTGCAAGCTTCGCTAAAAAATTCAGGATATTCATCACCCTTAAACTCCATGTAAGCAGGAATGTCTGGAATACCTCTATCTAAAAAGAAAAACTCATTATTGCTAGCTAAAGCCGTATGAAATTGTTCTTTTCTACCTTTTAAAAGTAGCTCGCTAAATTGTATTGGGTTTGTTAAAAATAGTTGGTCGATGCCGTCTTCTCTAGCTTTTAAAATGATATCTCTAGATACTTCTTCAGAGCATGTGAAACCTCTTTTTTCAAGTTCTTTAATAATAGAAGTTTTTCCACTTCCAGGTCCTCCTGTTATGACAATTGTTTTTGTATTCAATTATGGTATGATTTTAGTTGTAAAATTCGGAATAAAAAATGTATAAAAAAAATACAAGGATAACTTATCTTTGCTAACTATTATAAGATTTATGAGCAACAAACAAAATCAAGAAGCTTTTTACGCAAAATTAAAGGAGCAATTACAAGATACAACACTTTGGCCATCGGAGTATTTATACAAATTTATTGTAAAATCTAATAAAAATAAGATTGAGCAAGTTGAAGCTATTTTTAACCATTTAGGCGCAGTAATTAATACTAAAGAGTCTAGTAACGGTAAATATACTAGTGTTTCTATAAATGTAAGAATGAAAAACCCAGATGCTGTTATTGAAAAATACCTAGAAGTAGCAGAAAAAATAGAAGGTGTAATTTCTCTATAATTATTGCGTTATAACATAAGAATTTGTATTTTGCGAAAGCATTAAATACTTCAATGCAATACATTAATTCTACACAATTTTAATTTTGATAGACGATATAGAATACAACACAGAGCGTGAACATTTAATTATTCCAGAATACGGAAGACACGTTCAAAAGATGGTGAACTTCGCCAAAACAAGAGAAACAAAGGAAGAACGTAATAAAGTTGCTAAAGCCATTATTTCTGTAATGGGAAATTTACAACCACATTTACGTGATGTTTCAGATTTTCAGCATAAACTTTGGGATCAATTATTTATCATGTCTAATTTTGAATTAGATGCAGATTCTCCTTACCCAAAACCTTCAAAAGAAGTTTTAGAAGAAAGACCAGAGGCTTTAAAATACCCTCAAAACTTTCCTAAGTATCGTTTTTACGGAAACAATATTAAAACGATGATTGATGTTGCAGTTTCATGGGAAGACAATGAGTTAAAGGAAGCTTTAACTTATACTATTGCCAATCACATGAAAAAGTGTTTTTTAAACTGGAATAAAGATACTGTTGAGGATGATGTAATTTTTAACCATTTATATGAATTGTCTGATGGTAAAATTAATTTAAAAGGATCTGATGAAGATTTAATTGACGCTTCTAGCTTAATGAAATCTAATTCTAAAAAGAAATACTCTAACAACAAAAAAGGGTCAAAGAAAAACAATTCTAATAGAGGTAAAAAGAGATATTAATATAACGAATGGGTACATTTATAATAGAAGGCGGACACCAACTTAAAGGTGATATACAACCACAAGGCGCAAAAAACGAAGCATTACAAATATTATGTGCAGTATTACTAACTCCAGAGGTAGTAACAATTAATAATATTCCAGATATTATTGATATAAATAAACTAATAGCATTACTTAAAAATTTAGGAGTAAAGGTTAGTAAGTTAGGAGAAGGTTCCTATACTTTTCAAGCTGATGCTTTAGATTTAGATTATATGCAAACTGCCGATTTTAAAAAAGAAGGTAGTGGTTTACGTGGTTCTATTATGATGGTTGGTCCATTATTAGCACGTTTTGGCAAAGGTTATATACCAAAGCCTGGAGGAGATAAAATTGGTCGTCGTCGTTTAGATACGCATTTTGAAGGTTTTATAAATTTAGGTGCTAAATTTAGATATAATAGAGAAGACTATTTTTATGGTGTTGAAGCTGATAAATTAGTTGGTACAGATATGCTTTTAGATGAAGCTTCTGTAACTGGAACAGCAAATATTGTAATGGCAGCTGTATTAGCAGAAGGTGTTACAACAATATATAATGCAGCATGCGAACCTTACTTACAACAGTTATGTAAGATGCTTAATCGAATGGGAGCAAAAATCTCAGGTGTAGGCTCTAATTTATTAACTATTGAAGGTGTTGATACTTTAGGAGGTACAGAACACACTATGCTTCCAGATATGATTGAAATAGGAAGTTGGATTGGTTTAGCTGCTATGACAAAAAGCGAATTAACCATTAAAAATGTAAGTTGGGACGATTTAGGACAAATACCTAGTGTATTTGCTAAATTAGGTATTACGCTTGAAAAACAAGGAGACGATATTTACATTCCTGCTCATAAGGATGGTTATGAAATACAAAACTATATAGATGGTTCTATATTAACAGTAGCCGATGCGCCTTGGCCTGGTTTTACTCCAGATTTATTAAGTATTATTTTAGTTGTGGCTACACAAGCAAAAGGTGAAGTTTTAATACATCAAAAAATGTTTGAAAGTCGTTTATTCTTTACAGATAAACTTATAGATATGGGAGCAAAAATTATTCTTTGCGATCCACATAGAGCAACAGTAATGGGTCATGATTTTAAATCGCAATTAAAAGCAACAACAATGGTCTCTCCAGATATTAGAGCTGGAATTTCATTATTAATTGCTGCACTGTCTGCAAAAGGAACATCTACTATACATAATATAGAACAGATTGATCGTGGTTACCAACATATTGTAGAACGCTTACAAAGAATTGGTGCTAAGATTACTAGGGTTGAAGGGAATTAGTCTTATACAATTTTTACTTAGCATTTTAAATGAATAAAGTATTTATAATATTTTTTGTGTTACTTTTCTCATGTAATTCTGATAAAAAGGTATTGCCAAGAGAATTTGCAGATACAGAAAAACACCGTATTGAATTTCTAAATAGTTATATTCTACTTCCTAACCAATTTAAAAAATCAAATTTAGAAGAATTCGAATCCTTAGTTAATTCTGATCAGACTAACAGCGAATATGCAAGTATACAGCTTAATGGATTAAAGAATATTAAGAAGTATAGTCCAGACCTAGAAATTTTTATAGATAAAAATAATTACTCAAATACTATTTCTTTTGAATTAGGTGAAACTGTTGAGTTTGACGAAGGTGTAGTTCCTTATTACTCTTATCTATTAGAAAATCAATTACAGATTTCTACTTCGAAAACTGGAATAAAATACGAAAGCCTTGAAAGTGATTTTATTAAATTGAAATATCTTAAAGCGATTAAGTTAAAGTTTAAACAAACTTTTGATGGAAACGTTAAATATTTTACTCAATATATTATTTCTTATAAGTTAAAAACTTTTAATGTCATTGTTACAAATATTGAAGACTTAGATTATCAATTTATACTGCAAAGCTTTTCAAATTGAAAAACATGAAACTTTTTTAGGTTGAGACAATTGGAATTTAACTTCGCTTACAACCACTTCTTTCTCTTAAAATAATATAGCATTCCTAAGAATATAACAATCATTACTACCCAAAGAATATAGTAACTGTATTTATAATGCAGCTCTGGAATGTGGTCAAAATTCATTCCATAAATACCAGCAATAAAAGTTAGTGGAATAAAAATAGTAGCAATAATAGTTAGTACTTTCATGACCTCGTTCATGCGATTGCTAATTGTTGTCATGTACATGTCCATAAGTCCCCAAATCATTTCGCGATAAATATCAATCGTATCGGATACTTGTATAATATGATCGTAAACATCGGCGAAATAATGTAATGTTTTTTGATCTATAAGTTTACTATCGCTTTTGTCTATTCGGCTTATAATTTCACGAAGAGGAAAGATTGCACGACGTACTTTTAAAACTTCTCGCTTAAGACTTTGAATTTCTGTACTAATTTCGTCTTTAGTTAGGCCTTCGAATAGGTTGTCTTCTAAATCTTCAATTTTGTTACCCATAGTTTCTATAATAGCATAGTAATGGTCTACTACAGAATCTATTAAAGCGTACATTAAATAATCTGAACCTAGATTACGAATTCTACCTTTGGCTTGACGAATACGCTCACGAAGCGCATCGAAAACATCTCCTTCTGCTTCTTGTAATGAAAGTACATAGTTTTTGCCTAAAATAAAACTAACTTGTTCAGACACTATTTTTTCATCGGCATCGTAATACATCATTTTTAAAACCAAAAAGATGTAGTCTTCATATTCATCTATTTTGGGACGTTGATTGGTACTAACAATATCTTCTAAAACAAGAGGATGCAAATTATAATGCGTTCCAAGTTTCTCGATTTCATTAATTTGGTTTAAGCCATTTAAGTTTATCCAAGTTACGGTGTTAGAGTGTTTAAACTCGAATGCTTCTTCTACCGTTTTTAGTTCTTTTTCAACAAAAAAATCTGAATTATAATCAAACGATTCTATAAATAACTGTGAGGTTTCTTTTGTTCCTGTATATACTAATGTTCCAGGAACTTGTCCAACTTGTTTTTTATAGTTTTGAGTTCGTTTTTTTTGTTTTCTTTTAGCCATATTAATGTTGTTAGTGGAAATCGCCAAAATCTTCAATGGCATCTTTCTCGACTAAAGTTACAGCTTTTTGAAGAATTAAATTATTAGGATATGTTACTAAGTCTCCGTTTTCTACTCTAAGATGTAATTGAAACGCACGAATATCTTCAATTACAGCTTCTATAGGATAGTCTTTATCATGAATTTTTATTTTATCGCCAACTTTATATGGAAACGAGAAAAACATAATAATTCCAGAAGTAACGTTGCTTAAAATAGACCAAATTGCAAATAAACCAATGCCAATTACAGCAAAAACTGAAGAGAAAACTAAGGAGATATCTTTTAATTCGGCTCCAAAAATATAGGTTTCAACAAATAGAAAAATAATTAATAATGTTACTGTATAATATCTTGAAATAAGATTAATACGAGCGTCGTTTACACCACTTTTTTTTCCTATTTTACTTATAGTCATTTTACCAACTATTCTAATAAATAGAAATACAGCTAATACAATTGCTGTGTTTATAAGTTCTACTTCAATTTTTTGCAAAAACATATAGTTAATTTTTGTAGTAATTATAATAATGTTTTACTGTAACAAAAGTGTTTCTCGCAACACTTCGT
The DNA here is from genome assembly GCF_001971745.1 of Lacinutrix venerupis. Taxonomy (NCBI): domain Bacteria; kingdom Pseudomonadati; phylum Bacteroidota; class Flavobacteriia; order Flavobacteriales; family Flavobacteriaceae; genus Lacinutrix; species Lacinutrix venerupis. Next base: position 2,085,171 of record NZ_CP019352.1, on the reverse strand, counting down.
CTTTAATACTTTTTTTGTTCCAATAAGCAGATTTAATTGTTTTTAATTTTGTTGCTTTTGTTACATTATCATTATTAATTTCTTCCCAATTAGTTATTTCAAAAGGAAATTCTGGATTAAAATTGATTGTTAGTTTTCTATTTAAGTTGGTGTAATTTAATGTGTATTTTCCATTTTCTAATTTAGCAGAAGCTTGGTAAGCTTTAAGTGGACTATGGTTTAAACGTACAAACTCTAAAGAAGGAATTATGTTAATTTTTCCAGTTGGAAGACTATTAGGATTGATACGTAATTGCGTCCATATTTCGTTTTCTAAAATGTCTTTTTCTATTTTGAAATTATTATCTGCTTGATTTTCAAAATAAGAATGTGAGTTTATTTCAAATAGTTCGCGGTTGTTTAATTGTGTATAAACATGTCCGCACCATTCTTGTATAGAGCAGCTTACTTTTATAGCATGTTTATTGTTTGCAACGGGATAAAACGTACTTTGCATTATAGAGTACGGATAGATACCCGTTGTAAAATTCTTAGTCCTATTTAATTTTAAAACATTAACATTAGTAGGATTGTTATTGTCTGCTTTTACTTGTTTATTTTCTAAAAAAGGTTCTGTTACATATATTAAAACAGATGTTCCTTCTCTAATTTCGCCGTAACGTGATTGTAGTAGCTTGTAAGATGTAATTTCTGCTTCTCCATTATACCAATAGTTTGTAAAGTTTTTATTTGGTTTAAAAGCTTCAGCTATAATATTATTGTTGTTATTTTCTTTTAAAGTTGTAGTGGTTTTTTCTTCTTTATTTGTACAAGACAATAAAGACAAAAGTAAGCCAATAATTATGCTTAAATATATTATACTTTTTGTTTTCATAATATTTTATTACAAAATTACAACACTAAAAATCGTCTGCAATAATATTTAACGTTTCGTATAATAGGTGAGTGGGTAAGCCCATAACATTAAAATATGAGCCTTCAATAGTTACTACACCTATTTGTCCAATCCACTCTTGAATTCCATAAGCACCAGCTTTATCCATTGGAGAATATGTGTTTATGTAATACCATATTTCTTCATCAGTAAAATCTTTAAATGTAACTTTTGTAACAGCATTTACTGTTTTTTGAAAGATTTTTGTACGCACACATACAGAGGTAATTACTTCATGAGTGTTATTGCTTAAAGATTTTAGCATAGCAAAAGCTTCATCTTTAGTTCTTGGTTTTCCTAACGCTACGTTTTTATGCCAAACAATGGTATCGCTAGTAACTAAAATATCATTATCGTTTAATTCTTCAAGAAATGGTAAAGATTTTAATTGAGCTAAATAATCGCTAATTTCAAAATGAAGTAATTTTGGAGGATACTCTTCTTTAGTATCCTTTAATCTAATTTCAAAATCCAAACCTAAATTCTTAAAAAATTCTTGACGTCTAGGCGAACCAGAGGCTAAAATAATGTGTCGATTTTTAAGTTTTTCTTTTAACATGTTTATAAAATTAATCTGTAAAGTAGCATCGATAACATTCCAGAAATCATCACCATTTTAAGCATGAAACTAATATGTTTAAAATGCGCATTACTTTCTGCAGTAAACATTTTAATTGCTATATAAATTAACGGTCCAACTACCGCAATTAAAAAATAAGCGATAGCTTCTACATGCATATATAAAAATGTAGTTATATAATATACAATAATTACAATTGTTATTAGGGTTAAAACCATTGTAATTTTGCTAGTTCTACTTTTGCCAAAAAGAATTGGTAGCGTTTGCATGCCAGCTTTGTGGTCGCCATCTACATCTTGTATGTCTTTTACAATTTCGCGTATAAAGTTTATTAAAAAAGCAAAAACACCAAAGTCTGTAAGAACTTCTAGCATTGTAGATTGGATACTTTCATTTTGAATAGTTGTTGCAGGAATAAGCTCAAAAACACCAACAATTAGTAAACTTATAGCAACTAATAAAGAAACAATAATATTACCAGCAACGGCAATTTGTTTTAAATAAGAAGCATATACATAAAGTGCTGCTGCTATAATAACAAATAGACCAAAAAACGGAGGTCTTGCTACTTGATGAGACAAATAAAAACCTAAGCAAACACCAACAAAAGTAAAAATAACATAAAGCTTATTTGCTGTGCTTTCGGTTATTTTTTTTCCTACAATTACTTTGTTTGGTTTGTTAACTGCATCGGTTTCCAAATCGTAAATATCATTAATTATGTAACCACCAGCTGCAATACAAACAGTTGATAAGATTAATAAAAAGAAATTTAATGAGCCTAATGTAGTATCAATTGCAAAAGCTGGAAATAATGCATATTTTACTAATAGTTGCACAACAGCAATCATTAATAAGTTTTTCCAACGGATGAGGTTTAAAATATTCAAGGTTTAATTTGTTTTATTATTAGTAAACTTAAAATAGCAATTCTTATTAAAATTATAATGAAGCATCAAAATAACTATTCCAATCGTTATTTACTTTTAGAACTTGTTCAATAACATCGCGCACACAACCTTTTCCACCTTTTTTATGCGATATGTATTTTGATAGTTGTTTAACTTCTTGTACAGCATCTTGTGGGCAGGTGGCTAAACCTACTAATTCTAATACAGGAATATCCGGGATATCGTCTCCCATATATAAAACGTTTTCTGGTTTTATATTTTTGTCTTTTATATATATATTAAACTGCTCAATTTTATTATGAGCTCCTAAAAACACATCTTTAATTCCTAAATTTTCCAATCTTTTTTTTACACCTTCATTAATTCCTCCAGAAATAATACATAAGTTGTAACCTTTGTTTAAAGCTTGTTTTAAGGCATAGCCGTCTTTAACATTCATTGTCCTTAACATATCTCCATTTGCGGTTATGGTAAGAGAACCGTCTGTTAAAACACCATCTACATCAAAAATAAAGGTATTTATATTACTTAAGTGTTCTTTATAGCTTTTATCGTATGCCATGTGTTTTTTTTATAGATTTGGTTAGTAAGTGGTAAACGGCTTTATGCTCGTCGCTTTCCAATTGTTTTAAATGTCTTTTTATGGTTTTTTTATCGTTTCTTAATGCAGGTCCAGTTTGTGCCATGTATGGAGAAAGCGATTCAATTTTATTAGCAGTTTCTTTAATTAAAGGTTTTAAAATATTAAATTCTGCACCATTTTCTTCTGTAATTTCATGCGCAATTCTATAAAGTTGATTTGTAAAATTATTCACAAATACTGCTGCTAAGTGTAATGCTTGACGTTGGTCGCTATTTACTTTGTGGCTTTTACTACCTATAGCTTTTGCTAAGTTTTTAAGAATTGGTAAATCGGTTTTTTTTAGAGCTTCAACACAAATAGGTACATCGTTAAAGTTTAAATCTGCGGCTTTTGAAAACGTTTGTAATGGATAAAAAACACCTCTTTTTTGTTTCATATCTACCGCATATAAACTAGTACTACCAGAAGTGTGTACTACTAATCTGTTTTCAAAAGGTAGTTGCTTCGATAAATCTTCAATAGCATCATCGCTTACCGCTAGAATATAAATATCGGCTTCTACTAATGATGAAAGATTATCTGTAACATTAACCTTGTTTTTATATTTGTCAATCGTTTTTAAATTACGATTATACCATTGCTTTATTTCAACTTCTTCCGAAGCTAAAAATGCTTTAAATAAATGTGTGGCTACATTTCCTGCGCCTAAAAGTACTACTGTAATCATTTTGCTAAAATAGCTAACCAAAAGATGAAATAAAAGACGTTTCTGTTATCTTTGTAAACAATGGAAAAAAAAGATATAGATAGCCGTAAAGATGTAGCGTTTTTAGTAGATTCTTTTTACATAAAAATAAGGAAAGACAAGACTTTAGGTCCTATTTTTAATAATGCTATAAAAGATTGGGATAAGCATTTAAACCATTTAACTACTTTTTGGGAGTCTAGTTTATTTTTTTCTAAAAAACTAGAGTATAAATACATTGGGAATCCACTAGAAGTCCATGCGAAAGTAGATAAAGATAATAATTATAGTATAACAGAATTACATTTTGGTATTTGGCTAAATTATTGGTCGCAAACCATAGACGAATTATTTAAAGGAGAAGTAGCAGAAAATGCAAAACGACGTGCCAGAAAAATGGGAACATTTTTATACTTGAAAATATTTGAAGCAAGGCAAGAAGATGTTAATTAATTTTAACAATAATTACTCAAATATCTGCTAAATAAAATAAACAAAAAGGACTATCTTTGCACGAGCTAAATACAGCCTTATTATTATGCAAAATAGACTAGCAAAAATCCTTTTTTCTACACGTTTAACAGCCGTATTATTTATTGTTTTCGCAGCAGCGATGATTGTAGGAACATTTATGGATGCAGGACAAGAAACTTCGCCAACACCTTACTCTCGTACCTTAATATATAACACTTGGTGGTTTGAAGGTATTATGGTGTTTTTTGTAATTAATTTTGTTGGAAACATTTTTAGATTTAGATTATTTAAAAAAGAAAAATGGGCCACATTAATACTTCACCTAGCATTTATATTTATTTTTATAGGAGCATTTATTACAAGATATATTGGGTATGAAGGTATGATGCCAATTCAAGAAGGTGAAACCGAAAACACATTTTTATCTCAAAAAATTTATGTTTTAGGTTTGGTAAATGGTGATTATAAAATTGATGGAGTTGCGCAACGTCTTAGAATTGAAAAAGAAGTTGATTTTTCAGAAAGATTGAATAATAAACTTTCTATTAATACAACATACGATACAATTCCTATTAATGTTACTTTAGAAAAGTTTATTGCTAATGCCGAAAAAGATATTATTCCAAGTGAAGATGGTGAAGAATATTTAAAAATTGTAGAAGCAGGAAATGGAGCGCCACATAATCATTTTTTAAAATCTGGTGAAGACCAGATGATACACAACATTATATTTACTCTAAATAATCCAAAAAAGGGAGCTATAAATATTATTAATGATGAAAATGGAATAACTATAGACTCTCCTTTTGAAGGTGAATATTTACAAATGGCAACTATGGCCGAAGGTAAATTAATAAAAGATAGTATTCAGCCTTTAATGTTACGTTCAAGATACGTTATTGGTAATATGCAAATGGTATTTCCTAAACCAGTTATAAAAGGTCATTTTGATATTGTAAAAAAATCTCAATTATTAAAAAGTGACGAAGATGGAATTGTTTTAAATGTTACAGCAAATAACGATACTAAACAAGTAAAATTACTTGGTGGTATGGGAACAAGTAACCAATGGGAGCGTGTAAATGTTGGTGGTTTAGATATTGATTTTAGATTTGGAGCAAAACTTTTAGAGTTGCCATTCGATATTAAATTAAACGACTTTGTTGCCGAAAAATATCCAGGAACAGAGAATAGTTATTCTGCTTTCTCTAGTGCTATTACAGTTATAGACAAAGAAGAAGGCGATTTTGATTATAAAATTTTTATGAATAACGTTTTAGACCATAGAGGATATCGTTTTTTTCAAGCAGGTTTCGATAATAATGAAACTTTAACAAGACTTTCTGTAAACCATGATCGTTGGGGAACCTGGATAACTTATTTAGGATATATGTTACTTTATTTTGGTTTAATGGCTATTCTATTTAATAAAAACACACGTTTTGCCGATTTAAAGAGAGCGTTAGATAAAGTTAAAGACAAAAAGAAGAAATTTATTTCTATTTTTATTTTATGCTTTACTTTAACAGGATTTGCTCAAAACGAACATTTTGAAGGAGATGGACACAATCATGCTCAGGAACCTGTAAACACAACAGAAGCACAAGAGCCTATTGTAGAACACGATAATTATACATACGAAGAAAATAAGAATGCTGTAGATTCTATTTTAAGAGCTAATATAGTGCCTAAAAAAGAAGCAGATAAGTTTGGACGTTTAGTTATACAAGACGTTGGAGGAAGAATGATGCCTGTAAATACTTATGCTTCAGAATTTTTAAGAAAACTAAGTAAAAGTGATACTTACGAAGGCTTTACAGCAGATCAAGTATTTCTATCTGTACACGAGAGTCCTCAGTTTTGGTATAACGTTCCAATTATCTATTTAAAATCTAAAAAAGACGATTCGCTTAGAAAAATTATAGGAGTAGATAAATCTGATGGTTATGCCACATTAAGTCATTTCTTTACTAATAGAGGAGAATACAAACTAGCACCATATTTAAATGATGCATACAAAGCACTAGCTCCAAATGGATACCAAAAGGAATTTATAGAGGCAGATCAGCGTGTAAATTTATTACATAATACAGTACAAGGAAATTCGCTTAAAATATTTCCTATACCAGAAGACGAGAATAATAAATGGGTTTCTGCTAACGAGTATAGAACAGGACATTATAAAGAAAAGATAAAAGACACTATGTATCAAAGCTTTATAAATCAAAGTTTTAATCTTTATTTATATCGTTTAAATAGTGCAAAACAATCTGGAGATTTTAAAGAAGCAGATAAAATTTTAGAAGCTTTTAAAAGAAATCAACAAAAACTTGGTGGCGAAGTTATGCTTACCGACGAAAAAATTCAAACCGAGATTTTATATAATAAATATGATATATTTAAAAATCTTCATTATGCATATATGCTATTTGGAGCCTTATTATTTATATTATTAATTGTACAAATATTTAAGGATAAGAGTAAGACTATTAAAGCACTAATAGTAGCTTTAAAGGCCTTAATACTATTATCCTTTTTATTACATACTCTAGGTTTAATTTTAAGATGGTATATATCTGGTCACGCACCTTGGAGTGATGGTTACGAATCTATGATTTATGTAGCTTGGGCTACAATGTTATTTGGTTTAATGCTTTCAGCAACCTCAAACAGAAATTTAAAAACTGTATTTTCAAGTTTATTGGGCGGTAACCATAGTTCAGACTTAACAACTGCAGCAGCAGCTTTTGTAACATCTATGTTGTTAATGGTAGCTCATTTAAGTTGGATGGATCCTGCTATTGCAAATTTACCACCAGTTTTAGATAGTTATTGGTTAATGATTCATGTTGCAGTTATTGTAGCTAGTTATGGACCATTTACACTATCTATGATCTTGGGAGTAACTGTTTTAATACTCATGATTTTAACCACAAAAGAAAATAAAGAAAAAATGCTCTTAAATATTAAAGAGCTTACTATTATAAACGAAATGTCTTTAACTGTTGGATTAGTTATGCTTACTATTGGAAACTTTCTTGGTGGTATGTGGGCTAACGAGAGTTGGGGACGTTATTGGGGATGGGACCCGAAAGAAACATGGGCACTTATTAGTATAATGATTTATGCTTTTGTAATACACGCCAGATTAGTACCTGGATTACGTGGCAGATGGTTGTTTAATTTAATGTCTATAGTTGCACTTTCGTTTATTATTTTCACTTATTTTGGTGTAAACTTTTATTTATCAGGTTTACATTCTTACCAATCAGGACAAGATTTAAGTTATAAATATATAGCAGTTGCTGTTGTATGTGTTACTATACTTGCTGTTCTTTCGTATAGAATGTACGCTAAGTTTTATAAAAAATAATATTTTTTAATTCTAATTTTTAATTGTTAAATTAGACTTTCTAATTAAAACAATAAAGAATGAATTATTTTAAGCGTATTGGTTTACATAACATTTTAATGTTAATACTTTGCTTAATTATAATTCTAGTTGCTGAATATTTGTTTTTAACAGGAAATGAAATTCACGGTATATTTTTGGGATTGTGGGTACCTACAATTTTAGGATTAATGATATTTTTAAAGCTGATAGATAATGGATCCAAATAGCTTTATATTATATTTCTCGATTTTTATAGCATTTTGTGTAATATGTTGGGCTATAGCTATGATAAGAATTTATAATAAAAAATTTAAAAAATAATCATTAATTAGTTTTATTACATGAAAGCATTTTTTAAGGAGTTTAAAGAGTTTGCCGTAAAAGGTAATATGATGGATATGGCAATAGGTATTATTATAGGAGCTTCCTTTAATAAAGTTATTGATGTATTGGTAAAAAAAGTATTTATGCCTCCATTATCTTTAATGACAGATGGCATTAAATTTCAAGATAAAAAAATAATACTTAGAAATGCAGTTTTAGACGAAACAGAGAAAGTTACCACTGCAGAAGTCGCTATAGAATATGGTGCGTTATTTGAAGCCTTATTAGATTTTATGATTATTGGAATAACAGTATTTGTTGTTGTAAAAGCCATGAATAGGTTAAAGAATAAATCTCAAGATCCTAAAGACAAAACTGTTAAAACTCCAAAAGACATACAATTGCTTACAGATTTAAACGAGCTTATGGCAGAGCAAAATAAAATATTAAAATCTAAAGTAAAGGACTAAAAAAACAGCATATGTAGTGGAACGTCATACGCTGTTTCATTTCTAATCAAAATATAAAGTAATTATATTTTAATTAGTGTTTTATTTAAATTTAAATCGTTTAAAACATCATTAGTAAACTTATAGTGGCCACGTGTTGTAATAATTCTAAATCTATTATCATTCATCCTACTTAACACATCAAGAAAACGCCATTTCGATTTTAATAAGCGAGGTTTATCACTTTTTAAACCAATTTCAAAATAATATTTTTTTGTTCTCCTAGTGGCAGTTATATCTGGAGTTATTTTTATGTCACCATCTTGTTTTACGTAAGATTTTGGAGCCTCGTAACCTTCTACATCTGCCTTAATATTTTCAAAACCTAAGTTTTCTAAGTAGTTAACAGATTCCTTAATAAATGCCGCGTTTTCTTTTTTTTCCGTGTGTATCATGTTTCTAAAATACAACCAGACATTTAATTTTTGCGTTAATGGCTTGTTAAACCATTGATTTTTAACATTTTTTAAGAATAATAATATCTTTATAGATTACTTTTTAATCTTAATCTTTACAATTACTATCTTTACATTATGAGTAAAAAGAAATTAGGTTTAAATACCATTTGCGCGCATGTAGGCGAAATTAAAGACGAACAATTTAAAGGTGCAGTATCACCTATTTATTTATCAAGTTCTTACGAATTTTTAGATGTCGATATTAAACGTTATCCGCGTTATTTTAATACACCAAATCAAGAATATTTATCTAAAAAAATAGCTGCTTTAGAAGGTAAAGAAATGGCTATGATATTTGGTTCGGGTATGGCAGCTATTAGTCATATGTTTTTAGCTTTTTTAAAAGCAGGAGATCATATTGTAGTACAAAATACAATTTATGGAGGAACAAGTAATTTTATTAGAGAAGAATTCCCAAAGCTAAATATAGAATTTACATTTACTAACGGTTATAATGTTTCAGATTTTGAAGCAGCTATAAAACCAAATACCAAATTAATTCATATTGAAACTCCTTCTAATCCTTTATTAACCATTACAAATATTAAAGCTGTTGCAGATTTAGGAAAAAAGGAAGGTATAATTACAAGTATAGATAATACGTTTGCAAGTTCTATAAACCAAACACCTGGAGATTTTGGAGTAGATTTAATAATGCACTCGGCAACAAAATATTTTGGAGGACATAGCGACATTTGTGCAGGTGCAGTTGCAGGTTCTAAAGAACATATGGATAAAATATGGAATGTCTCTAAAAATTTGGGAGGTAGTTTAAGCGACTTTACTGTATGGATGTTAGAACGTAGCATGAAAACAATGGGACTACGTGTAGAAAAACAAACCAAAAATGCTTATAAAATGGCAAAGTGGTTAGAAAAAAACGATGCAGTTAAAAATGTTTTTTATCCAGGTTTAAAAAACCATCCAGAACATAAGTTAGCAAAATCGCAAATGCATGGTTTTGGAGCTATGCTTTCTTTTGAGCTTAAAGACGACTTAGATTCTGTAAAATTTCAAAAAGCTTTAAAATTAATAAAAGCATCCATGAGTTTAGCAGGAGTGGAGAGCACGGTTTTAAGTCCTGCTCAAACATCTCATTCATTATTAAGTCAAGAAGAACGTGATGCTATAGGCATAACCGATGGTTTAATTAGATTTTCAGTAGGTATAGAATCTGTAAAAGATTTAAAAAATGATATAAACCAAGCCTTAAAACAATTATAATATTTTGCATAAAAAAAATAAGCATCAAAAAGATTACGATTTTAAAAAACTAATAGAAAGTTTTCCTAGTCTTGAATCTTATGTTTTTGAAAATAAATACGAAAAAAAAACCATTGATTTCGCCGATGCTAAGGCGGTAAAAGCTTTAAACACTGCACTAATAAAAACATATTATAATATAGATTTTTGGGAATTTCCGGATACAAATTTGTGTCCTCCAATTCCTGGTCGTATTGATTATATTCATCATATTTCGAGTTTACTTAACACATCAAATATCAAAAATAATATTACAGTTTTAGATATAGGAACAGGAGCATCTTGTATATATCCTTTACTTGGTAATGCAGAGTATAATTGGAATTTTGTAGCAACAGACTGTAATAAAAAGTCTATAGCTTCCGCAGAAAAAATAATTATAAAAAATAAGATTAAAGGAGTTATTAAGTTAAAGCATCAACCTAATACAGATAATGTTTTTAAAGGAATAATTAATTCTAATAGTAAATTTTCTGTATCTATTTGTAATCCTCCGTTTTATAAAGATGAAGCTGAAGCTTTCGAGGCTACAACAAGAAAATTAAAAGGTTTAGGTAAGCTTACAGATTCCGTAACAAGAAACTTTGCAGGTCAAGCACATGAATTATGTTTTAAAGGAGGAGAAAAAGCCTTTTTACACACTTATTTATATGAAAGTTCTTTATTTAAAACACAATGTTTTTGGTATACAAGTTTAGTCTCTAATAAAGATAATATTAAGTCAATGAAAAAGTCTTTAACAAAACTTGGAGCAACAACAATAAAAGTAATAGAAATGAGTCAAGGCAATAAAAAAAGTAGAGTAGTAGCTTGGACATTTTTAACAGAAAAAGAACAACAAAATTGGATAAACAATAAATAATACATTAAAAATGAAATTAGATATACTGGCTTTTGGTGCACATCCAGATGATATAGAGTTGGGAGCAGGAGGAACGATTGCAAAAGCTATTGCCAAAGGTAAAAAAGTGGGAGTAATAGATTTAACAAAAGGCGAATTAGGAACTAGAGGTACAGCAGAAACTAGAAAAATAGAGGCTGAAAATGCTTCTAAAATTTTAGGATTATCTGTTAGAGAAAATTTAGGTTTTGCAGATGGTTTTTTTGTTAATAATAAAGAGCACCAATTAGAAATAATTAAAATGCTTAGAAAATATAAGCCAGAAATAGTGCTTTGTAATGCAATTGATGATAGGCATATAGACCACGGAAAAGGAAGTAAACTTGTAAGTGACGCATGTTTTTTAAGTGGATTATTAAAGATTGAAACTATGCATAATGGTATAAATCAAGAAAAATGGAGGCCAAAACATGTTTACCATTACATACAATGGAAAAATATTGAGCCAGATTTTGTTGTAGATATTTCTAATTATATGAATATAAAACAAAAAGCTGTAGATGCTTATCAAACGCAATTTTTTAATAGTAAAAGTAACGAGCCAGAAACACCTATAACTAGTAAAAGTTTTATAGATAGTGTAAATTATAGAGCAAGAGACCTAGGTCGCTTAGTAGGAGTAGATTACGCCGAAGGATTCACTGTAGAACGCTATATAGCTGTTAATAGCTTATTTGATTTAAAGTAAAAAAAACAAAAAAATGCATAAAATTTTAATGAAAAGGCTTTGTAGTAAATAGGAATTAATTTACATTTGCACACGCATTACAAAATGCGCACAAATGGTGGTTGTAGCTCAGCTGGTTAGAGCGTCGGTTTGTGGTACCGAAAGTCGCCGGTTCGAACCCGGTCTTCCACCCAAAAGCAAAAAGCCTTCAATTTTTATTGAAGGCTTTTTTTGTATATATAAGTTTGTGTTTTTTATTCTGTTGCTTTATCTACAGTAATTCTAGCCTCTCTATTAGCCAATTCCCATGCTGTATAAAAAATTAAGCGTGTTCTGTTTTCTAATAAATCGTATTGAATTTTATCTGGTGTGTCTCCTGGTTTATGGTAATCTTCATGAGTTCCGTTAAAGTAAAATATTACAGGAATATTGTTTTTAGCAAAGTTATAGTGATCGCTTCTAAAGTAATAACGGTTAGGATCATTTTCTTCATTAAATTTATAATCTAAATCAATATTCATGTATTTCGTGTTCACTGCCTCAGAGATATTATGTAACTCTGTACTTAGCCTATCGCTACCTATAAGGTAAAGGTAGTTTCTGTTTTTCTTTTCACGATTAGGATCTGTACGACCAATCATATCTATATTTAAATTTGCAACAGTATTTGCTAACGGAAAAATAGGATCATTATCTGTATAATGTCTAGAACCTAGTAGGCCTTTTTCTTCTGCAGTAACATTTAAAAAAACGATAGAGCGTTTAGGACCGTTACCTTCTTTTTTTGCTTTAGCAAATGCTTTAGCTATTTCTATAACAGCAACTGTTCCTGAACCATCATCGTCTGCACCATTATAAATTTCACCATTTTTAACACCTTCATGGTCTAAATGTGCAGAGATAATAATGTACTCATTAGGCTTTTCACTTCCTTTAATAATTGCTGCAACATTTTCAGAATTTATTTTTTCAGAATTATTTTTATAATCAATTTTAATATTAGCTTTTAAAGCAGACGCTTCTTCTTTAGTTTCAATATCTTTTACTAAAGTTTTAGCCAAGTCTAAATTAATTAACATGTATAACATATCGTCACCTCCATTAGCTAAAGACATTCTACCACTAGAACGCCCAAAACGATTTACAGCCATTGCATAGACTTCTGGGTAATAATATAGTAACGCTTTTGCACCTTTATTTTGGGCAACTTCTTTTTTTAATGCAAAAGATTGGCGCATATTAGACCATTTAGAGCTTTCATTTGTTCCCGAAATTATATAGCTACCATCTGTATTTTTAGGCTCTCCAGAACGAATTACTACAACTTTATCTTTAACATCTAAATTTTTATAGTTAGAGTAGTTATCGTCATCTATACCAAAACCAGCATAAACAAATTCGCTAGTGTTTAAGTTTGTGTTTTTAGATGATGAAATTGAAACAAAATCGTCTAAATTTTTATAAGTTTTATTGTTAACAGTTAACATTACTTCTGGAGCAGACATTATTTCTAGTGGTACATCTTGAAAATAGTTTCCATCGCTTTTTGCTGCAGGTATAGCACTTTCTATATAATGTTGCTTTATAAACTCCACTGCCATTTTTTGTCCTTCTTCGCCTGTTTCACGACCTTTAAACTCGTCTCCAGCATAAATATAAAGTTCTTTTTTTAAGTTTTCTGCAGTTATAGTTTCTGCATAAGTAGTTGGGTTTGCCGGTACTTTATTAATATTATTAGTTGATGTATTGCTTTTAGAAGTAGAACAGGCTACAATTAAAGCAGAAAGAGAAAAGAAGTAAAATATTTTTTTCATTTTTAGTTTTATAATTTAATTATAAAGTAAAAATACGAGAAATATAATTGTCAACTTAATTTGTTGTATTTTATTTAGAAAACTTTAGATGTCTTCATTTTTAATTAAAAAATCTTTTCTATTGGCCAATTGCCATGCTGTTGCAAAAATTAGTTTTGCGCGTTTTGCCAATAATGGATAATTTATTTTTTCTGGAGTATCTGTTGGTTTATGGTAATCTTTATGTTCACCATTAAAATAGAAAATAACAGGAATGTTTTTTTTAGCAAAATTGTAATGGTCGCTTCTGTAATAATAGCGATTTTTATCATTTTCGCTATTATATTTATAATCTAGTTCTAAATTTGTGAATGTTTGTGCTGTTTTTGCAGAAATATAGTGTAATTCTTTACTTATTCTATCTGCTCCAATTAAATAAATATAATCTGTATTGTTTTCGTGCTTATCATCTACACGCCCAATCATGTCTATATTTAAATTAGCTATTGTTTTATCTAAATTAAAAACAGGATTTTCTATATAAAATTTAGAACCTTGTAAGCCAATTTCTTCGGCAGTAAGATGCAAAAATAAAATACTTCTTTTAGGAGAGTGGCCTTGTTGTTCTGCAAGTTTAAAAGCCTCTGCAATTTCTGTAATGGCAACAGTACCAGAGCCATTATCATCTGCTCCAAAAAAAATAGCATCGTTTTTAATACCTAAGTGATCTAAATGACCAGAAATAATTAATACTTCTTCTGGATATTGACTTCCTTTTATATAAGCTAAAACGTTTTCTGATGCTCCCATACCTTTTGGCAAAAAATCTTCGGGTATGGTTTGGTAGTAAGTAGAGTCGTTAACTTTAGGTGCAATGTTTTTTTCTTTGTAAAAACTTCTTAAATAATTTGATGCTTTTTTTTGTCCTTGTTTACCGGTAGCTCTGCCTTGAAATTCTTCTGAGCAAAAAATATCTAATCTGCTTTTTAAATCTTGAGGAGTTATTGTTTTTGAATATTCAAGTACAAGTTCCTTGTCTATAATTTCTACACTATGTTCTAAATCTTCAATTTTTGTGCTATATTTTGTTTCTGAACAAGAGCCAACAATTAAAAAAGCAGAAGCGATGATTAAAGCTTTCATTTTAAATATATTTATAAATCTAAATATAAATAATTTCCTACAATAAATTACATTATTCTGAAATATCAATATCCTCTAATTCTTCTATAGAGTCTTCAAGTGAGTTTTCTTCTCTTTGTTCTAACTGTTCTGTATCGCCAACTTCGGTAGTTGTGGTAACACTTTTAAAACTTGCTAAAGCTAAAGATATAATGGTAAGTAAAAATATTAATTGAACTGTATGTTTGGGTTTATTTTCTTTTTTTCCTTTAAAAAATGCTATAATTCCGAAAATTAAAGCTGCAATTGCAGGAAAAAAAGCGAAATTGTATAATGGTAAAACCGCTAGTACTACAGCTAGAATAGCACTAATTAAACCTAAACTGATAAATAAAAATCTCATTGTTTTAATTTTTTAAACCTGTTGCGTTTTTAATTTTTAATTCTCCATTTCCAAATGCTACTTTAAATTTAGCATATACTGGAATTTTATTCTCATCTGCAGTTAACCATAAATAGTTACTATTACCTTTTAAGGCATCATTATTAGTAAGATTTATACGTAATTTATAACATTCTTTTTTACCTAAAGCTGTATTAATGGTTTCTTTTGCAATATATGTAAATCTAAATTTAGTTTCCTTATTATCAAATAGCACGGTAAATGTATCACTGTCTCCTACAGATGCTTTTTTTATGTCTAAGCTTCTTAAATGATAAATGGTTGTTACTATGTCTTTAGTATTTCCGTTTATTCTTACAGTGTTATTTCTATCCCAAAAGCCAGATTCGAAGTTTTTACTTTTTTGCCTAATTAAGCTTTTAACTGTATTATTTTTATGGTTAAAATTATATTTTACAAATTTATAATGTCCGCCTTCATCTATATCGCGTTTAAATAAATATGGAGTTAATGTTTTTGGGTTTACATAACTCTCGTAAAGATCTCTAATTTTAAAAAAATTGTCCCATTTTGTGTAAGTAGTGGCTTTACATTTTAAACGTAAAAGTGTAGAGTTTTTAGTTTTTACACTGCTAGTTTCCATAGTTACTTCAGCAAAATCTGTCATTAAACCAGACATATTATAACCTGCAGTAAATGTTAATTTTTCATTAGCTTGAAAGGCATTGTTTTGAGCGTTAATGTGTAACGAAAAAATAATGGCTAGAAATAAAAATAATTGTTTCATAAAGACTATTTAAAGTTCAAAGATAAAAATAGTAAACACTAATTATGCCGAAAATATTGTGTTTATATTTTATTTAATAATTATTTTAAAAGTACACTGCGTAAAATACCTTGTACATCGCTATTATCTTTTTGTTTTATTAGATAATTTTCAAGTTCATCCTCGTGTGTAATTTGTTCGTTTTTATCTATAAAACCGTAGCCTAGGTATGTTCCGTTTTTTATAATTACAAAGGCTTCTTCATTATCATTTCTACCTTTTTCTTTTAAAATTTTATCTTGACTATCATTTACAATTTCACATATTGCATTAGTAACTCGTTCGTTATATATGTTTACATCTTCATTGCCTTTACAAATGCCCTTACAGTTTTTAATAGAAAAGTGAGAACATTCACTAACACCTTCTTGTAAATGGCAAAATTTAGGACAAAGATTAAATTGTTCGCAAATACGTTCTAAAAATAATCTTGCTTCGCGTAAGCTGTAGAACGTAATTATAGGATTTGGTGTTGCTTTGCTATTATTAATAGCAATATGCATAATGTTATTTCTGTCTTGATAACTAAAAAGAGAAAAACCTTTTGGTGCTCGTTTTGCTACTTTATTATACTGTGGAAAATGTTGTTTTATGGCTGCATCTTCCATTAATAAAGCAATAAGTTCGCTACCAGAGAGTTCAAAATCTATGTCTCTAGTTTCACGAACCATATTTAAGCTTTTTTGTGCTTTACTGTAAAAATGACTAAGCACTCTTTTTTTTATGTTTTTAGCTTTACCAACGTAAATTATTTCGTTTTTTTTATTTTTAAAATAATAAATACCTGTAGCATTTGGTAATGCATTAAAAACTTCTTTTGGTAAGTTAGGAGGTAAGGTAGCTTCTTTACTATTTTTATTTAAAAAATTACTAAAAACATTCTCTGCATTGTCTTGAGCTTGTAATTTTTTAAATAACGTAACTGTTGCTTCTGCATCGCCACGCGCTCTGTGTCTTCCATTTATATTTATGTTTAAATCTTTAGAAAGTTTTCCTAAACTATAGCTTTTATGGCCAGGTAAAAGTTTACGACTAAGTCTTACGGTACATAATTTTTTTCTTGTAAAATCTATATTAATAGACTTAAATTCGTTTCTAATTACGTTATAGTCGAAATTAACATTATGGGCAACAAAAATGGTGTCTTTAGTAATTTCTAAAACTTGCTGTGCTATTTCATGAAATTCTGGAGCATTTGCTACAGTGCCGTTATCTATTCCTGTTAAAGCAGTAATGTGTTCTGGTATATAGCAGTTTGGGTTTACAAGAGAAGTAAACTCATCTATAACTTTATTTCCATCGTATTTAAACACCGAAATTTCGGTAATACGATTGGTTCTTCCAGAAGTTTCAACGTCTATTATTGTGTAATGCAATGTGTTTTTTAGCTAGAAATTAATTATTCTTCTCTTAGTTTATTTGTTGTAGTATCAATTTTTTTCCACATGTGTTCTGATGTTAAATAAAAACTACCTATAAAATTAAAATTACATTCTGTAGGCGAGATTATAGATAAAAAGGGCTGTCCATTTTTGTCTTTATAGAGGTGATAGGTTTCACCAAGAATTGGTTCAAAATTAAATTTAGCATTATAAACTAGGTTATTGTATTCTAATTCTTCAATTATTTTATCGTACTCGGCTTTAATTTCTAAATACCTAGCTTTTAATTGTTTATTAGCTTTAATAACATTTTTATTTTTCCAGGTTATATTTTCTTTAACGTGTATTGCAGGAGCGCCAACATTTGTAGCATACGGTTTTAAAGCAGCATCATATTGTTGTGTTTCTTGGTTAAAAACAACGTTATCTGGTTTTTTTGAATCAGACATTTTTTCTTTTTTTTAGCCTTGTAAAGATAATGGTTTAAAGATTTATAATGAAATATATTAACCATAGTTAGTTTCTTTACGGTATTTAATAAAACTATTATTTAATTTTAAATACAACCATTTTTTTGAGATGACATAAATCATCTTTTAAACTTTAATTACTCTATAAATTTGTTTAAAAATTTTAAATAAATGAATAGCTCTTTAATAGCAAAATATAATGTTGCAGGCCCAAGATATACTAGTTATCCTACAGTTCCTTATTGGGACAATAATTCTTTTTCTTTAAAACGTTGGAAAGCTTCTTTAAAGAAAAGTTTTGATGAAACTAATAGTACTAATGGAGTAAGTTTATACATTCATCTGCCTTTTTGCGAAAGCATGTGTACTTTTTGTGGTTGCCATAAACGTATAACAAAAAATCATAAAGTAGAAATACCATATATAGAATCTTTAATTGCAGAATTTAAGCTATATAAAGACTTTCTTGGAGAAACACCAAACATTAAAGAACTCCATATTGGAGGAGGAACGCCAACTTTTTTTAAACCAGAAAATATAACTGTTTTATTAAACGCAATTAGTAGAATTGGAAAATTTAGCAATAATTGTGAATTAAGTTTTGAAGGGCATCCCAATAATACAACAAAAGAACATTTAAAGATGTTTGCAGGTTTTAAATTTACACGAGTAAGTTATGGTGTTCAAGATTATAATTTAAAAGTACAAAAAGCAATACATAGAATCCAACCTTTTGAAAACGTAAAAAAAGTAACAGAATATTCTAGAGCTGAAGGATTTACATCTATTGGACACGACATTATTTTTGGGTTGCCATATCAAACTGTAGAAGATGTTATTAATACCATTAATAAAACAATAACATTAATGCCAGAGCGTATTGCTTTTTATAGTTATGCTCATGTACCATGGATAAAAGGAAATGGACAAAGAGGTTATAATGAAAAAGACTTACCTACTGCAACACAAAAAAGATTACAATACGAAAAAGGAAAACAAATGCTACTTGAAGCAGGTTATTTTGAAATAGGCATGGATCATTTTTCTTTATCAAAAGACTCATTATACCAAGCACATAAGAACAAAAAATTGCATCGAAATTTTATGGGCTATACAGTAACAAATACTAAAGTTATGATTGGTTTAGGCGCTTCTGCAATTAGTGATAGTTGGTATGGTTTTGCTCAAAACGAAAAAGGTGTTGAAAGTTATAAATCACTTGTTCATGAAGGTGTAATACCAGTTTTTAGAGGACATATTTTAAATGAAGAAGATTTAATTATTAGAAAACACATATTAAATCTCATGTGTAAATTTGAAACCTCTTGGAATGATGCTACTTTATGTTTTAACGAACTTCCAGATGTACTTATAAAGCTAAAAGAATTAGAAAAAGACGGGCTTATTAAAATAGAAGCTAAAAGTATTTATGTAACAGAAAAAGGAAAACCGTTTGTTAGAAATGTGTGCTTACCTTTTGATAGACGATTACAAAGAAATAAACCAGAAACTCAAGTTTTTTCTATGACTGTTTAAAACATAAATACTTAAATAAAAAAAATGGATAGTTTCTACTATCCATTTTTTTATTAATCTTTTTTAGAAGTTTCTTTATTTTTTTTGTCTCCTTTTACCATGTTTATTACAACAAGAGATAACACAATACATACAAGTGCAAATACACCAATTAAAGTTGCTCCCATTCCCCAATCGACTAAAGGTATTATATAAGTTTTCATCATTATTTAGTTTAAATTATTACGTTTTTTAGTGACATTTGTATTCTGCAGTTACTTGTTCTACAGTTACCATATTAGACGGAGATAAATATGGGATACCTAAACCTAAACCTCTAAGAATAAAAAATAAGCCAATAATTATTACAAAAACAGGTATTAATTTTAATACACGCTGCTTAACTGTTACTGTTAAAAAATTGCCTAAGTAAATAGCAGTAGTCATAAGTGGTATAGTTCCTAGACCAAATAAAGCCATATATAAGCTACCTTGAAGAGCATTACCTGTTGCTAAAGCACCAAAAATAGCCATATAAACAAGTCCGCATGGTAATAAACCGTTAAGATAGCCTATGGTAAAAAAAGTACTAGGATTCTTTTTTTTCAAATTAGCTCCCATTTTGTTTTTAACTTTACCTACAAGTTTATAAATAGGTTTAGAAAAATTATAACGATTAAAAATTTTTGTAGGAATTATAATTACAACAATCATTAATAATCCTATTACGATAGATAACTGTTGTTGTAGCCCAAATAAATTAAGGCTTTTACCAACAATTCCAAAAATTAGACCTAATGCGCTGTATGTTAGTATACGGCCAAAGTGATAGCTTAATAATTGTAATATGCTTTTAGTTTTATTTTTCCTGTCTAAAGGCAATAAAAAAGCAATAGGGCCACACATACCAACACAGTGGAAGCTTCCTAATAAACCAAATAATATTGCCGAGATTAACATTTAATACGTTATTTCTTTTTTATACAAATAGTGTTTGTCTTGGTACACCCAATCTATAATAATGTTCCAACGGCCATCTAACATCTTATTGTCAGGTATGAGCAAATGAGAAGACGTTAATTTTAACTCAAGGTTAAAATCTAGTTTTTCGTTAGATGGCCTATATAGGAACACTTTACCTATAATTTTTGATGGTTCTAATTCCTTAGGAAATATTAATAACCATCCATCATTTGTTTTTTTACTTATAATTTTCTCTTTTAAATTATATGTGTTTGTTTCTGCATCAATTTCTGTTTGATATAACATTTCCTTTGCATAATATTCTTCGGTAACTAAATCGAAACTAAATTTCTCGTTAGTGGTCATTTTAATAACTAGAAATAGAATAAAGCTCATAAAAGCAGCTATACCTATTACAATTCCTGTTCCCCAATTCCATTTCATAATTTTTCGGTTTTATAATTAATTATAACTTCTAGGCCCTAAAAATGCTGTGGTAGTGGTTTCTATTAATTGGTCTCCACTATAAATACCTATTTCTATTCTATCTTTATCTCCTTCAAGAGCACTTGCATTAACTTCTACAAAAAGAGTACCTTCAGCAAAAGCTTTTGCTTTAACTTTAAAGCCATCATGAGCTACTAATTTTATATTTCCTTTATGTGACAATAGTTTAAAACTTACATTTTCGATATCATCTACTGTTTTATTTACTAATTTAAAGGTGTACACATTACTAATCATGTTTCCTGCTTTATGTTCGTATAATTGTCCAGGAAGTCTTAGAATATTTGCTTCTACATCATTACGTAAAAAAAGCATGCCTATTAAAACTGCAATTAAAATTCCTAATACGGCTGTGTAACCTTTTAAACGAGGAGTAAATTTAAATTTCTCTTCTTTTTCAATATTAGCTTCACTAGCATAGCGAATAAGACCTTTTGGTAAGTTTACACTTTCCATTATATGATCGCAAGCATCTATACAAGCTGTACAGTTTACACATTCTAATTGTGTACCATTTCTTATATCTATTCCTGTTGGACAAACATGTACGCATTGAAAACAATCTATACAATCTCCTTTACCAGAAGCTGGTCTATCTTCATTTTTTTTAAATTTAGCACGTCCGGTTTCTTTTTCACCTCGTTTATGATCGTAAGCAACGATAATAGATTTATTATCTAAAAGTACACCTTGTAATCTACCGTACGGGCAGGCAATTATGCATACTTGTTCTCTAAACCAAGCAAAAACAAAATAGAAAACTCCTGTAAAAATGAGTAAGGAAATTAAGGTACTTAAATGCTTTAAAGGCCCTTCGTAGATATATCGCATTAATTGATCGCTACCAATCAAGTAAGCTAAAAATACATTTGCAATTAAAAATGAAATTATAAAAAAGATACTCCATTTTAAAACGCGCTTTTTTATTTTTTCGGCATTCCATGGCATTTTTTGAAGTCGGATTTGTTTGCCTCTGTCTCCATCTATCCAATATTCTATACGTCTAAAAATCATTTCCATGAAAATAGTTTGTGGGCAAACCCAACCGCAAAATAAACGGCCAAATGCTACTGTAAAAAGAATAACGAATACCACACCAATAATCATCATGATTACAAATAGATGAAAATCTTGTGGCCAAAATGGAAATCCAAAAATATTAAAACGGCGTTCTAATACATTAAACATTAAAAATTGATTGCCATTAATTTTAATAAATGGAGCAGAGAACAAGAAGGCTAATAATACATAACTAACATATTTTCTGTATGTATACCATTTGCCATCTGGCTTTTTAGGGAATACCCATGCACGCTTACCTTCTTTGTTTAGTGTGCCAATAGTATCTCTAAAATTATCTCGACCTTGCTCTGCCATTGTGCTATTAATTACTCTTTTTTACTAGATTTCTTGTTTTCAATTTTTTATTACATCATCTGTAACTGGTTGATTTTCTATAAGTATTTTTACCTCGGTATTTGTGCTGTCTATAATTTCTACTTTTACTTCTTCTACTGGAGCATTTGGATCTATCCAAATTTCTCCTTCCGGATCTTTTGGCTCTGCAGGTGTAGTACCATGTAAACTTAAAACATAGCTAGCTACCTGTGCCATTTCTGCTGGTTTAAGATCTGTTTTCCACGAAATCATACCTTTTCCAGCACGACCACCTTCAGATATTGTATGGAATACGTTTTTAATACCACCACCTAAAATCCAGTAATCGTCTGTTAAATTTGGTCCAATACCGCCACCACCATCGGCTTTATGGCAAGCTACACAGTTGGCTGTAAAAATGTTTTGTCCTGCTTTAATATCTGAAGGATCTGTTAAAATAGTTACAGTATTAACATCGACTAGGTCTTTTGCAGTTTTTTTCCATTCTTCAATTGCAATTTTAGCTTCAGCAACTGCTAAATCGTATTCTTCTTTTTGGTTGTAATCGTTTACAATTTCAAAACGCACCCAATATATTGCAGCAAATATTATTGTAGCATAAAACATATAAACCCACCATGGTGGTAAATTGTTATCTAATTCTTTAATACCATCGTAATCATGATCTAAAATTATTTCATGTTCTTCTTCAATTCTTTTTGTACCTAAAGATTTTTTATAAGTTTCTCTAATCCATTTAAATTGATTTTCTCTTTTAATAGCTTGTTGAGATAAGTAAGTTGCTTTTTGCTCTTCTGTAAGCGTTTTAAATAATACGGTTTTTAAAGCTTCTATACATATTTCAAAGGCGATGGCAAATAACATTGCTGTTCCAATAATGGCCCAAAATACAGGTTGAGTAAGCATTGCCCATTCTTCTCCAGTGTTATAAACCCATTCAATTAAAATTATGGCTAAAACAAAAAAGAGTAATAGTCTTAATAATGATGCTGTAGTTTTCATATTTAATCGTCGTTATTAGTATTAATGGTGTCGTCTTGAAGCGGAATATTACTAACCGTTTCTATATGCGATTTTTTAGCTGTAAAAACCCACAGAAATAATCCTGCGAAAAAGATGAAGAATATTAAAAGTGATATAATAGGATATATTTCTACTCCATCTATTTGTTCTAAATTTCCTTTTACAAATTTAAACATGGCTATTATTGATTTAGTGCAGTTTCGTTTGCGTTTTTAATTTTAATATCTGTTCCTAAACGTTGTAAATATGCTATTACAGCGACAACTTCACGATTGCGCATCTCTACAAAATCTTCTCCATTTTCCTTTGCATATTTTTTATCTGCCTCATAAGTTTTTGCGAAATCTGGATCACTATAAAGGTTTTTTTCAATTTGGGCACCTTGTTCTGTCATCCATTTTTGAGCTTTAGCAATATCTTCTTTGCTATATGGTACACCTAAAGTTACCATAGCTTCCATTTTTGCTTCTGTTAAACTTTTATCAAGCTTGTTTTTAATTAACCATTTGTATGATGGCATAATTGAACCTGATGAGGTGCTTTGAGGGTCGTAAAAGTGATTTAAATGCCAATTATCACTATATTTTCCACCAACACGTAGTAAATCTGGACCTGTACGTTTACTTCCCCAAAGAAATGGATGATCGTAAACATATTCTCCTGCTTTAGAGTATTCTCCATAACGCTCAACTTCACTTCTAAAAGGTCTTACCATTTGTGAATGACAGCCTACACAGCCTTCTCTAATATATATATCTCTACCTTCAAGTTCGAGTGGAGAATAAGGCTTAACACTTGATATAACAGGTATATAATCATCGACAATTAATGATGGAACAATTTGTACCGCTCCACCAATTAAAATTGCTATTGTAGCATAAATAGTTAATTTAACTGGGCGTCTTTCTAACCATGTATGGTAGCCTTCTTTATTTGTACGTTTTTTAGTTACTTTTTGTAATGGAGCAGATTCTGCTAACTCATCTGTTACTTTTACACCAGAACGCGCTGTCATAATAACATTATACACTCCTATTAGGGCTCCTGTAATAAATAAAGTTCCTCCAATGGCACGCATCCAGTACATTGGCATAATTTGCGTTACAGTTTCTAAAAAGTTTCCATAAGTTAATGTACCATCTGGATTAAACTGTTTCCACATAGATGCTTGTACAAAACCTGCAACATATAATGGTAAAGCGTATAAAATAATACCTAAAGTACCTATCCAAAAATGTACATTGGCTAACTTAAGCGACCATAGTTTTGTTTTAAAGAGTTTTGGTACCATCCAGTAAATCATACCAAAGGTTAAGAAACCATTCCATGCTAATGCACCAACGTGAACGTGTGCAATAATCCAATCGCTAAAGTGCGCTATAGCATTTACATTTTTTAATGATAACATCGGGCCTTCAAACGTTGCCATACCGTATCCAGTAATAGCCACAACCATAAATTTAAGAACAGGATCTGTACGTACTTTATCCCAAGCACCACGTAAGGTTAATAACCCATTAATCATACCTCCCCAAGAAGGAGCAATTAACATAACTGAAAAAGCTACACCTAAATTTTGTGCCCAATCTGGAAGAGCAGAGTATAATAAATGGTGTGGTCCAGCCCAAATGTAAATAAAGATTAAAGACCAAAAATGTACAATAGATAGCCTATAAGAATAGACAGGTCTATTAGCAGCTTTAGGAACATAGTAATACATTAAACCTAAAAAAGGTGTTGTTAAAAAAAACGCCACTGCATTATGGCCGTACCACCATTGTACTAATGCATCTTGAACGCCTGCATAAGCAGAGTAGCTTTTAAATGCACTTACAGCTATTTCCATACTATTTACAATATGCAAAACTGCAACAGTTACAAATGTTGCTAAATAAAACCAGATAGCAACGTATAAATGACGTTGTCTTCTTTTAAGAATAGTACCAATTAAATTAGCACCAAATACAACCCATATTAATGCAATAGCAATATCAAAAGGCCACTCTAATTCGGCATATTCTTTAGACGTAGTGTAACCTAAAGGTAATGTAATAGCAGCACCAACAATAATGGCTTGCCATCCCCAAAAATTAAGATTACTCAACCAGTCTTTCCACATACGTGCTTTTAACAAACGTTGAGTAGAGTAGTAGACACCTGCAAAAATAGCATTACCAACAAAGGCAAAAATTACTGCGTTTGTATGTAATGGACGTAAACGTCCAAAGCTTAGCCAAGAAATACCATCTGTAAGGTTAGGAAACAAGAACATAAAAGCAAGTAATAAACCTACTGACATGCCTACAATTCCCCAAACGAGTGTAGCGATAATGAATTTGCTAACGATTTTATTATCGTAATAAAATTTTTGTAATTCCATAGTTACTTTAGTTATTCTTTATATATAATTGGTTTTATGTTGTCTTTAGACTTTGTTTTTTTGTTTTTCTCTTTAACAATTTCATCCTCAAAAAGCATTCTTACAGAAGGTGTATACATGTCATCATACTGTCCACTTTTTACAGATACTATAAAGACTGTAAAAAATATTAATGCTACCAAAACACTAATTGCTAAAAGCATATAAATAATACTCATACCTTACCTGAATTATTTTGTAAAATTAGCGCTGTTGAGGTTTAAAAAAGATGACAATTATCATGTTTCAAAGTTTATTTTAAATAGTTTTAGTTAATTAAGATTAAGTTTTTTTAGGCAGTAATTTTTTTCCAATGTAATAGGTAGCTAATGTTGTGAAAACAACAATACTTATAGAACTTAAAGGCATTAAAATGGCTGCCACAACAGGTTTTAAATGACCTGTGATAGCAAAACCTAATCCAATTAAATTATAGATTAAAGAAAAAATAAAAGCGTATTTAATAATTGTAATACCTTGGTTTGAAAGCGATAAAAAATTTGGTATATCTTTAAATTTTGAAGCATCTAAAATACCATCGCAAGCTGGAGAAAAAATGTTTACGTTTTCTGAAATTGAAAAGCCAACATTACTTTGAGCTAAAGCTCCTGCATCGTTAAGTCCATCTCCTAGCATTAATACGTTTTTTCCGTTTTGTTGCTGTTGTTTTATATAGTTTAATTTGTCTTCTGGTTTCTGATTAAATAATAATGTTGTGTTTTTTGGCAATAATTTTTTAAGATGTTCTTTTTCGCCATCATTATCGCCTGAAAGAATGACTAGATTATAATTTTTTTTAAGTGTGTTAAATACTTCCTTAACACCATCTCTGTATTCATTATAAAACACATAACATCCTTTGTACTTATTGTTATTGCTAATATGAATAGCTGTACGTTGTTGTGCTTTAGATTGTGAAATTTCATTTTTGTTCTCAACATAACCAAAGGAACCCACTTTAATCTCTTGATTGTTAATTTTACCGGTAATACCTTGTCCTATATCTTCTTTAAAAGTATCTAAAGGTTGAATATTATTTTTATCTAAAATAGCATATAGAGATCTGCTTAATGGATGGTTTGATGCTCTAAGCGTACTTGTAAGTAATGTCTCTTCTTCTTCGGTAAGAGAAATACCTTCATAAGTTATTGTATTTTTAGTATTTGTAGTAAGCGTTCCTGTTTTATCAAAAACAACAGTGTCTATATGCGCTAACTGTTCTATAACTGCACTGTTTTTAATGTAGAGTTTATTACGACCAAAAATGCGTAATAAATTACCTAATGTAAAAGGAGCGGCTAAAGCAATGGCACAAGGACATGCTACAATTAAAACCGATGTAAATACATTTAAAGCAATATATGAGTCTATAAATAACCAAACAAAAGTTGCTATAAATGCTATAAATAGAAGACTTAATGTAAAACGCTTACTAATACCATCTGTTAAAGATTGAAAATGACTTTGCTTATTTTTACTAAAAATCTCGTTAGACCAAAGTTGTGTAAGATAGCTTTGCTCTACAGGTTTTAAAACTTCTACTTCAATAGATCCAGCTTGTTGTCTTCCTCCCGCAAATAAGTGTTCTCCAGATGTTTTTGTAATAGGTTCTGCTTCGCCAGTAACAAAACTATAATCTATTAAAGCATTTCCTTTTATTAATATTGCATCTACAGGAAGCAGTTCTTCATTTCTAATAAGTATTCTATCTCCTTTTTTAAGCTCGTAAACTTGAGCTTGTTCTTCTTTAATTGTAAGATTAATTTTTATTAGTCGTGTTACTGCAATTGGGAAATAAGATTTGTAGTCGCGCTCGAAAGATAAAAATGCGTAGGTTTTTTTCTGAAAAAATTTGCCTAGTAATAGAAAAAATACCAAGCCCGACATACTGTCAAAAAAACCTGTTCCATAGTCGAAAATAATTTCTATTGTAGATCTTATAAATAAAACAGAAATACCAATGGCTATTGGTACATCGATATTTAATATTTTAGAACGTAATCCTTTGTAAGCAGAAATAAAATAATCTTGACCTGAATATAATGCAACTGGTAAGGCAAATGCAAACATTAACCACCTAAAGACAGATTTAAATTTATCTAACCAAAACTCGTTAACCTCGAAATATTCTGGAAAGGAAAGAAACATAATGTTTCCAAAAGCAAAACCAGCAACACCTAGTTTATAAATTAAACTTCTATCGGTTTTTTTACTTTTTTTAGTTGCATCATCTAGAGAAATGTATGGTTCGTAACCTAATTTAGATAATAAAACAACTAAGTTTTTAAGTGTAATTTCTTCAGAAGAAAAAGTAATCCTTACCGTTTTTTTAGGAAAATTTACTTGTGCCGTTTTTATTGCTGGATTAAGTTTGTTGAGGTTCTCTAAAACCCATATACAAGAACTACAATGTATTGTTGGAATTAATAATGAAACTACTTGTGTACCTTGCTCGTTAAACTCTAAAAGTTTAGAGGTAATTTCTTTATTTTCAAGAAAATCAAATTTTCCTTCTTTAAAAAATGGAGTAGTACCTGGTGACTGTTCTATATCATAATAATAAGATAAATCGTTATCATTTAAAATATCGAAAACAGTTTTACAACCGTTACAACAAAAAGATTTATTGTGATGATTGATTACTGTTTTGCACTCATCTCCACAATGGAAACAATTTTCCATAATTATATTATTTGCTCATACCAATTAATCTCTATTAATTAGTATTGTTATACCTAATACAAAGGTCTTTAAATAGTAAACCCTAAAAAATGACATTTGTCATTCTTTACTTAGATTTATAGAGGTATTTATTATATATCGTGAATAGATTTGCGTATCTTTAGCAGTAGAAAAATTAGAAAGAATGCATGGTCGTTGTGAGAATTGTATAATTAGAGAATTAAACTCGCTTAAAGCTTTAAAAAAGGAAGAGTTAAAGCGAATTTCGGATAGTAAAGTTTCAAAAATTGTAAAAAAAGGAGAAACTTTATTTGCAGAAGGAGAGAAGCTTAACGGCGTTTTTTGTGTACGAAGTGGTGTCTCTAAATTGTCTAAAATGAGTAACAATGGTAAAGACCAAATTGTAAAAATTGCTACAAAAGGAGAGGTTTTGGGACAACGTTCTGTAATTTCAGACGAATCGACTAATTTAAGTGCTGTTGCATTAAATGATATGGAAGTTTGTTATATACCCAAACAACATCTTCAAGAGAGTTTAAATAACAATGTAGAATTTACAAAAGCTGTATTAGTGCATATTGCCAGCGATTTAAAGTTTGCAGATAATATAATAGTTAATATGGCACAAAAAACGGTTAGACAACGTGTTGCCGAAACTATTAAATATCTTGAGGATAATTTTGGTAAAGATAACGAAGGATATATTTCTATAACGCTTACACGAGAGGATATTGCTAATATTGTTGGTACAGCAAAAGAAGCATGTATAAGAACGCTATCTTCATTTAAAAAAGAAAATTTAATTGCTACAGATGGAAAACGCATTAAAATAGAAGATAAAAAAGCCCTCTATCGTTTAATAGAAGGCTTTTAAAATTTTAAAACTATTTATTTTATATTTTAACGGTTAATACAGGAAGTTTAGAGTGGTTTACAATATCTTCACTTATACTACCAGAGAAAAAATGTGCTAGTCCTTTTCTTCCATGAGTTGGAATTCCAATAATATCTGCTTTTACTCTTTTTGCATAATTAAAAACACCTTTTTCTACCGAGTAGTCTGAATAGATTGCAATATCTTCGGGTAAAATATTATCATCTTTATGTAGGTGCACTAAAAAATTAGTTATACGTTGCTCTATTTCGTTTGTGCTTAAATAATATTCTCCAGGAAGATTAACAAAAAGTAATTTTACTTCTATCCCTAATTTTTTAAATAAGTTAGTAGTTTTATTAAAAACCTCAAGGCTTTCTAACCTATAATCGCTTGCAAACACTGCTCTTTTAATATTAAAATCGCTTTTTTCTTTAATAACTAATACTGGTACCGAAGCTGTGCGGACTACTTTTTCTGTGTTAGATCCAACAAATACCTCGGTTAAACCACTACTTCCATGAGAACCCATTACAATAAGGTCTGCTTCGTATTCTTTAGCGACATCGTCTATTTCACTAAAAACTTTATAGTTTTTAACAGTTTGATGAATAGTGATACCATCTAAATAATTTTTATCTAAAAACTCGGCAAAACGTTTTTTTGTTAATTGTACAAAAAACATACCTTCCATGGAGTCGTCTTCTTTTGTAATTACAGCATCACTAAGACCTAGCATATGTACAGCTACAATTTCTGCATGCTGTTTTTTAGCTATTGTTGCAGCAACTTTTAATGCATTTTCTGAATATTCTGAGAAATCTACGGGAACTAATATTTTTTTCATTGTTTTAGTGTTTGTATTAATATACTCCAAAGGTAAGTTTGCTTTTTTTTTATTAAGATGATAAAAGTCATATTACAAGACTTATTATATTTTTAGTTTTACCAAAATGAAAATTATAAATTAAATGAAAGCTGCTGTAATTACTAAAAGTACAGAGTATTATATTTCTATTAAAGAGTGTCTTATTAATACTCAAGGTATTTCTAATTTAATAGAAGATGCATCTAATAATAAAATTATTTTCGAGTTCACCACACATAATGCGGTAGAAGGTTTACGAGAAAAACTTATAATTTTTGGAACTGCTATAGAGTTCGTGTTTTTGTGAAAAAAAAACTTATAATATTCTCATTTTACCGGTAATATCTTCAATTTCTATTGTGTAAATTATTGGTAAATCTTCAGACGATATTTTACTAGAAAACTGATTAATATAATCTAAACTTTTATTTTCATTTTTATTTATTAAATCTTTTACACCAAGTGAAAACTGGTGTAGTAAAGCAAGTGCACCACTACCAGATTGCTCTTTGTATTTACCATGTACCATAATAGATTTCCAATCGTTTATTGCAGATATGGTTGTAACGCACATAGAAACAGCGTTATTTTTTCTTAACGCATCAATTTTATGACCTTTTGCAGAATAACAAATTATATTATGTTGTTCTTTATTATAAAAATAGGTTATAGGTAGTACATAAGGCTTATTTAAATAGTTATATGCTAAGTAGCCAACGTAATTTCTGTTTAAAATGAACTCACACTCTTTAGTATCTAAATTTTTTATCATAATTTTTTTATTTAGTGAATAATATTTAAAATTCTAATGGATTAAACTCATGTTTCTTTAAAACCGATAGTAATTTTACTAATGGTATTTTTACCGAATAACTTCCTGTGTAAGATGGACACATTACACAATCATCGAAATAATACTCTACATAGGTTTCATTTAAAACAAAATTATTTTTATGGTTTAAAAAGTTGTCTAAGGAGAGTTCCCAACAATCATAATACAATTCTCCTTTGTTAATTTTATTAGATATTTCGTGATTTAAAATGTTTGTAAAATCTGTTTCACTATCGTTTAAAAAGAAATCTTTATAGGTCATAAAAACACCTCGATTTAAATCAAAATTCATACAGTTAAAACTAAAACTAGGATGTAATGTTCCAGAATAAAAATTTTCTTTGTAAAAAACTACACTTACCAAATTGTTATTTACACTATATATTTTATAATTTATTAGTCTGCTTTCTTTAAAGTTTTTTAGAGTAATACTATCGCATTTTTGTTTTTTTTCTAAAATAGAGGCTTCGGTTCCAGAAATGTTTAAATAAAAATCTTTAATATAATTGTTAAAATTCTCGTACTTAGGATTTAATTTTTCATTTAGCTCTGGATAAGTGAAATTTATAGTATAGTTTTCTTTTTCCTTAAAAAAAGTTTTTTCTTTAATTAAAGTTTCAAGATCAATTCTTTCGTCTTTTTTATTAATTAGTTTTTTTTGTTTTATTTCTATGGCAATAGATTTATTATTTTTTAAATCTTTTTCTTCAGCTTTAGAAGTGTCTATAATCTTTTCTTGAACAGGATCAATGTTATAATCTTTAATTTCTTTTTTATAATCTGTTTTACAATTTAAAAGAAGACAAAAAACAAGAACTACTTTAAGGTTT
Organism: Lacinutrix venerupis; assembly: GCF_001971745.1. Classification (NCBI taxonomy): domain Bacteria; kingdom Pseudomonadati; phylum Bacteroidota; class Flavobacteriia; order Flavobacteriales; family Flavobacteriaceae; genus Lacinutrix; species Lacinutrix venerupis. The sequence goes on along the minus strand of NZ_CP019352.1, from coordinate 2,053,521 downwards.
TTCATAATAAATAGCTTTTTAACAATCTCAAAATTAGCGCTATATATTTTTTTTAAACATGATATAAATCATCTTTTTTAAGGTATTTCTGTTTTAATTTTAAGATGTAACCATTTAATATTTAAAGAAAATGATTAAAATAATTATTCCTACAGATTTTTCTGAGACCTCTAAAAATGCAATTTATTATGCCTTAGAATTAATGAAATACGAAAAATGCGATTTTACCATTGTTCATGCCTATGCTACTGAAGTTTATAACAATACTGAAGAGCTTTCTAGAGATTATTTTGAAAAGTATCGAGATAAAATTAAACAAGAAGCAGATAGTAAATTACAGAAAATTATAACACAAATGCTAGAAAAATCTCCTAACCCGAGACATAATTATAAAAGTATTTCCATTTTTAATAGTATTGTAGAATCTGTAAATGACCTTATTAAAAAAGAGGAGGCAGACTTAGTAGTTATTGGAACAAAAGGAAAAACAAATAATGTAAATAATGCGTTTGGCAGTAATACAATTAATTTAATTAAATATGTTAATTGTCCTATACTATCTGTGCCTTTAAGTTATAAAGATATGCACCCAAAACATATTTTATTTCCTACAGATTATAACATTCCTTTTAATAAAAGAGCTTTCAAGTTAGTAAGTAACATTGCTAAAAATTATGTGTGTAAAATTCATTTTTTATATGTTTCTACACTTAAAAAAATGTCTTATAGGCAAGAAGATAATAAAGCCTTTTTAAGCTATTGTTTTAAAGATAATTTTATTGATTTTTTTCAGTTACCAGAAATAGATGTTGTAAAAACAATAGAAAAAACAATAGAAACAAAAAATATAGATTTATTAGTCATGATAAACCATAGGCAGTCTTATTTAGAGAATATGCTAAAAAATTCTAAGATTGAAAATTTAGAGTTAAATATTAAAATTCCATTTTTAGTACTTCAAAATTAAATTTTAGGTGTAACTATTTTAATTTAAAACTATTTTAAATCGTTTCATAAAATTTCAATACATTGGGCTAACCAAACTATAAAATTTTAAAAAATAGATTTTATATAATTAACCAAATAATTGAAATATGGTATCATTAAGCACATTAGACTATGCTTTAATAATAGTATTTTTTGTAATAACATTATCCATAGGAATATATGTTTCAAAAAAATCTAGTAAAAATTCTTCAGAGTTTTTTCTTTCAGGTAGAACAATGCCATGGTGGTTGTTAGGTGTTTCTATGGTTGCCACAACTTTTTCTACAGACACACCTAATTTAGTTACAGATATTGTTAGGACTAATGGTGTTTCTGGAAATTGGGTTTGGTGGGCTTTCTTAATTACTGGATTATTAACCGTATTTGTATATGCTAAATTATGGCGAAAATCTAACGTGAAAACAGATATAGAATTTTATGAATTTAGATACGGAGGTAAGCCAGCCCAATTTTTAAGAAAATTTAGAGCCGTTTATTTAGGTGTTATTTTTAATGTAATAATAATGTCTTCGGTTACGTTAGCAGCCATTAAAATTGGAGGTATAATGTTAGGTCTTGAACCATGGGAAACTGTTATTAGTGCAGGATTAATAACCGTTTTATTTAGTGCTTTAGGAGGTTTTAGAGGCGTTGTATATACAGATTTTATTTTATTTTTTGTTGCTATGGGTGGAGCTATTGGAGCAGCATATTATTTAATAAACATACCTGAGGTAGGTGGGTTAGATGCTCTATTAAGTAATGAAAATGTTTCTAAAAAGCTTTCTATTTTACCAGATTTTAATAATACAAATGCATTAATAACACTTTTTATAATTCCGTTAGCAGTGCAATGGTGGAGTTCGTGGTATCCAGGTGCAGAACCTGGAGGAGGAGGATATATTGCACAACGAATGCTCGCTGCAAAAGATGAAAATCATGCCATTGGTGCAACTTTTTTCTTTAATATAATGCACTACGCATTGCGTCCTTGGCCATGGATTTTAGTTGCGTTAGCATCTATAGTTGTATTTCCAGACTTGGCAAGTATTCAAGAGGCTTTTCCAAATATTACAGAAAGTAAATTAGGTCATGATTTAGCTTACTCAGCCATGTTAACAAAATTACCAAGTGGTCTTTTAGGTTTAGTATTAACGTCGTTAGTTGCTGCTTATATGTCTACAATTTCTACACAATTAAATTGGGGATCATCATACATGGTATACGATTTTTACAAGCAACAAATAAACCCAAATGCTTCAGAAAAAAAGCTTGTATTTATTGGTAGAGTTTCTACAGTTGTACTTATGGTTTTAAGTGCCTTATTAGCATTATTACTTCAAAATGCATTACAACTTTTCGAAGTTTTATTAATGTTTGGAGCCGGAACAGGTTTAATTTTTATTTTGCGTTGGTTTTGGTGGAGAATTAATGCTTGGAGTGAAATAACAGCAATGTTTGCATCTGGTATTATTTCAATTCTATTAAAATTAACACCAATAGGTGTATACCTTTTTGGAGTGGATTCTGGTGTTTTTGCAGAGTATTATCAATATCCATTTGTTGTTGTAATTACTACTATAATTTGGCTTATTGCTACCTATGCAACGCAACCTGAAAGTAAAGAAGTACTTCAGCAGTTTTATAAAAAAATACAACCAGGTGGTCCAGGTTGGAAAAAAGTTGTTTTTGAAGCAGAAGAGCAAGGTATAAGCTTAAAAAATAATAATTATGTTTGGAGTGTTCCTTCTGGTCTATTAGCTATGATTTTAGGCTGTGTACTAATATACAGTTGCATGTTTGCAACAGGTTATTATATTTATGGAGATTATAATTTAGCATTTGTATTAACAGTTGTAGCGCTAGTTTCAGGATTGTTTTTAATTAAGGTGTGGAAGCGTGTTAGTTCAAAAATTTTGTAAAAAACATAAAGAAAAACATAAAAGCCTCGTAATTAAAAAATTACGAGGCTTTTTTTATATAATTAAACGTTTTTTTAAATAAACCAAATCGATAAATAAGATAATATTGTGGTTTAATTATTAAAAATAAATAGGATTTATATTGTGAAATTAAAAACAAAAACCTCATAATCAAAAGATTATGAGGTTAGTTGCGGAGAATGAGGGATTCGAACCCCCGGAGGTGTGACCCTCAACAGTTTTCAAGACTGCCGCATTCGACCACTCTGCCAATTCTCCTTGAGTGCCTCATCAAGCTATTTGCCTGAATGCGGGTGCAAATATAGTGTCCTTTTTCTTTCTTTTCAAATAAATTTTATGATTTTTTTAAAAAAATTAATTTAAAATTGGGATAGGTTTCATTTGTTCGTTGACTGCCACGAACTTAAAGTATCCTGTGACTGTTAATTCTCTATTATAATTATACATGTTTTCCATAAAAATATCGACTTTTACGGTGCAACTTGTGTTTCCAACTTTATAAATTCTTGCAACTAATTCTACAATTGTTCCTTCTGGAATTGGTTTTTCGAAATCTATTTTATCTGTAGATATTGTTACTACTTTTTTTCTACTAAATCTTGTGGCACAAATAAAGGAAGCTTCATCCATCATGTGTAAAGCAGTACCTCCAAATAAAGTATTATAGTGATTAGTTGTATTTGGAAAAATTGCTTTAAATATTCTTGTTTCAGATTCTTTTATTAATTCTTCTTTAGATTTCATATCTATAGTTATATCATTTTAATTTATTAGACTTTATTGTCTTTATTGCGAATGTAATTCTATTTTTGCAGAAAGTTATTATATAAATATATGAACGTAATCGAAGCTTTACAATGGCGCTACGCAACTAAATCTTTTGATGAAGATAAAATAGTTTCTAAAGAAAAATTAGATATTCTTTTAAATGCCTTTAATTTAACAGCAACTTCTTATGGACTGCAACCTATTAAGTTAGTTGTAATTGATAATAAAAAATTGCAAAAGGATTTAGTAAGTTATTCTATGAATCAAGAACAGATTGCTCAAGCATCTCACGTTTTTGTTATTTGTATAGAAACTATAATAGATAAGATATTTATAGAAAACTATTTTAAATTAGTAAAATCTACTCGTAATACACCAGATGAAATATTAAATCCTTTTAAAAATTTTTTAATTGATGATTTTGAAAGAAAAACAGAAAAGGAAATTAAGGAATGGAGTATAAAACAAGCATATTTAGCATTAGGAAATTTATTAACCGTTTGTGCTTTAGAAAAAATTGATGCTTGCCCAATGGAAGGTTTTGAGCCTAGTAAATATGATGAAATTTTAAAATTAAAATCTAAAGGATTACAATCTGTTTTAGTTTTACCAATAGGTTATAGAGCTGAAAATGATTTTATGTCTAAGCTTAAGAAAGTACGTAAAGATATTAACTCTAGTGTGTTATTTACGTAATACATTTTTTTGGCAAGATTCTTGGTATATTGTATATTTATAGTGTAATATTTAAGTCTCAAAAGTATTTATGAAAAACTTATTTTTTTTATTCCTAATATGTATTTCTTTTCAAGGATTTTCTCAAGATGAAGATTACCCTAATCTTAATTGGTTAACAGATTTCGAAAAGGCAAAAAAAGAATCTAATCTATCAGATAAGCCTATACTAATGTATTTTACTGGCAGTGATTGGTGCGGCCCTTGTAAAATGCTTAAAACAGACTTTTTTAATACTGAGTCTTTTGAAAAAAAAGCAGAAAATTTTATTTTATTGAAGGTAGACATGCCAAGACGTTTAGATATTATAACGCCAGAGCAAAAGAAGAAAAATAAAATATTAGTAAAAAAATATAATAAAAAAGGAGGTTACCCCAATTTAGTAGTTTTAAATAATAAATTAGATGTTATAGGTGAATTAACAGGCTATACATTTTTAAGAGAAACAGATAGGCATTTCGCATTTATAGACGGATTTATTAAATGATATTGAAAGTATTATAGAAATTTAAAAGCCTTTTAAACTTTGAGTTAGCAGGCTTTTTTTTTTGCTTTAATTCAACTATTTTTGACCGAATTAAAAAAAGAAATATGCCAGGATTTGAACGCTTTGGAGATTTAGAAAGAGAGGAATTACAAGATGTATTAGACAATGGTATTTTAATGCGTTATGGTTTTGATGGAATGCGAAATGGGCATTGGAAAGCAAAAGAGCTTGAAGAGGAATTAAAAACTTCGTTAGAGTGCGATTACGCTCAATTGGTGTCTAATGGAACCTCTGCAGTTTCTGTGGCTTTAGCAAGTGCTGGAGTTGGTGCTGGAGATGAAGTTATTATGCCAACTTTTACTTTTGTAGCTAGTTTTGAAGCCATTTTATTACTTGGAGCAATACCTGTTTTAGTTGATATAGATGATACTTTAGGTCTTGATGCTAAAGCTGTAGAAAAAGCCATTACTCCAAAAACTAAAGCTGTTATGGTGGTGCAAATGTGTGGTAGTATGGCAAATATGACAGCACTTTCACAAGTTTGTAAAAAGCATAATTTATTATTAGTAGAAGATGCTTGCCAAGCTATTGGTGGTCGATATAATGATAAACCATTAGGTAGTATTGGTGATTTAGGTTGTTTTTCTTTCGATTTTGTAAAAACCGTTACTTGTGGAGAAGGAGGAGCAGTAATAACCAACAATAAAGAATATTATATAAATGCAGACCATTTTAGTGATCATGGCCACGATCATGAAGGGAATGATAGAGGTGCAGAAACACATCCTTTTTTAGGGTATAATTTTAGAATTTCGGAATTACATGCAGCTGTTGGTTTAGCTCAAATTAAGAGATTGCCAGAGTTTTTAGAAGTTCAAAAAAAAAACTATACAATACTTAGGGAAACGTTATCTGAAATTCCAGAAGTTACCTTTAGAACTGTGCCTAAGGGAGGAGAGGAGAGCTATGCTTTTTTTAATTTCTTTATGCCAGATGTAGAAATAGCAAGAAAAACTATAGAAGCTTTTAAAGATCACGGAGTTGATGCTTGTTGGAATTATTTTGATAATAATTGGCATTATGTTAGAAAATGGAATCATTTAAAAGACGCTAAATCTTTATATCCATTATCTAAAGATATTAAAGATGCATTAAACTTGCTTAGTAAAAAAACATTTACTCAAAGTGATCACTATATTGGGAGAAATATTTCTTGTCTTATCAAGTTATCATGGACAGAAGAAGAGGTTAGAAGTCGAGCAAGAAAAATGAAAGAAGCAATATTAAGTTCATTATAAAATTATTTTAAATTATTATATAATCCCTTTTAGGCGTTGGCTTAAAAGGGATTTTTTTTGTTTTATTTTTTTTTAATATAAATGTTAACCTTTTGGTTTTTGTGACATAAATAAGAAATGAATAGCTATTAATCATTTCAACAAAAACCAAAAATCATGAATTATTCAGGCGCTAATCAGCAACTAAAACAAGTTAAGAGTAATTTTATCTTTACAATATTAATTACTCTTTTATTTGCCTTAAGTGGTTATACTCAAAATAGTATAAATTATAAAGCAGTTATAAAAGATGCTTCTGGTAATATAATGGAATCTCAACCGGTAAGTATTCAGTTTATAATATATGAAGGAGCAGCACTTTCTAATAATGTTTATCAAGAAACCCACACAATTAATACCGATGATAATGGTATTATAATAGTAAATATTGGTGAAGGTGTCACTGCAAACAATTTTTCTACTATAAATTGGCAAAACGATGAACATTTTCTTAACGTGCAGTTAAATACAGGATCTGGTTTAGTAGATTTAGGAACAACACAATTTAACGCTGTGCCCTATGCATTAGTAGCTAAAGATGTAGAAAACTCAGTTTGGAATGTTAATGATAATAATACTTTTTACAGTGAAGGTAATGTAGGTATTGGAATTAATGCACCACTTAATACTTTTTCAGTACTCCAGCCAATAGGCATAAATAATACTGTTCGAATTGAAACACAAGATCATCCTACAGGAAAAGATTTAGTAGAACTTATTGTTCCTGCTGGTTCCACTTCTGGTTCTCAGTTTATAGAAATGCAAAATGGTAGTAATATTGTGGCTGCTATAAATAGTGATGGTTCAGCAAAATTTAAATCTGTACAATTTGAAGATACTTCTGTGCAAACAACCGCAGCGGTGGGTCCTGTTGCTTATGGTTTTGTACAAAGCTCTAGTGTAGTTTCATCTGGTTCTAACAATTTTACTGTTGTATGGGATGCAGCTTATAGTAGATATGAAATTTCAATTTATGGAGAGAATTATTTTTGGTCGCATTACACCACTAATGTTACAAGTAGCAGCTCTGCTATAAGCAATATTCGAGTAAGTAGTTCTAATAATAACTTGCTAGTCTACCTTTATAACTCTGCAGGTGCTTTAATTCAAGGCAATTTTCAATTTATAACTTATAAATAATAATCATTTAAAAATTAAAATTATGAAGGCAATTTTATTCGTATTACTCATTTTGAGTTGCAATGTAATTAGTACAGCTCAAAGTATCGATAAATTTAGTATTGATAGTGGAGGTGCAAACTTAACAAATGGAAACGTTAGTATTATATATACCATTGGAGAGGTAAATGTTGCAGAGCGTACTAGTGCAACTATTAAAATTTCTGAAGGTTTTTTATCTCGATTTATAAAAATTAAAATTAACCCAAAAGTCTTTTTGCAAGGAGCAGCAATAAATACAGAAACTAATGGATTGATGAATGATGATTTAAGAGATCTTGGTTTATTACCTATAGCTTCTCCTTTTGGAGATGGAAAAACCGTTGATGTAAGTGTATTTAATCTGGGAGGAACATCTAGTCTTGGTGCTTTCGAAGATGATATAGTAGATTGGGTTTGGTTAGAATTTAGAGATGAAATGGATGTTTCTAATATAATAAAAGGAACATCTGCATTATTACAACGTGATGGAGATGTTGTTGCATTAGATGGCGTTTCGGATATAACTTTAGGTGTTGTTCCAAAAAATTATTATATCGTTTTAAAACATAGAAATCACTTAGGTGTTATGAGTGCAAATCCTGTTGCTGTTACAGAAACTGGTACAGCTATAAACTTCACCTCAAGCACAACAGCTACTTATGGTACTAATGCTCAAATTGCTTTATCAAATGGTGATTTGGCCTTATGGGCAGGAGATACTAATTCTAATGGTGAAATACGTTTTTCTGGTCCAGGTAACGACGCAAATATTATTAAAGATGAAATATTAAACGATCCATTAAATGGATTTAATTCTGCTACCTATACATCTGTTGGTTATTTGCTAATAGATGTAGATATGTCTGGAGGTGGACGCTTTTCTGGCTCGGATAACGATAGCAATATTATTAAGGATAACGTATTACAGCATCCAGAGAATGGTTTTAACTCACCAACATTTACAATAAATACAACAATTCCTGAGGGAAATTAATTAACGAAAAATACTATTAATCAATTCAATAAAAACAAAAATCATGAAAACTTTTTACTCAATTTTAGCATTACTATTTTTTTCGATTTGTAATGCACAATCCTATACTTATGGTATAGTAAATACAGATAATTATAATTTTAAAATTGTAGCTATTCCAGATTTCGATGCAAGTACAGATGCATCAGATATGGGTTTTACATTAACAATGCCAGCTGGTTCTGCAGATTTAATTAATGCTAATAGCTTGCTACCTGGACGTGTTTGGAGTTTGCAAGAATACGATGCAGCTTTTTTAACAAGTCAAGGTTTGGGAGATGGAAGTAGAGATGTTTTTCAATTTAACAATCCGCCAGGACAATCTTTAATTTCTCATGTAAGTGGTGAGCATATAGATTTGGTTTCTTTTTCTGTTACAAATATGCCAATGACAGGCGAAATGACATTTTTAGACAATACAGATCCTGTTGCTGTAGGAGCATTAGGCGTTTTGGATAGTTTCTATAATTCTAATATAGACGCTACAACAACACAAGACTATTTTGCAGGTTACGAACCTGGATTAACCTCAATAATGTTTGATACTTTAAGCGTTGGAGAAGATGAAAAGGTAGATTTAATAACAAAAGTGTTTCCTAATCCTACTAAAGATTCTATAACAATACAATCTAAAAAAACAATACACTTAGCTAAACTTTTTGATATAACAGGTAAACTAGTTATGGAGGTTAATAATCCTCTAACAATATCATTAAGTAGTTTGCCTTCTGGTGTTTATATATTGAAATTAGAAACAGAGTTATCTACGTCTATAAAGCGCATTATTAAAGAATAATAAAAACAATAAAACTTACAATTATGAATTATTTATATAAAATAACAACTATATTAATATTTGGGATTTCAGTATTATTTTCGATTGCCCACGCTCAAAGTATTAATTATAAAGCAGTAGTAAAAGATGTTAATGGTACTTTAATTTCTAACGACCTTATCCAGGTACAATTTAATATTTTAAAAGGTGTAGCGCAAACTAATGTATATTCAGAAACCCATACACCTACAACAGATGATAATGGAATTATTATAGTTAATATTGGAGAAGGAACACCAACATCTGGTAGTCCTACTTATAATACTATAGATTGGGCAAGCGATTCTCATTTCTTACAAGTATTAATTAATATTGGTGATGGGCTTGTAGATATGGGAACAACAGAATTTAAAGCTGTGCCTTATGCAATTACTTCTGGAGATAAATCTTGGGAAAGTGAAATAGATAATGTACACGTAATATCTAAAAATGTAGGTATTGGTACAAGTGCTCCAACCGAACTTTTAGAAATTAATGATGCAGATAGTGCAGGTATCAAACTCGTGGTTCCCTCTTTTAGTGATAGATCTAAAATTGAGTTTAGAAATGGTGCTGAAACAGGTTCACATAGTTTCTATAAAATTGAAAACCGAAATGATTTTTTAAGATTCGAAATCGATTCTGATTTAACAACAGCAACAGGCTATGAAAATTTAATGACACTTTCTTATTTGGGATTAGGACTACAAAACGGAACAAGAATTAATGAGTTTTCTACGGATGGCACATTTGCAGATAATAGTGATAATAAAGTACCTACTGAACAGGCTGTAAAAGAATATGTAGATAGTGCGGTGTCTGCAAGTAGTGAGAAAAATATTGTTATTCCTGCAGTAGCTTTTACATCCAATCAGGCTCTTACATTTGTTAATTATGTTAATTTTGGTGCGTTTGCCCAAAAAACATCGAGTAATGGTTTTTTAGTTGCGCCTTTAACTTTACCACAAGGAGCTACGGTTACTTCTATGACTTTTTATTTAAGAGATTCAAGTAATGCAAGTAATGTAAACTTACAATGTGCGGTATTATCCGGTATCCAAACAACATCAATATTTAGCATTTTGTTTTCAACATCAACTTTTGGTGGTTCAAGTTCAGGTATGACATTAACTCATAATACACCATTTACAATTGAAAGTAATAGACAATATATTATTAGAGTGACGCCAACTTCTACTTGGGGAACAGCAGATTTTGGTATTTGCAGCGTTAAAGTTACTTATACCGAATAATTAATAATTAACGTAATCTACAATCTCTAATCCATAACCAATCATGCCAACACGCTTGGTTTGTTGTGAGTTAGAGATTAATTTTAGTTTATGTATGTTTAAATCGTGAAGAATTTGTGCACCAATGCCAAAATCTTTGCTGTCCATTGCAATTGCTGGTGCTTTTGTAATTTGTCCTTCAGTTTGTTTTTCTTTTAAAATACTTAAACGTTTTAATAAATTTAAGGATTGCGATTGCTGATTTATAAACAAAATAGCACCTTTTCCTTCTTCGTTAATAACGCGAAACATATCATCTAATTTTTTATCTGCGTTATTAGTTAAAGTACCTAAAATATCATTATTTACTAATGTTGAATTTACACGAGTTAATACTGGTTCGTTTGTAGCCCAAGTACCTTTAGAAAGTGCTATATGTACTTGGTCATTAGTTGTTTGTTGGTAGGCACGTAATCTATAACTCCCAAATCGAGTTTCAATATTAAAATCTTCTTTCTTTTCTATTAAAGAATCATGATCCATTCTATAAGCAACTAAATCTTCAATAGAAACTAGTTTTAAATCGAATTTTTTGGCAACTTCAACAAGTTGTGGTAAACGAGCCATTGTGCCATCTTCGTTCATAATTTCAACAATAACACCAGCTGGTTCTAAGCCTGCTAATCGAGCAAAATCTATAGCTGCTTCTGTATGTCCTGTTCTACGTAATACGCCACCTTCTTTTGCTACTAGAGGAAATATATGTCCTGGTCTTGCTAAATCAAACGGTTTTGTGTTTTTATTAACTAAAGATTTTATTGTTAACGCGCGATCACTTGCAGAAATACCAGTAGTTACACCTTGTCCTTTTAAATCTACAGAAACTGTAAACGCTGTTTCCATAGGATCTGTATTATTAGTAACCATCATATGTAAACCTAAATCTTTACAACGTTCCTCAGTCAAAGGTGTGCAAATTAAACCTCTTCCATGAGTTGCCATAAAATTTACCATTTCGGGAGTAACTAACTCTGCAGCAGCTAAAAAATCACCTTCGTTTTCTCTGTCTTCATCATCGACAACAATAATAATTTTACCGGCTTTAATATCGTTTATAGCCTCTTGTATTGTATTTAGTTTAAACTCCACTTTAGGTTCGGTTTTAGTAATCATAGTTATGCTTTGTGCAACAAATATATTGCTTATTTACGATTATTTTATTTGAATTGATATTTGATTTGTCTATTTCTTAATAGATAAAAAATAACTTAATAATTATACTATTTTATTTTGCTTTTAATAAAGTAAAAAATACTTACTATAAAAGAAATAATACCTAGTTGAATTGCAGCTGAAGCAAATTGAGGTAGTTTATTATTGTTTAATACAAAATAGAGTATACATAATACTACAGCTAAAACTGTTGTTGAAATTGAAAGTGTAGTAAAGCTCTTATTTAACGGTTGTATAACTGTTTTTTCTAAAGCTTTAGATTTATTTTCTTTTTTTGAATAAACACTTATGTTATCCTTTTTTTCTTTTAAAGATTTTATATAATAAAAAAGAGATACTATTAATGATATACAGCTTAATTGTATTGCAGCAGAAGCATACTGTGGTAATTTATTATTTGCAAATACAAAGTAAAGTACAAACATTACTATTGCTAGAATAACAGTGGTTACAGAAATTTTAATTAAAAGCTTACTCTCTTTATTAAGAGGAGTTTTAATTATTTTATTTTCTGTTTCAATATCTGTTTCTTTTGTAATGTTATTTTTAGTGTCAAATTCTATTGCGTGTAATTCTTTTTTAATTTGAGATTTTTGAATAAAAAAGATTATAAAATATAAAGGAAGGCCAAAAACATAAAATAAAATACCGTTTATTCCATTATTCTTGTCTAAGTGCTTATATAAATTTGTATGCTTAGAAAATGATTGTGTTAAAGCAAATAGAAAAATTATAAATCCTATAATTCCAATAACAAAAAGTATATTTCCAATAAGAGGAAAATTATTATTAATTAAAATTCTTCCTAATAATATTAAGCCAACACCAATAGCGTACATTATAAATGCCAGTTTAGAATCTTCTACATAAGCGTTTTTAAGTGCCTTAGCTTCTTCTAAGAAATCTTTATTTAAATGGCCTGCCATTTTAAGTTCTTGTCTTGTAATACCTCTAGAAGTTAATACTGAAATAGCAGTATTTTTATGTTGTACTGTGTAATCGTGATCTCTGTAGTCTCTAACAATATCAATAAGTTTATTGTTTTCTAAATTTTTAAACAAACTATATTCATTAGAATTTACATTAAAAACCTTTGTTGTAGACTCTATTTTTTTAGTTTTAATTTTAAAGAATTTTTTAAGTGGCTCTAGTATACCATCGGTTTCTAAAAGGCCACGATCTTTAGTAGCTCTACTTGTTAAATAGATACTTAAAGGAAGCATAATTAATGTGGAGAACCAAGAGGCTAAAACAGGATTAAAAGTACCATCTTTTGCACTGTTTTTTGCAAAAATTCCAATAAAGTGGTAGCTTAAAAATATAACAATTGCAATAACCATTGGTAGTCCTAAACCTCCTTTTCTAATAAGTGCACCTAATGGAGCACCAACAAAAAATAGAATAATACAAGCAATCGCTAATGCAAATTTTTCATGCAAAGCCATTATATGTTTATTTAGTAGTATGGTTTTTACTTTAAAATTGTAATCTATCGCAGCAACTATTTGATTTGTACTATTTATAGAATTAATAGAATAGTCTAATAATTGTACTTTTTGTTTAGTATTATATAAATCTAAAATACTACCAGTATATGTTGTGTCTTTTTTTGTGTCTACAGAGATATTTATTGTAGCAGCATTAGTTCTATTATATAATGTGGTTCCAAATTTATCGTATTCTTTTTTGTGTTCAACTATTAAAGAATCTGTGGTGTATTTTAAATCGTTAACAGTAAGCATAGAATACTTATTGTCTGTGTTTTTTTCGTTTAAATCTACTGCATTGAGTTGAGATAAATCTATATTCATTGTATATTCTTTAAATATACTTTTTACAAAAGGTTTTTTTTGTTTTTCTTTATATTTATTTGGTGGAGTATCATCGTAATAATAACCATCAAAAAGGATTAGTTTTAGTACTTCAGAGTCTTCAGAGCTTACTAATTCTCCTGTTTCAGCAATTATTGTAACATAATTTCCTGGTTTTTTAACTTGCCCTCTGTGTATAACTACATCTTCTAGAAATTGACCACGATCACCTGTTTTGTTTGCAACTCTTATGTTAAAATTATCACCAATTTGATTAAATTGACTTTTAGCAATCATCATTGCAGGTTTCATTTTGGCAATATTTTTTCGCAAGTTAAAGCTTTCGTATTCTGCCTTTGGAATAATGTTATTACTAAAAAAGAAGGTTAGTATACTTAAAAACACTATAAAAACACTTAAACTAGCCATGGCACGTTGCAATGAAATACCTGTAGATTTCATAGCTGCAAACTCATAGTTTTCGGCAAAATTTCCAAAAACCATTATAGATGCTAGCAGTATTGTAAGTGGTAAAATTAAAGGTATTAGTGTAGGAGTAATGTAAAACAGAAATTTTAAAACTGTTATAACATCTAAATCTTTACCAGCTAATTCTTTAATATATAACCAAATAGCTTGTAATACAAAAATCAGCATGAGTATTATAAACACGCTGATAAAAGTTTTTAGATAAGAAGTTAATATGTATCTATCTAATATTTTCACTAATACTATTAATCTAATTTATTGATGAAGTAGTCATTGTACTTACTTTCGTCAAAAGTAAACAAGGTTTTCGATATAGGCTCGTTTGTTTTAAAAGAATTAACAGTAAGTGTTGTTTTTGTTCCGTTTTTTCCTATTTCAATAAGGTTATAAATATGTTTTGTCTCTGCGTCTATACCTAAAAGAACATATTTCATACTAGCGTTAGAGTCCATTGGTGTTAGTTTTACATATTGTATCTTTCTTCCTTTTACATTTTGAACAATATCCATTTTGTAAGTAAAACCATTTTCGTAAAATGATAACATCTTACTTGGTGTAATTGTGTTTTCATCTTCATCGTTATCTGAAGAAATAGTAACTTCTTCGTCTTCAGGACTAATAGTGTATAGTTTTTTGCCATCAAATATTCTTGTTACACCAAGAATATTTAATTTGTATTTGTCACCATGCATTATAACATCACCACGCGTCTCTTGCTTAATATTCTCTGATGCATTATCTAAAACATATTTAAAATCTATAGCAATATTTTGATAACTTTTAACTTTTGTAGAAACTTCGTTTAAAAGTGTTTTTGCTTTTGCATCATTTTGAGCAAATGTTATACTAGAAATAATTAATGCTAATACTAATAATATTTTTTTCATTTTTAAAATTTAAATTTTATTGACCTTCGTTTTCTAATAATTGATCGAGAGCAATTAAATCTGGTACTAAAACTTGTCTTGCTTTACTTCCTTCAAAACCTCCAACAATGCCAGCAGCTTCTAATTGATCTATAATTCTACCTGCTCTATTATAACCTAATTTTAATTTACGTTGTAATAAAGAAGCTGAACCTTGTTGAGCTGTTACAATAATTTCGGCAGCATCCCTAAATAATTTATCTCTATCGTCTATATCTATATCAAGACTCGTGCCACCTTCTTCACCAACGTATTCTGGAAGTAAATAAGCATCGGGATAAGCTTTTTGGGCACCTATAAAATCTACTATTTTTTCTACTTCTGGAGTATCTACAAAGGCACATTGTATTCTAATCATGTCGTTACCTTGTGTATATAGCATATCTCCACGACCTATAAGTTGGTCTGCTCCTCCAGCATCTAGAATGGTGCGAGAATCAATTTTACTAGAAACTCTAAATGCTATTCTTGCTGGGAAGTTTGCTTTTATAATACCTGTAATTACATTAACCGATGGACGTTGCGTAGCAATAATTAAATGAATACCAATAGCACGTGCAAGTTGTGCTAAACGTGCAACAGGAGTTTCAACTTCTTTTCCTGCCGTCATAATTAAATCTGCAAACTCATCAACAACTAATACTATATATGGTAAAAACGCATGGCCATCATTTGGGTTTAATTTTCGATCTTTAAACTTTTTATTATACTCTACAATGTTTCTACACAATGCATTTTTAAGCATTTCGTAGCGATTATCCATCTCAATACACAAAGAGTTAAGTGTATTAATAACTTTAGTATTATCTGTTATAATAGCTTCGGCTTCATCAGGAAGTTTTGCTAAATAATGTCTTTCTATTTTGTTAAATAAAGTAAGTTCTACTTTTTTAGGGTCTACTAAAACAAATTTTACTTCAGCAGGATGTTTTTTGTAAAGTAAAGAAGTTAATACAGCATTTAAACCAACCGATTTTCCTTGACCTGTTGCACCGGCCATTAATAGGTGTGGCATCTTTGCTAAATCTATTACTAAAGTCTCATTACTAATGGTTTTACCAATAGCTATTGGTAAATGCATTTTAGTGTTTTGAAATTTTTGAGAGGCAATTACAGAACGCATAGATACTATAGTGGCATTTGTATTCGGTACCTCTATACCTATAGTTCCTTTTCCTGGAATTGGAGCAATAATTCTAATACCTAATGCTGAAAGTGACAGTGCAATGTCGTCTTCTAAATTTTTAATTTTTGAAATTCTTATTCCAGCTTCTGGTACAATTTCGTAAAGTGTAACTGTTGGTCCAATTGTGGCTTTAATGCTTGCAATACCAATTTTATAATTATTTAAGGTATCTACAATTTTATTTTTGTTTGCCTCAAGTTCTTCTTGATTAATAGTTACGCCTTCGTTATCATATTTTTTTAATAAATCTAAAGGAGGAAATTGATAATTACTTAATTCTAGAGTAGGATCAAATTGTCCAAAGTCGGCAACTAGTTTATCAGAAAGGTTATCAATTTCAGATTTTTCTTCAACAACTTTTTCTACTTTAATTTCTATTTCTTCTTCCTCTTCTTTAGCAATTTCTATTTCAAAATTAGTTGATGGTTTTTCTTTTTCTTCAACAACTAATTCGGTAATTTTTGAATGATTTGATATAGTTGGTTCTGTTTCTTCTTTAACGTCGAAAGCTGTTTTTATAGCTTCAGCTTCTTCGGTTAAAGTGTTATCAATAGGAACACTACTTTCTTTTGAGGCGTCTTCAAATTCAGATTTTATATCCTTTTTTGCACTTTTAAATAATGCTGCAATACGTTCTGGAGTAAAACCAAATCTAATGGCTAAATAAGTTATAAGTCCAAAAATTAATAATAAAACAACACCTATTTTACCTATATAATCTTGAATAAAAATATTAAGCTCAAAACCAATTGTGCCGCTTAGAACTCCAGTTTGTGGAGCTAAAAAGCCAAGTAGTGTAGATGTCCATATAATTATAATGGTTCCCCAAAACCAATGCTTAAAAAGTTTTTCCTTTTTTAAATCTAAAAGAATATATATTCCAGATAAAAAAATTAATCCAGAAAAAATAAAGGAAGCAATACCAAATCCACGTTGTATAAATAAATCACTAATCCAAGCTCCACTTTGGCTAGCCCAATTTTTTGTTTCAACTGCTCTAGATGGAAACTCACCTAAAACACTTTGGTCTGCTTTACCTGTAAATAAAAAAGATAAAAAAGCAATAAAAATTAAAACACCTAAAAGCACTAAAAGACTACCAAAAATTAATTTTTGTTGACTTGTTAGCTTTAAGTTAGGCTTTTTTATGCTAAACTTTTTTTTAGTTGCTTTAGTTTTTGATTTAGATTTTGCTTTCGCCATTTTAGGATTTTAGATTGCGTAAAAATAAACAAATTCAATTTATTATTTTGATGAATACAATCTGTAATTAAAGATTTTATTAACGTAAATTTTATTTGCTTTTATTTTAAAAAATCTTTGGTAAATAAATAATACAACCTATTATTATAGCTGCGATAGCAACAATAAAAACAGCACCTGCGGCTATGTCTTTAATTAAACCTATTTTAGGATGATGGTCTGGATGTATAAAGTTTGCTATTTCTTCAATAGCTGTATTAACACCTTCAATTGCTAATATTAAAGCGATAACCAAAATTTGTATACACCATTCTGTGGCAGTAAGATTAAAGTAAATTCCGGCAATAGTCATTATAACACCAATAAAAAATTGCACTTTTATACTGGCTTCTGTAGTAATTAATAGGTATGCGCCTTTAAAAGCGTAACCTAAGCTTTTAATTCTATTAACAACAAATGAGTCTTTTTTTTTACTCATCTAATAAGGCGTACAAAGAAGCTTTATAATTTGGTTCTTCTCCAATTTCTGGAACTTGTTCTGTATATTTTACAACAGCATTTTCGTCTAAAACAATTACACATCTAGAATGTAAACCTGCAAACGAACCAGAAGAAACTTCTAAACCATAATTTTTTCCAAAACTTCCATCTTTAAAATCAGATAACATTAATACATTATCTAAACCTTCGGCAGCGCAAAAACGAGCTTGTGCAAATGGTAAATCTCTAGAAATACATAATACTTTAGTATTATTCATTTCAGCAGCTTCTTTATTAAAAGCTCTGGCAGACTGAGCGCAAACTCCAGTATCTACACTTGGGAAAATATTTAATAAAACCTTATGTCCTTTAAAATCAGATAAGTTTTTTGTAGATAAATCACTTAATGTCAAAGTAAAATCAGGAGCTTTTTCTCCAATATTTGGTAAGCTTCCTAAAGTTTCAATTGGCTTTCCGCCTAATGTTATTGTTGCCATTTTTAATATTTTTTTGGTTTGATAAAAGTAGACATTCTTAAATAAATATATACTTAACAAAGTATTAATTTTTTTAACAAACGATTTCCTTATTTACAATATGTCAATTTAGTTAATTAATTGTTAAAGGCAATAAGTAAAAAAACCGTAGAGGAATTTTCAACGTTTATAAAGCAACTAAGAGTTTAAAAAAAAACTTAAAAACTAAAAATTATGAAAATCAAAAATTATTTAAAAACTGGAGTATTTGCACTTTCTTTATTAATAACTGTTGGAGTATTTGCACAAGAAAAAGTAATGAGAAAAGATGCTGTTAAGAAAATGAAGAAAGAGAAAATGATGAAAGAAAAAACCGTAATGGTTGGTGGAGCAGCAATGTATCCTTCTAAAAACATTGTCGAAAATGCTGTAAATTCTGAAGATCATACAACATTGGTTGCGGCTGTAAAAGCTGCAGAATTGGTAGATGTGTTAGCAGGAGAAGGACCTTTTACCGTTTTTGCACCAACTAACGAAGCATTCTCAAAACTACCAGAAGGTACAGTAGAAACTTTACTAAAACCAGAAAATAAAGAAGCATTACAAACTGTTTTAACATACCACGTTGTTGAAGGAAAATGGAATACAAAAGAGGTTTTAAAAATGATTAAAAGAGGTAATGGAAAGGCCGAAATTAAAACCGTAAGTGGAGGAACTATTACAGTTTGGTTAAAAGGAGAAGACGTTTACATTTCAGATGCAAATGGAAATTCTGCAATGGTAACTATTGCTAATGTTAATCAATCTAATGGTGTTATTCATGTAATTGATACAGTTTTATTACCTAAGTCTTAATTTACTAGGGATTTATTAAGACGCTTAAAAAAGCCACTTCATTTAGAAGTGGCTTTTTTTATTTTTAATAACTTAGATTTATTGATTTTTTAAAAACAATAGTCTAAAACTATAATTAAATAGTAACAATCAATTTTTTAAATCTTAATTTTAGGGGATATATAATTAATTTTATTCCGAATTAAAAAACTAAAAATTTATTATTATGGAAAACAATCCTCATGCAAGTGCTCCACAAGGAAAAAACTTCGATATTAACGAAAGTGCAGCTAAATGTCCTTTTTTAAGTGGAACCGTTAAACAAACTTCTGGTGGTGGTGTAAAAAATCGTGACTGGTGGCCAAACGAATTAAAATTAAATATTTTACGTCAAAATGCATCAAAATCAAACCCAATGGGAGACGATTTTGATTATGCAGAGGCCTTTAAAAGTTTAGATTATAATGCATTAAAAAAAGACTTAACAGCTTTTATGACAGACTCTCAAGATTGGTGGCCTGCAGATTATGGGCATTATGGAGGATTAATGATACGTATGGCTTGGCATAGTGCAGGAACATATAGAGTTGGAGATGGTCGTGGTGGAGCAGGAGCAGGAAACCAACGTTTTGCACCAATTAACAGTTGGCCAGATAATGGTAATTTAGATAAGGCTCGTTTATTATTATGGCCTATAAAACAAAAATATGGTAACAAAATTTCTTGGGCAGATTTAATGATTTTAGCAGGAAACTGTGCCTTAGAGTCTATGGGATTTCCAACATTTGGTTTCGCAGGAGGTAGAGCAGATGTTTGGGAGCCTGAGCAAGATATTTATTGGGGAAGTGAAACAGAATGGGGAGCAAACGAAGAAAGATATAAAGAAGGTGATTTAGAAGATCCATTAGCAGCTGTAATGATGGGTTGGATTTATGTAAATCCAGAAGGACCAAACGGAAATCCAGATCCAATGGGTTCTGCACATGATGTGCGCGAAACCTTTGGTAGAATGGCAATGAACGATGAAGAAACAGTAGCTTTAGTTGCTGGAGGTCATACTTTTGGTAAAGCGCATGGAGCAGCAGATCCAAATAAATATGTTGGTAAAGAACCGCATGGTGCATCTATTGAAGAAATGAGTACTGGTTGGAAAAATTCTTACGGTACAGGTGTTTTAGATGATACGATTACTAGTGGTATTGAAGGTGCGTGGACACCAAATCCAACACGTTGGGATGCAGATTATTTTGATGTATTATTAAATTACGATTGGGAGTTAACAAAAAGTCCAGCAGGCGCACACCAATGGAAACCAACTGAAGCTTCTAAAGCTAGACAAGCACCTATGGCTGGTGACGCTAGTAAAAGACAAGATTTAATGATGACGACTGCAGATATCGCTTTAAAAACAGATCCTAAATATTTAGAAATTTCTAAACGTTTTCATGCAGATCATAAAGCTTTTGAAGACGCTTTTGCACGTGCTTGGTACAAATTAACACATCGTGATTTAGGTCCAACATCACGTTATTTAGGACCAGAAGTACCACAAGAAGAGTTATTATGGCAAGATCCAATTCCAACTGTAAATTATACTTTAAGCGATGCCGATATTGAAACATTAAAAGGTTTAATTTCAGACTCTGGTTTAACAGTATCGCAATTAGTAACTACAGCTTGGGCTTCAGCCTCAACATTTAGAGGATCTGATAATCGTGGTGGTGCAAATGGAGCACGCATTGCTTTAGAGCCACAACGTAGTTGGGAAGTTAATAATCCAGAAGAATTAAATAAAGTACTTTCGGTTTTAGAAGGTATTAAAAATGAATTTAATGGTGAAGTTTCTTTAGCAGATTTAATAGTGCTTGCAGGAAATGTAGGTGTAGAAAAAGGATTAAAAAATGCAGGATACAATCATACAGTAGAGTTTACTCAAGGAAGAGGTGATGCTACGCAAGAGCAAACAGATATAGAGCAGTTTGGATATTTAGAGCCATTAGCAGATGGTTTTAGAAACTATATTAAAGATAATTTAAAAATTGCTGCTGAAGATTTATTGGTAGATAAAGCTAATTTACTAACACTTTCGGTACCAGAATTAACAGTTTTAGTTGGTGGTTTACGTGTGTTAGGTGCTAATTACGATGGTTCTAATTATGGCGTATTTACAGACAACGTTGGAAGCTTAACTAACGATTTCTTTAAAAATATATTAGATTTTACTTACACTTGGAAAGCAACATCTGAAGACGATAGATATTTTGAAGGAAGAAACCGTAATACAGGAGAACTTAAATTTAAAGGCACAAGAGCCGATTTAATTTTTGGATCGAATACAGAGCTTAGAGCTATAGCTGAAGTTTATGGTGCAAGTGATGGTCAAGACAGATTTGTTAAAGATTTTGTTGCTGCTTGGACTAAAGTGATGAATTTAGATCGTTTTGACGTGAAATAATTCAGGTTAACATATAATTTAAAGGAATGTTTTTTACCTAAAATTCATTCCTTTTTTATTGTAAAAAATCATTTAAATGAACTTATTACAGCTCTAAAAAAAACATAAGAAAAATGGATAACATAGATAAAGTATTTAATAGTATTAGAAATAAAGATAACGCAACATTAAATACACTTTTAACCGAAAACCCAAAATTAGCAGAAGCTAAAGACCAACGTGGATTTACACCATTAATTTTGGCAACGTATTTTGATAACGAAGCTGCAACTAAAACTTTAATAAAACATAATGCACCAATAAACGACAAAGATGCTTCTGGTAACACTGCGTTAATAGGTGTTAGTTTTAAAGGAAATGTAGAATTTGCAAAGCTTTTAATTGAAAATGGAGCTAATTTAGATGAAGTTAATAATAATGGCACAACAGCGTTAACTTTTGCTACGCAATATGATAAAGTTGAGATTGTAAAATTATTACTTGACCATGGCGCAGATATTACTATAAAAGACAATGACGGTAAAACTGCTTTAGATTACGCTCAAGATAAAAAGTTTACAGAAATAGTTTCTTTATTAAAATAATTAAAAACATTGCATTAAAAAAAAAGACACTTTTATAATAAAGTGTCTTTTTTTATTCGATTATTTTTTAATTCTTATTTTAAAAATTCAATTAATGGTTTAATAAAACTATCAAATTTTTCAATATGTGGTAAATGTCCAACATTTTCAATTTCTACAAGCTTTGCATTTGGTATTGCTTTTTGTGTGGTTTTACCTAATTGGCTGTATAAACCCATTGTTTTTCTCACGTCTTCGCTAACTAATGGTTTTCCTAAAGCTGTACGGTCTCTGGTTCCAATAATTAATAGAGTAGGAGCTGTTATATTTTTAAACTCGTACACCACAGGTTGTGTAAAAATCATATCGTAAGTTAAGGCGTTGTTCCATGCAATAGTTTTATAGCTTGAATTTAAAGTCCAACCTGCTAATAAGTTTACCCATTGGTCGTATTCTGGTTTCCATTTATTATCATAATAATTAACCAATTGGTATTTTTTAATGCCTTCGTAACTTTTTTTAAGCTCGTTTGCATACCACCATTCTGCAGGTTTGTAAGGCACTTTTAGTTTCCAATCTTCTAAACCAATTGGGTTTTCTAAAATAAATTTATCGGTAGTTTCTGGATACATTAACGCAAACCTTGTGGCTAACATGCCTCCCATAGAATGTCCTAAAATTGACGTTTTATTTACACCTAAAGTATCTAACAAGGTTTTTGTGTTTTGTGCTAATTGCTGAAACGTGTAATGAAAATGTTCTGGTTTACTAGATTTGCCAAAACCAATTTGGTCTGGTACAATAACACGATAACCTTCTTTCGTTAACGCATCTATAGTCGTTTTCCAGTAAGCACCATTAAAGTTTTTACCATGAAATAATACAATGTTTTTACCATTGTAGTTTTCTGGTTTAACATCCATATACGCCATTTCTAAGTCTTGGTTCTGTATGTTTAACTCTAAAGTAGAAACCGGAAATGGATATTGGTAATTAGATAATTGTATATCTAACCATTGCAATTGGTCTGTTTGTGCAACGCTTAATTGTGTTGCTATAATCACTAAAAAGAGTGTTATTATTTTTTTCATGAATCTGTTTTTTTATTACTAACAAAATTACCCAATTTAGTACTTTGTTTACCTTAAAGATTTGCTAAAGTTTGAAAGATTACTGTTACATTTTTAATTTTTTAAGTCGAAAAAAAGCTACTGTAAATTTACAATAGCTTTTACTTTATTAATCTTATTGAGGTCTGCTAGAAAACACCAACCAATTTACACAAGCTAAAATACAGGTGTTTGCAATACCTAAATATACAATTGGCCAACTAAAACCAAACCAGTAAATTATAGGAATCCAATAGGTGAAAATACTCCAAACCGACGACATACAAATAGGACATTGAATTATAGGTTTTCTTAAGTATTTATTCACTTTGTACTGTGTATATTCTTTGTGAAATTGTATACCAGTTTCCGTTAAGGTTATCACAATATTTGGATCAATACGTTTTATGCGTTCGTTTAATAAATTCATAAACGCTACAAAATCACTATCCTTTCTAGTTAAAAGTATTTCAGTATTAGAGGTTTTAAAATCTATTTCAGGTAGTTGTACACGAATTTTTTTAACTAGTGCTTCCAAAAAATCAGCTTTAAAAAACACAATCTCTTTGGTAGATTTCATAACCCTTTTTTTAAATGGATATAAAATCATTTCACTATCATAATCTTTTCCGTTAGGCATTTTTTCTGTTCCGCCTTTTGCCGAAATCCATACGCCAACCATAAATAGCGATTCTATTAAAAGGTAACCTAAAGCTGCTAAAATGGTATAAAAATAAAAACTTGCTTCCATAATTTTAAATGTTTTAAAGATGAAAAAGAAGCTTTGTTTTAAACCAATAAAGCTTCTTTTGTAAACCTAGTAACCTGTTTTTAATTAAGCTACTGTATAAATTCTTACCTCTGGATTTTCCTGTAAATACGGTTTTAAACCAGTTACCACATCGTTAGTAAATAAGGCTGTTGTTAAGTAATTTTGCGCATCTTCTGTGGTTTTAAAACCATGTAACACTTGTACATCTTCATCTCTAATTAAAAGGTCTTTAGATGTTGCTCCTGTAACGGTTTCTAAAAATGGTGCTTTGTATTTGCTGTACACAGCTGCTGCGTTTGCTCTGTCTGCATCGTTTATTTTAAGACTGATTTCTAAATATGCTTTTGTCATTTTAATTTATTTTAATTGTTATTAATTTTTTAATTTCTTCCTGCCATTACGCCTCCATCAATATCCCATATTGCACCTGTAACCCAAGCACTATCTTCGTCTAATAAAAAGGCGATTGTTTTGGCAATGTCTTGAGATGTTCCTACGCGTCCAATAGGATGAAAATCGTTAAAACCTTGTAAAGTTTCTTCAATTTTATCTTCTTCTATAAACGAACCATAAATTGGTGTTACCACTACTGCTGGAGATACTGCGTTTACACGAATATTACTTTCTGCTAACTCCATTGCTAAATGTTGTGTTAAGCTATGTAAACCTGCTTTAGCCATAGAATATGCCGTAGATGGTGTGGCTTTTATAGCTTGTTTTGCCCACATAGATCCAATATTTACAATAGAACCACTACCATTGTTAGCCATTACTTTGGCTGCTTCTTGTGTGATAAAGAAAAATGCTTTGTTGAAATTATGGTAAATATCATAATCTGCTTCAGTATGTTCTAAAAAAGGTTTCGGACTAAAATAGCCTGCCGAATTTACCAAGTATTTTAAATTAGGTAGGTCTTTAGATATTTTTGAAGCAAATGCTTTTACTTCATTCATATCAAAAAGATTTACTGCTTTGGTTTTTACATTCCCAAAAGTTGCTAATTCTGTTTTAGCAGTGTCTAGATTTTTGTTGGCTCTACCAACAATAGTAACTTCAATACCTTTTTCAAGTAAAAGTTGTGCTGTGGCTTTTCCCATTCCAGTAGTTCCTCCAATTATAAGTGCTTGTGTTTTTTCCATGATATACTTTTTTTAATTACACTGCAAAGTTCAAGATAACTCCAGTAGTATACGATGGACAAAAACGAAAAGGAATGGTACTTTTAGGAAACGGACTTCCTAAAGCCTAAAGGCGAGAGGTTTGTGTGTTTTTTAAAGTATTTTACAAAATACGACGGATCGTCAAAACCTAAACGATAGCCAATTTGGTTCACGTTTAAATCGGAATACAATAACAAACGTTGCGCTTCTAGCACAATACGTTCTTGTATTATTTGCGATGGTGTTTTATTTAATTGCAAATTAGTAAGATCAGACAATGTTCTGGAAGATATAAATAGCAGTTTAGCATATTCTGAAACCGAAAGTCCTTTGGTGTAGTTTTCGTCAATAAGATTAATAAACTTTATAAGCTGTAATTTTTTATCGTCAAATATGGTATTAGTTTGTTCTTCGGTTTGCTCGCAGGCTTGTTTTACACGTTGTATTTGTATAAGAAATGCTTTTAAATACGATTTTAATAATTCTTCTTTACCAAATTGGTCAGGATTATTAAACTCGCGTTTTATTTGCGCAATATACTCTTCAAATATAATAGCAGTTGGTTTTTTTAAAGGACAAAGTGGTTGTAGGTACGGATTGTTAAAAAGGTTACACTTTAAAAAAAAGTCGGTTTCATTGTCTTTTTGCACAATAAAAGTCTCATTAAAATGCAATAAAATACCTTGGTAATTAGTATTGTCATCAAAATAATGCACTTGGTTTTTAGCGACAAACAAAATAGTATTATCGGTAACATCGTGTGCTTTTAAATCTATAAAATGTTTTCCGTTACCTTGCTTAAACCAAATAACTTGAAAATAACTATGTATATGTGGTTTGGTAGTATGGCCTTTATGTTTGGTAATATATTCGTTTAAATCGTGTATGGCTAATTGTGGCTTATCTGGTTGATGCCTGTTTAAATGATATTCTATAATTCTATTTTCGGTATTTGTATTTGCCATACGTACAAAGTTACACATTTAATGGTGTGTGTGTTAGTCTCTTTTAGGATTGGTTGATTACAGTTTGGGATAATATTTTTTATAGGTTTTTAATATGGCGAGAACTAGGAATAAATTATTTGAGGCTTTAAAAAAAAAAATTTTAGGTCTGTTTCAATTTATTTCTTTCATATTCAAGGAAGTCTGAATTTTTATATAATTTTTTCTCTCGAATTAATTTAATTACTTCATCTTGTGGCATATTAGATGGAATTAATTTCTCTAATTTTCTTATTGCAGAACTCGGAATTCCGAATTCAGACAAGATTGTAAGATTTTCTCTTAGAAATTCATTTTCAATTAGATTGGTGTAGAAATTATAGTTTCCAGCTCTAAGACCTTTCTCATTACATACAAATTCTTGAATAGAATTAATCACAGATAACCATTTCGGAATTTTATATTGAAACCAGTGTTTTTGTATTTGAAAATTAGACATTATAACTTCTTCCATAATTTCTAATTCACTTTTAGTACTGTAACGTTTTCCGTAAGACATTTTGTTTTTTACTAATTCAGTACTGTCATTATCTTTGTTGGAATTATAATACTCTACGCACTCTAGGATATATTCAATATCTGAGTTTATTAAACGTCCAAGGCTTTGATGAAAACCATAGTTGAAAGTTTTATTAACTAATCTACCAATTCCAAGTGACTTTGATTCTCCTTTTTTCATTAAGAATTTCCAACCAAGATTTAAGCAATATTTTAGTTGTGCATAATTAGGGCTTCTTGTCCAAGTAATTAAATCATAATTGGAAACAATATCCTCTCTTATGGTTTCAATAATGTTTCTTTGACCATTAACTTGAACTCCATTTTTTATAATAACTTCTTTCTCATTAAAAGGAATTTGTTTGATTCTATCATATTGCTCTGAGTCAGTATTTTTTATTTCATCCTCTTCTAAATTAATCAAAACTTCATCCGAAATTGGATTTTGTTCAAAAAACGGGATATCAATGATTACTTGCTCATTTGGTGGAATAGGATTAAAGTTGAATATTGTTCCTGTGTAATGAATCATTAATCTTCCAGCACGACCTTTTATATTTGAGTAATCGAAATAATCAATTAGTGTATTATGACCTTTTGTTTTGTCAAAAAAGATTATGTTTTTAGCACTTGTGTTTACACCTTCAATAATAGTTGTCGTGCAAAAAAGATAATTTAAATTACCGTTATTAAAATAGTCGATGACAGAGGAAGTTATATGTTTTTGTAATGCACCATCGTGAATCCCAATTTTATTTTGCAATAGTTTTATTAAACTCCAATCTTTAGATATATTTTCTGTTATCCATTCAATAATGTCAAGGTCTTCAGCTAATGTGTCTTCTATCTTGCTTATTAGAAATTGACAGAATTTGTTAGAAAGATATCTAACTCTTCCAGGTGATGAGCAATAGATAATAGATTGATTTTGTTTGTTTTTTAAAAGTAAATTGAATAAAATATCTTCTTTATATTCTTTAAATTTTATTGGTCTGTCAAATTTTTCTTTATGTTCAGTGTATATGTCAATTGTTTTAACATCAACAAGTGAAGATTTAGTTTTGTAGAAAATTGCATTATATTTTTCTACAAATCCTTCTGAAATATTGTCAATGTTTGGGCCAAGCAAATAAAATTTACTATTGAATGTTTTTAGAATATAATGAAGTGCATTATTTAATGAATCGGCTCTTTCATCATCTCTTTGAGAACTTAGTTTATAAAATTCATCAATTATTATAAATTCTATATGTGGAAACTCTTTATATTCATTAACTCTCTCAGCAGTAAATAAATAGATGTTTCCTTTATCTAACGACGGTTCTTGTGAAGTTCGAACAATTATTTTGTAATTTTCATCATATTTTCTCAATTTTCGTCTAGTTTCATCAAGTAAAGCTAATGTAGGTTGTATAATTATTAAATTCTTGAATTTATTTGATGCTACAAATTCTTCAATTAATAGACTTTTTCCAAAACTTGTAGGTGCACTAACCACAACATTTTTATCTGAATTTAAAAGTGACAAAAGATGTTTTTGGTCTTCGTGAAGATATTTATCTAAATAATCAGAATGATGATAAACTTGACGGATTAATGAATCTGTAGAATCTAATTGTAAATTTTCTTTAATTAGATAAGGATAAAAACCCACTGCTTCTATCAAATCTGTTAAAACATTATTTAAAGAAGGCTCAAATTTGTCTTTATCTTCGAGAATATTTACAATAATTTTTTGAGCAGATGTTTCATTCTCAATAATTAATTGAGAACATTTTCTATAAATATTAAAAGTTTCTTCAAAATTAAAAGATTCTTTATTTCGAATTTCTTGTAGTATTTCTTTTATCATTCTCCTAATTTTTGAAGAGATGATAGTTTATTATGCAAACCTTTTACTAATTCATCCTTATTCTGAACTGGTAATAGAATTAAAATAATATTTAATTTAGTTTTTAATGGATGGTTATTATTATCATCAAAATATTTCTTTAATTCTTTCATTTCATCTAAATATTCATTGATAAAAGTTTGGTCGTTTTCATCTGAATGGCTTATAAATAAGTCAGAATTATAAGTACATAATAGCGGAATATTAATGGAATCGAGTTTGTCTATTAGTTTTGTAGATTTATTCATTAAATCCAACCAATATTCCTTTTCTGGAATATTATCCCAGTATTTTTGTTTCTTGGAAACAATTAAAAATTCATCGTTTAGATAATCACTTTTAAAGTGTTCTTCTATATCTTGAATCAATTTTTTAACTCCTAATTTTCCATTTTTGTATAGCTTTGATTCTCCGAGCCATAAAGTTTTTGTGTTTGGTTCTATATGAACTGCATCAAACCCGTGAACTGTAGCTCCAAAAGAATCTTTGAAATATATTTTAGATAATAATGGGATTGTGTTGTGAAAATCTCTCAGTAGTAGATGTAATATTAATTCTCCAAATTCACCTCTTCTCAGGTACTTATCTTCTAAATCATCTTCTATGGTTCCATTATTATAAATATCTTTTACTTTTTGGAAAGCATCAATTTTATAGATGGATTGAGCAGCTTCTGTGAGTTTACTTAATATTTCGTTGTTAGGTGTATCTTCTCCTTCGTGGAACCCAAATGCAAACTCAATTATTACATCAGATAGTTTATTAATTAAGTGTTTGATTCGATATTTTGATTCTCCATTGTCATCAATGTCAAAGCCTACCAAAAAAGTACTTAATTCAGTATCATTTATTTTATGAGTAATTATTTTTTCAGAGTTAAATGGTGTACTCATAGTTTTTATAATGTCTCCTCATATTTTATGAATATGAAATTCATTTCTAATATATTAATTAATAGCTCCTACGAATTTACCAATTTCAATCAAAACTCCAAGAGAATTTCTGTTTTAGTTTTCTACTTTAAAATATTCAATTCAAACCCTTAAAACCAAAAAACCACCAAGCTTTCGCTAAGTGGTTTTCTTATTAATGTATGTTTGGCTTTGCCTGATTTCTCTTCGTTATTGATAAAACAAAGTATCATAAGTCAATCCTTCAAAAAACATTAGCGCATCTCAAATAACTCTTGATGAAATTTTGAATTAAATCCATTTTGTTTAAAGTCTCTTTTTATTGATTTTCCCATTTTTGAGGGACCACAAAACCACACACTTGCAGTTTTCCAGTTTAAAACAGAATTTAGGATATGTTCTCCTGAAATTAAAGCAGATTTAGAGGTTTCAAATACATGTAAATTGATGTTGGCTTCTACTGAGACTTGCTTTAACTTTTTCTTAAAATCTGCATCTAATTTAAAAGCAGAGTAGAAAAAATCAATTTTTTGCTTATTATCCAGTTGTGCTAAACGCTCCATTCTGGCCAAAAAAGGCGTGATACCTACACCACCAGCTATCCAAATTTGATTTTCTTTTTGGTCGTTAAAAGTAAAATTGCCATAAGCACCTTCAAGCACTATGGCATCGCCTATTTTTAATTTATTAGACAAGTTATTAGTGTATCTACCAAGCGCTTTAATTGTAAAGCTAATATTTTTGGTTTTTGAATTCCAAGCCGAACTGATTGTAAAAGGATGGTGTGGCTCTTTTTTTTCAAATTTTAAAAATGCAAATTGACCTTCGTTATGTCCTTTCCATGTATCGCTTTTTACTATTAATTCAAACATATTCATTTCGGGATATGTGTTAATGGACTGAATAGTACCTTGAGACTTTTGTTTTTTGCCCACTCGACCTAAAAGAACAATACACGAAGAAACGGTTCCTGCTATCATCATAACTGCCATAGTTATACCAATGGGTTCCGTCCAATAATCGATATACATTAGTGCAAAAGCATGAAAAACTAAGGCTAAATAAATTACTGCCATTGCAATGTGTGTTTTTGCAAAAAAACGATAAGGTATCTTTTTTAGCAAGGCCATAATTAGAAACAGAACTGTTAAATAAAAAGCATACTCACCAACTTGAATACCAGGAGATTCCAGAGATTCTAGAAACGTTTCAAATGCGCTAGGTTCATTTAAAGACACAGTTGCACCAGAGATGGTATCTAAAATTATTTGTCTATCTAAATACAACCACCATTCTGGCAATTTTGCCACTAACCAGTGCATAATAGAAAATGAGAATGCAAGAATACCAAGCCATTTATGTAAGCGGTAAATTTTATCTAGTCCGCCTAAGCGTTTTTCAATCCACAGCGGACGTGTTGCCAATAGCATTGAAAAAGTCATAGCAGAAAAGGCAATAATTCCGGTATATTGATCTAAACTCTTGGTAAACAAGTTGGAATCAAACGGTATGTATATAAATGTATTTGTTAAAAGCCAAATTATTGTTATGGCAACAAATGGTATAACAAATGCTATTTTAATTCTTTTCATATTCAGTTACTAATACTATTGGCAATTAATATGGGTTTAAAAAAACACTTTTAATTAAAGTTCAATAATTACATCTTCTTTTGCCATTCGTGCTTTAGGCAATTTACGGTTGTAATCTTTTTCACCGTTATGATAACCAATAGCTAAAGCAAAAGTACATTCGTAATCATCTCCTAACTCTTTGGCAAATTCTTTTTTAATTTCATCTGCATCAACACCTTCCATTGGAGTAGAATCGATATTTAAGCGAGCCAATGTGTGTAATACGTTACCCAGTGCAATGTAAGATTGTGCTTTTGTCCAATGACTATTGTTTCCGTTTTCATCGGCCACCATTTCAGCAAATCCAAATGCTTTTGTTAGCATATTATCATACCCTTTTTGATTCATACGTCCAGCAGCCATGCTAGCGTCTAAGCGTTTTTTAAAATCTTCTTTGTTATAATGTATTTTATTTGCAAAAAGAATAATTTCTGAAGCGTTTGTAGCGTGTGGTTGATTAAATTGATACTTCTTGTTAAAAGTATTAGAGAAACGTTGTTTAGCTTCATCACTTTTAATTACGATAAATTTCCATGGTTGTGAGTTGATAGAGGAAGGTGATAGGCGCAATACTTCTTCTATTGTAGCCAAATCTTCGGCTGAGACACGTTTTGTTTTATCGTATGCTTTTGATGTATAGCGATTGCTTAAATCTTCGATTATTTGAGTACCAACAGAAGCTTTTGTTGTTTCTTCTTTTTGTGTACAGGCTGATAAAGTACTTACGACAACAGCCAAGATTAAAATTGTTTTTTTCATTATTTATTTTTTTAAATATTAATATTAGTTTTAAGATTACATTTTAAAAGAAGGATTGAAAATCCTTGTATATACTAACTACAAGTCCCTAGCTTTGCTGAGCTGTAAGGCTAATTATAAAAGTGACAAGAGTTTTAAAGTGATTAATTACTTACAAAATACTTTGGTTTTATGAGGCAAAAGTAGCAGGTAATATTTGTTAATGTTTGAATTTTATGACCAATTAAAGTCATCAAATGACGAATTGAACTCATCATTATTTTTGCCTTTTTCTAAGTTAAAATTGGTTATTTTGTATATAAATTGGGTTATGAATAAATATGTAAGTAAAATAATAGAAAATAAGTGGTCGCAAGAGCTGTTTATTTTACTTAGTTCTTTTGTGCTTTTTACCCTAAACGATTGGATATTAATTCATAATTGGCGAAGCTTATTTACAGGTTTTTGCTATTTTTTATTGCTTTACTTTCACGCACAAATTAATCGTGCATTTTTATTACCATTTTTATTAAAAAAGCAAAAACCGCTATTATATATTTTAGGAAGTATTGGGTTGTTGGGTGTTTTTACAGTAATAACGTATCATGCGGTTACCATTTGGATTT
Organism: Lacinutrix venerupis; assembly: GCF_001971745.1. Lineage (NCBI taxonomy): Bacteria > Pseudomonadati > Bacteroidota > Flavobacteriia > Flavobacteriales > Flavobacteriaceae > Lacinutrix > Lacinutrix venerupis. Next base: position 2,021,025 of record NZ_CP019352.1, on the reverse strand, counting down.
ACCAAAACTGCTTTTTGTATAAATCTATTGCTCAAAAAAGCTACATGTACCAAGCCGGAACTTTAATGGTAAGTTTAATTTGTATTGTTTCTATTAGTTTAATATTCAAGTTTTATCGCAATAGTAAGCGAGAAGATAATGAAAAGCTGCTGAGTAAAAATGCACAGTTATCGTCTTTAAAAGAACAATTAAATCCGCATTTTTTATTCAATACGTTTAATACCTTGTATGGTATTAGTTTAAAATATCCAGATCGCGTGCCAGATTTAATTATGCACACATCGCAATTAATGCGTTACCAATTAGAATGTAGCGATGTATCTACTGTAGTTTTAGAGGAAGAAATTGAGTTTTTAAAAAGCTATATTGAGCTAGAAAAAGAACGCGTTGGTTATCGATGTGATATTAGTTTTAGTAGTTTTATAGATAAGCCAAATGCATACAAAATTGCACCAATGATGCTTATTGTTTTTGTTGAAAATGCCTTTAAACACGGAACCGCTTCCGCAGAAAAATGCGTCGTAAACATTTCAATAGAAGTAAAGGATGGACAGTTAACGTTTGTGGTGAAAAATAGTATTCCGAAAAAGAAACGAAAAATAGATTCGACTAAAATTGGACTTAAAAACACTTTAAAACGTTTGGCTTTAATTTATCATAACCATCATACCATTAAAATAACCGAAGAAGATGATTTTTTAGTTCATTTAAGTATCAACTTAACAGCGAAGCAAAATGACAAATAAAATTAAATGCATAATTGTTGATGATGAACCTGCAGCGCATTATGTGCTTTCAGACTATATTAGTAAAAACTCTTTTTTATCGTTAGAACATCAGTTATATAATGGGTTAGAAGCTATGGAATATCTTACAAATAATTCTGTAGATTTAATGTTTTTAGATATTGATATGCCAGAAGTAACAGGTATGGAATTGCTAAAAACATTACCTAATAAACCAAAAACCATTTTAACCACAGCGTATAGCGAATTTGCATTGCAGAGTTATGAATATGGCGTTATAGATTACTTGTTGAAGCCTATTTTTTACCCAAGATTTTTAAAAGCTATAGCACATTTTAAAGATAAAAGTGCTATTGAAAATGGATTGGAACCAAAAGAAGAAGTAAAAGACATCATTCTTAAAATTGGTAGCGATATGGTTTCTATTGTATTAGACGATATTTTCTTTACACAAAGCTACGGGAACTATGTAAAAGTGTACACTATGAAACGTACGTATGTAGCAACCATTACTACAACCGAACTTGAAAAGCAATTGCCATCAAGTTTATTTATTCGTTCTCATAAATCGTATATCGTAGCCATTAATAAGGTGAAAGCAATAGATAAAGACTGTTTGTTAGTTTCGCAAAGACATATTCCTATTGGGATTACTTATAAACGTGAAATAATGGAAACGTTAAATGATTTTGAATGAATATTATCTAGATTATGAATTAGATGGTACTATTTTTAATATCAATAAAACCCACAATACAGTTGTAAAGTGGGTTTAAAGTTTAAAAAATAAAGTTCTAGAATTATAAAAAACTAGCTCTAACTTGGGCAACTAATTTAGTACCATCAGGATCGGTTTTTGTTTTAAGGCTAGTAAAATCTTCAGCCCATTGTGAGGTGCGTATGCGTAAAGGTGGATTTTCGTTTTGCGCTACTTCTAAAACTACTTGTGCAACTTCTAGACCAGTTTGGTATACTTGTGTTTTACTTTCTTTTGCTCTTTGTTGGTTTCCTGCCATATATGCCTCAAAAATAGGAGCGTAGTCACCAGTTGCAAATTGTCCTTCTACAGCTGTTTTTTCTATTGCAGAAGACATAAACTCTGTTGAAATTCCGCCAGGTTCTACACACGAAATTTTAATATTAAAGGCATCGCTAACATAGGTTGCTAAGCCTTCCATAAAACCTTCTACTGCAAATTTTGCACCGCAATACAACTCATTAAACGGTTGCCCAACCAAACCACCAACAGAGGTAATACTAATTATTTGTCCCGATTTTTGTTTGCGCATGTGTGGTAAAACTGCTTGTGTACAATACACCACACCAAGGTAATTTACGTCTGTAACCCATTTAATTTCGGCTTCTGTAGCTTGCTCTGTAGTTTTTGCAAAACCTGCACCTGCGTTATTTAAAAGCATGTCTATTTTACCATCGTTTTTAATAATAGTGTCTACTGCTGCTTTTATAGTTTCGGTTTTTGTAACGTCTAAAGGTAATAAGTGAATGTCTAAATCATCCGCTTCTATTTGTTCTTTTAAAGCTGTTGCTTTGTCTAAGTTTCGCATGGTTGCATAAACCTTAAAGTTGTTTTTGGCAAATAGTATTGCACTTTCAAAGCCAACGCCTGTTGATGTTCCTGTAATTAAAATGTTTCTTTTCATAATTGTTGTTTATGTTGGAGTGAATGTTCATTCCAAATTATTATTAAATTTTTTTATGCTTTTATAGCATCCCAAAGTAAGTTAATTTGGTTATTAAGTGTTGCTTTTTTAGTTTCATTTTGGTTAAAATACCAACGTAAATACGATAGTATAGATCCACCAATAAACATAAGTAACTCTTCTACATTAATAGCTTTTATAATACGTTCTTGCTGACCTTTTACTAACAAACGGTAAACTTCTGTAATAGATTTTGTGCCTTCTTCTCTTGAGGTTTCGGTTATAATTGGAGAGGCTTGAAGCTGCTCCATAAATTGAAAATAAGTAGGATGTGCAATAAAAAAATCTATAATTGCTGCATAATAATTTTCAAACTGTGTTTTAATAGGTTTGCTGGCGTCAAACGCTTTAAAAACGTTAGTTTCTTGTTGTTTAATACTTACATATATGGCATTAATTAATGCCTCTTTATTTGGGAAATAGTTATAAATGGTTCCCATGCCAGTGCCTGCAGCTTTAGCAATAGCAGACATTGGTGTATTGTGTACGCCTTTTTTAGTAAGTAACGTAATGGCAGCAGATTGTATGGCTTCTTTTTTATTCACAGGTCAAAGGTATGTGTTTTGGAATGATTATTCCAAATTTTTAACTTTATTTTAGAATTAGGATACTTTTTGATTTATCATTTAAAGCAATTTTGTACAGTCTATAAAAATGGTAATAGTTTTATTAGCTTCATTTTTTCGCCAATGCATGTATAAATCTATAAAACGTACATTGTTTACCTTAAGTTTTGCTAAAGTTTAGTGGCTTATTAAAAATATAAACTATTAACATTAATTTTTAGTTTCATATACCATATCTACTAATTTTAGTTCTTTATAGTAAGCATCCATTCTTGCATAAGCAGTTCCGTCTACTAATAAAATTACTACCAACATTGTAATTGTAGTAATACTAATTGCTCTCCATGTTGGTGTATTAATAAAAATAATTAATAGAGCTGCAGCAATAATTATTATTGGAATGGCTTTAAAAACAACAGTATTATATTCTTTAAGTGTGGCTTCTGCACGAGTGATTTCAGATTTTACAAATGCTGGTGCATTAGTATTGTATGCTGTTTTAAATTGATTAATTCTTGATTTATTAGTAAAAAACAAACCAACTCCTATAGTTGTAAGTAGTATGCCTGCTACTAAGGTGGGTATAATATATGCTTTAGCGACATCTGTTTTTCCTAATTGCCAAAAACCAATACTTGCTGCAATAAATATGAGTCCAAACAGTATAAAAAAAGGTGTTGAAAATAGCTCGGCTTTTGCCCAATTTATTGATGTTTTTAATATATCCATATTTTTAAATTATTGTATTACTATTTTAGTTTTCTATCGTTAGTTGAATTATTATAAAAATTAATTCATTTTATATAATTCTCTATATTTTGTTGGGCTAATGCCTTCCTTTTTTTTAAATAATCTTGAAAAATACTGTGGGTATTCAAATCCTAATTCAAAAGCAACCTCCGAAATACTCTTATTAGGTTGTAATAAAATATGTTTTGCTTCATTAATTAAAATTAAATGTAAGTGTTCGGTTGTGGTTTTACCTGTTTCTTTTTTTAGCGTATCGCTTAAATAACGCTGTGAAACCGACATTTTATTTGCTATTTGTTCTATACTTGGAATGCCCTTTTCTTGTATTTGTCCAGATTCAAAATACGCTAATAATTGCGTGTTAAATTGTTCTAGCAAATTGGTTGATAATTCTTTTCTGTTCAAAAATTGTCTTTCGTAAAAACGGTTAGCGTATTTTAAAAGTGTACTTAGTTGAGAGATTATTATTTCTTTACTAAATTCATCTTGATTGTTTTGGTATTCAATTTCAATATTTTCCACAATAGACTCTATTTGCTTTTCTTCTTTTGGAGAAAGGTGTAACGCTTCGTTTACCGAATAAGAAAAGAATCCATATTTTTTTATTTGAAGTGCTAATTCTGTTCCTTTTAAAAAATCTTCATGAAAATTTATAGAAAATCCTTTCTGTTCAAAAACAACACTATTGTCCCATTGTAATACTTGCCTTGGTGCAATAAAAATTAAAGCACCATTTGTAAAATCGTAGTTTGTGCGTCCATAATTTAAATCGCCCTCCACATATTTTTTAAAACTTATGGAGTAGCAATCGTTAGTTATTGGTGGAGAGCTTTCTCTTGGACAAGGTAGGTAGCCATCTCCTTTTGAGTTAAAAACACTAAGCATAGGATGCTCTGGACTAGGCAGTTTTAGATAACTTAAATACGATGATAATGTTTTAAAATGTTGCATATTAATTTGCTAATATTTTAAGATTGACTTCTTGAACCTAATTTACTAACTATTTTTATAGGACCTTTTGGAAACCAGGTTTTTATTAAAAATTTTGGAATATTCCCAACAGGAATATAATCTGCATTGTAGGTGATTTTTGTGGTTGTATTATTTATTTTTTCGAATTCATAAATTACTTTATAAGTGGTCATTCTTTCAACATCTGCATTATTATAATCACTCTGCGTTGCATTTGCAGTAAAAATAAGTTTATTTTCTTTTTTAGTGCGATTAAACTTAATTACTATATCGCTATCTGCTAATGGCCATGGCGCATTAAAATAGTAGTAAGCTAGCCATTCATTATCTGATATTTTTTCAATTTCTTTGGTTTCTGGTGTACTTTCTAAAAAAAACTTGTGATTAGAAGTATTTGAAAAATAAGTATCTAATTCATCTAAGGTTACATTTGCCGTTGTTTCAGCAATATAGTAAAAATGAGTGCCTTGCTCTTCTTTTACCAAATCGTACTTTACTTTAGATTTACCATCTTTAGACTCTTTAATAGTCCAATTTCTATCTTGAGAGTTAACCAATAAAGAGGTTAATAATATAAATATTACACTAGTGAATTTTAATAAGCTCATTACTTTTTTATTTTATTTATTTAATATCTAGGTTTAAAAATTCCACTTAAAACCTGCTGCTTTTTCTGAAATATTCCAAAGTTTAGAGGCTACCGCTTTATCTTTAGCGTGCGGCTCTAATTTATGAGCGCCAACTGGTCCTGTCCAATTATTTCTGCCTGTTGGACCGTAAAATTTACTTTGGTCTAAATTTTCTTCTGTAGCACACATTAATTGAGGATAGGCACCTTTTTTTGCAGATTGAACAAATGGTGATAATTTCATAATTTGCCACACAAAACGTGTTAATAAACTTCCGCTTGTTTTAATTAAAGATGTTCTTGAAGCACCTGGATGACAAGCGTATGCTTTAACATGCGTTATATTTGCGGCTTTTAACTTGTCTTGAAGCTCGTAAACAGTCATAATTTGTGCTAGTTTACTTTGGCTATAAGCATCATTAGGTGTGTAATTTTCTTCCCAATTTAAATCATCAAATTTTATGGTTTTAATACCCATATTATATCCCATACTTCCTACAGTTACAATTCTTCCTTTTGATTTTTCAATAAGAGGGAATAATAAAGCTTGAAGCGTGAAATTTCCAAAATGATTTGTTCCCATTTGGCTTTCCCAACCATCTACAGTAAGTGTTTGTTTTGGTACTTGTGCAATGGCGGCATTACAAATTAATGCATCTATTTTTGGTACAGTTTTAATTACTTCTTGTGCAGCCTTTTTTACAGAAGCTTGTACAGATAAATCCATTTTTATGGATATTACATTTATATTATTGCCTAGTTCTTTTTTTAAGGTAGCAATGGTGTTTTCTACTTTTTTAGGATTTCTATTAAGCATGATAACTTTAGCTCCTTTAGATAACAATATTTTTGCTGCCTCAAATCCTGTACCACTTGTAGTACCTGTTATTACATATACTTTGCTACTTAAGTCTCCAATTCTGTTTGGAGTCCAGCCTTTTTTTCCAAATTGATTTGTATTCATTTATTACTTATTTTTTTGTTTAAAAGAATAAAACAAAGGTCGGATAGGATAGGAGTAAAGTTCTTATACACATTTTCGAATGTTGTATACTTTTTGGTTTTTGTATGTTTTTAAATTTTACTTATAAAAAAACCACCTAGTTTTCGCTAAGTGGTTTTAAGTTTTACTTTTTATAAATATTACAAAAAGTCCGCATTCATTTTAGTGATTATTGTAAAAGGTTTAATGCTATTTAAAGTTTTTGAATGGTAATTTGTTGTCTAATAGATGCTTGTATTCATGTATTTTGCAGAGTTTATAACTTTTTCAATAGTTTTATTAGCTTCATTTTTTCGCCAATGCATGTATAAATCTATAGTTTGGTCTAAATCTATAAAACGTACATTATTAAAATTTGAATGTTTAAACGAATTTGGTAAAATAGAAATACCAAGTCCTTTAGACACAAGATTTAAAATCATACCACCAAAATCTGATTCGATGCTAATTTTAGGTTCAAAACCTAATTGATTGAATAAGTTGCGTAATAAAGACGAAAAAAATGTGGTTTGATGCAAACCAGTAATTATAAAGTTTTCTTGTTGCAATTTATCAATATTATTAATGGAATTTTTATCTAGCCAATGGTTGTTAGGTACAGCAATACAAATAGGCTCGGTAGAAAGTTTTACAGTTTGGATATTTGTATGCTGTATATTATCGCGACTAAAGGCAATATCTGTATCGTAGTTTAGCAGTAGTTTTTGGTGGTTTTCATCGGTAAGCTCTGCTAATTCTAGCTTTAGGTCAGGTATATTAGTTTTAATTATTTCTAAAAAATTAGGTAGAAAACTAAAAGTTATAGAACCTGGATAGGAGATAGATACATATCCTGCATCGCCTTGATCTATTTTTTTTGCTTGACGCTGTATTTGGTCTAATTCACCCATGGTTTTTGTCCAATGCTTTTGCAGAAATTTACCAGCATCAGTCAGTTTTACATTTCTTTTATTTCTTTCGAATAGTGAAAAACCAAGTTCGTCTTCCAACGCTTGTATTTGTCTAGTTAATGAAGATTGTGAGATAAACATTTTTTCGGCAGTGTTCCAAAAATGAAGCTCTTTGGCTAAAACTAAAAAGTATTTTATTTGCTGTGTAGTCATAACAAATGCATTTTTTGCATTACTGAAACAAAAATATGTATTTTTTAGCAGTTTCAATCCTAGTTTCTTTGTGTAATATTTTTTTATAACCCGTAAACTGAAATAGTATGTTAGGAATTGAAAATTTTATAACCTTTATGGTTACTGCTTTATTATTTATAATGACACCAGGAATTGATACGGTTTTTGTATTAAATAAATCTATTGGTCAAGGTCGTAAATCTGGAATAGTGTCAGCAATGGGCATTAATACAGGTGTTTTAACGCATACGTTTTTGTCTGCAATTGGTTTAACGGTTTTAATTGCAAAATCTGCAATTGCCTTTATGGTGATAAAGTATATTGGAGCAGCTTATCTAGTCTATATTGGCGTAAAAAAGTATAGGGATACCTCTGTTTTATTTGCCGATAATAGTGTAAGTGAAATTAAGAATAGCTCTAAAACTGACTTTTGGTCTGGGTTTTTTACAAATTCATTAAATCCAAAAGTTGCATTATTCTTTTTGGCTTTTTTTCCGCAATTTATTACACCTTCAAAATTAGAAGATCCAGTTCCTTTTGTTTTATTGGGTGTTACGTTTGCAATAATTGGTGTGATTTGGTACGTGGTTTTAACGTTGTTTGCAAGTACGTTTTCAACTAAAATTAAAGGGCATCCAAAGTCAGGGATTTTGCTTAATAAAATAAGTGGATTTGTGTTTGTGTTAATGGGATTACAAATTGCATTTGGATAACAAAATAAATAAAAAAAAAACCACTAAGCTTTCGCAAAGTGGTTTTTTTATTAAATTTAATTGTATTAAATCTATTTATCAATAGAACCTAAAACACGTTTCATAAAGTTATTTACGGCTTCCTTTTTTGGTGTACCTTCTTTAATCATTTTGTTAACTTCAATTGCACCATACATATTAGAGATTAATTCTCCAATTACGTCTAATTCTTCATCTTTAAGAGAAGGAACTTCGGTTAAGGCTTCTAGAGTTTCAATAGTTTCAACAATGTAGTCTTCATCATTGTCTTCTATAAATTGAGCTAAATGTTTTATTACTGGTAATTTCATTGATAATTGTATTTGTTTTTCGCTTAAACGAAAAACGGATCTTTAAATTAAGCGACTTCGTTTACTAATTCTTTTAAAACGTCGAATTTATTTGTTTGTGTTTGGTTTACAAAATCTCCATTTTTAAAAGTAGCAAACGTAGGTAAATTATCTACTGTTGCTAATTTTCTAGATTCCGGAAATTTTTCCGCGTCAGCGATAACAAATGTTATATTTTCTAACTCACTAGCTAATTTCTTAACTTTTGGTTTCATAATACGACAGTTACCACACCAAGTTGCAGAATATTGCACAACAACTGTATCGTTAGCTGCAATTATTTCGCTTAAATTGTCTTGACTTAATTCTTGAACCATGATTTTTTAGTTTACGTGGTTTGCTAAGTACTCTGCAGTACCTAATCTATTTGCACTCATTGCGTCTTTACCTTCTTCCCAGTTTGCAGGACAAACTTCACCTTTTTCTTGTACGTGAGTTAAAGCATCGATAATACGTAAAAATTCGTTTACGTTTCTACCTATTGGCATATTGTTTACACCTTCGTGTTGTACAATACCATCTTCGTCTATTACGTAAGTAGCTCTATAAGTTACATTGTCACCTTCTACTGTTACAACTCCAGTTTCTTCGTTGTACTTTTCGTTAGTGATGTCTAAAATACCTAAAGTAGAAGCAAGGTTACGGTTAGAATCTGCTAATATTGGGTATGTAACACCTTCAATTCCACCATTATCTTTTGGTGTGTTTAACCAAGCAAAGTGTACTTCTGGAGTGTCGCAAGAAGCGCCAATTACAATTGTATTTCTTTTTGCAAATTCTTCTTTTGCAGCTTCAAAAGCATGTAATTCTGTTGGGCAAACAAAAGTGAAATCTTTTGGGTACCAGAATAATAATACTTTCTTTTTGTTATTTTTTGCTTCTTCAAGAACGTTTAATTTAAAGGTGTCACCCATTTCGTTCATTGCGTCTACATTTAAATCTGGAAATTGTTTTCCTACTATTGCCATTTGTTAAAGTTTATTAATTATTAGATTCATTTTTGAGTTTGCAAAGATAGAGGTGAAGACTAAAAAAACAAGCCTTATAAAATTTTTTAATTTTATAAGGCTATAGTTTTTAGTTATTGTATTTTTTAAATAAAATAGATATTTCTTATTTAGAAGATAGTTGTTTTATTTTAATAGAGAAAGCTGCAAATAATAAGGTCATAAATGGACTTAGCCAGTTAAAAATGGCGTAAAAGAAATAATCTGCAACAGGTACTCCTAATACACCAGATTGGTATGCACCGCAAGTATTCCATGGTACTAATACAGAGGTTACGGTTCCCGAATCTTCTAAAGTTCTACTTAAATTTTCTGGTGCAAGATTTTTTTCTTCGTATGCTTTTTTAAACATCTTTCCTGGTACTACTAATGCTAAATATTGGTCTGATGCTGTTACATTTAAAGCTAAACAACTCGCTACAGTACTGGCAAATAAACCAAAAGTTGTAGAAGCTAAACTAAGTAATGCTCTACTAATTCTAGATAATGCACCAATAGCATCCATAACGCCACCAAATACCATAGCACAAATAATTAACCAAATAGTGCCAAGCATACCAGACATACCTCCAGCTGAAAATAAATCGTTTAATTCTTCGCTTGAAGTTTCTACAGCAACATCTACGGTCATAGCATTCATAACTCCTTTGTATGCCGATTGAAAGGTTAAACTATCTGCTCCAGCAATTGTGGTTACTATTTCTGGTTGTGCAATTATCGCTGCAACACCGCCTAAAAGAGTGCCTACAAGTAAAGCAACTAATGGTGGCGTTTTTTTAATAATTAAAAAGATAACTACTATTGGTACAATAAATAACCAAGGTGTAATATTAAATGCACCACTAATGGCATTTAACTTGTCTGATATATCTGGTGTTCCAGTAGTATCTATGTTTAAACCAATAATTATAAAAACAATTAAAGTTACAGTTATGGTAGGTACTGTTGTGTACGCCATGTATTTAATATGCGAAAATAAACTAGCTCCAGCCATAGCAGGTGCAAGGTTTGTTGTGTCACTAAGCGGTGACATTTTATCACCAAAATAGGCGCCAGATAAAACAGCTCCAGCTGTCATACCTAATGATATGCCAAGCGTTTCACCAATACCAATTAATGCAATACCTACGGTTGCAGAAGTGGTCCAGGAACTACCTGTAGCGATAGAAATTATAGCACAAATAATTACAGATGCTGCTAGAAATATAGTTGGATTTAAAATTTGTAAGCCATAGTAAATCATGGTAGGAATAATGCCGCTAATTAGCCATGTGCCGGCAAGTGCACCAACCATAAGTAATATTAATAATGCACCAGAGGTTGATTTTACATTCTCTGCGACTTCATCTAACATTTGTTTGTAAGATACTTTATTGTAAAAACCTACAACGGCTGCAACGGCTGCTCCTAAAAGTAGAATAAATTGGTTACTGCCACTTAAAGCATCATCTCCATAAACAAAAAATACATTGTAAAATAACATAACAACTAAAGCTATTACAGGAATTAATGCTTCCCAAATGTTTAATTCTCTGTTTTCAATAATATTTTCGTCTTGTGGTACTGATGGTTTAATATTTTGGCTTTCCATTTAGTATTACTATTAGTTTAATTTTAATTGAATGTAATGTTACGATTTTGTACGATGTTATGCAAATAGAAAAAAGGCTTGAAATGCTTCAAGCCTTTTATTTTTTATTAAGAGATTTATTTTTTTAAACCAATTCTGGCTTAAGTATTTCTAAATCAATCATGCAGGTTTTCATCATATTAAATGTGCGTTCAATATCTGCATCTAATCCTATAGAAAAACGTATTAAACCGTCGCTTAATCCCATTTCGGCTTGTTCTTCTTCAGGTATTTCAGAAGATGTTGATGTTCCTGGAGCAGAAAATAAAGTTTTGTAAAAGCCTAAACTTACGGCTAAATAACCTAAGTTTCTTTCTTGCATTAGTTCCATTAAGTCATTTGCTTTATCTAATGAGCCAACATCTATAGTTAGCATACCGCCAAATCCATATTTATCATTCATCATAGATTTAAATATATCATGAGAAGGATGAGATGCTAAGCCAGGATATACAGTTTTTAAACCTAAATCTTGAAACTTTTCGGCTAAAAAAGTAGCATTATGGCTATGTTGTTGCATTCTAATGTGTAATGTTCTTAAGTTTTTTAAAACTGAAGCAGCACGAAGGCTATCCATAGTAGAACCTAATAACATACAAGCACCATCATTTACATTTCTTAAATCGTTTATAAATTCTTGAGTACCGCAAATAACACCACCAACAGTATCACTAGATCCATTAATAAACTTTGTTAAACTGTGTATTACAACATCTGCACCTAATTTAGCAGGAGAGATAGATAATGGAGAAAACGTGTTATCTACTACTAATTTTAAATTATATTTTTTAGCAAGTTTGGCTAAACAAGCAATATCTGCAACTTCTAACAGAGGATTACTAACAGATTCGCAATACAATACTTTTGTGTTTTTTGTTATAGCTGCTTCAACTAAGTCAAGTTTGGTAATATCTACAAACGATGTCGAGACATTAAAACGAGGTGCAAAGTTCTTTAAAAAAGCATAAGTTCCACCATAAATTGTTCTGCTTGAAACAACATGATCTCCAGCACCACATAATTGCATTATTACAGGTGTAATTGCTCCCATTCCAGAAGCTGTTACATTTGCTGTTTCTGTACCTTCCATAGCTGCAAGCGCTTCGCCTAAATATAAGTTAGAAGGAGTAGAGTGACGAGAGTATAAATAGCAACCATCTGCATTGCCCTCAAAAGTATCAAACATAGTTTTGGCAGAAAGAAAAGTGTAAGTTGAAGAGTCTGAAATAGAAGGATTTACTCCTCCAAATTCACCAAAATATTGTAAGTCTTGGATGTTGTTTGCTGGTTTGAATTTCATAATTTTATAACTATAATGTTAGGGTATGTGATTATTGTTATGTAAAATTGAAATAAATTAGATTAATAATCAATATATGCTTATAAATTTAGTTTTTAAAACTATATAAGTTTATTTTTTTAGTTTTTATTAATTTATAATTATTAAATTTATAACTTAAACTGAAAATTTTTCGATAATGACTTTTGACGCCATAGATTCTAAATTAATTAAATTACTTCAAGAAGATTGTAAACAAACAAATAAAGAACTTTCTAATAAGTTAAATTTATCGATAACAGCGGTTTACGAGCGTATTAAAAAGCTTGAAAATAATGGAGTAATAGATAAATATGTGGCGCTTATAAAAAAAGAAGCTATAGAGAAGTCTTTTGTAGCTTTTTGTCATATAAAATTAACTCAGCATTCTCAAGAATATGTTATTCAGTTTGAGAAAGAAGTAACAAAACTTGAAGAGGTTTTAGAGTGTTTTCATATAAGTGGTGACTACGATTATTTGCTTAAAGTTTTAGTTAAGGATATGGAGGCCTTTAGAGAATTTATGGTAAATAAGCTTACTAATATTAACCATATAGGTAGTACACATAGTATGTTTATGATTAATGAAGTAAAACATACAACAGCAATTTCTATTTAAAACAATGTTGCAATCAACTAGATATAAGCTTATAGAATTTTTTACAATATTTGTTGTAATTCCTGTGAGTTTTACATTAAGTTTTTCCTTTTGGATTAAGGCTGTTATTGCAATTATAGGCTTTGTTTATATAATATATGTGCTTTTAAACATTGAGAAAAATAAATTTAAAATAGCAAAAGACTTAAAGTGGAAACTCTTTTTCAAAATTACAATAATTAAGCTAATTGTTATAACTATGCTTACTATTGCATTTGTTTACTTTTTTGATAAAGAAAACCTTTTTAAAGTTGTTATTAATAAGCCTATAATGTGGTTAATATTGTTATTTGTTTACTCTATTTTTTCTGTTTATCCGCAGGAGTTAATTTATAGAACCTTTTATTTTCAACGTTACGAAAGTTTATTTCATAATAAAAAACTATTCATTTTTATTAATGCTATTTTGTTTTCATTGGCGCATTTATTTTTTAAAAATACCTTGGTAATAATACTTACATTTTTTGGAGGATTACTTTTTGCATTTACTTATAAAAAAACAAAATCCACGCTTTTAGTGTCCATAGAACATGCTATTTATGGATGTTGGTTGTTTACCGTTGGAATGGGAGAGATGTTAGGTTTTCCTAGTTAAAGCTTTAGAGTACGCTATAAATTTTTTTAGTTCTGTTAAAATTACTATTTTGTTCGTGCTATTACAATTACGTATGAAATATCATGATATAAAAGAGATTTATAAATCCATTTTTAAATCTTACAGTAAACCATCTTTAGAAACTCACATTAAAAAAATAATAGAACTCGATAAATTTCTTCCTTACAGTTCTACTTATTTCTGCATTACAAACACTCAAGAATTAAAGTTTGAATATATAAGCAAAAATTTTAATGCCTGTTTAGGTTTTGATGCAGAAGATTTAAAAGCTAAGGGCATGAAATATTTTTGGAGTTTAATACACCCAGAAGATATAGAAGTATGGTTAGCTGCATTAAACCATTTAATGGAATTTACACTTTCTGAAATTTCTGAAAAAGACAGAGCTTGTTCTAATTACACTTGGAATTATAGATTAAAAAATGCACAAGGCAATTATGTAAATATTATACAAAATACAACGCCTTTAGCATTTGATGCTAGTATGAAGCCAATTATTGGTTTAGCACATTACACTGTTTTGTCCGATAATATTAAAATGCCAGTTACTGCAACAGCAAAACTTTTAAATAAACAAAACGAATACGAAACCATATATTATAATAACTTTTCACAAAAATTATTACAATCTGGAATAAGTAATAGAGAACGCGATGTTATAAGATTATTAGTTTTAAATTACTCAAGTAAAGAAATTTCAAACCTACTAAATATTAGTTCACATACCGTAGATACACATAGACGTAATATTTTGAAAAAACTTAAAATATCTTCAACAGGAGAGTTAATAGGAATGCTAAAATTAAATAAAACTTTAATTTAAGTTTAAAATACTCAAATTGAGTATTGTGGCTTTTTTAAAATTTAATTTACTTCGCATTGCTATTAATCAATTCTATTTATATTAAAGCCTGGTTTAGATGTATTTTTAAATTAGGCTTTTTTGTTTTTAATTAGTTTGCCTTACTATTAGCTTAATTAAATTAAGGCAATTATAACTAGTATATTTTTTGCTTTACACTACAATTTATTTTCTATAAAATTTAAATAAAGTACAAGAATTTGGAAGTAATAATAATTAGGAATAAAGCTTTTGAGATTTCTATGGCTTATTTATTCAAAAATTAGGTTAAACTCTTTAGTAGATAATCTTACAAAATTGTATTTTTGTAATTATAATGTCGTTCCTTATTTATATAGGAATCTTATTAATAAAATAAAATCTTTTTATGAGTAAATATGATGTAGCCATAATAGGCTCAGGACCTGGAGGATATGTAGCAGCTATTCGTTGTGCACAACTAGGCATGAAAACAGCAATAATTGAAAAATATTCTACCTTAGGAGGTACTTGCTTAAATGTTGGTTGTATTCCAAGTAAAGCATTATTAAGCTCTTCGCATCACTACGAAGAAGCAACAAAACATTTCGAGGAGCATGGTATAGAAATTCCAGGTGATATTAAAGTAAATCTTGAAAAAATGATTGGTCGTAAACAAGCAGTTGTAGACCAAACTACTGGAGGAATAGATTTTTTAATGAAAAAAAACAACATCGATGTTTTTACAGGTGTTGGTAGTTTTAAAGATGCTACACATATTAAAATAGAAGGAGAAGAGACTACAGAAATAGAAGCTAAATATAGCATCATAGCAACAGGATCTAAACCTTCTAATTTACCATTTATAACTATAGATAAAGAACGTGTAATTACTTCTACCGAAGCTTTAAAACTTAAAGAAATACCAAAACATTTAGTTATTATTGGTGGTGGTGTAATAGGTTTAGAGCTAGGTCAAGTATACCGTAGATTAGGTTCAGAAGTTACTGTTGTAGAATATATGGACAGAATTATACCTACAATGGATGCTGGCTTGTCTAAAGAATTAAATAAAGTTTTTAAGAAAGCCAAATGTAAAATGTTATTATCTCACAAGGTAGAAGCTGTAGAGCGTAATGGAGACGAGGTAATTATTAAAGCAAAAGACAAAAAAGGAGCAGATGTAGAAATTAAAGGAGACTATTGTTTAGTTTCTGTAGGACGTCGCCCATATACCGATGGTTTAAACGCAGAAGCAGCGGGAGTAAAAATTAACGATAGAGGACAAGTAGAAGTAAATGAACATTTACAAACTTCTGCAAGTAATATCTATGCTATTGGAGATGTTATAAAAGGAGCAATGTTAGCTCATAAAGCTGAAGAAGAAGGAGTTTTTGTAGCCGAAACATTAGCAGGACAGAAACCACATATCGATTATAACTTAATTCCAGGTGTTGTATACACATGGCCAGAAGTAGCGGCAGTTGGTAAAACTGAAGAAGAATTAAAAGAAGAAAAAGTAGCTTACAAAGTTGGCCAATTTCCTTTTAGAGCATTAGGAAGAGCTAGAGCAAGTGGAGATATTGATGGATTTGTAAAAATCCTTGCAGATGAAAAAACAGACGAAGTTCTTGGTGTACATATGATTGGTGCACGTTGTGCAGACTTAATTGCAGAAGCAGTTGTTGCTATGGAATTTAGAGCAAGCGCCGAAGATATTTCACGTATGTCTCATGCACATCCAACATTTGCAGAAGCAGTAAAAGAAGCCGCTTTAGCTGCTACTGAAGATCGTGCTTTACACGTATAATATGCTATATTAAGCTAAGAATAGCTTATATATATTAAAAAAACGAGTTCAATTTGAACTCGTTTTTTTATTTTAAAATGTTAAAAAAATAATCGTTTTATCGTTTTTATTTGTTTTTAAACGAGTTTTGTGTATTTTTAATATCCCAAACTTAAACTATTAACAAATGAAAATCACCTACTTAACCTTCGTTTTTTGCCTATTTTTATCTTTTTCTAATTCTCAAAATAATAACACAAAAATTGTTAAAGATTTTATAGAGAATTTTAATAAAAAAGACTCTATAGCAACACTAGATGCATTGCATAAAAATTTTGCAGAGTATTGGAATACATTACAAGTCTATAAAAATAAAAAAGAGTACTCTAATTATTACTCATGGAGTTCTGTAATGCAAGATTATGAAGAAATAGAAATTATTAGTGATACTAAAAATAAAATAGTTGTAAACTCTACTTATTATTCAGATTTAGATAAACTATTAGGAAAACTACCATATAAAAGCAAAAAAACGTTTATACTTTCCAAAGGAAAAATTTTAAAGATAATTAGCGAACGTAATAAAGGCTACACAGCTTATCAAAATAAAAGAAAAAGTGCGTACATAAAGTTTAAAAATTGGTTATCTAGAAATCATAATTTAAAGCGTAATGATTTTAAAATGAATAGAAATGACGCTTTAAAAATGAGAAAAATTGTTTTAGAATATATATCTAAAGACGAAATTGTGGACAGAGATTAGTATCACACAACATATAATTGCAAACTATAAATTTAAAAATAAGTGGAGTTTAAGTGTTTTTATTAAGATATAACTTATAATTCTTTTATTAAATCTCTTATTCTAAGTCTGTTACTGTAATCGTGTTCGTTTAAGTCTCTTACAAAACAATATGGACTAATACTTTCTTCTTGTACTTTTTTTGTTAATTCTTCTACTGTAAACGGTCCAAACTCTTTAGATTTTTCGATGTAATAAAATTCATGATCGTAAATTAAACTAGTAGCCTTGTTTTTATATTTATTATGAAGAAATTGTTGGACATCTTCTAATGAATTTAAGGATTCAGAATAACTACTTTCATTAATAAAAATGGCATAATCATCTGTTTTAATTTTAGTTAAAACCAAAACGTCATCATCTTTAAAATAAGCTTTTACAGTAGTTTCTCCGTCTTCAGTTACTATAGAGAATGTGTTTTTTGCTTCAATACACCAAGATGTTTCTGTAGTTGTTTTACTTTCTGAAATTTGTAGGGTATTTTCATCTTTAAAAACATAAATAGCTTTCTTTTTAGATATACCATTTACCAAAACCCAATTTTGATTTAAAAATAAATCATCATAATGTGTTTCATGATGAAAAGGTTTTAAGTTGGGTAATAAATTAAAAATTGAAGCAGACATTAATTAGTTTTTACAGCGTTTTAATATTAACGAAATACTAAAGATAATATTTTATCTCGAAACAAATTGAATTAGAATGCTCTACAAAAAATAATTATTTAAATTTTTAACAATTTTAATGTGTAAATTATTTTCTTTTGTTACGCTTGTTATAATTTTTATCACCGCGTGTTTTTGGCTTTTTGTATTTAGCTGCAATTTTAAATTTATAAGAACCACCTAAATTTTCTTTAGAATTTTTTTCAGATTTTTCATGAAAAGCTGGTCCTGGAGCATCTTCATCTTTTTTGCGTTTATGCGGATTGTTACGTTCTTTAATTTGTGGTCTTTCTTCCTCAATTAACTCTGTAGAAATTTCTACTTGAGCAGGTAACTCTTCAATATCTATAGTCATTTGCATTAAAGATTCAATATCTTCAATGGCGTGGTTATCTTTATCTGTAGTAAAAACATGAGAGTGTCCTTCACGTTCTGCACGACCAGTTCTACCAATTCTGTGCATATAATTTTCAGGAAAATCTGGTGTATCAAAATTAATAACATGAGATACATTGTCTATATCTAAACCACGTGCCATAACATCTGTAGCTACTAATATTCTATTAATACCTTCGCGAAACTGCTCGATACTTCGTAGTCTATAGTTTTGTGTTTTATTAGAGTGGATTACACAAAGCTCATCGTTATAATCTTCTGCTAAAGCATCAAAAAGGAGATCGGCCATTTTTTTGTAAGCAACAAAAATTAAAACTTTATTATAAGTTTCTTCGTCTTGAAGTAAATGCTTTAATAAATTTAATTTTGTATAAAAATTAGGAACTTTATAGCGTGTTTGCTTTATGTTTTCTAAAGGAGTTCCTGAAGTTGCAATAGATACTTTTTGCGGAGATTTAAAGAAATCTTTAATTAAATCGTCTACATCATTAGTCATAGTCGCAGAAAACATAATGTTTTGACGACGTTCTGGTAATAAATCGAAAATATTAATGAGTTGATGTCTAAACCCTAAGTCTAGCATAACATCGACTTCATCAATAATTAACTTTTGTATAGATTTTAATTGTAATACATGGCTTAAAGCTAAATCGTATAAACGTCCAGGAGTTGCTACTAAAAT
Source organism: Lacinutrix venerupis (assembly GCF_001971745.1). Taxonomy (NCBI): domain Bacteria; kingdom Pseudomonadati; phylum Bacteroidota; class Flavobacteriia; order Flavobacteriales; family Flavobacteriaceae; genus Lacinutrix; species Lacinutrix venerupis. Next base: position 2,002,051 of record NZ_CP019352.1, on the reverse strand, counting down.
ATCAATACCTTGAGCAATAGCTTGCTTTTGTGTATTAATATTAGTTCCTCCATAAACACCTAAAACTCGAGTATTAATGTATTTTGTTAATTTTTCAATTTCATCTACTACTTGTACTACAAGTTCTCGTGTTGGAACTAGAACTAAAACTCTAGGATTATCTTGCTTAGAAAATGGTAAATTTTTAAGCACAGGAAGCATATAGGCAAACGTTTTACCAGTTCCTGTTTGTGCAATTCCAACCATATCTTTACCGCTGGCAACAACGTTAAAAGCTTCGGCTTGAATAGGAGTTGGCGTTGAAAAGCCTAAATCGTCAAGCGCATTATATAATGGTGTATTTAAGTTTAAATCTCTAAAAGTCAAAATGTATAATTTAAGTGGCAAAATTACCATTTATATTTTGTTTACCCTAAATGATGCTCATGTATTTGTATGCTATAATTTGCAGTAAAAGTTTCATTTTCAGGTAATTTAATTATGCCTTCTTTTTCTTCTAGAATTTGTGTTGTGTTTTCAGAATCTGCTATGCCTAACCAAGGTTCTATACATACATAAGGAGCATTTGGTTTTGCCCAAATACCTAAATAGCTAAAATCTTTAAAACTTACATTAAGTATTTCGCCATGTAAATCGCTTACCAGCGCTACTTTTCTAGATTTTAAATCTTTAAAAATTAGAGCATCTTCATTAAATAAATTTGGTGTTAATTGTATACTATTTTTAGTTTTAAAAATAGGTTTTGTTTTGTTGGTAACTAACCCGCTTTGTAAATTTAGTATATAGGTTTTAGAGGTTTCTTCGGTTTCAAAAACTAAATTATAGTCTGAATAGTTTTCATCTTTATATAAAGGACATTTAAATGCTGGGTGTCCTCCAACCGAAAAATAGATAGTTTTAGTGTCTAAGTTTTTTATACAATATTCAATATCTAAAACATTGTTAATTAAAGTGTAGGTTATAATAAACTCAAATTTAAATGGATAAACTTTTAATAAATCGTCATTATATATTAAGCTAAAAACAAGGCTGCTTTCAGTTTGTTTTAAAAGTTTTATATTTTTATTGTGTCTTACAAAACCGTGTTTTTCTAAACTGTATGTTTTATTATCATACAAATAACTATCGTTTTTTAGAGCTCCAATAATTGGAAATAAATTTGGTGCATAACTACCCCAAACATCTGGGTTTGCATGCCACATAAATTCATTATTATTTTTTACTGCAGCTATTTCGCAAAGTTCTGCACCTTTAGGTTTTACCTTAATTTTTAAAATACTATTAGATAATTCGAACATAATTTTTGTATAATCTCATTACTAAATTAATCGTTTTTTTATCAATTCTGCTTAACTTTACAAAACATTTTTTAGATTGAGAACAATACAAAAACATAAACTAACTCATCCTGAGGCATTCAAGCAAAACCTATTGTCTTGGGCGCAACAATACGACGATGTAGTTTGGTTAGACTCTAATAACCATAACCAAAAGTACTCTAATTACGATGCTGTTTTGGCGGTAGATGCTTTTACTGCTATACAAACAGATTATTATAATGCTTTCGATAAATTAAAAGAATATTATACCACAACTAACGATTGGATATTTGGTTACTTAACTTATGATTTAAAAAATGATATCGAGGCTTTGCACTCAAATAATGACGATGGTTTAGCATTCCCAGATTTGTTTTTTTTTCAACCTAAAAAAGTGTTTTTTATTAAAGGAAGCACAGTTGAAATTCATTATTTAAAGGCTGTAGATGATGAGTTGGAAGATGATTTTAAGGCAATAAATTTTCAGGATACAAAGTATGAGAATATATTTAATGATAGTGAAAACTCTATTAAAATAAAATTAAAAATCCATAAGGACGAGTATTTTAATAAGGTAACACAAGTATTATCTCACATCCACAGAGGCGATATTTATGAAGCTAATTTTTGTCAAGAATTTTATGCAGAAGACTTTAAAATAGAACCTTTAGAAACTTATAATAAGCTTAATAAAATTTCAAATGCTCCATTTTCTACATTTTTAAAAGTTAGAGATAATTATTTACTATCTGCTTCTCCAGAACGGTACATTAAAAAAGAAGGTTGTAAAGTTATTTCTCAACCTATAAAAGGTACTGCCAAACGCGATAAAGATTATAAATTAGATGCCATTTTAAAAGAAAATTTGCTAAATAACGAAAAGGAAAGAAGCGAAAATATTATGATTGTAGATTTGGTTAGAAACGATCTTTCTCAAACAGCAACCAGAGGTAGTGTAAAAGTAGAAGAGTTGTGTAAAATTTACAGTTTCGATCAAGTACATCAAATGATTTCTACAGTGGTATCGCAGGTTAAAGACAGTACAAACCCTATAGATATTATTAAAACAACTTTTCCTATGGGAAGCATGACTGGAGCACCAAAAATTTCAGCTATGAAAATTATTGAAGAATTAGAGGAAACCAAACGTGGCTTATATTCTGGAAGTGTAGGTTATATTTCACCTCAAGGAGATTTCGATTTTAATGTTGTTATAAGAAGTATTTTGTATAACGAAACAAAGCAATATGTGTCGTATTCCGTTGGTGGAGCTATTACAGCAAAAAGCAATCCGTTAAGCGAATATGAAGAATGTTTAATTAAAGCAAAAGCCATGCGTGAGGTTTTAGAAAATTAAAAATAACATTTAAAAAAGGTTAAATTTCACGAGTCTTAAAATCATCACAATTCGTTTTAAAAATTATTCAAAAAACGTACATTTACGGTGTGCAAAAACACTTTCAAAAATATTTAAACAATCATTTCAGTTTTCTAAAAGAAAAAAAAGTATTAATCGCCATTTCTGGAGGATTAGATAGTGTTGTGCTTACACATTTATGTAAGGCAGAAAATTTAAACATCTCTTTAGCACATTGTAATTTTAACCTTCGAGATTTAGAAAGTAATGAAGATGAAACCTTTGTTTTAAATTTAGCGCAAACATTAAATTTAGAGGTTTTTACTCAACATTTTAACACAACAAGCTACGCTCAAGAAAATAACTTGTCCATACAAATGGCAGCAAGAACTTTGCGCTATAATTGGTTTCAAGACTTGACAGAGCGTTTAAATTTCGATTATATTTTAACAGCGCATCATGCCGATGATAATTTAGAAACCTTTCTTATAAATTTAACAAGAGGAACAGGTTTGTCTGGTTTAACAGGTATTCCAGCAACTAATGGAAACATTGTAAGACCACTGTTAAAGTTTTCAAGAGAGCGTATAGAGAATTTTGCAAAACAGGAAAATATTAAATGGAGAGAAGATAGTAGTAATGCTTCAACCAAATATTTAAGAAACAAATTACGACACGAAATTATTCCAAAATTAAAGGAAACAAATCCTAAATTGCTTCAAAATTTCGATAATACTTTAGAGCATTTAAAAGATGCTTCAAGTATTATAGAAAGTAGTGTTAATTCGGTTTTAAAACAAGCCATAAGTAGCGCAGATAATGGAGAGGTTGTTTACGAAATTTCAGAACTTAGTAAACTAAAAAACAAAAAGGCTTACTTAGTAGAAATCTTTAAACCATATGGATTTACTGCTTTTAACGATATTGAAGCTTTATTATCTGCACAAAGTGGGAAACAGATTTTTTCTGAAACACATAGGTTAATAAAAGACAGAACACAAATAATTTTAACAGGATTACCTGTTCAACAAGACGATAGAATATTTACAATTACACAAGACGTTAAGGATATTACATTACAAAACGGTATTTTATTTTTTGATAAAGTAAAAGAAGTTAAAAAAGCGTTTAATAATGAAATATTTGTAGATGAAGAAACACTAACTTATCCGCTTACTGTACGAAAGTGGCAAGATGGTGACTACTTTTATCCGTTAGGAGGTAATGGAAAAAAGAAATTAAGTAAATACTTTAAAGATGAAAAACTATCTTTGTTAGATAAAGAAAAATGTTTTCTATTGTGTAGTGCAAATAAAGTTGTTTGGGTTATAAATTATCGTGCAGATGAGCGTTTTAAAGTAACCGAAAACACTAAAAAAATATTAAAAATATCATTTAAAAAATGAAGAAAATCTTAGCTTTTTTATTCGTAATATTTTCAATGCAAACCATGTTTGCTCAATTATTAGAGCCTGTAAAATGGAATGGTAAAGTTGAAAAACTATCAGAAAACGAATATAATTTAATTTACGAAGCAAAAATTGATGATCATTGGCATTTGTATTCTCAAAATTTACCAGAAGGAGGAGCAATACCAACAGAGTTTATTTACAATGAAAATCAATTATCAAAAGATTTTGAATTGTTAGGTAAAACAAAAGAGAGTAAAAGTATTACAAAGTTTGATAAGGTCTTTGAAATGGATTTAACATTTTTTGACAATCAAGCTACATTTACTCAAAAAATAAAAGTTTTAAATCAAGATTTAACTAGTATAGAGGCAGAAATTAGCTATCAAGCCTGCGATGATGCAAAATGTATTTTTGAAAGTAAATTTGTAGAATTTAAGCTTAAAGAAAATAAAAAACAAGAAAGTAAAATTTTAGATCCAGTAAAATGGACATCGACTGCTTATTCTTTAGGAGATAATGAGTTTGAGATTGTTTACACAGCAGTTTTAGATAATAATTGGCATATATATTCTCAAGATAATAAGGATCCAATGGGTCCAATACCTACAGAATTTGAATTTAAAAACGATAATAAAGACTACGAGTTAATAGGAGAAGTAAAAGAATCTAAAAGTATTAAGAAGTTTGAAAAAGCTTTCGATATGGATGTAAAATACTTTTCTGGTGAAGCTACATTTACGCAAAGAATTAAAGTATTAAATTTAGACATTAAATCAATAAAAGCAGAAGTTTATTATCAAGCTTGTGATGACGAAAAATGTCTAGCTCCAGCGTTTTTCGATTTAGAAACAAGTTTAGCAAATGCAACACCAAAAGAAGCATCACCTATAGAAACTACTTCAACAAATGGAGGTAATAAAGGTTTATGGAGTATCTTTTTTATAGCCTTTTTATCAGGCTTTGCTGCGTTGTTAACACCATGTGTTTTCCCAATGATACCTATGACGGTAAGCTTCTTTACCAAACAAAGTAAATCTAAAGCAGCAGGTATTAAAAACGCTATTATTTATGGGTTGTGCATAATCGTAATTTATGTACTTTTAGGTAGTGCAGTAACAGGAATTTTTGGTGCAGATGCTTTAAATGCATTAGCTACAAATGTTTGGTTTAATATTATTTTCTTTATTCTATTAGTAGTATTTGCGTTTTCATTTTTAGGAGCTTTTGAGATTATGTTGCCTAATTCTTGGGCAAATAAAGTAGATTCTCAAGCCAATAGAGGCGGCATGATTGGTATTTTCTTTATGGCTTTGGCCTTAGCAATTGTATCTTTTTCTTGTACAGGACCAATTGTAGGTACGCTATTGGTAGAAGCTGCTTCAAAAGGAGGTTTAGCTCCAATTATTGGTATGCTTGGGTTCTCTTTAGCAATAGCATTACCATTTGCTTTATTTGCAGCATTTCCAGGTTGGTTAAATTCTTTACCAAAATCTGGAGGATGGTTAAATACAGTAAAAGTTGTATTAGGATTTTTAGAACTTGCATTAGCATTTAAATTTTTATCGCAAGCAGATTTAGTTTTACAAATGCACCTGTTAGAACGAGAAGTATTTATAGCAATTTGGATTGCTATTTTTGGAACATTGGCACTTTATCTTTTTGGTAAAATTCAATTGCCACATGATTCTCCATTAACGCACATTTCTGTTGGTAGATTAAGTTTAGGATTAGTAGTGTTATCTTTTACAATATATATGATTCCTGGTCTTTGGGGAGCACCATTAAATTTAATAAGTGCTTTTCCACCACCTTTAGATTATAGTGAGTCTCCATACGGTGTTGGGTACTCTAAAACAGGTGGAGGCGGTGTAGGCTCTAATCATGGAGACTTGCCAGAAGGAGCTCATTTATTAGCTCCACACGATATTTTAGCATTTAACGATTACGATTTAGGTTTAGCTTATGCCAAAAAAGTAAACAAACCAGTAATGATTGATTTTACAGGTTGGGCTTGTGTAAATTGTAGAAAAATGGAACAAAATGTATGGCCGAAACCAGAAATTTTAAGTGCTCTAAAAAATGATGTTGTTTTAATTTCTCTTTATGTGGACGATAAAAGACCACTTGAAGACAACGAGGTAATAGACTCCAAACTTAGAGAAGGCAAAAAGCTAAAATATATAGGACAGAAATGGAGTGAATTTCAAACTATAAAGTACAAATCTAATACTCAACCGTATTATGTTTTAATGGATCATAAAGAAGAAAACCTAATAACTCCAGTTGCATATACTCCAGATGCAAACGAATACCTTAATTGGTTAAAAACAGGTATTTCAAATTTTAAAAATTAATTAAACTCTTGTAAAACCAAGAGTTTATAAAGACAAGTTTACAAAAAGGAATCTAAAAATATATAGTAGATTCCTTTTTTGCATATTTAATATTTTAGTATAAACATTATAGTAATATGAAACTTCAAGGTAACATAGTAGATATACAAAAGCAGCGTATATATAAAGGTGAAATAATAATAGAAGGCGGAAAAATTGTTGCTATAACAGAAAAAAAACATAGCAATAACAACTATATTTTACCTGGTTTTATAGATGCTCATATACATATAGAAAGCTCTATGTTGGTACCAAGTGAGTTTGCCAAACTAGCTGTGCGTCATGGAACTGTTTCAACAGTAAGTGATCCTCATGAAATAGCAAATGTACTTGGTGTTAAAGGTGTAGAATTTATGATTGATAACGGAAAGCAAACACCATTTAAGTTTAATTTTGGAGCACCGTCTTGCGTTCCTGCAACTAGTTTTGAATCTGCTGGAGCTGTAATAGATAGTGAAGCTATAAAAACATTAATGGCAAATCCCGATATAAAATATCTTGCCGAAATGATGAATTATCCTGGAGTACTATTTGATGATGAAGAAGTGCTTAAAAAAATAGCTTGGGCAAAACATAATAATAAGCCTATTGATGGTCATGCACCTGGACTAAGAGGAGACGATATTACTAAATACATTGCTGCAGGTATTTCTACAGATCACGAATGTTTTACTTATAACGAAGCCTTAGAAAAGCTTCAAAAAGGAATGAAAGTTATTATTCGCGAAGGAAGTGCTGCAAAAAACTTTAATGCTTTAATAGATTTATTACCAGAATATTTTGAAAATATGATGTTTTGTAGTGACGATAAGCATCCAGACGATTTGCTTTTAGGTCACATTAATCAGTTATGCGCCAGAGCAGTTGCAAGAGGATTAGATGTTTTTAAGGTGCTACAAGTTGCATGTTTAAATCCTGTAAAGCATTATAATTTAGATGTAGGTACTTTACAAATTGGAGATAACGCAGATTGTATTATTGTAGAAGATTTAAAACACTTTAAAACACTGCAAACCTATATTAATGGTGAGTTGGTTTACGAATTTGGTAAAGTAAATATTAAAGATGTCACTTTTAAAAATTTAAATAATTTTAATTGTGATAAAAAAGAAGTTTCAGATTTTAGGTTTGAATCTTCAGCACAAAAAATTCGTGTAATAGAATGTAATGATGGAGAGTTAGTAACCAATGAGATTATTGCAGACAGTCTTATTAAAAACGGAAACTTAATCTCTAATACAGAAAACGATGTTTTAAAAATGACGGTTGTAAACCGTTATAATAATGCAAAACCAGCAATTGCTTTTATAAAAAACTTTGGATTAAAAGAAGGAGCAATAGCAAGTTCTGTTGGTCACGATTCACATAATATTATTGCAGTTGGAGTAGATGATGCTTCCATTTGTAAAGCAGTAAATGCTATTGTTAACGCTAAAGGTGGAATATGTGCAATTAGCACTTCCAGAGAGAAAACTGTAGCACTACCAGTTGCGGGAATAATGAGCGATAAAGATGGCGAAACTATTGGTAAACAGTATGCCCAACTCGATAAAATGGCAAAGCAAATGGGTAGTAAACTTAATGCACCTTATATGTCATTATCTTTTATGGCTTTACTTGTAATTCCAGCATTAAAATTAAGCGATAAAGGTTTATTTAATGGTAAAAATTTTAAGTTTACAAAACTAGAAGCAAGCTAAATGCCTATACTAAGCACAACATATAAGCCTAAATTTATATTTAGAAATGGACATATTTCTACTATATATTCTGGACTGTTAAGAAAAGTAGATGGTATAACTCAAAAACGAGAACGAATTACATTACCAGATAACGATTTTTTAGACTTAGATTGGAGTTATGCAAAACAGAAAACAAACAAACTGTTAATTGTTTTACACGGTTTAGAAGGAAATGCCCAACGCCATTATATGTTAGGCTCTGCTAAATTGGCAAATAAAAATAATATAGATGCTGTTTGTGTTAATTTTAGAGGTTGTAGTGGAGAAGTTAATACTAATTTTCAATCGTATCATTCTGGTAAAACAGATGATTTAGCTTCGGTGATAAAACATATTACAAATAAATTTAATTACGATACTATTTTTCTTAAAGGTTTTAGTCTTGGTGGAAACGTAATATTAAAATATTTAGGAGAAAATAATCAAATTCCAAAAGCGATAAAAGGCGCAGTTACGGTTTCAGTTCCTGTATATTTAAAAGGTTCTTTAAAGCGCTTAATGTCTAAAGAGAATTATTTTTATTCTAATAAATTTTTAAAAGATTTAAGGTATAAGCTAAAGGAAAAACACAAACTATTTCCAGAGAATATTAATGATGAAGATTTAAAATCTGTAAAAACGCTTCAGGATTTTGATGATATTTATACCTCAAGAGCGCATGGTTTTATTGATGCATTCGATTATTATGAAAAATCGAGTAGCCTTCAGTTTTTAAAAAATATAAAGATACCTACATTATTAATTAATGCACAAAATGATTCTTTCCTATCTAAAGAATGTTATCCAATAGAAGCTGCAAAAGAAAATAAATATTTGCATTTAGAAATGCCTAAATATGGTGGACACGTAGGATTTTATGACATTAATAATACTTATTATTCCGAAAAAAGAATGCTTGAGTTTATACGAGAATTATAAATTTATATAGTACCTAAATTACTTTATTAGCGATTTAAAATAGTTGTAATTACTAGTTTAAATCTTTCAACTATAATAGATTGGAAGAATTTTCCTTACATTTAGTACCTAAACCAACCATTTTATGCTTAAAAAAGTTTTCGCAAGTGCTGTATTTGGCGTTGAAGCTTCCACAATAACTGTGGAAGTAAATGTAGATTCAGGAATAGGTTATCATCTTGTCGGGCTTCCAGATAATGCTATAAAAGAAAGTAATTATCGTATTGCTGCAGCATTACAAAATAATGGATATAAAATTCCAGGAAAAAAAATTACTATAAATATGGCGCCTGCCGATTTACGTAAAGAAGGATCTGCTTACGATTTAACTTTAGCTGTAGGTATTCTTGCTGCATCAAAACAAATACAAGCAAATAACTTAGAAGAGTATTTAATTATGGGAGAATTATCTCTCGATGGCAGTTTACAGCCTATAAAAGGTGCTTTACCAATAGCAATAAAAGCTAAAGAAGAAGGCTTTAAAGGTTTTATTTTACCAAAACAAAATGCAAAAGAAGCTGCTATTGTAAACGATTTAAAAGTTTACGGTATTGAAAATATTAAGCAGGTTATTAATTTTTTTGATAAAGGAGAAGAGATAGAGCAAACCATAATTAATACACGCGAAGAATTTTATAAAAATTTAGATTATCCAGATTTTGATTTTGCAGATGTTAAAGGTCAAGAAGGAATAAAACGTTGTATGGAAATTGCAGCAGCTGGCGGACATAATATAATTTTGGTTGGTCCTCCTGGAGCTGGAAAAACAATGCTAGCAAAACGTTTGCCAAGTATTTTGCCACCAATGTCTTTAAAAGAAGCTTTAGAAACCACTAAAATACATTCTGTAGTTGGGCGAGTAAAAGCAGATTCTGGATTAATGGCACAAAGGCCTTTTAGAAGTCCACACCATACAATTTCTAACGTCGCTTTAGTTGGTGGCGGAAGTTATCCGCAACCTGGTGAAATTTCGTTATGCCATAATGGTGTTTTGTTTTTAGACGAGTTGCCAGAATTTAAACGAGAAGTTCTCGAGGTCATGCGACAGCCATTAGAAGACAGAGAAGTTACTATTTCTAGAGCAAAATTTACTGTTACCTATCCTTCTTCTTTTATGCTGGTAGCCAGCATGAATCCAAGCCCGAGTGGTTATTTTAACGATCCAGACTCTCCTGTAACCTCAAGTCCTGCAGAAATGCAACGCTATTTAAGCAAAATTTCTGGACCTTTATTAGACAGAATAGACATACATATAGAAGTAACTCCTGTACCATTTGAAAAATTATCCGATGAGCGTAAAGGAGAAGCATCTATAGATATTAGAAAACGTGTAACTAAGGCAAGAGAAATACAAACAGAGCGCTTTAAAGACTCAGAAACTGTACATTATAATGCACAAATGCATGTAAAACATATTAGAGCTCATTGCAAATTAGATGATGCTTCTAAAACGCTATTAAAAACAGCTATGGAACGTTTAAACCTTTCGGCTAGAGCATACGATCGAATATTAAAAGTATCTAGAACAATTGCCGATTTAGAAGGTGAAAAACAAATAAACGGAAGCCATATTAGTGAAGCCATTCAATACAGAAGCTTAGATAGAGAAGGCTGGCTAGGCTAAACGATAATTTTTATAGAATTTTATATTAATATTTCCTTTAAATTTTAAAATCACAAAAAACTTAACTAACAAATTATGCCTAAACCAAAAGGAATGATTACAGCTGCAAAAGCTAAAGAATTAAACGATAATTGGACAAATTTAAGAGCCGATGCCAATGAAACTGCTGCAGGTAAACCAGACAACCGTTCATCATGGTATTCACTAGAAGATATGGAAAATTTTCTAAAGCAAATTAAAGAGGATAACTCTAATGTAAATGGAGTACGTTTTTATTTAGGAGTTGAAACAACAGAAGAAGATAAAAAAGGTTTAACAACAATTTTTATGGTTCCAACCAAAGATGATGGTAAAGGTAATAACCAAGATATACCAGATGCAGATGGTATGGATAGAGGTGCAGTAGGTGTACCTCCTAATCAGGGATATCCAAATTAAACAGATTTGGATTTTTTTTTAATAAATAACTATAGTCTTATAATAAAACTAATTATTATAACAGCAGTAATTGCTGGGATTTTATCTTATAAAAAATTTAAAAACACTCCAGTTACTTTCTTTATTAAAATTTTAATTGGTTTATTAATTATAGAGTATGTTGGCAGTTATCCATTATATTATAATACATTTAATTTTTTAAAGCCAATTTACAATTCAATATTTAGAAAAAATTATTGGTGGTTTACTATTGCATACGATATAGTTGTTATTATTTTATTTTCAATTTTTTATCAAAAAATACTAGTTAGTCTAAAATTTAAAAGAATTTTAAAGTATGCTACGTGGGTGTTTGCAGTTGTTTCTTTTTGTTATGCAGCTTTAAATTTAGATGCTTTATTTAACCAATTATTACCTGTTGTTCAAATTTTTGGAGCACTTATAATATTGCTTTGTTGTATTCTATATTTTTTAGAGTTGTTATTAAATAATCGTATAATATATTTTTTTAAATCTATATATTTTTACATTACCATAGGTATATTTTTGTGGTGGATAATAATTACTCCTTTAGTTTTTTTCGATTTGTATTTTAATAATTCAGATTGGAATTTTATATTCTTGCAATGGCAAATTTATTTATTTGTAAACTTTTTTATGTATACACTTTTTATAATAGGTTTTATAGTCTCGGAACCAGAAAAAATTACTTAATCATTTTTTTTTGTTACTTTTAGTGCGCTATTAACTTATAAAACTAAATTCATCATGTAATCTTGTATTTATTCTTAACAATACAAATTAAAAATTAGTAAAATTCTTTTGCTAAATCTAACCTTAAAAAAACTAAAAATGAAAAACTTATTTACCTTAGTATTAGGCTTAATTATTGGAGCATTAATAATGTATTTTTTTTGCTGTAAAACAGAAAATTTAGGCGCTGTTGAAATAACAAAACCTAGAGGAGTAATAACACCATCGGAAGCCGCTATTTTAGACGAACAATACAACTCTAGACATGCGCTTATTAGCGATTCAATTGTAGACCGTTCAGATAATCGCTCATCTTGGTGGTCTTTAGAAGATATAAGAAACTATTTAGATTATGCCGAAAACCAAAGTAGAGAATTAGGTTATGCTATGGATGGTTTACGTGTATATTTAGGTGCTTACAAAACCGAAAATGGAGTAGTAGGTTACACAACTATGTTTATGGTGCCAACATCTAGTGAGATTGTGCAAGATTCTATAAAAGGAGGATCTGCAAGAAGAGCTGGTAACGGTGGAGATATCCCAGGTGGAGATCCTTTAAATATGGGACAGAATGGTACACCACCTGGAGGAAACTATCCTCAGTAAAATTTAGATGGAATCATTTATTCAAAATAATTTTGGTAATATTACAAAAGGAGTAGAAATTATAGCAGCTGTTACAGGTATTTTTTATTATAAAAAGTATAAAGGTACAGCTGCAATATTTTTTATTTATTTTTTACTATATGCAGTATTTGTTGAAAATTTTGGCAATTATACAAAGCTAATTAATAATAATTTTTTTCATACATTTTTAAATAGTTTAAAAAATACTGTATTTGTAAAAAATTATTGGTGGTATCAAATTTTTTGGATTATAGGAGCTCCAATTTTTTTTTCATTTTATTTTTTTAAAATTTCAAACAGTTTAACTATTAAAAAATATATAAAAATACTCACTTTTCTTTTTATTATATTTTCTTTCTTTTTATTAATTTTTAATTGGAATTCTCTTAAATACGGATTTATTAAAATAATAGATTTACTTAGTTTAGCTTTAATACTATTTTTAGTTTTTAGTTATTATTTTGAACTTTTAAAATCTAACCAGATACTATATTTTTATAGATCAATTAGTTTTTATATAAGTATAGGTGTTTTATTATTTTGGTTAATAATAACGCCTATGACATTTTATGAGATTTATTTTTATGATGCTGATTGGGAGTTTATAGTTTTAAAATGGCAAATATATCTATTTGCAATAGTGTTTATGTATACCACATTTACTTTAGGTTTAATAGTCTCTAAAACAAAGCAATATACGTCGATTAAAAAATGAATAAATAAATTTTTACTAGAACTATTAAAATAAATACTTAAGCACCAATTTTTGCTAATATTTAATTTACCAAGAGAATATAAAATAAAACCTAAAAATGAGTAATCAACTATTTGTTTATATAATATTTCAAGAGCTAAAAAAAACTACAGCAGCAGAACGTTATTTACTAATTTACATGATTGTAATATTAGTAATAATTACATCTTTAGTTATTTTATTTTTTATTGTTTTTCAAAAAAGAAAAAACAAATTATTATTAGATAAAATTAAACAACAACAAGCTTTTGATGCAGAACTTTCCAATGCACAAACAGAAATACAAGAACAAACCCTAAAAAACATAGGTTGGGAGCTACATGATAACGTAGGACAAATGTTAGCAGCAGCAAGTATGCAAATGAACATTTTAAAAACCATGATTGGAGATGATATAAAAGAAAACTTTTCTGAGGCAGCAAGTACCGTTAAAGAGAGTTTAAAAGAAGTAAGAATGTTATCTCGAAGTTTAAATAACGAAGTGATTTTAAATATTGGTTTCGAGCAATCTATTGAAAACGAATTAAATAGATTAAAGAAAATGAAATTCTCCACAGCAAAACTACTTGTAAAAGGAGAAATAATTCCATTCGAAAATAAAAAACACGAAATAATAGTATTTAGAATTCTTCAAGAATTTTTTTCGAACACCGTAAAATATTCAGAAGCTAAAAATCTAATTGTTAAATTAGACTACTCAAACGATTACCTTAATATTATTGCTAGCGATGATGGTAAAGGTTTCGATATGGATTCGGTAAAAAAAGGTTCAGGATTATTAAACATGAAAAGCCGTGCAGAATTAATTAATACCACTTACCATTTAACTTCTAAAGTTGGTGAAGGCACAAAACTAGAATTAAAATATCCTTTTAATAATAAAACCGAATTCTCTTAATACCTTTAAATTTTTAGAATATTAAAAGTATAATTTATCTAAAAAAACTATGCACGCATAATAAATTAATAGTTATATTTGTTTAAATAATATTTTAAAATGCAAACTAAACTCACACAAATTCTAAATATAAAATATCCAATAATTCAAGCACCAATGTTTTTGGTTTCTAATGTATCAATGGTTACAGAAGCAATGAAAGGAGGAATTGCAGGTTGTATACCAGCGCTTAATTATAGAACATTAGAAGAGTTAAGAGATGCAATAAAACAATTAAAAGCAAATAAAGTAGAAGGAGGATCTTTTGGCTTTAATTTAATTGTAAATAAATCTAACCCAAAATATAAAGCACAATTAGAAGTGATTTGTAATGAAGGTTGCGATTTTATTATAACCTCTTTAGGTAGTCCAGAAGAAACAATAAAACAAGCACATAAAGCAGGAATTAAAGTGTTTTGTGATGTTACAGATTTACGTTTTGCAAAAAAAGTAGAAAGTCTTGGTGCAGATGCTGCCATTGCAGTTAATAACGAAGCAGGAGGTCATAGAGGTAATTTATCTCCGCAAGAATTAACAAACCAATTAAGTAAAGCATTAAGTATTCCTGTAATATCAGCTGGAGGTGTTGGTTGTAAAGCAGATATAGATAAAATGTTAAGTTATGGAGCAGAAGGAGTTAGCGTAGGAAGTCCATTTATAGCATCTGTAGAAGCTAATGTAACAGACGAGTATAAGCAAGCTTGTGTAGATTATGGTGCAAAAGATATTATAATGACACAGCGAATTTCTGGAACACCTTGTACTGTTATTAATACACCATATGTACAAAAAATTGGCACTAAAGAATCTTGGATAGAATCTCTTTTAAACAAAAATAAAAAACTTAAAAAGTGGGTTAAAATGATTCGTTTCTCAATAGGAATGAAAGCCACAGAAAAAGCAGCTAAAAAAGCCACCTACAAAACGGTTTGGGTTGCAGGACCAAGTATAGAACATACAAAAGCCATTTTACCGGTAAAAGCTATTATAGCTAAGTTGGTTAATTAATTTCTTTAAGTTAAAAACACAACGTAAAAAACAAGCTTTCTTTTTGTATTATTTTTTATTTTGTAGCTAGAGAAACCTCTAATAAAAAATGAAAAAAATAGGAATTGGTATTATAGTTTTAGTGGCAATATTTATATCGCTACTTTATTGGTCGTTGTCTAGTACAGAAAAAACTTTTAAAAAAGGAGAACTCTTAAATATTAATAATATTGAAACTATTAATTTTAAAAATATAGATTCTGTTTTAATTTCTGCAAGTACATTATATAAGGCTAATAATATTAAAACGCTCATGCAAGGCGAACAATATAGAAAAGCATGGGAAGCACCTATAAAAGTGCCAATAGTTTTTTTAGATTCTTTAAAAGGTGGTTTAAAAATTTTAAAAGAAGGAGGAGGAAAGCAAACACACTCTATAAAACTGCTCTCTAAAAATGGAACTAAATATACTTTAAGAGGAATTAATAAAGATCCAAAAAAATTAATTCCAGAATTTGCCAAAACCTTTGGGTTAGAAAATATTATTGTCGATGGAATTTCTGCACAACATCCCTATGGTTCTATTTTATCTGCAGCATTAGCAAAACGAGCTAAAATACTAAGTACAGAACCTCAAGTTGTGTTTGTTCCTAAACAAGAAGCGTTAGGAACATTTAATTTAAAATACGGAAACCGTTTGTATCTTTTAGAATATGAAACAGAAGGAGAAACAAACTGGACAAACTATAAAAATGTAAGCGAAATTGTAGAAACAGATAATTTACAAGAACTAAAACTAAAATCGCAAAACAGTATTGTAATTGACAAATCAGTTTTAATTCGTGTTCGCTTATTCGATTTTTTAATTGGAGATTGGGACAGGCATGCAAAACAATATGGATGGATTTTACAAAAAAACAATAATAATTACACAGCAATACCACTAGCAGGAGATAGAGACAATGCTTTTTTTAAAAGTGAAGGACTAATTCCTTCCATTTTATCTAATAAATATGTTATTCCAGAATTACAAGATTTTGAAAAAGAAATCGATTTTTTACCAGGATTAGTATATCCTTTCGATAGGTATTTTCTGTTTAATACAAATGAAGATATATTTATAACTGAAGCAAAAAAACTTCAAGAATTATTAACCGACGATGTGCTAAATAAAGCGCTAAATGTTTGGCCTAAAAACATTAGAGCGTTAGATGGACAAGATATTATTAGCACTATTAAAGCAAGACGCACAGACTTAGTCGACTATGCTAAGGCATTTAAAAAAATAATAGACGAAAAAGGTTTACTAACTGAAGCATTAAAAGGCTCTGAAGATTTAGCCTTACCAAAGGAACTCCTGCAATGTTTTGATTGTAATTAAGATTTTCCTTTCTCAAACCATTAAGCTAACTTTGTTTAACGTCTGTTATAAAACATTAAAACGATTTCATATCAAGGCGGAACATTGTCATTCATTGCGGAACGCACTCTAAATCTGAATTTAAAAACAACTCGTTATTATGAAAAAAATTATTCTAATTATCATTGCTTTATTTTGGATTTCAAGTTTAGCTGTTTTAATAATTTCATTAACTGATTTATATTCAGAAAATATTTTTAAAGAACATCGCCTAATTGTTGTAATCGGATTTATTACAATAACTGGACTTTTAAAACCAATTTATAATTCAGTAATCAAAGAAAATAAATAATCGGATTTTATCACTCAAACGGATTTCAAAAAGTTTGCGGAACTAAAAAACGACTGACCAAAACTGTAAGAAAAAAAATAACGAAATGGCAACACCGTATATAAAAAAATGCTAGTTTTATACTAAACCAATGTTAGTTGCTCGTTTGCTAGCTTCTGATTTTCCTTCGGAAAATCCTCGCTCACAAACACGCAACTAACCATACACAAACACGTTAAACAAACTTTCTAAAAACACCAACTAAACCAATCCATTAATAATATCAACATTAACAACATGCTTTCCTTTAAAAGCAATAATGTTTACATCTTTTCCAAACAACTCATTTGCACGACTTGTTTCGTAAGCAATACGTTCTTCATTTAAATATTCATCTTCAGTACCATAAATTAAAGATACTTTCGCTTTTAAATGTTTAAAATCGTTAGCAACTAACTCTTTTGGTATTCCGCCAGAATGTAAAACTAATTGCGCACATTGTAATTGTCTGTTTTTTATATAACGAGTTGCTACACTAACACCTTGAGAATAACCTAAAACAATAAGGTTTATATGGTTAGGTATTTTTTCTTCAGCTAAAACAGCATCAAAATAACTCATTATATTTTCTGTTTCAGTTAAAGTGTTTTCTTTAGTTAACCAGCTGGCGCCAACATGTTTAAAACCTTTTTGGTAATATAAACTTGGTGCTTGTGGCGCTATTATATAATTTTCTTCAGTATTTAAATTTTTAAAATATTTAATAAAATATTTACTTAAATAGCCCATACCATGGCAAACAAACCAAACGTTTTTAGTTTTTTCTGTAAGTTTATTTAAAGTAGAATAAGGTTTTGTAGTAGTATAAAATATTTCCTTTTGGGTAGATTGCATTGCGTGTTTTGTTTCGTATTTTTGAAGTTATAAAAATACAGTAAATAGATGACTCTTACTAAAACCGAAATGCTAGCTCAAGCAAATATTGCAAGTAAAAACACCTTAATGGAAACATTAAATATAGAAATGATAGATTTTGGTGAAGATTTCCTTGTTGCAAGAATGCCTGTAACACCTAAAGTGCATCAGCCAGACGGCGTTTTACATGGCGGAGCAACCGCAGCATTGGCAGAAAGTGTAGGTAGTTTTGCATCTCATATTTTTACAGATACAGAAAATATGTTTGTGCGTGGTTTAGAAATTACGGCAAACCATTTAAAAAGTATAAAAGAAGGATTTGTTTATGCAAAAGCCACCTTTTTACATAAAGGCAGAACCACACAATTATTAGATATTAGGGTAACAGATGAGGCCGATAATTTAATTTCTATTTGTAGACTTTCTACAATTTCATTACCCAAAAAAAAGTAGTAAATGTCTCAGGAAGAGTTTTTAAAATCTGCTCAAAATCAATTTGACGATGCTTTACCATTTGTAATATATCGAAAACCAAATACTTTGGTTGTAAAAGGTTTGTTTCAAAATAACGATACAGTTTACACTTCAGAAAATTTAACAGAAAATGGTTTCGTGTTTTCGCCTTTTAATTCAGAGAAAAAAACAGTTTTAATTCCTTTTTTAGAGTCTGTAGCACTTCAATCTAATTTTATAGATCTTAAACCTGAAGAATATTCTAATAAAATAGAATTAGAAACTTTACCTCAAACAAAAAGTTTTCATATTAATCTTGTTGAAAAAGCAATACAAACTATAAAAAGCAACCACTTAACAAAGGTTGTAATTTCTAGAGAAGAAGAATTTTTACTTAAAGAAAGTAATCCTATACAATTATTTAAAAGACTATTGTCGCATTATAAATCTGCATTTGTATATTGTTGGTATCACCCAAAAATAGGCTTATGGTTAGGCGCTACTCCAGAAACTCTACTAACAGTAACAGGTAATAGATTTACCACAATGGCATTAGCAGGAACACAAAAATATGTAGATAATTTAAAGCCTGTTTGGCTGCCAAAAGAAAAGGAAGAACAACAATTAGTAACCAATTTTATAGTAGATAATTTAAATAAGTTAGTTAGTAGCTTAAAAGTATTAGATGTAGAGACTGTAAAGGCAGGAAAATTATTGCATTTACAAACTAAAATATCTGGAACTTTAAATTCTAATTTAAAATTGGTAGTTAATGCTTTACATCCTACACCAGCCGTTTGTGGTTTGCCTAAAGAAAAGTCCAAAAAATTTATTTTGGAAAACGAAAATTATAATCGTGAGTTTTACACTGGTTTTTTAGGAGAAATAAATAATAAAGAAAAAACATCAAGAAATACTAACCGTAGAAATGTTGAAAATAACGTTTATACATCTATAAAAACAGTAACAAATTTATATGTAAATTTACGTTGTATGCAATTAACAGATGTTAAAGCAAAACTTTATGTTGGAGGCGGAATAACAAAAGATTCTGTTCCAGTAGATGAGTGGGAAGAAACTGCAAATAAAGCTCAAACAATGAAAAAGGTTTTATTTTAATTCTATTTAAAAAGCCTATTTTGTATTTTTGTACCTTAGATGAAACACCCAAAAATTCCACTCGCTCAAACCGTTGTTCAGCTTTGTAAAGCTAAAAATATACAACATATTGTATTATCTCCTGGTAGCCGAAATGCACCATTAACTATAGGTTTTACACACGATCCTTTTTTTAAATGTTATAGTATTGTAGACGAGAGGTGTGCTGCTTTTTTTGCACTAGGTATTGCTCAGCAAATACAGAAACCAGTTGCTGTTGTTTGTACTTCGGGAAGTGCTTTATTAAATTATTATCCTGCTATTGCAGAGGCGTTTTATAGTAATATTCCTGTTGTTGTTTTAAGTGCAGACCGACCAAAGTATTTAATAGGAATAGGTGATGGGCAAACAATAAATCAAGAGAATATTTATAAAAATCATATTTTATATTCTGCAAATTTAAAAGAAGATTTAGCTGAAGATAATGCACTGCAAAAAGAGAAGTTACCAATATTAAAAAATACAGATAAAAAATCTCTAAACTATACAGTTTTACAGGAAAAAATACAGGAATACAACGAAGAAGAGATAAATAAGGCTATAAATATTTCTGTTTTACAAAAAGGACCAGTACATATAAATATTCCTTTTAATGAGCCTTTATACGATATAGTAGATGAACCATCAGTAAAACCAAAAGCGTTTTCTTTAGAGAAAAAAGAAAATATAATAGAAGATTTAAGTAGTTATATTTCGCTTTGGAATTCTTCAAAACGTAAGTTAGTTTTAGTAGGTGTTAACCAGCCAAATACAGTAGAACAAAAATATCTCGATTTTTTAGCTCAAGATAATAGTGTTTTAGTACTTACCGAAACAACTTCAAATATTCATCACGAACGTTTTATTCCAGGAATAGATAAATTAATAGCAGCTTTAAATACTCAAGAACTTAATCAATTAAAACCAGATATACTATTAACTTTTGGAGGATTGGTAGTATCTAAAAAAATTAAAAAATTCTTACGCGATTGTAATATAAAAGCACATTGGCACATTGGAGAACATAATGCAAACGATACTTTTTTTGCATTGCAAAAAGTGTTTTCTGCACCTATAAACACCTTTTTTAAAGCGTTTTCACCTTTAACAAATAAAGTAGAAAGTAATTACAATGCTTTATGGTTAGAAGCCTTTAATAGTAGAAGAGAAAATCATGAAAAATATATAAAAAATATACCTTTTAGTGATTTTAAGGCTTTCGACATAATATTAAAAGCCGTACCAAATCATTCTCAATTACAAGTAGGAAATAGTTCTGCTATTAGATACATGCAACTTTTCGATTTAAAAAATGATATAAATGTTTTTTGTAACAGAGGAACAAGTGGTATAGATGGTAGTACAAGTACAGCAATAGGAGCAGCTTTAGCATCTAAGCAGCAAACTACTTTTATAACAGGCGACTTAAGTTTCTTTTACGATAGTAATGCCTTATGGAATAATTACATTCCAAATAATTTTAGAATTATAGTTGTTAATAATGGAGGTGGAGGTATTTTTAGAATTCTTCCAGGCCACAAAAACACTACTAATTTTGATACTTTTTTCGAAACAAAACACAAGCTCACATCAAAGCAATTATGCAATATGTATGGTATAAATTATGCCAAAGCAACAAACGAAAGTGAGCTGTCTATAGCGTTAGATGATTTTTATAGCGAAACAAGACAACCAAAATTGTTAGAAGTATTTACACCTAGTACAAAAAACGATGATATCCTTCTTAATTATTTTAAAGCAATAAAGTAATTAACCGATAGTTTTTTCCGTTTATCGATAGTTTAATAATTTTTTGTTTAGCCATTAATTTTATTGGTTTAAAAAAAACGTATATTTAAAAAGAAATTAATACAACTTAAAACTAAAATTATGAGCAAAAGAGACGATTTGATAGCTAAGTATGCTGCAGATTTAAAAGACAAATGTGGTACAACTCCAGATATGGATTTTTTAACAAAAGTTACAATTGGTTGTGGACCTTCTATTTACAATAAAGACGCAGCAACAGTATCTGGTTCGGATCAAAGCGAGTTAGATACAGTAAAAAACAATTTTTTAATCAAAAAATTAGGTTTAAGCGATTCTGCAGATTTAGATAAAGCTATAGATTCTGTAATGGAAACTTATGGGCGTTCTAATAAAAATAAATATAGAGCAGTTGTTTACTATTTACTAGCTAAACATTTTAAAAAAGAATCTGTTTACAAATAGATTTTTTTTCAATAAAATTCTAAAAGCACTATAATATATTTGTAGTGCTTTTTTTTTGTAAATTATTTTAGAATTTTAATAATATAAATTCACTTTATTAAATAAAAGAAAATATATAACTATTAATATTAGTACTTTTGCAATATGATAAATATAGGAGAATTTAATACGTTAGAAATACTTAGAGATACCGAACCAGGTATGTTTTTGGGAGATGAAGAAGGTAATGAAGTGTTATTACCTAATCGTTATGTTGAAGACGTTTTTAAAGTTGGTGATGACGTAGAAGTGTTTATTTATTTAGACAATAACGAACGTATGGTTGCAGTTACAGACGAACCATATATTACTAAAGGAGAATTTGCTGTTTTAAGATGTAATGCAGTAAATGATTTTGGCGCTTTTCTTGATTGGGGAATGGTAAAAGAATTATTTTGCCCATTTAAAGAACAAGCTTTTCCTATGAAAAAAGGAGGTTGGTATTTAGTGCATTGCTATTTAGATGAAAAAAGCGAAAGATTAGTTGCCACAAGTAAAACTAATAGGTTTTTAAGTAACGAGCAACTAACCGTTAGTGAGTTTGAAGAGGTAGATTTAATAGTGTCGCATCCTAGTGATTTTGGTATGAATGTAATTGTAAATAATAAACATACTGGCTTAATTTTTAAAGATAATATCTTTCAAGAATTAAGTATTGGTGACCATATTAAAGGTATTGTTAAAAAAATACGTCCTGGTAATAAATTAGATATTACTTTAGGCCAAATAGGATATAGAAATATAGAACCTAACGCAAAAAAAATCTTAGAAGTATTAGAAGATAATTCGGGATTCTTACCATTGCACGATAAATCTTCACCAGAAGCAATTAAAGAAACTTTAGAAATGAGCAAAAAAAACTTTAAAAAAGCTATTGGTACACTTTATAAGCAAAAGCAAATTACTATAGAAAATGAAGGTATTCGTTTAGTTTAAATTTTCTCTTAAACTAAAAAAAGCTGTTTTGTTAGTTAAAACAAAAACAGCTTTCTACTAAAATAGATTTAAGGGTTACATATAGTAGTTATTATACAATTATTATAAATGTGTTGTCTTTTATAGTTTTTAATTAATACTTAATATAAAAACAATTAGTTTGTTGATTTTTAGTTGGTTATATTTTTTAACTGCTAACCATTTTTTTTAATAAAATAACAGTTTTTGCTAGTTTAGTTTAGGAAATTTTATGCACTCAAATTTTTTAAATTCTTTGATTTCCATAAAAAAACATCATTTAAATTATCTGTAACGTAATATGGTTTTTTAATAAAATGTTTTTCTATTTGGGTATTCATTTCATCAAAATAATTATTATAAATAATAGCAACAAAAGATTCAACATTTTCTAAAGATTTGCAGTAGTTAGCAAAATCTATTGGAGATACCGAGTATTTATTAATTCTATTAGAAACGTGACTAAAAGGTTTCCCTTTATAAAAAGAATTAGTAATTTTTAGTAACTTTTGAGTATTAGATAAATCTAAATGAGCACCTTCATTAACTTCTGAGACTGCCATGTTTTCAAAAAAATAAAAATTGCCAATATCAAGATGATGGGTTTCAACCACTTTTTTATAATAAGGAGAGTCGGTTATTTTCATTTTAAAGAAATTTATAGATTAATAACAATACAAATGTATTTTTAAGCTTTAAAATTCTACTTTTTTAATAATTATTAATCACCATTAAGGTTTAAGTGTAATTTTATAACGTTTAAAAACAATAAAAGAAAGTTTTTTCTTACGTAAATTTCAATTTATTTATAAGATTTTAAATTATAGTATTGATATTCAAAAAGTTATATTTGTTAATTAATTATGTAATTAAACGAGTGCTTAGACTACGTAAAATTATGTATTTTTAAAAAATTTTGAATAATACATATTATGAGTGAAATAAAATGGGTTAAAGCCAAAGACTACGAAGATATAACATACAATAAAAGTAATGGTGTTGCTAGAATTGCCTTTAATAGACCAAATGTAAGAAACGCATTTAGACCAAAAACAACAAAAGAATTGTATGATGCGTTTTACGATGCTCAAGAAGATACAAATATTGGTGTTGTTTTATTATCTGCAGAAGGTCCATCTACTAAAGATGGAATTTACTCTTTTTGTTCTGGAGGAGACCAAAAAGCTCGTGGACATCAAGGTTATGTAGGAGAAGATGGTTACCATAGATTAAATATTTTAGAAGTACAGCGTCTTATTCGCTTTATGCCTAAAGCAGTAATTGCTGTTGTACCAGGTTGGGCAGTTGGTGGCGGACATAGTTTACATGTGGTTTGCGATTTAACTTTAGCGAGTAAAGAGCATGCTATATTTAAACAAACAGATGCAGATGTAACAAGTTTTGATGGAGGTTATGGGTCTGCATATTTGGCTAAAATGGTAGGTCAAAAAAAGGCTAGAGAAATTTTCTTTTTAGGCCGAAATTATTCTGCACAAGAAGCATACGAAATGGGTATGGTTAATGCTGTTATTCCTCACGAAGAATTAGAAACTACAGCCTACCAATGGGCTCAAGAAATTTTAGCAAAATCTCCAACATCTATAAAAATGCTTAAATTCGCAATGAATTTAACAGATGATGGAATGGTTGGACAACAAGTATTTGCTGGAGAAGCAACACGTTTAGCATACATGACAGATGAGGCTAAAGAAGGTAGAGATGCTTTTCTAGAAAAAAGAAAGCCTAATTTCCCAAAACAGTGGATTCCATAAAATATATTAATGAAGAATATTACAAATTGGTTATCTGCAATTAGGTTAAGAACATTGCCACTTTCTCTTGCAGGTATCATTGTTGCAGGATGTCTAGCAGAATATAATGGTTTTTTTAGTTGGCAAATATTTTTATTAGCAATTGCTACAACTATCAGTTTTCAAATATTATCCAATTTAGCAAACGATTATGGTGATGCAGAAAAAGGAACAGATAATGAAGATAGAATAGGACCAGAGCGTGCAATACAAAGTGGCAATATTTCTCCTAAAAAAATGCTTCATGCTATACAAATAAACATCTTAATTAGTATAGGCCTTACAGTGGGACTAATAATCTCTGCTTTTGGCTCAAAACACTTATTGCTAGCAATATTGTTTCTTGGTATAGCTGTATTTGCTTTAAGATCTGCAATTAAATATACAATGGGTAGTAAAGCTTATGGTTATAGAGGATTAGGAGATGTTTATGTATTTTTATTTTTTGGAATTGTTAGTGTATTAGGATGTTATATATTATTTGCAAAACAAATAGATCATGTTACATTTTTACCAGCAATTTCTATAGGTTTATTTAGTGCAGGTGTTTTAAATTTAAACAATATGAGGGATATTGAAAGCGATTTAAAGAGTAATAAAATAACCACAGCTGTTAAATTAGGAAAAATTAAAGCTAAAAAATATCATAATTTTTTAATAATTACAGCTATTGTAACTTCATTTATATTTGGAATATTATATTATGTTTCAGTATTTAACTTAATCTTTTTTGTTGCATATATTCCATTAATACTACATTTAAAAAGAGTTAATAATATTACTAATTTAAAAGATTTTGATCCTGAATTAAAAAAATTGGCATTATCAACAGTGCTTTTTGCTTTATTATTAGGTATCGGACATTTATTGTAAAACATTTACTTTATATATTAAATACCATTAGTTATAATGGCGTATATTAATGTATAAATTAAATAATAGCTTTATTTTTCTAATTATTAAAAGTAAATGAAGGCAACCTATCAAAAATATATTCTCAATTTTAAACAGCCTAGCGGTACATCTAGAGGTATTTTAAAAACTAAAGAAACATGGTTTTTAATTATTGAAGACAAAAATAATTATGGCATTGGCGAATGTGGTATTTTAAGAGGATTGTCTGTAGATGACAGACCAGATTACGAAGATCAACTTAAGTATACTTGTAAAAACATAGATAAAGGATTAATGTTTTTATTAGATAAAAATATTGAATTTCCAAGTATACAAATTGGTTTAGAAATGGCTTTTAAATCTTATAATGCTGAAGATAATTTTAACTTATTTCCATCTAAATTTACAAAAAATGAAGCATCAATCCCTATAAATGGACTCATTTGGATGGGTGATGAAGCTTTCATGAAACAACAAATTCAAGATAAAATTAAGGCCGGTTTTAAATGCATAAAGCTTAAAATTGGTGCAATAGATTTTGAGACAGAGTTAGGTTTATTAAAAGGAATAAGAAATCATTTTAGTGAAACTGATATAGAATTACGTGTCGATGCTAATGGAGCTTTTAGTCCAGAACATGCTTTAGAAAAATTAAAGAAACTTAGTGAATTTAAACTACATTCTATAGAGCAACCTATTAAGCCAAAACAATACCAAGAAATGGCTAAATTATGCGAGGAAACTCCATTACCAATAGCGCTAGACGAAGAATTAATAGGCGTATTTTCAACAAATAAAAAGCACACATTATTACAAACAATTAAACCACAATATATTATTTTAAAACCTAGCTTTATAGGTGGTTTTTCAGGTAGCGATGAGTGGATAAGTATCGCAGAAAAACAAAATATAGGTTGGTGGATAACAAGTGCTTTAGAGAGCAATGTTGGTTTAAGCGCAATTGCCCAATACACATATTTAAAGCAAAATAAAATGCCTCAAGGTTTAGGCACTGGAAGTTTATTTACTAACAACTTTCAATCACCTCTAAATGTAACTAATGGTACTTTAGAATACAATAATAGTAATAATAATAAATGGAATTTTAAGTTATAAAAATGAATTATATACAACAAGTTTTTAAAGTTAAACATGATTTTTGGAGATATATAGTAGGATCTATAATTGTTATAATAGCTTCAGGTATTGGTCAAATTCCTTTTACATTAGCTGCACTATTTAAAGCAATGAAAAGCGGTGGTTCTGTTTTTGAAATGTCAGAATCAGATTTAATGACAATTTTAGAACCAAACCTAAATTTATTTTTATTGTTACTTTCTTTTGGGTTTGCTTTGGTAGCATTATTTATTGTTGTTAAATATTTACACCAACAAACTATTAAAGAGTTAACTACAGCTAGAAAAAAAATAGATTTTATACGCATTTTGTTTGCCTTTTTCTTTTGGGGTATTATATCGTCTGGAATGGTTTTATTAGACTATTATGCAGCACCCGAAGATTATGTTTGGAATTTTGAATTAAAACGTTTTTTAATTTTAGCAGTAATTGCAATACTTTTTATACCTATCCAAACAAGTACAGAAGAATATGTTTTTAGAGGATATTTAATGCAAGGTTTTGGAGCTTTGGCTAAAAACAGGTGGTTTCCATTAGTATTAACTTCTTTAATATTTGGTGGTATGCATGTTTTTAATCCCGAAGTAAGTAAGTTAGGTTACACTGTAATGGTATATTATATTGGTACCGGTTTTTTTTTAGGAATTATTACACTTATGGACGAAGGTATGGAGCTAGCATTAGGTTTTCATGCAGCAAATAATTTATTTGGAGCATTATTAGTTTCGGCAGATTGGACAGTATTACAAACACATTCTATACTTAAAGATGTATCAGATCCAGGAATTGGGTTTTATGATATTGTTTTACCAGTATTTATAATTTTTCCAATCTTCATTCTAATTTTTGCTAAAGTTTATAAATGGAAAAACTGGAACCAAAAACTATTTGGTAAAATAGAAGAACCTGTTAAAGAAAACTATAAAATTTTAGACTAAATTGATTCCACACTATAGTAAAATACATAGTAATTTTAAGTTCAATGGAAAAAAATATACTTCTAATGAGCTTAAAGAACTTAGTGAAACCTTAATAAATTCGGATAAAGAATTTAAAAATCATATAGGAATTTTTTTAAAAGATTGGCTTAACGATAAGGAGAGTATAAATTTAAAAACTTCAGGATCTACAGGTAAACCTAAAACAATTACTTTTAGCAAACAAAGAATGATTAATTCTGCTTTTGCAACAAAATCTTTTTTTAAATTACAACCAGGAGACAAGGCTTTATTATGCTTGCCAGCACATTATATTGCAGGTAAAATGATGTTAGTTCGTGCTATGCTCACTGGTTTAGAGTTAGATTGTATAGAACCTAAAATAAAATTAAAAATAAATCAATCTAATACATACCATTTTTCTGCTATGGTACCTTTACAGTTAAAAGCAAATTTAGATATTGTTTCCAATATAAAAACGCTAATAATTGGTGGAGCAAAGGTTTCAGAAAATTTAATATTTAAAATACAAGATTTAAAAACTACTGTTTTCGAAACTTATGGTATGACTGAGACTGTTTCGCATATTGCAGTTAAGCAACTTAACAATTTCTTACCTAATATTCCTCAAAGTAAAGCATTTAAAGCATTACCATCTATTACACTAACTACTACTAATAATAATTGCTTAATAATTAACGCACCACTTTTATCAGACTCTGAAATTGTAACAAACGATGTTGTTAAATTACATTCTAACAAAACTTTTGAGTGGTTAGGTAGAGCAGATAATATTATAAATTCTGGTGGAGTTAAAGTGTTTCCTGAGCAGGTAGAAAACAAGTTAAGTAATAAAATTAACAGACGCTTTTTTATAGCTTCAGAAAAAGACGATATTCTAGGAGAACGTGTAATTATTGTTGTTGAAGGAGAAGAGATTGTTTTTAAAGATACTATGTTTAACGATTTAGAAAATTATTCTAAACCCAAAAAAATCTATTTTATAAATAAGTTTTTAGAAACTTCTTCAGGTAAAATTCAACGTAAAAAAACATTACAGTTATTAAAAAGTAGCTTCAAATTGTAACAATCTAATTAAAGGTTGGACTAATGTATAAAAATTAATAATTATGAATTTTATAAAACGTGTATTCTCTACAGTAATTGGAATTTTTGTATTTCTATTTATCTGTTTTGGTTTTCTAATAATTATAGGAATGCTTTTTGGCTCATCTTCAAAAGAGGCTGTGGTTGTTAAAGACAATTCTATTTTAGAGCTTAAACTCGATTTTCCAATAAAAGATTATGCAGCAAAAACAACTTTTAAAGAATATCCATTTTTAGATACAGACGAAAAAAATGGCCTTTTCGATTTAATTTATGCCATAGATTATGCCGCTACAGATAATAAAATTAAAGGAATCTCTATAGATAATAATTTTATTATGGCTGGTGTTTCGCAAACAAAAGCGTTAAGAGATGCTCTTGTAAGATTTAAAGAATCTGGAAAATTTATAATGTCTTATGGAGATATTTATTCTCAAAAAGATTACTATTTAAATTCTGTAGCAGATACGTTATTTTTAAATCCTGTTGGTTTAATTGAGTTTAAAGGATTATCTACAGAGCGTTTATATTTTAAAGACTTTCAAGAAAAATCTGGAATAAAAATGGAAGTTGTAAGATTAGGCAAATATAAAAGTGCTGTCGAGCCGTATCTTGAAAATGAAATGAGCGACAATAATCGCGAACAAATAAGTGCCTATTTAAATGGTATCTGGACCGAAATAAAAAAAGACATCTCAATTAGCAGAAATATTTCTACAGAAACCCTAAACACTATCGCAGAAAATTTAGAGTCAAGAACACCAGAACTAGCCTTAAAATCTGGGTTAATAGATAAAATTGCATATCACGACGAATATTTAAACAGCATTAAAAATAATATAGGAATAAATAATAATGATGAGTTAAATACTGTAGAAATTGAAGATTATGCTAGTTATGCAGCCAATAAAAAACCATATTCAATAAAAAATAAAATAGCAGTAATTTATACTGAAGGTCAAATTTTTTATGGTGAAGGAGACGAAACCTATGTGGGACAGGGTGCTGTAAATAAAGCGTTAGAAGAAGCACGAAATAACGATAAAATTAAAGCTATTGTTTTAAGAGTAAACTCTCCAGGAGGAAGTGCTTTAGCCAGCGAACTTATATGGAGAGAGGTAGACCTAACAAAAAAAGTAAAACCAGTTATAGTTTCTATGGGAGATGTTGCTGCTTCTGGAGGTTACTATATAGCGTGTAATGCAAATAAAATATTTGCAGAACCTACAACAATAACTGGAAGTATAGGTGTATTTGGAACCTTGCCAAATGTTAAAGGCTTAGCAGATAAATGGGGAATTAATGCAGAACAAGTAGTTACAAATAAAAACGCAGTTACTTACAGCTTTTTCGAACCTATGGACGATGGACAACGTGCTTTTATTAAAGAGAGTATAAGTTCTGTTTACGATTTGTTTACAAATAGAGTAGCACAAGGTCGTGGCATGACTCAAGAAGCCGTACATAATATTGCTCAAGGTCGTGTTTGGACAGGAGTAGATGCAGTTACTAATGGTTTGGTTGACGAATTAGGAGGTTTAGACGAAGCTATAAAATATGCTGCAGAGCTTGTTGAAATAGAAGATTACATGACCACCGAATATCCGATATTTGAAAAAGATTTAGACAAAATGCTACAAGGTTTTGGCTTAATACAATCTAAAGAAGATTTAATAAAAGAAGAATTAGGTGACGAAAATTATAAAATTCTCCAAGAAGTAAAAGCAATGACTAAGCAAAAAGGAATACAGCTTATGTTTCCATTTGCTACAGAAATTAAATAGAATTATTATATAATTTATTACATAAAAAGGCTGGGTGTTTTTCTCAGCCTTTTTTGTTTTTAGAGTTCACTCACTCAAAAGCACTGTTTACTCATTCTACATTTTATAACATAGATTTTGGTTATAGTTTTATACTAAACTTAAAAACCAAAAATATGAAAAATGTATTACTCTTATTATTTGTAGCTTTTACTTCAATACAAATACAAGCTCAACAAAAAAAAATTACAGGAACAATTATAGATAGAGATAGTTTGCCATTACCTGGTGTTAATATTTTAGTTAAAGAAACAATTAATAGCACAATAACAGATTTTAATGGTAATTATACAATTAGTGCTCAAGTTGGAGATGTTATAGTATATAGTTATGTAGGTAATACAGTAGAAAAAACCGTTGGAGCAGAAAGTGTAATTAGCTTTACAATGCCAGAAAATGCTAAAGAAGAAGTTGTAGTGACCTTATTAGGCGTAAAGAAGAAACCTAATTTTAAAAAACTATCTACTAGAAGAAAAAATATAGGTAATACAAACACTAATGTTCGTACTATAAAATTTTCTAAACCAAGTAATCCTAACGTTGTACAGTCTTTATCTGGAAAAGTTTCAGGATTAAATATTAATACCACTAATAATGGAATCAATCAATCAACGCGTATTGTTTTAAGAGGCAATAGATCTGTTTCCGTAACAAACGAAGCCTTAATTGTTGTAGATGGAAAAATTACAACAGCAAAAGAACTGGCTAATATAAATCCAAAAAAAATAAAATCAACAAATGTTATTAAAGGAGCTGGAGGCAGCGCATTATATGGCTCTCAAGGCGCAAATGGTGTTATTATAGTACAAACTAAAAAAGGAAACTACAAGCTTTCTAAAGAAGAAAAAGCAGCTATTGCAAAAAAAACAAAATCTAAGTTAATAATTCCAGAAAAAGCTAAAGATGAATATGTAGAGATTGTAGAGAATAGTTTTCAAACTGTAAAAACCTCTCCGTTATCAACCTTTTCTATAGATGTAGATAAAGCGTCGTATAGTAATGTTAGACGTATGATTAATAATGGGCAAAAAGTATATCCAGATGCTGTTAAAATTGAAGAAATGGTTAATTATTTCGATTATAATTATCCTCAACCTAAAGATAATCATCCTTTTTCAATAAATACAGAACTAATTATCACACCATGGAATACACAAACAAAATTAGTTAAAATAGGCTTGCAAGGTAAAACATATAATAATGAAGAGCTTCCTCCATCTAACCTTACTTTTTTAATAGATGTTTCAGGCTCTATGAGTGCTCAAAATAAATTACCATTATTAAAATCTGCTTTTAAGTTATTGGTAAATCAACTTAGAGCAAAAGACAAAGTTTCTATAGTAGTGTATGCTGGAGCTGCAGGAGTTGTTTTAGAACCAACATCTGGAGACAATAAAAAGAAGATTTTAAAAGCTCTAAATAACTTGCAATCTGGAGGTTCTACTGCCGGTGGAAAAGGTATTAATCTTGCTTATAAATTAGCAGAGCAACATTTTAAAAAGAATGGTAATAATCGTGTAATACTTGCAACCGATGGCGATTTTAATGTAGGTGAATCTAGCGATAAAAGCATGAAAAAACTTATAGAAGAAAAACGCAAATCTGGAGTGTTTTTATCTGTTTTAGGTTTTGGATATGGTAATTATCAAGATTCTAAATTAGAAATTTTAGCAGATCAAGGTAACGGAAATCATGCATATATAGACACTATGCAAGAGGCTCAAAAAGTATTTGGAAAAGAATTTGGAGGCACACTATATACTATTGCTAAAGATGTGAAAATTCAAGTGGAATTTAATCCTAATATAGTACAAGCATATAGATTAATAGGTTACGAAAATAGATTGCTAGAAGATGAAGATTTTATAGATGACACAAAAGATGCCGGAGAACTAGGTAGTGGGCATACAGTTACAGCCTTATATGAAGTGATTCCTGTAGGAGTACAAAACGAATTTTTAAAAAATGTTTCAGATTTAAAATATACAAATACAGAAACTAATAATGATTTTTCAGATGAATTGCTAACTGTTAAGTTTAGGTATAAAAAGCCAGAAGGTAAAAAGAGTATAGAAATGGTGCATATTCAAAAAGATGAAATAAACGAACCATCTAAAGATTTAAAATTTGCATCTGCAGTTGCATTATTTGGCATGCAATTAAGAGCTTCCAGTTATTATAATAATACAAATAGTAAAGATGTTATTGCATTAGCAAAAAGTGGAAGAGGAGAAGACGAATATGGTTATAGAGCAGAGTTTATAAGGTTGGTAAAAACATTAAATAAATAATTGTAAAAGGTTTTAAATAAAAAAAGGAACGTAATTACGTTCCTTTTTTTATTATTTATAATATTAATTATACTTGTAAAACACCCATATTAAAAGGTTTTTCTATTGGTGCGTGGTTTGCAGCTT
This sequence comes from Lacinutrix venerupis, assembly GCF_001971745.1. Taxonomy (NCBI): domain Bacteria; kingdom Pseudomonadati; phylum Bacteroidota; class Flavobacteriia; order Flavobacteriales; family Flavobacteriaceae; genus Lacinutrix; species Lacinutrix venerupis. Next base: position 1,969,203 of record NZ_CP019352.1, on the reverse strand, counting down.
CAATTCCCATAGAAATCCAAGTTCTAGTATCTAAAGGATCTATTATTGCATCTGTCCATAAACGAGAAGCAGCATAATATGGTGATACTTGATTGTCGTATCTATCTTTTATTTTAGAAAATAATTTTTCTTCCTTTTCAGGAGTAATTTTTTCACCTTTTTTTAATAATGAAGCTTTCTCTATTTGAAGTAAAACTTTAGCAGCAGAATTTCCACTCATTACAGCTAACTCTGCACTAGGCCAAGCAACAATTAATCTTGGGTCGTAAGCTTTACCACACATAGCATAATTTCCTGCACCATAACTGTTACCAATAACTACAGTAAATTTTGGCACTACAGAGTTACTTACTGCATTTACCATTTTAGCACCATCTTTTATAATACCTCCATGCTCACTCTTACTACCAACCATAAATCCAGTAACATCTTGTAAAAATACTAAAGGAATTTTCTTTTGGTTACAATTGGCAATAAAACGTGTAGCTTTATCTGCGCTGTCATTATAAATAACACCACCAAATTGCATTTCTCCTTTTTTAGTTTTTACTAATTTTCTTTGGTTTGCAACAATACCAACAGCCCAACCATCAATTCTCGCATAGGCAGTAATAATGGTTTGTCCGTAGCCTTTTTTATACTCATCGTACTCTCCATTATCTACCAATCTTGAAATTATGTCTAGCATATCATATTGGTCTGCACGAGATTTAGGTAGAATACCATAAATATCTTCAGGATTATCCTTAGGTTTTTTTGCATCTACACGATTAAATCCAGCTTTGTCATAATCTCCAATTTTATCAACCAATCGTTTTATGGTATCTAAAGCGTCTTTATCATCTTTTGCCTTATAATCTGTAACACCAGAAATTTCACAATGTGTTGTTGCGCCACCAAGTGTTTCGTTATCTATACTTTCTCCAATTGCAGCTTTAACAAGGTAACTTCCTGCTAGAAAAATACTACCAGTTTTATCTACAATTAAAGCTTCGTCACTCATAATTGGTAAATATGCTCCACCAGCTACACAACTTCCCATAACGGCTGCAATTTGAGTAATTCCCATACTACTCATTATAGCATTATTTCTAAAAATACGACCAAAATGTTCTTTATCTGGGAAAATTTCATCTTGCAATGGTAAATACACTCCAGCACTATCTACTAAATAAATAATAGGCAATTTATTTTCTATAGCAATTTCTTGTGCACGTAAGTTCTTTTTTCCTGTAATAGGAAACCAAGCTCCAGCTTTAACTGTAGCGTCATTTGCTACAACAATACACTGTTTGCCACTTACATAACCCATTTTTACAACAACACCACCAGACGGACATCCGCCATGCTCTTCGTACATGCCATCTCCAACAAAAGCACCTATTTCAATACTTTTTCTATTTTTATCTAAAAGATAATCAATACGTTCTCTGGCAGTTAACTTTCCTTTTTCATGGTGTTTATCTATACGTTTTTGTCCGCCACCAAGTTTAACTTGAGCAAACTTACTGCGTAAATTAGATAATAAAAGTTTGTTATAATCTTCGTTTTTGTTGAAGTTGATATCCATTAAAATAATTTTTAAGCTAAAATACAAAGTTTAATTTCAATTTAGAAAAGATAAATTAGTTAATCATTTATTAAATTCCTATGAAATATATTCTATGGAAACTATTTTTTTTATATTTGATTTAAAATAAACATTTATTATGAAAAATATTTTAGTTTTCGCAGGAAGTAACAGTAAAGCATCAATTAACAAGCAATTAGCAGTTTTTGCAGCTTCTTTAATTAAAGATGTTAAATTAAATATAGTAGATCTTAACGATTTTAATTTGCCATTATATGGTGTGGATTTAGAAAATGAAAAAGGTATCCCAAAAGAAGTAAATCTATTTTTAGAACATATAAAAGCTTCAGATGGTATTATTATTTCTTTAGCCGAGCATAATGGAGCTTACTCTTCTGCATTTAAAAATCTTTTTGATTGGTTATCTCGAGCTGAGCAAAAAAACTGGTATAATAAGCCTATGTTATTAATGGCTACTTCACCAGGAGCAAGAGGTGGACAATCTGTATTAGAAATCGCTAAGGATAGATTTCCAAGACACGATGCAAATATTGTTGCTACTTTTTCATTGCCTTCATTTTTTAATAATTTTTCAGATAAAGGTATTCAAGATAATGCTTTAAATAAAGCGCTAAATCAAGCTGTTGAAACATTTAAAAATAATATATAAATGGGAGACCTTTCAAAAGATATAAAATCTAATTTTCCATCAAACGATTTAAAAGCTTACATAAATATATTATTTACCGCAAATTGGATTTATAGTAAAGAATTAGAAATTTTAAAACCATTTAATATTTCGCCACAACAATACAATATTTTAAGAATATTACGTGGAGCGAAAACAGAGTTAACGGTACAAACTGTAAAAAACAGAATGATACAACGTGCTCCAAATGTTACAAGATTAATGGATAAATTGTGTGCTAAAAAGCTTATAAATAGAATTCCTAGTAAAGTAGATAGAAGAATAGTAAATATTATTATTACAGAGGATGGTTTAAATTTATTATCTAAAATAGACGATAAATGGGAACCAAAATTTTTAAAAAATTTAAACGACGAAGAAGCAGAGCAACTTAGTTATTTATTAGATAAAATAAGGTAATTATATAAACATTTAAATATGAAATTAGTATTACACAAAGCAGATTCAAGAGGTTTTGCAAACCATGGTTGGTTACAGGCAAATTACTCTTTTAGTTTTGCTAATTATTACAACGAAAACAAAATGCATTTTGGTGCACTAAGAGTTTTAAATGACGATGTTATAGCTCCTAAAATGGGATTTGGTATGCATCCACATAACAATATGGAAATTATATCTATTCCATTAAAAGGGATTCTTAAGCATAAAGATAATATGCATAAACAATGGCAAGAAGTTAGAACAGGAGAGGTACAAATAATGTCTGCAGGAATAGGAGTAGAGCATTCTGAAATTAATGGCTCTTTAGATGAGCATTTAAATTTATTCCAAATATGGATTATACCAAATAAAGAAAATGTAACACCAAGATACGATCAAAAACTTTTTAACGAAAACGAAAGAAAAAATAAATTGCAAACCTTAGTATCTTCTATAGATGAAGACAAAAGTGACAGTCTAAAAATTCATCAAGATGCTAGAATATCTCGAATAAACCTTAACGAGAAAAATAGTTTTACTTACACTATAAAAAGTAAAAACCATGGTGTTTATGTAATGAATATTTATGGAGAGTTTATATTAGATTCTAAAACTCTTAAAACTAGAGATGCTATTGAAGTTTCAGAAACAAATAGTTTTGAAATAACAGCAAAAGCAACATCCGAAATTCTTTTTATTGAGGTTCCACTAAATTTTTAAACTAAAATTATTTTCTTTTTCTAATAAGTATTATCACCAAGGCTAATAAAATTCCTATGCCTGCCATAGCTGCTCCAACCCAATCTGCAGAAGTATAACCTAATCCCATGGCAATTGGTATTCCGGCAAAGTAAGCTCCACTAGCATTACCAATATTAAAGGCACTTTGGTTTAAAGAGGAGCCTAAAGTTTCAGAACCTTTAGAGGCTTTTATTATTAATAATTGTATTGGTGTAGAAATAGAAAAAGAAACAATACCTATTATAAAGGTCATTAATAAAACAAACACCTTATCAGAAGCTAAATAAGTATTAATAATTAAACTAATAGCCATAATAATAAGCACTAATGTTACGGCATATATTGGAGAAAATTTCTCAGCTAATTTTGCACCAACAAAATTGCCTATTACCATACCTAACCCAGCTAATACCATAGCATAAGTTACCATACTACTTGGATGTCCCGCAACTTCGGTTATTAAAGGCGCGATATAGCTATACCAAGCAAAAAAACCACCAGTGCCAATAGTGGTTAGTATTATAATTAACCAAAGTTCTAATCGTTTAAATATTTTAAATTCACTTAAAAAACTATTTTCCGAAGATTGTTTTAATAAAGGCATCCATAATTTTACACCTAAAACGGCTAATATACCAACAGCACCAACCATTAAAAAGGAAATACTCCAATTAAAATGTTTTCCTAAATATGTTACTAAAGGAACACCTAATAAATTAGCAAAAGTTAAACCGCTAAACATTATAGCTATACCTTGTGCTTCCTTTCCTGGTTTAGATAATTTGCCTGCAACTACAGCTCCAATACCAAAAAAAGCACCATGAGGTAAACCCGATAAAAACCTTAAAACTATAAATGAATTGTAACTATTTGCAAAAGCAGAAAGTGTATTGAATACTGTAAACCAAACCATTAACCCTAATAAAACCTTATTAGCAGAAAATCTGCTTCCCAAACCAGTAAGTATAGGAGCTCCAACTACAACACCTAAAGCATAAGCAGATATAAAATGTCCAGCCACAGGAATACTAACGCTAAAAGCATTTGCAACATCAGGTAATATGCCCATAATTACAAATTCTGTAAGTCCAATCCCAAAACCTCCAATAGCGAGTGATAGTAATGCTCGATTCATTAACAAAGTATATTATAAAAAAGATAACAAAAATAGATGCTATAATATGTTTATTGGCAATTTTAAGTACTAATAAAAAGTTAATTGAAAAATCTTTATAATTTAAGCGCATATTTTACTGTATTTATAATATAAGAACTTTGTTTTGCTATTGCACTTAAAAAAAACACATATACTTAAGAGGTTTTTTTTTCTAAAAAAGCGATATTTGTAATTCGCTTAAAAAAATAAAAAATTATGGCAATGAATAAAAATACAGTATTAGCTTGGGCAACAATGCTAATGATTGTTATGGGAATAGTTCTAATATTAATGGGAGCCTATAAATACGATGATGTAGCTGGTTGGGGATTTGCAACTGTAGGAATAGGTTTTTTTGCAATTGCTTGGGTATTTAATGCTTTAAAAGGAAGAGTATAATCTTTTTGTAATAAATAATAATACACGTAAAATAAAAATATGTCTGACGATAAAAAAATAATATTTTCAATGTCTGGTTTAACCAAGACATTTAAAAGCTCTAACACACCTGTTTTAAAAAACATCTATTTAAGTTTTTTCTATGGAGCTAAAATTGGAATTCTTGGTCTTAACGGTTCTGGTAAATCTACGTTATTAAAAATAATAGCAGGAGTAGATAAAAATTATCAAGGAGATGTTGTCTTTTCACAAGACTACTCTGTTGGTTATTTAGAACAAGAACCTAAGTTAGACGAAGATAAAACGGTAATGGAAGTTGTTAAAGAAGGTGCAGCCGAAACAGTTGCTATTCTTGATGAGTATAATTCTATTAACGATCAATTTGGTTTAGAAGAAGTTTATAGCAATCCAGATAAAATGGAAAAGCTAATGGCAAGGCAAGCTGTATTACAAGATGAAATTGATGCAGCCAATGCTTGGGAGTTAGATACAAAGTTAGAAATCGCAATGGATGCATTAAGAACACCAGATGGCGATAAAAAAATATCTGTGTTATCAGGAGGAGAAAGACGTCGTGTTGCATTATGTAGATTATTATTACAAGAACCAGATGTTTTATTACTAGATGAGCCTACTAACCACTTAGATGCAGAATCTGTACATTGGTTAGAGCACCATTTAGCACAATATAAAGGAACTGTAATTGCAGTAACACATGATAGATACTTTTTAGATAATGTTGCAGGTTGGATTTTAGAGCTTGATAGAGGAGAAGGAATCCCATGGAAAGGTAATTACTCTTCATGGTTAGACCAAAAATCTAAACGATTAGCTCAAGAAAGTAAATCGGCTTCTAAAAGACAAAAAACATTAGAGCGTGAGTTAGAATGGGTTAAACAAGGTGCAAAAGGAAGACAAACAAAACAAAAAGCACGTTTAAAAAATTACGATAAGTTAATGAGTCAAGACCAAAAACAACTTGACGAAAAACTTGAAATCTATATCCCTAATGGGCCACGTTTAGGAACTAATGTTATAGAAGCTAAAAACGTAGCCAAAGCTTACGACGATAAATTATTATACGACGATTTAAACTTTAATTTACCTCAAGCAGGAATTGTTGGTATTATTGGTCCAAATGGAGCCGGTAAAACTACTATTTTTAGAATGATAATGGGTGAAGAAACACCAGATAAAGGAGAGTTTAAGGTAGGAGAAACAGCTAAAATTGCTTATGTAGACCAAAAACATTCTAATATAGATCCAAGTAAAACAATTTGGCAAAATTTTAGTGATGAGCAAGAACTTATAATGATGGGAGGTAAGCAAGTAAATTCTCGTGCTTACTTAAGTCGCTTTAATTTTTCTGGAGGAGAGCAAAACAAAAAAGTAGAGTTACTTTCTGGAGGTGAGCGTAACCGTTTACATTTAGCAATGACTCTTAAAGAAGAAGGAAACGTATTGTTGTTAGATGAGCCAACAAACGATTTAGATGTAAATACTTTAAGAGCATTAGAAGAAGGTTTAGAAAACTTTGCTGGTTGTGCAGTAGTAATTAGTCACGACCGTTGGTTTTTAGATAGAATATGTACTCACATTTTAGCTTTTGAAGGCGATAGTCAAGTTTATTTCTTTGAAGGTGGATTTAGTGAATATGAAGAAAATAAAAAGAAACGTCTTGGTGGAGATTTAATGCCAAAGCGTATTAAGTATAAAAAACTTATTAGATAATAATAAGTATATTAAAGCATAAAAAAAGCAGTCATTTAGACTGCTTTTTTTATGAATATAATAATATTTTATTCGTATAAATGACCATTAGTAAAATCGTCATACTCTGGTTTAGCACTTGTATTTTGCCTATTTAGCATTTCTTCTAATTTCTTATCTTGTTCTTTTAGTAATGTCTCTTCTTTTTTTAATTTTATCCTTTGCAATATATAAGGAATCATAACTAATACTAAAACACCAATAATTAAAAGTGTTGAGATTGTTTCTATAGCTAGGGCAGGCATATATTAAAATTATTTAGGTGTAAATATATTAATTTTCTTTGGTATTTGGGTACCAATTTAATTGTACAACCTCAATACTCTTAGTCTTATTATTAACTATAGATTTAAATTTTTCAACATCGCTATAGCCTTCAGTACCGCGAAAATGGTATGGATAAACTTGTTTTGGTTTAAAACTTAAAACAGCATCTGCAGCGCTTTCAACAGTCATTGTATAAGGTAAATTCATACAAATAAATGCTTTGTCAATATTCTCTAGTGTACGCATTTCTGTAATATCTTCAGTATCACCAGAAATATAAACACGTTCTTTTCCAAATGTTAATACATAACCATTTCCTCTGCCTTTAGGATGAAAATGTAAAGCTTCTTCACGTAAATTATACATTGGTATTGCCTCAACGCTAAATGTTTTAAAGTCTTCTTTAGCACCATTAATCATTGTAGAAGTTATACTTCTTATATTTTCAGGAAGTAATTCATAAACAGCTTCTGGAGCAATAATTTTAGTGTTAGATAAATCTAAAGCCTCAATAGTATTTAAATGTAAATGATCGCTATGTATATCAGTAATTAAAATATAATCTGGTTTAGAAAATTTTTCAAAAACTTCTTTGCCACCAGTTGGATCAACATATATTGTTTTTCCACCATAATTTAAAACCATTGTAGCATGCTCAATAGGTGTTATTTTTAATTCAGCAATTTCTTTTTCAGGAGTTTCAATTTCTATAGTTTCTTTTTTATCACTTTTACACGCAGTTAAACTAATAGCTAAAGCAAGAATTAGATAGTATTTTATTTTCATAGTTTATAGTATTAAATTTTGGTTAAAGGTAATTTCTTTATTTCATAATATAAAATTGTAACATTTAAATTAAAGTTAATACATATAAGTATGCAATTTTATTTTAAAAGTAGATTTTTTTAACGAAATTGCTTAGCATAAAACGTACAACCTTAAAACCATAATACCACATGTCTGACGATTTTGACTTACTAGAAACAAACGCAAACGAAAAAACCGAAAAAGTAGATGTTAATTGGGGAAAAGCTATAGATACCATGAAATCTAAGCTTGCTCAAGAAGACGATCCAGAAAGTCGTCAAAAAATTCTTAATGCAACATTAGACGATGTTGTAGACATGGCAGAAAAAGACCGTACAACATTACTTGATGCTATTAAGGATTTAACAGATTATCAAGATGAGGTTGGTATTTTATTCGAGCGTTTTTCATCACTAAACGAAACAGAACAAAAAGTAATAGACGATGCACAAAAAGCATTAGAACGTGCTAAAGTTGAACTTGAAGACGCCAAAAACAAACCAGATACTTGGTGGAATAACCTTTGGGGACGCAAAAGCAAAATCGCAAAAGCAGAACAAACCTTAAAAGATGCAGAGAAAGTGCGTGCAGGAGCAGACAATAAAGCAAAAGCAATGTTTCAAGAGCGAATAGAAAGCGCAGATGTGCAAACATTACTAAGCGAATTATCATACAAATCTCAAGCAGCAGTAACACGATTAAAAAACCGTGAAGTAGAAATTAAAGAAGTAGAAGAAAAACTAAAAGATGCCATAGTAGAAGCGTCTAAAAACCATACAAAAGCCTTAGAAAAAAAGAAAGAAACAGAAGCAAAATTAGAAGAGCAATACGCACTACTAAAACAAGCACGTCAAGCATTAGAAGAAGTAGCAGACAAGCAATCTGCCGAGTACTCAGAAGCCCTATCAAAAGTAACCACTTTAGAGCAAAAGGTAGAAGAATTAGAAGGACTAAAAAATGCCTACACAACATTAGCAGCATCAAAAGACAGTTTTGTACACAAGCATAATTTAACCATTAAAGTACTAACATCTTTACGTAGTAACTTACAAACGCATCGCGCAAAATTAAAAAGTGATACAGACGAGCGTCTAAAATATTACGATGGTTACGTAGTCGCTTTAAAAGCCAGAACAGATCAAGAATTTGCAGCCATTTTAGAGCATTTAGGTGTAAAAACCGATGAGCATATTGGCGAAACACTTGCATCTATGCACACAGCAAGCGCAAAAGCAAGACAAGAAATGATGGACAATATTCCAGTTCACGAAAAAGTTATGCAAGGCGTTTATAGCAGTTATGCAGAGGCTTTACAAGAAATTCGTGCAAAAGATGTAGACATTCAAAAGAATTTTGCAGAGCGTTACGGTATCGACATGAAAGAAATTTTCGAAGACTATTACGCAGCAGATGCAAACGCACCTTCAGGCGATGGAGATAACGCTCCAACACCAAAAAAAGAAGACACAAGCAACGACGATTTACTAAGTTAAAACAATAATGGCGTTTCCTACTTTTGCTTTTAATGGCAAAAGTAGGTCAGGCTTTCACTACTCGCTCTCTGCGAGGAGCTCAAACAAACCGTTCAATCCTTAACGCGCTCACTCAAATATCTACTTAAACTATATAATATTAATTTTATGAAAAGAACATTTAAATCTTTAAAAGTCTTTAGCATAGCATTTTTATTTGTCTTATTAGGAATATATATATTAAATATTAGTACGTCGAATTTGGGAAAAATAATAGGATATGCAAATATAATATTCTTTGGATCTCTTATTTTTTTTGGAATATTTAAAATAATTACTCAAAAAAGTAATTAAGTAAACAGTAATATTTAAAGACTTACATTAAGTATTAAAACATGTCAATAAACCACATAGTAACACCATTAGACTCAGCTGTTTTAGACAGTAAAGACCAATACGTGTTCTATCATAAAAAAGTAGATTTTGCTTTAAAAGAACTCATTACAAGTGTACAATTCAATAAATTATGCACAGAACAAGAAATGACGTATTTTAAACAATACTGCGACCTGCTATTATATTCTATCGAAGCCATGCGTGTAAAATACATGTACGATGACGAAGATAATATGAAGGTAGATTTAACCAATTCGGGTTTCCCAAACTACTTAGAGTTTCGTTATCTGTATAACGATTTGTCCTTACGAGATAACTACCTAAATAAACTAAAAGACGTAAGTGAGCTGCAAGAAGAATTTTTAACGCAATTAATGCATAAAAAAGAACCAGTAAGACGCGACAAACTCTTTCAAGCAGCATCCATAGTTTATTACACTTCCGTAGAACAAAAATATATTTTCAACCGTTTTGTACAAGGTAAAATAACCCAAGCAGAAGCAGGAAGTCAAGCAGAATATATGGTAAGCTGGAGTTTTTACGACGTGGCATTAAATAGACCATTTATCTGTTTTATGTATTTTAATTACGATGGTAAAAATCCAGAAAGCATAAAAGAAGAACTTTACGATACATTAAAAAATGTGGCAGACCGTAAAATGCCGTTAGATACTATGGCATATGGAATAGACAGACGATTAAAAGACGTAAAACCTAAACACATAAAACGAATAGATTTAGGACCATTCCATAACATATTTGCCAAAGACGAAAATATTTTAACACACAGTATACTAGAAAGCATTGCTAAAAAGGAAGTGCCTTTAGAGTCTTACGCATTATCATTTAAAGTCGATGAGGTTTTATCTGGTAGCGAATTTAAAGAAGGCGGCTATTTTAGTAAACAAACCTTACAAAAATGGAGCGATATCATAAAGCAAAACTATGTATTTGCGCCACATCGTATCATTCAATTATTATACAACAAGAATCCTGAAATTATGAACAAGTTGGCAAAGCCTCCTTTTCAGGTAGCAGATTTAAAAATGAAGTAAACAAAGTGGGCAGTCAACAGTATGCAGTTGGCAGTCAAAATAGAATAAATAAAGGCAAGTGTAAGCTAGCAGAGTAATAACTGCAAACTGAATATTGCTTACTGAAGACTTAAATAAAATGGAACACAACTCAACCTTCCCAATAAAACAGAACGAACTAAACATGCTTCGCGATGAAGCCAGTGGATATCTTAAAAGTATACAATGGGAACAAGGCGCAAGAGCAAAAAACAAAGATAAAGACGCTAAAGACGAATCTATATTATTGTATTTATCTCGTGCAAATAATGGAAGTGGAGCTACTGAGATTACTTCTGTATCAAAAACTATATTAGCATTAAAAAAGCGATTATTGCCAGATTCTATAGCAATTCCTGTACATTTAAATCAAACACTTTATGCCGTACAAGAAGCTATTGCATTAGGTATTTGGGTAAAAGATAGTTATTACGATGCATCAGGATTATCTGGTTTACACGAACGTAGAAGTGCTTTAGATTCTAGCGGAAAACGTGAATACGAAAGTAAAATGCATACAGCAACAGCATTCATGTTGTTTTCTATGGCTTACAATGTGTTACATAATTTAAAACCACATGCATCAGACGATTTATCTGTTATGAAACAGAAATTCGCTGGACTTCCAGAAGTGTCTTTCATGACACCTTTAAAAGGGATTGCATGCAGTTTATTTTATTACGATAAATATTTAGGGCATCCAGAAATTATAAAAACCGATAAAGATGTAATAGACTTTACAGTGGTTTATTTCGAGGCTTTAATAGACGAAATTCAACTACGTAAAAGCAGTTTAGAGTATACCGAAACTATTGTCGATAGAACGTACAAACTAGAAAATAGCGATTTTGCTATTTCCGGTTGGGACAATGTATTTGCAGGAACAGCAAAAAGTGTAGAATTTAATAAAATTCAATTCGAACAAATAGTAGGTAACAGAGATGCAAAACACTTTGCAAGACGTTTAACAGAACGTATGTTAAGCTACGATTTCGAGGCAAAAAAGAATCCGTTTCAAGAGCTTGGTGGTTTTATGCCTGTTTTTATGGGTTACGGTATTCCAGGTACAGGAAAAAGTATGCTTATTGCAGCCATTGCAACACGTTTAAAAGAGCATTGCGATAATTTAGATATTCCGTTTTTATTCCATCCCATGCCAGATACTTTAATAAGTACATTTCAAGGTGGAAGTGCCGAAAAAATGGTAGAATGGATGAAACCTATGCAAGATCCTTCAAAATTAATTTTTGCACCAATAGATGATGCCGAAAATAATTTGCAAGAACGTACTGCACAAGGTGTTTCGGCTGGTGTAAAAGAAGTTATTGGTGTTTTTCTACGTTATACCGAAGGCGCTTATGCAGTAAATTATGGTAATAGCTCAATTGGGTTATTTACCAATTTACCAGAAATGTTAGATAAAGCGGTAATCTCTCGTGTGCAAGGTCGTTTTAAAATTGATGGAGCACGTACAGAACACGATTTCTTAGATCAAGACCATTTATGGTGGCGAAAATTAGAAAAAACGATGCCAGAATTCATAAACATGAAAAGCCCAAGTGATTACCAATATTTAAAAGCGCAAGGCTTGGCAAAAAACATGGGAGATATTTTAAATAATATCGAAAAACCAACCGAAGCTAGAGTTTTAGAGGCTTACCATAAAGCCGAAAAATTAAACAAGGTTAACGAACATGAATTTTTTGCTAATTTATATTTAGAAATTCAAAAAATATTTCCATTCTTTTCTTCAAGAGATGTTAGAAATATACAATCGGCAATATCATTACGTTTAACAGATTTTGATTTAGAACAAGATTGGTTCGATAATCCAGAAATATATTTTAAACAGAATTACGAAACAAAATTTAATATGCTTCAGGAATTAATGAAGCAAAACATGAAAGGTTTAGATTTTTCTGAAATTAGAAGACAAGAAGTTGTACGTTATTTAGATAATGTGGCAACTATTGCAGATACCGATTTTAAACGTAAAGTAGATGCACGCATTAATCAATTAAATATTGAAACAAAAGCGAGAGAACAATTTGGGAAATAGAATAAAAAATATAACCGAAAGAACCTTACATAAAGGTTGGGCAACATTAAGCGAGATATTTTTCGATTATAAAATGAGTGCAGGAAACTGGACACATAAACGAAGAGAGTCTTACAACCGTGGTGATGGCGCAACAATACTGTTGTATAATAAAGAAAAAGGAACAGTGATTTTGGTAAAACAATTTCGAGTTTCTGCATATTTAAACCAACATAAAACAGGTTTTATAATAGAAGCATGCGCAGGAATGTTAGATGACGATAGTCCAGAAACCTGTATTATTAGAGAAGTAGAAGAAGAAACAGGTTATAAATTACCTAAAGTTACAAAGCTATTTGATGCCTATTCGTCACCAGGCGCATTAACCGAGAAGCTACATTATTTTGTTGGAGAATACACTAGCGAGATGAAAGTAAGTTCTGGTGGTGGCGTAGAAACAGAACAAGAAGATATAGAAATAATAGAAATGCCTTTTAAAACAGCATTACAAGGCATTGAAACTGGAGAAATAGCAGATGCTAAAACCATTATTTTATTACAGTATTTACAAATAAATAATTTGGTGTAATGGATAAATTAAAACAAGCAAACCTTTACAGAAGCGAACTAATTCCTATTAGTGGTAAGTTAGTTGAGCGTTATAATAAATGTTTAGTAAAACTTGGTTTTTTACCAACCACGCTAACTACATTTTCTATAGATGGAAAAGGTTGGAGTCCAGAAATAGCAGAAGAAAAACAAGATTTACATTATCTAAATAATGGTGAAGCAAACATGCACGCCATAATAATTTCACCTTTACAAAAAGGAAAACCTGTATATGTTCCATTTCATACTTTCGATCGTGAAATGATGCAATACGTGTTTAAAACACACGAAGCTAAAATAAATAACATTACTCGTGATAGTGCTATATGTTTAGATTTCGACCAAAACATAGATGCGTTTTACGAACCTTTAGATGTTTTAAAATACAATGTTGTTACTATAAATTTTCATTTAATAGATAATTTAGATCAAATTCAAAAGGAACAATTAGAACTTGTGGCTAAGTTTAAGCATGGTAATAATTTTATAGATGAAGATATTCATGCACAATTACTAGAATCAGCTAAAAAATATGGCGATTTAAGAACGCGAGATTTAAAGTTGCACGAACTCCAGTATACAACAAATTCATTTTATACAAAGGCATTTGGAGGCGTTTACGTGCTACGAGATTTTATTAAGGAAATTGTAGTTTTTGAAGATGAAAAATGGCATAAAGAAGCCATAAAAGATACAACGCACGATGTATTAATTTATCATATTTCTCAGCCAGAATTAATAGATAAATTGAGAGATCATATTATAATTGAATGTAATTTAGAAGATGAAGTTAAAACACCAAGATACGAGCGTATAAAAAAGTATGTATTTGCTGAAGCTATAAAACAAGCCCAACATCCGTTTAATAATATTTTAAACGATAAAGTGCTATATAAAAGTTATTTAAATAAACTAGATATTGAAAGCAGAAAACGTGTAATGAGTGTGGAGCGCTATCTTGAAAAACTAGAAGTAAGCAACGAATTTAAAATTGCAGATATTGTAGATGTTAAGTTTTTTGAAGCGCTACATAAACCACATTCATCGTTAGATCCAAAGCACCAAGATTTAATATGGAAGCTATTAATTAATGTTTCTGCTAAAGATGTTTTATTTTTATATTGGTATGATAAAGAACAATTTTATAAAACCTATGAGTCTTGGGATGACTCTTTGAAAGATTGGGTAATAGAGGAAATTAGTAACAATATTTAATAAATGGTTACTAATAGTAAAATGGATTCTGCGTCGTAGCGCAGAATGACAGAGAGTATATTAATTTTTTAATTGTAAGAATGTCGATTTTTATTTGAAGTTTAAATGCAATAATAAAATTATTAATTGAAACACGAATGTTTGTCATTCTGCGCTACGACGCAGAATCTATAATAAAATGAAAGGAAGTTATCATCAATATTACATGTATATTCTTTCAAACAAGAAAAATGGAACATTATATATAGGTGTTACAAACGATTTAGAAAGAAGAATTTTTGAACATAAAAAGAAATTAATAGAAGGATTCACTAAAAAGTATGGATTAAATAAATTAATCTATTTTGAACAATTTCAATATATTAATGATGCAATAGAAAGAGAAAAACAATTGAAGAATTGGAATAGAAGTTGGAAAATTGAATTAATAGAAAAAGAAAATAAAGATTGGACTGATTTATCGTCTAATTGGAATTTTTAAAATAGACGCTGCGTCATAGCGCAGAATGACAAAACTTAAAATCATAAAAAACTACTCAAATGACAATAGAAATAATAGTATTTATCGCATCAATCCTTTTTGGAATACTGCTATATTGGAGAGAATCTAAAAGCAATAAAATTTATAAATTTTTCAATAAGTTGTTTTATTCAAAAGAGCTTCAAATGAAAGACGATAGTAAAAAAGGCTTTTTATATCAGCAATCGTTCTTAATGCGTTTGGTTTACATTGGAGTTCTGTTTTTAATTGGTGTATTAGTTTTAAGATTAATAATTCCAATAGATATGTACACGATACAATTATTTATTGCTAGTATTTCAGGTACTTTAATAGGAACGTATTTAGCAAATTTTGTTTTTAAATCTTCAGAAGTTATAGACGAGCAAGGCGACTCTTTAGTAGATGTAATGAAAGATACTGTTGAAAAAGGCAAAGATTTTATTAAAGATCTTGAAACTAAAGACACTAAGGCAGTACAAGAGGCAAAAAAAGAAATTAAAGAACCAGAACCTCCTAAAAAAAGTGCAAGACAACGATTAAAAGATAAAGGACATTTGTAATTCTGTACATGATTCTTAACCTATAGAAATAAAATAACAACTAAACAGATTCCTGCATTCACAGGAAAATATTATGATAAAAAATTACTGGAATAAAGGCGGAAAACAAAAACGAATTGTCGTTATACTAAGTATAATAATTATAGCATTATTATTCTTTATGCGTGACGATTATCAACCAGCATTACTATTTATTAGAAAATTTATTTTCATCATATTGCTTTGTGCTATCGTGTTGTTTTTTGGGTTAAAAACATTTAGAAAGCAAGCCGAAACAGGAAAACGAATATTAATACTAGCCATTCTAGCAGTATTTTTTGGCGCTTTATATTTTGTAGGTTGGAAGATGGAATTGTATGATTATATGAAAACCTATAACGTGTTTAACGATTTAAATAAAGTTGAAATACACGATTTGCCACTAACGCAAAACGAACGCATACAACCGTTAAAAAACATCCATTCTATGGGTAATGAAAGTGTTGGTGAAACTAAAGATGTTTCGTTGCCACATTTAGTAAGAGTTGATGGAGAAAATAAATGGACTATGGCAATACAACCTACCGAAAAGTATTACTGGCAAGGTATGCGCGATAATACCGAAGAGGTTTTTGCCGTTTCAAGTACAACACCATTTCCGCGTTTTTCTAACGAAAATAGAATACCAGTAACGTTTTCTATTGGCGAATCTTTAAAATTTAGCAGAAACACTTACAATGCCGTTGTGCAACGTTTTAATCCTTGGATGCTTGTAAATTATGAGCCAAGCGATACCTATTACATGAAAAACGATACTGGCCAATGGGTTGAAGTGGTGAGTTTAATAAAATGGAAAGGTTTCTTTTTTCCGTATCCAAGTTTTGGAGGAGTTATGGTTATAGAAAACGGTGAGCATGATGCAAGCGATTATTTAGAGCGTATAACAATTGGTAAAGGAGAATATATTGCTCCAGAGGAAATGAAAAATTATCCATACCTAACAAAGCAAAATACATTAGCCGAAAAAGTGTCAAGACTTCAAGCAGAATCGCTTAAATTTTTAGGTGGTTTTAGTGATCCATTACCATGGAATATGGAAACCGCAGTTAAAATTCCAGATTTAGCAGACGACCAAAACCAGCAACCATTTGTAACAGATTTTAATTTTGAAGATACCAAAATAGACGCTTATAGCGGTTTATACCATTGGTTTGGTTTAGAGCCAGTAGGCGATGAGCGTACCAGTTTAACATACAGTGTTTTTATTCCTGCCGATGGAACAGATAAATTATACTACTACGATCACGCAGCAAAAAAACAAGGATATGCAGGCGTTTCTGCGATGCCTTTAAAAGTAATTGAATCTCGTAAGGAGTTTGATTGGTCTGTAAATAAACCAGTAGAATTTAGGCCATATATTAAAGACATTGCAGGAAGAAAACGATTGTTTTTTTTAGGAACAATAGCAGCAATTCGTGAAGGATCAGATAATTTTGATGGTTCTGCAACACCAGATTTAGCTTTAATAGATAGTGAATATCGTGATGTTGTATGGATAGATGTAAAACATCCAAGTGGTTGGGAAAAAGAAGTTTACAATCAATTAAACGAAGCTTGGCGCTCTAGCGAAGGTATTGAAGAGTATTTTGTAGAAGACACCAAAATTATTGATGTGGTTGGCGATAATTTAGAAAATGTTACTATAAATCCTATTGACAAGGAAAGTGAAAATGAGTTATCTGTTGAAGAATTAAAACGTCAAGTAGATTCTTTAAAACAACTTAAAAAAGAAGAAGAAATACAGCGTTTAAAACGAGAGTTAGACTCTTTGAAAAATTTATAATATGAAAAAGAAATTACCTGTATTTTTAATAGTTGCTAGTGCAATATTAATAGTGTTTGAAATAGCTGCAACAGATATAATTGATAAAAGCTTTTGGTTAAGTATTCTATCTAGTGTATTGGTTATTATTTCAATGCTTTTAACAATACGTAATCATAATAAAAATAGGGAATAACTATATCTCTTTTTACTATTGGTTATTCATAATTTTATAAAAAATATTCCATTTTAATATCACAACGTTTATAAGGACAATTATTCTCAACTTCAATTTCCTTAAAACCAAATTTTCTGTAGAGATATATGGCATTTTCTAACTTACGACTAGAGTAGAGTAGTAGTCTATTAAAATTATTTGCTTTAGCAAATTTAATACAATGCTGTAGTAATTTCTGACCTATTTTTTGTCCACGAAAATTAGGTGAAACAGCCATTTTAGTTAATTCAAAAGCATTTTGTTTTGGTAATGGCATTAATGCATACGTACCAACAATTATATTATTAACTTCTGCACAAAAAATATAACCACCTTTATTTATAATATATTCTAAAGGATTAGATAATACTTCTTCATCAAAAGGTTCTACATAGAAATATTTTTTTAACCATTCTATATTTAAGTTATAAAAGTCTTTTGAATATTTATTTTCGAAAGGAATAATTTTAATTTCCATTAGCTCTTAAAAAATCGGTTATTAAATAAGAGATAAGTTTTCCAACTTGAGCTGCTGTTTTTTTAGTTGGAGCAGCTTCACAAATATGAAGGTATTTAGCATGTTTATGGCTACCCATAAAGTGTACAAATTGCCTTGCTTGATTTACAGAAAACCCAGAAGGTGTTTGTGCACTACTAGGTATATTTGCTATGGCATCGCAATCTATTTCAATACCAAAATTATCTTTAGAGACAAATTCTAAAGCTTTTTTTATTTCAGATTTAAATTTTGAGCTTTTTTCAATTTCTATAGCTTCAAATGTATTGTACTTAATATTTTCTATGCTATTAAGAGCGTTGTTTAAAACGGTTTCCGAATTATAATTTTTATGTATTCCAAAAATAAAATACCTGTTTAGGAATCCTTCATTATAAGCATAACTAAAGCCATTACCACTGTGCCTACCTTCAATTACTCTAAAATCTGTATGCGCATCAAAATTAATAACGTTTATTTTATTTTCTAAAGCCAACGAAGTACCTTTAATATTGCCGTAAGCGTTATTGTGACCACCACCAATAATAATAGGAATTTTACCTGCTCTTACAATGTTATATATTAGGTTAGATACTTCTTTGTCTATTTCTTCAACTAATGCTCGTGCTTTTTTTATATGTTTTTCATTTTTTTGATCCCATTTTAAAAGCTGTTCGTTTTCTTTAGTAAAATCTAAATAACCTAAAACACACATTTTTTTTGCTTGGTTTAAAACGCTGTTTTGTGTATTTAACAAAACTTTAATTGTTGCCTCCCAAGCCTTGCTAGTCCCTATTTTACCGTAGTTTGCAAAGACACCAATAGCTTCGGGTAAACCAATTAAAACATACTTAACGTCTAAATTTATTAAGTCTTCGTATATATTTGTAATTGATGGAAGTAAAGTTACTTTTTCACCAAATTTAGTTTCACCAGAACGTGTAGTAACAAGTTCTTCGATTTTAGATTTGGACATTAAAATAAGTTTATTCATAATGTGTATTACAATGTTTAAAAATTAAAATTAATGTTTTAAAAGTAAATAATTTACAGTTTATCAATTAAAATAAAATTATTTAAATCTCTAAAAAATTAAACAATTATGGCAAATAACGCAGCAAGCACAGGCTTAAAAGTAGCTCTAGGAATTGCAATCGCCTTATTTATAGGATTAGGCGTATTTTCTTCTTCTTTATATAAAGAGAAAAAAGAAAATGAAAAAGTATTAATAAGTGAAAAAACAAAGGTTTTAGATGAGCTTAATCAAATGATGGCACAATATGATGTTGCCATGAATGACAATACCATTGTTAACCAAAATTTAGTTGAAGCTAAAGAACGTATCCAAGGTTTAATAGATTCTTTACAAGTATCTGAAACTAACGTTAAGAGTTTATGGAGATACAAAAAGAAGTATTTATCATTACAAAAAGAAATGGATTATATCTTAACTGAGAATGATAAACTTAAGGTTGAAAATCAAATGTTAGCTACAACTTTAGATAGTACAAAAATTCAATTAGTAGAACGTTCTGTGTTTACAGATTCTCTTTTAGTACAAAATACAGCATTAGCAGATGTTGTTGAAAGCGCAGCTGTATTATCTGCAAATAGTATGAATGTTTCTGGTGTTATAGAGCGTACTTCTGGAAAATTAATTCCTACAGAACGTGCAAGACGTAGCGATAAAATTAGAGTATGTTTTACAGTCGCTAAAAATAAATTAGTACAAGCTGGAGATAAGGAATTATTTGTTCAGGTAATAGATCCAAAAAACAATATTTTAGGAGCAAATGAGCAGGTTGCTTTTGGTGAAGAAACTTTAAACTATAGTTTAGTGAGTAAGTTTAACTACGAAAACCAAAGTTTACCAATTTGCGAATACATTGCAAAAAAGGATAAAAAAGACGATTTTGAAAAAGGTACTTATAAAGTAAACGTTTTTAATGGTAACGAGTTAGTTACAAGTTCTCAATTTACTATGAAGTAATTGTAAATAATACAATATTAAAAACGCCTGAAAACGAAAGTTTTCAGGCGTTTTTATTTTAAAATAGTTAATATTAATATAGCGTACCGTTTATAATAACTTGATCAATATTGTTTTCTCCAAACGCATATGGTAAATAATTATAGCTAGGTACTTGTTTTGTAATTATAAGGTTTGCTTTTTTTCCTTTTGTAATACTTCCGTATTGATTACTAATTCCCATAGCATAAGCACCATTAATAGTTGCAGCATTTATAGCTTCTTCGGGAGTTAATTTCATTTTTATACAAGCGGTACTAACCACAAAATTCATATTACCAGATGGCGTAGAACCAGGATTAAAATCTGTAGCTAATGCCAAAGGTAATCCAGCATCAATAATTTGCCTGCCAGGAGTATAAGGTATGCTTAAAAAGTAAGAACACGAAGGCAGAGCAACAGGCATAGTATTACTGTTTTTAAGAGCATTAATATCGCTTTCATTTAACATTTCTAAGTGGTCTACACTTAAAGCATTGTGTTTTACAGCTAACTCGACTCCTCCAAATGCATTAAATTGATTAACATGTATTTTTGGTGTTAAGTGATACTGTTTTGCAGCTTCAAGAATTTGTTGGGTATCATTTAACGAGAAATAACCTTTTTCGCAAAAAACATCTACATAATGCGCAAGATTCTCTTTAGCAATTTTAGGTAACATATCATTAATAATCAAGTCTAAATAGCCTTGTTTGTTATCTTTAAATTCTTTTGGAAAAGCATGAGCTCCCAAAAATGTAGCTTTTATTTTTATTGGAAATTCTTTTTTTATACGCTTAATAACACGTAACATTTTAATTTCATTTTCTGTAGATAAGCCATAACCAGATTTTATTTCTAATGCTCCAGAACCTAGTTTAATAACCTTTTTAACGCGTTCTATAGACTGTTTGTACAAGTCTTCTTCACTTGTGTTTTCTAATGTTTTTGCACTGTTTAAAATACCACCACCACGATTTGCAATTTCCTCGTAAGACAAGCCATTTATTCTATCTACAAATTCTTGTTCACGATTTCCAGCATATACAATGTGCGTGTGAGAATCGCACCATGTTGGTAATACTATTTTTCCAGTGGCGTCTATAACTTGGTCTATATCGCTGTAATTGCAGTTTTCCATACTCCCAAAATCTACAATAGTATCGTGTTCTATTAACAGATATGCATTTTTAATTGTTGGTAGAGTTTTCATATCTGCACCAGAAATCTTTAAAATATCTGGTTCTCTAATTTGTAGTAATTCTTTAATGTTTTTTATTAATAAAGGCATATTATACTGTTTGAGAAAAATCGGTTATGTAAAGATTATAGGCTGCAATAAACATAGAAATTATTCCTATAATGGTAACTATCCAATTGTATTTTTTTATTAGTAAACGAGATACAAAATAGAGTATAAGTGTAGTTATACCAATTAAAGCTGGTATCCATTTTAAAATAACAGCTATCATTCCAGTTCCAGAGTAGTCTGCTGAAAATGAAATTGATAGCGTAATTATTTCTACAATAATTACTGCAATAATATTGTTTTTAGGGTTGTTTAATATTGAAATCATAGGTCAAATATAGATAAAATGCATAAGGCTGAATAATAATTTTTTGTAAGTTTTACAACGTTTAATGTTATGTTTATAACGAAAAATTAAATTTCGTAAAATATATATTGATACATTTCAACTGTAATTGTTGAACCAGAAATAGATACCCAATTCTTTTTTCTAAAAATACTATATGAGAACCTACTATAAGGAAGCACATGAGTACATAAATTCGTTTCAAAAACTCACAGAAGAAGAGTTTGATGTTTTATATAATATAGCAAAGTTAAAAACCTTTAAACAAGGAGATAAGCTTCTTGATTATGGTACTATTCCACAAAAAATTTATTTTATTACTCATGGTGTTGTAAGGTCTTATGTTACACTTTCTAGTGGTAAAGAGGTTACTACTAATTTATTTAATGCGTTTATGTTTTTTGCACCATTTAAAGCTTTAATTAAAAACGAACCAAACAATTTAATTTACGAAACTCTTACAGAATCTCATGTTTTTGAAATTGATTTTAAAACATTTTACAACCTTTGCAAAAAGGACTTAAAATTAATGACATTTTATAGTAAATTTTTAGAGTACTTAGTATTAAAAGGAGGAGAGCGCTTTTTAGAGTTTACATCTAATAGTGCAAAAGAACGCTATCTTTTATTAAGAGAGCGTCTTCCAGATTTAGATAATATTATACCTCAATACCAAATAGCTGCCACAATTGGTATAACACCGGTACAGTTAAGTAGAATTAGAGCTACGCTTTAAAGTTTTAGCTATAACAATTATTTTTATGGTATTAACATATGTTAATGATTTAATAAAAGTATTTAATTAAACTTGTATCAGTTAAAAAAAATTCCCTTAAAAATTTAAATAACTAACTAAAAATAAAAAACCGATTGGCGTAATGCTAATCGGTTTTTTTTAATTAAAATTTGGTGTTAAAATTATTTTAAACCACCAACCATATTTTCTGGTTTTACCCATTCGTCGTATTCTTCAGCAGTAACGTAACCTAAGTTTACAGCTTCAGTTTTTAAAGTTGTACCGTTTTTGTGCGCAGTATTTGCAATTTCGGCAGCTTTATAATATCCTATTTTGGTATTTAAAGCAGTTACTAACATTAACGAGTTATTTAATAATTCTTTTATAACATCGTGGTTTGGCTGTATACCAGCAGCACAATGCTCTTCAAAACTTACACAAGCATCACCAATTAGTTGTGCACTTTGCAAAATGTTTGCAGCCATCATAGGTTTAAAAACATTAAGCTCGTAATGTCCTTGTGTACCTCCAACAGTAATTGCAACATCGTTACCCATAACTTGTGCACAAACCATAGTTAAAGCTTCACATTGTGTTGGGTTTACTTTTCCTGGCATAATAGAACTTCCTGGTTCGTTTGCAGGAATAATAATTTCTCCAATTCCAGAACGTGGTCCAGAAGCCATCATACGTATATCGTTAGCAATCTTGTTTAAAGACACTGCTAATTGTTTTAAAGCACCATGAGACTCTACAATAGCATCGTGTGCAGCTAAAGCTTCAAATTTATTATCGGCAGTTTCAAAAGGTAAGTTTGTAAATTTTGCAATGTATTTAGCAACTAAAACATCGTATCCTTTAGGTGTATTTAAACCAGTACCAACGGCTGTTCCTCCTAAAGCTAATTCAGATAGGTGAGGCAATGTGTTTTCTAAGGCTTTTAAACCATGATCTAATTGCGATACGTAACCAGAAAACTCTTGACCTAAAGTTAGTGGTGTAGCATCCATTAAATGCGTACGCCCAATTTTAACTACATCTTTAAATTCCTGCGCTTTATCGTTAAGTGTATTTCTTAATTTTATAACGCCAGGTATCGTATTTTCTACAATTTTTTTATAGGCAGCAATGTGCATGCCTGTAGGAAATGTATCGTTAGACGATTGCGATTTGTTAACATCGTCGTTAGGTTGTATAGTTTTTTCACCTTCACCAATTACTTTTCCAGCAATTTGGTGCGCTCTGTTGGCCACAACCTCATTTACATTCATGTTAGACTGCGTTCCAGAACCTGTTTGCCAGATTACTAATGGAAATTGGTCGTCGTGTTTACCATCTAAAATTTCGTCGCAAACTTGTGCAATTAAATCACGTTTTTCGTTATTTAAAACACCTAACTCTGCATTAGTAAAAGCAGCAGCTTTTTTAAGGTATGCAAAACCGTAAACTACTTCTAATGGCATAGAGGCAGGCGTTCCTATTTTAAAGTTATTTCTTGAACGTTCGGTTTGTGCTCCCCAAAGTTTATTAGCAGGTACTTTAACCTCGCCCATTGTATCTTTTTCTATTCTGTATTCCATGAAATTTTGGTTTATTTTAGGATTGTAAAATTACAAAATTTAGATTGATTTTCTTAAACCTATGTTTATAAGTTTTTATAGCTTTAAGCAAGTTGAACTTGATTATAAAATTTTATAAAACTAACTTAGCTTATCGTTTGATATAAAACATTAAAACGATTTCATATCAACGAAGCATTGTGGTTAATATCACTAAACAATAAACATTGAAGAAATATGATTGAATTTTTAAAGAATAATTACGAATGGCTTTTTGGAGGAATTGGTGTAACAGCTCTATTTTTTATTATAGACAAATTTGTTCAAAAGAAGAATTCAGATTCTAAAAAGGACAATAAAAATGTAAATAAAAATTCAATCACGATACATAATAATCTTACCAGTCAATCATCGGATGAAAAACAAAAAAACGGAAATGGAAATAATGAATCTAAAAATAATACTAGGATTTTGTTCGTAGATGATGAGCATACTAAATTCAAAATGGTTTCCATTTTAAAGAAAGCTGGTTGGAAAAATACTAAATCAACAAAAGATATTACGGATTTAGATGATTATAAAGCCAAAGAAGCGGATATAATATTTGTTGATATTAATGGCGTGGGAAAAACATTATTTGAAGACCAAGGTCTTGGTTTAGCTTCGGCATTAAAGAAAAAATATCCAGAAAAGAAAATCGTTATTTACTCATCCGAAACAAAAGGAGATAGGTTTCATAGAGCTTTGCGAGAAGTAGATGATTGTCTTTCAAAAGATGCAGAACCATACCAATTTGTTAACTTAATTGAGACATTATGTCAATAAATCATTTCTCTGTATCCAACTTCAACGACAAAAATATTGCTTCAAATTTAACAGATGAATGTCAAAAATGTTATGAAAAAACAGATTACGAAGGAAGAGTAATTGATTGTCCATTATATAGTACTAAAAGACGAAATGGGAAAATTATAAACAAAAACGGAACTACATTTCTTTGTTGTGCTAGTACAAAAACCACAAAATTATTTAAAGGCAAGTTAGACGCTTTGTCATATGCGTATTATGATTTAAATCTACCAATTGAGGCAATTGAAACTAACTTAAAACTTAAAGAACAAAAACGTGTAAACCGTTTAGTTCATAATCTAACGACCATTAATGCTAAAAACATTCAAGAAATTTATGATTTAGTCCCTCAAGAAATTCTAACTTCTGACTTTAATGCCCAAATACCAAGAATATCAGAAATAGTAAAAAATAATCCAAAGGAAACAGCTCTTATGTTTTTAAGGTTAGCGAAACACAATATTCATATGAAATCTGAATTTTCTATTTATAGAAAACTAGATAGAGCTAATCCAACTTTAGAAAAAAGAAAACATCCAATTCATAAAGTCCTAATGAATGTTTTACACTCATTTTTTATAGATTTTTCAGACAAGGAAGTTTATGTTAATGTTGGAGAATGTAGAAGCTCAATTAATTGTGATTATGAATCATTACAAGTCGCACTATATCATTTAATAGAAAATGCTTCAAAATACGTTAGACCAAAATCGACAGTTGAAATAACATTTAATGAAGTAAATGAGGACATTTTTGTTCATTTCAAAATGTCTAGTTTATTTATTGAGGAATCTGAATATTCTAAACTTTTCATTGAAGGATTTTCTGGAAATGAAGCAAAAAAAACATCAAAAGATGGCGAAGGAATTGGAATGTGGAGAATTAAACAAATGTTGGAATTAAATGGATTTTCTATTGACGTGAAACCAGGAAAGGATATTGAAAATTTAAATGGTTTTAGATTTGCAGATAATGAATTTATAATTAGACTAAAAAAATACTAACCACAACACCGTGTATAATTAATGGCTGGTTCTAGGCTACTTACGAAAATCCTCGCGGATTTTCTATTCGGTTTTTATTTGCTAAATTAGGTACTTAAACACGCCACTAATCATACACAAACACGATAAGCTAACTTAAAAACTTTTCTTAAAAAGTAAATCCAATTTTTATACCACCATATTTAGCAGCGCTTCCAGTGGAGAATTCGCGTGTAATAGCTGCACGAGAATATTCAAAATATAAAGTTTTTGTTTTAAGTACTATACCGTAATGGTATTGTGCTGTTAGTCTTTTAATATTATTATTAGAAATGGTGTATGGGCTTTTGGTATTAAATAATCCGCCTTGCAATGTTGCATCGTAAGCAATTACAGAAGCCATTGGCTGAAAATAGGCATACAGTTTAAAGTTTCTTTTTCTATTTTCTTTCGCAGCAAATGGTGCATCTATAATACCAAAAGTTGTATTAAAACCTGCGGAAGCATTTGTAAATAAAGTACCAGCTTTTACATTAGTAATAAGTTGTAGCGATAACAAGTTATTGTATTTTAAAATTTGCTTTTCGAAACCTAATTCGTAATTAATTACCACATCATTTTTAATTTGGTTTTTCCAGCCTTTAGGTATTTTGTTTCCTGTCCATTTATGGATTCCAACCTGCATTTCTTTACCAAAAGCGCCAGGACCTATAAGCCCTAAATTAAAAGAGGAAGTAAATCGTGTTTTATTTTCTGTATTTACTGTAATTTGCATGCTTTTAAGCATTATGGCAGAGGCAAAAGGACGGTCTCCAAATTGAATGTCTTCACTTGCATAATCGTTAGGTGTAAAACCAATATGTTCTATAGATAAGCCATATTTAGTCAAGCTATTTTCTGGTGTAAAAAAGAGATGGTTTATTGGATTTTTTTCTAAACGGTCTAAAAACATTTCAAAGTTGTAGCCTTGTGTATAATTTTCATCGGTAGCTGCAAAATAGTCGTTTTCGTAATTAATTCTGAAATAAGAATTATTATTAATATCTCTAAAAGAGACCATATTGTCTATTTTTTGAGCATTTGCCAAAGCTATAGTAAGAAATAAAAAAAGTAGTGTTATTAGGTGTTTGTTCATAACATTACTTACGCATTTTATTTATAAAGAGTTTTAAGAATGTTTATGAGAATTTTAAATAGTACATAAAATAAATATATCTTAGTTCAAATAATTTATTATCCTCTATTAAAATATCTAAAATGAAAAAATCGCTACTAATTTTAATATTTTCTATTTTCTTTTTAGGGTGTAAAAAAACACCTGAAAATATAGATTCTATTCCAGAACATGATAGTATAGTTATAGCTTCAAAAATGGTAAATGAAGATAGAGTGATTAATGTTTGGACACCTAAAAGCTACAAAGAAGGTAATGAAAGTTTTCCTGTTTTATATATGCCAGATGGCGGTATTAAAGAAGATTTTAACCATATAGCTAATACTTTAGCTAAGCTTATTAACAATAAAAAAATTTCGCCAATAATTCTTGTTGGTATAGAAAATACAGAAAGAGGAAGAGATTTAACAGGTGTCTCTAGCGTAATGGATGATGCACAATATTGCCCGTTAACCGATGGTGCAAAAAACTTTCGCTTATTTATAACTAATGAGTTAATACCAGAAATAAACACAAAATATAGAACCACAAATAGAAAAGGAATAATAGGAGAGTCCTTAGCAGGATTATTTGTTATGGAAACTTTCTTTTTAACACCAGAAACATTTAATTTTTATATAGCCATGGATCCTTCGTTATGGTGGAATAATCATTATTTAGAGCAAAATACAAGTTCACTTTTAAAAGAATTTCCAGAACAAGAAATAAAACTTTGGTTTGCAGGCTCTAACACCGAAGATATTTCTACACATACAAGAAGCATTTATAAAATTTTTAAAGATAATGCGCCAGAAAATTTAATATATAAATATTCTGATGAGCCAAACGAAAAGCATAACACCATTTTTAGAGCAACTAAAGAGAAAGCCCTAATTTGGAGTTTAAATAATAATTAATTGAGGATCTTTATTTTTATGTAAAGAAAAATTCTATATTAAAAGAATTACTGTAACTAATACATAAACAGAATGTTTTTATTATTTAATCTTTTACCAATATACCAAGATAATAACCCAACAGAAGTTATTATTAATTCTATAGATACTTATTATAATAAACTTTTAATTTCCTTGCCAAGAATAGCATTAGCAATTTTTATAATTGTAGCAGGAATTTTAATATCTAAATTAATTACAAATTTTTACAAAAGACGTTTTTTAAAACAAGCTGAAGATCCATTAATGGCTCGTTTTCTAGCACAAACAATTAAAATAACACTAATAGCTATTGCCATAATAATTGCTTTACAAGTAGCAGGACTTAATGGTATTGCTACAGGATTATTAACGGCTGTTGGTGGTGGAGCTATTGTATTAGGATTTGCATTTCAAGATATAGGTAAAAATTTTCTTGCTGGTATTATTTTAGCTTTTAGCAGACCTTTTAATGTTAACGATACAATTATGATTGATAGTCATTTTGGTAAAGTACGCGCGTTAAATTTTAGATATACACACATTAAAACTAGTGATGGACGAGATATTTATATACCAAATAGTGATGTTTTAACAAAGCCTGTAGAAAATTATACAGCAGATGGCTTTTATAGAAATGAATTTGTTGTTGGTATTGGTTATGAAGATGATATAGCAAAAGTAAAAGCAATAATAATTAATATTTTAAAAAACCATGATGGTGTTGTACAAGATGAGGAGCATGAAAGTTTTGTTATAGAAAACGAATTAGGACCAAGTACCATAAATTTAAAAGTATTTTTTTGGGTGCATACCGTAGATTATAGAGTGTCTTCTAGAGTACTGCGTGGCGAAGTAATTAAAAAAGTAATAGAAGCACTTATTGAAGCTAAATTTATTTTACCAGGAAATATAACCGAAATTAAATTGTACGGTGGCCAAGAAGATTTACCGTTAAAGTTAAAAAAAGATCCAAAAGATAGAATTTTAGATTTAGAAGAAAGAAATTTAGCAGAAAAGAAAAAATCTTAAGCTTTATAAAAATTATTTTGGTTAATAAATCTGTTAATAATTTCAAATATTATATTGTTTAAAAAAAGAGTTTAACTTATATTTGCTTTATATTTAAAACAAGACACACATAATTATGTTCGAATTCGACCAATATTTAGGCTTTTTAGCATTCTTAACTATCTTAACCATAGGATTTTGGTTAATGATTTTTTTAGTAACTTTTGTAGTTCCTTATTGGATTGGCGGAAGTTTAATTGAACGTCTTAACGAAATTAAAGAAGAAAAAAAGGCTAAGCGTAATGCTTAATTAACTTTTTACAAGAATAAAAAAAAGGGAAACTTAATATTAAGTTTCCCTTTTTTGTTGTCATCATCTTAATAAATAAAAAAAATGTGACCAATTTTAATATGTATTTTACACTTTAAAATTGGTCACATTTTATTGCTTTGTCGCTTAGTTGCGCTAAAGAATATTATCCTTCAAATTCATCGTCACCACCATCAAATCCACCACTTCTTTGTGGCTTTTTCTTTTGGTTAAATCTGTAAGTTAACGACACGTTTATTTGGCGTTGTCTCCATTGGAACTCGCTATAACGCTCAAAGAAATCTGTAGTTGTTGTAGATTTACGTTTTCTTGAATTTAATAAGTCTCTAACGTTAAAAGATAGAGTGGCATTTTTATTAAGTATTTCTTTACTAAATGCTAAATCCAGTGAAAAGATTCCATCAGTATCAGACTGTGCATCTTGTACAGCTCCTCTATAAAAAGCACTTGTTTGCCAATCTATTTCTAAAGGTAAAGATACTTTAGAGCTAAAACGAGCAAACCAACTTGTGTTTTTAGCGCCGTAGTCTACACCATTAAATTCTCCTTCGGTTTCAAACTGATAAAAGTTTACACTAGAGTTTAAACGTAACCACTTTTCAGGATTATACATTAAACCAAGTTCTGCACCAGTACGTTTGTTTGTAGATAAGTTTATAGGAATGGTTCTAATAATATCAATACCATCTGTAGTTTGCTGTCCTGTATTTTCTTGAACACGCTCGAAAGAATCGGTTTCATGTTGGTAATAAACAGATGTAGTTAAAGTTAATTTTTCCCAACGCTTTAAATATCCTAAATCAAAAGTACTAGAAAATGCAGGATTTAAATTTGGATTTCCTTGAAATATATTTGTTCTACTAGAACGCGATGGAAATGGATTTATAAACCATCCACGAGGACGATTTATTCTACGGTTATAACCAAGAGTAATACTCTCTTCATCTCCAGACTCTGTTGTGTTAAGATTGTAAATAAGGTTTACAGTAGGAAATAGACCTAAATAATTGTTATCGAAATCTGTATCTATAGGAAAACCAAAATTTTCATTTAATTCTTGTTCTGTTAAACGAGAGTCAATTTTTCCTTTTAATTGAGTGTTTTCTAATCTTAATCCTAATAAAAATGAAAATTTACCAAGTTTAGAACCGTATTGTGTATAAATAGCATTTACATTTTCTGTATAGTCAAAAATATTAGAAATAGATTCGTTGATTTCTAATGCTCCAGTAAGTAAATTTTCTTGGTCTAATTGATAATCTGTAACGCTGTTTTCAAAATTACCACGGTAACCAGCTTCAAAACGAGAATCTTCTCCTAATGGTAAAACATAATCTGCTTGTACTAAGTATTCTTTTTGTTTTTCGTCTGTAAACTCTTGTTCAATTTGAAATGCCTCTGGATTGGTTTGACTTGTAAAAACGTAATCTTCGTTTAGGTAAGTAAATCCATCTTCATTATCGTTTTCGTATTGAAAATCTACTGTTAATTTATGGTCTCTATCATCACCAAATGTTTTTACATAATTAAGTGCAATTTGGTAACTATTATCTTTTTCTGTTTCTTTTTCTCTTCTTAAAGTTTCTTCAACAATAACATTGTTATTTAAACGCTCACTTTCGTTTAAAGAAACATCGGCATCGCTACCAAAATTATAAAATAAACTACCGGTAATAGAAGACGTATCGTCTAGAAAATACTCCATACCAATGTTCGCATTATAATTTCTATTTAATCGCTCAACTTCTTGATTTTCTATAATTCTTCTAAATTGAGGTTCGTTAATCGTGCCATCATCATTTGTGGTATCAAAATAATTAACATCTAAAAAAGAAGTACGTGGAGCATCAAAATATCTCCATCCAAAGTTTGAGAACAAATTATATTTTTCTCTTCTAAAATTTAATGCAGCAGAAACACCAACATTATCTGGGTTTCCTGCTGTTAAAGTTACAGAGCCATTGAAACCTAAAGTTTCTTTTTGCCTAAGAATTATGTTTAATATTCCGGCAGTACCTTCTGCATCGTATCTTGCAGAAGGAGAAGTGATTACCTCTACACGTTCTATAGCTTCTGCTGGTAATTGACTTAAAATATTACTGTCTCCAAAACCAGCCATTGCAGATGGTTTTCCATTAATTAAAATTCTTACATTTTCGTTACCTCTTAAACTTATAGCGCCTTCAACATCTACAGTTACAGATGGTACATTATTTAATGCGTCGCTTACAGTTCCTCCTGCTGTAGTAAGGTCTTTACCTATATTATAAACTTTTTTGTCAAGTTTAATTTCAACAGTAGTTTTTTCGGCTATTAATTCTACTTCTTCTAAAGTAGTGGTGTCTTCTTTTAAATATATCGTTCCGAAATTAAAATCTTCGCTTATGGTTTTATTATTAATTGTAACCTTTTTAAAACTTATAAAATCGAAAGAAAAATTATATGTTCCAGCATTAACGTTAAATTTAAAAATTCCTTTTTCGTTGGCTGTACCACCGTTTACAATCTTACCATCGGATGGGTTTGTTACTACAACTGTAGCCCATTCTAACGGAATGTTTGTGCCTTCTTCAAAAATTTTACCTGAAACGGTAAATTCTTTTTGAGCAAATGCAAAAAAGGATAGAAAAATGGTTAAAAAACTGGTAATAATAATTTTGCGCATATCTTATGGTTTAATAATAGGATTGCAAAAATACCGTAAGGTTTAAACGTGATTGGTTAAAGGTTTGTTAAAATAAAAAAGACTTCATTTTTATGAAGTCTTTAAAGTTTATTTAAATAATATTTAATATGTTTTCTGGTGGTCTACCAATTACTGCTTTATTATCGTTTATAACAATTGGACGCTCTATTAATTTAGGATTTTCAAGCATTGCATTAATTATAATTTCGTCGTTAAGCTCTTTGTTTTTATAATTAGCTTTCCAGATGGCTTCATTTTTTCTAACTAAATCTATAGGTTTAATGCCTAATAAATTAATAATTGATTTAAGCTCTGCTTTTGTAGGTATATTTTCTAAATAATTTACAATTTGAAAATCTTTACCCGATTTTTTTAAAATTTCTAATCCGCTTCTAGATTTACTGCAACGGTTATTATGGTAAATTTTAATCATTATTTTAAATATTTAAAGTTGATCTGTTTCTGTTGTTTGCTGTCCCATCATCATTAAATATGCTTTTAAAAATGGTGTAATATCTCCATCCATAACGGCATCAACATTGCCAGTTTCGTGAGCAGTACGAACATCTTTTACCAATTTATATGGATGCATAACGTAGTTTCTAATTTGGCTTCCCCATTCAATTTTCATTTTACTAGCTTCAATGTCTTCGCGTTGAGCTAGTTGTTTTTGCAATTCTATTTCATATAATTGCGATTTTAACATTTGCATAGCTCGCGACCTGTTATCGTGCTGAGATCGAGTTTCGCTACAAGAAATTTGAATACCTGTAGGTTTATGTGTTAATTGTACTTTAGTTTCTACTTTGTTAACATTTTGTCCTCCTGCGCCACTAGATCGAGCAGTAACAATCTCTATGTCTGCTGGATTAATTTCAATTTCTATAGAGTCGTCTACTAATGGATATACGTAAACCGAAGCGAAACTAGTGTGGCGCTTTGCATTACTATCGAAAGGAGAAATACGTACTAACCTATGTACACCATTTTCACCCTTAAGCCACCCAAAAGCATAATCGCCTTCAATTTCTATGGTTACAGTTTTTATACCTGCAACATCACCTTCTTGAAAGTTAAGTTCTTTTACTTTAAAACCATTTTTTTCTGCATACATTAAATACATACGCATAAGCATTTGTGCCCAATCGCAACTTTCTGTTCCACCGGCTCCCGCAGTAATTTGAAGCACAGCGCTTAAACCATCTCCTTCTTCAGAAAGCATATTTTTAAACTCTAAATCTTCAATTATGGTTTGCGCTTTTGTATACCTGCTTTCTACATCTGTAGCAGTGGCTTCGTTTTCTTTAAAAAAATCGTAAATAACTTCTAAATCTTCAACAAAGGTATTAGCAGACTTATAGTCTTCAACCCATTTTTTCTTCTCTCGAAGAGACTTCATAATAATTTCGGCTGCTTTAGAGTCGTTCCAGAAATCAGGAGAAAAGGTTTGTTCTTCTTCATTACTAATTTCTATAAGTTTAGCATCTATGTCAAAGATATTGCCTTAACTTAGTTAGGCGTTGTGAGAGATCTTTTATTTGATCTTGTGTTATCATTATATAAGTGTTTAAAACAAAAATAGAATTTATACAACGAATTAGAAATTATTGCTCACTTATTTTATAGATTTAGACATATAAATTTAAAACATAGACTAAACCAATACTATATTTGCTGAGTATTGATTATTATAAACTTTTAAAAAGAAATAATGAAAATTGATTTAAGAAGCGACACATTAACAAAACCATCTAAAGGCATGTTAGAGGCAATGATGCAAGCTAAAGTAGGAGATGATGTGTATAAGGAAGATGAGACTGTAAATAAGCTTGAAGAAAGAGTTGCTAAATTATTTGGGAAGCCTCATGCACTATTTTTTCCAAGTGGTACTATGGCAAACCAAGCAGCTATAAAATTACATACCAATCCTGGAGACCAAGTAATTTGCGATAAATATGCACATATTTTTAATTATGAAGGTGGAGGAGCATCTTTTAATAGTGGAGTAAGTTGTAAATTATTGGATGGTGAAAGAGGTATGTTTACAGCTAAACAAGTTGAAGCTGCTATAAACCCACCAGATTTTTACCATAGTCCTTTAACAACTTTAGTAGCTGTAGAAAATACAACAAATAAAGGAGGAGGAGCTTGCTGGGATTTAGAAGAGTTAAAAAGAATTAAAAAAGTTTGTGAAACCAATAACTTAGGTTACCATTTAGACGGCGCTAGATTATGGAATGCTATGGTAGAAAAAAATGAAACCGCTAAACAATATGGTGAAATTTTTAATACTATTTCTGTGTGCTTTAGTAAAGGATTAGGATGCCCAGTTGGTTCCGTATTAGTTGGAGATAAAAAACTAATGGAAAAGTCTATAAGAATAAGGAAAATTTTTGGAGGCGGAATGAGGCAAGTTGGTTTTCTTGCAGCAGCAGGATTATATGCACTAGACAATAATATTAACTTGCTTAAAGAAGACCATAAAAAAGCAAAAGAAATAGCATTGGTTTTAAATAAAGTAAATTATGTAGATAAGGTTGAGAAGGTTGAAACTAATATTGTAATATTTACCTTAAATAATCGATTTTCAGATGATGTTTTTTTGGAAACTTTAAAAACTAAGAATGTATTTATTAGTAATATGGGACAAGGTAAATTAAGGATAGTAACGCATTTAGATTATAACTTAAAAATGCATGAGAGTTTATTAAACATTTTATTAAACCTTTAATACACACAGTATTATTGCTTTTATTTATGTTAAAAAAAATGTTAAATAAATGTTAAACGGAGTTTTTTGCATTTCGTCGAATTATCGTGTAAAATCGTATAATTAAATATAGTTAAAGTTTGATAACAATTAATTTTACCCGAAATTAGAACGTGGGCTTAATTATTTTTAAGTTCAAAATAATCTTTAAATAACCATTAAAATTATCAAAAAAATGAAAAAAGCATTACTAACAATCTTATCTTTTGTAATCTGCACAGTCGCTTTTGCACAAGATTTACCAACAAATCCTGATCCAGGTAAATGTTATAAGCGTTGTGTTACGCCAGACGTATGGGTAAATCAAGATGTAACAATCCAAGTTGCTCCAGCTTACAAAAAATTAAAAG
The DNA here is from genome assembly GCF_001971745.1 of Lacinutrix venerupis. Lineage (NCBI taxonomy): Bacteria > Pseudomonadati > Bacteroidota > Flavobacteriia > Flavobacteriales > Flavobacteriaceae > Lacinutrix > Lacinutrix venerupis. The sequence goes on along the minus strand of NZ_CP019352.1, from coordinate 1,934,019 downwards.
TAGTACCTGCACAGTACAGAACTGAAAATGTTGAAGTAGTAGTTCAATCTGCTGGTCAAGAATTATCAGTAGTACCTGCACAATATGAAACTCAAAATTTTGAAGTAACTGTAACTGGTCCTTCTCAAAGACTTGAAAAAGTAGCAGGTTCAACAGAGACTACTACTGAGGAAATGATTATTCAGCCAGCATACCAAGAATTAGAAGTTATTCCTGCTAAGTATGCAACAGAAAACTTTGAAGTTACAACTTCTGAAGGAGGACAAACTTTATCTGTAGTACCAGCAAAATTAGGAACAGAAACTTTTGAAGTTGTTGTTACAGAAGCTAGCCAGAGATTAGAAGTAATACCTGCACAATATGAAACAAGAACAGAAACTGTTGTTGTTCAAGAAGCTTACCAAAAATTAGAAACTGTACCTGCACAGTATGAAACAAGAACAGAAACTGTTGTTGTTACAGAAGCTGGACAGCGTATGGAAATTGTTCCTGCTAAATGGGCAACAGAGAATGTAGAAGTTGTTGTTCAACCAGCATCTTCTCGTATAGAAATTGTACCAGCTCAATACGGAACAGAAACAGAAACTGTTGTAGTTAAAGAAGCTAGCCAAAGATTAGAAGTTATACCAGCTGTTTGGGGAACTGAAACTTTAACTTATAAGAAAAGAGAATATGGAAATACTTTAAAAGTTGTTCCTGCAAGTTTCTCTACAGATTACCAAGTAATCGAAACTAAGCCAGCAACTGCTAAATGGGGAATGAGTGATACTCCTGCTGCAGATTGTGCTTCTAGCGATCCTAACGATTGTAGATACTGGTGTTATAAAAATGTACCAGCTCAAAACATTACTGTAAACACTACTGTTTTAACTAATGATGCTTCTGTAATTACAACTCCTGGTTGTGATACAGCTAATGCTAACGAGTCTGATTGTGGTATGGGAACTTATACTAGAAAAGTAGTTACAACTCCAGCAACAACAAGAGTAATAGATATTCCTGCAGAAACTAAAGAGGTTAAAAGAACAGTAATGACTCAGCCTTCAACTACAAGATCTATTCCTATTCCTGCAGTAACTAAGACCATTAAGAAAACTGTATTAGTTTCTCCAGCAACAACAAGAGTAATAGATATTCCTGCTGTAACTAAAGAGGTTACTAGACAAGTAATGGTAACACCTCCAACAACAAGAGCTATTGATATTCCTGCTGTAACTAAAGAGGTTAAAAGAACTGTTATGGTAACACCTCCAACAACAAGAGTTATTGAAATTCCTGCTGTAACTAAAACAATGAAGCGTACTGTATTAGCAACTCCTGCTACAACAAGAGTAACAGAAATTCCTGCTACAACAAAAACAATGAAGCGTACTGTAATGGCAACACCTCCAACTACAAGAGCTATCGATATACCTTCTAAGTCTACAACTATTAGAAAGACTGTACTTACTCCAGAAACTACAAGAACTGTAGATATTCCTGCTGTAACAAAAACTATGAAGCGTGTAGTAATGACTACTCCTCCTACAACTAGAGTAATTGAAGTACCACAAAAAACAGCTACTTTAAAAACTACAGTATTAGCTAGCGATGCTAGAGTAGATGAAGTAACTATTCCTGCTGTAAATAAAACTGTAACAAAAGAAGTTTTACAGAAAAAAGGTGGTTTAACTACTTGGGCAGAAGTTGATTGTAAGTTAGTTGAGTACAACAGTCTTAACATAAACTGGAACTTAGGTTCTGCAACTTTAACTCCATCGGCTAAAGCTGAAATTGATAAAGTTTTATTACCAGTATTACAAAACGGTGTTTCTGTAGAGATTGCTTCTCACACAGATTCTAGAGGTTCAGCTGCATCTAACAGATCTTTATCTGAAAGAAGAGCACAAGCTGTAACTAACTACTTAATCTCTAAAGGAATCAACTCTTCAAGAATTGTTTCTAATGGTTATGGAGAAGCTAGATTAGCTAACAGATGTTCAGATGGTGTTTCTTGTACAGAAAGAGAGCACTTACAAAACAGAAGAACAGAGTTTAGAGTAATTGACGCTAACTAAGATTTAAGTTCTTATTTCATTTATATAAAAAGAAGCCTTCGGGCTTCTTTTTTTGTTTTATACGTTATGTTTGTAATATAAATTAAAAAGCCTCCTAAAATTTCATAATTTTAGGAGGCTTTAATAATTGTTTAAAATAAATTATTTAAACATATCCATTCCAGGTATATTAGGCATACCGTCTTTAGCAACTGCGGCTAATTCTGCTTCATTAATTTTTGTTGCTTTTTCAATAGCTTTGTTTAAAGTTATTATTAAATAATCTTCTAATTGCTCTTTATCTTCTAATAAACTGTCGTCTATAGCGATTGTTTTTAAAGTTCTATTAGCTGTTAGTGTAACTTTTAATAATCCGTCATTACTTTTTTCGTCTACTAAAACAGTATTTAATCTTTCTTTAGTGTCTTCTACTTTTTGTTGGGTTTCTTTAAGTTTACCCATCATTCCTGCTAAATCTCCAAACATAATTTTATTTTAAATTGTATTTTACAAATTTATTAAATAGAAATTATAATAACCAAAATATTATCTATTATGAAAATTATTACACCAGTTTTAGTTATATGGCTTATTTTTGTTATTTCCTGTAAACAAAATTTAAAAATGTCTGAAACAACAATAACAGTTAATCCTCCAATAGCAAAGAAAATTGAGAAAACTCTTGAAAAACACGGAGATATTAGAATAGATAATTATTTCTGGATGAATGATAGAGAAGATGAAAATGTTATTAATCATCTAAATAAAGAAAATGAATATACTAGTTCAGTTTTAAAACATACCGAAATATTTCAGAAAGAATTATTTGAGGAAATGAAAGGTAGAATAAAAGAAGATGATAGCTCGGTTCCTTATAAATTAAACGGTTATTGGTATATTACGAAATTTGAAAAAGGAAAAGATTATCCAATTTACACAAGAAAAAAAGACTCATTACAAGCAGAGGAAGAAATGATTTTTGATTGTAATGAAATGGCTAAAGGCTATTCATATTTTAAATTAGGAGGAATTGCTATAAGTCCAGATAATACAATGGCTAGCTTTGCCGTAGATACGGTAAGTAGAAGACAATATACCATTCAAATAAAAAACCTAAAAACGGGAGAGTTGTTTTCTGATAAAATTGAAAATACCACAGGAAGTTCTACTTGGGCAAATGATAACAAAACTTTGTTTTATACCAAAAAGGATGATGTTACATTAAGGTCAGATAAAATATACAAACATCAATTAAATACCGATACCTCAAAAGATATTTTAGTATATCATGAAAAAGATGATACATTTAATTCATTTGTATATAAAACAAAATCTAAAAAATATATAGTTATTGGTTCGTCGAGCACATTAACTTCAGAATATAGAATTTTAGAAGCAAATAATCCAGATGGAGAATTTAAAGTATTCCAAGAACGTGTTCGTGAATTAGAATATTCCATAGCACACTATAATGATAGTTTCTATATTGTTACAAATAAAGACAATGCTACTAATTTTAAGTTACAAAAAACACCCGAAAGTAATACAACAAAAGAGAATTGGATAGATGTTTTACCTCATAGAAATGATGTTTTATTAGAAGATATAGAGATTTTTAAGGATTATCTTGTAGTTAACGAAAGGCTAAACGGACTCAATAAGATTAGAATTATTAGCTGGAACGGAGATCAGGATTATTACTTGCCATTTCATAGCGAAACCTATACAGCAAATTTAGGTAACAATCCAGATTTTAATAGTGAAGAGTTACGTTATAACTATAATGGCTTAACCACACCAAGTTCTGTTATTGATTATAATTTTAAAACTAAAGTAAAAACAATAAAAAAAGAACAAGAAGTTTTAGGAGGTAAATTTAATAAAGATAATTACGAGTCTAAACGAATATGGGCAACAGCTAAAGATGGTGTTAAAATACCAATGTCTATTGTTTACAAAAAAGGAATTAAACTTAATGGAAAAAATCCAGTACTTCAATATGCTTACGGATCTTATGGTTCAACTATAGATCCCTATTTTTCAACTATAAGATTAAGTTTATTAGATAGAGGGTTTATTTATGCAATTTCACACATAAGAGGAGGAGAGTATTTAGGGAGAGAATGGTATGAAAATGGCAAGTTATTAACTAAAATGAACACTTTTACAGATTTTATAGATTGTTCTAAATTTTTAATAGAAGAAAATTACACATCTCCAGAGCATTTATATGCAATGGGCGGAAGTGCAGGAGGTTTATTAATGGGAACTGTAATTAATCTTAATCCAGAATTATATAAAGGAGTAATTGCAGCAGTACCATTTGTAGATGTTGTAACTACAATGCTAGATGATACCATACCTTTAACTACAGGAGAATATGATGAATGGGGAAACCCAAACGAAAAGAAATATTACGATTATATGAAATCATACTCACCTTATGATAATGTGGTTTCTAAAAATTATCCAAATCTTTTGGTAACAACAGGATTGCATGACTCTCAAGTACAATATTTCGAACCAGCAAAATGGGTTGCAAAATTAAGAGAATTAAAAACAGACAATAATAAGTTACTTTTTCATATAGATATGGAAGCAGGACATGGTGGTGCTTCAGGACGATTTGAAAGTTTAAAAGAAGTTGCATTAGAATATGCGTTTCTATTTGATTTAGAAGGAATTGACCATTAAAAAAAAAATGCTTATTTTTGCCAGGTTTTATGTTGCATTTAACTAACTAAAGGAACAGAACTAAAATTGTTTATGGCACACAACAAACAAGTTTTTGATAATGTATTAGACCTTATTGGCAATACACCGATGATAAAACTAAAAAAAATGACATCCGAGTTTAAAGGAAACTTTTTAGCTAAAGTAGAAGCTTTTAACCCAGGACATTCTTCAAAAGATAGAATAGCATTATATATTATAGAGCAAGCTGAAAAGCAAGGTATTTTAAAACCTGGCGATACAATTATTGAAACTACATCTGGTAACACTGGATTTAGTATAGCAATGGTTAGCGTAATAAAAGGTTACGATTGTATTCTTGCAGTAAGTTCAAAATCTTCGGCAGATAAAATAGATATGCTTAAAAACATGGGAGCAAGAGTTTATGTTTGTCCAGCAAATGTAAGTGCAGATGACCCAAGATCTTATTACCAAGTAGCAAAACGTTTACATGATGAAATAAAAGGTTCGGTTTATATTAACCAATATTTCAATCAATTAAATATGGATGCGCATTATGCTTCAACAGGTCCAGAAATTTGGAATCAAACAAATGGAAAAATTACACACTTAATAGCGTGTAGTGGAACAGGAGGAACAATTTCTGGTACAGCTAAGTATTTAAAAGAACAGAACCCAAACGTTAAAGTTATTGGTGTAGATGCTTTTGGTTCAGTATTAAAAAAATACCATGAAACTAGAGAATTTGATGAAAAGGAAATTTATCCATATAGAATAGAAGGTTTAGGTAAAAACTTAATACCTACCGCTACAGATTTTGATGCAATAGATAAGTTTGTTAAGGTAACAGATGAAGAAAGTGCACATACAGCAAGAGAAATTGCAAGAACAGAAGGTTTATTTGTAGGTTACACATCTGGAGCAGCTATGCAAGCCATTAAACAACTAGACGCAGAAGGAGAATTTAAAGCTAATGATACAGTAGTTGTAATATTTCCAGATCACGGTTCACGCTATATGAGTAAAGTTTATAGCGATAAATGGATGAATGAGCAAGGATTTTTTGATAGTCAAAATGTGGAAGCCGCAGAAAGCATTCAATACATTAAATAAAATTTATAGATAATTAAAAAAGAAGCTGATAACCTTAAAGAAGATATCAGCTTTTTTTATTTTAAGAATAGAAGGAAAAAATATTATGCAAAAAACTGAGAATTGCGTATTTTTGTAAATTCTAAACTAATTAAGTACAAATGAAAGATTTATTCGCAAAGATATATAAGGATAAAGGACCATTGGGAAAATGGGCAGAGCAGGCAGAAGGTTATTTTGTTTTTCCAAAATTGGAAGGACAAATTTCTAACCGAATGAAATTCCAAGGAAAAGATGTTATTACATGGAGTATTAACGATTACTTAGGTTTAGCAAATCATCCAGAAGTGCGTAAAGTGGATGCAGAAGCAGCTGCAGAGTATGGTTCGGCATACCCAATGGGAGCTAGAATGATGTCTGGTCACACAGAATTACACGAGCAATTACAAGACGAATTAGCAGCATTTGTTAATAAAGAAGCGGCTTATTTATTAAATTTTGGATACCAAGGTATGGTGTCTACTGTTGATGCTTTAGTAGCAAAGGATGATATTATTGTTTACGATGTAGATGCACACGCATGTATTATTGATGGAGTTAGATTACACCATGGAAAACGTTTTACATATAAGCATAACGATATTGAAAGCTTAGAAAAAAACTTAGAACGTGCTACAAAAATGGCAGAAACAACCGGAGGAGGAATTTTAGTAATTTCTGAAGGTGTTTTTGGTATGCGTGGAGAGCAAGGACGTTTAAAAGAAATTGTAGCTCTTAAAAAGAAATTTAATTTTAGGTTATTTGTAGATGATGCTCATGGTTTTGGTACATTAGGAAAAACAGGAGCAGGAGCAGGAGAAGAGCAAGGAGTACAAGATGATATAGATGTTTATTTTGCAACTTTTGCAAAATCTATGGCAAGTACAGGAGCCTTTATTGCTGCAGATAGAGAAATTATAGATTATTTAAAGTACAACTTGCGTTCGCAAATGTTTGCTAAATCTTTACAGATGCAATTAGTAGTAGGTGCTTTAAAACGTTTAGATATGTTACGCACAATGCCAGAGTTAAAAGAAAACTTATGGAAAATTGTTAATGCATTACAATCTGGTTTAAAAGAAAGAGGTTTCGATATTGGTACCACACAAAGTTGTGTTACGCCAGTATATTTAAAAGGAAGTATTCCTGAAGCTATGGCATTAGTTAGAGATTTACGTGAAAATTATGGTATTTTCTGTTCTATAGTTGTGTATCCTGTAATACCAAAAGGATTAATATTACTGCGTATGATTCCTACAGCAACACATACTTTACAAGATGTAGCAGAAACTTTAGATGCATTTGATGCTATTAGAGATCGTTTAGAAAATGGAACGTATAAAAGAATGTCTGCCGCTTTAATTAAAGCAATGGGAGAGTAATTTTTTTTCAATTATAATATAAAAAATCCGATTCATTAGAATCGGATTTTTTTGTTTTAAAACAGTTTTTTTTAAAAAAACTATTCAATATTTTTTCGATATGTTTTTCTTCGTTTTATAACTTTAGGATTAAAGTGTTTCCATATTTTATGTATAGCTTCATTATCCTCTAATTCAGGAGTTCTATAACAATCAACAATACCTTTTGTTTTAAAAGTTTCATAATATTCGTTAAAAATAACAGCATGAACACCTTTATTTTGGTAATCTGGATGTACACCAATTAAATAGAAAACAACATCTTTACTAGACTTTTTTGCTTTTAATAATTTTGCAAAGCCAAAAGGAAATAATTTACCATTCATTTCTTGTAAAGCATATGCAAACCTAGGCATTACAATTGCAAAAGCAACCATATTATCATTTTCGTCAACAACAAATTTTATATATTCAGGATTAACAAAAGAGATAAATTTCTTTTTAAAATATTCTTTTTGAATATCTGTTATTTCAACAAAAGAAGATAATTTTCCATATGAAGCGTTAAACAAATCAAACATTTTATCTGCATATGGCATTACATCAGATGTTTTTGTAAGTTGAAGTGCTTTTAACTTATATCTTCTTTTAATAAGTTCTTGTGCTTTTTTAAAAAAATCTGGTTTTACGTTTTCAAAAGGAAACTTACTTTCGGAGTAGCTTTTCTCTATTTTAAATCCTAATGCTTCGTAGTGTTTAACATAATATTCGTGGTTATACCAGGTTATCATGTTGCTTATTTGGTTAAAACCTTCGGTCATAACTCCAACTTTATCTAAGTTAGAAAAACCTACCGGTCCTTCTGTAAATTTTAGATTATGCTGTTTTCCTATTTTAATAACCTCTTCTATTAATTTCTTAGAGACTTCTAAATCATCTATAAAATCAAACCAACCAAAACGCATTTTAAGTTGATTTTGGTTTTTTACTTCAAGCCAATTAATAATAGCTGCAACACGACCAACAAGTTTTTCGTTTTTATAGGCTAAAATTAATGTTGCTTCAGCATCGTTAAAAATAGGATTTTTATCTGTATTAAAAGTTTCCATTTCTTGACTAATAATTGGTGGTACCCAATATTTAGAACCTTTATATAACGAAAAAGGAAATTTAACAAAGGACTTTAAGTCCTTTTTTGTTTTAACTATTTTGGTTGTTATCATAAGGATTAGTTGTCATCAAAATCTATCTCCTGAGTCTCTTTTTTTCGTTTATTATTTGATGTGTCGTCACCATTTTTTTTGTTCTTTTTATTTCTTTTCTTATTTGCTTTTCTTTCAGCCTCTTCTTCAGCAGAAGTTCCATTATCTAAACCTGGATCTTTATGGAAGTCTAAACGATAAGATACTCCTAAATTTAAACTAAAAACCGATGGTGTGTCCTTGGTATTAAATGTAACAGCTGTATCCAATTGAAAATTTTTATTCCAAAGATAAGCGCCTCCAAACCTAAATAGATTATCGGCATAGAAATCGCTATGTATACCTTGTGTTTCACCAAATAACACCCATTGTTCATTTATGGCTTTAGTTAGCGTTAGTATGTACTGAAAATCTGAAAAATCACTACCAATCCTATCTTTAGAAAAATTGGTAACAAACACCCAACCGCTAGAAAAATTGTTTTGTGTTGCAAGCATTACTTTTGGGCTAAAACCTTCAATTCCAGGAGCAGTGTATGGGTTGTCTTTAGAGTCAAAATTGGCGCCAACGTAAACAGCAACGGCTGGAATTAAATTTTTCCATTTAAAACGTCTATTTGCGTGATAGCTAAATATATTAGGTTTTTCTTCCTCCGCATTTTTATATGGGTCGTACACCAGATACTTTGCACCAAGTGTTAACTGTTTAAAATTAGATCTTTCTAATTCTGAAGGTATTGATGAACGGTAATCGGTTTGTGTATCGTTTTGGTATATTCCTTCTATGTTAATTTCTAATTGTGGCAGTAATAAACCGTAACGAGCAGCAAAATCAACACCAAAACCAGAAACATCATATTTTAAAGGTGTGTGTTCTTCTTTTACAGTGTATGGTCCAGCTTCAAACTGAACAACATTTGTTCCAACCGAAAAAGCCGATCTAGAAACTCCTGGACGGTTAGAATTAATAACTTCAGTGTATTGCGCGTAGGCTGTTAAACTTGCAATACATAAGACTATTGTTAAATAGGTTTTGTTTAATAACATAAGTTTTGGTTTAGCTTCAAATATAGAGATTTTATATTTTTTTTAAGTGTTTATATATTAAATTACTCTATAAGATTTGTATTTTTGTTATTCATTTTTAGATTATTATTTTGAAAGTATTACTCATAATTTTATTAATTTATCTTGGAATAAAAATTATTTCAAAATATTTTGGACCTTCAATATTAAAATACTTCACTAAAAAAGCTGTAGAGCGTTTTGGTGGACAATTTAGAGATTTCAGTAACCAAAAACAACAGCAACCACAACAAAAAACAGGCGAAATATCTATAGATAAAATGCCTGAAAATAAAACTTCAAACAAAACGGTTGGTGAATATGTAGATTACGAGGAAATTGATTAATTTCCGTTTTTAAAGATATACTCTATTATTTATGCAATCAAATATTAAAAAAATCCTACCACATATACTTGTGTTTGTAGGATTTATTATACTTTCTTTAGCTTATTTTAGTCCTGTTTTACAAGGAAAACAAATATTGCAAAGCGATATACTACATTATAATGGTATGGCTAAGCAACAACGCGATTTTAAAGCAGCTACAGGAGAAGAAACATATTGGACAAATAGTGCCTTTGGCGGTATGCCAACCTACCAACTTGGAGCAAGATATCCATATACATATATAAAGAGTTTAGATTTAGGGCTTAGATTTTTGCCAAGACCAGCAGATTATCTTTTTTTATACTTTGCAGGTTTTTATATACTACTATTATGTTTAAAAGTTAATTTTAAATTAGCTACACTTGGCGCACTAGCATTTGGTTTTTCTACATATTTAATAATAATTATTGGTGTCGGGCATAATAGTAAAGCACATGCTATTGCTTATATGCCTTTAGTTTTAAGTGGTATCATTTTAACCTTTAGAAAAAAGTATATTCTAGGTTTTGTAGTAACTGCTATAGCAATGGGATTAGAGTTAGTAGCTAACCATTTGCAAATGACGTATTATTTAATGTTTCTAGTTATAGTTTTAGGAATAGTATATTTAATAGATGCATATAAAAAGAGCGTTTTACCACATTTTTTTAAATCTGTAGGCATTTTATTAGCCGCTGTTTTTTTAGCTATTGGCTTAAATGCAGCAAATATAATGGCCACAATAGAATATGGAGAAGAAAGTACAAGAAGTAAAACTAATCTAACCATAAACCCAGATGGCTCAGCTAAAAAAGATATAAGTTCAGGCTTAGCAAAAGAGAAAATAACAGAATATAGCTACGGATATCTTGAAACCTTTAATCTTTTTATACCACGATTTTTAGGAGGTGGAATGGGAGAGGATTTAGGTAAAGAATCTGAATTTTATAATTTTTATAGAAGTCAAGGTGTACCACCTTTAGAAGCAGCAGAAGCCTCTAAAGGAGTGCCTACTTATTGGGGAGACCAACCAATTGTAGAAGCTCCAGCTTATATTGGAGCAGTAGTATTATTTCTTTTTGTTTTTGCATTATTTATAGTAAAAGGAAGACTTAAATGGTGGTTGGTATCCGGCTCAATATTAGCGTTATTATTATCTTATGGAAAAAATTTAGGGTTCTTAACAGACTTTTTTATAAATTTTGTACCATTATACGATAAGTTTAGAGCCGTTACTTCAATTCAAGTTATTTTAGAACTTTGTATTCCTGTATTAGCAATCTTTGGTTTGGTTAAACTATTCAATGATTTTGAAAAAAATGAAGAAAAGTTAAAAGCCTTAAAATTTTCAACATTAATTACTGCAGGTTTATGTGCTACATTTTTAATATTTAGATATACAGGAATAGTTTTAGACTTTGAAGGTATAAGAGATGCAAGTTGGGCAGAAGGTGGAGGACAGCCATTTGTAGATGCTATTGTAGCAGATAGAAAATCTATTTTTACAAAAGATACATTACGTACATTATTTTTAGTTTTACTATCGGCAGGCACAGTTTATTTATTTTTAAAACAAAAACTTACAGAAGGTAAAGTGGTAATTGTCTTTGCAGTCTTAATTCTTTTTGATTTAGTAGGCGTAGATAGACGCTATGTTAATACCGAGAATTTTGTATCGAGTAGGGAAGTGCAATCACCATTTAAACCTAATAATGCCGATAAGAAAATATTAAGCGAAAAAGGAAACTTTAGAGTTTACGATGTTAGTTCTGGAGCAGGAAGAGCGATTTCTCAAAATGTAAACGATATGACTTCTGGAGCTACATCTGCACCATATTTTCATAATACGGTTAATGGTTACCATGCAGCTAAATTAAAAAGATTCGATGAACTGTCAGATTTCTTTCCATTTACTAGGCACCCAGAAATGCTTAATATGTTTAATATTAAATACATTATTTCTGAAGATGAGAGTAATCAACCTTATCCTTATTTAAATACTGAAGCTAACGGTAATGCATGGTTTGTTGAAAAAATTACAAAGGTAAATTCTGCAGACGAAGAGATGTTATCTCTTTTAGATTTGAATACTAAAAATGAAGCTGTTACCTTAACTTCAAATATTAATAAAAATACATTTAAGTTAGATTCTTTAGCGTCAATTAAAGTTTTAGATTACAAACCAAATTATATAAAGTACGAATCTGTTAACAATAATGATGGTTATGCTGTGTTTTCAGAAATGTATTATAAAAATGGTTGGAATGCTTATATAGACAATAAAGAATCAGATTATAATCGAGTTAATTACCTTTTAAGAGGTATGGAAATACCTAAAGGAAAACATATTATAGAGTTTAAATTTGAACCACAAGTTGTAAAAACAGGAGGTTCTATAGCTTTAGCGAGTTCTATTGCATTAATTTTAATAGCTTTAGGAGGTTTGTTTTTTAATTTTAGAAGAAAAAATGAATAAAAAAAAAGTTTTAATCATTACTTACTATTGGCCACCAGCTGGAGGTCCGGGAGTACAACGGTGGTTAAAATTTGTGAAATATTTACCTCAGTATGGTATAGAACCTATTGTTTATTGTCCTTCTAATCCAATTTATCCTCAAACCGATAAAAGTTTGTTAAAGGAAGTGCCAAATGGTATAACGATACTAAAACAGCCTATAAATGAGCCTTATAAAGTAGCTAATTTCTTCTCTAAAGATTCTAAAACTATTAGTAAAGGCATAATACCCGAAGAAAAGAAGCAAACCTTAATGCAAAAAGCAATGCTATTTATTCGTGGAAATTTTTTTATACCAGATGCTAGAAAAAATTGGATTAAACCATCGGTAAGGTATCTATCTACATATATTGCAGACTTTAATATAGATACAGTAATTACTACCGGTCCACCACATAGTTTACATATTATAGGATTAAAGCTTAAAAAGCAATTAGATATTAATTGGATTGCAGATTTTCGTGATCCATGGACAACCATTGGATATCACAAACAACTTAAGCTTACAAATGTAGCGGCAAACAAGCATAAAAAATTAGAAAAAGAAGTACTTAATACAGCGAATACAATTATTGTAACTAGCGAAGTAACTAAAAAAGAATTTCAAGATATAACTAGTAAGCAAATAGAAGTTATTACAAATGGTTATGATATAGAAAAAGAAAGTGATATAGTTCTAGATACTCAATTTACATTATCGCATATAGGATCTTTTTTATCTAAACGTAATCCTGAAATTTTATGGCAGTCTCTGCATGAATTAATTAAAGAACACCAAGATTTTGCTAAATATTTTAGATTGAATTTAGTAGGTTTGGTAGGAGAAGAAATAATAAAAACTATAGAAAGATATGGTTTAACTAATTATGTAAATAATATAGGTTATGTGTCGCATATAGAGTCTGTTAAGTATCAAAAAAAATCTCAATTGTTATTATTGGTAGAAATTGATTCTCAAGATACTAAGGCTATTATTCCTGGAAAATTATTTGAATATTTAGTGTCAAATAGACCAATTATTGCTATTGGACCAACTGGTTCTGATGTTGAAAGTATAATAAAAGAAACAAAGACAGGAGACTATTTTTATTATTCAGATTTAGAAACACTAAAATCTAAAATATTATCTCATTTTAACGCTTTTAAATCTAAAAATTTAGAAGTTAGTCCAGTAGGTGTTGAGAAATATAGTCGAGAAAACTTAACCAAAAAATTATCAGAAGTAATTTTTAAATAGCAATATAATAGTATTCTTAATCTTTAAAATGTTATGGGAATTGTAATAAAGCAATCTATACAAAACACAATAACTACTTACTTAGGTTTTGTAGTTGGTGCTGTAAACGCTTTATTTCTTTACACTCAATTTTTAACTCCAGAAAATTATGGTTTAATAGGGTATTTGCTTTCTACAGCTAATGTTATGATGCCTTTATTTATGTTTGGAGTTAGTAATACACTTGTTAAATTTTTTTCATCATATAAAACTAAAAAACAGCAGAATGGTTTTTTAACATTAATGCTTTTTTTGCCTTTATTGGTTATTATACCAATTGGTTTTATTGGTGTTTTAGGGTATCAGGCTATAAGTGGATGGCTATCATCAGAAAATGAGATTATTAAAAATTACACGTACTTAATTTACATTATAGCTGTTGCTATGGCTTACTTCGAAATTTTTTTTGCGTGGAGTAAAATTCATTATAAAAGTGCTTTTGGAAATATAATGAAAGAGGTATTTCATCGTGTTTGTATTTTTATTTTACTTTTTGCTTTGCATTACAAGTTGCTTACTGTAGACCAATTTATAATTGCTGTTGCTATAGTGTATGTAATAAGAATGTTAATTATGAAATTTTATGCTTTTAGTTTAAGAATTCCAAAGCTAGATTTCAATTTTAATTTTAATGTATCTAGTGTATTAAAATATAGTTTTTTAATTATTATAGCAGGATCTGTTGCTATGTTTATGCTGGATTTAGACAAGTTTATGTTAGGTAAACTTATAGTTATAGATAATATAGCTTATTATAATGTAGCAATATTTGTTGCTACTGTAATAGCAGTGCCTTCAAGAGCTATGCATCAAATAACATATCCATTAACTGCAAAGTATTTAAACGAAAATGATAAGGTATCGCTTGTTAATTTATATAAAAAATCTTCTTTAAATTTAATAATTGTAAGTGGCATTATCTTTACTTTGGTTATAGTAAATATTAACGATTTATATGCATTATTAAACCCAGAATATAGCAAAGCTTTATATGTAGTTATTATAATTTCTATAGTAAAATTATTAGATAATTTATTAGGTATAAATAATTCTATTATATTTAATTCAAACTACTATAGAATTATACTCTTTTTTGGTGTATTAATAATACTTGTTGCAGTATTACTTAATTATTTATTAATTCCTATTTATAATATAAATGGAGCTGCTATAGCTACTTTTTTAGCTATGTTTTTATATGGCAGTTTAAAATTATGGTACGTAAATAAAAAATTTAAAATGCATCCTTTTTCGGTATATACTTTTTATACATTATTGTTAATATTATTACTCTCACTTGCATTTTATTTTTGGGATTTTGGTTTTCATTCAATTATAAATATTATAATAAAATCGACAGTGGTTGTTGCGCTATATGGATTTATTGTATATCGTTTTAATCTTTCAGAAGATATTACAACTATTTTAAATAAATTATTAAAGCAATAAAAAACATCTTGAAACTTGCTTTGGGTAACAAGTAACAAGATGTTTAATCCTATTAATTAAAATAATAGATATTATCTACGAGATCTATTTGTAGATGTTCTTTTAGAACTTGATTTAGTATTTCTACTAGTCGATGCAACTCTGTTTTGAACTTTTTTAGTACTACGTTGTGCAGTTCTATTCGAGCTTGTTCTAGGTGTGCTTGCACTACTGTTTCTTGTTCTAGTTCTAGTAGCAGTGTTTTTAGTAACACTTCTATTGGTTCTTGGAGTTGATGATACAGTATTATTTCGCGTTCTTGTTTTAGGTGTTGCGTTACTTCTTGTTCTTGGAGTAGAAGTAGTTTTAACTCTAGTTCTAGTTGTAGTAGAAGTATTGCTTCTTGTTCTAGGTGTCGAGTTAGATAAACTGTTACGAGTTCTAGCTCTTGGTGTTGCTGCTAAACGAGTCCTACCTTCGGTTCTAGATGCATAACTTCTATTTCTTGTAATTGTATTGCCTCTTCGACTTGCAACAGCAGTTTTTCTTCTATAATTATTAGTATAAGGTCTGTTATATTTATATCTAATTGGAGTATAATATTGTCTGTAAGGTCTATTAAAAACTACACAGTAGTTTACGCTAGGTACTGCATAATATCTATGCCATGGTCTAAAAACATACGCTCTATTATATACGTTTATAAATCCAGTATAGTGAGAAAAAACATTATATCTGTTATAATGAACATATAAGCCACCTACACGTGTTACATATCCTCGGTTATTATAATTTATGTATATATCTCCGGCTTGAATAATTCGTCCATAATAATCGTAAAAAATGGGAGTATTTTCAATTTGTATAATAGCACCAAACTCATCGTATTGTACATAAGCATCATAATTATAACCAGAATTAAAGCTAATATTCACATTGGGAGTACCAATCGAAACATTTACTTGAGGTCCACGATTTGGCATGTAAAAATCAAATTGCCCATCTGCATAAACAGAAAACTCAATACCTTGTTCCATAAAGATAAAAGATTTTCCATATCCTCTATAAGAGGTCGTAGCGTTACTTTCTAAGGTTTTTAGGTTGTTAGTATTTTCTGCATTTACTGTAAAACTTGTAAAAAGTAATAAAGAAAATAAATAGATTAAATGTTTCATAATATTCGTTTTTAAGATTGAATATTATTTAATTTACAAGCATCGTGCCAAAAAGGAAAACGCTGTAGTTTTGTAAACTGAAGAATTACACGTAGTTTCGCGATATTCTTAATATTAGAGAACATAATATGTCGTTTAAAAAATTAAACCCACAAATTCTAGAAGCTTTAGAAAATAATAATTTTGAAGCGCCAACTCCATTGCAAAAAAAAATCTTGCCAATAATTAAGGGAGGAGCAAATGTCTTTTGTATTGGAAAAAAAGGTAGCGGAAAAACTACAGCAATTATAATTAGTGTTTTACAAAAATTAAAATGTAAACCAGAAGGTGATGCGCCTCGTGCTTTAATTTTAGTTGAAACAAAAGCTGAAGCACTAAAGCTTAAAGAAGCATTTGAAGCGTTTATTAAACTTAGAGAATTAAGAATATATGCTGCTTACGATGAACAAACACTAGAGCAGCAACGAGAAGAAATTTACTATGGCCAAGATATTTTAATAGCAACTCCTAAACGCTTAAATAAATTGTATTTAATGAATAGTTTAGATCTTAGTCAATTAAAAATGTATATTCTTGAAGATGCAGAGTTTGCAGAAAAAGGACTTTATTTTGCGGCAATTAATAGAATTCCAGAAAGTATAGATAGATGTCAATATCTTATTTTTGCCGAAAATTTGAGTCCTAAATTAAAACGTTTTGAAAATACGTTTATGTTTCGATCTCAAATTGTTAAAGTTTAATGCTTTATTAAATAAGTATTCAATAATTTTTATTTATAAAAATGAATTCTTAAACTTGTACATGCTTTTTTAAGAAAAAAGCAATTATTTTAAATGATAAAAATAAGTAATTACAGTATAAAAGGAGCAAAATTAAGTTTCTCTTATTGCCATAGGCTACCGGAGCGCTCTTTTTTTTACAAAGGAAAACAATTTCCGCTTTGCGCTAGATGCACTGGTATTAATCTTGCTTATTTTTTAATTCCTGTTTTTGCCTTTGGTTTTATTAAAATCTCTTTATGGTGGTCTATAATAATGATATTGCCAACATATATAGATGGTACAATTCAAGCATACACAAAATACGAAAGCAATAATATATTAAGATTTACTACAGGAATTATTTCTGGAATAGGTACTGTGTCTTTATTAACAATTATAGGAATTGCAATAGGAAAACTAATATTAACCTTTATACACTAAAACTATGTCTGATCAATTAAACAACCCAAACCACAATCCAAACGATCAATTGGAAACAGGAATGAAAATATTATCATTTTGTATTCCTTTAGCTGGTGCAATTATTTATTTTACAAGTAAAGATAAGTCTCCAAACAAAGCAAAACAAGCATGCCATATGGCTCTTTATGGAGCAGGAGCTGCAATTGTTATTAATATACTATTTACTATTTTAGGTATTGGAGCATCTGCAATGGGATCATAATATTTATTTTATTTAATATAAAAACCCACAAATTGTACAATTTGTGGGTTTTCTTATTTAGTAGCTTTTGTATTAAAATTTTTAACTTTTTAGCTTAATTGCTTTTTCATTATTTCTATAGTAATAATGACCATTATTGCTATTCCAATTATTGCCCGAGTTATTATTTTGTTGAGTTGGAATGTTATAATAATTTGTATTATTAAAATTTACTTGGCCAATAGTTTTAATTAATTGCCCATGTCTATTGTATTTTAATTTTAAAGCTCCAACTTGAGTTAATAACCCGTTTCTATTATATTTCATGTAAACACTACCAAGTCTTTTTACTTGACCATTTCGGGTATAATTTACAAATACATTACCAATACGTCTTACTTTACCATTGTTGTCGTGTGTTACAATTACACCACGACTTCTTGGCGTAGAGTAGGAGACTTGAGTGCCAGGAGCACCAAACGTTCTATTTATGGCACTACGTTTAGTATTTGTTTTTCTATAATAGTCGTCATAATTACTATGGTTAGATTCTAAGTTTGTATTAAAATCGAAGGAACCATCTGCAAAAATTAAAAATTCTACTCCGCGCTCAATAAATTGAATAGGTTCTATAAAATTATAATTACTAATTCTATTTTCTAATTGTTTAACTTCATTTAAAGATTTCTCTTTTTTTTCAATTGCTGTTACAGTAGTTAATCCCATTAACAATCCTGTAAATAATAGTACTAATTTTTTCATAGTATTGCGGTATTAAATTTATGCGTATTTCTGAACGTTTCAAAAAAAGCTAAAAAGCCTACGCTATTTGTTATATAAGTTTTCAATATGCGTGCCAAACTTGTTAAGGCTTAATTTTGTTGGTGTTTTAAAGATTTTTTAATACTTGTTTTAAAGTGGTTTACTTTAGGTAAATTCAATTTTAATATTATATTTACAAATAGTAACCACAACCAAACTATGTCAATTTTATATAAAGTATGTAAAAACTGTGATTCAGATTTTAGAAGTAATTTCGATTTCTGCCCACATTGTGGAATGAAGCAAAAAGATGAGTTAAACTTAAAAGTTTTGTTTTATAATACAGTAAGTAACTACTTTTCTTTCGATGCCCGTTTTTTTAAGAGTTTTATTCCTCTTTTAATAAAACCAGGTTATTTAGCATCTAAGTTTGTATCTGGAAAACGTTTATTATACTTACATCCAGGACAAATGTACTTGGTTGCAGCTGTAATTTTTTTCTTTTTACTTTCTTTTAGTGCTAAAAAAGGAGCAAATGAATTTGATAAAGGTTTATCTGAATCTTTTAATACAGAAATTAAAATAGATTCGCTTTCTACAGAAGCATTAGAAATTAAAAGAAAAACAGATTCTACCTTAAGGGAAGAGGCACGTTCTACATTAAAAATGAACTCTTTTTTAACAGGAATGACAGAACAAGAAATAGACTCTATAGTTAATAGTGAGAAATTTAATACAAATAAAAATTCTATTCGTTTTACTAGTAAAAAAACAGATTCTTTAATAAAAATTAATGCACCAGATACCGAGATTTTAAAAGAAATGGGTTTAAAGGAAGAAGATAGTGCTTTTAAAAAACGCTTATATAACCAAACGCTAAAATTTCTTAAATCTAAAAAAGGAGGAAGTATTTTGTTAGCTTTTTTAGATGCTGCACCAATAGCAATGTTTTTTATACTACCAATTTTTGCATTAATTTTAAAGTTGTTATATAGAAAAAGAGGGCGCTATACATACCATTTGGTATTTAGTTTTTATTACTTTGCTTTTATATTTACAGTATTTACTCTTCTAGTAGCTATTAATTACGTGGTAGATATTCCGGTTTCTATAGATGTGTTTATTGTTTTTTCGATATTTACATATCTTATAATAGCACTTAAAAGGTTTTACAAGCAAGGCTGGTTTAAAAGTTTTATAAAAGGAAGTTTAGCAACAATGGTTTTTTTCCCAATATTAATGGTTGTTTCTATTATTGTGCTTTTCTTTTCTTTTATGTTTTATTAAATATATAATTATAATTTTTCTTTTAAATACTTCCCAGTTTCAGACGCTTTTACTTTTACAATCTCTTCTGGAGTACCAATTGCAACAAGGTTTCCACCATTTTCTCCACCAGTTGGACCTAAATCTATTATATAGTCTGCACATTTAATTAATTCTAAATTATGCTCTACAACAATAATAGAATGTCCTTTTTCTATTAAGGCGTTAAAAGATTTTAATAGCTTTTGAATGTCGTGAAAATGTAAACCTGTTGTTGGTTCATCAAAAATAAATAAAGCTGTTTCTTTAGTGTTTCCTTTTCCTAAAAACGATGCTAATTTAATACGTTGGGCTTCACCACCAGAAAGTGTAGATGAACTTTGACCTAAAGTTACGTAGCCTAAACCTACATCTTGTAATGGTTGTAATTTGTTTTTAATTTTAGTTACATGATTGGCATCAAAAAATGCAATAGCATCATCAATAGTCATGTTTAGAATATCGTCTATATTTTTATCTGCAAAAGTAACCTCAAGTACTTCTTTTTTAAAGCGTTTACCTTTGCATGTTTCGCATTCTAAATGCACATCTGCCATGAACTGCATTTCTATGGTTACTTCGCCTTCACCTTTACAAGTTTCACAACGTCCGCCATCTACATTAAAACTAAAATGCTTAGCCGCATAATTTCTTATAGTACTAAGTTTTTGTTTGCTGTAAAGCGCTCTAATATCGTCGTAAGCTTTTATATATGTAACAGGATTTGATCTAGAGGAGCGACCAATTGGGTTTTGGTCTACAAACTCTATATGTTTTACGTTGCTATAATTTCCTGTTAATTCTGAAAATTGTCCAGGTTTATCACCAAAACCAGTTAGTTCTTTTTGTATTGCTGGATATAATATTTTTTTAACTAAAGTACTTTTTCCACTTCCTGAAACTCCTGTAATTACAGTTAGCATACCTAACGGAAATGAGACATCAATATTTTTTAAATTGTTTTCACGAGCACCTTTAATATCTATACTGTATTTAGAGGTTCTTCGTTTTTTGGGAACTTCAATTTTTAAAGTTTCATTTAAATATTGTGCTGTTAATGATTTAGAAGCTAAAATATCTTTAAATGTTCCTGTTGCTACAACTTGGCCTCCAAGTGTACCAGCTTCTGGTCCAATATCTATAATTTCGTCGGCTTCTTTCATGATATCTTCATCATGCTCAACTACAATTACTGTGTTTCCTAAATCGCGTAATGCTTTTAAAACTAATATTAACCTTTCTGTATCTTTAGGGTGTAAACCTATACTAGGTTCATCTAAAATATACATAGAGCCTACTAAACTACTACCAAGCGAAGTGGCAAGGTTTATACGTTGGCTTTCACCACCAGATAAAGTATTAGATTTTCGGTTTAATGTTAAATAATCTAAACCTACGTTAGATAAAAACTCTAATCGGTTTTCAATTTCTTTTAATATACGTTTTGCAATGGTTGTATCGTGATCGTTTAATTCCAGTTGCTTAAAGAAATTGGTAAGTTTATCTAGTGGCATTTCAACCAAATCTGTAAGCGTAGCATTACCAACTTTCACATAATTAGCTTCTGGTCTTAAACGTTTACCTTCGCAAACCTTACATTTTGTTTTACCTCTGTAACGCGATAACATGACGCGATTTTGAATTTTATAGGCTTTACTTTCTAATTCTGCAAAAAAAGCATTTAAACCTTCAAAGTATTTATTTCCTTTCCAGATTAAATCTTTGTTTTTTTGGCTAAGCTCAAAATAAGGTTTATGTATAGGGAAATCGAATTTATGCGAGTTGTTAACCAATTGGTCACGGTACCAACTCATACTTTCGCCACGCCACGGAAAAATAGCATTTTCGTATACCGATAATGCTGTATTTGGTATAACCAAATCATCATCAATACCAATTACATCGCCATAACCTTCACATTTTGGGCAAGCACCATACGGATTATTAAAACTAAATAAATGAACGTTTGGTTCTAAAAAAGTAATACCATCTAATTCAAATTTATTAGAGAATTGTTGTACGCTATTATCGCTTAATTTTTCTATAAAACATTCGCCTTTACCTTCAAAAAAAGCAGTTTGAATAGCATCTGCTAAACGGTTATAAAAATCTTCATCATCTTTGGTTACAATTCTATCTACAACTAAAAATAAGTCTTTGGTGTTTTCTGTAATACTTTCGGTTTTATCTAAACGTAAAACCTCTCCATTAGCTTTAATTCTGGCATAACCTTGCGCATTTAAAGCTTTTAGTTTGTCGCTTATTTCACGACCTTCTTCTAAATGAATAGGAGCGAGGAGTAGTAGTTTTTCTCCAAGAGCAATAGATTTTACGTAATTTAAAACATCTGTAACAGTGTCTTTTTTAACTTCTTGACCAGATACTGGAGAATATGTTTTGCCAATTCTAGCAAAAAGTAGTTTAAGATAATCGTAAATTTCTGTAGTTGTACCAACTGTAGAACGTGGATTTGTAGAATTTACTTTTTGCTCAATGGCAATAGCAGGCGCAATACCTTTTATGTAATCTACTTTAGGTTTATTTAGCCTACCTAAAAACTGTCTAGCATAACTAGATAAGCTTTCTACGTAGCGTCTTTGACCTTCAGCATACAAAGTGTCGAAGGCTAAACTAGACTTTCCAGAACCAGATAAACCAGTAATAACAACTAATTTGTTTCTAGGAATTACAACATCTATATTTTTTAAATTGTGCAGTTTAGCACCTTTTATAATAATGTTTTGTTTAGGATTTACTTCGGAAAGCTTAATATTCATAAGTATTGTAATAAAAGTAATTGCAAAGATAGTACTTAATAAGAAGCTTATGAAAAAGATTATTGTGCAATAAAATGTTAAAAATTAATTTTTTTTTGTTTTTTCGGAATGATTGTTGTTATATTTACCTTGTTATTAACAAATTAAATTGTCGAGCCTATTACATAATATTACTTTTTAAATTAATTAACCTAAGCTGAAGCCCTAACTTCTGCAATAAAAAGTAACGTTATGCGACAAGAACTTATCACTGATGCTGTATTAATAAGCAGCTATATTAATGGAGATGAATCTTCTCTAGAAATTCTAATAAAAAGACACAAACAACGCATTTATAGTTTTATATACTCTAAAGTATATGATAGAGATATTGCTGAAGATATTTTTCAAGATACTTTTATAAAAGTTATTCGTACCCTAAAAAGAGGTAAATATAACGAAGAAGGTAAATTTTTACCTTGGGTAATGCGTATTGCACATAATTTAGTTATCGATCATTTTAGAAAAAACAATCGTATGCCTAAATTTGATAATAGTGGAGAGTTTAGTATTTTTTCTGTGTTAAGTGATACAAGTTTAAATGCAGAAAAAGCAATTATTAAAGATCAGGTAGAGAGTGATGTTAGGCGTTTAATAGAAGAGTTGCCAGACGACCAAAAAGAAGTTTTAGTAATGCGTATGTATCAAGATATGAGTTTTAAAGAAATCTCAGAACGTACAGGAGTAAGTATAAATACTGCATTAGGGCGTATGCGTTATGCTTTAATTAATATGCGCAAAGTAATAGACAAACACAATATAATATTAACGAATTAAAACAGATACAATAATAAAATAAAAGCTGCGTTATTTATTTGAATCAACAAACAAATACATGGCAAAAATTTACTCTAAAAATTCTAAAACAAAAAACAAAATGAACCCAAAAGATGAAACCATAAGTTTCATTCTTAATTATTCCAAAGCTTTAAGTGTTATAAATTATGAAAAATTGAAGTTTGAAGCGCTTCTGAATTAGACTAAAAATCCTGATTTATTAAATCAGGATTTTTTTTATTAATACATTTAATTTTTCTTTTTAAGTTTTTCGTATTCTTTTAAAACAGTACTTCTACCAATGGTTTTGGTAATAATATCTTTATCTAAATCCCAACCACGAGCAGGAGAATATTCTCTACCGTACCAAATAATTTGAAGGTGTAAATCGTTCCATGTTTCTTTTGGAAACAAACGTTTTGCATCTTTTTCGGTTTGCGCTACGTTTTTGCCATTAGTTAAATTCCACCTATACATTAATCTATGAATGTGCGTGTCTACAGGAAAGGCAGGTACGCCAAAAGCTTGAGACATTACTACACTTGCTGTTTTATGGCCAACAGCAGGTAAGGCTTCTAAAGCTTCAAAACTTTCTGGAACTTCACCGTTATGTTTATCTATTAAAATATGAGACAATCCATGAATGCCTTTACTTTTCATGGGTGATAAACCGCAAGGTCTAATAATTTCTTTTATTTCTTCAACACTCATTTTAATCATGTCGTAAGGATTATCTGCTTTTGCAAACAGTAAAGGTGTAATTTGGTTTACACGAACATCTGTACATTGTGCAGAAAGTAAGACAGCAACTAATAAAGTGTATGGATCTTTATGATCTAACGGAATAGGAATTTCTGGATATAATTCATTTAACGTATTTATAACGAAATCAACCTTTTCTTGTTTAGTCATTAATTGTATTTTTGATAAAAATTATTGAAAACTCAAAATTACAACTATGAATACATTAAAGCAAGGAGATAAAGTACCAGATTTTACAGTTAATGATCAAGATGGAAATGCTATTTCCTTAAGCGATTATAAAGGAAAAAAACTAATAGTATTTTTTTACCCTAAAGCAAGTACACCAGGTTGTACAGCAGAAGCTTGTAATTTAACAGATAATTATAAAGCATTACAAGATGAAGGCTATGAGATTTTAGGAGTTAGTGCAGATTCTGAAAAACGACAAACTAATTTTAGAAATAAATATAAATTTCCATTTCCGCTTTTAGCAGATGAAGATAAAGAAGTTATTAATGCGTTTGGTGTTTGGGGAGAAAAGAAATTTATGGGTAAAACTTATGATGGTATCCATAGAAAAACCTTTTTAATAGATGAAAATGGAGTAGTGGAGCACGTAATTGATAAAGTAAAAACTAAAGATCACGCAGCACAGATATTAGAATTATAATATTTTATTTTTAATTATAAAAAAAAACTCAGAACCGTTATGGTTCTGAGTTTTTTTATAAACTTGTTTTTAATATTCTGTTTACTGTATTTCTATAGAGAAAGCTACTTCAACGTCTGTTTCACCATCAGCATCACTTAAACCTGTGTTTGGTTTAGTTGGTTCGTGACGTAATGTAAATGTTAAAGTTCCAGTACTTGCAGCTCCAGTAGTAACTGTAAACTCTGTTCCTAATGGATTGTTATCACCATCAAAATTAGCATATTCTGTAGTTAAATCTAAACTACTACTAGCTGTGTAAAAGAATTGGTGCTCATCGTCTTCTTCTTCTACTTCTTCAGTAATATCTTCTGCAGGATCCTCAGTTTCGTTTAATAGTTGTATTTCACCATTGTAAGTAACTCCAGCATCTAAAACAGCATTAGTTAAACCTCCAGGATAAGTAAATACTGGATTATTAGGTCCATCTCCATCTAAATCTTGCATTTGAAAAGTAATAGCAGTTCCACCTCCGTTAGGTGTTAGTGTTACATTAACTGTTGTAATTAACTCTTCTTCGTTTACAGGTACTGGAATAGTGATATTGTCATCATCATCAGAACATGAAGTGGCTAAAAAAAGAGATAAAATTGTAATTGTTATAAATTTAAAGTTTTTCATTGTTTTGTAATTAAAATTAATAATTTATTTTAAGGTTTATTAAAAAGTTTCTACCTAATTCGTCTGCATAATAGCGTGTTCGATTTAAGTAATTGCGGTAGGATTTATTAAAAATATTAGAAACATCAAAACCTACTGTTAATGATGTTTTATTATTTAATTTAAAATCTACACTAGAGTTAAAATTAAGTAGATGGTAAGCACTTGGAGGTGTACTTACATCTACAATTTCTGTGGTTTCTGTTTCGGCGATATATACTTCAAAATTGTTATCAGGATATTCATTTTGCCTAAAAACATATTCACTTTCTAATGCTAAATTTAAATTGTTTAATTTTTTATTTTTATAAACAATAGTATTTTTTGTGCTCGCAGCGGGCATATTAATTAAAGCTTCGTCTCGAGAGGTGTCTTTTCCTTTAACTAAAGAGAATTGGTTTTTTAATTGAAAATAATCTGTTAATTTAAAGGCACTATTAATATCTACTCCTAATAATCTAGCAT
Source organism: Lacinutrix venerupis (assembly GCF_001971745.1). Taxonomy (NCBI): domain Bacteria; kingdom Pseudomonadati; phylum Bacteroidota; class Flavobacteriia; order Flavobacteriales; family Flavobacteriaceae; genus Lacinutrix; species Lacinutrix venerupis. The sequence goes on along the minus strand of NZ_CP019352.1, from coordinate 1,908,106 downwards.
TGGTTTGTCTATATTCCCAAATTTGAAAATTTCCTCTTATAGTTTGAGAAATCCCTATAGGCTCAATAACAATAAAATCGTTAATAAAATTTGCATAAGGATTTATTGAAAAACTAAAATTGTCGTTTTCGCGTAGCAATGTTATAGATACTTTGCTAGATGTTTCAGAATCGAATTGTAAATCTCCATATTCTATTCGTGAAGCAGAGTGGTGCAAGCCTTCACTAAATAATTCTGAAGGATTTGGTGCTCTTGAAGATAAAGCATAATTAAATAATAATTTATAACCGTTGTTAAATTTATAGTTTAACCCTACAGTTCCCGAGGGATTATAAAAACTTAATTTTGGGTTAGCTAAAACTTGATCTCCAAAATCTCCATCGATAACAATATCTTGAAAAGTAGTGTCGTAATCTCTACTTTCCCAAAACGATGTTCTATAAAATTTTAAAGCATTTAGATAAGTATAATCAAACCTTGCTCCAATTTCAAAAAGTAATTGGTTGTTTATTTTTTTATCTAAAATGGCATAAGCTCCAAAATTGTATTTATCGTAATCTGGTATTAATCTTCTTACACCAGTGTTAGGATCTGCAAAATTAGTTTGGTATTGTCCTGTTAAGCCTAATTTTAATTTAGTAGTACTGGAAATTTTAGAGTCTAAATCTAAAAGTAGAGTATGAGTATCAAGTTTTAAATCTAAAGATGCTTTGTCTTTATCATCTCCACGTCTTACATCAAATTCTAATCTATTATTTTGTTGATATCCATACTGAAAATTTAATGTGCCAATATCATTAAACTTTTTAAAGGCTTTAATCCTTGCTATATGATGTGTAACATCTTGATATGGTGCATCTATATTGTATGTAAAATCATCAATATATAAAGGCTGAGCACTATTAATAGCTCTAACTTGGTCTTCGGCACCTCCTAAATGCGAAGCTCTTAAAATACCTGTTTCCACTTTATATAAAGAATAATAGGCTTCTATGCCAGAGTTAAATTTATTAACACCAGCACGTAAAGATAAACTGCGCTCAAAAACACCAGTGTTGCTTAGGTTGTAATCTGGTGCATTAAAATCGCCAAATCGCTTAATAGAACCTTGTGCTTTCCCGTACCAACCACTTTTAAAACTTTTAGTTAGTTGAGAAGTTACAGTCCCTCCACGGCCATTTGTTGCGCCGGTAACTATTGTTTTACCGTATAAACTATCTTTTACAGGTGTTTTAGAATTTTCTGTAATAATTATTCCTCCTATTGCATTTCCACTATACTGTAATGCACTTGCACCTTTTATTACAGTAATATTGTCTATTGCATTAACATCTAAATTAGGAGCATGTTCGGATCCCCAATCTTGATCTTCCATTCTTAAACCATCATTCATAACTACAACTCTGCTACTATGTAAGCCATTAATAATTGGCTTAACAATAGTGTTTCCTGTATTTAGAGAGGAAACTCCTGAGATATTATTTAAAACATCACCAAGGGAGTTTGCGCTATTATGTTCTAAGTCTTCTTTAGATATTTTATTTTCTAAAGTTGTATTAGATTTTATTTCTACACTTTTTCCTTCTAAAATAATTTCATTTAATTCTTCTAAATGATGTTCTAAACGAAAAATCTTATAGGTGTCTCCAGAAACTTCCAATTTATAAGTTTTAGAGTCACAAAAGGCATGGTATACTTCAAATGTATATGTTTTATTACATAAATTTGAGATGCTAAATTCGCCTTCAAAATTAGTTAATACAAATTGTTGAGTTTCTAAAATAGTAACTTTTGCATCAACTAAAATAGTACCATCGTGCTGGTCTATTACTTTACCAGTAATAGTATTACTACAATTTTGAGAGATTGAAATTTGGCAACTTATAAAAAGTATACTTAATAAAAATAAACGCATAAATTTAAAGCGTATTATTAGTTAAATGTATAAATACATTTAGCTAATTATATAATAGAATGTTTTTTATGAAATAATCATAAAAAAAGAATGATAAATTACATTTTAATAATGCAATTTTTAGGAGACTAAATAAATGAAGAAGGAGGGCCTCTTAAAGCAATACCAAGGCTTTTATAGCTGTTAATATAAAAATACTGAGAAATAATATTTTTGTGGTTATTCTTTATATTAGGTATAATAACATCGTTTAAAACTAACGAAAAAGTATTGTTTAGTTTAAACTTATAGAATTCACAATCTATTTCAATTTCATGAAAATGACTATCTGATGGATTTGAACAAACTTCATGCTTGTGGTTTTCAAAAACATGTGTAAATTTTACAGCAGAAGGAAACAAAACAACAAGCAAAAGCAGTATTGCGGCACTTTTAAATAGTATATGTTGTGTTTTATGTTTCATTTAATCTAAAAACCTACCTAAACCAAAACGACGTAGCATTTTCTTTTCGAACTCCCAGAAAAACTTACCTTGTCCAAATAAATATCCAATAGTTACCAATAAAATTTGGTAAAAAATTAGCCCAATGATAACATATAAAATCCAATAAGCAAAAGTATTTAAGTTTTCTTTAGTAATTCCTATAAATTTAATAAAAGGCTTTCCTATATATAATGATGAAGATCCAGTAATTGCAAAAACAATAAAGATTCTTATTATTTCCCAACGCTGATTAACAATCCATTTTTTTTCTAGTTTTTTAAAAATTAATAATGTTAATTTTAAAAGAAAAAAAGTAATTAAAAGTGCAAATGCAATTTGAAAAGCAATATGATTTTCTTCTCTAAATAGTCCTGCAATTTTATAACCAGAATAAAAGAGACCTATTAATCCCAATAGAGGGAATAGTAGTTGCCAATTTTTTGTTATCTCCCAACGTTTTTTAAACTCCTGCATTAAAGTGTTTTTTCAAGAGTGCAAATATAATTTAATTTTGAGGAACTCTGGTCCCTAAAAGATTTTGGTTATATGTATTTTGAAAATAAATAAAGTAGTTATAAATTTTATAATTTACATCGTAACCATAATCTACACCTTGTCTATAATTAATTTCCATTTCATATAAATTTGGATTATAGCGCCTTGGTTCTAATACACGCCTGTTCCATTCTTGAACATAACGTATATTTCTACTTTCCATATAATTTTGTGTGTAATATCCTTTTGGTTGCGCTCTTGATGCTAGATAGGTGCCAAAACCTGGCTCTATAATTATAACATCGTATTCTTGGTTGTCTCCAGAAATTTTAATTGTATCACCAACTTGTGTTTGTTGTAAAGCTTCGTTAGAACTAGATGCTTTTTTTGTGGTATTACATGCAAAAAGCATAATAATTACAATAAATATAAATAGTGCATTTTTCATAAGTTCAGTTTTTTATTAAAAATACAAATTTAATATAGGACTACAATAACAAAAACAAAAAGAGCCAAACTTGTGTTTGACTCTTTTTATAATCGTTTTATTTAAAGAATGGTTTATTTTCCAAATAAACCTCCTAATAATCCACCAAGACCGCTCTTTTTGCTATCTCCTCCTAATACCATTCCAGCAACATCGTCTACAATACTACCGTCTCCATCTGCATCTAAAATTTGTTCTAAGAAATTTTGTTCTTTATCTGCAGAGCTTCCTCCTAATAATCCGCCTAATAAATCACCAATACCATTAGATGAACTAACATTTTGTTGTTGTGCTTGTTTACCTATTACGCCCATTAATATAGGTGCAGCTACTTTTAAAATATTTGCTACGGATCCAGCATCTAAACCAGATTTTTCTCCTATAATTTTTTCTACACCTTGTTTTTTAGCTCCAAGAACGTGACCTAAAATTTTATCTCCGTCATTTTTCACCTCTTCATCAACACCTCCACCAAATAATCCTCCAAGATTATCTAAAATACTTCCATTGTGCTTTCCTTGTATAGCTCCCATTAATCCTTCTGCTCCTTGTGGAGTTGAAGCGTTTCTTTGCATTGCCTTCATTAAAACCGGTAAAGCCATTGTAAGTACGCTACTTGTTTTGCTAGTATCGTTTCCTGTTGATCCTGCAACACCGCTAATTATTGATTTTCCTAAATCGCTTCCTAATAAATCTAAAATTCCTGACATTTTTTAATATATGTTTTAAGTTACTTTTGAATTGAAAAGTTACATAAAAAAAGCCTTAATGTAATTATTAAGGCTTTTATAAAATTTATAACGTCTATTTGTTTCGTTAAAGTGTCGATTTTTAACGATTAAAGTAGTATTTCTTTAATTTGCGTTGCTAGTTCTGTACCTATACGATCTTGAGCTTCGTTTGTGGCAGCACCAATATGTGGTGTTAAAGATAGCGAAGAATTCATAAGTAATTGCAATTCTGGTTTTGGTTCGTTTTCAAAAACATCTAAAGCGGCACCTGTAACTTTTCCACTTTCTATAGCTTTTACAAGAGCAACTTCATTTAACACACCTCCTCGAGCAGCATTAGCAATTATAACACCATCTTTCATGATATTAAATTCGGCATCGTCTATTATATATTCTTTTTGGGCTGGTACATGTAGAGAAATAAAATCTGATTGTTTTAAAACATCTTCTTTAGAGATAGTTGTAATATTAAAATCTACACTTTGTCCATCAAAAAAATCTAATTTTAGATTAGCTTTTTCCATGTAAGGATCATAGGCTACAACTTTCATACCTGCGCCTAAAGCTATTTTAGCAGTAGCTTGACCAATACGACCAAAACCTAAAACACCTAAAGTTTTACCTTTTAATTCTATACCTTTAGCATAAGCTTTTTTTAATCCTTTAAAATTAGTGTCACCTTCTAATGGCATATCTCTATTGGCATTATGTAGAAAACGAGCAATCCCGTAAAAATGTCCAAAAACTAATTCTCCAACAGAGTGTGATGAAGCTGCAGGAGTATTAATAACTTTTAATCCTTTTTCGCGTGCATAGTCAACATCAATATTATCCATACCAACACCACCACGTCCAATAATTTTTAAACTTGGGCAAGCATCAATTAAGTCTTTTCTTACGGTTGTTGCACTTCTAACTAAAAGTACCGTAATATTATTCTCGTTTATGTAATTTATTAATTGTTCTTGTGCAACTGTTGTAGTTGATACTTCAAATCCTGCACTTTCTAAAGCGTCAATTCCGCTTTGAGAAATACCATCGTTTGCTAATATTTTCATGAAAAAGTTTATTTTTCATTCCCATAATTCCGATAACTATTGGAAGGGAATCTTAATTATTAAATTATTTTTATTTGTTTGTGAGAAACAGCTTAATTATTAAGCTTTACTTTCTAATTCACTCATTACTTCAACTAAAACCTTAACGCTATCTAAAGATAAAGCATTATACATTGAAGCTCTATAGCCACCAACACTACGGTGACCATTAATACCGTTAATTCCTGCTTCTTGTACCATGGCATCAAACGTTTCTTTAAGGTTTTCGTTTTCTAAAGTAAATGTTGCATTCATAATTGAACGATCTTCTTTAGCTGCAAAACCTTTAAATAGTGGATTTAAATCTATTTCAGAATACATTAATGTGGCTTTCTTTTCATTTTCTGCTTCTATAGCTTTAATACCTCCTAAATCTTTTAACCATTGCATGGTTAGCATAGAAGTGTAAACAGCAAAAACTGGAGGTGTATTAAACATACTACCTTTGTCTATGTGTACTTTATAATCCATCATTGATGGGATTTTACGAGATACTTTACCGAGTATATCTTCTTTTATGACTACTAAAGTAGTACCGGCTGGTCCCATATTTTTTTGTGCTCCGGCATAAATTAAATCGAACTGTGAAAAATCTAAAGTTCTTGAAAAAATATCGCTACTCATATCGCAAACCATTGGAATATCTATTTTAGGAAAGCTTTTCATTTGAGTCCCAAAAATAGTATTGTTAGAGGTGCAATGGAAATAATCGTAATCCGAAGGTACATCAAAACCTTTAGGTATATAATTATAATTTGCGTTTTTAGATGATGCTACTTCGTAAATATCATCGTAAATTTTAGCTTCTTTAATAGCTTTTGCGCTCCAAGTACCGGTGTTTAAATAACCAGCACGTTTTTCTAATAAATTTAGCGCTACCATTAAAAATTGAGTACTAGCACCACCTTGTAAAAATAGTGCTTTATAACCTTTTCCTTCTAAACCTAAAAGTTCTAATGCTAAAGCTCTTGCCTTTTCCATAACATCTACAAAAGGTTTGCTTCTGTGGGATATTTCGATTAAAGATAAGCCGTTATCGAAATCTAATAAAGCTTCAGAAGCTTTCATTATTACTTGTTTTGGTAGTACGCAAGGTCCTGCGCTAAAATTATGTCTTTTCATGTTGTGCTGAATTTATTTCAGTATCAGTTAATTTTTCATTTTAAAAAAAAAATGATTTACATTTTAAGTTAACAAAGGTGCTAAATAATGAGCGTTTTTTTATTAATAATATCATAATTTATTGGCTATTATTTTAACAAAAAAGCAATAGTGTCTACGTTGTCTGCATAATCCCAAAGCTCTGGTTTTTGGGTTTCTCCAAATGCTACATTAGTGTTGTTAAGCTCTTTGGATACAATACATTGTATGTTTTCTGCTTCGGCTTCCAAAGTGTTTTTTAGGCTTACTATATCGTTGTAATATTCATAAAATACTGTTGCAATTGGTGAGGCAAAACTTTTGTCTTCTTTTATCATAAGAAAACCATTTTCAAGCATATCAAATTCACTCATTAAATATACTGCTTTGTTATAATCGTAATTATTAGCGTATTTAGCTTCGTTAATAATTGGATGCCATTTGTAAATAGCTTCAAAAAAGGCATCAAAATTATAATCTTTTGGTACAAATAATTTAGATACATTTCTACAACCTAAGCCATAATATCTAAAAATATCTTCAGATAGATTTTCTAAATCTTCTTTTGATTCATTTCCTGTAAGTACAGCAACTGAGTTTCTATTTTTTCTAATTATAGATGGTTTGTTTTTAAAATAATAATCAAAATAACGTGCTGTGTTAGAACTTCCTGTCGCAATTACGGCATCAAAATTTTCTAATTTACCTTCTGTAAAAGTAATTTTGCCTTTAAATTTTGGTTCTATATGTTCTAAATATTTAGCTAGAAATGGTAACAAATGTTTGTCGTTAGACGATTGTTTAACAATAACAGAATGTCCAGAAATTAATACAGATAAAAAATCGTGAAAACCAACTAAAGGAATATTTCCTGCCATAATAATGGCTACATTTTTATAAGATTTATTACTAAAAATATAAGATGAAGTCCATTTAGTTAAGTTTTTATTAGTTAGTAGCTTACTCCATCCGTTTAAAGAAAAAACAATATTAGTTTTTGTAAACCATCCATTGTTTTCTTGAGCTAATTTTATTTGGTGTTTAAAGCCTTCAAAAAATAAGTCGTTGTGCGGAATGTTATCTTGTTTTATAAATTTTTCTGAAGAAAATTGACTTATAAAAGTTCCTAATTTTGAGAAAGCGTTAATTCTTTGTTGTAATTCCATTTATACTTGCGTAATACGTGTTTTGTCGTTATTTTTGCAGTTGCAAATTTACGCAAACAAAATAAAACAATTACTATGGCAATTATTATAACAGACGAATGTATAAATTGTGGTGCATGTGAGCCAGAATGCCCTAATACTGCAATATACGAAGGTGCTGACGATTGGAGATATAAAGATGGAACTAGTTTAGAAGGAAGTTTAGTACTTCCTGATGGAAAAACTGTAGATGCAGATGAAGCGCAAGAGCCTATTAGTGATGAAATTTACTACATCGTACCAGATAAATGTACAGAGTGTAAAGGTTTTCATGAAGAGCCACAATGTGCAGCAGTTTGTCCTGTAGATTGTTGCGTTCCTGATGATGACCATGTTGAAAGCGACGAAGTTTTATTGGGTAAACAGAGATTTATGCACCCTGAAGATTAAACTAAATTAAAATAAAAAAAAATCCTAAGTAAAACTTAGGATTTTTTTTGATCTATATATAATCTATTAATTACTCGATAGCAGTCATTTCAAACACTAAGTATTCCATTATTCTATCGGTAGTAGTGAAATCGAATTCATCATTTTCAGTATGGAAAGAAGAATAAAAAACAGCGCCTTGTCCTAATAAAAATGTAAATGCTAAATCTTTATTTTCTGTAACGGTTACATTATTATTATCTCTATAATCTACTACGCCATTTAACCAAGATATTGTAGTTGTTGGATCGTAAGAGTCTACTACTTGCCAAGAACCTAAAAATTCATCTATAAAAACAGTATCGTTAATAGAAATACCAAAATTTAATAATAGCCATGCGCTTAAATTACCATCTAAAATAGTAGCGGTTGTGCTTAAAGACTGCCCACTTCTTCTTGGTGTATAAAAACTTAAATAATCTGTATCATTATTAGTAACAGTGTTTAATAAACTAGAAGACCAGTCTGTTACATATAGAAAACCACCATTATTAACATAATCCATAAGGTTTTGTTCGTATGTTGGGTTGTCTGAATGAGAACTACAGTTAATAAACAAAATGTCATAAGAAGCTAAAAGAGTAGGGTCCGACATTAAATCTGTGTAAGAAAAACTCACATTAGGATCTAAAATAGGATTTCTGCTTTCTAAGTCACTACTTTTATTTAAACCATGTAAATGTTCTTGGTTAGAAATGTGTGAATTTTTATTGGTTGTTATACCATCAATTATATCAAATAAAGGTTCGTTTGTTATTGGGTTTACAAGACCTATGCCATACAATACGCTTTCAATATTGTCAAAACTACCAGTTATAACACCAATATTTGGTAAGGTTTCAATTTTATAATTATCTAAAGTTGTTTCTTGTTCTACAACTATTTGTTTTTGTGTTGTAAATAAGCCTTTTGCTAAATTTAAAGTGTATTCACCTTTTTCTAATGCAATGGTAAAGTTACCTTGAGCATCTGTAGTTGTTTCAGCTTTTAAAATATTATTTTGCATGGCAGAAACCCTCGCGTTTACAATAGGATCTTGATTGTTTGGTGCTAATAATTTTCCTGATATGTTTATGCTCTCTGGAATAGCATCTGGTGCTTCGTCTTTAGAACAAGAGAATAGAAATAGCAAAATAAATGCAGATAGGATAATTGGTTTCATAATAATTGGTTTTATTGATTATATAGATATAACAACTCACTTTTAATATTTCCTAAGTTAGTTAAATAATTATGTTTCTCATTAACCGAAGATTTAAAGAATTAACTACATTTGCAATCGATTAAAAAGAACTTAAAAACAATAAATTTTCCATTTTTATGGAAATGAAAATATATTTACAATGAAAGCAGGAATTGTAGGCTTACCAAACGTAGGAAAATCGACATTATTTAATTGTTTGTCTAATGCAAAAGCGCAAAGTGCAAACTTTCCTTTTTGTACCATAGAACCTAACATTGGCGTGGTAAATGTGCCAGATCCAAGACTTCAAAAATTAGAAGAATTAGTAAATCCAGAACGAGTTATGCCTGCAACTGTAGAGATTGTGGATATTGCTGGTTTGGTAAAAGGAGCAAGTAAAGGAGAAGGATTAGGAAATCAGTTTTTAGCAAATATTCGAGAAACCGATGCTATTTTGCATGTATTACGTTGTTTTAACAATGATAATATTGTGCATGTCGATGGTAGTGTAGATCCAATTCGTGATAAAGAAACTATAGATATTGAGTTGCAGTTAAAAGATTTAGATACTGTAGAAAAAAAGCTTGATAAAGTTAAGCGTGCTGCAAAAACAGGAAATAAAGAAGCACAAAAAGAAGAGGCTGTGCTTTTAAAACTTAAAGCAGGTTTAGAAGCAGGAAAATCTGTAAGAGCAATAGAGTTTACAGAAGAAGAAGATAAAGAGTTTGTTAAACCAGCACAACTTATTACAGATAAGCCAGTAATGTACGTTTGTAATGTAGATGAAGGAGCAGCTGTAAATGGAAACGATTATGTTAATCAAGTAAGAGAAGCAGTAAAAGATGAAAATGCTGAAGTTCTAGTACTTGCTGTTGGAACCGAAGCAGATATTACAGAATTAGATGATTACGAAGAGCGCCAAATGTTTTTAGCAGATATAGGTTTAGATGAGCCGGGATCTGCCAAGTTAATTCGTTCTGCATATAAATTATTAAATCAGCAAACCTATTTTACAGCAGGAGTAAAAGAAGTAAGAGCTTGGACTATTAATATTGGAGCAACAGCTCCACAAGCAGCAGGAGTAATACATACCGATTTTGAAAAAGGTTTTATTCGTGCCGAAGTAATTGGCTATAACGACTATATAGAGTATGGAAGTGAGGCAAAAGTAAAAGAAGCAGGTAAAATGAGAGTAGAAGGTAAATCGTACGTTGTAAAAGATGGCGATGTCATGCATTTTTTATTCAATGTATAGACTCATTTTGCTATAACAATAAAAAAGCCAATGTTCTCAACAACATTGGCTTTTTATTGTTAATTACTTTCTGCAAAGCCTATTTCATTTTTTATGGCGTTGTATTATATTAGCAACCTATCACGAAAATTTACTCAATTCTATGTCTGAACAAACCAAATATACCGAAGATAATATACGCTCGTTAGATTGGAAAGAGCATATACGTATGCGTCCAGGTATGTATATTGGTAAATTAGGAGATGGATCGTCGCCAGACGATGGTATTTATATACTTTTAAAAGAAGTACTCGATAACTCTATAGATGAGTTTGTTATGGGAGCAGGAAAAACAATAGAAATTTCTGTACAAGGTAGCAAAGTAATTGTTCGAGATTACGGTCGTGGTATTCCTTTAGGAAAAGTAGTAGACGTCGTATCTAAAATGAATACCGGCGGAAAGTACGATTCTAAAGCTTTTAAAAAATCTGTAGGATTAAACGGTGTTGGTACAAAAGCTGTAAACGCATTATCATCATACTTTAGAGTAGAGTCTTCAAGAGACGGAAAAAGTGCATCGGCAGATTTTGAACAAGGAAACCTTGTAAATCAAGAGTTTTTAGAAGAAACTTCACGTAGAAAAGGAACAAAAGTATCTTTCATTCCAGACGATATAATTTTTAAAAACTATAAATTTCGTAGTGAGTATGTTGTTAAAATGCTTAAAAACTACGTATACCTTAACCCAGGATTAACCATAGTTTTTAATGGCGAAAAATATTATAGCGAAAATGGTTTAAAGGATCTTTTAGCTGAAAAAACTAGTGAAACCGATTTACTATACCCAATTATTCATCTTCGTGGTGATGATATTGAGGTTGCACTAACGCACAGTAAAACACAGTATAGCGAAGAGTACAATAGTTTTGTAAACGGACAAAATACTACTCAAGGAGGAACGCATTTAAATGCTTTTAGAGAAGCTGTTGTAAAAACCATTCGTGATTTTTATGGTAAACAATATGATGCTTCAGATATTAGAAAATCTATAATTTCTGCCATTGCAATAAAAGTAATGGAACCCGTTTTTGAAAGTCAAACAAAAACAAAATTAGGATCTACAGATATGGGAGGCGATTTGCCAACCGTAAGAACCTATATAAACGATTTTTTAAAAACATATTTAGATAATTATTTACATAAAAACCCAGATACTGCAGAAAAAATACAACGTAAAATTCTTCAAGCAGAACGTGAGCGTAAAGAATTATCTGGAATAAGAAAATTAGCTAAAGACAGAGCAAAAAAAGCCAGTTTACATAACAAAAAACTACGTGATTGTCGTGTGCATTTTGGCGATACTAAAAACGAAAGAAATCTTGAAACTACCTTGTTTATTACCGAGGGAGACTCAGCATCTGGTAGTATTACAAAATCAAGAGATGTAAATACACAAGCCGTATTTAGTTTAAAAGGTAAGCCTCTAAATTGTTACGGTTTAACAAAGAAAATTGTTTACGAAAACGAAGAGTTTAATCTCTTACAAGCTGCATTAAATATAGAAGAATCTTTAGAAGATTTGCGTTATAACAATGTGGTTATAGCAACCGATGCCGATGTAGATGGTATGCACATTCGCTTATTATTAATAACATTTTTTCTTCAGTTTTTTCCAGAAGTAATAAAAGAAGGCCATTTATATATATTACAAACGCCATTATTTAGAGTGCGAAATAAAAAGGAAACTATTTATTGCTATTCTGAAGAGGAACGCCGTGATGCTATAGAAAAATTAAAACCAAAACCAGAAATTACTCGATTTAAAGGACTTGGTGAGATTTCACCAGATGAGTTTGTTCATTTTATAGGTGAAGATATCCGTTTAGATCCAGTAATGTTAGACGATAATATGTCTATAGACGAGTTGTTGTCTTTTTATATGGGTAAAAATACACCAACAAGGCAAGAATTTATTATTGATAATTTAAAGGTGGAATTAGATTTAATTGAGGAAGATAAATAAACCATTTGTCATTCTGTATTTAATGCGGAATCCACAAAAGAAAAAATAAATTTCTGTTTTTGCAGAAATAGTAAATATGACAGAAGAAAACGACGACCTAACAAACGAAAACATAGAAAATCAAGAACCACAAGAAACTATTACCAGGATTACTGGTATGTATAAAGAGTGGTTTTTAGATTACGCTTCGTATGTAATTTTAGAACGTGCAGTACCAGCAATTGAAGATGGTTTTAAACCTGTACAACGTCGTATCATGCACTCAATGAAGGATCTTGACGATGGACGTTACAATAAAGTAGCAAACATTGTTGGTCATACCATGCAGTATCATCCACATGGTGATGCAAGTATAGCAGATGCAATGGTGCAAATTGGCCAAAAAGATTTGCTAATAGACACCCAAGGAAACTGGGGAAATATACTAACAGGAGATCGTGCTGCGGCCTCAAGATATATTGAAGCTCGTATTTCTAAATTTGGATTAGATGTCGTTTATAATCCTAAAATAACAGAGTGGCAGGCAAGTTACGATGGGCGTAGAAAAGAGCCTGTAAATTTACCAGTAATGTTTCCGCTATTGTTAGCGCAAGGAGGAGAAGGAATTGCGGTAGGACTTTCAACAAAAATTTTACCTCACAATTTTATAGAGTTAATAGAGGCTTCAATTAAACACTTACAAGGCAAACGCTTTACGCTAGTTCCAGATTTTCCAACAGCAGGAATTGCAGATTTTTCTAATTATAACGATGGTTTACGTGGAGGAAAAGTGCGTGTTCGTGCAAAAATTTCTCAAGTAGACAAAACAACGTTGGCAATAACCGAGATTCCTTTTGGTACCACAACATCATCACTTATAGATTCTATTCTAAAAGCAAACGATAAAGGGAAAATAAAAATTAAAAAAATTGAAGATAATACTGCTGCCGAAGTAGAAATATTAATTCATTTACCATCAGGTTTATCGCCAGATAAAACCATCGATGCTTTATATGCTTTTACAAGTTGCGAAAGTTCAATTTCACCATTAGGCTGTGTAATTGAAGATAACAAACCATTATTTATAGGTGTTACAGAGATGCTTAGACGCTCTACAGATAACACTGTTCAATTATTAAAACAAGAATTAGAAATAAAACTTGGTGAGTTTGAAGAGCAATGGCACTTTGCAAGTTTAGAGCGTATTTTTATAGAAAATAGAATTTACCGCGATATAGAAGAAGAAGAAACCTGGGATGGTGTAATTAGCGCTATAGATAAAGGACTTCAGCCGCATATAAAACATTTAAAAAGAGCGATAACCGTTGAAGATATTACACGTTTAACCGAAATTAGAATTAAACGTATTTCAAAATTTGATATCGATAAAGCACAGCAAAAAATTGATGCTTTAGAAGAGCAAATAGCAGAAGTAAAAAATCATTTAGCAAACTTAATAGATTACGCCATTGCTTATTTTACAAGGTTGAAAAAAGAATATGGCGAAGGTAAAGAGCGTAAAACAGAAATTCGTGCTTTTGAAGATGTAGATGCTACAAAAGTTGTTATTAGAAACACAAAACTTTACGTAAATAGAGAAGAAGGTTTTATAGGAACATCGTTACGTCGTGATGAGTATGTTTGCGATTGTAGTGATATAGATGATATTATAGCATTTACAGCATCTGGAAAAATGATGGTTACCAAAGTAGACTCTAAAACGTTTATAGGTAAAAATATAATTCATGTTGCAGTCTTTAAAAAGAAAGACAAACGTACTATCTATAATATGATATATCGAGATGGTGCAAAAGGAGCCAGTTATATTAAGCGTTTTGCTGTAACCTCTATGACAAGAGATAAAGAGTACGATTTAACAAACGGTAGTAAAGGCTCTAAACTTTGGTATTTTTCTGCAAACCCAAATGGTGAAGCCGAAGTTATATCGGTGTTTTTACGTCAAGTAGGTAGTATAAAAAAATTAAAATGGGATATTGACTTTGCCGATATTTTAATAAAAGGTCGAGCAAGTAAAGGTAATGTGGTTACAAAATATGCTATTAAAAAAATAGAACTAAAAGAAGAAGGCGTTTCTACATTAAAACCAAGAAAAATTTGGTTTGACGATGCTGTACAGCGATTAAATGTAGATGGAAGAGGAGATTTAGTTGGAGAATTTAGAGGAGAAGATAAATTACTAATTATAAATCAAAAAGGAATTGCAAAAACCGTAACACCAGAAGTAACACTGCATTTTGATAGTGATATGATAGTTATGGAAAAATGGATTCCTAAAAAACCTATTTCTGCAATATATTATGATGGAGAAAAGGAGAAATATTACGTAAAACGTTTTCTAATTGAAAATGAAGATAAGGAAGAGTTGTTTATTTCAGATCATGAAAATTCACAACTAGAAATTGTATCTACAGATTGGAGACCAGTTGCAGAAATTGTATTTGCTAAAGAAAGAGGTAAAGATAGACGAGATAATGAAGAGGTTAATATTGAAGATTTTATTGCAGTTAAAGGCATATCAGCTTTAGGAAACCAACTTACTAAATACAAAGTAAATCAAGTAAGTTTATTAGATCCTTTACCTTACGAAGCTCCAGAAGAAATTCATGCCGAAGAATTAGAGGTTAGTGATGAAATTGTTGTAGAAAACAAACTGCCGATAGATGTTCCTGAAGTAGAGCAACAACCTAAAAAAGATTTTATTAGCAAAGAAGAAAAGGCTAAAAAAGCTTTAGAACGTGCTATTAAAAAGAAAAAAGATAATCAAGGTGGAAAAGATCAAACCACATTGTTTTAACAATAAGTAATTTTAAAATTATTTCTTGGTTTTAGACCTGCTAATTTTGTGGTTTAAAAATTCAATAAAAAGAGAGAATGCAATTGCAAAATACAAATAACCTTTTGGTATCGCTCCAACGGTTTTTCCAAATAATGCAGTTTCGCTTAAATGGGCAGCCTCTGTAATTAGCATAAAACCTATTAATATTAAAAAGGCTAAAGCTAGCACTTGAATACTTGGGTGTTTTTCTATAAAAAGCCTAATTTTATTAGCAAAACCAATCATTACTGCAATAGAAATTATTACAGCAATAATCATTAAAACAAGATTGTAATTGTGGTTGTCACTTAATCCATTAGTCATACCAACTGCGGTTAATATGGAGTCTATAGAGAAAATAAAGTCAATAATTAAAATTTGTACTAAAGCTTGTTGTAAAGATTTTATCACTTTTCCTTTCATGCTATTTTCATCATGATTTGGTGTTTCAACTTTTTCTCTAATTTCAGAAGTACTCTTATATATTAAAAACAATCCTCCAGCAAAAAGAATAATACTTTGCCAAGTTAAATCTAAAGTAAGCCAGCTTGTTTTAATAGAATAAAAAGGTTCAGACAACCCAATTAAAAATGACACAAAAAATAATAAAATTACACGTTGAACCATAGCTAATAACAAGCCAATATTAGTAGCCTTTTTTCTTTGTTCTTCTGGTAATTTATTTGCGGCAATAGAAATAAATATAATGTTATCTATACCAAGAATAATCTCTAAAAAAGTAAGAGTTAATAGTGCAAAAATAGCGTCTGATGATAATAAAAAATCTAACATAATTATTTTGTTAGCTTTGTTTTTGTAACAGTTCCTTTTTGTTTTTTTGTTTCTCCAACGTAGGAATATTCAAAAGTGTAGCTAGAATCTGTAGTGGTAAGAATTTTTAAATGAATATCATTTTTATCAACCATACGTTTAGGATTTATAGTTTTAAAAATAACTTCACAATCATTAATCCATCTAACTTCAGAGGAATCTGTTTTGCCATCGTAGGTTTCAATTTGAAGATTCTCACTCCTTAAAATATATCCAGTTTTTTCAACTCCTTTTTCTGTATAATTAAATTTAAAAAAGCCTGTTTTAAAATCTGTGCAATTTCTTTCAGGTTGTTGGCAACTTAAAATTATTATACTAAGTGTAACTAATAGGAATATATTTTTCATTTTAAATATAAGTTTTAGCAAAATTACAAAATGAATAGATAGAAAACACTTTTTTGTTAATCTCTTAGAATTGCATATTTCAAAATAAATAGGAGATAGTGCTTAATTTTCAAAATTTGAAAAACTACCATCTTTATAAAATATAATGATGCGTTCAATTTCTTTTTTAGAATTTGAAGAAATTATTTTTTCAACTGTAATTTCTTTTTGTGCATTTTCGTTTTCTGAACTTGAAAATAAATTTTGATTTTGTACAGTTGATTTTTTTTCAATTTGCGGTTCGCTATTTTTTCCAGAAGGAAAATTTCCTTTTCCATTCATTAACCAATATAATTCTACTTCAGGAAAAGAGGAGAGTACTTTTAAAACAAATTCTAAACTTGGTTTATTTCTACCAGAAAGTATGTGCGAAATACTAGAGCGTTGCACACCAATTTTTTCGGCAAAGGAAGAGGCGCTTTCACCGTAAAAATCAATTACTTTTTTAAGTCTTTTAGTAAATTCTTCGTTGTTTATCATAGTTATACAAATGTAAACAATCTTATTAAAATACAGTGTTTACATTTGTATATTTAACACAAATAATTATACAAAAAAAGCTGTTTAAAGGTGTTTTTGCTAAAACTTTAACTTTAAATAAACGTGTTTAAATAACTGAAAACAAGTGTTTTGTGAATTTGTTTTAATATGTAGTTTGTTCTATTGTCTTTAAAGGAATAATGCGAATAAAAGACTTATAAAAACCGTTACATTTGTAAATTACAATTGTAAATTTTGTTGTTTACATTTGTAAAATAGATATTGTTTACATTTGTAACACAAATAAAATCTAATATGAAAGATAAAGCACTAAAGACTATATTTAATGAGCATAAAGAGACTGCTCTTTTTGGTCGTTATATAAACTTAAAACATATTATTCCTCTTTTAAAAAAGCATGAGAATAATTTTAAAATTGAAGTTATAGGGCAATCGGTTTTAAAAGAAAATATTCATTCTATAAAAATTGGTGCTGGAAAAAAAAGAATTTTAATGTGGTCTCAAATGCACGGTAATGAATCTACAACCACAAAATCAATATTCGACTTACTTAATTTTTTTACAGATAATCCACTTTCAGAATCTATTTTAAATGCTTGTACAATTGTTATAATACCAATTTTAAATCCAGATGGTGCTAAAGCTTACACGCGCTTAAATGCTAATAATGTAGATTTAAATAGAGATGCGCAAAATTTAACTCAGCCAGAAAGTATTGTGTTAAAAGACTTATTTAATAGTTTTAAACCTCATTACTGCTTTAATTTGCACGGACAACGTACTATTTTTAGTGCTGGTGCTACTAATAACTCTGCTAGTCTTTCTTTTTTATCTCCTGCTCAAGATAAAGATTGTACAATTACAGGTAATAGAAAAAAAGCAATGTCTATTATAGTAAAAATAAACACTATGCTTCAAGCAGAAATTCCTAATCAAGTAGGTACTTATGATGATGCTTATAATATAAACTGTGTAGGAGATACATTTCAAAGTTTAAATGTACCAACAGTGCTGTTTGAGGCAGGACATTACAGTAACGATTATGATAGAGAAGAGGTAAGACGTTATGTTTTTCAGTCTTATTTAATTGCTTTAACTACTATAGTTAATAATGATATTAATTTAGAAGATTTTAACGAGTATCTTAAAATACCACAAAACGAAAAGTTATTTTTTGATGTTATAATTAAAAATGCGTGCTTTAATAATGAAATTTTAGACATTGCAATACAGTATCAAGAAAAATTAATTGATGATAAGATAATTTTTTCGCCAAAAGTTGAAAAAATTGATAAGTTAGATAATTATTTTGCTCATAATGTTATTGATGCTAGTAATAATGCAGTTTTAGATAAGGATGGCCATACATTATCTATAGGTGTCGAAAACGATTTCGTAATTGTAAATAATTCAAAATATTCATTAAAATTTGATTAATCTGCATTTTAGGTGAGGATAATTCATCAAAAATGTATTATTTTTGTTTTTTATATAAGAAAAAATACAAAATGGCGAAATTTAAATTAGACGAAGTAGATCATCAAATTCTCGATATGTTAATCGATAACACAAGAGTTCCTTTTACAGATATTGCAAAAAAATTACTAATTTCTGCAGGAACTGTTCATGTTAGAGTTAAGAAAATGGAAGATGCAGGAATTATAAAAGGTTCTTCTTTAACTTTAGATTATAAAAAGTTAGGATACTCTTTTATTGCTTATGTAGGTGTCTTTCTTAAAAATACATCACAAACAAAGTTTGTTTTAGAGCGTATTAACGAAATTCCTTTTGTAACTGTAGCTCATGTAACTACAGGTAAATTTAATGTTTTTTGTAAAATTAGAGCAAAAAATACGGAGCATGCAAAAGATGTAATATTTATGCTAGATGATATTGAAGGTGTTTATAGAACCGAAACTATGATCTCTTTAGAAGAGAGTTTAAACGATAAAAAACGTTTAATGCACGATATTTTTAATTCTTTGTAGTTTTAAAAATTTTATATTAAAATCCTTTAGTTATCTTGCTAAAGGATTTTTTTTTATTCTTATTTTAAATATTATGAAAGTAAAAGACTTAAATAAAAACGAATACTTGCCATATTTTCAACCTTATATAGATAGAATAGGTGATTTAATATTGTTAGACGGTTTAGAAGATGGTTTGGATAAAACAATACAGTTTTTTAAATCTATTCCTGCTGAAAAGTTAGAGTATAGTTATGCGGAAGGTAAGTGGTCTATAAAAGAAATTATTAATCATTTAATAGACTCCGAACGTGTTTTTGCCTATAGAGCTTTACGTTTTGCAAGAAAAGACAAAACTCCTGTTGCTGGTTTTGAAGAAAACGACTATGCTATAGAGAGTTTTGCTAATAATAGAACTATAGAGGACTTATTAGAGGAATATATATTAGTAAGAAAATCTACCATTGCATTGTATAAAACATTTGGTAGTGATAGTGAAATACTTAAAAGAACTGGTATTGCAAGTGGAGGAGAAGTGTCTGTTAGAGCATTAGGTTTTTTGGTTTCAGGCCATGAAAAACACCATTGCGAAGTTATTAAAGAAAGATATTTGTAATTATTCTTCTTCTCCGTTTTTTATAGATTCTTCAATTAAAATATGTCCATCTTCATTTAGTAATAAATCATCAGTATCACCAAGATTGGCCATAGTATAATGCAGTTTACTGCCAACTTTTACTAAATAGACTGTGTCTTCGGTTTTAACTTCAACCGCTTCTATGGTTTCATTTTTATGATTGTCGAAAACAACAATATCATCATCACCGTAACCATCTGGGTATTTTAATGTAAGTAAGTTAAGAACTTGTGGTGTTAGTTTTTTATAATCTACAATAACTCTTTTCATAACATTTAATTTTTAAGTTAAAAGTTAATTTTAGTAAGGTGTTTTATAAAAATACAAATTTTTAGCTAAAAAACATATTAAGCATCGTAAAACTTAAAAGCCTCTAATATAGCTTCATTTTCTACTATGCAATCTGTTTTAGGTTTACCAATGGCTTCTAATAGTACAAAGTTAATGTTGCCGTGTTCATTTTTCTTATCATATTTTAAAAGCTCAACTATAGGAGTGTAGTCAGTTTCATTAATCTCTACATGTCCATAAATAGCTTTTATAATAGCTTTTATAGAATTGCTTTTGTTTTCTGAAAAACCACAGTATTTTACAGATAAGTAATTAGCTAAAATAATACCTATAGCAATAGCTTCGCCATGTAAAAGTCTTTTCTTAGTGTCATTCTCCATAAAATAGGATTCTATAGCATGACCCAAAGTATGACCATAATTTAATGTTTTACGTAAGTTTTGCTCTGTAGGATCTTGCTCAACAATATTCTTCTTTATAATTATAGACTCGTAAATTAACGCATCTAAATCATCTATTGTAGATTCAGATAAATCTTGTAGTTTATTCCAGTAGCTTTCATCGTAAATAAGGCCATGCTTTAGCATTTCAGCTAAACCAGAGCGCATTTCTAATTGAGGTAAAGTGCCTAAAAATGAAGTATCGACTACAATTAATTCTGGAGTACTTATAACTCCTATTTGATTTTTTAAAGAACCTAAATCAATTCCTGTTTTTCCACCAATTGAAGCATCTACCATTGCTAATAAGGATGTGGGAATGTTTATAAAATCTATACCTCGTTTAAAAGTAGAGGCTACAAATCCACCTAAATCTGTAACAACTCCGCCACCTACATTTATAATAACACTCTTTCTATCGGCACCATACTCAGATAACGTTTCCCAAAGCCCTAAACATATATCAAGGTTTTTAGATTCTTCACCTGGATCGATTTCTAAAATATCGTAAGTTATATCTGTATCTATATTAGCCAATAAAAATGGTACACAATCTATATTTGTATTGGTATCGCATAAAATAAAAACTTTAGAATATTTTAATTTTTTTAAGTGTTTGTTTAAAGCTTTATAACTATTATTGTTAAAATATATAGAATAATCTTGAGTTGTAATTGTTGTCATTAAAATGTGAATTATTATACTGTAAAAATACGTACTTTTAAAAGAATTATAACTTTGATAATTTATATTTGTAGAAATTATTTTTTACTAAATGACATTAAAAAATATCTTCGATAATACTGAAGTTGCTTTCAGTTTAAAAAGTGATTCTCAATTAGAACGCGCTTATTTTTTATTTAAAATGATTGCAAACGAGCCATTAGTTCGTATTGGTACAGCTGCAACTAGATTTGCTTTAAAGGCTAAATTACCTGTAGAAGGTTTAATTAGAGCAACAGTTTTTGATCATTTTTGTGGAGGTGTAAACGAGAAAGATTGTTTGCCAGTAATAGACAATATGTATACTGCAGGTGTTTGTTCTGTATTAGATTATTCGGTTGAAGGTAAAGCTTCAGAAAATCAATTTGATGATGCTACCGAAAGACTTATTAAAATAATTGAATTTTCAGAGAAAAAAGACGCAATGCCAATTGTTGTTTTTAAACCTACGGCTTTAGGGCGTTTTTATTTATTTCAAAAAAGAGGAGAAGGTAAAGAATTTACTAAGGAAGAAGAAGCGGAGTGGAATAGAGTAATAGGACGTTTAGATAAATTATGTAAGCTTGCAAAAGCTAGCGATGTTGAAGTTTTAATAGATGCTGAAGAAAGCTGGATGCAAGATGCTGCAGATGAGATTATAGAGAAAATGATGGAACGCTATAATAAAGAAGTTCCTTACGTTTATAATACATTACAAACTTACCGTTGGGATAGGTTTGACTTTTTAAAAGCAACGCATAAAAGAGCTAAAGAACACGGTTATAAATTAGGATATAAAATTGTTCGTGGTGCATATATGGAAAAAGAGCGTGAACGTGCTTTAGAGAAAGGTTACGAGTCTCCAATTTGTGCAGATAAGAAAACTACAGATGATAATTTTAATAATTGCCAAAAATATATTTTAGAAAACTTAAACGAGATTTCTATATTTATAGGAACACATAATGAAGAAAGTACTTATTTGGCTTTAGAGCAGATGGAGAACTTAAATATAAGTAAAGAAGATAATCGTGTTTGGTTTGGGCAATTGTATGGTATGAGTGACCATATTAGTTTTAATCTTGCTAAACGAGGGTACAATGTGGCAAAATACTTACCATTTGGACCGGTAAAAGATGTTATGCCTTATTTAATACGTCGTGCAGAAGAGAATACTTCTGTTGCTGGACAAACAAGTCGTGAGTTGTCTTTACTTAAAAAAGAACGCTCACGTAGAAAAGCTTAATCTATATATTCTATATTGTTTATAGTTGCTATAGTCTCACAGTTTTCTACTGTTAATCTGGTTTTGTTTTCTTCTATTTTTCCTTCTACAAGATAGATACCACAAGGTTTTTTTCTAGTATCGCTATCTGAAAAATTAACATCTCCTTTATATAAAATGTAGTTTATTTTAGTAGTATCTATGTTTTTTGAAGACATAAACATTTCTGCATTATTGGAATAAGCTAAGGTTTTAGATCTTATATTTTTTAAAACTCTAGCATCTGGTCCATAATCGCAAGATGCTTTTTTGCCATTTAGGAAAAATGCTAAAATTACTAGTCCAATTGCAAATCCTCCAAAATAATAACCAAACCTTTTTAGTAAACTCATAGATTTTTTAATTTTTTTTAAAAAACTCCTATAGTTCTTATTATATAGGAAATTTAATTAAAAGCAAAATTCGTGAATTAAACTGATTAATTAAAGAAAATCTATTTTAAAAAATAAGTAAGTTAATATCGTTATAACTCATGTTAAACCACTCGCCAACCGCACGATTTGTTAGAATACCATGATAGAAATAAAGTCCGCTTTTAAGACCTCGATCCATACGTAATGAATGTTCTAAACCTCCATCTTCTCCAATTTTAAGCAAGTATGGCGTAAATATATTACTTATAGAAGCAGAAGCTGTTCTAGAGTAACGAGCAGGTATGTTGGGTACACAATAGTGTATAACTCCATGTTTTTCAAAAACTGGATTTTTGTGAGTAGTAACATCGCTAGTTTCAAAACAACCACCCATATCTATACTAACATCTATAATTACAGAACCTTTTTTCATTTGCTCTACCATTGCTTCTGTAACTATAACAGGAGAGCGATCTTTTCCACGAACGGCACCAATTACAACATCACAACGCTTTAAAGCTTTGTTTAAATATTTGGGCTGAATTGTAGAAGTATAAAGCGTTCTTCCTAGATTTGTTTGTACACAGCGAAGCTTAGTTATAGAGTTGTCAAATATCTTTACATTTGCACCTAAACCAATAGCGCTTCTAGCAGCAAATTCTCCAACTGTTCCAGCTCCTAAAATAACCACTTCTACAGGTGGTACGCCGCTAATATTACCAAACATTAAACCATTACCGTTACTGGTATTACTTAATAACTCTGATGCAATTAATACAGATGCGGTACCTGCAATTTCACTTAAAGCACGAACTGCTGGATATGCACCATCGTCATCTCGAATAAACTCGAACGCTAAAGCAGTTATGCGTTTATTGGCTAAAGTCTCAAAATATTTTTTAGACTGCATTTTTAATTGTAATGCAGAAATTAAAATGGTTTGAGGATTTATTAACTTTAATTCTTCTAGAGTAGGAGGCTCTACTTTTAAAATCATTGGGCAGCTATAAACTTTAGCAACATCGCTAGTTATTTCTGCACCATTTTCGCTATAATCTTTATCACTAAATTTTGAACCTTTTCCTGCACCAGACTCTATAAGTACACGATGACCATTGTTTACAATAGCAGAAACAGCATCCGGAGTCAAGCAAACACGTTTTTCTTGAAAAGCAGTTTCCTTTGGTATACCTATAAATAATGAACTTTTTTGTTTTAAAATTTCTAAGGTTTCTTCTTGAGGTAATAATTCTGCTTTAGAAAACGGAGTAATGGATTTTGCCATGTGTTGTTATGCGTTATTTATAGAGTTTTAAATTACAAATAAAATGCAAAAGAACAAGACATTTTTAAATGGAATTTATAGAATATAAATTCTACTAAAAATACTGTTTTACTTTCCCCCAAAACGTTTTTGGCTTAAACTTAAGCTCGTCTTCAAGCTCTTGAGTTGTTTTATCTACAGTGTTTAATCTGTTAAATATTCTTGCCCTAATTAAATAAATAGAAGGTATTATAATAGCCATTATAGGTATTGAATATTTAAATTGAAAACTATCTACATATTTCATGTCCTCATTTAATATAAAAGCTATTTGAAAAATATATGTTAATATAGGAATTATTATAGCATGATGCCACCAATGTCTACAAGTAAAGAACCATAATATTAAAAAATATAACGGAATTAGTTTGTTGCTTAAAGTCCAGAAAGCAATTTGTGCACTTTCATAAAAATTACTGTCGTAAGTAAAAAGAAAAGTGTCCCAAACTTTATCGTCTGGAACACTTTCGTATAAGTAAAATAAATAAGGAGATATTGCTATCATTAAAGCAATGAAACTCCCTAGGATAAATTTCTTTTTATCCGTGTGTAGGGATTTTAATTCTCCATTTTTCAATTCCAGTTTCTGTTTGCTCATTTAAGTCAATGATGTTTGTTGCGTTTGCGGTGAACAATGCACCTCCGAAAATAGCTAATGCTATTACATACTTTTTTGTTTTCATAATTATAGGGATTTAAATTAATTAATTACTCAAATTTATATAAATCTCTAGTCAAAAAAGTCGCTAAATGTTAAATTTATGTTAAAAAACCTTTTTTATTAATTTTTCGTTACGGTAAAAACCGTAATCTGCCCAAAAATACACTTTTTAGGGAGATATAAAAATGTAAAAAAATTAATTTTCAGTCATTTTTAGAATCCTAAAACTATCTTTTTCTAATGAAATTGATATTGTATTATAATTTGTAAATAAATTTTCTGCTAATTGAGGCCATTCTACAAATAGATAAGCTTCAGTGTTTAAATAATCTTCTATACCAAAATCGTATAATTCGTTTTGGTCTTTAACTCTGTATAAATCAAAATGATATATAGTTTCAGTGTTAGATTGATATTCATTTACTAAAGAAAAAGTTGGGCTGCTTACTGTATCGTTAGAGCCTAAAGCTTTAACTAGTGCTTTAATAAGTGTTGTTTTGCCAACTCCCATTTCGGCTTTAAAGAGAAAGGTTTTAGACGTTGATTGTTGTAAAATTTTTTTTGCTACAGTGTCTATATCTTTTAAAGTATATTCTATTTTAAGCATATTGTAAAAATAAATATTTTAATTATTAAAATTTTAATAAAACAAGTTGTTTTAAATCCACTTCAAGAATTTTTTTATTGTTTTTAATTTTCCATTATATGGTGCATATCTTACAGGTAAATCTAACCAATTACCTTTTTTAACTATTGCTTTTTTATGAGAGAAAGTATCAAAAGAAAGTTTACCATGATAAGCACCAATTCCACTATTACCAACTCCACCAAATGGTAATCTATGATTTGCAAAGTGTACAACAGTATCGTTTATGCAGCCGCCTCCAAAGGAGTATTTTTCAATTATATTTTTAGCTTTTGTAGAATTATTAGTAAATACATAAAGAGATAGAGGTTTATTGTAGTTACTTATAATAGATTCTATTTCATTTTCATCTTTATATGAAATAACAGGAAGTATTGGTCCAAATATTTCATCTTGCATAACCTCACTATCTATACTTGGTTCATCAATTACAGTGGGAGCAATGTAATTATTTTTAGCATTAGTAATACCGCCGACAATGCATTTTTGGTTTACAAGCATATTTTTTAAACGTTCAAAATTTTTGGTATTTATAATACGGCAAAAATCTTCTGAATTTTCTGGGTTTTTAGAATAAGCATTTTCAATTTCATTTTGTATTGCTATATAAAATTCTTCTTTTTTATTTTTTTGAATTAATATATAATCTGGTGCAATACAAGTTTGTCCAGCATTTATAAATTTGCCCCAAACAATACGTTTTGCGGTTAATTTTATATTTGCTGTTTCATCGATTATGCATGGATTTTTTCCGCCTAATTCTAAAGTTACAGGAGTTAAGTAGTTAGCAGCTGCTTTAGCTACAATTTTTCCCACATTTACGCTACCTGTAAAGAATATGTAGTCCCAACGTTGCTCAAGTAATTTTGTAGAAACATCTACGCCACCTTCAACAACACTAACATGTTCTGGTTTAAAAACTTTATCAATTATATTTTTTAATAAAGTAGATGTGTTAGGAGTAAGCTCACTAGGTTTTAATATTACAGTGTTTCCGGCAGCAATTGCGGCAACCATTGGTGCGATTGCTAATTGATATGGATAGTTCCAAGGCGCAATAATTAAAGTCTGTCCATAAGGCTCTGAGTATAATTTATCGGTCGATGGAAAATTTAACAAAGCAGGAATTACACGCTTAGGTTTAGACCATTTTTTTATATTTTTAATCATTAAATCTAAATCTGAAAGTACAACAGAGGTTTCTGTTAAAACACTTTCAAAAGCAGGTTTGTTAAAGTCCTTAGCTAAAGCTTCAATTATAGCATTTTCTTGATTTACAAGTTCTTCTCTTAATTTTTTTAAAAGCTTTTTTCTAAAATTAATATTTTTAGTTTCACCAGTTTTAAAATAGTCTTTTTGAGATTGTAATAATTCAGGTATCATAAAAAATATATTAGAGAATAAAGTTACAATATCCTTTTAGATTTATAAATCTTAAGAATATTAAATTGCGTTACAAACACGCTTGCCAAACAGTATCTATTGGTAATGGTGCGGTAATATTTAAGTTAATTTTAGAAACAGGATGTATAAATTTAATGTTTCTAGCATGTAAACTTATACTTGCATCCTTATTACTACGATCGAATCCATATTTTAAATCTCCTTTTATAGGACAACCAATAGTTGATAGTTGCACTCTAATTTGATGATGACGACCAGTTTCTAAATTTACTTCTAAAAGATAATAGTTATCTAATTGTTTAATAGTTTTATAGTGTAAAATAGCTTTTTTGCTATCTGGTACTTCATTTTTATGAGCTTTGGATTTATTGTTTTTTGGATTCTTTTTTAACCAATGTATTAAAGTGCCTATTTCTTTTTCTGGTGGGTTTTTTACTAAAGCCCAATAAGTTTTTGAAATATCTTTAGATACAAATAGCTTATTTAATCGAGGTAATGCTTTACTAGTTTTAGAAAATATTACTAAGCCAGTTGTTGGTCTATCTAGCCTATGTACTGTACCTAAATACACATTACCTGGCTTATTGTATTTATCTGCAATATATTCTTTTACAACATCGCTTAATGGTTTATCTCCAGTTTTATCACCTTGTACAATATCTCCAGCACGTTTATTAACCACAATAATATGGTTATCTTCATAAATAACTTGTAAGTTATTTTTGTTTGATAGTACTTTGTCTGAAAATTTAGTCACAAATTCAAGAATAATAAATAGCTTAACTGCTAAATTCTAGTTGATTAATATTGCTCATCGTTATTTGGAAAATCACCAGATTTTACATCTTCTCCATATTGTGTAAAAGCGTTGGTCATTTCTTCATATAAATTCATATATCTACGTAAAAAACGAGGATTAAATTCATGAGTCATTCCAATCATGTCATGTGTAACTAAAACTTGGCCATCTACACCAGCACCAGCACCAATGCCAATTACAGGGATAGAAACACTTTTAGCAACTTCTTGAGCTAATTTTGCTGGTATTTTTTCTAAAACAATAGCAAAACAACCTGCTTTTTCAAGCATAATAGCGTCTTCTTTAAGGCGTTGCGCTTCTTGTTCTTCTTTAGCACGAACGGTATAAGTTCCAAATTTATATATAGATTGTGGTGTTAAACCTAAGTGTCCCATTACAGGAATTCCAGCATGAAGAATACGTTTTATAGAATCTTTTACTTCTTTACCACCTTCCATTTTTACTGCATGTCCACCAGATTCTTTCATTATTCTTATGGCAGAGCGTAAGGCTTCTTTTGGGTCGCTTTGGTAGCTACCAAAAGGTAAATCTACAACAACAAGAGCACGTTCTATGGCACGAATAACAGAAGATGCATGATAAATCATTTGGTCTAAAGTTATTGGTAGTGTAGTTTCATGACCGGCCATAACATTACTAGCAGAATCACCAACTAAAATAACATCAATACCAGCACCATCAACAATTTTTGCCATTGTATAATCATAAGCAGTTAACATAGAGATTTTTTCTCCACGTTTTTTCATATCGACTAAAGATTTGACAGTGACTCTTTTATATTCTTTTTTTGCTACAGACATTTATTTAAAATTAAGTATAGACTGTAAAAATACTAAATTTACTATATATAGCGTTATTTTTATTTAATTCTAAAAAACAATACCTTGCTATTAAATATTCTATAAAATTATGAAACAAGTTATAGTAATCCTTTCTTTATTTTTATATGGAAGTATTAATGCGCAAACTCAAAATGAAATTGAAATTAAAAACACAATTGAAACTTTTTTTGAAGGTTTTCACAAACAAGATAGTTTGATAATGAAACCTTTAATGCATAAGTCTTTAATATTACAAACTGTAGGTAAAGATAGAGGAGGAGTTGTAGAACTTTCTACAACAAAAGGATCAGACTTTTTAAAATCTATAGTTTCTATACCAAAAGAAAGCACATTTCAAGAAAAAATATTGAGTTATAATATTCAAATAGATGGCAATATGGCTAATGTATGGACAAATTACGAGTTTTGGTTTAATTCAAAATTTAGCCATTGCGGTGTAAACTCTTTTCAATTAATTAAACAGAATAATACTTGGCAAATTTTTTATTTAGTAGATACACGAAGACGTGAAAATTGTAAGCAATAGCTTAAAGCTTATTTAAAATTAAATTAGCAATCTGCCATATTTACTCTTACAGCTAAACCTCCAGTGGAAGTTTCTTTGTATTTATTATTCATATCTTTTGCTGTTTCCCACATAGTATCAACCACTTTATCTAAAGGTACTTTTACATTTTTTGGGTCTGTTTCTAGTGCAAGTTCAGCAGCATTAATTGCTTTTATTGCTCCCATAGAGTTTCTTTCTATACAAGGAATTTGTACTAATCCGCCAATAGGATCGCAAGTAAGACCAAGATGGTGTTCCATAGCAATTTCTGCAGCAATCATAACTTGTTCTGGTGTACCACCAAGAAGTTCTGTTAAGGCACCAGCAGCCATTGCAGAGCTCACTCCAATTTCGGCTTGGCAGCCTCCCATTGCAGCAGAGATTGTAGCACCTTTTTTAAATATACTGCCAATTTCTCCGGCTACTAAAAGAAATTGTTTAATTTCTTTAAAACTTGCATCATGATTTTCTATAACCATATAATACATTAATACAGCTGGTATTACTCCAGCACTACCATTTGTAGGAGCTGTAACTACACGGCCAAGAGAAGCATTAACTTCGTTTACAGATAATGCGAAGCAACTTACCCATTTTAAAATTTGGCGAAATTTTACTTCACTTTGTCTTATAGACTGTAGCCAGTCTTGAGAGGTAACGTATGGCATTTCAATATTTAATTTCTTATGCATATCAAAAGCACGCCTACGCACATTTAATCCTCCAGGCAAAGTGCCTTCTGTGTGGCAGCCTGTAAACATGCAGTCAAGCATGGTTTGCCAAATTCTATTTAATTCGAAATCTATTTTTTCATCGTCTCTTAGAGAGCGTTCGTTTTCTAAAACAATTTCAGAAATAGATTTGTTTTCGGTATTACAAAAATTTAAAAGCTGTGTTGCGGTATGACTTGGAAAAGGAAATTCTTTTATTAACTCTTTATTTTCGGCATCAACGGTACGTTCTTCTTTTATAACAAATCCACCACCAATGGAATAAAAAGTAGATTGATGAATTTCTGTATTCATACTAAAAGCAGTAAATGTAATTGCGTTAGAATGAAATGGGAGAAATACGCGGTTAAAAATAATTTCAGAGTTTTTATCAAAATCTATTATTTTTTCATTTCCTAAAACCAATTTCTCTGTATTCTCTATAGATGCAATAATAATATCTATAGTTTCTGTTGGTATGTATTCTGGATCGCTTCCGCTTAAACCTAACATTACAGCTAAGTCTGTGGCATGACCTTTACCTGTTAGTGATAAAGAACCATATAAATCTACTTGAACTCTAGTTACATCGTTAAAAACATTGTCTTGTTTTAATTCATGCAACCATCTTTCGGCAGCACGCCAAGGTCCTAAAGTGTGAGAGCTTGAAGGTCCTACACCAATTTTAAGCATATCGAAAACCGAAATACATTCCATAATTATTTAATCCTTTTTTTAGTTAAGCAAATATAGGTTTTTGGTTTCTATGGTATTTTAAAATAACTCATATTTTTTTTGTGTTATGACAACCTGTCACATTTTTTCTAATGGCATAATCATTGACTTATTCCAATCGTAAATATTAATTAAAACAAACTTTCGCTTACGCGGAAATATAAAAACAAAAACATAAATTATGAGTAAGATTATTGGAATCGATTTAGGAACTACCAACTCTTGCGTTTCTGTAATGGAAGGTAACGAGCCAGTAGTTATCCCAAATGCTGAAGGTAAAAGAACAACACCATCAGTAATCGCCTTTGTAGAAGGTGGAGAAATTAAAGTTGGAGATCCAGCAAAAAGACAAGCAGTAACAAACCCAACAAAAACTGTTTATTCTATTAAACGTTTTATGGGTAACAAATATTCTGAGTCTAAAAACGAAGCAGAACGTGTACCATATAAAGTAGTAAAAGGAGATAACGATACACCTCGTGTAGATGTTGACGGTCGTTTATATACGCCACAAGAGTTATCTGCAATGGTATTACAAAAAATGAAGAAAACTGCTGAAGATTACTTAGGGACTTCAGTAGGAGAAGCTGTTATTACTGTACCAGCATACTTTAACGATGCACAACGTCAAGCTACAAAAGAAGCTGGTGAAATTGCAGGTTTAAAAGTACGTCGTATTATTAACGAGCCAACAGCAGCAGCTTTAGCTTATGGTATGGACAAAAAAGGAACAGACCAAAAAATAGTAGTATTCGATTTTGGTGGTGGAACACACGATGTATCTATCCTTGAATTAGGAGATGGTGTATTTGAAGTTTTAGCTACAGATGGTGATACGCACTTAGGTGGAGATGACGTAGATGAGAAAATTATTAACTGGTTAGCCGATGAGTTTAACGCTGAAGAGTCTATGGATTTACGTAAAGATCCAATGTCTTTACAACGTTTAAAAGAAGCAGCAGAAAAAGCTAAGATTGAGTTATCGTCTTCTGAGCAAACAGAAATTAACTTACCTTATATAACTGCTACTGCATCTGGACCAAAACACTTAGTACGTACATTAACTCGTTCTAAATTCGAGCAGTTAATTGACGATTTAGTTAAAAGAACTATTGAGCCTTGCCAAGCAGCATTAAAATCTGCAGGATTATCAAAATCTGATATTGATGAAATTATATTAGTAGGTGGATCTACACGTATTCCAGCGGTACAGCAAGCAGTAGAAAAATTCTTTGGAAAAGCGCCAAGTAAAGGTGTAAACCCAGACGAAGTTGTATCTTTAGGAGCAGCAATTCAAGGTGGAGTTTTAACTGGAGATGTTAAAGATGTATTACTTTTAGATGTAACACCTTTATCATTAGGTATTGAAACAATGGGTAATGTAATGACAAAACTTATTGAAGCAAATACTACAATTCCAACTAAAAAATCGCAAGTATTCTCTACAGCAGCAGACAATCAACCTTCAGTGGAAATCCACGTATTACAAGGTGAACGTGCCATGGCAGGAGATAACAAAACAATAGGACGTTTTCACTTAGACGGTATTCCACCAGCACAAAGAGGTGTACCACAAATTGAAGTAACGTTTGATATTGATGCTAACGGAATTATTAAAGTTTCGGCTACAGATAAAGCTACAAACAAATCTCAAGATATTCGTATTGAAGCATCTTCTGGTTTAACTGAAGAAGAAATCCAGAAAATGAAAGCAGATGCTGAAGCAAATGCAGAAGCAGATGCAAAAGCAGCAGAAAATGCTAAGAAATTAAACGAAGCAGATTCTATGATTTTCCAAACGGAAAAACAACTTAAAGAATTTGGTGATAAATTATCTGATGATAAGAAAGCTCCAATTGAAGAAGCTTTAACAGAATTAAAAGCAGCTTACGAAACTAAAGATATTGCTGTAATCGAGCCAGCGTTAGAGAAAATTAACGAAGCTTGGAAAGTAGCAAGTGAAGAAATGTACAAAGCACAGCAAGAAGCACAAGGTGGAGCACAAGAAGGTGGACCAACTGATGCAGGAGCAGGAGCTAAAGGACAAGCATCTGATTCTACAGATGATGTTGAAGATGTAGATTTTGAAGAAGTAAAATAAGCATGTTGTCATTCCGTGTAGAATGCGGAATTCATAAATATAAAAAACGCAATCATTATTTTGATTGCGTTTTTTTATACTCTTATTTTAATAATAATTTGTTACTTTTTTACTGCTTCTACCAATTCTAGCAAATCTACATTTACATTGGTAGTAAATATGCCATAATTTACTACAGCTTTATTTTTTTCTAGCGTATCTATGGTGCCAATTGCACGACCATCGTGCATTCTTACGCGATCACCAATTTTTAAAACAGGTTTAGGTTTTTCTGTTACAAGTTTAGCTTTCGCTTTTTCTTCTTTCTTTTTTTTACGAATAACTTCTACCTTTTTCTCTGCTTCTTGCTTTATTTGTTTCTCTTTATTTTTTTCTGCTTTAGCTTGTTTTGCAGATATCTTTTTACGCTTAGAGTTTTCAATTTGTACTAGCTTAAAAAGTTCTGCCATAAGCTCACGTTTTCTTTTGTCTCTAAAATACTTCTCGGAAATATCGTTAACCTTTTGTCCTAAATAAATTAAACGCTGGTTACTGTCGTACAATTCTTGGTAGTTTTCTAGTTTTTTTTGAATTTTAGCATTTATTTCCTCAAGTTTATCTGCTTCAGATTGTTTTTTCTTTTCATTTACTTTTAAAGATTCACTTGTTTTTTCAAGCTTTGCTCTTTGCTTTTGCAATTTAGCAATTGTAGCATCAAACCTCACTTTAGAACGTTCTATTTTCTTTTTAGAACGGTTTATTAAACTATACGGAATTCCATTTTTTTGTGCTACTTCAAAAGTAAACGAACTTCCTGCTTGACCTAATGCTAACTTGTACATAGGTTCTAATGTACGTTCATCGAACATCATGTTAGCATTTATCATTTCATCTTTTTCATTAGCTAACATTTTAAGATTAGCATAATGTGTAGTAATTATACCAAAGGCATTTCTGGCATAAAATTCTTCTAAAAACGTTTCAGCTAAAGCTCCACCTAATTCTGGATCGGATCCTGTACCAAATTCGTCTATTAAAAATAATGTGTTTTTATTTACTTTCTTTAAAAAGTAATTCATTTGTTTTAAACGGTAGCTGTAAGTACTTAAATGGTTTTCTATGGATTGGTTGTCTCCAATATCTGTAAGAATTCTGTCGAAAATTGTAACCACACTACGCTCGTGAACAGGAATTAACATGCCACTTTGTAGCATTAATTGCAGTAAGCCAACTGTTTTTAATGTAATACTTTTTCCTCCAGCATTTGGTCCAGAAATAACAATAATTCTACTATCGTTATTTAATTGTATGGTTTGCGGAAAGGTCTTTTCTTTTTTTTCTAAATTATTTAAATATAGAAT
Source organism: Lacinutrix venerupis (assembly GCF_001971745.1). NCBI lineage: Bacteria > Pseudomonadati > Bacteroidota > Flavobacteriia > Flavobacteriales > Flavobacteriaceae > Lacinutrix > Lacinutrix venerupis. Next base: position 1,874,344 of record NZ_CP019352.1, on the reverse strand, counting down.
AGGATGGTAGGCGTCGCGCAAAAACAATTCTTTTTTATCGCTAATTTCTGGTAAAATAGCATCCATAGATTTAGCGTATTTTGCCTTTGCAGCAATAACATCTATGGCAATTAAAAACGTTTGATATTGTTCTATTAACGGTAAAAAATCTCGTAAAAAATTAGTGACATCTTTTAAAATACGTACAACTTCTTCGCTTTCTTCGTATTCAAGATTATTAAGTTCTCGTGTGTGTTGTAGCGTAGTTTCAGGTTCAATATAAACAATGCTTCCTGTTTTACTTCCACCCATAATAGCACCTTTAACTTTACGTCTATACATAGCTTTTACAGCTAAAACACGTTTGTTTTCTACTACAGATTCCCTAATATCGTCTAAGTAATCTAAATTATGGTATTGGTTTAAAGCCGATGTAAAACTTGAATTAATTTTGCCTTTAAGCACGTTCATAGATTGTCTAATCTCGTAAAGTAGAGTAGAGGCGTTATCTTTTACATCTCCAAAACGATCAACAATACTGTCTATTTTTTCTATAATTACAGTAGTAACTTCTATACGTGAAGCAAATTGTTTTAGGTTTGGATAGTATTCTTCAAATTTATTTAGAAACTTAACAATCTCGTTTGCTGTTATCGAGATAGATACAATTTTTTTTAAACTATGTGTTTCTAAATAGGTGTTTTCAATATTTAATAATTGTAACTCTTTAGTAATAGCATCGAAACCATGATTTGGTATGCGGTTATCATTATAAAATGACGATACATATTCATTTGTTAATTGTAAGGCGTTTAGTAATTGTTCTTTATCTCTATAAGGTTCTATAGTTAAAGCTTCTTTGTTGCCTAAATTGGTAACACAATATTCGCTAATTTGTTCTAAAACAGTAGCAAACTCTAAATCTTGTAGTGTTTTTTTGTGGATATTTATCATAGTATTATTCCTGAATAAACAGGAATCTGAAAATTGTTTCTTTTATAGCTTAACAAAGTTACGGAATAGAAGTGAGATTATGAATTTTGAAGGAGTTCGCTTAACGGTTTAGTATAACCGTCAGTTACGGGTTAAATTAGCGATTATTTTCGGTTTAGCACTGACGTTAGCAATTCCGAGTGGATTCGGACGTAGTCGAATCCGCCGTAATTGCGGTTATACATTGTTGGCATGTCGTTTTTTATTAATTTTCTTTACAACACTTCAAGGACGGGAACCAATTATTATTTCAATTCGTTCAGACGAAAGGCCTGTTTTTTCTACTACTCGCGTGTTGATATTATTTTTATTAAATGTTCCATTGATAGTATTTCCCATTGAGTCTTGTTTTACTGAATTTTCACGAATTATTACACCTGAGCCAACTCCACCAATTATTATTTCCTCCCAGACTCCATCAACTTCCCAACCAGCCTCAATTAAGACTTCTTTAATTGTGTTTGCGAATCTAATAGATTCTCTATCTCCTTGAATACCCATTAAAACCACTTTTATAATTGGAAGATTTTTCAAGTCTTCTAAAAGATTATTTCTTTGATTTGGTTTGAGTGTTCTCCCAACTTGTTCGTCTTCTAACTTTTTTAAATATTTCGATTGCTTTGAATTATCTATTGCAGTAATAATTAGTCCAAGGACAAGCATTAAAACAGAAACAATGTCAAGATGAAAATCATTAATTCCAGTAAAAATTGACTTTATCAAATCACGTAAAAGACCTATTCCAATTAAGCCTCCAAAAAGTGCAATAAAAAATCCTAACCAGAATCTCATGTTCTAAATTTTGTTTTTAGCGTTGTGTTAAATGCATGCCAAATTTCTCTAATATGAAACGATGGAATGTTTTCTATCATTCGTTAAGCGAAGTTAGATTTTTACAGTTTTTAAATCAAGAGAATTTAATCTTTTGATAGCTAAGTTTTTAACAATTGATTGTGTATATGTTATAGTTTTTAAAGAAAGTGTATCACGAAATTGATTGACAATCAATTAATCTTATTATTTAGTCTTTTAAATCGTAAACAGAGTACATGTTTTTGTCTATCATTTTTTTAGGAATTGTACTAAATATAGCATTTCTAATAGAGGTTCCTGTGTTTAAGTTTGCAATCTTACCAGTGAACCAGGATTGTTTTACAATACTATTAACGCGCTTAAAGCGTTTTTTTTCAAATTGTTCAAAATTATTTTTATTGGGATGTTTTGCTATTAATTTTCCTAAGTAGTAAGCATCTTCAATAGCTTGTGCTCCGCCTTGTCCCATGTTAGGCGTTGTAGCATGTGCGGCGTCACCAATTAGGCATATGTTACCTTTTTGCCAACTTTTTATGGGTTTTAAATCGGTAATATCGTTTCTTAAAATATGATTTATTTCTGTTTTATTAATTAACTCATTAACCAAAGGATGAAACTCTTTAAAATAGGAGGTGAGCTTATTTTTTAAAACCGTTTTGTCATCTTTTTGAAAAGCTTTACTGTTTTTAACGGCAAACCAAGAGGTTTCTGTTTCCGAAAGTTGAGACAGCCCAAACCTAATGCCTTTTCCCCACATTTCTATACCTCTATCCTTATATTCTAAAGGTAAGGGATGTTGCATAACACCACGCCAACAGGTTTGGCCAGAATAACGTATTTGCGATTTAGGAAACAATTGTGCTCTTACTTTAGAATCTATGCCGTCTGCAGCAATAAGATATTTACTTTTTATAGTGGAGCCATCTTGAAAAGCAATAGTTAAAGCGTCTTGTTCTTCTTTATAAAATTTAAAGGCTTTATTCCAGTGTATTTTTTCCTTTGGTATAGATTGTATTAACGCTAACTGTAGTTTAGCACGATGTATGGCAAGTGTTGAAAAACCATATTTTTCTTTAGCTGGTAGTTGACTACTATCGGCCAAAGGTTTTAGTTTTTGATTAGCTAATGTAATTCGATTAACAACATTTCCAACTTTAGTTACAGTGTCTAAAACACCAGCAAACTCCATAACTTGTAGTGCATTTGGCGCTAACCAAATACCTGCACCTAATGCGTTTGGACCTTTTGCTTTTTCAAATAATTGATACTTAATGTTTAATTTCTCGAAGACTAGAGCAGTAGTTAAACCACCAATTCCAGCGCCTATAATAGTGTACATTTAAGTTTTTTTTCTTCTTATAAATATACGGAAACAGTCATTACTAATAAAGTAAATACAACCAAAATAATAAACAAAGGCATTATAAATTTTAGCCATTTATTAAAGCCAACTTTTACTATGGCTAATGAGGCTAAAATTAATCCTGTTGGGTTTATTAAGTAAAATAATCCCATACCATATTGATAAGCATTTACTACAATTTCGCGTCCAACGCCTACACCATCGGCTAAAGGCGACATTATTGGCATTGTTAATACTGCCATTCCTGAAGAACTTGGAATAAAAAATGAAAGTGCCGCATAAATACCTGTTATAGCATTTGCAAATACACCTTTGTTCATTCCATTTGTAACATCGCTTGCATAATATAACATGGTGTCGCTTATTAAGCCATCTGCCATAATTACGGTTATACCACGTGCAATACCAATAATTAATGCTACTCCTAATAAATCTGAAGCGCCTTTTACAAATGTATCCACAAATGTAGATTCTTTTATGCCGGTTATAATTCCTATTATAATGGCTCCAACTAAAAATGTAGCTGTCATTTCTACAAACCACCATTCTAAAAATACAACACCGTAAATCATAATTGCAAAACACATTGAAAAAACAAATAAAGCTAAACGTAAACGTGTAGTAAAATTCACTGTTTCTGTTGTGTTAGTAGAAAATAATGCTGCTATTTGTTGTTGTTGATCGTAAATTATTGATTTTGTTGGATCCTTTTTTACTTTACTTGCATAGCGTAAAATATATATAATACAAATAGTTAAACAAGATAGAAGCATTATTAATCTTCCTACTGCTCCAGTTGTCCAGTTTATTCCTGCGGCATCACTAGCTATAATACTACTAAATGGATTTATTGTTGAGCACATAGTACCAATAGAAGAGCCAATAAATATAGAGGCAACACCAACTAAAGCATCGTATTTAGCAGCTAAAAATACTGGTATTAAAATAGGGAAGAAGGCAATAGTTTCTTCGGCAAAGCCAAATGTTGTACCACCAATGGCAACTAAAGTTGTAACTAAAATAATTAGGATAAACTCTCTGCCTTTTAAGGCATTGGCTAACCATGCAATACCAGCATCAAAAGCACCAGTGCTATTTATTATGCCTATTAATCCGCCAATGATTAAGACTAAAAATATAATATCTGCAGCTTCAATAATACCTTTTACAGGAGATTTTATAAACTCGAATATTCCTTGAGGTTTTGCTTCTAATTGTTTGTAAGTATTTGGTATGTTTATAGCTTTATAAATATCGCCACTTGTAAATTTTTCTAAAGGAATTTTAATAGCTAAACCATCTAAAGTTTCTTGTGTGGCATGCAGGCTTATAGACTTTTCGGAATTGGCTTGTGTAAAATTATTAGTTTCTTTATTATAAACTAAAGTGTCGTATTTACCTGCTGGTACAACCCAAGTTAAGAGTGTAACTAATGCTGCTATTATAAGTAAAATGGTTTGTGCTGTTGGGAATTTAAGTGTTTTCATGCTTGGTATTACTGCATAAGCAGAAATTTATTTTAGAATATTTATTTGAGTTACGTTTTTCAATTTTATTTTAAAGGACAAAATCGTGAAATTTCTTTAACAATACTAAATATAGTATTATTTTTATTTTCAATTTTTAAAAAAGAATGACAATAGATATTCACGATAGCTGGAAGCCATATTTAAAAAATGAATTTAATAAACCGTATTTTGAGTCTTTAATTCAATTTGTAAAATCTGAATATAAAAACGAGCAATGTTTCCCGCCTGGACCATTAATTTTTAATGCTTTTGAAAAGTGTGCTTTCAACGATTTAAAAGTTGTTATTATTGGTCAAGATCCATATCATAATTTTAACCAAGCTAATGGTCTATGTTTTAGCGTTAATGACGGTGTAAAACATCCACCTTCATTAATTAATATATTTAAAGAAATTGAAAACGATTTAAATATTCCATATCCTATAAGCGGAAATCTAGAACGTTGGGCAGAGCAAGGTGTTTTTTTACTAAATGCTACTTTAACCGTTCGGGCTCACGAAGCTGGAAGTCACCAAAAACAAGGTTGGGAAACGTTTACAGATGCTGTAATACAAACTATTAGTGATAATAAAGAAAATGTAATATTTCTGCTTTGGGGAGGTTTTGCTAAGAAAAAAGCTAAGCTTATTAACTCCAAAAAACATTTTATTTTAAGTTCAGGTCATCCTTCGCCATTAAGCGCAAATAGAGGCTATTGGTTTGGTAATAAACATTTTAGTGAGGCTAATAATCTTTTAAAAGCTAACGGTTTTAAAACTATAAATTGGTAATTTTTAAAACATTATAATCTATAAGTGTAAAAGTTACTAGTTTATAAAATACTATGTCAAAATCATCTTTATTTAAAATATAGTATAGTTTATCGCTAATAGAATGAATATTTGATTTATTGTTTGATAAAGACGAAACAAGTGTTTTGACCTGTTTCATTTTATTATCACCAGCATTTAAATGCTTGCCACAACCTTTAAAATCTATACTAAAAGGACTTATGTTTTTTGAAAAAGGTTCTTTAATGTTTGTAATTTTATTATCTGCTAAACTTCTTAATAGTTTTAAGTAACTCTCTCCGGAATTATCTTTTATTTCTCCTATAGATAATAAATATAGTTCGTAACTATAAATTGCATTTTTTAAATGTTCTTCAGAATGAATATTATTAGAGTTTAAGCAGTCTATAAAAAGAGCATTAGCTTTTGCAGAATCTTTACAAGCATAAGTTAGTAATAAGAAAAAGTATAATAGAAAGTTAACTGTCTTCACATTATAAATTTTCGACTAAATCTTCATATTTCCATTTTTCAGGAATAATATTTAAAGCAAACAACTCGTCTTGGACTTTTGCTATTGTTTCTTTACTAATGTTTTCTTGCGACCACTCGGTTAAACTTAACCATTCTTGCACATCTTCTAATTCTTGTTCGTAACGATTTGCAATCATTCTGTCTATACTTGGAATATCTTTAAATTCTGAAGTTGTATTGTTTACAATCTCTAAAATGGTTTTAATATCTGCTTTATTCTCTGTTAAAAAATCTTCACGAACAGCAATAACAAAGCAAGGCCACGGTGTTGGTAAATTACCAATACGTCTAAAAACGCCTTTGTCTACTATAGGTTTTGTCATGAATTTTTCCCACATAAAATAGTCGGCTGTTCCTTTTGTTAAGCCTTCTACAGCTCCATCAAGATTTTTAATAACTTCAAAGTTTAAATCTTTTTCTAAATCCCAACCGTTATTTTGTGCGTTTACGTAAGCCATTAAATGTGAACCTGAGCCGTAACGACTAATTGCTGCTTTTGTTCCTTTTAAATCTTCAATAGTTTTATAATTAGATTTTGCGTCTACATGGATTCCCCAAATAAGAGGCGTTTCAACAAAAACTTGAACAATTTTACAGCCATTTCCTGCGATAATATCTTTAATAATACCTTCGGTTAAAATAACAGCCATATCTATGTCTCCATCGCGAAGTCCTTTACACATAGCACCTGTGCCACCAAAATAGTCTTTCCAACGTAGGTTTATATTTGCTTCTTTATACTCAGCATTTTTTAAACCTAAATACCAGGCTAAATTAAAATGCTCTGGAACACCTCCTATGTTTATTGTTTTCATCTACTTATTCTACTAGTTTGTTTAATGTATAAACAATTAAATCGTCAACTGTTTTTGTTGGGTTTTCACTAAATTCTCCTGTGGCTCGATTAGCTATAATTGCATTCATAGATAATGCTTTGTGTCCTAAAAGATTTGATATGCCATAAATTCCAGCGGTTTCCATTTCTAAATTTGTAATGGCTTTACCGTTATAATTAAAGCTTGCTAATTTATTGTTTAATTCGTTATCCTGAAGCGCTAACCTTAAAATTCTACCTTGTGGTCCATAAAAGCCAACATTTGTAGCAGTAAATCCTTTTACGGTTTTACTAGAACTTAACTTGTTTAGTAGCTCTTTATTGCAATTAACAACATATGGATTAGATTTTGCTTCGTACCAGTTAGTGTGTTTTATTAATGCGTTTGAAATATCTTTATTTTGAAATGCCTCACTATCGTAAAAATGTAATAAACTATCAAAACCAGCAGCTAATTCACTTATTAAAAAAGAATCTATGGGAATGTCTTTTTGTATAGAACCAGAAGTACCAATTCTAACAATATTTAGAGCGGTAAGATTTTTTTTAATTTGTCTAGACTCTAAGTCTATATTTACTAAAGCATCTAATTCGTTAAAAACAATATCTATATTATCTGTACCAATTCCTGTTGAAATTACTGTAATACGTTTGCCTTTATAAGTTCCTGTTTGTGTATGAAACTCTCTTTTTTTAGTTTCGAATTCTATATTATCAAAATGTTTTGTAACGCTAGACACACGGTCTGGATCGCCAACAGTTATGATATTGTTAGATATATGTTCTGGCCTAAGATTTAAGTGATAAACACTACCATCTGGATTTAATATTAATTCTGATTCTTTAATTGTCATTTAAATACTAGCAATTAGTTTGCTCTCTTTTTTATAGTATTGATAATCTGATTTGTTTGTACCACCAAACTCAAAATCAACATTTAACATTTTTAAAAAGTTTTTTTGATGCTCTAAGGCTAGGTGTCCATTCCTATTTAATGTTAAAGTGTCTTCGGTTTCATTGTAAAATAAATCTAATTCATCTATCATACGTTTTAATTGAAGGTCTCCAAAACCATAATAGCCTTGGTAATGCAAACAATAACCTAAAAGGTGATGTCTAGATTTTATACTATGTTCTTTAATTAGTTTTAATGTGTTGTATTCTAAAGTATTGAGTCCGCTTCTTGTGTCTGGAAAACGTCTTAAATGTGCTTTTAAGCAGTTGCTTAAATATTTAAAGTTAGAGGGCCTAATAATTAATTCTTTAAATAGTGTATGGTCTTTTTCACTATAAATTCGCCAAGCTTTCTGGGCTGTTGCAATATCATCTACATTTAGCTTTATCTTGTCTTTATAGTGTTGTAATAATTGCTTTTCTGATAATTGAGCAATTCCTTTTAGGCCTTTTTCTCCTTCAACACGACCACTACACACTAAATATAAAGGTAGTTTTATTTCTTTTTGTTTTATTAAACTTATTGCGGCTATCATGTTAATATGGCAAAATAAATCGTACTCAAACCATAATACTATTTCCGTATAATTAGAAACATCGTTTAGTTTATTTAATTCCGATTTTATTTTATCTATATCATATTCGGCATCATAAGTACTTTCTAAAAATGCTTTCCTAGCTTTAAAAAAACTATTTGTATTAATTTCTTTTTGTGTTGGACCTTCGCATAACATTTCGTGCCATGTAAGTATATCTCCTTCAAAATTAAGCTTCTCTAAGTAAGTTGTTAAAGCATTGCCATTAGTTATATGTAGAGTTGTATTGCTCATTATTTATCCTCCAACACGTTTTACATTAAAACCTTTTTCTTTTAACATTGTCATTATCTTATCTCTATAATCTCCTTGAATTATAATTTTGTCGTCTTTAAAACTTCCACCAACACTTAATTTTTGTTTTAACTCTTTAGCTAAAGCTTTAAAATCTTCTGTGGCACCGGTATAACCTTCTAATATGGTAATAGGTTTTCCTTTTCGTTTTTCGTATTTACAAATAATAGGATCATCCTGCAACCAAAGACCTTGATCTTCTGTTGTAGGTTCAATGTCTTTTTCTTCGTGATCGGGAAAAAGATTTTTTAATTGGTCTTTTAAATCCATTTTTTAAGTGTGAAGTATTCAATAAAACAGTCATCAGTTTAAAATATCTACTTCTAACTGATGACTGATTACTGTTTATTTTTTAAGTCCTAATTCAATAAGACGTTGGTTTAAAAATTCTCCTGCAGTAATATCTTCGTATTGCTTAGGATTATTTTCGTCTACACAACTATCTAAAACATCTAATTTCATTTCGCTAATTGGATGCATGAAAAAAGGAATAGAGTAGCGGCTAGTTCCCCAAAGTTCTCTTGGTGGATTAATTACTCTATGTATTGTAGATTTTAATTTGTTGTTTGTGTGGCGAGATAACATGTCTCCAACATTAATCATTAATTCGTCTGGCTCTGCAATAGCATCAATCCATTCGCCATCATGATTTTGTACTTGTAACCCACGACCTTGAGCACCCATTAATAATGTAATTAAATTAATGTCTCCATGAGCGGCAGCACGTTCCGCAGCTTTAGGCTCTTCGGTAATTGGTGGATAATGTATTGGTCTTAAAATGGAATTACCATTATGTATATAGTTATCAAAATATGTTTCTTCTAAGTCTAAATGTAAAGCTAAAGCACGTAAAACATATTTTGCTGTTTTTTCTAACATTTGGTAGGCTTCTTTTCCTACTTTATTAAATGCTGGTACTTCTTTTACTTCTACATTTTCTGGATATTCTTTAGCGCGTTCTGGGTCATCTTCTACGTATTGACCAAAGTGCCAAAACTCTTTTAAATCACCTTCTTTTTTACCTTTTGCACTTTCTTTTCCAAAAGAAACGTAACCACGTTGGCCACCTATACCGGGAATTTCGTATTTACGTTTTTCTTCAACTGGAAGAGAGAAAAAGTTTTTAATTTCAGAGTATAAACTATCTACTAGTTTGTCATCTAAAAAGTGTCCTTTTAAAGCAACAAAACCAATTTCTTGATAAGCTTTTCCTATTTCATCTATAAATTTTTGTTTTCTCTTTGGGTCATCAGAAAGAAAATCTTCTAAATTAACACTTGGTATACTTGTCATCTATTACAATAATTTTTAAATCGTCTATATACAAATGTAAAGAAAAGATTGCATATTTAATAATCAATAATAATTAGCTTCATTTATCAATTTATAGTCAATAATGTTATATTTGATAAACCTTATTTACCATATTTAATATACTAATGAAATCTAACATAAAATATAAAAAAACCAAACTTTCTACTACAACTAAAATAGCGCTTTATAAAACTATGCTTAAGCCTCGTTTAATAGAGGAGAAGATGCTTATTTTGCTACGTCAAGGTAAAATAAGTAAATGGTTTTCTGGTATTGGTCAAGAGGCTATTTCGGTGGGAGTTACAATGGCTATGCAAGCAGAAGAATATATTTTACCTATGCATAGAAATTTAGGTGTTTTTACAACGCGAGAAATTCCTCTTTACCGTTTGTTTAGCCAATGGCAAGGTAAAGCAAATGGTTTTACAAAAGGTAGAGACCGCTCGTTCCATTTTGGAACTCAAGAGTTTAATATTGTTGGTATGATTTCTCATTTGGGACCACAATTTGGCGTTGCAGATGGTATTGCTTTAGCAAGTAAATTAAAAAACAAAAATCAAGTTACAGCAGTTTTTACTGGAGAAGGCGGAACTAGTGAAGGTGATATACACGAGGCTTTAAATGTTGCGTCTGTATGGCAATTACCTGTACTTTTTTGTATTGAAAATAATGGATACGGATTATCGACACCTACTAAAGAGCAATATAATTGCGAAAATTTAGCAGATAGAGCTTTAGGCTATGGCATGGAGTCTCATATTATAGACGGCAATAATATTTTAGAAGTTTACACTAAAATCTCTGAGATTACAGAAAGTATTAGAAAAAAACCACGTCCAGTTTTAATAGAGTTTAAAACATTTAGAATGCGTGGTCATGAAGAGGCTAGCGGTACCAAATATGTACCGCAAGATTTAATGGACCAGTGGGCAGAAAAAGATCCAATAGAAAATTATAGATTACATTTATTAACAGAAGGTGTTTTAACAGAAAAAGAAGATGCTATTTTTAAAGCTGAAATTAAAGCAGAAATAGATACACATTTAGATAAAACCAATGCAGAAGAAGTAATTGTTTCTACTGAAAGTAATGAATTAAATGATGTTTATAAAGATTTTGAATATCAAAACATTGAAGAATCTTCAAACACAAACGAACTGCGTTTAATAGACGCTATCCATGAAGGTTTAAAGCAGTCTATGGAAAAGCATGACGACTTAGTAATTATGGGTCAAGATATTGCGGAATATGGAGGTGTTTTTAAAATTACAGATGGTTTTGTTGAAGCTTTTGGTAAAGATAGAGTACGTAACACACCAATTTGTGAGTCTGCAATAATAGAGACTGCTATGGGATTAAGTATAGCAGGAATTAAAAGTATTGTAGAATTACAGTTTAGCGATTTTGTAACCTCAGGTTTCAATCCAGTTGTAAATTATTTAGCGAAGTCGCATTATCGTTGGAATCAAAATGCCGATGTTGTACTTAGAATGCCATGTGGAGCAGGAGTAGCGGCAGGACCTTTTCATAGTCAAACAAACGAAGCTTGGTTTACAAAAACACCAGGTTTAAAAGTGGTTTATCCAGCATTTCCAAAAGATGCTAAAGGCTTATTAGCGACAGCAATTAACGATCCTAATCCAGTGTTGTTTTTTGAGCATAAAGCACTATATAGAAGCATTCGCCAAGAAGTTCCAACAGATTACTTTACAATACCTTTTGGTAAAGCAGCAACACTAAAACAAGGTACCGATATTACTATAATTGCATATGGTCAAGCAGTACATTGGGCATTAAACACATTAGAAAAACATAAAGATATTTCTGCCGATGTTATTGATTTAAGGTCCTTACAACCATTAGATACAGAAACTATTTATGCATCAACTAAAAAAACAGGTCGTGTAATTATTTTACAAGAAGATTCACTTTTTGGAGGTATTGCTAGTGATATTTCAGCTTTAATAATGGAAAATTGTTTTGAAAGTTTAGATGCTCCTGTTAAACGTGTAGCTAGTTTAGAAACACCAATACCTTTTATAAATCATTTAGAAGATCAATATTTAGCGCGAGATAAGTTTGAAGATGAATTATTAGCGTTACTTGCTTATTAAAAAATAAAAAAACCAGTGAACCCTAATTCACTGGTTTTTTATCAATTAATCGAGTTATTATTAATATGCATAGCGTTTTGCACCATTCCATAATCCGTTTGTTGTATTGCTGAATTTTAAGATTTCTCTACTAACATGTAAATTGTTTTCAGTAATGCAATTTGTTCTTCTTAAGTTGTTAATAATAGCTTTCATAATTTAGGTTTTTGTTGATTGGTTTACTGCAATAATGTATTCCAGTATTGATTGATGATTTTTTTTTGTTATCTATAACGTCTTCTAGAATTCCAAGTGTTACTTTTTGTTCCTTCTAAAGTTCCTGATAATTGATTGTTGTTTAAAGTTCTCATAATGATTGGTTTAAAAATGATTGATAAATTATTTGTTATATTATAAAGACGACGGAAAATTAAATTTGTTACAGTACTATGTATTACAAAGTACGTATTTAACATATTTTAACATTTTTGTAAAGATTTTTTCTATTTTAAAGTGCTTTTATATTATTTGTATAATAGCATTTTATAAAGTTGACTGATAAAATATTAGAATTAATAAAATTTTAATATTTCGGTACGGTTTTTGGTTTATTTTTGACAAATACAATTTTTTATTAATAATGAAGTATAATTTATTTTTTGTTTTTACACTTTTAGCATTTTGTTTAAATGCACAAATAGATAGTGAAAATAAATCTATAATTATTCCTGCTCAAGAAGTTGAGGACCCAAAAGCAGATAACGAACTTATTATCATGCCTGAAGAAAAAAACAGTGCAGAGCCTGATAAAGAAGAAGAAAACGAAATAGTTTTACCAAAAAAAGAAAAGTTACCAGTTGCAGAGCGCAAGGAGTTTTCTATGATTAAAGAGAATAAGTTTAGAAATCCTGCCGAGTTATACCAAAAGCAATTAAAAAATGCTTTAAAATTAAGACCAGACGAAGAGAGAAAACATAATGGGAGTGAGGTAACTCAATATTTAGGAGAATATAGTACAAAAGCCAAACGCGTTAATATTATATATAGAGACCATCAAGCAGAAGATGGAGATATAATACGTGTTTATGTGAATGGAAATATAGCTCAATCTAGAGTATTACTTCAAAACCACAGTAAAGGTTTCTTTTTAACATTAGAACCTGGAGACAATATTATAGAGTTCGAAGCTTTAAATCAAGGAACAAGTGGTCCAAACACTGCAGAGTTTCAAGTCTTAGACGACTCTGGTAAAGCATTTATTACTAACCAATGGAATTTGGCTACAGGAGTAAAAGCAACTATAACAGTGGTTAAGGCAAAGGACGAAGAATAGTAAACTTTATTATTTCCTTTAATAAATCAATAGAAAATCGTATTTTTACAAAATTAATTGACAATTCAGTCAATTATTAATACTTACACAAAAAAAGAATGGCAAAGTCGCAACAGACATTTAACAAATTAGAAAAAGAAAAAAAGCGCTTAAAGAAAAGAGAAGACAAACGTAAGAAAATGGAGGCTAGAAAGGCCGCTAAGGAAGAAAATGGTACAGACGGAATACAGTTTGCTTACGTAGATTTTAACGGTAATTTAGTAGATACGCCGCCAGATCCAGAAGATAAAATTAAAGTAAAAGCAGATAATATTATTTTAGGTGTGCCTAAAAAAGAAGATTTGCCAGAAGTAGATCCAATTAGAAAAGGAAAAGTTTCATTTTACGACTCATCTAAAGGTTTTGGTTTTATTATAGATACCGAAGACCAAGAAAAATACTTTTGTCACGTTAGTGGTTTAATTGATGAAATTACAGAAAACGACAAAGTACAATTTGAACTAGAAAAAGGCATGAAAGGTTTAAACGCCGTTCGTGTTAAAAAAGTATAATATTGCTATTAACTGTGATTGAACACACGTTAGCCTTGATTTTTAATCAAGGCTTTTTTTTTAAATATTTCCTAATGCTTCAAAAAGCTTTACTTTAGTTTTATAAAACATATTTTTTAGTTTTAAAGCTTTTAATTCTGCATCAATTAAACTGGACTCTCGGTAGTTAATTAAAAACACAGAGCTTTCTCCAAAGCTAAATTTTCTTTCTTCAGCATTAAGTAGTGTATTATAATCTTTAACTACAGCATCTATTAATTCTATTTGTGTAATATAAGAATCAAGTTCTTTTTTTAAAGCTTCAACCTTATTAGTAATTGCTATGCCGGTATTTAAACGTTCAAATTTTGAAGCGTCAATTTTTAGCTTTGTTAATTTTAAGTTTCCGCGTTCTTTTCTTAAAAACAATGGAAACGAGACATTTAACCCTAGTTTATAATTGTTTAGGCTGTAGCTATTGCTAATGTCTTGATTTTCAGTAATAAAATTATATTGCACATCAACCTTAGGTAATAACTTATTAGCTTTTAGCTTAGCATCTACATCTAAACTTTTAATTTTATTGTTTAAAGCATTTAATTTTGGATGATTATCTATTTCAAATTCAATGTCTTGATTTAAATTTAAAACTTGGTTTACTGTGTTTTCTGATAATTGAGCAGGTGTTACGCTACTATTAATCTCTATAGGTACGCCAGAATCTAACCATAAAAAATTAGACACTTTTAAAGTGTTTTTTAAAAATTTAATACTAGACTGCTCTAAAGATAATTTTCTGTTATTAATATTAATATTGGCTTCTAAACTATCTATTCCTGGTTTATCTCCTGCTAAAACGCTTTTTCGTACTCCATTATAGCGCGTTTTAGCGTTTTCTAGAAAACGACTGTACATTTTTTGCTCGTTGTAAGCTTGAAGCCATTCAAAATAAGCTATTGATGCATCGTATAAAACTTTATTTACAGTTAAGGTTCTTTCTGCTTTATTTTGCTCTATAAAATATTTGGCCTTTTGTAAAGTAGCCATTCTTTCATTAATAATTAATCCTTGTCCTAAAGAAGCAGATATTCCTGCAGAAAATAAACCATCATCTGGTACATTGTTTTGTGGATTTAAATATTGACCATCATTATTTTCAAAATTTGCTTTTAATTCTACACCATACCAAGTTGGAACTTTAAATGTTGCATTAAATAAATTATAATAATCTTTATTTTTAAAATCTTTACGGTCGTAATTTGCTTCAATTTTTGGGTCAAAACTTCCACGTGCTTTTAATAAATTATATTCTCCTTCTTCTAGTTTTAAATTTGCTTGTTTAACAATTGGGTGAAATTGTTTTACGTAGCTTATATATTCTTCAAAGCTTAATTCTAAATCATTTATGCTTTGTGAAAACGCATTAGCATACAGTAAAATGCAAAATAACAATAGGTTTTTTTTCATACTATTTTGTTTTGTTGTCACTGTTTTTTGGTTGGTAATAATTTGGTGGAAATCCGTTTAATTGTCTCCAGACTTCAAACCAAATAGGTACGTCTTCTAATAAACCAATAGCTCTAACGCCAGATCCAACTCTAATTGCAGTTGGCCATTTATAATCGTTTTTATCTGGAGCTAAAAGAATTCTAAATTTACCGTTACTACTTATAAAATTTTCTATTGCAATTACTTTTGCACCGTACGTACCGTACGATACATTAGGCCAACCACTAAATACTATTGCTGGCCAACCATCAAACTGTACTCTAAATGTTTCGCCAATATGCACTAAAGGCAAATCTATAGGATCTATATAGGTTTCTACAGCCAGATCGTAATTTGCTGGCATAATACCAACAATGCGTTCGCCTTCTTTAAAACTTTCACCAATTCCTGTTTTTATAGCTTTGTTTATATAGCCATCTAATGGTGCTTTTATATAATACATAGCATTTCTTATTTCATAATTAGTACGGTTATTTTCTAATTTTGAAACTTGTACTTTGGCATCATATTGGTTAGATTCTGCAGTAAATTTATCGCTTTGTGCTTTAGATATTTTATCTATATATGAAGCTTTTAAACGCGTAATTTCTACTTGAGCATTTAAAATTTCGTTTTTTGAAGCTAGAAATTTATTTTCTTGAGATATTAATTTTGCTTCTGTTTCTTGAAGTTTTAAGCGTTTTTGTTCAACATCGGTTAAAGATTTTAGTCCTTCTTTTTCTAAAATCTCTGCACGATTAAGTTGTTTTCTTGCTATTTCAATATTTGTTTTTGCTGCTTCAAAATCTATACTATCGCTTTTCATTTTAAGTTTAGATTGCAATAGTTTGTTTTCGGCTTGTTTAATTTTTAAAACACGTTCTTTAGATAGTGCTGAAATTTGATTGTTTAACGCTTTAACTTTTAAACCGTAACTTTCTACAGAAGCTGCTTTTGAGTTTATTTGCTCGCCTGTAATTTTTACCAAATTTGGGTTAAAATAATCATCCTTTACTTCAGAAATAAAAAGAATTGTATCTCCTTTTTTTACAAAATCACCTTCGCGTACAAACCATTTTTCTATACGTCCAGGAATAGGCGATTGTATGCTTTGTGGTCTTTGATCTGGCGTAAGTGTTGTTACGGCTCCACTAGCCGAAATACTTTGCGTCCATGGCAAAAGCAATACAATTATACAGATTATAGCAAATGAAATAAGAAGTCTGTTAAACTGTTTAAAATGCTTTTTATTAAAAGCTTTTTTATAAGACATATACTTAGAAATGTCTACTTTTTCGTTTAATTTATTTGTAGATATGTTTAGCATATTATTTCTTATTAATTATTCTACCTTTATCTAACTCTATAATGTTATTAGCTTTAGATAGCCAATTTTTGTTATGACTTACCACTACTAGTGTCCAATCGTGAGATGGTAAGGTTAGGTATTCAATTATTTTTTGAGCTTCTTTGGTTTCAAATTGCTCTAATGGTTCTTTTAACAATAAGAGTTTTGGACTTTTAACAATACTTCTAGCGAGCATAATTTTTTTAGAAATGGTAAAAGACATTCCTTTTCCTTCTGGATAAAGCATTGTTTTTAGTCCTAACTGCAAGCTTTTTACATAATCTTTAAGCCCTAAATTTTTAATAACATCGTTAACTTGATCTAAGGTTATATTCTTATCTCCAAAGGTTATATTTTCTAGCAAAGTGCCTTCAAAAGGCATTTCTTGAGCAAGTGTTTGCCCAATAAAAGATCTGTAAGAATTAATATTTATTCCTAATAGCGATTTATTATTTATATAAATTTTACCACTTGTTGGTGTAATTAATCCTGCTATTAGTTTTAAAAGTGTCGATTTACCAGAACCATTTTGTCCTGTTATTAGTAAGGTTTGCTTAGGTTGTATTTGTAGCGTTATATTGCTTAGTATTTTATCGTCACGGTCTGGTACGGCATACGAAATATCATCTAATTCTAAATAAAATTCATTATTAACTGTTAATAATTCTCCTTCTTGAGATTCTAAAGGTTTGTCTACTATTTTTCCTAGTTTTTCAATAGAAGTTAAAACATCGTAAATAGTTTCTAAACCAAGAATTAGTTTTTCTACCGATGCTATTACAAGAAGTATAATAATTTCTGCTGCAACAAATTGCCCAATGTTCATTCTTTGGTTTAAAACTAAAAGGCCTCCAATAATTAATAAACCAGCAGTTACTAATACTTTAAAACCTATTAATTGCATGAATTGAAGAATTAAAACATTAAAATGTTTTTCTCTTTCTTCAAGATAATTAGTTACAAGCCTATCGTTTTTATGCATTGCCAAACTTGTTTTACCAGAAAGTTTAAAACTTAAAATAGATCTTGCAATTTCTTGTAACCAGTGGGCAACTTTATATTTACTGTTAGATTCTTCTAAACTTGTTTCTAAGCCTTTTTGTGCAGTAAATTTAAATACAATATAAACTAACAGTAATAGTAAAAAACCGTAAATAATAAAGAATGGATGATAAAAGGATAGTAGTATTAATCCAAAAATGATTTGCAACAATGCAGCAGGAAATTCTATTAAAATTTTTGAAAGTCCTTTTTGTACAGTTAAAGTATCGAAAAACCTATTTGCTAATTCTGGCGGATAAGAACCATTTAAACCTTGCATTGTCATTTTTGGAAAACGATATGCAAATTCAAAAGATGAGCGTGTAAAGATTTTTTGCTGTACATTTTCTATAATTCTAATTTGCATAAGCTGTAATACTCCAACGAATACTACGCCTAACGTTACCAAACCAACTAACACCATCCATGATGTACTAATTTGAGCACTTTGTAAAAGATTAATTATAGCTTGAATTCCTAATGGTAACGATAGACTTACAATACCAGCGAAAATGGCATAAAAGAAAATTTGTTTTATGTCTTTTTTATCTAATTTTAATAAACCTATTAATCTTTGCGTTGTTGTTAAAATTGTTTTTGCCATTAGTTTTGCTTTAAAATTTTAAAAACTAAATCATTAAAAAACACAGTAGGAGATATGTTCTCGCTACATTCTGTTATAGACTTAAAATGATCTTTTAAATAATGTTGATGTATTGCGCCATCAATTATTGTACTTGCAAGTGCTTTTGGGTATTTGTAAGTTGTGTTTACATCTATAATAAAGTCTTTTAGCCTATTTACTAATCGCTTATAAACCGAAAAATAGCCTTCTTTATTTTCTGCATCAACCTCTTTTGTTAAGTAAGATTTTGAAAATTCACTAATAACTATTCGTTTTAAAATAACTTCATCTATATGGCTAAAAGCACTATCTATTGTTGTTGTTTGTGTAAGTACTTCTACTGCTTTTTTTAGTTTTAATTCTTTATCTTCTAAACTGTTTGTAGAAAATACTAATTGATATTCTAACCAAGTCCAATACCATGTAGTTAAGTACAATAGTAGCATATGCTTGTTTTCAAAATATCTATAAATCGAGCTTTCGTTAGAGCCAATTTTAGCACCTAATTTTTTAAATGTAAATAAATCAAAACCTATTTCGTCTATTAATAAAATACTGTTTTCTATAATACGTTTTCCCAATGAAGACGATTCGGGATCTTTTAAATAAATATTTTCTTTAATACTTATTTTAATGTTTGATAGTAAATATTTCATAATAATAAATTTAATTGCAAATATAATAGTAATACTATCATTTTTGAAATCGAATTAACTATTAATTAACTTATTTAAAAAAAATTAGGCTTGAAAAGACTTAGAACTTGGTAATTCAAAAATTTCTAATTCGAAAAAAGGAACAGCTGCTAGAAAGTGATCAAACAAGTCTGACATTACATATTCGTAATTTTCCCATCGCTTATCTTTACTAAAAGCATAAATTTCTAATGGAACACCTTGTGTTGTGGGTTGTAGCTGTCTTGCCATTAGTAACATTTCTTTGTTAATGGCAGAGTGATTTTCTAAATATGTTTGAATGTATTTTCTAAAAACACCAATGTTAGTAAGGTTTCTTCCGTTTAGTAAAAATGTTTTATCTATGTTGTTTTCAGTATTATATTTATCAATTTTTTCTTGCATTCCAGATAAATAACTAGAAATAAGCTGTACGTTTTTTAAACGCTCTATATCTTCTGGTGTAAGATATTTAATAGAGTCTTGCTTAATCATTAAATGTCTTTTTATTCTACGACCATCAGAGTTTGTCATGCCTCGCCAGTTTTTAAACGAGTCTGAAATCATAGCATAAGTAGGAATTGTAGTTATCGTGTTATCAAAATTTTGAACCTTAACAGTTGCTAAATTAATTTCTGTAACGTCACCATCGGCACCATATTTTTCGAAAGTAATCCAATCTCCAATACGCACCATATCATTAATAGAAACTTGAATACTCGCAACAAAACCAAGAATAGTATCTTTAAAAATAAGTAAAATAATAGCTGAAGCGGCACCAAATCCTGTTATAAATTTTATAATAGAGAGGTTTGTAAATACTGCTATAGCAGCAAAAACACCTACAATCCATGCAAAAATCATGAATACTTGTATATAGCTATCTATAGGTTTATCTCTTAATCTTGGTAAGGTTTTAAAATAATCTTCTAAAGTGTGTAATACACTTCTAACTATCCAAAGTGTAAGAATAATAAATGTGACTTGTAGAATTTTTCGAATAGGAATTTCAATATATCCAAAATCAGCAAAAATAATTGGCAATAAGTTTAAAGCTACAATTAGAGGAATTATATGCGCAACATTTCGTGGTACTTTATTAGCTAATAATAAATCATCAAAAGGTGATTTTGTGCTTTTTGCAATGCGTACAGAAAATAGACGTAAAATTTTTGTAAGAATTTTATCTATAGCAAAAACAATAAATAATGCTATTAGCAGTAGGCTAAACATGTTTAGGTATTTAGCAGTAATTTCTGTAAATCCTATTTTTATATAAATATCGTAAAAAAAGCAGGCAATTTGCTCTTGCATAGTATATTAAATTTTTAGCAAAATTAAAGAGATTTAATTTGTATTAGCTAAATTAACATATAAAATATAGTTAAAGTAAACTAGGTATATCTATTTGTTTTACAGCTCCAGTGTCTAAATTATCAAGTAGTATGTTTCCAACTCTAACACGTACTAAACGAAGTGTTGGACAATTAACAGCACTGGTCATTTTTCTTACTTGTCTAAATTTACCTTCGGTTAAAGTTATAGAAATCCACGAAACAGGACCATGCCTAGCATCGCGTATTTTTTTTCCGCGTTCTGGTAAAACAGGAGCATTATCTAACTTAATTACTTTACATGATTTTGTTTGGTACTTTTTACCATCAAAACCAATTTCTACACCATTTTTTAACCTAGTAATTTCTTCTATTGTAATATCGCCATCTACTAAGGCATAGTATTCTTTTTCAATACCACTAGAATTTATATAATCGCTTAACTTTCCATCTGTAGTTAACAACAATAAACCTTCGCTTTTTTCATCTAAACGGCCAATAGGCATTGTGCCTTGCGGAAAACTACCTAATTCGCCTAAAAAACGTTTGCGCTTTTGCTGTGTAGAATTACTTGCAAATTGCGATAGCATACCGTAAGGTTTGTATATTTTAAAATGTTGATGCAATTAATTTTCGTTTATAATTTTAAAAACTAGTGCTTTGGTTAATTGTTGTCCTTTTGCTTTTTCACGTATTAAATCGTAACTAAATCTAAAATCACATCCGCTTTTATAATTGCTACAACCGTAAGCTGTTTTACCTTTTATAATGGTACCTTTTTTACATTTTGGACACGTATTTTCTTCGGAAAAATTTTTAGATTGAACTTTCCTTTTTTTAGGTTCGAATTTTAGTTTGAAATTATCATCGAATCTCACAAGTCCTTCTGCGGAAGCACCATCAATTTTAAAGCCTTTTAAATTTACAGTTGAGCCTTTTTCTAATAGACGTATAAATTGCTTTTCAGAAATTGTTTTGCTTTCAAACTTAAACGGCATCACAAAATCGCAAGTTTTATTGTATTCTGAACAACCGTATGCTGTTTTACCTTTTAAAATAGAGCCTTGTTTACATTTTGGGCATTTTTGCGAAGTTATACCAGCAGCTTTTTTTGATGCTTTTTTCTTTTTAGCACCAGCAGGTTTGTTGTTTACAGATGATATGTTGGCTTTTCTAGTTTCGCTTCTTACTTCGTAAACTAACCGATCTACCATTTGCTTCATTTGTTTTATAAAACTAGCAGCACTAAATTCGCCTTTTTCAATATCTTTTAACTGTTTCTCCCATTTTCCAGTAAGTTCAGCAGATTTTAATAATTCATTTTGAATGGTATCTATTAACTGGATTCCTGTAACAGTAGGTAAAACTTGCTTTTTATTTCTTTTTATATACTTTCTTCTAAAAAGTGTTTCTATAATATTGGCACGTGTTGAAGGTCTACCAATACCGTTTTCCTTCATTATTTCACGAAGCTCATCATCATCTACTTGTTTTCCTGCGGTTTCCATTGCACGCAGGAGCGAGGCTTCTGTATATTGATTTGGTGGTTTTGTTTGCTTTTCTAAAAACGATGGTTCGTGTGGTCCTTTTTCACCTTTTTCAAAAGCAGGTAACATTCCTGTTTCTTTTGTAGGTTTTCCAGGCGTTTCAAAAACAAGTCTCCACCCTTTTTCTAAAATCTCTTTTCCTGTGGTTTTAAATTTTACTTTTTCGGCTTTACCAATAACAGTAGTGTTAGACACTTTACATTCTGGATAAAATACGGCTATAAAACGACGCACAATTATATCGTAAACCTGTTGTTGGTTGTATTGCAGGTTCATTTCTTGACCTGTAGGAATGATTGCGTGGTGATCTGTTACTTTACTGTCATCAAAAACCTTTTTTGTTTTCTTTAATTTTTTACCTTGAAGTGGTTGTGTTAAAGTAGCGTACTTAGTTAGGTTTTTTAATATCGCTGGTACTTTTGGGTACACATCGTTTGGTAAAAATGTTGTATCTACTCTTGGGTAGGTTACTACTTTTTGCTCGTATAGTTTTTGTACAATTTTTAAGGTTTCATCTGCACTAAAACCAAATTTAGTATTACAATACACTTGTAAACCTGTTAAATCGAATAGTTTTGGTGCATATTCATTACCTGCTTTTTTTGCGATAGATACAATTTCAAAATCGTGCTCTTTTACAATATTTGCAAGTTTTTCTCCATCTTCAACTTTTAAAAAGCGTCCTTCTTCATAACTAAATAAAGTATCGCGATATAAAGTTTGAAGCTCCCAATACGGTTGTGGTTTAAAGTTTTCAATTTCTTTATATCTATTTACAAGCATTGCTAATGTTGGTGTTTGAACTCTTCCAACAGATAGAACTTGTTTGTAACCACCATGTTTTACAGTGTAAAGTCTGGTAGCATTCATGCCTAGCAACCAATCGCCAATAGCACGAGAGAAGCCTGCGTAATATAAATTATCGTAATCGCTAGCTGGTTTTAAATTATTAAAACCTTCTTTTATAGCTTCGGTAGTAAGCGATGAAATCCAAAGTCTTTCTACTTTACCTTTATAATTGGCTTGGTTTAAAACCCAACGTTGTATTAATTCTCCTTCTTGTCCGGCATCACCACAGTTTATTACAACATCTGCTTTTTCAAATAAACCTTTTACAATATTAAACTGTTTTTTTATTCCAGAATCTTTAGAAACTTTAGTCTCAAAACGCTCTGGAAGCATTGGTAAATTGTTTAAATCCCAACTTTTCCAATACGGTTTGTAGTCGTTTGGCTCCTTAAGTGTACAAAGGTGACCAAAAGTATAAGTTACTGCATAGCCATTGCCTTCGTAGTAACCATCACGTTTTGTGTTGGCTCCAAGAACAGCAGCAATTTCTCTTGCCACAGATGGTTTTTCGGCGATACAGACTTTCAATAGTTTATAAAAATTTAGACTTGCAAAGTAATAGAATTACTTAAATTAATACAAGAGATTTGTTAGTAGTTATTAACTAGATTTTATTTAGAAAAAAAACTATTTTTTACTTTTAAATACGTTTTTCCTAATACTTAAAATCTTTTTTAAAAAAGGGCTAGTGCTTACAAAAGCATAATTTAAAACTAGAGCAGAAATTAAAGCTATAAAAGCTAATGTTCCTAAAGCACCACCATAACCATTAAAAAAACTACTTTTATTTATATAAACTATGCTAAATAAAATACTAGCGATAATCAATAATCTATAATTGTTATGATTTTTTGGAGCTGCCATGCCAATAAACGAAGCTCCTATAAAAACTACTGGAATATTTTTTGTTAGGTATGCGTTTAAAAGTTCAGGAAATATATAAAAAAACAAACCTACAATTAGCGCTAATAGAGCAGAGGCTTTTACTGCGCCTTGTTTTAACGATTCGCTTACATAAAAAGTAAGTGTAGCACCTAATATACTAGTTATTATAATTATTATGTTGTTATCCCACATATAGCCAATGAATAGAAGTTACAATTACCACTCCTGCAAAAGCTAAAGCACCAAGTTTACCACCAATTCCTAAAAATAAATTTTTAGATAACATATATAATATTCCTGTTATTGTTCCTGCAGCAATCACTAAATGTATTGAAGATGTTATTTGGGCACTAGACATGCCAACAAAAGCACCGCAATAAATTGCAGTTGGCAGCTTTTTTAAATAATTAGATTGATTATTAATTTGTGGAGCAAATGATGCTAAAACACCTATAATACCAGCAGCTAATACGCTACCTAGTGCAAAGACTACATTTAAAATATAGCATAAAACAGCTCCAATTGGCACCCAAATAGCAATTGAAAAGCGTTCATAATCATATGTTTCATGATGTAAGTTTAAATAGCGATATCCTAAAAATACTGTTAGAATAAAGCAAACTATAATAATTACAATTATAAAATTATTATGAATAAAATGTTCTTTAATAATCATTCCTAAAAAAAACAATTGAATAATAAAGAGCATGGTAACTGTAAAACGTCTAATGTTTTTATGTTTATTCACTTAAAAGAAAATTTGGGAGAATTAGTTTTTATGTTTTACAAAATTAATGTTATTTAATAAAAACAAGAATATATAATAATGTTTATTACCAAGCCACAACAAAAGCTTTTGTAATGTTACCATTAGGGAATTTTAGCCACAACATTGGTGAGTATTTTTCTGCTTCAAAAATGGTTAACTTGGGTAAGATATTTTCATAGGTTTTCCAATTAACATTAGTTGAAACATCTACTAACCAATCGGTTTTTTTAGGAATATAGAATTTACAATCTTTAAATTGCGATAACTCTGTGTATTTAAAATAAAACCCATAAATACATTCTGGATTTAAGATTTTTAGTTTTATTTCTTTTCCAAAAGGAATAAAAATTTGTGCTTTAAAATATATTTGTTGTTTAAAATCTTCAGCTTTAAAGCTTAGTTTTTCTAGTAAAGGTTTGGTTTCTGGCGCATAGAGTAGTGGTAATTGCTTTTGTTTTAGTTTGTTTAATTTCTCAACCAAACTATCTCGCCGCATTGGTCCAATACAACAATCTATTTCTGTATCACCAAGCGATTCATCATACAAATAGAATTTAAATTGAATTTCTAAATGTATAGGCTGGTTTTTATTTAAAAACAAACAGTCTAATTCTCCTATGGTTCGCTTATTTTGAGTTTGAATTTGAGGATTTTCGCTTAAAATAGAAATATTTTTATCTAAAAGTAGCTCTGTAGATACAAAACGTTCTACACGTTGTCCTAATCTAATACGCTCTAAACCATTGCCACTAAAAACAGGTGTTTTTTGTTTAACAGGACACAATGGTTGCATACCATTTACAGGATTTAAAAATAAATGAGGCGTATTGTAAAACCCACTAAATTGGGCTTGTAAACTAGTAAAAAAGTCTTTCATAAGCGACTACTAATGTAAACATTTTAAATTTTTTTAAAAATATTCGTCAAAAGCCTTTAATTCGTTGTATTTTTGCACATCTCAAATTTGAAAAAAGATTAATGAAAAGTACAACTTTAGATATAGAAGAAAGACAAGAAGGCAAGAGTTTATATAGCTATCAAAAAGGTGCTATTGATAAAATTTTTAAGTGTTTTGAGGATGCTCCAGAGGATTATCATTTATTATATCAACTTCCAACCGGAGGTGGAAAGACAGTTATTTTCTCTGAGATTGTTAGGCAGTACCTAAAACATCATAAAAAACAAGTGTTAGTAATGACACATAGAATTGAACTTTGTAAGCAAACATCGAGTATGCTAACAGAGTTTGGTGTAACAAACAAAATTGTAGACTCTAAAGCAGATTTGAGTGATCAAAGAGACTACAACTGTTTTGTTGCCATGGTAGAAACACTTAATAATCGTTTAAATGATGATAAACTAGATATTAGTGATATTGGTTTAGTTATTATTGATGAGGCACACTACAACTCATTTACAAAACTGTTTAAGTTTTTTGAAAAATCATTTATTTTAGGAGTTACTGCTACACCTTTAAGTAGTAATATTAACCTTCCTATGAAGGATAATTATAACGAGTTAATTGTTGGAGAAACTATTCAATCTCTAATAGATAACGAATTTTTAGCACGTGCAGAAGTATATTCTTACAATGTTGGTTTAACCTCTTTAATTGTTGGTGCAAATGGTGATTATACTGTAAAATCATCTGAAGATTTATATACCAATACAGACATGCTTACTAAGCTTATTCAAGCTTACGAAGAGCGTTGTAAAGGTAAAAAAACATTAATATTTAATAATGGTATTAATACCTCTTTACATGTTTATGACACCTTTAGGCGAGCTGGATATCCGGTTGCGCATTTAGATAATAATAATACAAAAAAAGAGCGTAAAGCCATTTTGAAATGGTTTAAAGAGACACCAGATGCCATATTAACATCTGTAAGTATTTTAACTACTGGATTTGATGAACCAACGGTAGATTGTATTATTTTAAACAGAGCCACAAAATCATTAACGCTTTACTACCAAATGATTGGTCGTGGATCGCGTATTTTAAAGAATAAAAACAAGTTTACAGTTATAGATTTAGGAAACAACCTACACCGTTTTGGACCTTGGGGAAGTGACTTAGATTGGCACAAAATATTTAGATCGCCTAACTTCTATTTAGATGGTATTTTAAGTGATGAAGATTTAGAAGAAAACTTTAGGTACGAAATGCCAGAAGCACTTAGGGCAGAATTTGCTAAGTCTGAAGATGTGTATTTTGATGTTAAAGCCATGTACATTAGATCTGTAAGAGAAGGAGATTCTTCTAAAGTAATTTTAGAGCGTTCTATAGCACATCATGCAAAAATGTGTGTTGAAAATAGTGAAGATTTATGGGATGCTTTAGGTTTGGCGAAAATGCTTAAAGATGATATAGATTACCGTATACAGCGCTACACAAAATGTATTAGTAAAAGTACTTTTAACTTTGTAGAATGGCTAAAAGATGATTACAAAAAGAAATTAAACGCGTATTTACGTGCTAATTTTGATGAATTATTTGAAGAAATTCACGGTTATCTACCAGAAGATTAATTTTTAAATTATAGTATTTAGTCGCAGTCACAATTACTAACTCTAAACCTAATAACAAGAAATAGAGATAGTTAATTAGTGTAAAATATTTTTAAACCAATTTAACAATACATAATTATGACTTTCAAAGACTTAGGAATACACAATAATTATATAAAATCGCTTAAAGAGTTAAATATTAAAACTCCAACAGAAATTCAAGCGCAAGCGATTCCTGTTTTATTAAATTCTAAAATAGATTTTATTGGTTTAGCGCAAACCGGTACAGGAAAAACTGCCGCTTATGGTTTACCTGTTTTACACAAAGTAGATGCAAATAAAAAAGCTGTGCAAGGTTTAATAATTGCGCCAACACGAGAATTAGTACAGCAAATTAAAAAACAGCTATTTAAGTTTACTAAATACAACGATAAAAAGATTTTTGTTGAAGGTGTTTATGGAGGCGAAAAAATAGATATACAAATTAGTAACTTAAAACGTCCTACACATATTATTGTTGCAACTCCAGGACGCTTAGTAGATTTATTAGACAAAAATATAATAGATTTAAAACACATTAACACCTTAGTCTTAGATGAAGCTGATGAGATGTTAAGTATGGGTTTTAAAAAGGATTTAAATATCATTTTAGACGCTACAACAAAAAGTGCAAGAAATACTTGGTTGTTTTCTGCGACAATGCCAGCCGATTTAAAAAATATAGTATCACGTTACATCTCTAAAGATGCAGCTCGTGTAGAAATTAATAGAAATAGCATTGTTAATGCTAATATTTCTCACCACTTTGTGCAAACAGCAATAGTAGATAAAGCGCATAGTATTATGCGTTTGTTAGACGATAGAGCAGATGAGCGCGGTATAATTTTTTGTAGAACAAAAGCAGGTACTCAGGCTTTAAAACAACAATTACAAAAAGAAGGATTTAATGTAGATGCTTTAGAAGGTGATATGACGCAGAAAGAACGCGACAAAGTTATGCGTGCGTTTAAAAATACTAACCTGCAAATTTTAATTTCTACAGATGTATCTGCGCGAGGAATCGATGTTAATAATTTAGCCTTTATAATTCATCACCAACTTCCAGAACATTTAGAGTATTATACACACCGAAGCGGAAGAACAGCAAGAGCAGGAAAAAAAGGAGAATCTATAGCATTAGTGTTGCCAACAGAATTAAAAAGAGTTGCAGAAATTGAAAAAGCTTTAGGTATTAAAATTAAAGAAATGACGCTTTAATTTATGTTGCAGTTTACTAAAAGTATTACTTCAAGTTACAGTCCTAAGCGTTTAGCAATCAAGTTAAACTCTAAAGGAGAACAATTTGTTTTACAAGGGCATCCTTGGGTTTTTAGTGATAATATTACTAAAATTAATACCGATGCTAATAGTGGCGATTTAGCCATAATTTTTAGTAAAAATAAAAACAAAGTTATTGGTTTAGGTTTGTATGATGCTAACTCACCAATACGTATTAAAATGTTGCATAGCGGTAACACAGCAGCAACAATAGATAATGCTTTTTTTAAATCTAAAATTGAAGAAGCTTTTTCAAAACGTTCTAAACTTCTTCAAACAAATACCAATAGTTATAGATTATTATTTGGCGAAAACGATGGTTTTCCTGGATTAATAGCAGATGTTTATGCACATGTTTTAGTAGTTAAAATATATTCTGAAATATGGATTCCGTATTTAGAAGGCATTTTAGAAAGCTTGCAAAACGTTAGTAATGCAAAAACTATTGTAATTAGATTAAGCCGAAGCTTAGAACAATCAACACTACATAACCTTAAAAATGGTGAAGTGGTTTATGGTGTTTTAGAGGATGAAGTTGTTGAGTTTGTTGAGCATGACGTTAATTTTTCTGCTAATGTTATAAAAGGTCATAAAACAGGCTACTTTTTAGATCATCGTGCCAATAGAAAACAAGTAGGTGAGTGGAGTAAAGGGAAAACAGTACTAGATGTATTTAGTTATGCAGGAGGTTTTTCGGTACATGCGTTAGCTAACGGAGCCAAGGAAGTTACTAGTTTAGATATAAGTAAGCAAGCCTTAGAAATTGCTTACCAAAACGGGAAATTAAATAATTATACAGGTATACACAAAACTATAGCAGACGATGCTTTTGTAGCTTTAAAAAAGCTAATTAAAAACAAGCAAACTTTTGATGTTGTAGTTATAGATCCACCAAGTTTTGCTAAACAGCAAAGTGAAATAGAATTAGCAAAGAAAAAATACGCACAATTAGCACAATTAGGCATTCAACTTACTGCTAAAAAAGGCTTACTAGTTTTGGCATCATGTTCTTCTCGTGTATTGTCTCAAACATTTTTCGATATAAATATGCAAGTATTAAGAGAAAGTAGTAGAACTTCAAAATGCATATTAAAAACTACTCATGATATAGATCATCCTATTGGTTTTCCCGAAGGTGCTTATCTAAAATGTGGTTATTACAAATTAGATTGCTAATTATAAAATAAAAAAAAGCTACTTTAAAAAGTAGCTTTTTCAGGTATTTCTATTGTTTATTTTTAATGTGTTTGCATAGCACCTTTTCGTTTTTCTAATTGTCTTTCAAGAGCTATAACAACATCTGCTGAGCTTTTATGAAAAGAATCTGTTGCAGTTTCTGCAAACAATCTTGGTCCAGGAGCACTTAATCTAATAGAAGTTTTCATTTTAGAATTTCTATCAGAGGTGTTTTCTGTTTTAAAAAAAACATCTGCTCTTACTATAAATTCATATTTATTAAATAATTTATCTAATTTACCTTTTACGTATTCTTCTAATTCTGGGCTAGCAGTTACACCATCGTATTCATAGTTCACAGTCATATTATTAAATTTTAAGTTATTATTAAAGATACAAAATATAAAAACATTGTTTTCAATTTTAATATATTTTTAGTAATAAATTTTTATTTTTTTAAGATTTTTATTTAGAATATGGTACAGGTTGCGTATTGTGTTATTTTATACAAATACATATTGCAATTAATAGATTATATAATAAATAATATTATATATTTAATAGTACACTTTAATAGGTATAAATTAATTTTAATTAAGAATTTAATTTTATAAACCGCTTATTTATATGGATATACAAATTATTTTAGTTTTTGTTATAATTGCGGTTACGGTTATATTGTTTATAACCGAAATTATGCCAATTGATAAAATTTCGTTTTTTATTATTGTAGCATTAGTGCTACTAGGCTTAACTACTCCAGAAGAGGCAATTAGCGGCTTCTCTAACGCTGCAACTATAACAGTTTTAATGCTCATGATTATTGCTATAGGTATGGAAGACAATGGCGTAATTTCCTTATTGAGCGATGGAATAAAAAAACTTAAAATTTTACCACTAGCTCTTATGGTGCCAGTATTTATGTTAGTTTCTGCAAGTATTTCTTCGGTAATTAGCACAACGGCTGTTATTGTTATTTTTTTAAAGATAATGTCTCAGCTTTCAGAAAAATATAACTTTTCTTCATCAAAATTATTAATGCCAATTTCTTTTGCTGGTATTTTAGGTGGTAGTTGTACTTTAATGGGTACAAGCACAAATTTAATTGTTAATGCTGTGGCTATGGAGCGTGGCGCAGAAACTATTGGTTTTTTTGAATTTTCAATCTATGGCCTTATTTTGTTAGTAATAGGTATCGTTTTTATGACTATTGCAAGTAAATGGCTTCCTAAAAATTCAGAAAGTAAACTCAGCCAATACAATGAAAAATCAGAGTTTTTATTCACATTATCTGTAAAAGATGGCTCCGATTTAATTGGCAAACCATTTTCTGAAATTTCATTTCACGATAATCCTAATATTAAAATATTAAAACTTCTTAGAGATAATAATGCTTTTACTGCTCCAGGAAAAAACACAACGGTTAGACAACACGATCAAATTGTGCTATTAACAGATATAAGTGATTTTTCTCTTATTTCTGATGATGATTTTGAACTTTCACTAAATAAAGACAGCTTAAGTATCTATGAAGATGAAAACGAAGAAGATAATAGTAAAAAGAAAAGCATTAAACTATATTATATCGAGCTTTTAGTTTTACCTGGTTCCGATTTAATTAGTAGGTCTTTAAAACAATTAAAACGCGATTTAGTAAACATTGCAGAACCTATAGGTATTCAAAAAAACAGTTTAACCAATAATAAAAAGCAGTACTTACCAAAAGCTTTTAAAAAGCTATATGTTAAATCTGGTGATAGAGTTTTAGTAAAAGTAAACGAAGATAAATTATCTCATTTTTACGATTTAGAAAATGTTGTAGTTTTAAGAAGTCACGAAGATAATTTTGAAGTAGAACCTTTTAAAAAGTATTGGTGTATTTTTACAATAATTGCTGTTGTAGGTTTAGCTGCAAGTGGCGTACTATCTATTTTAGCAAGTTCTATAGCTGGTGTTGGTGCTTTATTATTAGGTAACTGTATTAATTTATCTAAAATATATAAACGTGTAAACTGGCAAATTATTTTTTTATTGGCAGGTATGATTCCGTTAGGTATTGCTATGGGTAATTCTGGTTCAGATGTTTGGGTATCAGAGAAACTTTTAATTTTACTTAAAGACCAAAACGAAACTATTATTCTAGGTTCTATTTTTGGGTTTACTATGCTTTTTAGCGGTTTTATTTCAAACAATGCTACGGCGGTAATTATGACGCCTATAGCAATAGCTTTAGCTACAAGCTTAAATTTACCTTTAAAACCATTTATTTTTGCAGTAATGTTTGGTGCAAATTTTAGCTTTTTCACACCTATGGGTTACCAAACAAACACTTTAATTTACGGAACAGGAATTTATAGGTTTAGGCACTTTTTAATAATAGGTGGCTTACTTTCTATCATTTTATTAATTTCTGGTACGTTTATACTTTCAACATTATTAAAAACATAAAAATCATGTTTCTTTACTTTCAGCAAACAGAACAAGCGGTCGATAAACTTTGGGATAAACTAAATGGTTGGTACGAAGCAATTATACTAAGAGTTCCTAATCTTATAATTGCCATTTTAGTGGTTATTCTTTTTTATTTTTTAGCAAGAGGAATAGCTTCAGTTTTAAGAAAAATTTTAAGAAAAAAACTTAAAAATCAATCTGTTAGACGCATTATTGTAAAAATGATTTACGTTGTAATGCTTTCAGCTGGTTTTTTTATTGCCTTAGGCGTATTAGATTTAGATAAAGCGTTAACATCTATTTTGGCTGGAGCAGGAGTAGTAGCCTTAGCAATTGGTTTAGCTTTACAAGGTACATTAAGCAATACTTTTTCTGGTGTTATGCTTTCCTTTTTACCTAAAATACGAATTAACGATTTTGTAGAAACATCGGAACATAGTGGTTTTGTAGAAGAAATTAATTTAAGAAATGTAGTATTAAGAAGGCCAGATAACCATATTGTTGTTATGCCTAATTCTAAATTTATAGAAGAACCTTTTATTAATTACTCATTTTATAAAAGAGGACGCATAACTATTTCTTGCGGTGTTGGTTACGAGTCTAATTTAAGAGAAGTAAAACAGTTAGTGTTAGATTTAATTAAAGCAGAATTCCCTCAAAATAGTAACGAAAAAATAGAGTTTTACTATACAGAATTTGGAGACAGCTCTATAAATTTTATTACTCGTTTTTATATCGATTTTACTAAAAAAAGCCAGATGTACACCACACAAAGCGAAGCCATAATGCGTATAAAGGAAACTTTTGATGCTAATAATATTAATATTCCTTTTCCTATTAGAACAATTAAAATGGACAAATAATAATATTAAAAGCTTTAAATATTTTGTAAATTACTGCATCAATCCAACCAAAATAATGCTTTATGAGCAATAAGCCTATTTCCGATTTACACAATCATCCTAGTTTAAAACCTTATGGAAATCCTGCAGAAATAGAGAGTATTTGGGATTTTTTTAAAAATAATAAACCTAAAGATTATTTTAAAGATATAAGTCCGCGTAAATGGATTATTAATATTGTACTAAAAAAAATGGCAACCTATTCGCAATCTAATTTAGATAGCTGCTTTCAAGGTAATAATAGGTTAGTGTTTTGCTCTGTTTACCCAATAGAAAAGCCTTTTTTAAAACCATACAGGCCGTTTTCTAAAAGCACAGGCGTTCATAGATTTATTTTAGGATTAATTTTTGGTAAAAAATTTACTAAAAACAATATCGATGTCGATAAAAAAATTGTGTCTTTACTATCTGGCATTTCTTTAAAAACAGCAAGCAGACTTATAGATCCTATTCATGACAATAGTATAACTACCATAGATTATTTTTACGATTATATTTTAGAATATCAATACTTACTACATGCCAGTGGTACTACTTCTAAAAACGTTATTAATGGCATGCAACCAAAGTTTCAGTTAGTAAAAAACTACGAGCATTTTTTAGAAACACAAGCTCAAGATACTATTTGTGGTATCATGACCATAGAAGGCATGCACGCATTAGGTGTTTATAATAAACAAGATTTGTTTGAAACAGCTGAAATTGAAACGCTTCCGCTAGAGCGACAAAACAAATTAAAATTAGCATTTATAAAAAATATTGAAGCCATAAAAAAAGAAGAATTTCCTCCATTTTTTATAACATATGCACATCATTTTAATAATTTACTTGTTGGGCATGCTAAAAGTTTTATGGATGCAAAAGGAACTTTTGATCCTGGATTTGCAGATATTTTCGATCAAACCATTGGTCAAGATTTAGGTATTTCTAGTTTTGGAATGTTATTAATTATAGACCATTTACTGTCTCGAGAAAACGGACAGCGCATTTTAATAGACGTTAAACACATGTCTGTTTTGGCACGAAAAAGCTATTACGATTTACTACAAAATATGCGAGAAAAAAGCGATGCTTTAAAAGACAATGTACCTGTTATTTGTAGTCATGCAGCTGTAAGCGGTATAGATACTTTAGCCAATGCGCTTATAACAAAAGACAGTTTTAATTTAGATAAAAACTCATACGTTAGTATTTGGGATATTAATTTAACAGACCAAGATATAGTAGAAATTTTTAAGTCAGACGGATTAATAGGTATTTGTATGCATGATGGTAGAATGCCTGGTAATAAATTTAGAAAATTATTAAAAAAAGCAGACGAGGAAATCACTAAAAAACTACATGTACAAATGTTTTTAACAAATGTATTCCATATTGTAAAAGTTAATATGGCTTATATTAGAAAGGTAAACAAAACAAGAACAACCTCTAAAATAAACGAAATTGATGCTTGGAAAACCATTTGTTTAGGCACAGATAACGATGGTATTGTAGATCCTTTCGACCATTATAATACAGCTGCACATTTACCTGCATTTAGAGCAAAAATAACCGAAGCTTTAAACAATTATGTAATGCCAGAATATCAAGGTTTTAATGTTATTAACTTGCCGTCTGAAACACAATATTCTTTAAAAGAAATAGACGATTTAATGGCTGGACAACCTTGGGAAGAAGCTATAGATAAAGTGTTTTATAACAATACAGATGCTTTTTTACGTAAATATTTTAGTAAAGATTATTTATTGCAAAAGGAAGACGATTTAATCCTTTAAACATAAAACGGCGTTATATCATTAATTATATTAAAAATCACTAAAGAGCGCTATTACGCTAATTGTTATAAAATGTACTATAATTAATATTATGTAAAATAGAATATTTTAACACTCACTCTATTTAATTATAATATAACGATTTGCTGTATTTTATAATATTTAGTTTCTAGATAAATAAATATAAAATTTAATGCTTCTTTTAATTTTAATATTCTGTACAATCTTATATAAATTTTAAAATACGCGATTCTTAGAGATTACATTTTCATAATTCTACTTTAGCAATATCTTTTAAAACCCAATTTAAAACATCGTCCTTATTATTTTTATAACTATTCCATTTTAAATCAATGTAAACATCTGGTTGCAAACCATTAGTATTTATATTTTGAAAACGAAATTTACGTTTTGAGTAAGTTATTAATAATTTAGAATTTGGTAAACTAAATTGTCCCAAATCTTGATAACCATTAGGATTAGATCCTGTTGGTTCTCCTACCAATTTAGCGTGTAATATTTGCTTAAACTGTATAGCATTTACCATTGCCGCCGAATATGTTTTTCTATTAATTAAAACATACACATTAGATTGCCAATTAATAGAATTACAAGCGTTTAAATAATTTGCAAGTATTAAACCTTTAAAAAAATCGCCACCATGATTGTCTCGTAAATCTATAATTAAATGCTTAGACTTGTTGGTTTCTATAACATTATAAATTTGTTTTGAGAAATTTGTAATATCATCTTTTAACGGATACGCATTAAAATTTATATAAACAGTTTTAGAATTATTTAGCGTTGTAAACCAAAAATTTTTATTTTTTTCATCCTTTGATACAGCGATACTTGAATGCGTGTTTTTTATTTTTTTATAATTAATTTTGGTTAAAGCATCTTTGCTATAAGCTTTAAGTATAATAGACATATTTATTCCTTGCTCATCTATAAAAGTAAACTCTACATTTTGTGTATTTGTTATAATATGTAAAGCTTTTAGTATTTCCGAAATAACCATATAACTGCAAGTTCTATCCATTAAAGAGTAATTGTTTTCTGTAAATGGAGTTAATTTTGAGACTTTTTTATAAATCTCTTCTACAGGAATACCATTAATACTTTTTAATGTTTTACCAAGGCATTGTTGATGCTTACTGGTAATACTAACAACTTTTAATTCTCCATCTAAATTTATAAGCTCTAAAGGATATTTATTAAGTTCTTTATTCCATAAAGGCACCGAAGTATGGCCATCTCCTGCTCCTGCTCCAATTTTTTGAGTAATACGCATGAGCTCTACTATAATTTGAAAGTTGTTTAACGTAGATAGTTTATGCTTTAAAGTTTTAATTTCAGTATTAAATTCTTTTTTTGAAATGGTATGGTAAAGGTTTATGTGCTTATCTTCTAACGTTTTTTTATAATATTCTATATCTTCTAGCCATTCCTTTTTGTTTTGAGCATAAGAAAAACCATTAAAAATGAATAGGCAAAAAACTGAAATTAGTATTGGTTTCATTTTATTTTGCACTTTTAATTATTTCATTTACAAACTTATAAGTGTTAAAATAAGGAGTTGCTTGACTAATACTATACGAGAGTGTTGTTTTTGTTTTAGGAGAATAACCTATAAAAGTACCATAAAACCCAAAATGACCGTAAAAAGTATCTTTGTTTACCACAAACTCATAAACACCTAAGCCGTATCTACTTTCGTTTTCTTTGGTAAATTTTACGTCAATTATTTTTTGTAAAGATTTTTGGTTTATTAATTTAAGATGAAACAGACCTTGTATAAATGTTGCCATATCTAAATTTGTAGATACTAATCCGCCACCAGCCCAATCAAAAGATGTATTAATTTTAGAAAAATTAATATTACCTATATATTGATGTATTACTTCTTTTTTATGAGTTGGTTTTTCGTAAAATTCAAAATAAGTATCCTTCATATTTAAAGGTGCTATTATTCTATTTCTTATGGATTGTGCAAGTGTTGTATTGTCTAGTTTTTCTATAATTAAACCAAGTAAAACATAGTTTATGTCTGAGTAATGCCAACCTTGATTAGGTTTAGAATGTGGCTCTTTATTTAAGTTATATTTATAATACAACTCTATAATTTTTTTTGGTGAATATTGCGTATTTGGATGTTGAGTGATTTCTAAAAAAAAGGCCTCTTCCCTATCTGTAAAAATATCTGCTAATCCAGAACGATGAGATAAAAGTTGTTTAATAGTAATATGCTTGGCAAAATGCTTATTATTAAAAATATGAAAATCTTTAAATTTAAGGTATTCTATATCTTGTAAATATTGAAATGCATTATCTGTTATATTAAGTTTTCCCTCTTCTTCAAGTTGTAAAATAATAGTTGAAACAAACATTTTAGTACTGCTTGCTATTTTATAAGCACTATGTTTTGAAACAGTATCCTTGTTTTTATCTACCAAACCAAAACCTTCGTTATAACGATAGTTTTCATTTTCGAAATAAAACAAAATACTGTGTAATGGTTCTTGTAAATTATGGTTTATTTTACTTTTTATCATTTTGTTTATAGTGTCTGTTTGTGCACT
Source organism: Lacinutrix venerupis (assembly GCF_001971745.1). NCBI lineage: Bacteria > Pseudomonadati > Bacteroidota > Flavobacteriia > Flavobacteriales > Flavobacteriaceae > Lacinutrix > Lacinutrix venerupis. The sequence continues at coordinate 1,837,140 of NZ_CP019352.1, read as the reverse complement.
TGCTAAAGTTGATAAAAAGACTAAGATTAGTATAAGTCGTTTCATAATTTGTTTAATTTTTTAAGTGTAATTATCCAAAAATAAATACAGTACTAGCAGTTTAATTCTAAACTATTGGTTTATATTTTCTTTAAAGAAATGGTACAATCGTTTAGATCCAAAACGTGGCGCAATATTATCTTCTGCCATTAAAGTTAAAAAGAATTCTATTGGTCCATAAAATTTAGACGATGTAAAATTTCGTAAACTCCATAATATAAATCGCCTTATACAATGCGGTAAATGGATTATTTTATTTGGTTTTTGTATAGCATCTAAAGCCATTTCTCCTATTTCATTTAATGTTAAAATGTCTGGTCCACCTACCGTAATTTCTGTAGTTGTGCTTTTAATAGATTGCAAGCAAACAATAGCTAAATCTTGACCATGTATAGGATTAAACTTTTGTTCTCCATTTCCAAAAAGATAGATTTTCCCTTTTTTAGCCATGTTTAAAAAATCTTTCATATCAGAAAAAAAACCATTTGGACGAATTATAGCATATTCCAATCCGGACGTTTTTAATGCATCTACAAATTTTTCTTTTGCTTCAAATATTTTAAGATGTCTGTATTTATCTCCATGTATTGCCGATATATAAATAAACTTTTTAACACCTGCTCTTTTAGCTTCGTTTAAAAGGTTAAGGTTTGCTTGGTAATCTACATCCATATAAGTTAATCCATCTTTTTGCCTAGTAATACCAACGGTTGAAATTACTGTTGCTACATTTTCACAAATACCGTATAACGTTTTTGGTTTTGTTACTTCAGCTTCTATAATTTCTACCGTTTTACTTTTTAAATGTGTTAACTTTTTAGTTGTTCTTGTTATTAGTTTTGTTTTAAAACTATCTTCAACCAGTGCTTTTGCAATATAACTTCCTAAATATCCGGTAGCTCCAGCTAATAAAATAGTTTGTGAAATAGATTTTTCCATTTTTTTTAAGTTTTAAACGCTATAGGTTGTTTTTTAAAACTTTATGCCTAAATAAAGGTTAGGCTCAAATAAAAAATAAGAATCCCACTTGTTATCTAATTGTTTAAATGCATCTGGTGTATTAGTATCAATCATCCAATTTTGACAATGAAACTGAGGTTCTATAAAGAATTGTTTCTTTTTTCCAAAAGCAAAATGATAACCTACATGATAAGATGTATAAAGCTTAAAACCATTTGCTATTTTTTTGTTGTTAAGATCTAAATAGGTTTTGTATTGCGGCAATACTTCAACTGAAGCAAATAGTCCTTTCCAAAGCATACGTTGGTAAGATAGACCTATACCTGTTTCTCTTAGATAACCTGGATAAAACTCGGTTTTAGAATCTATTTTGTTAGTAAGGTCATCCCACCATTGAATTCCCATAGGTTGAAACAATCTCCATGTAGCGAACTTTACACCTATAATATTTTTAGCATCTAGTTCTTTTTTTACATGAAATTCTATATGTTGCGTATTAGTTCTTTCTCCTCCTTTACCAATGTTGCCTAAAATAATTGCAGGAAAACTAAACCTGTATTTTAAACTAGTGTTAGTTTGTGATGCCTCTAAATTTTCTTGTGCAAAAACACTAAATGTGCATAATGCTAAGCAGATGATTAATAATTTTTTCATTTTTAATAAGTATTTGATAGTTCGTCTTTTTGATTGATGTTACCTTTTAAAGATTTTTTACTTAAACTCGTTTATTAATAGCTGTTCAATAATTGTATTACGTTGCAATCCTGTGTCATCTTGTTGATTGCTTAACAATACTATTGTAGCATCGTATTCTGGTATAAAACCTATCATACTCCAATAGCCATCAATATCACCGCCATGCCAATAAAGTGTGGTGTTTCCTTCTTGCGTGGTAAACCAGCCTAAACCAAAATCTACATAACCACTAGGTACATTTTGAGCAAATATTTCGGCTTTTTCAGTGTCTGTAAACCAATTTGTTTTTACGGCATTGGTCCAAGTTTCCATGTCTTTTGGTGTGCTACTAAAATCTCCAGCACCAAAAGCTATGTTTATTGGATAAGTGCTATTAACGCTTCCATTATTATAACCTTGAGCGTGCGTATTAACGTTAATAACACTTGTACCTTTATAAGTATCTGTCATTAATAATGAATTAAAAATATTTTGCTGAATATAATCGTGGTAAGACATTTGAGCTAGTTCTTGCACTAGTAAAGCTGCGATGAGAAAATTTGAATTGCTATATTGTTTATTAGAACCAGGTGAGAAATTGAGACCGTTTTCTAGAATTAATGCTATAATAACTTCATAAATATCTTCTTCGTCTAATGTTTCTCCTTGGTTATATGCCTCTTCAACCACAAATTGATAATCTGGAATGCCAGATTGATGCGATAATAATTGAGCTATTGTAATTTCGCTTCCGTTTGGAAATTCGGTATCAAATTCGTCTAAAGTTTGATTTAAACTACTTATTAAGCCATCTCGCTTTAGTTGCATTATTGCAGCTGCGGTTAAAGTTTTTGTAACAGAACCTATGCGATAGGCAACATCGTAACCTTGAGGCATTGCTGTACTATTATTTGCTAGTCCAAATCCTTTACGGACTAGATCATTTCCGTTTTTAGTTACAATAGCATAACCTTTAAAATCGATGCTATTTAGTAAGTTTTCAGCAGTAGAATAGTTTATTGTTGATGAGATATCATCATCATTTGAGCAAGATGACATAAAAGTTAACATGCATAGAGAAAGTGCTATTATAAAGTGATTTACTATTCTCCTTTTTAGAAACGTTTTTTCCTTTTTTAATGTTTGATTTAATGATTTCATTATTGGTTAGTTTTAAAATGGATTAATATTGTTTTGATAGTGCAAATTTGAAGCATAAGGTGTCACCAATCGTCTTAAATTATAATTTAGAACGTTTGGAATTATAACATTAACTATCTCATTTACATTTAAAAATGTAAAAACTAACCGTTTTTAGAAGATAATATGGAGTGTTTTAAAAAAAGAAAAAACAAGTGCTATAACAACGAGGCTTTATTAATTTTTACCCATTGACTAGGTGTAATACCTTCGTTTTTTTTGAAGTAAGTATTAAATACACTTTTAGAATTAAATCCACTGTCATAAGCCAAACCTAAAATAGTAATGTGATTAAATTTTGGATTTAATGCAATAGTTTTAAAATGATTAATACGGTATTGGTTTACAAAATCATTAAAGTTTTTTTTAAAGCTAGAATTAAGTAACCATGACATTTGGTTAGCGTTAATGTCTATTTTTTGAGCCAGTATACGTAACGATAAATCTGAATTTAAAAACAACTGCTCCTCTTCCATTACTTTTATTAATAGCGCTTTATATTGTTTTTCTTGAGCTTTAGAAAAGAGTTGTTTAACAATAGCTTCTTTTTTAGGGATATGCGCGTTAGAGCGTTCGAAAATGATTTGTAAATACTCATTAAACCTATCGAGCTTATGCAACGGCAATAATAAAGGATCTACTTTTAATAATGTCATTAATGGCTCTTTATGCAAAATTCCTGTTTCAATAATATCCAGAGCTTTAGTATAACTGCCAATTAATGTATAAATGTAAATTAAAAAAAAGCTTACTCGTTCACGACTTTCAGACTCCATTAAAAGCAATAATGCATCTATGTTAGCTTGAATTTTATCATTTTCTTGCTGTAAACAATAAGCTATAGTAGTCATTATTAAACGCTCTACTTTTGCTCCTTCAATTTCAGGAATAGTATTAGCTACATTAATTATTTCTAACGGTTTATTTTGCAAGCTTAAAGCAAGTGCATAAATACCATAACCAACCATAAATTGATTATTTATTTCAAAACAACGATTAAAATATGTATTAATACCAGAAAAATCTTTGTTTACATAGGCATTATAAGCCATGAAATAATTATTTAAATCATTTAATGGATCTAGACTATAAGCTTTTTTAATATGGTAATTAGCATCTGTAAGATTGCCTTCTAAAATTAAAGTGATAAAAAGTTTTTGATGTGCATCTGAATATCCAGGCTTTAACTCAAGTGCTTTTTGTAAATGTTTGCTTGCTGTTTTAAAATCCCATTTTTTATTTAAAGCATTCCATCCATAAGAATGATATACTTCTGGTAGATTTACATTTAATTGATGTGCTTTTTTAAGGTAATTTTCTCCTTTTCTAAAGGCATCCTTTACAGGCATAAGTCCGCCGGCAGCCATACTATTATATGCATAATGTATGTTAATATAAGCTAAGGCAAAATTAGGAAACGCTTCTATTATATTTTTTAAAATAGAAATACCTTTTAAAATGGCTTGCTTGTTAAATTGTGCTGTTAATTTTTTAGCTTTTAAAAACTCTTGATACGCTTGTGTAGAAATGTTAGGATGCTCTACCAGTTGTTCTTTAACTTCAAAATGCCCAAAATTCTCTCTTATTTTATCGGCAATTAAAAGACTAATTTCATCTTGAAGTTCAAAAATATTTGAGAGTTCTCTATCAAAATTATTAGACCAAAAATGACTACCATCTGTTGTATTAATTAGTTGTGCAGTAATTCTAATTCTTTTTTTAAAAACTCTTATACTGCCTTCTAAAACTGTTGCTACTCCTAATTGATTTCCTATATGGCGGACATCTATATTTTTGTTTTTAAAAGCAAAAGAAGAAGTTCTTGCAATAACTTTTAAGCCTTGAATAGAGGTTAATGCATTAATTATTTCTTCGGTAATACCATCGCAAAAATATTCGTTATCAATATTATTACTCATATTGACAAAAGGTAATACTGCTATGGATTTTTGGTTAATCAAAGTTTGGTTTTATACAAATTAAAACAAAAAACATAAATTGTTAAATAAGTTGTATAAAATCGTCCTAATATTTTATACATAAATTCATTTAACATAAAATCATGGTTAAGCTAAAATGATATTCTATGATGTCTGATAAAGCGTATGTACAATCTATATTGGTATACAACTTACCTTATTTAAAAAAATGAATGCAATTTCTTTATTAATCTTCATTATTCGATTTTTTTAATAATTCTGTAAATTCTCTTATTTAAAATCTGAGATAAATTCCAGTTAAGCAATTTTGGATCGGTTGTACTGTAGAAAAAAACCACTACGGCATCTATGTTTTTATAGTATTTAGTAAAAATTTGATATCCAGGAACCCATCCATCGTGCTCAAATTTATAAACTGAAGCATATATTTCCTGTTCATTATTTTTAAACACAGTTCCATTATTTAATGCTCTAATAAACTTACCAACATCTTCGGCTGTAGCGTGCATGCCATAATCGTTTGTTTTTAAATCATGTTCATACCCAACATGGTAACCACTCATTACATGATCTATGTTTACTTCATTAACCGAACTGAATGTGTTTTTAAGATTTAAAGGATTTAAAATTTCTTCTTGAATGAATTTAAAATTAGAATACCCTAAAACATTATCCATTATTTTATTGATAAATAAGTAGTTAGTATTACAGTATTCATATTTTTTACCTGGTTTAAAGTTTGCTGGTTTACCATCAATTAGAGCTAAACTTTCCTCGAATGTTTCTGTAGGTTCTGCCCAAAAGTCTGGTGTGTCTGTAAAATTTGGAATTCCACTTCTATGTTGAATCATTAATCTTAATGTAATTTTATCTGCATGCTCTACTCTATCGATTAGTTCTGGCAAATAATGTGCAAGTGTTTTATCTAAAGAAAGTTTTCCACTACTTACTAATTTGGTTACAGCAACAGCATCGTATAATTTACTTATACTAGCTATTTTATAAAGTGCATCTGGTTTTGCAGGTATTTTTTCTTCTTTATTATGCCAACCTGAAGCATATTTTTTAGGGCTTTTTCCGGCCTGATCTACATAAACAATAACACCTTCAAACCCATGATTTACAGCTTCGTCTAATTGTTCTTCAACGGAATTTGGTAAAGGTAAAATCCACGCTTTCACTAATATCCAAGGCACAAAGCATAATGAAGCAATGGAACCAACTATTAATATAACTCTAAGCATGATTTTTATTTTTTTTTTGTTCATAATCGTTAATATTAAATTTATTTCTGATGCAAATATATTTTGGATTACTAATAGAGTATATTTTTACTTACTGATCTGTAATTTTTTATAGATGAATTGTTTTGAGTTATTTTTTAAATGAATCATTTTATAATTAATAACAAAAAAAAAGTGCTACTATAAATATAGTAGCACTTTAAAATTAACAACAAAATAAATATTTACTTAGCCGAAATATTTATAGTTAATTCAACTCTTCTGTTACTTGCTCTTCCAGACGCTGTTGTGTTTGGAGCAATAGGTTGAGTTTCTCCTTTACCTGAAATAGAAATAGCATCGTTACTTAAATTTCTTGAAAGAAGGTAAGTTTTAATTGCTTGAGCTCTTTTTACAGAAAGGTTATAATTGTAATCATTACTTCCTCTGCTATCTGCATGACCTTCAATAGCAATGTTGTACTGCATGTTAGAAATGCTATTTGCAATTTCATCTAATGTTTCTTTAGCATTATCATCTAATTCAACACTATCAAAGCCAAAGTAAACTTTTCTTAAACTTGCTGGTTTAATTTCTGCTGGAGCAGTTGGTGTCTCTACCACTTTTGCAGGACAACCATTATCTGTACCTTTTACTTTAGGACAGTTGTCTTTATTATCTGGGAAACCATCTCCATCTGTATCTGGGCAACCTCCAAATTCAATTAAACCTGCTACTTCTGGACATAAATCGTCTTTATCTGTAACGCCATCACCATCTGTATCTGGACATCCACCAAGACTAGCTAAACCTGCTACTTCTGGACATAAATCAAATTCATTTGGTACACCATCTCCATCAATATCATTATTAACTTCTTCTTTCTTTTCTTTTCCAAACTTGTAAACAAGACCTAAGTTGTGATCCCAGTGTTTTGGTAAATAATCTTCGAAAGTGTGCTTATAAGTTGTTTGTAAGTTAACACCAATCTTATCTGTAAACCAATATTTAGCTCCTATAGATCCATTAACTGTTCCTGCACCAACTAAACTGTTAGAAGTGCTAGAGAAAGTGTTATATGGTCCTTCTTCTAACCAAGAATATCCACCACCTACAGCAATAAATGGTTGTAATTTTCCTTGACCAAACTTATAGTTAACCATACCGTCTAATCCGTAATATTTTAAATTGTCTACTAATACGCTTTCATCTGTTTCACCAAACTCACCATATTTACTTATTTCGTTTACAGAACCTTTAGCTGTAATAGATAAGTTATTAGTTAACATTCTAGTTACTCCAACATAAAGACCTAAGTTGTAGTGATCGTTTAAATTAAAAAACTCGTCAAAATAGTCACCTTGTGGTGCGTTTTCTCCAACAGGAAAAAGGTTGATAGCGCTAAAACCAGCTTCAAAAGACCAACGATTATTTTCTGTAGTAGTTGTTTCTGTTTCTACACCTTCTTGCTCTTCTTTATTTAATTTATAAACAATACCTAAATTGTGATCCCAATGTTTTGGTAAGTAATCTTCAAAAACATGCTTGTAAGTAGTTTGTAAATTAATACCAAACCTGTTACTTACCCAATATTTAAGACCAATAGATCCATTTACAGTTCCAGCACCAACTAAGCTGTTAGATGTGCTAGAGAAAGTGTTATATGGTCCTTCTTCTAACCAAGAGTAACCACCACCTACAGCAATAAATGGTTGTAATTTTCCTTGACCAAAGCTATAATTTATCATACCATCTAAACCATAGTATTTTAAATTATCAACTAATACACTTTCATCTGTTTCACCAAACTCACCATATTTACTTATCTCGTTAACTGTACCTTTAGCAGTTATAGATAAGTGTTTGTTGAAGTTTTTAGTAACACCTACATAAGCACCAAAATTATAGTGATCGTTAAGGTTAAAAAATTCGTCGAAATAATCTCCTTGTGGAGTGTTTTCTCCTACAGGAAAAAGGTCTACAGCACTAGTACCAATTTCAAAAGACCAATTTTTGTTTGTCTCTTGAGAAAAAGATAACTGAGCAAAAAATGCCAGAAATAATACTATTGCAAAATAATTGTAATTATGTTTCATATAAATTTATTTTTTGAGTGCGCGAATTAACGAAATAACACTGATATAACAAACCTAATTTTTAAATAATTTTCCTACGTAAAAACATGTGTTACAGAGGCTATTATGGAATTTATAATTTTAAAGAGAAACTTTTGTTTTTTATTATAAAACAATCATTTTTTAGTAATAAAAAACATGATTTTTGTGATTATTATTACGACTTAAACAGTTGTTAATTTTTGTTTAAATTACTGTTACTTAGATATTATTAGGGTTAAACAGGAAATTATTAAAAATCCTCGATAATTTTTAAAACAAAAAACTTACAAAAAACTATATTCGCGCCATGTGGATGTATTTAGGCTTATTAGCTGCTCTTTTTTTAGGTTTACACAATCTTTGTAAAAAACACGCAGTACAAGGAAACGAAGTTTTTCCAGTGTTATTGGGTACTGTTTCTAGTGGTTTTGTATTTGTACTTGTATTTAAAGTATTATCTATAGTTTATCCAGATTATGCTGCAGAACATGGTTATGTTTTTCAAGACATTTCATTACAAACTCATGCTTTTATTGTAGTAAAATCTATTATTATGGCTGCGTCTTGGGTATTGGCTTATCAAGCTTTAAAACATTTGCCTATAACTATTGTAACCCCAATTAGAAGTGCTGGACCATTTTTTACATTTATTGGTGCAATTTTAATTTATAAAGAAAGCCCTAATTTATACCAATGGTTTGGTTTTTTTATTATTATTTTTTCTGTGATTTTATATTCTAAAATAGGAAAAAAAGAAGGTATTATTTTTAAAAGTAATAAATGGATTTTTGCCATTATAGCAGCTACATTTTTAGGTGCATCAAGCGGATTGTATGATAAGTTTTTAATACAAAGTTTAAGTTTAAATCCACAAACGCTACAATTTTGGTTTTGTTTTTATACAATTTTAATACTACTAATAATACTAAGTATTACTTGGTTTCCTTATGCTTCAAAACGTAAAGCGTTTAAATTTCGTTGGTCTATAATTGCTGTTGGTGTTTTACTACAAGCAGCAGATTATTTTTACTTTAAAGCATTACAAGATCCCGATGCATTAATAATGTTGCTGTCGGCAATAAAACGAAGTCAAATAATTATAGCTGTTGTTATTGGAGGTTTAGTATTTAAAGAACATAATAAGCGTAAAAAATTAGTACCATTAATTGGTATTTTAATAGGTGTGTTCTTGATTTTATATTCTAATAAATAGTTTTTTGCTACCAATCTATGGGAAAGTAATCTTTTAGAAACTTACCACTCCAATGCTTACCTGTATTTATACCATCTATTAAAGGATCCATTACACGTGCTGCTCCATCTACAATATCTAATGGTGGTTGAAAATCGTGTACCTCTACTTTCTTTTTAGATAATGCTGCCGGATCTTCATCTGTAACCCATCCAGTATCTACTGCATTCATATATATCCCAGATTTAGCAAAAGTTGCTGCAGACGTATGTGTTAGCATATTTAAGGCTGCTTTAGCCATATTGGTATGTGGGTGTCGGTCTTCTTTTTTAAAACGATGAAATTTCCCTTCCATTGCAGACACATTTATAATATGTTTTTTGCCTGTATTTTCTTTCATCATTAAGTTAGATAAACGATTACACAATACAAAAGGAGCTACTGCATTTACAAGTTGCACTTCTACCATTTCTGTAGTTTCAATCTCTCCTAATTTAAGTCTCCAACTGTTGGTTTTTCTTAAATCAACTTGTTGTAAATCGGCATCAAGCTTTCCTTCAGGAAACACTTCAGATGTTTGTAAAGAATTATCGAAACTATATGGAATTTGAGAAAGTTCTGCAGAATTTCTAAGTCCTATTCCTGGTTCTGGACCATGCCAAGTTACCGGTAATACGTTATTTTTATTTGCTTTTGATGGACCAATACTTAAACTAGACAATTCGTCTAAACAACTTTCATGATCTTTTAATAAGGTTTGTGCTAATTTTGGAAGTTTATCTATTGGTAATTTTTCATTTTCCATTAAATGACGATAAAAACCAGATGGTCTTCTAACAGTTTGAGCTGCATTATTAATTAAAATATCTAATCTATCGTATTTTTGCTCTATATAATTACAAAAAATTTCTACACTAGGTATGTGTCTTAAATCTAGGCCATGTATGTGTAAACGATGGCTCCATGCATTATAATCTTCTTCTTTAGAAAAACGAATAGCAGAATCTGCAGGAAAACGTGTTGTTGCAACAACTGTTGCACCAGAACGTAATAACATTAATGTAATATGATATCCTATTTTTAATCGAGAACCTGTAATTACAGCGACTTGGTTTTTTAAATCTGTAGTTTGAAAACGTTTAGCATAATTTAAATCTCCACATTCTGTACACATAGCATCATAAAAATGATGCAGTTTAGTGTATACTGTTTTACAAACGTAACAGTTTCTTGGCGATTCTAATTCTGGAGTATCTTCATTATTAATTGCTGCTGCGGCTAATAATTTAGGAGCAACAAATAAAGCGGCTTCTCTTGCCGAACGAATTCCCGTAGATTTTCTAGCGTGCTTGTCGCTTTCAATCATTTTACGCTTTGCTGCTTTTTTAGCATCTTTTCGTCTGCGTTGAAACTCATCACGATTTGGTCTTGTTAAAGCTCCTGCTACTTTAAAAAGCTCTATACGTTGTGCTTCTGGTAAATCGAAAAGCTGATTAGTATCATCCAATAAATTTTGAATGGTTTTAATGCAATGCGCTATGTCTTTATTAATTTCGTTTTCCTCCATATATAAAAGCTATTTGCTTTTTTTTGTTTTAGAATCTTCTTTTTTTTCGTTTAAAGTATTTGTGCTCGCTAAATAATTTGCTAAAATTTTATCTACCAATTCTTCTTTTGTTAAATGATGAAAAATGGTTTTAATTTTTCCTTTTAAACCTTCATCTACTTCCCTATTAGGTTTAGTTTTAAATATTTTTTTTGCCCATAATAGTGTGTTATTATCGGCAATGCTTTTAGCATCAGGTTTTTTAAAAGGTGTAAAAGTAATATCTAATTCTTCTTCAAAATCGCCAATATCTTCTATTTCTTCATGTTGTATAATTGTAAGAGAAAGGCCTTTTGCTCCTGCTCTTGCTGTACGCCCACTTCTATGCACATAAGCCTCGTAAGTGTCTGGTAAATGATAATTTACAACCCAAGACAAGTTTTTAACATCTATGCCACGAGCAGCTAAATCTGTAGCTACTAATATAGAAATATGTCCTTCTCTAAATTGCTCCATTATACGGTCGCGAATACCTTGTGTTAAACTTCCATGTATTGCACCAGATGAGAATTTATTAATGGCTAACTTTTTTGCTAATTTATTAACGGCTGCTTTTGTTTTACAAAAAATAATACCACGATGTCCCAAATTAGAATTTAAAAAATGAAGTAATACTTCTAACTTTTCTATAGGCTCAACAACTATATATTGATGATCGATACCTTGATGCCCAAGCGTTTCCATATTAGCTTCAATTTGAATTACATTTTTAGTCATGTAATTTTGAATCATTTGCTTAATACTTCCTGGTAAAGTTGCCGTAAATAAGAGCGTTCTTCGCTTTTTTGGTAATGCTTTAATAATAGTATCTACTCCTTCTTTGTGAGCGCTTACCATTTCATCGGCTTCATCTAAAATAAAATAATTTACTTCTGTAATATTTATAGCTTGACGCTCTAACAAATCTGCTAAACGACCAGGTGTTGCAACAATTATATGCGTTGTACTTTTTAGTTTTTCTATTTGTGGTTTTATGGGTATACCACCAAATAGTCCAGAAATTTCCACATCCAAATTATCTGGTTTATAAGATTGTAAGTTATTAAAAATTTGTTGCCCTAATTCTCTTGTTGGTGCTAAAATAACAGCTTGAATATTTTTGTTATTTACATCTATTAATTGAAGCAATGGTAGGCCAAAAGCAGCTGTTTTTCCTGTTCCTGTTTTTGCTAACGCAACAAGATCTTCTGTTTTATTTAGAATTATAGGAATAACTTTTTCTTGAATATCTGTTGGTACAGAGATTTGTAATGAAGATAAACGTTCTTTAAAGTCGTTATTAATTCCAATATTTAAAAACTGTTTTGACATAAAATATTTTTTTGTAAATATAACTACACTTTTTATAGCACAAGCTTTTGAGCATAAAAAAAGCCCATCTTTTATAGATAGGCTCTTTTTTGAAAATATATGAATATATCTTAGATAACTTTTACGTTAACCGCGTTTAATCCTTTGTTTCCTTCTTGTAAATCAAATTCAACTTGGTCACCTTCTCTAATCTCATCGATTAACCCAGAAATGTGAACAAAATGATCTTTGTCTACACCTTCTTCTGTGATAAATCCAAACCCTTTAGTGTCGTTGAAAAATTTTACTGTTCCTGTACTCATTGTAATGTAATTTAATTTATTAATATATAATAGTTTACAAAGATAGTGCCATTATTATTAGAAAGCACTACTTATTCTATTTAATAAAAATTATTATCGCTTTATGCTATTTAAATATATTACTCATTGCATTAAAAAGCGCTTAATTAAATTAAGGTTACACGTACTTTCTTTTTCTTAAGTCTTGTGTTATTTGTTTTATTAATAACGTCTAATACTTTTGTTTTAGGAACAGCCACAAAAGCACAGTCTTGTTTTAATTCTATTACTCCTAATTCATTACGCTGTAAATCTCCTTGTTTAAAAAATAATCCTGCAATATCACCTTTAGAGATTTTATCTTTTCTACCTCCAGATATAAATAAAGTTGCCCAATTGCTATTTATTTTATTTTGCTTCTCCTCTATTTTTTCAACTTCTGAAGTTGTTATAAACTCAGGAAGGTATTCGTTTTCCCATTGTAATACATAAGCTGTTCCATGCGTATTCATCCTAGCGGTTCTACCGTTTCTATGTGTAAACTCTTCTGCTTTTAATGGTAATTGATAGTGAATTATAAAATTTAATTCTGGTATATCTAAGCCTCGGGCAGCTAAATCTGTAGCTATTATAATTTGATGTGTACCATTTCTAAATTTAATTAGCGCTCTTTCTCTATCTATTTGTTCTAAACCACCATAGAACGTGCCATGCGGTATATTATTATCTTCTAAGAAATCGCTAACATATTGAATAGTGTCTTTAAAATTACAAAAAATAATACCAGGCTTATTACCTATATGATGCAATAAATTGACTAATGTTTGTAATTTATTTTTGTCTGGAGAAATTACTTTTTTAATTGCTAGATTGGAAATTTTTGTATCTAAGTAATCTATTATTATTTCGTTTTCGAGACCTACAAATCTTGGTATTTCCATATCTTGAGTTGCAGAAGTTAATACTCGACGTTTAATATTTGGTAAACTTGCTAAAATCTCGCTCATTTCTTTTTCAAAACCAATTTCAAGCGATTTATCAAACTCATCTAATACTAATGTTTCTATATCTTTAACTAAGAAAGTTTCTCGTCTTAAGTGATCTGCCACACGACCTGGAGTTCCTATTAATATTGCAGGAGCATGTGCTAATTCTATTTTATCTTTAGAAAAAGGTCTTCCTCCATAAACAGCATTAGCTTTAAAACCTGTTCCCATTTTACGAATAACCTGCTCAATTTGAATTGCTAATTCTCGAGATGGAACTAAAATTAATAGCTGCACATTTTCACATTTCAAATCTAAATTCTCAAGTGTAGGCAATAAAAAAGCAACTGTTTTACCTGTTCCTGTAGGTGATAGCAAAACTGTATTTGCAGTAGAATTTATTGATAGTAAAGCTTCTTCCTGCATAGGATTTAAGGCTTCTATATTCAATTTATTTAAAATTGCTTTTTGAGTTTTTTTATTATTTGACATGCTTTAATTTTTGGCAAAGATAGATACAGTTTTACAAATTATAATCGTGATAGTAAACTATCTTTAACACCTTTAAACCATTCTTCTTTTAAAATACTTAAAATTATACTGTCTCGTCTAGAACCATTGGGAGTTGCACAGTTTTGCCTTAAAACACCTTCAACTGTACAACCAATACTTTTCATTGCTGCAATGCTTTTTTTGTTATTATTATCTGCTCTAAACTCAACACGTTCTATATTAAGTTCTTCGAAAGCGAACGACAACATTAAGTATTTACAATTTTTATTTAATCCTGTACCATGAAAAGCTTTACCATACCAAGTATAACCTAATTGCAGTGTTTTAAATTTTTCGTTATAATCGTAAAAACGTGTGCTTCCGGCATACTTACTTGTTTGCTTATCGAAAACTAAAAAAGGATAAGATTTTTTATCAGCTTTATCTTTTAATGCATTATCAATATAAGTCTTCATATTTTTCAGTCCGTCTGCTGGTTGCAAAGAATATTGCCAAAGCGTAGGTTCGTTAATAGCAAAAGTTGATAATATATTAAAATCTTCAGCTTTTAAAGGTGATAGTTTTACTCTATCATTTTCTAAAATATATTCTGAATTAAATTGTAAAGTACTCATATATAATATTTTTAATAAAAAAATTAATAGTATAAAAATACAAGTTATAATAACAAAAAAACCTTCAAAAGATTAATATTTGAAGGTTTTTAGCTTTTTAGTTAATTTATTTTATTTATGTAAAAGTATCGACTTTACATTAACAAATTCTTTTATTCCAAAACCACCATGTTCTCTACCATAACCAGAGTCTTTTACACCTCCAAATGGCATGTTTGGTACTGCTAAACCATACGAATTTATGTTAATCATTCCGGTATCGAAATGGTTTTTTGCTAAATTGATTGCTTTTTTTTCATCTTTAGAAAAGATACCGCCACCTAAACCAAATCTACTATCATTAGCAATGCGCATAGCATCATCATTATCTTTTGCTTTAATTAAAGAAGCTATTGGTCCAAAAAGTTCTTCGTCGTACGCAGGTTGCCCTGGTTTTACATTGTCTAAAACAGTGGACGGATAATAAAATCCTTTTTGTTCTGGTATTTCTCCACCACAAAGTACATTTGCTCCTTTGGCAACACTATCTTTTAACTGGTTATGCAGTTTAGTTCTTAAATCTTTTCTAGCCATTGGGCCTAATTGAGATTTTGAATCTGTTGGGTCACCATATTTTATGTTTTTCATAGCTTCAACAAATGCATTTTTAAAATCACTGTAAACACTTTCTACTACAACAAAACGTTTAGCCGCAACACAAGTTTCTCCATTGTTATAAATTCTACCTTCAACAGATTTTTTTACAGCAAGTTCAATATCTGCATCGTCTAAAACTAAATACGCATCATTACTACCTAATTCTAAAACAGTTTTTTTAAGCGCCTCTCCAGCTTTTGCTGCTATTTTTTTTCCAGCTCCAGAGCTACCTGTAAGTGTTACACCTCTTACTTTATCATGTTCTATAATTTTATCTGATGTGTCATGATTAATTATAAGAACTGTAAATAGATTTTTTGGCAATCCTGCTTTTTCGAAAAGAGATTTTAATTTTAATGCACTTCCAGTAACGTTTTGAGCGTGTTTTAACAGCACGCCATTTCCTGCCATTAAATTAACTATAGCATAACGCATGGCTTGATAAATTGGAAAATTCCATGGTTGAATACCGTAAATAACACCAATTGGCGCATATTGTATGATACCTTTTCCTCCATCAGGTAACTCTCTTTCTTCATCTTGTAATTGCTTGACACCTTCTTTGGCTGTAAAATCACATATGCCAGCGCATAATTTAATTTCTTGATGTCCTTGTTTTACAAGTTTACCCATTTCGGCAGTCATTAATTCTGCTAATTCTTCTTTAGAATCTATTAATGCTTTACCTATTGCTTTAATTATTTTAGCACGCTCTTTAATGTCTGTTTTTTTCCAATTTAAAAAAGCTTTGTGACAGCTTTCTACTGCATCTTTTGCTTCGGATTCTGTTAAATATTTGTACTCTTTAATCTTTTCTTCGGTAGCAGGATTAATTGTTATAAATCCATTCTCTATTTCTCTTTCCATTATTTAAATTTTTGGTTATTTTTTTAAGTTAGACAATACTTAAAACAATAGCAATGACTTTAAGATTACCTTAGTACCATTTTATGATTATCTTATGAGAAAGATGATTAATTAACATTTAAAGAGTATAAATTTTAAGAAACTTTATATTACTCTTTTTGTTTTTCTTTTTGAGGGATTTGAAGTGTCTCTGGAAGAATTAATGATTTTACATATCTATCTGAATAGACTTTGGTAAAATGTGCGCCAAACAATAATATAATACTAGTATAAGACACCCACAGCATTATTAATATTATTGATCCTGCTGCTCCATAAGTAGAGCCAGGTTGCATTTCATGAAAATAAATAGCTAATAGATATTTACCAATTAAAAAAAGTAAAGTTGTTAATAAAGCTCCAACTCTTACAGATTTCCATGTAATTGTCGCCGACGGCAAAAATTTAAACATAGCAGCAAAAAGCACGTAAATAAATGCTATAGAGATAAGAAAATCGAAAACATAAAGATATTCGAACAAACTATCTGGTAATAAGCGCTCTAAATTTTTACTAAATGTACTTAATAATGAAGTTAAAATAAAACTTGTAAGTAATAAGAAACCAATAATTAAAATAAATCCAAAACTTTTAGCTCTACTTATTAAGGTTGCAATAATGCTATTTTTATATTTAGGTTTTTGGTCCCAAATTTTATCTAAGGCAGATTGTAGCTGAAAAAATACTCCTGTAGAACCATATATTAAAGTAATAATACCTACAACTGTAGCAAATATAGACGTAGATTCGTTTCCTCTATCTACCATCATCAATCTAATGGAATCTGCAGTATCTGGACCAATTGCTTTTGTAATTTCATCTAATAATTCTCCTTGTACAATATCACGTCCCCAAATGCTTCCAACGACATTTAATATTATAATTATTAAAGCAGGCAAAGATAATATAGCATAATAAGCAACTATAGCACTACGCTCGAATGGTTCGCCATTAAACCAAGAACTACCAGCTTTAACTAGTAGTTTTGGTAAATGCTTCAGTTTAAATTTATTTGGGTTATTCATTTTTACTTAAAAAATATTTGCTTAGCTAATATCTGTAATTTTAAATTACTTTTTTAAACTCTCCATATCTATTACAAAACGATATTTAACATCGTTATTTTGAACGCGTTTATAGGCGTTATTTATATTTTTTATATCTATCATTTCGACATCTGAAACAATATTATTTTCACCACAAAAATCTAACATTTCTTGTGTCTCTTTAATACCTCCAATTAATGATCCTGCAACTCTTTTTCTTCCCATAATAATATTTCCTCCATTCATTGGTTCTAAAGGCTCAATAGCGCCAACTAACACCATTGTTGAGTCACGTTTTAATAGTTGTATATAAGGATTAATATCGTGCTTAACAGGAACAGTATTTAAAAGAAAATCGAAAGATCCTCTATGCTTTTTCATGTCGTCCTTATCTTTAGAAATTAATACAGAGTCTGCTCCTAATCTTTTGGCATCCTCTGCTTTGTCTGGAGATGTAGTAATCATAATTGTTTCTGCTCCCATAGCGTGAGCAAATTTTATACCCATATGTCCTAATCCACCAAGCCCAATAACTCCAACTTTATCACCTTTTTTAATTTTCCAGTGGTTTAAAGGTGAAAATGTTGTAATTCCTGCACATAATAGTGGAGCTACAGCTTTTATATCTAAATTTTCTGGTACACTTACTACAAATTCTTCACGTACTGTAATACTTGTAGAGTAACCTCCAAAAGTTTGTTTACCAGTATGCTTATTTTTTCCATTATAAGTTCCTACCATGCCTTCTTCGCAAAATTGTTCTAAATCTTCTTTGCAAGCACTACATTCTTGACAAGAATCTACCATGCAACCAACACCAACCAAATCTCCTTTTTTGTAGTTTTTAACTTGATTTCCAACTTTTGTTACTTTTCCAACAATTTCATGACCTGGTACTAATGTGTAAGTGGTGTTTCCCCAATCATTTTTTGCAGCATGAATATCACTGTGGCAAACGCCACAATATAAAATGTCGATTTCTACATCATTTTCTAAAAGCTCTCGTCTTTTAATAGTTAATACTTCTAAATCTTTATCTTTTGCTTCGGTACCATATGCTTTTACTTCTTTCATTTCGCTGTTTTATTAATTATTATGCTTCTCCTCTAGCTGGATAATTTTCTTTTAATATAAAGTCTACTCCACCTAATATTGCTCTTAAACTTGGACGACCAAATGGCATAGATTGTATAGATTCCCAATACACTTCATGCTCTTTATCTAATAGAAACAAACCTGGTTCTGTAAAGAAATCTGGTTCTTTTTTAATTCCTGAAGAAATAAATAGTCCCCATTTTCTAGCCTCTTCAATTGGAAAACCATATGCTAATGGAATATCGTTAATATCCCAATCTTTATAAGTTTCTTTTGCAACACTTTCGGTATCCGAACTTATTGCAATAACATTAATACCTCTTTTTGAGAATTTTTCGATATTTTCTTGCACCTCTTCTAACTGTTCTTTGCATTTTGGGCAATGCTTACCTCTGTAAAATAATATTAAAGTAAAATGCTCTGGAGATTGCTCGCTTAATTTCCATGTTGTACCATTAATTAATTCTATTTCTAATTCTGGTGTTTTTGTTCTTGGTTTAATCATTTGCTTTTTTTTTTAAATTATGTTCTTTTAAAATAATGCTTTAAAAACCAATAGAGCGTTAAACATTTATTAAAACTTAAAATAGAAGTAATTAAAAATTATTTAATGTAATCGACAAATACATTATTTAATTAAGTTAATTATTATATTTTAATAGTTATAAAATTGACGAGAAACAATTATTAATTAAATATTTTTGTTTGATTACAAATAGATATCTAACATGCTAAAAAATATACTACCATTATTAATCTTGCTTTTTGTTTTTAATATAAAAACTGAAGCACAAGAATTATCTGTAAAGCAAATTAAAAATCTAATAGAATCTTTTAAAAAAGATCCTCGTGGGCCATACAACCGGATCAAATGGTTTTGCGATGATGGTTCTGAACGCGAACCACGAGATCCATGTCCAGATTCAATAGGTGGAGGTATACAACATGCTAGTTTTAAACCATCTGTAATTAGCTTAAGAAAAACGAATCAGCTCTATTTTTCAGATATAATTGCATCATTAAAAGAAAAAGAATTTCTAGATGAAAGCAATAATTACAATCGCTTAAAACAATATCAAATTAATAAGTATTTGGCTAGCGTAAATGACGGTTGGATTTTACAAAAAGCTCAATATTATAGAGGTGCTGTGCAAAGCGAAGACGAAGAAACTTGGGGAAAAGAATTTTTTGAGTCTGTTTTAAAAAACGACTATTTTATTTCAAATAATTTCTATTTAATAAGACAAGCTTTAAAAGATGTGCCACATAATGGCGATGATAATGTTGCGCAATTAATGCGTAGTCAAAGTAAAACCATTTCTGAAGACATGAAGGCATTTATGGATATTAGAATTAAAATTCATGGCCAACCAGAAATAACAGATATTATGTTAGTAAAGAATTTTATAGCTCAAAATAAAATTCCAGAACATTTAAAAAAGGATTTTGATGCTTTAATAGAAACTATGTATAAATTCTATTCTCCAATAGATTTTAATCGTTTAGAAAAGGAATTACAAAAACTACCAGCTTCAAACAGTACAACAAAAAAAATTAACGCGTTTATAGTTTCCAATAAAAACGATAAAACTTCTGCTTCATTTGTTTCGGAATTAGCTAATATTTTATCTGAAATACGACATAATATTTTGAGTTATAAAAGTGGTAAAGACCGCTTGCAACTTTTAGATTTATCTAATCAATTAGAACATACGTTACTTACTGAAACTCAAAATTGGGAAACAGAAACCATTGGTGAAACTCTTGATAAAATAAGCGTTTTATCCTGCGCAGCAATGGGAACCGGATTAATTGAAAATTGGGAATATAATGCCATAGAAACTTCGATTAATAATAAAATAACTAAGTCCAACTTAACTGTAAACGAACTAAACGAGTTATTAACTACTTCTAGAAGTATTGTAGAATGGAGTGCCTCTATGGTAAAGGCTAATTACCAAGAGATTGTTGATAAATATACCGTTTTCGAACCACTTTCGTATAGTTTTATAGACGATCGTGTAAGAAGTAGTATTGCTTTAAGTTTAGGTGAAGCCGTAAGCGATTTTGGTGCTTTTGTATCTAAAACTTCTAATATTAATAACGATGTAATGAATATTGAAAACCAAAGTGCTATACGAGGTTTAAATCCTGGTTATGCTTTTGGAGAATTAGTTGTAGTAGACGGAAATCCTGATAATATTGAAGTGAACACTAACAATATTTATATTTTTGAAAAGCCACCGCACGATTTAAAACCTGTAGCAGGAATTATGACTGTTTCCGAAGGTAATTTGGTATCTCATGTGCAGCTTTTAGCACGTAATTTAGGCATACCAAATGCAGCTTTATCTTATAATAATTTAAAAGCCATGAAGAAATATAATGGCGAAAAAGTATTTTATGCTGTATCTAACAAAGGAAATGTAATTTTAAAATCTGAAGATGATATGTCTTCTACAGAAAAAGAGCTATTTAGTAAAAATGAAAGAAGTAAAAACGTAATTGCAGTTCCTGTAGATCAAATTCGATTAGATGTATCTAAGGTAATTAATATGCGTGAGGTTGATGCTAATGATTCTGGTAAGCTTTGCGGACCAAAAGCAGCAAATTTAGGAGAATTAAAAAAACTATTTCCAGAACAAGTTGTAGAAGGTATTATAATTCCATTTGGAATTTTTAGAGCGCACATGAACCAACAAATGCCAAACCAAAATAAAACTTATTGGCAATATTTAAACGCAACATTTAATACAGCAAACGAAATGAGAGCTGCTAATAAAGCAGAACATGAGGTTGAAGATTACCAATTAAAAGCTTTAGACATATTACATAAAGCTATAATAAATATGCCTTTAGAAACAAGCTTTATTAACGACATAAAAGTTAGTTTTAAAAATGCTTTTGGTAATAGCATAGGTAATGTGCCAGTATTTTTAAGAAGCGACACCAATATGGAAGATTTAAAGGAATTTACTGGAGCTGGTTTAAATTTAACACTATTTAATATTAAGGCTGAAGACGAAATTGTAAAAGGTATTAAACGCGTTTGGGCAAGTGCTTATACAGAACGAAGTTTTAAATGGCGTCAAAAATATTTAAGCAATCCTGAAAATGTATTTCCTTCTATATTAATAATTCCGAGTGTAGATGTAGACTATTCTGGTGTAATGATTACTAAAGGAATAAACTCTGGTAATGAAGATGATTTAACTGTTGCATTTAGTCGAGGTGCTGGTGGCGCTGTAGATGGACAAAGTGCCGAAACCCGTTTAATTACAGAAGATAATAATGTTTTATTAGCTCCTGCAAGGCAAAGCGACTATATTAGATTGCCAGATTATGGTGGAACAAAAAAATACACAACTACTTTTGAAACTCCAATTCTTAACACTAAAAATATAGAAGATATTAGAGCTTTAGCCTCTAAAATTAGAAAAACAATGGAAAAGCATTCTCAAGCTTCAAACCAAGCTTATGATGTGGAATTTGGTTTTAAAGACAATAAGTTGTGGTTGTTTCAAATTCGTCCTTTTGTAGAAAATAAACAAGCAAAAAGTTCAGAGTACTTATCATCTATCTCTCCAAAAATTGAAGAAGGTAAATTGATTAATCTTTCAGAAAAACTATAAAATTACTATGAAAAATTTATTTTATACATCTATTATATTTTGTTTTATTGTCTCGTTCGGTTTCTATCCTATAGACGGTTATAAACGTACAGGAATAAAACGTTTGTATCAAATACAAAAAATGAAATTAGATAGCACACCGTATAACCGTATTCCTGCTGGTGCTTATTTAAAATTAGAAGATATAAAATTAAACTTAACGTCTTTAACTGAAGATAGCATTAACAATGTTTTAGTTGATGACGAAGAGTTTATGAGAAAAATAAAACGTTTAATACCTAGTGGAAATTACTCTATAGCGGTTTTAGACATGACTAATCCTAAAGCATTAAAATATGCTTCGCATAGAGAAAATGTTGGTTATCAACCAGGAAGTGTAGGTAAAATAGCTGTTTTAAATGCAGTTTTTACACAAATGGCAAACGTTTGCAAAAATTGGGACGATAGAGTTATGTACTTAAAAGACATTAAAGTATCGTCACGTTATTGGGGAACTGGAGACCATCATACAGTGCCTATATACGATATTGAAAAAGATAAACTAACCAAAAGACAAGTTATTGCAAGTGATAAATTCTCGTTGTTTGAATGGTTAGACCACATGGTATCTGTAAGTAATAATGGCGCAGCAAGTGTTATGTATCGTGAAGCAATGTTAATGGCTGCATTTGGACCAGATTATGTAAATTTAACCGAAGAACAAGCCGAAAATTATTTTAAAGAAACACCAAGAGATAGCTTAACTAACCTGGCAAATACTGTTGTAAATCAACCTTTAAGAGATTTAGGCATAACTGAAGATGAATGGAGACTTGGAGGTATGTTTACAAGGCCTGCAGGAAAATATGTAGGAAGAAAAGGAGGAAGCATTGGTACGCCAAAAGGATTAATGAAATGGCTAGTAAAACTAGAACAAGGTAAAATTATTGATGAAAAGTCTAGTTTAGAAATGAAACGTCTTCTCTACTCTACAGACAGACGTATACGTTATGCTAAATCTAATAGATTAGACAGTGCTGCTGTATATTTTAAATCGGGAAGTTATTACAAATGTGATAGAACTAAAAACCCAGATTGTAAAGATTATGCCGGAAATGTATTTAATTATATGAATTCGGTAATAATTGTAGAGCATCCAAATAATGGATCCAAATATATAGTTTGTTTAATGTCTAATGTTTTGAATAAAAACTCTGCTGGCGCGCATATGTATATGGCAAGTAAGATTGATGATTTAATTGCAAAAAATAACGAAAACTCCGACGCTAAATTAGATGAGAATTTTAAAGATAAAGATGATGAAGGTAATTAACGCCTTACATCTGTAAGAGCTTCTATAGTAGAATATGCAAAAAACTTAACCTCTTTATTAAGATGCTTTTTTAAAGGCATTACAATAGGTACATAGCTTTTATCATCTAAAACCTTAATAAGATATAATACTTCTAATTTTACACGTTTACCTCTACGCTTAATAAGCATTGATAAATATGCGTTTTCAGGAATTACATTTATTTTTAATATTGATGAAGCTAAATTTCCTTCATCAATTATAGAATGTTCAATTAATGGAAAAACCCTAGATTTTAATTGAGAATTTAACATATTATCCAAAAACTCTAAAGCATTTAAACGTGCTTCTTTTACTTCACTAAATAATCCAGAATAAGTAACATCAATATCAGACTCATCATACACTAAACCTAATAACTTAAAAATACTTTTTAAGCTAGTTTCAAGTTGTTCTTCAAGAACGTCTATTAAACTCTGTCTAGCAATTAAAACCTCAATATCGTTGTCGTTTTTATTCTCTATAGCACTATTGTTACTAATAGTATTTTGAATTGATGCTATAACATCTATAGTGTTTTTATAATATTTACTTTCCCTAATTATTTCACGCTTAAATATTCGTTTATTAAAATATAATTCTGGATTTTTAGCTCGCATTTTTGAAAGTGCTTTTGCAGATTCAAATCTAATAACTACATCATTACTTTTTAATAATCGTAATAGTACTTTTATTGCGCTTTGCGAGTTAAATTCACTAACA
The DNA here is from genome assembly GCF_001971745.1 of Lacinutrix venerupis. Lineage (NCBI taxonomy): Bacteria > Pseudomonadati > Bacteroidota > Flavobacteriia > Flavobacteriales > Flavobacteriaceae > Lacinutrix > Lacinutrix venerupis. The sequence goes on along the minus strand of NZ_CP019352.1, from coordinate 1,813,115 downwards.
ACTTTAGGTAGGTGTTCTTTTATGTTATCTTTTAAATCTTCAGATTTGTCAAGAATTAAAATAGTTTTAGTAATACCAGACCCATATTTTTTTAAAGCTTTTACAGTTGTTTTTCTGTAAGTTTTAATTGTTATTAATTCTAATAATTCATCTATAAAACGTTGGTCTGCAGTTATACCAGCAGCTTTAATAGCGTGTTTTACAATAAAAGAGTCTTTGTTATTTAAGTGTACAGTTATAAAAGGATAAAATTTTAAAATACCCGAATAAGCAATTGTGGTTAAAAGGTTTGCAACAGCTTCTTTTCGGCTAAATCCTTCTGGTGTATTTAGATTTCTAACACGATCTGCAATTCTAGAATGTAAATTATATTTTACTGCAAGTTTGTTGTTATTCTTAGCTTCTTTTGCCAAACATAGCAATGCAGCATTAGAAATAAAATCTGTTTCATGATTTAAATATTTATCAAAAAATTGATTAGCGTTTATATATGAATGATGCAATAAATAATCTAAAGCGGTGTAAACTAAATCGTCATTTTGCGCTGTAATAAGGGCTTCTACCTTACTTACTGCCGTACCTTTATCATATTGAAACAATTGGTTTATTGCTTCGGTTTTAACCGCTTTAGAAGGATGGTCTAACAAAGCAATAATGCTGTTTTTTAAAGGAATTAATTTATAAGAAGTTAGTTGGTTTAATAAACTTAAAATTTCTGGTTCTGTGCCAGAGCTTAATATTCGTCTAGCTGCAATAAGTGTTGTTTCGTATTTTCTTTTTTGCTTTAAGTTTTTATCTGGAACTAATGTTTTTTGAATATTTGTTCTAAAAGAATTGAAATAAGCTTCACGGAGTCTGTAAATTAAAACAATCCAAATAAATACAAACAGTAAAATAATTACTGTTATGTAAGATGTGCTTAAATCTAATTTCTTAATTAAAAAGATTAAAAGAAATCCAGCAATACCTGTTGCAACACTATCTACCGCAACATCTATAAATGATTTGGCTTGATTTTTAATGTTTAAAGGAATTGGCATTATAGAAAGTTCTACCGCTGCTTTATTTAAAGATTGTTTAAAACTTCCATCAATTCCCTTAATTATAACTAAGACCCAAAGCTCTGGAAAAGTTAAAAATAATAAGCTTGATAAAGCAATGCCTAAAGGAAGAATTAATAATGTAGATGAAACACCTAAACGACTTAATAATCTGTTAGTTACAAATAATTGTAAAATTAAAGCTAGCACATTAAATGTTGAGAACCAAAACCCAAAAAAGGATGCTAATTCATCGGAATCTGAAATGGCTTTATTTGCAAAATCGCTAAATTGAAAATCTACCAATTTGGCTACAATAACACTAATTCCAGTTATTAAAGCTAAATAAGTTAAATGTTTGGACTTTAAAATGAGTTTTAAAGATGAAACTTGTGTGTTAGATTCGTTATGCTTACGTTGTTTTCTAACATACGTAGTCATTTTTTGTATTCTTAATTTCCATATTTTTTGAATAATTGGAATACAACATAAAATAAAAAATGCAGCTACAAGAATGGCATATTTATTACCATAAGAAGATACAATTAAACTGGTTAAATAACCTCCAAAAACACCTCCTGCTATAGCTCCTGCTCCAATAAAACCAAATAAACGTTTAGCTTCTCTGGCATTAAAAACCATATTGGCTAAAATCCAGAATTGTGATGTGGCAATTACTGCAAAAAGAGAAATACTTAAATAATAAAAGTATAGAATCCAATTATGTAAAATTTCAAAATGTAAAACTATACTTAAAACTATAAATGCTAAGCTAAAAATAATTAGAGATGCGATTGTAATTTTTAAAAGTGAAAACTCACGTATAGCTTTACTGTAAAATATAGTAGTAACAACTGCTACTAAGGCAACTAATAAATAACCATAAGGTAAACTATCTGCTCCCAATTTATTAACAAACAATGCATTAACTGTAGGTTTTACAATTAACAATACAGTTATAATTAAAAAGATATATAACTGCATTAAAAAAGAGATGTATATTTCGCCATCTCTTAGTCCAAATGTTTTATTAATTATTGTTTTTAGCAAGGATAATTAAACTTAAAGGTTTTATTTTAATGCTAAATAACGTGATTTTTTTAATACTTTTTCTATAGGAACCACTAAGTTTCTAATAATTTGTTCTCCATAGTCATTATCTATAAGTGCCACAATAATGTATTTTCGTTTAGGTCCCCAAACAAGTGCAGAGTCTGCATGATAATTTTTCCAAGAACCAGACTTTCTATACACGGTTGCTTGCGGTGCAATTTTATCTAACGTATTAACAAACTTATGATGTAATGCAGGATCTTTCATAATATCTAACATTTCTTTAGAACGTTCTGTATTAATTAAGTTTCCCATTGCTAATTGGTAGTAAAAGCTACACACTTGTCTTGTTGTAGCGGCGTGGCTTAAACCTTTCATTGGTTCTGGATAACGCCTTCCTCCTGAGGCATACCTTTTTCCAACCCAAAGTCCTCCTCCTTCTTTCTCATCGTAAAGATTTGTGTTTGGAGCTCTTAAAACTGCTTCAATTTTCTCGTAACCTACACGATCAATCATTCTTGTTGATGCTTGATTGTTAGACTTACTAATCATTAAACGCATGTCTTTTCTTACTTCTTCAGTGTCTTTTAGCTCTCCTTTATCTATAGCATCCATTGCAGCTAAAAGAATAGCTATTTTAGGTAAACTGGCAGCATACATCATATGGTCGTCGTTTAAACCAGCGTATTTTATATTGCTTTGGTCGGATAAATCTACAATACCAATTGACATTTTTTTATTTTCAATTAGCTTTTTCCATTTACCATTTAAATTAATTTCTGTTTTTAATAACTTTTGAAGTTCGTTATCTTGTAGATTTGAAATTGGATATATCTGGTCATCAGCATTTAAAGGCAAATCGTTTTGTGAAAACGCTAAAAAACCAAATAACATTAATAATATTACAATTGTGTTTTTAAATATGTGTTTCATTTATTGTTTTAAAAATTAAGTGATATATATAATCTAGATAATAAACGTCAAAGGTCATAAATTATTTTCATAATTTGTTGTTAATTTTATTTAAATAACGTTTTGAAAATCAAATATATACGTTTTATAGTTTATTACCATAAATATCTAACTCAATTATAGTCTTCCCAAGTTTTTTTACCTCTTCAAACTGTGTTTTTTTATCGCCTACTACTACATAAATCATATCTTCTTCGTTAAGATATTTATTAATTATGTTTTTGTAGTCTTCTAATGTCATGTTAATTAACTCCTCTTGATCTTCTTCTGTAAATGTTTTAGATAAATTATATTTACTAATATTTCTAAGCATTCCTAATTGAGCTCCAAGACTCTCGTAAGCTCTAGTGTTTCCTTTTAAAATTTTATTTTTAGTAAGTTCTACTTCTGTGTTTGTAAAATCGTTAGCATAATTACTAATCATATTTTTAATAATTTCTAAGGATTTTAATGTTGCATTTGCTCGAACACTAGTTCTTACTGTAAAAGGAGATATTTCTTTATTAGATGAAATTCCCGAATATGCTCCATAAGTATAACCTTTTTCTATTCTTAATGTTTGAAATAATTTACCACTTGATCCTCCACCAAGAATTTCGTTTGCAAAATTTAAATTATTAAACTCTTCGTTTTCTTTAGATAATGCTAATTTTCCTATTTGAAAAACTGATTGCTTAGCACCTGGAAAATCTATAAAATATAGTTTGTTTTTTGAGACTGTATTGGTTATTTCAAAATCTGGTATGTTAACAGCTTTTACATTCCATTCGTTTAGTGTACTTAATGTGCTTTTTACTTCATTATTATTTAAAGCTCCTGCAATATGAAATGATGCGTTTTCTGGTGATAAATTTTTGAAATAATTTTTTAAATCTTGAATACTAATATTGCTTATGGATTCTTGCGTTCCAGAACTTGGTATTGACAAGATATGGTTATCGCCATAAATTAACTTATTATAAGCCATTGAAGCAATACTATTTGGGTTAGACTCTCTATCTTTTAAACTTGTTTCTAAAGCCGATTTAAGTCTATTAAATTCATCTACATCCCAACGTGGTTGTAAAATTATTTCTTTTACTAGTGCTATAGTTTTATCGAAGTTTTTAGCTAAGCAGGTACCTGTTATATGAAAATCTTCGTTAGATGAATATGTATTTATACTTGCTCCTAATAAACCAATAGCTTCTTCTAAATCTGCTGGTGTTTTATTTGCGGTACCTTCCATCATTAAATCACTAAGCAAATTAGCTACTCCAGATTTATTTTCTGGATCTAATAAATGTCCTCCAGGAATAGTAATATCGAATTGCACTAAAGGCACTTCGTTATTTTCTATACCATAAATAGCCATTCCATTTTCTAAGGTATCTGTCCACACTTTAGGCGACTTAAATAATGGTAGTTCTCCAAATTCTGGCTCACTTCTATCGTGCTTAGTTTTAGTTTTTTCGTAAACAGCTTCTGCTCCTTGGCTTACTTCTTCATTAGCAACATCTTGTTTTACTTCTTCAATCCATACACTTGCTTGTTTAGATTCTGCCACTGCTAAATCTAAATTACCTTTTGGCACCACACTAGTCATTACATAATGTTTATTCTTTATGTATTTATTATAAACTCGCATAACATCTTCGGCAGTTACTGCGTTTGTTAATTTTGCTGTTTCTGTTATATAACTTGGGTCTCCATTAAACTCATTATCTTGTACTAATTGAAAAGCTTTATTTAAAACGGTACTAATTCCTCTATATAAATTAGTTTCTAACTCTGCTTTAATTCTATTTAAGTCTTTTTCATTTACGCCATTATTTTCAAAACGTTCTAATCCTTCATTAATAGCGGTTTTAACATTATCTAAATCTACAAAAGCATTTGCACGCACTCTAAAAACAAACTCTCCTGCTAATTCACTACTACTTTGATACGTACTAACTCTTGGTGCTAATTTTTGTTCTTCTACTATAGTTTGATATAATGGTGATTTTTTACTTCCGCTTAATAACTGACCTAAAATTTCTAAAGCATATTTATCTTTATTGTATTCTTCAACAGTAGGAAATGTCATGCGTAATTCTGGTAATTTTGCAAAACTATCCTCAAAGTATAAGGATTTTGTTTTGTCTAGCGTTACAGGCATTGGTGGTAAGCTTTCTACATTAGGTCCGCTAGGTATTTCGCCAAACCATTTCTCTACCAGCTTTTTAGTTTCGTCTATATTAATATCACCAGCGATTACTAACGATGCATTACTTGCACCATAATATTTTTTATAAAATTCTTTTACATCGTCTATTGTTGCTGCTTGTAAATCTGGTAATGCTCCAATTACAGTCCAATTATATGGATGTGTTTCTGGATAAAGATTTTTACGTTTAATTTCATCTGTATAACCATAAGCTGCATTATCTACTCGTTGACGTTTTTCGTTTTTAACCACTTGTTTTTCACGTTCTAAAGCTTCTTTTGTTACGGTATTAATCATGTAACCAAAACGGTCTGAGTCTATCCATAAAATTTTTTCGAAAGCATCTTTTGGTACTACTTCATAATATACTGTATAATCGTTTGATGTCCCTCCGTTTCTGCTTCCTCCCCACTCTGGTATCATTTTTCTATTGGCTCCAACTGGAACGTTTTCACTATCATTAAAACTCATATGCTCAAAAAAATGTGCAAAACCAGTACGTCCTGGTTTTTCTCTGTTTGAGCCTACATGCATTAATGTTGCAACTGCTACTATAGGATCGCTATGGTCTTCGTGTAAAATAACTTCTAATCCATTATCTAAAGTAAATTTTTCATATTCTATTTTAAATTCTTTCTCACTAACATTAAGCTCTTTAGAATTATTATTTGAGCAATTAAAGCACACGATAGATAAACTGAATAAAGTACAAAGTTTTAATAATTTCATGGTTAAAATTTTATGTTTTTGTTAAAGATAAATATTAAATATAAAAATGGCTATTTCAAAATCCACTTTTATTAACTTTGCTTTTTTTATAATTAAAATGTTATGCTAAAAACCTTTAGAATTGTTGCCTTTTTGGAAGGTGTTTCGTATTTATTATTAATGGTTGCTGCAATATATAAACGATTACCTGATGGTAGTGATGAATATGTTAAGTTACTTGGTATGCCTCATGGTTTATTATTTGTAGCTTACATTGCTTTAGCTATATTTTTGCGCACAACTTACAAGTGGAATTCAAAAACCTTTATACTAATTTTATTAGGTTCTCTTATTCCTTTTGGAACTTTTTATGTTGATAAAAAATATTTAAAGCCGTTGGCTTAATCAAAAAATGTTGTAATATTCAGTAATTAATACTGAATTTATGTCTAGTTTCCCTCGCTTTTTACTAATTGCTTGCTGTTTATTTTTATTTAATTGCGAGTATTTTTCTGCTAAAGAATCAACAAATACAGCTAAAGAAGAAGACACATTATCTACCACTATTGTAAAAGTTAATACTAGGCTTGATAATGAGTTTTTAATTAATGGAGTATCTTTCTTAGATAATGATACTTACGTTTATTTATTTAAAGCTGAAGATGATACTTTTGATTTAATAGATTCTACTAAAGTTATTAACACTAATTTTAAATTTAAAGGATCTGCAGAAACACCATCTATATATAAAATCTCTAACGTTAAGAATAAAAATAAAGGATTTTCTTTTTTAGTTGATGCATCCGATATTTATGTTTTTCTAAATAAGCGCGTAGATTTCTCAACGGTATATTCAGCATCTAAAATTCAAAAAGAATATTTAGATTACACTTCGCAAATGACCGACTTTAAAAACAAAGGTATTGCTTTGTACTATGGTATGAAAGGCGATTTTTCTTCACAAAACTTAAAAACACTAAGGCAAGGAAGACTAGAGTTATTTAGTGAGCAAAATGAATATGTAAAGTCGTTTATTAAAAATCATTCCGATTCTTATTTTTCTGCTATGTTAATAAACGATAATTTAGAAACATATAACTCTAAAACATTAAGAACTTTATATAATGGATTATCTCAAGAATTACGTGATATAGAGTTTACAAAGCGTATTGACTCTTTAATTGTTATTAAAGAAAATAATATTGAAAAACGCTTACCTGTTGTTGTTGTTAAAAAAATTGAGCAGTCTTTTAAAAATGAATACAGGCCAAAGGCCTATAAAATTGACGGTTTAAATCCTTATGGACAAGCACTTTCTTTAAATTCTATACCAAAAGGAAAAGTTATTTTAGTAGATTTTTGGGCAAGCTGGTGTGCGCCTTGTCGAGCAACAAATCCAACGCTAGTATCTTTATATAATAAATATAAAAACCAAGGATTTGAGATTTTAAGCGTAAGTGAAGACAAAGGCGAAGCAGAGTGGCTTAATGCTATTGCACTAGATGGTTTAACTTGGGACTACCATATTATTGATAAAAATAAAAGAATAGCATTTAGATATGGTGTAGAATCTATTCCATTTAAATTATTAATTGATAAAAATGGTAATATTGCCAGCGAAAAAATTTCTGGTAGTGCTTTAGAAAACCGTATAAAAGAGCTGCTAAAAGAATAGTTATTTATCTTTTAGCCTATCTTTTACAAACTCAACTTTTGTTTTTCCGTGTGGTTTAGGTTTACCATTCTCATCAAGGTTAACCATAATAATATCTTCTACGGTTATAATGGTTTCTCTAGTCATCATATTTCTAACTTCACATTTTAGAGTAATTGAGCTTTTACCAAATTTTTTAACTTCCATACCAATTTCAACAATATCGCCCTCTACAGCTTTACTATTAAAATTAATTTCACTCATGTATTTAGTTACAATTTTAGAGTTATTTAACTGTACAACGGTATATAACGCTGCTTCTTCATCTATCCAAGCTAATAATCTTCCGCCAAAAAGCGTTCCATTAGGATTTAAATCTTCGGGTTTTACCCATTTTCTTGTATGAAATCTCATATTTAAAATAAATTTTGTTGTGGTTCATTATCTTGATTTGGAATTTTTAAATTGTATCCCAATTCATTATTTAATTTTTTTATAAAATAGGCTGCAAGTAAAGGCGATTCTTTTTCTAAATTTTGATGTATAAAAAAATCTATCTCTTTAATGCCTTGTGTTGTCCATTGTTTTATACGCTCTATCCACTCGTCTAAACGAGAGTAATCGCTTTGGTGATTTGCTCCAACATATCTTACAAATGCTGTACTATTTGTTAAACGCATATGCATAATGTCTCTTCGTCCTGCAGAATCTACTATTATATTAGAAATATTGTTTGTTTCTAACAGTTTATATAATTCTTCGGAAACCTCTGTATTATACCAATCTGTATGCCTAAACTCTATTGCTAACGGAATTTCTTTTGGCCAACTCTCTACAAAATCTATAACACGATTAAAATCTTTAGGCGCAAAATTATTATGCATTTGCAAAAAAACTGTTCCTAATTTTTCTTGTAAGTTTGAGGCATTATATAAGTAGTTTTCTACAATAGCGTTAGTGTCTTGTAGTCTTTTCCAATGAGAAATCTCTTGATTTAATTTTGGAAAAAACTTAAAATTTGAAGGTGTTTTTTGGTGCCATTTAGCAAATTGTTCTGCAGGAAATATGCGGTAAAACGTTGCATTTAACTCGATAGCATTAAATTGTGTAGAATAGTAAGCTAATTCATCTTTTGTTCCTCTAGGATAAAATCCTTTAAGATCTGCTCTATTCCATTTTGCACAACCAACATATATTTCTGGTATGTTATCGTCCTTAACCAAATTTAAAACACGTTTAGTGTCTTTATGGTCTTTGGGTAAAGTAAAGTCTATTAATTCTGGATTATCAACGCTTCCAAATTTCATATTTATATTTTATAAGTTAAAGGTAATTGTTCATAAAACAGTTAACAAGAAATTACTATATGAAATCATTATAGTTATATAATTAATATTTTTATAAAAACCCTTATGATATGACAACTAGAGACTTACAATTATTAGATATTAGGCCTACAATAGATTCTATTAAAATAAGTGATAATATGAGTAAAGATGAACGTTTTCAAAACATAACTTTACGTCCTATTATTAAATTACAAAATGATTTACTTATAGCTGTTTTTAAAAATTACATTAAAAAACATAAGAACGTTTTTTATGAACTTACTACTGAGAGACGCTTGCATTATATAGATAATGCTATACATAAAGATATTAAATTTAGAAATTCTTTAAAAGGTATGGTAATAGGCCAATTTACTACAGATGAATATAAAATTTATATAGAAAACTCATCGGCATTAAACAAACGCATGATGAATATTGTTATTCAACGTTTACAAAGCAATATTCAATTATTTGAAAAAGCAGAGACACTTATAGCTGTTTAACCATCAATTAAAGATACACCATTTAAATCTGTAGTTAAAACATCGCTCATATAATTAAAATATGGCCTAATGGCTTTAAACGATTGATCTATAATATCTATTAACTCTTTACTTTGTATTTCTTTATCTGTAAGTTTTTTAGTAAATACAAATTGTTTTTTTCTAATTAAATCTATAGCATGATGCTCTTTATCGAAACCTTTTGGAGCTGTTTTTAATTCTTCTCCTTCAAGTTCTCCCCAAACAGATTTAAAGGCTTTATTATTTATAATTTCTCTAATCTCTTGGTCATCCATCTCAAACTCTTTTCTTATTCGCAATAAATCTTCTTTTTCTGGAGCCCAAAAACCTGTAGCTAAAAAGCTTTGGTTATTAGGTTGAATATGAAAATAGTAACCACCGCGTAATCTAGGTTTTACTCTATGAAAGGAAGCTCCAAAATTAGTTTTGTATGGTTGTTTGTTTTTAGAAAAACGAACATCTCTATAAATTCTAAAGGCTTTAACTTTATCGATTTCGTCGTGAATACTTAATTTTTGGTTTATAGCATTATAAAACTCTTTAACTTCTGTTTCTAAAGTTTTAAATTCTTTTTTATTATCGTTAAACCAATCTCGGTTATTATTTTTTTCTAGAGCTTTTAAAAAATTAAGTACTTTTTTAGAAATCATATTTTAGTTTAAAATGAGAATATAAAAATACAAAAAAGTCTCAGACTCGAATTACGAATCTGAGACTTTAGTATTTAATTTAGATAGATTAATCTACTGAGTCTTCAATATCATCTGCAACATCTTCTACTGCATCTTCTACTTTTTCTCCTGTTGATTCTTCTCTACAGCTTGATAAAGCAATAGACATTGTAAACAGTACGATAAATAAATATGGTAATTTTTTCATTGTTTTTGGTTTTAAGTTATTTAAAATTAGTCTTCAACTTCTTCTATTTCCTCTTGTACATCTTCAATAGCATCCTGTACATCGTCTGAAGCATTATCAATGTCATCGCTAACATCTTCCATTACTTCTTCTATGTTTTCTTCAGGTGTTTTCTTTTCTTCTCTACAGCTTGTTAAAAATATTGATAGAGAGAACATTAGTATAAAAAGATATGATAATTTTTTCATTGTTTTAAAATTTAGATTTTGTTAATTCATTAAATAAATTTACAATTAAATTTAATTGAAAATACAAATTGATAAATTATCTTTTTCCTCTAATTAAAGATAGTACGAATAATACTAGAAATATGAAAAAACATATTTTAGCAATTCCTGCTGCTCCTCCTGCAATGCCACCAAAGCCTAAAACTCCGGCGATTATTGCAATAATAATAAATGTGATTGTCCAACGTAACATAATTTTTAGTTTTTAGTGATTAATAATTGTTTTTATATAAATTTATTAGGCTTCTGCCTCGTTAAATTTCTCGTCTTTTGCTAAGCTTAATTTGTTATCAAACTGTAGCGTTCTAATAGGAAAAGGAATGTTAATATTTTCTGCATCGAATGCTTTTTTAATAGCTATAATAGCATCACTTTGTCCTGTAATTTTATCTTTTGCTTTGTTTCCTTTAATCCAAAATCTTGTTATAAAGTTGATGGAACTGTCTCCAAATTCTTGATAATAAAACTCTACATCTTCTTCTTTTTCAACTTCTGCAAATTGTTTTGCAATAGCCGATTTTGTTAATTGCTTTACTTTCTCCAAATCTGATTCATAACCAACGCCACAACTTACAATAATTCGCATTTTTTTGGTTAAAGAATAATTTTTAACCGGATTCTCCAATATGGATTTATTTGGTATCATTACTAGTTTATTATCTGCTTCTTTTACAACAAAGTTTTTTAAACTAATTTCTACAACTTCACCTGCAAAACCATTTGTTTCTACCCAATGCCCTAGTTCTATACTTTTTCTAAAACTTAAAACAATACCTGCAAAAGTGTTGCTTAATGTGCCTTGTAAGGCTAAACCTATTACCAAACCAGATACTCCTGCTGCTCCTATTAATGTTTCTAGTGTTTTACTAAGATTTAATATTCCTAGTGCTAGAAATAAACCTGCTGCTATAATTACTATTGCAACAATTTTGGTTATAATATTAACTAAAGAATCTTGGTGTACTTTTTTAGATACTAACTTTCCAATAATTCTAGATACATATTTAGATATGTAGTAAAAAACAACTAAAACAATAATTGCTATTATTAAGTTTGGAATGTTTTTTACAATGGCATTAAACCATCCTATAAGTTTATCAGATAATAGCTCATAAGCTCTATTTAATTCTTCTGTCATTTTTCTTGTTATTATAAAGTTATTGTTAATTAATTTTCTTTTCTGCCTTGAAAAAATTAACTTTTAACTTCATCACGTTTTAATTGATCGTTAGTGCTTTTAGACCATGCATTTAACATCCAACTCATTTTTTCTAATTCACGAATGTAAGCGCCAATAAGGTCTATTGTACCTTCATCTCCAGCGTTTTCTGCTTTTTGTATAACTGTACTCATTTGAGACAGTATAAGTTTATGGTCTTCTAGCAAAATGTCTACCATATCCTTATCTGTAGTCATACCCGAAACTTCTTTAAGTGAAGAAATTTTTAAATAATCGCTAAATTTACTCACTGGATGATGCCTAAGTGTAAGAATACGCTCTGCTATTTCATCAATTTTTAATTGTGCATCATTATACATTTCTTCGAATTTAATATGTAAATCGAAAAAATTCTTTCCTAGAATGTTCCAATGAAAAGTTCTTAATTTTTGATAGTATAAATGGTAATCGGATAATAAAGTATTTAGTTCCATAACTACTGGTAGTAGTTTTTCATCTTGCATATTCAAATAGCTCATAATTTATAATAGTTTTTTTTGGTTCTATTATCAATATAGGCATATATGCAGTTACATCTCCTTGATTTAACGGCTTTTAACCAAATTAGAAATTTATTAACTTAAATTATGTTAATGAAAATGAAGTGTTGTTAATTTAATTAACAGAGTTATTCGAAATCAAGACTTTTAAGTATTAAGCCTGATGCTGGAGCTATATACTCCATTTTTATAGTGTTATTAGGCTCTAAAGAAGCTTCTATATCGTCTAAAGTTAATTTACCTTTACCAAGGTCTATTAGAGTACCCATCATTAAACGTATTTGGTTTCTCATGAAGCCTTTTCCTCTTACACGAAGTAAATAACTTTTCTTTGGAAAAAAGTTTGCTGTGTAAATAGTATTTTCTACAATCTCACAAGTTAGAATTTCTCGATTGTAAATTCCGTTATCAGATGGTTTGTAACAATAGGTTTTTAAATAATGTTCACCTTCAAAGAGCTTTGCTCCTTTCTTCATTATTTCTACATCTAAATCATCCAAGATTGTTGTTAATATTGGTGCGCAAAATGGATGGAACTTATCTCCAAAAGCAAATAAATAAATGTATTCTTTTACTTTTGGGTTATTAATGATATTAAATTTCTCATCTACCTCTTTAATAGATAATGCTCTAATATCTTGAGGTAAATTAGTATTAAAGAGTTTTAAAAAATCATTTTTATTACCTATTTCTTCATATACAAATAATTCTATCGCTGTTTCTTCTGCAGATACCATTGCATCTGTTCTTCCAGAAGCCAAACTTTTAAATCGTTTTCCTTCTAGTATAAAATTTAAAGTGCGATCTACCATTAAATGTAATGTTTTTACATCTGGTTGTTTTTGCCAACCATGAAAACGGTAGCCTAAATATTGAAGCTTTATTAAATAATAGAATTTTTTTGTAAACATTGCTTGAAATTGATTTCGAAAGTAAACTTATTAATAGCATTAAACAAAATTTTTATAAATTGTAATAATAATAACTAACTAAAACTTAAAATTATGACAGAAAACTCGACACAAAAACCACCAATTTGGTTCTGGATTATAGCTGTAATTGGGCTTATTTGGAACGGAATGGGAGTAAATGCTTATTTGCAGCAAGCCTTTAATACAGAAAGCCATAGAGCAATGTATACCCAAGAACAGTTAGATATTGTAGCTAACACTCCTACTTGGGTTACTGCTGCTTTTGCTATAGCTGTATTTGCAGGATTCTTTGGTTTTGTTTTTATTTTATTGAGAAAAAAATTAGGCTATACTCTAATGTTATTATCGCTTTTAGCTGTGTTAATTCAAATGAGTTATATTTTAATTAATGGTTACGCAAGTAGTATAGGCATGACTATAATGATTATTGTTTTTGCTATAATATTTGTTCTTTTAGCAAGACTTTTTAAACAAAAAGGTTGGCTTAAATAAAAACTTATGTAAACAGTTTAAAGCATCAGTATTATATAATAAAACTGATGCTTTTATTTTATACTTATTATATTTTTTGAAACTTAAATATCCTTTTGATCCAAATTTAAAACACCATATAATTATTGGTTTATCCATAGCTATTTGGGTTTTTATTTTTCTGTTTTTTACAGAACCTTTAGATGTTTCTGAATTAAATACTACAGAAAAACTAACCTATCTTCCACTCTACGGATTAATTGGCGCTATTTCATATTACTTGTTTTTACCACTACAATATTTTCTATTTAAAAACAGTAAACAAGCATGGAAATTAAAGCATGAAATTATTTTTATAATATGTCTAGCTATTGTTTCCATAATATTAGCCAGACTACTGTATTTATACGTAGTAGTAATTAACGAGCCCAATCCATATACTTTATTATATATGGTAAAATCTATTTTCTTTCCTGCGCTTTCTGTAATATTACCTATTATTATAATTGGTCGTTTTGCTTTTGGTAAGTATCATGAAAAAAAACTAGAGGACAAAAAAATTGAAATTAATGGAGAAGGCAATTACGAGAATTTAAAATTGCATTTAAATGATTTAATTACCATTCAATCTTCAGACAACTATATTGAAGTTTTATATCTCTCTGGTCAAAATATAAAGAAAAGTCTTATTAGAAATAAACTATCTGTTATTGAAGATAGTTTTCCAGAATTATTAAGAACACATCGCTCTAATATTATTAATCCTTATCATTTTCAATCTTGGAAAATAGAAAAAGGAAAGCATTTTATATTACTTACTAACGATGTTAAAGTGCCAATCTCTAAAACCTATTTAGAAAAAGTAAAAAACACTTTTAATTTCGCCACAACATAGCATTATTTCGTCCCAAACACCTATTAATATTGAGTTTTCTTAAACTTGAAATATATCTTTGTTTCAGAAAGTTTAATCAATAAAATTCAGTAATTATGAAAAATGCAACCACTTTTATTTTAGTTTTTTTCTTCGGAATTTATTTCTCTTTTGCACAAAATAAAACTTGCGATTGTAAAAGCGATTTAGATTTTGTAGTTGAAAAATTAAAAGCAATGCCTTCATATAAAGATCAAATAAAAGGTGAAAAATTAGATGATTTTAATGAAACATATAAAACATTAGCTTCAAAAATGAAAGCACCAATGCCTATTGAAGCTTGTTATAAATTATTACTACAACAAATGGTTTTAATTAACGATGTGCATTGTAGTTTAACATTTAACGACACTTATTTGTCTAAAGAAGACACTAAGGACGACACCAAAATAATAGATTTTAAAACAACAGATACATTTAAAAATCATCCCAAAACGACACATCATCTTCAAACGCTTAAGGACCAATTAACACAAAAAAATGAAGCTGAATTAGAAGGTATTTACAATTATAACGAATCACAAAAAATTGGTATATATTTCTCAGCAGATAAAAATAAGCTAATTGGTGTTGTACTAAGTAGTGATTTAAAACAATGGGAACCTGGAGAAATTATTTTTGAAGCAACGCCTAAAAACGATATTAAATACAACCTTTATTATTATCATCCTGTTACAAGAATTCCAGGTTTTGTAAGGAGTATTTCTTTTGAAAATGATCGACTTTGGGCTTATAAAAAAGAAGGAAATACAGCTAATGCAGAGTTACCAATTAAAAATCAATCTGATTGGGAGTTTAAACAACTAAATAGCAATACACAATACATGTATTTTGGAAATTTTAGTTCATTTAGTAAAAAAAACAAGAATGCTTTTAAGGCTTTTTACAATAAAATGAAAAAAGATTTAACTGCTGAAAATGTAATTGTTGATTTAAGAAGTAATGGAGGCGGAAATAAAAAATTATCAGATCCTTTTATAAAATTATTAAAAAAGAAAAACGTTTACATTTTAACCAACTGTTTTACAGGCAGTAATGGCGAACAGTTTACTATTAAACTTAAAAAGCTAAAAAGTGCAAAACATTTAGGCCAAACCACAAGAGGTATTATTGCTTATGGTATGAATTATGGCTACAATTACAATACACCTTCTGGATATTTTAATATAAAACCAACAGACATGGACTTTAGCGAATACTTACAATACGAAGGCAAAGGTGTTGTACCAGAATATCCTTTAGATTTTAATCATGATTGGATAGCTCAAACTTTAGAAGTTATTGCAACCGAAAACAACTAAATAAACAATAAAATAACGTGGTTCTAATTCGCGATTAAACTTTCTATTTCAACATTAGATAAAGGCTGTTACAAAGATTGTAACAGCTTTTTATTTTTCTCTTCCTTTTAAAACGTTAACCACATCTTTAAGTTTAAATCCTTTAGCCTGCAATAACATTAAATAATGAAACAATAAATCTGCGCTTTCGTTTAAAAACAAATCGTCATTATCATCTTTTGCCTCAATAACTACTTCTACTGCTTCCTCTCCTACTTTTTGAGCTACTTTATTTATACCTTTCGCAAATAATGACGCCACATACGATTTTTCAGAATCTCCTGCTTTTACACGACTTTCTATAGTGTTTTCTAGTTTAGAAATAAAACCGAAATTTTCATCGTTTTGTTCATTCCAACACGTATCGCTTCCTGTATGGCATGTTGGACCTTTTGGTTTTGCTTGAATTAACAATGTGTCGTTATCGCAATCTAGTTTAATATCAACCAAATTTAAAACGTTTCCGCTTTCTTCACCTTTAGTCCATAAACGGTTTTTGGTTCTGCTAAAAAAAGTAACCAATTTGGTGTCTTTAGTTTTATTAAACGCTTCTTCATTCATATAACCCAACATTAATACATTTTTTGTTGTGGCATCTTGAATTACTGCTGGTACTAAACCGTCGTTGTTTTTATTAAAATCTATGTTCATTATAATCGTACTGCTATATTATTATCTCTTAATGCTTCTTTTAAATCTTTAATTGCAATTTCACCAAAATGAAATACGCTTGCAGCCAATGCTGCGTCAGCTTTTCCGTCTTTGAAGGTATCTATAAAATGCTGAACTGTTCCTGCTCCACCTGAAGCTATTATGGGAATATTTAAAGTTTCAGAAAGCTTGGCTAAAGCTTCGTTTGCGAAACCTGCTTTGGTGCCATCGTTATTCATTGAGGTAAATAAAATTTCTCCTGCACCTCTACTTTCAACCTCTTTTGCCCAATCGAACAAATTTAACTCGGTTGGAATACTTCCACCAGCCAAATGCACAATCCATTCACCATTAATTTGCTTAGCATCTATAGCAACCACAACACATTGGCTACCAAATTTATTAGCCAATTCATTAACCAATTCTGGACGTTTTACTGCTGAAGAGTTTATAGAAACCTTATCTGCTCCAGATTTTAAAAGCACATCTACATCTTCAATAGACGAAATTCCTCCACCAACTGTAAACGGAATATTAACGTGTTCTGCTACTTTTAAAACCATATCAATCATGGTTTTTCTACCTTCTAAAGTAGCCGAAATATCTAGAAAAACCAGCTCGTCTGCACCTTTTACTGCGTATTGTTTTGCTAATTCTACTGGATCTCCAGCATCACGAAGGTTTACAAAATTGACACCTTTAACGGTTCTTCCGTTTTTAATGTCTAAACATGGTATAATTCGTTTTGTAAGCATATTATAAAAATCGTTCTAATTCTTTTAAAGTAATTCTGTTTTCGTAAATCGCTTTACCTATAATTACACCTTCGCAATTAATTTCTGAAAGCGTTTCTAAATCTTCAATAGTCGTTACTCCACCAGAAGCTATAAGTTTTATGGATTGACCAGAACTACCGTTTGTACATTC
Organism: Lacinutrix venerupis; assembly: GCF_001971745.1. Classification (NCBI taxonomy): domain Bacteria; kingdom Pseudomonadati; phylum Bacteroidota; class Flavobacteriia; order Flavobacteriales; family Flavobacteriaceae; genus Lacinutrix; species Lacinutrix venerupis. The sequence continues at coordinate 1,795,526 of NZ_CP019352.1, read as the reverse complement.
TTCAATTATTTTTTTATACAAATCTATTGATGGACCTTCTAACATTCCGTCTTTTGAAATATCTGTACAAACTACATATTGAATGCCTTGTTTTTGATACTCTTTTATAAACGGAATTACCTCTAAACTACTCTCTTCTAACCAACCACTAATGGCAATTTTTTCGTTTTTACAGTCTGCTCCTAAAATGATTTTCTGAGCGCCATATTTATTAATCCAACGCTCAAAAGTATCTCTATTTTTAACGGCAATACTACCTCCTGTAATTTGTTTTGCACCAGAATTAAAGGCAGTAATAATATCGTTATCAGACTTTAAACCACCTCCAAAATCAATTTTTAAATTGGTTTTTGTTGCTACTTGCTCTAACACTTTGTAGTTTACCACGTGAGATGCTTTTGCACCATCTAAATCTACCATATGTAAATACTCGATTCCTGCGCCTTCAAACTGTTTTGCAACCTCTAGTGGGTTTTCATTATAAATTTTAGTGGTATTGTAATCGCCTTTTGTTAAGCGTACACATTTTCCGTCTATTATATCTATTGCTGGTATTATTCTCATGATTAACTTGTTAATCAATCCTGAGTTCATTTCAGGATCTCTTTAATTAATATTTGCTTTTTATTGTGGATTCCGCATCAAGTGCGGAATGACAGTACACTATCTTTTGTTTTATATTCTGAATTACAAGAACTGAATAACACACTAAAGTGTTATAAAATTCTTTAATATTTGTTCTCCTGCTACAGATGATTTTTCTGGATGAAATTGCACACCATAAAAATTATCTTTCTGTAAAGCTGAAGCAAAATCTACACTATAAGTAGTTGTTGCAATGCTTTCTTTACAATTTTCGGCATAAAAACTATGTACAGAATACATGAACGCTTCATCTTTAATATCTTTAAACAATTCCGATTTTAAATCTGTTATCGTATTCCATCCCATTTGTGGCACTTTAACGGTATTGTTAAAACGCTTGACATCTACATCAAAAATACCCAAACCTATGGTATTACCTTCTTCTGAAGATTTACACATCAATTGCATACCTAAACAAATCCCTAAAACTGGTTGTTTTAATGTTGGAATTAAAGTGTCTAAACCACTTTCTTTTAGCATTTGCATTGCAGAACTTGCCTCACCAACTCCTGGAAAAATAACTTTATCTGCTGCTTTAATCTCATCTGGATTATTAGATAAAATAGCATCGTATCCTAAGCGTTTAAAGGCAAATTGAATACTTTTTATATTACCTGCTCCGTAATCTATTATTATTAATTTCATTACAACATACCTTTAGTTGATGGTAAAAACATTTTATTAGCATCACGTTTTACAGCCATTTTCATTGCTTTTGCAAAGGCTTTAAAAATACCTTCTATTTTGTGGTGCTCGTTAGTGCCTTCAGCTTTAATATTTAAATTACATTTTGCACCATCTGTAAATGATTTAAATAAGTGGAAAAACATTTCGGTTGGCATATCTCCTATTTTTTCGCGTTTAAAATCAGCTTCCCATTCTAACCAGTTTCTACCTCCAAAGTCAACTGCTACTTGTGCTAAGCAGTCGTCCATAGGTAAACAAAAACCGTAACGCTCGATACCTAATTTATTACCTAATGCTTTGTTGAATAATTCTCCCAAAGCAATCATGGTATCTTCAATGGTGTGATGCTCATCAACCTCTAAATCGCCATCAACTTTTATGGTTAAATCCATGGCACCATGACGACCAATTTGGTCTAACATGTGGTCGAAAAACTTTAAACCTGTATCGATATTATTTTTACCAGAACCATCAAGATTTAATTTAATGTAAATCTTAGTTTCGTTGGTGTTACGCGTGATTTCTTCTACACGATCATTAAGTTTTAAAAACTCGTAAATCGCTTTCCAATCTGTACTTGTTAATACGATACAGTCTAAAATGGCTTGTTTTGAACTTTCAATTTCATCTGCACCTAATTCTGGATTTTCAGATAAAAATATACCTTTTGCTCCTAGATTTTTAGCCAATTCCATATCTGTAATGCGATCACCTAAAACAAACGAATTATCTAAATCGTATTCAGTTTTATCAAAATACTTCGTTAACAAACCTGTTCTAGGCTTGCGAGTTTCGGCATTTTCATGCGGAAATGTTTTGTCTATGCACACTTCAGAAAATACAACACCTTCTTTTTCGAATGCTGAAATTACTTTGTTTTGCGCAGGCCAAAAGGTGTCTTCAGGAAAAGAATCGGTTCCTAAACCATCTTGATTAGTGACCATAACTAGCTCAAAATCTAACTCTGAAGCTATTTTAGCCATGTATTGAAATACTTTTGGGTAGAACTCTAATTTCTCTAAACTATCTAATTGATAATCTATAGGTGGCTCTAACACCAAGGTTCCGTCTCTGTCTATAAATAGTACTTTTTTCATGATTATATGTTCTTGTGAGATTCTGAAACAAGTTCAGAATGACGTTATATATTTTTTAAAGCTTCAATTAGTTTTTTGTTCTCTTGATTTGTTCCAACAGTAATTCGAATACAATTCTCAACCTGAGTATTTCTGTTTCTAATGATTACTTTTTTATCTATTAAGTATTGGTAGATTCTGTCTGCATTATCGACTTCAACTAATAAAAAATTAGCATCCGTTGGATATATTTTTTTAACAATATCTAACTGATTTAAAGCGTCTTTTAACTTTGTTCTTTCTGAAAGAATAGTCTCGATATTTTTAGACACTTCAAATTGATTATTTAAACGTTCTAAAACTACTTCTTGGTTTAAAGTGCTTACGTTATAAGGAGGTTTTACGCGATTGTAAAGTGCAATAATTGCTTCGCTAGCATAGGCAACTCCTACTCTAACACCTGCTAATCCCCAAGCCTTACTAAAGGTTTGACTTACAATTAGATTATTATATTTATTTATATTTTTAATAAATGATGCTTGCGAGCTAAAATCGATATAAGCCTCATCTACAATCACGATACCATTAAAATTCTCAAGAATATATTCAATATCATCAGTATTAATTGTATTTCCTGTAGGATTGTTTGGCGAGCAAATAAAAATGATTTTTACATCTTCAAAATCTAAATACGGTTGTAATTGATTTAAATTAATTTGAAAATCGTTTATTAAAGGTTGCTTTATCACCTCTATATTATTGATGTTTGCAGACACATCGTACATTCCGTAAGTTGGTGTAAAGGTTAAGACTTTGTCTTTTCCAGGTTCACAAAAAATACGAAAAGCTAAATCGATAACTTCATCGCTTCCATTACCAATAAAAATCTGATTGGTTTCTACAGATTTAATGGTAGATAATTTTTCCTTAATTTTTGATTGCTGTGGATCTGGATAACGGTTTAACTCTCCAAACGGATTTTCGTTGGCATCTAAAAACACATCTGCTGTACCTTTAAACTCATCTCTTGCAGATGAATATGGTTTTAAAGCTTTGATATTAGCTCTAACTAGGTTGTTTATGTTAAATGTTGTGTTCATTACTTTAAATCGTTTAAACGAAGCGTTACAGCATTTTTGTGAGCTTGTAAACCTTCGGCTTCAGCCATTAACTCTATAGTATTTCCTATATTTTTAATACCTTCTTTAGTGATTTTCTGAAACGTAATGGCTTTAGTAAAACTGTCTAAATTTACTCCAGAATACGCTTTACTAAATCCGTTTGTAGGCAGTGTGTGATTAGTTCCTGAAGCATAATCTCCTGCGCTTTCTGGTGTATAATTACCTATAAATACAGATCCTGCATTAATGATATTATTTACAAAAAAATCATTATCATTAGTGCATAATATTAAGTGTTCTGGAGCATAGTCATTAATTATATCTAATGCATCATTGGCGTCTTCCATTATAATAGCTTTAGAGTTTTTCATGGCTTTTTTAGCTATATCTTTTCTTGGCAATGCTTCAATCTGTTTGTCAATTTCATTTTGCACCTCTTGGACTAATTTTAAAGAATCTGACAATAAAATTACTTGACTATCAATACCATGTTCTGCTTGACTTAATAAGTCTGAAGCTACGTAAGCAGGATTTGAGCTATTATCTGCAGCAACCAATAATTCACTTGGTCCAGCTGGCATATCGATTGCCACACCATATTTAGTAGCTAATTGCTTTGCTACAGTAACGTATTGATTTCCTGGTCCAAATATTTTATAAACCTTTGGCATACTTTCTGTTCCAAAGGTTAAACCAGCAATGGCTTGAATGCCACCAACTTTAATAATTTTGGTTACACCACATAATTGTGCTGTATATAAAATTTCGTTAGCAATGTTTCCTTCCTTATTTGGAGGCGAACATAATATGATTTCCTTACATCCTGCTATTTGTGCAGGAACAGCCAACATTAAAACAGTTGAAAATAAAGGCGCAGTACCAGCAGGAATATAAATACCAACTTTTTGAATGGCTCTTTTTTCTTGCCAGCAGTTAACACCTTCGGTAGTTTGCACACTAACTTTTTCTGTTTTTTGTGCTTTATGAAAGGTTTCGATATTGCTTTTTGCCTGTTGAATAGCTTGTTTTAATTCGGTAGAAATTTTAGCACTTGCTACTTCTACTTCTTCAGTAGTTACAGTATTTGACGCTAATTCTGCTCCATCAAATAATTGTGTATATTTTGCTACTGCTTGGTCTCCGTTACGTTTTACGTCTTCAAAAATTTGAGTTACCGTAGTTTCAATATCGTTAACGGTTTGTGTTGGTCGTTTTAAAATAGTAGACCAAGTTGATTGTTTAGGATTGTTAATAGTTTTCATTTATATCACCATATTTTCAATTGGACAAACTAGGATGCCTTCTGCTCCATTTTCTTTTAACTCGTCGATAATTTCCCAAAAATCATTTTTATTTATCACAGAGTGAATTGAGCTCCAACCCTTTTTAGCAAGAGGTAAAACTGTTGGACTTTTCATACCTGGAAGAATGTTTATAATATCGTCTACTTTATTGTTTGGTGCATTTAACAACACATAACGCGATTGCCTAGCTTTTAAAACAGACTGTAATCGAAATTGTAATTTATTTAAAATGGCTTGATTGTTTTCAGAAATTTTAGGAGATACAGCCAAAACTGCTTCCGATTTTAAAATAACTTCTGCTTCTTTTAAACCGTTTTTAAATAATGTACTTCCGCTAGAAACAATATCTACAATTGCATCTGCTAAGCCAATATTTGGTGCAATTTCTACCGAACCATTAATAATGTGTAAGTTTGCTTTAATTCCGTTTTTATCTAAAAACTGGTTTACTGTGTTAGGATATGAGGTTGCAATGCGCTTTCCTTCTAAATCTTTAACCGAATTATATTTCACGCCTTTTGGTACTGCAACAGACACTTTACAAGATGAAAAGCCTAATTTCTCGGCAATTTTAATATCGTTTCCTTTTTCGATTAGTACGTTTTCTCCAATTATAGCAACATCTACCACACCATCTTTAAGGTATTGTGGAATGTCTCCATTACGTAGGTAAAAAATTTCTAGAGGAAAATTTTTAGCCGAAGCCTTTAATTGGTCTTTACCATTGTCTATAGAAATACCAACAGCTTTAAGGATTTGCATAGAATCCTCGTTAAGTCTTCCTGATTTTTGAACTGCAATTTTTAATTTACTCATTTTGGTTTCTTTTTATTTTTTGAAAGCTTGAGTAAATCATTTAGTAAATTGTATAAAAACAAAAAACCGCTTGATTTACTCAAACGGTTTTTAAAAATATGTTGATTTTAGTCAATACATCTTCAGCTCGCTTGAGTGCAAGTATGAAAATGATGATGTAATTGAATAAAAGTCATTGTTTTATTTTTGTATATACAAATATTGTGAAAATAATTTTACAAATCCTAATTAATATGTATTAATTAATTGTTATCTATTATTGATTTCCCAAAATTATTGGCATTCCTGAATCTCCAGAACCAATAACAATTACTTTACTATTACTTGATTCTGAAAGCTTTACAGTAGCTTCAATACCTTTGTCTTGCAGAATTTTATCTGTTAAAGATGCACTTAAAATTTTATTTGCATCTGCTTTACCTTGTGCTTCAATACGTTGTTTATCTGCTTCTTTACTAGCTGTAACTAATCTAAATTCGTATTCTAAAGACTCTTGCTCTTGCTTTAATTTACGTTCAATTGCTTGTCTAATAGTTGGTGGTAATTGTACATCTTCAACTAAAACACGCTTTACATTTAAGTATTGTCCTTCTAATAGTTTTGTAACTTCGTCTAAAATTTCCTGTTCTATTAAATCTCTTTTACTAGAATATAACTGTTCTGGTGTGTAACGCCCAACTACACTTCTTGCCGCAGCATTTACGGCAGGATCAAGTAATTCACGCTCGTAATCTTCTCCTTTAGTTTTTATTAAAAGTCCTAATTTACTGTATTCTGGTTCGTACCAAATAGTACCGTTAACTTTTACTTCTAGACCATTAACAGAAAGTACATTCATTTGGTCTGAGATTGATTGTTGACGCACTTTGCGAACAATCATATCATTCCAAGGAGCTACAATATGAAAACCTTCTCCATAGGTTTTATCTGTATTTATACCATTTCCTAAGCGCTCGAAAATAACGCCACCTTCACCAGGACCAATAGTAACTGCAGATTTAATTATTAAAAATATTATTACAACAATTCCAATTATTACTGGTACTCCTAACTTTGGTAATTTATCCATTTTATTTTTTTTAAAATTATATTAATCCGTTATATTTTCTCATAAACCATTCTATTGCTAGCGATAATGCTATTAACACAAGAAGGTATTTCCAATCGATTAAAGGTACAATATTTTTGCTGCTTTTTTGAATTGGTTTATAGCGTTCATCATTTAGCAAATCATTAATTATAGATTTATAGTCGTTAAAATAATAGCTAGTTCCATTACTTTGATTTGCAATAGTTTTTAATTTTGAAATATTAGCATTTAAAAATTGTTGCTCTATATTATACTCTAGTATTTTAAAGTTTCCAGATTTTGAAATATTTTCACTAGTAGCTTTAACAGTAAACGTATAATCTGAAGCTGCTAAATCACTTAAATCTACTTGATAATTATTATTTTTTAATATAAAAGGAATTGTTTTAGATGTTTTATTAATTTTATCTGTAACAATTATATTAAGGTTTTCATTGGCATCAAACTCATAATTTTTATTAAAAAATTGAGCAGATATAATGATATTACTACTTCCTTGATAGAAAGATTCATAGTCAATATCCAATCTGTTTTTACGCTTGTTTGAAGCTAAATATTGAACTAATTTTCCTATGAAATTATCAAATTGATTAAAACTTTTATTGTTTATAAAACTTTGTGATCTCCATTTCCAAAGATTTTCACCAAATAAAATAGCTTCTCTTCTTTTATTAATTTCGAAGGTTGCCAAAAGAGGCTCTTCGGTATTAATAGATTTTATTTTTTTATAAAGAATACTTTCAAAAGGAACAGAAAATGAAGGCTCTCCAAAATTTGATATTAATGGAGGAAAAGATTCAAAATCTAAATCATCGACTATAAAAGAATTATAATTTGCATTTAACTTTGGTTGGTAATCTTCGGTTTGAGATATAATATCATGTTGATAATAATCACTAACTGTATTTAAAAAATTAAAATCTGTTTTGGGTCCTGCAATTACAAATTTATTTTTATTATTAAGCTTTAAAGCTTCAAACAAACTCTTAAATGAATTGTTTGGATTATATATAATAACTAATTGCAAATCATTTAATTGACTTATCGTTTCTTGTGGCTTTAAATAAACCACTTTACGTTGCTCATTAGCTTCTATGCTTTTTTTAAGCATCCCTAAATCTGGATGTAAATTGGAGCTTACAATAGCCACTTTAGTTTTTTCATCGACCACTTCAACAGCGAAATTTTTACTATTATTTGTTTTATTTTTTTCTGATTCTGTAGGAATTAATGTTGCTTTATAACTTTTTACACCAACATTATTTGCTGGTAGTGTGAAGTTTAAAATTTTAGAATTATCAGTTTTATTAAAGCTAACATTATTAGAAAATATTGTGTTTTTTCCTGAAGTTACAACAAACTTAGTATTAATATTTTCTTCACCATTATAGACTAAAATAGCTTCTACTGGAAACTTATTTTTTAAAAACGCATATTTATTAACGTTAAGTTGCTTAAGTTTTAAATCTGAATATTGTGTAGTATCGCCAACAACAATAGGATATATTGGTTGATTATATTTTTTTGCACTATACTCGTAATCATTACCATAGGTTTGATTTCCATCTGATATTACAATGGTTGGAGATACAGTATTTTTATATATCTGTGTTAACTCTCTAAATACTTTGTCTAGATTAGTTTGTTTTTCTTTAAAAGATAATGAGTCTAAAGTATGAAGTGTATTACCAAAAGAAAATACATCTAATGTAAACTTATTATTTAATAATTGATTGTTCTTTAAATCTTCTAATATTTTTGAAACGTTGTTCTCTTGATTAAGATGTACTATTGAATTTGAATTGTCTACTGCTAAAACCAAATTTGGTTTCTGGTTGTAAACTGTTACTTGATTAAATTTAGGATTTATAAGCAATAAAAGCACGCCAAATATGCTTATAAAACGTAATAATGTAAAAAGCGCACTCTTTTTAGGTGCTCCTTTAGTTTTATATTTATATTGGAAAAGCGCTAATAATAGCGCTATAACTCCAGCCAATATGATGTATAATATAGTTTGTGTAGACAAGTTATTCTTTCACTTTTATAATATCAAAACTGTTAAAGAACCTATTAATAGATTCATTTTTATCATTCTCTGTTAAACATATAACTTGTGCTATAAACATAGTATTATTTACTAAATAAGCATTTATATATATAAAACCACCTGATATTTTTATTTTAACATTTTTTCCTGGAAAGCCATTAAATGTGACTTTGTTACTATATAAAAGTTCTCCATTAACATTATTAACGGCTCCATCTACAGCTCTATCTAATGTATCATTATTAAACTCTGCATTTGCATCCTCAAATAATGATTTAGGATAATCTGACCTAATAACATTATAAACAAGATTGTCATTACCACTTGGTGGTGTACACATAATCATATGCATATCAAGATCTCCAACAGCAGTATCTACTATTTCTAAAGTTCTTTTTGGTTGTGATGGAAACTCTGCAATAAACGTTAGGTCTTCAGATTTGTAATTAATCCAATCTTGCGAAAATGCAACTGTTGAACATAATACAAATAAGGTTAAAGAATAGATTAATTTATTCACTATAATTAAATTTAGGTTAACATGCCTCCATCAACATTCAACGTTTGTCCTGTTACATATGCAGACATATCACTTGCTAAAAACACACAAGCATTAGCAATATCTTCTGGCGTACCACCACGTTTTAAAGGTATTGCATTTCTCCAACCTTTAACTGTTTCCTCGTCTAATTTAGCAGTCATTTCTGTTTCTATAAAACCAGGTGCAATAACGTTACTTCTAATATTTCTAGAACCTAACTCTAAAGCTACAGATTTAGAAAAACCAATTATTCCAGCTTTAGATGCAGCATAATTTGTTTGTCCAGCATTACCTTTAACACCAACAACAGAACTCATGTTAATTATTGAACCTTTACGTTGCTTAAGCATAGTACGTTGTACAGCTTTTGTCATGTTAAAAACAGATTTAAGGTTTACTTCGATAACTTTATCAAAATCCTCTTCTCCCATTCTCATTAACAAATTATCTTTTGTTATACCTGCATTATTAATTAATACATCTATACTTCCAAACTCTGCCAAAACATTTTCTGCTAATTGTTGTGCTTCTTCAAAACTTGCTGCATTACTTTTATATCCTTTTGCTTTAATTCCTAAAGCATTTAATTCATTTTCAAGCTCGTTTGCTGCTTCTACAGAAGAACTGTATGTAAACGCCACATTAGCACCTTGTTGTGCAAAAATTTGTGCGATTCCTTTTCCAATACCTCTACTTGCTCCAGTGATTATAGCTGTTTTTCCTTCTAAAAGTTTCATATAAAAAATTGGTTTAATTCTATTCCCTACGGTTTTAGGATGATTAATTTTTAGTAATTCAAATATAGTAATTACAAAGTTGTTCAGAATAAAAAAACCTCACAAATTAAAGTATTTGTGAGGTTAAAATATATTACTAAAGAAATTTTATCCTAAAACTTCTGCTACTTTTTTTCCAATTTCTGCAGGAGAATCAACAACATGTATTCCACAATCTTTCATAATTGCTTTTTTAGCTTGTGCAGTGTCATCGCTACCTCCAACAATTGCTCCAGCATGTCCCATTGTACGACCTGCAGGTGCAGTTTCTCCAGCAATAAAACCAATAATTGGTTTTTTACTTCCAGACTCTTTATACCAGTTTGCAGCATCTGCTTCTAACTGACCACCTATTTCACCTATCATTACAACAGCTTCTGTTTCTGGATCATTAATTAATAACTCTACAGCTTCTTTTGTTGTAGTTCCAATAATTGGATCTCCACCAATACCAATAGCAGTAGTAATACCTAAACCTTGTTTTACAACTTGGTCTGCAGCTTCGTAAGTTAATGTTCCAGATTTTGAAACAATACCTACTTTACCTTGCTTAAATACAAAACCTGGCATAATACCTACTTTTGCTTCACCTGGAGTAATTACTCCTGGACAGTTAGGTCCTATTAAACGGCAAGCTTTATCTTTAATATAATCTGAAGCTTTAATCATATCTGCAACAGGAATTCCTTCTGTAATACAAATAATTACTTTTATTCCTGCATCTGCAGCTTCCATTATAGCATCTGCTGCGAAAGCTGGCGGTACAAAAATAATTGTAGTATCTGCTCCTGCTTTTGTTACAGCTTCTTCTACTGTGTTAAAAACTGGTCTGTCTAAGTGTGTTTGCCCTCCTTTTCCTGGAGTTACACCACCAACAACATTTGTTCCATACTCAATCATTTGTCCAGCGTGAAATGTACCTTCACTACCAGTAAATCCTTGAACAATAATTTTTGAATCTTTGTTTACTAAAACGCTCATTTATATAAGTTTTGTACCATTGTCTTACAAGACATTTCCTAAAAGGAAACAAAAATGGAGTTATTTTTAATTGTTTGCCACAAAAGTAAGTTTTTGAAAGCTATTTTTTAAATGAATTTATATTTTTATTTTAGAAAATGAGGTTAAATTCTCAACACTCTCATCTAACTTCTGACTAATTTCGTATCCTTTATACATTTTTCCGTCTTTAATTTCCCAAATTGAGATAAAATGTGCTAAAGGCTCTTCTTTTAATGGTCTTTCTATTGTGGTGTAATAAATTGTATATCTAGCAGTTACTATATTATCGTCTTCTAAAAGATGGCTAAGTCTATAGGTAAATGATAAATAAGATTCTTTTACACCATTAAGTTTTTCTTCTATTTCACTTTTATTTAAAGTGGTAAAACCTTGACTACTATTCCAATGTAATACACAATCGTTATGAAACATATCGATTAGATTTTCATCTTTAGCCAAATTTGAATCGTAAAAAGCTTTAACAATTTTCTTAGCAGACATTTATTTATTTTTTAATTGATCTAATATATTAGGAATTTGCTTAACATGGGCTAACTCCTTTAATTTTACTCTTGCTTCTTCTATTGGTGTTCCAAAATAACTTTTTCCACCAGCAACAGATTTAGTAACTCCTGTTTGACCAAGAATTACTGCTTTTTTACCAATAGTTATCCCGCTGTTAGTACCTACTTGTCCCCAAATAGTTACTTCGTCTTCAATTATACAACAACCTGCAATCCCAACTTGTGATGCTATTAAACATTTTTTACCAATAATTGTATCGTGTCCGACTTGTATTTGGTTATCTAGTTTAGAACCTTCGCCTATTGTTGTATCTCCTGTAACGCCTTTATCAATTGTACAAAGTGCACCTATATCTACATTATCTTTTATTACAACTCTTCCACCTGATTTTAGTTGGTCGAATCCTTCTGGTCTATTTTTATAGTAGAATGCGCTTGCTCCTAAAATAGTTCCAGAATGAATATTAACATTATTACCTATAATTGTATTATCATAAATAGTAACATTTGCATGAATAATACAATTATCTCCAATTGTTACATTATGTCCAATAAAACAATTAGGTTGAATTATTGTATTTGTGCCTATTTTAGCTGATGGAGATATGCTTGTTGTTGCAGATTTAAAAGGCTTAAAATGAAGCGTTAACTTATTAAAGTCACGAAAAGGATCGTCACTAATTAATAGAGCCTTTCCTTCTGGACATTCTACATTTTTATTTATTAAGATAATTGTAGCTGCAGATTGCAATGCTTTATCATAATATTTAGGGTGATCTACAAATACAATATCTCCAGGTTCCACAACATGAATCTCGTTCATGCCAAGTACCTGAAAATCTTCTGCTCCTACATAATCACAATTAATTAAGTGAGCTATTTGTTTTAAGGTATGTGGATTTGGGAATTTCATAAATTTAAATGCTGTAAACTATTTTTATTCTTTTACACGTTCTTTATAAGTACCTTTTTCTGTTTCAACCTTTATCTTATCTCCTTCATTAATAAATAAAGGAACGTTTACCTCTGCTCCTGTTTCTACAGTTGCTGGCTTTGTAGCGTTTGTTGCTGTGTTTCCCTTAACACCTGGCTCTGTTGCAGTAACTTCTAAAATTACTGTTGCCGGCATATCTACAGATAATGGCATATTATCTTCTGTATTAATTTGTATAGTTACAATTTCTCCTTCTTTCATTAATTTAGGAGTATCTAATGCAGATTCTAATAATCTAATTTGTGTGTAGTCTGACTCATTCATGAAATGATAGAATTCTCCATCATTATATAAATATTGAAACTTATGAGTTTCTACTCTAACGTCCTCTAATTTATGTCCAGCAGAAAATGTATTATCTATTACTTTGCCGTTAGTTACACTTTTCATTTTAGTACGAACGAAAGCTGGTCCTTTACCAGGTTTTACATGTAAAAACTCAATAATTTTATAAATATCATTATTGTATTTTATGCATAGTCCGTTTCTAATATCTGAAGTAGTTGCCATATTTTGTTTTTTTTATTTTTTAATTAGATTTAAAGTAACCTTTCATTATTCCACGATGAGAATTTTTAATAAATTGAAGAATCTCGTCACGTTCTGTGGTTGCTTCCATTTCTGCTTCTATAATTCCTGCAGCTTGTGTGTTATTATAATTTTTTTGGTAGAGTATTCTATAAATATCTTGAATTTCTCTAATTTTTTCTGTTTCATAACCTCTACGTCTTAAACCTACTGAGTTTATACCAACGTAAGATAAAGGCTCTCTTCCTGCTTTTACAAATGGAGGAACATCTTTTCTAACTAAAGATCCTCCTGTTACAAAGGCATGACTTCCTATTGAGCAAAATTGGTGTATTGCGGTCATTCCTGCAAGAATAACATAATCACCAATAGTTATATGTCCTGCTAATGTAGAGTTATTAGAAAAAATACAATTATTTCCAACAATACAATCGTGTGCAATATGGCAATATGCCATAATTAAACAATTGTCTCCAACCACAGTTTTCATCTTGTCTGTTGTACCTCTATTAATTGTAACGCATTCTCTTATTGTTACGTTATTTCCAATTATAGTAAGCGTGTCTTCATCATTATATTTTAAATCTTGAGGTACTGCTGATATTACTGATCCAGGAAATATGTTACAGTTTTTACCTATACGAGCACCTTCCATAATTGTAACATTACTTCCAATCCAAGTTCCTTCTCCTATGGTAACATTATTATGAATAGTTGTAAAAGGTTCTATAACTACATTTTTTGCAATTTTTGCTCCTGGATGAACATATGCTAGTGGTTGGTTCATTATACTGATGTTATTTTGTAATATTATTTAATTTTAGATATTTGCGCCATTAATTCTGCCTCTGCACATAATTTTCCGTTAGAATACGCATAACCTTGCATATGGCAAATACCTCTTCTAATAGGAGTTATTAATTCGCATTTAAAAATTAAGGTATCTCCTGGTACTACTTTTTGTTTAAATTTAACCTTATCCATTTTCATAAAAAATGTTAGGTAGTTTTCTGGATCTGGAACAGTACTTAATACAAGAATTCCTCCTGTTTGCGCCATTGCTTCTACTATTAAAACACCTGGCATAACTGGTGCTCCTGGAAAATGACCTCTAAAGAACTCTTCGTTCATGGTAACATTTTTCATACCAATAACCTTATTCTCTGTAAGCTCAAATACCTTGTCTATTAACAAAAATGGCTGTCTATGAGGTAACATGTCCATAATTTGATTAACATCCATTAATGGTGTTTGATTCAAATTAATAGCAGGAACATTATTACGTCTTTCATTTTTAATTAATTTAGACATTTTTTTTGCAAACTGAGTGTTTACATAATGTCCTGGTTTATTTGCTATAACTTTTCCACGAATACGAGTGCCTATTAAAGCTAAATCTCCAATTACATCTAATAGTTTATGTCTAGCTGCTTCATTAGGATGATGCAAAGTTAAATTATCTAGAATGCCATTGGCATTTACTGCAATATTATCTTTTTTAAAAGCTATTTGCAGTTTTTTCATTGTTTCTGGAGATAATTCTTTATCTACATATACAATAGCATTATTTAAATCTCCTCCTTTTATAAGACCATGTTCTAATAGAGATTCTAATTCATGTAGAAAGCTAAAAGTCCTTGAGTCTGCAATGTCCTTTTTAAAGTCTGATAATTTATTAAGCGTTGCGTTTTGTGTTCCTAAAACTTTAGTACCAAAATCTACCATAGTAGTAATTTGATACTCTTTTGAAGGCATTACCAAAATTTCACTACCAGTTTCTTCATCTGTATAAGAAATTACATCCTTTACAACATATTCTTCTCTAAATGCTTCTAATTCTACTATTCCTGCTTTTTCTATTGCTTCGACAAAGAATTTTGAAGATCCATCCATTATAGGTGGTTCAGAATTATCTAATTCTATAATTGCATTATCTATATCTAAACCAATAAAAGCAGCTAAAACATGTTCACATGTTTGTATTTTTACTCCGTTTTTTTCTAAACAAGTACCACGTTGTGTATTTGTTACGTAATTGGCATCTGCTTCTATTATAGGATTTCCCTCTAAATCTATTCGCCTAAAAGCGAATCCAGAATTTACTGGAGCAGGTTTAAAAGTTAAAGTAACGTCTTTTCCTGTATGTAGACCAACACCTGTTAAAGAGACTTCCTTTTCAATGGTTTTTTGTTTGATTTCCGAATTAACTATTGCCATGTCCTTTTTTTTCTAATGCGTTTATACTTTTAGCTAGTTTTGGTAAATTTTTAAAATAAACATATGATTTGTTATAATCGCCATAAGATAAAGCTGGAGAACCTTGTAAGACTTCATTATCTTTTACATTTCTTCCTATTCCAGATTGTGCTTGAATTTTAACACCGTTACCTATTGTAATATGCCCAACAATACCTACTTGACCACCAATTTGACAATTTTCGCCAATTTTAGTAGAACCTGCAACTCCTGTTTGTGCTGCTATTACGGTATTTTTTCCAACCTCTACATTATGAGCTATTTGAATTTGATTATCTAATTTTGCTCCTCTTCTTATAATTGTAGATCCTAAGGTTGCTCTATCTATAGTTGTGGCTGCACCAACATCTACAAAATCTTCTAAGATAACGTTTCCAATTTGTGGAACTTTATCATACTCACCAACCTCATTAGGTGCAAAACCAAAGCCATCTGCTCCAATAATAGCTCCTGAATTTATAACACAGTTTTTACCTATTATACATTCTGAGTATATTTTTGCTCCTGCAAATACAACTGTATTGTCTCCAATTGTTACATTATCTCCAATATAACATCCTGGAAAAATTTTTACGTTATCACCTAGTTTTACATGATCTCCTATATAACTAAAAGCGCCAACATAAATATCTTTACCTAATGTTGCCGATTCTGATATAGACGATGGTTGCTCTATTCCAAACTTATTAAACTTTACTTGATTGTAGTATTCTAATAACCTTGAAAAAGATTTATAAGCATCGTCAACCTTTATTAAGGTTGTTAAAATCTCTTGTTCTGGTTCAAAATCTTTATTTACAATAGCAATTGATGCTTTTGTACTATATATATAAGGCGTGTATTTTGGATTTGCCAAAAAGGTTAATGCACCTTCTACACCTTCTTCTATTTTTGATAGTTTAGAAACTTCTACTTGTGGATTACCAACAATATCACCTTCTAAAATACCAGCTATTTGTTCTGCTGTAAATTTCATCTCTCGCAAAAATAGAAAAAATGTATCATATAATGTTAAAAGTTATTAAGTTGTTTGTTTGATTGACTTAGTACTAAATTTTACAATATAGTTTAGTACTAAAGTTTAATGCTTAAAATTATACTTTAGGGTAACAAACATAATATTTAGTAACAGGCTTAGAAAGTGCTTTAAAATTTAATTGATCACTAGCTTTTACTACGTCTTCAATTTTTCCGTTTCTATGTAAAATATTAATTCCTTGTTTTTTTCGAGTATAAGCTTGATTAGATATTTTACCTGTAAATATAAAATAATCTGCTTCTTCTGCAGTAATAGAATATTTTGACATTAAATTGTTTTTATGCTCTATTAATAAAGATTCTTTAATCTCTTTTTTCTTAATCTTTACTTTTAAAAGATCTCTATTAATTATCATTCGGCATAGGTTTTTTAATACAAAATCATCATAATCTTGCCAAGCTTTCATGGCAGAAACAATATCGTAATCGTCTAACTTAGAAAATGTTTCAAGACTTTTTGTTGTAAAGTTTTCAAGATTTATCTCTTCATTTAAAAAATATTGTAATGCCTTACTTGCTGTTAGTTCTACTCCATTTTTTGTTAATTCTTTGGCACGTTTAAGCACTCTAATTAATAACTGTTCTGCAGCTAAACTTGTTTTGTGTAGGTATACTTGCCAATACATTAAACGTCTTGCTACTAAAAACTTTTCTACACTGTAAATGCCTTTGTCTTCAACTACTAGTTTATTATCTTTTACATTAAGCATAGTAATTAAACGCTCACTATTTATATTACCTTCGGCAACTCCTGTGTAAAAACTGTCTCGTTTTAAATAATCTGCTCGATCCATATCTATTTGACTAGAAATAAGCTCGCACATAAATTGTCTTGGATATTCACCTTTAAAAATTTGAATAGCCAACGTTAAATCGTTGTTAAATTCTGCATTCAATTTCTCCATAAAAAGCATTGAAATATGCTCGTGAGAAACACCATTTACTATACTATGTTCCATAGCATGAGAAAATGGGCCATGACCAATATCATGCAATAATATAGCTATATACAACGCATTTTTTTCGTCTTCAGAAATTTCAACACCTTTAAATCTAAGTACTTGCACAGCTTTTTGCATTAAATGCATACATCCTATAGCATGATGAAATCTTGTGTGATGGGCACCAGGATAAACCAGATAACTCATTCCCATTTGAGTAATACGACGCAGTCTTTGAAAATAACGATGTTCAATTAAATCGTATATTAAGGAATTAGGGATAGTAATAAATCCGTAAATTGGGTCGTTTAATATTTTAAGTTTGTTACTTTTTTGCAAACTGATAATTTTTAATTGATTTACTTAAACAAATATACATGGATAAAATAAAAATACTTTGGGTTGACGACGAAATCGATTTATTAAAACCACATATTATTTTTCTAGAACAAAAAAACTACCTAGTTACAAAATGTAATAGTGGTACTGAAGCACTTGAAATTTTAGAAAACGAAAAATTTGACATTGTATTTTTAGACGAAAATATGCCAGGTTTAACAGGTTTAGAGACGCTTAACGAGATAAAAGAAAAACAAGACACACTTCCTGTGGTTATGATTACCAAAAGTGAGGAAGAATATATTATGGAAGAAGCTATTGGTAATAAAATTGCCGATTACCTTATAAAACCAGTAAACCCTAATCAAATTTTACTAAGTTTAAAGAAAAACTTAGATCATTCGCGTTTGGTTTCAGAAAAAACAACATCTAATTACCAACAAGAATTTAGAAAAATTGCTATGGATATGGCTATGGTAAATAGTCATGAAGAATGGGCTGCATTATACCAAAAACTAATTTATTGGGAAATGCAACTAGAAGACATTGAAGATTCTGGAATGTTTGAAATTTTAGAATCTCAAAAAAATGAAGCAAATATTCAATTTGGTAAATTTATTGATAAAAATTACCCAACTTGGTTTGAACCAAATGTTGATGCTCCTACACTATCTTACAATTTATTTAAAGATAAAATTGTACCCGAACTTAGTAAGGAACAACCAACATTATTAGTTGTTGTTGATAATTTACGTTACGACCAATGGAAAGCGTTCGAACCTTTTGTTGCTAACCATTATAAAAAAGAAAGCGAAACTCCTTTTTATAGTATACTCCCATCTGCAACGCAATATGCCAGAAATGCAATTTTTTCTGGATTAATGCCTAGTGATATGGAAAAACTTCATCCTGAATTATGGAAAAATGATACAGATGAAGGTGGTAAAAACTTACATGAAAACGATTTTTTAGAAGCGCAAATGAAGCGTCTTGGCCTTACTAATTTTAAGCACGAGTATTATAAGATTACAAACTTAAAAAATGGAAAAAAATTAGCAGATAATTTTAAAGGTACAAAGGATAACGATTTAACAGTAGTTGTTTACAACTTTGTAGATATGTTATCGCACTCTAAAACCGAAATGGATGTTGTAAAAGAACTAGCTTCTAACGATAAAGCTTACCGTTCTTTAACGCAAAGTTGGTTTAAAAACTCTCCGTTATTAGAAATGATACAACAAGCTCAACAAATGGGTTTTAAGTTAATTATTACTACAGATCATGGTACTATTAATGTAAAAAACCCATCTAAAGTTATAGGCGATAGAGATACAAGTTTAAATTTACGTTATAAAACCGGTAGAAGTTTAAGTTATGAAGATAAGGATGTTTTAGCAGCTAAAAACCCTAAAACAATTCATTTACCTTCATTATCTATGAATAGTTCTTTTATTTTTGCTAAAAGTGATTTGTTTTTTGCTTATCCAAACAATTACAATCATTATGTAAGCTATTATAGAAACACTTACCAACATGGAGGCGTATCTTTAGAAGAAATGATTATACCTTTTGTTGTTTTAAATCCTAAATAATAAGCATACCATTTCGTATTTTTATAGAATGATAAACGGCTTACCAAATAATAAAAAATTAATCTTATTCGATGGTGTTTGCAACCTTTGCAATGCCTCTGTTCAATATGTTATAGAACGTGATAAAAAAGATAAATTTATGTTTGCTGCTTTGCAAAGCGATGTTGGTTACAAAATAATGGAGCATTTTAAAATTGATACTTCGAAAACCGATTCTATTTTACTGTATTCGCCAAAGAATAATGATTTAAAAATAAAATCATCTGCAGCATTACATACAGCGAAACATTTAGGTTTTCCACAAAATTTAATGGTTGCTTTTTTAATTGTCCCAACTTTTATACGTAATTGGGTTTACGATTTTGTTGCTAAAAACCGTTATAAGTGGTACGGTAAAAAAGAATCTTGCTGGATTCCTACTCCAAAATTAAAAGCTAAATTTTTAGGTGAAATTAATTAGTATTTGAAATAAAAAAAGTCTGAAATTTAAATTTCAGACTTTTTTATTTTTATTAAAATTGGATAACTAAATAATATTAGCACATTTTAGGTTTTTGCTTTTTTGAAGCAATTAACTTTAAATAAGATGCTTTGTTGTAATTTTCAATGTCAATTTCTTCCATTGTCTTAATTCCTTTAACGCTTATAACAACAGTTTTTTCAACAGCTAATGTATTAGTTGTTTCGGTTTTTAATTCTTTTTTTTCGAGGGATTTATTTTCTTGAGCTGAGGCAAAAGAAACAAAAAGTAATAAAAGCAATGTTGTTAAAAATTTCATTATTTAGGTAATTAAGTAGGATTTACACTGCTAATATATAGCGCTTTGTGTGTTTACTTTAAAAAAAATCGGTAAACTGCCAAAGTATTTGATTTACGAGATAATATTACATAAATAATCGACCAAATACACTTTTTGTAAAATTTATGTAAAAAACAAGCTAAACATTTCTATTCAGCTAAAGTTTAAGTTTTTAATTAGTACTATAACGTTGCTAACCTACTATTAAATAAATAATCTGAATACATATTTTTATAGTACACTTTCTTTTCTATAGCTTTAATTACTGGAGTACAAAAATCGGCATCATACATTTCGCTAATAACATTTAAACCTCCAGGACTAAACACATTAATTTCCATTAGTTTGTCTCCAACAATATCTATTCCAACTAAAAACATTCCGTCTTGAACTAATTTAGGCCTAACAATATCTGCTAATTTCATAATTTTATCGGTCATTTTTACAGCTTCTGGTCTGCCTCCAGCATGAATGTTACTTCTAATATCATCAGAAGAGTTTACACGTTGCATTATTGCATATTTGCCGTCAACTTGTAAAGGCTCTCCATTCATTAAAAATAATCTAGTATCACCTTTACTTGCTTCTGTTAAATATTCTTGAGCAATTATGTAACCATCTCTTGCTATAGCATCTATTGTTTGATTTAAATTATGTTCATTTTTTTTATCCATCATAAATACATTGGTTCCACCTGAACCTTGTAATGGTTTTAAAATCATTTTTTGCTTTTGCTTTTTAAAAAAAGCTTTAATTTCATCATGATCTCTTGATATTATTGTTTTAGGTCTTAAAATTTCTGGAAAATGCTGAAAATACATTTTGTTAACTGCTCCTGCTAAACTATTTGGGTGGTTTAAAACAATTACACCATTACGCATAGCTATTTCTCCAAATATGAATGCTGCATTTTGTGCCCAATCGCGTTCGTTAATTTCATCTGCAGGATTATTCCTAAGAAATAAAACATCTAAATCCTCAGAAGTTATTCTGGTAAACTTCTCCTTTTGTACGGCTTTAAAATAAGTTTCTTGTGAATTAAATTTTTTCTCACTTATAGTTTTACAACGGACAGATAAATGACCTTTAGATGCGTAAGACAACTCTCCAACACCTATAAAGTAAACATCATGTCCGCGTTTATAAGCTGCATAACCTAAACCTGGTGTTGTATAATTTGGTTTTTCGGTATCGTGGTCGTTTATTATAAAAGCAATTTTCATGTATTTTAGTTTTGATTCTCTCTAAAATACCATTTCTCATTATAAGTAATTAACGCTTTAACAATGTATTAGGACTCATTTCACAATAAATTATCATTTTAATTTACTAATTCTGAAATAGCGATACCTTTTCTAAGTTTTTGTAATCTTTCTTGAACGCTTTTACGTTCTAAAAATCTTGGTAACTCTGGAGATTTAAGTACATTTCTATGAAGTAACTCTTCAATTAATTCTATATGATTTGTATTAAACTTCCCTGTATATAGGGTTTCAAGTTTTCCTCCTTTTTTAAGATACTTTAATAAGTCTATTAATCCTGCAAGATACACGGCATCTTTAGTTAAACCTCCACCTCTATACACTCTCATTGTTATATAGTATGAAATACGATCTGAAAAATTATATTTTTTCTTTAATAATTTAAAAGTCTCTATAAAATCTGCTCCATTTACCATAGAGTTTACTGCTATAACACGTCCGGCTAATAACCTTAATCTGTTTACTGTTAGTCCTCCAACTAAATACTCTGCTAGCACGGCAAGACCTTCTTGTAATTGATCGTAACCTTCAAAACCTTCGTACATTTGTTTTAATGGTTGTCTTTTTCCATTACAATAGGTTAAAATATGAGTAGCTACTTCATGTTGTATTAAAGCATCGCACCTATTAGCATCTAAAGATATTTGATCGTTAATTAATAGTTTTGTTTTAGAAACCATTATACCTGCAACATCGTTTCTTACTTCAAGTGTAAGATTTAAATTTGGGAATTTTGAATTATAATAATCTAATTCTTTTTGTGCATGTGCTGCAAACTCAGAACAGTTATATCTTTCTTTACTTTTTATCTCTTCGCGTTTTGGGAAAGCTTTTAATATTTTTTTTGCTTCTTTTAAAACGTTCTTTTTTATAACTCCATAAAGACTTTCTCCAACAAATCGAAAGTTTTTTGTACCACGCTCTTCTAGCATAGTTAATTGTTTTTCAATCTCTAAACGTTTGCCTCGAAGAATAAAAGCAATAGTTGGATCTTCTATTTTGTCCATTGGAATATTGTAGAGCTTACGCTTTTCTAATTCTGGATCTAACGCTATTAGCCTATATTTAAAGGATGGTGTTTTTTTAAATTTATTTTTTTTAAAAACTTCCCATTCTTCTGTACTGTTTACTGGTGTAGTTCTTAAAAGAAAAGACATGCCAGAACTTATTTCGGCTAACTCTGCATCAGACTGGATTGTAACATCGTCTATATGTGTTTTTCCTAACATTAAGTAATGTTTAAAATCATCTGACGTTTGAATTCTAATAAATTCGAAAACTGCTTTCTTTATAGTTTCAGAAAAAATAGTATAAAATTCTCTAAAGAACAGAGAATATAATTCTTCTGTTTCGTCATTTTTATAAAGTGTTGGAACAGAAATTCCAAAAACTAATGTTCCTGTTTTTTTAGAATCTTCAAGGTTTATTAAGCTATTTAAGTGTTTAGGATGCCTTATTGTTGTATTAGAAACCTCTGTAGATACATTGGGATAGATATCGTTTAACTCATTAAACCCTTCTGTTAAACTTTTTACTGTTCCAGGTGCTTTATCTACTGGACAAGAGATTTTAAATTTAGAACTGTTACTCTCGTTATCTGGCCAACATTCTATTAACAAAAATGTATTAAACTTTTTTGAAGATTCTTTTCTAATTGCGTCGATAATATTCGATATATCAAGAGATTCGTGAGCTAATATATATGACGCTTGTGTTTTTAGTAATCTAGAAAAATATACATCTGGTTTTTTAAACCTATAAACACATATAAAAGGTAATAATTTATCTATATGTAATAAGCCATTTTCTGGTAAATTGATATTTAAAGGTTTATTATTTGAAATGGAGCTACATAGATTTTCAATTATATCTATTGGTGCTTTTGTATTGGTCATTTATCTTGAAAAATTTTTATAAAAAATTTCGGAATTTTTTTTAATTCTATCTCTTAATTGATGTTCTACTGCTGCCACAACTTCTGGAAATATAATGTAATTATACTCGTCGCAGTAAATTTTAGCTATTTCTGTAGCTAGAACTAAAGTATTGCTAAAATTCTGGGTAATATACTTTAAAAAATAACCGTTACCTCTAAAGGTGTCGTTAATTTTTGATGTGGATTTTATACCATTAGGAAGTTTTATTTGTGATAAACTTTCTCTCCAAATTTCAATATGGTTTCCAAAACGTTTATTGTCTACATTATCTGTTCCTAAATTCCAGGTTGGTACTTCTCTATCCCAACGCTTCCAATTATAGCTATGCATATCGAATACAATACAAACTCCAAATTTGTCTTCAATTTTAGAAATTAAGGCGTGAACTACTTTATAAAAAGCTTCATGCTTTAAAAGTGATTTCTGTTTTTGATTTTCTAATATTGGTGTTTTCCATAATTTTTTTCCCCAAGCATCATTATAGATTGCTGTTTCAGGACTACGATTTAAATCGTACTCAAACCTTGAATCCATACCAGCTATAACAATTGGATGAGAATTTACCATGGTTTTAGTCTCTGGATCTTCTTCGTACCAACGCTCATATTCTGTATGCAAGCAATTATCCCATAACTCTTTACGAAATTGATGCCCATCGTGTACAGCACCACAAACGTAATGTACATAATTATCTATTTTAAGTGTAAAGGAATAATCTGTAGAAACGGCATGAAAGGTTTCTTCTGCATTTATTTTATCGACTATTTGAGAAATGGATAACTTTTCCATATTAAAGGTTTAAATTAATAATGAAGAAAGGCAATTTTATTTATTCCTTTAAAATTTTACGTAAAAATTTTAATGTAGCTTCTTCCATAGTATTGGCTTCTCCATCTGCATAAAGTAATAATTTTATATCTGCAAAAAGACCTGCATAATCATCTCTAAAATAGTCGTGCTCATTTACACTTTTTAGTATTTTTTGAATGCATTGATAATCGTTGTCTCTATCAAACTCCTTATGGATTGAGGCGTAAGTTTTTTTATCTACTTTAGATCTTATAAATTCTTTTTCTTCGTTAGTTTCGTGCAAATCTGAATTTGCAACATATAAAAGTATATAGGCTACCAGTTCGTTTTTAGACCAATTTTTAGATGTATCCATAATTTATGCTATTGTTAATGTTCCATATTCTGTCCACGACCCATCGTAAACACTATTGTTATATCCTGCTATTGTTGCTGCAAGAGCTAAAACTGAAGCTGTAATACCAGAACCACAAGTAAACACTAAGTGTTGATGCTCTTTTGCTAAGCTTTTAAATATTTCTTGTAATTCTTCTTTTGTTTTTAATTTGTTGCCAACTAAAACTTGATTAAATGGTAAATTTATTGATGATGGAATAACACCACTTCTTAAACCTTCTCTAGGTTCTGCAACAATACAATTAAATCTATCACTAGATCTTGCATCTATAATTTTAAAGTTTTTATCTTTTGATATTGCCTCTAAAGATTCAAAATATACCACTTTATTTGGGTTATAAACGGCATTAAAATTCCCTTTTTTAAAAACATTTTTAACCGATTTATCTTCTAAGCTAAAGTTTTTTGCTTTCCACTCTGGCAAGCCACCATCTAGTATAGCAACATTTTTAAAACCAAAAGTTTTTAATAACCACCATGCTCTTGCGCTGGAATATAAACCATGATCATCGTAAACAACTATTACCGAATTATTATTGATGCCAAGTATTTGAGCATTTTTTTGAAATTGAGCTACAGATGGAATGGTGTTTGGAAAAGGAGATTTTATGTTACTAAACTTCTTTTTTATATCGAAAAATTGACTTTTAGGTATTTTATAATTAGATAATGCAGAAACATCTCCTACAACTTTAGAAATTGTAGCATCAAAAACCAATAAATTTTCTGCTTGTAAATGATTATTTAACCAATCTGCCGAAACTATATTTTCAATATTATTAATTATAGACATTATTAAACCTTTTTTCTTTTTAATTATAAAAAGTGTAATTACATTTTCTATTTAGATTCCATTTTCTCTGTCATTAGCTTATGCTTTTCAACATTCCAATCTATATTCCAATTAGAAACATATTCTGATAGTGGTCCTAAACCAACTTCTGCTCTTCTTTTGTCTACATTTTCGGGATCTTTTAAAGGAGAAACATAGAACTCGCCTGTTTCTTGATTTCTGGCTATTTGGCTACCGTAAATTTGTCTTTTACCAATTCTTAAAGCAACTCTGTCTTCTAGCAATGCTAAGCTACTTGGTTGAGCATTATTTTTTGCAACTGCATCTCGCATCATTGGTAAGTATTTTTCTTGAACTTCTAATGGTGAATGCTGAATAACTAAAAACAAGGTCATGTTCCCTCTTCCGCCAATAATATCTTGACCTAACCAGCCACGCTCATCTAATATTTTTTGAATTTTTATTAAATTTATAGAGTCCTTTTTTGCAATAGCATCCCAATGTGCTTTCATTTCATTAGAGTCTCTACCATAGGTTTCTTCAATAGTCTTTATTTCTCTTCTTAACCCTTGATCTTCATTGTATATAGTATCTAGAATAGCAACTAATGGTTTGTCTAAATTTGCCTCTTTTTTTTCTTTATTTGCACTTACAATTTCCAATAATTTATTCCATTTGCTATCTGTATGTAAACTTGCTAAATCTGGATCGGTTGTTATATGACTATAACTTGAATATTCACCTTTTTCTGCTATTCTAAATAATTGAACAAATGCAGAATCTTTTTCATTAGCTAAAGCCCACGAACAAGCCGCATTATATCTATCTGTATTATTACTTCTATTATTAGTACTTTTAAATGCTTGAGAATACTTTTTTGCTGATTTTAAATATTCTTGAGTTTCATAAAGACTCCAAGCTTCATTTTTTAAAGTTTGATATTTTTCCTTTTGCTCTAATGAAAGCTCCTTAATTACTTCTTCCTTTACATTTTCTTTTTTTACACCTTCATTTTTACAAGAGGTAAAAATTATTACAAATACTAATAATAGGACGTTTTTCATGGCAGTATATATTAATGTTACATTTTATAAATAATAAAACTCAAATTGTTTAAGCATCTTCTACAGTTTTACGCAATTTAGATAAACGATTAAATGCCTGTACATTATCTAACACTTTACTTTCTAAAAAGTCTATTACTTTCTCTTCTAATTTAAATTTATTTTTATAAACTTTATTCATATAAGTTATACCTCCAGGAGACATTACATTAACTTCTACAAGCTTTCCTCCTATAACATCAATACCAACAAAATACAATCCATCTTTTACTAATTTAGGACCAATTTGTTTACAAAGTGCTTTTTCTGTTTTAGTTAAAGAGTGTTTTGCTATACTTCCTCCTGCTGAAACATTTGAACGATGATCGTCTGTACCAGGTACACGCTTCATTGCTCCTATATATTCTCCATTAAGCATTAATATTCTTACATCTCCTTGGTCTGCTCCTTCAATATAATCTTGTAAAATAACATAGTTTGAAGAACCGTCACTGCTATTTATATAAAAGTCTAGTAATGAATTAATGTTATTCATTGCAGATTTTTCAATTAAAATTACTCCAGAACCTCCAAAACCATTTAAAGGTTTTAAAATCATTTTATCTGCTTTAGACTCCTTAATTTGTTGAATTAAATAGTTTTTATTTTTAGATACGTGTGTATTAGGAATTATATTACTGTGTGCATCTCCAAAAGCTGCTGTATATAATTTATTATTAGCTTCACGCATTCCTTGTAAAGAGTTCATTATAAAGACATCATCTTTTACCGAATCTAAAAAGTTAAGCATAATTGGATCTAATGGTGGATTTGCTCTAAAAAAAATAGTATCAAAACCTGCTAACGGTAGCATTTCTTCACGTAAAGTAGCTTTTTTATAGAATGCTTTAAGTGTGGTAGGTACTTTATCCATACGCCCAATAACATTACAAAATGCATTTGTTACACTATCTCTAATAGTTAAATTGGCTGGTGTGCAAATAGCAACACCATGTCCACGTTTTACACATTCTTTAATTAGCGCTAAGCTTGTATCATTTTCTGCATCTATTTGATCCCATGGATACATTATAAAGCAAACATTCATATTTTTTGGTTTTGGTTTGTTGTATAAATTTATAGATAATTTATAAATTATTTAATAAAAAAACAGATTTCATTATTTTAAAAATTAACAAAACAATGAAATCTTTGATATTTTTTAATATAAATAATTTAAAACGTTAGAAAAAAACAGTTAAAATTATTTTACAGCTTCGTAATTATCATCCCATTCTTTAGGTTTAGGATTGTCGTGTAATTTGCCTAAAGATTTTGCAACCATCATAGATACTGTTGCATCACCTGTAACATTTACTACTGTTCTACACATATCTAAAGGTCTGTCTACTGCAAAAATTAAAGCCAAACCAATTGGTAATAATTCTGCAGGAAAACCAATAGATTCTAAAACAATTACTAACATTACCATACCTGCACTTGGTACTGCAGCACTACCTATAGAAGCTAATAAAGCTGTAGCTATAATTATTAATTGGTTTGTAAATGTTAAACCTTCTGGCCAAATAACCTGCATAATAAATACTGCAGCAATACCTTGGTATAAACTTGTTCCATCCATATTTACGGTAGCACCAACTGGCAAAACAAAACCAGCAACTTCTTTATCTACACCCAAATGTTCTTCTACGCGCTCCATAGTTACAGGTAATGTTGCCGCACTAGAACTTGTAGAAAACGCTAACAATTGTGCTGGAGATAATTTATTTAAAAACCATAAAGGCGACTTTTTTGTATATACTTTTATTAAAATTAGATAAAACCCAATCATAAGAGCTAATCCAAAAACCACACATAAAGCATAGGTTAAAAGTTTTAAAAGAATTTCTGTATCATCAAAAGCTATAATAACATTTGCCATTAATGCAAAAACAGCATATGGAGCAAATAACATTATTAGGTCTACCATTTTCATTACAACCTCGTTTAAAGAGTCGAAGAAATCTACAAGAGGTTTTGCTTTTTTCTCTGAAATTAACAATAAACAAATACCTACAAATAAAGCAAAAAAGATAACTTGAAGCATTTTTGCTTCTCCTAAAGCTGTAAATATATTACTTGGGAAAATATCTACTAATGCTTGTAACGGTCCAGCATCGTTTTGAGCAGATGCTTTCATTAATTTATCTGAAACTCCAGCATCATTTTCGTATTTCATTTTTATTTTCTCAATAGTATCTTGAGGCATTCCTGTTCCCGGTTTTATAGTATTTACAATAGTTAATCCTATTACTATTGCTACTACTGTTGTACCAACATAAATTAATATGGTACGTAAACCCATTTTCTTAATTTTAGAAATGTCTTTTAAATCTGAAATTCCTTTAATTAACGATGCTAAAATTAAAGGTACTGCAATTAGCTTTAAAAGGTTAATAAAGATTTTTCCAAATGGAGCAATCCAATCGGAAACAAAATTTCTTCCACCATCTACAGAGTTCATTATGAATCCAAAGATGATACCTAAAATCATTCCGATAATTATTTTCCAGTGTAATGCTAATTTCATATTATAATTGTTTTATCCTTAGATTTAATAGAGTTTATACTATAAATAAGGAAAATTTAGTAGTTAGTTTTTATTATAAATTACTTTTTTAAAGAATTAAGTTAGTACATTTTATTAAGCAAATAAAAATCTGCCAAAACCATAGCAGCCATTGCTTCTACAATTGGTACTGCTCTAGGCACCACACAAGGATCATGACGTCCTTTTCCTTGCATTTCTACAATATTACCATCTTTATCTATAGTGTCTTGGTTTTGCATAATTGTGGCAACAGGTTTAAAAGCTACACGAAAATAAATATCCATACCGTTACTTATTCCGCCTTGAATACCACCAGAAAGGTTTGTTTTAGTAGTACCGTCTTGATTGTATAAATCGTTATGTTCACTACCTTTCATTTTAGCACCACAAAAGCCACTTCCATATTCAAAACCTTTTACAGCATTTATAGAAAGCATTGCTTTACCTAAATCTGCATGTAATTTATCAAAAACAGGTTCTCCTAAGCCGACAGGAACATTTTTAATTACACAAGTTATTGTACCACCAATTGTGTCTCCTTGTTTTCTAATTTCTTTTACACGAGCTATCATTTTTTCTGCTGTAGACTCATCTGGACAACGTATTGCATTAGATTCTATTTTAGAAAAATCTAAATCTTGATATGGTTTATCTATAAATATATCGCCTACTGAAGATGTAAAAGCATTAATTTTTATATCTTTAAGTACTTGCTTTGCAATGGCACCAGCAACTACTCTACTTGCTGTTTCTCTTGCAGAGCTTCTTCCACCACCACGATAATCGCGATGTCCATATTTTTTATCGTAAACATAATCGGCATGACTAGGTCTGTAAGAGTCTTTTATGTGTGAATAGTCTTTAGACTTTTGGTTGGCATTCTCTATTATAAAACCAATTGGTGTTCCAGTGGTTTTACCTTCAAAAATACCAGATAAAAATTTAACTTCGTCTGGTTCTTTACGTTGTGTAACGATAGAAGACTGTCCTGGTTTGCGTCTATTCATTTCGTTTTGGATAGCTTCTAAATCTAATGTTATATTTGGAGGACAACCATCTATAACACCACCAATAGCAACTCCATGAGATTCGCCAAAAGTCGTGAGATTAAATAGTTTGCCAAAGGAATTTCCTGCCATAAATTTTATTTTATGCTAATGTAAAAGTAATATTACAGAAACAAAAATTGTATTTTAATTATTACAGCTATTTAAAATACAACATTCGCTATTTTTTTTGCAAATTCTAATTAATACTAAATTAACATTAAGCCTAAATACTTTACTTACTATTAACAAAATAGCATCTTTTTATAATATCTACATAATATTACATTAACTAATAGTTTTAATCTTTGTAATAAAATTAATTTGATTTGAATATTAAAAGAAAAGTAGAGGTTGTTGTTATTTCGGATGTTCATTTAGGGACATATGGATGTCATGCAAAGCAATTACTTACTTACCTTGAAAGTATAAATCCAAAAACATTAATTTTAAATGGAGATATTATAGATATTTGGCAATTTAGCAAACGTTACTTCCCAAAATCTCATTTAAAGGTAATTAAAAAAATAATGGACTTCGCTGCACAAGGTGTTGACGTTGTATATATTACAGGAAATCATGACGAAATGCTTAGAAAGTTTACCGACACTAAAATTGGTAATATTTCAATAGTTAACAAATTAGTTATGGAAATCGATAATAAAAAAGCATGGTTTTTTCATGGTGATGTTTTTGATGCCTCTATACAAAATGCTAAATGGATAGCTAAATTAGGCGGGTATGGTTACGATTTATTAATTTTAATAAACCGTTTGGTTAATTGGGCATTAGTGAACATGGGAAAAGAGAAGTTTTCTCTTTCAAAAAAAATTAAAAACAGTGTAAAACAAGCCGTAAAGTATATTAGCGATTTTGAAGATGTTGCTTCAGATTTAGCCATAGAAAAAGGTTATGATTATGTGGTTTGCGGACATATACATCAACCAAAAATGCTAATTAAAAAAAATAAAAACGGAGAAACTACGTATCTAAATTCTGGAGATTGGGTTGAGAATTTTACCGCTTTAGAATATCAATTCAAAAGATGGAAGCTTTATAGTTATAAGGATGATAAACGTACACCGTTTTTTGCAGATAGTGAACTTAAAGAAATGGACTTTAAAGAACTTGTTGCAGCAATTACAATATTAAATCCAGACGATATAAAAGCATCACGCTAAAGCATTTTTTAAAATACTTATTGGATGTAAAGCCTTTTTACCTGTTCCATCCTTTATTTGATGCCTACAACTTGTTCCATTAACAGCAATTATAGTATTTGTAGCAGCTTTTTTTACAGCAGGAAACAACGTTTGATTTCCAATTTGCATGCTTACTTTAAAATGTTCTTTTTCGTAACCAAAACTTCCTGCCATACCACAGCATCCACTAGGTATGATAGTTACTTTGTAGTTTTTAGGTAAGTTTAAAATATTAAAACTATGTATTTGATTGCTTTGCGATTTTTGATGACAATGCCCATGAAATTTAATTGTTTTTGTTTCTTGACTAAATTGTGATGATTTAATGTTCCCAATAGCAATTTCATTACTCAAAAACTCCTCAATTAAATACGTATGTGTTGCAATTTTTTTTGCAGAAAGTTTATTGTCTGCTAATTTTAAATATTCATCTCTAAAGGTTAAAATTGCCGAAGGCTCAATACCTATAAGCGGCGTTTTTTCAGATATAATATCTTTATATATTTCAACATTATCATTTGCTACTTTTTTTGCTTGCTTCAATAAACCTTTAGATATAAATGCACGTCCAGATTCTTTATTATTAATTACTTTAACATTATAATTTAATGCATGTAAAAGTGTAATTGCATCTACTCCAATTTCTGTATCTAAATAGTTTGTAAACTCATCATTAAATAAAAAAACTGTTTTAATTGGTGTTTTTATAAAATATTTATTTTTAAATAGTTGAAACTCCTTATTTAAATTTTTACTTGAAATTAAAGGAAGACTTCTTTCTTGAGCAATATTGAGACTTTTTTTAAGAATTAAAGATGTTAAACTATTAGAAAAAATAAAATTAGTAAACCATGAAAACTTACTGCCAACACTGTTTAATTTGTTATTATAAGCAAATATTCTAGTTCTTAAACTAACTCCATTTTCTTTTAAATACTGGTATTGAAATTCGGCTTTTAAAGCAGCAACATCTACACTACTTGGGCACTCGCTAGCACAAGCTTTACAACTTAAACAGAGGTCGAAAACTTGCTTTAATTCTTTATGATTAAACCTGTTGGCTTTTTCAGAATGTGTTAAATATTCACGTAAAGCATTTGCTCTTGCTCGAGTAGTGTCTTTCTCGTCTCTAGTTGCGCGATAACTTGGGCACATTGTACCACCAAATTCTGGAAGTTTTCTGCAATCTCCAGAGCCATTACATTTTTCGGCTTCTCTTAAAATACCTTGTGATGAAGAAAAGTCTAAAATGGTATTAATATTAGGCTCTTCTCTATTGCTAGTATAGCGTAAGTTTTTATCCATTGGTAATGCATCTACAATTTTTCCTGGATTAAAGATGTTATTTGGATCAAAACAATACTTGATTTTTTTTAGAAGATTATAATTTTTATCACCAATCATAAATTTTATAAACTCCGCACGAACAATACCATCGCCGTGTTCTCCACTAAACGATCCATTGTATTTTTTTACTAAAGCTGCAACATCTGTAGTTATTTTTCTAAATAATATAATGTCTTCTTCTTTTTTAAGATTTAGTATTGGTCTTAAATGTAATTCGCCAGCTCCAGCATGTGCATAATAAACAGCATCTTGTTTATAGCTTTTCATTAAAGCAGAAAATTCTGAAATATAATTAGCTAAATCTGGAAGCGCAACAGCAGTATCTTCTATACAAGCTACTGCTTTTTTATCTCCAATTATATTTCCAAGTAGCCCTAAACCAGCTTTCCTTAATTCGTTTGCCTTATGGATATCTTTATTTTGTAAACTAACATTAGCATAACTTAAACCTGTTTCGTCAAGTGTTTTTATAAGTTTATTTGCCTGCTCTTGAACATCTGCTGGATCTTCTCCTTTAATCTCACACATTAAAATAGCCTGCGGATCTCCTTGAATAAATTGCCTGTTTTCTGCTTGTGTTTTATTATTTTTAGTACAATCTAAAATGGTTTTATCCATCATTTCACAAGTAAATAAATTGTGACGCATTGTTGGCTGTACAGCTTTTAA
Organism: Lacinutrix venerupis; assembly: GCF_001971745.1. Lineage (NCBI taxonomy): Bacteria > Pseudomonadati > Bacteroidota > Flavobacteriia > Flavobacteriales > Flavobacteriaceae > Lacinutrix > Lacinutrix venerupis. Next base: position 1,762,290 of record NZ_CP019352.1, on the reverse strand, counting down.
ACAATCTGTTATAGAGTTAAAATGAGCAGCAACCATTATACTCTCTTTTGGTGGAAGCTTATCTAGTTTTAACGTAATTTCAGTTGTAAACGCTAACGTACCTTCGCTACCTGCTAATAATTTACAAAGATTAAAAGCTTCATTGTTATTTATTAATTCATCTACTGCATAACCAGTATTTCTTCTATGTATTTCTTGTTTTGGAAAATTATTCTGTATTTCTTGTTTTGTATCTTCAGTAAATACTTCAGAACAAATTGTTCTATATATTTTTCCTTCTAAAGTATTTAATTGGCTTTTGTTTATAAGTGCTTCTTTTGATAACTCATTAAACGTAACATCACTACCATCGCTTAAAATAGTTTTAAGTTTAATTACTTTATCTCTGGTTACACCATATTTAATAGATGTTGTACCAGAGGAATTATTACCTACCATTCCACCAATCATACAACGATTTGAGGTTGATGTGTTGGGTCCAAAAAATAGTCCAAAAGGTTTTAAGTAATTATTAAGCTCATCTCTTACAACACCTGGCTGTACCGTTACTGTTTGCGCTTCTTTATCGAAATCTAAAATTTTATTAAAATGTTTAGATACATCTACTACAATACCATTTCCAACACATTGTCCTGCTAACGATGTTCCTGCGGTTCTAGGAATTAAAGAAGTTTTGTTTTTAGAAGCAAAAGTTATTAATTTTTTAATATCTTTATAAGACTTTGGATACGAAACAGCTAAAGGTAGCATTCTATATACAGAAGCATCTGTTGCATAAAGGCGCTTAATTAAATCACTAAAATGTAATTCGCCATCAAGTTCGTTTCCTAAAGTATTTAATATTGAAGAAGTAATTGTTTCACTCATTATAAAACCAAATTTAAGATAACTTAACAATTATTAACTAAAGATTAGCTTTAACTTTTTAACATAAAATAATGTTATTTGTAAATTAGCTAATTATAAATTAACTAAAACTTAAAAATATGAAAAAAGTACTTTTATTAGTAGTAGCTGTAATAGGATTTAGCTATGCTGCAACTGCACAAGAAATTTCAGAAAATGCTATTGGATTACGAATTGGAGATAGTGATGGATTTGGTGCCGAAATATCATACCAACGTGCTTTAGGAGACAATAATCGTTTAGAAGCAGACCTTGGTATTCGTTCTGGTAGTAATTATGATGGTTTTAAGCTTGCGGGATTATACCAATGGGTTTGGTTATTAGACGGAAATTTTAACTGGTACGCTGGTGTTGGTGGTGGTGTTGGTAACTATAGTTACGATTTACCTTTTAATGCCGATGAAAGTGAAACTTTTTTCTTTGCCGCTGGAAACATTGGTGTTGAGTATAATTTTGATATTCCATTAGTACTTTCTCTTGATGCAAGACCAGAATTAGGCTTTGGAGATTTTAGAGACGATTTAGATTTTGATATTGCTTTAGGTATAAGGTATCAATTTTAAATAACTAAATAAATATAGTATTTTAGCAAAACCATTTCAAAAATTTGAAATGGTTTTTTATTGCGGCAAGATTGTTGCTTTTAAAAAACTAAAATTAACTCAATAATATAATGAAACAAAAAACACTACTATCGATTATTTTATTTAACCTTTTAGCTTTTACCACTTTTGCACAAACAAATTTAAAAGTTGGTTATGCCGATGTTGAATATATTTTAAGCGAAATGCCTGAAACTGTTAAAGCACAAGCAGAATTAGATGATGTAATGCAAAAACTTACTAAAACAAGAGATTCTATTGTTGAAGATTACAATGCTAAGCTTGAAGACTACAAAAAGAATGCAAATACTTTTGTTGAAAACGTTAAAAAAGAAAAGGAAACAGATTTAATGCGTATTCAAAACGGAATTCAAGATTTTGATACAGACATTCAAAAAGCTGTAAATTATAAAAAAGGATTACTTTTAAAACCTATTTATGCAAGAATTGGAGAATTAATTGCTGTGGTAGCTAAAGCACAAAACTTTACACATATTATAAATTCTCAAATAGACGGAACTAGTGTTTTATTATATGCCGAAAAAACTACAGATATTAGTGACCTAGTTATTGCCGAGGCTAAAAAATAACATCTAATTTCTATAAACTAAAAAACACACCGTAAATGGTGTGTTTTTTAGTTTATAGCTTTTGTGTAAACAAACATGTTTTTAGAGTTTTTTCGTATACTTTCTCATATTGCGGTACAATATTTTGAATGTCGAATTTTTTAGCTTGAGCTTTAGCATTCTTTTTAAATTGAGCTAAAAGCTTATCGTCTTTTAAAAGTTTAATAGCATTTTTACTCATTTCTTCTATAGCTCCTACATTACTTAAATATCCTGAAAAACCTTCGGTATTTACCTCTGGTATTCCTCCTGTATTACTAGAAACAACAGGTACACCAGAAGCCATAGCTTCTAAAGCTGATAGACCAAAACTCTCTGTTTCACTAGGTAAAAGAAATAAATCGCTAAAGCATAAAATTCTATCTATTTCGTTACTATTTCCAAAGAAAACAACCTTATCACTAATTCCTAATTTTCTACATAATCTTTCTGCAGGTTCTCTTTCTGGACCTTCTCCAACCATCATTAATTTTGCAGGTAATTCCTTTTGAATATTATTAAAAATGTTAATAATATCGGGAATGCGTTTAACTTCTCTAAAATTACTAATGTGTGTAATTATTTTCTCGTTATCGCTTGCCATCATAGCGCGTTGGCAATCTGTATAATCATGTTTAAACTTCTTTAAATCGATAAAGTTAGTAACAACATCTATTTCTTGTTTAATATCAAATAATCTTAAAGTATCATCTTTTAAACTTTGAGACACTGCAGTAACAGCATCAGATTTATTAATGCTAAATGTAACAGCTGGTTTATAAAAAGGATGATTACCTACTAATGTAATATCTGTACCGTGAAGCGTTGTTACAATTGGCACATAAATATCTTCTTCTCTTAACATTTTTTGAGCCATGTATGCCGCATAAGCATGAGGAATGGCATAGTGAACATGTAAAATTTCAATACCATGAAGTTTAACCATATCTACTAATTTACTAGATAAAGCTAACTCGTATGGTTGATAATGAAATAATGGGTATTCTGGAACATTAACTTCGTGATAATGAATATTATTACCCAAAAGTTCTAACCTAACAGGCTGATTATAGGTTATAAAATGAATTGTGTGCCCGCGTTTAGAAAGTTCTAAACCTAATTCTGTAGCTACTACTCCACTTCCTCCAAATGTTGGATAACATACAATACCTATTTTCATGTTTTAGTTTTATATATCTAAAGTTTTAAGTGCCTTACTTAACCTTAAAACAGAATAATTTTATTTCTATTAATTTATTAGTTGTAAAAAAAACAAATACTTACATCTTAATTTTTCCAAATACTTTTAAGAATAGCTAAAATCTAAATAGTTATTTTATAATTGCCTCATAAATAGCCTCTTGAATATTTGTTCTAATATTTTCTCTTAGTAGCATATTTTTTCCTTTAGATGTTGGATAAGTTCTGTTAGCCATAAAAACATAAACTAATTCCTCTTCTGGATCTGCCCAAGTGTAAGTTCCTGTAAATCCTGAATGCCCAAAACTAGTCATAGATACACAACCACAGGTTGGTCCAGACTCTCCTAGTTGTGGTTTATCGAAACCAATACCTCTTCTCACATTTTTACTACAATAATAGCAAGTATTAAACTTATCTAATGTTTCTGGTTTTAAATACCTAACACCTCCATAATACCCTTTTTGTAAATACATTTGCATAATTTTAGCAATGTCGTTAGCATTACTAAATACACCAGCATGTCCACCTACACCATCTTGCATTGCTGCTCCCATGTCGTGCACATAACCTTGTACTTTTTGAAAACGGTAGTAATCGTCTTCTTCAGATGGCGTAATACGTGTATTACTAATTGTTTTATATGGGTTGTAAATTGTATTGTTTGCACCTAAAGACTTATAAAAATGGTCTTGAACTAATTCATTTAAAGGTTTATTATAATGCTTTTCTATATATTGTTTTAAAATGTAATACGGTAAATCACTATAGCGGTAACGCAATCGTGATAACAAGTCTGTTTCTTTAATTATTTTTGGTATAGAGTCTTTGTAATCTTCACGCATATAAAGATTATTTGCAACTTTAACGTTAAATTTTCCTGTTGGAGATTTTCTATAATATTTTGTAGATGGTTGTTTGGTAACCGTATCTAAAGTTTTAAAATAGAAAGGAATCCAAGGTTTTAATTGTGCATAATGCGATAACATTTTTTTAAATGTTATATCCTTTTTATTGGAATTTTTATAATATGGAATTGCTTCTGAAAGTTTAGTATCTAAAGAAACAATACCTTGCTCTTCCATCTCCATAAATAATGGTAAAGTAGCCACAATTTTTGTTAAGGAAGCAACATCGTAAAGATCATCTTCTCTTACTTTTTGAGCTGTATTACTATAAGTATGTTTCCCGAAGTTTTTATTATAAACTACTTTTCCTTTTCTAGCTACAATTAATTGAATTCCTGGTGTCATTCCTCCATTTATTGCATGATTAGCTATAGAGTCTATTTTTTTTAAACGATAAGAACTTAACCCAACACGTTCTGGAATACTATACCCTAAACGTTCTAATGAATTTGTTTGTACACCGTCACCCACATTAAAATAAGGGCCAGCAGAAACAGGTAAATTTCCTTTGGCGGCAAGTGCTCCAAATATAATTTCGGCAGAGGTTTCTTGAGCTATTTCACTATTTTGGTAACTTACAACAACACTTTCGATATTTGTAACAGTTTGTAAATCTAGTAAAGCATATGGTTTTGCAAAAACATCTAAAATAACAGTATTAGTTCGAGCTATCTCGTATAACCATGTTAACTCTTTATCTGTAAACTTATAAGATTTCCATGGATTATCGTTAGATTTATGAAAACCAACTATAACTGTATTATAATTTTGAAGCTTTGCTATTAAATCGCTTAATTTATCTGCTTTAACTTCATGAACTTGGGCGTATCGTTTTAAGGTTTTTAAAAAAGTTTCACCACCAGCATCTCCCAATTCTACATAAGCTATTTTTTTAGTTTCTAAATGCCTTAATGGTAATAAATTTGATGAATCGCGAGCAATTGTTATGGCTGCTTCCATTAGTTTTTCATATAGAATATCATCGTATAAACGATTTAAATCTTTATCAAGATTGTATGTGGAAATAGGTTTATAATTATTTAAACCTACTTTATACTTTGCTTGCAATACTTTTTTTACTGAAAGCGCTAATCGTTCTTCTGAAAATAAATTTTTATTAAAAGCTTTTTCTAATTTTGCTATTCCAGACTCTGGATTTTCCGACATTAACATAACATCGTTTCCTGCTAAAAAAGCTGCTAAATCAATATTACCAACTGTATCTGTTGCGCCTTCTGTAACACCATCAAGACCTTCAAATTTATAGTCTGCAGCACCTTTCATGGTTAAGGCATCTGTAAAAATAAGTCCTTTAAATCCTAGTTTTTCTTTTAAAATAGATGTTACAATATTTTTAGATATTGAAGAAGGATAGCCTGGTCGTGGATCTAAACTTGGAATATTTAAATGCGCAACCATTACACTAGATAATCCATCTTTAATTAACCTTTTATATGGATATAACTCTATTGAATCTATACGTTTTGCATCGAAAGCTACTGTTGGCAAGGTTAAATGAGAGTCGTCTTCTGTATCACCATGTCCAGGAAAATGTTTAGCATTTGCTAAAACTCCTGCACTTTGCATTCCTTTCATAAATGCAGCTGCTTTTTCTGTAACATTATCTCTATCTTCACCAAAAGAACGGTTTCCAATAATTGGATTATTTGGGTTTGTATTAATATCTACTACAGGAGCAAAATTAAAATGCACACCTAATCGCTTACAATGTTCTCCTAATTGTCTTCCTGTTTGTTCTATTAAAAATTTATCTTTTATTGCACCAAGCGTCATATTCCATGGAAAAGAATAAGTAGAATCTAAACGCATGCTTAATCCCCATTCTGCATCCATTCCAATAAGCAATGGTGTTTTTGATGCAGCTTGTAACTCGTTATTTAATTTTGCTTGACGATAAGGACCTCCTTTTGAGTAAATTATACCACCAATTTTATTTTCTTTAATTAGGTTAAGTACTTTAGTTTTCTCTGCGTCTGTTTGACTAGAAAAAACTTGCACCATATAAAGTTGTCCTATTTTCTCTTTTAATGTTAGAGCATTATAAACACTATCTACCCATTTTGTTTGGCTCTCAACATCTTTTGCCAACAAAGGATTATTAGTATCTTGAGCATATATGTTAAAAGTTATAAGAAGTAAAGTAAATAAAAAAAGTAATCTGTGCATAAAAAAAATATCTATTTGAGTTGCTATAATATTATAGAACTAAAAACTATGCCAAGTTATTATTTTTAGAACTCTTATTAAAGATTTTAATATATAATTATGAAGAAATATTGAGCTAGTAATTTACTGTATTATTTTAATAAATCTATATGCTTATCATGATAACCCAATAAATATAAAACACCGTCTAAGCCGATGCTAGAAATAGAGCTTTGTGCATTATCTTTAACCTTAGGTTTTGCATGAAAAGCTATACCTAAACCGGCCAAATTTAACATTGCCAAATCGTTAGCTCCATCGCCAACAGCAATGGTTTGATTTATATTTAAACCTTCTTTATCTGCTATTTCTTGTAAATATTCTGCTTTTTTATTGCCATCTACAATATCTCCAAGATAGTTACCGGTTAGTTCTCCATTTTTTATTTCTAGCTGATTTGCATAAACATAATCAATACCTAATTCTTTTTGAAGGTAATGACCAAAATAGGTAAAGCCACCAGAGAGAATTGCTGTTTTAAAACCATAGCTTTTTAAAGCATCTATTAATCGTCTTGCTCCTTTAGTAATTGGCAAATTTATTGCGACATCTTGTAATACATCTTCTTTTAAGCCTTTTAAAAGTTTCATTCGCTTTTTAAAACTTTCGTTAAAGTCTATTTCTCCTTGCATTGCAGATTCTGTAATAGCCTTTACTTCTGCTCCAACACCAGCTAATTCTGCAAGTTCATCTATTACTTCGGTTTGAATTAATGTAGAATCCATATCAAAACATACTAAACGTCTATTTCTTCTATATATGTTATCTTCTTGAAATGCTATATCGAAGTCAAGCTGTTTAGAAATTTTCATAAATTTTTCTGTAAGCTCTTCTTTGTTATCTATTTTACCACGAATTGAAAATTCTATTGATGCTCTTGGATATTCTTCTGTTTTAATTAAAGACATTCTACCTGTTAAACGCTTAATTGCATCTATATTTAGATTTTTTTCTGCAAGTATTTGTGTAACCTTAGAAATTTGTTCTGCAGATAGTCTATCTCCTAAAATTGTAATAATGTAACGGTCTTTACCTTGAAGTGTTACCCATTTCTCGTAATTTTCTAAAGTAATAGGTGTAAATTTTGCTTGAATATCTAACTCGTAAGCTTTAAATAACAAATCTTTTAAAACTGGCGAAGAACTAATACCTGGTTCTATTTCAAATAATATTCCTAAAGATAAAGTATCGTGAATATTAGCTTGGCCTATATCTAAAACTTTGGCTCCCGATGCTGCTAAAACTGATGTTAAACTTGCTGTTAATCCTGGTTTATCTTGACCAGAAATATTTAAAAGGAAGATTTCGTTTTTCATGGTAAACTTTAAAGAGTATGTATAGCTTAATTTAAAAACCTGTTATGCCAACTTTCGCTTGCTGGAACTTCCCAATTTTCGTTTAACTCGGCTATATTTGTTACTAAATTATTAAATACAATAGTGTTTTTAGACACAGCTTTTTGTTTTGCCATAGTTCTAAAATCTGTTAATGTTTTATAGGCTACAAACTCGCCTTGTTTGTAAGAAACATTCATTTTATCCATTAAATCTACATTATATTCTTTTTCTAATTGTTGAATAAAATGTACTGAGGCGTCAATACTACAACCTGTAGCTGCTTGAGAGTCTTGGTCTATAGCAATAATTATAAAACGTTTGTACCTAATATCGAAACCTGCGTTTAAATCGCTTCCATGTGCGGTCCAGTTTGTAATAAAAGTATTTAGTTTTTCTTTTATTTCTTCCAACTCGATTTCAGAGAATGAACGATTGGCTTGGTATATCCAGATTCTTGAATGATCTGGTAGTGTATTAAATTCTACTAACATTTTAAATTTTTACTTTTTCTTATTTGTATATCTTAATGCAATACCCATAAACAAACCAAAAAACACAAAATGGAAAATAAATTTTAATAATGAAAATGGTTCATTTGTATAATAATCAAAACCAGCCATAACTAAAGAATATATTAAACCAGAAAAGACTCCTGTTAATATTCTTTTTTTTATGCTCAATTTCTCTATATCCATACTTTTTATAAGCCTTGAGAACTAGCAATTAATTCTGCAACATCCATTACTTTAATTTCGTTTTCTTTTTCTTTTACTTTTACACCATCACTCATCATAGTCATGCAATATGGGCAACCTGTTGCTATAATTTCTGGATTGGTTTTTAAGGCATCTTCTGTACGTAATTCGTTAATGTCTTTATCACCTTTTTCTGGCTCTTTAAACATTTGCGCTCCTCCTGCTCCACAACATAATGCTGTAGATTTACTGCGTTTCATCTCTAACAAAGTTGCATTTAAAGTATTTAACACATCTCTTGGTGCATTATACTCTGAATTTGCGCGGCCTAAATAACACGGGTCGTGAAAAGTTATTCGCTTTCCATTATAATCGCTATTTTTTATATCTAATTTTCCCGATGTTATTAACTCTTTTATAAATTGTGTATGGTGTAACACTTCGTAATTACCACCTAGTCCTGGATATTCATTTTTTAAACAATTAAAAGAATGAGGATCGCAAGTTACTATACGCTTTATATTATAAGCATTTAACACTTCTATATTCATTACGGCTTGCATTTGAAACAAGAATTCGTTTCCAGCTCTTTTTGCAAGATCTCCAGTAGCACTTTCTTCTGTTCCTAATACAGCAAAATTAACATTAGCTTTATTTAAAATTTTTACAAAGGCCTTTGTTATTTTCTTTGCTCTATCATCGTAACTTCCTGCAGATCCTACCCAAAATAAAATATCTGGTTCTTTTCCTTCTGCCATTAGTTCTGCCATTGTTGGCACTGTTAATTGTTCGCTCATAATTTAATATTGAGTTGTTACTTGTCTTCGTTTATACTTGCAAAATCTGTTTTTGCAATTCTAATATAGACTGCTAATTTTTTAACACCGTCTTCTAATTTATTTTTTGGATCATGCTTTTCGTTTTCTGTTCTTCTTACTGCATCTTCTCCTAATAATTTTAATTGCTTTTTAGAGCAGTAATCGCAAAACACTTTTTTAAGCTTTATATCTACTGGCTTTCCTGCTGTAAATTTTATTTCTGTGTATGCTTTTATTTGTAAAGAATCTTTTCTGTAATCTTGTGCAAAGGATTTAAAACTACATATAAAAAGCACGATAATAATTGTGTATTTATATTTGTTTCTCATCTTATTCTTTTATTTTTTACAGTAATATATCTTTATAAATTAGGAGTATATGCAAAGCTCTTAAAAGCACTAAACATTATAAATAAATTATTCGTTTTTCCAGTTTAATCTATCTTGCTGGTTGTATGGCCACGGAGCTCCGTTATTTTCTATATTAGTCATCATACTATTTAATTCCATAGGTGCAGCACTTTGTTCCATAACAAGATAATTACGCATTTCCATAATAATATTTAATGGATCGATACTAATTGGACAGGCTTCTACACAGGCGTTACAACTTGTACATGCCCAAAGTTCTTCTGGTGTAATATAATCGTTTAACAATTGTTTTCCATCGTCTACAAATGTTCCTTTATTGGCATCTATATTTTTACCTACTTCCTCAAGACGGTCTCTGGTGTCCATCATTATTTTTCGAGGTGATAGTTTCTTTCCTGTTAAATTTGCTGGACATTCACTTGTACAACGTCCACACTCTGTACAAGAATAGGCATTTAATAAATTTAACCAGCTTAAATCTTGAACATCACTTGCACCAAATTTTTCTGGTGTTTCATCTGCATCAGATTCTGGCGGTGCAGCGTATGGATCTGCGTCTGGATCCATCATTAATTTTACTTCTTTGGTAACAGCTTCGTTATTTGGAAACTGTCCTTTTGGTGTTAATTTTGCATAATATGTATTAGGAAATGCTAATAATATGTGTAAATGCTTAGAAAAATAAAGGTAATTTAAGAATACTAATATACCTATTATGTGAAGCCACCAAGCGCTTCTTTCTATGACATGAAGTGTTTCTGGGTTATCTCCAAATATTGGAGATATAAATTGGCTAATTACATTGCCTCCAGTTCCAGCGTTTTGAAATGCTAGATCTGTAGCATTCATTACTAAAAACAGAGTCATTAAAACCATTTCAAAATATAGAATAATATTTCCATCATTTTTTGGCCAACCTTTCATTTCGGCACTAAAAAAACGTTTTATTTTAATTATGTTTCTTCTAATCCAAAATACAGTAACTGCAACAAATACTAATGCCGCAAGAATTTCGAAAGCGCCAATTAAAAAACCGTAAAGTGATTTTGGCAATACACTTAAACCTATTCTGTGTGTACCAAAAAGACCATCTATAATAATTTCTAAAACTTCTATATTAATGATTATAAAACCAACATATACAATAATATGAAAGAATCCTGATACTGGACGTTTTACCATTTTACTTTGTCCAAGCGCAATCATTGCCATGTTTTTCCATCGCTGTGATTTGTTATCACTTATATCTTTTGCTTTTCCTAGTTTTATATTTCGGAATAGTTTTTTTACATTTTTTACAAAGTAACCAATGCCTACAACAAGTATAATGGCAAATATTATGTTTGGTAAGTAATTCATTATTAGTAGTTAGTTTATTTTTGGTCTTCTATTTCATTTCCTTCTGCATCGTAACGTTTTGGTTTTTTTCCGAATAAAGAAAAATGTACATAACGCTTAGGATTTAATTTCATGTCTTGAAGCAACTCTTCCATTTGGTTTGATGCTCCTGAAAGGTTTTTATAAAGTTCATCGTCTTTTAATAGCTTTCCTATAGATCCTTCTCCATTTTCTACACTTGCTATTAAATTATCGAATTTTTTAATTGTTGATTGTAAATCTTCTACAGTTTTAGCAATATCTACTTGTGCCATTTTATCTGTCATAGTAGAAAGGTTTCCAGAAGTATTTTCAAAATTAGTAATAGTATTATCTAATTTAGATTTATTGTTATCTATTAAACTGTTTAAAGATTTTGCTGTAGCATTAAAACTAGAAACTGTTGCATTTAAACTAGCTATACTATTTTTTAAATCTTGTTGTGCTTTGGCATCAAAAGCATTATTGAAACCTACTAAAAGCGTATCGGTCTCACTCATTACTTTTTCTATTTTTTCTTGTAAAGGTGTAAGGCGCTCGTTAACAAGTTCCATCATACCTTCTTTAACTTGACTTTTTAGGTAGTCTCCATCTTCTGCATTTGCATCATTATCATAAGCTGGTATAATTTGTACAGCTTTTCCACCAATAAATCCATTTTGAAATAATTCGGCTTTACTATTTTTCGAAAATTTAAATTTTGTGTCAATATCCATTTTAACGACTAAAACTCCAGAACTTTCATCTTCAAAATAAATATCTAAAACTTTACCAACTATGTATCCGTTAATTGTTACGGGAGTTGAAGGTGTTAAACCTTCTACATTATCGTATTTAGCATAAACAATAATAGAATCGTCTAATAAGTTTTTACCTTTTAGGTAACTAAAACCAAAAATAAATAATAAAATTCCTGTTATGGCTAGTATGGCTGTTTTTACTTCTCTAGTAATTTTCAAAATATATAAGTTTGATTTGGAACAAAAATAAAATAAATATACTCAATATAGCTTTATTTAGAACCACTATTTAAAGCTTTTTGTAAACTTATACGCTCTCCATTGCGATAGGCTACAATAAATGCGCTATTAAATCCTTTTTTTCTGGCTTCTTTTTGCATTTCTTGAATTTTATTAATGTCTGAAGTATAACCATAATAATATTTATATAATTTACCTTCTTTATCTCTAGATACTTCTTGTAAACCTTTAAAGTTATATGGTTTTGGTTCTAATTTTTTAGACGCTGCAGCTATTTGTACTTTAAATATAGTATTAGGTATAATTTTTTCTTCAGAAGAAATAACATTATTTTCTTCAGTAATATATTCTGTATCTACAAAATTTAACTCTACACTTTTTTTATAAGCAAGAATTGCTTTTGCCATAGCATTTGCTAAATCTGTTTGTCCGTTTTTAGAATTTAAATATTTACCTTCTGAAGTGTTAGTTATAAAACCTGTTTCTACTAAAACACTAGGCATAACTGTTTGATGTAATACTATAAAACCAGCTTGTTTTACTCCTCTATTTTTACGTTTAAGTTTCTCTGTAAAATTCTTTTGAATTAAACTCGCTAATTGTATACTTTGGTCTAAATAAGCCTCTTGCATAAGCGTTAAACCAATAAAAGACTCTGGCGAATTTGGGTCGAAACCATTATAATTATGCTCGTAATCTTCTTCCATAAAAATTACTGCATTTTCTGCTTTGGCTACATCAAAATTTGTACTATTTCTATGTACTCCTAAAACATAAGTTTCAGATCCGTATGCTTGAGAGGTATGGGCATTACAATGAACCGATACAAATAAGTCTGCATTTGCATCGTTAGCAATTTTTCCTCGTTTAAATAAATCTATAAAAACATCTGTTTTTCTAGTGTATACAACTTTAATGTCTTTATTTTTTTCAAGTTCTTTACCTACTGCTAATACTATTTTTAAAGCAATATCTTTTTCTGTATAACCATATTTAGATGGTTTTCCAGGATCTTTTCCACCATGTCCAGCATCTAAAACGACAATAAATTTATCGGATTTAGATTGTGCAGTAGCAGATAGCGATACTGTTAATGTTATTATAATTAATACGAAAAATATTCTTAGTCTCGTTTGCATAGTATTATAACCAATTTTACAGGTGTTTTAGTATGGATTTATAAATTATATGATAATGATAAATTAATCATAAAAAATATATGTAATTTTGGCAATTCAAAAACCGAGCCATACTTTAGCAAAAATACACACAAAAGCGTTGCATACAAATAGAATTCATATACTTTTTGCCCTAAGTTTTACAGTGTTTATCAACACTCTTAGCTTTGCTCAAATTAAAGACGGTGATGTTAAAAGCATCGAGATACCTAAGAGTGAAGACCTAGAAACTGTTTCTCCTCCAACAAAAACGGAGGATACAATTGTTATTCCTAAAGAAGAACTAACTACAATAATAGAATCTGATTCTACAAAAACGGACTCTACAAAAACAAAACCAGCACTTTTACAAGGTACAGTATCTTACACAGCTCAAGACTATAATACATTTAATAGAAAAGAACAAAAAATGTATTTATATAATGAAGCTAAAGTAAATTACCTTGATATGGAAATTACTGCAGGAACTATTGTTATAGATTATAGTAAAAATTTAATATATGCAGGAAGAGTAAAAGATACTGCAGGAGAATTTGCACAAAGACCAGTATTTAAGCAAGGTGAAAATATTGTAGAACCAGATTCTATAATTTTTAATTTTAAAAATAAAAAAGCTATAATTTTTAATTCTAATACAGAGCAACAAGGAATGAAAATTAGATCTGAGCGTTCTAAAAAAGAAAATGACTCGGTTTATTTTTTAAACAAAATGCGTATTACAACAGCTGAAAGTGAAGAAGATCCTGAATATTATTTTATGATTGATAAAGCTAAGCTTGTTCCAAATAAAAAAATTGTAGCTAGCACAGCACAAATGTTTATTTACGATGTTCCCACTCCTATTATAGTACCATTTGCTTTTTTTCCTTTAAGTAAAAAACAAACTTCGGGTGTAATTTTTCCTAGTTTTGGAGAGCAAAATGATCGTGGTTATTTTTTACAAAATGGTGGTTACTACTTTGCTATAAGCGATTATTTAGATTTGGCCGTTTTAGGAGATTACTATACAAATGGTAGTTATGGCTTAAGAATAGAAAATAATTATAAAAAGCGTTATAAATATAATGGTAGATTTGGTTTTAGATACGAGAATATTATAAACAGCGAACGTGGTTTCCCAGATTACGCTAAAAGTACAATCTATAATTTACGTTGGTCTCATTCTCAAGACACTAAATCTAATCCAAATTCAAGATTTTCTGCTTCTGTAAACTTAGGTAGTAGTAACTATTACCAACAATCTCAAAATCAAGTTAATACTGCTAGTTTTTTAAATAACACATTAGCATCTTCTGTATCATATTCAAAAACTTTTGAAGGCGAGCCACAAATAAACATGAGTTTAACAGCAACGCACTCACAAAACACACAAACAGAAGAAATTAACTTAACACTACCAACACTTCAAGCTAGTGTTGGGCGTGTATATCCTTTTGCGCCAAAAGTTGGCTCTAAAAAAGGGATAATTCAAAATATAAACTTGCAATATAGTGTAAGAGCAGAAAATAGAATTCAAACCACAGATTCCTTGTTCTTTAAAAGCGAAATGTTTGACGACGCTAAAATTGGAATGAGACATTCAATTCCTGTAACTACAAACTTTAAACTTTTTAATTACTTTAGTTTAAGTGCAAATGCAAATTTCGACGAAACTTGGACTTTAAATACTATAAATAGGTATTACGATAGTGAAAATAGCGAAACCGTAACAGAAGATATTACAGGTTTCGATTCTTATAGAACATACAATTTTGGTGCAAGTTTAGGAACTACAATTTATGGACAATTTAACTTTGAAAAGGAAGGTCAAGACAAAAAAATAAAAGCCATAAGGCATGTTATGCGACCAAGTATTAGTTATAATGTTAATCCTGCCTTTGATAGATACTATGATTCTTATGAGGTTACCGATATTAATGGAGAAACCTTACGTGAAGATGAATATTCACGATTTGAAGGAGGTTTATATGGTGCTCCAAATAAAACCTACTCTAGCTCTATAGGTTTATCGCTTAGTAATAATATTGAAGCAAAAGTAAGAGATAAGGATAGCACACAAACCGAGCCTAAAAAAATAACAATATTAAATAACTTAAATTTTTCTACTTCTTACAATTTAGCAGGAGATTCTCTAAGGTTTAGTCCGGTTAGAATGAGTGGAGGAACACAGCTATTTGATAATAAAATGAATGTTAATTTTGGTGCAACTTTAGATCCATACGCACTAGATAATAACAACAACAAAGTAGATGAATTTAATATAAATAACGGAGGAAGTTTATTTAGGTTAACAAGTGCAAACCTTACTTTAGGATACAGCTTAAACAGTAAGGGTAACGAAAGAAAATCTAATACCAGCGAGCGTAGTAGAAACGAAACTTTAGATAGTGGTGGTCGTGATGATGATTTATTTGGTAGGTCTCAAGACTTTGCAGACCAACGCTATCTTGATGAAGATGATGATAAAGAGGAAGAAATGGGCGATCTATACAACTATGGTATTCCATGGAGTTTACGCTTAGCATATGCGGTAAATTACTCTAATTCACAACGTCAAAATGAAATATCTTCGCATTCTTTAATGTTTTCTGGAGATATTGAAATTTCTCCAAAATGGAGCATTGGTGCATCATCTGGTTACGATTTTAAAAATCAAGGTTTTTCTTATACACAACTTCGTTTTGCGAGAGATTTACTTAGTTGGCGTATGAATTTTAGTTGGATACCTTTTAGCGATAGAAGTTCTTGGAATTTCTTTATAGGTATAAAATCTAGTATATTAAAAGATTTAAAATACGAAAAACGCCTTCAGCCAGATCAACAACTTTAATTTACAATTTCTAAAGTGTTGCTCCATTTTATAATATTAAATTAATAAGTTTTATATGAAAAAAATAATAACTACAACACAAGCTCCTGCTCCTATTGGACCATACAATCAAGCTGTTTTAAGTGGAAATACTTTATATACCTCTGGACAAATTGCTTTGCATCCAGAAACTGGCGAATTGGTTTTAGATGACATTACTAAAGAAACAAAACAAGTAATGGAAAATATGAAAGCCGTTTTAAAAGCTGCAGATATGACTTTTGATAATGTAATTAAATCTTCAATATTTATAAGTGATATGAATAATTTTGCAGCAATAAACGAAGTCTACGGCAAGTATTTTAATGAAGCTACTGCTCCTGCTCGAGAAACAGTAGAGGTTGCTAATTTACCTAAATTTGTAAATGTAGAAATAAGCATGATTGCAGTTAAATAATAATAAAAAAGTCCTGTTAAGTAAAAATTTAACAGGACTTTTTTTTGCATAAATTGCAATATTATTTATTTGTATGAAATTTAACTAAACCTTCAATAGGACGTCTTTCAAAATTACCAACTTTAAAATTTAACTCCTTTGCTACTTCTTTTATTTCATCTTGACAGAAATAAGCAATAGATCCTGCAAAATGAACAGGAACTGTTTTTAATTCTTCTTTAAATTGAAGGATCATGTTTTTTGCAAACAAACGAAATCCACTCTTTATTAACTCGTTAACATAACCTGAGTCTTTATTTAAAATCATAAACTCTGCAAAACTTGCTAAATAAGCGTTTGGATTTGGCTGCTTGTAAAGATTGTATTTAATAAAATCTGCTTGAAGATTATACTTATCTGCAAAGGCTATTTTAATTTCTTCTGGCATATGATTGAAATAGTAATCTCTAATTAATTGCTTGCCAAAATAGTTACCTGAAGCATCATCCATTAAAGTATAACCTAATGAACTTACTCGTTGTTCTAATTTTTTACCATCATAATAACTACAATTAGAGCCTGTTCCTAAAATACAAACTACTGCTGCTTCGTCTGGCGTGTTAATAGTTGCAAATACTGCTGCTAAAGTATCTTCGTTAACTTCTACATTAGCATTCGTAAAAAATTGTTGTAAGACAACTTTTAAAGCTAATTTTGGATTTTCGGTTCCACAACCAGCTCCATAAAAATAAATGTTAGTAACCTTATCTTTATTATTTTTTAACTCCTTACTTTTTTTTATAGTCTTTCTTAACTTCTTTTCTGAGAGAATTGCCGGATTTAGACCTTTTGTTCTAATTTTTTCTAGTAATTGATTACCATTTTCATCTACCGCAATCCAATCGCATTTAGTAGAACCACTATCAACTATTAATATCATGACTTAAAGTTAGTTTAATTAAAAATACCTAATAGGCTTTAAATATAATTTATAAAAAAAGCGTAGTTGAAGTTTTTAAATTCTTTGACTACGCTTAAATATCATTAAACAAAATATGCTTATAAATTGTTTATTTTTTCAGCTAAATCTACTAACTTATTTGAGTAACCAAATTCATTATCGTACCAAGATACTAACTTAAAAAATGTTGGGTTTAACTCGATAGCAGAGTCTGCATCAAAAACACTTGTTTTTGTTTCACTTACAAAATCTTGAGATACTACTGCATCTTCTGTATAACCTAAAACACCTTCCATAGAGCCATTTGCAGCTTTTTTCATAGCAGCTTTAATCTCTTCTAAAGATGTTTCTTTTTTAGTTTTTACTGTTAAATCTACAACAGAAACATCTACAGTTGGTACTCTAAATGCCATACCTGTTAATTTTCCATCTAATTCTGGAATTACTTTACCTACAGCTTTTGCTGCACCTGTAGAAGTAGGAATAATATTATTTAATGCACTACGACCTAATCTGTAATTTTTACGTGACGGTGCATCTACTGTAAATTGTGTAGAAGTTGCCGCGTGAATAGTTGTCATTAAAGCTTCTTCTATACCAAAGTTATCTTCAATAACTTTAGCTAAAGGTGCTAAACAGTTTGTTGTACATGATGCATTTGATACTATTGTATGGTCTGCTGTTAGTTTACTATCATTTACTCCCATTACAAACATTGGAGCATCTTTACTTGGTGCAGAAATTACTACTTTTTTTGCACCACCTTGAATATGGTAATCTGCAGTTTCCATAGTTGTAAAAATACCTGTACATTCTGCAACTACGTCTGCTCCTGCTTCATCCCATTTTAAATTTTTAGGATCTCTTTCTGCTGTAACTCTAATTGTTTTTCCATCTACTATTAGGTTACCATCTTTAACTTCTATTGTTCCATCAAATCTTCCATGAACAGAATCATACTCTAATAAGTATGCTAAATGCTCTACATCTAAAAGGTCGTTTATAGCAACAACATCTACGTTATCACGCTTTACAGTCGCTCTAAACACTATACGACCAATTCTACCAAATCCGTTAATTCCTAATTTTAATTTTGACATAATTCTACTTTCTATATTATGTGGTCATGATATCTGACACACGAATTAATTCTTTATTTATTTTTGATTTTCCTTTTACTGCTTTTTCTAAAGGTGTTAATACTATTTTGTCGCTTAACAAGCCAACCATGTAATTAGATTGACCTTCCATTAAGCTCTCTACAGCTTTTACTCCCATTCTACTAGCTAAAACACGATCGAAACATGATGGAGAACCACCACGTTGCATGTGACCTAAAACAGATACACGTACTTCGTAATCTTTCATATTCTCATCTACATAATCTTTTAGCTCAAATACGTTTTTACCTATTTTATCACCTTCGGCAACAACAACAATACTAGACGATTTTCCAGATTTTTTACTTCTTCTTAAAGATTCTACTAATCGATCTAAGCCTAAATCTTCTTCAGGAATTAAAATTTCTTCTGCTCCTGCTCCAATTCCAACGTTTAATGCTATATGCCCAACATCACGTCCCATAACTTCAACAAAAAAAAGTCTATTATGAGAACTTGCCGTATCGCGTATTTTATCTATACATTCTACTACTGTATTTAATGCTGTATCGTAACCTAATGTATGTGAAGTTCCAAAAATATCGTTATCTATTGTACCAGGAATTCCCATTACTGGAAAACCATATTCTTGGTTAAATATTAAAGCTCCTGTAAATGTTCCATCTCCACCGATGGTAACTAAACCATCGATTCCTTTTGCTATTAAAGCATTATATGCTTTTTCTCTTCCTTCTTTAGTTCTAAACTCACTAGAACGAGCAGATTTTAATACAGTTCCACCTTTATTTATTAGGCCTTTTACATTTCTTGCAGTTAACTCTTTAAAGTCTCCCTCAATCATGCCTTCGTAACCTCGATAAATTCCAACGCATTCTATATTATGAAACGCACATGTTCTAGCAACAGATCTAATTGCTGCATTCATTCCTGGAGCATCTCCTCCAGAGGTCATTACTCCAATTTTTTTAATTGTTTTAGACATTTAATTTACTTAGTTTGAAGCTAAACTAATTAAAGTAAATCAATATAATACTATGGTTTTGTTAAAAATTTGTAGGCATACTTTTACTATAACGTTTTAGTTAGTAAAATTGTTGAAAAAAGGTTAAAAAGTTGATTACACAACACTTAAAAAGGTTCTAGGAATCTGTTTTTGAAACATAATTATTAGTAAAATATCCTAATAATTTTAAAAGAATATTGAATATTATTGCTTCTTTTTTATACCTATTCCTTCTGGTAATGGATTGTCTTTTTCTGTAGGTTCTGTTTTTTCTTCGGGAGTAGCTTCTGTAGATTCTGTTTCTTGTTTATTAAAGATTTTTCTAAGCAATTCTCCAAATGTATCGAAATCTACAGAGTAAGCAATACCAAGTCCTTGCGTATAACCAATTTCTTCTCCAAAATTTCTAATACTGTTTTCTCTATTAAATACAGTGGCTGTTAATGTTCCTTCTTCATTTAATAAAAAATCTACTTGAACATCACCAGCAATTACAGAGTCTGAAGCTCCACCAACTGGTACTCCTACTTTTCCGTTAATTAATACTCGGTCTGTAATTTTGGTTTGAAGCGTAAAACCAACACGATCGTCTGTATTGTAATCTGGACGATTTTGGCCTGCTTCATAATTTAATCCTATTTTAATTTTATTGTCGGAATCTGTGAATATTCCATTTATTAAACCATTAATTCTTTCTGCAATTGTTCCAGATAAATTTATGTCTTGTAATTGCCTATTAAAACTACCTGTAGTTATTAAGTATAGTGCTTGATTATCTATATCTGCTTTAGAATCTAATCTATAATTTAACTCAGACTTTATTGTAGAACTAGCGTTTGGAAATTCGAATTTAAATTCTGGCTCTGGTCTTTCTAATTTTCCTGTTAAATTAATTTCTAATTCTACAGGTATGGTTCTATTAATAGGATTATCTAATAAAGGTGATGGATTTGTTCTTGTTTTATATATGGCTTGTATATTTATTTCTGCATCTAATGGATTTCCATTCCAAGCTATTGTACTTTCGTATGGATTTACACTAAATTCTTTTTGTACAATTCCTCCATAAAGGAAATTATATATACCTTCATAAACTACAAAATCTCCAAACATTTCAAATTTATCGTTGGTATTAATATTAAATAGTAAACTTCCGTTACCTCGACCTCTTATTGTACTTCCAGATTCTTTATCCATTACAATTTCTATTAAGGCATCTTGGGTAACATTTAGATCGAAAAAGAGTTCTAAACCAGAAATATTTTTTGTTTCTATTTCTATACCTTCGGATTTGGCACGTTTTTCTTCAGGAGTTAAAAAATGAATAAAGGAGTTATCTCCAAACGATTCTACATCACTTAAAGGTATGTAAAATTCTGTTCCTTTCATTGTTTCTGCTTCGGCAGTAATATTCAAAGATTCTGTAGGCCCAAATATTTCGGCACTTCCTGAAATAAAGCCTGTACCATAATATAGGGATTCTTCTTGCTCTTTGGTATCTAAAACTAAAAGTCTATTTGTGTTTAGGCCTAAATCTAATCGCCAATTTCCAAAGTTTACATGGCTTATTTTACCATCTAAAATTCCTTGTGTGCCATATTTAACATCGGTAATTTTAATGGTATTGAAATTAAAATTTTGATTATCTAATGTTACAGAAGACTTTTTATCAAAATCGAAATCTACATTAAGATATGGTATTTTTAGTCCTCCATTATCAATTTTTAAATCGCCATTAAAATTTGGTTTTTTTAAATCTCCAATTACAGCTATATTTCCTGTTACATCTCCTCTAATGTTACTTAAAACAGGTTCTAAAAGAGGTGATAAAATGTTTATATTAAAGTCGTTAAATCGTAAGTCTACATCAATAGCTGCATTATCACTAGAAACATCTATATCTCCAATAGCTTCGAAAGCATTTTTTGTGTCGTTTTTTATTTTAGCCTTTACGGAATAGTTTGTAAGAGATTGATTTCCTTTAATATTAGCATCAAACGATCCAAAGTATGTTTTATTAATCTCTAAATCGTCTATTGTTATTGAAGAGTTTGGAAGGTAACTTCCATTTTTTTGAAGTAAATCTAATTTTCCGTTTACATTTCCTGCTAAAGATAAACTATCTATTCTAGGTGTAATTTTTGCTAAATCTACATCTTTAAAATTAAGTTTTAAATCTTTATAAGTAGAGTCTCTAATTACTCCTGCTAGTTTTATTTCTTCATTTTTATGGCTTAAAATTAATTGCTCTACATTAAAGTCTCTAAAGCCATTAGCAATTTCAATTTTATTATACTTATCTGATGCTTCGTTAAGCCTCCATAAGTTATTTTTAAACTTAACATCACTTCTTTTAAAGCCTATAACAGAATTATTATTTTCGTTTACTGTATGATAAAAACTAAGATTGTACTCATCTGTATTTGTATTACCTCCTTTAAACTCACTTCGCATGTATAAAGTGTCGTTTAAAGTTACGTTAATTAAGTTAAATTTAGATATGTTATAGAAGTTTGTATTTAAACTATCTATTTCTACAAACGTATTAAATAAAGGGTTTTTATTATCTACTTGCACCTCTATTTCACTTGCAAAATAATCTAACCATTCTATTTTAGGTGACTTAAAAGTTAATTTAAATTCTTTTTCGTCTGTTTCTACTCTACCTCTTATATAAGTGTTTTTTCCTAAAACTATTTCTGGATAAAATACCTCGACAATTTTATTATAAATTTTAAAATTAAAATCTATATACTGGTCGGTTTCAATAATATTAGGTGACTGGTTTGTGTAAACATTTTTTATAGAGTTTTCAAACAAATCTGGAATGTCTTTAAATAAAAACTCTCCCTTCATTGTGCCCTCAATAATATCTGGAGAATTTACATTAATAATATGTTTTTCTCCTTCAAATGATGATGTTATTGCAAAATCTTCAAAGTAATAATCTTCGGTTTCATTTTTATAACTTGTTTTATTAAAAGATATATTTCCAACTGCATCGTCTAAAGTTGTGCCTTTCATTTTCATTTGCACATTACCTTTAAAAAGCGATAAAGAATCTCTAGTGTAAAAATTAAGTTTATTTAAATTAGCATATTCAACATTTGCAGAAAAATCGAAAGTATTTATTTCTGTAGATAAGTCTGCTAACCCATTAAATTCTAATTTTAAATTAGTATCGTCTGCAACAAGTTTACCGTTAAATACACTTTGCTTATATTCTCCATTTACAATTATATTTTTATAGCTATAATTGTTATAATTTATAGTGTAAACATCTCCTTTAACACCTGTTCTTAAATTTTCTTTTTTAAAACCAAAACCATCGACATCGAGATTTGAAGATATTTCTCCAAGTTTTGGATCTTCTAAAAAATCACCAATATTAAATTGGTCGAATATTATATTTCCTTTATAAGTAGCATGGTCTATACTATTTACATCTGATATACTTAAATTAGATTTTATAAAACCTAGCTCTGTATTAATATTTAAATCGGCAAGAATTTTTGTTGGTGTTATATCTGTTGTTCCTTGAATAATAAAATCACCTAATTTATCGAATATTGAAGGAATTGAGGCTCCTAAAACATTTGGTAATAAACGTTTTAAATCTTTATAATTAGATGTTAAATTAGAAAACTCTCCAGCCATAGCAAAATTATTTTCTTCACTATTTAAAAGATTTTTAAAATTTATATCGCCATAAATTTTAGTTCTAGTACTTGAGCTTAATTTTAAATTATTTAATGTTAAATCGTTTAATGTGCCCGAAACATTTGTACTAAATCGCGCACGCTGGTTAACACCAAACTCATTATAAAAAACATTTAATTCATCTAAAGCAATGTTAGCGTCGCTAAAATTAGCATCTACATTTACTTTATTTTCAAAATCTTTAAAATCTTCTCTATTATAATTAAAAGTTAGATTTCCTTTAAGTGTAGAATTTTTGGTTTTAATATCTAAATTATTAAAAACCATATTTTTAAGCGTATATTCAAAATTGGTAGACATGTTTTGTACTATTAGTCCACGACTGTCTATAAAAGATAATGTGTTTATACGCGCACTTACATCGCTACCATTAATTAGAAAATTTGTTGCATTAATATCTAACTTATTAAACTCAAGAATTTCTGGTGTCTCTTTATTTTTATCAATAAACTTAAATAAACCGTTGTATATTGAAACATCGCTTGAAGACAGTAAAAATGTACTTTTTTCTGGTCTAGGATTATCACTATCAAATCTAGCTACAAAAACATCCAAATTAGTGTCTGTTTCACCTTTATAGGTTACGATATTAAAGATTAAATCTTCCATATCTATATCCCCAAAATTTAAAGTACCATTAATTATATTGCTAAAACTTAAAATAGATGTATTTAATTCTGCAGCGCTAATTAATGTATCCTTTTTATAATCACGTATTAAAATTTCTTTTAGCTCTACATCGCCATTAAATTGAAGACCAACCTTACCAACGTTAATATTAGTTTTATAATCTTCATTTAAACGTTTAGTTAAATAACCACCAAGTTTGGTTTGAACAGCTGGAATAGATAGCACCAACACCAAAATGATGAAAAGCAATAACAGTATTGCTATTAATTTACCTACTATTTTTAAAAAATTCTTAATACCTAATTTAAGTTTAAAAAGCTACCTTTGTTTTTCTATTAAATACAATTCAAAATTAACAATTATAATGCCGAATATTTACTAATGTCCTCACAAAATATTTACATCCTTAGTATTGAGTCTTCTTGCGATGATACATCGGCAGCTATACTGTGTAACGACAAGGTTTTAAGTAATGTTGTTGCAACTCAAAAAATTCATGAAGAATATGGTGGAGTTGTACCAGAATTAGCGTCAAGAGCTCACCAACAAAATATTGTACCTGTAGTACACCAAGCTTTAAAAAAAGCTAATGTTACTAAAGACCAATTACATGCCGTTGCTTTTACTCTTGGACCAGGTTTAATGGGTTCTCTTTTGGTAGGTACTAGTTTTGCAAAATCTTTAGCTTATGGTTTAAACATCCCGCTAATAGATGTAAACCACATGCAAGCACATATTTTAGCTCATTTTATAACAGAAGATGGTTATAAAAAACCAGAGTTTCCGTTTTTAGCTATGACTATTTCTGGAGGACATACACAAATTGTAAAAGTTACTAGCTACTTTAACATGGAAGTTATAGGTGAAACTATTGATGACGCTGTTGGTGAAGCATATGATAAAAGCGGAAAAATACTTGGCTTAGGCTATCCTGCAGGTCCAGAAATAGATAAACGTGCGCAATTAGGAAACCCAAAAGCCTTTAAATTTACAAAACCAAAAGTTGAAGGATTAAATTTTAGCTTTTCGGGATTTAAGACTGCTGTACTATATTTTATTCAGCGTGAAGTAAAAGAAAATCCAAATTTTATTGCCGAAAACTTAAACGATATCTGTGCTTCTATACAATACACCATAATTGGTATTTTAATGGATAAATTAAAATTAGCAGCAAAACAAACTGGTATAAAACACATTGCTATTGGTGGTGGTGTCTCAGCAAACTCTGGTATTAGAAAAGCACTAAAAGATGGTGAACAAAAATTTGGATGGACTACTTATATACCTAAATTTGAATACACTACAGATAATGCCGGCATGATAGGCATTGTAGGTTATTTAAAATATTTAGAAAGTGATTTTGCAAAACAAGATGTTATGGCTTCCTCAAGACTAAAAATATAATATTGAAAAAAGAGATTCTTTGTTAAAATCTTGTTGATAACCATATCAACTATTGCAATAGATACCTTATTTTTTTGTTTTTTTGTAAACTAAAATAAACCTACAATAAAAATGAATAAATTTTTCTTTTTCCTATTTTTTACTTTATCACTTTCAATATTTGCGCAAACCAATGTTAAAAAAGACCTTAAAAACATTGAGACTTTAGAGCAAGCAGAAGATTATATTGGTGAGAAAAAATCAAGAAAGAAAAAATTAATGGTTTTTAATACCGAAAAACATCATAGTAAACTAGCTAAAGAGCTTTTAGAAATGCCTGCAGGATTTACTAAAACCGAAAGAACGCAGTTTAACAAAACACATTATAAAGTAGTTAAAAAAGAAAACGAACCGCATTACAGAATAAGTTATATTTATTTTGATGGTAATAAAATGCCGGTAGACGAAATATATAATTTACGCAAAACCATAATGACAAAATATGCTAAAGGTGTAGATTTTGGTGATTTAGCTAAAAAATATTCTATGGCAGATAATGCTAGAAAAGGTGGAGATTCTGGTTGGGTAAAAGATGGACAATTGCCAATTGAAATAGAAGAAGAAGCTAATAACTTAGCACACCAAGTTGATGATATTTTTGATGTTGGTATTACAGATGATAACGGTTTTTATATTATTAAAAAAACACATAGACTACAACTAATTAAAGAAGTTTATGTACTTAAAGTACAAGAAGAAATAGATTAATGCAATTATTTTATAATCCTGAAATTACAGAAACTACTACCCAATTTTCTTTCTCTAAAGAAGAAAGCAAACATATTATTAAAGTTTTACGTAAAAAAACAGGAGATACTATGCATATTACTAACGGTAGTGGCTGGCTATTTTCTGCCGAAATTATAAGTGATAACATAAAAAATTGTGTCGCTCAAATTAAAACAAAACAATTTCAAGAAAGAAAAAAATATAATTTACACCTAGCTGTTGCACCTACAAAAATGAATGATCGTTACGAGTGGTTTTTAGAAAAGGCAACAGAAATTGGTATTCAAGAAATTACACCTATTATTTGCGACCATAGCGAACGTAAAATTATTAAACCAGAGCGTTTTCATAAAATTTTACAATCTGCCATGAAACAATCTTTAAGCAGTTACCTTCCAAAATTAAACGAGGCTATAGCTTTTAAAGATTTTATTAAACAAGATTTTAAAGCTCAAGACCATTTATTTATTGCACATTGTGAAGACTCGAATAAAAAATCTTTAAAACAAGAGCTTAAAGCTAATAAAAACACAACTATATTAATTGGTCCAGAAGGCGACTTCTCTACTAAAGAAATAGAAAACGCCATACATAATAAATTTATTCCTGTAACTTTGGGAGAAACACGCTTGAGAACAGAAACTGCAGCAATAGTAGCATGTCACTCCGTTGCATTTTTAAATGAATCTATTAATTAATATTTAATGAAATTACTTTTATCTCTTTTCTTTTCTCTTTATTCTTTTGCTATATTCTCGCAAGATATTGCCATTTTAAAATATAAAGGTGGAGGCGATTGGTACTCTAACCCAACAGCATTACCTAATTTAATTAAGTTTTGTAATAAGAATATAAATACTAAAATAAACGAAAAACCAGAAACCGTAGAAGTTGGCAGCATAGATATTTTTCAATTTCCTTTACTACACATGACGGGTCATGGCAATGTTTTTTTTAATGAAGAAGAAGCCGAAAATTTACGTAATTATTTAATTTCTGGAGGTTTTTTACATATTGATGATAATTATGGTATGAAACAATATGTAACTAAAGAGCTAAAAAAAGTATTTCCAAATCAAGAATTAAAAGAACTACCAGCAAACCATGACATTTTTAAAACTAGTTATAAGTTTCCAAAAGGCTTACCAAAAATTCATGAACATGATGGTAAAAGACCACAAGCATTAGGGTTATTTTACGAAAATAGATTAGTGCTTTTATTAACTATTGAAAGCGATTTAGGAGATGGATGGGAAGATAAAGAAGTGCATAACGACCCTGAAGATGTAAGATTAAAAGCTTTGCAAATGGGAGCAAACATTGTTAAATACGTTTTCGAAAATTAAAATTCTAACATTGCAACTTACTCACTACACTACAAATTTTAATAAAAAAATTTTTCCAATTACTTTAATTTGTGAAAATGTTTCTAACGCTCCAAATATTGGTAGCTTGTTTCGTATAGCAGATGCTTTTGGTGTTGAAAAAATAATGTTTTGTGGCAATAACATTCCTTTGGGAAGGAAAATGACTAAAACATCTCGCGCTACAGAAAAAGTAGTACAATATGAAATTATCGAAAATATTTCAGAAGTAGTTACAAATTTAAAAACGCTAAACTATCAATGTATTGCTTTAGAAATAACTAAAAACAGTTTACCAATTCATACATTTCAATTTTCATCAAAAAAACCAATAGCTTTAATAATTGGAGATGAAAACTTTGGCGTTTCGGAAAACATACTTAATAAATGTGAGCATACATTGCATATTAATATGTTTGGTCAAAACAGTAGCATGAATGTAGTTCAAGCTACCAATATTGCGCTTTATGAAATAACAAAACAGTTACAATAAATTAATTTTAGTAATTTCCCTTAAAATTAAATAACAGCAAATACATATTTATAAACCAATGCCTATATTTACCTTATGAATTCTAAAGCAATTTCAAATGGCATTTTAAGAGCTGTTGCAATACTTGTAGGTATAGCAGTGCTTCTATGGTTTCTATATAAAATTCAATCTGTAATTGCGTATATTACAATTGCTGGTGTAGTATCTCTTATTGGCAGGCCTGTTAAACGTTTTTTTATGGCAAAACTAAAGTTTGGAGATACACTTGCTGTAGTAGTAACTATGCTATTATTTATTTTAATTTTATCTGGACTTATAGGCATGTTTATACCTTTAGCTATAGAACAAGGTCAAAATTTATCGCTTTTAGATATTGAACAATTACAAATTAACATAGAAAATTTATATAAAGAATTTATAAGCCATTTTGGATTAAGCAATGCTAGTGTAGAAGAATCGATTGAAGATTCTAAGCTTATAGCCAATTTAAATTTTGGGTTTATACCAGATTTTTTAAATGCTATAATTTTAGGCTTAAGTAGCTTTAGTATTGGTTTGTTTTCTGTATTATTTATTTCGTTTTTCTTTTTAAAAGATAGTACTCTTTTTGGCAAAAGTGTAATGTCTTTATTTCCAAAAGCGCATGACGATAGAATAAAAAGATCTTTATTTACTATTAGAGACCTATTATCAAGATATTTTGGAGGATTATTAATCCAACTATTAATATTATTTGTAATTTATTCTTCAGTATTAATTGTTTTCGGAATTAAAAACGCAATAATAATTGCTTCTCTTTGTGCGCTTTTAAATGTTATTCCATACGTAGGACCAATTATTAGTGCAGTATTAATTATACTATTAACAATGTCAAGTAATTTGGGAGAAAGCTTTAGTGATGTAATTTTACCTAAAACTATTTATGTTATGATTGGTTTTATAATAGCTCAACTGGTAGACAACTTTTTCAGTCAGCCATTTATTTTTTCTAAAAGTGTTAAATCTCATCCTTTAGAAATCTTTATAGTTATTGTTATTGCTGGTTTACTTTTTGGTATAACAGGCTTAATATTAGCTGTGCCATTATATACCGCGATAAAGGTTATTGCAAAAGAGTTTTTATCAGAATACAGAATTGTTAAAAGATTAACCAAAGGATTAGAATAAAACAATACTTTTGATTTCCAGCATTTTAACCAAAGAAGTACAAAACTATATCACTAATAATATTAATTCTAATATTTCTAAATTAATATTAAAAGGTACTAGTTTTCCAAATGTTGAAACTTCACAATTAATTGAACAAATTGAAGCAAAAAAACGCTCTCAAAAAAAACTACCAACCTGGTTTTCTACTCAAAATATTTATTATCCTAATAAATTAAATATAGAGCAAACCTCGTCTGAAACGACTGCAAAATATAAAGCAAATCTAGTTTCTGGTGATAATTTAATAGATTTAACTGGTGGTTTTGGTGTTGACTGTTATTACTTTGCTAAGCAAATAAAACAAGTTTTACATTGCGAAATTAATACAAATCTATCTAAAATAGTTACGCACAATTACAAACAATTAAATAGCTTAAATATTAATTGTTATCCTAAAAATGGTTTAGATATTTTAAATGAAGAGCAAAAAAACTATAGTTGGATTTATGTAGATCCTTCCAGACGAGACAATGTTAAAGGGAAAGTGTTTTTACTAAAAGACTGCCTGCCAAATATTCCTGAACATTTAGATTTATTATTTAAAAAATCTAAAAATATAATGATTAAAACCTCTCCATTATTAGATATTACATCTGGGATTAAAGAATTGTCTAATGTTAAACAAATACATTGTGTAGCTGTAAATAATGAAGTAAAAGAATTGCTTTGGATTTTAGATCGTGATTTTATTGGAGAAATAGAAATTAAGACTATTAATTTTACAAAACATAATAATCAAGAATTTAATTTTTATTTGTCTGAAGAATCAAGCAACAATAGTACTTTAAGTAAACCGCTCTCCTATTTATACGAGCCAAATTCGGCCATATTAAAAGCAGGAGCTTTTGAAACTTTAGCCTCAAAATTAAATTTAAAAAAACTCCACAAACATTCTCACTTATATACTTCTAATCAATTAATAGATTTTCCAGGTAGGTCTTTTAAAATTGAAAATATTGAAATTTATAATAAAAAAACAATTAAGAAGAAATATAAAAATGAAAAAGTAAATATTACAACTAGAAATTTTCCAATTTCAGTAGAAAATTTAAGAAAAACTTTCTCTCTAAAAGATGGAGGAAATACATATTTATTTTTTACTACAGATAATGAAAACAATAAAATTATAATAGACACAAAAAAAGCCTAAAACAATTCTATTTTAGGCTTTTATATATTTTATTTTTAAAATCAATTATAAGGTAGTTGATGATAATGTATTATCAGATTGTACTACAAGTTCAAAACTTTCGCAATTCTGCATAGCCAATTGTGTTTTAATATCAGACACTCCTGAAGTATTACTATCAATAGAAAAAAGCACGCTTCCACTTGAAAAAGAAGTCCAATTAGTAGAAGTTCCTGGTGCTACATCTATAAACTGAGCAACTTGTCCAGAATCTTCACTAATAATAGAAAATGTAAATGAAACAGAACCATTGTTTACAAAACGAGCTTCTGGTTGTTCGCCCGAACAATTAAAACTTGTTAAGTTTTCTGGTTGATTAACAAGAGATTGTTCACTATCAATAGGTTCAACAGAGCAACAAAAAGATGTAAATAATAATAAAACTAATGTAGCTTTTTTTAATAACGATGTAAAAGTTTTCATAAATAGGTTTTTAAATTTGGGACTGCGAAAGTAGTATGTATTCGCTAATAAATATTTAACAGAATAACGAAACACACACGAAATCGATTAAAAGTAAATTTAACCGTTAAAAAGCATATTTAATCGCTGTAATGTAATTTAAGAAATTGATTATATAGTAAAAATAGCTGCATCTGTAAATGCATAATTAATACAATTCTCTGGACAATTACTAGTATTTAAACCAGTAAAAAGACTAAAAGCAGGTAAAATTAATTGATTATTGGTTACTTGAAAACATGGCAATTTTATTTTTTGTTTTGCCTTACCTTTAATTAAAACACCTGGATGTGTATGACCTGAAACAGTAAAATAGTTTTCATCTATTTTTATATTATCATGCACAAAGCATAAGTTATCTTCTATTTTATTAGGCCTATATATTTTAATATTTAAGTCCATATATAAATCTGCAGAAAGCCTATCGTGATTACCAATAATCAATTCAAAATTTATATTTTTAAATTCTAAAATCCATATTTTAAATGTCTCGATATCGCTATTAAATTCTGCATGAAATAAATCGCCAACTACTATAACCGTTTTAGGATTGAAATAAATTATTAATTGCTTTAACCTATTTAAATCTTTTTTTAAAACATTATCTGGTATCGGAATACCATGTTTTCTAAAGTGTGCAGATTTTCCTATATGCAA
This sequence comes from Lacinutrix venerupis, assembly GCF_001971745.1. NCBI lineage: Bacteria > Pseudomonadati > Bacteroidota > Flavobacteriia > Flavobacteriales > Flavobacteriaceae > Lacinutrix > Lacinutrix venerupis. The sequence goes on along the minus strand of NZ_CP019352.1, from coordinate 1,730,858 downwards.
ATCTGAAAGCACTAACGTTTCCTTACGTTTCCAATAAAAAACACGCTGATTTGTAAGTGTTAATTCTTCTTCTTTACAAAAAATATTTTTGGTAATTATTTGCAATTTAATCGAGTTTAAATACTTGCTCTTGAATACGTGCAATTCGCTTTCCAATGTCTTCATTACTTATAGTACTGCGTAGTCTATCTACCTTTATTGGAAAGCTCAAAGGTGTAAAAGATTTTGCTCTTTTAATAATAATTTCACTTTTTTCTATACGTTTAAAAGCAGCTTGCATACGTACTTCTTCTAATTGCTGATTAAAAACTTCGGTATATGCCTGGCGTAATAATAAATTACTTGGTTCATTTTCATCTAACACCCTAAAAATTAAACCGGACGACGATTGCAAACTTTTATTATTTTTTCTTGAGCCTGGTTGAGATTGTACAACTAAACCTGCAACAACAGCAATGTCTCTAAATTTTCTAGACGCCATTTCTGCTGCATTTATACTAGCAGTAACATCTTCAATTAAATTGTCTCGTGATAAAATGGATTTTACATTACTTTCATCTAACGGTATTGGCTGGTCGCTTAATAATTCAAAACCGTAATCATTCATTGCAATGGTAAACGTTAGTGGTTTAATTTTTCCTAATCTATAAGCTATTAAAGCTGCAATAACTTCATGTACTAAACGTCCTTCAAAAGGATACATAAATAAATGAAAACCATCTTTAGTTTCTAATAATTCTATTAAAAATTCATTTGCCTTTGGGATATGAGATGTCTTGGCTTGCCTCGCTAATAAAGGATGTAAAAATTTTAATTCCTTTTCTCTTGTTCCTGGCTGCAATGCATCATTTAATTTTAATCTTAAAAAGTGACTTAAGTAAGACGTTAAAGGCAACCTGCCTCCCATCCAACTTGGTGTAATAGCTTTTTTTGCTTTGCTTCGTTTAACCAAAACACTCATGTCCTTTACCATAATTAATTCTAGTACACGACCTCCCAAAATAAAACTCATACCTGGCTTTAATTTGGTAATAAAATATTCTTCAACCATGCCAATATAGCCGCCAGACATAAATTTAACCATTAACATAGCATCACTCACTATTACTCCAATATTCATTCTATGTAACATAGAAATTCGTCGGCTTTTTACTTTATATAAGTCATCATCATCTAAAACAACTTTATGGAATTCCTCATAAGCATTTAATGTATTACCACCTTGAGTTATAAAGTTAATAGCCCAATTAAAATCTTCTTCTGTTATATAATGAAATGCATGAACTTGCTTAAGCATTTTAAAAGTATTTTCTGCTTTAAAACCTTCGCCTACTGCCAATGTAACTAAAAACTGAACCATTACATCGTATGTTAAAACCATAGGTTCTCGAGACTCAATAGCATTAGTTTTAACTGCCTCTTTTATTGCTGAAGCTTCTAATAGCTGAATGGAGTTTGTGGGCACAAAGTATATTTTAGAACGCTCGTAAGGAGAATGTCCGCTTCGACCTGCACGTTGCATAAATCGAGCAATACCTTTTGGTGAACCTATTTGTATTACACAATCTACAGGTTTAAAATCGACTCCTAAATCTAGAGAACTTGTACATACAACTGCTTTTAAATTTCCTAAACTTATATTCTCTTCTATCCAGTTTCTAGAAACTTTATCTATTGATCCATGATGAATAGCAATTTGTCCAGCCAAATCTGGATCATGGTCTAAAATAATTTGATACCATAATTCACTTTGGTTTCTAGTATTAGTAAAAATTAACGTGGTTTCATTTTCATAAATAATAGGTACAATTTTAGAAGCCATCGTTTTTCCTAAGTGTCCAGCCCAAGGCAATACTTCTACTTCATCTGGCAGAACAGAAACAATATCTATTTTCTTTTTTTCTTTTGCACGAATTGTTGTGGTTTTAATTTTTTTATATGGAATTAAAACCTCTTTTGCCTGTTCTAAATTTCCAATAGTTGCTGTAATTCCCCAAATACGTAATTTTGGTGATAATGCTAAAATTCTAGCAATTAGCAATTCGGTTAAAACACCTCTTTTACTTCCTAATAATTCGTGCCACTCATCTACAGCTACACATTTTACATTTTTAAACCAGCGAGAATTATTTTTTTGAGAAAACAAAAGATGCATGGTTTCTGGAGTGGTAAGTAACACATCTGGCATTAAACGTTCTTGTCTGCGCCTATCTTTTTGTGGTGTGTCTCCATTTCTAACTTCAACTGTCCAATCTAAACCTATAGAATCTACAGCTTCGTTCATGGCTTTAGCTAAATCTTTAGCCAAAGAGCGTAATGGACTGACCCAAATTAATTTTAATCCTTTTTTATATTGTTTAGGATTATTCATATAATCAATAACAACTGCCAAAAACACAGAAAAAGTTTTGCCAAATCCTGTAGGAGCTACCACCATACCAGAATATCCATTGTGATAACGTTGCCATGTTTTAAATTGAAAACTAAAAGGCTCGTGACCATCTTTAGCCATCCAGTTTTCTATAATTTTATAACCCTCACTGTTTTTAAATCCACTCATACTTTATTGTGCTTCAATTAATGCAGTTACAGATTCTATAGTATCTATTTCACTTACTGGTTTATCTTTTCTCCAACGTTTTATTCTTGGAAAACGCAATGCTACTCCAGATTTGTGCCGTTTACTATAAGCAATACCTTCAAAAGCAATTTCGAAAACAAGTTCTGCTTTAACTGTACGTACCGGTCCAAATTTTTCAATAGCATTTTTGTTTACCCAACGAGAAATTTCTGTGATTTCAACATCGGTTAAACCGGAATATGCTTTAGCAACTGTAACTAAACCGTCTCCTTTTTTAACAGCAAAAGTATAATCGGTATACTTACTGCTGCGTCTCCCACTTCCTTTTTGAGCATAAATCATTACCGCATCTATAGTTAAAGGATCTACTTTCCATTTCCACCAATCGCCTTTTTTACGTCCAACATGATATCCTGATTTTTTTTGCTTTAGCATTAATCCTTCAGAATTAATACTTCTTGCATTCTCTCTTAAATCAATAAGAGATTCCCATTTTTTAAATTGAATAACTTCTGATAGTTTTAATTGTTCAGAAACAAAAGGTTTAGCTAGCAACTGCTCCAAAGTACGCCTTCTTTCCTCCAAAGGTTTTTCTCTGTAATCTTCTCCATTCCATTCCAGTAAATCATAAACATAAAAACCTACAGGAATCTCTTCCAACATTTTTTTTGTAATATTTTTACGATTTAATCTTTTTTGCAAGTCGTTAAAAAGCAATACCGCACTATCTTTTAAGGCTAATATTTCACCATCTATAACAAAGTCATTTTCAAGCTTTGATATATTTTCTACAATTTCTGGAAATTGCTCAGTAACAAGTTCTTCACCACGAGACCAAATATAAATTTCGTTGTTACGCTTTACTATTTGTCCACGAATACCATCCCATTTATACTCCACCTGCCATTCTTCGGGTTGTCCTAACTCTGGTAATTCTTTTTCTAAAGCATAGGCTAGACAGAATGGATACGGTTTTGAATTATCGTAATTAATATGGCTACCATGAATTAAATCTTCAAAAGAAATTTTATTTATATCCCAATTACCAATTATGCTGTGCATAAGTTGGTTTGCATCTATACCAGATAATTTAGATAATGCATTTACCAATGTTTTTTTTGAAACTCCAATTCTAAAACTACCACCAATTAACTTATTAAAAATTAATCGTTCTTGCATCTCTAAACCAGCCCAAGCATTAAAGACATATTCTTTTTTTTCTTCTTCAGATTTTGGTTTTAATGCAATAAGTTCACGCATCCAAACATGTAACGGTTTATCAATTTTATGCGTTGGGTCTGGTAATATTAAAGCAATTGTTTCTCCTAAATCGCCAACAGTGCTATAACTTTCAAGAAATAACCATTCTGGTAACTTTGTGATTTCGAATGCCCATTGTTTCATTAAATTTGATTTTACAGGTCTTGGCGGACGTTTTCCAGTAAAAATTGAAATGAGCCAAAGCTTGTCTTTCTCTGGTGCTACTTTAAAATAGTTTACTAGTGCATCAATTTTTGCATTGGTTTTATTTGTAATTTCTATAGCACTTATTAATTCTGAAAAGTTCTTCATACGTTGGCTGTGGAATTATCTTTTTTTTCTTCGGAAGCTAATTGTTCGTCGCCATAATCGGTAATTAATTCTTCTGCAGCAATGCCAATTTCATTTAAGTATTTTGAAAATGTAGCTTGAGAACCATGTGTAACATACACTTTTTCTGCTTCTGAAGCTTTAACTGCAGACAATAATCCATTCCAATCTGCATGATCGCTTACTGCAAAACCTGCATCTACAGCTTTCCAACGCCTATTTCCGCGAATTTGCATCCAACCAGAACAAATAGCAACTGCTGCATTTGGAACACGCTTTAAAAGTCTTGAACCTAATAAACCAGGTGGCATGATAATAATTTTATTCTGAATATCTTTTTTATCAAAATCTTGTTTTAATAATGTTGTTTCCGGTAAGGCAATACCAGAGCTACTAATGGCATTGTTTAAATTATTAATTGCAGTGTGCACATATACTTTATCTATACCATCGATTAAAGACATAATACGTTGTGCTTTACCTAAAGAATAGCCTAAAAAGACACTAGTTTTATTATTAGCTTGATTTTGAAGCACCCAATTTTGAAGCTGTTCTTGCAATTGTAATTCGGTTTTCCAATTATAAATAGGAAGTCCGAAAGTGCTTTCTGTAATAAACGTATGACATTTAACAGATTCGAAAGGATTTGTTATAAAATCGGGCTGCGTTTTATAATCGCCTGTAAACACAACTACTTCTCCTTTGTACTCCAAACGTATTTGTACAGAACCAATAACGTGACCTGCTGGATAAAAACTTACACTTACATTATTAATAATACGTGTTTGGTTATATCCCATACTTTCTATACTTATATCTACACCTAAACGGTGTTGTAATATAGCTTTTGAGTCGTCATGACAAAAATAATGCTTATTACCAGAGCGTGAATGGTCTGCATGACCGTGAGATATAATAGCATGGTCTACCGGCAACCAAGGATCTAAATAAAACTTTCCGGGAATGCAGTAAATACCTTTTTTAGTAAATTTAATAAATTTCAATAGCTAAATTTTAGAACTATAATTTACAACTATTGCAAGGGTTTTGAAATGAGATTAACTAATATTTAACCGTTTTTGTATTTAAAAGCATAACATATTCTATTATTAAGGTAATAGGACACTATTCTTCTTCATTAGCGCTTTTTTTAGCACGTTCAATAATATCTCTAAGTTTTTGTTTTCTAGAAAGCTTTTCTTTACGAAGTTTATTTTTTTTCTTGCTCATTAACTTAGAATGCTTTGCTTTATTTTTTGTGTTCTTTGCACTTCCTGTTTTAGGCATAATAAGTTTTTATTTTAAGAAAGGTTATAAAACAAGAAATCCTTTCCAAATTAATGAAAAGGATTCTGTGAGCCCTAAAGGATTCGAACCTTTGACCGCCTCCTTAGAAGGGAGGTGCTCTATCCAGCTGAGCTAAGAGCCCTTAGCATTTAAAAATAGTCGGGGTGGCAGGATTCGAACCTGCGGCCTCCACGTCCCAAACGTGGCGCGATAACCGGGCTACGCTACACCCCGAAAATGATTATCTATTAATTGCGGAGAGACAGGGATTCGAACCCTGGGTACCTATTTCTAGGTACGACGATTTAGCAAACCGCTCCTTTCGGCCACTCAGGCACCTCTCCAATTATTTTTTATGAACGTTGCAATAAATTGCGGATGCAAATGTAATATAACATCTAATATAACGCAACATTTTTGTTTAATTTTTTAAAAAATTATTCTGGATATTCTATTCTTAAATGGTAAATATTTGCAAGCTTGCGTTTTAGCACTTTTTTTATTGCCTGAATTTCTTTAAAAGTTATGTTAGCATTTAGAAATTGTCCATCGTCCATTTGCTTATTTAGGATATTTTCTACAAAATCGTTGATTTTTGTAGATGTTGGCTCTTTTAAACTTTTTGAAGCCGCTTCTACACTATCACACATCATTAGTATTGCTGTTTCTTTACTAAATGGTTTTGGGCCAGGATATGAAAAATCTGCAATATCAACATTTTCGTCTTTTGCTTTTTCTTTCATATAAAAATAATATACACTGCTATCTCCATGATGTGTTCTTATAAAATCGATTACACGATCTGGTAAATTATTTTTCTTTGCTATTTCAATACCTTTAATAACATGATCAATAATTACTGTTGCACTTTCTTTAGGTGAAAGCTCATCGTGAGGATTAAGACCTGAAGATTGATTTTCTGTGAAATAGGTTGGATTTTTCATTTTACCTATATCATGATACAATGCTCCTACTCTAATTAGCATTGCATTTGCTCCAATTTCGTTAGCAGCAGCTTCTGCTAAATTAGCGACATTTAAAGAATGATGAAATGTGCCAGGAGCCTCATTAGATAATTTTTTTAAAAGCTTTGAGTTAGTATCTGATAATTCTAATAATGAAACATCTGAAACTAAACCGAAAAATTTTTCATAAATATAAATTAGTGGTTGTACAAATAAAGTTGCTAAACCGCATAGTACAAATAAACCAAAGGTATCCCATTTTAAAGTTTCCATACTTCCTTCATGAATAAGGAAAAATGCAAAATAGGCGATAATATATACAAGAGTTATTTGACCAACAGATATAAATAAATTTGCGCGCTTGTAAAGTTCTGAAACGGTTAAAATGGTTACTATTCCTGCTAATATTTGTAAAAACATATACTCATAACTATTAGGCACAATAAACCCTAAAAGAAGTACTGTTATAACATGTGTAAATAAGCCTAAACGAGCATCAAAAAATGCTTTTAAAACTAGAGGAAGTATTGCAAGAGGTACAATATAAATGTATTTTGAATCGTAGTTTACAATTAAGGTTGTTAACAACACCATCAAAAATATATTAAAAAATATAAAAGTAACTTTTGTGTTATTATTAAATACTTCTAACCTATATTTTCTTAAAAATAATAACAACATTAATAAAGCTAACGCGACTAATAAAGTATAAGCAAATAATATTAAATTGTAATTTGACTCGTTCCAAACTTGCGACTCGTATTCTGATTCTAAAGAACTTAATATTAAAAACTTATTACCTTCTACTATTTCTCCTTTAGAAATAATTAAGGTTTCTTTTTCTATACTTCCTCTTGTGTGAGATATTGAACTAAGGCGTTCTTGCAAAGCTGTGTCTGATAGCGCTTTATTATATGTTAAATTAGGCTCTATGATGTTAAAAAATAGAATAGATAAAGGTTTTGAATATTCTTCAAAATTATTTTTCTTTATTTCTTCGTCTATTTTAGGCTTAACTTGAGATTGTCTATAAATATTTGAAAAATCGGTTTTACCAACTTCTACTCTATCTTTTAAAATAGTTACAGTAGATTTGTTTGCTATTAATTCATCTTCATTTGTAACTCCATATTCGTAGAGTTTTTCTATTAAATCTTTTCCAAAATTTTTAATTTCATTTTTTGAAGTATAAATAGAATCCGGAAAAACTTTATCAAAACTTTTATAATATTTATTTAAAACATTACCCTTTATATCTGGATCAAGATTAAAATATTTTATTGTTGTAGTTTCAATTTGATTTTTTTCTTCTTCTAATTCTTTAGGTGTTTTTTGAATTGCAAAATCAAAAGGCGCATATAATGTTTCTGATTGCCAAGGTTTTCCTTTTTCAAAATCATACTTAAACTTTCCACTTTTTGGAAATAAATAAACAATTAAAAATGTAGTAACAATAAATAGAAGTACTTTATAAACTAAAGCGTGATTTTTATAAAATTTATTTACTAAGTCCTTCATTCTTAAAAATTGAGATTATTCTATAAATTCAAATGTAGTAAATTATGATTTCAATATTAGGGATAATGCAAATATCAGTCTTATTTTTACTAAATTTTGATTATTTTCGCAACACACAAATATTAAGACTCATAAAATGAATAAAGAAGTAGTTATTGTATCGGCAGCAAGAACACCTATTGGTAGTTTTTTAGGTGCCTTATCAACAATTCCGGCTCCAAAATTAGGAGCTATTGCAATTAAAGGCGCATTAGAAAAAATTAACTTAAAACCAGAATTGGTACAAGAAGTTTTAATGGGTAATGTTGTACAAGCAGGTACAGGTCAAGCTCCTGCTAGACAGGCTGCGATATTTGCTGGTATTCCAGATACTGTGCCATGTACTACAATTAATAAGGTTTGTGCTTCTGGAATGAAAACGGTTATGCAAGCTGCCCAAGCAATTGCTTTAGGAGATGCAGAAATTGTAGTTGCTGGCGGTATGGAAAATATGAGTTTAATTCCTCATTATTTTCATGCAAGAAGTGCTACTAAATTTGGTCCTGCTTCTTTAATAGATGGCATGCAAAAAGACGGATTAGTAGATGTATACGACCAAAACGCTATGGGTGTTTGTGCAGATGCTTGTGCTACAGAGTATAAGTTTTCTCGTGAAGACCAAGATGCATACGCAATACAGTCTTATAAGCGCTCTGCTGCTGCATGGGAAGCTGGTAAATTTAATAATGAAATTGTACCTGTTGCTGTACCACAAAGACGTGGAGACGATGTAATAGTAACAGAAGATGAAGAATATAAAAACGTAAGAATGGATAAAATTCCATCACTACGTCCTGCATTTACAAAAGATGGAACTGTTACAGCTGCCAATGCCTCTACTATAAACGATGGCGCTGGAGCTATGGTTTTAATGAGTAAAGAAAAAGCAAACGAATTAGGCTTAAAACCATTAGCAACAATAAAAGGATATGCAGATGCTGCACACGAACCAAAATGGTTTACAACTGCTCCTGCTAAAGCCTTACCAAAAGCTTTAAATAAAGCTGGTGTTAATATTAAAGATGTTGATTTTTTTGAATTTAACGAAGCTTTTTCTGTTGTTGGTTTAGCCAACATGAAAATTTTAGGCTTAAACGATAGCAATGTTAATGTTAATGGTGGTGCCGTTTCTTTAGGACACCCATTAGGTTGTTCAGGTGTAAGAATATTAATTACTTTATTAAATGTTTTAGAACAAAATAATGCTAAAATTGGAGCTGCTGCTATTTGTAATGGTGGTGGTGGTGCTTCTGCTTTAGTTATTGAAAGAAATTAAAATAATTATAGTTAATGCAATACGGCATTTGTAATCTAAGCATTGTCCCTTTAAGAATAGAAGCTAGCGATACCAGTGAATTGGTATCGCAAGTTTTGTATGGTGACCTTTTTAAAATTATAGAAATGCGAAAGTCCTGGTGTAAAATCAGGTTAGCTTTCGATAAATATGAAGGTTGGATTGATACCAAACAGTTTTTTGAAATTACAAAAGAAGATTACGATACTTTAATTGTAGAGACACCAAAATTATCTTCAGATTTAATTGAATTTGTAGAAGATAGCAACAAACAGTTATACACTATTCCTTTAGGCTCCCAATTAAACGGATTATCGCTTTTACAACATACATTTGATGGCACCATTACAGAAGGTGAAAAAGAAAAACATAATCTTATAACTACAGCTTTTAACTATTTAAATACTCCATATCTTTGGGGAGGAAAAACACCTTTTGGGATAGACTGTTCTGGTTTTACCCAAATGGTTTATAAAATGAATGGCTATAAGCTGCTACGTGATGCCTCACAACAAGCCACTCAAGGTGAAGCACTAAGTTTTATTGAAGAAAGCGAACCTGGAGATTTAGCTTTTTTTGATAATGCCGAAGGTATTATTACACACGTTGGCATAATAATGAAAGATAATTATATTATTCATGCACACGGAAAAGTTAGAATAGATAGATTAGATCATTCTGGTATTTATAATGTAGATAAACGTACGCATACTCATAAACTTCGAGTAATAAAAAAGATTGTTTAATACACATAAATTATTTTTTTACAAAGCCGCTATTAACACTCTTTTAAAGCGTTAAAGAAATCCTAAAATACTTTTTTAAAAAAGTGATTGTTTATATTTGAAGATGCTCAATAAACTCGAGGAAAATTCAAATAAAATACAATGTTAAAAACCATTACTTCTCTCCTATTTATTTTTTTATTATCATTTAACAGTACAGCACAACAACCCGATAAACCAAATGCATCAGAAATATATGATGCCATAGAAAAACTAAATTTTTTGGGATCTGTACTTTATTTAGCTGCACATCCAGATGATGAGAATACACGCTTAATTTCTTACATGGCTAACCATGTAAAAGCAAGAACTGCTTATCTGTCTTTAACACGTGGTGATGGCGGACAAAACCTTATTGGACCAGAAATTAGAGAGCTTTTAGGTGTTATTAGAACTCAAGAATTATTAGCTGCAAGACGTACAGATGGTGGTGAACAACGATTTACAAGAGCTAATGATTTTGGCTACTCTAAACATCCAGACGAAACCTTAGCTATATGGAATAAAGATGAAGTATTAAGCGATGTCGTTTTAGCTATACGTCAATTTAAACCAGATATAATTATTAATAGATTCGATCATAGAAGTCCAGGGACAACACATGGTCATCACACAAGTTCTGCTATGCTAAGTTATGAGGCTTTTGATTTGGCTGGCGATGCATCAGTTTACCCAAATCAAGTAAAAGAATACGGAACTTGGCAACCTAAAAGAGAATTTTATAATACATCTTGGTGGTTTTATGGTAGCAAAGAAAAATTTGAAGCTGCCGATAAAACAAATCTATTAAATGTTGATGTTGGTACCTATTACCCAAGTTCAGGTTTAAGTAATACAGAAATTGCTTCCCTAAGTAGAAGTCAGCATAAATCCCAAGGATTTGGTAATACTGGAACTCGTGGAGAACAAATTGAATACATAGAATTAATTAAAGGAGACTTGCCTAAAGATAAATCTAATGTATTTGATGGTATCGATACCTCATGGAATAGAGTTAAAGGAGGAAAAGCTATTGGTGATATTTTAAAACAAGTTCAAGAAAATTTTGATTTTACAAACCCATCAGCATCAATTAAAAATCTAATAAAAGCTTATAATTTAATTAAAAAATTAGAAAATAAACATTGGCGAAACATTAAAACAAAAGAAATAAAAACAATAATTGCAGCTTGTAGCGGCTTATATTTAGAAGCCGCTGCTACAGAAAGCTCAAGTGTTTTAAATAATACAACAAAGTTAAATATTGAAACTATTAACAGAAGTAATGCCAATATTGAATTAGTTTCTATTTCCAAATCAGACAATAAAAAAACAATTTCAAAAAATATTAATTTAAAGAACAATCTTTCTGTACAAACTGAACTAGACTTTTACGTATCCAACAACGATAATTATTCCGTTCCATATTGGTTAGAAGAAAAAGGAACATTAGGTATGTATAAAGTTGAGAACAAAAAATGGATTGGGCTACCAGAAACCTTAAAAACAGCAACGATTCAGTTTAATTTAAACATTGAAGGTTCTCCTATTTCATATACAAAACCAATTGTTTACAAAACTAATGATCCTGTAAAAGGAGAAGTCTATAAACCTTTTGAAATAATACCAGAGGTTTCTGCAAAAATTAGCGAAAAAGTAATCATTTTTGAGAATGATACTCAAAAAGAAATACCTGTTATAGTAAAAGCAAGTCGTGATAATTTAGAAGGTTTTATAGAACTTAATTATCCAGAAGATTGGAATGTTTTTCCTAAACAACAAAAAATTAATATAAAACATAAAGGCCAAGAACAAAGATTAGTATTTACTGTTATACCTCCAAAATACCAAAGTGAAGGTACACTATCTCCAAAAGTTACTATTGGAAACAAAATATATAATAAAGAATTAATAGAAATTGATTACGACCATATCCCATATCAAACAGTTTTACTACCAAGTGAAAGTAAAATTGTACGGTTAGACATTAAAAAACGTGGAGAAAATATTGCATATATTGAAGGTGCTGGAGATGTTGTTCCAGAAAGTTTAACACAAATTGGTTATAATGTAGTTATTATTTCTCCAGAAGATATTTCTTCTCAAAAATTAAGTCAGTTTGATGCTGTAGTTATTGGTATTCGTGCTTATAATACTATTGAAGAGCTAAATTTTAAACAAGATATTCTATTTGATTTTGTAAAAAATGGTGGCAACATGATCGTACAGTATAATACCAGCCATAGACTTAAAGTCGATAATCTTGCTCCGTATACTTTAGAATTATCTAGAGACAGAGTAACAGACGAGTCTGCAGAAATTACTTTTGTAAACCCTAATCATGAAGTTTTAAACAGTCCTAATAAAATTACCCAACAAGATTTTAAAGGCTGGACTCAAGAACGAGGTTTATATTTCCCAAATAAATGGGCTAAAGAGTTTACTCCAATTTTATCTATGCAAGATAAAGGTGAAACTCCAAAAACAGGTAGCTTATTAGTTGCAAAGTACGGTAAAGGACACTATATCTACACAGGTTTAAGCTTTTTTAGAGAATTTCCAGCAGGAGTTTCTGGTGCTTATAGACTTTTTGCTAATATGTTAAGTATTGGAAAAGAAAACATTACAAATAACTCTGGATTAAAAAATTAAATATGAAAGAAAAGCAACCAAAATATAAGTGGAATAAACTTTATACTTTAATACTTGTAGCAAACATTGCATACATTATTGCTTTCTATTTCATCACAAAAGCGTTTTAAATCATGCAAACATTAGATTGGATTGTTTTAATAGGAACATTATTAACCATAGTTATTTATGGTACTATTCAAACCAGAGGAAGTAAAAATGTAGAAGATTATTTAAAAGGCGGAAACCAGTCTAAATGGTGGACTATAGGTTTATCTGTAATGGCAACACAAGCTAGTGCTATTACGTTTTTATCTACACCAGGACAAGCCTTTAACGATGGTATGGGATTTGTGCAATTTTATTTTGGCCTTCCTATTGCCATGATAGTAATTTGCATGGTATTTATACCGTTATACCATAGACTTAAAGTATATACTGCATACGAGTTTTTAGAAAATAGATTCGATAGAAAAACAAGATCGCTTACAGCAATTCTATTTTTAATACAACGTGGTTTAGCAGCAGGAATTACCATCTTTGCTCCTGCCATAATTTTATCGGCAGTACTAGGTTGGAATTTACTATTACTAAATATAATAATTGGTGTTTTAGTAATAATTTATACAGTTTCAGGAGGTACAAAAGCCGTAAATGTTACACAAAAGCATCAAATGGTTGTAATCTTTACAGGAATGGTTATAGCATTTATATTAATTTTAAATCAACTTCCAGACGATATTACTTTTAAAAAAGCTGTTGAAATTGCAGGTGCAAGTGGAAAAATGGAAGTACTTGATTTCTCTTTCGATTTAAATAACAGATATACCGTTTGGACTGGATTAATTGGTGGTACTTTTTTAATGCTTTCTTATTTTGGTACAGACCAAAGTCAAGTTCAACGTTATTTATCTGGAAAATCTGTAAAAGAAATGCAGTTAGGATTAATGTTTAACGGACTTTTAAAAATACCAATGCAATTTTTTATTTTGTTTGTAGGTGTTATGGTATTTGTATTTTATCAATTTAATCAAGCACCTGTTAATTTTAATCCTACAGCAACAGAAATCGTTTTAAATTCTGAATATGCTGAAGAATATAAAGCTATACAAGAAGAGCAAAAAATATTATTCGAAAATAAACAGACAGCTATAAGTCGTTTTATGTCAACTAAAAACGATGAAAACAAAACAAGCATAGCTACTTTTAATGAAGCAAACGATGTTTTAAGAAATAAAGCCAAAGTCTTAATTGAAAAAGCTGGTGATGCGCAAAATATAAAAGTTGAAAGTAATGATAAGGATTATGTATTTATTCATTTTATATTAAACAATCTTCCTAAAGGATTAATAGGTTTATTATTAGCCGTTATATTATCTGCAGCAATGTCAAGTACTGCAAGCGAATTAAATGCCTTAGCGAGCACTACAACAATAGATTTATATAAACATAAAGTTGGGGATAAAACAGAATTACAAATGCTTAAAGCTTCAAGATGGTTTACCTTACTTTGGGGAATAATAGCTATTGGCGTAGCATGTATAGCTAATTTAGCAGAAAACTTAATTCAGCTAGTAAATATAATTGGTTCTATATTTTATGGTAATGTTTTAGGCATCTTTTTATTAGCCTTTTTCTTTAAATACGTAAAAGCTAATGCTGTATTTACAGCAGCTTTAATAACCCAAGTTATTGTAATTACATTATTTCTTTTAAATAGATTCGAAATTATAAACCTGCCATTCTTATGGTTAAACTTTGTAGGTTGTGTAATTGTTATAGCCATTGCATTTTTATTACAATCTAAAAATGAGTATTTTAATAGAATAAATTATAAGAATATATAACAATATATGGTAGAAGTTTTAACATCCATTTTTTTCATTTTTGCTGTAATTGACCCAATTGGATCAATACCTGTTTATTTGGAAGCCACTAAGGAGTTTGATAATTTACACAAAAAGAAAATAGCCATTAGAGCTTGTGTTATAGCATTTTTAATACTTCTCTTTTTTATTGTTATTGGTCAACTTATTTTAGAAGGAATGAAAGTATCTTTAGATGCTTTTCAAATTTCTGGAGGAGTTATTTTATTTCTTTTTGCGTTAACCATGATTTTTGGAGATGGAAAACCTGAACAGGAAAAAAATAGTATTTCAGATTATAAACACGTAACTATTTTCCCAATAGCGATTCCATCTATTGCATCTCCAGGAGCAATTATGGCTGTAGTACTATTAACAGATAACCACTTATATACTTTTTTACAACAGAGTATTACAACTTTATTGGTTTTAATTGTTATAGGTATTACTTGTTTAATTCTTTTGGCTGCTAATAAATTACAAGAAAAAATTGGAGATTACGGTATTACTGTTATTAGTAAAATTATGGGCTTAATACTAGCATCATATGCGGTTCAAAATATTTTAAGCGGAATTTCAGACTACTTTTCTACAACTGCATAATAGAGAGCAAAAACATTTAATTAAACTCTTAACTCTTAAAATTAAACCATTACCAATGGTCTATTTTTATTAGTATTCTTTAACATGGAATAATATAAACACTATCAAACTGATAGTGTTTTTTATTTTAAATAGTATTATTTACTTAACTTTTTATCAAATTAGCTTGTCTTTTTGTAAAGTTTATTTTACATTTGAATAATCAATTTATCAATCAAAAATCGAACAATTATGAACACAAATTATTTATTACCAAACAAGCTTAAACCATTAGGTTGGATTTTATTTACACTAGGCACTTTCTCTGGTCTATTACTTTTATTTAAAGGATATGATTATGAACCCATAAAGTTTAAAGTGCTTTCTTTATTTAATAAAAGTATTCTTGCAGATGGCTCAATGTCTTATATTAAAATTATCGAAACCGGTATAGCAAACGAATTAGCTACTATTGCTATTATTACTGGAGGATTAATAATTGCACTTTCTAAAGAAAAAGTAGAAGACGAATTTATATCTAAACTTAGAGCAGATTCCTTTATATGGGCTATGATAACTAATTATATAGTGTTGCTAATAGCTACAATTTTTATTTATGATTTAACATTTTTTACCGTGTTAGTTTTTAATATGTTTACACCAATTGTTTTCTTTATTATTCGTTTTAATTTTTTAAAATTTAAATCTAATAGTGATGAAGAATAATATAAAGGTACAGCGTGCTATACATGATTTAACACAAGCTGCTTTAGCTGAAAAAATAGGCGTTAGTAGACAAACCATAAACGCAATGGAAAAAAACAAATACGTTCCATCTACAGTTTTAGCTTTAAAATTAGCAGAATTATTTAACGTAAAAGTTGAAGACATTTTTCAGCTTGAGAATAATGAATAGAAACAAAAAAAAGCGCAATCTTTCGATTGCGCTTTAAATATATACTTACTGTAAAAAACAAATTATTCCCATTCTTTAAGAAACTCTTTATTCATTTTTACATAACCTGCATTATCAGCTTCTTCTGCAAGTTTTAAAGATGCTTTTGCAGCTTTTATTGCTTCTTTTTTATTTCCTGCCTTTGCATGAATTAAAGATTGTTGACGTAACATCCAAAATTTAGGATCATCTTTACTCATATCTATGGCCTTATCAATCCATACTACAGCTTGTTTAATATCTCCGTTAGATTCTAAATTGTAACGTGCAGCAGCATAATAATCTGCAGCTCCAGGACCATTCATCACTTTATTAATATTTGCTTTTACTTTTGCTGCAGTAGGTACTTCTATTGTAACTCCAACAAAAACATCTTCCCATAATATACCTAAAACAGCAGAGTTATTTGTTAAATCATCAAAAAGCATAGTAAATGTTTCCATTTTCATAGGCATATTCATAACATCTGTAGTTACTTTTGCCGCAACTTTACTTTCATCCCATGCTTTTGGTGTTCCCCAATTATTAGTATCTGTATAAAATACAATGTCCCATGACGATTTATTTGGTTTTGTAAAAATAGCATAAGAACCTGCTTTCACTTCTTTACCTCCAATTTTTACATCATCACTAAAAGTAATTATAGTGTTTTTATTAGCTCCCGTTCTCCACATTTCACCATAAGGAACTAAATCTCCAAAAATAGCACGACCTCTCATGCTTGGTCTTGAGAATTCTAAAGTTAAATCTGTTAACCCTACCTTCTGCTCTATTTTAGCTTCTGGACTAGGTTGCGGTGTCTCAATTTGAGCATTTGCGGTAAATGATGCTACAAATACTAAGGCAATCATCAATAAATTTTTCATAATATTTTTAATGTGTTAGTGTTAATTTTTTTATTAGTGTAAATCTACAAATTACAGCTTTTTTCTATTGTTAATAAAAACTTAAATAAGATTAGAAATCTTTGCAAAGCACTAAAAATTTAAAATAAAAAACACTCAGCTATTTTTTCTAACTCATAATATGATGTTAATTTTGTTTAACTTTATTAAAAAATAATTAAACATTTTGTATCTTTATGGATATTAAACATAATCTCATGGCGAAAAAGAAAAATTTAAATAAAAACAACATAATAACATTTTATATGGATTATGTTTTAGAGCATGGTCAAAACCCAAAATCTGTATATAGTTTTGCAAAACATAATAATTTTGAAGAGTCTAAATTTTATGAGTTTTTTGGATCGTTTGAAAATATAGAAAAACATATATTTAAAGTGTTTCATGATAACACTATTTCTGCTTTACATAAAAGTAACGAGTATTCTAGCTTTCATTCTAGAGAAAAGCTACTAAGCTATTATTTTACATTTTTCGAAAACCTAACCGCCAACAGAAGCTATGTTGTTTATACATTAAATAAGCATAAAAATAGCTTAAAATCTTTTAAAGCATTAACAGCATTAAAATCTAGTTTCACACAGTATATTAATGATTTGGATATTGAATTATTAGATGTAAAGGAAGAAAAATTAAATAAAATTCAAAATAAAGGACTTACAGAATCTGCATGGTTACAATTATTATTAACAATAAAATTTTGGTTAGAAGATACTTCTGCAAGTTTTGAAAAAACAGATGTTTTTATAGAAAAATCTGTTAACACAAGCTTCGATGTTTTAAACATTGCTCCTTTAAAAAGCTTGATAGATTTCGGGAAATTTATTTTCAAAGAAAAAGTAAAAATGAATTAATAAAATTTTTGAGATAAAGAAATTTCTCTCATTCATTATAAATATAAAACATATTGAAAACAATAGATAGCATACCAACTTCTAAAATTCAACGAGCTTCAAAACTTGTTCAAACTGGTGCTAAAGTGGGAGTTAATTACCTAAAATACTACGGTGATAAATTAACAAAAACTGAAGACGAAGCTAAAACACGTTTAAACAATAATAACGCTGAAGATATTTACGATGGTTTAAAAAAGCTAAAAGGAAGTGCATTAAAAGTAGCGCAAATGTTAAGTATGGAAAAGAGTATTTTACCTCAAGCTTATGTAGAAAAATTCTCTCTTGCGCAATTTTCTGTACCACCACTTTCTGCTCCTTTAGTTGCTAAAACTTTTAAAAAATATTTTGGCAAATTACCTAATGAAATCTACGACACCTTTAATTTAACTTCTGTAAATGCTGCCAGTATTGGACAAGTGCATGTAGCAGAAAAAAATGGGAAGAAACTTGCTGTGAAAATTCAATACCCAGGTGTCGCAGATAGCATTTCTACAGATTTAGCATTAGTTAAACCTATTGCTATACAAATGTTTAACATTAAAGGAAAAGATAGCGACAAATACTTTAAAGAAGTAGAAAATAAACTTATTGAAGAAACTAACTATATTCTTGAAGTAAAACAGAGTAAAGAAATAGTAAGTGCATGTAAGCACATTCCTAACCTTAAATTTCCAAACTATTATGAAGATTTATCGTCCGAAAGAATTATAACTATGGATTGGATGGAAGGCGAACATTTAAGTCAATTTACTGCTTATAATAAAGACCAAAATAAAGCAAACAAATTGGGTCAAGCACTTTGGGATTTCTATATGTATCAAATGCATAAACTAAAAAAAGTACATGCCGACCCACATCCTGGAAATTTTTTAATTTCTGAAAAAGGAGAATTAATAGCCTTAGATTTTGGTTGTATGAAAACAGTACCAGACGAATTTTATATACCATACTTTGAATTAGCAAAAAAAGATAGCATTAATAATCCTAACATTTTTAAAGAAAAATTATTTGCTTTAGAAATTTTAAAAGAAGATGATTCACCAGAAGAGTTAGACTTCTTTTCAAAAATGTTTCATGAAATGTTGAGCCTTTTTACACAACCTTTTCATGTAGAAACATTTAATTTTTCTGATGAAAAATTCTTTGGTAAAATTACAGAATTAGGTCAAAAATATAGTAAAAATACAGAGTTACGTAAAATGAATGGTAATAGAGGCTCCAAACATTTTATATATATAAATAGAACCTTTTTCGGGCTTTATAATTTAATGTTCGATTTAAAAGCACAAAATATAAAAATTAATAATTTTAAAAATTTATAGATGATCATGACCTATTTTAGCTTAAAAGACATTAATAACCTTGAGCACCTTTATAAAATAAACTTAATAAACAGCTGTTCTGGTTATAAATCTGCTAACCTAATAGGTACAAAATCTAGTTCTGGTATAGAAAATGTAGCCATATTTAGCTCAATTACACATGTAGGTTCTAGTCCTCCAATTCTAGGCTTTTTTTGTAGACCCACAACCGTAACTAGAAATACTTATGATAATATAAAAAACACAGGAGTTTATACAATTAATCATATCCATAAATCTAATTTTAAAGATGCACATCACACATCTGCAAAATATAATTCTAATATATCTGAATTCGATAAAACATCATTAAAAGCAGAATATAAAGCAAATTTTCATGCGCCTTTTGTAAAGCATTCACCAGTTCAAATAGCAATGAAATTTATTAATGAATATCTTATTAAAGAAAATGAAACTATTTTAATTCTAGGTGAAATTCAAGGCTTATATATTAATAACTCTTTAATTACAGAAGATGGTTTCGTAAACCTCTCTAAAGCTAATATTGCAACAATAAATAGCTTAGATGGTTATGCTTTTCCTAAATTAGAAGAAAGATTAGCATACCAGAGACCAAAATAAAACACTATGAAAATACTTGTTACAGGTGCAACAGGCTATATAGGTAAACGTATTATTCCGTTACTTATAGAACAAGGCCATACAGTGGTTTGCGCTGTAAGAGGAAAATTACGAACAGAAAAAAAATATAGTGATGAGCAAAATGTAGAAGTAGTTGAAGTCGATTTTTTAAAAAAAGAAACACTTAAAAATATACCAAAAGATATAGACGCCGCTTATTACTTAATACATTCAATGTCCAATTCTATTTCTAGTTTTCAACAAATGGAAAACGACTGTGCTATAAATTTTAAGCAAATTATAGAGCAAACTAACTGCAAACAAGTTATTTATTTAAGCGGTATCACTAACGATTTAAAACTCTCTAAACATTTATTATCTAGAAAAAATGTAGAAAACATCTTAGCTTCACCAACATACGGTTTAACAGTTTTTAAAGCTGGAATTATTGTAGGTTCAGGAAGTTCTTCATTCGAAATTATTAGAGATTTAGTAGAAAAATTACCTATTATGGTAGCTCCTAAATGGCTTAACACAAAAACTCAACCTATTGCTATTAGAGATGTACTAGCATTTTTAACACGTAGTTTAGGAGATAAGAGACTTTATAACACATCACACGATATTTTTGGTCCAGAAATTTTAAATTACAAACAACTTCTACTAAAATTTGCTAAGTCCAGAGGTTTAAAAAGATATATAATTACAGTACCAATAATGACTCCAAAACTATCAAGTTATTGGTTATACTTTGTTACATCAACATCTTATAAATTAGCTAGAACCTTGGTAAATAGTATGGGAGTAGAAATAATTGGGCATCCAAGTAATATTAACCAAATGCTTGATGTTAATCCTATTAATTATGATGAAGCAGTACAATTAGCATTCGAAAAAATTAAACAAAATAGTATTATTTCTAGCTGGAAAGACTCTTACGCCAGCAGTAGAATAAAAAAAAGAATTTCGGCAAAATATATTAATGTTCCAAAACATGGCTGTTTTAAAGATATTAAAGAAAGGCCTGTTTTAAATGAAGAACGAACTTTTGCGAAAATTTGTGCCATAGGTGGAGAAAATGGATGGTATTATGGCACCTATTTATGGAAAATTAGAGGATTTATAGATAAACTTTTTGGAGGTATTGGCTTAAGACGTGGACGTACAAATGTTAATACAATAGAAACAGGTGATGCTTTAGATTTTTGGCGCGTATTATTAGCAGATCAAGAAAATAAGCGTCTGCTTTTATTTGCAGAAATGAAATTACCTGGAGAAGCTTGGTTAGAATTTAGAGTTGCAAAAGGTAAAGTATACCAACGCGCAATATTTAGACCAAAAGGATTAGCAGGAAGACTATATTGGTATAGTGTTTTACCGTTTCACGGCTTTATTTTTAAAGGCATGATAAATAAACTTGCTAATGCCTAAAGGAGTTAAAAAACAAAACCTTCCAACCAAAATTTGTTTAACCTGCCTCCTACCTTTTACTTGGAGAAAAAAATGGGAAAACAATTGGAACAATATAAAATATTGCAGTAAAAAATGTCGTCAAACAAAAACAAAACCAGTTTAGTCTGGTTTAGAAACGATTTACGAATACAAGACAATACTTCACTTTCTAAAGCTATACTAGAAAGTAATACTGTTATTGCAATTTATTGTTTTGATAAAAGACAGTTTAAAACAGATAAGTTTGGGTTTAAAAAAACAGAAAGATACAGAGCTAAATTTTTAATTGAAACTGTTCAAGATTTAAAAACACAATTACAAAAATTAAATATTCCATTATACGTCTATTTTGATAATACAGAATTATGCATCGCTAAACTAGAAAAGTGTTTTAATTTCGACGCCTTATATCTTCAAAAAGAGTGGACAAATGAAGAAAATAATATACTAGATAAAGTAAAAAATATTTGGCACAAAAACTTCCCTATTTACGAGCTTTACAATCAATTTTTATATCATCCAGAAGATGTAAATTTTGAACTTGATAAATTTCCCAAAATATTTACAGAATTTAGAAAAAACGTCGAAAAACATTCTAAAATTAGAACTATAAAAAGTATTTATAATACTAATTTTAATAAAGATTTAATTGAAAATAACAAAACAAAAATACCAACACTTAAAGAATTAGGTTTTGCAAATTTTACAACACACCCTAATTCTGCTTTTCCTTTTAAAGGTGGAGAAACAGAAGCTTTAAAGAGATTAAATAATTATTTTTTTGAAACTAAAAAACTAGGTTTTTACAAGAAAACCAGAAATGGATTAATTGGTACAAATTTTAGTTCTAAATTTTCACCATGGTTAGCAAACGGTAGTTTAAGTGCGAAAACAATTTACTGGAAGGTTAAAGAATTCGAAACACTATATTTTAAAAACCAATCTACATACTGGTTAATATTCGAGCTTATCTGGAGAGATTACTTTAAATATGTTTCGATGCAACATCAATCTAAAATTTTTAAAATTGGTGGTATTTTAGAAAAAAAATACAATTGGCACACCAATTCTGAAGAAGTTAATAAATGGATTAATGGCAAAACTAACCAGCCTTTTGTAAACGCAAATATGATAGAGTTACAAAAAACTGGCTGGATGAGTAATCGCGGCAGACAAAATGTTGCAAGTTATTTTACAAAAACATTGCAACTGGATTGGCGTATTGGTGCCGCTTATTTTGAATCTTTACTTTTAGACTACGATGTACATAGCAATTATGGCAACTGGATGTATGTTGCTGGTGTTGGTAACGATCCCAGAGACAGAAAATTTAACGTAAAATTACAAGCAGACCGTTATGATACTAATGGAAATTACCAACGTTTGTGGTTACAAAACACTTTATTTTAATTTATTTTGAAAACACTAAGACTTATTTTAGGAGATCAACTTAATAGCAAACATTCGTGGTTTAAAGGAAACCAATCTAATTATGTGTATTGCATGTTCGAGATGCGCCAAGAAACAGATTATGTAAAGCATCATGTTCAAAAAATTATTGGCTTTTTTGCTGCAATGCGTTCTTTCTCTAAAGAATTAGAAAATAAAAATTGTCAAGTCGTCTATTATACGTTAAACAATACCCAAAACACACAAAATCTCACACAAAATATTCAACAAATAATCGATAAACTAAATATTAAAAAATTTGAATATCAATTACCAGATGAATATAGACTAGATCAACAATTAGCTAATTTTTGTAAAACACTTCCTTTTAACTATCAAGCATTTAACACAGAACATTTTTATACTAATCGTAATGATTTAGCTCTGTTTTTTAAAGATAAAAAACAATGGATCATGGAGAGCTTTTATCGTGAAATGCGTAAAAAACATGATATTTTATTAGTAGCAAATCAACAACCAGAAGGAGGAAAATGGAATTACGACAAAAGTAATAGAAACAAATGGAAAGAAAATAGTAATATCCCTAAGTTTAAAGCATTTAAAAATGATGTTTCAGAAATTAAAAAATTACTAGACAAACAAGACATTAAAACCTTAGGTCATTTTAAATCTAAATATTTTGAATATCCAATAAATAGAAAGCAAGCGTTAGAACAACTTAAATATTTTTGCGAACATTTGTTAATTCATTTTGGTGATTACCAAGATGCAATGCATACAGAAGAAGTGTATCTCTTCCACTCTCGTCTATCTTTTGCAATGAATTGTAAAATAATTTCTCCAAAAGCTATAGTTACAACAGTTTTAAATTATTGGAGAAAACATGGAGAAAACATAAACATCTCCCAAGTGGAAGGTTTTATTCGCCAAATAATTGGTTGGCGTGAATATATGAGAGGCATGTATTGGGCGTTAATGCCAGAATATAAAACTTTAAATTTCTTAGAAAATTCTAATACATTGCCAAATTTTTTCTGGACTGGAAAAACAAAAATGAATTGTTTAAAAAATGCAATAAACAACTCTTTAAATAATGGCTACGCGCACCACATACAACGTTTAATGATTACTGGAAACTTTGCTTTACTAACACAAATTAATCCAGACGAAGTAGACGCTTGGTATCTAGGAGTTTATGTAGATGCCATAGAATGGGTGCAATTACCAAATACTCGTGGTATGAGTCAATTTGCAGATGGAGGAAAAATAGCAACAAAACCATATGTTTCTAGTGGTAGCTACATTAATAAAATGAGTAATTATTGTGATGATTGCTATTACAATAAAAAAGAAAAAATTGGTGATAACGCTTGTCCTTTTAATAGTTTGTATTGGAATTTTCTAGATGATAAGCGCGAGCAATTAAGCAATAATTTTAGAATGAAAATGATGTATAGCTTATTAAATAAAATTCAACCCGAAGATTTACATAAAATTAAAACTAGAGCTTATAACATAATTAAAAATCCAGATAATTATTAAATAAAAATTAATATGTTAATTTTTGTTTAACTTAATCGATTTAAAGTTAAACATTTTGTAAATTTGATTAAATCGATTTACAAACATTATGATTTTTAATACTACTTACATTAATAAACAGAATACAGATTTAATAAATGATATAGTAGGAAAACCATTTAGTTTTTTACAAGCCTTTAAACTTAAAGGTATTGGCTCTAAACGAATGATTATTGAAAATGTAAGCCCAAATTTTAAGTACCTTTTAAATACAGTTGCAGACGCAAATTATGCTAATATAGAGCTAAGACCACATGGTATTTTAATCCATATTATTAAAGGCTTACAAAATTTTACGTGGGCAATTCCTTATTACCAATTAGTTATATATAAAGTTAATGGCTCTAGCATACACGCGCAAGGCAGGTTTATTCACTTTAAAAACAACAAAACATTAAAGGAAAACAAAAAGTTTTTTAATAAACTTTTAAACGAAAAAATAAAATTTGATGAAAAATATAATTTCCAAACCTAGTAATCCAAAAAACTTTACTGTCGAGGATATAGATCGTATTATAGAAATGGCTTGGGAAGATAGAACTCCTTTTGATGCTATAACTTTTCAATTTAATATCAAAGAACAAGACATAATAAAGCTTATGCGAAAAGAAATGAAAGCAAGTAGTTTTAAATTATGGCGAGCAAGAGTTCAAGGTAGAAAGACAAAGCATCTAAAAAATAGGAATTTTGAAGAAGGTCGTTTTAAATGTTCTAGACAAAAGCAAATTACACACAATAAAATAAGTAAGAGGTAAAATTTTAAAACCACTAAAAATGAAAAACATTGTAATAATTGGAGGAAGTAAGGGTATTGGAAATGCAATTGTGAAAAATTTAATTTCCGAAAATAAAATTTATAACATAAGTAGAACTTCACCAGAACAAACGCACCAAAACCTAACACATTTTAATTGCGATATTTTAAATGATGATTTACCAGAAATTGAAGCAATAGACACTTTAATATATTGTCCTGGAAGTATTAATTTAAAACCAATTTCCAGACTATCCTTAGAAAATTTTAGAGAGGATTTCGAAATTAATGTTATTGGTGCCGTAAAAACAATCCAGCATTTTTTGCCAAAATTAAAAAACGGTAATCAACCATCCATACTACTCTTTAGTACAGTTGCATCAAAATTAGGAATGCCTTTTCATGCAAGTGTAGCAGCTGCAAAATCAGCAATAGAAGGTTTAACAAAATCTTTAGGTGCAGAATTAGCTCCAACAATACGTGTAAATGCTATTGCTCCTACGGTAACAGATACAACATTAGCATCAAAACTATTACGTAACGATAAAATAGTAGAAAATATTAAAGAGCGTCATCCTTTAAAAAAGTTTTTAAATCCTGAAGAAGTAGCCGATATGGCTTCGTTTTTAACATCTAGTAAAGCAGCTTCTATTTCTGGTCAAATTTTTAAAATGGATTGTGGCATTGTTAGTTTTAAAATTTAAGAATTATGTTTTCATTATTTAAAAAGAAAAGCCAAGTTGAAAAACTTCAAAAAAAATACGAAAATTTAATGCGTGAATCTCACAAATTATCTACATCAAATAGAAAAGCTAGCGATGCTAAATTTGCTGAAGCAGAAATAGTTAATAACCAAATTCAACAATTAATAGCAAACAAATTATGAACAAACTTAAATATATTTTGTTGTTTATAATTATAAATTTTGCTAGTTTATACATTGGTAATATATTAATGGATAATGGCCCACAAACAAGTTGGTATTTAAGTTTAGAAAAGGCACCTTGGACACCGCCTGGTTGGGTATTTGGAGTCGCTTGGACATTAATAATGCTATGTTTTTCCTTCTATTTAGCTTCTTTATTTTTAAAACAGAATAGTTTAAAATTAAAATTAGCATTTACGCTACAAGTGTTTTTAAATGTAATATGGAATTTTGTGTTTTTTAATCAGCATTTAGTGGCAATAGGTTTAATAGTAATCTCAGCCTTAACAGTTGTTATTTTTACTTTTTTCTTCACCAATTTTAAAAGCATGAAAAACAAAAGTTTTTTACTTCTACCTTATATGGTTTGGCTATTAATTGCAACCTCACTAAACGCTTTTATTTTATTAAATAATTAATATGAAAATATATAGACTACATAAAAAACAAAATTTACCAATAACTAAAGAGCAAGCTTGGAAGTTTTTGTCAAGTCCAGAAAACTTAAAAACCATAACTCCAAATTATATGGGATTTAATATCTTATCTGGAGCAGATAGACCAATGTATGCAGGACAAATAATTCAATACATTGTAACTCCTGTTTTAGGCATTAAAACAAAATGGGTAACAGAAATTACTCACGTTGTTGATGGAGAGTATTTTGTAGACGAACAGCGCTTTGGTCCTTATGCATTATGGCATCATAAACATTTTATTAAAGAAATTAAAGGCGGTGTAGAAATGGAAGATATTATAGATTATAAGATTCCAATGGGAATTTTTGGTCAATTAGCACACCCTATTTTGGTAAAACCTAAATTAGAAGAAATATTTAATTACAGAAAAGAGAAGTTAGAAACCCTTTTTGGAAAATATTAAACTATGAGTAAAACTGTAAACATTTTTTGGTTTCGTCGTGACTTACGATTGGACGATAATATAGGTTTTTTTGAAGCATTAAATGGCAAATATCCAGTATTGCCAATTTTTATTTTTGATTCAGAAATTTTAGAAGAATTACCAAAAAACGACGCTCGCGTTAGCTTTATTTTTGAAACACTTCAAAACATGCGTAAAACATTACAAGATGAAAACAATAGTAGTCTAGCCATGTTTTACGGTAAACCAATAGAAGTTTATAAAGCTTTAATTAAAGATTATAATATTAATACCGTTTACACCAATCATGATTACGAGCCTTATGCAAAAGAAAGAGACAAAGAGATACAATCGCTCTTAGAAAAAAATGATATAACTTTTAAAACGTATAAAGATCAAGTAATTTTTGAGAAAGATGAAGTTGTAAAAGACGATGGTAAGCCTTATGTCGTTTACACGCCTTATATGAAAAAATGGAAAGCTAAATTTAAAGACTACAATTTAAAAATTTACTACACCAATTCTCATTTAGATAATGTAATTGAAAATACAAGACTTCCTAATTTAAGTCTAAGCGATATAGGTTTTACAAAATCAAGCCAAGAAGTTAGAGAATATACAGTTACTCCAACAGTAATTCAAGACTATGAAGCTACCCGAAATTATCCTGCAAAAGATACCACATCACGTTTAGGACCACATTTAAGATTTGGTACTGTAAGCGTAAGAAAAATGATTAAAAAAGCAACTGCAGAAAAAAACGAAATTTTCTGGCAAGAACTTATTTGGAGAGAGTTTTTTATGCAAATATTATGGCACTTTCCAAACACACATAAAGATGCTTTTAAAGCAAAGTATGATAATATTAAATGGCGTAATAATGACAAAGAATTTAAAGCCTGGTGCGAAGGAAAAACTGGTTATCCGCTAGTTGATGCTGGTATGCGACAATTAAATAAAACTGGTTTTATGCACAATCGCGTACGCATGCTTGTTGGTAGTTTTTTATGCAAACATTTACTTATCGATTGGAGAAAAGGCGAAGCTTATTTTGCAGAAAAACTGCACGATTACGATATGGCTAGTAATGTTGGTAATTGGCAATGGGTAGCAGGATCTGGTGTAGATGCATCTCCTTATTTTAGAATATTTAATCCAACAACACAAATAGATAAATTTGATAAAGACAGAAAATATATAAAAAAATGGGTTAAAGAATTTGAAACAGATAAGTATCCAGATAAAATTGTAGACCATAAAGAGGCTAGAGAACGTTGTTTAAAAGTATATAAAGAGGCTGTAGCATAAATAACAATAACTTAATCTATTCATTTTTAAAAATTTACTATCTTTAGTTAAACTAAAAAAGACTAATAAAATGAACACACAAGACGTTGCAAACCAATGGAAAACAATGTGCGAACAAGGTAAAAACCTAGAATGCATAGAGCAATTATACGCAGATAATGTGGTAAGTAAAGAAATGCCTGGAATGCCTGGTGAGGTTACCGAAGGCAAACAAAATGTTTGGAATAAAAGCAAACAATGGCAAGAAAGTGTAGAACAAATTCATGCTAGTGAAATTGGGGAACCTGTAGTTGCAGGTAATTTTTTTACTGCTAAAATGGGATTCGATTGTACGTTTAAAGAAGGTGGAAGACAAAAAATGGAAGAAGTGTGTGTTTATGAGGTAAAAGATGGTAAAATTGCCAGTGAGCAATATTTTTATAGTATGTAAAATTTAAAATTTTATAAATCCGTTTAAAAACTCATGATAATTATTATGAGTTTTTTTTATTAGAGTAATTAGAAATACCACAACACATTTAAAAAACTGTATCTTCGCGCTCTAATATTTTGGTGTATGAATTGTTTACTTACTGGAGGAAATGGAATTGTTGGTAGTCATGTTATTTTCGATTGGCTTAAAAAAAATATTACAAGTAACTCTCAAGACCATTTATATGTTATTATTAGAGATAAAGCTGAGTTAACTGCTAAGCAACGTTTAATACACGTGTTAAGTAATGACACTAAACCAGATTATCTTAAAAATATTAGTATAGATAAATGTTTAGAAAAAATAACGGTAATTGCAGAAGATCTTGTAAATATTACAAAACAAAAGCTTCAAGATTATAATTTTTCAACAATAATACATTGTGCTGGTTCCACTAATTTATCTCACGCTACAAACTCTAAAACCGTAGTACACAAGCAAAACTATATTGCTACTCAACAACTATTAGAAAATATTCCAGATACCGTTAATAGGTTTATTTATATAAGTACTGCATATTCATTTGGTATTCAAAATGAAATAGTAAATGATAGTATTTCTAAATACAATGTAAATACTTTTAGAAATCCTTACGAGCAATCTAAATATGAAACAGAGCGATATGTAATAAAAAAATGTGCAGAAATTAATATTTATTCACAGGTTTTAAGACCTAGTATTATTTGTGGTCGCTTATTAGACAAGCCTTTTTTTGAAACTCCAAAATTCGATGTATTCTACTCTTGGCCAATGTTTTTAGATAAGTATTCTAAAAAATTTAAAGATGCATTTAGAATTTGGATACATAAAGAAAGTGGGCTTAATATTGTACCAGTAGATTTTGTATCTAAAGCTATTTTATACGCCGTCGATCACCCAGAAATTAAAGAACTAAATATTGTTAACCCAAAACAAGTTTTACATAAAGATTACGTTGGGAAAGTTTTAGAATCTTTTCAAATAAGTAATTATGAATATATGGATAATATGCCTATAGATTTAAATAACTTTGAAGAATTATATTATAAAACTATAGGGCAATTATTTAAAAATTACATATCCATTCCAGATTTACAATTTGATTCTGAGCGTATAAAAACAATTATTAATCAGTTAAAATTAGAAATGACACTTGGTGTACACGAAAATTTTATGAATCTGATTAATTTTTCGGTAGAAAAGAAATTTAAGCAAAGTTATTAGGCTAAGCCATTTATAAACTTTATTGTTTGAATATTAAACGTTTCTGGTTGTTCTACATTAACAACATGTCCACAATTTTCAATAATTAATAACGTAGATTTTAAATGTTTAGCTACAATATTTTTTACAGAAGGTAAAAATAAATGATCCTGTTCTCCCATTATATATAAGGTTGGAATTTTTATATCCTTAGCTCTAAAAAAACGTAACAATGGATTTATTTCTGATGTTAATTTAAACCATCTTACAAACTCCTTTTGATAAAGTTTTTTTGCTTCGTTTACAAATAATAATCGAGAGTTTTTATGGTTTTTCCTTGGCATAATAATAAATGCAAAGAGCTTATAAAGCATCATGTAAGGCACTATAGATTTAAATATAACACCCACTTTAATAAGCACTTGAGAACGAAAGTTTAGTTTCATAATTGCACCTCCCATAATCATGCTTTGTACACGTTCTGGATGTTTTTCTGCAAGATTTCTAATTAAAATAGTACCTAAAGAAATACCAATAAAATGAGATTTTTTAATTTTTAAATGGTTTATAACTTCAACAATATCATTTGTAATAGAGTCGAAAGTATATTTGGAATTAAAGGCATCTTTTAAAACAGGTTTAGAGTTACCATGACCTCTTAAATCTAATACCAATACATTAAACTGAGCACCAAAACTACGTACTTGTTTAAACCAAATAGAAGAACTACCACCTGCTCCATGAACAAATGTAACCCATTCTGTAGCCGTTTTATGTAAATATGTAGTGTAGTTTAACATGCAGCGAATTTACATAAACTCTTTTAAAACAGCTACAACATAATCTATTTCTGCTTTAGTATTAAATTTACTGAAAGAAAAACGGAGTGATGGTTTTTTAAAATCATCGTCACATAAAATTTGTGAAAGTACATGAGAACCTTTACTACTACCGCTTTGGCATGCGCTTCCTCTTGAACAAGCAATACCTTTTAAATCTAATTGAAATAATAAAATTGGTGCTTTTTCTGCAGCTATTGGTAAACAAACATTTACCAAAGTATACGTGCTATTTTCTAAATCTCCAGAACTTCCATTAAAAGTAGCATTAGGAAAAGCTTCATTTATACTTTTTATAAAATACTTTTTTAGTGTTGTAATGTAAGCGCGCTCTTCGGTTAAATTACTGTAAGCAATTTTTAAAGCTTCTTCAAGCCCAACTATATTATGTACAGATTCTGTTCCTGCTCTAGCACCTCTCTCCTGCTCTCCTCCAAAAATTAAAGGTTTTATACCAGATTTTTGTCTTATAAAACAAAAACCAACTCCTTTTGGTCCATGAAATTTATGAGCGCTAACAGCTAAAAAATCAATATTAATATTACTTAAATCTATTTCGTAATGCCCAATAGATTGTACAGTATCACTATGAAACAAAGTATTATTAGCTTTACATAAATCACCAACCTTTTTAATATTTAATATATTTCCAATCTCGTTATTTATATGCATTAAACTAACCAGTTTTTTTTCTGGAGATTGTAATAATTCTTCAAGTTGTGAAAAATCTATATGACCTTTGCTATCTAAATCTAAATACTTTACAGTAATACCATATTCAATTACTAATTGGTCTAAAGTATATAAAACCGCATGATGCTCTATACGTGTAGTAATAATTGTTTTTACACCTAAATCTCTAACAGCACTTCTAAGTGCTAAATTATCTGCTTCTGTTCCTCCTGAAGTAAAAATAATCTCAGAAGCTAAACAATTTAAATGTTTTGCTACAGTTTTTCTAGCGCTTTCTATTATAGATTTAGATGAGCGCCCAAAGCTATGTGTTGAGGAAGCATTACCATAAGATTCTTGTAAAACAGAGGTCATTTTTGTTACTACTTCACTTCTTAATTGTGTGGTAGCAGCATTATCAAAATATATTTGTTCCATTTGTGCTTTTTACTATTAGCTTAATTGTAACTTAAAACATCGTTTTTTATTTTATAATAATAGATGTTTCGTTTTTTAGGAAAATTTTAATACTCATTAAAAATCCTTGCTAATGCTATATTTTATAAGGAAATATAACATTTTTAAGGCATCAAAAATAAGCGAAATAAAATTAATTACCATAAGCTACGTTATCATTTACTCAATTCTATTATTTTTGTTGCATAATCTACTATAATATGAGAATTATTTTTTCTTTTTTAGCTTTAGCTTTTCTTTTTACAAGTTGTGATGATGGTGATGTTATTTCTGTATCCTTAGAGTTTGACGATACTTTTGATACTTGCGGAGACTTAGTGTGCTATAAAATAAAATCGGATCCATCAGAATCTCTTTCTTTAAGATTAAACACAACTATTGAAGCTCTTATAGATACAGATCCTGATCCGGATAATCCATTATTAGTAGAATTAGCAAACGATGAAATAGAGTTTACTATTACAAGTACTTATTCGTTTAATTACAGAACGTATAGTACTGAAATTACTGAAAATATATTTTGTAGCGATATTCCACCTTCTGATGTAACAATTGTAAATGATTATGTTTCTAACGATGGTTTAGCTATTTTTAATGTAGTTTTAACTGAAGATGATAATGATGGAATTCCTGCAGATTTAGAAGATGAAAATACTGATGGTGACAATAATCCTGCAACTAATCCAACAGATACAGATAACGATGGTATACCAGATTATTTAGATGCAGATGATGATGGTGATAATGTTTTAACTAGTATTGAAATTGAAGGACAAATTATAACTTCTGAAATTGAACTTGCTGCGGTTAGAGATACAGATGGCGATGGTATAGCAAACTATCTTGATAATAATGATGATGGTGATTCTGTTTTAACTATTGATGAAGAAGGATTTATTACTCCAAACTTAAATCCTGCAGATGATATTACAGATCCTAATGTTGGTCCAGATTATTTAAATGAGTTTGTTTTTGAAAATGATGCACAAACTACAACTTACAGATCTAACACAATATCTCAAACTTTTGTTTTAGAACTTTCTGTATATAATGTTACTTTACCTATATTAACACAAGAGTTTGTGGATTTTGGAACGTTAACCCAAACAAGTTCTAGAGTGGTTACACCTACTTTTTAAATTACTTAATCAAATGGTTTAACATTTTGATAAATATAAACCTCTGTTGCACCTTGCCCATATTTTTTATAATCGGCATCATAAAATTTTAAGTTATTATAACGCTTAAATAAATATTCTAATTCTAGTTTTAGAGTTCCTTCTCCAACACCGTGAATAAATACAATTTTCTGTATTTTCTTTTGCATAGCAAATTCTAATTTATGCTTTGCTGTGTCAAGCTGAATTAGCTTTTTATCGTGGCTTGTTAAATGTTTTTCAGACTTTACAAGTTGATGAATATGTAAATCTACTTCCATTGTAGGTTGAAAGCGTTCTTTGGGTTTTACTCTAGGCTGAGTTCTTTTTTTGTTAGATTCTTTTTCATTAAGTACTTGATTAATACTCTTAGTACTAAATGCAGATTTTTTAAGAGAATCGCCTTCCTTTTTTACAATTTCGTTAGCGGTAAAGGACATTTCAAAACCATCTTGATCTTCAATAGTAATTTCAGAATTATTTATTTTAATAATTTCACCAGAAATTGCTTCATCTAATACATATACATAATCTCCAATTTTAAAACTCATTCTTCTCTATCATTTATTTTGTAGTCATCTTTTGGAGGCTTACTTGTAAGTGAGGAGTTTAATCTAAATAAACCATACATTAAAGCTATAATACCAATAATTAAAAGGAAAACACTCTGTTTTTTATTTGCATTAGCATAAATAGCAATACTTCCTCCAATAACAATTAACAAGTAGCTTATTAAATTTTTATACTTCATTTTTTTAATATAGATGGTAAAGATAAATATTTTAGATTGAGAAAAAAGTTAATTATTAAGGTATAGAAAAGCTATTTTTTGTCTAACATAATAGTTTTTAATTAACTAAGTAAGATTTTTTAATTATATTTGTATACCCAATCTAAATAAAAACTGCTTTAATTTTACTATTATGAAAACCTACTTTAACACCTTTATTTTATGTTTTTTAACCACTTATTGTTTTGCACAATTAAGTGTTAAAAACGATGCCTACATTTTTGCAAAAGACGCTCTTGTTTTTGTTGAAGATGATATAAACTTAGATGATGGTACCACAGGAACAGATTCTAGATTTTATCTTAGAGACGAGGCACAACTTATACAAGGATCTGGTTCTACTGGAAATTCTGGACTAGGAAAACTAAGTGTTTACCAAGAAGGCACTGTAAATAACTATGCTTATAATTATTGGGGATCGCCAGTTGGAGCTCCAAGTTCAGATAATAACATTAATGCAGAGTTTAGTGTTTACAATGTTTTAAATGATACTTTATCACTTACAACAAATACACCAGCGATAATAGGAACATCTTACGATGGTACATCTTCTCCTCTTGTAATTTCTAACTATTGGTTATATGCTTATAGTCCTGGAACCGATTATAGTGAGTGGGACTATATTGGAGATGGCACAAGTATACCTGCTGGTTATGGATTTACAATGAAAGGCTCTACCTCTGGTCCACAACTTTACGATTTTGCAGGAAAACCTAATAATGGTGATATTTTTGTTGATGTAGCTGCAGAACAAACAACTTTAGTTGGAAACCCATATCCTTCTGCATTAGATGCTTATGCTTTTATACATGATGTAGATAATTCAAATATGACTGGAACGTTATATTTTTGGGAACAAGATCCAACTGTAAACTCTCATTACTTAACAGATTATATTGGTGGTTATGCTAGTTATACCATTACTTATGATCCTACTGCAAATTCTGGTACTGGTGCTTATATAGAGTCTTATCTAGCTGCAACTTTCGAGACTTTAGGAGCAGATGGATTTCCTGTTAATGGATCTCCTTCTGGAACGGGTACAAATGCTTCTAAATCTGTTAGACGATACATACCTATAGGACAAGGTTTCAACATTGAAGGAGCTACAGGTATAACCGGAACACAACAAGTTGTTTTTAAGAATTCTCATCGTCATTATGAAAAAGAATCTAGTATTGATAGTCAATTTTTTAGAGCTAATAATTCTAATTCATCTTCTAATCTTAATCAAAACTTAACTAACAATTCTCAAGAAATTCAATATAACGCTGATGGTTTCCAACAATTACCGGCAAGTACAGATATTAGACGTTTTAGGTTAAATGTAGATTTTAATAATGAAGTAACAAGACAGTTATTACATAATTTTACACCTAGTGCAACAAATGGTTTTGATTATGGTTTAGAGTCACCTAATAAGTCACCAAACCCAAGAGACTCTTATTTTATTGATGGCACAACACCTTATGTTACTCAAGCTCACGCTTATGATATAGATTTAACAATACCGTTAGTAGTCACTATAGATCAAGACATGCCTTTAAGAGTACGAATTTATGATGTTCAGAATTTTAATGATGAATCTATTTATTTACACGATAAAGTAACTGGTATTTATTACGATTTAACAGTGTTAGATTTTAATACAAATTTAGATTCTGGAACTTATTCAGACCGTTTTGAAATTACGTTTAAAAGTGAAGAAACACTTACAACTAATGAATTTGAAGATTATAGTTTTTCTGTATTTCAAAACAATACTATTTCTCAATTAGTTGTTGCTAATCCAGAATCTTTATCAATAGATTCTGTTTCTTTAGTAGATATTACAGGAAAACAAATGTTTAAGAAAACAATCTTAAGTAATAATAACCGTTATGAATTTTCTACTAAAAATTTAAGTGATGGTGTTTATATTGCAACTATAACATTAGAAAACAATAATAAATTGAGTAAAAAAATTGTAATTACTAATAAATAATAACTTACACTAAAACAAAAAAAAAGCAGCTAATTTAATAGCCGCTTTTTTTTTTTTGCTTATGTTTTTGTAATTATTGTTAATTTTACATTACCAAAAACAAATTAATTTATGGACCAAAGACTACAAAACCAAAAAAATTACAGCGAGCATATGCCTCCTCCAAGACCTAGCAACCACTTAGTATTAGCTATTTTATGTACAGTTGCGTGTTGCATGCCATTAGGTATAGTGAGCATTGTATATTCTACTAAAGTAGACTCTGCATATAATGCTGGAGATTATGCACTTGCAGAATCATCATCTAAAAAAGCAAAAAATTGGGGCATTGCAGGTATATCTTCTGGTTTTATAGTAGTGATAATATATATATTATTTATGGTTGTTTTTGCAGCTGCAGGCGCACTAGATGCTTAAAAAAAGAAAACAAACAATACTATTTATTATAATTATAGTGCTAATAGTTTCTGGACTATTAGCACTATATTTTTTATATAATCCATCTCATAGTGCTTTTTTTCCTAAATGTATATTTTACAAAACTACGGGATTACATTGCCCTGGATGTGGAAGTCAGCGTGCATTACATGATGTTTTGCAAGGAAATTTTATAGCAGGCTTAAAACATAATTTTCTTTTAATTTTATTAATTATTGTTTTAATTTATAAAGTTGCTTTATTTACTCTTGAAAAAGTTTATAGAAAAAAGTACAACAGTTTACTTAACAAACCGAAAGTTTTAAAAGCAATTCTTATTATTATAATACTTTATTGGGTACTAAGAAATATACCGGTTTATCCTTTTACAATTTTAGCTCCATAAAAAAAGCAACCTCAAAATGAGATTGCTTTTTTATAAAATATTATTTAAAACTATTATTTTTCAAATTGTTTTAATGTTTTAGTAATTATAGATACACAATCTAATAATTGCTCTTTAGTCATTACTAATGGTGGCGCAAAACGTATAATGTTTCCATGAGTAGGCTTTGCTAATAGTCCATTGTCTCTTAATGCTAAACAAATATTCCAAGCAGTATCACTATCTTCAGTATCATTAATTAGTATAGCGTTTAATAAACCTTTACCTCTAACTTTATTAACAATATTTGAAGTTTCAATAAACTTAGCCATTTCTGCTCTAAATATCTCTCCTAAGTTTTGAGCGTTTTCGGCTAAATTTTCGTCTTTTATAACTTGTAAAGCAGCCATACCAACAGCCGCAGCTACAGGATTTCCTCCAAAAGTACTACCGTGGTTACCTGGTTTAATAACATTCATAATAGCGTTATTAGCTAAAACTGCAGATACTGGATAAGCACCACCAGATAAAGCTTTACCAAGAATTAAAATATCTGCCTTTACATTCTCATGATCTATAGCTAACATTTTTCCTGTTCTTGCAATACCAGTTTGTACTTCGTCTGCTATAAATAAAACGTTATGTTTTTCGCATAAAGCTTTAGCTGCAGTTAAATAACCTTCGCTTGGTACATAAACACCTGCTTCACCTTGTATTGGTTCTACTAGAAAACCTGCTACATTTTTATTACTATTTAAAGCTTCTTCTAGTGCTTGTAAATTATCGTATTCAATTTTAATAAATCCTTTTGTATAAGGACCAAAGTTTTTACGCGCTACAGGATCGTTAGAAAAAGAGATAATTGTAGTTGTTCTACCATGAAAATTATTTTCACATACAATTATTTCAGCTTCATTTTCCTCTATTCCTTTTACTTCATAAGCCCATTTTCTACAAAGTTTTAAAGCAGTTTCTACAGCTTCTGCACCAGTATTCATTGGTAGCAACTTATCGTAATTAAATGTTTCGCTTGCATACTTTTCAAACTTTCCTAACATATCGTTATAAAAAGCACGAGAAGTTAATGTAAGTGTTTGTGCTTGACTCGTCATTGCTCCAACAATTTTTGGGTGACAGTGTCCTTGATTTACAGCAGAATAAGCCGACAGGAAATCGTAATACTTTTTTCCTTCTACGTCCCAAACATGAACGCCTTCGCCTTTACTTAATACTACTGGTAACGGATGGTAATTGTGTGCTCCGTATTTGTTTTCTAAATCTATCGCTTCTTGCGATGTTAAATGTTCTAAAACAGCCATTTTAATAATGTTTATTAGTGAATAAAAAAGCCATTCCTTATCTACCTTTTTCCTTTCGAAGTGTCGAAAATTCAGCGTGGGAAAGAAATCATCCCTAAGGCTTGCAAATTACTAAATATAAAGTGCTAATTAAAATTTTTATCATGCAAAAAAACAAACTACTTTTGCAACTATGGGAAGAAGTAAAAATAGAAAGAAAGTTTTCACAAATGTTGAAGTTATAGATGCTGCAGCAAAAGGAAAAACTGTTGCAAAAGCACCAGACGGAAAAGTAATTTTTTTACCTAATGCGGTGCCTGGAGATGTTGTAGACGTGCAAACTTTTAAAAAGCGTAAAGCTTATTATGAAGGGAAAGCTACCGTTTTTCATAAATTAAGCGAAAAAAGAACAAAACCAGAATGTGAACATTTTGGTGTTTGTGGTGGGTGCAAATGGCAAGATATGGCCTATGAGCATCAATTGTTTTACAAACAAAAAGAAGTAACCAATAACTTAACTAGAATTGGACATATTGAATTGCCAGAGGTTACACCTATAAAAGCTTCGGCAGAGCAATATTTTTATAGAAATAAAATGGAGTTTTCTTTTAGTGATAGCAGATGGTTAACTTTAGAAGAAATACAAAGTGATAAAAATCTTGGAGATAGAAATGCTTTAGGTTTTCATATTCCAGGAATGTGGGATAAAATTTTAGACCTTAATAAGTGTCACCTACAAGCAGACCCATCTAATGACATAAGAAATAGCATTAAATCATTTGCTATAGAAAATGATTTAGAGTTTTTTAATACAAGAAATCAAACGGGATTATTAAGAACTTTAATGATTAGAACATCTTCTACTGGAGATATTATGGTTTTAATTCAGTTTTTTAAAGACGATAAGCAAAAACGTGAATTGTTATTAAATTTTGTAGCAGAAAAATTTCCGCAAATAACCTCTTTACAGTATGTAATTAATGGTAAAGCTAATGATACAATTTACGATCAAGAAGTTATTTGCTACAAAGGTGAAGACCATATTTTTGAAGAAATGGAAGGTTTAAAGTTTAAAATTAATGCCAAATCTTTTTACCAAACAAATTCTGCCCAAGCCTTCGAGTTATACAAACTTACTCGTGAATTTGCAGGATTAAATGGAGATGAATTAGTTTACGATTTATATACCGGAACAGGAACAATTGCACAGTTTGTTGCAAAACAAGCTAAAAAAGTTGTTGGTGTAGAAGCTGTACCAGATGCTATTACTGCTGCAAAAGAAAATGCACAATTTAATGGTATTAAAAACGTTGAGTTTTTTGTAGGTGATATGAAAAATGTATTTAACGAACAATTTATAGCTACACACGGACAACCAGATGTTATTATTACAGATCCTCCAAGAGATGGTATGCATAAAGACGTTGTTAAACAAATATTAAACATTGCGCCAAGCAAAGTAGTTTATGTAAGTTGCAATAGCGCAACACAAGCTAGAGATTTAGAACTCATGGATGCCATATATAAAGTTACAAAAACACAAGCTGTAGATATGTTTCCGCAAACACACCATGTAGAAAATATTGTACTTTTAGAGAAACGCTAAATACTAGTATTATAACATAAAAAGGACTGAAACAAATTCAGCATAAATGAAAAAAATAACAACCATACTTCTACTCTTTCTATCTTTAATTTTTAGTTGTGAAAGAGACGATCTTTGCCCAGAAGATACTCCTACTACTCCAAAATTATTTGTAGAGTTTAGAGATAATACACTCACAGATAATGCAAAAAACGTTGCACTATTACGTGTTGAAGATTTTGATGATTCCG
Source organism: Lacinutrix venerupis (assembly GCF_001971745.1). Lineage (NCBI taxonomy): Bacteria > Pseudomonadati > Bacteroidota > Flavobacteriia > Flavobacteriales > Flavobacteriaceae > Lacinutrix > Lacinutrix venerupis. Next base: position 1,691,222 of record NZ_CP019352.1, on the reverse strand, counting down.
AGCGCGTTTTAGAAGGTTACAACGCGGTTACGGCAAGCCAAATGTTATTACCTTTAAAAACAAACACTACAGAGACTAAATACCGTGTTTATAGAGATTATTCTATTGTTAATGATGAAATTGAAGGAAATGCAGATGTTATTACTATAACTTACGAAACAGAAGAAATTTATGTTTCGCGTGCTTGTAGTTACAAAACAATATACAAAAATGTAGTATTAACAATTGAAGATCCAGAACCTGGTGAAGAAAACTGGATGCAGTTTGCCGAACCAGAAAACGAAAACCAAACTGTAATAAACGAAGATGAAATACACTATACAATACGTCATTAGTTCTTTCTTACTGTGTTTTTGCTTATTTTCTAACGCACAAGAAGAAATTACAACACCTATAGATTCTATACAGTATATTCAAAAATATGGTATTAGAATTGGTACAGACATTGGAAAATTAATTAGAACAGCTGCTGATAAAGAATACTCTGGTTTTGAAATAAACGGAGATTTTAGATTAACAAAAAGATTGTTTCTTGCTGCAGAGTTAGGTACTGAAGAAAAAACTACAACTACAGATTTTTTAAGTGCAACAGCTAATGGAAGTTATATTAAAGCAGGAGTAGATTACAATATGTACACTAACTGGTTAGGCATGAGTAATATGATTTATAGTGGATTTAGAGCTGGTTTTAGTACTTTTTCTCAAACAAGAAATAGTTATACCGTTTATAATCAAAATCAGTTTTGGGAACCTCAATTTACTAATACGGAAAGTAAAGAGTTTAATAATTTATCTTCTGCTTGGGTAGAGCTTATTATTGGGATTAAAGCAGAAATTGTAAACAACTTATTTATTGGCATTAATGCCCAATTAAAAGGAAAATTCTCTGAAAAAAATCCAGAAAATTTTGAAAACTTATACATTCCTGGATTTAATAAAACTTACGACAGTGGAAATTTTGGAGTTGGCTACGGCTATACCATTTCTTATTTTATTCCTATTTTTAAAAAAGGAAATTAATTTTTATGGTTTAAATTATTTAACGATTTCCATAAAAACTCCTAAAGCTAGATAATACAATTGCCACATTTTCATCTTCTAGAATTGGACTAAAATCTTTAATTCTGTAAGGTGATGATAATGCCCAAATATATTTGGTTTTATTAGGAAAATGAGCTTTCATTATGCTATAATCTACATAGCTTGAAGATATTCCAATATTTGGTTGCGATACCAAAACCGAGTCTATAAATGTAATCTCCTGCTCTAATTCTTTACCTTTTTTTTGATAAAGTTTAGGCTTTAAATAATAACTTGTTTTATAACCTGCTGTTGTAAATTTTGGAAGCGCTTCGGGAGAACGAGTTTCTATTAAAATTTTATTTTTAGGATAATTTCTAGCCTCAAAAAGTGTATTTAATTTTAATAAAATTGCATCTTCATTTGTTGTGTTTAATTTTTTAATATCTAACCATAAAAAAGGATAACTAGCAGAATCTATTTGTGCCAAATACTCTTCAAAAGTTAAACCTATAGATTTTGCTGGCGGATGGTTTACATCTAAAACATTTTTATCTTCAAAATAAACTAAATCAAACTCAATACCATTAAAATATTGTAATGCTTGCTTTTGCTTTTCTATACTGTTTACTCTATGTGCAAAAACTTTATTATAATGCCCTAAAAATTCTATACGTCTTGGACTATATCTATACAAAAAGGCTAATACAAAAAGAAATACTATAACAAATAATACTTTTTTACCTTTTGTCATAATCTTCTCCTTTTTTTATTAATCGTTTTTTTTCTTTAAAGTTAGAATTAAATATACTTTTTTCTTCGTTAAATCTATTAAAAGTTATTTTACTTATATCTGAAAAACTATGTATAAAATCTTCTAAAATATATGGTCTATTTGTTATGTTTTCTAAACTAAATAACTCTGGAAAGCTCTGTTTATACTGTTTAGAGAACCAAACTATAAAAGGCACTTCGTACATAGGTTTGGTACCATGAAATTCGTTATGACCCACAAAATCAAAAGTATCATAAACTTCATCTCCATGATCTGAAAAATAAACAACATAACTATTTTGGTTTTTACTTTTAACAGATTCTATTATTTCTCTCACAACAAAATCATTGTAAAGTATAGCGTTATCGTATTCATTAATAACTTTTTTAGCTTTTAAATTTTCGTTTGTTGCTTCTTTAAAAACATCAAAATCTTTTGGGTAGCGCTTATTATAAGTAGAATGTGTACCCATTAAATGAATAAATATAAGTTTCTGTTTTGCTGTATTATTTAGAGCTTTATTAATATGTGGCAATAAATTTTCATCTAAAACAACATCGCTAGATTCTTGAGTATTTACATACGTTTTGTGTTTGGCTGCACTACTAATTATTGTAGGAATACTTTCGTAAAAACCAACTGGTTTTTGGTTTGATATCCAAAATGTTTCAAAACCGGCAGCATTTGCCATTTGTACAATAGAAGCATTATCAATCCTGTTAGGTGATTTAAAGTCTGACAATGTTAACGATTTCTCTAACGCTCTTAACGTATGCACATTAGATGCTATAACATTATTAAAGATAAGGAGTTCGTTTTTAATTTCTGTAAGCTTCGGATTTGTTTCTCTTGCATAGCCGTATAATTGCATATGCCATCTAGAAGTAGATTCGCCAATAATTACAACATAAGTTTTCTCTTTATCACCAATAGGTTTTACTACAATATTATTACTTAAAGGCTTAGCTAAATTTTCTTTTAAATTAGATTTTGTAATCTTATAGTCTTTAAAAGTTTTTACACTTGATAAAATGATATTTTCATGTGAAAATTTAAAATTTATAACAAGTAATGAACCAATAATATAAAAAACACTTAGTATTTTAAATATTACACTCATCTCAAAATTACAATTTAAAAAAGCTTTAAAAAGATAAACCGATATAGTAAACCCAATAATTCCTGCGATTAATAATACTATTACAGTTTTATTAAAATAATTTACAAAAAACTCTGAAGCCTCTACTCCATTGGTTTCTAAAATTACAAATAATGCAGAAGCATTAATTTTTACACCATAATGACTGTAAAAACTTAATTTTATTATTAGCAAAGCAAATAAAATAGCAAGAGCTATTATAGTAAAAATTTGCCTTAACCTATTTTTTAATAATAAACTTAAAGCATAAAAGATTAAAGAAAACAAAGTAAAAGCCAGTAGCTCTTTAAAATAATCGATAGTATTAGGTATTAAAAACAACGCATATACTAGAAAAAACAAAACAGGACACAGATATATAGCGCCTAGTTTTAATATGCTAATTATGTTTTTGCTTATTGCCAAGTATCGTAATTTAAATCTTTTTTAATAACTCTTTTACGTGCTTTAAACTTAGGACTAAAAATACTTCTAGTTTCGTCGAAACCTTTAAAATTAACATTAATTAAATCTGAAAAACTGTAAATAAAATCTTCGGCATTATACTTTCTGTTTACATAATTATTTAAAGTATCTATTCTTTTATTTTTTTCAAGATAGTCTTTAGAAAACCAAGATAAAAAAGGAATATCAAACATTGGTTTAGATCCTTTATGTCTATGATGCCCTACAAAATCTTGAGTATCGAAAACATCGTCTCCATGATCTGAAAAATACACAACAAAACTATTTTTATTTTCTGCCTTTGTAAGTTTAATAATTTCGCTTACAATAAAGTCGTTATATCTTACCGCATTATCGTATTCGTTTACTTTTGCTTTAGAGTATTCGTTTTTAAACATTGTTCGCTCATTAATACCTTTAAAGTAATTATATCCTTTTGCTTCTGGATAACGATTTTTATATATTCTATGCGTACCAATTAAATGCACAAAAATTAACTTACGCTTACTTTTAGTTTTTAATGCCTTTTTAATTTCTGGAATTAATGCTTCATCATAAATTGTATACATATAACTATCTGAAGCTAAAAACGTTTTATATTGTGCAGCTGTAGCTATTATGGTTGGTGTACTCTCTGTAAAACCAACAGGTTGTTGGTTTGATATCCAATGAGTTTCGAAAGCAGCAGCGTTTGCTAATTGTACTACAGAAAAATTATTATCAATTTTTGGATTGTTATAATCTGATAATGTTAGTACTTTTTCAAGCGACATAATTGTCATAACATCTGGAGCTATAACATTATTAAATAGATAAAATTCATCTTTTAATTTAGAAAGTTCAGGATTGGTTTCTCTATTATACCCATAAAGTTGCATATGCCATTTTGATGTAGACTCACCAATAATAACGATACCTACTTGAGGTTCTTCGTCTTTAGAAATAATATTAATAGCATTATTATTTGGCTTAGCTAAATGCTCTTTATAATAGTTTTTTGCAATATTATATTCTTTTATAGAATGCGATAATTTAAGTATTATACTTTGTTCTGAAAACGAACGATTAAGTACATAACCACTAAATAACATCAATAATATTAGAGTAATTTTAAATATAGAAGAAGTTTTATGAAAACGTAAAAACTGAAAGAATTTTGGTTTATAAAACAAATTAATAATAAGAAAAATAAAAACTAAAAAACATAAAGTTATTAGTAAAAGAATAGAAATATTAAAATAGCTAGAAAAAAACTCTGATACTTCTTTAGCGTTAGTTTCAAAAATTATAAAAATTGCTGAAGCACTAGGTTTTGTACCAAAAGTAAAATAAAAAAAAGCTTTTATAGCAACTAAAAGTGCTAATACAAACTGAAAAATAAAGAGCGATATCTTCTTTATTTTAAACGAATTTATTAGTAAAATAACACCTGTAAATATTGCTGTAATTAGAACTATTGCACCAACCTCTCTAAAAAAGAGAGTAAAATCATTTATTAAAAAAAAACCAAAAATTACAAGCACCAATAACGGAAAACTCATAACAAGAGTTAATTGTAAAATAGATTTTAGGTTTGCTTTAATATCTTTTATCACAACATTTTAATTATCCATATACTTACCTTTTTTACTTCCAGCATACATTTCGTATTTAACTAAACGAGATTCTAATTTCGCATTCATTAATTTTATTTTACGAGAAGGACGTAAGCCTACATGTTTTATAGCCTCTAAATTAGATGTTATAAACCATGCGTTTGTATTTGGGTAACCTTGTTTTAGTGTATCTCCAATGTTTTTATAAAAACTTTCCATTTCTATATCTAAACGCTCTCCATATGGCGGATTAAAAACCATATGCAATTTAGCTTCTCCAGCTTTTTGAGTTTTAAAAAAATCTTCGTGCTTTATAGTAATAAACTCATCTAAATGAGCATTTTTAATATTATCTTTTGCCTTTGCAACAGCACTTGGAGACTTATCGTAACCTAATATTTTATGATGAAAATCTCTAGTTTTCTTTAATAAAGATTCTTCAATTTTTTCAAACAATTCAACATCCCAATCATTCCAACGCTCAAAAGCAAATTCTTTACGCATTAAATTTGGTGGAATATTACATGCAATCATTGCGGCTTCTGCTAAAATAGTACCACTACCACACATTGGATCCATAAAATCTGTTTGTCCATCCCAACCAGAAAGCATAATTAAACCTGCTGCTAAAACCTCGTTAATTGGCGCAATATTTGTGGCCGTTTTATAACCACGTCTATGTAAAGATTCTCCTGACGTATCTAAAGAAATAGTACAAACCGAACGGTCTATATGCACATTAATTTTTAAATCTGGGAAACGTAAATCTACATTTGGACGTTCTCCGGTTTGATCGCGAAATTTATCTACAATAGCATCTTTTACCTTTAAAGCAGCATATTGAGAATGTGTAAACACCTTAGAATGCACTGTAGCATTAACAGCTAGTGTACCAGAAGATTTCATGTGTTTATCCCAATTCATCCTATACACATTAGTATATAAATCTTTTTCACTACTAACGCGAAAGGTTTTTATAGGTTTTAAAATTTTAATTGCCGTTCTTAAACCTAAATTAGCTTTGTACATAAAACCTTTATCTCCCTCAAAACTAACGTTTCGGACACCTTGTTTTACATTTATTGCTCCTAGCTGCGTAAGCTCTTTTGCTAATATCTCTTCAAAACCAAATAAGGTTTTGGCTACCATTTTGTAATTATCTTCCATTATTTTCGTCTAATACAACGCAAAAATACTCTATTTTTGTGCTTTCTAATAATAAACTAAAATCAGATTCCATTTTATATGGAAAATGTGTATGATAAAAGACGACAAAACTTGGTATGCTTCGTGGTTTAACACACCTTTCTACCATATTTTATATAAAGATAGAGATTATGCTGAGGCCGAAAACTTTATGTTTAATCTAACTAATTATTTAAATATTCCTGAAGACGGAAAAATTCTTGACCTAGCTTGCGGTAAAGGCAGACATGCTATATACTTAAACAAGATGGGTTTTAATGTTACCGGAGTAGATTTATCTGAGAACAGTATAGCACACGCAAAACAATTTGAAAACGACACATTACATTTTGATGTTCATGATATGTGTAAGCCATATCACGAACAATTTGATGCCGTTTTTAATCTCTTTACAAGTTTTGGATATTTTGAAAATGAAGAAGACAACTTAAATACCATTAAAGCCATTAAAAGTAATTTAAATGAATATGGTTTTGGTGTTATAGATTTTTTAAATAGTGAATATATTATTGAAAATTTAGTTGAAGAAGATATTAAAACGGTTGAAGGCATCGACTTTCATCAAAAAAGGCATGTAGAAAACGGCTATATTGTTAAAGATATTTCTTTTACAAGTGAAGGACAAAAATATGAATTTCAAGAACGTGTTCGCGCTTTAATATTAGCAGACTTCGAAGCACTTTTTGAAAAAGCTGGTGTATATTTACTTGATGTTTTTGGTGACTATAAATTAAACAAATACCATAAAAAAACGTCCGAACGTTTAATTCTTATTTTTAAATAAAACCATTTAGGTTTTTTAATTATTATATATAATATAAATTTTACTAAAATGCTTTTAAACATTTTACTTCCCATAATATCTGTGGTTTTAGGTTTTATTATTGTTTTTGCACTAAAACCAAAGCAACCAAAGCATTTAAAATTACTACTTGCTTTTAGTGGTGCTTTTTTACTTTCTATAACTGTATTTCATTTCTTACCAGAAGTATATATTGGCGATTATAAAAACGTTGGTTTATTTATAATGATTGGTATTTTGCTCCAAATTATTTTAGAATTTTTCTCTAAAGGTGCAGAACATGGACATGTACATATTAATAAAAACACAAAGGCTTTTCCTTGGTTATTATTTATAAGTTTAAGTATACACAGTGTTTTAGAAGGTTTACCTATAGAAGGACATACTAATTTAATTTATGGTATTATTATACATAAATTACCTGTAGCAATTATTTTATCTACTTTCTTTTTAGCATCAAAAATGCCAAAAAGTAAATCGTTAGCTTTTTTAATTTTATTTGCTTTAATGACACCTTTAGGTGTAATTTTAGCAGCTAATTTTACATTTTTCCAAACATATTACACACAAGTTTCGGCTATTGTTATTGGTATATTTTTGCATATTTCTACAACTATTTTGTTTGAAAGTAACGAAGATCATAAATTTAATGTAACTAAACTTGTTACCATAATAAGTGCTATTATTATGGCATATTTTATTTAAAACAATAAATTAACCATAAACCTATAGAAGTGTTTTCTAAAGAAGAATCAAGACAATTAAAACAATTATTCTGGACTAGTTTTGGGAAATCTTTTCCTAAAAAATGGATACTATATAATACAAAAATAAAAGGTTTTAGTTTTAAATTTTATTTCGATAATAAAAGTGCTCACGTAAGTTTAGATCTTGAAGATGATCTAGAAAATCGTATCAATCATTGGGAAAAACTAAATCAACTTAAGAGTATATTGTTAACAGATTTTTTACCAGATGCTATTTTTGAAGAAGAATATTTTTTAGATAATGGAAAAGAAATCTCTAGAATTTATGTGCCTTTAGGTTATAAAGTTTCAATTCATAATAAAAATACCTGGCAGGAAGTTATGCTTTTTTTTAATGAAAAAATGAGTGCTTTTGAATCGTTTTTTTATGAATATGAAGATTTTTTAAAAGCATAAATTATAACATTCTATTACCTTAACAAATAACTTTTAAAGCTCCATAATTATTACTTTTATCCATTAGAAGTAAATTTTAAAACTTATATAGAATAACACAATCTTTATTGTTAAACAATAAAGATTGTATTTAATCAAAAACAATAAATTATATCCTTAATAGCTCTTTATTGTTTAAAGCTTCATTAATATTAACTTTAACGTATTTATGGCTATTAAAAAATTTCTTTTTAGAAGCTAACATTATTGTAGCTATTACACTACCATCTTTTGCTTCTTTAATCGAAGTTATTTCAACTTTTTCACCTTTTAAATCATCATAATTAACAAGACCTCCTTTTTTTATTATAAAATTTGCTCTTGGAAAATCTATAGATTTATAATTGTTGTTTTTTACATCTCCAATTACAAAAACATCTCCTATTTCTGTATTTAATTTAGTAGTTTGAGAAAACATTAAGTTGGTAAGAAAACTGAATAAAAAAGCTAATAAAACGTAATTTTTCATGATAATCTATTTTAAAATTTAAACAATTTAAATATAGTAAAATTTAACAAATCACCAATATTTAAACGTTAAATTATTAATAACGTTTTTATATAAAGAAAAACTAAGAATAACTCAATAAAACAAAACAAGTAAAGTGCTAAACAACAAACCAATAGACCATTAAAAAATGACATATTGCACCAGCCAAAACAAAGAAATGCCATATTACATGATTGTAAGGAATCTTTTCAACGATATAAAAAATTATACCTGCTGTATATGCAAAACCACCTGCTCCTAATAAAAATATTCCATTACTATCCATTAAGCTAGAAAGACTAGAAAAATCGAATACAATTAACCAACCCATAACCAAATATAGAAGTGTGGAAAAGGTTTCAAATCTTCCAGTAAAAAAAAGCTTTAAAACCACTCCAAAAGCTGCAATTCCCCAAATTACTGCAAATAAAGTCCAACCAAGACTTTTTTCTAATGTAATAAGTAATACAGGTGTATAGGTTCCTGCAATAAGTAAATAAATACTTATGTGGTCTAAAATTCTAAATGTATGTTTTCGCTTTTCATCTTTAATATAATGGTAAGCTGTAGAGGCAGAAAAAAGTACAATTATAGATACGCCATAAATAATGGCACTTAATAAACTATAAGTAGATTTTTCGGTATCTTTTATTATAAGTAAAACTAAACCTAAAATACCTAAAATTGCTCCTATGCCATGAGTTACAGTATTCCAAAGTTCTTCGCGTGGCGATTGTATTCGCATTTAGAGTTGTATTTTTATTTGGTTTCAGTTATAACTTTACCATTGTTTAACCACTTATTACTTAATTCATAAAAATCGAACTCTACAGCAGGTTTTTGTTCTTCTAGAACGCCTTGTTGAAACATACGTTGCAAGATGTCTTCAATTAAATAATCTTCTTTAACATGTATTGGATCGAATTCTCTTTTTAAAGAAATATTAAATAATCCAGCAGTATTATTAAACCAAAATGCACGCCAACCATTTCTTAATTCTTTTATTAAAGTAAATGTTGTTTTACCTGTTTGCCTATGAATTAATTTTATTAAAATTTGTCCTTCGGTTCTAGTCATTTTCTTTAATTCGGCAGAAAACTCACTTTCAATATACTTTTGTACTTTTTTAGCATATTGTTTTTTCTTACGTCTAGAGTCTAAAGTTTCTAAACGCTCGTTTAAAGAGGTTAAACGCTCTGCTGCCAATTTAGCATAAGGATATACTTTAATGGTTTTTCTTCTTAAAATATAATAACGTATTCTATTTTCTTTACTATCAAATTTTAATCTATGTAAAAGCTTTACTTCTTCAAGATCTATAGCTTCTCGAGGAATAGAGTCACCTTCAATAATAATATATTCAACCTGTGTAGAATCTTGTTCTGTCTCAAGATTTTGACCAAAAATAAGTATAGGAAAAATTAATAAAAGTGGTAATAAATATTTCATACAAACGCTAGCTGCCAAAACCGTTCCAAAATTTTGGTGTAAAATTAATAATTATACTCTTGTTAACTACCAATTAAATATGAATATTGTTATTTTAGTAAAAAATTAAAAATAATGGCAAAAAAAAGTATACTTAACAAAAAGTCTATGGACTTTTTAGAAAAATATTTAAACAACGCTTCACCTACTGGTTACGAATGGGATGGCCAAAAAATATGGATGGATTATCTAAAACCTTATGTAGATGAATTTATTACAGATACATACGGGACTGCTGTAGGTGTTATAAATCCTGATGTAAAATATAAAGTTGTAATAGAAGGACATGCAGACGAAATATCTTGGTATGTAAATTATATTAGTGAAAAAGGTCTTATTTCTGTTGTTAGAAATGGAGGTAGCGATCACCAAATAGCACCAAGTAAAGTTGTAAACATCCATACTAAAAAAGGCATTGTAAAAGGTGTTTTTGGGTGGCCTGCAATACACACAAGAAATAAAGCAAAAGAAGAAGCTCCAAAACCTAATAATATATTTATAGATTGTGGTTGTACTACTAAAGAAGAAGTTGAAGCTCTTGGAGTACATATCGGTTGCGTAATTACATATCCAGACGAGTTTCATATATTAAATAAAAATAACTTTGTTTGTCGTGCTTTAGATAATAGAATGGGTGGTTTTATGATAGCTGAAGTGGCTCGTTTATTAAAAGAGAATAAAAAAGAGTTACCATTTGGTCTTTATATTACCAATGCCGTACAAGAAGAAATTGGACTTCGTGGTGCACAAATGATTACAGATAGAATAAAACCTAATGTTGCAATAGTAACAGATGTAACGCATGATACCACTACTCCAATGATAGATCAAAAGGTACAAGGTGAAGTTGAAAACGGTAAAGGACCAGTTATTGCTTATGCACCTGCTGTACAACAAAAACTAAGAGATTTAATTACAGATACTGCCGAGGAAAAAAATATACCTTTTCAACGTGCAGCCTGCTCTCGTGCTACTGGAACAGACACAGATGCTTTTGCTTATAGCAATGGCGGTGTTGCTTCTGCTTTAATTTCTTTACCATTACGTTATATGCATACAACGGTAGAAACAGTACATAAAGATGATGTAGAAAATGTAATTAAATTAATTTATGAAACATTATTAAAAATTGAAGATGGAGAAACGTTTTCATATTTTAAATAAAATTTAAAATCACATTTTTACTAATATTATAGTAACGTAGCAATCTTTTGAATAAAACCATCAATAGGTTGCTACGTTTTTTTATAGCAATGAAAAAAGAAATATTAGATATTGTAACCAAATCTGGACAACCAACTAACAAAACAGCATCAAAAAGCGAAGTTCATAGCAAAGGCCATTACCACAATACTGTACATATTTGGTTTTATACTAAAGGAGGAGAAATATTATTAGCACAACGCGCGGCTACAAAAGTAATTTGTCCTTTACTTTGGGATGTAAGTGTTGCTGGACATGTAGATGCTGGAGAAACATTAGAGCATGGAGCTATTAGAGAGATTCTAGAAGAAATTGGACTAATTATTTCTGAATCTGAATTAGAAAAAATTGGTGTTTTTGAATGTTTTCAATCTTATCCCAATGGAATTATTGATAATGAATTTCACCATACATATATTGCAGAATTAAAAGTTGATGCATCCAAATTAAAACCTCAAGCAGAAGAAGTTGAAGATTTAAAACTAGTAAGTATTAAAGAGTTTAATAACTTATTAAACAACTCAACAACAAATAATCATTTTATAGCCAGTAATGCATCTTATTATTACAAAGTAGTTGAAGCTATATTAAAAAGAATAACTTAATTTTTCTAAATTCGCTTTATGGAATTAATTGTTTATGCGCTTGCTCCAGTAGCTATAGTTATTTTATATATCTATTTAAAAGATAAATACGAAAAAGAACCTAAGCGCTTACTTTTAATTTCTTTTTTACTTGGTGCAATTGTTAGTATAATAATTACTACAATTTTGTATGGTGTTTTTGATTTAGCTTTACCATTAACAAACAGTTTAAGCGTTTGGCAGCAATTTGTACAAGCTTTTTTTGTTGTTGGTTTTTCTGAAGAATTAAGCAAATATCTCATTGTTTTACTTTTTGCACAAAGACACAAAGCTTTTAACGAACCTTTTGATGGTATTGTATATGCTGTAATGGTTTCTATGGGTTTTGCTGCAACCGAAAACATTTTTTACGTTATGGAAAGCGGACCGTCTACAGCTTTATTAAGAGCCTTCACCGCTATTCCAGCACACGCTACTTTTGCCATCTTAATGGGTTACTTTATGGGTAAAGCAAAATTTTCTAGCAATAGAATAATATTAAACCTAACAGGACTTTGTTTAGCTATTTTATTTCACGGTGCCTACGATTTTTTCTTATTTATAGATTTTATACCTGGTATTTGGGTTGGTGCCTTTATATCGTTATTTATTGCACTTATTTTATCTCGAAAAGCCATTAAAAAACACCAAGAAATCTCTTATTTTAATATAGAAGAAGAATAATTTTGTATCTTTATTTTGCTTGATTTAAGGTTATAATTTTGTTTAGAATTTTAAAATATTTACTATTATTAGTTTTAGTGCAATCTTGTGCTACTAAAAAATATGTAAATAAAAAGCAGTTAAAAGGTACTATTTCCAACCTTACAGAATCGAAATATATTATTAAAAACAATAATAAACAATTAGTTGAAAAAACGATAATACAACTAACCAATAATGGACGCATTAAATATGCTGAAACAGCAGATGCAAACAATAATATTATTGAAACCGTAGAAAAGAAACTATTTTTTAATAAAAAATCATTTCCGGAAAAAGAAGCTCACTATTGCAAAACACGTTGGAAACCAAACCAACGAGAACGCATTAGTTGTTACACCCAAAAGCAGTATAAAGAAAATGAAATTATTGTACACTATAACAAAAATGGTACAATAGATAAAACAGTAGATAATTTCTCAGATTTTTCTACAAAAAAATATTATTACAATACTAAAACTAATAATTTAGAAACTATTTTAGTTACAAATAAAGATGGAGAAAAATTAAATAAAATCTCCTATAAATGCCTTAAAAAAGATACTGTTGGTAACTGCATAACACTAGAAAAAAGTTTTTCTAATTCAGTAAACAAAATGCTAATTTTAAGAGATTTTAATTACCAATAAATATTAAAGTGAAAAAATAGACATTACAGAAGCAATAATATACTCTACTCCTATTGCAATAACTATAAAACCAATAATTCTTGATAAAGCATTAATTCCTGAGGCTCCTAAAAACCGAACAATAAGATGTGCGCTTTTTAAAACAAGATAAATAGTTAATGCTGCCATTAACATAGCGCCAACAATAATGCAAATGTCTTTAATTAAATTAAATTCTTGATTATAAGTAATTAATAACGATATTGTTCCAGGTCCTGCCAGCATTGGTATAGCTAGAGGTGTTAAACTAATAGCTTCACGATTATGTATATCTTCTTGAACCTTCTTTCGTTTCATACCTTTATGTTCTCTAAACTTACCAGTAAGCAACGCAAAACCAGAAGAAGCAATAATCATACCTCCTGCTATTTTTAAAGCATTTAAACTTATACCAAAAAAGGATAAAATATACTTGCCTGCAAAAAAGGATAACAACAATATTATAAGCACGTCTATTGCTGTCCAAAATGCAGTAATTGCACGCTCTTTTTTTGTGTGCTCTTGTGTTAATGCTACAAAAACAGGTACTGTTCCTAAAGGATTCATGATTGAAAATAATGCACCAAATGCAATAAAAAGTAACTCCATTGTTTTTTGCAGTAAAGTCACAATTTTTACCAATGCTTTAGGTTACCAATACTTTAAAAATCTTTAAATAAAAAGTAATCAATATAAAGCTAATGTTAAGCCTAATTGTATTCTATATTTTAGCTTGATATGTATATAAATCGAAGTAACGACCTTTTTTTGCAATTAAATCGTCGTGGTTGCCACGCTCTGCAATTTTACCAGCTTCAATAACTAAAATCTGGTCTGCTTTACGAATAGTACTTAAACGATGTGCAATTACAATTGTAGTTCTGTTTTTAGTTAACTGTGCTAAACTTTTTTGAATTAAAGCTTCACTCTCTGTATCTAAATTAGAAGTTGCTTCGTCTAAAATAATAATTTTAGGATTGGCTAAAATAGCTCTAGCAATAGCTATACGTTGCCTTTGTCCTCCAGATAGCTTCACTCCTCTTTCACCAATTAAGGTTTCTAAACCATCTTCAAAACGATCTGTAAATTCATTTACATATGCCGCTTGTACTGCTGCTTTTAGTTGCTCCTCTGTAGCATCGGGTCTTGGAAACATAATGTTTTCTCGAATGGTTCCTTCAAACAAAAATTCGTCTTGTAAAACCACACCTAAATGTTGTCTAAAACTATTTAATTTTACTTTAGATAAATCTTCTCCATCAATAGTAATTTGTCCGCTTTTAGGATTTAAAAATGTTGCCGATAAACCAGCAATAGTCGATTTTCCAGAACCAGAACTACCTACTAATGCTATTACAGAACCTGAAGCGGCTTTAAAATTAATGTTATGTAATATGGTTTTATTTTCTTCGTATTCAAAAGACACATTATTAAACTCTATTTCACCTTTAAAATTTTGAAGTGTTATGGTTCGGTTTTCGTCATCTTCTTCAGCAGACATATTCATTAGTTCTTCGGTTCTATCTAAACCTGCTAATGCTTCGGTTAATTGACTTCCAATATTACTCATTTGTATTATTGGCGCAATCATAAATCCTAAAAGTAAAGTGAAAAATAAAAAATCTCCAGTAGACATTTCTCCAATAATCATATAATAACCACCAATTCCCATTATTCCTGTAGTTGCCAGACCTATTAAAAAGGTTGAAGAACTCGTCATTAAAGCAGTTGCCGTTAAACTCTTTTTTACATTTTGGTAGAGCCTATCTACACCTTTTTCAAAAGCGGTATTTTCTTGCTCTTCGGCATTAAAAGCCTTAATAACACGCACTCCTGCTAAAGTTTCTGTTAATCTACCGGTAACTTCTGCATTAATTTTTCCTCTTGCTCTAAATATTGGTCTTATATATTTAAAGGCTTTTAATGCTATAATTCCAAAGATTGATAATGGAACAAATACAAAAAGTGTCATCCACGGATTAATTCTTATTAAAAGAATTAGAGAAATAATTGCTGTAAATGTACCACCTACTAATTGTACTAAACCAGTACCAATAAGGTTTCTTACGCCTTCAACATCTGTCATTATTCGCGAAACTAATGCGCCTGATTTTGTATTGTCGAAAAAACTTATTGGTAAAGACAGAACTTTCTTTTGCACTTGCGCTCGTAATTCGCTTATTAAATATTGTGCCTGAATACTTAATACTTTAGTTAGTAAAAATGAAGTTACAGCTTGTATTGTTATTGCTGCAATAACAATAGCTATTAATATCCATAATTTGCCTGTATCTCCACTTGGTACAACCTCATCTAATAAAACTTTACTTTGCCATGGCAAAATCAAACCAGATAGACTTTTTATAACTATTAATATTAAACCTAAAAAAACTAGTTTTCTTCTTGGCCAAATTATAGTTACAAATGCTTGTTTTAAGGTTACTTTGGGTTTTGTTTTATTATTTGTAGTGTCTTTAAAATGTTGCATTTTATCTTTTTTACAAAGATACTACTCTAATAAACGCCTATGATAATTAATTTGTCCTAAGTGATAAGTTAAATGTGCCAGTAAATGAATAACAAAAAACTCAACCGTCATTGTATCTTCAAAAACACGACGCTTATACTCTTTGTTTAAATCGTCTTCTGTTAATTGTTTTAAAGTATTTTCAATCACTAAAACAACCTCGTCTATTTTAAAACATAAATCTTTTTTTGAAACATCTTTTAGAGAGAATTCTAATTCACGCTGTCTCACATAGCCAGTGTTTCCTAATTCTGCTCCAATAAAATGATTAAGATTTCCTACAATATGCAAACATAAATTACCGGCGCAATTGGGAGTCATTTCTGTTGTTAACCATAAATTAGTTTCATTTTTATAAAGATTTATTTCATCTTTTAATTTATTTAATTCTCTTTTATAAAGTTTAATTAAGCTATCTGTAAGCATTTATAATTTATATTAGTATTAACTCTTTTCCGAGTAAAAATAGTTAATATTTGGCGTACTTTTGCACGATGAAAGAAAACCAACCTGTAAAACTAAGTTTTGTTGCTTTAATGGCTTCTTTAATGGCTATAGTTGCCTTAGCTATTGATGCTATATTGCCTGCAATTTCTACAATTACTTCAGACATTAATAGTGTAGATGCAAATGATGGTAAACAATTAATTACCATGATATTTTTAGGACTAGGTTTTGGGCAACTTGTTTTTGGACCACTATCTGATAGTTTTGGAAGAAAGCCTATTGTTTACATTGGTTTTTCAATTTTTGTTATCGCTAGTTTAATTTGTGTTGTATCTCCATCCATGGAACTTATGATAATTGGTAGAGTTTTACAAGGTATTGGTTTAGCTGCACCAAGAACAATTGCTATTACAATAATTAGAGATACATATAAAGGCGATTTTATGGCAAAAATAATGTCTTTTATTACAACTATATTTATTCTTGTTCCTGTTGTAGCACCACTTATGGGCAAATTTATTTTAAATCATTATAATTGGACTGGAATTTTTTATGTGCAATTAGTAATTGCCATTTTAGTTGGTTTTTGGTTTTGGAAAAAACAACCAGAAACCTTAAAACCGGAGCATAAAATAAAATTTAATAAACTTGTATTTATAGATGGCTTAAAAGAACTTTTAAAGCATAAAATATCTATAGGTTTTACTATTGTTTCTGGTTTTATTTCTGGCGCATTTATAGTATACTTAAGTGCTTCTCAAGTAATTTTTGAAAATCAATATGGGCTAATAGACGAATTCCCATACATATTTGCTGGTTTAGCCACAGGTGTTGGCTTAGCCACTTTTTTAAATGGTAATTTGGTTATGAAATTAGGGATGTGGCGATTATCTTTTATTGCCATATGCGTATTTAGTTTTAATGCTTTAATTTATGTTTTATTATTTTGGAATACTAATAATCCTTCGTTAGAAGTTTTACTTGTTTTCATGGCCATACAGTTTTTTACTATTGGTTTTATTTTTGGAAATATTAGAGCAATAACTATGGAGCCAATTGGACATATAGCTGGTATTGGTGCTGCAATAACTGGTTTTGTTTCTACAATAATGGCTGTACCAATAGCTAATTTTATTGGAAGTTTTGTTACCAATACAGCACTACCATTATTTCTAGGATTTACTGTTTTTGGAATGTTATCTCTTGCTATATTTATTTATATGAAACGCCTCTCTAAACGTGAGTTTATAAAACTTAATGCTTAATATTTTTAAAGTATATAATTAGTAAAAGCTATTATAAAAAATTTTGTATATTAAATAGAAAGTACCATAATGCAGCTTCATATAAAAGACACTTTTAATAAAGAGTTACCAGCAGATCCTATTGTTGAAAACACAAGACGCCAGGTTAAAAATGCCTGTTATTCTTTTGTTACTCCTAAACACACAAAAAAACCTGAATTACTTCATGTCTCTCCAGAAATGTTAATGGAATTAGGTTTAACCAAAAAAGATGCTGAAAGTAACACTTTTTTAAACGTATTTACAGGCAATAGTGTGTTGCCAAATACAAAGCCTTATGCTATGTGTTATGGTGGACACCAATTTGGAAACTGGGCAGGACAATTAGGAGACGGTCGTGCCATTAATTTAGCCGAAGTTGAACACAATAATAAACTTTGGGCCATACAGTTAAAAGGTGCAGGCGAAACACCATATTCTAGAACAGCAGACGGTTTAGCTGTTTTACGCTCCTCCATTCGCGAATATTTATGTAGCGAAGCCATGCATCATTTAGGTGTGCCAACTACAAGAGCTTTATCTTTAGCTTTATCTGGAGATCAAGTGTTAAGAGATATGCTTTATAATGGTAATGCCGCTTTAGAAAAAGGTGCTATTGTATGCCGTGTTGCACCAAGTTTTTTACGTTTTGGTAATTATCAAATATTGGCAGCACAAGAGGATACTACAACATTAAAAACACTAGTAGATTATACTATAAAACATCATTTTTCGCATTTAGGTGCACCATCAAAAAATACTTATTTACAGTTTTTTGAGAGTGTATTAAATAGCACTTTAAAAATGATTATACATTGGCAACGTGTAGGTTTTGTACATGGTGTTATGAATACAGATAATCTTTCTATTCTTGGTTTAACAATAGATTATGGTCCTTACGGCTGGTTAGAAGGTTACGATAACGATTGGACGCCAAACACAACCGATAGTCAATTTAAGCGCTATCGCTTTGGTGCACAATTAGATATTGGACATTGGAACTTATTTCAACTCGCAAACGCTTTATATCCTTTAATTGAAGAGGCCGATGGTCTAGAGTCAATTTTAAATTCTTATCCAAAAAAAGCTAAAGCTCAATACATTGCAATGATGCGAACTAAACTTGGTTTGTATACAGAAGATGACAAAGATGAAGAGCTTATTATTAACTTAGAGAAAAACCTACAGTTAACCGAAACAGATATGACAATTTTTTTTAGAAATCTTAGCCATTTCTCTACTAAACATTCTCAAGATGGATTAAAAGTTATTAAAGATGCTTTTTATATACTAAGTGATGTAAACGATACTGTAAAAACAAAATGGAATACGTGGTTTAATAATTATGCTATACGTTTAAATAAAGAAACTATTTCTGCTAAAGAACGACAGCTTAAAATGAACCAAACAAACCCAAAATACGTATTACGTAATTATATGGCACAATTAGCAATAGACGATGCTAATAAAGGTGACTATAAACTTATAGATGAGTTATTTAATTTACTCAAAAAACCTTATGATGAGCAACCAGAAAACCAAAAATGGTTTGTAAAACGACCAGATTGGGCTAGAAATAAAGTAGGTTGCTCTATGTTATCTTGCAGCTCTTAGCTTAAACTTTCAAAATTCTTAGAATATTTAAATAAAAAAAAGCGTCCCTAAATTTTAAATTTAGAGACGCTTTTGAAATTAAAAACTAGTTTCTACCAGTTATCAATTTCCTTTTTTAAATCTTCTTTAGTTTTACCATAGCGTTCCTGCATTTTTCCTGCAAGTTTATCCATGTTCCCTTCTGCTTCAGTGTACTCATCATCGGTGATTTTTCCATACTTCTTTTTAAATTCACCTTTTATTTGTTTCCACTTACCTTTAAATTGATCTTCGTTCATAATATTTTTGTTTTAATGTTAATAATATTAAATATAAGCCTTTAAATACAAGCTGTTTAGCGCTTTAAAAAATGATTTTGACTTTAAAAAAATCAATATTTTGTTAAAATGGCTATCAATTTTTTGATTATTTTAGGATTTAATTAATTACAACGTTTCTGTAAACACAGAAAGCTCTTATGAAAAACAATCAAAAAATAGGATTAAGTCTTTCTGGTGGAGGCTATCGCGCGACTATTTACCACCTAGGCACGCTTAAAAAACTTAAAGAATTAAACATTCTTGATAAGGTTGATATTATTTCTACCAATTCTGGTGGCTCTATTACCGGAGCTACTTATGGTTTGTACGAACATGATTTTGAAACTTTTGAAAATGTTATAAGAAAAGGTGTAAAACGTAGCGTTATAAAAGGCATTTTAACATCATGGCGCTTTTTACTCTCTTTTTTAGGTTTAATGTGCTCCATTGCTGTTATAATATATCTAATTTATAGCAATCATTCGTGGTTTGGTTTTGGTTTATTACTACTTTTAATAGTGCTTTTACTTTCGTTTCAGTTTAAAATATTTCCTTTTAGCAAACTTAACGAGCGTATGTATAATCGAATATTCTTTAATAATAAAACACTTTCTGCATTATCACCCAAAATTAGATTTGGTATTAATGCTACTAACTTAGAAACTGGACGTTTATTTACATTTTCTAATGCAAGTATGGGAGACTCGGTATACTCTTATCCTGACGACGAAGATAAAAGTGAGCCTATTGTTTTTAAAGCCGAAAAATTTCCTATTGCCAGAGCTGTTGCTGCCTCTACTTCTGTACCATTTGTTTTTACTCCTGTAAAAATTGATAAAGAATTTTTTAGTAATCCAGACGATTACACTCGTGTAAAACCAAGATTGGTTGACGGTGGTGTTTACGATAATCAAGGCGCACATAAACTTACACAAACCAAGAGTGCTTATGGTAGTCAAATTGTAATTATTAGCGATGCAGGAAATACTATGCCATTTAAAAATACTTATAAAAACACATTAACATTACTTATTAGAACTAGCGATGTGTTTATGAATAGGATTAAAAACTTACAAATGGTACAATATTTATACGAAAATTATACTACAGCTAAACGTGAGATTGCCTATCAATCCTTAGGCTGGAATATTGAAGATTCTATTCCTAAATTTTTAGATGGTGTAAAAGAAGGTATTATTTTACCACAAGTTTTAAAGCACCACAACATTACAGAAACCGATATCTCAAATAAAGATTGGTTAAACATAAGTAATAAAGTAAAAAAGAGTATTAATTATCAATCTATAGTAGCAAATGCTAATACTAAAGAACAATTAGAGATTGCAAGAAATGTAAGCACTAATCTTACGCCATTAAAAGATATAGAAATTGAAGCATTAATAAACCATGCTTCTGTTTTAACAGAAATACAAGTAAAGTTGTATTGTGTGAGTTTGTTTAAATAGTTGTTTTTTTTAGCTTAATAATTTTAAGCTTATCTAAAACTACCATTATACAGTATGTAAAGTCTATTTCATGCCATTTTACTCCAAAATTAGCACGACCACTATGTGTGTGATGGTTGTTATGGTAACTTTCTCCCATCATTAAAAAATCGAATGGTAATAAATTTTTAGATGTATCTTTTACTTTAAAATTTGTATAACCATAAATATGTGCAAACCAATTTATTATTACACCATGTATTGGCGCCATAAAAAATGCTACTGGCAATAATAACCATTGCCACCACGCTGTTGCAAATACTATAAAAAAAGCAACATAAGCTGCTGCCCAAGTTAAACGAGATACTCTAGAGCTTGCAAAATTATCAAAACGCTTCCATTGCGGTACATTTTTAGTAAATTTATCTGCTACAGTAATACGTTTTTGATTTATATCTTGATAGATGTTTTTTGTTCGCCACATCATAGAAAATAGATTAGGATCGTATTTTGGTGAGTGCGGATCGTTTTCTGTATCTGCATAAGCATGATGCATTCTATGCATTACACCATAACCATAAGCGCTTAAATAGTTACTGCCTTGGAAAACCCAAGTTAATACAAAGCAAACGCGCTCTGTAACTTTAGACATTGTAAAAGTTTGATGAGCTGCATAACGATGTAGAAAAAAAGTTTGAAAAAATAAACCTGTATACCACAGTATTATTATAAATATTAAAATTGCCATAGTCCTTGCTTTAATTTTGCAAAGGTCTATATACTTACTACCAATTAAAATGAACCTAAGTTAAGAAATACGTTTTCTAATTCTACTTAATGCTTGTGCAGTAACACCAATGTAGGAAGCTATATATTTTAAAGGAACTTCTTTTATAAGGTTAGGACGCTCTGTAAATAAATTGAGATAACGCTCTTCGGCTGTTTCATTTAAGAGAGATTGTTCTCTTTTAGATTTGATAAGAAATAACCGCTCTGAGGATAAACGACCAATAACATTTCCTGCAAAACTTTTTGTGTAAACCTCTTGCAAGTCGTTATACGAAATACTCCACATAGAAATATCAGACAGTGCTTGTAATTTGTATAATGAAGGCTTTCTTGTTAAAAAAGAATCGTAAGCACTTACAAATTCGTTTTTAAAGCAAAAGCCAAAGGTTATGTCTTTATCTTTATCTTCTTTTGGTATTAAAAACCTAGCAATACCACTCTCAATAAAAGATATATAGTTTTCTGTTTCGCCAACATCTAGAATTGTACTTTTCTTTTTAAAAACTCTATTCTTTAATTTTGACGAAAACAGTTGCCAGTCTTCATCTGAAATTGCTACCGTTTTTTCTATATATTCCCTAATATTTATCATTCTAAATTATTACATACAAATAACGTTATTTTTTTATCTAAACTTTTAATTTTCTTACATAAAAAAAGCGTCTTTATACCTAAGACGCTTTTAAAATTTAATAAATAAAATTAGAATTGTAAATCTGCTACCAAATCAAATTCATCATAAATAGCTTTATCTTTTAAACCATCAAAAAAGTTTGCCGAACCATATTTTACACCAAATTTTGTTCTGTCTATTTTTAATGTTGCAGTTGCTTTACTCCCATAAACAGAAATGTTTACTGTTACAGGATTTGTTTTATCTTTAATTGTTAAATCTCCTGTTACTACGTAAGAGTTCTTTCCTGTTAATTTAACGTTTGTAAAAACTAATTTTGCTGTTTTAAAATTGTTTACACCAAAGAAATCGTCAGATTTTAAATGTCCATCTAATTGACCTTTATAATCTCCTTCTAAATCTGTAGTATTAATAGTTGTCATATCCATAACAAACTCTCCACCAGTTAAAACCTCATCTTTAAAATTTAAATTTCCAGATTGTAATGTTATTGTACCTTCATGAGATCCTGTTACTTTGTAACCTTTCCACACTACTTTACTATCTGCAGTGTTTATAGTTTTGTTTTGTGCCATAATTGTTGTTGTAAATGTTGCAAATGTTATAATTGCTACTAAAATTTTGTTCATTTTTATATGTATTAATATTAATACAACAAAGGTCTTACAACGGTTGGATAGAAAAAATGACCTAGTTTATTAAATAATATTAAACTAGATTAACATTTTAATGTTGGTTAGCTATTTGACTTTTAATTTTACTTAAAAACTCCTTAGTTATACCAAGATAAGATGCCACCATATATTGCGGAATGCGCTGTTCTATTTCAGGATAACTTTGTTTAAAAACTAAATATCTTTGCTTTGCAGACATGCTAAAGTTTCTAACAATTCTTTTTTGTGAAGCAACATAGGCCTTTTCGATTATTATTCGAAATAAACGTTCTAACTTTGGTATTTTAGAATAGGCTTTTTCAATATTACTACGTGATATCTGAATTAATTCTGTATTTTCAATACATTGTACATTAAAATCTGAAGGTGCTTGAGAAATAAAACTTCCCAAATCTGAAGCCCACCAATTTTCAACACCAAACATGATTATGTGCTCTTGACCTAAATCGTCCACATAAAACATTTTAACACAACCAGAAATAATAAAACAACTAGTATTGCAAATATCGCCTTGTTGTAAAATATATTGACCTTTTAAATATTTACGATACACTAATTTTGAAGCAAAATATAACTCTTCGTCTTCTGTTAGTGTAACTATTTTATTAATGTAGGTTAATAGTGGTTGGATTTTCATTATAGTAATTTAATTACTAAACAAATATAAAAAAAGCCATTATAAGTAATAGCTTTAGTTTTTTAATACTTGTTTAAATATATGTTATAAGGCTACATTTATTCCACACGTTTACCAGGTATAGTTTGTCCATTTTGAAACAGAGTTAAACTATCTATCTTACCTTTATTATTTGCATTAAATTCTACCATAGCTTCTACCACTTTTAGGTAAAACTTATTATAGTCTGATGGAAATAACTCGAATTGCGGTTGTCCTGTTGCCTGAGCAAATAATCTACCGTCTTTAGTTGTAATTTTAATACTAAAAGTTGGAGCTAACTGGTAATTACCTACATAGCTTTCTAGCATTTCTTTTGAAACACTTACTTCTTTTAATGTTACACCTAATTCTTGTAATACTTTTTTAGCATTATCATTTCCTGGATTAAGTTCTAATGACTTTTTATAATTTTTAATAGCTAAGTCTTGGTTTTCCATTTTTAAATAAGCTTCTCCTAAAGAATCGTATGGGTTTGATTCTTCTGGAAAAACTTCAACATTAAGTTTAAAAAGCTCTAATGCAATTTCTGGTTTGTTATTTTGTAAATATTTATAACCAAGTGTATTTAATTGCTCAACATCAAAATTATAAGCCGCTTCATTAGTATTCTTTTCATTTTTGTAACTTGCTATAGCCTTTGTAATACCTTTATTTATAATTTCTTTATCTAAAAATTGTGCAATGGAAGGCTTTATAGCTTTTAGCGGATAACTTGGCACCATTAATTTTATAGCAATAGCATCTACATTCTCATTACTATTTGTTAATACTACAACTCCTTTTTTAGCTTCTTTGTCTAAGGCTGCCATTGCGCTATAGCCTCCTGTAGCTCCATTATGCATTAAAAACTTGCCACCTTCTATAAACCATCCTAAAGCCATTTCTACTTTTTGTTCTGGATTTTTGTATGCAGATTGATGTGCTAAAGACATTGCATTATGCAACTTAGAATCTACATTATCACTATTAATATTAGCTTGAATATATTTTACCATATCGCTAACCGAAGAACGAATTCCTCCTGCTCCTCCAAGTGTAATAATATCCCAATTTGAAGTTTCAACAAGACCAGCATGACCTTTAGCTAATCGATTTTTCATAGCTTTTGTAAAAACTAACCTTGTATCGTTCATTTTTAATGGATTTGCAATATGCTCGATTACTAATTCTTCGTATGTTTTTCCGCTTTGTAACTCTAAAATATGTCCTAATAATCCCATACCAACATTAGAATAATCTGTAACAGAACCAATATCTACTGTTAATTCATGATTAGATAGAAAACTATATAAATCATTATATGTATAATCTACATAAGGATTATTAGGGTCTGTTTGCATTAAATTACTTGGTAGTTTTGGCAACCCAGAGGTATGCGTTGCTAAATTTTTTAAAGTAATTTCTTTTCCATTACGTGTTGGTGTTTTAACATCTTTTGGTAAATATTTTGAGATAGGATCTTCTAAATTCATTTCTCCACTATTTACTTTTAAAGCTAAAAGTGTTGTTGTAAATGTTTTTGAAATTGAACCTATTTCGAAAACAGTGTTTTCATTAATAGTTGTTCCGTTTTTTAAAGCGGTTTTTCCAAAGCTATAATACTCTACATCATCACCATCTATAAATCCAACCACAATACCAACATTAATTTGGTTATTTATTCTAGATTGAATGTATTCTTTTACTTCATTAGAAATTTTATCTTGTTGAGCATAAGTTGCAACACTTAACGTAATTAAGCTTATAAAAAGAACGATTTTTTTCATGAGAAATTATTATTGAAGGTTGGTTATTATGCTTATAAGACGCATAAATTTAAAAAAGTTACATTATAAAGCATTATCTATAATCTCTTGTACGCATTCTGGATTTAAAAGTGTACTAATATCTCCTAAATTACTGGTATCTTTTTCGGCTATTTTACGTAAAATACGACGCATAATTTTACCGCTTCTTGTTTTTGGTAATCCATTAGTAAATTGAATTTTATCTAATTTAGCAATAGGACCAACTCTATCTGAAATAAGCTGATTTATTTCTATTCGTAAATTATCATGGTTTCTACTTTCTCCAACATCTTTTAAAGTAATGTAACCGTATAAAGCACTTCCTTTTACATCATGTGGGAATCCTACAATTGCACTTTCTGAAACGGCTGGATGCTCGTTAATTGCATCTTCAATTGGAGCTGTACCTAAATTATGTCCAGAAACAATAATAACATCGTCTACTCTACCGGTAATTCTATAATAACCAACCTCGTCTCGTAATGCGCCATCTCCAGTAAAATATTTATTATTAAAGGCAGAGAAATAGGTTTCTTTATAACGCTGGTGGTTTCCCCAAATAGTACGTGCTATACTTGGCCATGGATACTTTATACATAAACGACCCTCTACTTGATTACCTTTTAATTCTTCTCCATTTTCATCCATTAAACATGGTTGAATACCTATAAATGGTAAAGTTGCATAGGTTGGTTTTGTAGGTGTAACATAAGGAATTGGTGTTATCATTATACCTCCTGTTTCGGTTTGCCACCACGAATCTATAATTGGGCTTTGTCCTTTTCCTATATTATCATTATACCAATGCCATGCTTCTTCATTAATTGGTTCGCCCACACTTCCTAAAACCTTAAGTGATGATAAATTGTATTTTTCTACCAATTCTACTCCTTGTTTTGCTAAAGCACGAATTGCTGTTGGCGCAGTATAAAACTGTGTGATTTTATGTTTTTCTACTATATCCCAAAAACGTCCAAAATCTGGATAACTTGGAACACCTTCAAACATTACAGTTGTTGCTCCATTTGCTAATGGTCCATAAACAATATAACTGTGTCCTGTAATCCAACCAATATCTGCTGTACACCAATACACATCGCCTTCTCTATATTGAAAAGCATTTTTAAACGTGTATGCCGTATAAACCATATAACCAGCGGTTGTATGTACCATACCTTTTGGTTTACCTGTAGAACCTGATGTATATAATATAAATAATGGATCTTCGGCATTCATAACTTCAGCCTTTAATTGATCTGAAGCTTTGTCTAATAAAGGTTGTAACCATTTATCGCGACCTTCTTTCATATTTATATTAGAATTAATTCGCTTAGCAACCAAAACTGTTTCTACATTGTCGCAACTTTCTAAAGCTTCGTCTACAATACCTTTTAAATCTATAGTTTTTGCGCCACGATAAGAACCGTCACTAGTAATTACCATTTTACAATCACTATCATTTATTCTGGTTGCTAATGCTGTTGCAGAAAATCCTGCAAATACTACAGAGTGTATTGCACCTATTCTTGCACAAGCTAAAATGGAAATTGCTAATTCTGGAATCATTGGTACATAAATACAAACGCGATCACCTTTTTTAACTCCTTGTTCTTTTAATACATTTGCAAATTTATTTACACGATGGTATAATTGTCTATACGTAATATGCTCTGCTCCTTCTTCTGGGTTATTAGGCTCAAAAAGTATTGCTGTTTTATCTCCTCTTGTTGCTAAATGCCTGTCTATACAGTTTTCTGTAATGTTTAGTTTTGCACCTTCAAACCATTTAATTTCTGGTTTAGTAAAGTCCCATTCTAATACTTTATCCCATTTCTTTCGCCATAGAAAATGTTCTTCGGCTATTTCTTCCCAGAAATGTTCTGGTTCTCTAACCGATTTTCTATAAACTTGATAATATTCTTCTAAATGTTTTATGTGGTAATTACTCATTATATTATTATTTGCTACAGCAATTTAAGATTTCTTATTGGTATTTAAAAACGCTTCTTCTTCTTTAGTTAATAATCTAGAATGAATTAAAAAACGTAAGCCTAACGGAATTTCTAATGAGAAACTTGCTCCTCTACCTTCTGTAATATCTACCGTTAAATGTGTATGTTTCCAATACTCAAACTGGTCTTGATTCATATAAAAATTTACACCATTTATAGTACCTAAGAGTACATCGCTTTCGTCTAGGTACATGTCGTCTTTTTCAAAAAGCATTGGTGCAGAACCATCACAACAACCACCACTTTGATGAAATATTAACTCGCCATATTTTTGTTTTAATTGTTCTAAAATTTTTGATGCTTTATCTGTAATTGCAATTCTTTCCATAACTTAAATGTATTAAAAAAAGGCTGAATTATTTTAAACTCAGCCTTTAATGCTATTAATTAAAAACTTCTAAAAGAAGCCTAATTTATTTTTATCGTAAGAGATTAGCATGTTTTTAGTTTGACGATAGTAATTAAGCATCATCACATGGTTTTCTCTACCAAATCCAGATTTTTTATAACCACCAAATGGTGCGTGAGCAGGATAAGCATGATAGCAATTTACCCAAACACGACCTGCTTTAATCGCTCTTGGTATTTGGTAAAGTTGGTGAGCATCACGTGTCCAAACTCCAGCTCCTAATCCGTACAGTGTATCGTTTGCAATTTCTATAGCTTCTGCTTCATCTTTAAACTTTGTAACACAAGCTACTGGGCCAAAAATTTCTTCTTGAAAAACTCTCATTTTATTATGACCTTCTAATAATGTTGGCTTAATGTAAAAACCGTTTGCCAAATTACCTTCAAGTTTATTAGCTTCTCCTCCTGTAAGCACCTTGGCACCTTCGTCTTTTCCTATTTTAAAATAAGATTGGATTTTTTCGTATTGATCATTAGATGCTTGTGCTCCAACCATACAATTTTCATCATACGGATTTGACTGTACAATTGCATTTGTTCTTTCTATAACACGTTCCATAAAAGCATCGTAAATGTCTTCTTGTACTAAAATTCTAGATGGACATGTACAAACTTCTCCTTGATTAAAAGCAAATAAAACAGCGCCTTCTATGGCTTTATCTAAATATTCATCATCATGATCCATTACCGAGTTAAAGAACACGTTTGGCGATTTACCACCAAGTTCCATAGTAACAGGATTTAAGTTTTTAGATGCATATTGCATAATTAATTGTCCTGTTGTAGTTTCTCCAGTAAAAGCTACTTTATCTACACGAGAGCTTGACGCTAAAGGTTTTCCTGCTTCTGGCCCAAAACCATGAACTATATTTACAACTCCTGGAGGAAAAACTTCTGCAATTTTTTCCATTAATAAAGTTGCTGATGATGGTGTTTGTTCTGCTGGTTTTAGCACAACACAATTTCCTGTTACTAAAGCTGGAGGCAGTTTCCATGACAACATTAACAATGGAAAATTCCACGGTATTATTTGCCCAACTACACCTAATGGTTCTTTAATATTCATAGAAAGCGTATGTTGGTCTAGCTCTGTCGCACTACCTTCTTCCGATCGAATACAAGCTGCAAAATAACGCCAATGGTCTATTGCCAAAGGAATATCGGCATTTAAAGTTTCACGAATTGGCTTACCATTATCACAGGTTTCTACAAGAGCAAATTCTTCAAGATTAGCTTCAATAATATCTGCTACTTTATTTAATAA
This sequence comes from Lacinutrix venerupis, assembly GCF_001971745.1. Classification (NCBI taxonomy): domain Bacteria; kingdom Pseudomonadati; phylum Bacteroidota; class Flavobacteriia; order Flavobacteriales; family Flavobacteriaceae; genus Lacinutrix; species Lacinutrix venerupis. Next base: position 1,661,983 of record NZ_CP019352.1, on the reverse strand, counting down.
AGTTGCACGTTCTGTTGCAGATGTATTTCCCCAACTTTCTTTTGCTGCATTAGCAGCATCTAAAGCCAACTCTACATCTTCTTTTTGTGATCTTGGATATTTTGCTATTAAACTATTATCTACAGGAGACGTGTTTTTAAAATATTGACCTCCTAATGGATCTACAAATTTTCCATTAATAAAATTGCCGTATTTTTCTTTAAATTTTGGTTTTGAATAACTCATATAAATTTGTATTAAATTGCTAATTAGATAATATTTATACTTAAAAAATATATTATCTTTATTTTTGATAAAGTTATTTTATCATATCCTAATATTCTTGAACATATTTATTATATTATTGAACATATCTATTATTTCTTTATTTATGGATTAAAATTTTGTAATATTGAGTATGAAGTCTTTATTAAATAAACATAAAAGCAAAAGAAAAATTACTACTTTAGTAGAGAACAGAACGACGTATAGTGCTGAATACGCAGAGCTTAACATTTATGAAACTCATGCTTTCGCAGAAAAAGTTTCGTTAACTTTTGATTTTCCTATTATAGCTAGCATGCTCACTGGAAAAAAAGTAATGCATATTGATGGATTTGAAGCTTTCGATTTTTTTCCTGGAGAATCTGTAGTTATGCCTACAAAAAAAGAAATGGTTATTGATTTTCCTATTGCGACCAAAGAACAACCAACACAATGTTTAGCTTTAGGTATTGATGCCTTTAAAATTGATGAGGTTGTTGAAAAATTTAATCAACAAGTAGCTATTGAAAATGAAAATAACACTTGGGATTTGGATGAAACTGCTTCACATTTAATAAATAATATCGATGTTAATCATTTAATTGAAAGATTAACTTATACTTTTACTAATAACAATAAATCTAAAGATGTGTTATTAGATTTAATGATACAAGAATTAATTGTTAGACTGCTACAAACTAAAGCAAAATCCTTAATTATTAATGATCCGCATCAAGTATTTAATGATACTAGAATTGGAACTGTTATTAAGTTTATAAAAGAAAATTTAACCAATAAAAATATTAGTGTAGATCTTTTAGCTAAGAAAGCATATATGAGTACTTCTCATTTTCATAAACAATTTAAAAACACTTTAGGTATCTCTCCTATTGATTATATTAATTCGGAAAAAATAAAGTTTTCAAAAAAACTGATTAAGGAATCTAAAAACTTTAGAATGTCTGAAATTGCATTTAAATCCGGATTTAATAACACAAGTTATTTTAATAGACAGTTTAAAAAAATGGAGTTAATGACACCGCAACAATTTAAAGCCTCTATAAACAATAAAGCTTAAGCGTTTTTGGTTCTTTTAAAATATGCTTTTGCTTCTTTTAAAACTTTTGGAGCTAAAATTAAAGTTGCTGTCATTGTTGGTATTGCCATCAAGGCAAATACACCATCTATTAAATTAATCATTAATGCTAAAGAAGTTGTTGCGCCTAAAATAATACTTAAAATATAGAAGTAATTATAATAATGTTTGTTCTTTTCTCCTACAAGAAACGACAAACACTTACCGCCATAATAAGCATAAGAAAATAAAGAAGACACACTAAAAACAACAATACAAAGTAATAATAAATACCTACCAAATGTTGGCATTGCAGCACCAAAAGCATTAGCTGTTAAACTTACTCCATTTGCTTCTGTAGTTTGCCAAACACCTGTTACTAAAATAGCTAAAGCTGTAAGTGTACAAACAATTAAAGTATCTATTGCTGGACCTAACATAGCAACTAAACCTTCACGAATTGGTTCGTTTGTTTTTGCTGCGCCATGTGCTAAAGGCGCAGTACCTATTCCTGCTTCGTTAGAAAATGCACCACGACGAATTCCCAGAATAATTAATCCTCCTAAAAGTCCGCCTAAAAAGGCATCTCCTTTATAATTTTCTGCTGCAAAAGCATCTGTAAAAATGAGTTTAAAATATGTTGGTACCACATCTACATTCACAAATAAAATTACTAAAATTAATACAAAATAGAGTAATACCATACTTGGTACTAGTTTAGATGCCACCTTACTAATCCTATTTAAGCCTCCTAAAATTACAATAGATGTAATTGTAACTAAACAAATACCAATAATTAAGTTTGACGTAAAATTTACGGCAACTCCATTTGGTTTTAATACAATATCATTAATTGCTTGTGTAAGTTGATTTACGTTAAAAACAGGTAACGCTCCAATTAAGCCACAAAGACTAAAAAACACAGCCAAAGGTTTCCAATGTTTACCCAAACCTTCTGTAATAAAATACATTGGTCCACCTTGTGTATTACCTTCACTGTCTTCTCCTCTATACATAATCGCTAAACTAGACGTGAAAAACTTTGTAGACATACCAATAATTGCACTAATCCACATCCAAAAAACAGCTCCCGGTCCACCAATGGAAATTGCGACAGCAACACCTGCAATGTTTCCCATACCAATAGTAGAAGATAATGCCGTTGTTAAGGCTTGAAAATGGCTTATTTCGCCTTTATCTTCTGGGTTGTCATATTTACCACGAAGTACTTGTATAGCATGACCTAAGTAACGAAATGGTAGGAAACGAGATAGAATTAGCAAATACAAACCACCTCCTATTAATAATATTAATAATGGTAACCCCCAAACGAATGAGGCAAAATCTGCTATAATTTTATTTATTGTCTGCAATGCTTAAATTTTTAATGTGTAAACTATTGTAAATAAAAAGACCTGTCTGCTTTAAAAAAAATAGACAGGCTTTTTTATAAAAATTTGATGATTTATTATTTAGATAAATAAGCCATAACATTCTTCTCTATACGTTCTTGAATATTACTTACATCTGCTTTTACAAATTTCTCTCCCATAATTTTTTCATATAATTCTATATATCTTTCTGAAACAGTTTCAATATATTCATCACTCATTACAGGAACAGTTTGTCCTTCTAATCCTTGAAAATTATTTGCTATTAACCATTGTCTCACAAATTCTTTAGAGAGTTGTTTCTGTGCTTCACCTTTATCTTGACGTTCTTGGTAGCCATCTGCATAAAAATAACGTGAAGAATCTGGTGTGTGAATTTCATCGATTAATACAATTTTACCTTCTTTAGTTTTTCCAAATTCATATTTAGTATCTACTAAAATTAAACCTCGAGAAGCGGCAATTTCTGTTCCTCTTTTAAAAAGTTTTCTTGTATAATCTTCTAAAACTATATAATCTTCTTCTGTAACAATTCCTTTTGCTAAAATATCTTCACGAGAAATATCTTCGTCATGATCTCCCATTTCTGCTTTTGTTGCAGGTGTAATAATTGGTTCTGGAAATTTATCGTTTTCCTGCATTCCTTCTGGCATAGCAACTCCACAAAGTATACGCTTTCCGGCTTTATATTCTCTAGCTGCATGGCCAGACATGTAACCACGAATAACCATTTCTACTTTAAAAGGCTCACATAAATGGCCTACAGCTACATTTGGATCTGGTGTTGCTGTTAGCCAATTTGGTACCAAATCTTCTGTTGCTTTCATCATACTTGTTGCGATCTGGTTTAATATTTGTCCTTTGTATGGAATACCTTTTGGCATCACTACATCGAAAGCAGATAATCTATCTGTTGCAACCATTACTAATTCTTGATCGTTTATATTGTAAACTGCTCTTACTTTTCCTTTATAAAGACTTTTTTGATTTGGAAAGTTGAAATTAGTGTCTATTATTGTATTACTCATTAGTTTTATTTATTGATGAGTTGATTTATTATTTTTTATTAAAATACTTAATAAGTATTAGGCAAAACAAAGGTATAAATACACTTTAAAATTATGCTTCAATATTTTCAATATTTCTATAAGCAGCAATAACTTTCTTAACTAACTTATGCCTAATAACATCTTTATCGTCTAAGAAAATCATACCTATACCTTCAATATCTTTAAGTACTAAAAGCGCTTCTTTAAGTCCAGAAACAGTACGGCGTGGCAAATCTATTTGACCTGGGTCACCTGTTAATAAAAATTTTGCATTTTTTCCCATACGTGTTAAAAACATTTTCATTTGTGCATGTGTTGTATTTTGACCTTCATCTAAAATTACAAATGCATTATCTAATGTTCTACCACGCATAAATGCTAATGGTGCAATTTGTATGGTTCCGTTTTCTATATACTGCGATAGCTTTTCTGGTGCTATCATGTCGCGAAGTGCATCATACAATGGTTGCATATAAGGATCTAATTTTTCTTTTAAATCTCCTGGAAGAAACCCTAAATTCTCACCTGCTTCTACTGCTGGACGCGTTAAAATTATACGTTTAACCTCCTTATTTTTTAATGCTCTTACAGCCAATGCCACTCCAGTATATGTTTTTCCTGTTCCTGCTGGACCAATAGCAAAAACCATATCATTTTTACGTACCAGCTCAACCATTTTTCGCTGATTTGCTGTTTGAGCTTTTATTATTTTACCATTAACACCATGTACAATAGTTTCGCCGCTTTTTTCGGAAGTAGCATAATCGTCACTACTATTACTGGTTAGCACACGCTCTATTACGTTTTCATCTAATTTATTGTACTTAGCAAAGTGTTTAAGTAACATGGTTAGCCTTCTGTCAAACTCATCTAAGAGTTCTTCTTCGCCATAAGCTTTAATTTCATTGCCGCGAGCAACAATTTTTAATTTTGGAAAGTGCTTTTTTAAAAGCTTAATATTTTCATTTCCTGCTCCAAAAAATTCTTTTGGAGTAATTTCTTCAAGTTGAATTATTATTTCGTTCAAAAGCGCACCGTTTTAATTAAGTTTTTATGTTCTAATTTCTTAGTTTTGTTCTGTGTTATAAACTTAAGAAAGTTATAGAACTTTTATTCGCTAAAATTAAAATAAATATCAACAATTACTAAATGGCAATTATCACGTTAACAACAGACTTTGGTGAGAAAGATCACTTTGCTGGTGCGATAAAAGGCGCTATTTATAGCGAAATGCCAGATGTTAGAATTGTTGATATCTCTCATTCTATTTCTCCTTTTAATATTCCTGAGGCTGCTTATATTATTCAAAACGCATATAGTAGTTTTCCAGATGGCACTATACATATTATTGGTATTGATGCAGAAATAAATCAAGAAAACAAACATATTGCAATGGAATTAGACGGGCATTATTTTGTTTGTGCTAATAATGGTATTATGAGTATGATTTGTGCTGAAATTTCGCCAAAACAAATTGTAGAAATAAACATTCACGATAAAATTGAAACTAGCTTTCCTGTTTTAGATGTTTTTGTAAAAGTTGCTTGCCACATTGCTCGTGGTGGTACGCTTGGAGTTATTGGTAAAAATATTACAGAAATTAAACCAATTAGAAATTTACAACCATATGTAAATGATGAGAAAACACAAATTATAGGTAGTATTATTTATATAGATAATTATGGCAATGTAGTTACTAATATAAAGAAATCTTTTTTTGAAAAAATACAATTAGGACGACCTTTTGAAGTCTCTGCAAGAAACCATAAATTTAAAAAAATATACACTAAATATAGTGATATTGTAAATTTTGATACACCTGAAGAATTAAGAACAGATGAAGGTCGAGGACTGGTTGTTTTTAATTCTTCTAATTACTTAGAAATTGCTATTTATAAAGGAAACACCGGAAATATTGGTGGAGCAAGTAGCTTAATGGGATTAAAATTACGAGATACCGTTTCAATTAATTTTATAAAATAAATAATGTTAGTAAGAATTGTAAAAATGAGTTTTGCAGAAGAAAATATCGAGACTTTTCTCGCTAATTTTGAAAAAGTTAAACTAAAAATAAGAGGTTTTAATGGTTGTCAATATTTAGAATTATATCGTGATAAGCACAATACAAATATCTTTTTTACGTACTCTTATTGGAATACTGAAAACGATTTAAATAATTACAGACACTCCAATTTATTTAAAGATGTTTGGGCAGAAACAAAACCAATGTTTAATGCTAAGCCTGAGGCTTGGAGTGTGGATAAAGTTGTTAGCTTACAATAAACAATCTGCAATAGAGAATAAAAGTATAATTTAGATAATAATAAACATTTTAAATGTTCGCAATCTTAAAAAAAGAAATCAACTCATTTTTTGCTTCACCAATTGGTTATTTGGTAATTGCAATTTTCCTATTACTAAACGGTCTATTTTTATGGTTATTTAAAGGCGAATTTAATATTCTAGATTACGGTTTTGCAGATTTATCGTCTTTCTTTTTATTAGCGCCTTGGATTCTTATTTTCCTTATTCCCGCTGTTACCATGCGTAGCTTTAGCGACGAAAAGAAACAAGGCACTTTAGAACTGTTATTAACAAAACCTATTTCGCATTCGCAAATTGTACTTGGCAAATACCTTGGAGCTTTTTTATTAATAATTTTAGCACTAATTCCAACTCTACTTTATGTTTATACAGTAAACCAATTAGGAAAACCTGTGGGAAATTTAGATGTTGGTAGTACTTTAGGTTCTTATTTTGGATTATTATTTTTAGTAGCAGCTTATACTGCAATAGGTGTTTTTTCTTCAACATTAAGCGACAACCAAATTGTAGCATTTATTATTGCTGTGTTTTTATGTTTTTTATTTTATGTTGGATTTGAAGGTTTAGCAGATATTTTAGGCAGTTTTATAGAACAAATTGGTATGGCGTCTCACTTTAAAAGTATGAGTCGAGGTGTTTTAGATACACGAGATATATTTTATTTTTTAAGCATAACTTTCTTCTTTATTTTTTTAACCATAAAACGTATAAATACCGAAGCCTCTAAAAAAATAAAATGGCTACCTCTTGTTATCATTCCATTAGGTTTAATTGTTTTTAATATTTTAAGTTCTTCAATTTATAAACGCTTCGATTTAACATCAGATAAACGCTATACACTAAATAAAGCCTCTTTAAATGTTGTAAAAGATGTAGATTCTCCTATTATAATTGATGTGTTTTTAGAAGGCGACGATTTTCCTTCAGAATTTAGAAGACTACAAACAGAAACCAAACAATTGTTAGAAGAATTTTCTGCCTACAATAGCAATATAAAATTTAGTTTTATAAATCCTATTGAAGATGAAGCCACTAGAGATAATAATATTGCCCAACTTACAGAGCGTGGTTTAACACCAATGCAATTAAGTGTTCAAGAAAATGGAAAACAATCGCAACGTGTTATTATTCCATGGGCTCTGGCGAGTTACAATAACCAAACGGTAGATATTCCTTTGGTAAAATATAAAGTGAATGCTAACCAACAAGAATTAGTAACAAATTCTGTACAGCATCTAGAATATGCCTTTGCCGATGGTTTAAGTAAGTTAATACACCCTAAACGAAGAAAAATTGCTGTTTTAAAAGGCAATGCAGAACTAGAAGATAAATACATTGCAGACTTTTTAAAAACACTTGGCCAATACTACTATATTGCTCCATTTACTTTAGATAGTGTCTCTACAAATGCACAAAAAACATCAAAAACTTTAAATAGTTACGACTTAGTAATTGCTGCAAAACCAACTGAAGCCTTTTCTGAAGAAGAAAAATATGTGCTGGACCAATATACAATGAATGGCGGAAAAAGCCTTTGGCTTATAGACCAAATTAACATGGAAAAGGATAGTTTATTTAATCCTGAAGGTAAAAATGTAGCAGTACCACGCGATTTAAATTTAACTAACTTTTTCTTTAAATATGGAGCCAGAATAAATCCATTATTAACAAGTGTTAAGAGCCAAAACATAGGTAGAATTACATTGGAAACAGGACAAGACGAGAGTTTAAAATTACAGCATTTTTTATGGCCATATTCTCCTTTGGCTTTAAGCGATGTAAACCATCCAATAGTTAATAATATAAACTTTGTAAAGTTTGATTTTGCAAACCAAATAGACACGCTTAAAAACAATATTAAAAAAACAATATTATTAAAAAGCGATAAACCAAGTCGTTTAGAAGGCACACCTAAAGAAATTAGTTTAGGTTTTGCTTTGCAAGAGCCACCTTCAGAATTGTTTACAAAAGACAGACAGAATTTAGCCGTACTTTTAGAAGGCGAATTTACTTCAGTTTACAACAATCGAGTAAAACCAATAAAACTTGATAATGATAGAACAAAAAGTCCTGATACTAAAATGATTATTATAGCAGATGGAGATGTTATAAAAAACGATTTAGACAAAGGCAGACCAACAACTTTAGGATTCGATAAATGGACAAAAGAAACTTATGGTAATAAAGAATTCTTACTTAATGCGGTAAACTATCTTTTAGATGACGACGGACTTATAAACATTCGCAGCAAAGAAGTAAAAGTTGCGTTTTTAGACCAAGTAAAAATTGCCAAAGAAAAAACAAAATGGCAAGTACTAAATATTGTTTTGCCTTTATTGATTTTAGGGCTATTTGGGTTCATTTTTAATTTTTTAAGACAACGTAAATACGTTAAAAAATAATTATATTTTAGTATAAAATCATCTTGTTTTCGTGGGAAAAAACTGTTAATAAGTTTGTTTCAGTTTTAGGTGCTTAAACTCTATATTTGTATTAATTAATATTCAGAATTTAACGACCAGATTATATATGAAGTTTATAGTTTCAAGCACGTATTTACTTAAGCAATTACAAGTTTTAGGTGGAGTAATTAACAGCTCTAACACCTTACCTATTTTAGATAATTTTCTTTTCGATATCGATAATAACTCACTTACAGTTTCTGCAAGTGATTTAGAAACCACTATGTCTTCAACTTTAGATATAGAAAGCGATAGTAAAGGAAGTGTTGCTATTCCTGCTCGATTATTATTAGACACTTTAAAAACATTTCCAGAACAGCCATTAACATTTACAGTAGAAGAAAACAATACTATTGAAATTAGTTCTAACCATGGAAAATATGCATTAGCTTATGCAGATGGTGCAGAGTTTCCTAAAGCTGTTGCCTTAGAAGATCCTTCAAGCACTACAATTGCTGGAGACATTTTAGCAACTGCTATTAGCAAAACTATTTTTGCTGCTGGTAACGACGATTTAAGACCTGTAATGAGTGGTGTTTTCTTTCAATTCTCGACAGATAATTTAACTTTTGTAGCAACAGATGCTCATAAACTAGTAAAATATACTCGCGAAGATGTTTCTGCTTCTCAAGTTGCAGAATTTATTATGCCTAAAAAGCCTTTAACTTTATTAAAAGGAATTTTAGCAACAAGCGATGAAAACGTTACAATTGAATATAACGATTCTAATGCTAAATTCACTTTTGAAAACACCGTATTAGTTTGTCGTTTAATTGATGGAAAATATCCAAACTACGAAGCTGTAATACCTAAGGAAAACCCTAATAAATTAAGTATAGATCGTACACAGTTTTTAAGTTCTGTAAAACGTGTTAGTATTTTCTCTAACAAAACAACACACCAAATAAAATTAAAAATTGCTGGAGCAGAATTAAATATTTCTGCCGAAGATATAGATTACTCTAACAAAGCAGAAGAACGTTTAACTTGTGATTACCAAGGAGACGATATGCAAATAGGTTTTAACTCTCGTTTTTTAACAGAAATGCTTAATAACTTAAATGCTACAGATGTACAACTTGAAATGAGTATGCCTAACAGAGCTGGAATTTTAACACCTATTGATGGTCTTGATGAAGGTGAACATGTAACAATGTTAGTAATGCCAGTGATGTTAAATAGCTAAAATAAACTCTTATATATAACTAATAAACGCAATCTTTTAAGGTTGCGTTTTTTTTATCTATTCGATAAACAAAATAATAAGCACTTAATCGGATAAGTAATTGAAAGTTTGAACTTTAATTATAAATTTATTCTTTTCAATTTTTATTAAAATAAATTAATGTATAACTCTATTAGATTAGTATTAATTCTTGCTATTTGTTGTTTACAATTTAATTGTAGCTCAGACGACAATGGTAACGCCATTGACCATAGCACACACAATGTATTAATTGGTGAATGGTTAAGAGAAGATTTTAATGAAAATACAGAATATAAATTAACTTTTAACCCTGATAATACAGTATTAAATACATTTAAAATTACTACTGAAGAAGGTATAACATCTACTGCACAAATTTATAATTGGTCTATTGAAAATAATTTAATTACCATAGAAGATTTTGCAAACAACGAGAATGTTACAACTTCTTACGAACTTATATCAAATGAAATTGTAATTCTAAATAACCTATCAGAATATCAATTTTTAAGACAATAATTTCTCAAATACAAATAAAAAAACGCAACCTATTAGGTTGCGTTTTTTATTTTATATACTTACTAAATTATTTACTCTTCATCATCTAAAGACATAAATGCACCATTATAATTTCCTGAAATTTCGGTACCATCATTTCTAACAAAGTTAAATGTTAATGTTAAATTATCAACAGAATAGTTAGTTACTGTAATACTACCAGACATAACCTCTAAATCTGAATTAGAGCCACTATTGTAAAATTGACTAAACCCGTTTTCATATTCAGAATTAATAACATCTCCATTTACAATAAATTCTAAACTTGATATTTCAGACAAATCATAAGTAACATTAGATGTCAAATCTGAGTGGCCTATTCTAGCCGTAAAATAATCTACATTGTTAAGTGTAGTACCATTATAAGACGCTTCAATTTGTGCTTGTGTTTTATTTGTTAAACTTAAAAACACCGAATTATTTAATGTAGGTTCAACAATAGCTGTATTCATTTCAAAATCTGAATCTCCTACAGTTATTTTATTTGTTACTGCATTGTCTACAATTGAATTATTATCATCGTCTGAAGAACAATTTAATACGGCTAAAGCAAGACAAAATAAGATTACAAGTTTGTTTAATTTTTTCATTTTAAAAATATTACTGTTTTAAGATTTTTATTGTTTGGTTTGATTGGTTAGTGTTTATGTTTAAAAAGTACATTCCTGTTGGTAAATTAGAAATATTAATTTGAGATTGATTAGCTATTTCAAGTACTTTTTGACCATTTACATTAAATACTGAAACGTTTTCAATAGTTTGATTAGTCTTAATATTTACAACGTCTGTTGCTGGATTAGGATATAATTTTACTGAGTTTGTATCTAAAGAAATATCATCAATTCCTAATGTAGAATTGTACTCGTAAGCTCCTAAATCTATAGTGGTGTTAAAAAATCTTGTATTACCTGATAAATCTAAATCGCCAAATAAAGCTACGTCGTAGTAAGCGTTATCTCCTTGATCAACAATATAATTTGAAGCTGATGTAGGTTTGTATTCGGCATCTAAATTTAAGTTATCAGTCGTTGGGTCTAAAAGTGTAATATTTGAATTATCAAAAGTTCCAGAAGTTACACCGCTACCGACCATAGCAATAGTATTATATACCCTAACGGTTTGGATATCTCCTTCAGCTGTTTTACTATTTTCAATATCTACTGTACTTAATTGACCTCCATTATATTTGTTTTGCCAGAAAAGACTGTTTCTAAATTCAAAAACTCCCCAACCACTTCCACTACTAACATTAATAACTTGTTGGGTAGATGCATGGTTATTAACATTATCTAAAATAGACACATTGGTTAATGAACTTTTAAATAGTCTTCCATCATTATTTAAAGTTCCTCTTCTAAACCAAATTGCTCCCCAATCTGCGTTATAAATATTATTAGCAACTAACACATTGGACCAATTGGATTCTAAAGTACTTGAATTAGTATCGTTATGTTGTAGTAGTATAAGACCATTATTAGTTTGGTTATCTGTAATTGCAACATTATTGATTGATACAGTACCTGAAAAAGTTCTCCAATCAAATAAAATACTGTTACTATAATTATTATTAATTAATGTGTTGGATAATTCAAAGTTTGAAACGTTAGTGGTTACTTTTACAATAGGGCTACCTGATGTTGTATAAAAGTTACTTAAAACAAAACCATCAATAATTACATTATTAGCTGCTAAATTGAACAAACTTGATGAATTATCTGATTTATTTTGTGTAAAATCACCAGAAATATCATCATCTAATATATCACCAGAAATTATAGTTGCATTACTTGTATTTACAATAGATAAATCTCTATCTGTTTCAGAAGTTTCTGTTCCGTTAAAACCACCATAAATCTCTATTTCTGAATTAATACTAATTTCACCAGATGTTAATTTATAAGTCCCTGATTTTACAAATATTTTAGATCCACTACCTAAAGTAGGTATATTAGCGTCATCTAAAGAAGTATAAGCATTAGTCCAACTTGTACCATCATTAGCTCCAGTAGCACTTGCGTCAACGTATATAACTGTTGGTGGTTCTGGTAATGATAAAGGCGCTATGTTTCCTGGACCTGTTAGCATAGCTGTATCTGTATATTGAATGGCTCCTAAACCTATCGATGAATCTGCATTTTTTCTAGGATTCATAAAACAATCGGTCGTAGGATTAATATTGCTATAATATCCTGGGATAGAACTTTCTCCATTATCTCTATAAGCTGAAACAGGTATAAAATTTCCAGAGAAAATATCAACAAAAGGACTCTCTGATAAAGTGTAATTAGATAGTAAATTAGCCGAACCTATTACAGGTGTAAACTCTGATGCATTGGCATAACCAAGTGCTATAGTTGAAGAACTTGTATCTTGGGTTCCTATATAGTCTGATGTACCATAGTTACTGTAATACAAATTATTACTCCATCTTCCTATCGTTTCTGCTGAACCAAGTGTCTCAAAACGTATTGGGCTAGCTACATCAGATGTTACATTGCTACCTTCTTCATTTAAAGCTAACGTGTTATTTTGAAAAAACACCGTTAGTCTTGTTGAACCACCTGTTGCGCTTATAAAACGTGCAACACTACCTGAAGCATTAGCACTTTCTACTTTGTTACCTATAAACATATTATTAGCAATAAAAATATCATGCTCAAGATTTATATAATTTGTGATACGATATTCAAATGCATATCCTGAATTAGATACATTTTCATCTAGTATACTATTAAATAACTCAAAAGGATAATCATTTACAGTTTCATTAGACCAAATATCCATTGCTGGTCTTGTTGAAGCATAATTTCTTGAAAATCTACAATTTTGCACTGTAATTTTTCTTTGCACTTCATTTGAATATGATGGATGGCTATACAATGCACTACCACCATAAGCATTAACAAAATGTAATCGGTCTAGAGTAATTTCTTGAGTTTTACTTGCTGAATTAGGCTCTACTTTAAGAATAATTGGTGCATTATCTGTTTTATTTGCAGATGTTGCACTAGGTAATTCATTAGCATCATCAAGCGCTAAATCTCCTGTTAAATATACAGGATGTGCCCAAGGATCTGTGCTACGTTGCGAAAGAGACGTTTCTGTACCCACAAAACCACCGTAAATACTAACTCCGTACTGGTTTAGCATTGGTGTGTTTTTATTAACAGGCATGTAAGTTCCTTCTGCTATCCAAATTTGAGCACCTGTTATGGTTTGGATTCCTAAAGCACTATGAAGACTTGTGTAAGCATTTGCCCAACTGCTTCCGTTATTTGCACCTGTTGCATCAACATCTACATAAATTATGGTTTGTGCTTGCGTAAAACCAAACACTAAAAAGGTTAATAAGAGTAATGTTTTTTTCATTGTAGTTGAGATTAATATTCAACAACAAAATAACTTCACTTTTAAAGGTTTTTAATGTGCTTTTTTCTGAATAGGTCTAATTTCTTTCTGAATACATAATAAAGATTATTCTTACACTTTAAATCAAATAAAAAAGCCTGCTTAAATAAGCAGGCTTTAAAAACTATAGATTAATAGCACGTTTTTAATTATTCGCAATTCATTTTTTGTCCGTAAGGCATTTGTCCGTGAATAATTCCGCCAAATTGTGAACTACCATAACCACTACCATTATACTGTTGCTTGATTAAAAAACCTTGTAAATAGCAGTCGTTATTTTTATTTTTTTCTGTGAATGCTCCTTTAATCCAACGGTACAAAATATGTCCTGTGTATTTGTTTTTTACAATACTCCAATCGTTAGATTCTATGTTTAATTTTAAAAGTTTTGCGCCATCTTTTGCAATGGTTTTAGACACATTTTCTTTAGCAAAACTCATTAATGATTCATTACTATTCATGCTACCAGCTTTTGGCATTTTTATAGCATCCATGGTTGATTTTGCAGCTGCATCGTAATTTGCTTTTAACGTTGCTTCAAATTCTTTTACAATTGGTTTTGCTTTTTCTAACCACTCTACATGAAATTGTTGCTCGCCTTTACCTATTACGTTTAGAATAGTAATATCTTTTTCATGCATGTACGATGGTACATTAAAAGCATGTCCGCCTTGGTGCGATGCTGCATAAATTACAAACACATCGTCTGCAATTAACATTCCTCTTACTAAAATTGGCATACCTGTACCAAGCTCTAAAGTTTGCGATCGGTTTGCACCAACTTTTGTTGTAAACATACCTGAAACCAACTCGTAACCAACATAACCTTCTGGTGACATAGCTACTAATTCTGGTGTTGTTAAAAAGCGTAACCAAGCATAATCTGGATCTTGTGCTGGCAGTAAGTCTACATTATCACCCATATCTGTCATTTGACGTCTTAGTTTTACACGATCAACACCAACTGCGCTCATACCTTTTGTCATTGCAAATGGATACGACATGTATAAAAACTCATCACTTACTGAATTAGCTTGTTTTGGTTTATTAGCTTCGGCTTCTTGTTGCTTTTTTTCAAGATATTTTTGATAGTATAAATCTTGCTTCGCCTGGTCGTTTGGATATTTTTTAGCTAATTCTGCTTTAAATTCCTCATCTGTGTATTCTGTTTTTGATGAACTTTCAGTTGACGAACTGCCAACCATTCCTGAAGCATTTTCAGATTTTGAAGATGTACTGCTCGTTTCTTTTTTATCTAACTTCTTCTCTACTGCTGCTTTGGCTTTCTTTTTAAGCATTTTACCAAATTGGGCATGAGAGACGTTATAGCATAATGCCAAAACGAATAATAGAACTATTTTTTTCATAAGAATTGTGTTTAATAGACTTCAAAATAAAGCACTTAACCACTATTCTTAATTTGTTTTTTTCTGAAAATGATGATTTTTTTTCTGAAGGATTTTCAAAAACTTCAAATAAATCACATAAACGTTTCCTTAATTACTTCAAGAAACTGATCGCGTTTAGATTTTGAAATTGGTATGCGTTTTTGATTGTTCATTAGTAAGTAATCGCCATCGTCTTTTACCAATTCGTCTACATATTTTAAGTTGATTAAATACGATCGATGACATTTAAAAAACATCGCGTTGCGCTCTAATTGCTCAACAAAATGCTTTAACGGTTTGCAAATGGTTTTTTGTTTGCCATCCAT
The DNA here is from genome assembly GCF_001971745.1 of Lacinutrix venerupis. NCBI lineage: Bacteria > Pseudomonadati > Bacteroidota > Flavobacteriia > Flavobacteriales > Flavobacteriaceae > Lacinutrix > Lacinutrix venerupis. The sequence goes on along the minus strand of NZ_CP019352.1, from coordinate 1,646,551 downwards.
AAGTTGTACGTTGGTGTACATACCATCTGCTTCAAAATAGACAATATCATTGTGCGACGCGAACATAATCCCTTTTGGTATTTCTAAAGCAATTTTATCTATGGACAGTTGCTTTAACGAGTCGCGTAACTTGTTTAATTGGTCATTTAAATTGTTAGCTTTTATCGCTTCTTCAGCTTTTGCTACAGCTTCTTTTAATTCGGTTGTGTCCACTGGTTTTAATAAATAATCTACAGCTGAAAGCTTAAAAGCTTCAATCGCGTATTGATTATATGCCGTCACGAAAATGATTTTAAAATCAATCTGATTTGGAAAGTATTCTAAAATGTCTAATCCGGATTGATTAGGCATTTCAATGTCTAAAAACACAACATCTGGTTTACTAGATTTTATTAAATCTACTCCAGATACTAAATCTTGTGCTTCTTCAATGCTAGTAATACTTAAGCAATGCTCGGTTAGCAAGTTTGATAGTAAATGTCTGGCGCGTTTTTCGTCGTCTATAATTATTGATTTCATAAATTAATGTATAGGCATAGTTATTACCACTTTTGTTCCTGTAGCAACGTTGTTTTCGTTATACAAATCGTTGGTAGCTATAGTAATATCGCGTTTTAGTTTATTTTTATATAAGTGTACGCGTTCTAAATTAGCTTTGGTTGCAAACGGTTTGTGTTGTTGGTTTGGTCGTTTTAATTTTTCGGATTGCTCTCTACCAATACCGTTGTCTTCAACTGTAATTTGCAATTTGTTTTGTTCAATTATTTTGGCTTCAATATTTAATTTTCTGTCTTTTAATTTATGTAATAATCCATGTTTTAAAGCATTTTCAACATACGGTTGAATGAATAATGACGGTACTTTTATTAGTTTCGTTTTCAACTGATTATCGATAGTAATCTTATATTCCAATTCATCCTCAAAACGCACTTTTTCTAATTCTAAATATAGTTTTAAAGCATTTAATTCTTCTTCTAGACTGATTTCGTTTTGCTGACTGTAGTCTAAATACATCCTAATCAATCTACTAAACTTTACTAAATATGAGCTAGCTAATTCCTTTTCATTGGAAATAATATAATCTTGAATGGAGTTTAAAGCATTAAAAATGAAATGCGGATTCATTTGCGACCTTAGATTTTCTAGTCTTAAATTGGTGATTTTTTTGTCTACTAAAATTTTATCAATTTCGGCATTACGTTGTGCTTCTTTTTGCTGTAATCGCCATCTAAAGTATAACCAAATTAAAGTAACTATTGATATTAAAATAATACTATAAAACCAATAGGTTTCCCAGAATGGCTTTGCTATTTCAAAAGTAATTGGTGTTGCAAAAACAGCTTTTTTTGCACTAACATTTTTTGCTTTAATTTCAAACGTATATGTACCACTTGATAAGCTATTAAAATTTATAAAATGAGTGTTTAAAGGTACATTTTGCCAACTAGTATCAATTTGTTTTACACGATATTGGTAATTAACATGCTGGTTAGATTGAAACCCATTGACATTAAATTTAACACCAATTTTATTAAAATTATAAGGCAATTTGTAGTTATTAGTAACCAAAGTATCCCGATCGTTTATGGTTACTGCTTCTACCCTAACCTTGGCTGTTTTAAAGGTTTTAAATAACTCTTGAGATTTTGGAAGTGTATAAAATGCTTTTGGCTGTATTATTACAATTTGATCTTCAAGTACCAAAAAGTCGTTTACAGCAGTATTTAATCCATCTTGTGCATTTAAAAATTTAAGTTGATGTGCTTGTGTATGATATTGAAACAGTCCAGAATCTGTAGATAGCCACAAAATATCTCCTTGAGATTGTATTGCATTTATTTGAAGATTGTTTGGTAGCTTAATACCTGAAGGTTTTAGTGTATCGCTTTCATATTTTAAAAGTCCGTTATGTTGTGTAGCTAACCAAATAGTTTTGGTTGTATTTGCCATAGCATTAACCAATAAACTGTTTGCGTTGTAAGTGATTTCTTCTGAAGAATAAGTTACTGTATTGTACTTAAACAATCCGTCAATATACGACACAAACAAACTGTTATTATATACCACTGAAGCCTTTACACGACTGTCCTTAATACTGTTTTTTTGAAATTCACCAAACGGATTTTTATACAGAATACCTTGACGGTAATTACCATAAAACAATGTGTTGTTATCTATTTTTGAAAATGTTTTGGCTACCGAAAACCTATTGTTTACATCGGTAATTTTATCTGTCTTTAAATTAACTATAAACGATTCTGACGCATTAATACTTACAATTAGCAGCTGTTTTTGTGCATCAAAATATAATTTACCCACAATTTTTTTTCCTGGTAGTTTAAGTGTTTTTTTAAGTATGTTTTGTTTATAAAATAATAGCTTACCGTTATTAGTACCTAAAACAAATTGATTGTTTTGCAGTGCTGTTGCAGCTGTTACTTTTGCATTAATTGCATCTAAATTGGTATGTCTAATTTTAAGATTTGGAGATACAAAAACACCATTATCTAATGTAGTAAACCAATAATTTTTGTTAAAATCTTCTTGAACATCGGTTATAGACTCATTATTAAAAAGCTGCTCTTTAAAGGTAAACACATCATTTTTAAATTTGTAAATAAAAGCACCAGAACTTGTTAAAAACCAATAGGTATCTTTAAAATTTAATAAACTATAAATAATTTCGTTCTCTATTTGTGTAGGTGTTTTAAGCTGTGTTACTAAATTATTTGCTTTATTAATTGAGTAAATAACATTATTGTTTTTATTTTTATGTGTAAAGAAAACAGCTTTATTAAAGGCAAATAATCTTGGCGATTGTATATTATCACTGCTTATAATTTCAAATATTTTTGAACTTTTATTTTTATCGAATTTATAAATGCGATGACGTTTTACGTCTCCTTCATTATTTATAGTAAAAGTGTAATTGGTAGTGTTAATAGTAGAATTACTAATACACATGCCATCAAAAAATTTAGTGATTTTTTTTGTTACAATATCAATATCGTAAATACCTGTTACAGTAAATAACCTAATATAGTTTTCTTGAATTGAAAATGGTGCTAATTGGCCAACAACTAACTTACTAGCGTCATGAAAAAGTTTAAGACTATTATTTTCTACATAAAAAATTTGCCCATATATATTATTACACCATAACGTGCCATTGGCATCTAATTTTAATTGAAAAAGAGAATTTGCTTTTTGTTTTGGATGACTAAATTTTTTATAAATTTTACCATCATAACGATACAAACCTTTATCTGCTGCCAACCAAATGTAGTTTTGTTGGTCTTCTAAAACGTCGTAAAACTCAACATCTGGAAGTTTAGATACGTTTGCCATAGGCACAAAAACAGGATTTTGTGCTTGAACAAAACAAATGCTAATTAAAAATAATATGTAATAAATAAAACGTGACATAGTGACTAACAAACAAAATTAATATTTAATCGTGTATTCCGTTTTATTTTTTTCTGTAGCCTTGCCTTTTTTTTCTAAACAAAAAGCGCAACCTCCATAGGTTGCGCTTTTCTTTATCTTAAATTAATATTCAACTAACTAACAAAATTATAAGATAAAGGTATTTTAAAGGTAACTATTATTCTTTACTTAAACTATTATAAACTACTGCTAATACAAGCCCTAAAGATATTCCTATGGGAATTCCATAACTTACCCAAAAAGCTGCATCATTGGTTAACGCTCCTATTATAGAACCAATAGTTACACCAAAAGAACTTCCTAATGCAACACCTAGTCCAATGCGTTTAGTTTTTTTAGATTCCGTTTTCATTATATAAATTTATAACTTAATGGATATGTTGGATTTTCACCATTACTTGCCTTAATAGCATTTACTATTGGATATAATATTGAAAAAACTCCTAAAACTATAAAACCTAATAAACCAAGTCCAAATAGAAGTATTAAAGGAATACAGATAATAAAATTAACAATTAAACTTAATTGAAAATTAATAATTTTTTTTCCTTGTTCATCAATATGGTAGTCTTCATCCTTTTTAGTGAACCATATTATTAATGGAACAATAAGTCCTCCACATCCTGTAATTGCTGTTAGTAATTGACTTAAATGAGTAATTACTAATAATTGTCTGTCTCCTTGCATAGTATTTTGATTTAGTTGCTGAAAATCTTCAGCAAGATTGATTGATACTAATAAGACTAACAATTTAGCAAATTGTTACAACTATAAATGTTAAAATATTAATGAGGTAATTTATTTTTAACTAATCCGTATAGAAAAGTTCCAAGTGTAGCACTAATTAAAACAATTAAAATTGGTAGGTAACCTGCTCCTACAAGAACAAATATAGGTCCAGGACATGCTCCTGCTAAAGCCCAACCTAAACCAAAAATAATACCTCCAAACATATATCTTGAAAAAGATTTACTTTTAGGTGCTATTGTTATTGGTTGCCCATCAAAAGATTTAACATTGAAACGTTTTATTAAGAAAACAAATAAAACACCAAAAACTAATGCTGTACCAATAATACCGTACATATGAAAAGAATCAAAACGAAACATTTCATAAATACGAAACCATGAAGCAGCTTCAGATTTATACATAACAATACCAAAGAAAAAACCTATAAATATATATAATAACTGTTTCATAAAATTTTAAAAAATAAAAGGGAATAATAAATGAACCATAACTAGTCCTCCAATAAAGAAACCAATTACAGCAATTAAAGATGGTAATTGTAAATTACTTAATCCTGAAATAGCATGACCAGAAGTACAACCTCCAGCATAACGTGCACCAAAACCAATTAATAAACCACCAACTACTAAAATTAGTATTGTTTTAATATCGCTTAGAGCTTCTATTGAAAAAAGCTCTACAGGTAAATATCCATTTTCTGCAGAAATATTTAATTGAGTTAATGCCACTTTTGTAGCTTCACTTATTTCTGGAATTTCTGGATTAGATAGATAATGAGAGGCTACAAAACCACCTAACATTGCACCTAAAACAACTAATAAATTCCATTTGTCTGATTTCCAATCAAAATTAAAAAACGAACTCGCTTTACCTGCTCCACATGCTGCACAAAATGTTCTTAAATTAGAAGACATTCCAAACTTTTTGCCCATTAGCAAAAGAACTAACATTATACATGCTATTAAAAAGCCTGAAACGTACCAAGGCCAAGGTTGATAAATAATTTCCATTAGTTAATTTTTTGTTTCAAATATAGTTTTTTAAACAAGTATTAATTGTAACAATAGTAACACAACTGCATCCTTATTTTTACATAATTACACATGCTTATTAAAAAAACGTGTATTACAATTTGTAACACACGTTTTTACTTATTTATTAATAATGATTTATAATGTTGATGGGCAAACGTAATCTGTTCTAGGTATTGACGTTTTTTTAATTGCGCCATAACCTCCTTCTACATTTATTAAGTTGTGAATTCCTCTACTTTTAAGTATTGATGCTGCTATTACAGATCTATAACCACCTGCGCAATGCACGTAAAAAGGTTTGTTTTCTGGAAACTTATCTAGATGACTATTAATATTATCTAAAGCCGTATGTTTTGCATCTACAATATGTTCAGACTTAAACTCGCCATCTTTTCTAACATCAAAAACAACATCTTTATTTTCTGGATATTGCTTTTCAAATTCTTCTGTAGAAATTGAAGCCATAGTGTCGTACTCCATTCCTGTATCTTTCCAAGAATTAAAACCACCTTCTAAATAACCTATAACATTATCGAAACCAACACGAGATAAACGTGTAATTACTTCTTCTTCTCTCCCTTCTGGAGCTACCAATAATATAGGCTGACTAACGTCTGCTATTAATGCACCAACCCATGGCGCAAAACCACCATCGATACCAATAAAAATAGATCTTGGAATATGACCTTTTACAAATTCTTTTTGATGACGTACATCTAAAACTATTGCTTCAGTTTCGTTAGCAGCTGCTTCAAAGGCTTTAGGTGATAATGGTTTTTGAGATTTCGTCATCACATTATCGAAACTTTCGTAACCTTTAATATTCATCATTACGTTTTGTGGAAAATATGCTGGAGGCTCTGCTAAACCGTCTAAAAGCTCTGCTATAAATTCCTCCTTAGTCATATCTGCACGAAGTGCATAATTAACTTCTTTTTGGTGTCCTAAAGTATCGGTTGTTTCTTTACTCATGTTTTTACCACATGCAGATCCTGCTCCATGAGCTGGATAAACAATAATATTATCTGGTAATGTCATGATTTTGTTTCTTAAAGAATCAAATAAATAACCTGCTAATTTTTCTTGAGTTAAATCTGAAGCAATTTTTTGTGCTAAATCTGGGCGCCCAACGTCTCCAATAAATAAAGTGTCTCCGGTAACAATACCATGTTCTTTACCATTTTCATCTATAAGAAGGTATGTTGTACTTTCCATAGTATGACCCGGTGTATGGATTACTTTTATCTTATAGTCACCAATTTCAAATATTTGTCCATCTTCTGCTATTAAAGCATCGTAAGATGGCTTTGCTGTAGGTCCAAATACAATTTGAGCTCCTGTTTTCTTTTTTAAATCTAAATGCCCTGAAACAAAATCTGCATGAAAATGCGTTTCAAAAATATATTTTACTTTAGCATCGTCTAATTTTGCTCTTTTTATATAAGGTTGTACCTCTCTTAATGGATCTATAATAGCTGCCTCTCCATTACTTTCTATGTAATAAGCTGCATGTGCTAAGCATCCTGTATAAATTTGTTCTACCTTCATTTTATCTATTTTAATTCTTCAAATTTACTAATGTTTTTAAATTTTTATAGTAACAAAAGTTACAATTATCATTTTGTTAACTCTTTAAAAATGATATAAACCGACATTGCTAAAACAAACCATCCAAAACTCTTTTTTAATTTTCTACTAGAAATAAATTTTGAAAAGTAACCTCCTACTAAAATTCCTAAAATGGTTACAAAAGAAAATGTTAGTAAAAATTTCCAGTCTATACTTAAAACTTGTACATCTCCAGCAAATCCAATTAAAGAGTTTATTGCTATAATTATTAAAGATGTCCCTACAGCTTTTTTCATGTCTAAACCTGCCCAAAGCACTAATGCTGGCACATATAAAAAGCCTCCTCCAGCTCCTATTAATCCTGTAACAATACCTATAAATATGCCTTGTAAAAAAGTTTTAAAATAAGCTTGTGGCTTTCTTTCTTCTGTAGCATTTTTTTTAGACCTTATCATTGAAAAGGCAGATAGAAACATAATTACTGCAAAAAATATCATGATTGCCATTCCCTTTGTAAATGAAAAATCACCAAAAGTAAAAAGTGTTTCTGGTATTGCTGGTACTAAAAACCGTCTTGAAAAATACACCGCAATAAATGATGGAAACGAGAATATTAATCCTGTTTTAAAATCTACTAGGCCTTTTTTATGTTTTTGTATAACTCCAACCAAAGAAGAAGATCCTACTACAAATAAAGAGTATGCGGTAGCTATTACAGGATTAAAGCTTAAAAAATATACTAATAAAGGTACTGTTAAAATTGAACCTCCGCCACCTATTAATCCTAGAATTGCTCCAATTAAAAAAGCGCCAAAGTATGTTATAATTTGCTGTATATCCATTTTAAGGTAAGTTGAATGCAAACTTAATTTACATTTCTAACTTAATTTGTAACATCTGTTACATTGTTATAATTCAAGAATTTTAATATTATTTCTATGTAATTCTATTTTTCCATCAATCTCTAAAGTTTTTAATAATCTAGAAATAACTACACGAGAGGTGTGTAAATCGTTAGCAATTTGTTGGTGTGTAACATGTATAACTTCATTATGGTTAACCATTGCTTTATCTTTAAGATATTTAAATAAGCGTTCGTCCATTTTTAAAAATGCAATAGTATCTACTGCTTCAAGAAGCTCTGTCATGCGATTATGGTAGCTTTGTAATACAAAATTTTGCCAACTTTTATATTTAGAAAGCCATACTTCCATTTTCTCGACTGGCACCATAATTAATTTGGTATCTGTTTCTGCAATGGCTCTAATTTCGCTTTTAGCGTTTCCTAAACAACAAGAAAGCGTCATTGCACAAGTGTCTCCATGTTCTAAAAAATAGAGAATGAGTTCTTCTCCATCTTTATCTTCTCGTAAAATTTTAACAGCTCCACTTACCAAAAGCGGCATCGATTTTATATAATCTCCAATTTCTATTAATTTAAAACCTTCTAGTACATCTTTATATGTGCCGACGTTATTAATTTCTTGAAGTAATTCGTCTTCAAATAAATAACCGTATTGTTCTTTAAGCTCTTTTAACATAAACCTTTTTTACAATTGTAAATTTAATGTTTTATCATTAGTTAAAATATGAATATTACATTTAAGAATTACTTTTAGGTTGTTGAAAGCACAGAGACAACATTTTATATAACTCTGGATGTTTTTGTTTAAACAGTTTTGGTCTTTCGAAAAAGTATTCTGAAGCTACAGCAAAAAATTCGGCTTGACTTGTTCCTCCATATTTTCTAATATCAGATTCGTTATTATTTATAGCTTCCATTTCTTGGTGCATTAATTCTAACCAAGGTTTTATATAATCTTTTCCTAATAATTGTTCTGGAATACCATCGGTTTGCCCGTCCATTTTATCTAATAAATGTACAAACTCATGTACTGGTGTATTATGCTTATCGGTATCGTTTAAAAACGATTGTCTTAAAGCTTTTCTAGAAAGAATCATTTGTTTTTCAAAACGACCAGTTCCAACCATTCCAAGGATTTTTCTTGATTTATTTTTTTCATCAAATTGTAAATCTTCATCAAAAGTATCTGGATATAATATAATACCACTTAAATTTTTGTAATGCCACTCTTTAAAACCAAAAACAGGAATAATTGCACTTGCTGCAATAAGAATTCTATCTAACTCTTCTATTTCTATTTTTACACTATCTATTGTAACTTCAGTAAAAAAAAGCATCATTCTATTCTGAAATATTTTTTGATTCTTTTTAGATAATTTTGAATAGAACAGTACGTTTTCTGTTAAAATTTTATGCCAATGTTTAGGAAACGCTTCTTGTTTTTTTTGAGCTGTTTTTGTAAATGCATAGACTGCAAACGCAACTAAACCAATAAATATAATAATGTATACCATAAAAGTTATGTAATAAGTATAAAGAAACACTAATATTTTTAAATTTATTTATGTTTTAAAAAAGATTAACATCTAATGTTTTTAACCTTTTATATTTGCATAAAAAATAACTTATGTTAAAAGCAGTATTATTTGATATGGATGGTGTAATTGTAGATACAGAGCCATTACACAAAAAAGCTTATTTTTTAATGTTCGATGCTTTTAATATTGAAGTATCTGAAACACTGTACGAGTCTACTACAGGACAATCTACAATTAATGTTTGTAAAGAACTTTGCGACATTTTTAATTTGAAAGATAAGCCAGAAACATTAATGCTAACTAAGCGTAAAATATTTACAGATTTGTTTCATAGTGATCCTGCTTTACAATTAATTGATGGTGTATTAGATTTAATTAAAGATTACTATAAAAATGGTCTTACTCTTGTTCTAGCATCTTCGGCATCTATGCAAACCATTACAAATGTTTTTAATCGTTTTGGTTTAGACCAATATTTTAAAGCTAAAATTAGTGGTGCAGACTTAAAAGCCTCTAAACCGCATCCTGAAATTTTTGAAAAAGCAGCAGAATTAGCTGGTTTTTCGAAAAATAATTGTTTGGTTATTGAAGACTCTACAAATGGTATTAAAGCAGCAAAAGCAGCAGGCATATATTGTGTTGGTTATGATAGCCACCACTCTAAAAACCAAGATTATAGTTTAGCAGATTTAGTAGTTAACGATTTTTCTTTAATTAAGTATAGTTTAATATCTGAAAGATTTAAAACAGTATAAATTATTCTTTTTAAAACTCGAAAACTTTACCGTCGTCTGCAAGCTCAACATTTTTAAAAAGTGTTTGTGCTTCGGTTTTAAAAAGGTTTAAATCATCGTAACGTGTAGAATAATGCCCTAATAATAGCTTTCCAACATTGGCTTGTTTGGCAATACTTCCTGCTTCTTTAGCTGTACTGTGTTTTGTTTTTGGTGCTAAATGTGCATGTTGTTCTAAAAAAGTAGATTCATGATATAATACATCTACATTTTTAATTATTGGTACAATATCCTCTTTATAGGCAGTATCACTACAAAAAGCATAACTTTTTGGTTTGTCTGGAGCAAATGTAACAGCTTCGTTATTAATAATTTTACCATCGTTATTTATAACATCTGCACCTTGCTTCAACTTTCTGTAATATGCAATATCTATGTTTGCATTTAATACGGCATTCATATCTAATTTACGTTCTCCTGGTTTTTCTTTAAAAAGAAAACCATTAGTATAAACACGATGATTTAAAGGTATTGTGTAAACTTCTACTTTTTTATCTTCGAAAATTAATTCTGAAAATTCACTAGTTAATTCGTGAAAAATAAGGTCGAAATTTGTCCAGGAATTTGCTAATTTCATTTGAAGTGTAATTACTTCTTTTAAACCTTTAGGAGCATAAATGTGTAATTCTGTTTCTCTAGTTAATAGACGCATTGTGGAAATTAAACCAACTAATCCAAAAAAATGATCGCCATGTAAATGAGAAATAAAAATATGCTTAATTCTATTAAACTTAATTTTATGCCTACGCAATTGCACTTGTGTTCCTTCTCCACAGTCTATTAAAAACAAATGATTGTTTATTTCTAATACTTGAGATGTTGGATTGGTGAACGTTCTTGGTGTTGCACTATAACAGCCTAAAATGTTTAATTTCATATAAATAATGTCAATTCGTTTTTATGCTAATGGATTTAGCTTAATTAATAAGCTATTTAACTAGAAACAAATAAACAGTTTAAAACCCTAAATCACGCTCCATTTCCTCCATATCTATAATATCGTAGGCCTCTTTTAAAGTAGGAACTACTATTATTTCTTCTGGAGTTTCGTTTGGATTTATTGCGTTTGTAACAATTACAAATGATTGTTTTGATGCACGGTGTGTATTCGAGAGTCTTAAAAACTCAATAATGTCTTGTAAAGCTATTGTACCTAAAGAAGATAATTTTATTATAATATTATGCTTTTTAAATTTTGGGTATAAAGCTTCTATTTTTTTTACTAATTCAATAATACTCGCCTTTTCTTGAGTAATTATTGTGATATTTTCTTCTTGATCTATAATCATCACTTATTGTTTTATTTTGCCAGCTAATAAATATATTACTGCCATTCTAACTGCTACTCCATTTTGTACTTGATCTAAAATAATAGCCTGTTTAGAATCTGCAACATCACTTGTTATTTCAACACCTCTATTTATAGGTCCTGGATGCATAATTGTGATTTCTTTATTTAAAGAATCTAATAATGCTTTATTAACTCCAAATTGTTGTGTATATTCTCTAGTTGATGGAAAATAACTAATATCCATACGTTCATTTTGAACACGAAGCATATTTGCAACGTCACACCATTCTAACGCTTTGCGTAAGTTAGTTTCTACTTTTACACCTAAATCTCCAATATATTTAGGAATTAAAGTTTTAGGCCCGCAAACCATAACATTTGCACCTTGTAATTTTAATGCATAAATATTAGAAAGTGCAACTCGACTGTGCAAAATATCTCCAACAATTACTACATTTTTTCCTGCTACATCTCCTAATCGTTCTCTAATAGAATAAGAGTCGAGTAAAGCTTGCGTAGGATGCTCGTGTGCGCCGTCTCCAGCATTAATAATATTTGCTTTTACATGTTTAGATAAAAAAACACCTGCTCCTGGATTGGGATGACGCATAACCACCATATCAACCTTCATAGATAATATATTATTTACTGTATCTATTAAAGTTTCTCCTTTTTTAACCGAAGATTGTCCAGCAGAAAAATTAATAACATCTGCAGATAAACGTTTCTCTGCCAATTCGAAAGACAGTTTCGTTCTGGTGGAGTTTTCAAAAAATAAGTTTGCTATAGTTATATCACGAAGTGATGGCACTTTTTTTATTGGCCTATTTATCACCTCTTTAAAATGATCGGCTGTTTCAAAAATAAGCTGAATATCTTTTTCTTGAAGGTATTTAATTCCTAATAAGTGATTGACACTTAACTCGCTCATATCTTTTAGTCTTCGGTTATGCTTTTATATTGTTATGTTACTAATATTAACTATTAACTAGGTAAACAACATCTTCTCCATCATTTTCTATCCAGCTAACTTTTACCTTTTCTTTGTTAATTGCATCTACTTGCCTTCCTCTATAATTTGGTTGTATAGGTAAATGTCTACTAAAGCGTCGATCTATTAATGTTAGTAATTCTATTTCATTTGGTCTCCCAAAGGATTGTATTGCAGTTAATGCAGCACGTATACTTCGTCCTGTATATAAAACATCGTCGATAAAGACAACGTTTTTATCTTCTACTATAAAATCTATTTTTGTAGTATTTGCTTCGTGTATTTTATCGCCTCTTCTAAAATCGTCACGATAAAATGTAATATCTAAATATCCTAACTGTAAGTTTTTTATTTTGTATTCGTCTTTTAGCATTTGTGCTAAACGACTAGCTAGAAATTTTCCTCGTGGCTGTATGCCTACTAAAACGGTATTAGAAAAATCTTTATGGTTTTCAATTAATTGACAAGCCAATCTGTGAAGAATGATGTTTATGTCTGTTGCATTAAGTAGCACTTTCTGACTCATATACGCTGTAAGGGTATTTGAAAAACAAAGTTAGGTTAAATTATTTGAAGTTGAAAGATAAGTTTTAAAGTTAATCTCTATTTATTGAATTTTAATACAGTTAAAACTTTAAAAAAAGCTTAATAAAAAAAGCCTCTCGTTTCCGAGAGGCTTTAAATTTAATAGGATAAGATTCCTGCTTTCGCTAGAATTTATTTTTTCCCATCCATTTTATCTTTAAGAGCTTGTAAAGCGTCGTTAGCGTCACCTAAAGTTGGCTTAGCTTCTGCTGCCTGAGAGGCTTGCTTAGCTTGAGCGGCTTTTACGTTTGCCATTTCTTCTTCTCTAAAGATTGCAGTATGCGAAGCTACCACTCTCTTAAACTCTTTATTAAATTCAATAATTTTGAATTCTGCAGTATCACCTTTCTTTAATTTCTTACCGTCTTCTTTTTCAAGGTGACGAGAAGGAACAAATGCTACGATGTCTTCATTAAATTCAATTGTTGCTCCTTTGTCTACAACTTCAGCAATTTCTGCTGTATGTGTAGTACCTAAAGCAAATTCAGTTTCGTATTTATCCCAAGGATTCTCAGTTGTTTGTTTGTGACCTAAAGATAATTTACGTCCTTCAACATCTAACTCTAATACTACTACGTCTAATTTGTCTCCAACTGCACAGAACTCAGAAGGGTGCTTAATTTTCTTAGTCCAAGATAAATCTGAGATGTAAATTAATCCATCGATACCTTCTTCTAATTCAACAAAAACACCAAAGTTTGTAAAGTTACGTACAATACCTGTGTGCTTAGAACCTACAGGATATTTAGTTGTAATGTCTGTCCATGGATCTTGCGTTAATTGCTTGATACCTAATGACATTTTTCTATCTTCTCTATCTAATGTTAAGATTTGAGCATCAATTTCATCTCCAACTTTTACGAAATCGTTAGCCGAACGTAAGTGTGTAGACCAAGACATTTCAGAAACGTGAACTAAACCTTCAACTCCTTCTGCTACTTCAATAAATGCACCGTAATCTGCGATTACAACTACTTTACCTTTTACTTTGTCTCCAACTGATACGCTTTCTCCTAAAGCATCCCAAGGATGTTTAGATAATTGCTTAAGACCTAATTGGATTCTTGATTTGTTTTCATCAAAATCAAGGATTACAACATTTAATTTTTGGTCTAACTCAACAATCTCGTTTGGATGGTTAATTCTTGACCAAGATAAATCTGTAATATGTACTAATCCGTCAACTCCACCAAGATCGATAAATACACCGTAAGAAGTAATGTTCTTAACGATACCTTCTAATACTTGACCTTTTTCTAATTGACCAATAATTTCTTTCTTTTGCTCTTCAATATCAGCCTCAATAAGTGCTTTATGAGAAACTACTACGTTTTTGAATTCGTGGTTGATTTTCACAACTTTAAATTCCATAGTTTTGTTTACGTATTGATCGTAATCTCTAATTGGTTTAACATCAATTTGAGAACCTGGTAAGAATGCTTCAATTCCAAAAACATCTACAATCATACCACCTTTAGTTCTACACTTAACGAAACCGTTAACTATTTCACCTGTATCGTGTGCATTGTTTACACGATCCCAAGCTTTAATAACACGTGCTTTTCTGTGAGATAATACTAATTGTCCTGTTGCGTCTTCACGTACATCTATTAATACTTCTACTTTGTCTCCAACTTTTAAATCTGGATTGTAACGAAATTCGTTTAAAGAAATTACACCTTCAGATTTTGCGTTGATGTCGATAATAGCATCACGATCTGTAATGTGTACTACTTCTCCAGTTACAACTTCGTCATCTAATGTGTCTACGAAATTTTCTGATACTAATTTTTCAAATTCTTTTAATTGAGAATCTTCAACCTCATCAATACCTTCTTGGTAATTGTGCCAGTTAAATTCTTTTAAGAATTTTTCAGGGTTTGCTTGTGCTTCAGATACTACTGGAGCTTCTTTTGTTGTGTTTGCAGTTTCTTGTGCTTCTGCTACAACTTCTTCTTGTTTTGCTTTATCAGCCATTTAAGTAATTCTTGTAATGCTCACGTTATTTCTATATAATAAAACGTTTTTACATTACATTTGTATTCTGCATGTATTGGAAAACTTAAGCACTAATCACACAGAAGTGTTATAAATATTTGTTTTTGATTCCTTTTTTGTTTTTCCTATAGGTGCTAAAAAGGAGTGCAAAAATACTACTTTTTAATAATATTGCCTAATTCTTTAATAAAAATTTAAACGACTGATTTTTAAACTAATAATTAGATGTTAGTTGATTGTATTTTGTCAGAAATTTTATACCTTTAAACACGTAAAATTATAATTTAATTAAAATATGGCTGTAAAAGCAAAATATCAAGGCGTACTTGATTTAGGAGAAAAATTAAATATAGCTAATGGAGATGTTTCTGAAGCTAATGGAGTATTAACTGTAAAAGGTACTGCTGCAACGCAATACGAAAAAAACTTACTTTGGGATGAGATTAAAGCCATTGGTGGCGAGAACCCTAGTGATATTGTTGCAGATATTAAGGTTGCAGACACTAGTTTGTACGCAAAACATACTGTTAAAAGTGGTGAAACTTTAGGTGCTATTGCTAAGCAATATTATGGAAATGCTAGTAAGTATAACGCTATTTTTAAAGCAAACACAAATATCTTAGATAATCCAGATGTAATTCACCCAAATCAAGAATTAATAATCCCGAACTTGTAGGGATTAATAGCAGATTTCTTTTGAAAAGCGGACTAACAATTTTTGGTTCGCTTTTTGTTTAGCTTTAATGTTTATTTTATTTTGTTAAAAGTCTTTTCTACTAGATGCAATACTTTATTAAATTGCTCTTCTAAAGATAAATCACTATTATCTATTTCTATAGCATCTTCTGCTTTACGTAATGGAGAGTCTTCGCGGTTAGAGTCTATATAATCTCGTTCTTGTACGTTTCTTAAAACGTCTTCATATTTAACATTATCTCCTCTTTCTATTAACTCATTAAAACGTCTGGTTGCTCTTTTTTCTGCACTAGCAATCATAAATAATTTTAATTCTGCATATGGAAATACCACAGTGCCAATATCTCTACCATCCATAACAACACCTTTGTCTTTTCCCATTTGTTGTTGTTGCTTTACCAATTGGTAACGTACTTCTGGTATTGCTGCTACTTTACTTACAAAACTAGAGACTTCTAAAGTTCTAATTTCTTTTTCTACGTTTACACCATTTAAGTATACCTCGGCAAAACCCAAATCTTTATTAAATTTAAAACTAATGGTTATATTTCTTAACTTTTCTACTAAAGCATTTATATTAAAGTGCTCTTTATCTATAAAACCATTTTGCATAGTAAATAAAGTTACAGCACGATACATTGCGCCAGTATCTACATAAATGTATCCTAAATGTTTTGCTAATTGCTTAGCTACTGTACTTTTTCCTGTAGACGAAAAACCGTCTATGGCTATTGTTATTTTTTGCACTTTTTTGTTTTTAAATTTTTGGAAGGTTCGTTTAACGGTTTTGATTATGATTTCGTTGCGGAAAAATCCGCAGGATTCTTTCCGCCGTAGCCGAAATATAGCAAAATTGCGTTGAATTCTGATTAGGAATTCAACCGCAATGAATTATACACGCTGTTGTAACCAGTTATTTATTCCGATTTCTTTTATCCAGTCTCTTAATTTTTCTAGATTTTTCATTCCGATTTCTACTTGTTTAATTTGTTTATTAAAATCTTTTGTACGGTCAATTTTTTCTGATGAAATTCGAACTGAAAAACTTTTACTGTGTTTTATAAACTTAAAATCTTCTTGTAAATTTTCTTTAATTTTTAACTCAATATTTTCTGTCGGATTTTGAAATGTTGCATCTGAATTTCCTTGAGCTAATTTGTGATAAAAAATAATCCCTTTTAAATCGTTGTCGTAAAGCATTGGCCAATCACTATTATGCGGAACAATACTCGGTTTTTTCATCGTCAAACTCGGGATTTTGTCATTTTTAAAATTCCAATAGTCATGCCAAAACTTTTGAACAGGTTCAGAATTCACAGGTTGGTATCCTCTGCGTAATTTTTCAACTGCAATTTGAATTAACTGACTTTTAAAAAGTCCTCTTTTCGTGTTTTGTTTCTCAAATAATCTCGAAATAGTTTCGTATGAAATGTAATTCTCAAAGTCATTTTGATTTTTACAATATAGATTTGGTGCGATTAAAATGCAATAAGCGTTATCACAATGTTTTTTTCTAACATATTCTTTTGCTCTTTTTTCATAACGAATAAATTGCTCGTCTTGAAAAGTTGCGTCAAGTTTATTCTCAATCAGCACGAATACTTTTTCGTTATTTGAATTATAAGAAAATAGCAAATCGGTTTCTCCCAATCCAAAATCTGTTATACTTCTCCAAGTTCCATTTGAGGAAGAAAATTTAGGTAAATTTAGTTCCGAAATAAACCAATTACAAAACGAATTTTCAGTCGATAATTCCTCCAACAAAATTAAATCAACATCTCTTTCTTGGACTGATTCGATAGGTAAAATGGCATGTTCTGAAGTTTCTTGCATAATTGGTTACAATGCGTTCTGATATTAAACGTTAAAGATGTTATATATCAAACGTTACTGAAATAAGTTCAGCACGAGTAAACGAATTTAATCGTTTTTTATTACAAAGTCAAGCTATTACTCTCCAAAATAGAAAGAGCAAGGATGGTTTGTTTTCTGTAAAATTTAGAGAATTATTATATTTTTTTTAAAGCCTCAATAATTTCATCTGGTTCAGAACGTGTTCTATAATCTACATTTACATAATTCCATTTAACATCTCCATCTTCTCCAATTATAAAAGTACCTGGAATTGGTAAAATGTTTGCGTTACCGTTATTAATAGTTTCTAAATCTAAACCACGGTCTATACGCATATGCTCCATTAAAAACTCAGGCACTTCCCAAGCTACACCATATTTTGAAGCTACATTTGCATTTTGGTCTGACAAGACTATAAATTCCATTTTACTAATTTCGCTTTCTGTTAAAGATCCATCTGGAACTTGTGGGCTTATAGCAACTAAATTAGCTCCTAATTCGTGTATTTGGTTTAATTTTGCTTGAAGCGCTCTCAATTGTAAATTGCAATATGGACACCAATCTCCACGGTAAAATGTAACTACTACTGGTCCTTTATTTAATAACTTATTTAAACTTATAGATTCACCTTTAGCGTTTGGGAGTGTAAAATCTGGCGCTTTATCTCCTACTTTTAAAGCATTTTGTCCTTCTTTAAATGCTTTTGCTTTTGCTATAACCTCATCTACACCTTTCATAAATTCTGGTTTAGCTTTTCTACCTGCTTCTATTTTAGCGTCTGTTTGTTTTTTTAAATCTCCCATTAGTTTTATGTGTTTTCTTTTATATTTTATTAAATTAAAAGATTGAAATTATATTAGTTTTTTTTTTAAAATTATACGCAGCAATCAACTTTATAAAAAAGCTAATTACTACTATCTTAAATCTATTTGTAAACCAAAAAAGTTAGAATTAGAAGCTGCTGTATATTTAGCGTGTGTATAACTAAAACGCATTTTATTAAGCTTTACAGAAAAGCCGGCTGAAAGACCAGAAAAATTACGTTGGTCTTCTATACGGAGTTCTTCGGCACGTCTAAAATTGTAACCTAAGCGTATATTAAAACCTTTACTTGGAAAAAGCTCTGCTCCTAGTATTGTATGTCTTACAACTTGTGCTAAAAAGCCAACTTTTTCTTGTGTTTGATTTCCTTCTAAGTCTGTAGTTGCTCTTGCTGGATTTGGCTCTCCTATAGGCCATTGCTGCAAATTATCGAATGTTAAGTGCCAACGCAAT
Source organism: Lacinutrix venerupis (assembly GCF_001971745.1). Taxonomy (NCBI): domain Bacteria; kingdom Pseudomonadati; phylum Bacteroidota; class Flavobacteriia; order Flavobacteriales; family Flavobacteriaceae; genus Lacinutrix; species Lacinutrix venerupis. The sequence continues at coordinate 1,627,864 of NZ_CP019352.1, read as the reverse complement.
GGTATGTTTTCTAATGTTTGAGATAAACCAATTGCTACTTCGAATGGTAATGATTCTTGTGTGCCTGCATAAGTAGTAATTTGCGTACCTAAATTTCTAACTACTAAAGTGCCTTGAAACTCCAAACGCTCGTCTATATACATTAATGCTAAATCTGTTGCAGCACCAAAAGAGTTATACTGCTCTAAACTAGAGTTAATTAATTTTATGTTTGCTCCTGCATAAAAATCGCTATAGCCTATTTGCAATGCGTAACCAAAAGACAATGCTGTTTCTGCTCCAGAAAATGTTCCTGTTGCATTACCATCTTCATCATAACCATCAAAATCACCATAATTAATATAAGTGATTCCTGCATGATAGGTTTGTACTCGCCTATCTACAGTGTAAGCATAAGCGGCAGTTCCATATTTTACACCTCCTAAATAACTGGTATAGTTTAATGCAAACTGGTTATCCATTTCTACATTAATTGCAGACGGATTGTAAATACCTTGTGTAACGTCCCAATCTATATTTGTAAGTACTTTTCCTCCTAAAGCTGCTTGTCTTGGCGAAGATACCAGGTTTAAAAACTGATATGTAGATTGCCCTCCTAATTGCGCGAAACAATAAGAGCTAATTAAAGTAAAGCAAAAAAGTGCAATTTTTTTTACCATAAAGAGACAAAAGTAGTTAAATCTATCTTAAAACGCTACGTTGAGTTTTTTATTTTAATTTAAGTTCTTGCCCTACTTTAATAATATTAGTTTCAAGGCCATTTAATTGCTTTAATTCTGCAACCGAAAGACCTTCTCTTTTTGCAATACCAAATAGCGAGTCTCCTTTCTTTACAATATAAACCGAGTTATTACTAATTTCTGCTTTTGTATTATAACCTATTTTTAACTGTTGATTTACACTTAGCACATTAGAGCTTAAATTATTTAAACTTTTTATATGTGCCATACTAATTTCGTACTTTTTAGATATAGAATACAAAGTTTCTCCTTTAACTACAGTATGAATTTTACTATCTAAAACTGTTTTGGCTTCTACATTTGGGTTTGCTTTTTCTGTAACTGTTGTTACCGTATTATTGGAAGTATAACTATCTGGAGCTCCATTTGTAAATGTATAAACTCCAGTTGTTGTATTCATTTTTGCAGGTTTACCATCTATTACAACATCTACCAAATTATCCTGAGCGAATGCACTAATGCCTACAAGACATGAAAGTGCCAGAATTGTTCTTTTCATATATGTCTCTCGAGAAAGCGAGAATCTTATTTTTATTGGGTTATTTTTTAGGTGTGACTTTTAATTTTTGGCCAATAGTAAGATTATTGTTTTTTAAGTTATTTAACTTTTTTACATCATCTACAGTCATGTTGTGCATTCGTGCAATGGACCAAAGTGAATTTCCTTTTTCTACTGTATAATATGAAACGTCTTCTTTATTATTTATATCCTCATTACTTTCTTTAGAAGTACTTTCAATTAAAGCCTCTTTTTCTTTATCTATTTTTTTTGAAGCTTCTATTTCTTTTTCTGTTTTTCTTACAGATGCTATAGCTTGTTTTGCTTTTTCTGCTGTTGATTCTTCTTTTTCTAAAGGTTTGTTTTCAAACACTATAACTTTTTTTCCCTCTTTATCTTCTTCAATTTTAGCATTAGGATTACTTGCTTTTACTTTTTCTAAAGCATTAGTTTCTTGCTCTTTAGATTCTATTGAAGGATTAGCATCTATTTTTTCCTCTACAATTTCTTCTACTGTTTCAACTGGAGCAGATATTTTACTTTCTATTTCTTCTTCTTTCTCCTCTTCTTTTTCAAGCTCTGCTTCTAGAGCTTTCATTTCTGCTTTAAGCTTAGCTAAACGTTCTTTTTTATTGAGGGCTGCTTCATTTTCTACAACGGCTTTAGTTTCTTTAGCATCGTCTTCTAAACCAAAAATTGGATTTTTAATACTAGTTTCTGCCTTATATACTGTTGCCGATGCTTTTTCTTGAGTTTTTTCGGTTTTAATAACTTTATTTTCTACATCTTCTATTGAAGGTGGAGGTGCAAATTGACCTGGAGATTCACCTGGTCTTAATTTAGCAATAATACGTTCTCTACCAACATAGCTTACTACAGGACTGCTAGATTTTACTAATATTTTTTTTACAATTTTTAAACTAGATCCTATTTTTAAATTACCATTTGTAATGTTATTATGTGCTTTAATTTCGGCAACAGACACTTCATTTTTTTTGGCAATAGTAGATAATGTTTCTCCTTTTTTAACAGTATGTGTGCTTATATCTGTATAAACCACTCCGCTTGGAGTTGTTTTTAACTGTGTAGGATCTGTTTTATCGTGTTCGCGAAAGGTAAATTCTCCTGTTTTTGTAGACATATAAGCTTCCTTTCCCTCTACATTAACAGGAAGAAACTCTTCTGAAACTTCATGTTCTTGAGCAAAAGTTCCTATTGATAGTAAACCGAATAAACCAATTGCAATTGCCTTCATTTTTTTAAAGTTTTTTAGCGCCTTTTACTTTTTGCTTTGTAATAGCTAGTTTTAAAACATCTTTCATATCTGAAACATAATGAAAAGTTAAACCTTTTAAATAATCTGGTTTAATTTCTTCAATATCTCGTCTATTATCTTCGCAAAGTAATATTTCTTTAATTTTTGCACGTTTTGCAGCTAAGATTTTTTCTTTTATTCCGCCAACTGGTAAAACTTTCCCACGAAGTGTAATTTCACCTGTCATCGCTAAACTCTTTTTAACCTTTCTTTGCGTAAACAAAGATACTAAAGAAGTTAACATAGTAACACCTGCACTCGGCCCATCTTTAGGTGTTGCACCTTCTGGTACATGAATATGCACGTTATATTTATCGAAAACTTCAGAATTTATACCAAACTCATCTGCATTGGCTTTTATGTACTCCATAGCAATGGTTGCAGATTCTTTCATTACTTTTCCTAGGTTTCCTGTAATGGACATAGAACCTTTTCCTTTAGATAAAATAGATTCTATAAATAAAATATCGCCTCCTACTCTAGTCCAAGCTAAGCCTGTTACTACTCCGGCAACGTCATTATTTTCGTACTTATCACGTTCTAATTTTGGTCCGCCTAAAACTTCAACAATAGTATCGTTATTTACTTTAAGGTTATATTCTTCTTCCATTGCAATATTCATGGCAGCATAACGTACCATTTTTGCAATTTGTTTTTCTAGGCTTCTTACTCCAGATTCTCTAGTATAACCTTCTACTATTTTTTCTATTTGTGGTTTTCCTAATTTTAAATCGTTATCTGTTAAACCGTGCTCTTTTAATTGTTTTGGTAATAAATGTCTTTTTCCTATTTCGGCTTTTTCTTCAATTGTATAACCTGTAACATTTATTATCTCCATTCTATCTCGAAGCGCTGGCTGTATATTTGCTAAACTATTGGATGTTGCTATAAACATAACTTTAGACAAATCGTAACCCATTTCAAGGAAGTTATCATGGAACTCGCTATTTTGTTCTGGGTCTAAAACCTCTAATAAAGCTGATGATGGATCACCTTGGTTTGAGTTAGATAGCTTATCTATTTCATCTAATACAAATACCGGATTAGATGTTCCTGCCTTTTTTAAAGATTGAATAATACGTCCTGGCATAGCACCTATATAGGTTTTTCTATGTCCTCTAATTTCGGCTTCATCACGTAAACCTCCTAAAGACATACGCACATATTCTCTACCTAATGCTTCAGCAATAGACTTTCCTAACGATGTTTTACCAACACCTGGAGGTCCATATAAACAAAGAATAGGCGATTTCATGTCGTTACGTAATTTTAACACTGCTAAATACTCTATAATTCGTTTTTTAACATCGTCAAGTCCGTAGTGGTCTCTATCTAATATTTTTTTAGCACGCTTAAGATCGAATTTATCTTTACTAAATTCATTCCATGGTAAATCTAGAAACAAGTCTAAATAATTACGTTGGATTGAATACTCCGCAACTTGCGGATTCATACGTTGCATTTTAGATAATTCTTTTTCAAAATGCTCTCCAACTTTATCGTCCCACTTTTTAAGTTTAGCACGCTTTTTCATGTCTTCCATTTCCTCTGCATTACCACCACCAAGTTCTTCTTGTATGGTTTTCATTTGCTGATTAAGGAAATATTCACGTTGCTGCTGGTTCATATCGCTTTGAACCTTAGATTGTATATCGTTTTTTAACTCCAATTTTTGAAGTTCGATATTCATAAACTTTAATGTTTCTAAAGCACGTTCTTTAAGGTCGTTTGTTTCTAATAGTTTTTGCTTGTCTTTAACAGGCAAATTCATATTTGAAGACACAAAATTTATTAAAAACGAATCGCTTTCAATATTCTTAATTGCAAAAGACGCTTCGCTAGGAATATTTGGGCTATCCTTTATAATTTTAAGCGCTAAGTCTTTAATAGAGTCTGTAATTGCTTGAAACTCTTTATTTACTTTTGCTGGTTTTGCTTCTGGAACTTCACGAACTGTTGCATTTATGTAAGGCTCTTCGGTAATCACCTCTGCAACACTAAAACGTTTTTTACCTTGTATAATAACGGTTGTATTACCATCTGGCATTTTTAAAACCTTTAAAATACGTGCAACGGTTCCTATTTCGTGTATATCTCCAGCTTTAGGATTTTCTATTGCTTCATCTTTTTGTGATACTACTCCAATAACTTTAGAACCTTTATTTGCATCATCTATTAACTTAATACTTTTATCTCTTCCAGCAGTAATAGGTATTACAACACCAGGAAATAAAACTGTATTACGCAATGATAGAATTGGTAATGTTTCTGGTAACTGTTCGTTATTTATTTGCTCTTCATCTTCAGGTGTCATTAATGGGATTAATTCAGAATTTTCATCAAAATCCTGCAATGACAAACTGTCCAGACTAATAAAATTAGATTTCTTCATAGATATATATACGTCATTATGTCACCAAAAAATATTAGTTATATAATGCTCTGTTTGTAAAATTAATATTTATAATTATTAAAAACACTGATTTATAGCGAATTAACAACAATCAATTGTTTTTATTTGTCTATAAAACTTCAATTAATATGCCAATGTTATGGAGACAAATAAAAGTGAACTACTATTTATAAATCAGCTCTTTTACTTTAACCTTTAATAATTTTTATATTTTTTTTTACTAAAGTGTAACAAACTCATTTAACTTGTATCTTTAGTATAACAAACCATTAAAATTGACATTAACCAACTACAATATAGAACAGCTCGTAGAGCTTTGTAAAACCAACAACCAATTTGCGCAATTGGAATTGTACAATAGGTATTATAAAGCAATGTATAATACAGCTTACCGTATTGTAAAAAATAGTTTTGAAGCCGAAGATGTTATGCAAAATGCTTTTTTACAAGCTTTTTCTAAACTAGAATCTCTAAAAGATAATAAAACTTTTGGAGCTTGGTTAAAGCGAATAGTAATTAATAAAAGTATTTACCATTACAATAAAAGTACAAAATTTGATGAAGTACCATTAGACGATGTACTCTACAAAGTAGAAGACACTAACGGCATAAACGAAGATTACGAGTTTACTACAATTCAAGCAAAACAAGTAATAGAAACAATGAAAACCTTAAAAGACAACTACCGTATTGCTCTAACGTTACATTTAATTGAAGGTTTCGATTACGAAGAAATAAGTGATATTATGCGAATTTCTAGTGCTAATTGTCGTACAACTATTTCTAGAGCAAAAGAAAGTTTAAGAAAAAAATGCAAGCCTTGGTTTGCTAAAAAACAATATTAATGAAAGACGATAAATTACATCAGCTTTTTGAGAAATTCCAACACGATTTTGATGTTGAAACTCCAAATCATGGTCATAAGAACAGGTTTTTAGAAAAATTGAATGCTCAAAATAACACACAAACTATTGTTGCTGAAAAAACAAATAAAAATTTGTGGAAACCCTTTTTAGGTATTGCTGCTACAATAGTATTATTAATAACATTAGCATTTAGTTTTAATACAGAACCTAAAATACAAGATTTAGCAAGTGTATCTCCAGAGATGGCAAATACTCAAAATTTCTTTACCTCTGTTATTGCAGAAGAACTAGAAAAAATTAATAGTGAACGTACACCAGAAACAGAAGCACTTATTAAAGATGCTATGTCGCAAATGGAAATACTTGAAATAGAATATTCACAATTAAAAATAGATTTAACAGAAAGCGGAAATGATAAACGTGTAATACACGCCATGATTGATAATTTCTGGAATAGAATAAACATATTAAAATCTGTATTAGAAAATATAGAAGGTATAAAAACATTTAAACTAAACACTGATGAAACAATTAATACAATATAAATTACTCTCCATATTATTACTATTCCCTTTAGTAATATTTGCTAACGTAACTAATGGAAAAGATGGTAAATACAAAAAAGAAAAAACCATTACAAAATCGTTTAACGTTAAGGATAACGCCACTTTAAAAGTAGATAATAGCTACGGCAACTTAGATGTTGTAACCTGGAATGGAAACACCATAGATTTTGAAATAAAAATAACAACATCTGGTGACGACGAAGATAATGTACAACAAAAACTAGATGGTATTACTGTAGATTTTTCTAATTCTCCAGACTTAGTTACAGCAGTTACAAAATTTAGCAAAAACAAAAATAAATCATGGTGGAGTTGGACAAATAAAAACAACGTTCAAATGAAAATAAACTACATTATTAAAATGCCTATTACTAATAATGTAAATTTAAGCAACGATTATGGCAACATAAATTTAGGCACACTTGAAGGTCGTGCAGAACTTAACTGTGATTACGGAAAGATTACCACAAAAGAACTTTTAGCCGATAACAATATTATAAATTTTGACTACTCTAATAATTGCTATTTCGAATTTATAAAAAGCGGAAAAATTTATGCAGATTATAGTGGTTTTACAGTTTCTAAAACAAATTCATTAGAAGTTATTGCAGATTATACAAAATCTAAAATAGACATTGCTGAAGAAGTAACTTACAATTGCGATTATGGAGGCATTACTATAGACAAAGCAAACAGTATTAAAGGTAATGGAGATTATTTAACTGTTATTGTTGGCGATGTGTTTAAGCATTTAGATATAACAGCAGACTATGGTTCAATAAAAATTTCCAAACTACATAAAAGTGTAAAAAATGTTTCTGTAGACAGCGATTATGTAGGTATAAAAATTGGTTACGATAGAACTTTTGCCTTCGATTTTGATATAGAACTGGAGTATGGTTCTTTAAAAGATAACGACGACAACTTTAAATTTATTAAAAAAAGAATAGAATCCTCAGACAGATACTACACGGGCTATAACATTTCACAAAACTCAGGCAACTTAGTAAGAATTAATGCTGAATATGGCAGTGTTACTTTTTATGAAAACTAAACTTAAAACAAAAAAATCAATCAAAAAATAATTTAAAAAACAAACGTTATGAACACACTAAAACAAACTTTATTATTAGCTATTACTCTATCAAGTTTTACTTTTGCGCAAGCTCAATTTTGGGGAAACAAAAAAATTAAAGGTAATGGGAATGTTACAACCATAACACGTTCTACAAGCGATTACGATGAAATAAAATGTGCTGGTTGGATGGATTTTATTTTAGTAAAAGGAAATGAAGGCGATATAACTTTAGAGGGCGAAAGCAATCTTTTAGAATATATTATTACAGAAGTTGAAGGAAACACTCTTAAAATAAAAACTGAAAACAACATTAATTTAAAACCTAGTTTTAACAAAACCATTACTATTACAATTCCTTTTCAAGATATTGATTATGTAAGTCTTTCTGGTTCTGGAGACGTTTCTTCTAAAAATAAAATTGTAGCAAATAATTTTACAACACGTGTATCTGGTTCTGGAGATATTGTTTTAGATGTTGATGCCGATGAAATTGAAGGCAGTGTAACTGGTTCTGGAGACTTAACTTTAAACGGTAAAACCAATAAACTAAAAGCTAGTGTAACTGGTTCTGGAGATTTTCATGGTTATAATTTAGATGCTAAAGATGTAGAGGCCAAAGTAACAGGATCTGGAGATGTAGAAATTGTATGTAACGGCCATTTAGATGCTAAAGTTACAGGCTCTGGAGATATTGAATATAAAGGCTCTCCTAAAAGTGAGGATACTAAAGTTACTGGCTCTGGTAGTATTGGGAATTAAAAAGTGTAACTTTTAACATAAAAGCCTTAATTCTATTTTTAGAATTAAGGCTTTTATATTTATTAGTAATAAGTATAAACAGATGTAAAATCTTCAACACCATCTACCGATGTTGTAGAACTTTCTGGATAATTATCAGAATTGTAAGTATAAGAAGTTGTCTCTGTTTCAGAGTTTCCTGCTCCATCTGTATAATTTGCCGATGTTGGGTTATTTAAATCCACTCCACCTGAAAAATGGATATTTAACATCTCGCGTTGGTGAATATTTTTAAAGAAACCATTCATATTATCATAAGAATGAGTATAAGAGCTGTTTACAAAGTTTTCTGAAATTAAATTACCATTTTCAAAAGTTAACGTATACTCTTCTAACAAATTTGTTTGAGAAGTTAAATCTCCTGTATAGTTTTTTACAAGAATAGTACCATCTGTATTATATGTATACTCCCATTTTTGTGCTTCATTTAAAGATGGATTGTATAAAACAGTATTTATTAACTGGTTAGACGAGTTATACTCAAATTCTTCATAACTATCTGAAGCATTGGTGTACTCATAGTCTACTCGTGTAAGTATTTCATTTTCGTAAATATATGTTTCTGTTTCTGTTTGAGTACTACCTGCATCAACATCTGTAAAAATTACTGTTTTTATTTTATTACCTTCATATGTAAACTCTGAGGTAAAAGTATCTGTTGCAGAATAAGTATGAACTACCTTTTTTAACAGTACCAATCCTGAAGTAGAAGAACAATCTCCTAAAGCATCAATAGTGGCTTGAATTGAACCATCGTCGTCACCACATACATCAATTTGATCTTGTAGCACTGAAATATATACATTACATGCTTGTGATAAAAATTCTTCTGTTGCATTATTATAATTATTTGCAGCAACCGAAACCGCTATGGTAACTCCTTCACAAGAGCTTGGATCTATAGGCTCGCTACAATCTCCATAAGTACCTAATAAGGTTTGTAAATTATTATCTGGATCTCCACAAGTATCTATTACACCTTGTATAGCATTAGTTAGTGCTGTACATAATGTAGTATATTGGCTTTCAGAAACACCATCCCATGTACTAAAATTTAAAGTTGCTACAGCATAAGCCTGCGATGCGGTTAAACATTCAAAACTAGCTCCTGTTGATGGTACTTCGGTTTCAAAAGCTGGATCTAATGGCTCATTTTCACATGTAAATAAAAACACAGTTAAAAATAATGCAAAAAAAGGTAATACTATTTTTCTCATAATTTAAAATTTATTTAACAAACATAAGAAATATTATCTTAATTCAAGATTTGAGCAATTTATATGAATATACAGAATAAAAAAGCCACTATTTTTAATAAAACAGTGGCTTCTATTACTATATTTTACTTTTATTAAAATTCGTAAGATGTTAAGAAAGCATCGTTACCTGTTGTTTGTGTAAAATTTATTGGTCCAATATCTTTAGAAAAATAATAATGTGAAGTTGCAACTACATTACCTGAAAATATTGTTTCTAATTTAATATGTATTACGTTTTGGTATTCTACTCCTCCAACTTCATAAGCAATATCACGCTCAATCATTTCTGTAACATAAGTTGTATTTACATTTTGATCTGGAAAATCAGGATATCCTGGATCTGGTGTATAAGAAACTGTATAATTAATATTTTGTGTATATGTCTCTCCTACTTCTAAATTATCTTTTAAAAGTAAAACTTTAATTACTGGAGCTGCTACAGTATAACCATTTACATTTGATCCTGAAATATCTTGAGCTACATAATAATTACTACCATCTTTTCTTATATAAAAACTATCCTGTCCCATAAAATTATCGTACTCGAAATAGGTTTCATCTCCAAATACTGTAGTTCCCGATATCTCGCTAATAGTATTACCATAAGTGGTTGTATTAAAATTCCACACATAGCCAACTTGTGTAGGCCAATAATCTCCTGTAGAGGCTTCTACCTCTATGTTTTCACCTTCAACAGGTGTAACACTGTCGTTATTAGAAATAGGATCTACAATAATATTATTTTCAAAATCAAAACCTTCTAAAGGCTCATTTTCACAAGACACGAAAAATATTGCAAATAAAGCAATTGAAAATATTGATGTAAGTGTATTTAATTTCATAAATTTTAATTTATTTTTTACAAACATAAGTAAATTAAACGTTTTCTTTTGGAACTCTAAATAATAATATAATGCCTACTAAAAAGAATATAAATAAAAACAAAATAGCATTGCGCATAGTACTAATTTGGTCTACAATAGCGAAAATGGTCATCCCTATTACAATACCAATTTTTTCGGCAACATCGTAGAAACTAAAGTAGGATGTAGTATCATCTGTCTCTGGTAAAAATTTAGAGTATGTAGACCTTGCTAACGCTTGCACTCCTCCCATTACAAAACCTACTAAACCGGCTGCAATATAAAATTGAGTTGGTGTAACCATAAAATATGCATAAAAACACAAAAACATCCAAAACGCATTAATTACAATTAATGTTTTTATGTTACCAAATTTTGCAGAAGCTTTAGACGTTAAAACAGCACCTAAAATAGCAACTACTTGTATTACTAATATACTTGCTATTAAACCCATTGTTTTTTGATCGCTATCTATCCATTTAATTTCTTTTTCTCCAAAATAAACTGCCATTAACATAATGGTTTGTACTGCCATGCTAAACACAAAAAAAGCATTTAAATAACGTTTTAAACGTTTGTTTTGGTTTAATGCTTTCCAAACCTGCTTTAACTCTTTAAAACCATTAAAAACAACTGCTTTAGTAACCTTATGTCCTGTAGATACTCCTTTAGGTAACATATAGAATGTATATTGACTAAAAAGCATCCACCATAATCCAACGGTTATAAAAGAATATCTCATCATTTGTAAAGCAGCTTCACCTTCAACACTCATAACCATTGCCAGATTAATTATTAAAAGTATTACACTACCTATATAGCCTAAACTAAAACCTTTAGCACTTATATTATCTTGTTGTTCTGGAAATGCAATATCCGGAAGATAAGAGTTGTAAAAAACTAAACTTCCCCAATAACCTATTAAGCCCATAAAATAAAATAACATGCTTAAATGTATAGCATCTGCACTAAACCAAAACAAACCTATACAACCTAGACCACCTATGTAACAAAAGAGTTTCATAAATACTTTTTTGTTTCCTACATAATCTGCAATACCAGATAATAAAGGTGATAAAAAAGCTACCACCAAAAATGTAAAGGCAGTTACCGCAGATACCAAAACTGTAGGTTTTAATTGAAAAACACTAATAAGCTCATCTTTATTTGGGTATATATAACCATAAAATAATGGAAATATTGACGATGCAATAGTTAATGTGTAGACAGAGTTTGCCCAATCATAAAACGCCCAAGCGTTAAGAAGTTTTTTACTTCCTTTTTGTAAATTTTTCATAAAAAAAACCACTCGTTTAATAGAGTGGCTTCGAAAATAAGAATTTATATTTATTTAGTAAGGTGTAACAGGCCTAAAAGATTGCACACCGAATTTTTTTGCTTCTGCTTTAGCAGTTGGAGCCAGTGCTTCTAAATTTGCAATTCGCGTTGCTGTAGCTGGATGCGTACTTAAAAACTCTGGTGGTGCTTGTCCTCCACTTGCTTCTCCCATTCTTCTCCATAAGTTTGCTGCTTCATCTGGATTATAACCTGCAATTCCTGTAAGTATTAATCCTATTCTATCTGCCTCTGTTTCATGACTTCGACTAAATGGTAACATAACACCAACTTGAGAGCCTACACCATAAGCTTGATTAAATAATGCTCTATCATTATCATCCTTTAACACAATATTTCCTGCAACGGCACCTATTTGCTGTAACATTCCTGCACTCATACGCTGTTGTCCATGGTTAGCCAAAGCATGTGCAACTTCATGACCCATAATAGCAGCTATGGCAGCTTCATTTTCTGCAACTGGTAAAATACCTGTATAAAAAACAATTTTTCCTCCTGGCATACACCAAGCATTTATAGCATCATCTTTAACCAAATTATAATCCCATTGGTAATCATTTAAATATCCTTGATTTCCGTTTGCATTTAACCAGCGTTCTGCAGCAACCGCAATACGTTGTCCTACACGAGTAATCATTTGTGCTTCGGTTGTACCAGTAATAACATTATTCTCATTTAAAAACTGATTGTACTGTGCAAATGAAGTTGGAAATAACGAACTATTTTCGGTACCAGGCAGTGCTAAAGTGCTTTTTCCTGTAAAAGGATTTGTTGCACATGAGAAAAATATAAGTAGTGTTAAAACTAAGGTTATACTTGATTTAAATTTCATTTATTTATTATTTTTATAATTATTGAAACCAATTTACAAAAAGTTGCGTTAATTAATAGTAAAGGCGATAGTAAATATTAAGTAATTATTCGACAAAGAACCTAAAAAAACGTTTAAAGCTAGTTTTAAAATGTTTTTAAGATTGATAATAATAATGTTAGGTTCTACTTAATTTTACGACTATAAAAACACTAAGTTTACCTTAATTATTAAAAAAAATTATATGAAAAAAATAGCATTATTAGTATTAACCATTTTCTTATTTAATTGTAATGGTAATGCTCAAGATTCTAAAAAAGAAAAAAAAGATTACGAGATTACTAAAACTGAAGCTGAATGGAAACAAATATTATCTAACGAAGCATATCAAGTTTTAAGAAAAGCTGGTACAGAGAGACCATTTTCTAGTGCACTAAACAAAGAATATGGCGCTGGTGTATACGTTTGTGCAGCATGCGAAACGCCACTATTTAATAGTGAAGATAAATTCGATTCTGGTACAGGATGGCCAAGTTTTGATAGAGAAATTAAAGGAAATGTAGAATACTCTGTAGATTATAATTTAGGTCATGCAAGAACCGAAGAACATTGTGCTACTTGCGGTGGCCATTTAGGTCACGTTTTTAACGATGGCCCAAGTAAAACTACAGGAAAAAGACACTGCATAAACGGTGTAGCATTAAAATTTATTCCTAAGAAATAATGAGTGATTATAACATTAAAAAATCTGACAAAGAATGGAAAGACCAACTTACAGATGAAGAATATCGTATTTTAAGAGAAAAAGGGACTGAAAGACCTCATACAGGAAAATACAATCTTCATTTTGAAGAAGGTACATACAAATGTGCAGGCTGTAATCAACAATTATTTGAAAGCTCTAGCAAATTTGATGCACACTGCGGCTGGCCAAGCTTTGACGAATCTATAAAAGGCACAGTTAAGTATGTTTTAGACAAATCGCACGGTATGATAAGAACCGAAATTGTTTGTAGTAATTGCGGTGGTCATTTAGGTCATGTTTTTAATGATGGCCCAACAGAAACAGGCACTCGTTACTGTGTAAATTCTATTAGTGTTAAGTTTGATAGTGAATCTAAATAGCTCTAATTAATATTTTAACTAAATAAAATTATTAATCCTTAGCAATTTTAATAATCACCTTTCCATTTCAAGACTATTCACAAAAAACAGAATAAATAAGGTTTTAGCATAAAATTAATTTTATGCTAAAAACCCAAAATCCCAACTCCAATCTCTAGTAAACGAATGTTTTTTAGAATTTATTTGTTTTTGGTTTTTGGAATTTAGGATATTCCAATTGAAAATCCTTAAATTTGTGTTTCTTAAAACGACTAAAAATTATACGATGAGTAAATACGATATTATTGTTCTTGGAAGTGGTCCTGGAGGCTATGTAGCTGCTATTAGAGCATCTCAATTAGGTTTTAAAACTGCTATTGTAGAAAAGGAAAATCTTGGTGGAATATGCTTAAATTGGGGATGTATACCTACAAAAGCATTGTTAAAATCTGCTCAAGTTTTCGAATATTTAAAACATGCAGAAGATTATGGTCTATCTGTAAAAGAATACGATAAAGATTTTAATGCTGTTGTTAAGCGTAGTCGTGGTGTTGCTGAAGGAATGAGTAATGGCGTTAAATTTTTAATGAAAAAAAATAAAATTGACGTTATTGACGGCTTTGGAAAATTAAAAGCTGGAAAGAAAATTGATGTTGATGGTAAAGAATATAGCGCAGACCACATTATTATTGCAACTGGTGCACGCTCTAGAGAATTACCAAGTTTACCACAAGATGGTAAAAAAGTAATTGGCTATAGACAAGCTATGTCATTACCAAAACAACCTAAAAAGATTATAGTTGTTGGTTCTGGTGCTATAGGTGTTGAGTTTGCTTACTTTTATAATTCTATGGGTACAGAAGTAACCATAGTAGAATATTTAGACCGAATTGTACCAGTTGAAGACGAAGAAGTTTCTAAGCAGTTAGAACGTTCTTTTAAGAAAAATGGTATAAAAGTTATGACTTCTGCAGAGGTAACAAGTGTAGATACATCTGGAGAAGGTGTTAAAGCTACAGTTAAAACTAAAAAAGGTGAAGAAATACTAGAAGCTGATATTGTATTATCTGCAGTTGGTATTAAATCTAACATTGAAAACATTGGATTAGAAGATGTTGGTATTGCTGTAGATAGAGATAAAGTTTTAGTAAACGATTATTACCAAACAAATATTCCTGGCTACTATGCAATTGGAGATATAACTCCTGGTCAAGCCTTAGCCCACGTAGCATCGGCTGAAGCTATTTTATGTGTTGAAAAAATTGCAGGAATGCATGTTGAGGCTATAGATTACGGTAACGTACCTGGTTGTACTTATTGTACTCCAGAAATTGCTAGTGTTGGTTTAACAGAAAAACAAGCCAAAGAAAAAGGTTTCGATATTAAAGTTGGTAAATTTCCATTCTCTGCCTCTGGTAAAGCAAGTGCCGGTGGAAATAAAGAAGGTTTTGTAAAAGTAATTTTCGATGCCAAATATGGCGAATGGTTAGGATGCCACATGATTGGTGCTGGTGTTACAGATATGATTGCAGAAGCTGTTTTAGGTAGAAAATTAGAAACTACTGGACACGAAGTTTTAAAAGCAATACATCCACATCCTACTATGAGTGAAGCTGTTATGGAAGCTGTAGCAGATGCTTATGATGAGGTTATACATTTATAATAGACAAATATTATTTACATAAAAAAAGTTCCAGAATATTCTGGAACTTTTTTTATTATATCTATTTATGTTTTAAAACATAAAACCTAATCCTACTTGTAAAACATTATTTTTAGCATCTATTCCTTGAAATGGTGTATTGTCATCAAATATATCTGTAACTCCAAAATTGTAACGTCCATTTACAAACAAGCCACTATCAAATTTATAAGATGCACCTAATGCTACACTTGTACTAAAATCTTTAACGTATGAGTCTTCAGAATTTATTTCAATATCTCCTCCATCGTTAGTAGGTTGAAAATCTAATTCTTCGTGAATTTTAAAGCCAAATTGAGGTCCAACCTCTACACTTAATCCTTTAACTAAATATGCTTTTAATAATAAAGGAACTTGTATGTAGTCTAATTGATATTCTATATTATCATTAGTATCAAAAATATTATCTTGATCGTTTTCGGCAACATCAAATCCTTGTCCAGAATAAAAAACCTCTGGCTGAAATGATAAACGTTCAGAAATTGGAACTTCTGCAAGAACACCTACATTAAAACTTGTTCTCGATTCTAAATCTCCAAAATCGTCACCACTAATTGTAGAAGAGTTTAAACCTCCTTTTACTCCAAATTGAACTTCTTTTGAATCTGATTGTGCATTTAAAAATACTAAACCAGAAATAAAAACTGCAGTACTTAAAATTAATTTTTTCATGTTATATATTTTTTGGTTATTACATCGAAATTACGAACTGTAATCCAAAAAAGATGTCCAATTAACAAGGTTTAACAGCGATATTAAATTATTTAACTTTTATTAATAATTATGCTAAATATCATCCTTAAGATTTATATTTTTTTTAATATTTTATTTATGGTTATTAATAATAAAAACATGATTTTATATCACTAATAAAATCGACTACCTTATTTAGAAAAAATTATTTTCTTAAATTTTAGAATATTATAAAAAACTCTGGATAGCAAGCTCATAGCTTTGCAATCCAAATCCTAAAACAACGCCCTTAGCATTGGGAGCAATAAACGATTGGTGCCTAAACTCTTCTCTAGAAAAAGTATTTGAAATATGCACTTCTACAACCGGAGTTTCTATAGCTTTTACAGCATCTCCTATACCAACAGATGTATGTGTATAAGCGGCTGCATTTAAAATAATACCATCATAATTAAAACCACATTCTTGGATTTTGTCTATTATTTCTCCTTCAATATTGGATTGATAATATTCTAAATTAACATTAGGATATTTTTCTTTTACTGTATCAAAAAACTCTGTAAAAGTTAGACTTCCATATATATTAGGTTCTCGTTTTCCTAATAAATTAAGATTTGGACCGTTAATTATTATTATTTTTTTCATATTGTAAAAATACAAAAGTTATGGCATAAAAAAACCGAAGTTTTTAGCTTCGGTTTTTTTTATAATATATAATTAAGTTTAGTTAAACTTATAAACAACACCAAAATTGATATCATTTAAGTTTAAACCAACATCAAAATTATCTGTTGACTCCGCTCCATCAAAATCTGCCTCTGAAGTAGAATATCCTAATACACCAACCGATGCTTCAATAGCAAAGTTTTTAGAAACAAAATAACTAATACCTGGTGCAAAAGCAATATCAAAACCATCGTAACCAACATCTGTTAATTTATTATCTCCAGAAGTGTAGTCTACTCCTAATTCTGTAAATAAAGAGAATTGTGTAGCTGGAGTAAAATAATATCTACCAAAGGCTCCAACAGAATATTCGTTAGAATCTACAGTATCAACACCATTATCGTCTGATGATAAAGAAGTAAAACCTGCCTGTAATCCAACAGCAATATTATTTGAAACAAAATATCCAGCTTTAGGCGCAATATTAAAAACATTAGAATCTAAATCTCCTGTTTTTTCAGTACCAAAACCTACTGCTCCAGAAATAAATACATCTCCTTTTTCGAAACCTTTAACTGTTACATCTTCTTGTGCGTTAACACTTGTAAAACCTAGCACTGCAATTGCAGCTGTAAAAAATAATTTTTTCATTTTAAATTGATTTTATTAATTTGAATTCACAAAAGTATTGTACAGTTTTACACTAGTTCCATCAAAAATTGTTAAATAAAAATCAATAAAAAACAACAACTTATTTATCAATAATTTATAAAAGATATTTAACTTTTCTTTAGCTTTAATTTTTAATATTTCTTTAACAAACATTATAAACTGAATTTTAATGAAAAGGTGATTCATTATTAAAGTTGCTTTTATATTTTAGTATTATGAAATGGGCAAATGCACTTAAAGATTATCAACTCTATTTAAAAATAGAACGTGGCTTATCTGAAAATTCAATAAGTAACTATAGTTATGATGTTAAAAAACTAATTAATTATTTAGAGGCTAATAATATTAGCATCTCTCCTATTTCAATATCTAAAGAAACCATTCAAGAGTTTATATATACTATTGCTAAAACTGTAAATGCGCGTTCACAATCAAGATTAATTTCTGGTTTAAAAGGTTTTTTTAACTATTTAGTTTTTGAAGATTATAGAGATACAAATCCTTTAGACACTATAGACTCTCCTAAAATAGGCAGAAAATTACCAGATACATTAAGCGAAACCGAAATAAACCAGTTAATAAACGCTATAGATTTAAGTAAACCACAAGGCGAGCGTAATCGTGCCATATTAGAGTTGCTTTATAGCTGCGGACTACGTGTTAGCGAACTTACAAATCTTAAAATTTCAGATTTATTTTTTGAAGAAGGATTTATAAAAGTAACTGGAAAAGGAGACAAACAAAGATTTGTGCCTATTATTGATTCTACACAAAAGTATATAGACATTTATAGAAAAGAAGTTAGAAATCATAAAAATATTCCTAACGAGTTTAAAGATACTTTGTTTTTAAATAGAAGAGGAAAACAATTAACTAGAGCCATGATTTTTACCATAATTAAACAATTGGCTGTAAAAATAAATCTAAATAAAACCATCTCACCTCACACATTTAGACATTCTTTTGCCACACACCTTTTAGAAAATGGTGCAGATTTAAGATCCATACAATTAATGCTAGGGCATGAAAGTATAACAACTACAGAAATTTATATGCATGTAGACAAAAGTCATTTAAAAAATGTAATAAAAACCTTTCATCCAAGAAAGTAAATAACATTTTATCGCGTTTTATTGCTTTTTGCAGCTTTTTTTGTATATATTTGATTTATAGCTGTTTATTAAATTATTAAGTTCCCTTAAAAATAATTCAATTTAAGATTTGCTATGCTAAAAGCTAATATTAATTTTTTTAAGAACTTAAACGCGCCTGAATCTAACCTTCATAAGCTTCAAAAAGCTTTAGAAATTTCTAAGATTGGTGTTTGGGATTTTGATGGAAAAAACAATAAAGTCTTTTTTTCTAAATCTTCTAAAGCAATTATTGGTTTAGAGGAGGATGACTGTTTTGGCAGCAACATTAACGATTGGAATGACCGCGTACATCCTGATGATAAAAACAAGTATTTTAAAGACTTTAAAAATCATGTTGATGGAAAGACAAAGCTATATATAAATAAACACAGAGTATTGTGTAAAAACGGTAGCTATAAATGGATTTTAGATCAAGGTCAAATAATAAACAATCACAATAAAGATGGCTACATACATTTTGTAGGAACGCACACAGATATTTCTCGACAAATAAAAAATGAAATTAAAACACACAATGCGTTAACTATTGCAACAAAACAAAATAATAAACTTCAAAATTTTGCTCATATTGTAACACATAATCTTAAACAATATTCTGGTAATTTTGAAAGCCTATTAGAATTTTATGATCAAGCTGATACTGCTGAAGAAAAAGAAGAATTAATTACACATTTAAAAGAAGTATCTAATTGCTTAGAAAGAACAATTTTAAATCTTAATAGAATTGTTTGTGTTCAATCTAAAAAGAATACTAGTTTAGAACGACTTAATATTAATAATTTTATAGAACAAACACTTAAGTTATTAGATGTTGTAATTATAGAAAATAGTGCTACAATTAATAACCTTGTTGACCCTAAACTCTACATACAATACAATCCAGCTTATTTAGAAAGTATTATACAAAATTTACTCTCCAATGCAATTAAATACAAACACCCACAAAGAGATCCTGTAATTACAATAAAATCTAAGATAACATCGCATAACATCACTATATCTATAATAGATAATGGTATTGGTATAGATTTAGAAAAATTTGGAAAAGACATTTTTGGATTATACAGAACGTTTCATAATAATAATGATGCCGAAGGCGTAGGTTTATATTTAACAAAAAATCAAATTGAAGCTTTTGGTGGAAAAATAACAGTTGAAAGCGAAGTTAATATGGGTACTACCTTTAATATAATCATGCCTAATAAAAAATTATAATTACATTTTATAATTCTTTTTAGACACCAAAATAAACACTTTAACGTATTTATTTACATTTAATCGTTATTTATTTGTATTTTCGCATCAAATAAAAGCAAAAAAACATTGTTTTTTATATTTGAAACACCCCAAACATACAAATATTATTCTCCATGAATAAAATAAGTAATACCTATGAAGACATTAATGATTATGTAGATTATAATTCTAAAATAATAATCGATAATTTTATTTCTAAATTTGCTTTAGAAAATTCTAATATTGGTGTTTGGGATTTTAATGCTTTAAATAGAACAGTTAATTATTCTATTGAAGCTCAAAAAATATTAGATTTAGAACAATTAGACGACCAAACACAAATTTACAATTGGCAAGATAGAATCCATCCAGAAGATTTAGAAAATGTTCTTAAAAATTTAAAAATTCATTTAGACAATAAAGCTCCTAATTATGTTAGTGAACACAGAATTTTAACTAGAAAAGGGACTTATAAATGGATTAAGGATATTGGAAAAGTTGTTACAAGAGATGCAAATGGTAAGCATATTCGTATAATTGGAACGATAATAGATATTGATAAGCGTAAAAAACAAGAATCCAATATTACCGAGAAGCAAAGTGTAATTAAAAAGCAAAACGAAAAACTTAAAAATTTTGCATTTATAGCTACTCATAATTTAAAATCTCATGCAGCAAATTTTGAAAGTTTATTAAACTTTTATGATGAAGCAAAAAACGACAATGAGAAAAAAGAGGTTATAGACTATTTAAAAACAATAAGTAATTCTTTAACAAAAACTATAAAAGGATTAAATAGAATTGTAAGTACAGAATCTTCAAAAGATAATAATATAGAAACTATTGACGTAAATAGCTTTGTTAACGATGCTATTAAGGCTTTAGAAATTAAAATAAAAAATACTGGAACTATTATAAATAAAGATATTACTAGCAATTTATCATTAGAGCAAAATCCAGCTTATTTTGAAAGTATTTTACAAAACTTAATATCTAATGCTATTAAGTATAGACATAAAGATAGAACTCCTGTAATTAATATTAAATCTCAAATAACAGAAGACCACATTATAATATCATTTAACGATAACGGTTTAGGCATAGACTTAAATAAATATGGAAATGATATTTTTAGTTTATACAAAACGTTTCATAACAACGACAATGCAGAAGGTGTTGGTTTATACCTTACAAAAAACCAAGTGGAAGCTTTCGATGGTGTTATAGAAATAGAAAGTCAAGTAAATATTGGTTCAACATTCACAATAAAATACCCAAATAAAAAAGCTTAGTCTAATAGACTAAGCTTTTTTTTATTTTATAATAGTGTAATATTATA
The DNA here is from genome assembly GCF_001971745.1 of Lacinutrix venerupis. Lineage (NCBI taxonomy): Bacteria > Pseudomonadati > Bacteroidota > Flavobacteriia > Flavobacteriales > Flavobacteriaceae > Lacinutrix > Lacinutrix venerupis. The sequence continues at coordinate 1,606,734 of NZ_CP019352.1, read as the reverse complement.
TATTATTTAGCAATATTAACTGCTCTAGTTTCTCTAATTACTGTAACTTTTACTTGTCCTGGATACGTCATATCTGTTTGTATTTTTTGAGAAATACTAAACGATAAATCTGCAGCATTTTGATCGTTTACCTTTTCGCTTTCTACAATAACACGTAACTCTCTACCTGCTTGAATAGCGTAAGCTTTCTTTACACCTTGAAATCCAAAGGCTATTTCTTCTAAATCTTTTAAACGTTGTATATAACTATCTAAAACTTGACGTCTAGCACCTGGTCTTGCTCCAGAAATTGCATCGCAAACTTGAATGATTGGCGACAGTAGCGATGTCATTTCTATTTCATCGTGGTGAGCTCCAATAGCATTGCAAACCTCTCCTTTTTCTCCAAATTTTTCAGCCCATTGCATACCTAAAATAGCGTGAGGAGTTTCCATATCTGCTTCAGCATCTGGCACTTTACCTATATCGTGTAATAATCCTGCACGTTTAGCTAATTTAGGATTTAAACCTAATTCTGCAGCCATAACTCCACAAAGTTTTGCAACTTCACGCGAGTGTTGTAATAAATTTTGTCCGTAAGACGAACGGTATTTCATACGCCCAACCATTTTTATTAATTCTGGATGTAGTCCATGAATACCTAAATCTATAACCGTACGCTTACCAACTTCTATAATTTCTTGTTCTATTTGTTTTTGGGTTTTCTTAACCACTTCTTCAATTCGTGCAGGATGTATTCTTCCATCGGTTACTAATTTATGTAAAGATAAACGTGCAATTTCACGTCTTACAGAATCGAAACAAGATAAAATTATAGCTTCTGGTGTATCATCTACAATAATTTCTACTCCTGTTGCTGCCTCAATAGCTCTAATATTTCTTCCTTCTCGGCCAATTATACGGCCTTTAACATCGTCATTCTCTATGTTAAATACAGACACACAATTATCTACAGCTTCTTCTGTACCTATACGTTGTATCGTATTTATTATTATTTTCTTGGCATCTTGTTGGGCAGTTAATTTAGCCTCTTCCATTTTACCTTGAATGTAAGCATTAGCTTCGGTTTTTGCTTCACCTTTAAGCGACTCTATTAACTGTGCTTTAGCATCTTCGGCAGATAAGCTTGATATTACTTCTAATTGCTCTATTTGGCTTCTATGAAGTCTATCTACTTCTTCTTGTTTTTTATCGATAATATCTAAGCGGTGATTGTAATCTTTCTTTTTAGATTCTAATTCTAAGTTTAATTTTTTATTTTTTGCTAGTTCGCTAGAAATTTGAGATTCTTTATCACGCGTGCGCTTTTCAGCATCAGACATTTTCTTTTCGCGACTAGAAATTACTTTCTCGTGCTCTGTTTTTAATTCTAAAAATTTTTCTTTAGACTGTAATAATTTATCTTTTTTAATGCTTTCTCCTTCACTTTTAGCATCTCTTAAAATATTTGATGCTGCTTTTTTTGCATTTTTTATAAGTTTTGAAGCATTATTTTTCTCCATCATTTTTGCTATAACAAAGCCTATAATTGCTCCAATAGCTACACCTGCAATACTAAATATTATTGTATTATCCATTGTTGTTAGTTTAATTGTAAAAAAAAAGCCTACACTAATTTTGGTTTTGTATAAACTCCTTAAAAACATGTTTAGGGCTAACAAGCTGATCAAGTATCTGCCCAAATGGTTTCCCATTAGCAGCACGCTTTTACAACTTTAACTCACCCTTTTTAAAGAATTAACTGTTGAGTTTATCAAAAAAATAATTAATGTAGGCAGTAACCTAATTTTATTTATAAGAACGTTAAGAACTTAAATGTAGTTCTAACATTTGGTTTAAAGTATTTAACTTTTCTTCCACATGTTCATTTACATACTCTTTATCTAAAGTTTTCTGTTCTACTTGAGATGCAAATTGTAATGCACACATAGCCAAAACATCTTGTTTATCTCTAACAGAATAACTTTGCTCAAATTGTTTTATCATAGCATCTATTTTTTTTGCAGCTTTTCGTAAACCTTCTTCCTGACTTGGCGGAATTGTTAAAGGATACACTCTATTTGCTACCGAAAGCTTTATTTTAAGCATTTCTGCCATAATTTGCTATGTTACACTATTCTGAAAGTTGACCTATACAATGGTCTATCTCTCTAATTAATGCGTTTATTTTGAGTTTAGTTTCTCGTTTATCATCGTCACTGCCAAGTATTGTATTCGCCATTTTAAGAGTGTCGTACTTTTCTTTCCAAGCAATAATTTCTAATTCTTGCCTTTTTATAGTACTTTGATATTGCTCTTGAGCTTTAGACAATTTTAAATTAGTTTCCTTTAAAACGGTTTGGTTTTTAAGGACTTTTTCTATTTTTAACTCTAAAGCATCTACAATACCCTCTATATTACTCATCTACAAATATCAATACTTATCTCACAAAGTTAACAGAACAGAACTTATTTAGCAATAGTTTTATCATAAAATTTCAAATAAAATAAAGTAACTCAATTAATTATTATTTAAACTTCAAAAAATCAATACAATGGGCTCGTATTTATTTTTTACTTTGGTATTAATTAGCAATTGTATATTTTAGCATCTATACCAAATACTACTAAAATCCTTAAAATAAATTGGTACACTAAAATCTTATGCGTAAACTTTTTTTGTTTTTTTTTATTAGCTTTTCTGTTTTTTCTCAAAACCAATATCCTCAAGATTATTTTAGGTCTCCTTTAGATATTAACATTGTTCTTGCTGGTACGTTTGCCGAGTTACGCTCTAACCACTTTCACTCTGGTTTAGATATAAAAACAAAACAAATTGAAGGTTTAAAAGTTTATGGAATTGCAGATGGCTATGTAAGTAGAATAAAAATTGCTCATTTTGGATATGGAAAAGCACTATACATAACACACCCTAACGGATATACAAGTGTTTATGCTCATTTACAAAAATTTAGTCCAAAAATTGAAGCTTATATAAAAGCTAAACAATACAATAAAGAGTCTTTTGAAATTGAGGTTTTCCCTACTAACGAAGAATTAAAAATTACAAAAGGAGAAGTTATTGCCTATTCTGGAAACACAGGCAGCTCTTCTGGTCCACATTTACATTTTGAAATTCGAGATAATGCCGAAAGACCTATAAACCCAATGCTTTTTGGTATAGACGTTAAAGACACAACAAAACCAATAGTTTCAAATTTTTACGCATATCCAATTGGTGCAAATTCTCATGTAAACGGTTCTAACAAAAAACAAAAACTTAGAGTAATTCCTCAAAAAAATGGAGACTATAAAATTGAAGATTTAAAAGCCTATGGAACAATTGGCTTTGCCGTAGAAACAATAGACAGACAAGATTTAGCAGCAAACAAAAACGGTGTTTATAATATTTCCACCTATTTAAATGGTATGCAAAATTTTGAAATAGATTTTAGGCGTTTTTCATTTGCCGAAACAAAACACTTAAACCGTTTAATTGATTATTCTCATTACAAATCTGAAAAACAAAAACTTCAGAAATTATTTATTGAAGAAAACAATCCGTTAAGCCTTTATAACAACATAATTGATAATGGTTATATTACAATTCTAGACAGTACAGCTTCAGTTTACAAAACAAAAATTAGCGATTTTAAAGGCAACGAAACCAATGTAGATATTACTATAAAAGGAGATGTAAAAATTCCAGACGATGTTGAAGAAAAAAAAACAACGCAACACTACATACAACATGATCTAGAAGCCGAATTACAACAAGATAAATTTAAAGTGAATTTTTACAAAGACACTTTTTACGATAGCTTCTTTATAGATTTTAATGTTAAAAACGACACACTTACATTACACAAACCTATTATTCCTGTAAAAAAGAGTTTTACTATCTCTTATGATATTAGCAATTTTAAAGAAGAAGATTTAAAACAATTATATATAGCCGAATTAATTGGGTGGAATAACTGGCCAAGTTACTCTCCAACAAAAAGAAAAGGAAATACATTAAGCACTTATACTAAAGATTTAGGAACTTACGTTTTAGCAAGAGACACTGTTGCGCCTACCATTAAACCTATAAACTTTAAAGATGGGAGTTGGCTAAGTAAATACAGGTATTTAAAAGTTAAAATTAACGATAAAGGTACCGGCATTTCAAATTACAGAGCCACTATAAATGGTAAGTGGATATTAATGGAATACAATTACAAAAAGAAAACGTTAACATACGATTTTAATGATGCTGTTAGTACAGAAACAAAAAACAAATTAAAAGTAATAGTTACAGATAACGTAGGAAATAGTACTACATTTGAAACTACTTTTTTTAGGAAATAAATAATAAACTACAACCTTGACTACAAAAACTAACTTACTAAAATTATTAGTATTACTACTTCCTCTTTACACATTAGCACAAACAGCAATTGTAAATGGTGTAATTTTAGACGAAAGTAATTTTCCGCTTCAGGCAGTAAATGTAAAAACCCAAACAGATGGTACAGCTACAAACGATACTGGTTTTTATGAAATTACTATACCATCAAACACAGATGTAACATTAGTATATTCTCACGTTTCTCATAAAAATGTAACCATAACTGTAAATCTAAAAAATGGTGAAGTTTTTGAGTTTAATCCAGTTTTAAAAACCGATGTCGATCAAATTGAAACCATTGTACTTAACGGCAAAAAACGTAAAGACGTACAAGGCATTGTAAACATAGACCCAAAAACACTAATTAAAATTCCTGGAGCTCAAGCTGGTGTAGAAAATTTATTAAAAACACTACCTGGAGTTAGTAGCAATAACGAATTAAGTACACAATATTCTGTACGTGGCGGAAATTTTGATGAGAACCTTGTATACGTTAATGGTATAGAAGTTTACAGACCATTTCTTGTACGTTCTGGACAACAAGAAGGTTTAAGTTTTATAAATAGCGATTTAGTACAAAATGTAGATTTTTCTGCAGGTGGTTTTCAAGCTAAATATGGAGATAAATTATCTTCGGTTTTAGATATTACATACAAAAGACCAAAAGATTTTGCTGTTGCTGCAGATTTAAGCTTACTTGGCGGAAGTCTTGCTGTAGAATCTGCAAGTAAAGATTCTAAATTTACAAGCATAACAGGTTTACGCTATCGGGACAATTCACTCTTAGTACAAGCTAAAGAAACAGAAACCAATTACAATCCTGTATTTGCAGATGTGCAAACGTTTTTAACCTATAGATTTACAGATAAATTTGAATTAAGTTTCCTTGGTAACGCTTCTTTAAACAAATACGATTACGAACCACAAGCCAGACAAACAAATTTTGGAACATTAGATAATCCTGTAGCATTATTAGTAGATTACGAAGGCCAAGAACGTGATAAATACCAAACGCTTTTTGGTGCCTTACAAGCCAGTTACGAGTTAAACGACAAAGTTACTTTAGGCCTGGTTGCTTCTACTTACCATACTATAGAAGAAGAACATTTCGATATTTCTGCACAATACAGTTTAGGTGAAGTTAACAGTAATATTGGCGATGAAGATTTAGGTGAAGTTGAATTTTCCGAAGGTATTGGCGGACAGTTAAACCATGGACGTAACGACATTGATGCCTTAATTACAACTATAGAACATAAAGGAACAGCAAATATTAATGAAAATGAAATTAAATGGTCTGTTAAATACACAAACGAAGACATTAGAGACCGTTTAATAGAATGGGAAGTAATAGACTCGGCAGGATTTTCTATAAATGCACCAGCTGGAGGAATAAACCAAGAACCTTATGAGCCAGACACCTTCCCTATTACTGCTTTTCAAAATGCGAGAGCGAGAAACAATACGCAAATTAATAGAATTCAGGCTTATTTACAATGGAGTAAACGCTCTACTTTGGGCGATGCAGATGTTTGGTACAACGCTGGAGTACGTGCACATAATTGGCAAGTAACAGATAATAATATTAGTGGAGATAATCAATTAGTAGTAAGCCCAAGAGCACAATTTGCTATTAAACCAGATTGGGAAAAAGACATGCTATTTCGCTTAAGTGGTGGTTTATATTACCAACCTCCATTTTATAGAGAATTACGTGATGCAAATGGAACTGTACAACCTAATGTAAAGGCCCAAAAATCGGTACACGTAGTATTAGGAAACGATTTTAGTTTTAAAATGAACGAGCGTCCATTTAAACTATCAACAGAACTGTACTATAAAAACTTAACAGATGTTAATCCATACACCGTAGAAAATGTACGTATTCGTTATGCTGCAGATAATAGCGCTACAGCTTATGCTTATGGTTTAGATATGCGATTAAACGGTGAGTTTGTTCCAGGTACAGAAAGTTGGTTTAGTTTTGGCTATCTTAAAACCGAAGAAAACATTAACAACAGAGGTGATATTGCCAGACCAACAGACCAACGTTTAAAGTTTGCCGCATTATTTCAAGACTATGTACCAAACTTACCAAACTTTAAAATGTATTTAAACTTAGTGTACAATACAGGTTTACCTGGTGGTTCTCCAAGTTATGCAGATAAATACCAATATCAAAACCGTTTGCCAGATTATAAACGTGCAGATATTGGTTTTCAATTTGTACTTGTAGATGCTAAAAAGCAATTTGATAGCGGCTGGAAAAAACCGTTTAAAGATTTATCTTTTGGTTTCGAAATTTTTAATGTTTTCGATGTACAAAATTCTATCACCAATACTTGGGTACGCGATGTATATAGCAAAAGACAATATGCTATACCTAATTACTTAACACCAAGAGTTTTTAATGTAAGAACTACTATGAGGTTTTAAAGCATAACAAAATAAATTACAAATATTGTTTTTTAAAATTTATCCTAGTTGACTTTCTCGGGTTTTAGCTAATTTCTTATATTGTCAAATATAATATGTTTCATATTTAGTCAACATATTGTATGATATTCTATAAATAACAGTAATTTGAATTAGATAATCCGTAATCTGCTTAATTTCTTTCAATAAAAAGCCTGCAATTTTGTGGTATAAAATCACAAACAATTGAAATGGCAAATTCAAAATTAGTTTCTTTCGAACTTTCACACTTCTATCCAAATATAGAACTTCAAAAATTCTGGGAGTTTTTCGTTGACTACAAATGGTATTCTCAATCCGAAATTATGGCGGGAGAAATTGCTGTCCTTAAAGAAGGTACAGACCACCCTCAGGGCTTGGGAGCTGTAAGAAAAATTTTGATTGGAGATATAAATCTTACCGAAGATATCGTTGGTTTTGACCCACCAAATTATTTCAGTTATGCTGTACACGAAGGAGGTATGCCTGTAAATAAATACAGAGGAGAATTTTTCTACGAATCGAAGAATGGCGGAATGTTATGGAAATATAAAGGAAGTTTTGAGTCAAAATATTTCGGTACAGGTTGGTTTTTTAAATGGTTTCTAAAATCAAGAATGAAATCACAATTACCTGTTTGGCAGAAAGGATATAATGCATATCACAATGTAAATGTTTAAACAATAAACATAAAACGAAATTAAAATGGAAAATTTAAAAAGCAATGAAGCTAATAGAGTGTTAGCACAGAAAGTAATAGAAGCAATTAGTAATGATAATTGGGAATATGTAAATGAAGTTTTTGCAGAAGATGCTGTTGTTTGGGTAGCTGGTAGTATGCCAATTTCAGGTACTCACACCAAAGATTTTGTAATAGTAGCAGGTAAAAGAACAAGAGAAGGTTTCCCTGAAGGATTAAGCCTTACTGCAAAAGCTATGACTGTAGAAAGAAGTCGAGTTGCTATTGAAGCCGAATCTCTTGGAAATCATATTAGTGGTAAAACCTACAATAATCATTTTCATATTCTAATGGAAATAAAAGACGGAAAAGTTTGTACTTGGAAAGAATATATGGATACTATGCACGCAAATGAGGTCTTTTTTGGATAAATAATGCAAAGACATTTTAAATGCAAATTATTATATTAACAAGATGGAAGAATTTAGAGAGATAAAATCAATTAGTCAGATGCATCACCTTTTAGGATTGAATAAGCCTATGCATCCTGCTATTTCATTGGTAAATATGAAGGATGTTAAACTTACCAAAGAACTGTTCAATCAAAAATACATCTGGGATTTTTATATGATTTCTTTAAAATTCGAGAATTGCGAACTTCAGTATGGCAGGCAATACTATGATTTTGAAGAAGGCACTTTAGTCTTTAGTTCACCTGGACAAGTATTCGAAGCAAAAAAACAACCTGAAACATTAAATGAAAACGGTTGGGCCTTATACTTTCATTCAGATTTAATTCAAAAATCTGATTTAGGCAAGAACATAAAATCATATGGATTCTTTTCTTATAAGTCCAATGAAGCGCTACATCTATCAGAAAAGGAAAAGGAAAAAATTTCGCGATGCATTGAGGCTATAGAAGACGAATGTCAGCAAAATATAGACAAACATAGTCAAACCGTCATTGTTTCTAATTTGGAATTATTACTCAACTATTGTAATCGATTTTACGACCGTCAATTTTATACGCGAAGTACACACCAACAGGATGTTGTAAAAAAAATCGAAGAATTATTGGTCGATTTCTTTAATTCGGACAATTCCATACAACAAGGGATTCCAACCGTAAAATTTTGTGCAGACCAAGTGAATCTTTCACCAAACTATTTGAGTGATTTACTGAAAAAAGAAACAGGAAAGAATACACAAGAGCATATCCATTTTCACCTTATTGAAAAAGCCAAAAATCTATTATTGTCATCAAATGCATCCGTAAGTGGTATTGCATACGATTTAGGTTTTGAATATCCTCAGTCCTTTGGAACCCTTTTTAAAAAGAAAGTTGGCATGTCGCCAAACAAATACAGACAATTAAATTAATTCTAAAGCAAAAAAACAATGGTAAAATATTTAACATTCGCAAAGCGAAAAGACGGAATGTCTCACGAAGATTTTGCTCACTACTATGCAAACCAACATACACCTTTATGTGTTGAACTTCTTCCTATTTTAAAAAAATGTACCATAAGAAGAAATTTTCTTTTGGGTAACCAGATAATTTACCCTCAAGACTTTTCAGGAGAATTAGAATATGATGTAGTAACAGAATCTATTTGGTCTGACCCAAAGGATTTCAATCAATTTCTAGAAGATATTAATAACACGGAAATTCAGGCAAAGATCAATGAAGACGAAAAGAACCTTTTTAAACCAGGCTCTATTCGAGTAGTTATGGTTGAAGTTTCCGAACATAAAAACGAATAACTTGTTATGAAAGTTATACTAACAGGTTCAACTGGTATGGTAGGCAAGGGAGTTTTGTTGGAATGTATAGATAATGAAACAGTTGAAAAGATTTTATTAATCAACAGAAACCCAATTGACATTTCTCATCCCAAGATAAAAGAAATTTTGCATCAGGATTTTACAAATTTCAACAACATTAAAGCAGAATTCAAAGACTATGATGCTTGTTTTCATTGTATGGGCGTATCATCTGCTGGTATATCTGAAGAAAGGTATTATAAACTCACTTTTACAATTTCTGAAGCATTAGCTAATACAATTTACAATGTAAATCCTAATATACTTTTTACATATGTTTCAGGTGCAGGAACAGACAGTTCTGAGCAAGGTAACTCAATGTGGGCAAGAGTAAAAGGCAAAACCGAAAATTTTATTTTAAACAAAGGTTTTAAGGATGCTTATGCGTTTAGACCAGGAGCTATTTTACCTGAACGTGGTGTGAAATCTAAAACTAAACTGTATAATTTTTTCTATGTTATCACTAAACCCATTTTTCCTTTATTAAAAAGAATGAAGTCAGTAACAACCACTTCTAGAATTGGGCGAGCAATGATTAATTTAGACAATAACCCTCATCCCCTAAAACATTTGGAAGGTGCTGATATAAATAAGATTGCCAAAATAATAGGATAAATGCACAGCACACAACAGTGAAAATAAACAATAGCGGTTTGAATTCTAACTTGAACCGCTTTTTTTATTTTATTAGATAAAAAAAAGCCTACAAAATATATAACTACTAAAAAAACACGGAAATAGAAAACTAAATTATATCTTAATATATAGCCAACTATTTCATAAAGTCTCACTTCTACTCTATCAAAACCTTAGATTCTTGTATATTTGCTGTCTTAAAAAAGTAAGAAAATGCAAAACAATACAATGCTAAATTATATAAATAATGTTTTAGAAAATATGCCTTTAGATTGGTTAAAGCTAACAACCCATCGATTGGATATATACAACGAGGCATTAGCAAAAACACAGTTTTTAGAGCAATTTGAAATTTTATATAATAATAACAATTATAGCACTTCAGAATTAGAAAAATTACCAACAGCTTACGATTATATTAGATTAGGTCATCCATTATCTTGTATATTAGAATGGACCGTTGGAAAATTAAATAATATAGCACCAGAAAACGTAATTAGCTTTGCATCGCAAACCATGCCTATTTTAGCTATTCTTAGGAAAAACAGCTTTAATAATAAAAACACACAAATAGTTTATACTGAAACTTTACCAGATTGTTTTAATGAAGCTATTTTAAAAAATGTGTATGGTTATCCTTTTAATTTAAAAAAAGTTGACAAAGCAGAAGATGTTTCGACCTTTAACGGTAGTACTATTTTTATTTCTAATCAAGAGAATATTAACACCGTAGCGCTTACACCAAACATCGATTTTTACATTAATTTACAAAATAATATTGGTAGTATTCTAATTGTAAATGGCAAAGACAACAGTGATTATATTTCAGAAATCCAGCATGTAAGACGTCGCGAAACCATTGCCATGACACCTAGCAATGTAAATATAGTTTTAAAAGCAATAGCTTTACAATCGTCTTACAACAACCAAGTTAATGTAGATAAAACAAGTAAAACAGAAGTGTTAAGCTTAATTAATAAAATTTCTGGGTCTAATACTAAAGCTTTAGTAGCATCAAGTGGCCTATCTATTCAATATGCTATTTTAATGGGCTTAATTCATGATGCTTTAGAGCATAATCCAGAAAAAGCTATAAAAATTGTTGTGCCTCCAAATTGTTATGGCGGTACAAACGACCAAGCAAGACGTGTTGCTGCAAGTATAGATAATGTAGAAATTGTAGATTTACCTGTAGATGGCGATGCAGATATGGTTAATAGTATTGATCGTGTCTTAAATACAATTGCAGAGCAAGATGCAATACCTTACATTATTGCAGAAATCCCAACCAATCCACGTGTAGAAGTCCCTAATCTTACAGCGTTAAAAGAAGCACTAACTAAAGTACGAAAAACTAAAAATGGCGATACTGCCATAGATCCTGTTTTTATTTTAGACCAAACATTTTGTCCTAATGTACAATTTTTAGGTGAAGGTAAAATACTTTCAACCGTTAGAACAATTTCATTTGCAAGTGGCTCTAAATTTCCAAGTGGTGGACAATGTACCGCTGGATATTGTGTAGGAAATACAAAAACAGAATCGTTAATAGAAAAAATAGAAATGCATCTTACGCTTTGCGATAACGAAGCCACATCGCTGCAATATCAAATATTAGCAAAGCAAATGCCATCAATGAATCAAAGAATTATTGATGCTTATAAAAACACACGCGAATTTGTAAACTTTATAAATGAAGTGTTACCAGAAGCTAAAATAAACTTTGTCTCAGAAACCTTAGCAGAACAAGAATTTATGCCTTCAGTTTTTTCTTTAGATTTGCCTACAAAAGGAAACACTAGCGAGGAACAAGAAACATATAAAAGAGCATTAAATTTAAAACTCATTAATTTAATGATTACCGAAATTCCTAACGAAAGTAAATTTTGTGTAAGTTATGGGCAATTAAAAGGCTGCTACTGGACAGTGCCTGCAACATCTACACAAGGTACAACTAAGGAAGGAGATAAAGACTATATTGTTCGCGCTTCTTTATCTGCAAATATGGATTTAGAAAAACATAAAGAAGTGCTTTTAAAATTTGTTAAAAGCCTTTAATCTATATAAAAAAAGCACTCTACGGAGTGCTTTTAATTTTTATAACATATCGATTATATTAACTAACTTCAATAACCGTTTCTTTCGTTTTTGTTTTAAAAACGTATGTATATAACCACATTAGTGTAAATGTTGGTATAACATCTAATCCTGGCATTGCTTCTTCTATAAAAGAAACTGCTGCACCTAATTTTCCTGCATTACCCTTATAAAGTTTAGTCATTAAATATGCTGAAGCTGGAGCCCAAACAACATCTATTATCTCTCCTATTCCGGGAATAATAAAACTGGCATATCCTACAGCATCAAAAATAATACTGGCTGCTAAAATTTTGTATTTGTTAGTGTTTTCTAAATTCATTGTGTTGTAATTTTGTTAATACTTTTTATAAATCAAATAGTGTTCCGTTTTTTACTTATATCATAAAAAAACTATTAAAACCACTAAATTTAAAACCTATAATCATCTATTAGTAAAGGTTTTACAGTATTTGTTACAAAACAATTAAATTAAAAAATGCTAAGTAGTAGGTTTTAACTTATTACTATAATAAGTATTAAGTTTTTTAAGTTTAGGATGGATAACAAATTGGCAATAAGAATTTTCTTTATTACGTTCGTAAAATTCATGATGCTCTTGTTCTGCTCTATAAAACACATCAAAAGCAGTAACTTCGGTAACAATAGTATCATCAAAAATCTGCTCGCTATCTAAATGTTTTATAAATGCTTCAGCTTGATGTTTTTGTTCTTCATTATGATAGAATATAGCCGAACGATATTGTGTACCAATATCATGACCTTGTCTATTTAATGTTGTTGGATCATGAGTTGCAAAAAATATTTCTAATAACTCTATATAACTAATCTTATTAGAATTATAGTATAACTGTATAGCTTCAGCATGTCCTGTTCTTCCAGTAGTAATTTCGCGATAAGCAGGATTTTTAATATGTCCGCCAGTAAATCCAGAAACCACTTGCTCTACACCTACTACTCTATTAAAAACAGCTTCGGTACACCAAAAACATCCATTTGCAAAAGTTGCTATATTTAAATTGTTCTTTTCCATAATTTAAATTTAATTAAAAAAGTCCGTTTTTAAAGCATAACCTTACTTTACCAATATTATTTAACTTTTTTTTGTGAAATAAAAGCAACTACAAAATTAGATTTGTCACCGAAAACTGTAACAATTAAAAATTTCGCAAGTCTTTAAACTACAAATACTAACTAACCAATTTCTTTAATGAAACTTTTTTCGACTATTTTATTCGCCTTTGTTTTCACAATATCATTAAGTGCTCAAAACAAAAAAACTTATACGATTACCCGAACTAATAATGCTCCAAAAATTGATGGTATTCTAGATGATGAGGTTTGGAAAACAGCACAAATAGCTACAGATTTTGTACAATTTAAGCCAACTGCTGGTAAAATAATGCCAAAAAACAAAAGAACAGAGGTTAAAATGAGTTACGACGATTCTGGAATTTACATTGCAGCCTATTTGTATGATAATCCTGAAGATATGTTAAGACAATTTACACAACGTGATGATTTTGGACAGTCAGATTTTTTTGGTGCTGTATTTAACCCAAATAATGACGCTCAAAACAATACAGAATTTTTTGTATTTAGTTCTGGAACACAAGCCGATGCTACCGAAACGCCAAGCAACGGTGAAGATTTTGGATGGAATGCCGTTTGGGAAAGCGCAACACAAACCGTTAGTGATGGTTGGATTGTAGAAATGAAAATTCCCTACAGAACTTTAAGATTTACACAACAAGACAACCCAACTTGGGGCATTCAATTTCATAGACATTATAGAAACACACGTGAGCAAACATCATGGAACGCAATAGACATTACTAGTGGTGCTAATATTGGTTTTTTTAATGGAGAATTAAATGGTTTAAAAAACTTAGAACCTCCTACTCGATTAAGTTTCTATCCGTTTGCTTCTTTTGTTACAGATAGTTTTGATGGAGAAACCATAAACGATTTTAATGCAGGTTTAGATATTAAATACGGTATAACAGAAAATTTTACACTTGATGCTACATTAATTCCAGATTTTAGTCAAGTTGGTTTTGATGATGTTCAGCTTAATTTAGGACCATTCGAGCAACAATTTTCTGAGCAAAGACAATTCTTTACAGAAGGTACCGATTTATTTACAAAAGGAAATTTATTCTATACAAGACGTGTAGGTAGCGCGCCTACAGGTTACCCAACACTAAATAGCAACGAAGAAATTGTTGATGGTTATCCACAAAAAACAAATTTACTAAATGCTGTAAAAATTTCTGGAAGAACTAAAAACGGCTTAGGAATAGGTTTTTTTAATGCTATAACCGAAAAAACAGACATCGACATTATAGACAAAACAACTGGCCAAAAACGCACAGAAACAGTAGAGCCTATCTCTAACTATAACATTCTAGTTGTAGACCAACAGTTTAACAAAAACTCTTCAGTAAGTTTAATAAATACAAATGTAACTAGAAATGGATCTAATTTTAGAGATGCTAATGTTACAGGATTATTATTCGATTTAAAAAACAAAAAAAACACCTATGGAGCCGAAGCTCAAATAAAAATGAGTAACCTTAACTTACAAGATGGTACACAAACAGGATTAAGCTCTTTACTTGCATTTGGTAAAAATAGCGGACAGTATAGATGGAGTGCTTACCATGAATTTGCAGACAAAGATTACGATATTAACGATATGGGAATCTTGTTTAGAAATAACTATAATAATTTTGGAGCAGAATTTAATTATCAAATTTTTGAACCTACAAAAAATCTAAACAACTTTTACATTGGCACTTGGGCTAACTATAATAGCTTATTTAGACCAGGAACTTTTACAGGCTTCAATTTTGGCGGAAGTGTTTCAGCAACAGGAAAAAAGAGTTTAATGGGTTATGGTGGTAATTTTAATGTACAACCTGGCAAACAGTATGATTATTTTGGGCCTCGAGTAGATGGTCGTTATTTTATAACTGAAGACTGGTTAAATAGTAGCGTATGGATATCTTCTAATTACAATAAAACATTTGCCTTAGATGCAAACTTAGGTTACGAAACTTTATTTGAAGAAGGAAGATCTTACCAAAGTGTATTTTTTGGTTTATCACCTAGATTTAAGGTAAACGAAAAATTTATTGTGGTTTACGAGTTCGATTACGACCAAGAACTTAGAGAAAGAGGGTTTATAGATTTTATTGGAGACGATATTATTTACGGACAACGCGATCAAATTACAATAGAAAACGGCATCTCTGCTAGCTATAATTTTAATGCCTTAAATAGTTTAACTTTAAGTTTTAGAAACTATTGGAGTGCAGTACAATACGAAAATAACATTTTTGTATTAGGCGAAAATGGAAGGCTAAATAGAGACGATAATTACACAAAAGAAGACATAGAAGATCCAGATGTGAACTTTAGTACATGGAACTTAAACTTAACATACTCATGGCAATTTGCTCCTGGAAGCTTTTTAACAGCCCAATATAGAAATCGTATTTTTAATAGAAGTAACGATGGAGCTCAAGCTTTTCAAGACACTCTTGAGGATTTATTTAACCAGCCTTCTGGCAATACCTTCTCTCTTAAAATGGTTTATTTTATAGATTACAATAATATTAAAAACGTATTTAAAAATAAATCTAATACCATTTAAAAGTTGTGCATTTGTTAGTAAAGTAGTATTTTCAGCCTCTTAATTTTGCATATGATTAAAGCTGAAAATATTCATAAATATTACGATGAATTACACGTACTAAAAGGCGTAAATGTTCTTATTAAAAAAGGAGAAGTTGTATCTATTGTTGGCGCATCGGGTGCAGGAAAAACTACTTTATTACAAATTTTAGGAACCTTAGATGGAATTTCTAAAACCGAAAAAGCTTCTCTAATTATTAATGGAGAAAACATTAGTACGCTTTCCGAAAAGAAATTAGCTAAATTTAGAAATGAAAATATTGGCTTCATATTTCAATTTCATCAATTATTACCAGAATTTACTGCATTAGAAAATGTTTGTATTCCAGCATTTATAAAAAAAACACCTAAAGCCGAAGCGACTAAACGTGCCAAAGAATTATTAGATTTTTTAGGACTTGAAAATAGATACAATCATAAACCTAACGAATTATCTGGAGGAGAACAACAACGTGTTGCAGTAGCAAGAGCGTTAATTAACAATCCTAGCCTTATTTTTGCCGATGAACCTTCTGGAAATCTTGATAGCGAAAGCGCAGAAAACTTACACAGTTTATTTTTTAAATTACGTGATGAGTTTGGACAAACATTTGTAATTGTAACCCATAATGAAGAATTAGCAAACTTAGCAGACAGGAAACTAGTTATGGTAGATGGCACAATAAGTAACCAAACAACTATTTAATAATTGTAAGTTTACAACAAAATTTAAGACATAAAATATACTCAATTAAAATAAAAACATGAGAAAAGAACAACATCACAAAGGTTGGAACGAAAACAAAACAAACGATTCTTGGGCAATTTTCAAGATCATGGGAGAATTTGTAAATGGATTTGAAAAAATGAGTCAAATAGGACCTTGTGTCTCTATTTTTGGTTCTGCAAGAACAAAACCAGATCACAAGTACTATAAATTAGCCGAAAGTGTAGCTAAACAAATTTGCGAAGCAGGTTATGGCGTTATTACAGGAGGTGGACCAGGTATTATGGAAGCTGGAAATAAAGGAGCTCATTTAGCTGGAGGAACATCAGTAGGTTTAAACATCGATTTACCTTTCGAGCAACACGATAATCCTTATATAGATGGAGATAAAAGTTTAGATTTCGACTATTTCTTTGTAAGAAAAGTTATG
Organism: Lacinutrix venerupis; assembly: GCF_001971745.1. NCBI lineage: Bacteria > Pseudomonadati > Bacteroidota > Flavobacteriia > Flavobacteriales > Flavobacteriaceae > Lacinutrix > Lacinutrix venerupis. The sequence continues at coordinate 1,589,840 of NZ_CP019352.1, read as the reverse complement.
TTCGTTAAATATTCTCAAGGTTTTGTTGTAATGCCTGGAGGTTTTGGAACTTTAGACGAGTTATTTGAAGCGATTACACTTATACAAACCAATAAAATTGAAAAATTTCCAATTATTTTAGTAGGTACAGATTTCTGGGCAGGATTAATTGACTGGATTAAAGAAACTGTTTTAGGAAAATTTACAAACGTAAGTGCTGGAGATTTAGACTTAATTCACTTAGTAGATACCGAAGACGAAGTTGTAGCAATATTAGACGCATTCTATAAAGAATACGGTTTAAGCCCTAACTTCTAAAAAATTAATAAAACCAAAATGTATTTAATACGTATATAGATTAACAGCGGTAATACAATTAAATACAAGTATTTCTGTTACATATAATTAAATATAAAACTATAAATCTTTAAAGTCTATAAAAATCCATTGAATCTAAATTTTGCTACCTTATTATTGTGCCTACTATTATGTTTTTCGGCCTCAAGCCAAAACAAGTTAGATATTAATGCAACTTTCGATATCGAAAAGAAAAGTATTAATATTCAACAAACTATTGAGTACTTTAATAACTCAAAAGCAACATTAGATACAATATATTTAACAGATTGGAGCCATAGTTATTCTGCAAAAAACACTCCTTTAGCAGAAAGATTTGCAGAAGAATTTAAAAACACTTTTCATTTTGCAAAAAATGAAGATCGTGGATTTACAACTTTAATATCAATACAGGAAAACAATACCGAAACCAAGTTTTCAAGATTAAAAAAGCAACCAGATATTATTAAAGTTGCATTGTCGCAACCTTTGTTACCAAACAAAAGTTACACTTTGCAACTTAAATATATCGTACAAGTACCTAACGATAAGTTTACGCGTTATGGATTAACTTCAGAAGGCGATTATAATTTAAGATATTGGTACATAACTCCTGCTATTTTTGATGGAAAGTGGAACTACCACAGCAATAAAGATTTAAACGATGCTTATATTCCTAAAGCAGATATCTCTATTAAGGCATCTTATCCTAAAAATTATAGTATAATTTCAGAATTGAACGTTGTTAACAAAACAATTTTAAACAATACTGAAACCACATTTTTTAAAGGAGAAGATAGAATTAACACTAAATTAATTTTAAAGCAAAACAACGATTTTAAAACTGTTGAAACAGACTATTTTACTATAGAATCTAATTTAGATGAAAAAGAACTAGCCGCACAGGATATTGCAATTATTAGCGATAATATTGCCGGATACCTTACAAAAGAATTAGGTGCATATCCACACACCAAATTACTATTAACACGTATAGATTATAAAAAAAGTCCTATTTACGGACTAAATCTTTTACCAGATTTTTTTAGGCCTTTTCCAGATACTTTTCAATACGAAATAAAACTTTTAAAAACAGCGCTTCACAATTACCTTGAAAATATTGTTTTAATTAATCCTAGAGAAGACCAGTGGGTTATAGATGGTATTCAAACATATTACCTAATGAAATATGTTAAAGAAAACTATCCAAACACAAAACTTACTGGCGCCTTAGGAAATATGTGGGGAATTAGAGCGTTTCATGCCGCAGATTTAAAATTTAACGATAAATATAATCTTGCGTATTTACATATGGCTAGAACCAACCTAGACCAACCATTAACTATGGCTAAAGATTCGTTATTAAAATTTAATAAAAATATTGGTAACAAATACAAAGCAGGTTCTGGTTTACGCTATATAAATGAATATAATAATGGTAATGTAGTTGAAGCGGCTGTAAAAGAGTTTATTCAAGCCAACACATTAAAGCCAACAACAGGAGAAACTTTTTACAACGCTTTAAAAAACAATAGTGAAAAAGATATTAATTGGTTTTATGACGACTTCTTAAACTCAAATACCAAAATAGATTACAAAATTAAAAACGTTAAGAAAAAAGAAGACTCGTTAATTGTTACTATACTTAACAAAAAAGACAACAACGTTCCTGTGTCTTTATTTTCAATAAAAAATGACTCTGTAGTAAATAAACTTTGGGTTGAAGGTTTTAAAGGACAGAAAACCATTACTATTGCAGGCTCAGATGCAGATAGATTAGCATTAAATTACGATAAAATAATACCCGAAGTTAAAGATAGAAATAACTGGAAAGCCGTAAATAAGTTATTAGACAAACCTATTCAATTAAGACTCTTTAAAGATGTAGAAGATCCAGACTATCATCAAATGTTTTTTATGCCAGAGTTTGCCTACAACCTATACGATGGGTTTTCACCTGGATTAAAACTATACAATAAAACAGTGCTTTCTAAAGACTTTTTATACAAATTTAGTCCAAAATATGGTTTAAAAAGTAATGCTTTAGTTGGTAGTGCTTATTTAAGCTATAACAACAGAAAAGAAAATGTTAGAAACTACAGTACAAGATATACGTTTAGAGTAGAAAACTACAATTATGCAAGAAATCTATCTTATACCACTTTTACACCTTCAGTAAGTTTTGCTTTTAGAAATCCTGATGATTTAAGAAAAAATAAAAAACAATATTTAAATTTTAGATATGTAAGTGTTGATCGTGACGAAGATCCAACTGGAGAGTTTGAGGTAGAAGGAGAACCAAAGTATGGTGTTTTTAACGCTAATTTTGCCTCGATAAACAATAATTTGAAAAATTTTAGCTCTTTAGATACAGATTTACAACTAGCAAAAGACTTTGGTAAACTTTCGGCAACTTTAGAATTTAGAAAGCTAACAGAAAACAATAGACAGTATAATTTTAGAGCTTATGCTGGTGCCTTTTTATACAATAATACTTTTGAAGACACCAACTTTTTTAGCTTTGCTTTAGATAGACCTACCGATTATCTTTTTGATTATGATTATTTAGGAAGAACAGAAGACGATGGTATTACTAGCCAGCAACTTATTCTAGCCGAAGGTGGATTTAAGTCTCAATTACAACCAGCATTCGCAAATCAATGGATTACAACAATAAACACAAGTACTACTATATGGCAATATATTATGGCATATGGAGACGTTGGTTTTGTTAAAAACCACAACACAAATGCTAAGTTTGTATACGATGCCGGAATACGCTTAAACCTCGTGCAAGATTATTTCGAATTGTATTTACCTGTTTACTCTAATAAAGGATGGGAAATAGCACAGCCAGAATACGATAAAAGTATTCGTTTTATAGTTACATTATCTCCTAGCACATTGCTTAAATTATTTACCAGAAGATGGTATTAAATTTTAAATAATCTTCAACGAATTTTTAAAATATTGAATAATTATGAATTATTCTTAATTATTACAAGGCAAAACTAAATATTTATCATTTTTTTAAGACTCTTTCGTATTGCAAAAATCACTTTTATTAGTTAAGTTTGTAATTGCAAAAAACCATAAACTATGAATACAAATTCCGACTTAAAAAAAGAGTTGTCCTTTAACGATTTTAAATCTCAAGTCTTAGAAGATTATAAAGTTGCTGTAACAAGTCGAGAATGTAGCCTACTTGGTCGTCGTGAAGTTTTAACTGGTAAAGCCAAATTTGGAATTTTTGGCGACGGTAAAGAAGTACCACAATTAGCATGGGCAAAAGCTTTTGCTAATGGTGATTTTAGATCTGGATACTATAGAGATCAAACTTTTATGATGGCTATTGGAGAATTAGACATTCAAACTTTTTTTGCCGGTTTATATGCAAATACAGATTTAACTTTAGAACCAATGTCTGGAGGTCGCCAAATGGGTGGTCACTTTTCTACATTTAGTTTAGATGAAAATGGACAATGGAACGACCTTACTAAGCAAAAAAATTCAAGTTCAGACATTTCTCCTACAGCAGGACAAATGCCAAGACTTTTAGGCTTAGCACAAGCATCTAAAATATACAGAAATGTAAAAGGTATAAATACAAATAAATTTTCTGTTGAAGGTAATGAAGTTGCTTGGGGAACTATAGGTAATGCTAGTACAAGTGAAGGTTTGTTTTTTGAAACCATAAATGCTGCAGGTGTATTACAAGTACCAATGGTAATTAGTGTTTGGGACGACGAATACGGTATTTCTGTACATGCAAGACATCAAACTACAAAAGAAAATATTTCTGAAATATTAAGTGGTTTCCAACGAGATAACGAAGCCAAAGGTTACGAAATTTTAAGAGTTAAAGGTTGGGATTATGTAGCTTTAATTGAGACTTATCAAGAAGCAGCTAGAATTGCAAGAACAGAACACGTACCTGTTTTAATTCATGTTAACGAATTAACACAACCTCAAGGACATTCTACATCTGGTTCTCACGAGCGTTATAAAGATAAAGAACGTTTAAATTGGGAAGCAAAAATGGACTGTAATCTTCAATTACGTAATTGGATGATTGAAACAGGAATATCTACAGATGAAGAGTTAATAGCTATAGAAAAATCTATTAAAAAAGCGGTTAGAGAAGGTAAAAAAGCAGCTTGGAACGCTTATTTAAATCCTATTTTAAACGAAAGAAATCAAATTTCTAAAATTATATCTCAAGCAGCAGCATCTAGCTCGAATAAAGTATTTATTGAAAAAATAAATAACGATATGTTAGCAATTGCAGAACCATCTAGAAAAGATGTTGCTTCTGCCTCAAGACGTGTTTTAAGATATTTAGTATCAGAAAACTCGCCAGCTAAAACACAATTAATACAGTGGATAGATACTTATTTTAATACTATTCAACCTAAATACAGTTCTCATTTACAAAATGAAACACCTTCTGCTGCAAAAAACATAAAAGAAGTTAAACCTATATATAATGGTAGTAACGAAGAAGTGGACGGCCGTGTGGTATTAAGAGATAATTTTGATGCTATATTCAATAAATATCCGCAATCATTAATTTTTGGTGAAGATGCTGGAAATATTGGAGACGTTAACCAAGGTTTAGAAGGCTTACAAGAAAAATATGGCGAATTACGTGTTGCAGATGCAGGAATACGTGAAGCTACTATTTTAGGTCAAGGCATTGGTATGGCAATGCGTGGATTAAGACCTATTGCAGAAATTCAATATTTAGATTATTTAATGTACGCCTTACAAATAATGAGCGACGATCTTGCAACTGTGCATTATAGAACAAAAGGTCGACAAAAAGCACCATTAATTGTAAGAACACGTGGACATAGATTAGAAGGTATTTGGCATTCTGGCTCACAAATGGGTGGTATATTAAATCTAATTCGAGGTATACATGTTTTAGTACCTAGAAATATGACTAAAGCTGCTGGTTTTTACAACACATTACTAGAAAGTGATGAGCCTGCTTTAGTAGTAGAATGCTTAAATGGCTACCGTTTAAAAGAAAAAAAACCAACAAATTTTGGAGAATTTAAAACACCTATTGGTGTTGTAGAAGTTACCAAAGAAGGAAGCGATATTACATTATTATCTTATGGCTCTACTTTTAGAATTGTTCAAGAAGTAGCTAAAGAATTACTTCAAGTCGGAATAGATGCCGAAGTTATTGATGCACAATCATTATTACCTTTCGATATCAACCACGATGTGGTAAAAAGTTTAGCAAAAACAAATCGTTTAATGATTATAGACGAAGATGTTCCTGGAGGAGCTTCAGCTTATTTATTAGACGAAGTTTTAAATAAACAAAACGGTTACCAATATCTTGATGCTGTACCAAAAACACTAACAGCAAAAGCACATAGACCTGCATATGGTACAGATGGAGATTATTTCTCTAAACCATCTGCCGAAGATATTTATGAAGCTATTTATGCTGTTATGCATGAAAGTAACCCTAACAATTATCCTAAATTAAGATAGTTTTTTAGACTAAAAAATAATGAATTTAAGCGTTTACTTTTTAGTAAGCGCTTTTTTTATATCTTTATTTCAAACCTAAAATATGCTAACAAAAAAAGATAAAATACAACTTCGCGGTACTATTTTTAGACATCTTGATGGTATTGCTACTGCAACTACTGCTTACGCTTTGCACAAAAAAGGAGTATTAGACTTTTTAATAGAAAATAAATCTATTAATCTATCAAATCTTGCTAATCAATTTAACGCTAACAGCGGTTATTTAAATGTAGCACTTAGAGTTTTATGCTCACAAAATTGGTTAGTACAAAAAATAGATAATAAACATAACACTGTTACCTATACAACTAATGCAAAAAGTAAAACAGCATTTGCTCTCGCTTATTTATATGAAGATGTTGTAAATGTATTAAACTATGCTGTTCGTTTTCCAGAAGATAGACATATAGGAAGCGATGCTTTTATAATTTTAGAACGTGTTTTTAAAAAATACGGCAACAATTATGGTTTAGAAAACATTAAAGAAGACTCTGTAGAATATCAAGTTTTAAAACATATCGAAGGATGTCTTGTAGCTCCAATAGCCGTTATGTTAGGCGTAAATGGATTATTTCATAAATATTTCATGGAAGCTTCTTTTTCTGCTGAAGAATACCATAAGGATCCGGAAAGTTTTAAAAAAATATTAGATTTTTTAAGTGATTTAGGTTGGTTTAAAAAGAAAAAAGGAAATTACCAATTTACAGATAGAGGTTTATTTTATGCAAAACGCGCATCAGCTTACGGTGTAACAGTATCCTATCTACCTACATTTTTACAATTAGACGAGTTACTTTTTGGTAATCCTTTAGTTTTAAAATCTAAAGAAGGTGAAACCGAAAAACATGTACATAGAGAAATGAATGTTTGGGGAAGCGGTGGTGCACACTCCACCTATTTTAAAGTAATTGATCAGGTTATTATAAAATTATTTAACAAACCAATAGACGAGCAACCAAAAGGGATTTTAGATATGGGTTGCGGTAATGGTGCTTTTATTCAACATATATTCGATGTTATAGAAAACCAAACATTACGTGGTAAAAATCTTGAAGAATATCCATTATTATTAGTTGGAGCAGATTTTAATAAAGCTGCTTTAAAAGTAACAAGAGCCAACTTAATAAAAGCCGATATTTGGGCAAAAGTAATTTGGGGAGACATAGGAAGACCAGATTTATTAGCAAAAGATCTACACGAAGATTATAATATAGAATTAAAAGATTTACTTAACGTTCGTACTTTTTTAGACCATAATCGTATTTGGCAAGCACCTAAAAAAATAACAAAACGTATAAGTAACTCTTCTGGAGCTTTTGCTTTTAAAGGAAAACGTATTAACAACAATTTAGTTGAAGATTCTTTATTAGAACATTTGCAAAAATGGAAACCTTATGTAGAAAAGTTTGGGTTATTAATTATAGAACTACACACCATTAATCCAGAATTAACTGGTAAAAATATAAGTAAAACTCCTGCAACTGCATACGATGCAACACATGGCTATAGCGATCAATACATATTAGAAGTAGATGTATTTACTAAAATAGCAATAGAAGCAGGATTAAAACCAGATGCTAATCATTTTCATAAATTTCCAAATAATGAATTAGCAACTGTAAGCGTAAATTTATTAAAAGGATAATATTATGAGTAATGAAATTGATTTAAGTACTAGAGATTGGCTAGCAATAGAACGCACAAAATTAGCTAACGAACGTACTTTTCTAGCTTATTTTAGAACTTTTGTAGTGTTTTTAGGTTTTGGAATATCTATACTTAAGCTAGATTTTTTAAACGAAATTAAATCTTTAGGTATTATATTAACCGTTATGTCTCCTATTATATTAATTATAGGAGTTATTAGACTCTTTAGAGTAAAACTAAAAATACACGAACACTATAAACAATAAAACATTGTAATGATACATCTTATAGTTGGCAGTACAGGTTCTGGAAAAACTACTTATTCTAATAATTTACGTGAAGAAAACCAAGGTGTTATTTTCTCTATAGATAAATGGAATAATATATTATTTATGCCAGATAAAACAAATAAGGATGGCTTAGAATGGATGCTAGAACGTATTGATAGAAGCGAAAAATTAATACAGCATTACATTTTACAATTAGAACACAACGGTATAGATTCTATTTTAGATTTAGGATTTTCTAAATTTTCTCATAGAGAAAAATTTAGGTTATTTGCCTTAAATAATAAAATTAACTACAAATTACATTACCTTGATATTTCTATAGACATAAGGAAAAAGCGTGTAATTAAACGTAACACAGAAAAAGGTAGTACTTATGAGTTTGAAGTTAGAAATGAAGATTTTGAGTTTATGGAGACCTTTTTTGAAACACCAACCGCCTCAGAACTCGAAAACGGTGTACATATTAAACTATAAAAAAACGTCTGCAATTGCAGACGTTTTTTTATAGTTTATATTATTTTTTTAAGATTTTAAAAATCTCATTAAAATCTCATTCAATTCTTCTTTGTGTGTTATATTTAAACCGTGTGGTGCTCCTTTAATTATTTCGTAAGTTGAGTCTTTAATTCCTTTTGCTGCTTGTTCAGAAGAAGTTTCAATTGGTACAGTGGCATCGGCATCTCCATGTACAATTAATGTTGGTACATTAATATTTTTTAATTCCGGTCTAAAATCTGTATGCATCCATGATAGCGCTGCTTGAATAGTAGCTCTTGGCGAAGCGTGAGAAGCTACAATAAAATCGTAATCTAAAACAGCTTCACTAATACGGTCTGCTTTTTTATTTTCATCAAAATTATAAAATCCTTTATGGAACTCTTTTAAAAATCCAACACGGTCGTTTTCTAAGGCATTTTGAATATCCTTTAAAGCCGATTCTGGAACGCCATCTGGATTATCTTCTTTCTTTTTAACTAAAGGAACAATACTAGAAATTAAAGCTGCTTTAGCAATTTTACTATCTCCATAATCTGTTAAGTAACGTACTACTTCTCCTCCACCCATAGAGAATCCAACAATTATTGCATTTTCAAGTTTTAGTTCATTAATAATTGCATCTAAATCACTAGCTAAAGATGAATAATCATATCCATCCCAAGGTGCAGACGAAATACCAAAACCACGTCTATCGTAAGAAATACAACGATACCCAGCTTCTACAATTTTCCAAACTTGGTGTTCCCAAGATTTTCTACTTAACGGCCAACCGTGAATTAAAATTACAGGCTGTCCTTTTCCGTAGTCTTCATAAAATATATCTACTTGTTCTTCACTCTTTTTATTTGTTATAAATGGCATATAGTTTTATTTTGGTTAATATTTATTTTAAGCTAAAAATTAGCATACATAAGATAATAAGATAAAAATTTTATAACTGTTAAAGGATTTTTAATTGTGAAAATTTTAAGTGTTATATTACATTTTTAAATAAATAATTAAGTTAGGATAAAAATACGTTTTTTACAAAGACACAAAATACATTTTTTAAAATGAAAGCAGTATCGGTAGTTACTATAAGAAAAGAATTAAAACACAAAAGCAATGAAGAGCTTGCCGAACTCTGCTTGCGTTTATCACGTTTTAAAAAGGAAAACAAAGAATTATTAACATATTTATTATTTGAAGCAGAAAATGAAGCTGGTTATATTGAAACCGTAAAATCTGAAATTGATGAGCAGTTTGAACTTATTAACACTAATAGCTTTTTTTACATAAAAAAAAGCGTGCGTAAAATTTTAAGAAATACTAAAAAATACATCAGGTATTCATTAAACAAAGAAACTGAAGTAGAGTTACTACTTTATTTTTGTAAAAAGTTAAAAGCTATGAAACCTTCAATTTCAAGAAATACTACACTTACTAATATTTACAATCGCAACATTGAAGCTATAACTAAAAAAGTTTTAAAACTTCACGAAGATTTACAATACGACTTTAATTTAGAATTAGAAGACATGTAACATAAAGACTTTGTCATATCATTCTTTAATGAGATACAATTTTTAAACCAACAATAGAAATAATTAGCGTAGATAGAAAAAACAAACGCCAAAAACTAGCTGGTTCCTTAAAAACAAAAATACCTAAAAGCACTGTTCCTATAGCTCCAATTCCTGTCCAAACCGCATAAGCTGTGCCTATTGGCAACTCTTGAGTAGCTTTAAAAAGTAAAAACATACTTATAGATAAACATACTAGAAAACCAATATACCAATATGTTACCTCTGTTCCTGTTGCTTCTTTTGCCTTGCCTAAACAAGCAGCAAAAGCAACCTCAAATAAGCCAGCTATAACTAGTATTATCCAATTCATTTATAGGTTTTATTTTAAACGAAGTTATAATTTGTAAACTACAAAATCAACCTTTAAAACTATAAAAATGCAAAACAAAAAAGCAACTGTTTAAAGTTGCTTTATCAATTATTTAAAAGAATAAAAATTAATCTACTTTTTTATAACGCAATACCTCTTTACCCTCTTTATTATATAGAGATAATGTAAGGTTATTTATATTATATGTCTCTACATTATTAAGAATATTGCTTATCTCGTTAGAAAACTTCATATTAAAACAGGCTTTTTTTGTACCTATTAATGGCTTAAAAGATAAACTCTTACTATCTACTTGTTTAATTTCTCCGGAAAAATTGTTACAACCGTCATTTCCCATAACACGATTAGATGTTAAATTAATTTCCAAATTAGGACGTTGATTATAGTTTTTAACATTAATCTCTTTTCCGTTTACAGCTTGTAATGCCCAAATATCATGAAGTCTCATTTTATTATCCTTTATTTTTTCTAATACTTTTACTAATTCATAATTAATTGATGAGGCATCTGCTGGAACTTGATTTTTAGCACGTTTTATTTCTTTAACAATTAATTTATAAATGTAACCTGCTTCAAAATTAAATCCTTTAATTGAACTATAAAATAACTTCCAATCTTTAGAATTTAAAATTTTGTTTTTTTGAACTTGTATACAGCTCATTTTACCAACTCCACTACATTCTACTTTTACTGAGTTTACCCAATAAATGTATTCATCTTCATTTAAAACTACATTATTATTTATTTTTTTTGATAAAATATAATTTTCTTTTAATGCACCAGAAATCACATTCCCTTTATTATCTAATTTCATAATCTTACTTTCCATAATCATATATTGATGATTTGGTGATGGTTTACCATCTATATTAAGAGTAATTATATTACCATTAGCATTCCAACTAAATGTTCCGGTTTCTTTAAAAACATCTTTAGATTTTTCTAAATAAACAGTGCTTAGCTGATAAGTTTCGTCTTGATTTAAAATAAGCTCCGTTTCTATACCTGAACAATCTGCGCAAGGCAATGTACCACTATAAACACTAGGCCACTTTAATGTGTTTTTAGAGTCAACACTATCTAAAGTATAATTTCCGTTTTTTGTGCTATTACATGATGTTAGTATTATTACTAAAAGTAATATTTGGCTTTTCATTAAAATTCTCATTACTTATTTTTAAAATTAAAAAAAAAGTAATCCGTTAAATTGGATTACTTTTTAAAAATTTGATTATTCAATTTTGTTATGCTAATTGTTCTTCGTGCTTACCTTCATAAACTTCCTCTACCAATTTAGCATTAAATGCTGGTAAATCGTCTGGATTTCTACTTGTTACTAAACCATGATCGCATACAACATCTGTATCGTACCATTTAGCACCAGCATTCTCAATATCCGTTTTAATAGAATTAAAACTTGTTACTTTTCTACCTTCTAATACTCCAGCCTCTGCTAATAACCATGGTGCATGACAAATTGCGCCTACAGGTTTATGGTTTTCGAAAAATGATTTTACAAAGCTTACTGCTTTTTCTTCTCTTCTTAATAAATCTGGATTAATAACTCCTCCAGGTAACATTAATGCATTGTAATCGCTTTGCGAAACTTCATCTAAAGTTTTATCAACTTTGTAAGTATTACTCCAATTTCCATCTGCCCAAGACTTAATTTCTCCCTTTTCAAGAGAAACAATATGCACATCTGCTCCTGCTTCTTCTAAAGCTTTTTTTGGTTCTCTTAATTCGCTTTCCTCAAATCCATTGGTTGCTAAAATTGCAACTGTCTTTCTATTTAAATTTTCCATTTTTAGTGTTTTAAGATTAGTAATTTCTTTCCACTAAATTACCATAAATAGATGTGTTTAAAGAATATTTGAAATGGTTTAACGCCACTTTAATATGAAGTGTTAAAGGAAGAAACCAAAGTGTTAAAAGAAACACTAAAGTGTTAATAAATTTATGAAATTATTTCTCTTCTATTATTAAATATACAGAAGTACTATCTCCTACATTTAAAACATTATGCTCGCTTAGCTCTGTTTTACTCCAAGTTACACCTGTTGCCACTGGCACTGTACGTGTACCGTTTTTATCTGTAATTTGAAAAGTACTTCCTGCTAAAGTATAACCAAAATGTGGTTTATGATAATGTTTCTCGTGACCAACACCTGGAGGAAAAGTACATTTTAAAATGCGTTGTTTTTTTGTTTCGTTTAATACTTCGCAAACTTTTTCACCTTTCCAACCAGCTTGCAAGGGATCTGGAAGTGATTGGGTTGATTTACAGGAAAAAAAAGTTACTATAACTATTAGTAATAAATACTTCATTTTTAATAATTTTAGTTTAATATTTTAACTAATAGTTCTTTTAACAAGTCTTTCTGCGGTATGGCATTAGCATTTACACCTTTACCTTTTACATCGAACTCTCTTAATATAGCTACAATACCGCTTACTTTTCGCATTGGAAAATTACGTGCCGCATCTAAATATTCGGTAACAAAATATGGATTTACACGCAGTGCAGCAGCAACACTTCTTGGCGATTTATCATTCATACCATGCAATTGCAGTAATTGAGAAAAGAAATTAAATAATAAGGAAACCGTTACTACCATTGGATTATCTTTAGGATTATCGCCAAAATAAGTAACAATTTTAAAAGCTTTGGCATCATTTCTTGAACCTATGGCTTTTCGTAATTCAAAATTATTATAATCTTTACTTATTCCTATATTTTCTTCAATATGTAGTGGTGTAATCTCCGTTCCTTCTGGTAAAATAATTTGAAGTTTTTCTAACTCATTATTAATTTTACTTAAATCTGTACCCAAAAACTCTACTAGCATTTGTGATGCTTTTGGTGAAATTTTATAGCTTTTTGTAGATAATGTACGTCTAATCCAATCTGGCACTTGGTTATCGTACAACTTCTTACTTTCGAACACCACACCAGATTTTTTTATAGTCTTATAAACGGCTTTTCGTTTATCTATACTTTTATATTTATAGCATAAAACCAAAACAGTAGAAGGTTGTGGATTTTTAGCATATTCTGATAGCTTATCTATAGTCCTAGACAAATCTTGAGCCTCTTTTACTATAACCACTTGCTTATCTGCCATCATAGGAAAACGCTTTGCATTACCTACAATATCTTCTATTGTTACATCGCGACCATACAAAACCATTTGGTTAAAACCTTTCTCTTCTTCGGCTAATACATTATCTTGTATAAAATCTGAAATTTTATCAATATAATAAGCCTCTTCTCCCATTAGCAAATAAATAGGTGCAAGATTTTTGTTTCTAATGTCTGTAACTATTTTTTTTACTTCGTCCAAAGAAAAACTAATTTTTGCTATCACATTAAGCACAGTTAAAATGCTTTTAATAACAGTTATTATGGCTTCGATTACGCTTAGCCAAACGTTTAATTTATATTATATACCAAAATAGAAACAAATTAAAAGTGTTAGTAATTTGGTATTTACTTGTTGAAGTTTACCTTTGAAAAAATTATATTTTGCTTTCATGCAAGCACTCAATTTTCCAAAGTTTTCGTTCCGTTTCAAAAATAGCGAAAATAAAGTTTCTATATTCGATGCAATTCGTAAAAAATTTGTGATTCTACAACCCGAAGAATGGGTTAGACAACATTGTGTGCATTACTTAATAGAAGTAAAAGGGTACCCAAAATCTCTTATTAACGTAGAAAAAGAACTTAAAATCAACGATTTAAAAAAGCGTTACGATATTGTAGTATTTAACCCAAATGGTAGTATTCATCTAATTGTAGAGTGTAAAGCTCCAAAAATTAAAATTAGCCAAGATACTTTTGATCAAGTTGCGCGTTATAACTTAGCTTTAAAAGCTTCCTTTTTAATGGTTACTAATGGTCTAAACCATTATTATTGTGTTATGAATTTTGAAACAGAAAAGTATGATTTTTTAAAGGACATTCCAGATTACAACACTTTAGATTTTGAAATTTAATTTTTTATAAAACTATGAATATTGCAGTCGTTATACTTAACTGGAACGGTAAAACACTTTTACAAAAGTTTTTACCATCTATAATTACTCACTCTAAAGAGGCTAATATTTATGTTGCAGATAATGCTTCTACAGATGATTCTATTGTTTTTATTAAAAATGAATATCCTCAAATAAAAATTATAAAAAACAAAGAAAATGGTGGTTATGCCAAAGGTTATAATGAAGCTTTAAAGTATTTAACAGAAGATATTTTTTGTTTAGTAAACAGTGATATTGAAGTAACAGAAAATTGGCTAACTCCTATTTTGAAAACTTTTAAAACCGAAGAGAACACTGCCATAATTCAACCTAAAATATTAGATTATAAAAACAAAGCGTATTTTGAATATGCCGGAGCAGCCGGTGGTTTTATAGATAAATACGGTTATCCTTTTTGTCGTGGTCGTATTTTTAATACTATTGAAAAAGACCAAAAACAATACAATAATAATACGAATATTTTTTGGGCCTCTGGCGCTTGTTTTTTTATTAGAAAAAACACATTTAATGCCTTAAATGGCTTCGACGAATCGTTTTTTGCACATATGGAAGAAATAGATTTATGTTGGCGTGCCTACAATTTAGGCTATACAATTAAATACGTTGCACAATCTAAAGTGTACCATGTTGGTGGAGCAACTTTAAATGCTATTAATCCTAAAAAAACATATTTAAACTTTAGAAATAGCTTAGCAACACTAACAAAAAATGCATCAGGAAATATCTTTTTTTTAATTATTACTAGGTTAATTTTAGATGGCTTAGCTGCTATTAAATTTTTATTAGAATTTAAATTTGCACATATTTTAGCCATATTAAAAGCACACTTTAGTTTTTATGCCTGGTTACCATTATTATTAAAACAACGACAAGCGCTATCGCAAAAAAAAGATTACTTTAAAGTAAAATCTATTGTTTGGTCTTACTACATTTCTAAAAAAAATAGTTATAAAAAGCTATAGTAATTTAAAAAAAATCAGTATTTTTAATAAACCACAAATAATTCTGATTCTATGACAAAAAATTACTTTAAACTTCCTTTTTTAATAATAGCTTTACTTTCAAGCTCTATTGCACTTTCTCAAACTGTTTTTGAATTCACAAATTTTAGTCAATCGAACACTAATGGTAGTAACATGTTTGAGATGACAGAGTCTCAACCAGATCCTAGTGATACTATTCCTTTTGTTATGTTAGCAAATGCCTTAAACGGTACTACTGGAGTACTAATATCCACTTTTAACATTAACGGAGCATTTGGTACAGATGGAAATGTAATGAGATCTAATCCGGCTACAAGAATGAATTTTGATTTTAATAAAGCTGTAGATATAGTTTCAATTATAACACTAAATGGAGAAAGCGGTGACGACACATTCACCTTTACACCAAACGGAGGAACAGGAAGTCCTGTACAAGTCACAATACCAGGAAATAATGCTCAAAATGTAGCTCTTAATTGGCAAGGAGCTAGTGGTTTTTCTGTTACTAGCTCTCAAGGAACTATAAGCTTTTTCTTTGATACTTTAGTAATTTCAGAAAATACGCTAACCACAAAAGAATTTAGCTTAAATAAGGTTTCAATATATCCTAACCCAACAAATAACATTATAAATATTAAAAGCAATAATGCTATACAAAACGTAGAATTATATGATGTGCTTGGGAAAAAAGTAAAAACCACTAAAGCTTCTACAATATCTTTAAATTCTTTTTCAAAAGGAATTTATATAATGAAAGTTACAACAGATAAAGGTATAGTTACAAAAAAGGTAACTAAAATTTAGCATTTGCTATTAGGTTAAAATTATAGATTACTCTTTTAGTAAAAGTTTTGTTAATACTTCTTTTAACATTTAATAATTAGCTATTTTTGGAGTGTTAAAATTTAATTTTATCTAATAATAATTATGAAAAAACTAATAGTACTTAGTGCAGTAGCACTTTTATCTTTAAGTTCATGCGTGTCTAAAAAAGATTTTTTAGCACTTGAAGAAAAACAAAAAGAAACACAAGACCTTTTAAATAGCGCAACCGTTAAATTAAATAGCTGCTTAGCAGAAGAAGCCGCTTCTGCAGCCCGTATTAAAGAATTACGAGCTCGCCTTGAAGACATGAAAACTAATAATTTAGCATTAATTGAGAGCACTAAAGACATGACTGTTTTAACAGCTCAAGGCGCTAAAAATGTAGAAAAATCTTTAGAAAGTTTAAAAGAAAAAGATTTACGTATTTCAAGATTACAAGATGCTTTAACTAAAAAAGATAGTGTAACGCTTGCTTTAGTTACTAGCTTAAAAAAAGAAGTTGGACTTAATGATCCAGACATTGAAATTAATGTTGAAAAAAGTGTAGTATTTATCTCTTTATCTGATAAACTTTTGTTTAGAACTGGTAGCTACAATATTTCTAGCAGAGCTAACGAAATTTTAGGAAAAGTTGCTACAGTTATTAACAGCAAACCTAATTTTGAAGCAATGGTAGAAGGCCATACAGACAATGTACCTTACAAAAGTGGCGTTTTATTAGACAACTGGGATTTAAGTGTAAAACGTAGTACAGCTATTGTTCGTGCATTACAAGATTTAGGTGTTAAACCAGAACAGTTAATTGCTGCAGGTCGTGGAGACCATTTACCTTTAGTAGCAAACGATTCTCCTGAGAATAGAGCTATAAACCGTAGAACTAAAATTTATATTCTTCCAAAAATCGATCAGTTTTATGAAATGATTGAAACTGAAATGAAAGAATTATCTAAGGAAGGATAATTAAAATAAAATAAACACAAAAAGCTCAATCGAAAGATTGAGCTTTTTTATTTGTTATAACTCCAAACAGCCAACTCATTGCCTGAAGGATCCAAAAACTGAAATCTACGTCCTCCTGGAAAAGAGAAAATATCTACTTTAATACTACCTCCAAAATTAATTATTTGCTGTTTTATTTCTATTAAATTGTCATGATATAAAACCACAAGAACTCCATTTACAATTACATCTTCTGTTTTTTCAAAACCTCCATCTATACCAGATTTTTCACAAGAAAAAGACATATAATTTTCTCCATAATCTGTAAACTCCCAACCAAAAACGTTATTATAAAATTGTTTAGTAATAGCTAAATTGTGAGCTTTAAATTCTAGATAATTTATAGTGTTGTTTTTAGGTTTTGTCATTTTAAAAAATATTCAAACTGCCTTTTCCTTCCCTAACAACAACAGGCTCATCGTTAGACAAATCTATAATTGTAGAGCCTTCATTACCTCCATAACCACCGTCTATAACAAGATCAACAAGGTTATCCCATTTTTCTAGTATTAACTCCGGATCTGTAGTATATTCTAAAATTTCATCTTCATCTCTAATTGAAGTAGAAACTAATGGGTTTCCCAATGCTTTAACAATTTCTAAAGTGATGTTATTATTAGGAATACGAATACCAACCTCTTTTTTCTTTTTAAAAACTGATGGTAAAGATTTAGAGCCTGGTAAAATAAAAGTATATGGTCCAGGTAATGCTCGTTTTAAAATTTTAAAAGTTGACGTGTTAATTTGCTTAACATGATCGCTTAAATTGCTTAAATCTTGACAGATAAAAGAAAGTTTTGCTTTTTCAAGCTTCACTCCTTTTATTCTTGCTATTCGCTCTAAGGCTTTATTATTATTAATGTCGCAACCTAGAGCATATACGGTATCTGTAGGAAAAATTACTAAACCTCCGCGTTTTAAAACGTCTATTACTTTTTTTACCTCCTTAGGATTTGGGTTTTCTTCGTAAATTTTAATAAATTCCGCCATAATACATACCTTATTTAAACGTTTACTAAAGTATATACTAATTTGTTTATGAAAAAATTATTGCCTCATTTTTTATTACTAATCTGCTTAACACTAATAACTTTCTCTTGCTCAGAAGATGCTGAACCTGAAGTACCTGGAATTGTAGAATTACAGGATAATATTGATGCTTTAGAATTATATAATGTTCCTTACGGAACTGATAATAGACAAGTATACGACATATATTTACCAGAAAACAGGAATGAAAACACCAAAGTAATTATATTAATTCATGGTGGCGGATGGGTTTCTGGTGATAAAGTTTCTATGTTACCATATGTTGTAACAGCAAAAGAAGAATTACCTAATTATGCTTTTGTTAATATTAATTATCGTTTAGCTTCAGAAGGTGTTTCGCCATTTCCTATGCAGTTAGACGATATTACAGCTGTAATTAATCATTTAAAAATAAATAAGGATGAATACCTAATTTCCGAAGATTATGGTTTTATAGGTATTAGTGCTGGCGCTCATTTAGCTATGCTATGGAGTTATGCATATAATTTTGATAATAATGTAAACATGGTGGCAAGCATTGTTGGACCAACAAACTTTAAAGATCCTAATTACGAAGATTTTGTAGATCCTACTTTTGTTTATTTTAATATTACTCCATCCGATAGCATTTTAGAGCAATACAGCCCATATTATAATGTAAGTGCTTCTTCTCCACCTACAATATTATTTTACGGAGGAAATGATCCATTAATACCAAATACTCAAGGTATAGATATGGATGCAAAACTTGCAGAATTAAATGTTGCTCACGAATTTACATTTTATGAAGAAGAAGGCCACGGTTGGGTTGGAGACAACTTATTAGATACATGGGAAAAAATTATAGCTTTTATAAACACGCACCATTAAAAGTTAAGTTTTTTAAATGCAAAAAATAAGATATTCAAAAGAAAGACTAAAAAGTAACTTAAGAATTGGGTTGTTTTTTTTAATAACAGGAATCGTTCTTCTTATAATTTCTATAACAACAACTAAATGGGAAGAAGTTTCAATATTTTCAATAGGTTTTGGGCAAGCCTTAGCAGGAATTTTTATGCTTATTATTTATTATTTTGAAAATAAACTACAATATTTAACTATAACAAATGGTGAAATAGTTAAAAACACATTGTTTTTTAAGAAAATTAAAATTTCGGAAATAAAATTAACAAAAGAATTTGCTGGAGATTTAATACTTAAAACAGATAAAGAGGAATTTTTAATAAATACTCAAATTATAGAACCAGCTTCTTTAACGTATTTAAAAAATAGTTTAAAAAGCTGGTTATAAAAAACATTAATTATCAGGTTTAACCTTACCTAAAAAATATTAACCTATAATTTCTAATTTAGCAAAACGCAATAGTAGTTTTTTCAAGCCTCCAAATTCAAAATCAATTTCAGCTTTAACGTCAGTCCCTTTTCCTTCAATTTTTAAAACCTCTCCTCTACCAAATTTTAAGTGTTTTACTCTATTACCTACAGTAAGTTCGCCGTCAAATAAATTTGCATCTGCTGGAGCTTCAACCTCTGAAGCTTTTTTCATTTTTTTAGGAGCGCTAATTTCGAAGTTTACTGGTTCTTTCTTTTTTGCCACTTTTTTCTGGAATTTTGGTTGTACTGCTTTTTTAAATCTTATTTTATTTGGAGGAACATCTCCAAAAATATCTGCCGATAGCATCGGGTTTATTCGTCTTTCTTCTATTGGAGTAACAATGTCTAAAAACTGGTCGTCTATCTCTTCAATAAAACGACTTGGTTCTGAGTCTACTAGCTTTCCCCAACGGTATCTGGATAGTGCATATGTTAAGTATGCCTTCTTTTCTGCTCTCGTCAAAGCTACGTAAAATAATCGTCTTTCTTCTTCAAGTTCGCTTCTAGTATTCATACTCATGGCGCTAGGAAATAAATCTTCTTCTAAGCCAACAATAAATACATGGTTGAATTCCAAACCTTTAGAAGAGTGAATGGTCATTAAAGCTACGTGATTAGGATCGCCTTTATCTCCATCTAAATCTGTAGCTAAAGCAACGTCTTCTAGAAATTCTGCCAAACCGTCTTTAGAATCTGCAATTTCCATTTGTCCTTCAACAAAATCCTTAATACCATTTAAGAGCTCTTCTACATTTTCTAATCTTAAAACTCCTTCTGGTGTACCATCTTTATTAAATTCTCTAATTAAACCACTGGTTTTTGTAACATGTTCGGCTAAATCAAAAGCATTTGCTGTTTGATTCATAACCTGATAGCTTTCTATTAAGGTTACAAAATCTCTTAGTTTGTTTTTTATACCATTATTTAAATTAATATTTACGGTATCGATTTCTTTTAATAATCCAAAAATAGTTTTTCCGGTACTATTTGCTGCTACAACTAATTTATCTATTGTTGTTTGGCCAATACCTCTAGCTGGATAATTTATAACACGTTTTAACGCTTCTTCATCTGCAGTATTTAGCACCAATCTTAAATAAGCTGTAACGTCTTTAATTTCT
This sequence comes from Lacinutrix venerupis, assembly GCF_001971745.1. Taxonomy (NCBI): domain Bacteria; kingdom Pseudomonadati; phylum Bacteroidota; class Flavobacteriia; order Flavobacteriales; family Flavobacteriaceae; genus Lacinutrix; species Lacinutrix venerupis. The sequence goes on along the minus strand of NZ_CP019352.1, from coordinate 1,569,275 downwards.
TTTCTTTGGTAAAAAGACAAACCTCCATAAATACGGTAAGGAATATTACGTTTACGTAAAGCATCTTCCATTGCTCGAGACTGAGAATTGGTACGGTATAAAATTGCAAAATCACTATTAGGTAATTGATTATTCATCTTTTCTTCCCAAATGGTACTTGCTACATAACGCCCTTCGTCTCCATCTGTTAAAGATCGATGAACTATAACTTTGTCTCCTTCATCGTTTGCTGTCCAAACAATTTTATCTAGTTTGGTTTTATTATGTTCTATAACAGAATTAGCTGCACCTACAATATTTTTAGTAGAACGATAATTTTGCTCTAAGCGATACATTTTAACGTTATCGTAGTCCTTTTGGAAGTTTAGAATGTTATTTATGTTTGCTCCACGAAAGGCGTAAATACTTTGCGCATCGTCACCAACCACACATATATTTTGAAATCTATCTGCCAAGGCTCTTACTATAAGATATTGCGAGTGGTTTGTATCTTGATACTCGTCTACTAAAATGTACTTGAATTTGTGTTGGTATTTAGCTAAAACTTCTGGAAAACGTGTTAAAAGCTCATTGGTTCTTAATAGTAAATCATCAAAATCCATTGCTCCTGCTTTAAAGCAACGGTCTACATAATTAGCATAAATCTCTCCCATTTTTGGTCTGCGTGCCATAGCATCTGCTTCCATTAATTCTGGATTTTTAAAGTATGCTTTTACAGTAATTAAACTATTTTTATATGAAGAAATTCTACTATAAACCTGCTTTGTTTTATAAACGTCTTTATCTAAGCCCATTTCTTTAATAATGGAGCCTAATAGTTTTTGAGAATCTTGAGTGTCGTAAATTGTAAAATTACTTGGAAAACCTAAATGATGTCCTTCGAAACGTAAAATTTTTGCAAATACAGAGTGAAATGTTCCCATCCACAGGTTTTTAGCTTCACCATCTCCAACTATATCGGCAATTCTGCCTTTCATTTCTTTGGCAGCTTTATTAGTAAATGTTAATGCAAGAATGTTAAACGAATCTACACCTTGATTCATTAAATATGCAATTCTATAAGTTAACACTCTTGTTTTTCCAGAACCTGCACCAGCGATAATAATCATTGGTCCATCTTTTTGAACTGTAGGTTCGTATTGTGCTTCGTTTAACTGACTTAAATATTTTTCCAAACTCCTGCTTTTTTAATTGGTAAAAATAAGAATTGCATAGCTTTTATGCCTTCGGTTTTAATATTAATTATAAACAATTGTTTTTCATTTTATTTTTAAAGCACTCTTTCAATAGTTTTAATTCAATTTATAGGTTTACTTGTACAATATTTAAAAACGTATTAAGTTTGTTTAATATCTAAACTATAAAATATAATAAAAAATGGGAGATCAATTATTAAACTTATTGATGTATGCTATACCTTCTTTAATTGTAGGTGCTTTAGCTTTTTTGTTTTTTAGAGAACATATAGAAAATGAAGATAATAGACGTAAGTTTTTAATGTTTAAAGAACTAAAAAAAGACTCTTTACCAATGCGACTTCAAGCTTACGAAAGGTTTTCTTTATTTTTAGAACGTATTTCTCCTAACAAACTACTTACAAGAGTTTCTCCTGTCTCTAATAGTAAAGATGATTACGAAGCGCTTTTAATTGCTAGTATAGAACAAGAATTTGAGCATAATTTATCGCAACAAATTTATGTTACAGATAATTGTTGGAGTATAATTAATGCGTCTAAAAGTGCAACTGTACAACTTATTAGAAAAGCTGCAATGAGTGATAAGGTAGACTCTGCTAATAAACTTAGAGAAATTATATTAACAGATATGATGGACAAAACACCTCCAAGCAGTGCTGGATTATCTTATATAAAACAAGAAGTTAGTGAGATTTGGGAATAGTTGTAAACAACTTTAAATATTAGGTTTTATTGGTACCGTAGAATCAATTGGATTATCTGACCCATGCTTTTCTTGTGCATAAAGAAAACCTTCCATCCACCATTTTTCCATAAGGCTTTTATTAAAAATTAAAGAGTTCTCTGTTAATTTTGTTGGTGTATAATATAAATTAAGTGTTACATTTTTATGTAATGCTGCCAATTTTCCAATTGTTATATCTCCTCTTTCTACTTGATCTAATAAATGACCAAAAAGATTAATCATTAATGAAAACGGATTTTTACCTAATACTTTATTGTATTCTAAATTTTCACTTTCAAGAATAATAGCATCAATCTCTGTTGCGCCTCTGTTAATTGCTTCTCTAATTGGCACAACACAACCCAAACCACCATCGGCATACTCAAAACCATTTTTCTTTACTAAAGACATGAATGGTATATAGTTACAAGAAATCCAAATCCAATCGCAAAATTCTTCATATTCAAAATCGTTAATAGATTTGTATTCTGTGCGGTTTTTAGAAAGATTTGCTACCGTAACAACGACATCTTCTTTAGTTTCTCTAATTTGATTAAACTCTGCTTCGGTAAAGTTTTTTTTAATATTTCGTCTTAGTGCTTTACTTTCTCCAAATGTTCTTCGTTTTTTAATAAACTGAAGCATGGTATTAAAATAATTTATAGACACATATTCTCTCCCTTTTTTCTTTTTTACAACAAATGGATTAACACTAAAAATAGAATGTTGGTTTACGTGTGTAAAAATATCGTAAAGTTTGCCAAGATTTTCTGTGGCTAAATAAGGGATAAGTAAACTTCCTGTAGAGGTCCCTAAAAACATATCGTACTCTTTCCCTTCTTGCTCTATAAGATATTGAGCGACACCACCTGCAAATGCGCCTTTACTTCCGCCTCCAGAAATTACTAATGCTTTCAATATTAGTTGTTGAGTTAGTTATTGTTTAATTGCAAAATTAGAATAATTACTTTTCTTTTAATTGCTCCTGCAAATTAACAATTATCTCCTTATAATTTTCATCTTCACTTAATGATTTCAATAAATCTCTAGCAAAACTTTTAAAACGCCAGTTATGGTGTGATGTTGCATCTATTAAATTCAACAACGAATCTACATTAAATATTTGAAGCTTATTTATATAGTTGAACGCATTTTCTCGTGTTTGAAATCCATATTTTGGTGAAGTATAACTCGTTAATTCATTAATATAAATTGTATTTAATCTTGGATTATACTCTTTTGTTATTAAAGCAAGAGCTAACCAGAGGCATCTAACATTTTTATTATTAAAACCAATAACATCTTTTGTTGCCTCTAAATATTTTGCTCTCTCATAAGGATATTTAGACCATAAATTTGATAATGCAATTTCTTTTGTAACATAAGAAGCATCCAATAAAAGTGTTTCACTTTCTTCTTTAAAACCATCTGGTATAGCCTTAGCTAACAATTGTCTTACTTCAATTTCATTAGAGCTAAAAGCTTCCTCTATTAAATCTCCATATGTAGGATAGTCAGGTTTCTTTAAAGCTTCTTCCAAAACAGCAAGCCGCTCTATATAATAACCTTTAGGAAGGTCATTTACCAAACTTGAAGGCACAAAACCATCCTTGTTTTTCCTATAACTTAAATAAGGTGTGTGTTCAATGGTTTCTAAAAACGCTATACTTTCATTCTTTTTTAAAGACGTTCTCATTTTAGCAATTGGCAAATCTTTAGATAACAACCATTCTTTTTTAAAACCTTCTAAATTCTGTCCAGAAACTTTTTCTACTTCAGTTAAAAAGTCTTGAGTATTTACATTTTTAAAAGCATATTTATTTAAATAGTTTTTTACAGCGGTTTTAAAGGCTTTTTTTCCTACTTTTTCATTTAGCATATGCAGAGCCCACGCGCCTTTTTTATAAAAGGTTACACTGCTTGCTTTTGCGTCTAACAACGGTGTTGCTTCATCTGCTAATTGCTGATTTATTAATTCTTTTGCGTATTCATAAAGTGTATTGTAGTAATAATCATCACCAAAAATATCGCGCTCTGCTAATAAAGCATAATAAGTAGCAAAACCTTCTTGTAGCCAATGGTGTTTACTTTCTGTAGCTGTAACATAATTACCAAACCATTGGTGTGCAAGTTCGTGAGCGTTTACATTTACGTAGTTTTTATCTACAAATGAAATTTCATCAATCATAAAATCATCACTAAAAATAGTTAGACTCGTATTTTCCATACCAGAATATAAAAAGTCTTTTACTGGCACTTGTTTATAGTTTTGCCAAGGATAAGCTACGCCTATTTCTTCTTCAAGAAAATCGAACATTTGTTTTGTATAACGGTATGTTGGCTCTACTTTAGCCGAATCTTCAGGATAATAATACAGCTCTATTGGCACGCCACTTTTAGAGGTTATTTCTTTTTTATTGTATTTGCCAATTGCTAACGTTACAAGGTAACTTGACATTGGTTTTTGCATATCGTAATGCCAAGTTGTTGTACTTTCTCCAACCGCTTTATTTATTAGCTTTCCGTTTGCTACAACTTCATAATCATTGTTATAAGTTATAGACAAATCAAACTCCATTTTATCGTTTGTGTCGTCTAAACTTGGCAACCAATTACTTGTGTATTTGCCTTGACCTTGTGTCCAAATTTGATTATCCTCTCCTCTATTTACAAAGTAAAGGGCTTTTTTAGGTTTTGTAGAATATTCAAACTCAATTGTATAATTCGCGTCTTTTTTAAACTCCGATTTAAACCAAATTTTCTTTAAATCGTTAATAAATGTAATGTCTTTCCCATTTAATTTCACTGCATTAAACTTCATATTTATAGCATCTAAATAAATAGAATCTACATTTTGTAGTACTAATAATGAATACTTTAAATTACCACGAACCAAACTAGAGTCTGGTTCTAATTGTAATTGCGCATGAACAGACTTGAAATCTACAATTTCTGTTTGTTGCGCTTCCGCGGAAAAAAATAAAAACGCGATTATTAGGTATAGAAACTGTTTCATAGATAGTATTTTATAAGGATGCGACCAAAATACAATTTTTACTATTTCTACATAAATTGCAAAACACAATAAAAACTTAAATTTTTACAATATTGACATAAATACGACTTCTAAATAATACTTTCACTTTAAACAGAAATACCTTAATTTCGTTTTCTAATGGCAACTAACCTGCAAACTCCTATAGATTATTTAAAAGGTGTTGGACCAAATCGTGCCGATTTGCTCCGCAAAGAACTTGGTATACATACTTATCAAGATTTAATAAATTTATTTCCAAATCGCTATTTAGACCGTACAAAATATTATAAAATTAACCAGTTAAACCAAAGTACGGCCGAAGTTCAAATTATAGGAAAAATTACAAGTTTTAAGGAAGTTGCACAAAAGCGAGGCAAACGATTAGTTGCTACTTTTCAAGACGAAACTGGTACTATGGAATTGGTTTGGTTTCGAGGTCAAAAATGGATTCGTGAAGCGCTTAAAAAAAATGTGCCTTACGTTATTTTTGGAAAAACAAATTTGTTTGGCGGCAAGTTTAGCATGCCACATCCAGACATAGAATTAAAGACAGAGCACGAGGAAAATTTACGCTCTACAATGCAACCCATTTATCCTTCTACAGAGAAACTTTCTAACAAAGGAATCACGAACAGAATGATGATAAAAATCATGCAAAATCTGTTTATAGAAACGGGTGGAAAATTTGTTGAAACGCTCTCAAAAAACATCCTCGAAAATCTTAAAATAATTTCAAAATCTGAAGCACTTTTTAACGTCCATTTTCCTAAGAGTCCAGAGCTACTTTTTAAGGCACAATTTAGACTAAAATTTGAAGAATTATTTTACATACAATTACAGCTAATTTTAAAAAATTTAATACATAAATCTAAAATAAAAGGCTTCCCTTTTGAAAGTGTTGGAAAACTTTTTAACACCTTTTATAAAAACCATTTACCGTTTGAATTAACAGGTGCACAAAAAAGAGTGCTTAAAGAAATTAGAGCAGATTTAGGTAGTAATGCGCAAATGAACCGACTTTTACAAGGCGATGTTGGCTCTGGGAAGACAATTGTAGCACTAATGTCAATGCTCATGGCACTTGACAATGGTTTTCAAGCGTGTTTAATGGCGCCAACTGAAATTTTGTCAGTTCAACACTATAATGGATTAGTTGAGTTGTGTAAAGATTTAAAAATCAGTATTAAAATACTTACAGGTTCAAGTAAAACTTCAGAGCGTCGTGAAATACACGAAATGCTAGAAAATGGCGAATTAGACATCTTAATTGGCACTCACGCATTACTTGAAGATAAAGTAAAATTTAAAAATTTAGGCTTAGCAATTATAGACGAGCAACATCGATTTGGAGTAAAACAACGCTCTAAATTATGGAAAAAAAACACCTTTCCTCCTCACGTTTTAGTAATGACCGCAACACCAATTCCGCGCACATTGGCTATGTCGGTTTATGGTGATTTAGACATCTCGATTATTGACGAATTACCACCAGGAAGAAAGGCTATAAAAACGGTACACAGATACGACTCAAATAGGCTAAAAGTTTTTCAATTTTTACGGTCTGAAATCAAGAAAAAAAGACAGGTTTATATTGTCTATCCTTTAATACAAGAAAGCGCCCAAATGGACTACAAAGATTTAATGGATGGTTACGAAAGTATTGCTCGAGATTTTCCTGCTCCAGAGTTTCAAATTTCTATTGTTCATGGCAAAATGAAACCTGCAGATAAGGAGTTCGAAATGCAACGTTTTATAAAAGGACAAACTCAAATTATGGTAGCTACAACTGTAATTGAAGTTGGCGTAAATGTCCCAAATGCATCGGTAATGATTATTGAAAGTGCAGAGCGTTTTGGGCTATCGCAATTACACCAATTACGTGGTCGTGTTGGTCGTGGCGCAGAGCAAAGTTATTGTATTTTAATGACGAGCCATAAACTCTCTGAAAACAGTAAAAAGCGTATTGAAACCATGGTAAGAACAAACGATGGTTTTGAAATTGCCGAAGTAGATTTAAAACTACGTGGTCCAGGAGATATTATGGGAACACAACAAAGTGGTATTTTAAATCTTAGAATTGCAGATATTGTAAAAGACAACGATATTTTACAACACGCTCGTTATTACGCAAAAAAAGTATTAGAAAAAGATCCATCACTTGGTCATGCAGACAATGCAGTTATCTTGGAGACTTACAGACAAATGAGTAAATACAAGAACATTTGGAATTATATTAGCTAATATAATTACCTTTGCCAAAAACTGTACTTTATGAGCATGCTTCACTTAAAATTAGAAACCGATCCGCGTTGGGTAACCATTGTAGAAAGTAATATTGAAGAAATTTTAACCGATCATGCTTGGTGCGAACAAAAAGCAGCCACAAATGCTATTACAATTATCACTAACAATAGCGAGCACGAAGAGTTAGTTACAGAACTTATAAAACTAGCACAAGAAGAGTTAGAACACTTTCAAATGGTACACGATATAATTAAAAAACGTGGCTACACTTTAGGTCGTGAGCGTAAAGACCATTACGTAAACCAATTGTATAAGTTTATGAATAAAGGCGGAAGTAGGCAACAAAGCTTTGTAGATCGTTTGTTGTTTTCGGCCATGATAGAAGCACGTAGTTGCGAACGTTTTAAGTTATTATCGCAACGCATTAAAGACAAAGAACTCTCTAAATTTTATTATGATTTAATGGTTAGCGAAGCAGGACATTATACTACTTTTATAACTTTTGCAAGAAAGTACGGCAAAGGAATTGATGTAGATAAACGCTGGAAAGAACTTGTAGAATTTGAAGGCGAATTAATTAAAAGCTACGGCAAAAGCGAAACCATTCACGGTTAAACTTTTTTTTACTTCAACAACCTTTTAACTTTTTATTGAGAGCGTTACGCGCTTCAAAATTGTAAATTTGGTAAAAACGCGCTATGAAATTACTAGCTATAATTTTAACCATATTTACAATTACCATGTCTACTCCTATTTTTACATTTTCTAAAAACGCTAACATTTCTAACTGGCGTATTGTGGACGATGTTGTTATGGGCGGAAAATCTAACGGAACATTTTCACTTAATAATGATGGATATGGCGAATTTAGTGGCAAAATATCTTTAGAAAACAATGGCGGCTTTTCATCTGTGCGCTATTCTATGGCAACCTTAAATGTTTCAGAAGCCTCTAAAATTACTATAAAATTGAAAGGTGATGGTAAAACCTATCAATTTAGAATTAAAGCCAATTCTAAAGATAGACATTCCTATATAAAACCGTTTACTACTAATGGCGAATGGCAAACCATAAACATCGATTTAAACACAATGTATCCTGCTTTTAGAGGCAAAACTTTAGACATTCCTAATTTTGATAAAGCTTCAATAGAAGAACTTGCATTTTTAATAGGCAATAAAAAGGAAGAACATTTTAAATTACTTATAGAAAGCATCAGTTTACAATAATCCTTTCAGTTTTAAAATTATAAAACAATAAAATGAACCAACCCATAAAAACCATTGCTATAATTGGATGCGGACCAAGAGGTCTTTCTGCATTGGAAAATGTATTGATTGCTTTAGCAAAAGCTGAAACAAAAACACTACCTAAAATTATAATTTTCGAAAAATCCTCACAATTAGGCTGTGGTGCTATTTACAACCTAGACCAGCCAGATACTAATTGGCTAAACATTTCGGAACGCGCCTTAACTATTGCAAAAAGACCGACTTTAGAATTCGAAAATTTTAAAGTTGAAGGTTTTAAATCGTACCACGAATGGACAGGGAAAAATAAAGATGAAATTATAAACAACAAACACGAAGTATTCCCAAAACGTTCAGAAATTGGTAAGTATTTAAAAGCACGTTACAATACTGTTGCAAAAACTCTAGAAGAGCACAATATTTTATCTGTTTTTAATGCCGAAGTTATAGAGGTTGAAAACAACAATCCGTGCTTTACAATTACTGTAAAAAGTGGTAAAACCTATAATGCAGACGACGTTGTTTTAACTATTGGCCATCAAGAAACCGAATGTTCGCAACAGCTTAAAAACTGGTTAAAATATGCTAAAAACAATAACGCAGTAAATTTATTTTTAAACCCATACCCAATAAAGCACTTATTATCGGTAAATTATAAAACCGAAGCACATACAGTTGGCTTAAGAGGTTTTGGTTTAGCCACAATAGATGTTGCTAGAGCTATTGTTAAAGCAAATGGAGGTAATTTTGAAGTAGTAGATACAGAAACCAATAAAATGAAATATCATCCAGGAGAAAGCAGCTTAAAGCTTGTTCCCTTTTCTCTAGATGGTTTACCAATGGCAAGCAAACCTTTAAACTCTAAAATTGATGCATTATTTACACCAAGCGATGCCAAAATATTAAGTTTTAAGTCTGAATTACTTCAAATTAGAGATAATAAAAATTATAATAATGGTAATACCTTCTTAATTGAATCTATAGCCACTGTAGTTGCACATCAATACATAAAATTAGGAAACCACGCGTACCAACATAATTTTACAGAAAAAGAATTAAAAGTAATAACCGAAGCTTATTTACAAGATAATAGTTTTACTCACGATTTAATACTATCTCACGATAATGCACCAGAGGTTATAATTCAAGCCTATGTAGATATGGCAACTGCTACAAAACCTATTAGTTTAGACTATTGCTTAGGTCAAGTGTGGCGCCATTGCGAACCTACTTTATACGCCATGATGTCTCACTCTAAACTAAAAGATAGTGTTATAAACCAAGTTATTGCTCTAGACGAGCGTATGAAACGTTATGCTTTTGGTCCGCCAATAGAAAGTTTACAGCAATTACTCGCATTAACCTATCAAGGCACACTAGATTTAAACTTTGTAAACGATCCAGACATTACTTTAAAAGAAAATGGTTGGCAACTACAAAAACACAATCAAGTAATTACGGTAGATACTATGATTAATGCGGTTTTAGACAGCCCAAAAATTGAAAAAGTAATCGCTCCTATTGTTACTAATTTATTGAGCGATAATTTAATTCAACCAATACACAGTAAACTTGGCGTTGATACCCAACCCAACGGATTAGTAAATTCTAATAATAAAAGACAAACACTAAATTTAGCGGTTTTAGGTAGGCTTGCCAAAGGTAGCGTAGTTGGTGTAGATGCTATTTTAGAATGTTTTGGACCCAGAATTAAAGATTGGGCTAATGGCGTTGTTGAGCGTGTTCACGATAAAAAAACAATCTAAAAAGTTGCGATAACCTTCCATTAAATAAATATATACAAACTTTAATAAAAGTTGGTATATACCAACAAATTAGTTTGTTAAACGATACAAAAATAACTATGTTTGGTATATATAAACGTTGGCAAACATTATGAGAAACAGAAATCTTATACTTTTATTTTACTTCATTTTTTGTGGATTTACTTTTTCTCAAGAAAAAAAAGTAGATGACTTTTTAAAATTAACCGACGATTTGAGTATAAATGGAAAAGTTAAAGAAATTAGTATAACATCACATAGAATAAATAAAGAAAAAGATACAATTACTAGAACAACCGATTATAATTTTTCAAAAGAAGGAAAAGTTAATCGTATTAATTATCCCAAAACCAACTTAATAAAACTGATAGATTATGACAATCTATCGAGAATTAAAAAGATATCTTTCATAAAAAATGATAGCACAAATATATTTCTGGTGCAGTTTTTTTCAAACAAAACAAATTATCCAGATTCGATTTTAATTAATAAGAATTCAAATTACATAGAAAAATATGTAAATACTTTTAAAAATAATTTAGTTATTAAGAGAGAAAAATTCATAAATAATAAACTTATAAGTCACAGGAATTATGAATTTGATACGAATAACCAACTAATTAAAGAAACGTATACGAACCCAAAGAATAAATCCGGAAAAATATTCTCTTACGAAGAAACTAATGATGGAATAACAGCTTCATATTACCCAGTCAGTAATATAACATATAAGTATCAGCTTGTTAACGACACCATCATTAAAACTACTTTAAAGCAAGATTTAGATAGGAAAGAAGTTTCCAAAACTTTGATAAGAAAGGATTCAAAAATTGAAATAAAAAATATCTTTGATAGTAATAAGTTAAAAGAGTCAAGGATTATTCATTCGTTAAAAGATTCTATTTCAAATATACATTTGAGATTTAATGAAAATAATGAAGTAAAGAGATATTACAATAAATTTACAAATCCATCAAGCATAACAACTAAATGGACTATGTATAAAAATGATAATGAAAGTAGCTTCACTATTGATATAAAAACCATATATGACCAATGGAATAATTGGATAAAAAAAATATATAGTCGAGATAATATAATAACTGAAATAAAGGAAAGAAAAATAATTTATCGTAAATAACGATTTGCCAACACCGTATATAATTAATTGCTAGTTCTAGCCTACTTACGAATATTCCTGCGGAATATTCTATCTGTGATTTATTTGCTAAATTAGGTGCTTAACCACGCAACTAACCATACACAAACACGTTGTGTGTCATTTGAACTCAAACCTATGAAAAGAATTTCGACCTTACTTTTTTTAATCAGTCTAACTATTTCTTGTGCGCAAAATGAACAAGATAAAATTGTTGGAAAATGGAAAATCGCTTCGGTAAATAGCGGAGACTTTTACCTGAACACTAAAACAGATTCGATTTCTATTTCAAAAGAGTTTAAAAAAGTGTTTAACGATTCTTTGGCATTGGACAATGTTATTAAAGTTGCAAAAATGACTTATAACAATAATGTAATGGAATTCAATGATAGTGGAGTTTTTAACCAAATGATTGACAATGAATTGAAAATGTATGGTACATACGAAATAAAACCATCGATTGAAAAAATAAATGTGTTGTTAAAAGACAAAGTGAATTGGGAAATGGAATATGAATTAGTCGAAAATCAACTACATCTGACCACAACACTTTATGGAAAAAAATCTGAATTCGTACTTGAACGTGTTAAAAAATAAAAACGCCACACAACAATGGCTATAAGTAATTGCTTGTTCTCGCCTACTTCTGAAAATCCTCGCGGATTTTCAGTTTGGTGTGCACTTGCTAAGTTTAGTGCTAACCCACGCAACTACTCATAGCCGAGACCGTTAGACCACATTTATACACCAACCGTAAAAAACAATAATTTATGCTTCAAAAACTCAAATCGATATTAGGAATTAATAAAAAATACACAAGAGAAGAGCTCATTCAATTTTTACCACATTTTGTTGATAAATTAACTGAAGTCTTTTTAGAAGATATGGAAATCAGTAACGAAATAAAAAATAAAAGTAAATCTGAAATGAAAATTTTCTTTTGGTTTATTTCAACACCAATAATTCAAACTTATGCAAATTCTGAACTTGCTGATACTTTAATGAATCATTTTCGAGAAAATATTATTTTTTCAGATATTGATGAAATGCTTTATGAAGACAACTATTTAATAGAAATACTTACACAAAGAGCAAATTATTATAACAACTATCTTTCTGGAAAAATACCTACAATGGCTTTACAAGATGAAATAAGAAGACAAGATGAAATTCTTACAACATATCCTTTAGAATCAATTGATTTGAATTCACCTATGCCAATGGATTTTAATTTTTTAGGTGGTTTTTCAAATAAATCGGATTTATATGACAAAACTTTGAGAATGAAATTGAATTATGAAAAAGAGTTAAAAAAGATATTAAAATTGACTAAACAAAACGTGGTCTAACAACGTATATAATCCATTGCTAGTAAAGGCTTGCTTACGAAAATCCTCGCGGATTTTCTATTCGGTTTTTATTTGCTAAATTAGTTACTTAAACCACGTAACTTTCCATACACAAACACGTTACTAGCAATTAAGATGAAACATATAAAAAAAATTATAATATTAATTATAGGAATAAACATTTGTGTTTCCTGCAATCAAAAAAAACAGCGGACAAATGAATTGCAAAATCCTATGCAAGTAGCTAAAGATTCTTTAACTGCCGAACTAGATAGTATTTACAAACAAGGACTAACAAACGGTTTTGGAGTTGCTATAGTTAACGAAAAAAAAACCTTGTATAGCAATGGTTTTGGGTGGGCAGATAAAGCAAATAAAATTGCTTACACAGAAAATACAATACAACACATAGCTTCTATTTCTAAAACCTTAATTGGGGTAGCATTAATGAAAGCGCATGAATTGGGTAAATTAAATTTAGATGATCCTATAGATAAATACATTGCATTTAAAGTATTAAATCCTAATTACCCTAATAAAAAAATTACCATACAACATTTAGCCACACACACTTCAACTATTGTTGACACAAAACACTATATGGATAATGCTTGGATAATAACACCCAACCAAGATTTATCAAAAGTTTATAAAAATTATCCTTACCAGCGTTTAAATCCTTCAGCAACTGCAATACAAATGGAGGATTTTTTAAAAGAGGTGCTTACAACTAAAGGAAAATATTATGATAAAGAAAATGGTTTTTTAAAGCACAAACCAGGAGACAAGTTTGAGTATTCTAATATTGGAGCTACACTAACAGCCCTAATTATAGAAAAAGCTACAGGAATACCGTTTAATAAATTTACTAAAAAACACATTCTTCAACCTTTAAAAATGAACTCCGCAGGATGGTCATTAAATGAAGTTGATGCAACAAAACACTCTAAATTATATTATGATTTAGACATACCATTACCATTTTATACCGCAATAACTTATCCAGATGGAATGCTTATTGCTTCATGCAATGATATGGCTAAATATTTAACAGAACTAATTAAAGGTTACACAGGCAATGGCACACTGCTTAACAAAAAAAATTACAAAACATTATTTACTGAGTATTTAAGTGAAGAACACTTTAATAAACGTAATGAGCGTAATCCTTACAATGATGAATACAATACTGGTATTTTTATGGGTTTTAGTGCTAAAGGATATATTGGCCACACTGGAGGAGATGCAGGAGTAGTATCATTTATGTTTTTTGACAAAGAAACTAACACAGGACGATATTTAATACGAAATACAAATAGTGATGATGAAAAGGGACCAAAACAATTTTATGATATTTGGAAAAAGTTAGGAGAATATACCTCTAAACTAAATCGATAAAATTACTAGTAATAGCGTGTATAGTTTATTACTAAATTACATACTTTATTAGAGAGAAGAAAAAAAGATTTTAATGCAGAAACAATTTATTGAAGAAAAAACATTTAGAAAAATAGACTTTTCTATAAACAGTCTTGAAAAAGGAGAATATGAATTATGTACTTTTTTAAATTGTAATTTCTCAAATTCAGATTTATCGAAAATTAGATTTATAGACTGCGAATTTTTCGATTGTAATTTAAGCTCTGCTTATATTTTACAAACAGAATTTCAAAATATTAATTTTAAAGATTGTAAAATGCTAGGTTTACAATTTGATAAATGCAACGACTTTGGTTTTTCTATAAAAGTGAACAATTGCCAATTAAATCATTCGTCATTTTTTAAACGCAACCTTTCAAAAATTTCATTTAAAAACACCAAGCTACATGAAGTCGATTTTACAGCATGCGATTTAAGTTGGGCTGTTTTTGATGCTTGCGATTTACAAAATGCAGTTTTTAAAAACACAAATTTACAACATACCGATTTTAGAAACGCTACTAACTTTACTATTGATCCAGAAAACAACCAAATAAATGGAGCTAAATTTACTTTAAATACTATACCTGGATTATTAACAAAATATAATATTAAAATAGAGCCTAACTTTTAAATTAACTTCGTGATTTATTAAATTAGCTATCCAAATACGATAAAAAAATTACATAAATAGCTGCATAAGAATGAAAACATCTTATAAAAAGAACAGAAGCTTAATTAATTTAATTTTAGCTGTTTTGTGGGCAATTTATGGTGTATTTGGGATTGTAAAAGAATCATCCAACACTTTTCATTATTTAGCATTGATTTGTTCAGCAAGCTACTTTATACATTTTATATTTACTAAACTAGATACTTAATCTGTAAGCGAAACCACAATTTTATATTCTAACTTACATCAAATTTTCCTTAGTATAATATAAAAACAATTGACCAAACACCTACTCTGCCATTAACTCTCCAACAAAGGAGGTAAATTCATTTTTAAACTCTACAAACTTTTCACCAGTAGCAGGACCGTTAAATCCTGTATGTATTTTACGTACTTTACCTTGTTTATCTACAAATACTGTAGTTGGGTAGCTTAGTACATGGTTAAGCATTGGTAATTTTTCTTGGGCTTTTTGTTTACTTGTAGTTCCTGTTTGTGCCAATAAAATTGGGTATGTAATATCAATTCTATCCTGTAAACGTTTAATGTTTGCAAATGCTTTGTCTTCGGTTTTAGCATATTCAAAGGCTAAGGCTACAATCTCTAAATCTTTGTCTTTGTTTTGCTTATAAAACTCTGCATAATACTTACTTTCATCTAAACAATTAGGACACCAAGTTCCCATAATTTGTACCAATACTACTTTGTTTTTAAAACGTTCATCGCTTAAAGACACCATATTACCATTTGCATCTGGAAAAGTAAAAGCTAAGCTATCGTAACCTTTATTTAAATAGGTTAAATTATTAGCATCTGGTAGCTCATAATTTTCATTTCGTTTGGCTGTAAAAGGTTCTTTCCAGTGGTTTCCAGAGAAAAATGTACCGTTAATAGTAGAATCTGTTACTTTGCCCGTAAACAAAAAAGCATGGGCACCATCAAAAGTTGATAGCTTTAAATTATCTCCAGAAATTACTCCTTCAAGAAAACGGTAATCTCCAGTTTCGGTTCTAAAAGTACCTGTAACCTTGTTTCCTTCTTGTTTAAAAATACCTTTAGCAATGTAGCGCTCGCCTTCTACGTTTGGGCTAAATACAGTTTCCCAATTTCCAGAGATATTAGCTTTAGCATCTGTAGCAACATCAAACCTTGATTTGTTTTTTTTTGCTGTAAAAGGCACTACTCTATTTTTACCTTCTACTATAAAATTTCCGCTTAAAGTTTCATCTTTAATTTTCGCCGCTAAAAGCGCTTCAAAAACTGGCATTTTTATAAACACAGAATCGTTACGGTATTTTATTTCATCTACTTCTATTTCTTCTTCAGCATTAAAAACAGTAAGATTATTAGCATCTTTTACTTTAAATGTAAATGGTATTACATCTGTTTCATTAATTTTAATTTCTGCTCTATAGTCCCCAAAGCTTAAAAACTCTTGAGTAGACTTTTCTTGACAATTAAACATTAGAAAAATTAACAGGAAAGGAAAAAATAACTTCATAAAATATAATTTTTAAATAATAGTCGAAATAACAATAAATTACTCACAAAAAAAAGACATTACTCGCGTAATGCCTTCACATAAATTAAACATGAGGGAAGTTTAATCTATAAATTTATTATTTGTCATCATCGTCTTCGTCTTCGTCAAGCTCTAAATCATCTTCTTTTACACCTTCACCATCTAAACGTCTTAATTCTGTTTTCTTTTCTTCAACCTTTCTAGTTTTAACAGTAGTATCGTCTTTAGTATCAAGAGTTTTAACTTCAACTTTTTCTTTTTCGACCTCTACTTTCTTTTCAACTTTTTTCTCTACATCATCCTCTACTTGAGCTAATGCAAATTGTGTTCCTGCAAAAAATATAGCAACTGCAAAAAACAATGTAATTTTTAAATGTTTCATTTTGTTGGTGGTATTAAAGTGGATTAATAATTAATATTATGCTTTAGTTACGTGTACAAAATATTTTTAGACTTTTTAAAGACGGCTTTTAACATTTTATTATAATTTAATATTACAATAAAAAAGGGATTCTATGATTTAAAAAAGCCGTAACTATTCTTATATTTGCGCTCTTAAAGTTTACTACATGAAGATTTCTTATAACTGGATTAAACAATTTATAAAAACAGATTGGCCAGCAGAACAAACTAGCGAATTACTTACAGACTTAGGTTTGGAAGTAGAAGGTTTAACCGCATACCAAAGTGTAAAAGGCGGATTACAAGGCGTTGTTGTGGGAGAGGTTTTAACTTGCGAGCAGCATAGTAATGCAGACAAACTTAAAGTTACTACCGTAAATATTGGAGCAGAAACACCTGTGCAAATTGTTTGTGGCGCGCCAAATGTTGCTGCCGGACAAAAAGTACCAGTAGCTACAATTGGTACCACTTTATATACCGAAGATGGTGAAGCATGGACCATTAAAAAAGGTAAAATAAGAGGAGAAGAAAGCTTTGGAATGATTTGTGCCGAAGACGAACTAGGTTTAGGAAAATCTCACGATGGCATTATGGTTTTAGCCGAAGATACTGTAGTTGGCACACCTTGTGCAGAACTATTTAATATCGAAAATGATGAGGTTTTTGAAATTGGACTAACTCCAAACAGAGCCGACGCTATGAGCCATTTTGGAACTGCTCGAGATTTAAAAGCCGGCTTATTACATAAAGACATTAATTTAGAATTAATAACACCTTCTGTAAGTGCTTTTCATGTAGATAGCCGCTCTCTTAAAATAGATATAGAAGTTGCTAATAACGAATTGGCACCACGCTATTGTGGTGTTACCATCTCTGGTGTAAAAGTTGGAGACTCGCCTGCTTGGATACAAAATAGATTAAAAGCCATTGGTTTATCTCCAATTAATAATATTGTAGATGCAACAAATTATGTTTTACATGAATTAGGACAACCACTTCATGCTTTTGATGCAGATAAAATTTCTGATAATAAAATTGAAGTTAAAACAGTAGAGAAAGGTACAAAATTCACTACTTTAGATGGTGTTGAGCGTGAATTACATGAAGACGATTTAATGATTTGTGATAGTGAAAAACCTTTATGTATTGCTGGAGTTTTTGGAGGAATAGACTCTGGTGTAACTCAAAACACAAGAAATATTTTCTTAGAAAGTGCTTATTTTAATCCTGTAAGTGTTAGAAAAACCGCAAAACGCCATGCACTAAATACAGATGCCTCTTTTAGGTTTGAACGTGGTATCGATCCAAACATTACCGAGTATGCTTTAAAACGTGCAGCTCTTTTAATTAAAGAAGTTGCTGGTGGAGAAATAACAAGTGATATATCAGACTTTTACTCTAATAAAATTGAAGATTTTCAAGTACACCTTTCTTTCGATAAAGTAACAAAACTAATTGGTCAAGAAATACCTAAAGAAACTATAAAAAGTATTTTATGGTCTTTAGAAATAAAAGTAAATAATGTTACAGAAACTGGTTTAGGTCTTACCATTCCAGCATATAGAAACGATGTACAACGTGAAGCAGATGTTATAGAAGAAATACTTCGTGTGTATGGATATAACAATATTCATACAACAACTAAACTTAATGCATCAATTTCAAATTCGTCGAAATTTGAAGATCACAAACTACAAAATGTAATTGGTAATCAATTAGCTTCTCAAGGCTTTTATGAGATTATGGCTAATTCATTAACAACACCAAGCTACATTACACTTAGTGAGCTATTAAAAGAAGAACATAATGTTACAATTTTAAATCCTTTAAGTAATGACTTGTCTGTTATGAGACAGTCTTTATTATTTTCTGGCCTAGAAGCTGTATCTTACAATATTAATAGAAGACGTAGTGATTTAAAGCTTTTTGAATTTGGAAAAACATATCACGATTACAACGGTACTCGTGAAGAATATAAACATTTAACTCTTTTTGTTACTGGAAATAAAACACAAGAAAGCTGGGTTTCTAAACAACAAAAAGGAGATTTTTTCTATTTAAAAGGAACTATAGAAACTGCTTTAGAACGTTTAGGCATTTCTAGATACAAAACTACTTCTTCTAAAAATGATGCTTTTATAGAAGGTGTTCAATATAGCCAAGGTAAAATGGCATTAGTAGATTTTGGAATAGTTAAAAGCAAAACTTTAAAACATTTTGATATTAGTCAAAACGTATTGTTTGCAGATTTTAATTGGGATAATATTATTGAAGTAGCAAAACGTAATAAAATTAAATTTACAGATATCCCTAAATATCCAGAAGTAAGACGTGATTTCGCATTATTATTAGATGATAAAGTTACTTTTGATGATATCTATACCATAGCAAAACAAACCGAAAAACAATTGCTTAAAAATGTAAATTTATTTGATGTTTATCAAGGTAAAAACTTACCAAGCGGTAAAAAAAGTTACGCCGTAAGTTTTATGTTTCAAGATGAGCGCAAAACACTTACCGACAAAGTGGTTGATAAGATAATGAAAAAGCTTCAAAGTAATTTTGAAAGTAAACTTGGTGCAGAATTAAGATAATATAATGCCTTTATGAAAATGTATCTTAAAAAGATAATTTATGTTTTTATTGTATTACTTACAATGCAATTAAATGCTCAAGAACATTCTACAGACATTAGCAAAGATACTACCTCTATAGGTCAATTGTTTTTAAAAGATGGTAAAAACGCTGCATTGGGTGTTAAACATTCGTTTTTAAGACCTTTAAGCTGGAATAAAAAAGATTTTACTACGCTAGGTGCTGTTGTTGCTGGCTCTTTAGCATTAGCAACGGTAGATGACGAAACTAGTGATTATTTTGTTAGACAAAAACCGCCTAAACTTTTTCAAGAAGTTGGTACTCGATTTGGAAGCCCACAAGTTTATTTTATAGCAAATGCAGGATTATATGGCTATGGGTTGTTTACAAAAAACGAAAAATTAAGAAAAACTAGTGTTTTAATAATCTCTTCTTCTTTTACTTCTGGTGTTATACAAAGTTTAGGAAAAACAGTATTTGGTAGAGCAAGGCCAAATAGTGGACTTAAAAGTAATGAATTTCGTTTATGGTCTAATGAAGCCGAATTACACTCTTTTCCATCCGGACACACCGTTTTATCTGTAACAATGGCACATTCTATAGCCAAACAATTTAATAACACTTGGTCTAAAGTTGGTGTTTATACCTTAGGAGCTATTGCTCCAATTTCTAGATTATTTGTAGGTGCACACTGGCTTACAGATGTTGTTTTAGGTACTGCTCTAAGTATAGCTGTAGTAGATAGTGTAGATAAATTTTTATTTAACTCTAATGAGTATAAATACGATAATGTAAAGAAAAAAAATATTGCTTGGAATATTAGCTTTACTGGAAACCAAATAGGAATTGTAGGTACATTTTAAACAGTACTTAGTCTGGTAATAAAACGGTATCTAAAATATGTATTACACTATTACCTTCCAGCTTATCTAGTGTTTCAACCAATGCCTTATTACCTTTTACATCTTTAATAATATAAACTCCATCTTTAAAATAAACGGTCATATTTTTACCATTAAGAGTCTTAAATATTGCTTTTCCTTTTGTTTTAATAGTACCTTTTATTAAATCTGAATTCACACTATTAGTTAACACATGATAATTTAAAATACTTTTAAGTTTATCTATATGTTCTGGTAATACTATTTCTTTCATTACAGTTTTAGGAAGCTTTTCAAAAGCTGCATTTGTAGGAGCAAAAAACGTATAATTTTGCTTTGTTAAAAACAAACTATCGAGTTTAGAGGTTTTTAATAAATTTAATAATACTGAGTGTTCTTTTGAAGTGGATAAAAATGAAATAATATTTGATTTAGAAACCAAAACATTGTCATTTCTTTCTGCTAGATTTAAAACTTTTGTTTGCGAATAAGTATTAAAACAATAACACAGAAGTGTTATTAGTAACCACTTTTTTAATCTACAAACAATAACAGCCATACCTAAAACTTTAATATTCAATATAATATACGAAATTTATAGATTTACAGACGTCTTAAAATAAACTTAAACTCTATAATTTGTTATAAATTAAACAGTAATATTTTGTATATTTAAGTATAACTTATAAAACAGAAACTTATGGCAGATTCAGAATACATAAAAATTTATACAGGTGGAACTATAATTATTCAAGTAATTAAACAACGTTTAGAAGATGCAGGAATTAATCCTGTTATTAAAGACGAAACGGAGTCTGGAAGATTAGCAGGATTTGGCTCTTCGCTAACAGGACAACCAGAAATATATGTACACGAAAGTGAATTAGAAACCGCTAGCGGTATAGTAGAAACTGTTATTAGCGAAATGGAAACTAACTAATTTTTAATAACTATCTATTATTAAATAGATTATAAAATTAAAAACCTCAAAAACTAATGTTTTTGAGGTTTTTTTTATTGAGAACTAAAATAGAATGTACACTGTATTATACAGTTACATTATACATTTTATCTCTTAATTCTTTTATTTTTTTATCCTGCATATACTCATCAAAAGTAGTATACTTATCTATAACTCCATTTGGAGTTAGCTCTACTACTCTATTACCAACAGTTTGTGCAAACTCGTGATCGTGAGTTGTAAAAAGTACTGTACCTTTAAAGTTCTTTAAAGAGTTATTAAATGCAGTAATACTTTCTAAATCTAAATGGTTTGTTGGTTCATCTAGTTGTAAAACGTTTGCTCTAGTCATCATCATTCTAGATAACATACAACGTACTTTTTCTCCTCCAGATAATACAGACGATTTTTTAAAAGCTTCTTCTCCACTAAAAATCATTTTACCTAAGAAACCACGAATGTTCACTTCTTCTCTTTCTTCTTCTGTTTGAGCCCATTGGCGTAACCAATCTATTAAAGTTAAGTCGTTATTAAAAAACTCACTATTATCTAAAGGTAAGTAAGATTGTGTTGTTGTAACTCCCCAAGAAAACTTTCCAGAATCGGCTTCTAATTTGTTATTTAAAATTTGATAGAAAGCAGTTGTTGCTCTAGAATCTCTAGAAAACAATACTACTTTATCTCCTTTATTAAGGTTTAAATCTATATCTTTAAATAAAACCTCTCCATCTAATGTAGATGTTAAACCTTCTACATTTAATATTTGGTCTCCTGCTTCTCTATCTCTTTCAAAAATAATAGCTGGATATCTACGACTTGTACGTCTTATATCCTCTATGTTTAATTTATCTATCATTTTCTTTCTACTTGTAGCTTGTTTACTTTTTGCTACGTTTGCAGAGAAACGACGAATAAATTCTTCTAATTCCTTTTTCTTTTCTTCAGCTTTCTTATTTTGTTGTGCATGTTGTCTTGCTGCTAATTGAGAAGACTCGTACCAAAACGTATAATTTCCAGAGAAGTGAGTTATTTTACCAAAATCTATATCACTAATATGTGTACAAACAGCATCTAAAAAGTGTCTATCGTGAGAAACAACAATTACACAGTTATCGTAATTTGCTAAGAAATTTTCTAACCAAGAAATAGTTTCGTAATCCAAATCATTGGTAGGCTCATCCATAATAAGTACATCTGGATTTCCAAATAAAGCTTGCGCTAATAAAACACGTACTTTTTGTTTACCATCTAGATCTCCCATTAATGTATAATGCAAATCTTCGTTTATACCTAAATTAGAAAGCATTGCAGCTGCATCGCTATCTGCATTCCAACCATTCATTTCTTCAAATTGTACTTGAAGCTCTCCTATTTTTTCGGCATTTTCATCTGTATAGTCTGCATAAAGCGCATCTATTTCAGACTTTAAATCGTACAACGGTTTATTACCTTTTAATACTGTTTCTAAAACTGTATCTGCATCGTGCTTATTGTGATCTTGTGTTAGCACAGACATTCGTTTTCCTGGTTCTAAATGTACATGACCAGAATTTGCTTCTTGCTGTCCAGAAATTATTTTTAAAAATGTTGATTTCCCGGCACCGTTAGCACCAATAATTCCATAACAATTTCCATTATTAAAGGTTGTATTTACTTCGTCGAAAAGCACACGTTTACCAAACTGTACCGAAAGATTTGAAACTGATAACATCTATTTTTATAATATTTTAATCTCAGAAATTTTTAAATTAAAACTTGTAAAATACGCCACTTTTTACTCCTTGACATAAAATAGCGTTAAAGTACTTATAAGTTTTTTGCAAAAGTAAATAATATCTTCGGTTTTAAAAAGCAAATAGACTGTTATATAAGTAAGATAAAACTACTATAAAACAGGTATTTAACTTATTTTAAATTCAATTTAACAACGCATTAACACCTATACAAGCTTACAAAACATATTTTTGTTTATCTAACTATTGCGCACGCTATTTATGAAGTTTAATTTTTTATCTCTTATTTTACTATTAGTATGTTCTTTATTTTCCTGTAAGGATGATAAGGATGAAACTGGTGTTAATGAAGCTTTTATTGGAGGTGAAATAGTAAATCCTAATAGTAATTATATAGTTTTTAAAAAAGCTGATGTGCCATTAGATACCGTTTTTTTAAATAGTGAAAATAGATTTTCTTATAAATTATCTAATTTCGAACCTGGTTTTTTTGGTTTTTTTGATGGTAGAGAATATCAAAATATCTTAGTTGAACCTAACGATAACTTACTGCTGCGTTTAAATACTATAGATTTTGACGAATCTTTAGTTTTTACAGGTAAAGGTGCTAGAGAGAATAATTTCTTAATGGAGCTTTATTTAAAAAATGAAAAAGACGATGAAAATATTTTAGGTTTAGGTCAAAAAGATGCTGAAGAATTTGATAGTATTTTTAGAGAGTCAAGAGATTTAAAACTTAAAAAGCTTGAAAAATTAAAGGCTAAATATAATACGTCTCCTTTCTTTAATGAAATTGCAGAGAAAAGTATTAATTATGAGTATTATGCACATAAAGAGCTATATCCCTTAGCTAATTATAAAATATCTGAACTTGATGCCTTTAATAGTCTCCCAGAAGATTTTTATGATTACAGAGAAAACATAGACTATAATGATGAAGATTTAAAAGATTACAGTCCATACGTTTCTTTTTTAAGATTTCATTTTAATAACATTGCTTTACAAAAACATTTTTCGCATTCTAAAGATAGCGAATACAATAAGTTAGATTTACATTATAATTTAGACAAATTAGAACTTATTGATAAATACGTTAGTAATGAAGATATAAAAAACAACCTTTTAAAGTTTGTGATTTCGCAGTTTATTACTTTTTCTAAAAATACAGAGCATTACGATGCTATTTTAGAATCTTTTAAAAACAAAAGCACAAATTTAGAAGATATTAAAGTTTCTACGCAGTTTATAAATTCTTATAAAAGATTAAAACCTGGTAATAGGTTACCACAAATAACTTTATTAGATAATAAAGACAAAGAAATTAATCTTAATGAGCTTATAAAGAAACCAACTGTGGTTTATTTTTGGTCTAAAAAGAACAAAAACCACTTAATTTATTCTCATAAGCGAGTAAAAGAATTAAATGTAAAATATCCAGAGTTTAATTTTATTGCAATAAATGTAGACTCTATTTCTTATAAAGAGCAAGTGAGAATTTTAAAACGTAATGAGGTGAGAATTAATAATGAGTATCGTTTTAAATCTCCTAAACAATCTAAATTAACACTTTCTGTAAAGCCTATACAAAAGGTCTTTATTTTAAATAAAAACGGAGAAATTGTTAATGCAAAAGCTAATATGTTTGGCATTGTTTTCGAACAGGAATTACTAGGTGTTTTAAACCAGTAACATCTTAATAACTTAATAAAAAAAATCCTGAAAAATATTTTTCAGGATTTTTTTTATGGTGAATATTACTGTTTTAGTTTCCCTTTTTATAATCTTCTAAAAACTTAGCCAAACCAATATCTGTAAGTGGATGCTTAAGTAAACCTTCTATAGAGCTTAAAGGACCCGTCATTACATCTGCACCTAATTTAGCACAATCAATTACATGCATTGTATGGCGTACAGAGGCAGCAAGAATTTGAGTATCAAAAGCATAATTATCGTAAATATGTCTAATTTCTGCAATTAGGTTTAAACCATCTGTAGAAATATCGTCTAAACGACCAATAAATGGAGACACGTAAGTTGCTCCTGCTTTTGCTGCTAATAAAGCCTGACCAGGTGAAAATACTAATGTTACATTAGTTTTAATACCTCTATCGCTAAAGTATTTACAAGCTTTTACACCGTCTTTAATCATTGGTAATTTTACCACAATTTGCTCATGAAGCTCGGCTAAAGCCTCTCCTTCTCTTACCATTCCTTCAAAATCTGTAGCAATAACTTCTGCACTTACATCTCCAGAAACAAGGTTACAGATATCAACATAGTGCTTTAAAATATTATCGGTTCCGGTAATGCCTTCTTTTGCCATTAAAGATGGATTAGTTGTTACACCATCTAAGATTCCTAAATCTTCGGCTTCTTTAATTTGAGCAAGATTTGCTGTGTCTATAAAAAATTTCATATTAAATATTTAGTTGTGTTTTATTGAATATTGCGAAGTTACGCAATCTCTTTATTTTCAGTTAAAAAATGATATCAAATAATATTAACAATAAAGAATTGATTAACTTCTATAACTTATAATGGTTAATTAACATCTTTTCGTAAATTTTATCTGGCAATAAAAACTTTAAAACAATAGAAAATTTTTGCATAAAATCTCCTACCTTATAATGTGTTTTAGGCTTTTTAGTATCAATTACTTTTAATACTGTTTTTGCAACTGCAATAGGATCTCCACTATTATCTACATGATCATCTATATCTTTTAAAACACTACCATATTTTTTATAAGGCGAGTCTTTTTTTAAAGGTTCATGGTAACGACCTGCTGCTATATTAGTAGCAAAATCACCAGGCGCGATGTTGGCCATATATATATTAAAGTCTTTTAATTCTATTCTAAAAGCTTCTGTTAAAAGCTCTAAAGCTCCCTTACTTGCACTATAAATACCTCGATATGGTAATCCCATATAACCAGCAATAGATGTAATGTTTAGTACCAGTCCACTATTTTGCTTTCGCATTTGTGGCAAAACTGCTTTTATAACATTTATTGGTCCAAAAAGATTTGTATCAAAATTATTTTTAATTTCAGCCTCTGGTATCTCTTCAATAGGACCAGTTATTCCAACTCCTGCATTATTTATTAACACATCTATTTGCCCTTCATTTGCAATAACTTCTGCAACTGCATTATTAATAGACGATACATCTTTTACATCTAAACCTACAATTTTAAAAGGATGATTAGCATATTTTTCTGGACTTCGGCTTGTGCCATAAACTATAAATCCGTGTTGTTTTAAGTATTCTCCTATAGACTTTCCAATTCCTGAAGAACCTCCTGTAATTAAAATAACTTTAGACATATTTTGTATTGAATTATAAGCCTCAAAAATACATAAATAAAGTGAAGAATATTACGAGACTTTAAGGCACAAAAAAAGGCAAGCTACCTACATCACACCGCTACGACCATTTACCTTTGCTTCGTTCCCGACCTGGAGGATTCAACAGGAGCTGGTTGTGTAGGACTTGCCGATGCAAAGATACAATCTTTTAATTTTATCACAATGATTTTTTAAACTGAATTTTAATAAATATCTTGCTTAAAATTATAAGAATAAAATGAACACATATAAACACTTAATTATCATAATTTTAGCAATCACTCTATCAAATTGTGGAGATAATTCAAATAAAAAAAATTTTAATATTTCTACAAATGCTACAAATAATACCATTGCTTTAGACCAAGAATTAAAGCTTTCAGTACAAAATCCTAAAAATATTGAAATAGAATCTGTTAGTTATACTTTAGATAATAAAGTAATAAATGAAACAACTAAACTATCAGATTTTAAATTAGGTAGCCACGATATTGTCGCTTCAATTAAATACGATGGAGAAATAGAAACTGCAACACAAAGTATATCTATAGTTAATAATGTAGCTCCTAAAGTTTATTCTTACGAGATTATTAACACTTATCCTCACGATATTACATCATACACACAAGGATTAGAGTTTTATAATGGTGAATTATATGAAAGTACCGGACAAAAAGGAGAAAGTAAGCTGCGTAAAGTAAACTACAAAACTGGCGAAGTACTTAAAAATATAGATTTAGCCGATAATTATTTTGGTGAAGGATTAACTATTTTAAACAAAAACATCTACCAATTAACCTGGTTAAGCGGTAAAGGTTTTGTTTATAATGTAGATACTTTTAAACGTACAAGTACTTTTAAATTTGGAAAAAGTCAAGAAGGTTGGGGAATCTGTAATGATGGTAATATGCTTTATAAAAGTGATGGTACTGAGAAAATATGGTATTTAAATCCTGAAACGTTAGTTGAAGATAGTAGCATTCAAGTTTACACTAACAAAGGAAAAATTGGAAAACTTAATGAATTAGAGTGGATTAATGGAAAAATATATGCAAACATTTACCAAAAAAATGGAGTTGTTATTATTAATCCAGAAAACGGTGCAACCGAAGCTGTTATAGACTTTTCGCCATTAAAAGAACGTGTTACAAAGCACAAAGGTTTAGATGTTTTAAATGGTATTGCTTACAATCCTGAAACCAAAACTATTTTTGTTACAGGAAAACGCTGGGATAAACTATTTGAGGTAAAAATTATTGAAGAGTAATTTGCAAGAGTTTACTCAAAATATAATAGTTACAGAAAAAGATCTAGACGAGTTAAACCACGTTAATAACGTGCGCTATATAGAATGGGTAAATAGTATAGCAAAATCGCATTGGCTTAAAACTGCTTCAGCAAACACAATTAAAAATTATTTTTGGGTCTTATTATCGCATACTATAGACTATAAAAAAGCGGCTTTTTTAAACGAAGAGCTAATTTTAAAAACATACGTTATTAAAGCCGAAGGTGTTACTTCTATTAGAATAGTAGAAGTTATAAATGCTAAAACAAATAGTCTTCTATCTAAATCTGAAACGAAATGGTGTTTTATGGATGCTAAAACACAAAAACCTGTTCGAATTACAGAAGAAATTTCTAAATTATTTTGTTAATTAATTATAATTGAGCTGTTAAAGTTTCATAATTAATTTATTTAAATCGCTGGTAACTTTATTTTTGAAATAACTAAAGCATACCAACAACCAATTGAAACCATTTTACTTTATAGTTATTTTTATATACTGCTTTACCCTATCTGCACAAACAATAAGCGGTGTGGTATATAATAACACTTCTACTCTACAAGACATTAAAATTGAAAACATTAACAACAATGTTAGTGTATTTACAAACAAAAATGGTGAGTTTAATATTAAAGCAACAATAAAAGACACATTATTAATAAGCGCTATGTTTTATAAAACACAAGAAGTAGTTGTAAAACCTAGCTACCTAACTGAAACTTTTGTAATACAACTTGAAGAACAAAAAAATGTATTACAAGAAGTTAATATTTATGGTACAGAAAAAGAAAAATTAGCAGATATTGAAAAAACACAGTCTTCCTTAAGAAATCAAATACTCGAAGACATAAAAAACAATCCGCATTTATACGGTAGAATGCCAGAAGGCAATTTAGATTTTATAAAAATAATTGGTTTAGTAGCCAAGCTTTTTAAAAATAAGAATAAAGCTGAACCTTTTAAACCTATAGCATACCAAGATTTAAACACATTGTTTAATAAAAAACATACTCTTTTTAATGATACTCTATTAATCGAAACACTAAATATTGAAAAAGATAAAAAGTTCCTTTTTTTTGAGTTTTTAGAAGCAAAAAATATTAATAGTAAACTATTATCTAACGACAAAGAAATAGAACTTTTAGAAACTATAATAAATGCTAGTGAAGAGTTTAACTCCATTATTAAAAACTTTAAAAAGCATAAAACCAATTGAAATTTTAATAATTAAAACTTTTAGATACTAAAACATAAATACAAAAGTTATATTTTAGTCGCTTAAAGCGACTATATAATTACTTTTTATGAAACGTATTTTATTATTTATAACCTGTTTTTGTTTTTTATTACTTTGGAGTTCTTGTCGTAAAGATTTTGATTTCGAACCTAGCACAGGAAATCTCCAATTCTCTAAAGATACAGTCTATTTAGACACCGTTTTTACAAATATTGGCTCAAGTACTTACAATTTAAAAGTTTATAATAGAAGTGATAATGATATATCAATACCATTTGTTGGTCTAGAGCGTGGTTCTCAATCTAGTTATAGATTAAATGTAGACGGAAACGCTGGACAAACATTTAATAATGTAGAAATACAAGCCAATGATAGCTTATTTGTTTTTATTGAAACAACTATAGATATTGAAGACCAAGGCACTTTAAACAATGAATTTTTATATACCGATAAAATACATTTTGATGCAGGAATAAATCAGCAAACCGTAGAACTTGTTACACTAGTTAAAGATGCTGTTTTTATTTATCCAGATCGCGATGATACTACAGAAGTAATTGAAACACTTACTCTAACAATAGACGGACAGCAAGTAGAAACAGATATTCAAGGCCGCGAATTATTAACTTCAGAATTAAATTTTACAAATCAAAAACCATACGTTATTTATGGATATGCCGCGGTTCCTAGTGGAGAAACACTAACTGTAGATGCAGGTGCAAGAATTCATTTTCATGCAAATTCTGGGCTTTTAGTTCAAGAAAATGCTTCACTTCAAGTAAATGGAGCATTAAGCACAGATCAAGAGCTTATGGAAAATGAAGTGGTTTTTGAAAGTGATAGATTAGAACCTGCATTTGCAGATGTTCCTGGCCAGTGGGGAACTATATGGCTTTTCGAGAACAGTGTAAACAATGTAATTAATCACGCTACTATAAAAAATGCAACCATAGGTATTGCAAGCGATGGAAATGCAAATAATGCTCAAGATAAATTAACAATTACTAATTCTCAATTATATAATTTTAGCAATTTTGGAATTAGAGCTATAAACTCTTCTATTACAGCAGAAAATTTGGTAGTAAATAATGCAGGACAATCTGCAGTTGCTTTAACTCTTGGTGGCAAATATAATTTTACACACACTACAATTGCTAATTATTGGAACAATAGTTTTAGGCAATTTCCTGCTCTTCTAGTTAATAATTTTATACAAGATGCAGACGGTACTACTTTTTTAGCAGATTTAACCGAATGTAATTTTAATAATTCTATTATTTATGGAAATGATAATCCAGAATTTATAATAGATGAAGTTCCTGATGCAGGTGTTGTTTTCAATTTTAAATTTACAAATTGTTTAGTTCGTTTTGAAGATTCTTCTAGTAGCCCAACAGGTGACAACTATAATTTTTCTAATACTTCTAATTACGAAAATCTAATTCGTAATCAAGAGCCAGATTTTAAAAATCCTCTAAACAATGAGCTGCAAATTGGTGACAATTCGCAAGCTAATGCTCAAGGAAATGCATTTTTTGCTTCGCAAGTACCACAAGATATTTTGGGAACAAACAGAACATCTTCGACTGACTTAGGTGCTTATCAGCACATTTCTTTTGAGTAGATAATATTTTATTATGAAATACATTACTCTAGCTTTACTTTTAAGTTTTTCGTTTTGTTTTGCACAAAAAACGTATGAATTTGATACGTTATTAGAATATGAATGTAGATTTAATACTACCAAAAGCGATACTACAGTTACACAGTATTTATATACAAACTCAAAAGACAATAGTTATTATATTTCTGTTAGAGATTATGATAGCTTACATTATTCTTTAAATTTTTATGCTTATAACAAATACCATTCACAAGTAAAAGTTATAAAAAGTAAACTATTTAAATCTGCCGAAATTGATATTTTAGATTGTGAAACTATACATAATTCAAGTTCTAAATATAAATTTAGAACAAAGGAATACGATTTTGTAAACCTAAAGGATACTCTTGTAAATAACACATTAAATAAAACCTATAAATTATCGTATTTAAAAAGTAAAAAGAAAAAGAAAAGAAGAAAAATTGGTACAATTCAATATATTATTAAACCTAATACAGAGTACTATTTACCTGTTTTATATCATATAACAGCCTATAATGAATGGGATAAAGAAAGAAATATACCAAACGGAATATTTAAAGAGTACATTTTTTATAATTATAACGATGAAATTACAAATCACTATAAACTTAAAGAAATAAAACATACAGCAGTTAAACTGAATGTTACAAAACCTTGTCCTCCAACAATGACTATTCAAAAGTAAAATAAAAAAAATCCCACTCAACAGAATGGGATTTTTTGTATTAAATAATTAGAGTGCTATTACATTTTAAACAATGGCAAATCACTCATCATCGCATTTACTTTTATAGCTACTTCGTCAAGTACATCTTCGTTATCGTAGTTATTTATTACTTCGTCAATTAAATCTACAATAGCTCCCATTTCATCTTCTTTTAAACCACGTGTTGTAATTGCAGCAGTTCCAATTCTAATTCCAGAAGTTACAAATGGCGATTTATCGTCAAACGGTACCATATTTTTATTTACAGTAATATCTGCCTTTACTAAAGCTTGTTCAGCATCTTTTCCTGTAATATTTTTATTTCTTAAATCTATAAGCATCATGTGGTTATCTGTACCACCAGAAATAATATTATAATCTTTAGCTACTAATGCTTCAGCCATAGCCGCAGCATTCTTTTTAACTTGCAGCATATAATGCATAAACTCATCTGTTAATGCTTCACCAAAAGCAATTGCTTTGGCTGCTATAATATGTTCTAAAGGTCCTCCTTGATTTCCAGGAAAAACTCCAGAATCTAATAAAGAAGACATCATTCTAAGTTTTCCATTTTTCAACTTAATTCCAAAAGGATTTTCAAAATCTTTTCCCATTAAAATCATTCCACCTCTTGGTCCACGTAATGTTTTATGTGTTGTTGTAGTTACAATATGGCAATGTGGAATAGGATCATTTAAAATACCTTTTGCAATTAAACCTGCAGGATGAGAAACATCTGCTAATAATATTGCGTTTACACTATCTGCAATAGCACGAAAACGTTTAAAATCTATATCTCTAGAATAAGCTGAAGCTCCAGCAATTATTAATTGTGGCTTTTCACGTGTTGCTATTTCTTGAATTTTATCGTAGTTTAAAACACCTGTTGCCTCTTCTACTCCATAAAATACGGGATTATATAATTTACCCGAAAAATTAACAGGAGAACCATGTGTTAAGTGCCCACCATGAGATAAATCGAAACCAAGAATTTTATCTCCTGGCTTTAAACACGCGTGGTAAACTGCTGTGTTAGCCTGACTTCCCGAGTGTGGTTGTACATTTGCATAAGCAGCACCAAATAATGTTTTTGCGCGGTCTATTGCAATTTGTTCTACTTCATCTACTACTTCACATCCTCCATAATAGCGCTTTCCAGGATAACCTTCAGCATATTTATTAGTTAAAACAGAACCTGCAGCTTCCATAACCTGGTCGCTAACAAAATTTTCTGATGCAATTAATTCTAAACCATGTAATTGGCGTTGTTTTTCGGCTTGTATTAACTCAAATATTTGTTCGTCGCGTTGCATAAATTGGTGTTATTGTTAAATATGTCCAAAAATAGTAAATAGATTAGTATTAAAATCAAAAATTATGTAGGTTTGGTATAGAATTTATAAACAACAAATCAACAATTTTATATATGCCATTATCAGCCAATAATCCAGACAGAAAATCGTGGTTGCACGTCGATAAAAATTCAGACTTTCCAATTCAAAATATTCCGTTTGGAGTTTTTTTAACTAGAGACGATATTATTACTATAGGAACTAGAATTGGAGACACTGCTATAGACTTAGGCGCTTTACACCAATTAGGCTATTTTGAAGGCATTCCATTAACCGATGATATTTTTCTTCAAGATACTTTAAACGATTTTATTGCAGACGGACGTAAAACATGGCGCTTAGTTCGTAATAGAATAGCACAAATTTTTGACATTGAAAATGATGAGCTAAAAGGAAATACAAAACATAAAGAAACTGTTTTATTTCGTTTAGACGAAATCGAAATGCAATTACCAGTACAAATTGGTGATTATACAGATTTTTATTCTAGTATAGAACATGCAACAAATGTTGGTACTATGTTTAGAGATCCTGATAATGCTTTATTACCTAACTGGCTTCATATTCCGGTAGGTTATCACGGTAGAAGTTCTTCTATTATTCCTTCTGGAATTCCAGTACATAGACCACAAGGTCAAACTTTACCAGCTGGAGCTACAGAGCCTGTTTATGGACCAAGTAAACTTGTAGATTTCGAATTAGAAATGGCTTTTATTACTACAGATGCTAACGATTTGGGAGAACCTATTCCTATTGAAGAAGCCGAAGAGTACATTTTTGGTTTAGTATTATTTAATGATTGGTCTGCAAGAGATATACAAAAATGGGAATATGTACCATTAGGACCATTTTTAGCAAAAAGTTTTGCATCGTCAATCTCACCATGGATTGTAACATTAGACGCTTTAGAGCCTTATCGTGTTGAGGGTCCAAAACCTTTAAAAAAGCAATTAGATTATTTAAAACAAAAAGGTAAAAAGAGCTTCGATATTAATTTAGAAGTATCAATACAACCAGAAAAAGCTAAAGAAACTGTTATAAGTCGTTCAAACTTTAAATATATGTATTGGAGTATGGCGCAACAATTAACACACCATACCATAAACGGTTGCCCAATAAACTCTGGAGACATGATGGGAAGTGGTACTATTTCTGGTCCAACACCAGACACTTACGGCTCTATGCTAGAACTATCTTGGAGAGGCGAAAAACCTGTAAAATTAAATAACGGAACCGAAAGAAAGTTTATTAACGATAACGATACTGTAATTATGCGTGGTTATTGCGAAAAAGATGGTACTCGAATTGGTTTTGGAGAAGTTTCTACAAAATTATTACCAGTATTTAATTCTAAAAAGAAATAAAACACAAATTATATATTTTTAAAAAGCCTTTAAACACTTAGTGTTTAAAGGCTTTTTTTAGTTTGGCACATAAATTGATTTTATACTTATAGTATAAACCAATAAAAACCGAACAGATGAAAAACTTTACACTATTAACAGTACTTCTTCTAGTACTAACATCTTGTGTTGGAAGAAAACAAATTGAAAAGCAATTACATTCTGGAAATTACGACCAGGCTATTAGTAACGCACTTAAAAAGTTAGAAAACAATAAAGATAAAAAGCGTAAGCAAGACTATATTGTTATGCTACAAGATGCATACTATAAAGTTGTAGAGGAAAATCATAACACCATCAATCATTTAAAAAAAGATGGTAATCCAGAATTATACGAATCGGTTTTTAATATCTATTTAGATTTGGAAGACAGACAAAGAGCTATAAAAGCTGTAATGCCTTTACAAATAGATGGAAAAATCTTGAATTTAGATTTTAAAAATTATACAAATGAAATAGTTGAATACAAGAATAAAGTATCTGAATACAAATACAACACTGCAGTTACTTTAATGCAAAGTGATGAAAAGTTAAAAAACAGAGTAGCTTTTGAAACATTAAAATATATTGAAACTATAAACGCAAATTATAAAGATGTAAGACAACTTATGGAAGTTGCACATCATCAAGGAACAGATTATGTTATAGTAAATATTGAAAATAAAACACACCAAATAATACCAACTCGTTTAGAAAATGATTTATTAAACTTTAATACCTATGGATTAAACGATTTTTGGACTGTTTATCATACTAATGCAAATCAAAACATAGATTACGATTATGCAATGGCTTTACAATTAGAAAGAATAAATGTATCTCCAGAACGTATTACAGAAAAACAAGTTATTAGAAAAAAGAACATAGTTGATGGTTGGGAATATGTTTTAGACAGCAATGGAAATGTAGTAAAAGATAGTCTTGGTAACGATGTTAAACAAGACAAAATAATTACGGCAAAGGCTAGATTCAATGAGTTTAATCAATTTAAATCTACTCAAGTAATAGCAAGAGTTGTTTATAGTGATATTAAGCAAAATCATGTTTTAGAGAGTTTTCCAATAGACAGTGAATTTGTTTTCGATAATTTGTATGCTACAGTTAAAGGAGACAAAAGAGCCTTAACAAACGAAGATTTAAATATTTTAAAAAACAGAAGACTTCGCTTTCCAAGTAACGAGCAAATGGTTTACGACACTGGTGAAGACCTTAAACTAAAG
This sequence comes from Lacinutrix venerupis, assembly GCF_001971745.1. Taxonomy (NCBI): domain Bacteria; kingdom Pseudomonadati; phylum Bacteroidota; class Flavobacteriia; order Flavobacteriales; family Flavobacteriaceae; genus Lacinutrix; species Lacinutrix venerupis. The sequence continues at coordinate 1,534,147 of NZ_CP019352.1, read as the reverse complement.
CTAAAAGATATTATTACTAGATATAGTTTTAAAAGTTAATTTGTAAAAAAAAAAAAAACGATTACTAATAGCACTAACATCTAAAATATAACTTTCAACGTATATATAAAAGCTTCACTTATTGTGAGGCTTTTGTAGTATTATAATACGCTGTAACTAAACAATATTATTTACTTTTGCAGCACAAAACAATCAACATTAAAAAAATGAATTTTACTAAAGCAATCTTTCTTTTATTATTAGCCTTATTTACCATACAAATTCAAGCACAAACAGAAACTACAGATGCAGATGATAAATTATCGTTAGATAGTGGTTCTATAGAAAATCAATTTGAATATTTAACAAAAAAATCTAACGGTTGGACAGATCCACGTGGTCAACGTTATGAGGTTATAAAAGTGCAATGGATAGAAAAAATAAAAAATAACACTTTAGACTCTTTAAAAGCCGTACACAAATCTCTTAACGATACTAAAGCCATTGTTACAAAGCAAAATGATGAGATTTCTAAATTAAAAACAAGCTTAACTTCTACTCAAGATACTTTACAGCAAACAAATACAGAAAAAGATAGCATGTCTCTTTTTGGAATGCAAATGAGTAAAGGTGGCTACAATACATTAATGTGGTCTATTATTGCAGGATTATTAGCCTTAGCTCTATTTTTCATGTATCGTTTTAAAAATAGTAATGCTATAACTAAAGATGCTCAAAAATCTTTAGCAGAAACCGAAGAAGAGTTTGAAGAGCACAGACGTGTTGCCTTAGAACGCGAACAAAAAGTAAGAAGACAATTGCAAGATGAAATTAATAAGCATAAAAATTCTATTTAAAATAAACTTATTTTAAATTAGCATTTAAAAGTCTGTAACTCCGGTAACAGACTTTTTTTTTATTGAAAATTTAAATTTATACTAACGGTACGAATAAACATTTATATCTTAAAAACATTTAAATTATCTTTGCAAACCTATACAAAGCATAATGAGAATAGATATAATAACCGTTTTACCAGAATTAATTAAAAGTCCATTTGAAGCTTCAATATTAAAACGAGCAATAGACGCTAATTTAGTATCGGTACACTTTCATAATTTACGAGATTATACTACAGACAATTATAAATCTATAGACGACACACAATTTGGTGGCGGTGCAGGTATGGTAATGACTTGCGAACCTATAGACAAATGCATTTCTGCATTAAAAGCAGAACGTAATTACGATGAGATTATATATATGACGCCAGATGGTAAAACCTTAAATCAAGGTATTGCAAATACATTATCATTAAAAGAAAATATCATTATTCTTTGTGGCCATTATAAAGGTGTAGACCAACGTGTTAGAGACATGTTTGTAACCAAAGAAATCTCTATTGGAGATTATGTTTTATCTGGTGGAGAATTAGGAGCCGCAGTACTATGTGATGCTGTTATTAGACTTATACCTGGCGTTTTAGGTAACGAAACTTCTGCGCTTACAGATAGTTTTCAAGATAATTTATTAGCACCTCCAATTTACACAAAACCAAGAGACTACAAAGGACACAAAGTCCCAGAAGTTCTTTTTAGCGGTCATGCTGCAAATATAGAAAAGTGGAGAGAAGAACAAGCTTATAAAAGAACGCAAGAACGCAGACCAGATTTGCTAGACGACTAATACTTAAAACAAACTATTTATTTTGAATCAAATACCAGAAATTGTCACTCTAGAAAATAAAAAATTAGTTGGCCATAATATTACCATGTCTTTGGTAGATAATAAAACATTTCAGCTTTTCTCTGGTTTTATGCCTCAAAAAAAAGAGATTCAAAATGCTATTTCCTCAGATATATTCGAAGTATTAATTTATAACGATACTTACTTTAAAAATTTCAATCCAACAAACACCTTTGTAAAATGGGCTACGGTTGAAGTTGAAAATCACAAAACATTACCTAAAGGTATGAGTACTTTAAACCTTGAATCTGGTTTATACGCTGTCTTTAAATATAAGGGATTACCACAAAATTTTGGAACTTTTATGTCGTATATTTTTACTAGTTGGCTTCCACAATCTAAGTATCAATTAGATAAAAGACCTCATTTTAATTTATTAGGAGAAAAAGCCAAACGTAACAGTCCAGATTCCGAAGAAACTGTATGGATTCCTATAACACTTAAATAATTTAAAAACGTAAAAGCTCATGAAATTAAAAAATATAGCAATATTATTCTTTCTATTTCTTATTATTATTTCATGTAAAAAACAAAATAATAAACAAGTTCCTGTTCGCGGCTTAATAACAGAAAAAGCAATGGTAGTTTCTGCAAGAGCTGAAGCATCAAAAATTGGAAAGCAAATTTTAGCACAAGGCGGAAATGCTTTTGATGCAATGATGGCTACAGACTTAGCATTAGCTGTAGCTTACCCATATGCAGGAAATCTTGGTGGTGGCGGTTTTATGGTGTATAGATTAAATAATGGTGAAATTGGCGCATTAGATTATAGAGAAAAAGCACCTTTAGCAGCAACAAAAAACATGTATTTAGATTCTTTAGGAAATATTATTCCAGAGTTAAGTACACGTGGCGCAATGGCAGTTGGTGTTCCAGGAACTGTAGCTGGCGTTTTTGAAGCACAAAAAAAGTTTGGAATACTTCCTATAGAGTCCATTATTAAACCTGTTATTAATCTAGCAAAAAAAGGAATTGTAGTAACCAAAAAACAAGAAGCTAGATTTACCGAAAAACGTGAAGATTTTCTAAAAACTAATAAAGACACTATTTTATTTGCAAAACACTGGAAAGCAAAAGATACCATCGTTCAAAATAATTTAGCAAACACACTTTCTGCCATTATGAAAAATGGTCCAGATGAATTTTACAAAGGTACTTCTGCAAAAATTCTAGCTAAATTTATTCAAGAAAATGGTGGCATTATAACTGAAAAAGATTTAGCAAGCTACAAAGCAAATTGGCGTACACCTATTACATTTAATTACGACGATTTAAAAATTATCTCTATGTCTCCACCATCAAGCGGAGGTATTGCAATGGCTCAAATATTAAAATCTGTTGAAAGTTTTAATTTAAGTAAATTAGGCCATAATTCTACAGAGTTTATTCAAGTTTTAGCTGAAGCTGAACGTCGCGCTTATGCTGATAGAAGTTTTTATTTAGGTGATCCTGATTTTATTAAAATACCACAAAGTAAATTAATAAGTGATGCGTATTTAAAAGATAGAATGAAGAATTTTTCATTTGAAAAAGCTACACCTTCATCTACAGTTTCTCATGGTAATGTTGATATTATTGAAAGTGATGAAACCACCCACTACTCTATTATCGATCAATTTGGAAATGCCATTTCTGTAACAACTACTTTAAATTCGGGATATGGTTCTAAACTATACTGCGAAGAATTAGGCTTCTTTTTAAATAATGAAATGGACGATTTTTCAAGTAAACCTGGCGTTCCAAATGTATATGGTTTAATTGGTGCCGAAGCTAATGCTATTTTACCAGAAAAACGTATGTTAAGCTCTATGACACCAACCATAGTAGAAAAAAATGGGAAGTTATTAATGAGCGTTGGCACTCCTGGAGGTTCAACAATTATTACTTCGGTTTTACAAACTATTTTAAATGTGCATGAATTTAATATGACAATGCAAGAAGCCGTAGAAGCTGCACGTTTTCACCATCAATGGTTACCAGACGAAATTAGAATGGAACCCAACCGTTTTAATAAAAAAACGATAAAGTCTCTAGAAAAGAAAGGTTATATTATTAACGAAGAACGCTCACCTGTTATTGGTATTGTAGATGGCATTTTAGTATGGCCAGATGGCACACTAGAAGGAGGTGCAGATTCGCGAGGAGATGATGCAGCTGATGGTTTTTAGAAATTTATAAACTATCAAAAAAACAACCGTATATTCTTTTTTAAATTACTTTAGTAGCTTATTCAAATTCTGTATAGAAATTATGACACCTAAATTTTACTCAAAATTCTATTTTATAATTGTATTATTTTTTTTCATTTCACAACAAGTCCTAGCTCAATTAGCTCCTTCTTTAGTTGGAAACACAATAGACTTAGGAGGCGATTGCTATCAAATTACTGCAAATTCTAACACACAACTTGGAGCTGTGTGGTTTAATAATACTATAAATTTAAATAATGATTTTGATATTATTTTTGATGCAAATTTTGGTAGTAATGATTCTAATGGTGCAGATGGAATTGTTTTTGCTTTAAAAACTTCTGCCAATGCAGAAGTAGGAATTGGCGGTGGAGGATTAGGATATGGAGGCATTGATAATTCTATGGCAGTTGAATTTGACACATGGCAAAATAATGATAGAAATGATCCTTTTTCAGATCATGTTGCCATAATTTCTAATGGTATTACAAACCATACGGGAGCAACATCTTTATTTGCACCTGTTAATGCTTCTGCTACTTCAGCAAATATAGAAGATGGCAATCCTCATGAAGTTAAAATTACTTGGAGAGCAGCTACACAAGAGTTTAGAGTTATTTTCGATTGTAACGAAAGAATTTTATATACTGCAGATATTGTTAATTCAGTTTTTAATGGTAACTCAAATGTGTTTTTTGGTTTTACTGGATCTACTGGTGGAGCTTCAAATCTTCAAACTGTTTGTTTTAAAAATCTTTCTTTTGTAAATGAAATTCTATTAGAAAATCAAACAATTTGTTCTGGAAACTCTATAAATTCTATTGATGCTACTTATGATGGAGCAACAAATTATTTATGGTCTCCTGCCACAGGTGTAAGCGATGTTACTATACCTAATCCTATATTTTCTCCTACAACAAATACAACTTATACTGTTCAAGTTACAGATGCGTGTGCTGAAATTATTTCCGAATCATTTGATATAACAATATTACCAGACTCAAATGCTAATGTAATTGCAACAACAAACACTATATGCTCTGGCCAAGACGCCATTTTCACCATTACCGGAGACGCTGGCAATGTTGTAGACTACAATATTAACGGTGGCGGTACAGTGCAAGTAACACTAGATGCAGCAGGACAAGGTGTTGTTACCGTTGCAGGAGCTACAACAGACCAAACCATAACTTTAGAAGCTGTTACCAATCCATCTACAACATGTACAACAACATTAACAGATACTGAAACAGTTACTATTGGAGCAAATCCAACCATTACAAGTTTAACAACAAACACAGATATTTGTTCTGGAGCAGATGCTATTTTTACTATAGATGCCACTGCCGATGATGTTATAGACTATACTATTAATGGAGGCGCAACACAACAAGTTGTTGTAGATGCTACAGGTCAAGCTATTGTAACCATTACAGCAGCAACTGTAGACCAAACTATAGTTTTAGAAGCTATTACAAACCCAATAACTATGTGTAGTAGCATACTAACAGATACAGACACTGTTACGGTAATAGCTAACCCAACAGTAGCATTAGCGAGTAATGATGAAGTATGTATAGGTGAAGATGCTGTATTTACTATAACCGGTACACCAGGAGATATTGTAGATTACAATATTAATGGTGGCGGTACAGTACAAGTAACACTTGACGCAGCAGGAGAATCTGTTATTACTATAGCAGCTCCAGCAGTAGACCAAGAAATGACTTTAGAAGCTGTAAATAACCCAGCTACAACGTGTACAAGTCCTTTAACAACATCTAATACAGTGGTAGTAAATCCGCTACCAACAGCCATAGCACCAACCACTTTAGAAGTTTGTGACGATGGTACACCAGACGGTTTAACAGAGATTGATTTAACCATAAAAAATAATGAAATTACCGGAGGCAATCCAGCCTATGCCGTAACCTATTATTTTGATCAAGCCGATGCCGATGCACAAAGCAATCCGTTACCAAGCCAATACACAAACATTAGTAACCCACAAACCATTGTAGCCGGTGTTTTAAATGTAAACACCAACTGTTACACAACCACAACTTTAGAGTTAGCAGTAGAACAAGCACCAGTAGCCTTTACACCAACACCTCTAGAGCATTGCGATCCAGATAGTGATGGGTTTGGAGTCTTTACACTAACCGATGCCGAAGCAGAAATTACAGGAGGCGCTACAGGATTAGATGTAACTTACCATGAAACCATGGCCGATGCAGACAATAATGTAAACCCAATAACAGGCGATTATAATAATATTGTAGCCAACACACAAACCATATATGTACGTGTAGAAAGCACAACAATAGCAACCGACTGTGCTACCTTTGTAGAGCTAGTATTAATCGTTAACCCAGAACCACAAATTATTACACCAGCAAATTTAACACCATTAGAAGTTTGTGATGATGATGCCGATGGATTTGCAAGTTTCGATTTAACTGTTAAAGAGCCAGAAGTATTAAATCTTTTAGATGGTGATGCCACTAACGATTTAGACCCAACATTATACACCATTACTTACTACCAAACACAAGCCAATGCCGAGGCACCAAACAATGCCATAGCTACACCAAACGCTTATGTAAACACCACTGCCGATATGGACAGTGTATGGATACGTGTAGAAGACAATGCTACAGGTTGCTATAAAACCATAGAGCTAGAACTTATCGTTAATCCGTTACCAGTATTAGCACAAGCCGCATCATTAAATTTATGTGATGTTAATAATCCAGGAGACGAGTTAGAAGCCTTTACATTAGAAGATGCTAATGCCGATATTTTAGCAGGACAAACCGGTATCACCTTAACCTATTTTAGCACACAAATAGGCGCAGAAACCAACGATCCAGCCGACCAAATATTTAGTCCATACACAAACACTGCAAATGCACAAACCATTTATGTATTAGGAACAAATAATGTAACAGGCTGTAGTAGCATTACTACTTTTGATATTAGAGTAAACCCACTACCATCACCAGTAGCAATGCCAGCGGTAGTAGAAGAATGTGATGATGATAACGATGGATTTGCACTGTTCGATTTAGACGCACAAACAGTAATAATAGAAAACGGAGAGCCAGACGTTACCACAACCTATTACGAAACGCAAGACGATGCTATGAATGGAATCAATCCATTAAGTAGCCCGTATGCCAATATTGTACAGTTTAACCAAACGGTTTATGCCTTTGTACAAAACGATTTAACCAGCTGTTACACTATAGTAGAATTACCATTATCGGTAATACCATCTCCAGTAGTACCAATAGCAATTGAAGATTATGTAATTTGTGATGCCGATAACGATGGTACTGCTCAATTTGATTTTGATGCCGTTATCAATCCACAAATTTTTGCAAACGGACAAACACCAGCAGATTTCACCTTAACATACCACACCACACAAGCAGGAGCCGATAGTGGTAACAACCCAATAGTAAACACGAGTAACTATACCAATGTTACCAATCCACAAACCATTTACATTCGCTTAGTAAGCAATGCTAATGGCTGTGTTACCACAGGAAGTTTTGTTATTCGCGTGGAATTCCCACCAGTAATCGATGCTAATTATGACAATTTATTATCACAATGTGATGATTTAGATGCCGATTATATGGAAGCTAATAATGGTTTCACTTTCTTCGATTTAACGGTAGAAGATATAGAAATCACCGGACCAATGAATGTAAGTTGGATAGTTACCTATTACGAAACCATGGCCGATGCGCAAGCCGATACGAATGCCATTCCAGATCCAACAGCGTACCAGAATACCATGACAGGTCCACAAACCTTATACGTAAGAGTGACCGATAATGATACCGGTTGTTTCAGTTTTACAACCGTAACCATCCGTGTATTAAACAATCCATCACCAACACCAGATCCAGAAGATTTAGAACTGTGTGACGATGTTGATATTGTAGGACCAAACGATATGCTAGAGACTTTCGATTTAACACAAAACGAAGCCACTATTATTAATGGAGAATTAGGAGTAACCGCAAGTTATTACCTATCACAAGACGATGCTATTATGGGTAACAATGCTATAGCAGACCCAAGCATGCATATTAACGAAGATCCAGCAAATCCAGGAGTTGCTGTTACACCACAAACCATTTATGTGCGCTTAACCAACGGTACAGACCCAACAGGATTAGGCGGTACAGGATGCTACAGTTTAGTGAGTTTCAATATTATTGTAAACCCATTACCAGTAGTAACACCAGTAGAAGACTATGTGATTTGTGAATTAAATACAGACAACGTTGCAGACTTTGATTTAACAACAATGACAGCAGCCATATTAAACGGTCAAGATCCAGCCATCTTCACGGTAACCTACCATGAAACACAAGCTGAAGCCGATGCAGGTATTAATGATTTAGCAATAAGTGGCGATTACACTAACACTAGTGATCCACAAACCATTTACGTTAATATTACCAATACCGTAACCGGATGCGATACCACAGCACTTACCTTTAATTTAGTAGTAGACGAAGCAGCACAAGCCAATCCAGTTGGAGGTCCAATTGTATACGAAGCCTGTGATGACACAATGGAGTTTGATGGAGACACGACAAACGACACTACTGTTTTCGATTTAACCACTCAAAACGCAGATGTATTAGACGGTCAAGATCCAGCAGATTACACTGTAACGTATTACGAAACACAAGCCGATGCAGATGCAGGTATCAATCCATTACCATTTACTTACACTAACACGGTTAACCCACAAGTTATTATTGTAAGAGTAGATAATGATTTAATGATAAACGATCCTGCCAATCCAGGAACGATGATAGACAGTTCATCATGTTACGAGACTGCAGAAATTACCTTACAGGTTAATCCAATGCCATCGTTTATGTTAGACAGTGCATACTTATTATGTATTAACACTAATGGCAGCGAGGTTATAAACTCACCAGTAATAGATACCGGTTTAGATCCTTCACAATATACTTTTGAGTGGACTTTAGATGGTGCAGTATTACCAAACGAGACCTCAGAATTTATAGAACCAACACAAGGCGGAACTTATGGTGTAGTGGCAACAGATAATGCTACAGGATGTTCAAACGACGAAGTAACCACTTTAGTTACCGTAAGCGAGCCACCAGTACTAGAAGCAGAGGTAACAACATTGGCCTTTGCAGAGCAGCATGATATTTTAGTAACCGCAACAGGTACCACTAGCACATCTATAGCCGAATACGAATTTAGTTTAGATGGAGGCGATTGGGAATTAGGCACACAAAACACTGCGGGTGCTTATGTATACACCTTCTCTGATGTTGCAGCAGGAGAACATACTATAACGGTAAGAGACACACAAGGTTGTGGAGAAAGCACAACAACAATAACAGTTATGGACTATCCATTGTACTTTACACCAAATGACGATGGTTACCATGACACGTGGAATATTTACGATATAGGCCGTCAAGCAGATGCTGTAATCTATATTTTTGATCGTTATGGTAAACTCTTAAAACAGTTAAGTCCATTAGGCGAAGGTTGGGATGGTACTTATAATGGTAACCCAATGCCAACTAGCGATTACTGGTTTACTGTAGAATATAGAGAACCTAATAATCCTACGGTTAAGAAACAATTTAAAGCACACTTTACTTTAAAACGATAAATAAGAAAATCTTAAATTTCAATTATTTTCTATAATATAAATATGAGAAAAAAGAAAAAATTAACGCCAAAAAGAATTCTAAAAATAATAATAGGAGTAATTGTATTTTTTACATTACCAACACTCCTACTCTACGGTTTTCTTTATTTTAAATACAACGAAGCGTTACCAGTTGGCAAAGAAGCTGGTTCAGAAACTTTAGCATTAAAAATGCTAAATGCTTTAAATTATGAAGCATATAAATCTACCGATTATATAGAATGGACGTTAAAAAAACGTCATCATTTTAAATGGAATAAAGCTGAAAACACCTGCGAAGTCTATTGGAAAAACTATAAAGTAAATTTAGATTTAAACGATAGTTCAAAAAGCGAAGTGTTTAAAAATGATATAAAAATTGAAGGAGAAAACAGTAAAGAACTTATTGAAAAAGCAATCTTTTATTTTAATAATGACTCTTTTTGGTTAGTTGCACCTTATAAGGTTTTTGATGATGGTACACAGCGAACTATAGTTACTTTAGAAAACGGAGAAGAAGCTCTTTTAGTAACCTATAATTCTGGTGGCTCTACTCCAGGAGATTCTTATTTATGGCATTTAGATAACACAGGAAAACCAAAAAGCTTCCAAATGTGGACTTCCATTTTACCAATAGATGGACTAGAAGCGACTTGGAGTGATTGGACAATAACTAAAACTGGAGCGATGTTACCAACGTTTCATAAATTTATGATTTTAGGTATTGAGATTGAAGGAATAAAAACTTCTCAGTCTCAGTAAACAGCCTGTAAACTTACTTACTCTTCTGCCCTACAAACTGTTGCTCCTTGACCTTAAATAACACATTAAAAGTAGTTAAACTTCCATAGCATCGCGTAATATATTGCTGTAAGTCTATTTTCTCTTGTTCGTCTAGATTTTTACTAGAATTAATTTTTTGTTCCATAACACGTAGCCTATCTCGAACCATCGTTATTTTATGAAAAAAATCATTAATTTTAATTTCTTTACTTTTTAAATTAGTATCTGCTGGTTCTAAAATAAGCTTTCCACCTTTCCATTTATCTCCAATATGTACAACCTCACTAACATCGCTATATTTTTTTAGTAAACGCATAAAACTCTGCTCAACATCAAAAAAACTAACCGTATCTACTTCATTTTCTGCAGCTTCAATTACTTCTATCTCTTCATTTAATGCGATTGTTTCTAATCCGTTATCTATAAAAGTTACCCAATATTGCTGGCTATCAACATTCGTTATTACACCTTTACCGTATTCGTTATAGCTAATTCTTGAGCCTATTCCTAATATTTTCATTTCTATATATTTTTATTATTTACTAAAATTTATTGTCCTATTCAAATAAGTAAATAAAACTGCTTTATTCACATTCTTATTCATTAAAATTATTTTGAAGTGACATAATTTTAAAATCGAATTTATAAATTAAATACCAAATCGTCTATCTATTTTAATAAAATCCTAACTAAATGAGCTTAAAAATGAACGCTAAAAACCGTAACTTCGCAAATCTGTTTTAAAACAGCAATATTTAGCTATTTATATGACGAATTTTGAAGAAAACATTGTGGTAAAAGGTGCCAGAGTTCATAATTTAAAAAATCTCGATGTTACTATTCCGCGAGAAAAATTAGTAGTAATTACTGGTTTATCTGGAAGTGGAAAATCATCGCTTGCTTTCGATACTATTTATGCCGAAGGACAACGTCGTTATATTGAAACATTTTCGGCGTATGCCAGACAATTTTTGGGTGGCTTAGAACGCCCAGATGTCGATAAAATTGATGGACTTTCTCCTGTTATTGCTATCGAGCAAAAAACAACAAGTAAATCGCCACGATCTACAGTTGGAACTATAACAGAAATTTACGATTTTTTAAGACTACTTTATGCCCGTGCCAGTGATGCCTACAGTTTTAATACTGGCGAAAAAATGGTAAGCTATAGCGACGAGCAAATAAAATCTCTAATTATTGAAAGCTATAAAGGCAAAAAAATAAATATCTTATCGCCTGTCGTGCGTTCTCGTAAAGGTCATTATCGTGAATTATTCGAGCAAATTGCAAAGCAAGGCTTTGTAAAAGTAAGAACAGATGGTGAAATAAAAGATTTAGTAAAAGGAATGAAACTAGATCGTTATAAAAATCATGATATTGAAATTGTAATAGATAGACTTAAGATTGATGATAAAATTGCTAACGATAAGCGCTTAGATGAAACCATAAATACAGCAATGTACCATGGTGACGATGTGTTAATGGTTATAGATCAAGACACTCAAAAAGCACGTTATTTTAGTAGAAATTTAATGTGTCCTACTTCGGGAATATCGTATCCAAATCCTGAACCAAATAATTTTTCATTTAACTCACCAAAAGGTGCATGTCCTAATTGTAATGGTATTGGAAACTTATACCAAGTAAACGAAAATAAAATTATTCCAGACGATTCTTTATCTATTAAAAATGGTGCTTTGGCACCTCATGGACCAGAAAAGAAAAGTTGGATTTTTAAGCAATTGCAACTTATTGCAGAGCGTTTTAATTTTAAACTAACAGACGCCTATAAAAATATCCCAAAAGAAGCTAAACAAATTATTTTATACGGTGGTAACGATAAATTTTCTGTTGAAAGTAAAACTTTAGGTATTACAAGAGATTATAAAATTGATTTTGAAGGTGTCGCTAATTTTATAGACAACCAATATAAAAATGCAGAATCTACATCCTTAAAACGCTGGGCAAAAGAATATATGGACAAAGTAAATTGTCCTGTTTGCGAAGGTTCTAGATTACGTAAAGAATCTTTATATTTTAAAGTAGCAGGTAAAAACATTGCGGAATTAGCGAATAAAGATATTGTTGACTTAGCAGAATGGTTTCAAGATTTAGAAAAAAACCTTTCGAAAAAACAAATTAAAATTGCCGAAGAAATAATTAAGGAAATACGAGCTAGACTTCAATTTTTGTTAGATGTTGGTCTTAATTATCTTTCTTTAAACCGAAATTCAAAATCGCTTTCTGGTGGTGAGGCACAACGTATTCGTTTAGCCACTCAAATTGGTTCGCAATTAGTAGGTGTTTTATATATATTAGATGAACCTAGTATTGGTTTACACCAACGCGATAATGAAAAACTTATAAATTCTTTAGTTTCACTTAGAGATATTGGAAACTCCGTAATTGTTGTTGAACATGATAAAGACATGATAGAAAGTGCAGATCATGTTATTGATATAGGTCCGCGAGCTGGAAAACATGGCGGCGAAATTATAAGTCAAGGCACTCCAAAACAACTATTAAAAGAAAATACACTAACAGCACAATACTTAAACGGTAAAAAAGAAATTGAAATTCCTAAAAAACGTCGTGAAGGTAACGGGAAATTTATTGAATTAAAAGGCTGCACTGGTAATAACTTAAAAAATGTATCGGTAAAATTTCCTCTAGGAAAAATGATAGGAGTTACAGGAGTTTCTGGTAGTGGAAAATCTACATTAATTAACGAAACACTCTATCCCATACTTAATGCCTATTATTTTAATGGTGTAAAAAAACCAATGCCATATAAAAGCATAAAAGGTTTAGAACACTGCGATAAAGTTATAGATATAAACCAATCTCCTATTGGTAGGACACCACGTAGTAATCCTGCAACCTATACCGGAACATTTGGAGAAATAAGAAGTTTATTTGCTAAAATACCAGAAGCTATGATTAGAGGCTATAAACCTGGAAGATTTAGCTTTAATGTTGCTGGTGGACGTTGTGAGACTTGTAAAGGTGGAGGATTACGTGTTATTGAAATGAATTTTCTTCCAGATGTTTACGTAGAGTGCGAAACATGCCAAGGTAAACGTTTTAATAGAGAAACATTAGAAATTAGATATAAAGGAAAAAGCATTAGTGATGTCCTAGACATGACTATTAATGAAGCTGTAGAGTATTTTGAAAATATTCCTAAAATTTATAGAAAACTAAAAACCATACAAGATGTAGGTTTAGGTTACATTACTCTAGGACAACAAAGTACAACTCTTTCTGGAGGAGAAGCACAACGCATTAAATTAGCTACAGAACTAAGCAAACGAGATACAGGAAATACTTTTTATATTTTAGACGAACCTACAACCGGTTTGCATTTTGAAGATATTCGAGTACTAATGATTGTTTTAAACAAATTAGCAGATAAAGGTAATACTGTGTTAATTATAGAACATAATCTAGACGTAATAAAAACAGTAGATCATATTATAGATGTTGGTTACGAAGGTGGACAAGGTGGTGGTAAAATTATTGTAGAAGGAACTCCAGAACAAGTTGCAAAACATAAAAAAAGTCATACCGCTAAATTTCTTAAAAAAGAATTAAAATAGTTTTTGCTTTAAAATAAGAGATAATAGCTTTATAAGTTTATTAACACAAGAGCGTCATAAAAATTCTTAAGTTAGTTATTATTAACCATTAAACTATATTATTATGAGAAGTATTCTTTGGCTTGTAGCCGTAATTTGTATTATTGTATGGCTTCTAGGATTTTTAGGAGTTATGCCTGGAATGAGTGGAAACAGTTTAATTCACATTCTATTAGTTATAGCTGTAATAGTTATTCTTTACAATATTATATCAGGTAGAAAACCATTATAAAAATAATTATAACATATTAAATAAAGGTAACCGTAAATGGTTACCTTTTTTATTTTCATTAAAATTATAAATCACTATTCTTGTAAAACATATTTAAGTTATAATGATGAATAAAAAAGAACTTAAAGAATTTTTAGACGCAAAAGTAGAACAATACAATAGGCCAGATTTTATAACTAGCGATCCAATACAAATTCCTCACCGTTTTAGTAAAAAAGAAGACATTGAAATTGCAGGCTTTTTAAGTGCTACTATTGCTTGGGGCAATAGAAAAAGCATTATAAATAATGCAAATAGAATGATGCAATTACTTGATAATTCTCCTTATGATTTTATAATAAACCATCAAGAACAGGATTTAGAGAAATTAGAACCTTTTGTACATAGAACATTTAATGGCTTAGATTTTATAACGTTTATAAAAAGCCTTAAGCATATTTACAAAAACCATAATGGATTAGAAGCTATATTTGCAACCCATGCCGAAAATGATTCTTTACAAAAAGCAATTCACTTTTTTAAACAGTCTTTTTTCGAAATTGAACATTTGCAACGTACACAAAAACACGTAAGCGACCCATTAAAAAATTCTGCAGCAAAAAGAATTAACATGTTTTTACGCTGGATGGTAAGAAACGACAATACTGGAGTAGATTTTGGTATTTGGAAAACATTATCACCATCACAATTATCTTGTCCGTTAGATGTGCATTCTGGCAATGTAGCAAGAAAACTAGGTTTATTACAACGCAAAAAAAATGATGGTAAAGCTTTAACAGAACTAGATAATGCATTAAGAAAAATGGATAAAAACGATCCTGTTAAATATGATTTTGCATTATTTGGATTAGGTGTGTTTGAAGGTTTTTAATAATTAATAAAACCTTTTTTTAACTCATTAAATATTTTAAAGCGAAACTCATATATAATTTTATTAACTTTGAATTTAGCATAAAAACTAAACTTAGTTATTTAAACTAGTTTAAATAATATTTAATAATTTTTAACACTAGTACTTTTGATAACTCCAAGGTTTCCAAAAAATGAGTCAGCCCGATTAAAAGCAGTAAAATCTTATCAGCTTTTAGATACACTTCCAGAGGAAGATTTTGATAATATAACAAATTTAGTTTCAAATTTAATTGATGTTCCTATTTCATTAATTACATTACTTGATGCTGAAAGAAATTTTTTAAAATCTCATTATGGAATTCCTTTTAACGAGGCTCCTAGAGACACCTCTTTTTGTGGTCACGCAATTTTAAGCGAAAATGATTTATTTGAAATTAAAGACGCACGTTTAGACCCAAGATTTGAAAACAATCCATTAGTAAAAGAACATAACGCTATATTTTATGCTGGTGCTCCTTTAATAAATTCTGACGGTTTTCCTTTAGGCACATTATGTATTTTCGATTCTAAACCTAGAGTATTAAGTAATAAACAAAAAAAATCGCTTGTTATACTTGCTAAACAGGTAGTGCAATTATTTGAATTAAGAAAAAACAACTTAGAACTTAGAGAAGTTAGAGAAGAATTAAAATTTCAAAATAATAATCTTAAAAATTTTGCAGGACATGTTTCTCATGATATGAAAATGCCTTTAGCAAACATGATTGTTACAACAGATATTTTAAAGAAAAAGTATGGCGATAGACTAGATGATAAAGCTTTACAGTATTTAACTAATTTAAAACGTTCTTCTTTTTCATTAAGCGAGTATATATCTAATTTATTAGACCATTACGAAAGCGATAAAACCGATAATACTGTTGATTCTTTTTACTTAAATCATTTATTAGAAGATCTTGTAGACTTATTGCAAATAAATACAAATTGTCATATTAATTTTCCCGAAGATGATGTAGAGATAATATGTAACCGTGTTGCTTTAGAACAAATTTTACTAAATCTAATTGGTAACAGTTTAAAATATAATGATAAAGAGCATACAATAATTGATATTTCTTGTACTATTAAAGATGAATTTTATAACTTTTCTGTTACAGATAATGGCGTTGGTATTCCTGAAGACAAATTAGAAACCGTTTTTAATTTATTCTCGACAGTTGGTAACTTAGACAGGAATGGCAATAAGGGCCATGGTATTGGCTTATCTACAGTTAAAAACTTAGTAAAATCTTTAGGTGGAACTATTATGGTAACTTCTAAAATTGGAGAAAGCACCACTTTTAGTTTTACAGTTGTAAAGCCAGAAGTTTTTGATTAATTATAAATATATTTTTTTGAAAAATTATAAATAAAAAAAGCCCAATTAACATTGCTAATTGGGCTTTTTTATATGGTAAAAGAAATTTTACTTCTTTCTTTCTTTTAAAATTTTCTTAGTTAAATCTAATTGAGTATTATATTTTTTACCACTCATACCCAAACATTCTCCATCGGATAATTTCATGTTTTTTTTGTCTTTAATATAAGTACCGTCAGTTTTAACAACTGTTCCATCGTTTAGTTTTAACTCTTCATTTAGTGGCTTAACACCATCATTATGGTAATAAAACACTTTTTCATTTAGTAAAATTACATAATCACTATCAACAGGCTTATCTTGTGCTATTGCAGTGCTAATACTCATTAAGAATAAAAAACTCATTAAAATTAACTTCTTCATTGTATATTATTTTAAATTAATTCGTGTATTATTATATCTAAAGATACTAAAAAATACTTCGATACAATTTTATAATCAATTTTTGTACCGAAGTATGAATTGCTTTATTTTATCCTTTTAACCAAGCTTCACGTAATGCATTTTGCTTTGCTGTAGCATTTGGGTCTATAGCTAAACTAGAACCTGTAGTATAAGATTGTGTTAATGTAGTTTTTACTACTATTTCTTCTCCATTTCTGTCTAGTCTTACATCAACCTCTCTACCTGGTTTCCACATGTACACTTCTGTTAGTATTTGCTGTGCGCTTGCCATGTTTAACTCTTTTCCATCTACTGTTTTAATAACATCTCCTGGTAAAACACCGTTTTCTGCCCAGAAACTATTGTCTTTTACAGCTTCAGAAAAAGGAATTGTCATGGTTGCCATATCTGGTGCAAATATTAAAGTTCCTTCATTTTGTATATAGCTTGTTTTTACTTTAGATTCTGTTAATACTAAACCAGCTTTTGCAAAAAAGTCGTTGTAGTTAATTGGCGTATTACCAACAACGTGTGTGTTTAAAAATTCACCAACAGAAGGATATGTCATTGCTGTTATTTCGGCAATTAAATTATCATCTTCAAAAGGTTTATTTTTACCATATTTTAATGATAATTCTTTCATTAAAGATAAAATACCTCTATTTCCATTACTTTCTTCTCTCATTAAAATATCTATACACATACCAATTAATGCTCCTTTTTGGTACACATTTAAGTATTGTGGTGCATAAGCATCTTCTAATATGTTTTCACTCATTTCAGTAAAACTCATACTATCGTTCATTGCAGAAGCTGCTTTTATTTTACCCATTATTTTTGTGTAAAACTCCTCTTCTTCTACTAGATCTTGATTAACTTGAAATAATGTTGCAAAATATTCTGTTACACCTTCATACATCCATAAATGCTTAGAAAATGTTGGTTGATTATAATCAAAATAATGTACATCTTCAGAATGCACACTTAAAGGTGTTACAATATGAAAAAACTCATGAGAAACAACATCTATCATACTTGCAGATAATGCATCAAAAGGCATAGATTCTGGTAAAACAACAACTGTAGAAGTATGGTGTTCTAAAGCTCCAAAACCTTTTGGAGATTCTTCTTTTCCTTCAGATAAATATAAATAAATATCATAACGAGGTGTTGTATTAATATCTCCTAAATATGTTTTTTGCGCTTCCATCATTTTTTGCATAACTGCTTTAATTTTTTCGGCAGAATGTACATTGTTTGGAGAGTATACACTTAAAACAATTTTTATATCTCCAACTTGAAATTCTTCGACATCTAAAGCTCCATAAAACATTGGATTATCTGTAATATCAAAATATCTTGGCGCGAAATAGGTGGTTGTCATAGTTAAACCATCCTCATTCATTTTTGTTTCTGTCTCTTGTAAAGCAGATGTTTTTAGCATAGTTTTAGGTGCAGTAACATTTAAATTGTATTGCGCCGTTTTTAAACTATCAAAATACCCAACAAAGCCATGTAAGTTTAATACATAATTTGTAGTTTCAATATTAGTTCCTGCAGGAGAAAATGGTACTTCTTTACCAATTCCACCACCTTGAGTTTCCATATCGAAAGTATCGTTTACATTATACATTATCATGTCTAAATTAGTAGCATTACTAATTGTCCATGTGTTTGTATCTGTTTTTACAACTGGCAGCTCGTTTCCTTTGTAATCTATAGCTTTAAAATCGTCTACATATTTTCCAAAATCACTAACAGAGTATGTTCCTTGTACTACTCTTGGCAATCTATATGTTACAGTTTCTGTAGTAAAACGTCCAGGATTAATTGTTACTGGCGCTTTATCATCAACTACTTTACTTAAATTTAAACTAGTTTCAATAGGATTTAAAGAGGCTAAATCGTTTTTAGATTTTTCACCTGCTGTTTTGGTAGCATTACATCCTACTAGAAGTATTCCTGCAAATGCAACACTAAATAAATGTTTTTTCATTGTTTTGATTTTATATTAATGGTCTTAAAAACGGTAAGACGCTCAAAGTTACAATGTGTTACAAATACAAATTGTAAAATTATGTTAATATCTGTTAAATAAAAACACCCAGAATACTATCTTGCAGCAATGCAGCAACCACTAATTAGTATACTAATTCCATTTAAAAACACCGAATTATTTCTTGGTGAATGTTTAGACTCTATTATTAACCAAACATATTCTAATTGGGAACTACTAATTATAGACGACAACTCTACAGATAATAGTTATAGTTTAGTTGAGAGTTATACTAAAAAGGACACGCGTATTAAGCTTTTTAAAAATGAAGGTTCCGGTATAATTAATGCATTAAAATTAGCTTTTTCAAAGTCTAAAGGCACTTATATTACTAGAATGGATAGCGACGATATTATGCCAAATATTAAGCTAGAAACACTTTTAAAAAATTTACAACAACACGGTAAATGCTATATAGCAACTGGTTTAGTAAGTTATTTTTCTGCAGAAGGTATTAGTGATGGTTATAGAAAATATGAGACTTGGTTAAATAAACTTACAAGCAAAGGCACCAATTATTCTGAAATTTATAAAGAATGTGTTATACCATCTCCCTGTTGGATGATTTCTAGAGAAGATTTATTAAATATTGATGCATTTAATCCAACACGTTATCCTGAAGATTACGATTTAACTTTTAGGTTTTACCAAGCCAATTATAAAATTATACCTTGCAACCAAACGCTACATTTTTGGAGAGACTATGGAACAAGAGCTTCGAGAACCGATGCAAATTATGCAGAAAATAGTTTTATAGATATTAAACTTTATTATTTTTTAAAGTTAGATTATAATAAAGAGCAACCTTTAGTTATTTGGGGAGCAGGAAATAAGGGCAAAGCTATTGCTAGAAAACTAAATGCTTTAAATATACCTTTTTATTGGATTTGCGATAACCCTAAAAAAATTGGTAAACATATTTACAATGTTGAAATGAAACCGTTTCAATATTTAGAAACTTTAAAACACTTTCAATGTATTGTAAGTGTAGCTAATAACGAAGAACAACAAACAATTAGAGCTTACTTTTTAAAGCTAAACAAAAAATCTATGACAGATTATTTTTTCTTTTGTTAAAGCTTTACATATTTCAGTATTAGTTTTTATATTTGCCTAATCAAAATTAGCAATGCAGTTTAAACATCCAGAACTTCTTTACGCCTTATTATTACTGCTAATCCCAATTATTGTTCATTTATTTCAATTACGTAAATTTCAAAAGGAAGCTTTTACCAATGTAGCATTTTTAAAAAAAGTAACTTTACAAACCCGTAAAAGTGCACAAATAAAAAAATGGTTAACTTTATTTACTAGAATGTGTATTCTTGCTGCAATAGTTATTGCTTTTGCACAACCATTTACTTCTAAAAACAATACATTTAACACCACATCTGAAACTGTAATTTACCTAGATAATTCCTTTAGTATGCAAGCAAAAGGTAGTAAAGGAGAACTACTTAAACGAGCTGTTAGCGATATTATTAGCAATATTCCAGAAGATGAAAACATTTCGCTTATTACAAATGATAATAGCTATAGAAACACTACTATAAAAGCAATTACTAACGATTTATTAAACCTAAACTACTCTACCAACCAATTACCTTACGAAGCAGCTTTACTAAAAAGTAAAAAGTATTTTACTAAAAAAATTAGTTCTACTAAAAACCTAGTGTTTATAAGCGATTTTCAACAAAAAAACGCTAATTTTCCTACTAAAGCAGATGAAACTGCAACACTTAATTTAGTACAATTAAAGCCTGTTAACCAGAATAACATAACTATAGATAGTGTATATATTTCTAAAAGAAACCCAAGTAATTTAGAGCTAACGGTAAGTTTAAAAAACAGCGGTAATAGTTTAGAAAATTTACCAGTATCTATTTATAATAACGATAATCTTTTAACAAAATCATCAGTTAAAATTACAGATAAAGCTACCACAGTTTTTACATTACCTATAAACGAACGTATTAATGGAAAAGTAGTAATCGACGATGCAAACCTTCAATTTGATAATACTCTCTACTTTAATATAAATAATAATTCTAAAATAAATGTTCTAGCTATTAACGAAAATAACGATGAATTTTTAAAAAACATTTATACAGAAAAAGAATTTAATTATAAATCAACCGCATTTAATCAATTAAATTATGGAGATATTTCTAATCAAAATCTTATTATATTAAACGAATTAAATAGCATTCCAAACTCATTAGTTACAGCTTTAAAAGCATTTACAAGTAATAATGGAATTTTAGTAATAATACCTTCTCAAGATATAGATATTGAAAGTTACAATAACCTACTATTAAATTATAGTTTTGGTACTTTTTCTGCACTTTCTAAAACCGAAAAACGCCTAACAACAATTAATTACTCTCACCCTTTATATAGTGATGGTGTCTTTGAAAAACAAGTATCTAATTTTCAATACCCAAAAATTAATACTTTTTATCCTCAAACTTTAGCTAACGCTTCTGCAGTACTACAATTTGAAGATGGAAAACCATTTCTATCAGAACATAATAATGCTTTTGTATTTTCTTCATCATTAAACAGAGAAAATTCAAATTTTCAAGACATTAATTTAATTGTCCCAACGTTTTACAACATCTCAAAACGCAGTTTACAACTCTCGAATTTGTATTATACTACTGGTAAAGAAAACACTTTCGATGTGGTAACAAACTTACAACAAGATGCTGTTTTAACTTTAGAAAACAATAACGCTACTATAATACCGCAACAACAATATTTTAATAACAAAGTTGCTATTACAACCAACGAAACTCCAGAAAAAGCAGGTATATATAATATTAAAAATAACACTGAAATTTTACAAAGCGTAAGCTATAATTACAATAGAGATGAAAGCAACCTTGTATATCAAAGTTTTTCAAATCTAGATAATTTTGCAGTTAGCAATTCTATTTCAGAAGTTTTTAATAACATAAAAAATGATAATAAAGTAAACGAGCTATGGAAATGGTTTGTTATTTTAGCATTAATACTTTTAGTTTTTGAAATGCTCATATTAAAATATTTTAAATGAACGTACTAATAAAATCGGCAACAATAATTGATTCTAAGAGTGATTTTCATAACACTACTCAAGACCTTTTAATAGAAAAAGGTAAGATTTCTAAAATTGGAAAATCTATTAAAAACACTAACAATTATAAAGAAATAAACTTAGAGAATTTACATATTTCTCAAGGTTGGTTTGATAGTAGTGTATGCTTTGGAGAACCAGGATTTGAAGACAGAGAGACTATAGAAAACGGATTAAAAACTGCCGCAAAATCTGGTTTTACATCTGTGGTCATGCAAGCAAATACACAACCAGTAATAGATACAAATTCTGCCATTACTTTTGTTAATATGAAAGCCCAAAACAATGTGGTAAATTTACTACCTATGGGCGCATTAACTAGAAATAGTGATGGTGTAGATTTGGCAGAATTATTCGATATGAAATCTGCTGGTGCAATAGCATTTTCAGATTATAAAAAACCAATAGCAAATCCTAATTTACTTAAAATTGCTTTGCAATACGCCAGTAATTTTA
Source organism: Lacinutrix venerupis (assembly GCF_001971745.1). Classification (NCBI taxonomy): domain Bacteria; kingdom Pseudomonadati; phylum Bacteroidota; class Flavobacteriia; order Flavobacteriales; family Flavobacteriaceae; genus Lacinutrix; species Lacinutrix venerupis. Next base: position 1,511,593 of record NZ_CP019352.1, on the reverse strand, counting down.
ATGGTTTAGTTTGTTCATTTCCACAAGAAAATAGAATTTCTGGACAAGGCGTTATGAACGAGAATATAACAAGTACAACGTTAGGTTTAAAAGGCAATCCAAGCTTGGCAGAAGCTTTACAAGTAGCTAGAGATTTGTATTTATTAGAATACACAGGAGGAAAATTACATATTCCAACTATTTCTACAGCAGAATCTGTTGCCCTAATTAGAAATGCTAAACAAAAAAAATTAGACGTTACATGTAGTGTAGCAATTCATAATTTATGCTTAACAGATAAAGAATTAGAAGATTTTGATACGCATTACAAAGTACTCCCTCCATTAAGAACACAAAGCGATTTAGATGCTTTAATCGAAGGCTTAAAAGACGGGACTATAGATATGGTTACTAGTGACCACAATCCTATTACTATTGAAGGCAAAAAAGTAGAGTTTGATTATGCTGACTATGGCACTATAGGGCTTGAAAGTGCTTTTGGAGCTTTACAAACATTATTTTCTACTAAAAAAACAATACAATTATTAACTAGAGGAAAAGCAAGATTTAATGTAGAACCTTCTATTATTGCAGAAGGAAATATTGCCGATTTAACGCTTTTTAATCCTGATAAGAAATATACTTTTACTACTAAAAACATTTATTCGTCATCAAAAAACAGTCTGTTTTTAGAAAAAGAATTAAAAGGAAGTGTTTATGGCATAATTGCAAATAAAAAAGTTTCCTTATAAAAATTTATGATATAAATACTTGCGTTAAGTTATCTTATTAAATAAAAAACAATTAAAAGTTAGTATAAAAAAAACTCAATTTAAATACTAACGCTGAAAATATTAACATATATGAATCAAGAAATTATTGAAGAAGGAAAAATGATGAGTGTTGTCGCTTATTTAACAATAATTGGCTCTATTATAGCATTAATTACTAATAATGATAAAAAAAATCCATTTGTAGCATTCCACGTAAGGCAAGGTTTAGGCTTATGTTTAACGTATTTGTTATTAGGCTATTTTATAGGAAGTTTTAACAGCTGGGCTATATCTATAGGTTTTTGGATTGGCTTTGGTGTTCTTTTCTTTTACGGCTTAATTGGAGCTATTACAGGAAAAATGAACGAAGTACCTTTACTTGGTCCTTTATATCAAAAAATTTTCTCAAATATTGGTAAATAAAACATAAATGACAGACTTATCTCTATATCACGTTATACGCGAATCGTCTTTAAAAGACAATGCGCCACTTTTAATATTATTTCATGGCTATGGCAGCGATGAAAACGACTTATTTTCTTTCGCTAGCGAATTACCAGAAGAATTATTTATAATTTCGGCAAGAGCGCCTTATCCTATGCAACCTTATGGTAATGCATGGTATGCTATAAATTTTGATGCCGATAAAGGAAAATGGAGTGATAATGAACAAGCTATACAATCTAGAGATTTAATTGCTAAATTTATAGATGAAACAATAGCTAAATATCCTGTAAATAAGGATAATGTTTCTCTATTAGGATTTAGTCAAGGTACAATATTAAGTTATGCTGTAGCTCTCTCCTACCCAGAGAAAATTAAAAATGTAATTGCTTTAAGTGGTTATGTTAATGAAGATTTATTTAACACTTTACCAAAAGACCATTATAAACATTTAAACTTTTATTGTTCTCATGGTTCTGTAGACCAAGTTATACCAATAGATTGGGCAAGAAAAGCTCCAGAATTTTTAACAGCTTTAGACATTAATCATAAATATTCTGAATTTCCTGTTGGACATGGAGTTGCACCACAAAATTTTTATGAGTTTAAAGAATGGTTAATTAAATTAATTTAAAGCGGATTAAGTAAAGACTCTGCCACTCTAAAATTTAATTCTCCTTTTTCATTAAGCGTATAAACTACTAGCATTTCTCCCCAAAGTTGTCCGTCTGTAAAATCGGCAATAATCCATTTATGGTTTAATACTCTAATAGAGTTTATAATTATTTTAGTTTGTGTTGTAGATGCATAAGGTACTAAAGGATGTTGTTCTCCTTCATATTCGTTTTGTGAGTATAAAGCATCTTTAACAGTAGTCATTAATTCTTCTACATTATAACCTTGATTTAAAAAGTAATCGTAAGAATGATCGTTATAATCAAAACTAAACTGAGAAAGATCGTGTATTTTATCTTTTAATGATAAAATTGAATCTTGGTACTTTATAGATTGTTTTTTATAAGTTGCAACAGTTTTGTTGCTATCATCAAATATTTTTTTCGAATTAACATAATTAAATATTAATAGTAAAACCGAAAAAATAAAAAGATACATAAAAATACGATTCTTCATAATGTATAGTAATTTTTTGAAATTTAATTTATTATTCTGAAATAGATATTTCTAAACCATCATAAGCTAAAAAAACATTATTAGGCAATTTCTGTTCAACCTCATCATGGAAACCTAATAAGTGGCTAATATGTGTTAAATATGCTTTTTTAGGTTTTAATTGAGCTATAATATCTAATGCTTCGGCTAGTGTAAAATGAGAAATATGTTCTTCTTCACGTAAAGCATTAATAACTAAAACATCTAAATTTTTAAGTTTTTGCTTTTCAGTTTCTGCTATGGTTTTCATATCTGTTAAATATGCAAAATTACCAAATCGGTAACCAAAAACAGAAAGTTTATAATGAAGTCCTTCAATAGGTATAATTTTTAAACCATCAATATTAAATGGTTCATTTTTAATTTCATTTTGAATAAGATTTGGTACTCCTGGATATTTTATTTCCGAAGTAAAAATATACTCAAAACGTTGTGTTAATTGACCTAACACACGTTTATGTGCATAAATATCTATATCTCCTTGCTTAAAAAAGAAAGGACGAATATCATCTAATCCAGCCGTATGGTCTGCATGTTCGTGAGTAAATATAACAGCGTCTATTTTTTTAGGATTAGCGCGTAACATTTGCTGCCTAAAATCCGGTCCACAATCTACAACAAATGTAGAATTTTGCCACTCTACTAATATAGAAACACGTAAACGTTTATCTTTAGGATTTTCACTTAAACATACAGGATGATTACTACCAATTACTGGAATACCTTGAGATGTGCCTGTGCCTAAAAAAGTAATTTTCAATATTAATCTTATTTGTCACAAAAGTAAGATATTTTTTTTGTTTGCTTTAGTTATTTGATACCTTTGTATGTAAGAAAAACAATGCCCATCTATGGAAATTACACTTAAAGGAGACAAGGATATTGAAAGTATTCCTTCACTAAAAGACAAAGCACTTCGCATCAATTTAAATGAGAATATTTACGGAACTTTTTCCGAAATTGGTGCTGGTCAAGAAACTGTTCGTCAATTTTTTAGAGCAGGTGGTGGATCTGGAACTATTGCCAAAGCCATGTCGGCTTACGATAAAGATTTTAGTGATGCTATTTATGGCATTGAAGACGATAAACGTTATGTTACCGAAGCACGTTTACGCAAAATGCTTGATCATGAAATTAACTTAATCGAGCAACGTATTACTAGAGATAAGCATCCTCATAAAATGTTTTTTAGCTATGCAAATACTGTAGCAACTATAGATTTTGCTAAAAAGTATAAAGGACATGGTTGGGTAGGTATAAAATACCAAGTTGATGCTTCGCAAGACGAATACAATGAAATTGTTTTACATATTCGTTTTAAAGAAAACGATGCACGTTTACAACAAGAAACTTTAGGTAAATTAGGTACAAACCTAATATATGGTGCTTTTTATAAATACAACCAACCTAGAAAATTATTACGCTATTTATACGACCATTTAGATAAAGACCAATTAGAAATAGATACTATTAACTTTTCTGGTCCTGTTTTTAAAGATGTAGATAACCGTTTAATGAGTTTACAACTTGTTAAAAATGGAATGACTGATGCGGTAATGTTTGCTCCAGATGGAAATAATGTATTGCCAGCAAGAGTACTTTATAAACGTAATATTTTAACGCTTCGTGGAAGTTTTAGACCTGTTACAAAAGTAAATATGGACATGTATAAAAAATCTTTAGACATGTTTTTAAAAGAAAATAAAGTAGACGAGGATAAGACTCAAGTAATTTTCGAAATTACTTTATCTAATTTACGTGCAGAAGGCGAAATTGATGAGCAAGATTTCATGGATCGAGCTAAACTTTTATGCTCTTTAGGTCAAACAGTATTAATCTCTAATTTCCAAGAATATTATAAGCTTGTAGAATACTTCTCTCAATATTCTAAAGCAAGAATGGGATTAGCAATGGGAGTAAACAATTTAGTAGATATTTTTGATGAAAAATACTATAGACATTTAAGTGGCGGCATACTTGAAGCTTTTGGTAAACTATTTTTTAAAGATTTACGTGTCTACCTTTATCCTATGGAAAATGAAGATGGCACACTAACAACTAGCGATAATTTAAAAGTACATCCACGTATGAAAGAGCTTTACAAGTTCTTTAAGTATAACGGAAAGGTAGTAGATATTACAGATTATGATCCTTCTACCCTAACAATCTTTTCTAGAAAAGTACTAAGTATGATTAATAAAGGTGAAGATGGTTGGCAAAAAATGCTTCCAGAAGGTGTTAGCAAATTAATTATGGAAAAAAGCTTATTTGGTTGTGAGACTGAAGAGGTTACTAACAGAAGTTAATAATAGACCACAAAAAGATTATATTTTTAAAAGTATAGATAAAAAAAAGAGCTCAATTAAAATTGAGCTCTTTTTTTAGTTTATAATATTATTCTATAATTATTATAATCCAAATTTTTCTTTTAATGCTTTAGCTTTATCTCCTTGATCAATAGCTCCATAAAGACTAGCTAAAGTTTTTACAACATCTGTATCTGCTTTACCATTAGACACAACAGTTTCTAAATAAGGAATTGCTTCTTTGTAAACCGCTTTAAGCTCTTCTAAATATTTAGCATAAGCAATATTATCTGCATTAGAACCTCCTAAGGCATTCATTTTCTCCTTAATTGGTTTATCTTGATCCATAATTAATGCTGCTAAATTAGTATTAGCGTCGTCATTTTTAGGATCTAATGCAATTACTTTTTTATAGTATTCTTTTGCTTCTTGAGTTTTTCCTGCTTTAACAGAAACTACTCCTAAATTAAATAATAACTCTGTATTATTAGGATCGTTAATTACAGCCTCTTTTGTTAATCTTTCAAATTCTTCAATATTACCTAAATTATATTGTGTATTTGCCTCTGTAATAATTAAAGTTGTATTAGATGGATCTAAAGCTCTTGCATTTTTAATTGCTTCTAAAGCTTTTTCGTTTTCTCCTTTATTTAAGTATATAGACGCAATTTGTGTTGCTATTTCAGCAGCTTTAGATTCTGTCATTCTTTCTCCTGGACTAATGTGAGTTTTTGCTTTAGTTACAAAAACATCTCTAGTCGCTTTATCGAAAGTTTCTTCTTCTCCTGTTTCTTTGTTTATAGCATAGTACTCTTTTACAACACCAGTATATCCTAATTCGTTTAATTTTAAGTAGTGCTCTAAAGCTGTGTCATAATCTTTTGCTAAAACTGAACTTACAGCAGCAAAGTATAGATAAGATTCATCTTTTGGAACTAATTTATATAACATTTCAAACATAGTAGAAGCTTGAGCGTATTTACCACTTGAATAAAACTCGTTACCTTTTACTAATAATTCATTTTGAACAAAACTCTTAGTTTCTGCTAAATCACTAACATATTTACTATCTACTTTAGTTAAATCTTCAAAAGCAGTATCAAAATCTGAAATTGCTCCTGCTCCATTAGCATATAATGCTTTTGCTCTAGCAAAATAGAATTTTGATTTTGATTTATCGTCCATACTATCTAGCATAGGCTCTAAAGTTTTAGCTGCCGCCTTAGCCTCAGCAAAATTGTTGTTTTTAACAGCTTTTTCTAATGCCTTTAATTCTTTCTTTTGTGCGAAAGAAAAAAGAGTAATCATTAAAGCTAGTGTAAGGATTAATTGTTTTTTCATTAGTTTTTTGTTTTAATATTCTAAAATATAAGAATTGGTTTTTATTTTTTTATTCTTCTTCGTTGTTTGGAGCAACAGTCGTGCCATTTTCGGAATCATTGGTATTTACAACTCCTTTAGAAGTTATTACATTTCCATCGTCATCTAGTTCTACGTCTTCTTCTTCATGCATTACTTTAGCAACAGCTGCAATAGAATCTTTACCTTTAAGGTTAATTAATTTTACTCCTTGTGTTGCTCTACCCATAACTCTTAAATCGGCAACTGCCATTCTAATTGCTATACCAGATTTATTGATAATCATTAAATCATCTTCATCTGTTACATTCTTAATAGATACAAGACTACCTGTTTTTTCTGTAATAGAGATAGTTTTAACACCTTTTCCTCCTCTATTGGTAATACGGTAATCCTCTAAGCTAGAACGCTTACCATAACCGTTTTCTGAAACTACAAGAATATTACTATTCATATCGTCTACAGCAATCATACCTATAACCTCATCGGTTTTTTCATCTTGTAAGCGAATACCTCGAACTCCAGAAGCTCCACGACCCATTGGTCTTGTTTTTGCTTCTTCGAATCTAATAGCCTTACCAGATTTTAATGCTAGCATAACTTGGCTTTCTCCTGTAGTTAATTTAGCTTCTAGTAACTCATCATCTTCTTTAATAGTAATGGCATTAATACCATTTGTTCTTGGTCGTGAGTATTGCTCTAAAGAGGTCTTTTTAACTTGACCTTTTTTAGTTGCCATAATTACATAATGGCTATTTACGTAATCCTCATCCTTTAAATCTTGAGTACAAATAAATGCCATAACCTTATCGTCTTGTTCAATATTTATAAGGTTTTGGATTGCTCTACCTTTTGATGTTTTACTACCTTCAGGAATTTCATAAACACGCATCCAGAAACATTTTCCTTTTTGTGTAAAGAACAGCATGTACTGGTGATTTGTACCAACAAATAAATGTTCTAAGAAATCTTCGTTTCTTGTTGTTGATGCTTTTTGCCCAACGCCACCTCTATTTTGTGTTTTATATTCTGTTAAAGACGTACGTTTAATATAACCTGCATGAGAAATAGTAATAACTACTTTCTCATCTGGAATCATATCTTCGATACTTAAATCTCCACCTGCATACTCTATTTTAGAACGACGCTCATCTCCATATTTATCTCTAACAACTATTAACTCTTCCTTAATAATAGTCATTCTACGCTCTTTATTTGCAAGAATATCTTTAAGGTCTTCAATAGTTTTCATGATGTCTTCGTATTCATTACGAAGTTTGTCTTGTTCTAATCCTGTTAATTGACGTAAACGCATCTCTACGATGGCTTTCGCTTGAATTTCGGATAACTTAAAACGTTCTATTAAATTATTTCTTGCTTCATCTCCATTGGCCGATGCTCTAATAATTTTAATAACTTCATCAATATTATCTGAAGCTATAATTAAACCTTCTAAAATATGTGCGCGTTCTTCGGCTTTACGAAGTTCGTAGGTTGTACGACGTACAACTACATCATGCCTGTGCTCTACAAAATATTGAATTAATTCTTTTAAGTTTAATAACTGCGGACGACCTTTTACAAGTGCAATATTATTTACACTAAAAGAGGATTGCAGTGCTGTATACTTAAATAATTTATTTAAGACAATGTTTGGTATTGCATCACGTTTTAAAACGTAAACAATACGCATTCCGTTTCTATCAGACTCATCTCTAATAGTCGAAATTCCTTCTAATTTTTTATCGTTTATTAAATCGGCAGTTTTTTTAATCATGTCTGCCTTATTAACTTGGTAAGGAATTTCGGTTACAACAACACATTCTCTACCTTGTACCTCTTCAATATTTGCATTAGCACGCATGACAATTCGTCCACGTCCAGTATGAAAAGCTTCTTTTACTCCATCATAACCATAAATAGTACCTCCTGTTGGAAAATCTGGAGCTTTAATATGTTGCATTAACTCATCGATTTCAATATCATGATTATCGATGTAAGCAATTGTACCATCTACAACTTCTGTAAGGTTGTGAGGTGGCATATTAGTAGCCATACCAACTGCTATACCAGAAGCTCCATTTACAAGTAAACCTGGAATTCTTGTTGGTAAAACTGTTGGTTCTTCAAGAGTATCATCAAAATTTAATTGATGGTCTACAGTTTCCTTATCAATATCTGCAAGCATATCTTCAGATATCTTACGCATTCTTGCTTCTGTATAACGCATCGCTGCAGGACTATCACCATCAACAGACCCAAAGTTTCCTTGTCCATCTACAAGCATATAACGTAAACTCCATTCTTGAGCCATACGCACCATAGCATCGTAAACAGATGTATCTCCGTGTGGATGATACTTACCTAAAACCTCTCCTACAATTCTAGCGGATTTTTTATGAGCACTATTTGCTCTAACACCCAGTTCATGCATACCATAAAGTACACGTCTATGCACTGGTTTTAAACCATCTCTTACGTCTGGTAAAGCACGTGATACAATAACTGACATTGAATAATCAATGTAAGCCGATTTCATCTCATCTTCAATATTAATTGGAATCACTTTTTCGCCTTCTGCCATATATAATCTTAAATTTAATTTTTATAATATTTCGTAACGCGCTAATATAAAACTTTCATTAGTCATAGTAAGACTTTATCCCTATTTTTTGAGAGTTTTTATTAACAATTTTAACATCCTTTTTCGTTAATAACTATCTTGTTAATTGTTTTGATTTTATAAACTTTTTTTTGTCTATTAGCATATAATACTATCTCGTGCTAAAGATTGACTTAATTTAACGTCTTTTTTTTCTTTTTTTACTAAAAATAGAAACCGCAACGTAAGCTCTGCTATTTCTATATTATATACATTTAGAAAGAAAAAATTTATAAATTTTACGATTAGCTTAAATGAAATGGTATGTCATTTTATCTAAAAAACAATTTAAGGAATAGTTTTTGCCATTGATATTATGATTCACTAAATTTATTGACGAAAGGAACAACAATATGGATGATAATTTTTCACCAAGAGTAAAAGATGTAATTGCTTACAGTAAAGAGGAAGCCCTTAGATTGGGCCATGATTTTATTGGAACAGAACATCTTATGCTTGGTTTATTAAGAGACGGTAATGGGAAAGCCATTAATATTTTAAATGCTTTAGATATAGACTTAAATCATTTACGACGTAAAGTAGAAATTTTAAGTCCTGCAAATCCCAATGTTGCCATCACCTCTAACGATAAAAAAAACTTGCACCTAACTAGGCAAGCAGAACGTGCTTTAAAAACAACATTTTTAGAAGCAAAATTATTTCAAAGCACATCTATTAACACAGCACATTTATTGCTATGTATTTTAAGAAATGAAAACGATCCTACTACTAAGCTTTTAAACAAGCTTAAAGTGGATTACGACAATGTTAAAGAACAATTTAAGTCTATGATAACAAACGACGATAATAACTATATAGAGCCAACAGCAGAGTCTTTTCCAGACGACAGCTCTAAAAGCAACGATGGCGATGCCTCTAAAGATATATTTAATACTCCAACTGGTAAAAGCAACAAAAAATCTAAAACTCCAGTTTTAGATAATTTTGGCCGAGATCTTACTGCTATGGCAGAAGAAGGCAAACTAGATCCAGTTGTTGGACGTGAAAAAGAAATTGAGCGTGTATCTCAAATTCTATCTCGTAGAAAGAAAAACAACCCATTACTAATTGGTGAACCTGGTGTTGGTAAAAGTGCTATTGCCGAAGGCTTAGCGAATAGAATTGTAAAACGTAAAGTCTCACGTATTTTATTTAACAAACGTGTGGTAACTTTAGATTTAGCAAGCCTAGTAGCTGGGACAAAATACCGTGGACAGTTTGAAGAACGTATGAAAGCCGTAATGAACGAGCTTGAAAAAAACGATGATGTTATTTTGTTTATAGACGAAATTCACACCATTGTAGGTGCTGGTGGAGCAACTGGTAGTCTTGATGCTTCAAACATGTTTAAACCTGCCTTAGCAAGAGGAGAAATACAATGTATTGGTGCTACAACTTTAGATGAGTACAGACAATACATTGAAAAAGACGGTGCTTTAGAACGTCGTTTTCAAAAAGTAATAGTAGAACCTACAACCGTAGATGAAACTATAGAAATACTTAATAATATTAAAGGTAAATACGAAGAACACCACAATGTTGAATATACTCAAGAAGCTATTGAAGCTTGTGTAAAATTAACAAATAGATACATGACCGAGCGTTTTCTTCCAGACAAAGCTATAGATGCTTTAGACGAAGCTGGATCGCGAGTTCATATTACAAATATCGATGTGCCTAAACAAATTATCGAGTTAGAAAAAAAGCTTGAAGAGGTAAAAGAAACAAAAAACTCTGTTGTTAAAAAACAGAAATATGAAGAAGCGGCACGTTTACGTGATGATGAAAAACGCCTAGAAAAAGAATTAACAGTTGCCCAAGAAAAATGGGAAGAAGATACTAAACAACATAAAGAAATTGTATCTGAAGACAATGTTGCAGATGTTATTTCTATGATGACAGGAGTTCCTGTAAATAGAATTGCACAAACCGAAAGTAATAAGCTAGCAGAATTACCAGAACTTATTAACGGAAAAGTTATTGGTCAAGATGAAGCTGTTAAAAAGGTTGTAAAAGCTATACAGAGAAACCGTGCCGGACTTAAAGACCCAAATAAACCAATTGGTTCATTTATATTTTTAGGACAAACAGGTGTAGGTAAAACTCAATTAGCGAAAGTATTATCTCGTGAGCTATTTGATAGTGAAGAATCACTTATTAGAATAGATATGAGTGAGTACATGGAAAAATTTGCTATCTCTCGTTTAGTTGGTGCACCTCCAGGATATGTAGGTTACGAAGAAGGTGGACAACTTACTGAGAAAGTAAGACGCAAACCTTATGCTGTTGTTTTATTAGATGAAATAGAAAAAGCACATCCGGATGTGTTTAATATGCTATTACAAGTTTTAGACGATGGTTATTTAACAGACTCTTTAGGTAGAAAAATTGATTTTAGAAACACCATAATTATTATGACTTCTAATATTGGTGCTAGAAAACTTAAAGATTTTGGAACAGGAATTGGTTTTGGTACTGCTTCTCAAAAATCTCAGGAAGATGCTAATGCCCGTGCCGTAATTCAAAATGCATTAAAGAAATCTTTTGCGCCAGAATTTCTAAACAGAATTGACGATGTTGTTGTATTCAATGCTTTAGAAAAGGAAGATATTCATAAAATTATTGATATCGAATTAGAGAAATTATTATTTAGAATTAAAGGTTTAGGATACCACTTACAACTTACAGATGCTGCAAAAGATTATGTAGCAGAAAAAGGGTTCGATAAGCAATATGGTGCAAGACCTTTAAAAAGAGCTATTCAAAAATATATAGAAGATGCTTTAGCTGAAGAAATTATTACTTCTAAAGTCACCGAAGGAGATAAAATTGTTATGGATTTAGATGATAAAACAAACGAAATTACTATTAATATAGAAAAGGCCGAAAAGCCTACAAAATCATAAAAAATAATAATTTTAATATTGAGGTTAACTAACATAACGTTTAGTTAACCTCTTTTTTTTATCTTTAAAAAAAGTATTTACCAAGACTAATGACCAAAATTATAAATATAGACATAGGCTATGTTAGCATATTTGACAACTATATAATTATGGAAATAGACCAAGGAGTAATTGTTACCAAAGAACACAACCAATTACTAGTAGATATTGTAGACAAATTCTATAAAGACAAAGGTGTAGTTTATATATCTAATAGAAAAAATTCTTATAGTGTCAATCCTTCTGTTTATTATGAAACAAACAAAATAAAAAACATTATAGGTCTTGCCGTTGTATCGGAAAACGGAATGGCTGTTAGTAATGCTGAAATTGAAAAACTTTTTTTTAATAAGCCTTTTGAAATATTTAGCAATCTTGAAGATGCAAAAAAATGGGCAAATAAGCTTTATAAGAAAATGAAAAAAAATTAAATTCCGTAATTATTTAAAAACAACTCTTCTATCTCAATATCTAGTTCATCTAAAAAAGCTATTGACGCTTCAATGTCATCGTGTAGAACTCTATCTTTTTCAACGAAAGGAACTTCTTTTCTATAAATATCTAAAAAAGACTCTAAAAAAGGAGATGTTTTTAGTGGCGCTCTGAATGCTAAAGCTTGACTCGCATTCATAAGTTCAATAGCAACAACACGCTCTACATTTCTTATTAACCTATAAGCTTGAGTTGCTGCATTTGCTCCCATACTTACATGATCTTCTTGGCCATTACTAGAAACAATACTATCTACACTTGCAGGTGTTGCTAGTTGCTTATTAGCACTAACTATACTTGCTGCCGTATATTGCGGAATCATAAAACCAGAATTTAAACCAGGATTATCTACTAAAAACGCAGGCAAATCTCTTAAGCCAGATACTAATTGAAATACACGACGCTCAGAAATATTACCAATTTCTGCCATTGCAATTTTTAAATAATCTAAAGCCAAAGCTAATGGTTGACCATGAAAATTTCCTCCAGAAATAATTAAATCTTCTTCTGGAAATATATTTGGATTATCGGTAACCGAGTTTATTTCGGTTAAAATTACACGTTCAACAAAATCTAAAGTATCTTTTGTAGCACCATGTACTTGTGGTATACACCTAAAAGAATATGGGTCTTGCACATGTTTCTTTTCTCTTGTAATAATTTCACTACCTTTTAAAAACTCGTTAAAACGTCTTGCAACCTTTAATTGTCCAGGATGAGGACGAACTAGGTGTACTAAATCATGAAAAGGCTCTATTCTACCATCAAAAGCATCTAAAGAAATACTAGCAACAACATCTGCTATATACGATGTTTTATGAGATAACAGCAGTAAATACACTCCATAAGCACTCATAAATTGAGTTCCATTTAATAAAGCCAAACCTTCTTTAGCCTCTAATTTAATAGGTTCCCAATTAAACTTTTTAAGTATTGCACTTGCATTAACCTCTTCTTTATTGTGCACAACTTTACCTTTACCAATTAGCGGTAATGCCAAATGTGCTAATGGTGCTAAATCTCCAGATGCGCCTAAAGAACCTTGTGTAAACACAAACGGAAAAACATCGTTATTAAAAAAATCAATTAAACGCATTACCGTAGCTAACTGTACACCACTATGTCCATAACTAAGAGACTGTATTTTTAAAAGTAACATCACTTTTACTACACTTTCTGGAACACGTTCTCCTGTTCCACAAGCATGAGACATTACTAAATTCTCTTGTAACTTTGTTAAATCGGCTTTAGAAATTTCTACATTATATAAAGATCCAAAACCAGTATTTATTCCATAAAAAGGTTTATCAGCTTCGTCTAACTTTTTATTTAAATAGGTTTTACAGTTTTCTATTTTCTGAATTGATTCTTCAGATAATTTTAGTTTTTTATTTTCTTTAAAAATATTATAGATAGTTACAATGTCTAATCTATCTGAAGATATATAATGGAATGCGCTCATTTAGTCAATTTATAGTCCATCAAAAATGAACAAATGTTAATTATTATGCAAATAATATTAATAATTTATGAGAATCCCTTTAAAACTAATACTTTTGATAAAAATTTAACACTTAATAAAAATGAAAAAATTAGTATTAGCTTTATCTATATTAGCAGTGGTTGCCTGTAAAGAAGAGGCACCAAAAGATTATGTAACATTATCTGGTAAAATAGAAAATAAAAACAGTGATTCTTTATTTGTAGTACAAGGTAGAACATTTTCTAAAACCATTAAATTAAATGAAGATGGTACATTTAGCGATACGTTAAAAGTTAAAACTGGGAGTTATATTTTTCATGACGGAAATGAGTCTACAAATATATTTTTAAAAAATGGATACGATTTAAATCTTACTTTAGATACTAAAGAGTTTGATGAGTCTCTAAAATTTACAGGTAATGGAGCTGAGTCTAACAACTACTTATCTAAAAAAGCTATAATGCAAGAAAATTTAGTTGAACCAAGCCTTTTCGACTTAGAAGAAGTAGAATTTAACGCTAAAGTTGTAGAACTAGAAAAAGAAATGAGTGACTTTTTAGAGAAAAATTCTAAAAATTTAGATTCTACACTTTTAGCTAGAGAAAAAATCGAAATAGTTCAATTTAAACCAGGTATTACAGGCTTTTACAAACAACAACAAGCAAGAGCTGCTCAGTTTGCATCTTTTATTGGAAAACCTGCTCCAAGTTTTGATTTTGAAAACGCTAAAGGTGGTAAAACTTCTTTAGAAGACTTAAAAGGTAAATACGTTTATATAGATGTTTGGGCTACATGGTGCGGACCTTGTATTCGTGAAATTCCTTCTTTAAAAGAAATTGAAAAAGATTTTCATGATAAAAATATAGAATTTGTAAGTGTTTCTGTAGATGATGGTCGTGGTTACAAAGCTGATACAAGAGAAGAATCTGCTAAATTGGCTCACGAAGGTTGGAAAAAAATGATTGCTGAAAAAGAATTAGGTGGTATTCAAATTATTTCGGATAATGGATGGAAATCTGAGTTTGTTCAAGGTTTTAAAATTAACGGTATTCCTAGATTTATTTTAATAGATCCTGCAGGAAACGTTGTAAATGCAGATGCTCCAAGACCTTCTAGCCCAAAATTAAGAGAAGTGTTAAATGGTTTAGAAAATATATAGTTTTCTAAAATTAATATAAAAAAAACCGAGTTTTAAACTCGGTTTTTTTATGCTTTATAGTAAAAGTTTTTCTTATCCTTCTTGTTCTACTTGTGGTTGTTCGGGTTGTTTAAACAAATCTAAATACGCTAAACTTATACCATCTATTACATTGCTAGCAATAATACTTTGGTAGCCAAATTCTTCTATTAAAATATCGGCACTTTTACCATGTAAATACACACCAAAAAGTGTTGCTTGTAAAGCATCATAACCTTGCGCAATTAATCCTGTAATTATTCCTGTTAAAACATCTCCTGTTCCAGCTGTAGCTAATCCTGGATTACCAGTTGCATTAACATATAATTTATCGTTAAAAACAGTAATAGTATTTGCTCCTTTTATAACAACAATTACTTTATACTTTTTAGCAAAAGCTTTTGTTTTATTTAATTTATCAAAGTCATCTTTCCAAGAACCAATAAGTCTTTCTAATTCTTTTGGGTGTGGTGTTAAAATAGTTAACTCTGGTAATAATTTTAATAGCGTTTTCTTTTTTGCTAAAATATTTAAACCATCGGCATCTATTACTAATGGTTTTTTGTTTGCTTTTAAAAAATTCTCAAAAGCTATTATTGTTTTACTATCTGTTCCTAAACCAACACCTATACCAATAACTGTTGGATCTATTGAAAAATCTATTTTAGTAAGTTTTTCTTCATCTGCATCTGTAATTACCATAGCTTCCGGAAAAGCTGTTTGCAACGGTATATATCCGCATTTTGGCGTATATGCTGTTACTTTTCCTGCTCCAACTGCCAAAACTGAACGACTTGCCAATGTTACTGCTCCAATTTTTCCGTAACTTCCTCCTACAATTAAACCATGGCCAAAAGTACCTTTATGGCTATATTTCTCGCGAGGTTTATATATTGGCAAGACTTCGTTTTTACCAATTAAATTAGCTTCGGTTTGGGTTGTAAATAAATATTCTGGATCAATACCAATATCTAATACCTCCCATTGCACAGTATATTTTGCAGTTTCAGGTAAAAAGAATACCATTTTTGGAGTTTGAAAACTTAATGTATAACCAGCATTAACAACTGCTTCTGGGTCTTCCACTCCTCTATCTGATGGTAACCCTGATGGTAAATCTATAGATAATGTAAAGGCTTTTGTGCTTCTAAAAAAGTTAAATAAGCTTTTTACCCAAGCATCTACAGGACGATTTAATCCAATTCCAAAAACAGCATCAACTATAATATCTTTTTCTTCAATATTTATATCGCTAAAATCATCCTCACAACTTAATAATGTTGGCCATTTTTTAGTTACATTTTTTATACGATCGTAATTAATTAAAAAATCTTTAGAACGTTTATCGCTACAGTTTACTACATAAGTGTTTACATTGTAACCGTGTGTAATTAAATGTCTTGCAACTACTAAACCGTCTCCACCATTATTACCAATACCACAAAAAACATGTATTGGTACTTGAGCACCTTGCATTCTTGTATGCAACCAATTAAAAATTTGGCTTCCTGCTCGTTCCATTAAATCTGTAGAGGAAATTTGTTGTTTTTCTTGAGTTAGCCTATCGCCTTCGTAAATTTGTTCTTTAGAGAATATTTTCATATTTATTTGTAGGTCGTGTTGAAAGATAAAATATAACTTTTCAAGATTATTCAGTTCTAAAGCAATTATGCTTTCATTTTAAAAATTAAAGTGACTATTATTCAGAATAATATAAAAATCACTAATTAGTTTTGTTATTAGTGTAAAAGTAATACATTTACTAAGTATTTCACAGTAAAAATGTATAACAAAACATTAATTTCAACTTTAAAATCTGCTTCTATCTTAGAAGCATGTTTCGTTATGTTTATTTTTACAATTACAAATATTATTACCCTTTTGGGTATTTAATATTTTACTTCCGCATCAAAAATAGTAGCAAAATACTACTCAACCTAAAAAGTTAATACAAAATAAATTTTTCGCAAATGCAAGTACTAAAATTTGGAGGAACATCTGTAGGTTCATCAAAAAACATAAATAAAGTTATTACTATTTTAGAAGATTATTCTAAACAGGATAAAGTAATTTGTGTGGTTTCTGCTGTTGGAGGCATAACAGACAAATTACTTAATGCAGGTAACTTAGCAAAAAACAGTGAAAAGAGTTATAAAACTGAATATAAAGCGATTAAAGCAAAACATATTACAATTTTAGAAACGCTTGTCCCTAATAATAATTCTAAAATTATTAAAGTTTTAGAAGAAAAATTAAAGAGTCTAAAAAATCTGTTAGATGGTATCTTTTTAATTAAAGAATTATCACCACAAACATCGGATAGGCTAGTTAGTTTTGGAGAATTATTATCTTCTTATATTATAGCCGAAACCTTAAAATATAAAGGAAATAATGCCATTAGAAAAAACACACAGCAACTTATAGTTACCAATTCTAACTTTACAAAAGCTGAAGTTAAATTTGAGCCTACAAATAAAAACATTAATGATTATTTTAATGATGCTACACAAGACATTACAATACTTCCTGGTTTTATTTCTAAATCCGAATTAGGAGAAATTACTACACTTGGTCGTGGCGGATCTGACTATACAGCAGCTATTATTTCTGCTGCTTTAAAGGTTGAAAAATTAGAAATCTGGACAGATGTTAGTGGTATGTTTACTACAAATCCAAAACTTGTAAAACAAGCTTACCCAATAGAACGTATTAGCTATCACGAAGCTATGGAATTGTCGCATTTTGGTGCAAAAGTTTTATATCCTCCAACGGTGCAGCCCGTTTTAGATTTAAATATTCCTATTCATATAAAAAACACGCTTAAACCAAACGATGTTGGTACGGTAATTTCTAACGATGGGAATACAAAATCTTCAACAGCTACGGGTATTACTAATATTAATGACATTTCATTACTAACATTACAAGGTAATGGCATGGTAGGTGTACCAGGTTTTTCTAAACGTTTATTTGAAACCTTATCTCAAGAAAAAATTAATATTATTTTAATTACTCAAGCATCATCAGAACATTCTATATGTTTCGGAATTTCTAAACATGATACTGTTCAAGCAGAAAGAGCAATTAATCTAGCTTTTGAATATGAAATTTCTAAACATAAAATTGATCCTATTCAAGTAGAAAACAACTTATCTATTATTGCTTTAGTTGGTGATAACATGAAAAGTCATCAAGGTATTAGTGGTAAAATGTTTAGTGCTTTAGGAAAAAATAACATTAATATTAGAGCTATTGCTCAAGGCGCTTCAGAAAGAAATATATCTGCTGTAATTTCAGAAAAGGATGTTGAAAAGGCATTAAATACTATACATGAACGCTTTTTTGAAAACAATATTAAACAACTTAATGTATTTATTACAGGTATTGGTAATGTTGGAGAGAAACTAATTGACCAAATTCACCAGCAGCGTAATTATTTAAAAAAGAACTTAAAGCTAGACCTTAGAATTGTTGGACTTTCAAATTCTAAAAAAATGGTTTTTAATGCTGAAGGTATAGATTTAGCCAACTGGGCTTCTAAGTTTCATTATGCAGATAAATCTAGTTTAAATGGTTTTCTAGAAAAAGTAAAAGCACTCAATTTACGTAACAGTATTTTTGTAGATATTACTGCAAATGAAGACGTATCAAAAATGTACGAACACTATTTAAAAAATAGTATTGCTGTAGTTGCATGTAGTAAAATTGCGTGTTCTAGTACATACCAAAACTACAAACATTTACAAGATTTATCGCTTAAATATAACACACCATTTTTGTACGAAACAAATGTTGGTGCAGGTTTACCAATAATTAACACATTAAGTAATTTAGTTACTTCTGGAGACAAGGTTACTAGCATTCAAGCGGTATTATCTGGTAGCTTAAACTTTGTTTTTAACAATTTTAGCGATCGTACAAATTTTCATGATATTGTAAAACGTGCGCAGTTTGAAGGTTATACGGAACCAGATCCTAGAATAGATTTAAGTGGTATAGATGTAGCTAGAAAAATATTAATTCTTGCTCGCGAAAATGGTGAAGTAATGGAAATTGAAGCTATAGAAAACGATTCGTTTTTAACAAAAGCAAATATAGAGAGTGATACAGTAGACGATTTTTATAAAACACTTATAAAAGACGAAGCCCATTTTCAAGAACTGTATGCTTCTGCTAAAGAAAAAAATTGCCAGTTAAAGTATGTAGCCGAATTTAAAAACGGCAAAGCAAAAGTTGGTTTACGTGAAATTCCAGAAGGTCATCCGTTTTATAATCTTGAAGGAAAAGATAATATTGTTATGTTTTATACAGAACGCTATCCAGAACAACCTTTAATTGTAAAAGGTGCTGGTGCTGGTGCAGATGTAACTGCCTCTGGATTGTTTGCAGATATTATTAAAGTAGGAAGCAAATAAAAAAATTGAAAATAAAGAATAGAGAGTAAAAGTAATTATCACTCTTTCTAATTTCTTTTTCTATAGAATTATGAACGAAATAAAAATATTCTCACCAGCAACTGTAGCAAATGTTTCTTGCGGATTTGATGTTCTAGGTTTTTGCTTAGACACTGTTGGAGATGAAATGGTAATTAAAAAAACTCAAGAAAAAGGTATTAAAATTACTAAAATAGAAGGTTTTAATCTACCTCTTGAAGTTAAAAAAAATGTTGCAGGTGTTGCGGCTTTAGCTATTTATAATGATGCAAAACCAGAGTGTGGATTCGAAATAGAAATTTATAAAAAAATTAAACCTGGAAGTGGCATTGGTAGTAGTTCTGCTAGTGCATCTGGAGTTGTTTTTGCAATAAACGAACTATTAGGTAAACCTTACTCTAAAACACAACTTTCTACATTCGCAATGAAAGGAGAAGCCGTTGCTAGTGGTAGTGAACACGCAGATAATATTGCACCAGGCATTTTTGGTGGCTTTACATTAGTAAAAAGCAATCATCCTTTAAAAATTTTAGAGCTACCTACTCCTACAAATTTATATGCAACATTAATACATCCTCAAATTGAAGTAAAAACTTCTGAGGCTAGAGATATTTTGCCAAAAAGCATACCAATGGAAAATGCCATTACACAATGGTCTAACCTTGGTAGTTTAGTCCACGCCTTACATACAAACGATTATCATTTATTAGGAGACTCTTTACAAGATGTTATTGTAGAACCTTACAGAAGCAAGTTAATTCCACATTACAACGATGTAAAAGAGGCAGCTTTAAACAATGGCGCTTTAGGATGCGGCATATCGGGTTCGGGACCTTCAATATTTTCATTATCAGAAAGTTTAGAAACAGCAAAAAAAGTAGAAAAAGCAATACAGGAAATTTACAGTAAAACAGAAATTGAATTTTACACATTTACTTCTAAAATTAATGCAGATGGAATTAAAATACTATAATTTCCTATTAGCATAAATATTAAAAACAATATATATGAATTACTATAGTCTAAATCATAAAGCACCAAACACAACATTTAAAGATGCAGTTATAAAAGGATTGGCGCCAGATAAAGGTTTATATTTTCCAGAAACTATAACACCATTACCACAATCGTTTTTCGATAATATTGATAATTTATCTCATTCTGAAATTGCTTTCGAAGCTATTAAACAATTTGTTAGTCCGGAAATTCCAGAAGACGTTTTAAAAACGATTGTAGAAGAAACTTTAGCGTTCGATTTTCCTATTGTTAAACTCAACGATAATATTTCTACTTTAGAATTATTTCATGGTCCTACAATGGCATTTAAAGATGTTGGAGCACGATTTATGGCACGTTGCTTAGGCTATTTTAATAAAGAAAACACTAACGAAGTTACAGTTCTAGTAGCAACCTCTGGAGATACTGGTGGTGCTGTTGCAAATGGTTTTTTAGGTGTAAAAGGTGTTAATGTTGTTATTTTATATCCTAGCGGAAAAGTTAGCGAAATACAAGAAAAACAATTAACAACACTTGGGCAAAATATAAAAGCATTGGAAGTAGATGGTGTTTTTGATGATTGCCAAGATATGGTTAAACGTGCTTTTTTAGATAAAGAACTAACAAGTAAAATGCAATTAACCTCTGCTAATTCTATTAACGTTGCACGATGGTTACCACAGCTTTTTTATTTTATGTTTGCTTACAAGCAATTGCATAAAGAACATAAAGACATTGTATTTTCTGTGCCAAGTGGCAATTTTGGTAATGTTTGTGCAGGAATGATGGCGCAACAATTAGGTTTACCAATTAAGCATTTTATAGCTAGTAATAACGATAATAATGTAGTAACCAATTATTTACAAACCGAAGAGTACATACCAAAACCATCTGTGCAAACTATTAGTAATGCTATGGACGTAGGAAATCCAAGTAATTTTATACGTATTCAAGAAATTTATAAAAAAGAGTTTACTTCTTTAAAAAACAACCTGTCTTCTTACAGCTTTAGCGATGAAGAAACCAAGACTGCTTTAAAAGAGATTTATGATAAATACGACTATGTCGCAGATCCTCATGGAGCAGTTGGCTATTTAGGTTGCAAAGCTTATTTAAAAAATAACCCTAATACGCATTGTGTGTTTTTAGAAACTGCGCATCCTACAAAATTCTTAGATGTTGTTGAAGAAGTTATTGAGGAAAAACAACCATTACCAAAACAAATACAAGCAGTTATAGGTAAAACAAAAGAAGCTACAAAAATTAGTAGTTACAAGGAATTAAAAAATTTCTTATTAAAATAAGCATATTCAAAAGAGATTTTCAATTTTAAATATAAAAAAAACAGCTACCTAATTAAGTAGCTGTTTTTTTATATTAATTTCTTTTTGAAATTATGCTGATACAGCAGAGACTTTATTTAAAGCTTCACCTATTAAAGTATTTCCTTTAATAATTTCAAACGTTGCATTATTAGCAACATCATCATTTAAAGCACTCACCAAAGTTTGTGCAACATCGTTTCTACTAATTTCTCCTCTTTTATTCAATTTTTTCTCTAATTCAATCTTATTTGTAAGCTCATCATTAGTTAAACTTCCTGGTCTAACAATACTAAAATTTAAGCCACTAGATTTTAAGTATTCATCTGCATTATGCTTTGCTTTTAAGTACTCTTTTAATTCCTCGGCATTTTCTGGTTGGTCTGCTCCCATCGAACTTAACATTACAAACTTTTTAATATTATTTTTGTTAGACGCATCAATCAATCGTTTTGCTCCTTCTTGATCAACTTCTACAACTTTTTTCCCTCCAGAACCTGCTGCAAATAAAACTTTATCTACATTGCCTTTAAAGACATGAGAAACATCTTCTTCTAAATCACCTAAAACAGTATCTATTTGCTTCGCTTTAAAATAAGCTTGCTGCTCTTCTTTTCTAACCATTGCAATTGGGTTAAAATATTGAGATTCATTTAAAAGATTTACTATTTTTTTTCCTGTGGTACCATTTGCACCTGCTACTAAAATATTTTCCATTCCTAAATTTAAGAATATAATAAGCTAACTCATAAGATTTAAAGTTGTTTAACTTAAGTTTAGTATCAATTTAATATACTTTTATGAAAAAAAACAAACTTGAAATTAAATAACACAACTTAAAATTTTAAACTAAATCACATTAAAACCAACTCAATAATTTTCAATACTTTTGTTTTCGAAAAAAAAAGACGTTTCGCTTATGCGAAAGCAAAAATATATTTTACATGAAAAACACAGCACTAACAGCAACACACGAAGCATTAAACGCTAAAATGGTACCTTTTGCAGGCTACAACATGCCAGTACAATACGATGGCGTAAATATAGAACACGAAGCAGTAAGAAAAGATTGCGGTGTTTTTGATGTATCGCATATGGGAGAGTTTTTAATAGAAGGTCCAAATGCATTAGCTTTAATTCAAAAAGTATCTAGTAATGATGCCTCAAAATTAACTGTAGGCAAAGCACAATACTCATGCTTACCAAATGACGATGGTGGGATTGTTGACGATTTAATTATATACAAAATAAAAGAAGAAACATATTTACTAGTTGTAAATGCTAGTAATATTGAAAAAGACTGGAATTGGATTTCTTCAAAAAACGATGTTGGTGCAGAAATGAGAGATTTAAGCGAAGACTACTCTCTTTTAGCAATACAAGGTCCTAATGCAGTAGAAAAAATGCAAGCATTATCAAGTCATGATTTAGCCGAAATTAAATTTTACAACTTTGTAGTTGGAGATTTTGCTGGTATCGATAATGTAATTATTTCTGCAACTGGATATACAGGAAGTGGAGGATTTGAAATTTACTGTAAAAACAACGAAGTAAAACAAATTTGGGATAAAGTTATTAATGCTGGCGCTAAACCAATAGGTCTAGCAGCTCGTGACACCTTACGTTTAGAAATGGGATATTGCTTATATGGAAACGATATAGACGATACTACATCTCCATTAGAAGCCGGTTTAGGTTGGATAACAAAATTCACTAAAGATTTTACAAATTCTGATGCTTTAGAAGAGCAGAAACGTAAAGGTGTAGAACGAAAATTAGTTGCTTTTGAGTTAGACGAGCGTGGTATTCCAAGACAAGGTTATGATATAGTAGACGGACAAGGTCAAAAAATAGGTGAAGTAACGTCTGGAACAATGTCTCCAATGCTTGGAAAAGGAATTGGTTTAGGTTATGTACCAATGGTATTTACAGATGTAAATAGTAAAATTAACATTCAAATTCGTAAAAAAGCTGTACCTGCAACGGTAGTTAAATTACCTTTTTATAAAGGATAATAAAATGTATGACTGATTTTCAAAATGTAATTAATACAATATATAACAACTTAAAATCTGCCACAGACAAAGGTATTGTGGCAGATTATATTCCCGAATTGGCAAAACAGAAAAAAGAAAGTTTTGGCATTTATTTAAAGCATATAAACGGTAACAATTATCATGTTGGAGATTGGGATAAACCTTTTTCTATACAAAGTATTTCTAAAGTTTTAGCCCTATCTAAAGCCATAGCTTTCGAGGACAAAAAAATTTGGGAACGTGTAGATGTTGAACCATCAGGCGATCCATTTAATCATCTATCTTTACTAGAGCACGAAAATGGAATACCTAGAAACCCATTAATTAATGCTGGAGCTATAGTTGTTGCAGATATTTTAGTCTCTCGATTAAATAATCCTAAACAAGATTTTTTAAATTATGTAAGAGACATCTCTGGAGATCAAACTATTAATTATAATTTAAAAGTTGCTAAATCCGAAAAACTTACAGGATATAATAATTACGCTGCAGCTAACCTTTTAAAAGCATATAACAACTTAAATAACGATGTTGAAGTTGTATTAGATTTTTATTTTCACCAATGTGCTTTAGAGATGAATTGTTCTCAAATAGCAAATGCATTTTATATGTTTTCAAACCGAGGAAAATGTATAAATAATGTAGCCCACATTACTTTAAGTCAGGTTAAAAGGATTAATGCAATCATGCTTACTTGTGGTTTTTATGATGAAGCAGGAGAATTTGCTTTTGAAGTTGGTTTACCTGGAAAAAGTGGAGTTGGCGGTGGTATTGTAGCGCTACTTCCAGACGATTTTGTAATTGTAACATGGTCTCCTGGTTTAAACCCTAAAGGAAATTCTTTAATAGGAATGCAAGCGTTAGAGCAATTTACTACTAAAACAAACCGTTCTATCTTTTAATATTTATAATATTAAATGAAGCAAGAAATAGACAGAAAACACAGAATTTTAATTTTAGGTGCAAGCGGTTTTATTGGCGAAGCCATCTACAAAGAACTCTGCTCCTATTTTAGAACTTATGGTACTTATAGAACAGATAATTATGGTTTTGATAAAAACCAACATTATTTTCAATATAATGTAGAGGAAGATGATATTTTTGAAATTCTTGATATTGTAAAACCTACAATTATTGTTTCGGCATTACGCGGTAACTTTTCGGCTCAAGTAATTGCCCATGCACATATAAGCGAATATATTATAGCTTATAATGCTAAACTTATATACTTATCTTCCGCCAATGTTTTCGATGCTTATAGTAAATTCCCAAGTTATGAACTTGATAAAACTTTAAGCCATAGTATGTACGGCCATTTTAAAATTAAAATTGAAAACTTATTATTACGAATGCCTAAAAAGCAAATTGTAATAATAAGATTACCAATGGTTTTTGGTGCACAATCACCAAGAATTAAGGAAATTAAAGCTTTTTTAAAGGAAGGTTTACCAATTGAAGTGTTTCCAAATTTGGTAATGAATGTTACAACAGACACTAAAGTAACACAACAAATTCATTATATAATAAACAGAAACAAATATGGTGTTTTTCATTTAGGAAGTAATGACCTAGTTCATCATGATGATTTTATAAAAGAAATTATTGAAACCATAAGTACCATTAAACCTCTATTTAAAAACGTATATACTACAAACGAAGAGCGTTATCTAGCAGTACTTCCAAAAAACAATAAATTACCCAAACACTTACAACTAGATAGTTCGGAGATTTTTAAAGAATTAGCAGTATAGTTTTTATTACTCGTTTTTTAATAAAACATGTTATAGTTTCTTTATTAAACAATAGTATTCTTATTTTTAGATAATACTATTAAATCATCATAAAAACTTTCAAATTATTATGGAGAAACTTACAACAATAGAAATAGAAAAACATTTAGAAAAGTTGCCAGAATGGAATTATGCAGACCATGCTATCCATACAGAGTACGAGTTCAAAAATTTTAAAGATTGCTTTAGTGCTATGAGTCGTATTGCGTTTGAGTGCGAAGCTTTAAACCATCATCCAGATTGGGCAAACACTTACAATGTGTTAAATATAAAACTATCTACTCACGATGCTGGAGGCGTAACATTAAAAGATATTAAGCTAGCACTTGCAATTGAAGGCATTGTTGAAGAAGAAGAGTAAAACTTAAGGTTGTACTAACTTTTTTTGTATTTTACCAGACTATTTAATGCCCTTAATGATTAGACATCTTTTTATTTCGCTACTGTTATGCATTTCAGTTTGTAGTTACTGCCAAGAAAACACGCTATTTTGTAAACAAGTTACAGCTCTTAAATCTACTATAGAGTCTAAGCATTTTGCTCCAAAAACACTAAACGACACAACTTCTAAACATATTTACAAGTTGTTTCTTAAAGAAATGGACGCCGACAAAGATTATTTTTTAAAAAGTGATATTACCAATTTTAATGTAGATGAATTTAAACTAGACAACTATATAGAAAATGGAAATTGTCAATTTATAGATAAATATATTTCTGTCTTAGAACATAATATAAAGTTAAACATTACAAAGCTTGAAGCTTTAAAAAATATACCTTTAGATTATTCTGGAACATTAACACTACAACATACACCAGAAAAATTCTACACTTTTTATAAGGACGAAACTGCTTTAAACAATGGACTTAAAAAACGTATTAGCTATCGTATAATAACTAAATTATTAGACGAAAATAATGATATTGAAACCTTAAAAAAGAATTTTAATAGTTTAGAAAAAGTAGCAAAAAACATTGTTATAGAAAACGAAATCTGCCTTTTAAACGAATTATTGAATAAAGACGGAGGCATAAATACTTTTGTAAAACACGCTTTTTTAAATGCTTATGTAAAGGTAAACGATCCTAATTCTTCATTTTTTAACTCTACACAAAAACTAACCTACCAAAACAGACTCTCTAAAAATCAACTATCTTTTGGAATTATAACAACAAAAAATGATAATGGAGATATTGTTGTTGCAAATATTATTCCTGGTAGTGCTGCTTTTGAAAATGGTAAATTTGAAGAAGACGATATTATACAATCCATTTCTAATGGTAAATCTATATTTAGAATACATTGCGTATCTAATGAAGATATTATTTTATATCTTAATAAAGAAGAACACAAAACACTTACTTTTTCTATTAAAAAGAAAAACGGAACACTACAAGATATAAAGCTTACAAAAAGCAATATTAAAGTTGAAGATAATGCCATTAGAGGTTACCTTATTAACGATGTATCTAATTATGGCTACATTAAGATACCAAGCTTTTATACAAATTTCGAATCTCCAAATGGTCGTGGACTAACTGCAGATATAGCAAAGGAGCTATACAAGCTTCAAAAAGAAAATATAGAAGGTTTAATTTTAGATTTACGATTTAATGGCGGCGGTTCTATGCAAGAAGCCATAGAACTTTCTGGAATGTTTATAGACCGTGGACCTGTAGCTATTATAAAATCTAAAAATGGAGAAAATTTTACAATTAAAGACCATAAACGTGGTAGCTTTTATAGCAAACCAATTGTAATTTTAGTAAACGATTATAGTGCATCTGCATCAGAGCTTTTTGCTGCGGCTATGCAAGATTACAATCGAGCAATTATTGTAGGCTCAAAAACGTACGGCAAATCTAGCGCACAAACTATTTTACCACTATCTATAGAAGATAGCTCTTTAGGCTTCGCAAAATTAACAATACAAGCTTTCTATAGAGTTACAGGAGAAAGCCATCAAGCTGTTGGAGTTATTCCGGATATTAAATTACCATCATTATACGATAATTTTAATACTGCAGAGAGTAATAAACCATATGCCTTACAAAATACTAAAACTAACGTTAGTTTAAAACATGTACCATTTACAAAGATAAATACAAACATTGCTGAAAATAGTAGTAAAACGCGTATATTAAACGATGAAAATTTCAAAAAAATATCAGAAATAAATAAAGCCTTTTATAATTTATTATACAAAAGAGGAACAAAATATAAGCTTACTTTAAATGATGTTTTTGAAGAAAAAAAACGTAGACAAGCAACTTTAGATTTTATTTTTGAAGCAGAAGACACCCAACCAGCTCTATTTAAAATTTTAAATACTAAATCTACAACCGAGCTTTTAAAATATAACAGCGACGATAAAGAACAGAATGATACTGTTTTAAAAACACTGTCGCAAGATATATATATAAATGAAGCCAAACATATTTTAAAAAACTTAACAACTCCTAATTAATGAACATTTTATCTAAAATAATTATTGCATTCTTTCTTTTTATCTCTTTTTTTACAAATGCACAAAGCTTTAACACAGCTGTAGATTATCTAGAATTTATTGGAAAAGAACAAAAAACAGTTACTAAAAACACTTGGAAATATACAAAAGCAATTGCACATAGTAAAAGTGATAAAAGCATAGCTAAAAAAAGAGAAGTTTTAATAAAAACTGTAGAGCGTGCCATTGCAAAAATTGAAAAAGCAAATGGTTTTGATGGCGACACCTATAAAAACAATGTGCTTAAACACATGCGTTTAAATGAAAGCTTATTAAAAAAAGAATATGCAGATATTATTGACATGAAAGCAGTTGCAGAACAGTCTTACGATTTAATGGAAGCGTATATATTGGCTCAAGAATTGGCAGACGAAAAGATGATGCAATCTCAAATTGAATACGAGAAAAACCTATACGCCTTTGCAAATAAAAATAAAATAAACATTATTGAAAGTGAGAACGATTTGGGAAAAAAAATGGAGATTTCGAACCAAGTCTTCGACCATTCTAACGCACTATACCTAACTTTCTTTAAAGTTTATATTAACGAAGTCTATTTATGGGAAGCTGTAGAAAAAAGCGACGTAAGCGGTATTCAACAAAACTCTAATGCTTTAAATCAAGCCGCCAAAGAAGGATTAAAAATTTTAGATACAATAAAACCATATAAAAACGATAAAAGTTTAATACTAGCATACAAAACAGTGTTCAATTTTTTTATTGAAGAATCTGAAAATAAAATTCCAATTATTGCAGATTTCTTAATTCTAAAAGAAGATTTTGAAACCATTAAAACCGCGATAGACAAAACACCAGAAAACAAGCGTACTAAAGACCAAATAGATGCCTACAATAAAAAAACAAAAGAAATTAATAAAGCTGGAAATAATTACAACAAAGTAAATTCAGCCTTAAATAGTAATAGGCAAAAAGTACTTATTAAAATGGAAGAAGCTAAATCTAAATTTTTAGCTAGACACGTACCTAACGATTAAAATTATACAAAATAGTTTAGCTACAAACGTTTTTGTACGTAAACATTTTTTTTAAATTTGTGTAACTGCTTAATTGCAATAAAACTAATTAACAATAATTTCTCTTTTTATAAATTTATTCTTGTAATAATTAAAAGAGCATATAAATAATATTTTAAATGGGAAGAGCTTTTGAGTTCCGTAAAGCAAGAAAAATGAAACGATGGTCTGCCATGAGTAAAGCATTTACTCGTATTGGAAAAGACATTGTAATGGCTGTAAAAGAAGGTGGACCAGATCCAGATAGCAACTCAAGATTACGTGCAGTAATACAAAATGCCAAGTCTGTAAACATGCCTAAAGATAATATAGAGCGTGCTATAAAAAAGGCAAGTGAAAAAGATCAAGGTGATTTTAAAGAAGTTCTTTTTGAAGGTTATGCACAACATGGTATTGCCGTACTTATTGAAACAGCTACAGATAATAACACTAGAACAGTTGCTAATGTTAGATCTTATTTTAATAAAACCGATGGAAGTTTAGGTACTTCTGGTTCTGTTGTATTTATGTTTGATCATACTTGCAACTTTAAAATTAAAGCTCAAGAATTAGACCTAGAAGAACTAGAACTAGAACTTATAGATTATGGTGTTGAAGAAATTTTTGAGGACACAGATCAAGATGAAAATGGAGAAGAACAAAATTATATTTTAATTTATGCTCCTTTTGAAAGCTTTGGAAACATTCAATCTTATTTAGAAGATAATAATTTAGAAATAATTTCTTCTGGTTTTGAGCGTATTCCACAGGTTACAAAAAGATTAACACCAGAGCAAGCTGCAGACGTAGAAAAACTTCTAGAAAAATTAGAAGAAGATGACGATGTGCAAAACGTATACCATACTATGCAAGAAAGTGAAGACTAATTAACTTTACATAATAAGCTTATAAGAAAAGTTCTTTTACACTAATACTGTAAAAGAACTTTTTTTTTAGAATTAAATTAATAACTTAGAAACATTTTGTATTCCAAATCGTCTATATAAAAACTACGCACATGAATATTAAAAAAACGCTTTTAGTTTTATTTATCTCTTTAATAAATATTACATTTTTTCAAGCCCAATCTGTTAGTGGTAAAATTTTATCTACAGAAAATTTAGCTATACCATATGCTACCATTCAAATAGGAGAAAAACATGGCACTATATCTAATCAAGAAGGAGACTTTACAATAAGTACAAAAGGTTTTGCCGAAAATGAAATTGTAAAAATTTCGTATTTAGGTTTTGAAACAAAAGAAATACCGTTAAATAAATTTATTAGTAAAGATTATATTTTAAAAGAGCGTTTCGATGTTTTATCTGAAGTTTATTTAACAAATAAAAAACTTAACGTTGAAGAAATATTACAAAAGGTAAAAGATAGTATTTCTAGCAATTACAATTTAGATTTTAAAAGTCAAATATTTTATAGAAATACGATAGTTAGTACTCCTAAAAAAATGGAGTTTGAAATTTTAAAAGCTTCAGAACTTAGTAAAAGCACTATTAAAACCATAAATTCTCAATTTGAAGACTTACAAAATTTTGCTGTAAACAAAACATCTACTTACTATAAAGACATTTTATTAAACTATGCAAAACTTAACGATAGTATAAAAATAAATGTTACAAAGGCTACTAAATTAATTAATCAAGCTAAAGATAAATCTACAGATAAATTACAAACTGATTTTATAAAAATAATTACAAAGCAATTAGATTCAAGTTCTACTTACAAATTAAAAAGTGGCTTGTTTAAAATTGAAGATTCAATAAAAGTAGATAACGTATTTAAAACCAAAGAAACACCAAAAACTAAAGAAATAGCTTCAGATTTAAAAGTTTTATTAAATAAAAACGCAATAAACGAAAACTCCTATTTTAGTTTTCTTTTTAATACATCTAAAAACGATTATACACTAGATGGTATTTCGTATTTTAATGGGAACCCAGTTTATAAAATAACTTTTACTCCTAAAAGAAAAAGTGAGAAATTTGAAGGTGTTTTTTATGTAAACACAAAAGATTTTGCTGTTATAAAAATAGACTACAATTTAGCAGAAAACAGATTTGGAAAACGATTAAATTTAAAAATGTTAGTTGGTATTAAATTTATAGAAAACAAAATTAATGGATCTGTTGTATTTAAAAAAGGAGACGATAATTTATATAGTCCACAATTTATTAATATAGAAAAACAACAATATGCTTATTTATCTAGGCCTTTAAAGTTTATAAAAAATGTAATGAGTGAGGATGATGAAAAGACAACTTTTAAATTTAAATTTAAAGTAGAAGCAACTTCTAGCAGTAAAGAAGAACTGTACTTTATAGAAAATACAACAACTAACAATACTAATTTTAAGGAGTTTTTAAACGAAGATGAATATCAAATAGAATCTATAGAAGCTTATAATCCTGAAATTTGGAAGAATTACAAAATTATTTCTCCTGTAGAGTCTATAAAAAATTATCATTTAGAAGATATAAACATATAAAAAAAGCCACACTTAAAAGTGTGGCTTTTTTTATAAATTAATTATATAATTAATCTCTTTCTAAATAAACTGCTGAAGCAGATGCTAAATCATTATTTAATACTGGTGTTAAATTTCCACCTGTACCAATATTGTTAAAAGCTAAAATTTTACCATTTGCAGCCTCTGCAATATAAACTGTCTCTGTTTCGTCATCGTAAGCAACATCTACAGGGTTTCCTAAAACAGTATTTGTTCCAGAAACTCTAATCTGGTCTGTTACTGATAATGTACCACTATCTGGTGTAGCATCTAACTTTGATGTAAAGTTATAAATAACATGAAAACCACCATCTGTAGCACTTGCAGCGTCTCCAATATCTGTTAACACAGCTGTATCTGTATCATCATCAAAAGTAATACCGTGAGTTCTTACAATACCTTCAACTGTAATTCTTTTAGTTGGTGCAACAATAGCATCTGTATTGTTAGCTAAAAAGCCTTGAAATACTGCTAAATCTCCGGTAGCATCAACAATTGCATATAAATCTGAACCATTAAATACAATTCCCCAAAGTTTAAAACCTGTAGTAACTGTGTTTCTTAAAGAAAAAGAATTTCCACTTTTTTCATAAATAAATAATCTTCCATCTGGTGTATTTGGATCTCCATCAACATCAGAATTATCTGCTACTACATACATATTGTCGTTTACAGCTACTTCTCTTGGGCTATCCATGTCTGCAGTTCCTGCAACATCAACATCTACGGTTGTTCCAGAAGCTAATGTTGTAGCATTTGCAAAACCTTCTAAAGCTAAACTAGATCTAGATACTTGGTAAACTGTATCTGTATCATCATCATAATAAATACCGTCTGCCATTGTACTATTTGTAATTAACGTAGAAGCTGTAACATTAGATAAATCTGTTACATCATAAATATTTATATTTCCGTCTGCATTGTTTGAAGTAAAAAGTTTAACGCTTTCTGCATCTGGAATATTAATAACATTGTTATTGTCGTCGTCATCACTACAAGATGTAAATGTTAAAGATGTTAGAGCAAATAAGCTAAATAGTTGAATTGAATTTTTTAAAATTTTCATGTTTATTGGTTTTATTGTTATTTGGCTTTATTTACGAAGTTGTCAAACCTATGGTTTTATAATTCTATTTATTTAACCAATTCTTAACAGTTTAAACTTAAAAATCTTAAAGTTTACATAAAATTGAAGCTTATTATTAGGTAATATATAAGCCATATTTTAGAGAGAGATACCCAAAAAAATCTAGAAATATACTAGTAGAATGCAAAGAAAAAAGCTACTTTACATAGGTTAAGTAGCTTTTTTAAATCTTGTAGTAGGTAAATGTTTCTTTTTAGTGACTTGGGAAAGTTTACTTTATGTTTCATCCGCATACTACACGGAATTTATTCCAAATATTATACCAAAAATAATATTTTATTTAAATATGGAATAAATTTTTATTGAAAGAATATTATTTTTTTAACTACGAATATTCTGGTTTCTTGCCATTTACGCCTTTATAAAAGCTATGCATAAATTTAAAATCATCTTCAATATTATCTGTAGGATAAAATGCTTCAGAAACTAAATTTTGCTTGTTTTCAAAATCAAGAGTAAACATGATTATTGGCACTCCAGCTGCCTTTGCTATATAGTAAAAACCTGTTCTCCACTCTTCTACTTTTTTTCTAGTTCCTTCTGGTGCAAAGGTTATTCTAAACTCATCATGTTTATTAAATTCTTTAGCAATAGCTTCTACTTTATTTTCATTTGCACTTCTATTTAAAGGAACACCTCCAAGTGCTTTAAAAAAATAACCAAAAGGCCATATAAATAGCTCTTTTTTACCTACAAAATTTGTTTTAACTCCAACAATTTTTCGTAATAAAACACCTATATAGAAATCGTGCCAACTAGTATGCGGCACTGCTATAATAACAGATTTTTTTATAGAGTTTTTAGAGAAATTAGTATTGCCTACTATTTTCCATTTTAATATTTTAAAGTAAATAAATTTAGCTAGCCAACGCATATTACATTTTTTGGTAAAGCGTTCTAAGTTTATCTCTAGTAATTACTTTTTTCCATTGTTTCCCTATTGCATTTTCCCATAATGGTTCTAAACTAAGGGCTACATCAATCATGATATTAAATTCTTTATCCGAAAGGTTTTTACATATTCCTTGAGGAAGCTTAATATTATGTTTTGCTTTCATTTCTTTAAACATAGCAACTCCATCAGGATAATATTCCTCTAAATGATCAAAAACAATACAGTTTCCAATACCGTGTTTTACACCTAATAAATAGCCTAAACCATAACTTAAAGCATGTGCAACACCTACTTGAGAATAAGCAATACTCATTCCTCCATGCCAGCTCGCCATCATTAATTTATCTTGGCTATCTTCCTCACTTAAAGTATCTTCTAAAAAAATCTCTTTGCATAGAGAGAATGCTTTTTCTCCGTAAGTCTGGCTAAAAGAATTTAAATAGGTTCCATTAAGCGATTCTACACAATGTACAAAACAGTCCATTCCTGTAAAAAACCATTGGTCTTTAGGAACATCTTTAGTTAATTCTGGATCTAAAATAACTTGATCGAATGGCGTAAAATCACTATTTATACCAAGTTTTCTTTCTGGTCCTGTTAAAATTGTGGTTCTTGAAACCTCTGCTCCTGTTCCAGATATAGTTGGAATACCTACGTGATATATTGCTGGATTCTTTACAAGATCCCAACCTTGATAATTTTTAGATTCACCTGGATTTGTAAGCATAATGGATACAGCTTTTGCTATATCTAAAACGCTACCTCCTCCAATACCAATAATTCCAGATGGTAACTCTTTATAATCTAAAATAATTTGTTCTACTAGTTGGTCTATTTGCGATGTTTCTGGTTCTTTTGCAGTAGAGACATATATCACTTTATCATCATAAGACAATGGAATTCTTGAGGTTAACCATGCGTTACCTTTAAAAACATCGTCTACAAAATATATAAATGGAGCTTTAGTGCTTAATCGTTTAGGTGATAGAATTTCTTCTATTTGATTAAAACTGCCTCGTCCAAATATTACTCTGGACACCATTGGAAAATTTTTATAAATCATTGACTTTTTTGTTAGTCTTAGTTTGTAAAGTTATTACTTATTTAAATTTTTCTGAAACATTTCTGAAAATAAACTTAAATGATACCCATCTACTAACGCATGGTTTACATTTATTGCTACATTCATAATTTTATTATTATTTGTTTCTTTTACTTTGCCAAAGGCTAATTTTGGTACAGATTCTAATAAACCTGAAACAGGTTCTTTATGTCCTGAAAAGTCAGACCATGGTATTGCAGAGCAATGAATACAGTCTAATCCATTTTTTGGAGGAAATAAATTATTAGAGTTTTCTATTCTATTTTTTTCAGCTTCAAAATTTAGTAAAAAGGTTTCTAAATTTTCGCTATAATCTATAAACGAAAATCCAAATGTTTTATTCTTTCTAATAATAGTTGCTGATGCATGAATGGTATTATAAACCATTACTTTACCATCTAAAATTCTATATTTTAAATTTTCTACACTATTAATTGCTTGCATACAAGCGTGCAAATAGGTGCCAAAAAAACTTATTTTATGGTCTTTAGCAAATTGATATGTTTTTGTAACATTAAATGGTATAGTAATTCCAAAATAAGGATCTTTCAAATTCGAAAAATGCTTATAATGTTGTTTTCTATCCCAAGTATTTATATCTAATTCTTTCAAATTTATTGTAATATTTTTGGCAGCTGCAATAAACTTTCTAAAGTTTTATATGTTTTACCATTGGTTTCGTTTTCTTCTACTTGCTCATGAATCCAAGTAGTATGAAAAGGAATATGTACAGCCTTTGCGTTTAGGTTTACTAACGGTAGTATATCAGATTTTAATGAGTTTCCAACCATTAAAAACTCTTCTGGTTTTATATCTAAGTGTTGTAATAACTTTTTATAATTTTCTTCTTTTTTATCGCTTAATACTTCTATATGATGAAAATAATCTAACAATCCAGATTTTTCAAGCTTTCGTTCTTGGTCTAATAAATCGCCTTTAGTAGCAACAATTAGTTTATATTTTTTTGATAGTTGTTTAAGCACATCTTCTACTCCATCTAATAATTCTACAGGCTTATTAATCATAGATTTTCCAATCTCTAATATTTTACTTATAGTTTCATTAGATACTGTATTGTTAGATAATTCTAAAGCCATTTCTACCATAGATAAAACAAATCCCTTTACTCCATAGCCATAAACAGGAAGGTTTTTTATTTCCATTTTAAATAGCTCTTGATCTATTTTATTTTCGGTTTCAAACTTATTTAACAACTTAGCAAATTGACTTTCGGCATCACGAAAATAAGTTTCGTTTACCCAAAGTGTATCGTCTGCATCAAAACCTATAACTTTTATGTTACTGTAATCTATTTCCAAAATTTATTAGCTTTTTCTAAATCTTCTGGAGTATCTATTTCTATTCCTTGAACATTTGTTTCTACCATTTTTATACGCTTTCCGTATTCTAAATATCTTAATTGTTCTAGTTTTTCTGAAGCTTCTAAAACTTGCATTGGCAATCTATAAAAATCTAGAATGGCTTGTTTTCTAAAGGCATAAACTCCTTTATGCTTATAATATTTTACATCAACATTTTTATCTCTTGGATATGGAATTGGACTTCGTGAAAAATAGAGCGCAAAATTAAATTGGTCGATTACTACTTTTACTGTGTTTGGGTTTTTAATTTCTTCTTCATCTTGAATATGAACCATTAAAGAAGCTAAATCTACTTCTTTTTTAGGATCTTCTTTAAAAACTTGAATAAGCTTAACAAGCGATTTTTTATCTGTAAAAGGCTCATCTCCTTGTACATTTATAATAACATCTACATCTAAAAACTCGACTGCTTCGGCTATTCTATCGCTTCCGCATTCGTGTTCTTTTTTGCTCATCATCACCTTTCCGCCAATATCTTTAATTTCTTTAAAAATAATTTCACTATCTGTTACTACAACAACATCATCAAACAGTTGTGTAGCCACTGTTGCCTCATAAGTTCTAGTAATAACAGGTTTTCCTTTTAAATCTTGCATAAGTTTACCTGGAAAACGAGAAGCACTGTAACGTGCAGGAATCATTGCGATTATTTTCATTTTTTAACCTGAGTTTTTAGCGGAATTATTAATAGTCAAAAATATAATTTTTAAACTGAATTTATGCCTTGCGAGATTTAAACTTTTTATAAAACCTAAATATAACTGCAACTATAATAATAACAAGAAATATTGCTATAACAGGAAACACTATTGAAATCGCAGACATTACAACAGCTGTTCCTGTTTCTACAGTCGAAACCACAGGATTTGCGACACCGCCTGTTGTTGCTGTGGATGTCAATCTGGCTGCACCAGATGTACCTGCAACTGCTGCTGCCGTTCCTCCTCCTGCTATTATGGCTAAAGCCCAAGTTACCACCGGACTTAAATCTGCGACAGTGGATACCATAACTGCTGTTCCTGCAATGGCAGCTAAAGGGATTGCTACAGAATCTAGTAAATTATCTACATAAGGAATGTAATATGCACAAATTTCTACCACTGTGGCTACTCCTAAAACTATTAAAGCAGATAAACTACCTATCCATTGCCAAGATTCGTTTAACTCCCAACCGCCTAAATACGCTGTTAAACTTAGTGCAAATAAAGGAACAAATACTCGAAAACCAACAGATGCTGCTAAACCTATACCTAAACAAATACTAATTATTGTTTCGCTCATTTTCTTTAATTTTATTTAAATATTTCTTGTTTGCTAGGTGCGTTATAAAACCATATAACAAACCACCTATTAACCATATAATAATTCGTTTTGGAAAGTTTCTCCAAATAAAATCGTGGTTTAAAAAATCGAATAAGCTAGAGAAAACAAGCATAATAATTCCAAAAAATATTCCTTCTATAATCCAGTGCTGTCGTTTTTTCATAAAACCTCTTTGTATTAAAGATAAAACTATTTATTCAGCTTCAAAAAAATCATCTTTAAAACCTATTAAGTATAATTTTTCTTGTGCTCTTGTTACTGCGGTATATAGCCAACGTAAATAATCTCGATTTATACCTTCTGGTAAATAAGGTTGTTCTACAAATACAGTATTCCATTGTCCACCTTGTGATTTATGACATGTTATAGCATAAGAGAACTTTACCTGCAATGCATTAAAATGGTTGTTACCTTTTATTTTTAAATACTTTTTATACTTACTGGTTTCATCTTCATAATCTTTTTGTATTTCTTGATATAAGCGATTAGAATCTTCATATGGTAAAGAAGGTGTTTCTGCAGAAATAGTATCTAATAACAAAACGGTTTCTAAAGGTCTCATTTTTGGGTAATCAACCATACGTATTTTAACTTCTGCAAACCTAAAACCATATAACTCTTTAATACTAAAAATTTCAAGAACCTCTATAATATCTCCATTTGCAATAAATCCTGCTTCACTAGTAGGCTTTAACCAAAAATAATTGTTTTTAACTACCATAAGATAATCTCCGGCAGATAATTCGTTTTCATTAAATAGAATACGACTACGTATTTGCTGGTTATATAAATTAGCTCTTTTATTACTGCGTACAATAATTGCCATTTCTTCGTTACCTAATGTACTATAGGCATCGTTAATAGCATCCATTATATCGTAACCATCTACAAGTCTTACAATATCTGGAAAACCTTTTATGTTAAATTTAAAACTTTCAAAAAAAGAACTAGCAATGGTTTCTCTTAATAATGTTGCGTTTTCTAAAATTCCAGAATCTTGACCTTGACGCATAACCTCGTCAAGTTCGATTTTAGTTACTTCTTTATTGTAGCTTAAACTTAATATGTTTTCGTCTAAAGCTGGACTAATATCAAGTTTAACCGGTGGTAATTGTGCTGTATCTCCAATTAAAAGCAATTTACATTTATGACCTTGATAAACATATTGCATTAAATCGTCTAGTAAGGAGCCATTGGCATAAAGTTTAGAGTCTGAAGGTGCATCTGGAATCATAGATGCTTCATCTACAATAAAAATGGTGTCTTTATGCTTATTTGGTTGCAATACAAACTTTACACCACCACCTTTATCTTTTTTAGGAAAATATATTTTTTTATGTATTGTAAAGGCTTCTTTTTTAGAATAATTACTAATAACTTTTGCTGCTCTACCCGTTGGAGCCATTAGGACTGCACTTTTTTTTGCTTTCCATAAATTATTAACTATTGTGCCAATTACAGTAGTTTTTCCTGTTCCAGCATAACCTTTTAACAAAAAGACATCATTATTATTATTTTTAAAAATAAATTCAGAAAGTTGTAATAATAATATATCTTGCTTCGCTGTTGGTAAAAACGGAAATTGCTGTTTTATAAGGGAATAAAATTGAGAAGACGTCATTAAGCTTATTAAGAATTTAAGAATAATTCAAATATATAAATGATTTTTACTCTTATTGGTTTTTACGAACAAAAAAAAATTGTAGATTTGCGATAGACCATTAACTAAATAAATTAAAAAATTATGATAATAATTGCTGTAATAGTTGTAATTCTTCTAACTGTTGGAATTGTTTGGGCAATAGACAAGTTTGTTCCTGTAAAATTAAAAACACCTTTAACCATTTTACTTTGGATAGGTATTTTTGCTTTAGGTTATATAACCTTTAATTCTGTTTACGATGAAATTAAATTTCACAACATTAAACAAGATCGTTATGCTGCTGTAATTAAAAATTTAGTAGACATTAGAGATTCGGAATTAGCATACAAAGAAGTAAACGGTAAATTTACAGGCGATTTCAATCAATTAGTAAACTTTATAGAAACTGGTAAATTTGCAATTATAGAACGTAGAGATTCTACAGTTATAGATGAAGAAAAAACAAAAGCTTACGGTGGAATTAAGTATACTAAAGAAATTACTATTGTAGATACTTTAAATTTTGTTTCTGTTAAAGATTCTTTATTTAAAACTTCTACTCGATACAAAACAATGATTAACATTCCTTACGCTAAAGAAGGTACTAAGTTCACTTTAAAAGCTGGAGAAGTTGGAGAAGAAGACAAAAAACTTCCAGTATTTGAAGCTGTAGCTTGGAAAAAGGATATTTTACACGACCAACCAAAAGATTTAATTAGAAAGGAAGAAAATGCCTTTTCTGTTGAAGAAATTAATGGAGATGCCATTAGAATTGGTTCTATGGAAGAAGTAAAAGTTAATGGAAACTGGCCAAAAGTTTATGACCCAACAAACTAATAACAGTAACCAAATATCACACAAAGCATTGTCCATTCAAATAAGTTTGAATGGACTTTCTTTTTGTATTATAAACAGTCATGACAATTCAGTTTTAAAAATAGATCATGATGTGTTTGATAAAAAAATTACACCTTTTGAATTATTAGATACTATTAAACACAGTTTTAATACTAAAACGTGGTTAGACGACACTTTTAATACTGTACAAGTAATTCATGAAAATGAATTGTCTACACTAGTACCTAAACCTTTGTTTAATGAAGAAGCAATTGCAGATTACTTAAAACTAAACTCTAAAATTCTTAAAACAGACTTTATAACCTTCGATACCATTTCTGTAAACGATTCTGTTAACGTGTATGTACCTTACGTAAACGTAAACAACTACATTTACGAGCGTTTTGGAGATTTTACATACAAGCACTACTCTACTATTTTAGTTGAGCAAATTTTAGCTCAAGAAAAAAATGCTAATAATAATAAAATGTACATTCATGTAAGTGAAACTCATTTTGAAATTATTGTTACAAAAAAAGGTAATTTAGAGCTTTACAACACTTTCGAATACCAAACTGCTGAAGATTTTATTTATTATGTACTTTTTACTGCAGAGCAATTAAAACTTAATCCAGAAGTTATTGAAACAGTATTATTAGGTACCATTGTTAAAGACGATGCACTTTACAACATACTATATAAATATATTAGGCATGTAAATTTTGGTAGCCGAAAAGAAGACATAATAACAACTAAAGACATTAAAAATAATCACTCACATTTCACACTTTTAACACGATTTTAAATGCGTATAATTTCAGGAGAATTTAAAGGTAGAAGAATTACAGCACCAAAAAAGTTGCCTGTACGTCCTACAACAGATATGGCTAAAGAATCGTTGTTTAATATTTTAAATAACACGTATTATTTTGACGATATTTCTGTGTTAGATTTATTTGCCGGAACAGGTAATATAAGTTATGAATTTGCTTCGCGAGGCACAGAAAATATTACATGTGTAGATGCCGATTACGGTTGTATTAAATTTATAAACGAAACTGCAGAAAGTTTCGATATGTCTATACAAACTATAAAAAGTGATGTTTTTAAATTTTTAGAAAACAGCAATACAAAACACACCATAATTTTTGCCGATCCGCCTTACGATTTTCCTGTAGAAGAATTCTCAAAAATTCCAGAATTAGTATTTAAAAACAATTTGTTAGAAAACGATGGCTTGTTAATAGTAGAACACTCTAAACACACAAATATTTCGCACTTAGAGCATTACAGCCACTCTAAAAGTTATGGTGGCAACATGTTTAGTTTTTTTAAAAATGAAACAATAGACGAAGAAGAATAGGTTTTAAAAATCGTAATTATTTTCCTACGTAAAAATACTGGATTTCAAGCACTTATGTTTTTTAAGTGCTTTTTTTCATTATCTTGCTATTGCTATTATCAACTAAATTTGTAATCTATTTACACACCTCATTCTGCACCTTATTCTTTTCAGTTAAAATATTAATAGCATATTTAGTTGCAAAACTTTGCTATGGTTAAAAGTAAGTTATTAATCAATTTATATTAACCAAAACATGCCACATTATGAAAACTTTAAAGCATCAAAAAAAAACTAGAAAGAAGTTAGTATTTAGTAAAAATTTTAAATCAAACTTAATGACATTAATTGCCTTGCTGTTTGCTTTTAATATTACACATTCGCAAGATGAAGCAACTATGTTTGTATTACATACAGATAATGTAAAATTCGAAAAAATAC
Source organism: Lacinutrix venerupis (assembly GCF_001971745.1). Lineage (NCBI taxonomy): Bacteria > Pseudomonadati > Bacteroidota > Flavobacteriia > Flavobacteriales > Flavobacteriaceae > Lacinutrix > Lacinutrix venerupis. The sequence goes on along the minus strand of NZ_CP019352.1, from coordinate 1,470,071 downwards.
CAGCCTATGAAAAAGTCGCTAAAGAATTAAAAGACAATTTTACGAAGTATAATCTTAAAGATAATAATTGGACGACTGTTAACACGCAAGATGGTCGTTACGTATATGTTACGCCAATTAAAAATATGGCAGAATTAGATAAAAACATAATGAAAGGCCTAACCGATAAAATAGGAGAAGAAGCCGTTAATACTATGTTAGATTCTATGGACGATTGTTACGATACGCATAGCGATAAAATAATTCATTATATTAAAGATTTATCTTATGAGCCAGAAGGTTATACTACTGCTGGTAAAAATTACCGCGAGTATCATTTTATTTATTACGCACCAAAAAACGCTAAAAAAATTAAGGAAGCTATAGCTAATGTTAAAGCCTTATATGTAAAAAAAGGAATAAAAAATGGTTATACTATTTTTCATAGTGGATTTGGAAACGAAAAAAACTACTTTATGGTATCTGTTGCAGGTAAAGACAAATTAGAAATCGCTCAAATCGATAAAATTGAAGAGAAGCAATTAGGAGAAGAACTAGATCCTACAATGTTTAATGTTATTGCTTTAAGTACAAAATATGAAAAAGTTGAAGCCAGAGTAAGGCCAGACCTTAGTTACTATCCTAAAGAATAATAACTACATAATTAACAACATACAAAAACCCTTTACAAATTTGTAAAGGGTTTTGTTTATTTAAGTAAACCTATAAGCCGGATTCTGTACTCTTTCGAGCCCTTATCATTTATCTACATGAGTTGTTACCAACACACTTTAGCTGCCTACCCTCTAGCTCGCGCGTGCACGCTCAAACGCTAGTTTACATGACATTGCACCACATAGAGTTTACCTGGTTTCACTACAGCATGACCTGTACATACTTTCTGTTGCACTTTTCCTAACCTCACGGCTGGTGGCTGTTAACCACTATATTGCACTACGGTGTCCAGACTTTCCTCACAAACAAAATGCCTGTGCGATAAGGCGATTTACTTATTTGCAAAAATAGAATAAACTTATATATGTTTTAATATGAATATGAGATTTGTTTTGGTGAGTTTGTTTATAGTGTTTGTATATGGTTTGTTGCGGATTTTGTGCACTAACTTTTCGGATTTAGCACGAGCCGAATTTTTTATTTTTTTTTAAGCTTCTTTATTAAATATAACTGAATAAAAAAATTTGGTGTCCACTATAAATATACAAAAACTAGTAGAAAAGCCTATAATAGCAATGTTTTATACACGCTATTGTAAAACGGCTTTACTCCGCTCAACTTGTTTCCCCAATGTTTTTCTATTAGTTTAAATGTGAAGTTTGGTGTGAAAGCTCTTTTATTTTTTTAGATTTGGCTTTTTTTAGCGTTGGAAAAAAATAATTGTGCTTGAACATAGTTTCGGCTTAAATATTTTCCTCTTTTTTAGTTTTCCACCATTGCTTTAATTCAATTAATTTTGGTTCTCCTATATTTATAATAGCTTTTCCTCCCTCGAGTTTCTCTAATTGAGTGTTCAGTTTGACTTCACTATTTACGCTACCAAGAAATGGAATAATTCTTTTCGTAGATTTATCTTTAACATTAGCACAAATAGGAAATTGAATTTGTGACATAAAATTAAAATCTTTGTAAACAAAATCTTGAGTTTCTTGAGCAATTAAGATGATTATTATTCCCATAGATCGTAATTCTCTCAACATTGACTCAATTACAGGTCTTGCATTTTTATGTTGTAAAAAATTCTGTGCTTCATCAATAATAATAACGTGTTTTAAAGCTTTTATATTATTTGTTACAGCTGTATCTCCAGATTTTTTAATGCTATCATACATATACTTCAAAAGATTAAATGTTACAAATTGTTTAATCTCTTTTGTAACCTCTGAAGGCATTGAAATATATGTACTTTGATTAAATATAGAATATGACTTTGACTCATCATAAATGCCAGAGTTAATTAGTTGTTGAATTACACTAGTAGTTGTATCGAATTTGCCTTTATTTTTCTCTAAAATATTTTCTAATAATTCGTCTAATGTTGGTGAAGAATTATTATCAAAATAATAGTCTTTTATTTCTCTTACCAAGCTAGCTGACTGAACTTGACCAATACTCTTAAAAAAAGTTCTTAAATCACTTGCAAAAGACTCAATATAGTTTTGATTACTTAAATCATAGTTTTTTAATGGACTAAAAGGGAAACCGTTTTGATGCTTAATATCTATGAATTTAGCTTTAGTTGAAGATAAAAATGTATCAAGTTTTTCTTTAGTATCTGTTCCTTTAAAATCAAAAAAAGTAAAGTTTAGTTCATATTCTGTTTGTTTGGAAATTTGATAAATTAAATCAAATACTAATTGTGTTTTTCCTGATCCAGTTGTACCTGCAATGCCAAAATGACGACTTGTATATTCTGTTTCGTCATTAATTTTAATTTTAATAGGTTCGCCATTGAGTTCGTTTCCTAGGTTTAATTCAATAGGTTTATCTGTACTATTGATTAAATTAGTAGTTATTTCTGTTTTATCAGAACTTGAAACATACACATTAGATTTTCTTTTATGTAATCCTTTTTTTACTGGTTTCAATAAAAGTGAGATATGTTCTCCTTTCGTGATGTCACTATTGTTTAATTTATTATTCCAGATTTCAAGACCATCTTTTAAATGAAGTTTATATAGCTTAATAAATTCACTTTCTGTTAATTCTTTATTATAGTGTTGATCGAAAATAGTTTTATAAAGAGTAAAGTTGTCTACGTCATTAACTAAACGACCAAAGATGTTACTTGTAGGTGTATATTCTCTTCCGTTTTGAGGTAGACTATTTTCGTTTTCGTGAAACAGACGACCTTTTTCAATACTTAATGACAATGCAATTCTTCCTGTAATTGTGTCTCTTTTAAAATTATAGATATTTGTAATTCTATCTAATAATTCTGTACTTTCTGAATCTATTTTAAATCTAATCATTGCTTGTAGTATTAAAATAACCGTTTTTTAAATTTGTATTTGCTCCATCATTAAACAGTAGATAAGATTTTGAAATGTTTTCTGAAATATCTTTAAATCGTTTAGGTGTAATTTCACTATTTGTTGAAAATAGTACGACTTGTTCTGAAAGAGTTGGATAATATTTTTTTGTAATGCTGTCTCTGTGTTCTTCATCTAATCTACCAAGAGGTGTATCTATAAATATTGGTAAACTTTGTATTGATTCTTTTAATATTGCTTTAATCAAACAGGAAATATAAATCTGCTTTTCTCCAGATGATAAACTTTCTTTTCTTATTTCATTATCATCTTGATCTAGTAATGTAATTTTCATACCTTGTCCTTTTGCGAGAGTTACTACTTTTACATCCTCAATAAATCGATTATTATTTTCTTCACTATTTAATTTATGCATCAATATGTTTAATTCATTAAGAATTGTTGTTTCTAAACTTTTTTCGTGACTCTTTTTTTGTTCTTCAAGAAATATGTTTAAAACATCAATATATTTCTGACTTTCTTTAATCTTTAGTTTATTTTGTTCATTTATATCTACTTTTTTCACTAACGTTTGTAGTTGTTGATTTAAACGAACTATATCACTTTCTAATTTCTTTATTTTTACTTTATTACCACCAATTTGTTCCTTACTTATATCTCTTTTGTATTCAGCAGTTTCTTTTTCAGATATTGCCTCTAAAATATATTCGTCTTCTTGATCTGCATCAACTTTACTCAAAGTTTTATTTAATTCTAAAAGTTTAATTTGCACTTCATTAAACTCCTCAATTGTAGTTTCGAATAAACCTTTAGATTGCTCATTAACTAAGTTTATAGCATCTTTAATAATATTTTTTTCTGAATTATTCAAATCGTGCTCAAATTCTAATTCTTGATAATCTCCATTATCACTAAATAACTCTGAACCTAAATTTTTAGCTTTTTCGTAATAAAAGTTTTTGTCTTTAAAAGACATTGTAGAATTGTCTGGTTCAGGTGGTTTATTAAAAAGAAGCTCAATAAAATTCTCAATTTTTTCTGAATTTTCTTTTGATGAATTTTGTGATAATTCGTTTTTCTCTTGAATTTCAAGATGATCGCTTACTTCTTCAAGTTTTCCTGTTAGAATAGTTAAAGGAATTATTTCGCTTAATTCATTAAATTTTTCGGATAATTCAAGTCTCTTTGCTTGTAACTTTTCTATTTCGGATGAAATCGATTCTCTATCAAATATAGAATTGCCTTGTTTACTGTGTTGTGATATAAAAATATCGTATTTCCTGATAGATTTCTTTAAATCATCAATCTCTTTAAGCTTTTCGGCATTCTCTTCTTCAAGCTTTTCAATATCGATGTTAAAGAGTTCAATAGCTTTTTCTTTATCTACAATTTGTTCTTGTAAATTTTTAGTAGCTCCTTCTTTTTTAAGAGAATTTATATAAAACTCTATATCTTCAATAAGTGTATCGTAAGCATCTAACCCTAAAATTTTACCTAAAGCATCATTTATAAAACTTCCTTCTTCCTTAATTGATAAGTTGGCTATTTCAGATATTTTTTCTGCATCAAAAAAGACAAATTTTGCAGCATCTATTGGAATTATATAATCATTTATAAAGTTAATTTTATCTGCTTCATCATCAAAAATTTCCATTTTTGAATCGGCATCTAAAATCATAAGTTCTTCACTCATACTAGAAACATTAAATTTCCTAGTAATAATTACGCTTTCAGAATTGGAATTTAATTTCTTTAGTTCCGGTAATTCAATTTCTGAAATAAGTAAGCTAACAGAAAAAGTATCTTTATTCTCTTTTTTTGCAGTCCAATTAAGAGATTGAAACATAAAAGAGTCATAATTTTTTTCTTTTTTAATTTCTTGTTTAAAGTTGTTATCTACTTTTTCAATTTGTCGACCGTACAAGCACCATACTATTGAAATTAGGAAATTAGTTTTACCATATCCATTTCTACCTCCGATTAAAATAATATTTTCATCAGAATTGGTAGTTAAGTCAATATTAACTTCTTTGTAATATTGCCTAAAATTGTTGATTTTTATTTCGGATAATTTCATTTCACGGATTTATTAATGGTGTCATCAATTTTTTGCTGATGATAGTTTTTTCTAGAATGTAATTTTTTTGTTTTTACAGAATCTAATAAAGTTTCTATAGAATTAAAATTCACTCCTTTTTCATTACAAATTTCTTTGAGTCTTTGACTCTGTAGTATTTTAGTTTCCTTTATTTTCATAAGTTTATATTTAATGAAGTCAGAATGTTTTTTGTTTCTTTTAAAGTAAGATCGTAATTTTTATTTAAAAAATTACTCATTTGATTAATGTCGTTGAAAGTATTCTTTTTCAGTTTTCCTTTGATTATTTTACCTAGCTGAATAGGTAGTTTTTCATATTTTATTAAATCGTAATCATTTACTTTATTTGATAAACCAATAAATTTTTGATTAAAAATTATAAACGATTTGTTAGGATCAAGTTTTAAATTGGTTATTATATTTCTTTCGTTTGTCTTAGCTCTATATTTGTGAACTTCTTCAAGAATTTCAGTTATATGAATAGGGGTGTTTGAGTTCTCCAATAATTCAGTTACAATATCCTTTATTGTTCCTCCCTTAATATCATTTCTTGTGTTTTCCCATTTTTTCAAACCAAAAGTGCTACTTCTTCCAAAATAAATAATCTCATTACTACGTTGACAACTACCTCTTAAAGCTTCTTCACTTTTAGTAGCTTCAGGATAGTGAATGCATATCCATTCATAAATTTTACTTAATTTTGATGGTTTATTTAAATTTTCTAAAGCCTCAATAATATATTCAGGAACTTGTTTGTGTGTATTTCTTTTAAAAATTATATTTTCATTTAAATCAAGATTCATCTCAAATTCTTCATTAATAATATTTTCAGCAATTGGAAATGCTGAGTTTAAAACATCGATTTTATCATTAATTAAAAACCTTGATAAATAGCTTTTAAAATTAAAAGAATAAGATTCTACAATTTTATCACTTATTCTATTGTCAATATCATTAACCAAAGCATTAAAATCAATTTCTTTAACAATTTCTTTTTTTATTAAAAAGAAATTGTTCCAATTATGTCTATTACGAGTATTAAAATATTTTAGTTGGATAACATCCTCAACAAATCCAATCAACGAAAATCTATTAGATAAGTAAACGTAAAGTATGAAGGTTATAAATTCTCTTGAAAAAAATGTGAGGTTAGTAATGTTAATTACATCAATTAGATCTTGATTTATTTCAATTTGTTCAGCATTAGTATCGATATTATATTTTTGGAATAAATCCTCATTAAAATTTTGAATAAAAGAGAGTTTCTCGAATAATTCATCTAGACACGTTACTCTTATTTGTCTTACTCTTTCTCTAGTCAATTTAACTTCGTCTGCAATATCATCAAGAGTTAATTCTTTTTGGTTTTGATATATCTTAAAAGCTTTTTTTACAATTGCTATTTGTATATTATCAAATAAGGCATTATTGTTTAATAAAAAATCTGTAAGTAAAAATATTGATTCTGATTCAAGTACATTGCTTGGGATTTTTGAAATAGAAAAAGTCCCTTGAATTAAGAAATTGTTTTTTAATGAAATTAGATGTTTTTCGTCATTAGATTGACTAACTTCAATTAAGAATTCTTTTATAATTGAAAAATAAATTTCTAATTCTGGAACACATTTAGCTCCAACGTTTTTAATATTATTGACATTAAATTTTTCAGAAAGTAAAATTTTTTGTGCAAAATTTTTAATTTTCAAATTACCATTTAAATGAAGTGTAATAGCATTTTTGCTTCTTACAGAAAGACTATTTGTATTAACCAGTATGAAGCTATTTATGACTTCTCTTTGAACTCTTGTTAACTCTGAAATTATTGCTTTTAGAAGATTTTCTTTTTTGATTACTGTTTGTTCATTTTCGAAATGTTCTCCTTGATATTTGTTACAGATTTCAATTAATTCTTCATTAGATTTTCTGCCACAATTTCGAAGCTTATCGAAAGATTTATGTTTGAAGTAATATTCCTTTAAATCTTTTATTGAATTTATTTTATTGTATTTGCAAACGTGATATGACCGAACACTAATTTCTTCTTTTCTATAAATATCGTCTATTGTCATTCTAATTCGTGAAGATTCTTTTAATTCAATTTAATTATCTAAAATACATTTTATTTTTTTATTCAGTTTACGGTTTTCCTTAATTTTCTTTCAGCGCAGGCAAAATTAGGCTCTTTTAGTTTTCAGCTTTAACAAAAACCAAAAAGTGCCTAATGTGCGGCTGAATTCAGCTTGTTTACAACGTATTAACTGATATAAAATCATTTTAATGTTTTATATCAAACGATAAACGAAGTTAGCAGAAATTTTTAACACAATCAAGTTATTTTGATATTGAAAAACAACTTATTTTGTTAATAACTCCTATTAAATTATACTTTCAAAATTCTAAATTCTAAATTGAATTTTTAACTTTGTTATTCTAAATAAAAGCATTAAAAATTTGGAACACTTTGTAGTATCTGCCAGAAAATATAGACCACAAACGTTTAAGGACGTTGTTGGGCAGTCTGCTATTACAAACACTTTACTTAATGCTATAGAAAATAACCATTTAGCACAAGCTTTATTATTTACAGGTCCGCGTGGTGTTGGTAAAACCAGCTGCGCACGTATACTTGCTAAAATGATAAATAGCGATGGTACAGAAACCGGAGACGAGGATTATGCTTTTAATATTTTTGAGTTGGATGCTGCATCTAACAACTCGGTAGACGATATTAGAAGTCTTACAGACCAAGTACGCATACCTCCTCAAGTTGGAAAATATAAAGTATATATTATAGATGAGGTACACATGCTCTCTCAAGCTGCTTTTAATGCTTTTTTAAAAACATTAGAAGAGCCACCTAAACACTGTATATTTATTCTTGCAACTACCGAAAAGCATAAAATTATACCAACCATACTATCGCGCTGTCAAATTTTCGATTTTAAGCGTATTACTGTTAAAGATGCTAAAGAGTATTTAAAATATATTGCAAAAGAGCAAGATATTACTGCAGATGATGATGCACTCCATATTATCGCCCAAAAAGCAGATGGTGCTATGCGTGATGCATTATCAATTTTTGATCGTGTGGTTAGTTTTTCTGGTAAAAACTTAACACGACAAGCAGTTACAGAAAATTTAAACGTACTAGATTACGAAACATATTTTACAAGTACAGATTTAATTTTAGGCAATAAAATTCCAGAGTTATTATTACAATTTAACAACACGCTTTCTAAAGGTTTCGATGGCCATCATTATATTGCTGGTTTAGCATCGCACTTTAGAGACTTATTAGTCTGCCAAAATCCTGCAACCATAGCGCTTTTAGAAGTTGGAGAGCAAACTAAAGAAAAATATATAGCACAAGCAAAAAAAGCATCTCAGTCTTTTTTATTAAAAGGAATAGAACTAGCAAACGAAACCGATTTAAAATATAAATCCAGTAAAAACCAACGTCTCCTCGTTGAACTTTGCCTTATGCAGCTTGCCTCTATCACTTTTGATGGAGAAAAAAAAAAATAGCAGTCGGTTCATAATTCCGCCATCTTATTTTAAACGCGTTGGCATAAAACCAATTCCAGTAAATAAGCCTACTCCTAAAACATCAGACTCTAAAGAAGTTATAGAAAACAACCAACAAACTATTGCTAAACCAACTCCTAAAGTTGAAGTAGCAGCAGAAAATGTTAAACCAAAAATTGTTTTAAATAGAGAAACAAAACGTACTTCTGGTTTATCTTTAAAAAGTATTCGTGCAAAAAAAGAGCACGAAATAAAACAAATGGAGGTTGTTGTTGACGAAGAAAACCTACCAAGAGAAGCCTTTTCTCAAGACGAATTAACTAAAGTTTGGAATACCTTTGTTACTAAAATTGAAGCTGAAGGTAAAATGAATTTAGCCGCAATATTATCTATAGACAAACCAACTTTAAAAGGCACAACCATACATTTAACGTTCCCAAATGCTACTAATAAAGTTGAAGTAGAAAGACAATCTTTCGATTTATTACAATTTCTTAGAAAAACATTAAAAAACTACGATATAAGTTTAGATATTGACGTTAATGAAGAAATGCAAAAGAAATTTGCATATACGCCAGACGAGAAATATGAAAAACTAAAAGAGAAAAATCCTAATATTGAATTATTAAGAAAAACTTTTGATCTCGATCTTTAAACAGCCCAAAAACAGCAGTGTTTTAAACAATAAAACACCTTAACTATAACTATTTATTTTTTTTGAAAAACATTAAAATTTAAAATGAAAAACGTCTTGTTTCTTTTAGCTATTGTTTTTCTTGTCTTTGTGGGATGCGATGGCAAGGATCGTGTTCACTTAACTAACTCCGAAATTTTAAAAGAACACAAGTTACTAGACTCTTTTTCTGAAAAAGTTAAGTACATTCCTGAACAATATTCTGAAGTTGTAACAGACTCACTTTATGATAATGGTTTTAGAGTAAAAATTAAAATGTATACAGATTTAGATAGAGATGTATTATTTACAAAAACTGAAGAATCTATTACTTACAAAGAACATTACAGAAATTTTAAGTTTGATATATTAATAGAGAAAAACAATTCTATTATATATCAAAAATCTTTTGATAAAGATATAATAAATAAAGAATTGGCAGTTTTTTCGAATAATATACCTGAAAGTTCTCTATATTTTAATTTTGGAAAATTAGCAGTATTAAAATATATTGAGGTTGATTATGAACCTTCGTTAAAAAATATGATAATTATAAATTTCATGTATGCTATACCAAATACAGATAGATATTCCACACATTCATTAATGGTTAATGACAAAGGAAACGGAACTATTATTCACAAAAATGTAAATTAAATGCTAGGATTAAAACTACCAACCGATCCGCGTTGGGTAAACATAGTAGAAAAAAATATTGAAGATATTTTAACAGACCATGCTTTTTGCGAACAGAAAGCAACAAGTACTGCAATTTCTTTAATTGTAAGCTTTCCTGAATACACAGACTTAGTACAAGAAATGGTGGCTTTAGTGAAAGAAGAGATTAGCCATTTTAAAATGGTACACGATTTAATTTTAAAAAATGGTTGGGTTTTAGGTAGAGACAGAAAAGATGAATATGTTGCAAAATTATTACAATTCTTTCCTAAAGGCGGTAGCCGTACTACCCAATTAGTACATAGATTACTTTATGCAGCTTTAATTGAAGCACGAAGCTGCGAACGCTTTAGACTATTAAGCGAAGAATTAGAAGATAAAGAATTAGCTGAGTTTTACAGAAAGCTTATGGTAAGCGAAGCCAACCATTACACTATGTTTTTAGGATTTGCAAGACAGTATGGAGATAGAAAAGAAGTAGATAAAAAGTGGCAAGAACTTTTAGATTTTGAAGCAGAAATTATGAAGGACTTGAGCAAAAGTGAAACCATTCATGGATAGCATTTATGAATAGACACATTTAAGTTTAAAACTAAAAAAAATCCAACATTAAACATGTTGGATTTTTTAGTTATATAATTGTATTGGTTTGGTTAAAACTTAACACCAAATCCTATTTGCATGTTTGTATTTTTTGCTTCAAGATTTGTTTCGTCATCAAAGATATTGGTTAAACCATAAGAATATCTAAAGTCTATAAAAAATTCATCTGAAATCATATATTCTATTCCTGCTAGACCAGAAAATGCTAAGTTTTGTAAACCATCTTCATATTCATGACCTTTTAAACTTGCTTGTGGTCCTAAACCTATAGCTAAACTTTGCCCTAATTTATATTTAAAGAATATTGGCATTTGAATGTAGTCTATTCTAATAGCTTCTTCTTTTGCTCCTTCTGCAGAAAATTGAATTTCTGGCGCAATAGATAAACTACTTCCTAAACTGTATTCTGCAAAAAATCCAATTGCAAAACCATTTCTATGCATGTTTTCAAAATCTCCAGTTGTTGGTTCAAAATCTAAATTTGAAATATTATAACCTGCACGAACACCATATAAAGCGTTTTGAGAGAAGCCATAAATTGAAAACATTGCAAATGCAGCGATAAGTATAATTTTTTTCATAAAAGTTGGATTTATAATTTTAAAGTTTTGGTTTATTTTTAAAGTTGCACTAATATAATTTATTTTTAATATAATTTAAGCAATTAAAAGATAAAGTGTATCATTTTAACTTTGTATGGCTTAAAATAATTTCTTTATACATACTTTTTATGATTCCGTCTGCCAATCCTATTTTTGGAACATAAATATCTTTTGCTCCACTCCATTTCATTGCAGACAAATAAATTCTTGTTGCAGGAATAATAACATCGGCTCTATCTTGGTTCATATTTAATTCTGTAATTCTCTCTTCGTAAGAGTAGCTTTGTAATTTTTGATAATATGAGGTTAAATAAAAGTATGTTAGCGGTTTACCTAAAGCTTTACCAGAGGTTTTAAAAATATTATTTATATTTCCTCCAGAGCCAATAACATCTATTTTCTCATATTCTTTAGTTTCTGTTCTTACCCATTGTTCTAACTCTTGCCAAGTTTCTTTTTTAACGATATCGTTTAATAAACGTACAGTACCTACTTTAAAGGATTTTGATACTGTTTTTTCTCCGTTATGGATAACACTAAATTCTGTACTTCCTCCTCCTACATCTACATATAAATATGTTTTATTTTTATCTATAAACGTACTTAAATCTGTAGCCGCTATAATTGTAGCTTCTTCTTCTCCTCCTATAATATCTATAGTTATTCCAGTATTTTCTAGTATTTGCGCTGCTAATTTTTCACCATTTTTAGCCTCTCGCATTGCAGAGGTTGCACATGCTTTATATTTATCTACACGATGTGTTTTCATTAACAGTTTAAACGCCTGCATGGTATCTAACATTCTATTAGTATTTTCTTTCGAAATTTTACCATTTATAAACACATCGGCTCCTAAACGAATAGGTACTCTTACTAAAGATGTTTTTTTAAATCGTGGTGGCTTATTTTTTTCTTCTACAATACTAGAAATAAGTAGTCTTACAGCGTTCGAACCTATATCTATTGCAGCATATTTAAATATTTTTAGCATTAATTTAATTGGTTTTTATAATAATTATAGGTTTCAAATTGCGCTCTTACTTTCTTTAATTTATTTTGTTTATAATTATTAGACTGCTTGCTATCTAAAATTCTAGATTTTACATTATCGCTCCAACAAATATTAAAAGTTTCTATTAGTTCGTTTTTAATATTTTCATCATAAATAGGACAACTAACCTCTACTCTATTTTCTATATTTCTTGTCATCCAATCTGCCGAAGAAATATAAACTTTTGGGCTATTATCATTACAAAAAACATACAACCTAGTATGCTCTAGAAATTTGTCGATTATACTTACTACTTCAATATTTTCACTCATTCCCTTAACACCAGGAATTAAGCAACAAATACCACGAACAATCATTTCTATTTTAACTCCTGCATTACTAGCTTCGTACAATTTATCTATCATTTTGTAGCTAGAAATACTATTCATTTTTAACCTAATATACGCAGGTTTTCCTTCTTTTTTATTATTGATTTCGTTATCAATTAATTTAAAAAATGTATTTTTAGTATAGTGAGGAGATGTTATAATATGCTTAAATCTATAAACTTTATAGTTAACAGAAAAGAAGCTAAATAATTTATTTATGTCTTTTAGTATTTTTTGATTTGCAGTAAAGAGAGTATAATCTGTATAGATTTTAGCTGTAGACTCATTAAAATTTCCTGTACTAATAAAGCCGTAACGTACTATTTTTTTATTCTCTTCCCTTTCTATTAAACACATTTTACTATGCACTTTTAAACCTTGTACTCCAAAAATAAGTTGTACGCCTTCTCGTTGCATTTGCTCTGCATAATCTATGTTTGCTTGCTCATCAAAACGTGCCTGAATCTCCATAGAAACAGTTACTTTTTTTCCATTAATTGCTGCATTAATTAAGGAGCTTGCTACATGAGAAATTTGTGCTAATCTATAAATAGTAATTTTTATTGTTTTTACTTTAGGATCTAAAGCTGCTTCTCTTAAAAATTTTACTGTATATGCAAAGGTGTGGTATGGCGTGTATTGCAAATAGTCCTTTTTAGCAATAGCCTCAAAAATACTGGTTTCTAAACTTAATCCTTTTACTGGTAATGGTTCAATTTTATTATATAGCAAATCTGTTCTACCTAGACTTGGAAATCCCATATAATCTCGTCTGTTATGGTACCTACCGCCTGGTATAATACTATCAGAACTTTCAATTCCCATTTTTGCCATTAAAAAAGAGAGTGTTTGTTTGTCTATAGTTTTATCATAAACAAATCTAACAGGTTCACCATCTTGTCTATCTTTAACACTATCGCTAATTTTTTCCATAAAACTTTTGCTTAAATCACTTTCAAGATCAAGCTCTGCATCTCGTGTTATTTTTATCATGTGAGCAGAAATAGTTTTATAATCGAAAATATTAAAAATATCATCTAAACAATAGCGTAATAAATCGTCTAACATAATGATATAGTTCTTGTTACCTTGTTTTGGCAACACTATAAAACGATCTATATTTTTAGAAATTTCTATTAGTGCATATTGATTTTTTTCTCCTTCTAAAACCATGTTTATTGCTAAGTAAGCTGCACTGTCTTTTAGATTAGGAATCTCTACTTCATTATTTAATATTATAGTTACTAAAGCAGGACTTACATGCTGAATAAAATAGTTTTTTATAAAGTTTTTTTGACTATCATTTATTTGATTTTCCTTTATAATAAAAATATTTTCGGCTTCTAATTTTGATTGAATATTACTTAAAATATTTAAACTTTCTGCCTGTTGTTTAATTACCGTTTTAGTAATTATTTCTAATAAATCTGAAGCTTTTATTCCTCCTAATTGATTTTTTCCTGCTTTTCCAGCTTCATCAATACGCTTTACTGTTGCGTAACGCACTTTAAAAAATTCGTCCAAATTATTAGAGAAAATACCTAAAAAACGCAGACGTTCTATTAACGGAACATTCTCATCTGAAGCTTCTTGCAAGACTCTTGCGTTAAATTGCAACCAACTTAATTCTCTATTTATATAGGTATAATTTTGAACTATTTTTTTCTTCATTTTGCAAATATTTCATCACAAATATATTCTATTATTTACATTATTTTAAATGTTTTGGAAATACAATTTTTTCAGTCTTTCCTCTATTAAGATTTTTCCAACTATCAATTTCAAAATTTATCTTTACAAAGCCAGACGTAGTAACGTTTTCTACTTTAATATCTCCATAATTGTTTACAAAATTAGTAAGCGCATAATTATGACCAAAAATCATAACCTTACCGAATGAATCGTTAATAGACTCGATAAACTGCAAAAGAGACTCTCCAGAAAAATCATATAATTGCTTTGAATATTCTATTTTAACATTTGCTAAGCCTAAATTTTTAATAAAAATTTCAGAAGTTAATTTCGTTCTTTCTGCTGCGCTACAAAAAATAATTTCTGGTTCTATTTTAACACTATTTAAATGATTAGAAACCAAGTTAGCATCGTTAATACCACGCTTTTTTATTGGACGATTAAAATCTTCTAAATTATTATTCCAACAGGATTTTGCATGACGTATTAAGTAAAGTGTTTTTTGTCTATTTATCGTGTTTATTCGCATTTTATCGATATTTTATATATATTTGTCTTTTTAACGAATATATGTGTTATTAAACATTTTTATTTGTTAGCCTAAAAAAATACAATTTATTTAGCAAAGCTATTAATAGGCTTGCCCCTAAACCTAAAACCTACTGTCGCCATAAAATGGTGAAACTCCCTTAAGATTAAGCAAATTAATAGTTTTAATTTATGAGTTAACTATGTTATGTACAAATTACTAAAGATAATATTATCTCCCGTTTTATTAACAACTTACTTCTGTAACTTGTTATTTGTTTATTTCTACACATCAATTAAACTAATACATAAATATTTTTCTAAACAGAATTATATTAAAGCATTTAAATATAAATTTCAATTTATTCAATTACACGTATTTATGAATAAATTTGATTATAAAAAAACTATTAATAAACCCCATTTGTTAATTACTAACTATGCCAACCTTTATATATAAATTCAAAAAATCGCTACACGAGTATTTATTTTTAGCGTTTCTATTTATTAGCTTTTCATCTTTTTCGCAAACCCAAGCTAATTCTATACAAACTGGTGTTACCTTTCAATGGGCTGAAGCGTCTCAACCACTCAATAACAGTTCGGCTACTATAGAGTCTATAACTATTGATGGAGATATTTACAACACTTTTGTAGTTCCTTCTGGTTACGAAATGACTATTGTTGGACCTCAAGGCCATTCTAGAAATAGAATATTAGACAATGGAGCTCCGTTTTCTAATAGTGCTTTACCACCTTGGAATGCTAAAGCTCTTGATGCTTTTCAAGATTTAAATTTAAACCATTATTTCTCAAGCGATGTTAATGGAGATAATATTTGTATGGATTTTTCTGCTGCTTTAAATACAGATGGACAAGTTCAAACCATTTTTTACAACCCACCTATCCCTTCAAATACAGGAGGTGTTTTTGCCGCAATAGAAAGAAATGCAAATAACTGTTTCTATATTGAAGTTTTTGGAACACTTGCAGGTAGTTCTACAGTACAAAAAATTGGTGAAACATTTGTAAGACCTTATTCAAGTGCCCAATGGGGACCTGGATACACTCCTCCACCGGCAGGAAACACAATAGATTATTGGAAAACTAATAGAGTTGCAGAAAATAACGGAAATATTGGTGTTGCTTTATTTTATTTAGATGATATAGCTCCAACAGGTTCAAAAATACATAATATTAGATTTCTAGCTGCAACCAATGACCATGGAGATGGTAAATTTTTTATTTTACAAAAATATGCGGTTAGTAATACACAACAAAGTTGTATAGACACCAAACATAGTGGTGATTTATCAGAATCTGATAATGTTCCTGAAAATTCTACATATAGTTTAGTTTCAGGACCTTCACCTGCTGGTCAAGCCTTTAATTTAAATACGGACGGAACCTACTCGTACACTCCTACACAAGGCTTTACAGGAACAGTAACTTTTGATTATCAAGTTTGCTTGCCAGAACCTAACCAAAGTGTATGTGATACTGGTAAAGTTACTATAGTAGTTAATCCTCCTCCAGGACAACCTGTTGTAGAATTAAATTGTAATGGGCCAAATGATAATTCTATAACTATAACCTCTCCAACAGGTTCTCAATATGAATATTCTATTAATAATGGACCTTATCAATCGTCTAATACATTTAATGGGATAACTAATGGAGATTATTCTATTTCAATTATAGATAATTATACCGGATGTGAAAACTTAAATGCAACAACTTATACTGCTGTAGATACTGATGGAGATGGTATTTTTAATGATTGTGATCTTGATGACGATAATGATGGTATTTTAGACATTGATGAATCTAATTTAGTAAATAATTTATGTCCAATTTTAAATTCATCTAACAAAGTACACACGCCTGGACCTTCTTCAAACGGTGTAGGCTCTACAACTTTATGGAGTAACGTAGGTACTTACGAAGGTACACCTGTAGATTTAAAAGTAGAAGTATTAAGTGCTGATCCGGACATTTCTGTTAACATAGATGATTATACTTTTATAGGAGAAATATATGTTTTAAACATGACAGGAACGGCTACCTCTGGTCAAGCCACTCTAAGATTTAGTTATTTTGTATCTGGAACTAACACTCCAATTCAAGTTACTAGTAAACTAATATGGAAAGATTTAGACGGAGGAGTTTATGAGCCAACTGGAGATTTATTTAATGAAAAAATAACTTTTCAATCATCCGATTTATCTGGTTATCAATTCTCCGACCCTACGTTTGTATCTGCTAACTTAGTATCTTCTAATACAGAATTTACTTCAAATTTCAATACTGATTCAGTTTCTGATGAAAGATTATGGATATCTACATTTTTAAATCCACTTTCTTCTTTTGAAGTTACTTTTGATAAAAGAGCTTTCCAAACCGGTTATGTTTATGGATGTGATGAACTTACAAATCCAGGAACAAGTGTTTTAACTTACGACACAGATAATGATGGCATACCAGATTTATTAGATTTAGACAGTGATAATGATGGTTGTAGCGATGCAAATGAAGCTTATAATAACCCAAACGCAGATGCCGGAGATAGTGGTATATATGGTACAGATACACCTACATTTGCTAATGGTCAAGTAAACCAATTTGGTTTAGTAATTAGCGCCGGAATAGATAGTAGCCAACAAGCATACAATAATTCTATAGCAACTACAAGTAATGGAGAAAATACATTTCAAGAAGCAGTAGTTACTGAAATTACAGAAGAATTAGAAGACCAAGAAACATGCGAAAATGCTAATGCTACATTTACAGCTACTGCGATTGCAACTATACTTCCTACAACTCCTGCCACTACCGCAACCACTAATTTAAATTATGAATGGTTTGTAAGTACAGATAATGGAACTAGCTTTAATGCAATACCAGGAGAAAGTGGAACAATAGCAAGTGGAGCTCAATTAAATCTTGTTTTATCGAATGTTACACTAGATATGGATGATAACATTTATAAAGTATTATTCACTAATGAAGCAAATATTTGTTTCGAAGAAACTTTAGCAAGCCTTACTGTAAATCCTAAAGCTACATTATCGGTTCCTAATGAAATTACCATAGAAGGCTGTGATACTAACGACATAAAAGCATCGAATGCTGTATTTAATTACAATACTTCTCAATCTGGTAATGTATTAAATACTTTTAATAATGTAAATAATTACACAACAACAAATACAGATCAAATAAATACTATAACCTATATAGACACTATAGTATCTTCAACTAACTGTTTAACAATAGTTAATAGAACATTTACATTAACAGATGCTTGTAATAACACAACTAATGTTGTGCAAACAATTACAGTTCAAGATACAGAACCTCCTTTAATAGATACAAACGCTTTAAATTTTACAGTACAATGTGATGGATCTGGGAATGCAAGTGAATTTAACAATTGGATAAATTCAAATGGAGGTGCCTATGCATACGATGAATGTGGAGGACCAATAACTTGGACTAATAATTTTACAAGCCTAACAGATGAATGTGGTGGAACAGGAACTACTACTGTAACGTTTACAGCTACAGATCAATGTGGTAATTCTTCAACTACAACAGGTACATTTACAATTATTGATACCTTACCGCCAAATATTGTTGGTTTCCCTTCTAATGTTGATAACACACAACCTTCTTGTGTAAATGTTCCTGTATTAAGTTTTAGCTCTTACACAGAGGAGTCTGGAGACGGTAACAACTCAACTTTTTTACAAGGAGAAGTATTTAGATTTCCTTCTATAGCTCCTGGTGTAGATGCATTATTAACTATCGTTGCTACTGTAGGAACAACAATACCTGTTTTAGATGATAACTCTAATGGTGTAGATTCTTTTAGACCACGTACAGCTTTTAGCATAGCATCAATTGGAGATAGAGCATATACCGAATTTAAATTAGATTTTGTAGATAGCGGAACATCTAACTCTACAACTCTACCAGAATTCTATTCTAATTTTAATGATATTGATGGTAATTCGTCTTTTGGAGAGGTAAACTGGACAGCATTTACTGCGAGCTATACCGTTAACAACCCAACAGATTTAACTATAACAGAAGAAGGACCATGGATTGTTGCTACTGCTGGAACTACAGAATACACAGGAGTAACGAATGCTAATCCACAAGCAAATATTACAACACGTAACACCAACGCTTCATCTTTTTCTTTTAGAGTTGGAGCTGTTGCAAGAGCTAACAATGTCTCTGCTAATGGTAGACAGCATAATATAGAATTTAACTGTATTTCTAATTATACAAATGCAGCTACTATCTCTGACGAAATTACAATTGAATGTGATGAGCTACAACCTGCAGAAACTTTAACTGCAACAGATGAGTGCGGTAATGCAACTATTACATTTTCAGAAACAACGACTCCAGGCACATGTGAAAACGAATTTACTGTAGAACGAACTTGGATGGCATCAGATGAGTGTGGAAATACTACAACTAGAACATTAACAATAAATGTAGTTGACACAACACCTCCAAGCTTTACAGTACCTGAAAACATTACAATTAATTGCGAACAAGACCCGTTAGATTTATCAATTACTGGTGATGTAACAGATGAAAACGATAACTGTGATACAAGTTTAGAAGCAACTTTTTCAGATGTTGAAGATAATTCTTCAGGAAACTGTTCTAGTGAAATAACTATTACAAGAACTTGGACATTAACTGACGCTTGTGGAAACACAACTGCAGCCGACCAAATTATTACTGTACAAGATTCTACAGCACCAACTTTTACAGTACCTTCAGACGTAGTTATAAACTGTGAACAAGATCCTAACGACCTTTCTTTAACTGGTGATGTAACCAATGAACAAGATAACTGTGATAATGACCTTCAAGCTACTTATACAGATAGCTCATCAGTTGGTTCTTGTCCTAATGAATCTGTAATTTTAAGAGAATGGACACTCGTAGATGATTGCGGTAATACTACAAGTTTTACACAAACTATTACTGTTGAAGACAATACCGCTCCTAATTTTATAGGTGTATTACCACAAAATATTACAGTAGAATGTGATCAAGTACCTGAACCATCTGTATTATTATTCGATGATAACTGTAATAGCATAGATTCAAAAATATTAAATTGGGAAAATGAAACTTGGCCATCAGGTTCATTAAGTAATAATTATAATGTTGATGGTACTAACGTTTCGATAACAATTCAAGACCCAACTAATTCACTAAACTCAGGCACTCCTGTAGTTGGTTCATTTTATCAAGGTGACGAACCTACAATAGAAAAAACTTTAATAATTGCATCAAGCCTTCCCCTTTTACAAGAAGACACTGTTACTTTAACTATTTCTCTTGGTAACCCTGGAGTTGGCGTAACAAATACATTCTTCAAATTATTTGATGTTGACGGTGAAATTAATAATTTTTATAGACAAGAAGATTATACCATTACAGGTAGTTTAAGTGGGAATCCGGTAATGCCTTCTTTAAGTGCTACAGACAACCAAATTATTAATGGTAATGATGTTTATGGTATAGATCCAACAAGTCCTAGCGGAGGAAATTCAACCGAAGGTGTTGTTTCTGTTGCTTTTTCTGAAGCAGTAGATACTATTACTATAGTTTTCAAAATTATTAATAGTCCAAATATTAATCCTAATAGTTCTCCTGGTTTCGCATTACACAATATTTCTTTTACAGAAGAAAACGAAACTCCTTTACCTACTGCTACTTTTAATGAAACTATTACAAATGGTAATTGTACAAACGAATATACAATAACAAGAACTTGGGTTGCAACAGATAACTGTAATAACCAGGTTACACATACACAAATTATAAATGTTCAAGATACTAGTGATCCAACTTTCTCTGTTCCAGCTGATATTTCTATAAATTGTGATCAGGATCCTAGTGATTTAACACTTACTGGAGATGTTACAGATGAAGCCGATAACTGTTCAGATTCCATAGAAGCTACTTTTACTGATGCTACAGCAGCTGGATCTTGTCCTAATGAAACTATAATTACTAGAACCTGGTCATTAACTGACGCTTGTGGAAATACAACTACAGCTGATCAGACTATAACAGTATCAGATAACTCTGCTCCTACATTTACTGCTCCAGCGGACATTGAAATATTTACTGATGCTTCTTGTAATTACGATGCAACAGTTGGTCAAACTGGAGATGTTACTAACGAAGCTGATAACTGTGATACAACTTTAGAAGCTACTTTTACAGATTCTGTGGCTAATGGTTCTTGTGAAGGTGAAACCATAATTACTAGAACTTGGACCTTAATCGATGATTGTGGTAACCCTGCAGCTTCTCAAGTACAAACTATAACAGTATCAGATAACTCTGCTCCTACATTTACTGCTCCAGCGGATATTGAAATATTTACCGATGCTTCTTGTAATTACGATGCAACAGTTGGTCAAACTGGAGATGTTACTAACGAAGCTGATAATTGTGATACAACTTTAGAAGCTACTTTTACAGATTCTGTGGCTAATGGCTCTTGTGAAGGTGAAACTATAATTACTAGAACTTGGACTTTAATTGATGATTGTGGTAACTCTGCAGCTTCTCAAGTACAAACTATAACAGTATCAGATAACTCTGCTCCTACATTTACTGCTCCAGCGGATATTGAAATATTTACCGATGCTTCTTGTAATTACGATGCAACAGTTAGTCAAACTGGAGATGTTACTAACGAAGCTGATAATTGTGATACAACTTTAGAAGCTACTTTTACAGATTCTGTGGCTAATGGCTCTTGTGAAGGTGAAACTATAATTACTAGAACTTGGACTTTAATCGATGATTGTGGTAACTCTGCAGCTTCTCAAGTACAAACTATAACAGTATCAGATAACTCTGCTCCTACATTTACTGCTCCAGCGGACATTGAAATATTTACTGATGCTTCTTGTAATTACGATGCAACAGTTGGTCAAACTGGAGATGTTACTAACGAAGCTGATAACTGTGATACAACTTTAGAAGCTACTTTTACAGATTCTGTGGCTAATGGTTCTTGTGAAGGTGAAACCATAATTACTAGAACTTGGACCTTAATCGATGATTGTGGTAACCCTGCAGCTTCTCAAGTACAAACTATAACTGTATCAGATAACTCTGCTCCTACATTTACTGCTCCAGCGGATATTGAAATATTTACTGATGCTTCTTGTAATTACGATGCAACAGTTGGTCAAACTGGAGATGTTACTAACGAAGCTGATAATTGTGATACAACTTTAGAAGCTACTTTTACAGATTCTGTGGCTAATGGCTCTTGTGAAGGTGAAACTATAATTACTAGAACTTGGACTTTAATCGATGATTGTGGTAACTCTGCAGCTTCTCAAGTACAAACTATAACAGTATCAGATAACTCTGCTCCTACATTTACTGCTCCAGCGGATATTGAAATATTTACCGATGCTTCTTGTAATTACGATGCAACAGTTAGTCAAACTGGAGATGTTACTAACGAAGCTGATAATTGTGATACAACTTTAGAAGCTACTTTTACAGATTCTGTGGCTAATGGTTCTTGTGAAGGTGAAACTATAATTACTAGAACTTGGACTTTAATTGATGATTGTGGTAATTCTGCAGCTTCTCAAGTACAAACTATAACAGTATCAGATAACTCTGCTCCTACATTTACTGCTCCAGCGGATATTGAAATATTTACCGATGCTTCTTGTAATTACGATGCAACAGTTGGTCAAACTGGAGATGTTACTAACGAAGCTGATAATTGTGATACAACTTTAGAAGCTACTTTTACAGATTCTGTGGCTAATGGCTCTTGTGAAGGTGAAACTATAATTACTAGAACTTGGACTTTAATCGATGATTGTGGTAACTCTGCAGCTTCTCAAGTACAAACTATAACAGTATCAGATAATATTGCACCAGACCTATCTACTTGTACATCAGTTACAAATACTACTGTAGATTGTACTGCTGATCAAAATCAAACCATTGCTGATAACTGGAATGCTGCTAATATTGCTGCATTAGAAGCTTGTGCAACTGATAATTGTGATTCAGATTTAACAGGTCAAGTAACTTCTAATTACGATTACAACAACTTAAACGTAGTATGTGGTCCTTGTGGTTCTATTCCTGTAACTTATACCGTAACAGATGATTGTGGTAACGCATCTACTATTACAGTAACGCTTAGCTTCGGTGATGCTACTGGTCCAGATTTAACTAATTGTGATGTTACTGACGAAACTATTGAATGTAACGGTACTTTAAATGAAACTATCGCTAACGATTGGAATGCAGCTAACATTGCTGAACTTCAAGCTTGTGCTGATGATATTAATGTTACAATTACTTCAGATTACAACTTTACAAACCTTACTTCTACTTGTGGTGCGGGTGGTACTATTACTGTTGTATACACTGCTACAGATGATTGTGGTAATGCAGAGTCTGTTACTGCTACATTAACATTAGAGGATTCTGTTGGACCTGACCTTACGGCTTGTTCTGTAACCGATCAAACTATTGAATGTGATGGTACAAATAATGAAACGCTTGCCAACGATTGGAATGCTGCTAATATTTTAGCATTACAATCTTGTGGTACAGATAGCTGTGATACCGATGCTACTTTTAATGTCACTTCAGATTATGCATTTGCTAACCTTGTCTCTACTTGTGGGCTTGGTGGTACTATTACTGTTACTTATACCGTAGCTGATGATTGTGGTAATGATACAACACTTACTGCTACACTTACTCTTGAAGATTCTGTTGGGCCTGACCTTACGGCTTGTTCTGTAACCGATCAAACTATTGAATGTGATGGTACAAATAATGAAACGCTTGCCAACGATTGGAATGCTGCTAATATTTTAGCATTACAATCTTGTGGTACAGATAGCTGTGATACCGATGCTACTTTTAATGTCACTTCAGATTATGCATTTGCTAACCTTGTCTCTACTTGTGGGCTTGGTGGTACTATTACTGTTGTATATACTGTTGCTGATGATTGTGGTAATGATACGACACTTACGGCTACTCTTACACTTGAAGATACTACGGGTCCTGACCTTTCGGTTTGTAATGATGTTGTAGATACTGCTGTAGATTGTACTGCTGATCAAAACCAAAACATTGCAGATAACTGGAATGCTGCTAACATTGCTGCTCTTGAATCTTGTGGTACTGATAGCTGTGATGCTGATGGTGTTTATACAGTGACTTCTAATTACGATTACAACAACTTAAACGTAGTATGTGGTCCTTGTGGTTCTATTCCTGTAACTTATACCGTAACAGATGATTGTGGTAACGCATCTACTATTACAGTAACGCTTAGCTTCGGTGATGCTACTGGTCCAGATTTAACTAATTGTGATGTTACTGACGAAACTATTGAATGTAACGGTACTTTAAATGAAACTATCGCTAACGATTGGAATGCAGCTAACATTGCTGAACTTCAAGCTTGTGCTGATGATATTAATGTTACAATTACTTCAGATTACAACTTTACAAACCTTACTTCTACTTGTGGTGCGGGTGGTACTATTACTGTTGTATACACTGCTACAGATGATTGTGGTAATGCAGAGTCTGTTACTGCTACATTAACATTAGAGGATTCTGTTGGACCTGACCTTACGGCTTGTTCTGTAACCGATCAAACTATTGAATGTGATGGTACAAATAATGAAACGCTTGCCAACGATTGGAATGCTGCTAATATTTTAGCATTACAATCTTGTGGTACAGATAGCTGTGATACCGATGCTACTTTTAATGTCACTTCAGATTATGCATTTGCTAACCTTGTCTCTACTTGTGGGCTTGGTGGTACTATTACTGTTACTTATACCGTAGCTGATGATTGTGGTAATGATACAACACTTACTGCTACACTTACTCTTGAAGATTCTGTTGGGCCTGACCTTACGGCTTGTTCTGTAACCGATCAAACTATTGAATGTGATGGTACAAATAATGAAACGCTTGCCAACGATTGGAATGCTGCTAATATTTTAGCATTACAATCTTGTGGTACAGATAGCTGTGATACCGATGCTACTTTTAATGTCACTTCAGATTATGCATTTGCTAACCTTGTCTCTACTTGTGGGCTTGGTGGTACTATTACTGTTGTATATACTGTTGCTGATGATTGTGGTAATGATACGACACTTACGGCTACTCTTACACTTGAAGATACTACGGGTCCTGACCTTTCGGTTTGTAATGATGTTGTAGATACTGCTGTAGATTGTACTGCTGATCAAAACCAAAACATTGCAGATGCTTGGAATGCTGCTAACATTGCTGCTCTTGAATCTTGTGGTACTGATAGCTGTGATGCTGATGGTGTTTATACAGTGACTTCTAATTACGATTACAACAACTTAAACGTAGTATGTGGTCCTTGTGGTTCTATTCCTGTAACTTATACCGTAACAGATGATTGTGGTAACGCATCTACTATTACAGTAACGCTTAGCTTCGGTGATGCTACTGGTCCAGATTTAACTAACTGTGATGTTACTGACGAAACTATTGAATGTAACGGTACTTTAAATGAAACTATCGCTAACGATTGGAATGCAGCTAACATTGCTGAACTTCAAGCTTGTGCTGATGATATTAATGTTACAATTACTTCAGATTACAACTTTACAAACCTTACTTCTACTTGTGGTGCGGGTGGTACTATTACTGTTGTATACACTGCTACAGATGATTGTGGTAATGCAGAGTCTGTTACTGCTACATTAACATTAGAGGATTCTGTTGGACCTGACCTTACGGCTTGTTCTGTAACCGATCAAACTATTGAATGTAACGGTACTGATAACCAAACTATAGCCGATGATTGGAACGCCGCTAATATCTTAGCGCTACAATCTTGTGGTACAGATAGCTGTGATACCGATGCTACTTTTGAGGTTACTTCAGATTATGCATTTAATAACCTTGTCTCTACTTGTGGTGCTGGTGGTACTATTACTATTACTTATACCGTAGCTGATGATTGTGGTAATGATACAACACTTACTGCTACACTTACGCTTGAAGATTCTGTTGGTCCTGACCTTACGGCTTGTTCTGTAACCGATCAAACTATTGAATGTGATGGTACAAATAATGAAACGCTTGCCAACGATTGGAATGCTGCTAATATTTTAGCATTACAATCTTGTGGTACAGATAGCTGTGATACCGATGCTACTTTTAATGTCACTTCAGATTATGCATTTGCTAACCTTGTCTCTACTTGTGGGCTTGGTGGTACTATTACTGTTGTATATACTGTTGCTGATGATTGTGGTAATGATACGACACTTACGGCTACTCTTACACTTGAAGATACTACGGGTCCTGACCTTTCGGTTTGTAATGATGTTGTAGATACTGCTGTAGATTGTACTGCTGATCAAAACCAAAACATTGCAGATGCTTGGAATGCTGCTAACATTGCTGCTCTTGAATCTTGTGGTACTGATAGCTGTGATGCTGATGGTGTTTATACAGTGACTTCTAATTACGATTACAACAACTTAAACGTAGTATGTGGTCCTTGTGGTTCTATTCCTGTAACTTATACCGTAACAGATGATTGTGGTAACGCATCTACTATTACAGTAACGCTTAGCTTCGGTGATGCTACTGGTCCAGATTTAACTAATTGTGATGTTACTGACGAAACTATTGAATGTAACGGTACTTTAAATGAAACTATCGCTAACGATTGGAATGCAGCTAACATTGCTGAACTTCAAGCTTGTGCTGATGATATTAATGTTACAATTACTTCAGATTACAACTTTACAAACCTTACTTCTACTTGTGGTGCGGGTGGTACTATTACTGTTGTATACACTGCTACAGATGATTGTGGTAATGCAGAGTCTGTTACTGCTACATTAACATTAGAGGATTCTGTTGGACCTGACCTTACGGCTTGTTCTGTAACCGATCAAACTATTGAATGTAACGGTACTGATAACCAAACTATAGCCGATGATTGGAACGCCGCTAATATCTTAGCGCTACAATCTTGTGGTACAGATAGCTGTGATACCGATGCTACTTTTGAGGTTACTTCTGATTATGCATTTACTAACCTTGTCTCTACTTGTGGTGCGGGTGGTACTATTACTGTTACTTATACCGTAGCTGATGATTGTGGTAATGATACAACACTTACTGCTACACTTACTCTTGAAGATTCTGTTGGGCCTGACCTTACGGCTTGTTCTGTAACCGATCAAACTATTGAATGTGATGGTACAAATAATGAAACGCTTGCCAACGATTGGAATGCTGCTAATATTTTAGCACTACAATCTTGTGGTACAGATAGCTGTGATACCGATGCTACTTTTAATGTCACTTCAGATTATGCATTTGCTAACCTTGTCTCTACTTGTGGACTTGGTGGTACTATTACTGTTGTATATACTGTTGCTGATGATTGTGGTAATGATACGACACTTACAGCTACACTTACGCTTGAAGATACTACAGGTCCTGACCTTTCGGTTTGTAATGATGTTGTAGATACTGCTGTAGATTGTACTGCTGATCAAAACCAAACCATTGCAGATAACTGGAACGCTGCTAACATTGCTGCTCTTGAATCTTGTGGTACAGATAGCTGTGATGCTGATGGTGTTTATACAGTAACTTCTAATTACGATTACAACAACTTAAATGTAGTATGTGGTCCTTGTGGTTCTATTCCTGTAACTTATACCGTAACAGATGATTGTGGTAACGCATCTACTATTACAGTAACGCTTAGTTTTGGTGATGCTACTGGTCCAGATTTAACTAACTGTGATGTTACTGACGAAACTATTGAATGTAACGGTACTTTAAATGAAACTATCGCTAACGATTGGAATGCAGCTAACATTGCTGAACTTCAAGCTTGTGCTGATGATATTAATGTTACAATTACTTCAGATTACAACTTTACAAACCTTACTTCTACTTGTGGTGCGGGTGGTACTATTACTGTTGTATACACTGCTACAGATGATTGTGGCAATGCAGAGTCTGTTACTGCTACATTAACATTAGAGGATTCTGTTGGACCTGACCTTACGGCTTGTTCTGTAACCGATCAAACTATTGAATGTAACGGTACTGATAACCAAACTATAGCCGATGATTGGAATGCGGCGAATATCTTAGCGCTACAATCTTGTGGTACAGATAGCTGTGATACTGATGCTACTTTTGAGGTTACTTCAGATTATAGCTTTGCTAACCTTGTCTCTACTTGTGGTGCGGGTGGTACTATTACTGTTACTTATACCGTAGCTGATGATTGTGGTAATGATACGACACTTACTGCTACTCTTACTCTTGAAGATACTACGCCTCCAGATGTTACTATTTGTACAGATGTGGTTGATGAAACTGTTGAGTGTAATGGTACTTTAAATGAAACTATTGCTGCTGATTGGGATGCTGCCAATATTTTAGCGCTACAATCTTGTCCTGGTGATGATTGTGATACTGATAGTACTTTTACAGTAACTTCTAATTACAACTTTAACAACTACAACACTACTAACGCTTGTGGTCTTGGTGGATCATTACCTATTACTTATACGGTAGCTGATGATTGTGGTAACGAAGCTACTATTACGGTAACACTTACGCTTGAAGATACTACGCCTCCAGATGTTACTATTTGTACAGATGTGGTTGATGAAACTATTGAGTGTAATGGTACTTTAAATGAAACTATTGCTGCTGATTGGGATGCTGCTAATATTTTAGCGCTACAATCTTGTCCTGGTGATGATTGTGATACTGATAGTACTTTTACTGTAACTTCTAATTACAACTTTAATAACTACAACACTACTAACGCTTGTGGCCTTGGTGGATCATTACCTATCACTTATACGGTAGCTGATGATTGTGGTAACGAAGCAACTATTACGGTAACACTTACGCTTGAAGATACTACACCTCCAGATGTTACTATTTGTACAGATGTGGTTGATGAAACTATTGAGTGTAATGGTACTTTAAATGAAACTATTGCTGCTGATTGGGATGCTGCTAATATTTTAGCGCTACAATCTTGTCCTGGTGATGATTGTGATACTGATAGTACTTTTACTGTAACTTCTAATTACAACTTTAATAACTACAATACTACTAACGCTTGTGGCCTTGGTGGATCATTACCTATCACTTATACGGTAGCTGATGATTGTGGTAACGAAGCAACTATTACGGTAACACTTACGCTTGAAGATACTACACCTCCAGATGTTACTATTTGTACAGATGTGGTTGATGAAACTATTGAGTGTAATGGTACTTTAAATGAAACTATTGCTGCTGATTGGGATGCTGCTAATATTTTAGCGCTACAATCTTGTCCTGGTGATGATTGTGATACTGATAGTACTTTTACTGTAACTTCTAATTACAACTTTAATAACTACAACACTACTAACGCTTGTGGCCTTGGTGGATCATTACCTATCACTTATACGGTAGCTGATGATTGTGGTAACGAAGCAACTATTACTGCTACTCTTACTCTTGAAGATACTACGCCTCCAGATGTTACTATTTGTACAGATGTGGTTGATGAAACTGTTGAGTGTAATGGTACTTTAAATGAAACTATTGCTGCTGATTGGGATGCTGCCAATATTTTAGCGCTACAATCTTGTCCTGGTGATGATTGTGATACTGATAGTACTTTTACAGTAACTTCTAATTACAACTTTAACAACTACAACACTACTAACGCTTGTGGTCTTGGTGGATCATTACCTATTACTTATACGGTAGCTGATGATTGTGGTAACGAAGCTACTATTACGGTAACACTTACGCTTGAAGATACTACGCCTCCAGATGTTACTATTTGTACAGATGTGGTTGATGAAACTATTGAGTGTAATGGTACTTTAAATGAAACTATTGCTGCTGATTGGGATGCTGCTAATATTTTAGCGCTACAATCTTGTCCTGGTGATGATTGTGATACTGATAGTACTTTTACTGTAACTTCTAATTACAACTTTAATAACTACAACACTACTAACGCTTGTGGCCTTGGTGGATCATTACCTATTACTTATACGGTAGCTGATGATTGTGGTAACGAAGCAACTATTACGGTAACACTTACGCTTGAAGATACTACGCCTCCAGATGTTACTATTTGTACAGATGTGGTTGATGAAACTGTTGAGTGTAATGGTACTTTAAATGAAACTATTGCTGCTGATTGGGATGCTGCCAATATTTTAGCGCTACAATCTTGTCCTGGTGATGATTGTGATACTGATAGTACTTTTACAGTAACTTCTAATTACAACTTTAACAACTACAACACTACTAACGCTTGTGGTCTTGGTGGATCATTACCTATTACTTATACGGTAGCTGATGATTGTGGTAACGAAGCTACTATTACGGTAACACTTACGCTTGAAGATACTACGCCTCCAGATGTTACTATTTGTACAGATGTGGTTGATGAAACTATTGAGTGTAATGGTACTTTAAATGAAACTATTGCTGCTGATTGGGATGCTGCTAATATTTTAGCGCTACAATCTTGTCCTGGTGATGATTGTGATACTGATAGTACTTTTACTGTAACTTCTAATTACAACTTTAATAACTACAACACTACTAACGCTTGTGGCCTTGGTGGATCATTACCTATCACTTATACGGTAGCTGATGATTGTGGTAACGAAGCAACTATTACGGTAACACTTACGCTTGAAGATACTACACCTCCAGATGTTACTATTTGTACAGATGTGGTTGATGAAACTATTGAGTGTAATGGTACTTTAAATGAAACTATTGCTGCTGATTGGGATGCTGCTAATATTTTAGCGCTACAATCTTGTCCTGGTGATGATTGTGATACTGATAGTACTTTTACTGTAACTTCTAATTACAACTTTAATAACTACAACACTACTAACGCTTGTGGCCTTGGTGGATCATTACCTATCACTTATACGGTAGCTGATGATTGTGGTAACGAAGCAACTATTACGGTAACACTTACGCTTGAAGATACTACACCTCCAGATGTTACTATTTGTACAGATGTGGTTGATGAAACTATTGAGTGTAATGGTACTTTAAATGAAACTATTGCTGCTGATTGGGATGCTGCTAATATTTTAGCGCTACAATCTTGTCCTGGTGATGATTGTGATACTGATAGTACTTTTACTGTAACTTCTAATTACAACTTTAATAACTACAACACTACTAACGCTTGTGGCCTTGGTGGATCATTACCTATCACTTATACGGTAGCTGATGATTGTGGTAACGAAGCAACTATTACGGTAACACTTACGCTTGAAGATACTACTGGACCAGACTTATCTAACTGTGCTGTTACAGACACTACTTTAGAGTGTAACGGTAGTGAAAATCAAACATTAGCAGACGAATGGAACACAGCAAATATTAATACATTAATATCATGTGGTGTTGATGATTGTGATGTTGACAGTGTAAATACTGTAACTTCAGATTACGATTTTGTTAATTTAGTATCAGATTGTGGTTCTGGAGGAACTATAGAAGTAACTTATACAGTTGCCGACGATTGTGGAAATACATCTACTCTAGTTGCTACTTTAACAATTGAAGATACTAGTGCTCCTGTTTTATTAACTAATATTGAACCAGAATCTTACGTTATTTGTTCTGAAATTCCTGCACCTCCAACTTTACAATTTTCTGATGAGTGTTCTAACATAGATGTTGTTATCGACTTCGCAGAAACTAATAATAATCTTGGAAATGGTGAAGATTATCAAATTATTTGGGAATGGACAGCTACAGATAGTTGTAATAACTCAAGCGTGTATATTCATATAGTAAATGTTATTAGTGAAGACTTTGTAACAGATATTGATGCGGAGCACTGTAATACTGATGGTATTGTTAATTTATTTGATTATTTAGCTGAAGGTATTGACGATACTGGTGAATGGGTTGTAGAACAAGGAGACGTTATTGTTGATTACGATGGTACTTTTGATCCTGTAGATTTAGAACTTGGTGATTATATATTTAATTACTCTGTTTCAAGTAGCGATTGTATTGCTACAACAAGATTAACATTAAACATTAATGACGAATGTAGTGTGCAACCATGTGGAACTGAAGGTTATACTATATCTAAAGCTGTAACACCAAATGGAGATGG
Organism: Lacinutrix venerupis; assembly: GCF_001971745.1. Taxonomy (NCBI): domain Bacteria; kingdom Pseudomonadati; phylum Bacteroidota; class Flavobacteriia; order Flavobacteriales; family Flavobacteriaceae; genus Lacinutrix; species Lacinutrix venerupis. Next base: position 1,438,040 of record NZ_CP019352.1, on the reverse strand, counting down.
GCATAATGATTTCTTCTTTGTTCAAGGAAACTTAAAATGTGGATTCATTATAGATTTACAAATATTTAACCGCTATGGTGCTATAGTTTACGATGTTAAAGACTATAAAAATGATTGGAGTGGTCAAGCTATAAAACAATCTGTTGGATCGGCAGATAAGTTACCAAATGGAACATATTACTATGTAGTAACTTTAAGAGATAGCGGAGCAGATCCAATTACAGGACCATTATATTTAGGTACTAAATAAAAAAATTAATGAAAAAAAATAGAGTTTACATATTTGCTATTATAGCATTAAGTTGTTTGTTTTCATATGCTCAACAACTACCTCAATTTTCTCAATATATGTTTAACACCATATCTGTAAATCCAGCATATGCGGGAAGTAGAGAAACAATTAGTGTTGTTGGTTTACATAGAAGTCAATGGGTAGGATTAAAAGGTGGACCTAGTACACAAACACTATCTATACACTCTCCATTAAAAAATGAACAAGTAGGTTTAGGACTATCTATAATTAATGATCAATTAGGTTATGAAAATTTCGTATTTATGTACGGAGATTTTTCATATACAATTAATGTAAACGAAACTACAAAACTAGCCTTTGGTTTAAAGGGTGGTTTTACACATTATAATTTAGATACTATTGATTTTTTAGATGATGAGCAAATCTATTCAGATCCATTTTTTAGCGATATTTCAAGTCGTTGGAATCCAAATATGGGTGTAGGTTTATTTCTGCATAGTAACAAATGGTATTTAGGTTTATCTGCTCCAAGAATATTAAATACAGACTATAATTTAAGAGGAAACGAAGATGCTGGACCAGAGTATTTAGCTTTAGAACGTATTGGTTATTATCTTACTGGTGGTTATGTTTTTGAACTTAATGAAAATCTAAAATTAAAACCTTCTACCCTATTTAAAGTTACTAATGGAGCTCCTATTTCATTCGATATAAATGCAAACTTATTATTCTTCGAAAAATTCTGGATCGGTGGAGGTTATCGATACAATCAAGACACATCAACAATTGGTGCTTTAGCAGATTTTCAAGTATCTCAACAATTAAGAATAGGTTATACTTACGAATATTTTCTGTCTGATTTAAGACCATACACAAGTGGAACACATGAAATTTTATTAATGTTCGAAGTCTATAAACCAAGAAAACGTATTAAATCTCCAAGATATTTCTAATAAATAATGAAAAACAACATACTATACATATTGTTCTTTTTTACAGTCTCAATTTCGACTGCACAAATTAAAGTTGCCGATAACTTTTTTAAAGATTATGCCTATTATCAAGCTACAGAATTATATTTAGAAGTTTTAAAAAAAGGTGATACTACAGAACATGTTTTAACAAGACTAGGAGACTGCTATTACAATAATTCTAATGTACAATTAGCGAGTTACTGGTATAAAAAAGCAGTGACAAAGTATAAAGATGTTAATCCAGAATATTTATATAAATATATTCAAACATTAAGAAGTTTAAATCAATTTGAAGAATCTAAAAAATGGTCTGTTATTTTTAAAGAACGTAAAAAAAATGACAGACGAGTTAAAGATGATGAATTTGATATTGAAAAATTTGAAGCTTTAGAATCTGTAGAAAAAGTTTATGTAGATTTTGAAAACCTTGACATTAATACCGAATATTCAGATTTTGGTAGCTTTGAAAAAGACAGCATCCTATATTTTGCATCAACAAGAGTGAAAGATACTATTTTAGATGAAAAAAAATTATACCAATGGAATAAAGAACCCTTTTTAAATATATACCAATCTACAGTAACAATTAAAGATGGTAAGAAAATAGTTGAAACTCCTACTTTAATATCCTCTAATGAAGTAAATTCTGACTTTCATGAAAGTTCTGTTGCCATAACAAAAGATGGTAAAACAATGTATTTTACTAGAATTAATTTAAACAAAAAAAATAAAGCTAAATACGATAAAGAAGGTACATCTCAAATAAAATTATACAGAGCTAAAAATATAGACGGAAAATGGAAAAAAATTGAAGAGCTTCCATTTAATGGCGAAGATTTCTCAACTGGCTCTCCTGCCTTAGATCCAGAAGAAAAATTTTTATATTTCTCTTCAGACCGTCAAGGTTCATTAGGACTTACAGATATTTATAGAGTTAGAATAAATAAAGATGGAACCTTTGGAAACCCTATAAATTTGGGAGGAAAAATTAATACAGAAGGAAGAGAAAACTTTCCATTTATAGCAAAAGATTCTACATTATATTTTTCGTCAGACGGACATATAAATTTAGGGCTTTATGATATTTTTGAAACTAATGCACTAAAAAAAGACACATCCGATGTTTATGTAAGAAACCTTGGAGCGCCATATAATAGTGGCTTTGATGATTTTGCATTTTTTATTAATACAGACACAAACACTGGATACTTTTCTTCTAATAGAGAAGGTGGAAAAGGAGGAGATGATATTTATAGTTTTGGTAAGTACGAATGCAAACAAATAATTAAAGGTATAACAAGAGACAAATTATCTAACGAGCCATTAGCAAAAGTTATTGTTAAACTTATGGATGAAAGTGGTAAGGTAATTCAAACTGAAACTTCTAATGAAAATGGAGAGTATGAATTTAAAGATGTAGGTTGCAATAAAACTTTTGTTGTACTTGCCGAAAAAATTATTTACAGACCAGACCAAAAAGATGTTGTTACATCACAAGAAAGTGGTGTAGAAACTATTGTAGATCTTTATCTAACTCCATTAATTATAGATAGTGAAATTGTAATAAATCCTATATTTTTCGATTATAATAAGTCTAACATTAGACCAGATGCTGCTTACGAACTTGAAAACATTGTTGCTGTTATGAGAGAACATCCTAATATGGTAATTAAAATTGAATCTCATACAGATAGCCGTGGTAGACACTCTTATAACGAAAAATTATCTGATAGAAGAGCAAAATCAACTAGAGACTATTTATATTCAAGAGGAATTGCAACAAATAGAATTGAGAGTGCTATTGGTTATGGCGAAAGCCAGTTAATTAACCATTGTAATGATGCTAACAAAAATAAATGTAGTGAAGAAGAACATCAAGCAAACAGACGTTCTAAATTTATAATTACTAGTGGTTATGTAAATTAATTATTGTTTACTTTTTCAAAATAATAATTAATACTATTTACAAGTTTATTTAAATAACAGCTCTTTATAATCATACCAAGTAGTAAAAACTTTACCGCTTATAATTCTTTATTATAAGTTGCTTAAAATTATATCATTTTTGTATTAAAGCTCTTAGATAAATCATTTTATATAAACTATTACTTAATAACAAATACTAAATAAGAATTGATAAAAATTATTTAATTTTTTTTATACATTTTTATTTGTTTAATAATTAATAGAAAAAAATATATTATAAAGAAAGAGGTAGCAATTTTATATTGCTACCTCTACTCTATTAATTATTTAAATATTTGCTATTTATAGCATATATAAAGACTAATTTTTCATAAAAATATTAGTAAAATACCATTTACCCTCATCATTCTGTTCTGCCGATACATCAAAATTAGTGTAGTCTCCCAACATGTTAATTCTATGCCCTTCACTATTAATCCAAGCATTTACAACAGTTTCTGCAGAAGAATACCCATAAGCTACATTTTCTGTTACAATATTAGCTCCTGCATTATTTACTAAAAAGTTTTTTCTAGAATAAAAGTTTAAATGAGAAATATTATCTGTTTCTGCCATGTAATCTGAATGGCTATATGTTTGAGATTTTATTAATCCGTGATTAGATAAAGCGTTTAAACCATTTTCTATTCTGTATGCATTAATAAGTTCCATAATTTCAATTTCAATAGTCTTTGCCTCTGGAATAATAATATTTCCTAATTCTGTATCTTCTACGTTTTCTTTAGAACAAGAAGTTGCTAAAATTAAAAATAAGGCTAACAATAGTAGGTTAAGATTAGTTTTCATATTTGGGATAATTTGTTTGGGTGATTAAATATACCCAACTATAACCCAACCAAATGTTAAAGAAATGTTAAAATCGATGAAAAACATGCATTTCATCGAAAACATATGTTTTTAATCGTTAAAAACTACTTTTTAAACACAAAACACAACTCTTTAACGTTTAAAACAAACACTTAAACGTGCATCAAGGCGACAATCTTGTTTTTACCCATGAAAAATTCTTTTCAAGCTTATAATGTATACGATCATGCAACCTATTGGGCCTACCTTGCCAAAATTCAAATTCTATTGGCTTAACAATATAACCTCCCCAAAACTTTGGTCTTGGTATCTCTTTGCCTTCGTAAATTTTTTCAAGTTCTTTTAAATTAGATTCTAAAACATCTCTATCTTTAATAACGCTACTTTGGTTAGAAACAATAGCTCCTAATTGACTTCCTCTAGGTCGAGACTCAAAATAACCGTCGCTTAAGTTTTCTGCAATTTTTTCAGCTTTACCTTTAATTATTATTTGTCTTTCGGCACCAGCCCAAAAAAAAGACAAACATATTTTGGGATTTTTATTTATAGCCTGGCCTTTTTCACTATTATAGTTTGTATAAAAAATAAAACCTTCGTGAGTATATTTTTTAAGTAGCACAACCCTATTTTTAGGAAAACCATTGCTTCCTATAGTAGAAAGTGTCATTGCATTAGTTTCATCTTCTGGAAAATGAGCATCAACCTCGTTAAACCAAATTCTAAATAACTCAATAGGATTTTCTGGTGTGTCTTTAAGAAGTAATTCATTTTTTTCGTAAGACTTTCTATAATTACCTAAATCTTTTTCCATAATTGTAATTTACAAGATTAAAAAACAAATTTAAGCCTTAAGTTTTAATACTTAATAAAAAAATAGATTATTGCAAGCCTTAAAATTCATCTTTTATAGTTTAAAAATTATATATTTAATAGCATCTATTTATACTATAAATTAAATAAGATTTATTAATATATTTGCTTTACGCTCTCTTACCATGTTTAAACAATCTAATTGAAAATAGGTGAAAGAATTTTAAAATTTAGTTTACAAGAAATAGTATAACAATTAAGGAAAGTAAATAATTATATTATTTTTTAAAACTATAATGTTAATATTTACGTAGTTGCATTAATGAAACTAAGTTTCATTATCAAAATTCAACCACCTACATTAAAACCTACTTATGATTGAACCATTAACACCTAAAAATGAGTACGAGAGACAAAAAGCAGTTGAAAGCTATTCCATTTTAGATACTTTACCAGAAGAAAGCTACGACAATATTACCGAAATAGTGTCGTATATAACAAAAGCTCCAATCTCACTTATAACACTTTTAGATAACGATAGAAATTATATTAAATCTAATTGTGGTTTTCCTATTTCAGAATCTCCTAGAAATATTTCTTTTTGCGGGCATGCTATAAATCAAAAAGAAAAAATTATGGTTGTTGAAGACGCTAGAGAAGATGAAAGATTTATAAACAATCCTTTGGTAGAAGAACATAAAGCCATTTTTTATGCAGGTGTACCGTTAATAAATCCGCAAGGTTATAAATTAGGCACTTTATGTGTTTACGATCATGAACCAAGGCAATTAAATAAAACGCAAAAAAAAGCTTTAATTTCCATGTCTAAACATGTAGTTAATCTTTTTGAGCAACGCTTACAAAACAAGGCATTAGAAGACATAAAAAAAAGATTAGAGAAACGTAATCAAGAACTTAATAAATTTGCCTCAATAGTTTCTCATGATTTAAAATCACCAATAACAAATATTATAGCTTTAACAGAGCTCTTGGAGGACGAAAATAAAGGCAAACTTAATGATGACTCTAAAACATATTTAAACTATCTAAAAAGTTCATCTACAGCTTTAAAAGATTACATAGATGGTTTATTAATTTATTATAAGAATGATGATTTATTAGAACTCAATAAAGAAACAACAACTTTTAACGATTTAATTACAAAAGCTACTAAAATTGCTATTCCAGAACGTGATGTAATATTAAAATCTACTCAATCAGATAAGGAGATTATAGTAAACAAATCTGTAATACTTCAAATTTTTGTTAATTTATTGACTAATGCAGTAAAATATGGAGATAAAAATCCAACAGAAATATTTGTAGAGTTTAGCGAATCTGAAAAATATTATAATTTTAGTGTAAAAGATAATGGTAAAGGCATACCTAACAATCAATTAACTTCTATTTTCGATTTATTTACCACTCTTAAGGTTAAAGATAAGCATGGAAATTTAGGTACTGGAATCGGTTTAGCTTCTGTTAAAAAGCTAGTCGAGCATCAAGGAGGTAGTATCTCTGTTAATTCTACAGAAGGTTTAGGAAGTATTTTTTCTTTTACAATTGAAAAATAAAAAAAGTGTGTTTATTTTTAATAAACACACTTACTAATTAAAAAAGCTATCAATCTTCGATTTTTAATTACTTTTTTTAAATCATTATAATTTAAAGTTAGCTTCAAGTTGTGCTTTAGAGCTTCCGCCTACAAAAACTTTAAAGTTTCCTGGCTCAACAACAAATTGGTTTTGGTTATTAAAAAATCCTAGCTCTTTCTCTGAAAGCGTAAACTCTATCTCTTTAGATTCACTAGGATTCAACTCGACTAATTCAAATCCTTTTAATTCTCGTACTGGTCTAGTAACACTAGCATACTCATCTTTTAAGTAAAGTTGAGCAACTTCCTTTCCTTTATATTTTCCTGTATTTGTTACCGTTACACTTACAGTAACATTTTTAGAATTTTTGTATAAATTTTTAACTTTAAGATTGTTATACTCAAAAGTTGTATAGCTTAACCCATGCCCAAAAACATATAACGGATCATTTTTTTCATCTTGGTAATGAGACCAAAACACAACATCTGGTCCTGGTAAACTAGGTCTTCCTGTATTTTTATAGTTATAGTATAATGGTACTTGGCCAACATGTCTTGGAAAACTCATTGGCAATTTCCCACTCGGATTGTAGTCTCCATAAAGTACTTGCGCAATAGCATTCCCACTTTGTGTACCTAATTGCCATGCCTCTAAAATAGCTGGTATATTTTCATGAGCCCAGTTAATTGCTAATGGTCTACCGTTATTTAAAACCAATACTATATTTTTATTTACTTTAAAAACGGCTTCTAGCAATTCTTGTTGCACTCCTGGTAACCCTAAATCTGTTCTACTACGTCCTTCTCCACTCTGGAAACCATGCTCTCCTAATACCATAATTACAACATCGGCACTTTTTGCTGTAGCAATTGCTTTTCCAAATTCGCTTTTATTAGTTGAATTAATCTTAATCTCTGTAATAAAATTAGGCTCTCCAACAACTACATCTGCTCCTTTTGCATACGTTATTGTATTACCTTTATAAGCCGAAAGACCTTCTAATACCGAAACTGCACTATTATCTTCAGCTGCAATTCTCCAACTTCCTAAAGGACTCGTTTTATCTGAAGCTAACGCACCTATAACTGCAATATTTTTACCTTCTTTTTTTAGAGGTAATACATTATTTTCATTTTTAAGTAAAACAATAGATTTTTTAGCCATATCTAAAGCAGCATCATGAAGTTTTTTACTTCCTGTTACTTCTTTTTCACGAGCTTCATCTAAATATTTATAAGGATCATCAAATAATCCTAGTTCAAACTTTACTCTTAAAATTCGTCTAGCTGCATCATCAATAACAGACTCTTTTACTTTTCCATCTTTTACTAATTTTGCTAATTCATTAACATACAAATAAGATTCCATATCCATATCTGAACCAGCATTTGCAGCAATTTCTGCAGCATGATTTCCATCTTTTGCAAAGCCGTGAGCAATCATCTCTGTTATAGATCCCCAATCTGAAACCACAAAACCATCAAACTCCCACTTATCTTTTAAAATATCTCTTTGAAGATATTTATCTCCAGTAGCAGGTACACCATTAAGTTCGTTAAACGAATTCATAAATGTTCTTACTCCTGCGTCTTTAGCAGCTTTAAATGGAGGTAATACAACATTATTTAATGTAGAAGTACCAATATCTGCAGTGTTATAATCTCTACCGGCTTCTGCAAAACCATAGGCTGCAAAATGTTTAGCACAAGCTGCAATAGTGCTACTTATAGATAAATCTTCTCCTTGGAAACCTTTTACTCTTGCTACTGCAATTTTAGAACCTAAGTAAGTATCTTCACCTGCACCTTCCATTACACGTCCCCAACGTGCATCTCTAGAAATATCCACCATTGGAGCAAAAGTCCAATTAATACCAGCTGCAGAAGCTTCTAAAGCAGCCATTTCTGCAGAAACCTTTATTGCTTCTAAATCCCAACTTGCAGATTCTGCAAGTGGAATTGGTGATAGTGTTTTATAACCATGAATAACATCGAAACCAATTATTAATGGTATTCCTAATCTTGATTCTTCTACGGCTATTTTTTGTACTTTTCTAACATCTTCAACTCCTCTTACATTAAGCATAGAGCCTACATAACCTTTACGTAAATGATCGTATTTTTTCGCTGCATTTCCGGCTTCTGGTGCTGGACCAGTTAAATCCCAAAATCCATTATACTGGTTCATCTGCCCTATCTTTTCCTCTAAAGTCATTTTTGATAATAAATCCGCAACTTTCTTTTCTATAGAGGAAACATTAGATGTTTCATTTGAAGAATTTACAGCCAAATATTTATCTGTACTACTACTTTCATTTTTACATGAAAATATTACTAAAAAACATAACAATATTGTTATACTAACTCTTTTCATATTCTATTATTGATAAACTCTTATATATTCAATTTCTAAAGTTTCTTCTGTAAACGCTGGATCTACATCTCCTCCAAAAGTGCCTCCTATTGCCATATTTAGAATTAAAAAGAAATTACTATTAAATGGTAATGAATCAGAATTAATTACTGTATGGTATACTTCTCCATCCACCAATATTTTAATTACATCTGGTGTCCATTCCACAGAGTAATCATGGAATTCTGAAGTAGCTGTATCCACTGTAGTGGAATTACCATCTGCATTACCTGCCGACATTCCTGGATAATGTAAAGTGCCGTGTATAGTGTTAAGATCGTTACCAACATGCTCCATATAATCTATCTCGCCACATGCAGGCCATGGATTTGTTATATAATCTGCTCCTAACATCCACATAGCTGGCCACGTTCCTGCAGTAGCTGGTAATTTTGCTCTTGCCTCTATTCTACCATATGTAAACTCATAAAGACCTTCGGTTTTAATTCTTGCTGAAGTATAACCAGAACCATTTGCTTTTGCAGTAATTTTAAGCATACCATCCTCAATAATTATATTCTCAGGATTATTTGTATAGGTTTGTAATTCTTGATTTCCCCAACCATTATCTCCTGTTCCCAAATCGTAAGTCCATTTTTCTGGATCCGGAGCTCCGTTTACATCAAATTCATCTTGCCATACCAAGTTATTGTAAATTGATTGAAAATCGTTAGAAGCTCCTTCTTCTTCAGATGTAATAATAAACCACCAATCGAATTCGTTATTACCATCTGTAGTTCTTAAAACTAATTCGTTAGGTGGTTGCTCTGTACGTTGGAATAATTCATATTTATGGTTTCCTCCAGTATAATAACCAATAAAACCTAAGCCTGTTAAATTAATTGTTTCTATTCCTCCTGGCGCAGTTATCACCCAACTTTCTGAATAATCTTGATAAGGATAGTTTTCTATATCGGCACCGTTTGGTGTTTCGTTATGTGGTCCTAATTCATTTATTAGTGGATCTCTTCCAAAAACAGTACCCGTTACATCTACTGTTGGATCGTCGTTTGTACTATTAGTAATATGAGTAAAAGTACCATCTGCATTAAAAATATAACGATCATCATACATGCCGGTTGCAGATTTTTCTTCTGGACCAGCTTGGTACCATTCTGCTTGAACCGTACCTCCTACAGGTCCAAGTCCAAAATGTGCATTTTGTTCAGATTTTATTCTCCATGTTTTTGACCCATCTCCAACTAAAGTTGCTAATAAATCTGCTGGTGGCGAATAAGTTGCTAAAACATCTACCTCTATTGTTGTACTTGTTGAAACTCCACCAACACCATAAGCGACTACAACTACGGTATAAGTGTTTACACCCAAATCTGAAAATGTAAAAGTAGTTACTCCAGATGGTGCGTTTTGTTGTGCTGCACCAAAACTGTACTTATAACTTAATGCGTTATCTGCTGTGGCTGTAAATGTTACCATTCCACTTCCGTCTCCATTTGGGTTAGCACTATCTTGCCCTGCAATTTCTGGAACAACTACTATGTTTGTAGGTGCTAAAATTTCTCCAAAAGTTTGATCTTCATCTTGACACGCGATAAAGAAAACTGTAAACAGTGCTAGTAAACTTATATTAATAAAATTATTATATTTTTTCATAATTATATTTTAGTTTGTTAATTCTACATCATCAAAATAGTAACTATTTCCACTTCCATTAGCTCCAAAATTTGGAAAAATAACTATTCTATCATAAGATTCTGATGTACTAAAAGTAGCTCCGGTTGTTAAATCGAAAGAAATCACTTCCCAAGAGTTTGAAACCGTTGTAAGACCATCTATTTCTACAAAAACTGTTGGATTACCATTTGCATCTGGCGTAGACATCGAGTCTTCTAATTTAAAACGAATGGTCTCGCCTGCTGCTGGAGACCAAACTTTCATATTAATTGTTGTTCCGTTAGTAAAATCTACAGCTCCATCTAAATTCATTGATGCTCCAGCCCATACTTGAGCGCCTGTAGTTTTTTGTATTTCTAGAACATTAGCACTTGTATTTATACCTGTTGCATCTGGATTTGCAATTACAGCTGCTGGTATTGGGCCAAAATTTACATCTCCAAATCCCGTCCACTCGTAAACTATATTAGAGTTTTCGAAAGAAACTGGTATTTGGTTTGCAGTTACTGCATTAGCAAATACGATATCATCGAAATAAAATGTCTCTCCATTTCCTCCTGCTCCAAAATTTGGGAAAATAACTATAGTGTCGTAAGACTCTAAAGTATTAAACGATGCCCAAGTAGTTAAATCAAAGGATAATACTTCCCAACCATTCGCTACAGTTGTAACAGCATCTATCTCTGCTACAATGGTTGGATTTCCATTTGCATCTGGAGTTGACATTGAATCTTCCAACTTAAATCTTATAGTTGCTCCTGCAGATGGCGACCAAACTTTCATATTAATTGTTGTACCGTCTGTAAAATCTATAGCTCCATCTAAACTCATAGATGCTCCTGCCCAAACTTGAGCTCCTAGCGTTTTTTCAATTTTTAAAACGTTAGCACTTGTATTTATTCCTGTTGCATCTGGGTTTGCTATTACTTCTGCAGGTATTGGACCAAAACTTGCATCTCCAAATCCTGTCCACTGATAATTTATTGTTGTTGACTCAAAATCTACTGGTATTGAAGGTACAGAAGAAACACTTGGCTCTTTATAAAAGTAGAAGTTATCTATATATACAAATGCAGCGACTTCATCTGAGTCTATTAATAATTGTGTAATACTATTTTTGTTTGCTAAGTTTCCATTATCGAAACCTGTCATGTCTAATTCTATACTTTGCCATGAACCTGCAACAGTATCTCCTAAAGGTTGTTCTGCTTCTCCTCCATCTACTGTATTTACAATTTTAACAGATAAACCATTTGTTATTCCTGATGGTACCCAATAATCGATATGCATTTTTTCCATAGAAGAAAGATCTATACCACTATCGTAATTTGTTACCATTCCTATAAAATCTAAACCAGATAACTTCCATACATTATCGCCTTCTATTGTAATGGCTTCAAAAGCTGAAGAAGACCAATCTGTTGGCAGCTCGTTTAAAGTTACATTTGTATAGGCATCACTAAAAACCGAAACTACATCTTCTGCTGCTCTTGCTGGAGGTGCTTGTGCTGCTACTAACGGCGCTAAAATTTCTGTTACTTCAAATTCTTCTGAATAAGAAATTGTATCTACAGAACCACTAAATGCTGTAACTGTTATTGTATAAGTTCCTGCATCGTTATAAACAAAAGAAGTTGTCTCGTCTATATTAGACATTAGTATTGTTCCCGCTGGATCTCCAAAATTCACCTCATAAGACATTGCAAAATCTGCAGAAGCAGTAACGTTTACTTGTTTTGAAATATTTGCATCGTTTTCGATAGTGACTACCAAATTTTCTGGTGCCTGAAACGATACTTCAATAGTTTGCGCTATTGTAGTAGTTTTTCCATTAATTCCAGTTGCTGCAATAACAATTTCATAAACTCCTTCTTCGTAAGTGTTTTGAGCACTTTCTCCAGGATTTAAAAGTCCTGAATCTGTTCCAGATCCATCTCCATAATTTACTCTAAAACTAGCAACATTTTCTCCTGTTGGTGTTATAGTTACTAATCCAGAGTTATCTTGAGCTATAGTTACAACTGCAGCTACATTAGATGGTGCTGGTAATGCGCTAACATCCGGTAAATCGTCTTCTTGTTCACAACCTAAAAAAGCTGTGATAATAATAAATAAGCTAAAAATGTACTTTAAATTTTTCATGATTTTTCTCATTTTAATTTTTATTAATATCCTGGATTTTGCGCCCAACGATTACCAGTTAATTCTATTTCTATTTGTGGTATTGGAAATAACTCATGTTTTCCGGCTATAAATCCATCAATTTCTTGAGCAGCTCGACCAGTTCTAACCAAGTCGAAAAAACGATGTCCTTCACCTACAAGTTCTACACGACGTTCGTGATAAATAGCTTCTGTTAAAGCTGTACCAGAAACTGTTACATCATGGTTCATATCTCCAAAGGCACGTTGTCTTACTCTATTTAAGTAATTTTGAGCTCTATCATCTGCAATACTTCCTCTATTTAAAGCCTCTGCAGCCATTAGTAATACATCTGCAAAACGGATTGCTCTATAATTATTTGGATTTGTTAAGTTTTGATCACCAATATTACTATCGCCTTTACGTGCTATATATTTTCTGTTATAATAACCTGTATGCTCGTAGCCTGTACCAAAAGTTGCTCCTGTTGAAGCTGCCCAAGCCTCAATATCTAATATTGCTGTTTCAAATCTTGGGTCATCGCTTTCAAACTCGTCTACAGCTTCTTGTGTTGGAACATTAAAACTAAAACCAGAATCGAACAATGGCCCGTTATAATTGCGAATACCATTAAAACCAACTGCTACATTACCTTCACTACATTGTAAACATTCGAAACCAGCACCTTCTTGATCTGTATATTGCACCTCGAATACAGACTCTATATTATTTTCGTTATCATTTTCGAAAAGTGTTGTATAATCAGTAACTAAATCATGAGGCCCATTATCTATTAAATTTTCTAAAACTAATGCTGCAGCACCAAATTTGTCTTGATATAAATAAGCTTTACCTAATAGTGCTTCGGCAGAACCTTTTGTAATTCTCCCAACTTGTGTTTGTGTATATGGTAAGTTATCTATTGCATAAATTAAGTCTAACTCTATTTGAGCGTAAACAGCCTCTTTTGGAGTTCTATCTAAATCGTTTTGTTCTCCAAAAAGAATACGTTTATCTACAACTAATGGCACATCTCCAAACCATTTTACAAGTTCAAAATAGTAGTATGCTCTTAAAAATCTTGCTTGCGCTAATATGTTTTCTTTTCCGTCGAAGTCTATATTATCCTGAAACTCAAGAATAAAATTTGCACGATTGACACCTGCAAACATCCAACCCCAAATAGCACGTAATTGTGAGTTACTTGAAGTATGAATCATATCATCAATTTGCTGAAAACCTGGCACGTCTGTAGCACTTTCTCCTCCACACAAAGTATTATCTGATGCTATTTCGCCTAATAAAACATTTTGATAAGTAGTTTGAAGCAAATCGTAAGCTCCAACTAACGCATCTTGGTAGTCTTGTTCTGTATTAAAATAGTTGTCTGATGCTGGATTTGCAGGTTCAACATCTACAAAATCATCACTACAAGAAATAGTAGCAAATAATGCAACAGATGAAAGAATTATATATTTTATATTTTTCATAATTTAAAATTTTACGTTAGTACCAAATAAAAATGTTCTTGGATTTGGATAAAATCCTGGATCAAATCCACTTCCTATGGGAGCTCCATTTGACGCTGTAGCATCGAAACCACTATACTCTGTTAAAGTAAACACATTAGATACAGAGACATATAGCCTAATATTATTTAAACCAATATTTTGTAACTTATCTTTATCGAATGTATAACCTAACTGCATATTTTGTGCTCTTACAAAAGAGCCGTCTTCTACATAATAATCTGAAAACAGAAAATTAGTAGTTGCTGCTTCTGTAATTCTTGGATTAGAGTTTGTTGAACCTGGACCAGTCCACCTGTCTAAAGCATAAGATGTTAAATTTGTTTTTGCACTATTTCTATCGTAATTTCTTACTATATCATTTCCTATTGAAGCAAAGAAATAAGTTTGAAAATCGAAATTTTTATAATCGAATGTTAAGTTTAATCCCATTGTTACATCTGGAATTGGATCTCCAATAAATGTTCTATCTTCAATATCTATTTTACCATCTTGATTAAGGTCTACATATCTTAAATCTCCAGGTTGTGCATTGGCACCTAAAGCTAACTGAGATGGATGCGCATCTACCTCTGCCTGTGTTTGAAAAACACCATTTGTTTGTAATCCATAAAATACACCTATTGGTTGTCCTACTTGCATTCTAGCAGGAGGCTCTTGACCAATTCCAAAAGAACCTCCCTCTACGAAATCTGCTCCATTATTAACTTCTAAAACTTCATTTTTTAAGGTTGTAAAATTATAACTGATATTAAATTTAAAATTATCGGATAGATTGTCTTTATAACTAATTTGAAATTCTAAACCTTTATTTTCTACAGTACCTGCATTAACCGTTGGTGGTCCAGCCGCTGGAGCTGTGGTACCTAAAATTGATGATGTTTGAATATCTAAAAGTAAATTTTCTGTTTTACGTTTAAAATAATCTGCAGTAATATCTATTTTATTATTAAATAGTCTTGTTTCAAAACCAATATCTAAAGCTTTTTGCTCTTCCCATTTTACTTCTGGATTTGCAATTGCTCCAGTAGCAGAACCAGTTATGATTTGGTCATCAAACACATAAACGCCTTCTCCATTAAGGGTAGATACAAACTTAAACTCATCTATTCTATCGTTTCCTAAAACACCATAAGACCCTCTAAATTTTAAGAAATTTATAGTATTACTGTTTTCTAAAAAACTTTCATCTGAAGCGACCCAACCAGCAGAAGCTGATGGGAAATAACCAAACTTATTTTCTGGGCCAAATTTTGAAGAACCATCTCTTCTTAATACTGCAGAAAATAGATACTTGCCTTTGTAATTATATTGCAATCTTCCAAAATAAGATAGTAATCTAGAATCGAACTCTGTACTTCTTCCTAAATTTGGATTTGTTACATCTAAAGCATCAAATACGTTTGCAGAAGCAAAAACTGTACCTTCTGGAAGATTTTCTCCTACTAGCGAATTAAAGTTTCCTGAGGTTTTAAACACAGAGTTACCTAAGGTTAATTTAATATTATGACTATCGTTAATATTTTTTTCATAATTAACAATGGCATCAAAAGTATAATCTCTAAAGTAATTTAAGTTTTCGGTTAAAGAAATGCCACTAACATTATCGAAAACTGAACTATTTCCATATTCTACTATTGGAGAAAAATAACGCTCTCTTACTTCGGCATAATTCCATTGATAATTTACTTCTGCAGAAAAACCATCTAAGAATTTATAATTTAAACCAAATACACCACTTATTTTATCGACTTTAGCTCTGTTAAATGTGTTTTCAATTTGCTTTAAAGGATTTACAACCTCTATAGGATAATTTGCCGAAGAGGTGAATGCTCCGTTTTCATCTGTTGGCGCATCGGTTGGAGCAAAGTTTACAGCATTAAACAATACAGAACCTAAACCACTTTCTGGCAATGTTTTTCTGGTTGTACCGGTATATATAAGGTTAGCTTTAAGATTAAGGTTTTCTATAATTTCTAAACCGTAATTTATACGAGAATTATATCGTGTAAAATTAGCTTTACTACCTCCCACTATACCATCTTGAGTTAATAAAGAAGCACCAAATGAGTATGTTGATTTTTCTGTCCCTCCGCTTGCAGTTATTGCATTGCTAAATATTGGAGCAGTTTCAAAAACTTCGTCTTGCCAATCTGTACCTTTACCTAAACCATATGTATTAGGGAAAGGTAAACTATTACCACTTGCAGCAGCTGCTTCATTTTTTATTAAAGCATATTCTGTTGCATTTAGCAAAGGAATTTTTCTTGTTGTTTCTTGAAAACCAACATAAGCATCATAATTAAATGACATTGGTTTATTTTTTTTACCTGTTTTTGTAGTTATTAAAATAACACCATTTGCTGCTCTTACACCATAAATACCTGCTGTTGCATCTTTTAATACTGTATAGCTTGCAATATCATTTGGGTTTATAACACTTAAATCTTCAATAACGTTTCCGTCTACCAAAATTAAAGGTCTATTATCTTTATTAGTTGAGACTCCTCTAATTCTAATATCTGAAGCACTACCAGGTGCACCAGATTGAGAGGTTACATTTACACCTGCAACTTGACCTTGTAAAGCTTGCTCTATACGAGTTGGCTTAAGCGCCTCTATTGTTTCTGCCGAAACTGTAGCTACAGCACCTGTTACTTCTTTTTTCTTTTGAGTCCCATATCCTATTATTACAACCTCTTCCAGTTTTCCAACATCTCCTTCCAATGAAACATTAATTGATGTTTGACCATTAACTGCAATTTCTTTAGTTATATATCCTACATAAGAGAATTGAAGTATAGCATTTGTTGGTACATTTTCGATGTTGTAAATACCATCGAAATCTGTAGAGGATCCTATATTAGAATCTTTAACAATAATATTTACACCTGGAATTGGGCCTCCATCTACAGCATCTGTAACGGTACCCGAAATATTAATATTTTGAGCGTAGTTAAAGTAACTTATGCACAAGGTTAATAATAAGGTTATTTTTATTTTCATAAAGTTAGATTTATTGTTTCCTCAAAATTAAAACTGTTTATTAAAGATTTGTTAAAAATAACCGCAACAAAAAATATACAACACAAAAAAAAGAGCCTAAAATTATTAGATTAACAGTGCTAAACCTTTAACCATAAGGTGTAAGAAATATCAAAATAGCATACTTACCTGTTAAAAAAAACAACAAAAAAAATAAATGTTGTGGTAATGTATAGGTAAAAATTGATAATGTTGTGTTACTACAACTCTATGATGTAGTTTGCTAAACTCGTTTTATGAGGTAAATTCATTTTTTTACGCAAACGATATCGTTTAACCTCTACACTTCTTGGCGATATATTAAGTAATGGCGCTATTTCTTTGGAAGACAGATTTAATCTAAGATAAGCACACAATTTAAGATCATTAGGAGTTAAGCTACTATGCTTTGTTTTTAATTTTTGTAGAAAGTCTTTATCTGCATTATTAAAAGCTTCTTGAAAGAATTTCCAATCATCTGTATTGTTTAAGTTTTTATCTATTATCTTAATAACAGATTTAATATTAGCATCTGTTTCCTTATTATTTAATTCTGCTTTAATACTATTTAAAAATTCGTTCTTTTTAATTAAACTCATAGTAGAAATAGCTAACTCTCTATTTTTGTTTTCTATATCTTGTTGCAACTGTTGATTTTTAAATTGCATTTGTTGTTGCTTATTTTCTAATTCTTTACGTTCTAAATCTCGTTGTGCTTTAATTAATATTTTTTCTCTTTGCTTTTTGTAATACCTATTATAAAAATAATGTAATAAAAGAATTATAAAAATCGTGCTTAACACATATGCAATAACTGCCACATTAGAGGCATACCAAGGCTTATTTATATAGAATTGATAAGTAGCGTTATTTGATACATCTTCCCCTACTCTTGCTCTTACAACAAAAGTATAGTCTCCTGAAGGTAGATTTTTATATCTTACACTTGGTGTTGAAGACCAATTACTCCAAGTATTATAAATACCATCTAATTTATGCTGATATTCCACAACATTAAATTTATTAAATTGTGTAAAACTAAATAAGAACTCTATATTATTACTATTTGGTTTTAAATCTGCAAATTCATTTAGACTTAACGATGTACTTTCTCCATTATTTTTACTACTTATAATTTGATTAAGCGCAACATTTCCAGTAGCATTATTAAATTTTTCGGTATCAATTATTAAATAACCTGATGCAGTACCAAATAAATATTCATTACCTTTTATATGAATTACATTCTCATAACTAGTAACACTATTTCTAAGGCGTTTTGGCAATGCTATTCTTTTTACTTCTGGTTTAGCAGATAATTTTCCTGGTTTAATATATATAACATCTGTATTTGTAAATCCCCAAAGAGAATTAGATTCTTTATTATGTATTAATTTACCGGAAACGTAATTATCTGATGGAAAAAAACTACTTATAATTGTATCTTTTACAAACTTATCTTTTTCAAAATCGTATTTATAGAATCCTTCTCTATAAACATAATTTAAATTATTGTTATACTTAATTAAGCTTGAATGTGCTCCTTTGCTAATATTTTTAGTTTCTACTGTTTTAATTTTAGTAAATGCTGAATTACAAGTAATTTCATAAACACCTTTATATTCATGACTTACAAAAATAGTTGTGTTATTTACTATTTCGAAAAAACGAGAAGAAATATCGAAGCCTTCTATTTTATTTCTAAAAGTCCAATTATTATTTATTTTTTCTAATATATATAGTCCACTATAATTTCCTTGCATTAGTAAATTAGGCGCTCCTTCAATTTCCTTTATTGACCACGTTCCTTGTATATTAGAAATTTTTTTTGCTTTATTTTTATCAATAATATAGGTCCCAGAATTATGCCCACAAAATAATTGATTGTCTATAATTTGTAAATTCCAAACTTGCCCTTGAGTACCATTAATAAACTTAAAAGATTCTGTAGTATTATTAATATCTCTATAAAAAAGTCCTTGATTTGTACCTAAATATAAAATTTCATTTTTAATTGCAGATGTATAAACAGAACCAAGTTCTCCTTTAAAGTCGTTAAAAATTTTTATTGGAGATTTACTATTTATACAATTAATACCGTTGTCTAAACCAAGCCATAAATTACTATTTAAGTCTTCGAATACTGACAACACTGTATTATTACTTAAACCTAAGTTTTGATTTATTTTATAAACTAAATCTCCATTTTTATTTAAAATAATTACTCCATTAGAAATAGTACCAAAGGCAAAACCTCCATCTTTTAACCTTATACTGCTATATACACTATAATTAACTAAAGATTTGTTTATCTCCTTTTCCCATGGTATTAATATATTGTTTTTATACGCATAAACACCGTTGTTTTCTGTTTGAACTAATAAATTTCCTTGGTAGTTAAATATATTTACAATAGCATTATTTCTTATAATTTTACTATCTATAAATAAAGATTTTTTTCCGTTTATAATTTTAAAAATTCCCTTATTAATATCTTGAAAATAAATAGTATTATCTACTTTAAACAACTTAGTAATTGTAAATTTTGATTCTATTATTTTAAAAGTTTCATCTAAAGTATTATAAATATAAATTCGATTTAGCGATCTAAATATCATCCATTTATCAAGATTTACAATTTGCCAAAATTGCTCATCCTCAACTACAGAAAAGTCTTTTTTTTGAGAAAGTGATGTGTATTCTAATGTACCAAAACTGTTTTTTTTCCAGTAGCCAAATTCCATGTAACAGCCTGTATAAATTTTATCACCTACCACATTTACAGAACGTAATATGGTTTCATTTGGAGAGTTATATCTTGTCCACTTAGCTCCGTTATACTCCAAAAGACCAGCATCGTTTGCTACATAAATTGTTTTATCTAAAGATTGAGAAATTGCCCAATTTTGATATTCACCATTATATTGTTGTGGTGTAAAAACATTTATTGGTGGTATTTCTTGTGCGTTTAATTGAAAAGAAAACAATACAAAAACCAACAAAAATAAAGGCTTAATATGTTTTTTGTGTGTTACAAGCATGACATAAAGTTGTATTGCAATATACAACTTTGTATGGTTGTTGCTTACACAAGCTAATCGATCTAATTTAGGATTAAAAAAAATGTTGAATTGGGTTAATTCAACATTTTTTATTTTTAAAAGAATATTCGCTATTAATTGCTTCTAAATTTTTTTAGTAATGTATAATATTGATTCTTAAACAAAGAAAAATCTTCTACTAAAGAAATATAACTATCTTGTTTCTGTCCATGCACTTTTAACCTATTTAAATCGTATTCTGTTTTACCGTATTCGATTTCTTGAAGAAGCTCTTGCTCATACTTACATAAACTAGCCATAAGCATAACATTTTTTCTACGTAATGCGGTTATTATGTTAGAAACAGAAACATTTTTTAACAATTGCTTTTCAATAATACTTAAATAATCTAATTCAATATTAAAAGCCTCTAAAGTATTATGCCAATAAGACAACTCGATTAAGTCTTTTTTTAGACAAAGTCTTCTATGCGACTCTATTTTATTTAACCCTACCAACTTAATCTACTTAGTCTATTATTTATTAGTTTTTACTAAAGTAAAATTGCCTTGAACTTTATTAAAAAACTCATCTTTTAATCTTCTATATTTATCTAAATGGTATAAATAGCTTCTTCTATAGCTTTCGTGCTCTGTTATGTAAACCATATCACATTCTGTATCTTCACACTCCACAATATTAGATCTGGAATTAGAATACTTTTTAAGTGCATTGTAAAGTGTTTCGTTTTCTATTTCTTTTTTTTCAAAACGTTCAACTACACTATCATCATCAAACTTTTCGTTAAGTTCGTTTTTACATATATTAATAAGATTTATAAGTTCTTTTTTAATATATTCTAAATGATTTAACCAATTGTCTAACTCCATAGTGTTTATTTTATGTGTGACATCTACGTTTGTATCATGATCGAAAATTTCAATGTTTTTAGTTTTCATAATAAGTTTATTTTAAATTACAACATCTAATCCTTTTAAAGATTCTGAGATTGTAACATCTACAATTTTTAGTTTTTGTTTTCCTCCCGGAAAATCCCAATCAACAATATCTCCTTTTGAATAACCAAAAAGCGCTGCTCCCATTGGTGTTAAAATAGAAATCTTATTTAATGATAGGTCTTTATCTTGAGGTATTACAACCTCTAAAACTCTTTCCCATCCTTTGTTTGACTTTAAAGTAACAACACTATTAAATCGAACTACATCTTTAGGCATTTTCTCTTCATCCAGAATATTCGCTGTTTTTAATTCTTCGGTTAATTTTAATAATGATTTTCTTACTACATCATCATTAGCATAACCCGAAATATTAAGTATACGTTTTAAATATACATACTCTTTTTTCTCTAAAATTAAAGTCTTGTACTTCATTACAATACTATTATAATTAATAAATCAAGGAAAAATACCTCTTTGTATGTATGCCTTTTCAATACGTTTTATTGCTATACAAAAAGCGGCTGTACGCATATCTATACCTTCTTCTTTAGAATAATCGTAAACTTTATTAAAAGATTCTTGCATCTTTTTATCTAGCTTGGCCATTACCTCGTCTAACTGCCAAATTTCACCATTTCTATTTTGCAACCACTCGAAATAACTACCTACTACTCCTCCCGAATTACATAAAATATCTGGAATAATAGCTATACCTCTTTCTAGTAAAACCTTTTCTCCCTCAACATTTGTTGGACCGTTTGCTCCTTCTGCTATAAGTTTTGCTTTAATAAAAGGTGCATTTTCACTTGTTATTTGGTTTCCTAAAGCCGCAGGAATACAAATATCACAATCCAAACTAAAAAAATCGTTTTTACTTACAGGCTCAGAATATGGAAAACCTACAATGCTTCCTTTATTAGCTTTAGCGTAATTAAAAAGATCTTCTACTTTTATTGTATTAGCACTTTTAATACTTCCATAAGCATCTTGAACTCCAACTAATAATGCACCATCTTTTTCTAAAAAATAAGAAGCCCAATAACCTACATTTCCAAATCCTTGAACAATATATTTTTTACCTTTTAAGTTTACATTATTCTTTTTCGCCCAAAATTTAATAGATAAATACACTCCATAACCTGTAGCTCTATCTCTACCTTCTAATCCACCGCTTCCATCTGGTTTTCCAGTAACTACGTGTTGATTTGCTGACCGCTCTGCAGGTGGACGCGTACTCATATACGTATCTGCAATCCATGCCATAGTTTGACTACTTGTATTAACATCTGGAGCTGGAATATCGTGTTCTGGCCCAATATTATCTGCTAACGCATAGGTAAAACGTCTTGTAATACGCTCTAATTCTGATTCTGAATATTTTGAAGGATCAATTTTAATACCTCCTTTTCCTCCACCGTATGGCAAACCTGCTAACGATGTTTTCCAGGTCATCCACATAGCTAAAGCTCTTGCAGCATCTATGTCTACAGTTGGATGGTAACGTAAACCTCCTTTGTATGGACCTAAAGCACTATTATGTTGCACTCTATAGCCTGTAAAAACTTCTACATCTCCATTATCCATTTTTACTGGGAAGTTTACAAGAATCTCATTGTTTGTTATGCTTAATATTTTTCTAATATTTGGATGTAAATTTATATGGTTTGCAGCACTATTAAACTGCTCCATAACGTTATCCATCATACCTCTTACAGGTGCTTTTTTTACTTCTTTTTTTAAATCTGCTGTAATTGTTGTCATATTTTATTCTTATTTAAAATATCGATTTACTATCGATCTCTCATTATATTTTTCTGTGATATATCTGCTTCTAGTTGCTCTAGAACTAGAATTTTTATTTACTACATGCCTATTAGAAAATAATGACATAAATGTGTTTAAATTCATAATACTTATTACTTTAAAAATTATATTAACTCTAGTTTCTTTTCTATTTGTGGTTTGCTTTTTATTATGGAGTCGCTTGGTTTGATTGCATCAAACTCACTGCAAGACCATACTTTATCTTTTTGCGTTGTTAATGCACAATAGCTTTGATGTATACAAATAGGACAAATATTAAAATGCTTCATAATTAAAACTTATAAGGTTATTTATAAGCTTAAAAGCAATGCGTATGCCAATTGAAGAATTAAAAAACAGCAACACACCAAAATCCTTATAAACAAAGAAAAAACTAAAATATTTAATATTTTAAAAAAATATTTTAGCGGTACAAAAAGTCCCAATTGAGTAATATTGTACCACTATTTTAGGTGTGAAATAAATATTATTTATTTGTGAAGATTTATTTTGAAAAAATATTAAACTGAAAAGCAACAATTATTCTTCTAATTTTTTCCTAATTGTTTTTCTATCTATTCCAAGTATTTGTGCTGCTTTAGTTTTATTATTTTCTGTAAGCCTTAATACTTTTTCTATATATTGTTTTTCTATTACTTTTAAAGCTGGCAATTCACTTTCATCAAAATTTAAAACATACTTTAAATGTTCTGGTAAATGTGTAATATCTATATGCTTATCGCACATTATTACAGCACGCTGAATAACGTTTTCTAATTCTCTAATATTACCAGGCCAATTATATCGTTCTAAAACCGATAAAGCTTCTGGTGTAATTTTTATAAATCTATCTTTATATTCAATACCATATTTAAACAGAAATTTATCTACTAATAAAGCAATATCTTCTTTTCTTTCTCTTAAAGGCGCTATTTCAATTTCTACAACTGTAAGTCTATAAAACAAATCTTCTCTAAAAGTTTCTTTTACAATCATATCGCGAAGATTACTATTTGTAGCTGCAATAATGCGAACATCTATTTTTTCGGCTTTTGTAGCACCAACTTTTACTATTTCTTTTTCTTGCAACACACGTAATAACCGAGATTGCACAGTTAAGGAAGCATTACCAATTTCATCTAAAAAAATAGTTCCGCCGTTTGCCGCTTGAAAAAAACCTTCTCTATTAGTTTCGGCTCCTGTAAAAGCACCTTTTATGTATCCAAAAAGCTCTGCTTCTAATAGGTTTTCTGGTATTGCTCCACAATTTACAGCTACAAAAGGTGCTCTAGAAAATTTACCTTGATAATGGATTGCTCTTGCTACCAATTCTTTTCCTGTACCACTTTCTCCTTTTATAAAAACGGTTGCTTTATTATTTTTTACACGCTCTATTACCTGAATAACATTATTTATTTTTTCAGAATTACCAATAATTTCTCCATAAGCTTTATTATTAACATCAAGCTTTTTGTTTTCTAACTGTTTGTCTTCTGTAGCTTTTAAGGAGCGATTTAACGCAAGCTTTAATTCGTTTTTTGTAAATGGTTTGGTTAAATAATCTACAACTCCAGATTTAATTGCTGACAAAGAATCTTGAACCGATGGATAACCTGTAACTACTAATTTTGGAAGTTTTGGATAATGTTCTGATACAAATTTTATTAACTCAGACCCATCTAATTCCGGCATCTTTAAATCGGTTATTAACAAATCTATCTTTGTATCTCGTAGAATTACAACTGCTTCTTTTACAGAGATAGCTTTAAAAACATGATAATTCCAAGATTGAAGGTGGCGCTGTAATAATTCTAGAATATTAACATCATCATCCACAATTAATATATTTTCTTTTTGTAATTGCATAATTTTTACTCTTTAGGAAGTATTACGGTAAATGTAGCACCGTTATTTTTGTTATTTTCTGCTTTTATTATGCCTTTATGAGATGATACTATTCCATGTACAACGCTTAATCCTAAACCAGAGCCTTCTCCTGTTGGTTTAGTTGTAAAAAAAGGTTGAAATATTTTATCTAAATCTTCTGGTAAAAAGCCTTTACCTTCGTCTTTAATTTTGAGAATAATGTTATTTTGCTTGCTCTTAGCCTCAACAACTACCAATCCATTTTTGGGCGAAAAATAAATAGCATTCATTAATAAATTAAATATAATTTGCGTTAATTGAATAGGATCTGCTTTTAAAAACAACTCTTCTTCTTCTATTTTAACAATGTATTTAACTTGTTCTTTTCTAAAAGTAGCATCTAATAAATTTATAGCATTTTTAATGTTTGGAATTACGTTTACACGTTTCATTTCCTGAGGCATCTCGCAGGCAAAAAACATAAGTTTTTTTACAACCTCTCTAGAAAAAATAGCGTTTTGTATAATTTTATTAACATCTTCTATTGCTTTATTACTAGCTTTTAAATCGTCTTTTAACAATTCGGCAAAACCTAAAATATTAGCTAAAGGTGTATTTAACTCGTGTGCAATTCCTGCGGTAATCTCGCCTAAAATACTTAAACGATCTGCCCGCTCCATTTGTCGTTTTAGAGAAGCTTCATTTTTAATAATTTCTAATCGCTCTAGAAGACTTCCTATTTTTAATGCAATATTGTTAAGCAAAAGTTGCTCTTCATCTAAAAAATCTTCTCTTTTAAATTTATTTGCATTTAAATGTGCTATTAATTGCCCTTCAGCTTTATTAAAAATGGATATATTAGCCTTAATAATGACTGTATTTTCTGTGCTTTTGTTTGTTGAAACCGTATTAGCTTTTGTTATTATTTCTATTTCTGTTTCTTTTGGAAATTGAAATCCTTTTTTAAGGCTATAAGTAATTGCTTTTAGCGTACTTTCTATATGTTCTATGTTGGCATTTTCTACAATAGAAGACACTTCGTAAAGACACGTGAGTTCTTTTATTCGTTCTTTTAATGCTTTTTCTGCGCTACTCATATTCTTAAATTAACATATCATATTTTTAACAACAAGATATTACAATTCATTTGTAAAATAACAATAGTTAAAGCGTTTATGATAAAGTATAAATTTATATTATATAGCTGTTTTACTCTTTAATTATTACTTGTTCTGCTTTTGTTTTATTAAAACGTAAAATACAATATCCTATAATTGCTGAAATAAGGGAACCAATAAGGATTCCTATTTTGGCCGAATCTATATATTCTGGTGTAGATGCAAATGCTAAACTTCCAATAAAAATTGCCATTGTAAAACCAATTCCCGCAATAAAAGATACTCCTAAAATATGCGTAAAACTTATATCGTGCGGTACTTCTATTAATTTTATTTTTTTAGCAATAAGTACGATTAAGCTTATACCAATTCCTTTTCCTAAAACTAAACAAATAATAATATTTGTTACTAAAGCAATATTTAAATTTTCGGTACCACTTATTAAAACTCCTGCGTTAGCCAATGCAAATATTGGTATTATAAAGTACGCTACCCAACCATGTAGGTTATGTTCTAAATGCTGCAAAGGAGATTGAAATTTATTTGACCAATCGTTTAAATTATCTATAGATTGAATTTGTTCTGCAGATAAAATTGGTTTTTTTAAAACACTTGCTTTTTTTATATTGTTAAAAACATTTTCCAGCTGATTTAAGAATGTACTTGTATCTATTTTTTGACTAATTGGAACTGAAAAAGCCAGTAATATTCCTGCAACAGTTGGGTGAATGCCTGATTTTAAAAACAAAAACCAAATAATTACACCAAAGAAAAACATTATAAATCTAGAATAATAACCTTTATAAGAAAGAAAGTATAAAAACGCCAACATAAGTATAGCTACTAATAATAGTGTTGTATTTATGCTACCGCTATAAAACAAAGCAATTACAAGTACTGCTCCAATATCGTCTACTATTGCAAATGCTGTTAAAAAAACTTTTAAACTTAATGGCACTTTTTTTCCTAAAACATTTAAAATAGCAAGCGAAAATGCAATATCTGTTGCCATTGGGATTCCCCAACCTTTAGCTGTTTCTGGATTATTATTTAAAAGTAAAAAAAACACAACCGGAATTACCATACCGCCAATTGCTCCTACTAACGGAAATGCTATTTTTTTAGGAGAGTTTAACTCACCAATAGTTAATTCGCGTTTAATCTCTAGACCAATTAGGAAAAAGAATATAGCCATTAAGCCATCGTTTATCCATAGGATTAGAGGCTTTTTAAATTCGAAGGTTTTTGTAATAATGCCAATATCGTATTGCCATAATTCTCTATAAACATCTCCAAATGGTGAATTTGCCCAAACTAATGCTATAATTGTAGCAAGCATAAGCAAAATACCACTAAAGCTTTCAATTTTTACAAATTTTTGGAATGGTGTGAGGAATACTTTTTTAATCATACGGCTAGTTTTCTAACAAAAAAATTAATCTCAAAGATAAGATTTCAATATAGAAAAGCTTACAGTATATTTTTAGTTTAGTTTTTATTTAACACAAAATAAACACTTTAGCATATTATAAGTTTTAAGAAGTATAAACTCTAAAAATAAATTAACGCCTTCTTCCTCCAGAATATGTCATAGCTTCTCCTTTACCAAAACCATAACTTAATCCTAATGTTACAAAACGTCCTCTTTGACTAAAACTATATGTTTGAAAAGTTGGTTGAGATACAAAGGTTTCTGAGATGCGAGACTCGAACATATCTCGAATACCTAAATTAACTACTGCTTTTCCTTTTAATATTTTTTTTCTAACTCCTAAGTCTAAAAAAGCATAGCCTGTTACGTCACCTTGAAAGGTTTTGAAACCAGATTGATAATTACCTGTTAATTCTAAATCTATGTCTGCAGGTAAGCCTATTTTAGAACCTAATCTTGACGACCACTGGTTGCCAGAAAAATTAAACGATTGCTCTTGAAAAGCTCCTACACGGTCGAAAAAATTAAAATTAAAATCTCCTGTTAACACAAGCCATTTATTAACATTATATTTTCCGTTAGTTTCGAAACCTACCGATGCATTAGTACCTATGTTTTCTGGCGTTGTAGTTGTTACATTATCTGCAAATGTAGAAACGCGTTCTACAACTTCTGTAGTATATTTATGATATAAACTTGAACTAAAAGAGGCTTTTCCTATTTTATAAATACTTGTTAACTCGTAAGAATCTGTAAACTCTGGTTGTAAATTTGGATTTCCTTGTCTTACATTAAAATTATTACTAATATTAAAGAATGGATTCAAGTCCCATAGTCTTGGTCTAAAGATTCGTTTAGAATATCCGGCTTGAAAAGATACATTATCGTTTATTTTATAAGAGGTATGAAACGATGGAAAATAATTTGTAAAATTTTGAGAATTAGCTTCGTTTGTATTTGTTAGCAGCGTATTTAAATCTGTATTTTCTAATCTTATTCCTGCTTTAACTCCCCATTTATCAAGTTCATAAGCAACTGTAAAATAAACACCTAACACTTTTTGATTGTATTCAAAATTATTAGTTAAATCTTGATTAACTACGTAAACTCCATCTGTAAAGTCTCTTACTTCATAATCGTTACCAACATCGTTAATTAGATATTGTGCGCCAGCTTCTATACTATAAGTTTTAGATAATGGATTTGTATAATCTGCTTTAAAAGTATAATCTGATTGTTGGAATTCTGTATCTGTTTGTTGATTACCATTAACGTTTGATCCTGCTATAGTAGTATTTTTAAATTGTGAAGCTTGGTCTTTTCCAAAAAAACGGCCTAGAGCACTAAGTTGTAAAGAGTGGTCTTTATTATTTTTAAATTGTTTTTTATAATTAAGTTCGTATTGATATTTTGGATTGGTAGCATCGGTTACTTCTTCTCTCAACCAATTGGAAATTAAGGCATTATTAGAATCATAAAAACTAAAATTTGTTTTAGAAGGTTGGTCTTCAACTTCGTATGCAAAATTTCCTGATAAGGTTAGTACATTAAAATCATTTATATGATAATCTGTTCCTAAAGTTATATTATAAAACGTTTCGTCTCTATAAGCTGTACCGTTGCTATATATAACTTCGTTATCTATTAAGTTTCTATTAACCGCTTCATTGTCTCTTGGTAGCGATCGGTAACCAACACCAATTTGTGTAAATAAATTAAATTTTTCTGTTCTGCGATTAAGACTAATACCTACACTATGGTTGTCTGGTGTACCTGTATTTGCAGAAATGGAACCATTCCATCCTTTTTTCTCTTCTTTTTTTAAAATTATATTTAAAATCCCAGCTGTACCAGATGCTTCATATTTGGCTGATGGATTGGTAATAATCTCTATACTTTCAATCATGTCTGCTGTTAAAGTACCTAACGCATTACTAGACTCGTCTGCCAATACCGATGGTTTTCCATTTATTAATATTTGAACTCCAGAGCTTCCACGTAAGCTTATTTCTCCTTCGATATTTACATTTACAGAAGGAACGTTATTAAGCACCTCTAATGCGCTTACACCAGTACTACTAATATCTTTCCCTATATTAAAAACGCGTTTATCTAGTTTAAAAACAGTTTTTGAAACCTCTCCAGTAATTACAACTTCCTCTAGCGTTTCGTTATCTTCAGAAAGTACAATAGTTCCTAAATCTATTTTATTATTTTTTACTGTAAAATTGGTAATACGCTTTGTTTTAAAACCAATAAAACTAATTTGAATATAAAAATTAGATGCAGAGGTGTTTATTGTAAATTTTCCTTCATCGTTTGAGGTCGTTCCGGTAATAATCTCTTTGCTATTATTTTTATACAAAGCTACTGTTGCGTAAGGAATTGTTTGATTACTTTGATTGTCTACCAACATACCAACAATTTCTATTTTATTGTCTTGTGCAGTAGCACTATTAACACCTAATAAAAGTATTATAACAACTATATATTTAAAGACTGCTTTCATGTTTGTAAACTATATTTATTTCTTTTTTATACAGACAACAAAAATAACGATTAACGCTTTAAATACTAATAATTTAAAGCGTATATATTTTGTTAAAAGCTAAAAATTATTTAACCCAAACATAGCCGTTTTAATTTTATAAAACATATATAGAAAACTAATAGTTTCTAAAATTGGAAACATCCTAATAAAATTTTATAAATTTGCTTTTGCTGTAAAAACAGACTGTTTTTATAACAAATATTTTCTATCCATTAATTAAGACACTTTATGAAAGTTCGCGAATATTTTTTATTAATATCTGTTTTAGTAACTATTGCAATTATATCTATTGCGTTATTTTGGCAACCTATTCTGTGGTTATTTTTAATAGTTGCACCTTTAATATTAATGGGACTTTTTGATATATTTCAAAAATCTCATACTATAAGAAGAAACTTTCCTCTTATTGGAAGATTTAGATATGTTTTAGAGTCTATTCGTCCTGAAATTATGCAATACTTTGTGGAAACAGATACACAAGGTCGTCCATTAAACAGAATACTTAGATCTTTAGTTTATAGACGTGCAAAAGGAGAAAACGACACCGAGCCTTTTGGTACACAAATGGACCTTTACCATTCTGGATACGAATGGCTAGAACATTCTATGTATGCAAAAACAAACCCTAAAGATATTGGCGTTTTTCCTCGTTTAATGATTGGTGGTAAAGATTGTAAACAACCTTATTCTTCAAGCTTATTAAATATTTCTGCAATGAGTTTTGGTTCTTTAAGTAATAATGCTGTTCTCGCTTTAAACAAAGGTGCTAAAATGGGAAATTTTGCACATAATACAGGAGAAGGAGGAATTAGTGAATACCATTTAAAGCACGGAGGAGATTTAATATGGCAAGTAGGAACAGGATATTTTGGGTGTAGACACGAAGACGGTACTTTTAATGAGGAAACCTTTAAAATAAATGCTCTACGACCAGAAGTAAAAATGATAGAAATAAAACTATCTCAAGGTGCTAAACCTGGGCATGGAGGAATTTTACCTGCATCTAAAAACACAGAAGAAATTGCTAAAATAAGACATGTAAAACCAGGAATTGCAGTACATTCTCCGCCTTCACATTCTGCTTTTAAAGATCCAATAGGATTTATGCATTTTATAAAAAAACTAAGAGACCTTTCTAACGGGAAACCTATTGGTTTTAAACTATGTTTAGGTAGAAAGCAAGAATTTATGGATTTTTGTGAAGCTATGCTTCATACTGGAATACAACCAGATTTTATTACAGTAGACGGTGGAGAAGGAGGTACCGGTGCAGCTCCAGTTGAATTTTCGAACTCTATGGGAATGCCTTTGCGTGAAGGTTTAATTTTTGTTCATGATACACTTGTTGGATTTGGTATAAGAAAAGATATTAAAGTTATTG
Source organism: Lacinutrix venerupis (assembly GCF_001971745.1). Lineage (NCBI taxonomy): Bacteria > Pseudomonadati > Bacteroidota > Flavobacteriia > Flavobacteriales > Flavobacteriaceae > Lacinutrix > Lacinutrix venerupis. The sequence goes on along the minus strand of NZ_CP019352.1, from coordinate 1,406,722 downwards.
TTGCTGGTAAAATTATTTCTGGTTTCCATATGGCAAGAGCAATTGCTTTAGGTGCAGATGGTTGTAATAGTGCTAGAGCTATGATGTTATCTATTGGCTGTATTCAAGCCTTACAATGTAACACAAACACATGTCCTGTAGGTGTTGCAACACAAAATCCTTCTTTAGTTAAAGGATTAGTTGTAGATGATAAAGCACCTCGAGCTCAACGCTACCATGAAGCAACAATACACAGCTTTTTAGAACTTGTTGCTGCTGCCGGCTTAAATAGCCCTAACGAATTAACTAGAAATCACATTAGCAAACGAGTTGGTTTATATGATGTTAAAACTTACGAAGAAATTTACCCTTATGTAGAAGAAGGATCTTTAGTAAATATAGACACAATTCCAGAGGATTACATGAAGTTTTTTAAATCTACTCGTGTAATGTAGTTGTGGTTTGTTACAAGGTTTATTTCTTTTAGCTATTTTAAATTAAAGCATATTGGTTAAATAAAATAATTTCAAATTTAATAACACAAATTTGTATATTCATATTGTACCTTTACTTTAAATTTTAAGCAAACTTCATATTTTAAATTATATTTTAAATAACTCTAAGGAACTTTTAAATTTTTTTAAAAGCACCAGTTTTAGCAAAGCTATTTTAATTAGTCTTGCCGTTAGTATACCTATAATTCTAGGCATAATTACTAAACGTTTTGAAATTGGTTTAGCCTTATGTTTTGGTGCTTTTTGGTGCTCTCCAAGTGATGTTAATGGTAGTTTAAAACACAAGCAAATTGGCATATTATTTTCTGCCTTATTAGTTTCTATAATAAGTTTTATAGGTGGCTTTCTTCACTTAACAGGTTATTTTTTATATCCAATTTTAGGTGTTTTAACCTTTTGTATTGCTTTTATCTCTATTTATGGGTTTCGAGCTTCATTAATAAGCTTTTCTGGACTATTAGCTTTAGTTTTAAGTTTTGCACATACTTTAGAAAATCTTGAAGTCTACCAATATGCATTATTAATTGGTTTAGGTGGTTTATGGTATTTATTAATATCAACAATATGGTATTATATAAACCCTAAAGCACAAACCGAAGAACTTCTTAAAGAAACCATTGTACTTACAGCAGAATTTCTAAATGTTAGAAAAAAATTAATAGGTAAGAAAAAAGAAAAATACAGCTTAAAAACTAAGCTTATGACTTTGCAAAGTGAGTTAACCGAGCATCATGAAACTTTAAGAGAAATACTCATTTTATCAAGAAAAAGCTCTGGAAAATCTAATTACCAAAGTAAGAGGCTACTTGTATTTATACAATTAATTGAAATTTTAGAAAATGCAATTGCAAATCCTGTAAACAACGATAAAAGAGATGCTTTACTTAAACTTCATCCAAATATAAAAAGAGAATTTAAAAATATAATTTCAGAACTATCAAAACAATTATTAAGTATTGCTGAAAATATTAATAATCCAAAAAAAATACAAGTTAGTAATATGCTTACTAAAGCATTTACCACTTTAGAAAAAAGTATTTTAAAATTTAAAAATGAAAATAACTCTGAAGATTATGAATTATACTTAATGCTTCATAATTTTTTAGACTATCAAAAAAAACAAAACGAAAAACTAAAGAAAATTAAATGGCTTTTAGGTAATCCAGATTTAAAAAGTGATGATTATATTAAAAACGATAAATTAAATCGTTTTATAGTTTCACAAGATTATAACCCTAAATTACTAATTAGAAATTTTAGTTTTAGATCTAATATTTTTAAACACTCTTTACGTTTAGCATTTGTGGTAATGCTTGGCTATGCTGTGGGTATGTTTTTAGATTTTCAGAATCCGTATTGGATTATACTTACAATAATTGTGATTATGAGACCAAGTTATGGTCTAACAAAAACAAGAACTAAAGATAGAATTATTGGAACATTAATAGGTGCTATTTTAGCAAGTGGCTTAGTATTTTTAATAAATAGTCCTTATTTATATGGTGGTTTAGGCATAATTGCTTTGGTTATTGCTTTTTCTATGGTACAGAAAAACTATAAAGCTTCTGCTACTTTTATAACACTTAGTGTAATTTTTATTTATGCTATTTTAGAACCTAATATTTTAAAAGTTATCCAATTTAGAGTTTTAGATACTTTAATTGGAGCATTATTATCTTTTGCAGCAATGCTATGGTTATGGCCTGCTTGGTCTTTTATGGAAATAAACGAGTATTTAAAAAACAGCTTAAAAGCAAATACATTGTTTTTTAATTCTATTACCAATCATTATCAAACTAAAGGAAAAGTACCAACAAGTTTAAAAGTTAATAGAAAAGAAGCCTTTTTACAAACCTCTAATTTAAGTTCTGCGTTTCAGCGTATGGCTCAAGAGCCTAAATCCAAACAAAATCATATTGATGATATATACCAATTAGTTGTTGTAAACCATAGTTTTCTTTCTGCTTTAGCTTCATTAAGCGCATATATTCAAAATCATGCTACAACAGAAGCTTCAAAAGATTTTAAATTAATTACTAATAAAATAACAAACAATCTTAATACTATTTGCAAAGATTTAGCAACTATTAACTTTGAAGATATTGAGTTAAAAAATAAGACTTTAGAAACAAAAGAGAATGCTTTTATTTTTCCGTTTAAAACTATAACCAATCAAGTATTATTACAAACTAACAATATAAGAAACCACAAAGAGGCACACTTAATTTGGGAACAATTATATTGGTTGTATAGTTTAACCGAAAAGATGCTAAAAATAGTAAACAGATTTAAATAAATATTACAATTTTATTTTGTTAAAGGTTTCTAACTAAACTTTTAACTAACACTTAAAGTTCATATTTTTGTATTAATACTTTTATAAACTTTTTAACACAAGTATTAATTAATAAAAAGTATCTTATACACATATGAAAATATCAAACTTTAATATTACTGTAATTATTTCGGTTCTTGTAAGTGTTTTAATTTTAGGATTACAAAAACCAATTACAGACTCTATTCTTAAAAAGCAATTAACAGAAGAAGATAAATACCATGCAACCTATTCTATAAAAAACGCATATATTTTACCAGAGATATTAAACGAAATTAGCGGTATTACCTCTCTTGGTAATGGGCGATTTGCATGTGTTCAAGATGAAGATGGCATTATTTTTATTTATAATATAAATGATAATGAAATAGAATATAAAGTAAAATTTGGTAAACCTGGAGATTACGAAGCTATAGCCATTAACGAATCTGATGCTTATGTAATGCATAGCGAAGGTGTTATTTTTGAAATTAAAGATTATGAGTCTGAAAATCCTGAAATTTCTGAAATTGAAACACCTTTTAAAGTAAAAAATAATATTGAAAGTTTAACTTTTGATCCAGATAATAACCGGTTACTTACCATTGCAAAAAATATAGATTTAGACGATAAGAGTTTCAAAAATATTTATGAAATACCTTTAGATACTAAAATAATGAACTTAGAGCCTATTGCAAAAATTAATTTAAATGACATTAAATTTAAATCGTATAAACAAAAAAGTATCGAAAAAACCTTTAATCCTTCGGATATAGCAATACACCCGAAGACTAAAGATATTTATATTATTGAAGGTAAAAATCCAAAACTTTTAATACTTACCAAAAATGGTGAATTATCTAAAGTACTACCATTAGATAAGAAGAAATTTGAACAACCGGAAGGTATTACTTTTAGTGAAGACAATAGATTGTTTATATCTAACGAAGCTAATAGTAGTAATGCAAATATTTTAGAAGTTATTATAAAAGAATAGTTTTTAACGAAGGTTATTTAATATAATTTTTAAGAAGTTTTTTAAGAAGTTTTACATCTTCATTCTTCTCACGCTTTAAATTCTGTTTTTTATCTTGTTCAAATAAAGCATAATCAATTTCAATTAAATTAATATTTTTCTTTTTAAGTATATCTTTTCGTTTATTCTTATACTTTATTATTTGCTCACCTCTAGTAATACCACTTACCGTCATTACCTTTAATTTTTCTAGCTCTTGCTCTGTTTTATTTTGCTTGTCTAGAAATTCAATAGCTAAATTAGCATCGTTATAAAATGCAGCTAAAGGAAGTTTTGTTCTAGTTTTTCCTCTTTTATGTAAATCTCCAACTAAAGAAGCAAACGTATGCTTACGTGAAGATTTTTCGTTAAGTAGCTCATCGCAAATATTTAAAATATAGAACTCGTCGCTACGCTCTCTACTTTCTTTTAATTTTTCTTTTTTAGACACAGTAACAATAGCATCATTTTTTGGCAAGTTAGCACCTTCCCTTACTAAATACCAGTACACAGCTGTTTCTGTTCTCTCTGCATGAATAAGTGGTATTCTATCTAGTTTATTATCTTTATCTAAAGCTCTTAATACTTTTCTAAATGGCAAACCCTTTTTAACATCTTTATTAAATACACCAGTGCTTACCATATCTGGCATGATATCTTTTATTGCAATCCAGTTTACTTTAGTATTATTATCAAAATAATTTTTAATAACATTATTTATTTGATCTATACTATCCTTTTTATCAAGCTTATTATCCATAATTATACTTTAAAATTAATTTTATTTTATACAAATAAAACGGCCGCAAGATAAGCGAATATTATTACGATATAATTATAAAAACACATAATATCACCTTCTAAGAAACTAATAGTCTGTTTATTGTTTTTTTAAACAACATAGAATTTAGTTACATAATATTACAACCGTTTAAAGTATAAATTAAATATAGAAACAGACTTTAAAGCTATATTTACATCAAAAAAAACGCATTTAATCCGATAAAAATGCATTTCATAATTATTTAATTATCAGCTGTTTAAAATACTAAATAGCTTTTAATCGTATTTTTTTGCGTTTTGTAGATGATATTTGAATCATTTTTAATAGTTTAGCAAACTAAATTAGATAATCCAATTCTACTAAACATGAAAAAAATTACCTTACTATGTGTTGCCTTATTTATGGTGGCATTTTCTTTTTCGCAAGAAAAGTATTCTCGCATTAAAATTAACCATGCAAACCAACATATAGCAAACACTATTGCTTTGCAAGGCATTGATTTAAATTGTGGCGCTAAACATGAAGGAGAAGCTATTTCTCTTGATTTATCTGCAAAAGAGATTAATAATTTAAGAGCAAACAATGTTTCTTTTACGGTTGAAATAGACGATTTACAAAAATTTTACTCCGAAAAAGCAAAAATAGACCTTCCTAAAGCTAAAGCCGAATTAAAAAATGCTCAATCTCGAGCAGCGGCACAATCTAACAATTATAAATCTTCAATTTCAAATATTGTAACAAATAACATTATTCAATATACTGGATGTGACGAAATAGATTTTGTTGAACCTCAAAATTTCAATTTAGGTAATTGGGCTGGATGTTTAACGTATAGAGAAGTACAAAATGAGTTAGATGATATGTACACATACTCTCAAACTAATAGTTTAGATATTGTATCTGTTAAAGCAAATGCATCTTCTACCGGACAAAAAACTTGGGGAAATCCAGCTAACACAATTACAAATAATGGTCTTACTTACTCTGGACAAGGTACAGCGAGCTCATTTGAAAATCAACCAGATAGAGACGGAAAAACGTTTTGGGACCCAGAAACTATATATTATATAAGAATAACTGGTGATCAAAGCACAACACCGGAAGGTACAAAACCACAAATATTATTTACTTCTATGATTCACTCTAGAGAGGTAAGTGCTTTAATGAATAACATGTACTTTATGTGGTATTTAGTTGAAAATTACGCTACAGATCCTGCCATTAAAGAGCTAGTAGATAATAACGAATTATATTTTGTACCTGTTGTAAATCCTGATGGTTTAAAATGGAATGAACATTTAGATGCAAGATTAGACGGATTAGTAGACGATGGGAGCTATTACCAACGTAAAAATTTAAGACCTAACACAGGTGGCACTGGTAACACTTCAGACAATAGAGGTGTCGATTTAAATAGAAACTTCGATTATTATTGGGGATACAACAATATTGGTTCTTCTGGTACACAAACAAGTGGTACCTACAGAGGTCCAGCTCCAGAGTCTGAACCTGAGACTCAAATTATGGTAGATTTTATTAATACCAGAAATATTAAATCTGCTGTTTGGAACCACTCTTTTGCCAACTCTGTACCACATCCATATGGTGGCGAACCTACCGATAGTTCTGGTAGAGAAGATGAATACTACAAGTGGCATGAAGAAATGACGCGCTATAACAGATATTTATATGGAGCTACTATTTTTTATGAATCTAATGGTTTACCTGATGATTGGATGATGGGTGGTGTGCCAGATAATAATAACTCTACAGGTTCTGGTCAAGCTATTATTGCAACTACTCCAGAACATGGTGGCGAAGGTTTTTGGCCTACACCATCTACTATAATTCCTATTGCTAAACGCTCTATGAGAATTTCCTTAGCAACAGCTTATTATGGAGGTAAATACGCTAAACTTCATGATTTAACACAAAGTAACATAACAAGCTTATCTGAAAATTTAGAATTTGGTATTGAGCGTATAGGACAAACAGCTAGTGATTTTACTGTAACAGTAACTCCTATTTCACCTAATATAGCAAGTATATCTTCTCCTGTAACAGAAACAGGAATGCCTGTTCTATCACAAAGAACAGTTTCATTTTCTTTAAATTTAAATTCAGGTATTACTCCTAACGAAGAAATTCAATATAATGTTAAACTTTCTAACGATGATGGCATTATATATGAAGCTAACTATAAAAAATACTATCAACCAACACTTTTATTCGATCATGATCCAGATGCCACAGGCTTAACAGGATGGACACAATCTAATGGTTGGACAAATACAACATCAGACGCATATTCAGGATCTAATGCTTTAAGCACTGGAACATATTCTAATAACATTACAAAAACATTAACTACAACAAATAGTTTCGACTTTACAAATTCTGAAGAAGTACTTATACAGTTTTATACTAAGTGGGATATAGAAAGAAATTATGATTTTGTTGAAGTATTAGCTTCGCCAGATGGTGGTTCTAACTGGTTACCGCTTTGCGGAAATTACACAAAACCAAATGCAACTAGTGCAACAACAAGTCATGATAATAAAAGTTCTAGTGGAGATAACCCTAATTTTCAAGCTAATAGTTCTGGGCAAGTTTATGATGGAGATAGAATGGACAATTGGGTAATGGAAGAATTTACTATAGATGCTAGCAATTATGCTTCTCTTCTTAACTCAAACAACGTAAGAATAAGATTTAATTTTAGAACAGATAATCGTAATGTAAATGAAAACTACTCTACAACAAACGATGGTTTCTTTATAGACGATTTTAAAATTATAAGCGTTAATGTAGCTTGCCAAACCACTGTACCTACAAACCTTGCTGTTTCAAATATCTCAGCATTTAGTGCTCAAGTAGATTGGTTTGAAGTAACTTCTGCTACTTACGATTTAAGATATAGAGAAACTGGATCTGGAGCAGCTGGTTGGACAACTGTTACAAACCTTTCTACAAATAGCTACACTATTACAGGACTGTCGGCAGATACAGATTACGATGTACGTGTAAGAACACGATGCGAAACTAATACTTCTAGTTATAGCGCTATTGAAAACTTTACAACTCCGGCAGCTGTACCTTGTACAGGCACTCCTGTTGTCTCATTTCCATACTCTGAAAGTTTTGAATCAAATTTCGGTTTATGGACAAATAACACAAGTGGAGACGATATAGATTGGACAAGAAACTCTGGAACGACACCAACAAACACTACTAATAATCCAGATATTACTGGTCCTTCTGGAGCAAGTAATGGCACGTTTTATATTTATACTGAAGCATCAGGAGAAGGAACTGGTTACCCTAACAAAGTTGCTTATATCACAAGTCCATGTTTTGAATTAGATGGTTACGAAAATTCTCAATTCTCTTTCGACTACCATATGTTTGGTGCAACAATGGGAAATTTATACGTAGAAGTTAGTACAGATAATTTTGCAACTTTCAATACTGTTTTTACTCAAATAGGTCAGCCAAACTCTCAAACAACAGCTAATTCAAATCCATGGTTAACAGAAACTATTGATTTATCTGATTACGATGGACAAACAATTAAATTACGTTTTCATGGTATTACTGGTTCTGGTTTTAGAAGTGACATCTCTGTAGACAATATTAATTTTACAGCAGATGTAGCCACTTCTTCACCACCTGTAGCGGCTTGCCAAAACATTACAGTACAATTAGATAATACCGGTAATGCAACTATTATAGCAACAGATATAGATAATGGTTCTACAGACGATGTAGCTATTACAAACTACGCAATAGATATTGATACTTTCGATTGTTCTAATATTGGAACTCCAGTTACCGTAACACTTACTGTTACAGATGCCGAATCTCAAACCGATACTTGTACCGCAACTGTTACTGTAGTAGACCAAGTAAACCCAGAATTCGTTAATGTACCTAGTGACCAATCGTTTACCTGTGGAAACAATAATCCAACATGGACAGACCCAACAGCAACAGACAATTGTGATACCACTTTAACTGTAGTTAGAACTGATGCTACAGGATTAAACAGTGGAGACACTTTTCCATCTGGAAACACAACCATAAGTTACTCTGTAACCGATAATAACGGCAATACAGAAACAGCATCATTTAATGTAAACATTATAGCAGATAACGAAAATCCAACAGCTGTTTGCCAAAACATATCTGTACAATTAGATAATACAGGTAATGCAACTATAACAGCTTCTCAAATTAATAATGGCTCATCAGATAATTGCGGAATAGCTAGTATTTCTGCATCTAAAACAAGTTTTACTTGCGAAGATGAAGGTCCAAATAATATAACCTTAACCGTAACTGATGCTAATGGAAATTCTGACACTTGTACAGCCGTTGTAACAATAACACTACAAGATGAACCTGCTACAGTAAATTGCTGGGACAATTACACTTACAACTATACAAATTGTTCTTGGGAAAACACAGGAACTCAAGATCCTGAACCAACGGCTGTTAACTGTTGGGATAATTACCAATTTAACGATAGTACGTGCCAGTGGGAAAACACAGGAACTCAAGATCCTGAACCAACTGCCGTTAACTGTTGGGATAACTACCAATTTAACGATAGTACGTGCCAGTGGGAAAACATAGGAACTCAAGATCCTGAACCAACTGCCGTTAACTGTTGGGATAATTACCAATTTAACGATAGTACGTGCCAATGGGAAAACATAGGAACTCAAGATCCTGAACCAACGGCTGTTAACTGTTGGGATAATTACCAATTTAACGATAGTACGTGCCAGTGGGAAAATACAGGAACTCAAGATCCTGAACCAACGGCTGTTAACTGTTGGGATAATTACCAATTTAACGATAGCACATGCCAATGGGAAAACACAGGAACTCAAGATCCTGAACCAACGGCTGTTAACTGTTGGGATAATTACCAATTTAACGATAGCACATGCCAATGGGAAAACATAGGAACTCAAGATCCTGAACCAACGGCTGTTAACTGTTGGGATAATTACCAATTTAACGATAGTACGTGCCAGTGGGAAAATACAGGAACTCAAGATCCTGAACCAACGGCTGTTAACTGTTGGGATAATTACCAATTTAACGATAGCACATGCCAATGGGAAAACACAGGAACTCAAGATCCTGAACCAACGGCTGTTAACTGTTGGGATAATTACCAATTTAACGATAGCACATGCCAATGGGAAAACACAGGAACTCAAGATCCTGAACCAACTGCCGTTAACTGTTGGGATAACTACCAATTTAACGATAGTACGTGCCAGTGGGAAAATACAGGAACTCAAGATTCAGAACCTGCTACAGAATGTTACGAAACTGCAACGTTTAACGACACTACATGTACATGGGAAATAACAAATAACGGAACAGCAATCACTTATTATGCAGATACAGATGATGATGGATATGGTGATGCAAATAATTCAATTCAAGATTGCACTCAGCCAATGGGCTACGTTACAAATGATTCAGATTGTGATGATTCTAACAACTTAATAAATCCAGAAGCAACTGAGATTCCTCAAAATGGTATTGATGAAGATTGTGATGGATATGATGAAGAAACCTTAGGATCTACAGAATTTGAAAATGAAAACATTAGTATTAGTCCTAATCCTTTTAATTCAACTATTAATATTTTATTACCATTAAATTATAATAATGAAATAATAACAGTAACAATTTACGATTTAAATGGAAGAGTTGTTTATACTAAAACCACTACTCCATCATTAAGAAAATTAACAATTAATGGTTTAGAAAGATTAGATCAAGCTCCTTATTTTTTAAGACTTTCTAATTCTAAAAATTTAATTATTCATACTCAAAAAATGATTAAATTCTAAAGTAATTATTTAATTAATAAAAAAAGTTGAGCATATTAATGCTCAACTTTTTTATTTTCAAATAATCTTTTATCGATAAAACACATAATTACACGCTCAAATACACTGATTTTTTATTTTATAAAGAACTAAAAATCAACGTATTACAAACTGAATATGCATTTCATCGATTATTTTTGCTTTTTAAGGACTAATATTGTAGTTTTACAACCTATTACAAACTAGGTTCCCTAAATTAACCTATTAACCTATGAAAAAAACTACCCTCAAAGCAAACCTATTAGCTATAATAGCTTTTTTAGGATTAATTAATCTGTTCTCATCTCAAGCACAAACAACAACAACTCTTGGTTTTTATGACTTTGAATCTGGAACACAAGGTTGGACAGAAAGTAACCAAGGATTTCGTAACAATAATGGAACTTACGCATATAGTGGAAATAATAGTTTCTGGTTAAGAGATAATCTTGGCAATAATTCCACAATGACCTCTCCTTTTTTTAGTTTAGGATTGTACGATAAAGTTGATATTAAATTTTTCTTTACTACATATAGCATGGAAACAGGAGAAGATTTTTTTGTAGAATATCACGATGGTGGTGTTTTCTCCAATTGGGAAACTGTTGCTAGATTTGTAAGTGGTAGTGTAGCTAATAAAAGTGCAGACTTTCAATCTACAAATTCTGTTATATTTTATAGTAAAACTGTTACATTAATGTCTACAGATTATACTTTACCTATATTACCTACTGGAAGATTTAGAATACGTTGTGATGCTAGTAACACTGGTGATTATGTAATGGTAGATGATATTACTATATCGGGTACTACATATGCTAATCCTACTACAGGTCCAGGTGGAGTAACTAATAATTTAGACTTATGGTTAAAAGCAGATCAAGTAAATGGAACTACAACTGCTGCCGATGGATCTCTTGTAAGCCAATGGATAGATAATGGAAAAGGAAATAATGCAGAAGTTGTTGTTGCTGGTCAAGAACCCGTATTTAGAAACAATACTGTAAAAAACATGAACTTTAATCCTGTTATTGAGTTTGAAAACGACAATAATACAGCATATAGTGATATGACATATATTACTAATAGAGATGAGCTAAAAGGTACAGGAGGTTTTAATACAAATGATATGTTTGTGGTACTAATGCCAGATCCTACAGTTACCACTTCAATGATTCCTTTAGATACTTTTACCAGCTCAGATCCCTTAGCTGAAAGTTATGCAGAAGATGTAACTGGTTTTGGTTATGGATCTTACACTGCAAGGTTTAATAACGAAAGGTTAACTTATTGTATTGGAACCACCAGTGAAGGCGAATCAGTTGCTGAAAATGGATATGGAAGAGCAGATACAAACTCAACTAACGATTATAATAAAATTCAAATAATAAATATTAGACAAAACGCAGCTGATACTGATATGGAATTATATTTCAACGCCAATCAGGTTGGAAATGAAACAAATGACATTTCCAAATATGCTACTATTAACAATGGAAGATATTGGTTAGGAAGAAGCCAATACTGGAATGGTAGTTTTGATGGTCGTATTGCAGAAGTAATAACATATAACTCAAGAAAATCTGATGCCAACCTTACTCAAGAACGTAATAGAATACAATCTTATCTTGCCATTAAATACGGTATAACATTAGGTGTTAACGGTACTTCGCAAGATTATGTAGATAGTGACGGAGACGTTATTTGGGATCAATCTGCAAACGTTGGATACAATTACGATATTGCTGGTATTGGTAGAGATGATGATGGAGAATTAAACCAAAAACAATCTAGAAGTGTAAATGATGCTGTAGATGGTTTTGGAAGAATTGAAGGTATCCTTACTATGGGATTAAACGACATTTATAATACTAATTCAGAAAACATTTCAACAAATACTGAAACTTTAAATGATAAAAACTATTTAGTTTGGGGAAATAACAATGCTAGTTTAGATGCTGCTCCAATAACCGTTGCTGTAGATTTAAGTTCTGGAATTTCTGGATTGTCGACTCCTGTAAGCTTTTTAGGAATGCAACGTATCTGGAAAGTTGTTGAAACTGGTGGAGATGTAGGTTCTGTAAAAGTAAGTATTCCTCAAGATGCTATTAGAAATATTAGTCCTCCTGGAAGTTATTATATGTTTATTTCAGATACACCAGTATTCGATCCTACTGCAGATTATAGATTAATGCAAATAAATGGATCTAATCTAGAAGCAGATTACGATTTTAATGGTACTAAATATATCACTTTTGGTTATGCACCGCAAGTAGAAGTAACACGTTCTGTTTATTTTGACGGTTCGCAAGACTATATCGATATGTCTAATAAGTTAAATTTAAATCCATCTGGATTTACAATTTCTGCTTGGATAAAAAGAGATGCCGCAGATACTGGTAATGCATCTATTATATCTAAACGAGATGTAGCTTATACAGAAGGTTATGATTTTAGGATAATAAATGATAACAGAATTCAAATGCGTTGGATAAATGGAACCAACCAAAACCTAACATCTAACACTTCTATTCCAGACGATGAGTGGCATCACGTTGCTGCCATCTACAACGGTACAAGAGTTTACCTATATATTGATGGTGTATTAGACCGATCTGCAAATAGAAATGCACCTATAGATACAGATGAGTCTTTTAATATTGCTGCTGCAGGAAAAAACACGCCTACACAATACTTTAGAGGAAATATTGATGAAGTTAGAATTTGGGATACAGAACTTACTCAAGCACAATTACAGTATATAATGAATCAAGAAATTCAAGAAAATACTGGTTTTGTTAATGGTAAAGTTATTCCATCGTCTATAACTAAAAACGATGTTGCAACCATACCGTGGAATGCTTTAGCTGCATATTATCCAATGTCTATTTATACATATACAAATACAGAAGATGCTTCTGGGAATGGAAATCAAGGTGCTTTAAGAAACTTAAACACAGTAGATTTTCAAACTGCACCATTACCTTACCAAACGGCAAATAATACAGATTGGAATTTAAACAGCACATGGCTTAACGGAGATGTGCAAACAATTCCTGGTGCCGCTTCTATAGTAAATAGCGACACTACTGTAGATTGGAATATTGTAGAAACAAACCACAACATTACTATGGATAATACATCGTTACCTACTGCAAACAATAGCAATAGAGTTTTATTATCTCTTAATGTTATAGGTAACACTTTATCTGTAGCAGGAAATACAGCTACAAACTCAGGGAATGCTTTAACAATATCTCACTATCTAAACTTAGATGGTAAAATAGATTTAGAAGGAGAATCTCAATTAATACAAACAATAGATTCAGATTTAGATGTAACAAGTTCTGGACTATTAGAAAGAGACCAACAAGGTACACAAGACTTATACACATATAATTATTGGTCTTCACCAGTTGGTGTTAGCAACACGACCACTAACAACAATAATTACACAATTCCAGATGTATTGTTAGACGGTACTAATCCTGCTTCACCTCAAGCTATTAATTTTATAATTAATGGTTATAATGGAACATCTGGCTCACCTATAGGTATTGCAGATTACTGGATTTGGAAGTATGCAAACTTAGCTACAGACTATTACAACTGGCAACATGTACGTAGTACTGGAACAATGTCTGCAGGAGAAGGATTTACAATGAAAGGTGTAAGTAACACAAATGGCAATATTGCTTTAGAACAAAACTATGTTTTTAGAGGAAAGCCTAATAATGGTGATATTAACTTAACTATAGATAACAATTATGATTATTTAGTTGGTAATCCATATGCATCAGCATTAGACGCTAATACATTTATATTAAATAACACAAACACTACTGGTACAGTATATTTTTGGGAGCACTTTGGTGGAGGATCTCATTATGTATCACAGTATGAAGGAGGTTATGCAACATATAATCTTTCGGGAGGTATACCAGCTATGCAACACGATTATACAACAGGAGGAACTACAACAGGAGGAACACCAACAAAAACTCCAGACCGTTATATTCCTGTTGGACAAAGTTTCTTTGTTACAGGATCTAGTTCTGGAACTATAAACTTTAATAACGGACAACGTGTTTTTGAAAAAGAAGGAGCGAACTCTGTATTTATAAGACAAAGCAATAACCAACCAAACGAAACTGTATATAATGATAATAGATTAAAAATTAGATTAGGTTTTAATTCTGTTAATGATACTTATACAAGACAAATCCTAGTAACACAAGATGTAAATGCTACACCACAAGTAGATTTTGGATATGATGGAGAATCTAACGATTCTCAAGTTACCGACATGTTTTGGGATATAGATGATAAAAAATTTCTTATTCAAGGAACAAACCAAATAGATGTTTCTACAATTTTACCATTAGGAATTATTACTAATGAAAATGGAGATAACAGTATTAAAATTGATGCTTTAGAAAATGTTCCTAATGATTTAGAGATATACATTTATGACAACGTTACAGATACTTATTTTGATATTAGAAATAACCCGGAATTTACCGTTAATTTAAATGCAGGTGAGTATTTAAACCGTTTTGACTTAAGGTTCTCTAACGCAAATACTTTAAGCACTCAAGATTTTGAAGCTGAAACTAGTTTACAATATTATTTTGCAAACAATAACGAAACTATTGTTATTAATAATCCAGAATTCGAAATTATTAAATCTGTAGAATTATTTAATATTTTAGGTCAGTCAATTATAAAATATACCGAAATAGAAAATGACAGTATTATTGAATTAAAAACTAGTAATATTTCTACTGGAGCATATATTATAGAAATTAATACCGAAAACGGAAAACTCTCTAAAAAAGTTTTAGTTGAGTAATATATAGAAATCTAAAAATTCTAAAGCCTGAAACATTAAGTTTCAGGCTTTCTTTTTATGTAAAAAGTAGTTAATCGTAAAAATTAACACAAACTTGCCGTACATCGTATTTATTAGTTTTTTGTAGCTTTTTTTAAAATTTAACTTACTTATTGCTATAAATTTGAGAGAAACAAAATCTTACTTTTTTTGTTTTTTAAAATCGCTAACCATGAATAATTTTTCGCTAAAAAAAATATTATATACGTTTATAATTACATTATTCTGTATCAATTTATTTGCCCAACAAGGGACTAATAATGATGATAGAATGAAAATTAGATTAGGCTTTACCTCTACAACCAATACTCACAAACAAATTTTAGTAACTGTAGATAATAATGCGACTGCAGGAATAGATTTTGGTTACGATGCCGAAATTTTTAACACTAATCCAGATGATATTTACTGGATAATAGATAATAGAAAATTTAATATTCAAGGTATAGACAATATAGACGAAAATTCAATTTTACCTATAGGTGTACATACTGCTATAGATGGTGATTACACTATAGTAATAGACCAATTACAAAATGTACCAGAGGATAGAGAGATTTTTCTTTTTGATAAAGAAGACAACACTTATTACAACATAAAAAATAACACTGGAGTTTCTTTAACTTTAAATGCTGGAGACTATGTAAATCGATTTGAATTACGTTTTATAAATGAAATTGAAACCACAGAAGAAGAAGAAGAAGAAGAAAATTCTACAACAGATAATACCGATGAAGAAGACGAAGACGTTTTTGGTATAAACATAGATATTAGCTTAGGTTTAAAGGCTGAAGCTGGTGTTCAAATTCAGTTTTTAAACAACTCAAAACAAATTAGCATTAACAATCCTGCTACTGCTCCTATTACATCTGTCGAAATTTATTCATTTTCTGGAAAATTAAAAGCAAAGTATAATTCTATTGGTAAAGAAGAAAAAATTGTAATACAGACAAATAACTTAAAGTCTGGACAATATATTTTAAGAGTTAATTCGGATGTAGAATCAAAATCAAAAAAAATATTAGTTAATTAATTTATTACTTACATCTAAATAAAAACTAAAAAAACCTGAGAACAATAAGTCCTCAGGTTTTTTAATTATTATAATATTCCTATTAATTTTTTAATAAACTTATTAGTTCTTTTAGTTCTACTTTATTCTGTTCTCCAGATTTCATATTCTTTAAAGTATAACTATTTTTATTCATTTCCTCCTCTCCTACTAAAACCACAAATGGAATATTACGTTTATTAGCATAATTCATTTGCTTTTTCATATGCTTTCCATTTGTAATTTTATCTGGATAAAGCTCTGCATTAATACCTGTTTCTCTTAAATATTTAATTGCTTTTAAACTAAATAATGCTTCGGCATCTCCAAAATTTATAAATAGAACTTCTGTACTTTTAGCAATAGTTTCTGGAAACAATCCTAATTCTTCTAACACTAAATAAATACGGTCTAAACCAAAACTTATACCAACACCACTTACATTTTTAAGACCAAAAACACCAGTTAAATCGGCATATCTTCCTCCACCGCCAATAGATCCCATTTTTACTCCTTGTGGTGCAGACACTTCAAAAATAGCGCCTGTGTAATAATTTAATCCTCGAGCCAAAGTAACATCTAACTGTAAATTAGCAGTTTTTAGGTCTAGCTCACTAATTGCTTTATTAATAAAATCTAATTCTTCAATACCTTTTTTTCCTTCTTCGGAAGTACTAAGAATGTCTTTTAAACTTTCTATTTGAGAATTAAAATCTCCAGTTAAAGAAAACAATGGTTGCAATTTATCTATTCCGCTTTGCGAAATTCCTTTACCTAACATTTCTTCTTTTACCTTCTCCTCTCCTATTTTATCTAACTTATCTAAAGCTACAGTAAAATCTATAAGTTTATCGCTAGCACCTATTACTTCAGCAATACCAGAAAGTATTTTACGATTATTTATTTTAATAGTAGTTCCTTTTAAACCTAAAGCAGTAAACACATTATCGTAAAGTTGTATAAATTCTACTTCTTGCCATAAGCTATCACTACCAACAACATCTGCATCGCATTGATAAAACTCTCTAAATCGTCCTTTTTGTGGTCTATCTGCTCTCCAAACTGGTTGCATTTGGTAACGCTTAAAAGGGAAATCTATATCGTTTTGGTGTTGTACTACATATCTAGCAAATGGCACTGTTAAATCGTAGCGCAAAGCTTTTTCTGAAATTTTAGCGGTAATTTTATTAGAATCTTTACCTGCGTATTCTTCATCATTTACTTTGGATAAATAATCACCACTATTTAAAATCTTAAAAATTAAACGATCACCTTCTTCACCATACTTTCCCATTAAAGTATCACTATTCTCAAAACTTGGTGTTTCTATAGGTTGAAATCCAAAAGTTTTAAATTGAGATTTTATAGTATTAAATATGTAATTGCGTTTTGCAACTTGTTCGGGATTAAAATCTCTTGTTCCTTTTGGTATACTTGGTTTTTGTGCCATAATAATTCCCTTTTAAAAAAGGGATCTGTTTTAGGTCTTCTCGATACAATTCTTAATATTTAAGAATTATTCGAAGTGACGTTATCTTAAATTTAGGTTCCACAACAAGTGCGGAATGACAAAAATAGAAGAATTAATTTGAAATAATAAGGAAAATTATTTCTACTATTTATAAGGTTTCTTCCTTCTCAGGAACTCGTTAATTTATTAACTTAAACATATACTCGTACAACTCTCCTTTAGTTATATTAGATCCTTGTTGTATAAGAGTAAATTTATCTAAATTTTTATCTTCGCTATAGTCTTTTTTGGCTTGAACAAATTCTACATTATCATGCATTAAGTTATTTCTTAACCAATTAAAGCCTTCTTTTGTTGTTAAATCGACATCTTCTTTTACTTTAATACCAATTAAATGCATGTTATCTTCGTTTAAAGAAAACAAATGAATATCGTTTGGAGAAATGTGCTCTAAATATCTGGTTTGATTTAGTACTCCTTCCCAAATTAAATCGCTAAAAACATCTAATTCTACTTCTGCTAATTCTGGCTTATTGGCTTTTAAATTTGCCCATTCTTCTGCTGTTATAGATTGTGTTGCTAAAAAGTTTATAAACTCCTTATGTAACTCTTCAAACTGCTCTTTTGTTAACCTAGCGTATTTCATCTTAATTGTTTATTCTATTTTTTAATATTTAAAGCTTTTGCCACCGCAAACGGCCTGTCTGTTGCAAAAATATCTATTCCTTTATTTTTCCAAACACTGTATGGCACTTCTCCTTTAGATTTTGCTTGATTATCTAAATTTCCTAATGTACCTAAAATTGTTTTTATACCATAAGATTGTACTTTTTTATAAAACGCATCTGGAGATAAGCGTGTTCCAGTAAAAGCTAACATATTTTCGGTAGGAATATTAGAGTGCAATAACCAGTCTAACTCCTTATCATTCCTTGCAGAAACAGATAATAGAAGTTCTGGTGCCCACTTATAAGCTTTCTGTGCTTGTTTTAAATCGTAAGTAATTATAATACAGTTATCTTCTGCTTGTTCTTTTCTAATAGCATCTATTACTGTTTCAACATTAACACTTCTTTTTATATCTACTGTTAACACTACATTATTTTGCTTTGCCCATTTTAAAACATTAGTAAATAATGGAATTTTAAAACTGGTTTCGTTACCAAAATCGTCAACCATATTAAAGGCTTGTAATTCTTGATAAGTATAATCTAAAATTTTTCCAGAACCTGTAGTTGTTCTATCTAAAGTATTATCGTGTAATAATACAAGTTTAAAATCTTTTGTTTTAGCTACGTCTATTTCGTAAATAGCAGGAATACTATCGTTTACATATTGTAAAGTCTCTAAGCAATTTTCTGGGTAGTTTTTTATACTCTTTCCTCCACGATGTACACTTATAATTGGTGCTGCATTAGGCTTATATTTAAAAGTTTCAATTAAAACAGATTTTTTTATAATTTCTGTATTAGTTTGAGGTAAAGTTTCATTTTTAGAAACATCATTCTTGCAAGAAACAAGTAAGACAATTAATACTATAAAATGTAAATGTTTTTTCATTAGTAATTCTGCGTTAGCGTAAAATTTAAAATTAAAAAAACCGTTTGAAGAGACTCCAAACGGTTTTGTACTATGTGATTTAAAATCTTAAGATTTAGCTACAACTTCAAAATCAATATCTGCTGTTGCTTCTCTGTGTAAACGTACAGTTGCTGTGTACTGTCCTAAACGTTTAATGTTTCCACCTGTAATAGTGATAAACTTTCTATCAATAGTGTGTCCTTCTTTTTCGAAAGCATCCACTAAATCTAATTTAGTTACAGATCCAAATAATTTATCTCCAGCTGAAGCTCCTTCTGTTGCTTTAGCAGCGATTTTAATATCTAATTGTTTTAAAGCTTCAATTGTAGTATTCGCTTCTTCAATTAATTTTTTGTCTTTAAAGGCACGTTGCTTTAAGTTTTCGGCTAATACTTTCTTTGCAGAAGATGTTGCCAATACAGCGTGTCCTGTAGGAATTAAAAAATTTCTACCATAACCGTTCTTAACCGTTACAACATCGTCTTTAAATCCTAAGTTTTCAACGTCTTGTTTTAATATAAGTTCCATTGTTATGCTAGTTTTATTTTAATAAATCTGTTACGTATGGTAATAAAGCTAAGTGACGTGCTCTTTTTACTGCTACAGATACTTTTCTTTGGTATTTTAAAGAAGTTCCTGTTAAACGTCTTGGTAAAATTTTACCTTGCTCATTAACAAACCCTAATAACCAATCTGCATCTTTGTAATCTACATACTTGATTCCAGATTTTTTGAAACGACAATATTTTTTTTGCTTGTTCGTATCAATATTTAAAGGTGTTAAATATCTAATTTCACCTTCTTTTTTTCCTTTTGCTTGTTGTTCGATAGATGCCATAATTACGCTTTTTTGTTTAATTTAACTCTTCTTCTCTCTGCCCACGAAATCGCGTGCTTGTCTAAAGCTACAGTTAAGTAACGCATAAAACGCTCATCACGTCTAAACTCTACTTCTAAAGGAGTAATGTGTTCACCATCTATAGTGTACTCAAATAAGTGGTAAAATCCACTTTTTTTGTTTTGAATTGGGTAAGCTAATTTTTTTAAGCCCCAATCTTCTTTGGCTACCATCTTTGCTCCTCTTTCAGTAAGAAAATCTTCGTATTTCTTTACTGTTTCCTTTATCTGTGTATCAGATAAAACGGGATTTAAGATGAAAACAGTTTCATAATGATTCATAAAAATCTATTTATTTGTGTTAAAAATGAGTGCAAAAATAACTCTTTTTATTATAACTCACAATTCTTTTTAAAATTAAATTGAAACAATTTTTAAACTCATTTTAAATCTAAAAAAATTGTTAAATTTTACATTTAAGCGATGTTTTTTGGTTTTAATCCGAATTTTTTGTAACATTGTCGATAATTAAACCCAAATATACAAACGCTATGACTCTAAATTGTGTAGTAGTTGATGACTCAGCAATACAAAGACTTTCAATAGTTAAATTGATTGAGAACAATAACTCATTAAATCTTATTGCTGAATACAGCAGTGCTTTAGAAACAAAAAACGGATTAAATACTCACAAGGTAGATCTTATATTTCTAGATATTGAAATGCCCGTACTTAATGGTTTCGAGCTTTTAGACGTATTAAATAACAGACCACAAATTATTTTTGTTACTGGAAAAACTGAATACGCTTTTAAAGCTTTTAATTACGATGCTACAGATTACCTACAAAAACCTATTACTCGTGAACGTTTTAATCAAGCTGTTGAAAAAGCTTTAGAACAACATAAACTTAAATTAGATTTTAACGAAACCGAAGGTGAACATATTTTTGTAAAAAGTAACCTTAAAAAACGTAAAGTATATATTAAGGATATAAAATGGATTGAAGCTCTTGGTGATTATGTAAAATTAGTTACCGAAGATACTTCTCTTGTTGTTTTATCTACAATGAAAGCTTTTGAAGGCGAATTACCTGACGGTAAATTTTTAAGAATACACAAATCTTATATTGTAAATCTTGACAAAGTAGATAGATTTAACAGTAAAAATGTTGAAGTTGGTTCCTACGAAATCCCTTTAAGTAGAAATAAAAAAACATTGCTTGTTGATGCCCTAAATAATATTTAAACTTAACCGCACTTATTTTAATTAACTAAACTAATCCTACTCTATCGAGTAGGATTTTTACTTTTAAACAGTCTTTTTAGCGTGCTTTTTTTTTATACAAATTACCACAAAGTGCTGTAACAACAATAATTACTAATAATTATCTACGTTTATTATAACACGAACACCTTTAAAAGGTCCAACAGCCTCAAAACTTGAATTAATTTTATTAATAGCTTCTTTTGTTTTTGCTAAAGATTGCTGTTGTGGAATTTTAATTAAAATGTTTTTTAAGTATTGATTTCTTACGCGAGATACCGGCGGAAACTCTGGTCCTAAAATATTAGTTTTAAAAACTTGCCTTAAAGACTTTGCAAACCAGTCGCTAGCTGTTTCTACTTTATTATAATCTCTATGTTTTAATGTTATTTTTATAAGTCTAAAAAAAGGAGGATATTTAAAATCACGACGTTCTTGCAGCTGTTCTTTAAACATGTCTAAATAATTATTGGTAGACACTTGTTGTAAAATTTTATGATAAGGATTATAAGTTTGAATTAATACTTTTCCTCTTTTATCTGTTCTTCCTGCACGACCAGAAACCTGAAGCATGAGTTGAAAACTTCTTTCGTGAGCTCTAAAGTCTGGAAAATTAAGCATATTATCTGCATTCATAATCCCAACAAGTTTTACATTTCTAAAATCTAATCCTTTAGTAAGCATTTGTGTACCAACTAAAATATCTATTTCTTGCTGTTCTAAAGCTGTTATTATTTTCTCGTAGCCATGTTTCCCGCGTGTGGTATCTAAATCCATTCGCGCAACTTTAGCTTTTGGAAAAAGTGATTTTGCTTCGGTTTCAATTTGTTCTGTCCCAAATCCTTTGGTATCTAAATTTGAAGTTCCACAAGCCATACACTTTTGCAACATTGCACTGTTGTGTCCACAGTAATGGCAACGTAATTGTTTTCTATATTGATGATAAGTTAAACTTACATCGCAATTTGGGCATTGTGGAGAGTGACCACAAGTATTACACTCTACTATTGGTGAATAGCCTCTTCTGTTTTGAAACAAAATAACTTGATATCCTTCTTCTAAGGCCTCGGTGATTTCTTCAATCATTCTATCACTAAAATGACCTTTCATAAGTTTTCTCTTATATTTATCTGCAATATCTACTAATTCTGTATCGGGTAATTGCACATTATTATAACGTCTATTTATTTCTACTAAACCATATTTATTATCTATTGCATTCTTGTAACTTTCTAAACTTGGTGTTGCGCTTCCTAAAAGTATTTTTGATTTGTGCAAATGAGCCAAAACTACTGCGGCATCTCTTGCATGGTATCGTGGTGCTGGATTAAATTGTTTAAAAGATTGTTCATGTTCTTCGTCTACAATAATTAATCCTAAATCGTGAAATGGTAAAAATATAGAAGAGCGAGCACCTAAAATTATTTTAGCTGTATTAGTGTTTTCCAATACATTGTTATAAACCTCAACACGTTCATGAGCAGAGTATTTACTATGAAACACAGCAACCTGCTCTCCAAAATAGTTTTGAAGCCTTGTTACTAATTGTGTAGTTAATGCTATTTCTGGTAATAGATATAGCACCTGCTTTCCTTTTAATAAAACATCTTCTATAAGCTTAACATACACTTCTGTTTTTCCAGAAGAAGTAACGCCGTGCAATACTATTACATTTTGAGTTTCAAACTTATTTTTTATTTGTTTTAACGCTTCTGTTTGGTATTGGTTTAATGCTTTTGTTGCCTCATTATCTTCTCCTTCGTATTGAACACGATCGGTTTGAATATGATATTCCTCTAGAATCTCTTTATCTATTAACGCTTTTACAATTGCAGCAGAAGCTCCACTTTCTTCTATTAAATCTTTTACTTTAATAGGCTTCTTTGTTTTTGCTGAAATAGAAAACAAAGTCATAACAACTTGTCTTTGCTTTTCGGCTCGACTTAAATCTTGCAAGAGTTGATGTAACCCTATTTCGCTTGTATATTGCGCCTGAAGTTTTACATACCTTACGTATTTTGGTTTGTATTTATCGTAAATTTCTTCTTGCAATAAAATAACTTCTTTATCTATTAATCGCTTAATTACTGGAAGTACATTTTTTTTATCAAGAATACTAGATACTTCTTGTATTTTTAAAGTAGATTGATGGTGCAAGGCTTCGAAAACTAAAAATTCGTCGTCCTTTAAGTCTGTATCTTTTATTTCTTTTTTTAAATTTCTACTAATTAGTGTTTCGCTTTCTAAAATAAATGCATTTGGTAAAGCTGCTCTCATAACTTCTCCAACAGTACACATGTAATATTTTGCAATCCACTGCCAGAATTCAAGTTGTTTTTGAGTAACAATAGGTGTTTCGTCTAAAATTTGGTGAATCTCTTTAGCTTCATAAATTTGTGGTGCGTTAGTATGTATAGCTCCTACTAATCCGGTGTGAATTTTAGATTTACCAAAAGGCACAGACACACGCATACCTACTTGTAAAAACTCAGATTCTGCCTGTGTTATACTGTAGGTAAACATCCTTTCTACGGGAATTGCCAATATTACGTCTATAAAATAACCCATAGCCCAAAGGTAATAGGTTTACACAAAAAAACCATTGCTAAAAGTAATGGTTTTTAAGGTTAAAATTTAATCGTCTATTTTAAATAGTTTTTTTAAAGACGATGTATCTTTTTTCTTTTTAGATTGTATGCTTTGTGTCGTTGGCGTTTTATTTTGAGATTGACTTCTTGTTTGATTACTTGTAGTAGAGCGTCTTCTACTAGATTTATTAGAACTTAATACATTTTCTGCGCTATCTTTAAGTTTTGGAATATTAGCAATTGAGCCGCCATTATTTTTATCTGCTACGGCTCTTAAAATAGCTACTTCAACATCCATCTCGCCAAAATAAGCTAGGTCGTATAAAGTAATAGCTTCTGTATAATTATTTCTTTCCTCATGTATTAGTGCCATTAAAAGCAGTTCGTGTCGTCTTGATTTTATGTTATCTTTATTTGGGTTAATTTCTATACAAGATTTAATATCTGTTTCTGCTGCATCTAAATTTCCTAAATTATAATGCAATTGTGCTCTAGAAAAATAACTATAAGTATTTGGAGACATAGCAACAAGCTGATTAAATTTTTCTAAATCACTTTCTCTAGCCTGTTCTCTAATTATAAGTTTCTTACTTAATTTTTCGCTTTCTAAATGATTAAAATAAGCTTCGCAAGTATATACCAATTCTGGCCTTATAGAAATAAGTAAATCCTTTCTAGCTAATTGGCCTAAAAGCATTTTTTTATTAATATCTTCTTCAACAATTTGAGCATCAATTAATGTTGCATATTTTGATAATGTTTCTCTAAAGCATGCTTTGTATGCATTTTCTGTAAGCTTACGTTTTTGCATTTCTAAAGTTAAACAATCGCACATATCTGCTCTAAATGATGGTTTATACGACTGACTATTAACCAAATTGATTAAGAAAAAAAGACTTGTTACAACTATAATTTTTAAAACATTCATTTTTAATTATTGTTTAATTTTTATTGTCATCAACACTCTCTTCTTCTTCACCTTTAAAATACATTTTAACCGTTTGCATACAGTATTTAAGTGCTTTCTTAGACTTATTTAAATTAATGGTTGCTTTTCCTTTTTTCATAATATTGGCGTTTCCACTAGTCATATCATCTAAAATTGTTGGTAAAATTTGCCACAAGCTATCTACATCTCGTTCTGCACGTTCAATTAAAGTGTCTTCAATTTCAGCAGGTACTTCTACTCCAACTGTTGTTAAACTATCGTACACAAATACCTTATGATATAAATCAAAAGAGTTTTCTACAAATTGATCTACACTTTCAATTTTCGAGACTCGTTTTGGTGGTTTTAATCTTTTTTTCTGTGAGAAACCTAGCAATGGCATTAAAAATAATAGAGCCATAACTATACATATGCGTTGTTGTAATATTCTTTTAGTTTTCATAAATTTTTATTTAGAACTTTTTTTAAAACATAAATTAAGCTACTGTTTAATTATTTTTTTTGTACTTGTTTTATTGTCTTTGGTAATTTGTAACAAATACATTCCTGTTTTTAATTTTGAAACATCCACTTTATTAATTCTGTTTAATATGTTTTGAGTAAAAATTTTGCGTCCATTAACATCGCATATGGTTAGGACACCTGTAGTATTGCCTTCTATTTCTATAATTAGTTGATTTTGTACTGGATTTGGGTAAACTTCTAAACTTGAAAAAACGACATCTTCCGCATTAAGAGTTTGACAGTTTGGATACGTACGGCGATCTCTTGTAGTGTTAGTCCAAGTTCCTAAAACATTAGTTTGATCTACCACTATAATTTGGTTACCATCACTATTATTTGTGTAAAGCTTTCTTTGAGTCTCATCGTAAACGCCTGTATTTAAGTTCCAATTTGATTGTAACAGTTCTATTAAAAAACCATTACTATCGTAACTATAAACTTCAATATTATTATTTACCCATTGGTTGCCATCCCAATTTTGGGAGATTTTAGAAACTACTACATTATTTGAATTATATACATAAGTTATTTTTGAACTATCTATCCAGATTGAATTAACCGCATCCCAATTACTATTTATAATTGTATCTATTTGAGAAAATGCAGTATACGTGTAATTACTTTTATCTCTATTAACAAGACTATTTAAAGGTATACTCCATTCTTTATAAAGGGACTCTATTAATAAATCGCTGCCATTATAAGCGTTTTCAATGGTTTCGCTAATTTCCCAATTACTATTTTCCCAAATATAAATTTCTACTAAACTTAAATTATTACCTAGGTATGAAAAATCTGTACGCCTTTCGTTCTCCCAAATTTGAAGATTGGTATTCCAAAGTTCATTTGTACTCGTCGTCATTTGGGAATTAGCATTATAACTAATGCTTAATTGTGTACTATTTCCAAAAATACTTGTTGAAAAATCTAATGTTTGTTGTAAAACATAATCTGGCAAACAATCTGAATTAAAACTATAATTTACAGTAGCTACATGTAACCAATCGTCTACAAACCAAAGATCTGTTTCCCAAGTCTCTGGAACTGGCGGTGCTTGCAGTTGTGCGTTTGCATTTGAAATGATAAGAATAAAAATAAAAAGTAATTTTGCTTTCATTTCTTTTTTATTTGGATTAAGCCTTTATAAAGCAATCCTATTTTTATCAAAAAAACTACAACAAACTTATTATCGTTGACTTTAAACACATTAACGTTGCTTTTGTAAGTTACTTCTAACAATTAATTGCTATTTTTATACAGCTATTAATTATTAAAGTTTAAAATGAAAAAAGTACTACCAACACTCTTTTTCATGGTATCCTTGATATGTTTTTCTCAAAACAAGACCATTGATTCTCTTGAAAACGTTATTAAAAACTACAAAACCGAAGACACTACTTATGTAGATTTAAGAACAAAACTTGTGGCTAGAAAGATGTTTTTAACTCCAACAGATTCTACTTGGATGGATTACAATCTTAAAACTTTAGAAATCTCAAAAAAACTCGATTATAGCAAAGGAATAGTACTTGCTCTTAATAGTATTGGTATTATTGAGCATTATTTTAAATCTAATCCATTAAAAGCTTTAGATCATTATCAAGACGCTTATACCATTATAGAAAAACATCCAGAACTCGATAAATATTCGGTAGGAGTACTTACAAACATTGGACTTATTCATTACGAACAACAAGATTATAAAAAAGCATTAACTAGCTATAAAGCATTATTAAAATATCCTATACACAGAACCAATACCTATTTTAATATTGGCAATATTTATGGTCATCAAAAAAAAATCGACTCCTCAATTTTTTACTATAAAAAAGCTATTGCAGTTGCAGATACAGTAAAACAAATTCTACACATAGCTAATATTAAAAGTAATTTGGGTTTAGTACAAACCAATGCCGGATATATGGTAGACGGTTTAAATAACATAAAACAAAGTTTAGAACTTGTTGAAAATCACAAACTAGAGGTTTTACGAGTATCGGCATATGTAAATGCTGCTGAAGTTTATTTAAAAAATAATATAATTGAAAAAGCCGAATATTATGCCACACATGCTTTAGAACTAAATAAAGCATTAAATAATATGGCCACAAAAAATAGTGCTCTAGCAACGCTAGCAAACGTTTATGAAAGTAAAGGCGATTACAAAAAAGCACTCACTGCCTTTAAAGAACATATTGTTTTAAGAGATAGTGTTATTAATGCAGATAGAAAACTTGAAATTTCAAGAAAAGAAATTCAATACGAAGCAGATAAAGACAGAGCTATTTCCCAAGTAGAAATTGAAAGGCAAAAATCAATTAAAAACACCTCTATTATAGGAGGTAGCGCTCTAATTTTTGCATCGTTAATTGGATTTATATTATACCGAAGAAAACAAGAAGCTGTAACAAAAACCAAAGAAGCCGAGTTTAATGCTAAAGTATCTGATACAGAACTTAAAGCTTTACGCTCGCAAATGAATCCTCATTTTATATTTAACTCCTTAAATTCTATTGGTGATTATATTTTAAAAAATGATACAAAATCTGCTAGCGATTACTTAGGTAAGTTTGCAAAATTAATGAGGTTAACCTTAGAGAACTCTGAAAAAAGTGAAATTTTATTATCCGAAGATATTGCACTTTTAAAAATGTATTTGGATATAGAACGCAAAAGATTTGAACAAAAATTTGATTATACTATTGAAGTTGAAAAAAGCCTAGACCCAGAGAATATAATGATTCCTCCTATGATTTTACAACCGTTTATAGAAAACAGTATTATTCATGGCTTATCTCAAACTAACAAAAAAGGCAGTATTATTATTACGTTTAAAAAACAGAATAAAATGATTCTTTGTACTGTAGATGATAATGGTGTAGGGCGAGAAAAAACAAATAGCATAACTTATTTAGAAAACAAAAAATCTATGGGAATGGCTATTACAAAAAGTAGAATTGATATTATTAATAAAGTAAAAAAAACCAAAGGCGATATTAAAATTATTGACAAATCTCAAGGCACTAGAATTGAAGTATTGCTGCCAATACAACTTGTATATTAAATGATTAAAACAATACTTATAGACGACGAGCAACATTGTATTACTCGCTTACAAGATTTAATTTCAAGACACCCAAATACTTTTAACGTTATTGCTATTTGCAATACTGTTGAAGAAGCTTTAAATGTCGTACCAAAATTGCAACCAGATTTAGTTTTTTTAGATATTAAAATTCATGACAGAACAGGTTTTGATTTTTTAAGAAATTTGCAGGCAGTAAATTTTAAAGTAATATTTACAACCGCTTTTGATAAGTACGCTATAAAAGCTTTTAAATTTAGTGCGTTTGATTATTTATTAAAACCAATTGATGTTGACGACTTTAACGATTCGGTAAATAGGTTAAAAAACAAAAAAAATAATGAAACAATTGAAAGTCAAATAAAGAACCTGTTTAATAATTTAAAACCTAATAAAAATAAAATAATTACAATCCCATCATTAACTGGTTTTGAAACGCTTAAAACAGAAGATATTGTACACTTAGAAGCAGATACAAGTATTACTCATATTTACACTAAAAACAAAAAAACAGTAGTTTCAAAACCTATTAAATTTTATGAGGATTTATTAGATGAAACCTCGTTTTTTAAAACACATAAATCCTATTTAATAAACATTAATCATGTTAAAAAATATTACAAAGGAAAACACAGTTATGTTGTAATGTCTAACAATGCACAAGTTCCTATTTCTGTTAGAAAAAAAGAAGAGTTTTTAAAACGGTTTGATTAGTTTTCTCTAACCCAATATTGAGTGGCATATAAAAAAGAAATATAACCACGAACCTGTAATACATTTGGATCTTCTGTTAATGCTAATCTACACTTATATTCTTTACCATTTTCTGGATCGAAAATAGTACCGTTTTTGTAGTATTTACCACTTTTAGTCATATTTTTAATAAGCTCAAAACCTAGAATAGGCTTATCTTTATCTTCGCCTGTACATTTTGTGCATATTGCATTTTTATCTTCAGGATTTAGTATTTCAATAATTTTCCCAAATACTTTTCCTTCTTTCTCATAAATCTCTACAATGCATTTAGACTCTCCGTCTTTAGCATTAACTGTTTTCCATTTTCCCAAAACACCTTGAGAAAATCCGGAAAAGGAAAATAAAAAAAACACTAATAATATTCTACTCATAACTATGCTGTTTTTTTAAATTCATTATAGACATATTTAATTCAAAACCCAACAATAAAATATTAGCATTAAGCCAGAGATAAAACAATAGTATTAACAATGCTCCAATGGAACCATAAAGCTCGTTGTATCGAGAAAAGTTTTCAATATAAACACCAAATAAATACGAAGTTAGCATAATTAGTATAGTAGTAAAAAATGCTCCTACAGAGAAAAATTTAGCTTTTCTACCTTCTCGTGTTCCTAAATAATATAACGTTGCTGTAGCTAAAAAAGTAACAATTACAAAAAAAGCATATTGTGCTATACTTGCCCAAAACTCAGTTTTACGTCTAGATTCATAACCGTATTCTCTAAAAAAAGCTAATGTATTATCTACTACATATATTTGAAAATATCCTAATACAGCAACTGTTAAAATTAAAAGTAAAGACAAAATTAATGCTACACCCATAGCAAAAAAGTATTGCTTAAATGGATTTCTTGTTAATTGCTCGTGATAAGAGTTTTCGAAACCTGAAAACAATGCATTTACGCCATTTGCCATTAAAAAAATAGCAACAATTAAAACCGTAGATAATAAACCTGTATTATTATTACTGCCTTTTAAGGTTTCAAAAATATTTTCGTGAAAAAAGTCTGTTGTTGTTGGTGGTAATACAGATTCTAAAAATGCTAAAAAATCGGTTTCAAAACCATCCATTGGTATGCTTGGAATAATAATTATTATAAAAAGCAAAAATGGAAATAGTGCTGTAAAAAAACTATAAGCTATTGCACTTGCACGAGCTGTTAACGCACCTTTAGCAATACCAATTACGTATAATTCTAACAAATCGTAAAGCGATAAACCTTCGAAACCAGGTAACTTTATTTTGCTTAAAAATTTTATTATAATATTAAGCACTGGAATTTTAAGCAGTTTTTCTTTTATATTCTGCTCTTTAAGTTGCTCGTCTACAACTATTTCTTCAATAAGCTCATCGACTCTTGTTTCTGGCATTTATGTTTTATTTTAATCTACAGCCTTTAAACTTAAATCTAAATTATAAACCGAATGCGTTAAAGCACCAGACGAAATATAATCTACACCACAAAGCGCATAATCTCTAATTGTTTTTTCGTTTATTCCACCAGAACTTTCGGTTAAGCATTTGTCTCCAATTAACTTTACAGCTTTTCTAGTATCCTCGTAGTTAAAGTTATCTATTAAAATTCTGTATACACCATCACTTTTAAGAATTTCTTCAATTTCATTTAAATTTCTTGCTTCTACAATTATTTTTAAATCGCGATTGGTATCTTTTAAATACTGTTGTGTTTTTTCTATAGCTTTTGTAATTCCGCCCGCAAAATCAATGTGATTATCTTTAAGCATAATCATATCATACAATGCAAACCTGTGGTTCTCTCCTCCTCCAATTTTAACAGCCCATTTTTCTAAAGCACGAATGCCTGGAGTAGTTTTACGTGTGTCTAAAATTTTAGTTCCAGTGCCATCAAGTAAGTCTACAAACATTTTAGTTTTAGTAGCAATAGCACTCATACGCTGCATGGCATTAAGTACTAATCTTTCGGCTTTTAAAATAGATTGTGATGCTCCTGTAACATAAAATACAATATCTCCATATTTTACTTTACTACCATCCTCTATCAAGGTTTCTACTTTCATTTCTGGATCTACATAAGCAAACACTTGTTTTGCAAATTCTACTCCAGCAATAATTCCATCGTCTTTTACCAATAGCTTAGCTTTACCTTGAGCAGATGCTGGAATACAGGATAACGAACTATGGTCTCCATCTCCAACGTCTTCACGAATGGCATTAGCGATTATTAATTCTATTTCTTTATTAAATTGTTCTTGAGAAATCATTTGTAAAAATTGTTTTAGCTAAAATAATGATTGCAAATCAAAAAAATGAAAATATTAAATCTCAAATTACAAAAAGTTTTACCTTTGGCGTATGACTATTAAACTCCTTGCCATTGGCAAAACAGATAATAAGCAACTTCAAGCTCTAATAGACGAATACCAAAAGCGTTTAGGCTTTTATATTAAGTTTAAATTGGAAATTATTCCAGATATAAAAAATTCTAAAAGCTTAAGCGAAGCACAGCAAAAACAAAAAGAAGGCGAACTTATTCTAGGAAAATTAGCTAATACCGATGTTTTAATTTTGTTAGATGAAAACGGGAAACAACACGACAGTGTTGGCTTTTCTAACTATCTACAAAAACACATGAATTCTGGTATAAAACAACTTGTTTTTGTAATAGGTGGCCCTTATGGGTTTAGCGAAGCTATTTACAATCAGGCAAAAGGAAAAATTTCACTATCTAAAATGACGTTTTCTCATCAAATGGTACGATTATTTGTAATTGAACAATTGTATCGTGGATTTACTATTTTAAGAAACGAACCTTATCACCACAGGTAAATAGACTATTCTTCAGCACAAGATTTTTTAGGCAAAATAATTTGTTTTTTGTACTTATATATGGATAAAAGTCTATAATCCATTTCTACTATTTTATTGTTTTTATCTTGAAAATAAATTCTTCTAAATATACCTTTAGGTAAATAGTCCGAAGATTTCCATTTTTCATATTCATCTGTTATAAAGAAAAAAGGTAAAATATATTCTGTATCAGGTTGAATAATAAAATGATGAGATAACGTTTTATTCTTTCGTTTTTTATTATACCTATTAAAAGAATAATACTTAAGTGTATCATTATGTATAATTGTATCTTTTTCTATTTTAAAACTATACTTCTTAAAATAATTTGCCGGTTCAAAACTATAATTACAATCGAGCGTAATTGTCTCTGCTTTAAAAAACAAGTCGTTTTCTATAGTAGAATTCATATTTGCTATATTGTGATGAATAAACTTCATATAACCATTATCCCTAATTTTAGAGAAAGTTAAATTATAGGAGTTATCTTTTGAGTTTACAAAAACATAAGCCTTAGATAAGCCTAATGAATCTTCGATCGCATTTTCGTATTCTAAAACATAATCAAAATTATATATTCTTTCATTTTTAGTTTCTTGACCAAAACTTAGAAAATAAAAAACTAGCATTAATAAGGTTAGTGTTTTTTTCATTAAAATTATAATATATATGTCGTTAATAATTACAAACCTTTTAAATAAAAGCAAGTATAAAATTAACTTATTCGCAATCAACAGTTAGTTTAAGCACTTTTTTAAACTTAACCGTATTAACAAGTTTTAATTTAAAGTTTTTTAAGTTTCTATTAGTTACTTTTATTTTTCTAAATACTAATAAACCCTCAAAATCTAACTTACTTTTATTCCATTGTTCTAACTCAAAATAGTTATTAAAATTTATTTTTTTAAATTCTGGATTATTTTCTATTACTACAAAATCATCAACATCTATTTTTCCTCTTTTTAACCTTCTTTTTCTAATAGGAGCAAATTTAACTGCTTCTTTTCCATTAATTACAGTATCTTTTAACTTATGGTAATTAAGCTTATAACTATCGTCTAATTCTACAATTTCATTTGCATAACCATTTCTAGAAATGTTTTTATAACCACATTTAAAATCTAATGTATCAGGCTTAACAAAATCTGTTTTTAATATCTCGGCATTAGAAAAATAATTATATAAATCCTTAAAATATAAATTAAACGAATCCTTCCCTTTATTATAGAAAGTTAAATTATAAGTATTGTCATTAGAGTTTATTAATTTAAAAAATTTACATTTTTTATCAAAACATTCTCCTCCTGTACTAGAATACTCTAAAAGATAATTAAACTCGTAAATTTTTTCTTTTTTAGTGTTTTGAGAAAAACTTAATACAGAAAAAAGGAACACTAAAACACATACTAATTGCCTCATTAAAATTACTTTTGTCATTTAAGCTAAAATAAGTTAATTATATCACACTATGCAATTAGTATTCGCAACAAACAATCTTAATAAGTTAAAAGAAGTACAATCCTTAATCCCAAAGCATATAAAACTATTAAGCTTAAAAGATATTGGCTGTTTTGAAGATGTTCCAGAAACACAAAATACTATTAAAGGTAATGCTATACAAAAAGCCGAATACATTAAAACACATTATGGCTACGACTGTTTCGCAGATGATACGGGTTTAGAAGTTGAAAGTTTAAATAACGAACCTGGTGTTTTTAGCGCACGTTATGCAGGACCACAACGTAATGCTAATGATAATATGGATTTATTACTTAAAAATTTAGCAAAAAAAACAAACCGAAACGCCCAATTTAAAACTGTAATCGCATTACATTTAAACAACAAACTAGAAACCTTTACAGGTATTTGCAAAGGTGAAATTACGCAAATAAAAAAAGGAGAAAAAGGTTTTGGATACGATCCTATTTTTATGCCAAATGGCTATACTGAAACTTTTGCCGAAATAGATTTAAACTTGAAAAATAAAATTGGGCATCGTGGTAATGCTGTTTTAAAATTAGTAGCGTTTTTAAATAGTTTGTAAGTATTAACTTATTATAAAAATATTAAACAAAAAAACGCATACAAACATTTAAGACCATTTTAAAAAACCATTAATTTTTAAAGAAACAACTTGTAATCTCAATAAAATAGTTACTTTTAAAACAGTAATACAATTGTGTATAATTATGAAACAAACTTTAAAAATTACAATTTTATCTCTAATATTAATTTCAAATATTGGGTTTTCACAAAATAATTTAACTGAATTAAAATTCGACACAAAATTTTATGACGCAATTGATAAATGGGTTGCCTTTCCTAAAAAAGATACAGATTCCACTTATGCCTATGGCTTTATTTATATAGACAATCAAGCAGGTTTTACATTTAATTACGAAACCAATTTCCAAATAAAAGAGCAGGAATTAATTAATATAAAATCAGATTCGAATATAGGGTTTATAAAATATCGACTTGAACCTAACGCAAGTCCTGTTTCTGTTTTAACCGAAAAACAAATTTCTGCATTAAAATTACCTAAAGAACCAGAGTGGTTACCTCTTTATAAAGAAGGTTCCAATAAAGTATCTTACTTAAAACAAGAAGGCTATCACTACAACCACGTTGGCGCTTGCGAATTAGCACTAAAACCATTGTTAAAGGCTTATAAAATTGAACCTCATTTTAAAGGACTTGAATTTGAATTAGCTTATGCTTATAATCATTTAGGAAAGTTTGAAGAAGCGATTCCTATATTAGAAAAAGCAATTAAAAATAATTCAAAGAATTTTTATTTCTACAGAGAATTGGGATATTCATATTTAGGATCAAATAAAATTGTAGAAGCTGAGAAAACATACCGTAAAGGAATTAAAATGTCTGATAATAATTTTGAAAAAAGTGAAATGTCTGTAAATATGTCTCAAGCTTATTTTAAATTAAAAAATAAGAAAAAATTTGACGAATGGGCCAAATTAACTAGAAGCTATGCTAAAGAAAACTCAAAATATGCTCAATATATAGATTATTTTGAACAGAATTGGGACAAATAATAACTACAAATATTGTTTGTATAAAAAACATAGGCTTTGAGCTTAATTATAGTTTTTAAATTAATAAAACCTCTATAATTAATTAAAGAGGTTTTATTGATAGCTTATAATTTTTTTTTAAGCATTTATACTTTTAAAGTCAATATCATTTAAATCCCATTCTTCAAGAGTTGATAAATTACTAAAACTCATAACATGTTTTAAAGGTTTAGCTATTGTATCTACCCATGATTTATCTAACACTTTAGCCTCTGGCAAATCCAACGTTTTGTTATTATTTACATCTTTTATAAGATTAGAAACATATTCATGTAAACTTTTCCAATAATTTTCAAGTGTAGTAACTATTGTTTTTGAAAACTCATGACTTTCACTAATAGATGCCATTTGGGCTACAGCATTATTTAGAACTTGCAGATCACGCTCTACTCCACTAAGCTTTTGGGTTAATTTTTGAATTTCGTTAATTAATTTTATAGACTCGACATCTAAAGCTATTATTTTAACTCCTGCTTCGGCAGCATTCATTGCTAAAATAGCTCCAGTTTTAATGGCGTCTGTATACTTTTCTGAGCCAACGCTAACCGCAATAGCTACACCATTTTTTACCACATCCTTGGCCTCTTCTAAAGCTAATTTTGAAATCGCTTTGTTATTTGCTTTAAGTTTTTCTTGAAGTTGTTCTCTTTTAGTTTCTAACTCATCTGTATAATTTGTTAAATTACTTAAAGAGTTTTTTGCCTCTTCGTATGTGTTTTTTAAAATTACTCTATAATTAGACAGGTCTCCTTCATAAACAACCAAAGCACTTAAAGCTTTTTTTGCATTTAAATGTTTAGCCATTAATAAATCTTTCAATCTATTTAATGTTGCAAGTAATAATTTGGTGTTTTTTGATTTATTATGATGGCAGATATAATCATAATAGCTATGAAATTCTACATTAGCAAAATGTTGCAAATCTATAAAAATTGATGTGATATTATTTTCTGTAATACCAAACCACTCGCCAGACAAACTTTGGATGTGTGGATATTCTATATCAATTTTTCTTTGTAGCATTTTAATTTCTCCTACTACCTGTATATCATCAACTTTATCAATATACAATTTTGGAATAGGCATTTGTTCTACATAATCTGAAAAATTTCTTGTAAATTGAATTGTTGCCATAGAAGGAATTAATTCAATAATGTCGTCCTGAGGTAAAAAATCTATTCCTTTCATTATGCTACAGAGTTAAGTATTGGTGTTGATGACGCTTGACTTTCGGCGTTCATTTCTTTCATTAATTTAATATAAAAAGGAGAATCTGGATCTTCTAAAATTTTTGCCCATTTACCATCACTAGCCATAGCAGACCATTTTGGATCTTCTAATGTTTCATTATCAAAAACTGGTCCCATTAAAGTGTGTACACAATCTGTAAGATCTTTAAAATCACCACTTATTAATTCGTAATCTAAATCTAAACTATCTAAATCTCCAAGATCTGCTATAAAACTTTCCATATCTGTTAAACTAGCATCTATATAGGTTCTAATTGCACCAATACCTTGAGACAAACTTTCTAATCCTGCCACCATAGATTTAATTTGTGTAGCATAATGCTTCGTTGCATAATAAGGTTGAAGAATACTTTCTTCAGCTTCAGAAATAAAAACATTAGTTTGATCTGTAGCAACTTTTGTTATTTTATCTGCTTTATCTACTGCTAATTCAGCCTCACCAACAGCAGTTCCAGCAGCGGCGGCCCAACCTATTGGATTCCAAAAATTAGTTATAGCAATTAAACCTCCAACAATTCCAATACCAACTTGACCTACAGTTTCCCAAGCTATTTCTTGTTGTAGCGTGCTAATATTATTATTTAAAGAATTAATTTGTTTATCTAATTTACTTTTAGCCTCTGATTCTGTTAAATTGGTTAAATCTAATTTACTACCATCGCCATCGGGAATTGCTGCTTGCATGTTAGTAAAATCTGTATTTAAATTACTAATATCCTTGTTTAGTTCTTTATGGATAACATCAAAAGCATCTGCTGGTATACTACTTTCTAAATCTGCAAGTGATTTATCTATTAAATA
The DNA here is from genome assembly GCF_001971745.1 of Lacinutrix venerupis. Classification (NCBI taxonomy): domain Bacteria; kingdom Pseudomonadati; phylum Bacteroidota; class Flavobacteriia; order Flavobacteriales; family Flavobacteriaceae; genus Lacinutrix; species Lacinutrix venerupis. Next base: position 1,369,264 of record NZ_CP019352.1, on the reverse strand, counting down.
TAAATACTTAGTTATTTTTGTTTTTGTTTCTGGACTTAAAGGATTTGGATTATTTTTTACAGCGGTATAAATAGCTTTTACCGAAACTTCTCCAGTACGAGAAAAATGCCAAATTTTACCAAGTATAGTATTTGTGTTTTCTACTTGAGTAAGTTCTTTTTGTGCATCATTTTGAATTTTATTGAAATGCGTTTTTAAACTTATGTTAATTGCATTTAAATCATCAATCACTTTTTGTTCTACTTTTCCTTTTGCATAATTTGTATTAATTGATGGTATTCCACATTGTTGGACATAGTTAATAAAGTGTTGTATGATTTTTTGAAATGAAACTGTGTTAAAAGTACCTTTTACAAATTCTTTTCCTGGCAATAGAGCTTTAAACCCTTTTTTTGTTGAAGTTTCCATAATTATTGTTTGGTTTTGATTAATATTAATTACAAATTATTTGGCGTTTTTTATAGCTGTCCAATCAGATTCTACCAATTCTATATATAGACTTTCTATATCATTATCATGAGCTTTTAATAGTTCTTGAATGTCTGTGTCTAACGCATGTAATAAAGTTGAAAAAACAACCCAATATCGACTTTGACTATCCATCTCTGCGTCAAATGACTTTAGAGTTCCAATCATACTAGAAGCTGCACCAATAGCAATTGAGTTTGCATTAAATTGCAATTGTATTTGTGCTAAATCTCTCTCATCTTTTTCTAATTTATCTTGTAACTGGAAAGTAATGGCATCCCAAATTGTTTCAACAACGCCAGATACTGTATGTGTTCTCGCTTTTATTTTCTGGAGTATTTCATTTCTATGCCTTTTTAATACTCCATCGTTATCTTTAATCGCTAATTTTTCGCTGGATAATTCTGATATTAATCCATTTAATTTTCGTTCATACAAATCTAAATCTGGTGTAATACCTTCATTAATTATTTTTTGTACTAATTGAGATTGAGCAAGAGCAGTTTTTAAAGCTCCTTTTAACTCATTAATATCTACATTAGGGACTTTTAAAGCTTCACATATTTTAACCATATTTTCACCAAAAGTTTTAATTTCCTTCTCTGCTATATTTATACATGCAGCTAAATCCAACCCAATACTTTTTAATTTTGGCACAAGATTATCTCTAATATCTACAGCAAAATTAAAGGCCGTTCCCGAAAGCGAATTGATTTTAGCTTTCATCTCAATATTTTTATTAAAGGTTTGAATATTGGTAGACAACCTATTTATATTTTTAAAGCTTACTGTAAAGTCTTTAGGTGGTGCAAGTTTTGCAAAACTCATAATATTGTGGTTTTAATTAAAATAGCAGGCTACAACAAAACAAATGTAAACAACTTAAAACCAATACAATAGAGTGTAAATACGTGTTTTTTAGTAAGGTATAAATACGTGCGATAAGCGACTATAAACGTATTATATATTTATCTTTCTATAAAAAAAAGACGAAAACTATTTAGTTTTCGTCTTCTGGTTTAATAAATTCTGAATGGTATTTTTCTAAAAATTGTTTCTGCCGTTTAACCATTTGTTGCCTTATTTTATCTATATCCATAAAATCTGAGCCAAAATCACTTTTAAAAAAATCATCATTAAAGTAATAATTGCTAAAAAGAGAATCTTTAGAGAAAACATCGTCGAAACCATTATTTTTAAAACCAGAGAAATTTTTAAAAAAGTTTGATTTAAAATATTGTATTAAACTATCACGGTCTGATGATGATAGGTTATTATAGGTATTGTTAGAAGACCAAGAATAAATACTGTCGTATCTAATTAAATTTCCGTTTTCGTCAAATTCTTTATCAACTTTCCAAGCGCCTTGCGGCTCGTTAACAGTCTTGTTGTCTTCCTCTTTTTTTTCTATGTTTTTTATGTCATCATTTTGGCTATTACAACTAACACTTAAAAAGCCAATTATTAATAATAAAATATATTTTTTCATTGCTATAAACTTTAAAAGTTAGACATGTATAGAAGTATAGAGGATACCAGTAAATTGATATCCTCTATATATTCATTATTTAAACAAAAATGTAGTGATTAAATTATGAAATTTTAATGCTTCGTGGAGGCTTTTGTTTTGCCTCTTCTTTTTTGGGTAAAAGAATATTTAAAATGCCTTCGTTATAACTTGCATTAATTTTTTCTTCATTTACAGTTTCAGGCAAAGTAAAAGTTCTTTTAAATGAAGAGTAACCAAATTCTCTTCTTGTATAATTTTCTTCTTTATGTTCATTTTCTTCCTTTGTCTCTGTAGAAATTGATAAGGCTTGATTATCAATTTCAATATGGAAATCAGACTTTTTTAGACCTGGAACTGCCATTTCAACAATAAAAGCATCGGCAGTTTCTTTAATATTTACTTTAGGTAAAGTAATACCTGTATTAAAGTTTGAGGTAAATACCGATGGTAGGTCTCGATTAAATATGTCATCTAACCAATTTGACAAAGTCGGGAAGTTTTGATTTGAATTGCTGTTTGCTAAACTTCCGTTTTTAGGAACACTAACTAAATTGCTCATAATTACAAAATTTTAAATTAAACAATGTTTCAAATTTGAAATCCTTATTGATTTCGACTTATATAAAACAAAAAAAATACCAAAATCTATTAAACAAAAAATATCATTAAAATTATATTTAAAACACATATTTAGTTGTCAATTTTTTACAATAAACACATGTTTTAACTTAAATAAATGTCAAATTGACATTTTTAAGATGCAGAAGGCTATAAACAATAAGTGAAAATTTAAAGTAATAATACTTATAAACATAACTTAAAACAAAGCTCATAGCTTATTTAAACTTCTCCTACCATTTGTAATAATTTAGTCATGCTTAAATGTTTATATTTTATTTATTAACTTAGTTTTAAATAATTTTAAAACAATAATAATCATACCATTACAACCACAAAATTAATAACAACAAAAAGCTATTATCATGTACTCCAAAAATTCTAAAATTATAATGACGTTGGATTTGGATTAAGTCTATTACATTAATTGGCATTCTATAAAATATAAAGCAACTAAAAATTTAAACTAGAGAACATTTAAACGTTTTAAAGAATTAACACAAAATACTTTATTATTAAAAATCGCTATTAAATGATAAAATTTTTTAGAAAAATTAGACAAAAATTACTCTCAGAAGGTAAAACCAGCAAATACTTTAAATACGCTATCGGCGAGATTGTGCTTGTGGTAATTGGTATTCTCATTGCGCTTCAAATTAATAACTGGAATGAAAACCGAAAAAGCTCAAATATTCGTAATAATTATTATAAACAAGTGTTGCAAGATTTATCAAAGGATACTGTTTATATTAACAGATACATTAAATATCTAGATACGAGTCTTTCAAAATATCAAAACTATTTAACAAAATTACCTAAAGCAAAAAGTATCAATGATGTAATACCTCTTATTGGTACACTTAACTGGGAATTTGGTTATATTAATTTTAATACAAACACCATAGAATCTTTAATATCTACGGGTGACATTAAGTTAATGCCAGACAAAATTAGAAATGCTCTATTAGATTTAAGAACTTATCAAAACGTAACTATTAATACTGCTTCTGGGAATAATGAAGTTCACTTAAAGGAAAGCCAAAAAGCGCTTGGTCTTGGGTCTATAAATTATATTTTAAATATAAATCCCAAACTATTAAATCAATTAAATAGAGAAGACGATATAATATCAGCTATAAATATTATAAATGGAACTTTTCAGTTAAGAGATTTTACAGACAAAAACTTACAGAAGCAAATGCAATATATGCTAGAATCTACAAAAGAATTATCTGAATTAATAAATTCAGAATTAAAGAATAACTAAAACAACAAAACGCATAATTAATTACTAAAACACAAAAAACTTAAAAAAAAAAATTCGCTATTCAATGATAAAATTTTTTAGAAAAATTAGACAAAATTTACTCTCAGAAAATAAGTTTAGTAAATATTTAATTTACGCCATTGGCGAGATTGTACTCGTGGTTATTGGAATTTTAATTGCATTACAAATTAACAATTGGAATGAAAACCGAAAACAACAAGCTGAAATTACTGATATTTACACCCAAATTGTATTAGATTTAGATAATGATATCGACGAGTTTTCAAACACTATAAAATATTACGACTCTATAAAACCTGTTTACGATGCTGTCATTTCAGACACTAGAACTATAGATTTATTAGACGATGGATTATCTCGATTAATGGCTGGAGGTCCAATAACTAATTTGAATAAAGGTGGTATTGAACGCTTAAAATCTGTCGCTTCTAAAGATAGCCTATCATTGCATTTAATTGAAATATATGATACTGGTACATTTCTTAAAACTTTAGAGGAAAAAATTTCTAATGAAACTTGGCTTCTTGTAACTACATTTAGAGATAATTACAGTTGGTATCCAGAGTGGATAAGTAAAACAATAACAAAAGACAATAGTAGTAAAGAGCTACAAGATTATTTTGTAAATAGTCAAGAATATAGGCATTATGTAATAAGTAGTTACCAGAAAATATACAATGCTTATCTTCCAAATTTAGAATATGGTATTGTAGAATTGAAAAATATAAAGAAATCAATTAATCAACGCATAGATAAATAACCAAGTACAGCAACGCATATAAATAATTGCATCACTCTTGCCTAATTCTAAATACTTTAAAAATCACACCTAGTTTTTATATGTTTACTAAATTAGGTGCTTAAATACTATAAGTACATATGCAGAAAGCAAGTAACTATCTATTAAAAATAAACTAACTTCGTTATTTAAACGATCGTATTATATAATACATTTAAACGTTTTCATATCAGTCGACACGTTGGCCATAATATTGAATAAATGAGTAAAAAAGAAAATATTGAAGCTTCCAAATTAGTTGTTGGAAAAGAATACTTTGAAGATTACCTACAAAAACGAATAGTAATTGGAGAGGAAATTTATAATAGAAATATTCAAACAACAAGACAATTAGAGCAAGCTCGCCAAGACTATTATGATTGGAATGACTTCAATTCAGAATTATTAAAGCAATCGTTTGACAATATTAATAGCGAGTACAAAGAAAAATACGATAGAGTAAATAATATTGGGATTTATATTTCACCAAGTTCACCAGCGGAAGAACTTCGAGAGTTCAAGGACGATGTTTTAAATAAAATAAACAACTTAAAACAACTAATAGCAAAACTACCATTAATTAAAGTGGCTGATGGACTTGATAATGCAGTTACCGAAAAAGAATTCTCGGATAATGAAAAAGTATTTATAGTTCACGGACATAATAATGAAGTAAAATTAGATGTTGCAAGAACTTTAGAAAAACTTGGCCTTTCACCTATTATACTTCACGAACAACCGAATTCCGGAAAAACAATAATTGAAAAATTTGAGGATTATGCAGATGTTGGTTTCGCAATAGTGTTACTAACAGATGATGATTTAGGTAAAGCCAAAAAAGAAGAACAATTGAACACCAGAGCAAGACAAAATGTGATTTTAGAATTAGGCTATTTTATTGGCAAATTGGGTAGAGAAAGAGTTTGTCCTTTATATGCCAATGGTGTTGAACTACCAAGTGATTTAAGTGGAGTACTTTATGTAGAATTGGATAAACCAGGAAATTGGAAAATCAAATTAGCAAAAGAACTGAAAGCTTGCGGATATAAAATTGACGTAAATAAAATAATATGATGTTTGAAATAATTGAAAGCCTTACTAATATTCTTGGACCAATAGCTACTGCAAGTAAAGAAAATAGTTCAAAGAAAGATAGAGCCTTAAGAGCCTTGTCATACGCTTTAGATAAAACTTGTCTTTATTACAGAGATTTACGCAATGGAATTCTAAAAGATAGGGAAAGAGAAGCTCAATTAGTTCGCTATTGGTCGGCAGCAGCAATACCATTGAGACATTTTGATTCCAATTTAGCCGAAATCTGCGACCATAAATCTGAATATTGGTTAGACCCAGAAAACTATGACGATTCACAAATTGATGAAATGGGAATAAGATTGGAAGATGTTCGAAATGCTTACAGACAGCACCTTAAACCGAATTATAGTTAATTTAATAGAAGAAGATAAAAATACTATGGCCAACAACGTGTATAGCTCATTGCGGCTGAATTCCTTAATCGGAATTCATTGCAATTTGCTATCTCTCAGTTACGGCGGAAAATCATAACTGATTTTCCGCAACAAACCATATACAAACACGTTGTGCAACATTAACAAAACCGATACGGAAAAAATAAATGGATAATAAAATAACATTTTTCAGATTTTCTAATTCAAGAATATCCTTTAGTAACACTATAAAAAATGAAGAAATAAAAGAGAAAAACGATTTCAAAAGATACAGAAAAAACTTATCTGAATATCAAGAAATGGATCTCAAAGAACTCACTAGTAAAGAATTAGAGATTATTAGCGATTTTAAACACGAAAGAAAAACATTTGAAAAGAACCTGAATTATGAGTATAAAAACTTGATAAAAGAAATTATTGACTCAAATGGTTGTATTCAAGAGCCAACAGAAAATCATCAACCTATTGTAAAAGAATTCTTTAAACAAATAAATGAAAAATTCCAAATAAGCGAATTGAATGAATTGATTAAACAAAATGGATTTAATTATTACTATAAAAAACATAAAGAGCTCAAACAACAGGTTGAAAGTCAAATTCCACACGACAGAATTGAAATTCAGGATATGGACGAACTTAATAGTATAATTGAAAGCGAAAACAGAAAAGGTTGGTCAATAAAACAAATTGAAGGAATACAATCAGCACATTACGACTATAATGCTGATTCTTATTCTGGTTATGGCTATGGATATAGTTTCACAGAAGGAATAATGATAGTTTGGAATAAAAAATAACGTTGCCCAACAACGTATATAATTTATTGCTAGTTCTAGCCTACTTACAAAAATCCTCGCAGATTTTCTATTCGGGTTGTATTTGCTAAATTAGGTGCTTAAACACGCCACTAATCTTATACAAAACCGTTGTAAACAAGCTGAAAAACGAAAACTATGATACATTTAATTTGGTCAATAATAAACGGAATAATAGTTATTTACTTTCTTTATCTAATTGTTGGATTTATCGCAAAAGGAAAGAAAATATTTAAACCACAATTTAAAGTTGTCTCAATCTCTATAATGGTAATCGGAATTGTTCAAATAATTTCAGCTTCTGATTCTGAGAAAAATTCAAACCGAATTTCAATAACTGAAGATTATAACAGAAAAATCGACTCTGAAATAAAACAAGTAAAATTAGAAGATAATTGGACTTTTGATATAAATATGCTTGTAAAATATTCCATAGAACAAAATAAATATATTCCAATTGAGAGTAACAGTTTTTTGACTGGACTTGTGAGCGGTTATGTGTGGGAATTTAATTCAATTGACACAAATAACATATATCCGAATGAAAAAGCAGAATTTGTTGTTAACGGAATTTTAAAATGGAATCTTTTTGGAATCACAGTATATAGTGAGTCTAAAATTTTTAATGGAACAATAGAATAAAAGCCTGTTTACAACACCATATATAATTATTCCTAGTTCTAGCCTACCTACAATAATCCTCGCAGATTTTCTATTCTGTTTATATTTGCTAAAATACTATAAGTACTTATGCAAAAAGCAATTAACTATTTATAAAAAATAAACTAACTTCGTAATTTAAACTATCGTTTGATATAAAACATTAAAACGTTTTCATATCAGTCCACACGTTGTGTGTAATTAAACCAAAAAACTACGATTGAATAATAAACGAGTAATAATAGATAGAGATTTAGAAGTGATTATTGTAGAAATTAAACAATATCATACCTATCGTAATTTGTTAGAAGGAATACCCAATTCAAAACTTAATAAAATAATATTGGAAAGAACGATAAGTGATGCAAAGGAATTATTTAATTTACAAAACATCCACTTAATTGAACCTATATTAACACCAATTGAATACGAAGGAAATTATCCATTTGGAAATACGGAAAGTTTACCCGAAATAACCTGTTTAGCCGAATTAAAATGTCATTCTGCTTTCAAAAATGAGGAAATGGATTATTCTGGATTGGGACTAGTATGGTTTCAAGGAAACTATGCTTTCCCAATTGAAAAAGCAATTAATGATTTTATAAAAACAATTCCATATCGAAAAATATGCGAGGAATTTTCATATAGTGATATGTAAACTTTATAAAAAAAAAGCCTGTGAAATTGACAGGAGAGAAAGCGGAATTAGAATTTAATAAAAAGATAGAAATAAAAACTACACACAACAATGTGTATAATTCATTGCTAGTACTCACCTACTTACGAAAGTCCTCGCGGACTTTCTATCTGTGATTTATTTGCTAACTTTAGTGCTTAAACACGCAACAAACCACATACAAACACGTTGCCATTAATTTAAGAAAAAGCGAAAATGAATGATTTAATAGAATGGCTTGACCTCGAAATTTCAAAAAATAATTTAGAAAATAATCCTGTAAGTTATCTGTTAAATGATTTTGGAATTGCAGAATCAAATTTTAAGATTACAATCCGAACGGAAAATGGTTTGTTAAAAATGGGAGAAAGATATCCCGAAGGAAGTTATCCCATAGGAACAGATTGGGTTTTAGGTAAAACAGCAAACAAAAAAGATTTCATAAACGAAATTGTGTCATATTTATATAATACTGATGGATTTAATTTTTACGATAAAATACTAAACTACTATAAAAAATCACCAATAAATTTTTGGGAATTTTACATCAATTTTAAAGATGTCGTTAACAATCATTTGTTTGATAATTCTATTAAAAAAGAAGATTTAAATAAGACAATAAGAATTCAACAAGAGTCGACTAATTTTTTTCAATCATTTGCGAATGATAAAGATTTTATCAAAAATTTTAAAGTCTTTGTTTTTAAAACAATTAGCACCTCAAGTACAAGAAGAACAGATTATTATTATGATTTTACAGATTATGTTTTATTTCACAATGGCATTGCAGTAACAGATGATTATATAAAAGGTATTCTTCCAGAAAAAATACACAAATCAGAACGTGATTATAATGATTCCATTCCACGAGCAGGAAATAAGGAATCTGTGAAATTTAATAAAAACAATGAGTTGACTTTAGATTTTTTAAAGAAATATGATTTGAATGAACATTTAAAATTTCTATTAGATTGAACTATTTAGAAGATATTTTTACTGCCGAAAATAAAACCCTTTCAATGAATAGAATTGAATGGTGGCTTTTAAAATATGAGAAAGAATTTAAAAATGTTGATAAAATAGAAAGTGCAAAACATATCTTTCTAGATAATGACGGAACTGTATTGAGGCTACCGCCAACTCTAAAACCAAATCAAAATAATAAGTTTTTAGACCTGTTTAATGCGTTAGACAAATTATCTAATTTTTATAAGTTCGAGGAATATTTTGGACAGCAAATGAAAGAATATGACAAAATTAAAACATCAAAACTTGAATTGAGAAATTGGCTTACTAAAAATGAAAAATTGGGAGCGGACAAGTTTGTTTGTTTTCTACTCGATTATTTAGATTACGATGAAGAAGACAAGGTTGAACATTTAAGTATATTTGTTCTTTCCGCACCCGAAATGGATATTTTGGTTAACAGAGCAGATTTTAAGAACACAATTAAATTTTTAAAGACGTTTAATGAAATCTATTGGAATGATGAAAAGATTGCGAAAAAAAACTAATGGCAACAATGTATATAAAAAATAGCGCAAGTTATTGCTAACACTAAGGTTTGGGCATATTTGGAAAGTCACCAAATTTTTAAATTTGATAATTTCCAATAAAAAGATAAATAGTAAAATTTAAAAATTCGGCTCGTGCTTAATCCGAAAATAATTTATAATTTGAACGCTACGAGCCATACACAAAACCATTAGGCAACATTTGACCCAAAATTACGCACTTATGAAATTGAAAACTTTTTTTAGTAGTTTAATAATCTTAACTCTATTGAGTTGTGGAAACGATGATGACAATAATTCGAGTAATCCTTGTGACTTGAATCCTTTTCCTGGAGTTAACGGAGTAACTCAATCGGATTTTCTGATTCAAACTTTTAACGAACCTGATGAAAAAGGATATTTAATATCAGCAACAATTACGAATGATAATCTTGAATCAGTTTCAGGAAAACCAAGTTTCGTATTTAGAGAAAATGGAGAAATAATTACTTATTCGACTTCTAATATTGCTTCTTCGACTTCTTGTCTGAATATTGACGCTGAATCAACTTGTGATTTTGAATTTAGAGTATATTTAAGTCAGAATGAAAATATTGACAACAATATTGAATTCCTCTGCTTTTATTACTTTGATGAATAAAAACGTTGCCTAACAACGTGTATAATTAATTGCTTTGGTCGTTGTTTATTTAGAAAATTCCTTCGGAATTTTCTCACGTTCGTTTTTGTTTACTAAATTAGTTGCTGAAACACGCAACTAACCATACACAACAACGATAGTTTAAATTATGAATCAAAAAATATTGAAGTTGTAAAATCATTCTCTACTAAATCCATTTTATGCGTATTCTCTAAAACACCGTACGCACTTATAAAGGTAATATGTACCATTTTTTTAGATTTTGTAACCGTTTTTAAACCTTCGCGTTTGGTACGTAGTTTTTGTGCATAATCTTTAGTTATAGCAAATTCATCGGCATAAAACTTCATTTCGCAAATGTTTATAATATTATCTTTTCTATCAATAAGCATATCAATCTGGAATCCTTTTGGGTAGTTAGCATCCTTTCTGTGCAAAAAACTATTCACTTTAGTTTCTACACCCAAAATACCTAAAGCCGCTTTAATGTTTTCAATATGTTTAATACATAAATTCTCAAACGCATAACCACACCAAATTTTATAGGGTTGCGTTTCGCTAACGCGTAACCAATCGCTTTTATTAAGTTTATTTTGTCCTACCATAAAGGTGAGATAAAACAACGAGTACTCATCGGTTAACCTAAAAAGTGTGTCTTTTTTACTTTTTTCTAAAGGCTCGAAGGTTGAAATAAATCCTGAAGCCTCTAACTCGTTTAAAATGTTTGTAAAATAACCACCATCAGACAGTTTTGTTAATTTTAAAATACTTTGTCTGTTTAATCCGCTAGCTTTACTAGCTAAAGCTTTTACAATTTTTATATGGCTACCAGCATTATCAAACAATGCTGGATACAAGTTATTAAACTCTGTAGTTAAAAAGCCATCCTTTTTAAAGCACAAATCGTTAATATTTTGTGCAGCACTTTTACCTTTTTCTACTTGATCTAAGTAATGCGGAATGCCACCTAAAGCTAAATATAGCTGTATGATTTGGTAGTGACTCATTACTATATTTTTTTCCTTTAAAAAGGCTTCGGTTTCATGTAATGTAAAAGGCATTAATGTAATAAGTTTGGTAATTCGATTATGCAAACCACCTTTTGCATTTACCACATGCTGAAGCATCCATGATGCGGCAGAGCCACAAACCACTACAACAATGTTTTGTTGCGATGCCCAATTATTCCACCAGTGTGCCAAAGCTTCCATAAAACCAGAACGCTTACTGGCAATCCATGGCAACTCATCTAAAAAAACAACAGGCTTTTTTAAACTACTATTGCTCACTGCTGCACTTAACTCACTAAAAGCCATTAACCAACTTTCGGGCTTTGTATAAGGTTTTTCAGCTTTAAAATACAAATTCATTTGTATGGTAAAATTCATTAACTGGTCGTGAAGATTAGCATCTTTTAAACCAGTCATTTCAAAAACCTTGTCGTTTTTATATACTTCGCGTATTAAAAATGTTTTACCAACACGACGACGACCAATAATAGCCAACATGTGCGCTTTTGTATCGCGCTGCATGGCTTGCATGGTTTTACGTTCGTCTTTTCTACCTATAATTTTCATACTATACTTAGCGGAATCTATGTAAATATACAACTTTCAGCGTAATATAAAATTATAACACGCGGAATCTTTTTAAAAAAAACACTTTCCGCGTAATAAATAAATTATATATATATTAAGTAATAAAAATAAGATAGTTACAAATCGTAAAATATATCGTACCTTTGCACCTTGAAAACGCAAAATGGCGTTTAATTGACTCCTCAGAGTGAGGATGTGTTACTAGAAGTTTTAGGTTAAGTATGTTCAATGCACTTCTATTTGTAACACCAAACAGATTGACATTGAAATACATAAAAAAGAATGAGCACATTCCAAGAATTAGGTCTTAACGATGACCTATTACAAGGTATTACAGATTTAGGTTTTGAAACACCATCTGAAGTACAAGAAAAAGCAATCCCAATTTTATTACAAGACGAAGGCGATTTAGTCGCTTTAGCACAAACGGGAACAGGTAAAACCGCAGCCTTTGGTTTCCCTATGCTTCAAAAAATTGACGTTAACAGTCGTACAACTCAAGGTTTAATTTTATCGCCAACGCGTGAACTTTGTTTACAAATTGCAAACGAAATGAAAGCTTACGGTAAATACTGTAAAGGTTTAAATGTTGTAGCTATTTATGGTGGTTCTAGTATTACAGACCAAGCACGCGAAGTAAAACGTGGCGCACAAATTATTGTAGCAACGCCTGGTCGTATGAAAGATATGATTAGCAGAAAATTAGTAGATATTACTAAAATTCAATATTCGGTTTTAGATGAAGCCGATGAGATGCTAAACATGGGTTTTAAAGAAGATATTACAGATATTCTTTCTGGAACACCTAAAGATAAAAGTACATGGTTATTTTCTGCAACTATGCCAAAAGAAGTAGCAAGAATAGCTAAAGATTTTATGCACGAACCAAAAGAAATTACGGTTGGACATAAAAACGAAAGTACCTCTAACGTAACTCACGAATACTATTTAGTAAACGCTCGTGATCGTTACCAAGCTTTAAAACGTTTGGCAGATGCTAATCCAGATATTTTTTCGGTTATATTTTGTAGAACAAAACGTGACACACAAAAAGTTGCCGAGCAATTAATTGAAGATGGTTATAGCGCAGGAGCTTTACACGGTGATTTAAGTCAAAACCAGCGTGATATTGTAATGAAACAATTTAGAACACGCCAAATACAAATGCTTGTAGCAACAGATGTTGCCGCTCGTGGTATTGACGTAGACGATGTTACACACGTAATTAACTACCAATTAAGTGACGAAATAGAAACATACACACACCGAAGCGGTCGTACTGGTCGTGCAGGAAAAACAGGTGTTTCTATGGTAATTGTTTCTAAAAGCGAAGTACGCAGACTTAGAAGTATTGAGCGTATTATTAATAAGAAATTTGAGAAAAAAGAAATTCCTAACGGAATGGAAATTTGCGAAGTACAATTAATGTCTTTAGCAAATAAAATTCATAATACAGAAATTAATCACGAAATAGATAAGTATTTAGAAGACATTAATACAATGTTTGAAGATACTTCTAAAGAGGAGTTAATTAAAAAATTCTTCTCTGTAGAGTTTACACGTTTCTTTAACTACTACCAAAAAGCAAAAGACTTAAACATATCGGCTGGAGATCCAAACCGCGATGGTGGTCGTGTTTCAAGTGGTAACGCAACACGTTTCTTTATTAACGTAGGAGAAAAAGATGGTTTTAACTGGATGACTTTAAAAGACTTTTTAAAGGAACAACTAGGTTTAACTAAAGACGATTTATTTAAAGTAGATACAAAAGATACATTCTCTTTCTTCAACACAGAAAAAGAACACGAAGAAAAAGTTTTAGCTCATTTTAATGAGTTTAAACACGAAGGTCGCTTTGTAAATGTTGAAGTAACCGAAGACAAACCAAATCGTGGTGGTCGTGGTCGCGGTCGCTCTGGTGGCGGAAGAAGACGCGATGGCGGAAACGGTGGCGATAGAAGACGTAGCGAAAGACGTTCTGGCGGAAGAAATGACGACAGACGCAGCAGACGTAGCGAAGGATCTGACAGAGGTGATAGAAAAAGAAGAAATGACGATAAACCATCACGCTCTAGAAGAAGCGATGGTGGCGATAGAGATAAAAGTGAATTTAAAACAACACATTCTCGACCAAGACGTTCTAGAAGATAAAAATTAAACCTTTGTGTTAATATTTAGTCAAATAAAAAGCTGCAAGAGTACTAAATAAAATTTGTTTAGTACTTTTATAGCATATATGTTTACAATGAAGCACTTTTTAACTCTTTTTTTTATAATAATTAGTTCCTTCTATGCTTTTGCACAAGAAGAGGATAAAACAGAAACTGTAGTAGCAAAAAATACTGTTGAAGGTGTGATAATAGACTCTCAAACAAGAAATCCTATAGAGAGTGTTAATATTGTAAACCTTAATCAAGTTATTGGAACATCTACTAACAGTAAAGGAGAGTTTAAACTTAAGGCTAAAGCAAACGATACTTTACATTTAACTTATGTTGGTTACAAATCTATTAAAGTACGTGTAACTAACGATTGGCTTAAATTTGGAAGTTCGGATATTATATTAACAGAATTGGCACTTGCCTTAGAAGAAGTCGTTGTTAACGAGTTACAACTTACTGGCTATTTAGAATTAGACATTAAACAAGTACAAGTAAACACTAATTATCGTTATAGTATTTCTGGATTAAGTACAGGTTACGAAGCAGGAAATAACAAATCTCCTAGTAAAATTAGTAAAGTTTTAGGTTCTATATTTAATCCGTTAGATTTTCTTTATAATACATTTAGTAGAAAAGGTACAGAGTTAAAGAAACTTAAACAAATGAAAAAAGACGATGAAATTAGAAATCTTTTAGCGTCTAGATTCGATAGAGAAACACTTATGGTATTATTGCAACTTACAAAAGTAGATTTAGACGAAATTGTATCGCAATGCAACTACTCTAAAGATTTTATTAATAGAGCTAACGATTTACAAATGTTAGATGCTATTAGCCAATGTTACGAGGAATATAAGGTATTAAGCCGCGACAGAAAGTAAATAGTAAGATTATATAATCACAAAAAAAACAGCCTAAAAAAATATTTTTAGGCTGTTTTTTTTTATAAAGATTCACTTATATGCTTAACTAGAAAATAAAACTACAAATCGCTATTGCTCTTCATAATAGCGTTTAACAATTTCGTCATGGCTTTTAATTGTTTTTTTACACCAGTCTAATCGTTTTTCAAATTTCTCTGCTTCTGTTAATTGCCAATCTACAGTGGTTTTTTTAAGTTTTGATGTAGCATGTTGAAGTGTTATAGCTGCAGATACAGATATGTTTAAACTCTCTGTAAAACCTACCATTGGTATTTTTAAAAAAACATCTGCTTCTTTTAAAACCTCATCGCTAAGTCCTTCGGTTTCTCTTCCAAAAAAGAAACAAGATTTTTTAGTAACATCAAAATCGTACAACTCACAATCATTTGTATGCGGTGTTGTTGCTACAATTTGATATCCCTTTTCCTTTATATCTTTTATACAATCTTTTACAGAATGGTATCGATTTAAGTCTACCCATTTTTGAGCTCCCATAGCAATCTCTCTATCTATACTCTTGCTATTAGTTTCTTCAATAATATTTACTTCTTGAATTCCAAACACATCGCAACTGCGCATTACTGCACTAGTGTTATGTAATTGGTAAACATCTTCTGTAGCTACAGTAAAATGCTTTGTTCTTTCATTTAATACTTTTTGGAAACGATGTAACCTGCTTTCGGTAAGATAAGTTTCAAGGTGTTCTAGAAGTTTTATATCAATCATTTTGTAAAAATAAAAAAACCTGACGCAACAGCATCAGGTTTTAAAAAATCTATATCTTCTTTATTTAATTTGCTCCTATATTTCCTTGAGAAATTAACAATGTATTACTTGTGCTTAATTCTACATCAATATAACCATCTACAGTTAAAACATCATTATATAAAAAAGGAGTACCATCGTTTAACTCTTCTACATTTGTATCACTAGATCCTGTTGTACCATTAATTAAATTAAAAGTAAAAATATTAACTCCTGAAGCTGTTGCCATATCTCCAGAACGTATAAATGCTGGATGCTCTCCGCCTGAAGGTGTTCCTGTAAGGTTAAAAACGGCTAATGCTTCGCCATTTTTACGCTCTTTAAAAGTTATATCACCAAAACAGTCTGTTAAATCTCTTTCTTCTAAAGTGTAAGTAATTTGGTTTGCCGTTAATTCATTTTGCCCTATATCTGCATTTGCAACTGGCGTATTTAAATTTACATCGTTAGACTTTACTTCTATATGTCCATCGAAATTTAATAATGCATCATAAGAAATTGGTGTACCATCATCTAAAGCAGTAAAAACAGTAACGCTTCTTCCTGTTTCGCCTACTACTGTATCTAAAGTTAAAGCAACCTCTTCTCCATTATTAGCTACATTATCCATATATAAAAAAGCAGAATGAAAATCGTTATTACTTGTACCATTAAGGTTTAGCTCTATACTTAAAGTAAAGTTCGAGTTTCTAATAATTCTGGCTGTTCCAGAAATTCCAGAATTATCTACCATAGTAAGCACATAACTTTTAGACGCTAATTCTAAAACTTGGTCGGTTTCGGCATCGTCTGATCGGCAACTAGATATTAATACTAACGGTAATAATATTAGGAATTTAAAAAGTGTTTTCATTCTATTTGGTTTTTTATATTGAATGCATAGCGAAAACAAAATTACAGATTAATCGCAAGTCTAACAACCATAAAATAAATAATACTAACTTTATATTTTTAATTTTAATTTTAAATGAAACACATTGTCGTATTAACTGGTGCAGGAATGAGTGCCGAAAGTGGTTTAAAAACCTTTCGTGATGCTAATGGTTTATGGGAAGGCCACAATGTTATGGAGGTTGCTTCTCCAGAAGGATTTAAAAATAATCCTGAATTAGTTCTTGATTTTTATAACCAACGTAGAAAACAGCTTTTACAGGTTAAGCCTAATGCAGCTCATTTTGATTTAGCATCCTTAGAAAAGGATTATAAAGTAACTATTATAACACAAAATGTAGACGACTTACACGAGCGTGCCGGTAGCAGCAACATTATTCATTTACATGGCGAATTATTAAAAGTACGCTCTGTTGAGAATGAAACGCTTGTAAAACCATGGACTAAAGATGTATATATTGGAACTTTAGATGAAAATGGCCACCAATTAAGACCGCATATTGTCTGGTTTGGTGAAGCTGTACCAATGATTGATAAAGCCATAGAAATATGTAATACAGCAGATATTTTACTTATTATTGGCACTTCAATGCAAGTGTATCCAGCCGCTAGTTTAATGCACTACGTACCAGAAAATACACCAACATACTTTATAGACCCAAAACCTTCTATTGGTAGCAATAGCAACCTAACTGTTATAGAAAGCACAGCAACAAAAGGCGTAAAACAATTTATAAATCTGTTATAATTAAAATGAAATATATCTTTCTCTTCTTTTGTATTGGGTTAACTTTTAATGGTTTTTGCCAAGAAACAGTGGAAAAGGATTCTACATATATTACTTCATTTAAACATAAAATAATATTAAAAGCAAATATAAATACACAAACCGAATCGTATTCTATACAAAAAAACGATACGGAGAATTTTAGCTTAACCGCAAATAATAATTTTAAGTTTACACTATCTGCTAATTACGAGTTTCTTGGGCTAAGTATTGGCTTTTCTCCTAAAGCTAGAAACCTACCTTACAAGACGTCTTTTCAAGACATTAAAATGCGCTTATTTGTAAAGCAATGGATCCAGAGTTTTCAATACAGACGTGTTCGTGGTTTTTATAGAGATGGAGAAATTTTAGAAAACGTTCAAGAACAATTTCCACATTTTAAAACCATAAGTTGGAATGGTACAACATCTTATGTTTTAAATCCAAATTTCTCTTTAAAGCATGTTTTATTTAATACAGAATGGCAACGAAAAAGCGCAGGAAGTTTAATCCCAAATTTACGGTATGGCTACCAACGTATTACAGACCGTATAGATAGTTTAAAAGAAGTCCAAAATATTTATAGTATTTCTCTGGCTACAGATTATTATTACACTTGGGTTATAGAAAAAAACTGGTTTGTTACTCCTGCAATTTCTCCAGGTATAGGTTTACGTTTTACAGATTATAATTTAGATAAATTTAATGAGCAAAACACCTTATTTACCACTGCTTTAAATTTAGGGTTATACTTTGGTTATACTTCGCCAAATATGGTTATTGGAGCTAACTTTAATTTCGATTCTAAAGCATCGAATGCAAAAACTAAAACAAATATTATTAGCGATAGAAGTTATGCTAAGCTTTATTTTGGCTATAGATTTAATGCACCAGCTTCAGTAAAAAAACAAGTAGATTGGATAAAAGATAAAGTAAAAAAATAATAGCTTAAAGATTCATTTCTTTAATACTTTTAATACGGTTTCTTTCTAAAAAGGCATCGATAGTTTCAAAATGTTCTATAACACGTTGATCTTTAAATTCGAATACTTTTTGAGATAAACCTTGTAAAAAATCACGATCGTGAGATACTAAAATTAAAGTACCATCAAAACTTTGAAGCGCTTCCTTTAAAACATCTTTACTTCTTAAATCTAAATGGTTTGTTGGCTCATCCAGAATAAGCAAATTAACAGGCTCTAATAATAGTTTTACCATTGCTAGCCTTGTTTTTTCACCACCGGAAAGCACACTTACTTTTTTATCTATATCGTCTCCTTTAAACATAAAACGACCTAAGATATTTTTTATTTGAGTTCTTACATCTCCTTTTGCTACTGCATCCACAGTTTGAAAAACAGTTAAGTCTGTGTCTAATAAAGCGGCTTGATTTTGCGCAAAGTAACCTACTTGCACATTATGCCCTAAACTACACTTCCCTTCTACTTCAATTTCGCCTAAAATAGATTTAATCATTGTAGACTTTCCTTCTCCATTTCTACCAACAAAACAAACTTTTTCGCCTCTAGCTATAGAAAAACTAGCATCTTTAAAAACAGAAACATCGCCATAGCTTTTAGATAAACCTTCTACAATTACAGGATAATCTCCAGAACGTTGTGCTGGTGGAAACTTAAGTTTTAATGCAGAATTATCTACTTCATCAATTTCAATAATTTGTAATTTTTCTAGCATTCGCTCTCGAGAAGATACTTGGTTTGTTTTAGAGTAAGTTCCTTTAAAACGTTCTATAAAAGCCATATTATCTGCAATAAACTTTTGCTGTTCTTGGTAAGCTTTTATTTGGTGGCTTCTTCTATCTTCTCGTAATTGTAAATAGTGAGAATAATTTGCTTTATAATCGTAAATACGTCCCATAGTAACTTCTATAGTACGATTTGTAATATTATCTATAAACGCACGGTCGTGAGAAATAACCATAACCGCATTAGCTTTATTAACTAAAAAGTCTTCTAACCAAATTACAGATTCTATATCGATATGGTTTGTAGGCTCATCTAAAAGAATTAAATCTGGTTTTTGAAGTAGTATTTTAGCTAATTCAATACGCATACGCCAACCTCCAGAAAACTCGTTTGTTAACCTTGTAAAATCTTCTTGTTTAAAACCTAAACCTTTTAAAGCTTTTTCTACTTCGGCATCGTAATTTACATCTTCTAAAGCATAGTATTGCTCACCTAACTCACTTACCTTTTCTATAATAGACATGTACTCATCGCTCTCGTAATCTGTTCTAGTTTCAAGTGCTTTATTTAATGCGTCCATTTCGCTTTTCATTTTAAAAATGTGAGCGAATGCTTTAGATGCTTCTTCAAAAACAGTACAATTATCTTCGGTTAACAAATGCTGCGGAAGGTATGCGATTACAGTATCTTTTGGATGACTTATTTTACCTCGAGTAGCATTTTGTACTCCTGCAACAATCTTCATCATAGTAGATTTTCCGGCACCGTTTTTTCCCATAAGTGCAATTTTATCGTTAGGGTTTATAACAAAATTAACATCGCTAAATAAAGTTGTACCACTAAATTCTACTGCTAAATTATCTACTGTAATCATGTGTAATATTTTGTAAAATTTTAAGCTGCAAAACTAAGAAAAAGCTAAAGATTACTTTTATATATTTTATTAAATTAAGCATTACAAGTTTCTTTTAACATTATTAAAACCTTAATAATTTTAATACAGCAAAAAACTGCCCTTTACATTTTGTTTATTAGTTTATATTTACACTTCGCTTAACTTTTTATGAAGAAAATAATTGCCAAATACAAAGACAGTAAATTTAGAATGTTTATAATGGAGCATAAAAAATATGCACCAATATTTTTTTTTATAGCTGGTTTTATTTTCGATACTTTAACACTTGGGCGTGTAGATAGGCTTTACGATACCGTAGTATTGTGCCTACACATGACCTTGCTTACTGTTACAATTTACTTGTATAATTTAGCAGATGACGGTAAGTGGCAAAACACATTGTTAGGACGCTACGAACTCTATTTACCACTAGCTATACAGTTTTTTTTTGGTGGCCTTTCTAGCGCATATGTTATTTATTTTTTTAGAAGTGTTTCGGTTTCTAAAACAGTTTCGTTTTTTATTTTATTGCTTTTATTGCTGTTTGCTAATGAGTTTTTAAAAAAACGAATTGCAAATAAGTATCTACAATTTAGTGTGTATTTTTTTATAAGTTTTACATTCTTTTCTTTTATAATTCCAGTGTTTATAAAAGAAATGAATACTTCTATTTTTCTTCTCTCTGGCTTTGTTAGTTTAGGTATTACTTTAGCATTTATAACATTTATTTATGGCTCAAGCCCAAGTACTAGATTAGAAATACACTATGCAAAACTTGTTGGCATTATTATATCTATTTACATATTTATAAATTCATTTTACTTTTTAAACCTTATTCCTCCAGTACCTTTAGCATTATCTAATGGTGTTGTAGCACACAGCGTTATTAAAAGAAATAATAAATATATTGTTACATACGAGGCAGAAGAATGGTATATTTTCTGGCGAAAACACAGAGAAAAGTTTATACACAAACCAAACGATAAAGTTTATATTTTTGCTTCTATTTTTGCTCCAACCGATTTAAAAAAGCAAGTACTACACAGGTGGAAATGGTATAACAAAAACACTAATACTTGGGAAACTATTGAAGATATTGGCTACAATATTACAGGAGGAAGAGATCATGGTTTTCGTGGTTATACTTACAAAAGCAATGTAAAAGAAGGCCTTTGGAAAGTAGAAGTTATTACCGAAGAAGAATTAGTTTTAGGTGTTATAGATTTTGAAATTATTACCGATAGATCGTTACAACCAAAACGCTTGGTTGAAAAGCGGTTTTAAATTGCAGTGACATGATTTCATTAAAAAAATACACTAAATTCGTCTATCGTCTGATATAAAACATTAAAACGATTTCATATCTGGCAGAACATTGGCAACAAGCTGAAACAATTGAAAGAACCTTATGAAAAATTTAATCATTCTACTTTTTCTTATGCCAGTTGTATTAATGGCACAAGATAATTCTTTGACAATATTTAAATCATTGGAAAATTATACTTGGAAAGCAGAAGGAACTTGGGGAGATGGAAGCAAATTCAAACAAGAGATAAGTTTGAAAT
This sequence comes from Lacinutrix venerupis, assembly GCF_001971745.1. Lineage (NCBI taxonomy): Bacteria > Pseudomonadati > Bacteroidota > Flavobacteriia > Flavobacteriales > Flavobacteriaceae > Lacinutrix > Lacinutrix venerupis. The sequence continues at coordinate 1,347,557 of NZ_CP019352.1, read as the reverse complement.
TTTCATTAGACAACAAAATAGTTATAGTTGAATCCTTGGGATTCACGAATAAAGAACAAACTGAATTCGGTTTAAGAAATCACGGAATCAGACAATATGACGAAAAATTAAAAAAAATAAGGTTTTGGGAGTTCGATATTTTTGGCAATCTAACAGAAGGAACTGTGGAAAGCGAAGAAAAAAACTTGAAATACATGTATGATTACGGAGGAACATTTGTTACGGAAATGTGGATTTATAAAGATGAAAAAACATACGACTTCATTGTAGGAGTTTATGAAAATGGAGAATGGAAACAAAAATTTCTTGAAACTGAATTTAAAGGTAAAAGTAAATAAAGCCTGACAGCCAACAAAGACTATAATTAGTTACTTGTTCTCACCTACTTCTGAAAATCCTTGCGGACTTTCTATTCGGTTTTTTATTTGCTAATTTAGGTACTTAAACACGTAACCTCCCATACACAAAAATTAAATTTTATAAAGTTGACTTGGTTAAAAAAATACAATAACTTCGTCTATCGTCTGATATAAAACATTAAAACGATTTCATATCAGGCGGAACATTGTAATGCATTAGACGAAACCAAAACTGCATGAATTTATTTAAACATTTAAAACCTAAAAACGAAAAAATTCAAGTTAACCTCGGAATTAAGGAATTAAAAAAAACACTTGATTCAAAAGGAAAGAATTTTCATTTTAAATGGCTATCTGAAAATAGTTTTATAATCAGTTTGAATTTTTCTTTTGGTTCAAACCTTCTGTTTGACGTTAATTATGCAAATACAAAAAGTGACATAATTGCTGAGGGAAAAATAGCTGAAATAAATGATTCTGAATCGACAATAATTTTAAAAACGAAAAGCAAATATTGGCTGACTTTTATTCTTTTTCTGCCAGTTTTAGTACTGTTTTTTGAATTGACTTTTGATTTAGGTATTCCTCTTCCATTTTTCTTTGTTTTCCCGATTGGTTATGTCATCCTAATAAACTTCATAAAAACTGAGGACGAAAAGCTGATTAATAAATTTAAAGAACACTTAAACGAGGAAATAAATAACGCATTACAACAAAGTATATAAAAAATTGCTATTTTGTGCTTAACCAATGTTAGTTGCTTTGTTTGCTAGCTTCTGATTTTCCTTCGGAAAATCCTCGCACACAAACACGCAACTTTCCATATACGTAACCGATAGACGAAATTCCTAAAACAGACTTTTAAAGTTTATCAAAATTACGCTGTATGTTTCTAACCAATTCTTCTAAACCATTTAATTTAAGCATATAAACGGTTTCAAGCATTTCGCCTAATTTTCCTTTTGGGAAACCTTTGTTATGGTACCAAACCACGTAATATTCTGGCAAATCTATTAAATATCGACCTTCGTATTTACCAAAAGGCATTTTTGTATGAGCTAATTTAATAAGGAAGGTTTTATCTGGCTGAAGTTGCATTATCTGGATTTAAACTTTTCTAAGCGTTTTAATTCTGTATTTACAAAAGTCACCCACTTTGCTTGTTCCTCTTTGTTAATAGAGTAATTGGTTTCTGTATCGTACAAATTTTGCATTTTAGACAAATTTATATTGGCTTCTTTATGTAATTTATCTAAATCTTTAGCTACAGTAGCAGATGTTTTTAATTTAGAAATATCTTCGCGTAAATATCTTACGTTTAATTCGGTTATATTAAAATGAAATTGCTCATGATTTAATATATGGTTATTTACAACCTCTTTTTTACACCATGAATGTTCTGGATAGAAATGAGCAAAAACCTTTGTTTTAAAACCTGTAACACCACGAATACTGCTTTTTTCTATAGAGTAACTAAACGTTATGCCAGATGCTGTTACAGCTGCTGCATGAGAATTTATATCTGGCTCACCTTTAAAATCGGACCATTTTAATTTATGGCTTTCTTGCCATGAAAATTCTGAACGGTCGCTTTGAAAACATAATAAAAAACCAATAATAAAAAGAAATTTACCCATAAACTTAGTTATATATAACCAATTGAAAACGAATAAATTCTGCTATTTATTGCTTAACTTCTTCAATTACTAAGTCTTTGTATTGTACTAAATACACGCTCTCATTGTAATAGCCACCAAACAATTTCTTTTTGTAAGCAAATTTATTCTCTATATAAGAGGTCATTGGAGCGTCTTCTACAGATTGGTATAAATCCTGAGAGGTTGCCAAACGTAATACCACATCCATTGTTAAATCGAAACCACGAATGGCATAAGCATTTGGAGAAATATTATATTTTTCTTTATACTCTTTTACAAATGAATTATTAGTTTCTGAGTTTAACATTTTTGAAATTGAAGGATAAGTAAAATTTAAATTAGATAAATGATAGTTATCTACCTCATCATGCTCAAAAGCTTTATTTTCGTTGGTAGTTGCTAAAGTAATTTTTGTGCCTTCTACTTGTAATCCATTAAGTAAGCTTGATACATTAGACACAAAACCAGCATTATCGGTTTCTAAAAACACAACGTTATTACCAGGCTTTATTACGCTTACTAAATCTTGCTCTACTACAAAATATTCATCCTTTTGTGTTTTCTTGTCTAAACGAGAATTTACTAGTTTTGCATTAGCAAATTTATTTTTAAGGTTTGTACTTGAGGCTTTTCTTTTTAAATCTGAAACTATTATAATTTGAGCAGTAGAATCTGCTTTAAAATAATCTATAATTTTAGATTTTAAATCGGCATCATTTGGTCTAGACTGAAAAACATTACGACCAATATTTACAGTTTTAACAACTGGCGAAATTATTGGAATATTATCTTGTTCTAAAGCACTTGCAGCTGTATTAAAATTATTTGGTAATAAGGGTCCTATAACTGCATGCGTGTTAGAGAAATCGTTATTTCTTATAATAGAACTTACTTCGCTTAATCTATTTTGCGTATCGTAAACATCTACTTTTAAATTTACACCTAATCTTTTAACAGAGTCTAAAGCTATTAATACACCAGAGTAAAAATCTAAAGTAACACCTAATGTTCTATCATTTTTAATTTTTGATTTTGAATCGAAAACAGAATCTGTATTAATTTTATTTAGCGTAAAAGGTAACATTACAGCTATATTTTTAGTACTACTGTCTGTTACATTATTAGATAATTGTACAATTTCTGAAACATTATCAATGCCATTAGATTGTGAGTTATCTATAGTTGTATTATTTGCAATAGTATCTAAAGGTACTTTTAAAATCATACCTTCTTTTAATCCTGTTGTGGTAAGTTCAGGATTTAAACGTTCTAAATCGGCTTGTTCTAAACCTAATTTTACTTTTAATCTATAAAAGCCTTCTTTTGGTAATACTTTGTAATAACTGTATTGCTCATCGAAAGTTTTTACTTTATTGCTCTCTAAATTTGGAACATTTATTGTTTGACCAGGCTTTAACATGCTAGGCATGTTTGGATTTAATGCTTCTAGTTCTTGTACTGTTATACCATATTTATATGCTATTCTCCATTTTCCTTCCTTAGGTTGTACAACATATGTAGCATTTTTTGATTTTATATATTTAGTTACCGTTTTAAAAACAGGAATTTGAAGTTTGTCTCCTTTTCTAAGATTATTGGCATATAAAAATGTATTATGCTTTTTAATATCTTCAATCTCTACATTGTACTCTTTTGAGATGCTAAACAAGGTTTCTTTTCGTTTTGTTTTATGCTTAATGTAATGGTCGAAAGTTTTTTCTACAATGGTATCTTGGGCTGTTTGTACTGGTGCTACAGAGGTAACTGCTTCACTACTTTCGTTTGGGATAATTAAAATAGCATTAGGCCTCAATTTTTCTTTAGCATCTGGATTTAGTTTTAAAATGTCTGTAGTAGATACTTTATAATCTTTAGCTATTGTCTCTAATGTTTCTCCAGATTTAACTCTATGTGTATTATACTTTTGTGCATTTACAGAGGCACAAGTAAAGAATAATAATAGGCTAAGTATATATATTATTTTTTTCATATGTTTATTATACGTTAAAAGTTGCGTTAGCGGTTGCAGTGGCATCCTTTTTTGCAAAGTAATCCCAAAACTAGTTTGGGATTACTTTGTAAAAAAGATATAACGGAAAACGTGACCCTTGTGGTAACGCCCAAAAATTATTACTAATTTATATATATTATAATGTTATTAATAATAAAAGAGTGTGTTACTCCCACTCTATTGTTGCTGGTGGTTTACTACTAATATCGTAAACTACTCTATTAACACCTTTTACTTTATTTATTATATCGTTACTGGTTTTTTGCAGAAACTCGTATGGTAAATTTACCCAATCTGCAGTCATTCCATCTGTGCTTTCTACTGCTCTAAGTGCTACACATTTTTCGTATGTACGCTCATCTCCCATAACACCAACACTATTAACTGGCAATAAAATTGCTCCTGCTTGCCAAACTTTATCGTATAAGCCAGCATCTTTTAATCCGTTTATAAAAACGGCATCTACTTCTTGTAAAATACGCACTTTTTCTGGAGTAATATCTCCCAAGATTCTTATGGCTAAACCTGGTCCTGGAAAAGGATGACGCCCTAACAGTTGTTTGTCCATTCCCATTGATGCTCCTACTCTACGTACTTCGTCTTTAAACAAGAGTTTAAGTGGTTCTACAATTTTAAGTTTCATAAAGTCTGGCAATCCACCAACGTTATGATGACTTTTAATTGTTGCACTTGGTCCTCCTGTTGCACTTACACTTTCTATTACGTCTGGATAAATTGTGCCTTGTGCTAAGTAAGTAACGTTTTCTATTTCGTGTGCTTCATCATCAAATACTTCTATAAATACACGACCTATTGCTTTACGTTTTTCTTCTGGATCACTCTTTCCTGCAAGTGCATCCAAAAAGCGTGCCGAAGCATCTACACCTTTTACATTTAAGCCCATACCTTTGTACTGCTCTAAGACATCGGTAAATTCGTTTTTACGTAATAAGCCGTTATTTACAAATATACAGTACAGGTTTTCACCAATAGCTTTATGCAATAACATTGCAGCTACAGAAGAATCTACACCTCCAGATAAACCAAGAACTACTTTATCGTTTCCTATTTTATTTTTAAGTGCTTCTACTGTTTCTCCCACAAATGCATTTGGTGTCCAATCTGGATTAACATTAGAAATATCTATAAGAAAATTTGATAGTAATTGTTTTCCATCTGTTGAGTGGTATACTTCTGGATGAAATTGTATTGCGTATGTGGTTTCACCTTCTATTTTATATGCTGCATTTTTAACATCGTGTGTACTTGCTAAAAGCTTTCCGTTTTCTGGTAAACTTTTTATAGTATCACTATGGCTCATCCAAACTTGGCTTCCTGATGAAATGCCTTTTAAAAATGCATCATCTTCCACAAAACTTAAATTTGCTCGACCATATTCTCTAGTATTAGATTCTGCCACTTCACCTCCTGAAAAATGAGCCAAATATTGCGCTCCGTAACAAACAGCGAGCATTGGTTTTTTTCCACGGATACTTTTTAAATCTGGATGAAAAGCATCTTTTGATCTTACAGACATTGGACTTCCTGAAAGGATAACCGCCTTGTAATCATCAATATTTTCTGGAATTTTATTGAAAGGGACTATTTCGGAATAGATGTTAAGCTCTCTAACTCTGCGCGCAATAAGTTGTGTGTATTGCGATCCGAAATCTAAAATAAGTACTTTATCGTGTTGCATGCGCAAAAATAGTAATAGATTTTTAATTTACGAATGTAGACTTGTGAATTTTAAATTAAATTGTTAACACAGTAAACTCGCCGTCTAAAGGTTTTAAATTTTTTATTAATTCTGGTATTAAATCTTCTCCAAACTCTAAATACAATTCGCTAAAATTAGTATTACGCTCTTGTAAACTTTTATTTGGAAACAGCTCATTTTGCAAATCTGTTATTCGCATAACATGATCTTTTAGTTTTCTCTTTTGTGCTGTTAATAAACGTTTTTCTAAATTCTGCAAACCATTTATTTGCTTTTTTTCTTGTGAAGATACTGCTCCAACAAAAGACTCATCGGTTTGTTTAGCTAAATTATATAAATCTTTAAATTGATTTTTAAGATGATTTATTTGTGGCGAAAAATCGATATCTATATTAGAAATTTCTCTTACCTTTTTGTTTATAAAAGATTCTCGTTTTAAGAAAATATCTTTGTTTGATATATTTAATTTTTCGAGCTTTTGAGCTTGTTGTTTTGTTTTTATTAAAACAGAATTACGTAGCAACAACATAGGAAAAACTACATGATGTGCTTTAAAATTAGATTTTAATTGAAACCAATACGCTAGTTCTCCTCCTCCACCAATATAGCATAGATTTGGTAAAATAACTTCTTGATATAATGGTCTTAATATTACATTAGGACTAAAACGCTCTGGTACCTCATCGAGATGTTTTAACAACTCACTCTTACTCCAGCTTATGTTTGTATTTAATACTTTATAAACATTGTTTTCTAAAACAATACGCTCCCTAATACCTTCTCCAATATAAAATAAATTTATTGCTCTTGGGTTTACTTGTATTCCAAAATCTAATGCTTCAATTTTAGCATTAGTTTCTAATACATTTTGTTCTGAAATTTGCTCCAACAATTCTTTTTGCATATGCGGAACAAATAATCGTTTTAGCGCTGTATTATTAGCTTCTACAATTACTAATCCATAGTCTTTAAATAACTCGTTTGCTATGTAAAATGTAGCTTTTGCTAACGTATTATGCTCTAAATAACCTTTTTTAAATAGAGCCCTTAGAGTTTCGGCATTTTTACCAATACCTAATTCTTTAGAAAAAATATTAAACACATCTTCTAAGCCTTCGGTTTTTAATTCTCCAACTGCGCCTGAAGCTTCAAGGTTCCATTGTATTTTTTTCCCTTTGAAATTGAAATAATTTATTTCATCAAAATCATGATCCTCGGATGCCATCCAATATATTGGTACAAAATTATGGTCTGGAAATTCTGTTTTTAATTGTTTAGCTAAATTTATTGTAGATACAATTTTATGTAAAAAATATAACGGTCCTGTAAATAAATTTAATTGATGTCCTGTTGTTACAGTAAACGTATTACTACTTTGCAGATTATTAATATTACTAAAAGTAGTTTTAGATGTTTCAACACTTTTATATTGTTCTTTTAAAACATTTACTAAAACGTCTCTAGTTTCTTGCTTAAAAGCAGTGCTTTTTTCTTTAATTTGAGCCTGAAAATTTTCAAGTTTTGGAAAACGATTATAAAAAGGCTTTAGCGTTTCAGCTTCAGCTAAATAATCACAAATAAGTTTAGAAAAATATCCTGTGTCTTTAAACGAAATATTTTGTACTGGCATAAAAAAAGGTAATTCGGTGTAAATATAAGACTCTTTAGACGAAGTATAGTCTTAAAATTAACATAAAAAATGAAGATAATCTCCTTTGGTTTCCTTAACTTTAAATGGTATATAATTACGCTACAGCATGATGAATAACAAATATTTTACAGCAAATAAACTTTATATTTTAATTTCTTTTTTTTTATTAATCTTTTCTTTTGGTTTTGCACAAAACATAGTTGAGTTTAAAGGAAAAGTGGTTGATACAGATACTAATAATGCTTTAGCTCTAGCCGATTTAATTGTTATTGGCACAAACATTAGTACGATTACAAATAGTGAGGGAGAGTTTTTACTAAAAGTACCTACAGAATATATGGACAAATCTGTTTTGGTATCTTATTTAGGTTATAAAAAACTACAAATACCGCTTTCTAAATTTAAAGAATATAATACTAAAATTGAACTAGTTATTGCTGCTACAGTGCTTGCTCAAGTAGATGTTAACGCACCAAAAGACGCCTTAAGTTTGGTAAAAAAAACATTAAGTCTTAAAGCAGAAAATTACTTAAATAATGAAACTGTAATGACTAGCTTTTATAGAGAAACTATAAAAAAAGGAAATAGAAATGCTTCGCTTTCTGAAGCTGTTTTAAAAATTTACAAACAACCTTACACATCTGGTAGAAAAGACGTTATTGAACTTGTAAAAGCCAGAAAAAACACAGATTACTCCAGATTAGATACTCTAGCGCTTAAACTACAAGGTGGTCCTTATAGTGCATTAAGCACAGATTTAATAAAGTATCCAGAGTTTGTTTTTAACGATACAGATATTAATGATTATAACTTTAGTTTTAATAAATCTACACAAATAAATAATAAACTGGTTTTTGTGGTTAATTTTAAACAAAAAGAAAATATATACAGACCAATGTATTATGGTAAATTATATATAGATGCAGAAAATTATGCACTAACAAGTGCTATATATAATTTAAACGTAAGCAACAGAGAACTATCAAGCCAACTTTTTGTTAGAAAAAAACCTAATAAAGCAACTGTATATCCTACAAATGCATCGTTTCGTGTAAATTATAGAGTAAAAGATGGAAAATGGTATTATGGTTATAGTAATATAGAACTTTCATTTAAAGTGAAGTGGGAAAACAAATGGTTTAATAGTCGTTATACTTTACAAAGTGAAATGGCTATTACAGATTGGAATAGAAATATTACAGAAGATGTAGGCAAACCAAAAAATAGGTTAAAAAGATACAGCATTTTAGCAGATGAGGCTTCTGGTTTTGCTGATTCTGAGTTTTGGGGAGAATACAATATTATAGAACCCGAAAAATCTATAGAATCTGCTATTAAGAAAATAAGCAGGCAGTTAGAAAAATCTTAAATTATTATAAATACTCACGGTATTGAAGCACTCTAAAATCGAAAGTATTAAACTTAGGATTGCTAGCTTTAAGTTGCTTGTATAAAGGATTACTACCTATTGAAATATTAGCAGCGCCAGAAGAAGATGTTAAAGAAACTGTTTTAACAACTCTATTTTTTAATGCTTTTTTTGAATCTTTGTTTTCATTATTGATAACAAATTCATGAATTTTAGGAGTATCGTTAGATATTAATTGTAGCTTTAAATTATATGCTTTTATATGCTTTCTAAAAAAGTACTCTGGACCATTTTTAGAACGTCCTCCAATAAAAAGTAGCGTTTCTATATTTGGATATTTTTTTAGATACCCAATAATATCTCTAAGTTTAATATTTTTCATTCCTAAATCTGAAGCATCAATTTTTTCACGCTCGCAACTTTCTACAATGTCGCAAACACCTATTTTATTATTAATTAAAAAATTTTTTCTTTGTTGTATAGCTTCTTGAGAATTATCGTAACGTAAATTGAGATTGTGTATTTTATCTATAAATAACCATAAACTATTATAATAACTACCATAACAAAAATCAACATCTTTTTCTAGTAAATTTCCAGTAGTAAATCTTGGAGGTGGTAATGTTCCAACAATAAGTTTTTTAGTGTCGTGTTTAATAAATGGTTTGTATGGATGCTTGTGCTTAAACATTTAATTCAAACTTTTTATAAGCTTTTCTACCTCATTAATAGTTGACCTGTATTTATTTTTGTTAGGCTTAGTCATGTGCTTAGACTCTGTAGATATTTCATTTAAAATATCTTTTGCTGCTTCTAGTTTATTATTCTCTATATAAAATTTTGCTAATACTAATCTCTCGGTGTAATTAGAATAACGCTGATCTATAGATTGTAAATGCTTTTCGGCAGCATTGGTTTGTCCTGTTTTATGTAATGCCAAACCATAAATAAATTCTGACTTCGATTGTTTAAATTCCGGATGACTTTTAAGCTTTGCGCCGTAAGAAATGGTATTATTATAATCTTTTAAATTATAATATGCAGCTATTAATTTTTCTAATATAAAATAATTGTTCTGGCTTTTATCTTGTAAAGCCACTTCGTAATGCGTTATGGCATTTTTATAATCTTTCATTTCAAAAAAAGCGTCTGCTAGATCTAATCTATTTTGAAATGTCTCTGAAAAATGAAGTCTTTTCTCTAAATCTTTAACCTTTTTTGTTGGTATTAAAACCGAAGTTAAATTCTCTTTAATAATATTAGCATCGCGCTTATTATAAACTTGAGTTACTAAATATATTAAACAACCAATTACAGGGATAAAAAGGATTAAAAAAATCCAGTAATATTGATTTCTATATTTTATAACATGATAAATACAAAAAGCTTGTAAAGCAAAAATTAAGTAATAATACATTAGTTAAAATTAATTTAAAGTGATAAATATACTAAAGTAACTCCTAAAATATTTGCTATCTTTAATCAATTCAATATTATATAGAACTATGGGAAGAGGAGATAAAAAAACAAAACGCGGCAAAATTAGCAGAGGAACTTTTGGTGTTAGACGACCAAAAATTAAAAAGCGAGTGCGCCCTGAAACTAAAATTGAAATTAATAAAAAAATTAAGCCATAATTATCTTGTAAATACCAAGTGGTTTTTACTAGACAACTCATCGCTTAATCCATAACCTTCGGTTTTAAATCCTTTTAAATCGTCTATTGTTTTTGCGTTAGTATCTACAATATATCTAGCCATTAAGCCTCTTGCTAATTTAGCATAAAAGGCTACAATTTTATATTTTCCGTTTTTAAACTCTTTAAAGTCTACAGTTACAACTGGTACTTTTAACGCCTTAACATCTATTGCTTTAAAGTATTCTTTACTTGCTAAATTTACAAAAACCTCATCGTCTTGTAATTCTTCATTAAGTGCTTTTACAACGTCTTTTTTCCAAAATTCATAAAGATTCTTTTTGGTACCAATAGGCAATTTAGTTCCCATTTCTAATCTATATGGCTGAATTAAATCTAAAGGTTTTAAAATACCATACAAACCTGAAAGTATTCTTACTTTATCTTGTAAAATGTCTATTTTATCTTTTGAAATAGTATAAGCATCTAATCCTTTATAAACATCACCACTAAATGCGTAAGCTGCTTGCCTTGCATTCTCTGTAGTAAATGGCAATTGCCACTCTTGATTACGCTCGTAATTAAGCTGCCCTAAAGCATCACTAACATGCATTAATTCTGAAATTCCTTTAGCAGATTTCTTTTTAAGTACTTTGCTAATTTTCTCAGACTGATTTAAAAATTGAGCTTCTGTATAATTCTCTGTTGGTAATTTGCTTTCAAAATCTAAAGATTTTGCTGGTGATAATACTAATTTCATAAATTCTTTTTTCTATTACGAATTTACAATTTACCTTATAAAAATTAACTCAATAAAAATGAATTGTTCTATACAATTATAAATATTGATTATAGGTTAATTGCGTTAGGGATTGATGCGGCATCCTTTTTTTGAGACACGTAAAAAAAAGATATAGCGGAAAGCCCGACCTTTAGGTAACGCCCAACTAAGATTCTAAGTGCGTACTATAACCTCTCCACTTCTCTATACAATCTTGCATATCCTTTGGAACAGGCGTTTCAAAACGCATAAATTCTCCTGTTTTAGGATGCTCGAAACCTAAAGTTTTTGCATGCAGTGCTTGTCTTGGTAAAATTTTAAAACAGTTTTCTACAAATTGCTTGTATTTGGTAAAGGTTGTACCTTTTAAAATACGCTCACCGCCATAACGCTCATCGTTAAAAAGCGTGTGCCCAATATGTTTCATATGTACACGAATTTGGTGTGTTCTTCCTGTTTCAAGCTTGCAACTTACTAAGGTTACATAGGTTAAACGCTCTAATACTTTGTAATGTGTTACGGCAGGTTTTCCTTTATCTGCTTCATCATCAAAAAACACAGTGTTTTGTAATCGGTTTTTAGGATGCCTACCAATGTTGCCTTCAATGGTACCTTCATCATCAGTTATATTTCCCCAAACAATAGCCACATATTCGCGCTCACTGGTTTTATCTTTAAACTGTTTAGATAAATGTGCCATGGCATGTTCGGTTTTTGCAACCACTAATAAACCACTAGTATCTTTATCTATTCTATGTACTAAACCTGGTCTATCGCTAGAATTTTTTGGTAAATTATCGAAATGATAAATTAAACCATTTATTAATGTTCCAGAATAGTTTCCATGTCCTGGATGCACTACAATACCTGCTGGTTTATTAACTACCAAAAGTGTATCGTCTTCGTAAACAATGTCTAAAGGCATATTTTCTCCAACCAATAAATTCTCGAATGGTGGATGAGAAAACAGTACACGAATTTCGTCTAAAGGCTTTACTTTATAATTAGATTTTACAACAACATCGTTTACATAAATATTACCATCTTTAGCAGCTGCTTGAATTTTATTTCTTGTAGCATTTTCTACTTTATTCATTAGCCACTTATCGATGCGTAAAGGCCCTTGACCTTTATCTGCTGTAAATGCATGATGCTCGTAAAGCGTTTCTCCTTCTTCGTTTTTTTCGGGTAATTGCGGTGTGTAATCTGCCATTATATTAGTTTGCACGATTTCCGTTTCCTAAAACAACATCTATTTTAGAGTGCTTAGGCAACAAGGTTCCTGGTTTTAATACTTTTCCGTTATAGCGTAAGCTTAAAACCTCATCTTTTCCAATATTATCTATGTACGTTTTTTTACCAATTTCAAATTCTAAAGATTCTAAAGTTGGTCTTGCTTGACGAAATGTACGGTTTATAATATCTGGCACAGGAATTTTACGATAACCAGAAGGATTAAGTGTAATGTAAATTTTTCTATTTTCTTTTACGTTTTCTCCTGCTGGAGGATCTTGTTCTATTACAGAATATTTTGGGTAATCTGGATTAAAATTTGCTGAATCTTGTATTTCCATAACCAAGTTATTTTCATCTAATTCAATTTTTGCAACATCTATAGATTTTCCTGTTAGGTTTGGAACTGTTTCAAAATTACCATGGTTGGTAGTAAGATTCAACCATTTAAAAATGATAAAACATAAAACTAATACTGCAACTATAGCTAAACCTAGTTGTTTAAAAAACGTTTTACTAGTAAGAAATTTAATTATACTCATTGGTTGATTTAAGTTAAAAATACTGTGGCAAATATATAAAAACAAAAAGGTTTTCGTTTGCTATAAAATAAATGATATTTTAGCTAAACTAATAAATTGCGAGCTTATTATTAAGCTTTAATATTATTATACGAAGTTTAACTGTTTTAAGATTACCGTATTTACGGAAACTAACAATGAAAAAAAATATTGCCATAATAATGGGAGGCTATTCTAGCGAATACCAAATTTCTTTAAAAAGTGGAAATGTAGTTTATAATACTTTAAGTAAAGAAAAATATAATGTTTACAGAATACATATTTTTGAAAACAAATGGGTTTATGTAGATGATTATGATACTGAATTTACAATTGATAAAAACGATTTTTCTGTTTTGGTTAACGAAACAAAAATTAATTTCGATTGTGTTTTTAATGCCATTCATGGCTCTCCTGGAGAAGACGGATTTATGCAATCTTATTTTGAGTTAATTGGCATACCACAAACAAGCTGCAATGCTTATCAAGCTGCTCTAACTTTTAACAAACGTGATTGCTTGAGCGTATTAAAACCATATGGTATTTTAGCAGCAGAAAGTTATTATCTAAACCTAGGAGATAGTATAAATGAAGAAGATATTATTACAAAGGTAGGTTTACCATGCTTTGTAAAAGCTAATAAAGCTGGTAGTAGTTTTGGAATTTCTAAAGTACATAAAAAAGAAGATTTAAAAACCGCTATAGACCATGCTTTTAAAGAGGATGATGAGATTATTATAGAATCTTTTCTTGATGGCGTAGAGGTTTCTGTTGGTGTTATTACCTACAAAGGAGAAACTAAAGTTTTACCTATTACCGAAATTGTAAGTGAAAACGATTTTTTCGATTATGAAGCTAAATACCTTGGCAAATCTCAAGAAATTACTCCTGCAAGGTTAACTAAAACACAAGAAGATAAAGTAAATACTCTTGCCAAAAAGGTTTACGATGTTTTAAAAATGAAAGGCTTCTCTAGAAGCGAGTTTATTTTTAAAGATGATGAACCACATTTATTAGAAATAAATACTGTTCCTGGTTTAACTAACGAAAGTATTTTACCACAACAAGCCGCAGAAGCTGGCATTTCTATGGCAGAATTATTTGAAAGCGCTATCGACGAAGCTTTAAAATAATTTAATAAAGATATCTAACTTTAGATTGTGTTTAAAGTTAAATACATTGCAAAAACTAAACAATTTAATTATATTATAATTACTTAGAATAAAACTATTAAAACAACAATCATGAAACGTGCACTTTTTCCAGGATCTTTTGACCCTATAACTCTTGGACATTATGATATTATTAAGCGTGGTGTAAAACTTTTTGACGAGGTTATTGTTGCCATTGGAGTAAATTCTGAAAAAAAATACATGTTTTCATTAGAAGACAGGAAGCGTTTTTTAGAAGAAGCTTTTAAAAACGAACCTAAAGTAAAAGTTGTTACTTATAAAGGATTAACCATAGATTTTTGCAAAGAAATGGAGGCAAAATTTATTTTACGTGGTTTAAGAAATCCAGCAGATTTTGAGTTTGAAAAAGCTATTGCACATACTAATAGAAAACTCTCTAAAATAGAAACCGTTTTTCTTTTAACTGCTGCAAGAACATCATTTATTAGTTCTAGCATTGTTAGAGAAGTAATACGCAATAATGGAGACTACACTGTTTTAGTTCCAGATAGTGTACGGGTTAAACAATAAATTCTAAAAAAAAAGCGAGCCAATTGGCTCGCTTTTTTTTAGAATTTATATTCCGAAAGTGGTTTTGGAAATTCCTCTGGATTAGCTGCTAAATGGTAGCGAGGATCATCTATATCCTCAACAATTACCTCTCTAAACTTTGGACTAGCTTTATATAGTAAAATTTTACAATCTTCACTTAAATGTTTTAGCTTAATCTTTTTTCCTTCTGTTTCATATTTTTCTACTAAATTAAAAATAGCTTCTATTGCAGAGTGATCACTTACACGAGATTCCACAAAATCAATCTCAATATTTTCCGGATCGTTTTTAGCATCAAACTTTTCGTTAAATGCTTGAATACTTCCAAAAAATAACGGTCCCCAAATTTCATAAACTTTAGTTCCATCTTCTTTAATACGCTTTCTTGCTCTAATTTTCTTAGCGTTTTCCCAAGCAAATACTAAAGCCGATATTATAACTCCTACAAATACCGCTACTGCTAAATCTACAAAAACAGTTACTAAAGACACAGTAATAAGTACAATAGCATCAGACATTGGTATTTTTTTAAGTATTCTAAAACTAGACCATGCAAACGTTTCTATAACCATCATAAACATAACTCCTACTAAAGCAGCAATTGGCACCATTTCAATTAATTTATCGGCAAAAAGAATAAAAGATAATAATGTTACAGCCATCATTATTCCCGATAAACGTCCTCGACCACCAGCATTTATATTAATTACCGTTTGACCAATCATACCACAACCACCTGTTCCACCAAAAAGACCAGAAACTATATTTCCAGCACCTTGTGCCACACATTCTCTATTTCCATTCCCTCTAGTTTCGGTTAACTCGTCTACCAAATTCATAGTCATTAAAGACTCTATTAAACCAACAGACGCAGCTAAAAATGCAGGTAATGCAATAAACTTTAAAGTATCAAAATTAAAAGGCAATTTTTCCCAAAGCTCTAAATTAGGTGTTGGAAACTCTCCTTTTAAACCAGTTCCTCCTCCTTCTACTATGTAAGATCCAACCGTAGAAACATCTAAATTAAAACCTACAACTATAAAACTAGTAATTAAAATTGCTGTTAACGCTGCAGGAACTTTTTTAGTTATTTTTGGGAGCACCCAAATTATTCCCATAGTTAAAAGCACTAAACCAATCATGGTATATAACTCTGAACCTTGCATGTAAGTACTTACATACTCATTTACACCAGCATCTGATACTTGTAAAGATTTATGAGAGAACATTTTTACTTGAGCCATAAAAATAACTATAGATAAACCGTTTACAAAACCCATCATTACTGGATGCGGAATCAAACGTACAAAACGTCCTAATTTAAAAACTCCAGCAAATATTTGTATTATTCCCATTAATACAACACATGCCATAAGGTAAAAGAAACCCATATTTTCTATAGGCGTATCCATTAACATACCTTTTGTATGTCCATCTGCAATCATACTAACAAAAATAACTGCAACTGCTCCAGCTGCTCCAGAAATTAAACCTGGTCTACCTCCAAAAATTGCTGTAATTAAACCAATTATAAAAGCACCAGATAATGCCATTAACGGATCTATTTGTGCAACAAACGCAAAGGCTACAACCTCAGGTATCATAGCTAACGAAACGGTAATTCCGGCTAAAACATCATCTTTCGCATTGGGTACTATTTTTCTAATAAACTCTGTCATTGTCCTATTTTTTGAAGCTGCAAAAGTACGTTTAATTACTAGATAGACAAAGTCGCTTATTCTATATTTGTTTACTTTTAATTTTTAAAATAATTAATATGAAAAAAATTGTTGCGCTTTTACTTGTTGTGTTTAGTTTTAATTGTAAATCTAAAAAAGAATATAATTTTACATCGGTTTTTGAAAAATCTAATGGTATAGAAACTGCTACTTACTTTGAAACTATTGAGTTTTACAAAAACTTAGCTGCTGTTTACCCAACTATTTCAATTGATTCTATAGGTATAACAGACGCTGGAAAACCACTTCATATTATAACCTATAATAAAGATGGCGTTTTTAAATTTTCGGAAATAAGAAAAAACAAAAATATACTTTTAATAAACAACGGAATACATCCTGGAGAAAGTGATGGTATAGATGCAACTATGTTACTCTATAGAGATTTAGCCGAAGGAAAAATAGAAACTCCTAAAAACACGGCTTTAGTTACTATCCCTATTTACAACATTGGTGGTAGTTTAAATAGAAACTCTACAACACGAACAAACCAAAACGGACCTAAAGCATACGGATTTAGAGGAAATGCTAGGAATTTTGACTTAAATAGAGATTTTATAAAATCTGACACTAAAAACGCTAAAACATTTGCACAAATTTTTCACTTAGTAAAACCAGATGTATTTATAGACAACCACGTAAGTAATGGTGCAGATTACCAATACACATTAACACATTTATTTACACAACACAATAAACTTGGTGGAGATTTAGGACATTATCTACACACTAAAATGATGCCTAATTTAGAACAAAAACTTGCTGAAAAAAAATGGGATATTACTCCATATGTAAATGTCTATAATAAAACTCCAGACAATGGTTTTTCTCAATTTTTTGATTCTCCTCGTTATTCTACAGGCTACACAACTTTATTTAACACACTTGGTATGATGGTGGAAACACATATGCTAAAACCCTACAAGCAACGTGTATATGGTACTTATGAATTAATGAAAAGTATGATTGAAATTATTGAAAATGATGGCGAAACAATAAAAAAGTTACGAGTTGAAGCATATAATAAACTTATGGCTCAAAAAACATATCCTTTACATTGGGAAATTGATACTACCAAAAATTCTCAATTAAAATTTAAAGGCTATGAAGGAGAAATGATTACCAGCGAAATTACTGGCAAAAACCGTCTAAAATATAACAGAAACAGACCTTTTGAAAAAACTGTTAATTATCAAAATTATTTTAAACCAACAACAGAAATTACTGTTCCAAAAGCATATATAATTCCGCAAGGTTGGTATAACATTATCGAATTATTAAAACTGAACAATACAGAAATAACTAAACTTAAAAAAGATTCTACGCTAGTTGTACAGAGCTATAAAATTGAAGATTATGAAAGCCGTAAAACACCATATGAAGGTCATTATCTTCATTTTAATACTTCAGTGTCTACAACTAAACAAACTATTACATTTAAAAAAGGAGATTACTTGGTTAAAACAGACCAACCTAACTACAGGTATATTATAGAAACTTTAGAACCTCAAGCATCAGATTCATTTTTTAACTGGAATTTTTTCGATACTATTTTACAGCAAAAAGAAGGATTTTCTGCTTACGTATGGGAAGACAAAGCTTTAGAGCTTTTAAAAAGTAATGCAGAATTAAAAATAAAGTTTGAAACTAAAAAAGTAAAAGACTCACTGTTTAAAAATAACTGGTATCAACAATTAAATTGGCTACATAAGCATAGCGAAAATTATGAGAAAGCTCATTTACAGTATCCTGTTTATAGAGTACTTAATTAATTTTTAAATAAAAAAAGACCACTAAATTAATAGTGGTCTTTTTTTTATAGTTTAATAACTATTCAAGCTTTAATGTAAAACTTGAACTTTTTTACTAAAGCTTCTAAAGTTAGATTTAAAGTTTATAATATATAAACCGTTAGAAAGACTATTAACATCTACTTTAGTTTTACCAAAGGTAGAATTATCAAAAGTTCCTCTAAGTACTTGTTTTCCATTTATACTATATACTGTATAATGCATAACCTCTGCATCTAATAATAACAATTCTACATTTAAATTGTTGCTAGCAGGATTCGGATATAATTTAATATCTGTACTATTATCTAAAACAGGTTTAAACTCTTCTTCAGTTGCTTCTTTTTCAATAATTACATCTTTAACAATAGGATCTTTAACATCTCCTGATGCATCATCATTATTTGTTGAAGCTTGTTTTGGTGGTGGTGCTATTACTAAAAATTGCACTCCTACCTCTTCTAAAGAAGCACATAGGTTATTAGAACTTATTAAATTCTCAACATCTGTTGCAGTAGTTTGTTGTAATTGTATAGTAGCTAAATCAAGAGTTGCAGGATTAAATACTAAAACATGTACTCTATAAACACCTAAATCTTGTAATCCTGAAAAAGTAAACGAATTACTTGTTCTCGTCCATCTTTTTATTACTAACTCACCATTTAAGTTAGGTTGAGATAAAATAAATGCTTTATCAAATCCTGATGGTACAACAGCATCTCCATTTAAAGATATATTAATTGCAACAGTAGAACTTAAATCTAATATTGGTAATGTATTAGTACTTAATGATATTGTTCCAGAATCTGCTTCACATGTAACATCCTCTATATCGCTTATTGTAATAGTAATTGTTTCTTCATCACACAGTGTACTGTTACAATAGTTTCCAGAATACATAGAAGCTTTAATTTCAAAAGTACCTGTTCCTAAATTCCAAGAACCTCCACCTGCTGGATAAGTATATGGAATATAGTTTTCAATTATTGAGTATTGTTGGTTTGTTTCTACATTTTCAACTTCAAATCTAACACTTTCTGATGCTCCAGATACAATTGCATCTACATAGAAATTAGATGGTAAATCACTTAACTGATAAGTTGCTCCATCTGTTAAAGTTGTTGTCTCTGTACCATTAGTGAACTGTAATTCTGTTATATCACCACAGTTTTGTTCGTACAATGTAAAGGTGTAACAAATGTAATCGCATTGTGTACCATAACAATTGTCGTATTTGTACACTTTAGAAATAAATTGAAATGTTCCTGTTCCTAAAGACCACGCACCATTTCCACCCGGATAAGTATATGGTAATATATTTTCAGTATTTGTGTAAACTTGACCAGTGTTTAAGTTTTTTATTTTATTGTATGCACTATCTGTCATACCAGAAACAACTACATCAACATAAAAGTTATATGGTAAAGTTGCAATATCATAACTACCTCCATTGCTAATATTAACAGTGTTTGTTCCGTTAGAGAATACTAAACCATCAATTTCACCACAAGAAGGAGTATTAGTTAGCTTAAACCTGATTTTTTCTTTATCACAGTACCATCCAGAGCAACTATTATATTTATAAATTTTTGCTTCAATTTCATAATAACCTGGTCCATAACTCCAAGCACTTCCGCCGTTAGGAAAAGTATATGGTAAATAGTTTTCTTGAATATAAGCATACTGTCCTGTGTAAAGGTTTTTAACCTTAATTCTAGCACTTCTAGAATAACCAGACACTAATACGTTTATATAAAAATTGTTTGGCAAATCTCCAATGTAATATTCTCCACCATTTGTTATAGTTGTAGAAGAATTTCCATTAGAAAATTTAAAACCAGAAATAGAACCGCACCAGGTATCTTCATTAGATATTAAGGTTTCTTCGGTTGTTGCGTAAGATTGTAATGAAAAACACAACAATATTACTGCTAAAAAGTTTTGTAACCTTTTAACTTGAGGGAGTTTTTTAGGTAGTTTTTGTTTCATGATTAATTAATTTAATTTGTAATAACAATCAAACTTAAATAATCATAAATTTATCTTAAAATTTCTCGGTCATAATACATTATTATTCTACGAATGGTGTGAAAAGCAAGATTAAATAACCTGTAAGAAAACTCTCTAAAACAAAACGCTTATATTTTATTACTTTTTGCTTTTTATTAACAACTTAATATTTGAGTAAGAGTTATTTAACGCTTCTAGAGATTTTTCCTTATTTAGCCATTGTACTTTAGTAATACCTTCGGCTTCTTGCGGATATAATTCACCTTTAAAATTGGTTTTCATTTTAAACCAATAGGTAATTTTAATTTTCAATTTATCGTTTCTTTTAAAAAGATGATAAGTAGTCTCTAATGGTTTAACAATTTTTAAACCAGTAACTCCTGTTTCTTCTTCTACTTCACGAAGTGCAGTTTCCTCGATACTTTCATTTTTTTCTGCTTTACCTTTTGGTAAATCCCATTTATTGTTTCTAAAAATAAACAATACTTCATTATTATTATTGTAAACTTTTCCTCCTCCAGCAATAACGTTAGGTAATTTTTTTAAAAACTTTTTTAGTATAGTTTCTTCGTTGTGATGAATAAGCCTAATAGAATTAATTTTCTTTTTTTTAAGTACTTTTATAGCTTCTTCAATATCTACATCTTTTAACAAAAAGTTTTTAAAATCGGTTTCTTTTTCAACTATGGTTGTTAAAATTATAGGTTTGTTGTTTACAAAAATGTAATACATATTTTAGCGTCTAGCAATTGGTTAGCTTTGGTAAAAATATTATTTTTATTTTAGTTTCTTACGTCTTAAAAAAATATTTTTTTAGATTTATAACTAAGCCATAAAGTTAAATTATTGTTTATTTTTGCAATTATGATTTTTGACAAACACATCGCCAGACAAGCCGCAAAGGTTTTACTACAAGTTAACGCTATTAAATTAAGCCCAAAAGAACCATTTACATGGGCTTCTGGATGGAAATCTCCTATTTATTGCGACAATCGTATTATTTTATCATTTCCACCTATAAGAAATTATGTACGTGAAGAAATGGCTAAGTTTATAGAACAGCAATATGGCAAACCAGATGCAATAGCAGGTGTTGCTACAGGAGCCATAGGTATTGGAATGTTAGTTGCAGAATATTTAGGCTTACCTTTTATATATGTAAGACCAGAAGCAAAAGGCCATGGCCGCCAAAACCAAATTGAAGGTTTTATTGAAAGCGGACAAAATGTTGTTGTTGTAGAAGACCTAATTAGCACCGGAAAGAGCAGTCTTAATGCAGTAAAAGCATTAAAAAAAGCAAATGTAAATGTAAAAGGCATGATTGCTATTTTTACTTACGGTTTTGATATTGCCAAAGAAAATTTTGAAGCAGAACATATAGATTTACATACTTTAAGTAATTATGAAAATTTACTTATTGAAGCTGCCGAAACAAATTATATAAAAGAAGATCAATTAGAAACTTTGTCTGCTTGGAATAGTAATCCTAGCGAATGGAATGCTTCTTGATATCTAAATACTATAAAAGAATAATAAAAAATCTAATATGAATTTAGAATCTAAAAAAGTTACTTTAAATAAATCTGCCGAAGACGCTTTTAATTTTTTAAACAACGTTAAAAACTTCGAAACACTTATGCCAGAAAACATAAGTAAATTTGAAATTCTTGACGAAGATAAATTTTTATTTGCGTTAAAAGGCATGCCAGAAATTGTACTTAAGAAAAAAGAAACTGTACCACACAGCAAAATAATTCTTGGAGCTGCTGGCGGAAAATTAGATTTCTCTCTAATTGCAAATATTACAGAAATAGATAGCAATACTAGTGAAGTGCAACTAAACTTTCAAGGAGAATTTAATGCTATGATGGCAATGATGATTAAAGGTCCTATAAGTAAGTTTATAGACACTTTAGCTGGAAACATGACTGTAGCTGTTTAATATAATAAGGTTATTTCGTTTAAAGTAAATTCTTCTATAATTTCATCCTCTAATAAGAGTACTAAATTACCACTTGAAGAAATACCTTTAATAAAACCAGAAAACAAATTACCTTCGGCATTTTTAAATGTTGAAGGTTTATTTTTTCTAAATAATTTTGATTCATAGTCTGCTTTTAATGCTTCAGTAGCACCAGAATCTAAACTTTTAAATGCAATTTTAAACTCAACTATAAACTTATGCATTACTTCATCTAAATCAAAAGTTCTACCACAACTATTTTTTAAGGATGTAGCACTAATTAAATCATTAAACTCTGTTTGGTTAACATTTAAACCTATACCAATAATAGAATATTCTAATTTGCTTTTTTTTACAATATTTTCAATTAAAATACCTGCTATTTTTTTATTCGCTGACAAAATGTCGTTAGGCCATTTTACAAATAAATTAGGAACATTATAATATTTTAATGTTTTATATAATGCAAGCGAAGTAACAATACTAAGATAAAACTGATTAGAAAACTGCAAGTTACTTATACGTTTAAACACACTAAACGTAAGGTTTTCTCCTGCATTAGAAGCCCAAACTTTGCCCATTTGCCCACGTCCTCTATTCTGTTGTTTAGCAACAACAATAGTGTAATCTTCAAGAGTATCTGCGCTACTAATCTCTTTTAGAAAAGTATTTGTAGAATCGATGGCATCAAGTTTGATTATACGCATATAAATTGGTTATCTTCGTTGTTTAAATTTTATAATTAATCTTTATAAAAATTTTAAAGTATAAAGAACCAAAAAATAATAACTTTGCACAAATTAAATATTAGTTAATGGCTAAAAAACAAGTAAATGACGATGCATTAATAACTACAATTATTAGTGGTATTGAAGATGTAAAAGGAAAAGAAACAACTATTCTAGACTTAAGAGAAATTGATAATACTGTTTGCGATTATTTTATTATTTGCGAAGGTACCTCTAATACACAAGTAAATGCAATTGTTAATTCTATTCAGAAAAAAGTAAGCAAAGAGCTTAAAGATAAGCCTTGGCATATAGAAGGAGAAGACAATGCAGAATGGGTTTTAATGGATTATGTAAATGTTGTTGTACATGTTTTCCAAAAACATATTCGTGAATATTATGACATTGAAAGTCTTTGGGGAGACGCTAAAACTACACTTATTGAATCTAAATTTTAAACCCATACATGGCAAATAATAATAAACCGCAAGCTCCAAAAAAACCTAAGTTTAATCCGTATTGGATTTCAGGAGCTCTTTTAATTGCATTAATCGCTTTTCAAATTTTTGGAACAGGCGATACTAATGACAATAAAAAAATAACACCAATAGAGTTTTATCAAATTTTAAAAGATGGTGACGTTAAACAATTTGATGTCATTAAAAACACTGGTTTTGTAAAAGTATACCTTACAGATGCAGCCGAAAAACTTGAAAAACACAAAAAATCTGTTTCAAATAATTTTAGTTTTAGTGCTACTAAAACACCTAACTACATTTTTCAATACGGTAGTTTAGAAAATTTTGAAGATAAGTATACAAGTATTATAGACGAAAATAATCTTAATACAGTTTACGATAACGACAGAGAAGAAAATTTGTTATCAGATTTGCTTTTTAGTTTACTACCATTTATCCTTTTAATCGCTGTCTGGATATTTATCATGCGTCGTATGTCTGGTGGTGCTGGAGGAGGCGCTGGTGGTCAGATTTTTAATATAGGAAAATCTAAAGCCAAACTATTCGACGAGAATACTAAAGTAAAAACAACTTTTAAAGATGTTGCTGGTTTAGAAGGTGCCAAAGAAGAAGTACAAGAAATTGTAGACTTCCTTAAAAATCCAGAAAAATACACTTCATTAGGAGGAAAAATACCAAAAGGAGCCTTACTTGTAGGACCTCCAGGAACTGGTAAAACTTTATTAGCAAAAGCTGTTGCTGGTGAAGCAAAAGTGCCATTTTTCTCATTATCTGGATCAGATTTCGTTGAAATGTTCGTAGGTGTTGGAGCCTCTAGAGTAAGAGACTTATTTAAACAAGCCAAAGAAAAATCTCCTGCAATTATATTTATTGATGAAATTGATGCCATCGGTCGTGCAAGAGGAAAAAATGCAATGTCAGGAAGTAACGATGAACGTGAAAACACATTAAACCAATTACTAACAGAAATGGATGGTTTTGGTACAAACACAAACGTTATTGTATTAGCTGCTACCAATAGAGCCGATATTTTAGATAAAGCCCTAATGCGTGCTGGTCGTTTTGACAGGCAAATACATGTAGATTTACCAAATCTAACCGAAAGACGTGCTATTTTTGAAGTACATTTAAGACCGCTTAAAAAAGTAGACGGTTTAGAAGTAGATTTCTTAGCAAAACAAACACCAGGATTCTCTGGTGCAGATATAGCAAACCTTTGTAATGAAGCTGCATTAATAGCAGCTAGAAACAACAAAAAAGCAGTAGATAAACAAGATTTCTTAGACGCAGTAGATAGAATTATTGGAGGTTTAGAAAAACGAAGTAATTTATTCTCTGTCGAAGAAAAGAAAACCATTGCTTATCACGAAGCAGGACACGCAACTGTAAGTTGGTTCTTAGAACATGCAGATCCTTTAGTTAAAGTAACTATTGTACCTCGTGGACGCTCATTAGGTGCTGCATGGTACTTACCACAAGAAGCCTTTATTACTAGAACAAGCAAATTTTTAGACGAAATTTGTGTAACTATGGGTGGTCGTGCTGCCGAAAAAATTATTTTTAATGAAATCTCTACTGGCGCATTAAGCGATTTAGAAAATGTAACCAAAAAAGCAAAAGCTATGGTTATGATTTATGGCTTAAATGAAAAAGTAGGTAATATTACATATTACGATCCTGCTGGAGAAAGTGGTTTTGTAAAACCATATAGTGAAAATACAGCAGAACTTATAGATAACGAAATTAAAAACATAGTTGAAACGCAGTACCAACGTGCATTAGAACTCTTAGAATCTAAAAGAGATGTGCTAGATAAACTTGCCGAAAGATTAATTGAAAGAGAAGTTATTTTCAAAGATGATCTTGAAGAAATATTAGGTAAGCGTCCTTTTGATACTACTTCTGAAAAACCATCAGAACTATTAAAAAAAGAAAACAATTCTAAAAAAGAGGAAGAAGAATAAACCTTATTTTTATAAAATAGTCTTAAAATCTCAAATTAACGCTATAGTTAATTTGAGATTTTTTATATTTGGTAATTACCTTAGCAGAATAGGTTAATAGCAAAGTTATAAATGAGCATTTTTAAAAACATTTTTCGTTCTAAATCTGATAAAGAAAAAAAAGATATTAGTAACGAAACAAGAGGTAAATACATGCCTCAAGAAAAACTACCAATTGACGAAAGTTTTACTATAAACTTTAAAGCAAACGGTGGTAAGTTTTTATATTGTGAAAATTTAGATGAAATTTACGAAAACTTAAATCTTATTCTTGAAGAAAATAATTGGACAGAAAAAGCTGGTTTTTTTTACGACAAAAACCTAAAAGAACGTTTTAAAAGTTTAAACTTAAAAACAGATGCTTTAAATGCTGCAACTTATTTTTTTACAACTTGCGAAAGTTTAATTGCTAATGATGGTTCTTTACTTATATCATCTCATCAAATAGCAGAATCTAAACTTAGAGAGTTCCCGAATAATTTTATTGTTTTTGCTACTACAAGTCAAATTGTCACAAATATTGGAGAAGGTTTAAGAAAAATTAAAAACAATAACACACAAAAAATACCCACAAACATTACTACAATAAAACACTTTAAAGATCTTGATGAAAAAGACTTTTTAACGTATGGTAGTGCCTCAAAAAACTTATATTTGCTACTTCTTGAGGATTTATAATAAGAACTCATTTATTTTTTAATGAAAGAAACTATAACTAGAGCATTATCTGGAGTACTTTATGTATTACTACTACTTTCATCACTATTAAATCAGCATGCATTAATCATTCTGTTTTTTATATTTGGAATTATATGTATTGCAGAATTTAAAAAACTAATTAGTTTAAAAAGTTTTGTTCCTTACATTATTTTCACGGTTTTATATTTTATTTTTGGGTACTGGCAATTACTCATGAATTCTTCAAAAGGTTTAGACGAAGCCACGCAAATACTTCAAGTTATTACCATATTTGTTCAACTTCTTTTAATTAAAGATTTATTTTCAGAAAAAGTTATTCCACTATTTATAACAAAGCGTTTTATATTAACCACGTTTTATATTTCTAGCGGCTTTGTTTTTTTAATATTAATAGCAAACCATAATCATACCTTTACACCAAAACTTTTATTTGGTTCATTTATTTTGGTTTGGGTAAACGATTCTTTTGCCTATTTAGTTGGAAAAAACTTTGGTAAACAAAAGTTGTTTTCAAGTATATCTCCTAAAAAAACTGTAGAAGGTTTTCTTGGAGGATTATTATTTTCTTGCATAGCAAGTTATTTTATAGCAACATACACGCATACTTTAAATTTTAATAATTGGCTTATTTTAGCTGTAATTATTAGTGTTATAGGTACTATTGGAGATTTAATAGAGTCTAAATTTAAACGTCAAGCAAATGTTAAAGACAGTGGTGTAATTATGCCAGGTCATGGAGGTTTGTTAGACCGTTTCGATAGTATTATATTTGCAGCACCATTTATATATTTATTTTTAAGAATATTACATTATGTTTCATAAAGAAGGCCATAAAATTATTGTCATAACTTTTATACTTATAATCGCGTCTTACATAGCTGTAGATTACTTTATAGATATTAATTGGCTTAAATATATACTGTTTTTCACTTTAGCAATATTTTTATATTTAATTCTTCAATTTTTTAGAAATCCTAAAAGAAACACAATAAATAATAACAACAACGTTTTATCTCCTGTAGATGGTAAAGTTGTAGTTATTGAAGAAGTTTTTGAAAAAGAATATTTTAAAGAAAAAAGACTACAAATAAGTGTGTTTATGTCTCCTTTAAATGTTCATGTAACACGCTATCCTATTAATGGAAAAGTTTTATTTAGTAAATATCATCCTGGTAAATATTTAGTTGCTTGGCATCCAAAAGCGAGTGAAGAAAACGAGCGAACAACTGTTGTTGTAGAAAATGAATCTTACGGTAAAGTATTATATAGACAAATAGCTGGAGCATTAGCAAAACGTATAGTAAACTACGCTAAAGTTGGTGATGAAGCCGTACAAGGTACCGATTCTGGTTTTATAAAATTTGGCTCGAGAGTAGATTTATATTTACCTTTAGATACTAATGTAAAAGTAAGTTTAAACGATAAAGTAAAAGGTGGCGAAAGTATAATTGCCGAATTATAATGACTTCTGAAGAAATAGATATCGCATTTCAAGAAGCTGTAGAGCGTATTAACTCGCATACAGAACCTTTTCCAGCAGACTTTTTGCTACGCTTATATGCGTATTTTAAAAAGGCTACAAATAATTACGAAAGACCAAGCAGCCGCACACCAATAATTAATGCTTTTAAAACTAATGCTCTATTTCAAATTCAAGGCATTACAGAAGACCAAGCAAAACAAACCTACATAGAGCTTGTAAATAATTACTTTTTATATAGAAAGTAAACTTATTATATTTTGGAACAACTAGAATATTTAATTAATCCACTTTCGCTTAGCGGCATTGTATTTATTATTTTAGGAATAATTATGTATAAATTTCCTCCTAAAAAAATAAATATGTTTTATGGATATAGAACAGATACTTCTATGAAAAACCAACAAACATGGGATTTTGCACAAAAGTATTCTTCAAAAAAAATGGTTTTTTGTGGTTGTATAAAATTACTATTAGGTATAGCAATTATTGCATTTAATATATCAAATAAAAATACAATAATTATTAGCTTAATTATTATTGGAGCAAGCGTACTCTACATGCTTTTAAAAACTGAAAAAGCCTTAAAAAACAAGTTTAAAAACTCTTAAATAAAAAGTCGTAAATTATTTTGCGCCAAATATTAATCTATAACAAAATCTAAAACATTTCCTGTGGCTCCATTTGGGAAACTAATTCCTAATAGAGCAGAGATTGTAGGTGCTATATCTGTAATTTCTGTTTTAGTTAAGGTACTTCCTTTTTTAATTCCATTTCCATAAAAAAGTAAAGGAACGTGAGTATCGAAAGTAGAACCAGAACCATGAGTAGAACCTGTTTTACTGTAGCTTATCACAGCAGGATCTTTAACTAAAATTATATCTCCAGAACGTTTTTGGTGATATCCGTTTTGTAACAACGCTTCAATTCCACCAAAAAATGTAGAACTTTGCATGGTTTTAGCAGAATATGCTTTATCAATATGGTTGTAATTTATAACTTCGTTTACAATCGCATATTGTACATCTTCTAACTTTAAATTAAACTGTTTTAAACGAGCTTTATTTAAAAATATTTGATCGTTACTTATATTTTCTATTAAATCTGAAGCCGAAAATTCTTTTACTAAAAAGTTGTTTAATTTTGTTTTAAATTCATCTCTATTAAAGTAACCTGCAGGAATTTTTACACTTTGTAAATAAGCAGGAACCTCTACAGCTCCATGATCTGAAGTTAAAAATAAAGTATACTCTCCTACTCCAATTTTCTCATCTAATGCCTTAAATAAACGTGCTAAATCTTTATCTAAACGAATATAAGTATCTTCAATCTCTTTAGAGTTCACACCAAAATTATGGCCAACATAATCTGTGCTCGAAAAACTAACCGTTAAAACATCTGTAATATTATCTTGCCCAAGTTGCTCTCCATCTATTGCTTTAATAGCAAAATCTGCTACAATACTATTGCCAAATGGTGTTGCCTTAATAATATCGAAACCACCATTTTTATCTTTTAATGTTGCTAAATCATAAGGAAAAGTAGCATTGTCTTTACCTTTAAAACCTGTTTCAAAAACATTTAAATCACTCCCACTTTCTGTATATGTATTAATATCGTATAATGTATTCCATTCGCGTAAATAGCTTTCTGCGGTAGTAGTTGCATTAAAATCGTTTACCCATTGAGGCAGACTATTCATGTAGTAATTTGAAGTTATAAAATTCCCTTCATCTTTTCCTCTAAACCAATATGCAGCATTAGCAGAGTGACCTGCTGGTAAAATTGCACCTCTATCTTTAATAGAAATACCAATGGTTTTTCCTTTTAATTGTGTGTGAAGCCTGTTCTCGTCTGCAAAACTAGTAGTCTTCATTCTACGAGGAGACATTTTCTCTTGGTCTGTATCACTACCAACTGCTACAACTGTAGAATCTTCTGCACAATACACCATTTTTTTACTAAATTTATTGTACCAATTATTAGCAATTATACCATGATTTTTTGGTGAAGTTCCTGTATAAATTGAAGCATGACCTGGACCTGTAAAGGTTGGCACATAGTTATAATGATTATTTTTACAATTAAAGCCATCGTTAATTAATCTTTTAAAACCATCATTTCCATATTTATTATAAAAACGTGTTAAATAATCGTAACGCATTTGGTCGACAACAACACCAACTACTAATTTAGGATTAGCGTTTAAAGTAACCTCTTCTTGAGGTTTAACTTGTATAACACTACTTTGCGCATTACAGTTAAATAGGAATACCGATAAAAATATAATTGATAAAAATCTCATTTTCTCTTATTTTATTTAAGATTTCAAAAATAAACTTTTTTAAATATCTTAACTTAAAATTATCGTTAAATACTTTACAGATTTTTATACATTAGCAATTAATACAATTCAAGTTATTACCTAGCACATAAAGTCTAATCGTTTTAATAATTTTATGCAGTATCTAAATAATATAGGAACATATTTTTTAATGATTATAGAGCTATTTCGTAAACCTACAAAATGGTCTGTAATGCGTCATCTTATTTTAAAAGATATAGACGATTTAATTATTGGTTCTTTAGGCATCGTATCTTTTATTGCTTTTTTTGTGGGAGGAGTTGTTACTATTCAAACAGCATTAAATATAGACAACCCGTTAATTCCAAAAACGCTTGTTGGTTTTGCCACTAGACAATCTATTCTTTTAGAATTTGCGCCAACATTTATGTCTATTATTATGGCTGGTAAAGTAGGCTCTTTTATTACCTCTAGTATAGGAACCATGAGAGTTACAGAACAAATTGATGCTTTAGAAGTTATGGGTATAAATTCTTTAAACTATTTAGTTTTCCCTAAACTTGTTGCCATGGCTTTTTATCCTTTTGTAATTTCTATTGCTATGTTTTTAGGTATTATAGGTGGTTTAACTGCTTGTGTTTACGGCGGATATTCTTCGGTAGATGATTTTATTACAGGAATACAACAAGACTTTCAACCTTTTCATATTGTTTATGCATTTATAAAAACGTTTTTATTTGCATTTGTTTTGGCCACAATACCATCTTACCATGGCTATTATATGAAAGGTGGAGCCTTAGAAGTAGGAGAAGCTAGTACAACCTCTTTTGTTTGGACCAGTGTTACTATTATTTTATTAAACTATTTAGCAACTCAATTATTATTAAGCTAATGATAGAAGTAAAAAATTTACACAAATCGTTTGGAGATGCTCATATTTTAAAGGGCATTAGCAATACTTTTGAACAAGGAAAAACCAACCTAATTATTGGGCAAAGTGGCTCAGGAAAATCGGTATTTTTAAAATGCTTATTAGGCTTATACGATTACGAAGAAGGAAGCATTGAATATAATGGAGAAGTTTTTGCTAATTTAAGTGAAGACAAAAAAAGAGATATGCGTGCCAAAATTGGAATGGTATTTCAAGGCAGTGCATTATTCGATTCTTTAACAATAGAAGAGAATGTTATGTTTCCATTACGCATGTTTACAAAGCTAAAAAAAGACGAAATGCGAGAACGTGCATCCATTGTTTTAAAACGTGTAAATCTTGAGGATGCCCACAAAAAAATGCCAAGTGAAGCTTCTGGAGGTATGCAAAAACGTGTTGCTATTGCGCGTGCAATTGTAAATAATCCGAAATATCTATTTTGTGATGAACCAAACTCTGGTTTAGATCCTAAAACAGCTATTGTTATAGATAATTTAATTCATGAAATTACAGAAGAGTACAATATAACAACTGTAATTAATACACACGATATGAATTCGGTTATGGAAATTGGCGACAGTATAATGTTTTTAAAAGATGGTTTAAAAGCTTGGGAAGGCAGCAAAAAAACCATTTTTAAAACAGATAATAAAATTGTTACAGACTTTGTTTACTCTTCAAACTTATTTAAAAAAGTACGTGAAGCTGTTTTAAAGGAACAAGGTTAATTAATTATGCTCTATATATACTGTATCTACTTTTATTTCCTTTTTTAACCATACACTTAAGGCTTTTTCATTTTTTCTAACTAAACTGTCACTTAAATTTTTATTCCATTTAACACGAGCTACTGGCATAGTATCTATTCTAATAAAATCTCTAGATTCTAACATAGTTGCATAACTAAAGAACTCTAAATCTTTAAATGTAATTTTAGCATCTTTAGCTAAAGTTGTAAAAGACACTGCTCCTTTTAAGTTATTTTTATTTTCTAATTCTAAGTTAAGTGTATTAATATTATTTTGTAATTCTTCAATTTGCTTTTGTAAACCAGCAATAATATTATCTCTTCTATCTAAATCATCGTAAGCACGATCTAAAGATTCTGAAATTCTATCTATACTTCTAGATTTATTAGCGTTAATTACTAATTCAAAATCTTTAAGATTACCGTAATTATTTCCTTTTTTTAATTCATTTTTCAAATCTGAAATTGTAGCTTCTCCTATTTCGCCATTAAAAAACAAACTAATCTTTTTTGTTGCTATATCCATGTTTTCTCGCTGTAACCATAAATTATCATTAGCAACAATTTCATTTTTTATAAAATTATCGTAATCCATTTCATACTTACTTTGTTGTAGTACATTAATAAATGTATAAATAGCAGGAATCATAACCACAATAGCTACTAAAGAAGCAAATCTTGCAATACGCTTACGCTTTGCAGAATTTGCATATTTAAGCATAGGGAAACGTAGTATTTTTAGAACCAAAAATGTGGCAAGAGCAATAAATATAGTATTTATAGTAAATAAATACATTGCACCTCTAAAATATACCCAATTGCCTTTTGCTAAACCATATCCTGCAGTACAAAGTGGTGGCATTAATGCTGTAGCAATAGCTACACCAAATATTACCGAAGCTATTGTTCCTTTTTTTGTTCTTGCAATTATTAGTGCTAATCCACCAAAAAAAGCAATAAGAACATCTCTAATATCTGGACTTACACGACCTAAAAGCTCTGATGTATCTTCACTTAAAGGAAAGAAATAAAAGAACAAAAATGCGGTTAATAAACTTAAAACAATCATGGTTGCTAAGTTTATAAGTGAACGTTTTAACGTATCGATATCATTAATAGCAATAGCTAAACCAACACCTAAAATTGGCCCCATTAGTGGAGAAATTAACATGGCTCCAATAACTACTGCTGGTGAATTTGCATTTAAACCAATTGAGGCTACAAAAATAGAGCATATTAAAATCCATGCTGTTGCTCCTTTAAATGGAATATCGGCTTTTATTGCTGCTATTGTAGCATCTCTATCTGTATCGTGCCTAAAATCTAAAAGTTCTGTAAAGAATTTTTTTATACTCTCGTAAAAGCTTTGCGCCTCTTTTTTTACTGTTTCCTTAGACTCTTTTACAGCTTCATCTTTTCTTGCCGCTTCGGCTTTTGCTGCTTCAATTTTAGCTTCCTCGTCTTTTTCAGACTCGTTAGTAAAGTTAAATTTATTTTCGTCACTCATAGTTTATCCTAAATGGTCTCCAAATTTGTTTTTTACATTTTGGAGTACTTTTTTAATATCTTGTTCTTTTGCTTTTGGAAAGATAAGCAAAACTTCGTCTTTATCTACAATAATATAATCTTGTAAACCATCAACAACTACAACTTTATCTGCTTTGGTTCTTATCATGTTACCTGTAGCGTCTTCGGTTATTGTTCTTGCGTTAACAACAGCATTTGCGTTATCATCTTTTTCTAATTTATCGTATAGGCTTCCCCAAGTTCCAAGGTCGTTCCAATCGAAAGTTGCTGGAATTACATAGACATTTTTAGACTTTTCCATTATAGCATAATCTACCGAAATATTTTCGGCTTTGCCATAATTATCTTTTATAAAATTGTCTTCAAAATCTGTATTATATGTTGCAATTCCATTTTCAAAAAGATTAAATAAATCTGGTTGATTATTTTTAAAAGCCTCTATAACACTTTTTACACTCCACATAAAAATACCTGCATTCCACAGAAAATTACCTTGAGAAATAAAACTTTTTGCGGTATCGTAATCTGGTTTTTCTCTAAACTGTGCTACTGGTTTTATATTACTGTCTGAAGCTTTATTATATTCTATATAACCATAGCCTGTATTAGGAAATGTTGGTGTTATACCTAATGTCATTAAAGCATTATTATTTTCACAAAAATTAAATGCTTGTTGTACATTGTTAGCAAATGCTTTTTCATCTTCAATCCAATGGTCACTTGGTGCCACAATCATTATTGCATCTTTATTTTCCTTTTGTATTTTTAATGATGCATATAAAATACAAGGTGCTGTATTACGCATTGCAGGTTCTAAAACTACTTGTCTTTTAGTAACGTCTGGAAGTTGCTGGAACACCAAATCGTTATAGCGTTCGTTTGTTAAAATAAAAATATTTTCTTTTGGTATTAAAGTAGCTAAACGATTAAATGTTTTTTGTATTAACGTCTCACCAGTTCCTAACATATCATGAAATTGTTTAGGAAAATCTTGTGTACTTACTGGCCAAAATCTTGAGCCTACTCCACCTGCCATTAATATGGCGTAATAATTTTTGTTCATCTTATTGGTTCTACTTCTGCATTTGGGTTAAATAAATATACTTTACCTGTTTTAAGCTCTGTACATTCATAGCGTTTTGTTCGTTTTTTACCTTTTTTAAAAATCTTATTATTTCTAAATATAAAGGTTTCACCCAAAGGTAATTCAAATATAAAGGTTTTATTTTTTGGTTCGTCGAATTGCCTTAAACTTAAGGCGAGTTGCGTGTCTGTATCGCTAGATGCTTTGGGATTTTTAAAGTGTCTAGCCAATAACGGTAGTAAATCCATAGGAAATATTTCTGGATTAATAAATGGCAACATTAAATGTTGAAATGTTCGCTTCCACTCTAAGCCATGAGGTTTTATATGTTTACCATATGTTTTATAAGTTTCGAAATGTGCAATTTCATGAATAAGTGTAATTAAAAATCTGTAGCTATTTAAATTCTCGTTTATAGTTATTTGGTGTTTACCGTTTGGCAATTTCCTATAATCTCCGTGTCTTGTTTTACGTTCTTTCTTTACTAAAACTACTAAATCGTCATGCTCTAAAAGTTTTAAAACTCTAGGTATAGCCTGACTTGGGACGTGGTTTTGTATTGTATTCTCCATTACCACAAAAATAGAATTTATTTTTGATAAAATTACGTAGTTCTACGTATTGTGCTTTGTAAAAATTAGCTTTAGCTTTGAATGATTAACAAACCAAAAAGTGCTTTTAACATATTAAATTTAACGTCTAGTTCCCTATATTATGTGATATAAAACATTGAAATAATTTTATTTTAATGTAACATATTAGCCATAAGTTAAAAAAAGACCTGAATGAAACATTTATTAATTTTATCGTTATTTATTTTAAACACTACTAACCAAATTCCTAAAAACGATAAAATTTATTTAGCTCATGGTTTAGAGCACGGTATAAATCATCTATATGGAGTTTCTGAAATAATAATAAAATCTGATTTTACTTTCTCTTGGAAAACTTATAATACCAATAAAGTTAATTGGAAAAATTATCTTAATGGAAAAAAAATAATCCACATCAATGGAAAGGTTTTAAAAGAAAATGATTTATATGTTCTTAAAGAGGTTGGATCTAATACAAAAGGGCAAAATGAATGGATTGTAAATATTAAAAAAGAGAAAATTGAATTTTATATTAAAGAGAATTCTAAAATAATAAAAACTAAAACTGAATATAAACGAATTAAAACTATTGACAAATAATGTACAACCACAATTACCAATACTAGTCAACTTATAAAAATCCTCACATATTTCTATTCGGTTTTAATTTAATAAATTAGTACTTTAAAAGTTACTAAATTTATACACTTCACTATTGTAGCCAATTAAAACGAACATAAAATGTCAATAACAAAAGAATCGGAATTAAATAGGAATGAAAAAAATTAGTAAAGTTTTTGGAACTACACTAAAACTAATGAGAGAATATGCAAAAATGGGATGTCTACTTAAGAATTGGACTAATATGGTAGTAAAATTCTAAAATCCTACGGAGCAAAATCTTAACCTTATAAAACTTATAATTTTCCTGGATGCACTTACATAAGTATAAATGAAGAAGCTGCTTATGGAATTAATTTGTTAATAAAATTTAGCTACAAAACTCTTAACTAGCCATATCTAAACACGATAAGCTAACTTTTAAAATAGACGCTTTAATTCTATTAAAACTATAAAAAATTAGCTCTATACCACTCTACTTGAGCTTTAACACTCTCTAACAAAGTTGTTTTTGGGTTGTAGTTTAATAATTTTCGAGCTTTATCTATATTAGCTTTAGTACGTAATTGATCTCCAGCTCTAGCCTCTACATTATTAATTTTAATAGTTTTTCCTACTATTTTTTCAACAGCATGAATACCATCTTGTGTTGTATGCTCTACTTCGGTTCCAAGATTTATAATTTCGCCATTTACTTTAGCATCATTACCTATAACACTTGTAATACCATCTACAATATCGCCTACATAAGTAAAACTTCTTAGGTGTGTTGCACTACCATTATATAAAGGAAACTCGGTATTATTAAATGCACAAGCTATTAATTTAGTGTACATTTTTTCTGGGCGTTCACGTGGACCAATTACAGAATATAGTCTTAAAGAGCATGATTTAAATAGTTGCTCTCTACTTTTTTGAAGCACTAATTGCTCTGCTGCTAATTTAGTAACACCATAATAAGATGCTGGTTTAGGTAAAATTGTTTCAGCAAAAGTTGCCTCTAAGCCATAAATAGAAGATGTGCCTATGTTTACAAATAATTTTAAATCTGGTAGCTTTAAAGCATAATCTATTAAATTTTTTGTACCAATTACATTATTGCTTAAATAGTCTTCAAAACTCGATGTGCTTGATAAACCTGGCTGCGCTGCAAAATGAAAAATATAATTTATATCCTTTGGAAGCGCTTCTGCAAAAGCATTATCTCGCAAATCTTTTTTAATTATAGATATATTCTTTTTATTAAGCGCATTTTCATTTAAATGCTTTAGCTCTAAATTATAATATGCCGAAAAATTATCTAAACCTATTACTTCATGACCTAAACCTTTTAATCTCTCACAAGTGTGAGAGCCTATAAATCCTGCTGCTCCTGTTACTAATATCTTCATATTTCTAAATATACAAATACAAAGAAACATATTTTATTTCACACCTAATTTCTATTCTTAAAAAAACAATACATTTGCATTAAATTTTAATTATTAATGACTTATCAATTTACCATTGTTGTTCCTGTTTATAATGAAGAGGAAAATTTATTACGAGTAGAAAAAGAACTCTTGGCATATACAAAAATTGCTACTAAAGCAACTAAAATTTTGTTTGTTAATGATGGTTCTAAAGATAAAAGCCAATCTATTATTGAAACTATTTGTAATAGAAACGATATGTTTTCATTTATTAAATTTAAAGAAAATAGAGGCTTAAGCGCAGCTATTAAAGCTGGTTTTGATTATACAGAAACTGAATTAGTAGGTTATATAGATAGCGATTTACAAACGGCTCCAGAAGATTTTAATTTACTTTTAAAACATATTGGCGAGAATGATTTAGTTACAGGTGTTCGTGCTAATAGAAAAGATAGCTTTGTAAAAAATATGTCGTCTAAAATTGCAAATGGTATTAGAAGAAGTTTTACACACGATGGTATGGACGATACTGGCTGTCCGTTAAAAGTAATTAAAACCGATTTTGCAAAACGTATTCCAATGTTTAAAGGTTTACATCGTTTTTTACCTGCCATGATTTTATTACAAAACGGAAAAATAAAACAAGTTCCTGTACAACATTTTCCTCGTGTTGCTGGTGAAGCAAAATTTGGTGTTTGGAATAGATTAATAGGACCTTTAATGGATTGTTTTGCCTATTTATGGATGAAGAAAAAGTATATAAATTATCAAGTTTCTAAACAAGGTTAATGAGCGACTGGATTATATATAGCATTGGGTTTTTGGCTCAAATTTTATTTTCCTCACGGTTAATTATACAATGGATTACAAGTGAAAAAACAAAACGTGTAGTTACACCAACATTGTTTTGGACATTAAGCTTAATTGCTTCCTTTCTATTATTTATTTATGGATATTTAAGAGATGATTTTGCAATTATGCTTGGACAAACACTTACCTATTTTATTTACATTAGAAATTTACAACTACAAAATCAATGGAAAAAAATACCAGTAATTTTACGATACATATTACTGTTCATGCCACTATTTGTAGGTATATTTTATTTTAATAACAATAGAATAGATGTAAATATTTTCTTTAAAAATGAAGATATTCCTTTTTGGTTATTAGCTTTAGGTATTGTATCTCAAATTATTTTTACTTTACGTTTTGTATACCAATGGTTATATTCTGAAAAACATAAAAACTCTACATTACCTTTTGGTTTTTGGGCATTAAGTTTAATAGGCTCTTTACTTATTTTAACTTACGCCATTTTTAGAAAAGATCCTGTACTTTTTGTGGGCCATATTTTAGGAACAGTAATCTACATTAGAAATTTAATTCTTTTAAAAAATCAAAATGCCAAAATCGCTTAAAATCTATCCGGTTCTTACTATTTGTTTATTTGTAGCAATTATGTTATTGCCAAATTTAGAAGTATTACAAGTATCGATTATGGAAGCGAGAAATTTTATTACTGCTCGCGAGATGCTAAATAACGACCATTGGCTTTTAACCACAATGAATAATGTTGCACGTTACCAAAAACCTCCTTTACCAGCATGGTTTTCGGCTTTTAGTAGTATTGTTTTTGGTACAAAAAGCCTTTTTGCAATGCGACTTCCTGCGGTATTAATGGTTATGCTTGCTGGTAGTTTTATGTATTATTTATCGCGAACTATTTTAAAAGGAAAAACACATAGCATAATTAATGCGCTTATTCTATTAACCTCCTTTTATGTTATTGGGATTACATTTGAGGCGCCATCAGATATTTTTACACATGCTTTTATGCTTGTTGCTATATATTATTTTTTTAAAATTTTTAAAACCGAAAACTATACATGGAAACATGCCATTAAAGCTGGCTTATTTTTAGGGTTGTCTATACTAGCAAAAGGTCCTATTTCTATTTACGCTTTATTTTTACCTTTTTTAGTTGCTTATGGCTTTAGTTTTAAGTATAA
This sequence comes from Lacinutrix venerupis, assembly GCF_001971745.1. Lineage (NCBI taxonomy): Bacteria > Pseudomonadati > Bacteroidota > Flavobacteriia > Flavobacteriales > Flavobacteriaceae > Lacinutrix > Lacinutrix venerupis. Next base: position 1,308,731 of record NZ_CP019352.1, on the reverse strand, counting down.
AAATTTAGCAAAAAAAACGCCATATCTTATAGGCTCCATTATACTAGGAATTGCCATTGGAGGCTCCTGGTATTTATATGTAAAATTACAGGATGCAACAACATTAAATGCTATTGCAAGTAAAGAAACCAGTACTTGGGGAAACTATAATATTAGACCATTTTACTATTATTGGAGCTTTTTTACACAAAGCGGCATTTGGACTGTTCCTGCCTTTATCTCTCTACTCTATCCGTATTTAAAAAAGCGTGTTAGCCATTTTAAAGCTTATAAGTTTAGCTTAATATGGACTTTAGTTGCTGTAGTTTTATTATCTGCAGTACCTATGAAAAAGTCACGATATTTAATGCCTGTTTTAATTCCTTTAGCATTTAATATTGGATTTTATATTGAATATTTAATAAGAAAATTTAAGGTTTTAAAAGACAAGCGCGAAACCTTTCCTGTTTATTTTAATTTTGGTTTAATTGGTATTATAGGCATTGCTTTTCCAATAGTTATGTGGCTTCTTTTTAAAGAGCAGTTACAAAACCATATGTTTAAATTTATAGTAGCTTCAATTGTATTATTTGCAATTGGAATATTAATTTTTATGCAGCTAAAAGCTAAAGAAATTAAAAATGTATTTTTATTAACTGTTCTGTTTTTTGCTTCAGCATTTATTGTGGTTTTACCTTTAACAGAAGCTTTTAAGAATGAAAATTACAAAAGCCTTTCTACTTTAAATAAAGAAAACCAAATGCGTAATATTAATTTATATGCTTTAGATTATGTTGCTCCAGAATTTATTTGGGACTATGGTGATATAATTCCAGAAATTAAAATAGAAAATAATAATTACACCTTTCCTTTAGATAATTCTTTTGGTCTTTTGGTAAACACTATGACTCCAGAAATTGAAACTAAACTAAGTTTAAATTACAATATAAAAGAAATAGGAACTTATAATTTAAATCGATTTGGAAGCGCTCCAAAACAAGATAATTGGCGTTTAAAAAGTGTATTCTATATACTTAGTCGTAAATAAAATTATACTTTATTATAAATAAAACGCTGCTGAAGATATTTATCTAATCTATAAAATGCGTAACCAGATAAACCACCAAATACAAAACCACTTAATACATCTAGTGGGAAATGTACACCAATGTATATACGGCTGTAACCCATAAACAATGCCCAAATAAGCATAAAATAGATTAAATATTTATACTTATCTTTTAATAATATTCCTGTAAATATAGCTACTGCCATAGCATTGCTTGCATGTCCGGAAAAATAACCAAATTGTCCACCACAATAAGATTTAACTAAACGCATACTGTCTATTAATTTAGCATTATGGCACGGTCTTAATCTGCCAACACCAGATTTAAATAAGTTTGCAACTTGATCTGTAAACGTAATCATAAACACAATAACAATTAATGTAAGTATAAACATTTTACTGTTTAATCTTCTATACATTAAATACACTAAAAGAGCATAAAAAGGAATCCAGTGAAATTTAGCGGTATAAGCCATCCAAAAAGCATCCCAATATACATTACCTAAACTGTTTAGGTATAAAAATAGTTCGTGATCTAATTCTACTAATTGTTCTAACATTTGTTATTTATTCTATTAAGCTGAAGAGATTGCAGTATAGTTTCTTCGTTTTATTTAAGCAATACCGTTATTTTATTCTTCGTAACGCGCTACTTCTCTATCGTAAAAAGCGGTTGCTTCTTTAATCATGTTTTCGGTTTCCATTTCCAATTCCTTTTGGTCATGCTGATCGAAATCTTCTAACCACTCCACTTCATCATCTTCAAGATTAATAATAAACATAGGGAATTCTGTGTGGATTACAAAAATTGCGTTGGGAAAATCGGTATTATCGCCTAATATAAATTTTGGAAGTGTCATTATAGTTTGTCTTTATTTATTTGTTATTAGTCTGTTAGACAAAATTAGTTTTTTTGTAAGATAGTTAAATCTTAAATACAATAAAATTGAAGCAGTTGTTAAACCGGCTAATAAGCCTAACCATATCCCAAAACTTGCATAAGCCTCTTCTTTACCTAAAAACCAACTAATAGGAAAACCTACTAGCCAATAAGAAATAAAGGTTATTATGGTTGGTATTTTTACGTCTTGTAAACCTCTTAAAGCTCCCAAAACAACAACTTGAATACTGTCGCTTATTTGAAAAACTGCTGCTGCTAATAATAATTGTGACGCTATAGACACAACTTCCATATTGTCATTAAAGTTAATGGCATCATCAAAATCTACATAAATTCTTGGTAAATAATCATGAAACAAAGCAAATATTAATGCAAAACCAACAGCAAAAAGAGTTCCTAAAAGAAATAATGAAAAAGCAATACGGCGTAACTCGTGATATTTTTTTAATCCTTTTTGATTTCCAACTCTAATCATTGAAGCTACACTTAATCCCATTGCAACCATAAACGTCATAGAACTTAGGTTTAAAGCTATTTGGTTTGCTGCTTGAGGATTTTTACCTAACAAGCCACTTAACCAAATAGCCGCAGTAAAAATAGCTACTTCAAAAAACATTTGCATAGCACTTGGTGTACCTAAACTTATTATTTTTTTAAGCATTAATTTATCTAAAACAAATAGTTTTATATTGGTTACAAAATCCTTCGATTTGTCTTTTTTCTTGAGCAAATACCATAAATACCATAACATAATAAATCTTGATGCTAAAGTACCATAAGCTGCACCTACAATACCTAACTCTGGAAAACCAAATTTTCCAAAAATAAATAAATAGTTAAGTACCACATTTACAACATTACCAATAATGGTTGCATACATAGGATACTTGGTCATAGACAAGCCATCACTAAATTGCTTAAAAGCTTGAAAAATAATTAATGGAATTAAAGAAAATGCAACCAAATCTAAATATGGTAATGCTAATTCTACAACCTCAACAGGCTGTTTCATTAAATACATTAATGGTTTTGCAAAAAATACAAGTAGAAATAATAAAATACCTAAAACCGAACATAAAAAGATACCATGTTTTAATGCTGATTTTCCTCCTGCAAAATCCTTTGCTGAATCTGCTTCTGCAACTAATGGTGTAATGGCTGTACTAAAACCAATTCCTAACGACATAGCAATAAACATAAAACTGTTTCCAAGCGACACCGCAGCTAATTCTGCAGTACCCAATTGCCCAACCATAATATTATCTATAAAGCTTACAAAGGTATGGCCAAGCATACCCAACATTACTGGTGCCGCCAGCTGCCAGTTGTATTTAAATTCTTTAGTGTAGTTGCTTAAAACCATTTGGCAAAAGTACTGCTTAGGTTTTGGTTTTTGAAGATAATTTTAAAAAGATTAACTTGATGTTTCTACCAAATAAAATCGCTTAGGCATATTATACATTAAGATAATATTAATAACACAATAATAAACGTGTATTTACATAATAATTAAAGTGCCACAACATTTGTTTTTGCTTCTTCAAATTCAGCAATCATTTCTTCCACAATTGTTGCAACCGGTTTTATATCGTGTATTAATCCTGCAATTTGTCCAATTTCTAATTCTCCGTCTTCAAGATCACCTTCAAACATACCTCGTTTAGCTCGTGCTCTACCTAATAATTCTTTAAGCTGTTCTGGTGCAGGCGCTGTTTTATAAAGTTCTTGTAAATCGTTATAAAACTTATTTTTTACTAAACGTACAGGTGCTAATTCTTTTAAAGTTAATTGTGTATCACCTTCCTTTGCATCTACCACAACTTGTTTAAAAGCCTGATGCGCACTAGACTCTTCACTAGCAACAAAACGACTTCCTACCTGCACAGCGTCTGCTCCTAAAACCATACAAGCTAGCATAGCTCTTCCTGTAGCTATACCTCCAGCCGCTATTAAAGGAATTTGCAACTGCTCACGTACCATTGGTATTAATGTTAAGGTTGTAGTTTCGTCTCGACCATTATGACCTCCTGCTTCAAAACCTTCGGCAACAATAGCATCTACTCCAGCCTCTTGAGCCTTTAAAGCAAACTTTACACTACTTACAACATGTACTACTGTAATACCTTTGTCTTGCAACCATTTAGTCCAAGTTTTTGGGTTTCCTGCAGAAGTAAATACAATCTTTACGCCTTCCTCTACAATAATATCCATAATCTCTGTAATATTAGGATATAGCATTGGCACGTTTACACCAAAAGGTTTATTTGTAGCTTTTTTACATTTTTGAATATGCTCTCGTAACACATCTGGGTACATACTTCCTGCTCCAATTAAACCAAGAATTCCTGCATTACTTGAAGCTGATGCTAATTTCCATCCTGAGTTCCAAATCATTCCTGCTTGAATAATTGGATATTTTATATTGAATAGCGTAGTTATTTTATTTTTCAATGGAATTGTTTTATTTTTTTAATTTCTAGATTTTTTTTAATCGAACACACTAATTAACAACTAACTTTAATGTTTTAGCTAAACCTGCAGCTTCAACTTTTAAAAGGTAAACTCCTTTAGAAAAAGAACTCACATTAACTTTGTTGTTAGTTTGAGAAATAGCGCTTTCTAATACTTTTTTTCCTATAACATCATACAAAGTTATTTGTCCTGTTTCGTAAGCGGTTGGTAATTTTATAAATAAGTTATTTTTAACAGGATTTGGATACACTATTAAATCTGTAGTTGTTTCTGGAAAATCTTGCACGGATAATCCTTGAGCTAAAGCCAACGATAAATCTGGAATACCATAACCTAAAAAATAATCTGGATTGTTATATTGTGATGCTGTTTCTCGAACCAATTGCATAATTTCGGCATTAGTAAAATCTGGTAATGCCTGCCATAAACAAACTATACCGCCTGCCATAATTGGTGAACTAAAAGAAGTGCCATTTGCTGTTGATATTGCACCACTTTGACTAATAACATAACTCCCTTGTCCTTGTGCGGCAACATCTGGTTTTTGTGTTAACTGTATAGCACTACCTTGCGAACTAAAGCTTGCATAATTCTCATTACTATCTACAGCTGCAATAGTAAAACTTCCTGGTGCATCACCTGGAGCACTTACTCCATTTGCTCCCGAATTTCCTGCAGAAGTAACCATAAGCATACCTTTTTCGAAAGCAATATTCGCTCCTTTAGAAATATATGTTGTTAAACCATCTAAATCGGCATCGGTATGAGAGTAGTTAGTATTATCATAGTCTTTATAACCTAACGATGTATTTACAACATCTACACCTAAGCTATCTGCACGTTCTACTGCTTCTACCCAATAACTTTCTTCAACCGGATTTTCATTTGGTGCATGTTCTGTAATAAACAAATAATACTCAGCATCTGGTGCTGTACCTACAAAATCATTTTCTATATAACCTACCATATCACTAAGCACTAAAGTACCGTGATTACTGGATGTATTATTATAGACATCTATATCTCTATTTACAAAATCGTAAGTCCCTAAAATATGAGAAGAATCTCTTACACGCTGAAATCCAGCTATAACATCTACTCCTGGAAATCCTGAATCTATAACAGCAACCGTCATTCCTGTTCCTGTATAATCTGAAATATGTAACTGGTCTCCATTAAACATTTGAATTTGGTTTAATGCGTTTCCATAATCAAAAATAACTTGTGCGTTTTCCGTTTTAAAACTTGAAGCTGGTGAACTTGTATTAGTATTTTCTGTTCTAGCGTTTAAACTATCGTCTGCAAAAATAATTTCATCTACAAAAGCTAAATTTTCTAAAGCATTAATATCTGTTTCTAATCCTCGAACATGAACAGCATTAAACCATTTAGATTTAGCTAACACCGTAATTCCTGTTTGAGTTTTTAATTGTGAAATGTAATTTTCGTTTACTGGCACATCTCGTTCATCTATAGGAATATTATGTGCCGCTTTTCGATCAATTGCTTTTTGAGTAAGTATAGAAATTGGGTTTGCTATAGAAGTTTGAACATTTTCTTTATCTAATAAATATACCCATGCATCTTCTTGGGCTAAACTATTTAGTTGAAATAATAAAAAAACGAAACATACAATATTTCTAAACATAACAGAAGGTTTATTTACTGCAAGTTAAGAAATTACACCTGAACCAACTAATTCGTCTTCTAAATACCAAGCTACAAATTGACCTTCGGTAATTGCAGATTGTAAATTTTCAAATTCTACATACATTCCAGACTCTACCTTATGCAATATGGCATTTTCTAAAGGTTGTCTATACCTAATTCGTGCTAAAACTTTTAATGTTTCGTCGGTTTTTAACATTAAATCTGGTCTTATCCAGTGTAACTCTTCGTTAGAAACATATAATGCTTTTTTATAAAGACCAGGATGGCCTTTACCTTGTCCTGTATAAATTACATTCTCTTTTACATCTGTATCTATAACAAATAAAGGCTCAACTTTTCCGCCAACAGAAAGGCCTTTACGTTGTCCCTTTGTAAAATAATGTGCTCCTTGATGCTTTCCAACTATTTCGCCATCTGAAATGGAATACTCTGCTTTTCTGCTTAAATATTGAAGTTCTTCGGTTTTAGATTTAAAAGAGGTTTGAGTTGTTTTGTAATGAAAATTATCTTTAGGAATTTCTACTATAACACCATCTTTTGGTTTTAATTGTTGTTGAAGAAAATCTGGCAATCTTACTTTACCTATAAAACAAAGACCTTGTGAATCTTTTTTGTCTGCTGTAATTAAATCGGCTTGTTTAGCAATTTCACGTACTTCACTTTTTTGTAACTCTCCAATTGGAAATAATGCTTTTGCTAATTGATCTTGAGATAATTGGCATAAAAAATAAGATTGATCTTTATTATTATCTTTTCCAGAGAGTAATTGATATACCTGCTCTCCGTTATTCTCTATGGTTCCTTTTCTGCAATAATGTCCAGTAGCAACGTAATCTGCTCCAAGATCTAAAGCTATTTTCATAAAAACATCGAATTTTATTTCTCTGTTACATAATACGTCTGGGTTTGGTGTACGTCCTTTTTCGTATTCGTTAAACATGTAATCTACAATGCGCTCTTTATATTGCTCACTTAAGTCTACCGTTTGAAACGGAATACCTAATTTTTCGGCAACAAGCATTGCATCATTACTATCGTCTAGCCATGGACACTCATCTGAAATGGTTACAGAATCGTCATGCCAGTTTTTCATAAAAAGACCTATAACCTCATAACCTTGCTCCTTTAACAAATAGGCTGCAACACTAGAATCTACACCACCTGAAAGTCCTACAATTACTCTTTTTTTCATATTATTTTTTCTGCAAAAGCAGTGATATTATTTATAACATTTAGGCATTAATTTACCGTTTGCAAAGATACAAGATTTTAATTTTTTATTACTTATAATAAAAATTTTCAAAGCATGACTTTATTTTTGTTTAATCTTTTTAAAAATACATTTAACAAATATTTTACATATTTTGTTTAATGTTTTTATATTTTTGATAAACAAAACAACAAATAAAATATAATTATTATGAAAAATCTAAAGAAAATCTCTCTTGCTTTATTAGCAATTACATTATTTTGGTCTTGTAGTGATGATGATGACGCGACATCTACAGTACCTGTAACACAACCATTAAACATTGTAGAAACTGCACAAGCTACACCAAGTCTAAGTGTTTTAGTTGATGCAGTTATACAAGCCGGATTAGTTGATGCTTTATCTGCAGATGGAGAAAGAACTGTTTTTGCTCCAACAAATGCCGCATTTACATCTTTTTTACAAGCTAAAGGTTTTTCTTCTTTATCTGAAGTGCCTAACGATGTACTTACACAAATATTATTAAACCACGTTATTGCGGATTCCAATATAACATCTACTGCATTAGCAAATTCTACAGGTTATGCAACTACTATGGCTAGCGGACCAAATAACAGCAATTTAAGTATATTTTATAATGGTAATTCTGGAGTACAATTAAATGGAGTTGCATCTGTTACCACTGCAGATGTTTCTACTACTAACGGTATTGTACATATTGTAGACGAAGTTATAGACTTACCAACTGTAACTACTTTTGCCGTAGCAGACCCGAATTTTGATACGCTTCAAGAAGCTTTAACAACACTAACGCCACAAACAGATTTTGCCAGCATTCTTGCAAGAACTGAAAATAATGCAGATAATATTAATCCAGATTTTACTGTTTTTGCTCCTACAAACGATGCTTTTAGCGATATAACAATTCCTACAGACGAAACAGTATTAACAAATATTTTATTACACCATGTAATTTCTGGTGCCAACGTAAGATCTACAGATTTAACACCTAATGGAGATACAACAGCTCCTAGTCTTGAAGGAGATAATATTACTGTTACACTTCCTGGAACAGGAAGTAATATTGCAGATGTAACAGATGGATCTGGAAATACAGATATTGGTATTATTGCAGTAGATGTTCAAGCAACTAATGGTGTAATACATGCCGTGAACAAAGTATTATTACCTATGTAAATGATATAGTATTTTAATATGAGGCATAAAAAAAACGTTAGATAGATTAATAGCAAGAGTTCTTAATATTAAAATCAAAAGCGCTTAGATAATTATCTAAGCGCTTATTTTTTTACTTTTTCTTATATGGATTTTTACTACGTCTTGTAAAATCTTGCTCTTTTATAAGTTTACCATTTTTATAGAATTTCCAAATGCCGTGTCGTCTATCTTTTTGGTAGACACCTTCTTGTTCTATATTTCCCTTTGTATCGTATATTTTTGCAGGCCCATGTAATTCTCCATTTTTATAATTAAAAACTTTTAAAAGTTTTCCCGACTCTGAGTACCATTTGGATTCTCCATCTACAATACCAGAATTATAATTTTCTTGTTTTGCTAATTGACCACTTAAATAATACGTTTTCTTTAAACCTTCTAGTTTACCTTTAGTATCGTAAAACTCCTCCGTCATGACGACTTTAGATTTGTTGTGGTAATAAACCCATTTTCCTACAAAGGTTTTGCCTCTCATTTTTCCTTCGCTTATTAAATGCTTGGTAGATGAGAAAAATTTTACATCGGCTAAATCACTTGTTTCACTAAATGTTCTGGTTGCAGTTAAAACAGGTTGGTTTTCAATATTTTTATAAAACTTAAATGTTCCAACTTCTTTACCGTGGTTAAATTTACCTTCATAGCGCAATACTTTTGTTCCTTCAAAGTTTTTTTTCCAAACACCATGACGATTACCATCTGCATCCATTTGATTAATATTTTGTGCAGATAAGGTAAATGAGACTAATGCTAATATTAGCAACAAAATTCTATTCATTTTTATATTTTATTTTTTTTGCATCCTTTTAAATAAAGGAGTAAATATACATACGGTTAACGTATTTTTCTTTTTCTAATTGTATAAAACAAAAAAAGCTGCCAAACTTAATATTGTATGGCAGCTTTTATAAAAATTTAATAATATTATTTTTTATTACGTTTTTGAGCTTGTTTTTGCTGCTCTGCCTGTTCCATCATTTCTTTCATTTTTTTCTGGAATTTACTTTCTTTTTTAGGCTTTGCTTTTTGCTCTTGAATTTTAGCATGAATTTTATCTTCATCTAAAATAAAGTTTTTGATAACTATTAATATACCAATACTAATTAAGTTAGATATAAAATAATATAAACTTAATCCTGATGCATATTTATTAAAGAATACCATCATCATTATTGGCGCAAAATAAATCATGTACTTCATCATTTTTGCCATATCTGGCATACCTTCTTGTTGTGGTGCAGACATTTGCTGTTGTCCTGTTGTCATTTTCATATAAAAGAAAATTGCTATAGCTGCTAAGATTGGGAATAAACTTATGTGATCTCCGTAAATAGGAATATCGAAAGGTAATTTTGCAATAATATCGTAAGATGATAAATCGTCTGCCCAAAGAAACTTTTTCTGTCTTAAAGCAAAAGCTGTTGGGAAAAACATAAATAAAGCATAGAAAACTGGCATTTGTATTAATGCTGGTAAACATCCCGCCATTGGGCTTGCACCTGCTTTATTTTGTAGCGCCATAGTTTCTTGTTGCGCTTTCATTTTATTGTTTTTATGTTTTTCGCGAATAGCATCTAATTCTGGCTTAAGAATTTTCATTTTCATTTGCGATAAATATTGCTTGTATTGCACAAAAGACATCGCTAATTTAATAAGCACCGTCATTACAATAATTGCAATACCAAATGGTAAAAATGAGCTTAAAAAGCCAAATAATGGTATAAATAAATATTCGTTAATCCAGCCAAAAAGTCCCCAACCAAGAGGAATACTTTCTTCTAAGTTTTTATCGTAAGGTTTTAAAACTGTACTGTCTGTTGGGCCGTAAAAAAGACCAAAGTTTTGGTTTAATTCATTTCCTTGTAATGCTAAGGTTGTTTTTGCACCAAATGTTTTTGTAAATAAAGTATCTATTGTCTCTTCTTCTACTAAGTCTTTAGAAGTTAACATTACAGATTTTAATGGCTTATCGGCCACTAAAATAGAACTAAAGAAATGCTGTCTAAACGATAACCAATCTAAGTCTTCTACCGTTTCTTCATCTTCACCAGATTGCGATAGTTTGTCTATATTGCCTCCATCATGCTGATAAGTTAAACGTGTATAACGGTTTTCGTAACTTATACTTTGATCGTGACGTTTACTTGTTTGTTCCCAATTTAAATTAATGTCTTGAGATCCATTGATTACATTACTTAATCCTTGAGATTTAATTGTGAAATCTATCATGTAATCGTTAGGTTTGATTACATACAAGTATTCTAAAAACTTAGTTTCAGACACTTTTAATTTCATAGAAACTAAAGTGTTTTCTCCGTTTTTAGTTACATTAGATTGAAACGGTAAATCTTTAGTATTTAATATTCGGCTATCTGTTGTTCCAAAATTAATGTTGAAACTTGCATTATTATCTTTTACTAAATAAATTGGAATAGAATCGAAATCTACAAACTTATTAAGCTTTACTTCAGATAAATGTCCACCTCTTTTAGAGAATGTTAAATCTAAAACACCATTGTTTACAGTAACATCTTCAGAATTTAATCCGGCTCCATATGCAAATGCTCCAAATTTATTTTGGTTTGCTATTTGTTGTAATGAATCTCCTAATGTTTCGTTAGAGAAATCGTCTGCTGTTGTTACTTTAGTATTATCGTTGGCGGCAGCTTCTTTTGCTTTTTTATCTGCTTCAATTTGCTCTTGTTTTGCTTTTTCTTCAGCAGCAATTTCTTCTGGTGATGGCTGGTTTTGCCACATCATGAATAATAAAATACCAAATATAAGTACAAAACCTATAATCGATTTTACATCTAATTTTTTTTCTTCCATATTACTTAAGCTATCTCAAAATAGTTGAGATATAATCTAGTTAGTTTTTTAAAAAGTATATTTTGGACTCTTCAAAAAGTAATCCGTTATTTAATTTATGCCAAACTGACACTTTATTTATTTGTTTTATGCTTTAAGGCTGCAGCTACAAAAGCCACAAAAAGTGGATGCGGGTTTGCAACTGTACTTTTATATTCTGGATGGTATTGTACGCCAACAAACCAAGGATGACTAGGAATCTCTACAATTTCTACAAGACCTGTTTCAGGATTTAAACCTGTAGCAATCATACCTTTAGCTTCTATTTGAGATTTATAGTCACTGTTAAACTCATAACGGTGTCTGTGACGTTCTTTTATAACATCTGTATTGTATAGTTTTCCTACAATACTGTCTTCTTTTAATTTACAATCCCAAGCTCCTAAACGCATAGTCCCACCTTTGTCTGTAATGTTTTTTTGCTCTTCCATTAAATTAATAACAGGATTAGGTGTTTGCTCATCCATTTCTGTAGAATTTGCGTCTTTTAAACCTAATACATTTCTAGCAAACTCAATAACTGCCATTTGCATACCCAAACAAATACCTAAAAACGGAATATTATTTTCTCTTACATACCTAACGGCATCTATTTTACCTTCAATACCACGCTCTCCAAATCCTGGTGCTACTAAAACACCGTCTAAATGAGATAACATGGCTTTTGCATTTTCACCATTTAAATATTCAGAATGTACAGATTCTATAGTAACATTTACTTCTTTTTCTGCACCTGCATGAATAAAGGCTTCTAATATTGATTTGTATGAATCCTGAAGTTCTACATATTTACCAATTAAACCAATGGTAACTTCAGATTTTGGATTTTTATGTCTTTTTAAAAATTCATTCCATTGTGTTAAATCTGGAGTATGGCTTTCTAAACCTAATTTTCTTAAAACAACAGTATCTAACCCTTCTTCTAGCATTAAATTTGGCACATCGTAAATTGTAGATGCATCTATAGATTGCATTACAGAATCTGGTGTTACATTACAAAAACGTGCTAATTTATGGCGAATATCTTGAGACAATTCATGCTCTGTTCTACATACTAAAATATCTGCCTGTACACCACTTTCCATTAGTGTTTTTACACTATGCTGTGTTGGCTTTGTTTTTAATTCTCCTGCAGCAGCTAAATATGGAATTAAGGTTAAATGGATAGATAAAGTATTATTCTCTCCTAATTCCCATTTTAATTGTCTTACACTTTCTACGTAAGGTAAAGACTCGATATCACCAACGGTTCCTCCAAGCTCTGTAATAACAATATCGTAATCTCCAGAACGTCCTAAAAGTTGAATTCTGCGTTTAATTTCGTCTGTTATATGTGGTATTACTTGTACAGTTTTACCTAAAAACTCACCTCTACGTTCCTTATCTATTACACTTTGATATATACGACCTGTTGTAACATTATTAGCCTGACTTGTAGGTACATTTAAAAAACGCTCGTAGTGACCAAGATCTAAATCTGTTTCTGCACCATCATCTGTAACATAGCATTCGCCATGCTCGTATGGATTAAGTGTTCCAGGATCTATATTAATGTATGGATCTAATTTTTGAATTGTGGTTCTATAACCTTGTGCCTGAAGAAGCTTTGCTAAAGATGCTGCTATAATACCCTTTCCAAGTGAAGAAGTTACTCCTCCGGTTACAAATATGTATTTTGTTGAATTTGCCATAGTGCGTTGTTAAACGCGAGCAAATTTACGATATTTTATGAGAATGTTTAAGGTTTAAACTTTTATTTTAGAATGAATTTATTCTTAAATGTTAACCATTTTTATTATAAAACATTAAGTACATAAACAATGTACTGTGAAACTTCTTAATGAAACATAAAGTAAACAATATATATTGTCTCTAAAAAGAAACATTAAGAATATATAAAAAGCGTTTGGCCAAAAATGTATAAAATCATTTTTTAACTAAACGCTTAGTTTTTTAGTACAATAAACGTTGCCTTAAAAAAAATACGCGAACTTCAAATTTAATTTTACCTTTACATAAAACATTAAAAATCTTACCATTATAATTTTAAAATGATAAAACAAAAAAATTACTTGATTGTTATTTGTTTATTAATTTCATTGTTTAGTTTAAAAGCATATTCCCAAATTAAAAAATCTAATAATGAACTTTGGATTGATTTTAAAAACTCGGCTCACAAAATAGGATTTTGTATTTATCATGTAAAACAAGAAGTTTGTAAAGAGCATTTGCTAATAAAAAATGAATTAAAAAAAGTTAGTAAACAAGAATCTGATTCTGACATTTATTATTTTTTATTAAATCCTAAATGGGCAAAAAAGAGGCTTATTGATTACTCGGAAAATAATGACTCTAAACCAGAAGATTTTTTAATACTATTTGATATTGACCAGAATTCTTTTAAAAAATTATACGATTCTACTAAAACATCAAATTCGTATAAAATGTTTTCTATTCTTAACCTAAACGACAAATTTGAATTTAAAACACATAGAGAAACAAATTCTAACATAATATTTTATATTTCTTCAAGCAGAACAAATTCAATTTTAAGTAATACAATGTGGAGAGAATTTATGAGCAATAGACTTGGTCGATTAGATTCAAAAATTGAAATTTCAATAACTGGAGTTAATGCGCTAAATGATTATCGCTATTTTAAAAATTCATTTTTGACTTTTATTGAAAAATAAAAACAATAAACTGTATAATTTCTTTGCCTGTACTTAGACTATAAACATAGTTTAAAATAAAAGTTTAAACTCCTAAACCACCTCAAAATAAAACTTCTACAAATAAATGCATTCAAAATCCAAAACAAAAGAGTACTTTCGCGCAAAAATTAGAATTGCATTATTATGAAGCGCATAAACGAGTATAAAAAGTTATTTGAAGTTGAAGGACAGCCAACACTTAGCGAACTTAAAAAAAAGTACAGAAATCTTGTAAAGGAATGGCATCCAGATAAATTTCAAGATAATGATGCTAAAGCAGAAGAGGCTGAAATTATGAGCCGTAAAGTTATTGATGGCTACCATTTTTTAGTAAGTATTGCTCCTGAAACTAAAGCTGCTAATTTAGAAGAATATAATACCACAATCTCTACTCCTATTATGGATTGGAAACACAAAGGATTGCTTTTAGAGGTTACTTTTTTAGATGGTAACACTTACGAGTACTTTGGTGTAAACAAAGCGTTATATATTAAATTTGCTCAAAGCGATAAGCAAACACGTTTTGCAAAACGTAGTATTTTTAACTCTTTTACTTACAGAAAAATAAAGAAACAAGATGTTGTTGCTTAATTAAAAGTAATTGCTTAATCTCATAAAAAAAGCCTCAAAAAATAATTTTTGAGGCTTTTTTATGTTTTAAAATGTAGTAAAACAATTTGTGTTATTATTCTTTAACACGTTGTAAGTCTAAATCTTGAAAATCGAAACTAAAATCTATATTAGGAGAGATTCCTTTTATTTTAATTCCTTGTGCTTTGCCTTTTTTATCTAAAGCAAATGTTACAAAAGCATCGGCATTCATGTCTTGGTATTCCCATTTTACTGCAAAAATATTCTCTTTATAATACTGTAATTCTCCATTAAGTTTAGGAGATCGCAAAAACCTAATCCATAATTGTCCTTCTTTTTTAAATACCTCTGCTTTACCAAACCAATTGTCTCTATAAAAGCCAATAAAGTTTTTTTGTTTTATCTGTGAGGCATCTGCTGCTGCAACTTCGTCCCAAACTTTTTTAGTAAAATCATCGTTTCCTGTTGAGCGTTGTGTAAAATAATTAGCGTATTTATCTACCCAATTAAAATTGTCTAAACCTAAATAATCATCTGTAATTGCATTTGCTACTGCAGAAAATAATCCAGCACCATCATCGCTAGTATTAGTTAAAATTACCACACCTAAATTTAAATCTGGAATCATTACTGTGTTAGATAACATTCCTGGTAAACCTCCTGTATGTTCTACTTTCATATTGCCTTTTACGTCCGATAAAAACCAACCCAAACCATAACCTGCAAAATGAGAATTATATCTTGGATTTGGATCTGTACTCATTACAGTATGTATACGCCACATTTCGCGATGGCTTTTTTCTGTAAAAAGTTGCTTATTTAAACTATCGCCATACTTACCTTTATTTAATTGTAGCAACATCCATTGAGAAATATCATCTGCATTAGAAAATATACCTCCTGCAGCACCATTCATCATCTCTTTAAAAGTTGGTATTACTCTAATATTTCCATTTTCTACAGTATGAGAGGCAGCTAAATTACTAGTATCTTTTATGTCTGCTAAAGACGCATAACTATTATCCATATTTAAAGGCTTAAGAATGTTTTTTGTAATAAACTCTTCCCAAGTCATGCCGCTTTTTCTAGCAATAAGCTCACCAGCGACTAAGTATAGTAGATTATCGTAATCCCATTTTGTTCTAAAAGCAGATTCTGGTTTAAAATATTGAAAACTGCTTAATAAATCTTCCATTTTAAAATCGGCACCATCTGGAAAAAACATTAAATCTCCCATACCTAAACCTAATCCACTACGATGTGTTACTAAATCTTGAATATTAAAATTATCTTCTACATATTGATTATACATTCTAAATTCTGGAATATGATCTTTTACTTTATCTAACCAGGTTATTTTTCCTTCTTCCACTAAAATAGCTAATGCTGCTGTAGTAAACGCTTTACTGTTTGACGCAATAGCAAATTGCGTATGTTTATTTACAGGTTCTTTTGTTATTATAGATTTTACTCCATATCCTTTATTATGAATTACTTTTCCATCTTTAACAACAGCTACAGCACAACCAGCAACATTAAACTTACTCATTGCATAATTTACTAACGAATCTACTTGTTTAGTATTCATTTGAGCTTTCACCAATGAGGCAAATAGCAAACACACTAACAATATTATATTTTTAAACGCTGTGCTTTTCATAAATATAGTTTTAAATTTAATAGCATAACTATTTCTTATTTTTCTCTTCTATCCACTTACTCATAAACTTAGTACTTTGCAAAGTATGATGCATGAGCATACTTCCAGTAAAATTATTTCTCCTATGTAATTCTATGGCGTTCTGGGTATTTTCTACTTTAAATAAAAAATCTTTAGTGTATAATAATTTATCAAAACGAAGATTAACAATTTTTACACCTAACTTTTGCTTTCCTGCCCAGAAAATTTTATTGGTATAAAGTTCTACTGCTTTTTCTGCAAAATCTTCTGGTGCATCTTCTATAAATCCATTAGGTTCTAAGTTACCATACATTCCTTCTGCTCCAATACTTGTTGTTACACATGGAACTCCATTAACCATTGCGTCTAAAATTTTACCTTTTAAACCTGCTCCGTAACGCAAAGGTACTAAGCAAATTTTGTAATCTTTCATTAGTGTATTTAAGTCTTCTACATAACCTTTTATTAAAAAACCTTCTTTTTCGTTATTTAATTGTTTTGCTTGTTCTGTTACATAAGCACCGTAAATATGAATTTCGGCTTTAGGTAATTTTTTTCTAATTAATGGCCATATATTTTGTTTTAAATGGATCAAGCCATCAACATTAGGTTTATGCAAAAAATTACCAATAGTTATAAAGTGTTCTCTCTTTTTAAAATCTGGTAAAGCTTTTTGTGTTTTTTGAGAAATAGATTCTACCAAAAAAGGGAGATAGCATAGCAAACCATCGTTTACTAAAAACTGCTGCCTTAATATTTGCATTTCTACTTCCGATATTATAATGGTAAGATCGCATCTATAAATACTAGCTACTTCACGCTTTGCAGTATCGTTATACAAATAACTAATATCAAAAACGGTGTTATCTTTTAAGGCCTGTTCTCTTCCTCTTCGTAAACAATGTAAATCTTCTGTATCTAAAATTCTTAACGCTTTTGGGCACTGCTCTGCCACTCGCCATCCATATTGTTCTTCAATCATAAACCTATCAAACAACACCACGTCTGGATTTAGATCTTTTATAAAACTATCGAAACTCGAATTGTTAATTTCAATGTTTTTAGTTTTTATGTTTATTGTCTTTAAATCGAAAGCATTTTCACTTTTTGCACAAGCAGTAGCAAAAGTAATGTCGTAATTTTTAGATTTAAAGATTTCAATTAATTGCATCATTCGACTTCCTGCGGCAGAACTATGAGGTTCTGGCCAAACGAAACCGATAATAAGAAGTTTTTTATTCAAGAGGGATTATTTAATAATGTTCTATTAATATAACGTTTTTTTATAAATTATTGAGGTCTTGGTTGCAATGCATACATTGTACGCACTTGGTTTGCCCATTTTAAAACATCTGAAATTTGCTGGTCGCTTAATTTTGCATCTCCATGTGCCCAAGTGTAAGAAGGTAAAGGCATTTCTTTATCTTCTACCATTTCTATAAGTTCTTCAAACTTATGATCTTTTCTTTTTACTGAAGAGCCTTCCCAAGCAGAGACATTAAAATGTTTTTTCCCATCTTTTACGTGGTTTGATAACCAATAATTTACAGGTGTAATATTACTATACCAAGGATATCTTGTTACATTACTATGGCAATCGAAACAAGTTTCTACCAATATTGTTTTTACATGTTCAGGAGGTTTAGTTTCTTCTAAAAAAGCAGTTACAGACTCTAACGAACCTTCATTTTTTTCAGGCCCAAAAAATTGAGCAACTACAAAAACCACTAATAAAAGTAGTAGAATTTTTTTTACAATCTTCATATAGCTTATTTTTATTTTAAGTTGTTACAAGACCGAAACAATTTACCTAAAAGCTTTATTAAAAAACACTTAAATTATTGTTTCGTTTTCCTTAATTTTATTCCTTAAAAGTAATAATTTCTATTGACTACTGAAGCTTTATACCAAGAATTAAATTATGTAAATCACTCTCGAGAGAAGCGATTATACTATGCTAATTTAATAATTAACAATCCAGATTTATTACCTAAGCTACTGGATATCATGTTTATGGTAGACAATAAAATTTCACCTCGTGCTGCTTGGGTTTTAGAGTTTATGTGCGGAAAAAAATTAAATAAAATAATCCCTTATTTAGATTATTTTACAACAAACATTAGTAAAATACACATAGATTCTGCCGTAAGACCTGTTGCAAAAATTTGCGAATATTTAACAGTAGCATTGTATAACAAGCAAGATAACGACATAAAACACGCATTAACCGCTTTCCATAAAGAAAAAATAATTGAAGCTTGTTTCGATTGGATGATTAACGATGAAAAGATAGCGCCTAAAGCTTACTCTATGAATAGTCTTTTTTTATTAGGTCAAGAGTACGACTGGATACATCCTGAATTGGCAATTATTTTAGAACGCGATTACCAAATGCAAAGCTCTGGGTTTAAAGCTAGAGCCAGACAAATTTTAAAAAAAATTAAGAAATAATAGATTAGTTAATAACTACCTAAAACTTATTTCTTCTAACTTTATACTTTTAACTTTGTTAGCTATATTTGTTGCTTTCAAAAAATTGAAACAAAACAACACACAAACTATGTCATTATCTGCATTAAATGCCATCTCACCAATAGATGGTCGTTATAGAAATAAAGTTGAAGCCTTAGGTAAATACTTTAGCGAAGAAGCCCTTATTAAATACCGAGTTTTAGTTGAAGTAGAATATTTTATCGCACTTTGCGAGCAGCCTTTACCTCAACTTAAAAGTATTGACACTTCTGTTTTTGAAGATTTACGTAAAATTTATAGAGAGTTTAATGCTGAAGATGCTCAAGCAATAAAAGATATTGAAAGCATAACAAACCACGATGTAAAAGCTGTTGAGTATTTTATAAAAAAAGAATTCGACAAACTTGGTTTAGAACAATATAAGGAGTTTATTCATTTTGGATTAACCTCTCAAGACATTAACAACACTGCAATTCCTTTAAGTATTAAAGAAGCGATGAACGATGTTTACGTGCCTCAATATTTTGAAGTATTAAAACGCTTAGAAGCTTTATCTAAAGAATGGGCTACAATACCAATGCTTGCCAGAACACACGGTCAACCAGCCTCTCCAACACGTTTAGGAAAAGAGATTGAAGTATTTGTAGTACGCTTAAAAGAACAATTTAATTTATTAAACGATATCCCAAGTGCAGCAAAATTTGGAGGTGCTACTGGTAATTTTAATGCACATAAAGTAGCTTATCCAACTATAGACTGGAAAGCTTTTGGAAGCCATTTTGTTCAAGAAAAACTAGGATTACAACATTCATTCCCAACAACTCAAATTGAGCATTACGACCATATGGCAGCTTTGTTTGATTGTTTAAAACGTATTAATACTATTATTATAGATTTAGATCGTGATATCTGGACTTACGTTTCTATGGATTACTTTAAACAAAAAATTAAAGCTGGCGAAGTAGGAAGTAGCGCGATGCCACATAAAGTAAACCCAATAGATTTTGAAAATTCTGAAGGTAATTTAGGTATAGCTAATGCTATTTTTGAACATTTATCGGCAAAATTACCTATTTCTCGTTTACAACGTGATTTAACAGACAGTACTGTTTTGCGTAATGTAGGTGTCCCTTTTGGGCATACATTAATTGGTTTTTTATCTACTTTAAAAGGGTTAAACAAACTACTATTAAACGAATCTAAATTTGCTGAAGATTTAGAAAATAATTGGGCTGTGGTTGCAGAAGCTATACAAACTATTTTACGTCGCGAAGCTTACCCAAATCCATACGAAGCCTTAAAAGGTCTTACAAGAACAAATGAAGCTATTACAGAAGCATCTATTTCAAATTTTATTGATACCTTAGAGGTTAGCAACGAAATAAAAACGGAATTAAAAGCCATTTCGCCAAGTAATTACACAGGAATATAATATGCTAACAGACAGACAATCTTTATTTGTAGGAGGCATTGTTGTTACTCTATTTTTTATTGGAGGTTTAACAAATTTGCTAAATAATTTAATTGTAAAGATTATTTTAGGTACTATGTTTTTATTAGTAATTGTAAATATATTTATACCTAAAAAAAATTTGGATGATACAGATGAATCCGAAATAGACAACACTAATTTATTTAAATAAAAAAAGGCTTATCGAGAGATAAGCCTTTTTATTTTTTAGAAACCAAATTACAAATATTAATCTTTAAAGTAATCCATAACTTTTTTAAGTTGACCTTCGGCCACGTCTGCCTTTTGAATTTTAGAAATTAACTTATATAATTTTTCTGGTTGCATATCTTTACCTAAAACTCTTAATACTGCAAACCCAAGTTCTTTTGAGCTTGCTAATACTAAAAACTCATCAACATCATTATTATCGCCTACGGTATTAACAATAAACTTTGTACCATTGTCGCTAAACTCCATTAACTCATTATATCTCTCATCTTTAAAAATAGTTTTTATTTTTTCTAATTCTTGAGCGTAGGTTTCTTTATTTCCTTTTGAAATTTTATATGCTAAAATATTTACTTTCTCAAAAGACTCGTAAACTTGTTTTTGTTCTTCGTCTAATTCTACTTTAGATATATCTAACATTTTTAGAGAAAGATCTAAAGTTAAAAATTCTGGTTTATCTTGATTGTCTACAAAATAACTTTGTATTGATGCTTCGTCTTTACAACTTACTACAGCAAGAGCTAAACATAAGCTTAAACAAACGGTTTTTATAATTGATTTCATGATATTTATAGGTGATGATTGATAAAAAACTAATAACTTATTATTTTTTCTTTTTGTCTAATTCTTTTCCTCCTGGTAAATCGAAAGCATTAATTAGCTTAGATAATTGATTTAAATCTATATCTCCTGTAAAAGAAACTAATACAGATTCCATACCTCTTTTCTTTCCGTTTACATTAACATCTAAATCTTTAGTAACTGCGTCTAAACCATTAACGAACATTAAAAGTTCTGCTACAAAATTTTCATTTCTACCTTCTTTAACATAAAATTTTACAACTACACCATCATCTTTAATTTCCATTAATTCTTCAAGAGATCCAGAGCGTGCTTTAACCCATTTTGCAATATCTCCAGCTACATTTTTATCGTCTGTTGCCAAAGTTTTAAAACTAGTAATACTTTTTACCATTTTCATGTACTCTTGAGCTTCCTTACTATCTGTTTCAATATCAATTCCTGCTAACATTTGAAACATTTTTGGCTTTATAGATGCATATGTTACATTATCACTATTGCTATATTTTTCAAATATATCGGTTTGCGCCATTGCTGTTAATGGCATTAATAGTATTGCTAATGCTAATACAACTAAAGATTTTTTCATCGTGTTTAATTTATTTATTGTGTTCATTTTTCTAATTTTTAAAGTGTTATTTATATAAATGATGTTGAGATTTACTTTAGAATTTATTTATAGTTTTTAAATTCATCACATCACTTTTTATTTTTTATTTTTAAATAAGCGATCCATAGGATTGGTTATTTCTTTTAAGTAGTCAACTTGTGTGCCAGCCTTATTAATTGCTCCTAAATAATTTACTTGCGCTGTACCTTGATTAAGGTGTTTAGACATAATTGCTAAAGCTTCTTTAGCATTTTTAATTTCTGTTTTTTCTGCCGCTGTAAGCATTAGTTCTTCATTATTAAAAGGTTTAGTTATAAAAATTGACACCATTAAAACCGCAACTGCTGCAATAGATAGCCACTTGTAATTAAATACCTTTTTAGATTTTAGTGGTAATTGCTTAGTAAACTGTTCTTTTTGGTTTACTACAAAATATTGAAACATTGGTTTATACATTTCTAAATGTGGCGCTACAGTTTCTTGAGAAAAATAGTTTTTTAACTGCTGCTCTTCTTTTAGTGATGTTTCACCATTTTCGTATTTTTCTAATAAATGTTCTATATTATTTAACACCATAATTATGTGTTTTCGTTAATTTTTCTCGTATTGTTTTTCTTGCTCTTGATAAAGCTACACGTATTGCAGTTTCATTCATATCAAGCATTTTTGCTATATCTTTAAAATCGTACTGTTCTATATCTCTTAATTGAACTACCATTTTTTGTTGCTCTGGTAGCTCTTGCATAATTTTTTCTACCCAATTTAAACTATCATTTAATTCTACTGCTTTTTGTAGAGACACATTATGGTCTTGATAATTATTATGTACAATTTTTAAATTTTGTGCTTGTTTAGACTTTAACTTATCGAAACAAAAATTCTTTGTCATCGTCATAGAAAAAGCTTCAACATTTTTATAATCTTTTATTTTTGCTTTATTTTTCCACAGTTTAATTAAAACTTCTTGTGTTGCATCTTCAGCCTCTTCTCTAGACACAAGCAAACGTTTTGCTAGTCTAAAGACTTTATCTTTAAAAGGCGTTACAACATTTAAAAATTCTAACTGTGTCATTTCTTTTGGTTGGTTTATGTTATTACGACGAACCACTTTCTATTTTGTTACAAAATATTTTTACTTAAATTAAAAATAAGTACTTTTAAGCTGAAAAAGAAAAATTATATACTTATGAAAACTCCCAAGATACTCTTTCTTGCCTTGTTATTACCTACTCTTTTTACAAGTTGTTTTGAAGATTTAGACGACAAAGCTATTAGCTCTATAGATATTAATGAATTTGTCTATCGCGGTTTAGATGCCTATTATCTTTATAGAGATTCTGTTAACGATTTAGTTGAAGATAAAGCCAATAGCGCTGGTTACACAGATTATTTAAACAACTTTAGTTCTCCAGAAGCTTTATTTGAAAACTTACTTTTTGACCGAGAAAATACTGATAGATTTAGCTGGATAACAGACGACTATATTGCTTTAGAACAACAGTTTGATGGTATTACAAAATCTAACGGAATGGAATTTGGGCTTAAACGCTACACGCCTGGTGGTAGCAACCTATATGGTGTAGTACGTTTAGTATTACCTAATACAAGCGCCGAAGCTACTGGTTTAAAACGTGGCGATTTATTTAATGCAGTAAATGGCACACAGTTAACCATTAATAATTGGAGGACGCTGTTAAATCAAGATAATTTCACATTAAATCTTGCCGAATATAATACCAATGGTACTCCAGAAATAGATGACGATACTATTGATACCTCAACAAATACAGTAAATCTATCTGCAATACAATACACGGAAAATCCTGTTTTTAAAACGGCAATACTAAATGTCGAAGGTGAAAACGTAGGTTATTTAATGTACAATGCTTTTACAAGTAATTTTGACAATGCGCTAACTGCTGCTTTTAGTGAGTTTCAAGCTAATAACATACAGCATCTAGTATTAGATTTACGTTACAATCCTGGAGGTTCTGTAAATAGTGCCGCTCATTTAGGCAGCTTAATTACTGGACAATTTTCTGGTCAGGTTTTTGCCAAACTACAATACAATAGCTTGCAACAAGACGATAACTTTAACTATACTTTTACAACAAATACTAGCAATAGTTTAAATTTAAATAAGGTATACATACTAGCAACTGGCTCTTCGGCTTCGGCTAGTGAAATGGTTATTAACAGCTTAAATGCATATATAGAAGTTGTACAAATAGGAACACAAACAGTAGGAAAGTCTCAAGCTTCAATAACACTTTACGATTCTCCAAACTTTAGAAGAACCGAAGCCGACCCAAGACATACGTATGCAATGCAACCTTTAGTGGCTATTACAGTGAATAAAGATAATACCCAAGTACCTGCACAAGGTCTTACTCCTTTAATAGAAATAGAAGAAGAAATAAACAACTATGGTATTTTAGGAGATGAAAACGAACCACTTTTAGCTGAAGCTCTAGCACATATTGCCGCAACTAACCGTATCTCTAACACTCCAAAAGGTAAAAAGACTAAAACTGTTTTTGATAGTAACGATTTGCTTCCGCATACAAAAGACATGTACATTGAGCGTTAAAACCTATTTTAATTGGAGCACAGGAAAAGACTCTGCTTTGGCTTTACATTACTTATTAAAAGATCCTGATTTTTCGGTTGAAAAGCTAGTTACTACAGTAAACGTGCATTACAATAGAGTTACTATGCATGGCTTACCAGTTGCATTATTAAAAAAGCAAACTGAAGCTATTGGCATACCACTTCAAACCATTAATCTTCCCGAACAACCAAATATGGAAGATTACGAAACCATTATGGCAAAAGCTATAAATAATTTAAAAGCTGAAGGCTTTACGCATAGTGTTTTCGGTGATATTTTTTTAGAAGATTTAAATCAATACCGAGAAGATAATTTAAAAAAAGTTGGTATTTCTACAGTATTTCCACTTTGGAAAAAGCACACTAAAAAATTAATTACCGAATTTTTAAACTTAGGCTTTAAAGCTATTATTGTATGTGCTAGTGCTAAATATTTTTCTGAAGATTTTGTTGGTAAAACTATTACTAAAGAATTAATTGATAATTTACCTAAAGCAGTAGATCCTTGTGGTGAAAATGGAGAGTTTCATACCTTTTGTTACGACGGCCCAATTTTTAAAAAACCAGTTCCATTTACAATAGGAGAAAAAATTTATCGCGAATACAATACACCAAATACCGAAACTGAAAAATCTGGATTTTGGTTTTGCGATTTAATTACTGAATAATAAAAAAGCCTGCTAAATAGCAGGCTTTTTTTATTTATATATAGCTTATTTAAGCCTTACATTTAGTTGAAGTAAAAACCATTTGGCGCAACACCAGCTACATTTTCCGATAGTAATTCTCCAGATGTAGAATATTCGTAAAATGTACCATCAGAAGAAAAATCTGCTCCATCACCAATGTATATAACATCATTATTTACAGCAAAACCATACATTACACCATAAGCAGAATCAGATTGATACGTTAGAATAGGTGTTTCAGATACCGTTGTTTCTCCTAAATCAAAACTATAAACAGATGCATCTGAAGTGAAATAAACGGTATTATTATCAATATCTAAGTTTTTTGTATTAGTAATTGATGTTGGAATATCTAATGTATTGGCAACAGTATTATTTACTACGTCTATTTCTATAAACTTACCAGATCCAGTTAAAACGTAAACATCGTCATTAACTACCGCTATAGAGTTTGATGTATTACCATCTCCTAAATCTACATCTGTTACCGTTAAAGTATTTGTATCTACTATAGATACAGAATGCTCTGTCCCATACTGATTATTAGTTGTAATAACCTTGTCTCCCACTGCAGAAATTCTATCTAAGTAGTTTCCAATTAAAATTTGAGAAGTTGAGTAATTAGACAAATCTATTACCGTTAAAAAATCGTCTGTAACAGAACCAAAATCTCCGTTGTTTGTAACATAAGCTTTTCCGTTTACAACTACTCCATATCTTGGCGCTTCTAAATCCGTACTAATAGTAGTAATATATTCAAAAGAATATCTATTTACAACAGTTACAGATCCACTTCCTGCAACTATAAATGCTCTTGTGTCATCAAAAAATATGTTTTGAATAAATGTACCTAATTCTTCAGCATCCGGATTTTCTATTCTAAATACATCGTTTGTTCTAATACCATCATTACTTATAAAAATTATAGAATTTGTTGCAGCACTTCCTCCTCCTTCGTTTAATACAAAATATCCATTTTCATAATCTCCTAAAGGTATCGATGGGATATCGACAAAACTATCATCATCATTACTACAAGAGGTTAAAAAGAAAGCACTTGCTAATGCTAAAAACATTATTTTTTTAAATTGTTTCATTGTATAAATATTTATTAGTGTTTAAAAATTAAAATTTAAGTAAGTATTAAAATGTGTTCCTGGCATAAAACGTCCTAAAACACTTTGGTAATTATGATTGAAAATATTATTTACTTGAGCACCTAACCTGAATTTTTTATTACTTCCAAAAGTATAATCAACTCCAAAATGAGAAAGATAATAAGCATCTACATTATACTTTTTATTATTATCGGATTGTGTAAAAACCTCTCCAACATACAACTGTTGGTAGTATGCCGATAAGCGTTTATAATTATAACTCAATGTTGCTGTAGCCTTATGGTATGGCACATAAATAAGTTGTGTTTCTCGTTCTTGATCCTCGGAAACTGTATAAGCATAAGTACTTGAAAATGATAAATGGTTTTCTCCAAACGATTGCTTAACGTTTAAAGCAGTTTCAATACCATATGTTTTAACATGGTCGGTATTAATTGGCATCCAAATGGTACCGGTTGGCAACCACCTAATCATATCTTTTATATCGTTATAATAACCTGTAAGTGATAAATCTAAATTTTTATAAGTAAAGGTATTTCCTATTTCTACTTGATAAGAAGTTTCTGGTTTTAGGTTTAAGTTCCCACCATCTTGCCAGTACAAATCATTAAAAGTTGGTACGCGATAATTTTTAGAACCATTTATAGATAAAGTATACAAGTCTGAAAAACTGTATTTTAAGCCTAAGCTATATAATAAAGGACTATTGTAATTATTTGTTATTTCTTGTCGTGTTGTAATTTCATATAAAAAACGTTCTCCAATATTATGTTTATACAATAAATTAAAGCCTGTAACATCACGTTTTACCTTATTTATACTAG
Source organism: Lacinutrix venerupis (assembly GCF_001971745.1). Taxonomy (NCBI): domain Bacteria; kingdom Pseudomonadati; phylum Bacteroidota; class Flavobacteriia; order Flavobacteriales; family Flavobacteriaceae; genus Lacinutrix; species Lacinutrix venerupis. The sequence continues at coordinate 1,281,756 of NZ_CP019352.1, read as the reverse complement.
AACCTTCTCCACTATTTTGAGTGTAATCTATAACAGGATTAATTGTAATATTTTCACCTAACTTATAAGATAAATCGTATTTTAAAACTAAACTATTAACATCGCCATCTGTATAAGTATCTCTTGCTATATTAGAAAAGTATTTATAATTTTCTGTTATATAAGCAACTTTTAACTTTGAAGTAAATTTATCTGTAAGCACAACATATTCTATTAGATTTCGAGTATCTCTATTCTTATATTTTGAAGGTGTTTCGGTAGAAGTTTGTAAAGCAAAATGGCGCTGTCCATCATAAAAACTACTATATACCTTAAGTATATTATTGTCGTTAATTTTATAACCTAGATTTAAACTAAAATTATTGCTATAAAATGCACCGTTTAAATTACTTCTATTGCTATCTACATAATCGTAATCATTTTCAGATTGTAAATAACTAACATTAGCATTAACACTTAATTTGCTTGTAGAATAATGACCTTTATAAGTTGTATTTATAGTACTAAAAGATCCAAAACTTGTACTTATATAATTTGTGTTTTCATTATTATATCTAATCTCATTATTTAAATGTACAGAGCCGCCAATGGCTCCACTTCCGTATAACACGCTTCCACCTCCACTACGTACATCTATATTATCGAAAATTCCAGTATTTACCGTACTAAAATCTGTTTGACCATTAAGTTGAGAATTAATATTTATGCCATTCCAAACAACAGCTGTTTGTTGCGCAGTAGTACCTCTAAAAGAAGCCGAGGATACCATGCCATAACCGTTTTCTTTAAAATAAATAGGCGTATTACTATTTAATAAATGAGTTAAAAGTGCATTTTGTTTTTTTATAACACTGTCTGTTATTTTTAAAACAGACTGCGTATTAGTAAACGTTTTTAATTTACTATCACTCAAAATAACTTCGTCTAAGTTTTGAATAGAGTCTAGCTTAGTTTGAGCCAAACAGCTTAAACTACAAATAATTGTAAATAAAATTAGAATACTTTTTTTCATAAATCTTAAAATCTTTCTCCCGAAGATTCTTTTGATATTGAATTTGGCAGGTCTCCTGACTTTTTTAATGTTATTCTACCTTCCCAGAATTTTTTTCCAGTGGTTTTGAAGTTAATAACACCCTTAAAAAGGCACTCAAACAAGTTGAGCATAAAATTACAGTTGCGGGAACAGTTCAAGTTTTGCACTTGATTCCCTTTTAATCAACTATGCTTAATTGCATAATCGAACCAAAATTCGACGCAAATCTACTCTTTTTGTTTAATCTAACACACAAAAGATTAAATAATCTTATTTTTGAAGTGTAAAAACCTAAGATTTTGAAAAATATACTATTCCTTTTTGTTGCAACTCTTATTTTTTCATGTAAAGAAGAGAAAGCTAATAATATTGAAATACCTCCAGCACATGTTGATAAAAATGAAAATAAAACGATTACTCATGCTGAAGGTTTTACAATTACAAAAAACAAAAACCACTCTATTCTAGAGATTAAAAGTCCATGGCCAAACAGTACACAAACTTTTAAATACGTATTAATTTCAGCAGAAGAAGCTGCAAAAACTACGTTTATAAAAGAGGAATACGATGGTATTTTAATAACACCTATAGAAAAAATAGTAGTAACCTCTACAACACACATTCCTGCTTTAGAACTTTTAAATGTTGAAGAAACCCTAATTGGGTTTCCTGGAACAAATTATATTTCTTCTGAAAAAACAAGAGCTAGAATTGATAGTAGCCTTGTTAGAGAATTAGGAAAAAATGAAGGCATAAATACCGAAGTGCTTTTAAATATAAATCCAAATGTTGTTATTGCTTTTGGAGTAGATGGAAAAAGCAAATCTTTAGAAACCATAAAAAAAGCTAATATTCCTGTAGTTTACAATGGTGATTGGGTAGAAAAATCGCCGTTAGCAAAAGCCGAATGGATTAAGTTTTTTGGTGCTTTATATAATAAAGAAAAACAAGCCGATTCTATTTTTAATCAAATTGAAAAAGATTATACTCAAGCTAAAAAGCTAGCTTTAAATGCTAAAAACAAACCTACTATTTTATCTGGTGCAATGCATAAAGATGTTTGGTATTTACCAAATGGGACAAGTACAGAAGCACAGTTTTTAAAAGATGCTAATACAAACTATTTATGGAGCAATACAACCGATAAAGGAAGTATTGCCTTAAATTTTGAAGTCGTTTATGAAAAAGCAAAAAATGCCGATTTATGGCTGAGCCCTTCTTATTACAAAAGCTTGGAAGCCTTAGAAGAAGCTAACCAGCACTACACTAAATTTGATGCATTTAAAAACAAAAAAATCTATTCTTTTTCTAATACAACTGGAGAAAACGGAGGTGTGTTATATTATGAGTTAGGAACAATAAGACCAGATTTAGTTTTAAAGGATATTATAAAAATTTGTCATCCAGAATTATTAGAAAATTACGAGCCATTTTTCTTTAAAAAACTAGAATAATTGGTAACATCAAAATCATATAAACTGTCTTTTATCATTTTAATAATTGTACTTATTGTACTCTTTTTTGTGAATGTAAGTTTAGGCTCTGTATCTATTCCTTTTAATACGGTTTTTAAAAGTTTAATTGGTAGTACAGACAATTACATTATTCAAAACTACAGGTTACCAAAAGCTATTACGGCTATTTTGGTTGGTTCTGGCTTAGGCATTTCTGGTCTATTAATGCAAACCTTATTTCGTAATCCACTAGCTGGACCTTTTGTTTTAGGTATTACCTCGGGAGCAAGTTTAGGCGTTGCACTAATTATTATGGGATCATCAGTTTTAGGTGGTTTTTTTACAACATTACTTATCTCAAAATGGAGCTTAGTAATTGCCGCAAGTTTAGGTAGTTTTTTAGTTTTACTCACCGTTTTAATAGTATCTTCTCGCGTTCGTGATACTATGGCTATATTAATTATTGGCCTTATGTTTGGCAGCATTACAGCCGCAGTAGTTAGCGTACTATCCTATTTTAGTTCTGCCGAAGATTTACAACAATACATTTTTTGGGGATTCGGCAGCCTTGGCGATTTACAATGGAACGAACTTAAAATATTTGCATTAATTTATAGTTTAGGTTTACTATTTAGTATTGCATCAATAAAAGCATTAAACACATTATTATTAGGCGAAAACTATGCAAAAAGTTTAGGTTTAAACATTAAACAAAGCCGCTTGATAATTATAATAGCAACCAGTTTACTTGCAGGAACAATTACAGCTTTTGCAGGACCAATTGCTTTTATTGGCTTAGCAATACCACATCTTACAAGGCAGGTTTTTAATACATCAAACCATAAAATATTATTACCAGCAGTTTTTTTATTTGGCGCTATAATAATGCTTATTTGCGATAGTATTGCACAATTACCAAACACAGATTACACCTTACCAATTAACGCTATAACTAGTTTAATTGGTGCTCCAGTAGTCGTTTGGTTATTAGTTAGAAAGAAAAAAATGGTGTTTTAACATGGCTAAAGAAACTAAAAATATAATTTTAGAAACCAAAAACTTATCTATTGGTTACAAGTCTAAAAAGACCGAAAATACTATTGCTTCAAATATAAATATAGCACTTAAACAAGGTGAATTAATAGCTTTAGTTGGTGCAAACGGTATTGGCAAATCTACTTTACTACGCACACTTACTAATGTACAACCAAAATTAAATGGCGCTATAACTATTAACGCTAAACCGTTGCAAGATTATGCACAGGTTGAACTTGCAAAAGTGCTAAGTTTGGTTTTAACCGAAACAGTATCATCTAAAAACCTTTCTGTATTCGAACTTATTGCACTTGGCAGACAACCATATACCAATTGGGTTGGAAATCTATCTAAAAACGATATAGACATTGTAAACAAAGCCATTGCACAAACAAATATTGAAGAATTAAAACAGAAAAAATGCTTTGAATTAAGCGACGGACAATTACAAAAGGTAATGATTGCGCGTGCTTTAGCACAAGATACATCACTAATTATTTTAGATGAGCCAACCACACATTTAGATATGTACCACAAAGCATACATTTTAAAATTGCTTCAAAAATTGGCTAAAGAAACTGGTAAAACCATATTATTTTCTTCTCACGAAATAGATTTAGCTATTCAGCTTTGCGATAATTTAATTGTCTTGAGCCATAACAGTTGTATGCAAAACACACCAGAACAACTTATAAATCAAGGTGCATTTAACACTTTGTTTCCAAACGATTTAATAGTTTTCGACCAAACAACAAAAAGTTTTAGAGTAAAGAAATAATAGAAAACTATTACCTTGTTTCTACCTCTTACAACTAAAAAAATTATCTTTGATAAAATTCAATAAAAATAAATGAACGACAACATCATTCTCATAATTGCCATACTAATCGCTGCTATAATTGGTGCATATTTAGGCATGTTATTCACTAAACTTAAAAGTAAGAGTGAAAAAAGTACTTTAGAAGAACGTAATGCTAATTTACAACAGCAGTTTAATGATTTTAAGCAATTTTCGGAAACTGAAAACCAAAAACAGAATCAGAATTTCGAAAATAAAATAGAAGAATTAAAGACGTCGCTTTCTAAAATTGAAGCTGAACGTGAAGAGATTAGACGTGAAAAAGACTTTTTAAGTACCGAACTAGCTAGAAGAAATACAGAATACGAAAACCTTCAAAAGCTAAATTTAAAAAGAGATGAAGAGTTAGAAGAACGCCAAAAACAACTGCGTACAGATTTTGAAAACTTAGCAAATAAAATTTTAGATGCTAAATCTGAAAAATTTACACTTCAGAATAAAGAAAACATAAAGAATATATTAAATCCGCTACAAGAGAAAATTCAAATTTTCGAAAAGAAAGTAGACGATACACACAAGGAAAACTTTGGTTTACATTCTGCTTTAAAAACCCAATTAGAAGGTTTAAAAGAGCTTAATCAACAAATGACAAAAGAAGCTACAAACCTTACTAAAGCATTAAAAGGAGACAATAAAATGCAAGGTAATTGGGGAGAACTTGTTTTAGAACGTGTACTCGAAAAATCTGGTTTAGAAAAAGACAGAGAATACTACGTACAACAAAGTTTTACACGCGAAGATGGTACAAGAGTATTGCCAGATGTTGTGTTGCATTTACCAAACAACAAACGTATGATTATAGATAGTAAAGTATCTTTAATTGATTATGAGCGTTTTGTAAATGCCGAAATGGAAGACAGAAGTCAATATTTAAAGGCTCATATCAATTCTATTAAAAAGCATGTAGACCAATTATCAGACAAGAATTATCAAGATTTATACGATATAGAATCTCCAGATTTTGTATTACTTTTTATACCTATAGAACCTGCATTTGCTATTGCAATTAATGAAGACAATTCACTATATAACAAAGCTTTTGAGCGTAATATTGTAATTGTTACACCTTCTACTCTATTAGCTACATTACGTACTATAGATACGATGTGGAATAACGAAAAACAACAACAAAACGCTATTGAAATTGCAAAACAAGCTGGTTCTTTATACGATAAGTTTGAAGGTTTAGTAAGTGATTTAATGGGTGTTGGCAAAAAAATAGATGCTGCTAAAACAGATTATTCTGCTGCCATGAATAAACTTGTTGAAGGTAAAGGAAACCTTGTTGGACGTGTAGAAAAACTAAAGAAAATGGGTGCTAAAGCAAAAAAAGCATTACCAGAAGCTATTATAAAACGTGCAAACGAAGAAGACTAAACACCTAAAATTAACTAACATAAAATTATATGAAATTTTTAATTAAAACACTTATAGTCATACTGCTAATAATAGCAGGTTATTTTGCTTTTGTTTATTTTGTAACTTACAGCGAAGGTGTTAGAGCTGGAGAATTAGTTAAGTTTAGTAAAAAAGGTGTTTTATTTAAAACTTGGGAAGGCGAAATTAGCCAAGGTGTTAGTGAAGCACAAATATTTAAATTCTCGGTAGAAGATGGAGAAACTCAAGTTATAGAAGACTTAAATAAATACCAAGGTCGTTTAGTAAAACTAAGTTATTTTGAGCGTTACAAAACTTTATTTTGGTTAGGAGACACACACTATTTTGTAACTAAGGTAGAGCTTAACACAACAGAAAACCAGTAACATTATGCCAAACTATATTAAAGTAGATAATTCACGTATTACCATTTCGGAGTTAATGGTGCCAGCACACACAAATTTTAGTGGGAAAGTTCATGGTGGTTATATATTAAGCTTAATGGACCAAATAGCATTTGCTTGTGCAAGTAAACATTCTAAAACATACTGTGTAACAGCATCTGTAGATACTGTAGATTTTTTAAACCCAATAGAAGTTGGTGAGTTAGTTACTATGAAAGCTTCTGTAAATTATGTAGGTAGAACCTCAATGGTTGTTGGTATTAGAGTAGAATCTGAAAACATACAAACAGGAGAAAAAAAACATTGTAATTCTTCTTATTTTACAATGGTTGCAAAAGATGAAAATGGAAAATCTGTTGAAGTTCCTGGCTTAATTTTAAACGATAAAAACGAAGTAAAACGTTATTTAAAAGCCATTAAACGAAATGAAACTAAAAGAACCAGACAGGCAGAATTTAACGATCAAAATTTTTCACATCACAACTACTTAGATCAACTTAAAGATTTAAAAGTGAAAATAGAATTACCTGATAATTTTAAATAAAAAAGCACTTTAAATTAAAGCACTTTTTTTTCATTTTAATATAAAATCTAAAGCTTTACAAAACGCTTAGTTAATTTTATATCTTGATTATCTGATGTTAAGCGTACCAAATACATGCCGCTTTTCCATTTACTAATATTTAATTTTGTATTTAAGCCATTTAAATATTCACTGTAAACACGTTTTCCTAGCAAATCAAAAACTTCTAATTGTAGTTCATCACTTAATGTTGGTATATTAATATTCATTTCATTATTTCCTGGATTTGGAAAAATTGAAAACTTAGTTGGTGTTTCAAATTGTTGTACTCCTAATGTACCTTCTGGAACAACTGTTATTGTCCCAAACATATTTCCAGAATGTGGTTGACAAACAAAATCTGTAGATCCTAAATTTGTAAAAGTATAAGAAAAATTGACACCTGGCGTACTGGTTGTAGCACCACTATTAAAAGTTTCTGTTCCTCCAGAAGACACAACATTATGAGAACCCGAAGCGTACCAATTCCACTCTACCGTATCTCCTATTTCTATAGTTCTATCTGTATTAGCGTTACCAGAAGCACTTGGATTAGAACCAAAACTCCAATCTATTGTAACGGTTTCAACTTGTGCCGCTAAACTTAGAGACATAGTTATGCTTAAAATAAAGAGTAATTTTTTCATCATATTAAGTACATTTATTTATCTAAAAGTACAAAAAAATAATAAAAAAAGCACAGGTTTTAAAAAATAAAAACCTGTGCTTCAGTTAATTAAAAAATTTAATAAGCTTATTTACTTAAATACATTTTACGTCTTGAGTATAAATTGTAGAATTCATCGTCTTTTAAATCGTCTATAAATAAGATGCTTTCTCCAGTACTTTTCATTTCTGGACCTAATTTTTTATTTACATTATGAAACTTATTAAAAGAGAATACTGGTTGCTTAATTGCATATCCATTTAACTTTGGATTAAAGTTAAAATCAGTAATTTTTTTCTCGCCTAACATTACTTTAGTTGCAAAGTTAACATAAGGTTCTCCATAAGCTTTAGCTATAAAAGGTACCGTTCTAGAAGCTCTTGGGTTGGCTTCAATAATATAAACCTTATCATCTTTAACAGCAAATTGTATGTTTATTAAACCTACTGTATTTAATGCTAAAGCAATCTTTTTTGTATGGTCTTTAATTTGTTGCATTACTAAATCTCCTAAGTTAAAAGGAGGTAATAAAGAGTTACTGTCTCCAGAGTGAATACCACATGGTTCAATATGCTCCATAATACCAATAATGTATACATTTTCTCCATCGCAAATGGCATCTGCTTCAGCTTCAATGGCACCATCTAAATAATGGTCTAACAACAGTTGGTTTCCTGGCATACGACTTAATAAGTCTACTACATGCTTTTCAAGTTCTTCTTTATTAATAACAATTTTCATGCCTTGACCTCCAAGTACGTATGATGGCCTTACTAGAATTGGAAAATCTAAAACATCTGCTATTGCAGAAGCTTCGTCTGCTGTTGTAGCAATATCAAATTCTGGATAAGGAATTTCTAATTCTTTTAATAAAGTAGAAAAACGACCTCTATCTTCGGCCAAATCTAATGCTTCAAAACTAGTACCTAATATTTTTACACCGTAACGTTCTAGTTTTTCGGCTAATTTTAAAGCGGTTTGACCACCAAGTTGTACTATTACACCTTCTGGTTTTTCATGCTTAATTATATCGTAAATATGTTCCCAGAATACTGGTTCAAAATATAATTTATCTGCTGTATCAAAATCTGTAGAAACAGTTTCTGGATTACAGTTAATCATGATGGTTTCGTAGCCACATTCTGCAGCAGCTAATACACCATGAACACAACAGTAATCGAACTCGATACCTTGCCCAATACGGTTTGGACCAGATCCTAAAACAATAACTTTTTTCTTATCTGTAACAATACTCTCGTTTTCTGCTTGACGTACACCATCTACTGTTTCAACATCGTTTTCAAATGTTGAGTAATAATAAGGTGTTTTTGCTTCAAACTCTGCTGCACAGGTATCTACCAGTTTATAAACACGATTAATATTTAATTCTTCACGTTTATTATATACTTCACTTTCTAAACAGCCTAACATGTGAGCTATTTGTCTGTCTCCGTAACCTTTTTGCTTTGCTTCTAGTAATAAATCTTTTTGTATAGTATCTATTGTAAAGGTTGAGATTTCTTTTTCAATAAAGTATAACTCTTCATATTGCTTTAAAAACCACATATCAATTTTAGTGATTTCATGAATACGACTTAATGGAATTCCCATTTGAATGGCATCATAAATAGCAAATACACGATCCCAACTAGCATGTGTTAATTTATCTATAATCTGGTCGTAGTTTTTATAACCTTTACCATCTGCACCTAAACCATTACGCTTAATTTCTAGCGATTGTGTTGCTTTGTGTAAGGCCTCTTGGAAACTTCGTCCAATTCCCATTACTTCTCCAACAGATTTCATTTGTAAACCTAAAGTTCTGTCTGATCCTTCAAACTTATCAAAATTCCAACGTGGTATTTTTACAATTACGTAATCTAAAGTTGGCTCGAATAAAGCAGATGTAGATTTAGTAATTTGGTTTTCAAGTTCATCTAAATGATAACCTAATGCTAATTTAGCTGCTACTTTTGCAATAGGATATCCTGTTGCCTTACTTGCTAAAGCAGAAGAACGTGATACACGCGGATTAATCTCGATTGCAATAATGTCTTCTTTTTCATCTGGACTTACAGCAAATTGTACATTACAACCTCCTGCAAAGTCTCCAATATTACGCATCATATGGATAGCCATATCACGCATTTTTTGGTATGTTTTATCACTTAATGTTATTGCTGGAGCAACCGTAATTGAGTCTCCTGTATGAATACCAATAGGATCCATATTTTCAATGGCACAAATAATAACAACGTTATCATTAGAGTCTCTAAGTAACTCTAACTCGTATTCTTTCCAGCCAATTAAGGCCTTATCTATCATAACTTCGTGAATTGGAGAAATCTCTAAACCACGAGTTAAAAGCTCATCAAAATCTTCTTCTTTATATACAAAAGAAGCTCCTGCTCCACCTAAAGTAAAAGATGCTCTAATAATTAATGGGAAACCAAATTCTTGAGCAATTTCTTTTCCTTTTAAATAAGAGGTTGCTGTAGCTTGTGGCGCCATAGGAATACCAATATCAAGCATTAACTCTCTAAACTTCTCTCTATCTTCGGTAATATTTATGGCATCGATATTAACACCAATAATTTCTACATCAAAATCTTTCCAGATACCTTTTTCATCTGCTTCAATACATAAATTTAAAGCAGTTTGTCCTCCCATAGTAGGTAAAACAGCATCAATTTGTGGATGCTTTTTAAGTATTTCTATTAGAGATTTTGTAGTAAGAGGTAACAAATATACATGATCTGCCATTGAAGGATCCGTCATGATAGTTGCTGGGTTAGAATTTATTAAAATAGTTTCTATTCCGTCTTCTCTTAACGAGCGTAAAGCTTGAGTTCCAGAGTAGTCGAATTCACAGGCTTGTCCAATTATAATAGGACCTGAGCCAATAATAAGTATTGATTTTAATTTAGAGTTCTTTGGCATTGTTATTAATTATTATGTGGTGCAAAAATAGTAAAACTTAGATACAAAAAAAGGCGTTACACCTAAGTAACGCCTTTAATATATTAACAATTGTTAATCATTATTTTTTATGTCTAGTTTCAGTTGAAACAGATAATTTCTTTCTTCCTTTTGCTCTTCTACGAGCTAATACCTTTCTACCATTAGCAGAAGCCATTCTTTCTCTAAAACCATGTTTATTTCTTCTCTTTCTTTTCGATGGCTGAAACGTTCTTTTTGGCATTGTCTTATTTTTTTAAATCTGAATTGTAAAATCTATCTCATTTTTGTTTTGAGCATTCCCCAAAACTGAGCGCAAATATACAACGACTTTTTTATTTAGCAAACCTTATTTAAAAAATATTTTATTATGATTTGTTTTCTTAGCAAAAATAAAGGCTTTTGCAAGAAAATAAGGGTATAATAACGTATAATTACATTTTTTAACTAAGGATATTTCAGAAAAATTGAGTTTCTTTGCAGTCTTAAAACAGAAAAATAACGCTAGAAATATGTAGAGCGTTATTAAAACAATAAATATATAACAATGTATAATAAAGTATTTAAATTAATAATTGCAGGTTTAATTTTAGCTACTGCTATTTGGCAGTTTACAGAAGGTGGTATTGGAAACGGTATCATGCTTATTTTTTTAGCTTTAATTTTTGTGTTTCTATATTTTAAAAATGAATTTATTTTACTTGCCTTTTTAAAATTGCGTAAACAAGATTTTCCTGGTGCTCAAAAATGGCTTAATAAAATTAAAAATCCAGAAGCAGCCTTAGTAACTAAACAACAAGGTTACTTTAATTATCTGCAAGGTATTATGGTTTCTCAAACCGATATGAATCTTGCTGAAAAACACTTTAAAAAAGCTGTAAATTTAGGTTTAAGTATGGACCAAGATATGGCAATGGCAAAATTAAACTTAGCCGGAATAGCTTTTTCTAAAAGAAGAAAACAAGAAGCTACTATATTAATTAATGAAGCTCAAAAACTAGACAAAAACAACATGTTAAAAGAGCAAATTAAAGAAATGAAAGCAAACATGAAACGTGCACAAGGAGCACCAAACCAACATTTTGGACAAGGTGGCTCTATGAGAGCGCAGCGTAGAGCATCGCGCAGATAAGTTTTATTAAAATATTTTTACTAAAAGCTCACGATTGTGAGCTTTTTTTATTTTATAATAATGGCGCCCAAAGCTTACAATAAGCTTCTTTTAATTTTTGAATTTTAGATCTATTTTTCCATTCTTCAGGATCCATTTCTATTGCATCTTTTAAATCTTCCATAAAAATAGATTTTAACTCTTTACTTTTATCTTTATCGTAAATAACAGCGTTAATTTCGAAATTGATATTAAAACTTCTATAATCTAAGTTTGAAGTTCCTATTGTAGAAAACACATTATCTACAACCATTGTTTTTGCATGAATAAATCCTTTTGTGTAACGATATACTTTAATGTTTGCGTTAAACAAACGTTGTAAATAAGAGTTTGTAGCATGTTTAGCAATAATAGAATCGCTTTCGTCTGGAATAAGTAGTCTAACATCTATACCACTACGAGAAGCAATTTGTAATGCCATAATAATCTCATCGTTTGGAATAAAGTAAGGTGTTGTTAAATAAACATAATCGTCTGCAGTAGTAATTGCAAAGAAAATAACATCCATAATATTAGACCAATCTGTATCTGGACCACTAGCAGCAATTTGCACCGCTACTGTATCTTTACATTTTTTATTTGGAAAATATTCTTTTGATAGATCTTCTATTTTAGAGTCTGACACAAACTGCCAATTGGTTAAAAACTGTACTTGCAAAGTTATTACTGCCTCACCTTCTAATCGAATATGTGTATCTCTCCAATATAATTTTTTACCTGGTTTATTTACATAATCGTCTGCAACATTTATACCTCCCACATAACCTATAGCACCATCGATTATGGCAATTTTTCTATGGTTACGGTAATTCATTCTACCAGTAAATTTTGGAAATAAAACTGGCATAAAAGAATAAAACTCGACACCTGCGCTTTTTAATTGGTGTTTCATTTTTCGAGAAATACTTGCACCAACATCATCTACACTTAAACGTACTTCTAGACCTTCTTTTGCTTTTTCACATAATAAATTTAATAACTGTGTACCAATATCGTCATCTTTAACAATGTAATATTCTATATGTAAATGGTGTTTTGCTTTTTTTATATCCTCAAATAATCGTTTAAACTTATTTTCACCATTTTTAATAATTTCTACACTATTGCATCTTGTTAATGGTGCTTTATCGCTTTTTTGGAGTAATTGTGCTAAACGAATTTTATCTTCAAGAAAATCGTCTTGTAGTTCTTTTAACTGCTTATTATTTTGTTCTAAATCTTCATTTAAAGATTTTATAATTTTTTGATTTAAAACATTTTTACGGTTAAATATTTTATTCTTTCTATATTCTTGACCAAATAAATAATAAACCAAAAGTCCTAAAAAAGGAAAAAACACTAACACAATAATATATGTTAGTGTTTTTGTTGGATTTAAATTTCTAAAAAGTATTGTAATTACTGCAGAAATTGCAAGTAAATAATTAATTGAAATTATTATTACAAACCAATTATTTTTTAAAAATTCTATCATTTATGGAGTTGTAGAATAATAACCTTTTTCAGGTATATCTATAAAATATTGTTTTCTAGACGCATTATTAAGTTTGTTTTCTCGTAACCAAGGATTATGAATTTTTAATATTTTATAGTTAATTCCCATATCCTTTGCAAACTGAGCAAAATCTGTAACAGCAGTATCTACAGCCACTTTATATGTTGGTATCGCAGAATACAAATCTTTAGTTCTAAAGTTAAAACCATATTTTGCAGGATTAGATAAAATCTCTTTTAAAGCTATTATTCTAAAAACATAACGTCCGGTTTCTTCACCTAAAAGCAAATCGTAATAATTATCTACTTTTTGTTCTTCTAATCGTCTTGAAACACCATAATTTCCGGCATTGTAAGCAGCAGCAGCATTTGTCCAAGAACCTAAACGTTCTTTAGATTTTTTTAAATAATCGCAAGCTACTTGGGTTGCCATTTCTAAATTGTAACGCTCATCTACATTACTATTTACTTCTAATCCATTTTCTTTACCAGTAGCTTTCATAATTTGCCAAAATCCACTTGCTCCAGCAGGAGAACGCGCATTTGTTAATCCGCTTTCTATTACTGCTAAGTATTTAAAATCATCTGGAATACCGTTTTTTGCTAAAATAGGTTCTATAATAGGAAAATATTTTTGAGCACGTTTAAACATTAGCAAGCCATTAGATTGCCAATAGGTGTTTACTAACAACTCTTTATCCATACGTTCTAATATATCCGGATTTTCTAAAGGTACGCGCTCTCCTGCAAAATCTAAATAATCTGGTACTTGTAAGGCATAAACATTATAATCGTTAATAATTTTCTTTTCTAAATTCTCATCTGTTGGTGCTTCTTGTAAAGCATTAATAAATAATAATCCTAAGCATACAAGACCAATACCTGCCAATACTTTTTGTGCAATTTTCATCATCATTTCGTTTTTTATAAATTTATAATAATTTAATTAAAAATTATTCTTTTTCACCTAAAATTAACTTTGGTAAATTTTCGTTAAACCATTTGTATTTATCTATTATCATAATATGTGTTCCATTTTTTACAGTAATACAATTTGTTATGCAATTGTGCGGAAACACTTTGTCTTTTTCTCCATGAATATGAATGGCTTCTGGAATGACTTTATCTTGCTCCCAATTAATAACTTGCTCTATAGACCAATCTAAATAATATTTATCATTAACAGAAAGATATTTTTTATATAAATCTATACGTTTTTTAATTAAATCTCCAAACGAAAATTTTGCCAATAAATCGAGGTTACTTGCTAATTGTGTTGGTAATAACTTATATGCTTTAGTTGTTTTTAAAATTTTAAATCTATTAGGAAGCTCATGCTTAGTTTTTACACTAGAGACTACAAACAATTTCCTTAATTTAATATGTTTACTCATCTCTTGCACTAAAATACCTCCAAAAGAGACGCCTAATAGCACAATATTTTCATGTTTAATATTATTAATCATCCTTAAAGCATAATTACTTAATGTTTCATTTTTAATAGGAATTTCCCATGTAAGTTTATGTAATTGAAACTGATCTTTGGGAAGCGAAATATTATCAAAAATTGAAGGATTAGCCGCCATGCCAGGCATTAAATAAACATGTATTATATCTTGACTCATAAGCTTTTAACAGTAATTAATAATCACTTAAGGATAATTTTACGTATTTTTGTAATGCGTAAAGCTATAAAATAGATGGCACTATTTTTGCTCCCTTAACAATAAATTAAACTTATTATAATATGACTGATGCTGCTGAACTAGTTGACAATGATTTTCTACGTCAATTCGAATTAAAAACCGGGAATGATTTTGCTAAAATTGAATATTCTTTACAAGAACGAAAGATATTTTTAACAAAATTAATTATTCCTGAAGAAGTTACAGACCAAAACTTTGCCGGAAATTTTTTAAAATTGGTTTTTGAAAATGTTGAAGAACGCAACCTAAGTGTTGTACCTACAAGTCCTGAAATTGCTAAGTTTATTAGGCGTAATAGGCAGTATAAAAAATTACTACCTGTTGGATTAAGAATATAATTTATAGATAAACAAAATTAAAACTGAAATTAACGTTTCAGGTTTTTTTATACCAAAATGTTTTCAAATTCAAATCTTACCAAGCCATCATCATCTATACTTTTAAGCTTTACTTGATGGATAGTATTTACTAAATATGGATCCCAAGGTGCTTTTACTTTTACATAATTTTCTGTAAAACCATGTATATAACCTTCTTTGTTTTCGCTTTCAAACAATACACTTCTTGAAGTGTTTATTTGCTTTTCATAAAAAGCACGGCGTTTTTTTGCACTTAAACCGCGTAACATTTTACTACGCTTACTTCTTATATTTTTTGGCACTACATTTTTAAAACTTGCAGCTTCCGTATTATCTCTTTCGGAATATGTAAACACGTGTAAATATGAAATATCAAGTGCATTTAAAAAATTATATGTTTCTAAAAAATGCTCTTCGGTTTCTCCCGGAAAACCAACAATAACATCTACACCTATGCAAGCATGAGGCATGACCTCGTTAATTTTTGCTACACGATCTACATACAGTTCTCGCATATAACGACGTTTCATTAATTTTAAAATATCGTTATGTCCACTTTGTAATGGTATATGAAAATGTGGTACAAATGCTCTAGACTTACTTACAACATCTATTGTTTCATTTTTTAATAAATTAGGTTCTATAGACGAGATACGTAATCGCTCGATACCTTCTACTTGATCTAATTCTTGAACTAATTCTAAAAAAGTATGCTCGTGTTTTTTATTACCAAATTCACCTTTTCCATAATCACCAATATTAACTCCTGTTAATACAATTTCCTTAATACCTTTTGCTGAAATTTCTTGAGCATTTTTTATAACATTTGCTAATTCATCGCTTCGCGAAATTCCTCTAGCTAAAGGAATAGTACAATAGGTGCATTTATAATCGCAACCATCTTGTACTTTTAAAAAAGCACGTGTTCTATCTCCTATAGAATAGCTACCTACATAAAAATCGGCATCATTTATATCGCAAGAATGTACTTCTCCAAAATCATTTTTAGTAAGATCGTTAAGGTAATCTGTAATTTTAAATTTTTCTGTAGCACCTAAAACCAAATCTACACCATTAACATCTGCTAATTCCTCTGGTTTTAATTGCGCATAACAGCCAACTGCAGCTACAAAAGCTTCTGGATTTGCTTTTTGAGCTTGCTTAACTATAGTTTTAAAACGTTTATCGGCATTCTCGGTTACAGAGCAAGTATTTATTACATAAATATCTGCGGTTTCAGAAAAATCTACGCGCTCAAATCCTTCATCTTTAAAACTCCTAGCAATTGTAGATGTTTCAGAAAAATTAAGCTTGCAGCCTAAAGTGTAAAATGCGACTTTTTTATTCATTTTATAGTTTTATCTTTTCCTTACAGAAAGAAATCTCATTATATTTACCAATTAACTCTCGTTTAAAGGAAACGCAAATTTACAATTAAATTACAAAATGATAAAATTGAAAAACAAGCAATATTTTAGTTTAATTAACTATTTAACAGCAACTTGCCTTTTCTTTTTATTTTTTTCTTGTAATAATAAGCATAACACCATAGACAATACTCTTGTTTTTAGATATAATGAACATAAAAACATAGGTTCTTTAGATCCTGCTTTTGCTAAAGACAATGCAGATATTTGGGCTGTAAATCAGCTATTTAATGGTTTAGTGCAAATGGATAGCAACTTAAATGTAAAACCTAGTATTGCAAAAAATTGGTCTATTTCCAAAGATGCACTTACCTACTCTTTTACTCTTAGAGATAATGTTTATTTTCATAAACATAAGCTGTTTGGTAAAGATTCTACACGCACTGTAAAAGCTTTAGATTTCGAATATAGTTTTAATAGACTTATTGACAAAGAAATAGCGTCTTCTGGACGTTGGGTTTTAAATAAAGTAGAGCATTTTTATGCAGAAAATGATAGTACTTTTAACATTAAACTAAAACAACCATTTCCGGCATTTTTAGGTTTATTAACCATGAAATATTGCTCTGTAGTACCAAAAGAAATTGTTGAACATTATGGTACAGAATTTAGAGCAAACCCAATTGGCACAGGTCCTTTTAAATTTAAACGTTGGGAAGAAAATATTAAGTTAGTTTTTAGAAAGAATAATAATTATTTTGAAAAAGATTCTAAAGGAAATAGTTTGCCTTATTTAGAAGCTATTGCTATTACTTTTTTGCCAGATAAACAAAGTGAGTTTTTACAGTTTATTCAAGGTAATTTAGATTTTTTAAACTCATTAGATGCTTCGTACCAAGATGATATTTTAACCAGCAAAGGCGAGTTAAGATCAAAATACAAATCTGCTGTTAATATGATTCGAGGTCCATATCTAAATACAGAGTATTTAGGTTTTTATATGGATTCTGAAATTCCTGAAATACAATCGGAATACATAAGAAAAGCTGTAAATTATGGTTTTGATAGAAAAAAAATGATGACTTATTTACGTAATGGCATTGGCATTCCTGCAAATGGTGGTTTTATACCCAAAGGTCTACCAGGTTATAATGCAGAAATAGGATATTCTTTTAATCCTGAAAAAGCCAAAACACTTATAAATTTATTTAAAAAAGAAACTGGTAATAATACGCCAGAAATTACTATAACTACAACTAGCAATTACCTTAATTTTTGTGAATATATACAACGTGAATTACAAAAAATAGGACTTATAGTGAATATAGATGTTATACCTGCTTCTACTTTAAAAACCGCTAAAGCTAATGGTAAATTAGATTTTTTTAGAGCTAGTTGGGTTGCCGATTATCCGGATGCTCAAAATTACTTATCACTATATTACAGCAAAAATTTTGCACCAAATGGTCCGAATTATACTCATTTTAAAAATGAAAATTTTGACACTTGGTACTCACAATCTTTTACAGAGACTAACAATAAAGCAAGAGAAATATTGTATACTAAATTAGATAGTTTAATTATGCAAGAAGCTCCTATAGTTCCTCTGTATTATGATGAAGTAGTTAGGTTTACTAGGCAAGATGTAAGAAACTTAGGTATAAACCCAATAAATATGCTAGATTTAAAACAAGTCTCTAAAGCAAATATTCATTAGCTATAAATCTATTTTTATATTATACCAATTTTTCTTTTATCTTAACCTCTATTAAAATACCATACACAATTAAATATACACCTATTGCATAAAATAACATTACAGATATATCTTCAAATGGAAGAGGTGTATAATATGTTTTTATTCCCATATTAATTTCAGAAAGCAACAAAAAAATCATAGATAATATTACAACTCTATAACTCTTATTATTTACATCGTTTTTTCTTAGATATGCGAATAAACTTAATAAAAGAGAAACAAAAAAGTAAATTAAAACAGGTATAAAAAACTTACCCAAACCATTATATATAAGATAAAAAACAGAAAACATTAAAATAAAACATCCCACAAAAAAAGGAAATAATTTTACTATACTAAAGTCTCTATAATTAGTAAAACGCAAACAGAATAATATCTTTCCTAAAATAAAAAACAACATGCCTAAAGAAAACATAATATCGTTTAAATGATTAATTACAGCAACACTTGCAACCGTAAAACATATTAAAGCTAATAATGTATAATTATAATTTTTGCCTCTTTTTAACTTCTGATTTTTTAAATAAAAAATTATTAGTAAAATCATTATTATTGGCTTGGTAAAATATCTATACGGAAAAATTTCTAAATTTAGTTTTACCCAAAGGTCTAAGAAAACAAAAGCAAAATAAACAATTATAAAATAAGATTTTTTAATTTCAAAAATTGCTTTTAACATTTAGTATTACAATTATTTATTATCTACTTCTTTTAAAATTCCAAACACAATAAGATATTGCGCTAAACAATAAAAAAACATTATTGTTAGTTTATTGTATGCTATTAATGGATTATAAAACATCTTAAGCATATTAATACTATCTGCAAACATAAATGCTACAACTCCCACCATTACTAACCAAAAACTTTTAGAATTCACTTCTTCTTTTCTTAAAAAAGCAAATTGCATCAATAACATTGCTACAAATAAATAGATAAGAAATGGTATAAAAAAACCACCTAAATTACTATATACAAGAAACATAATTACACTCATATAAGTAAAACAGAACAGTAAAAATGGAACTAATTTAGATATTTTAAAATCTTTATTATTTAAAAACCGTATAGAGTAAAATATTTTTGCAATAGCAAATAATATTCCTGCAATAACAAAATGTATAATATTATTATCGTTACCTCTTATAAAAAAAAAGTCTCCTAAAATAAATAAACTTAATGCAGTAATAACAAGTTTCTTTTTATTAGAGTCTTTTTGTTTAGTATTATAAAGATAAAACACAAGCAAACTTGAGCTTAACAATATTTTTGAAACATACCTACAAGAGTATAAAACATCGCTATTCTTAAAAAAGGCGTCTAGAATATATAAAATAAGATATATAATTGTAAACCTAAATGGATATTTAAAAATAAATTTCATATTCGCATTTGGAATATCGAATATAAAATTTTTAATTTAATTTTAACAAAAAAATACGCACAAAAAAAATCTTTAAATACTCATTTTCAACTATTAAAGTTTAGTCTCTTCTAAACTTTTTAGTCTCTTCAAAAACATGTTCTAAAATAGATTGATCCATATCTGTAAACTCTAATGCTCTTCTAGACATTACTACTTTACACACTTCAAAAGCCTTTTTAGTTAAATATGTTGTAAAGCCTCCACTTCCTCCCCAACTATAACTTGGGACAAAATTTCTAGGAAAACCACTACCAAAAATATTTGCATTCACACCAACTACAGTTCCCGTATTAAACATAGTATTAATACCACATTTACTATGGTCTCCCATCATTAATCCACAAAACTGCAATCCTGTTTTAGCAAAACCTTCAGTTTCATAATCCCAAAGTCTTACTTCTGCATAGTTATTTTTTAAATTAGAATTGTTAGTATCTGCTCCTAAATTACACCATTCTCCTAAAACTGAATTCCCTAAAAAACCATCATGACCTTTATTGGAATAGCCAAACAAAACTGAATTATTAACTTCTCCTCCTACTTTACTATGTGGTCCAACTGTTGTTGCTCCATATATTTTTGTTGCTAATTTTAAGGTAGCATTATCACATAAAGCTAATGGACCACGCACTACAGAACCTTCCATAATTTCTGCATTTTTTCCAATATAAATAGGACCTGTATTTGCATTAAGTGTTGTAAATTCTAACTTAGCACCTTCTTCTATAAAAATATGTTCTGCACCAATTATATTATTAGATTTTGGAATTGGTTGAGACGTTCTATCTTGAGTAATTAATTTAAAATCTTGAGTAATTGCCTCGGCGTTTTTTGAAAAAATATCCCAAGTATGTTCTATTGTTATAGTTTCATCTTCAAATTCGATAGCTTCAAAAGTAGACAAATCTATATCTTCTTGTCCTTCTTTCGTAAAAAAGGCAATAACTTCTTCATCTTTAAAAATGGCTTGATTTTCCTTTAAACCTCTAATTTTTTCAACCAAAGCCTCTGTTGGACAAAACGACGAATTAATCATCACATTTGTTTCCAACTCAACCATTGGCCATTTTTCAGACAAATAATCTTCAGTAACTGTAGTTGTAGTAGTTTGCAAATGCTTTTCCCATTTTTCTCGAATGGTTAAAATACCAACTCTAATGTCTGCAACTGGTCTTGTGTACGTAAATGGTAGCAATTGGTTTCTTGCTGGACCATCAAAAAGAATATAATTCATAAGTAAATTGAAAGGTTTAAGAATTATAAGTTAAAAGCTTTACCATTAACTTAAACTAAAGATTAAAACAAAAGTAGCTTAAATACCGAAAACAAAAAAGCCTTTCATAATTATGAAAGGCTTTTAAATATATTGTAAGCTAAATTATTTTTTAAATTTAGCGTATTTGTTTTTAAACTTGTCAATACGACCAGCCGTATCAATTAATTTAGATTTACCTGTATAAAAAGGGTGAGATGTTCTAGAGATTTCCATTTTTACTAATGGGTACTCAACACCATCAACTTCTAAAGTTTCGCTTGTGTTAGCTGTAGATTTTGTTAAAAAAACGTCTTCGTTAGACATATCTTTAAATGCCACTACTCTATAATTTTCTGGATGTATATCTTTTTTCATCGCTAAATGCTTTTATTGTATTCTAAATTCGAGGTGCAAATTTAATCATTTTTTATAATTCTACACTATTTTTTTAAAAATAATTTAAACTTATTTCTGTAACGTTTTTTTATCTTTGACTACTAACTACTATAATCAACAAAAAAAACACAAAAATATGGAAACTACAACAAAATCATCTGCTACTAATTATGGGTTATATTTAGGTGGAGTATTAGCTCTTGCAACAATATTAGTTTATGCTTTAAAGCTTGAGCTTTTTGCAAGTATAACATTAGGAATTATTCTTTTTGTAATAACATTAACCTTTGGAGTAATTTCAATTATTAAATCTAAAAAAATACAAAATGGTTTTATTAGCTTTAAAGAAGCTTTTACATCTTACTTTATAACAGTGCTTATAGGTATAGTAATTAGTTCTTTAATTTCTTTTATAATTTTTAATTTTGTTGACCCAGAAGCTGCAGAAACATTAAAAGAAATAGCATTAGAATCTCAAGTAGAAATGTTAAGAAACTTTAATCAGCCAGAAGAATCTATTGAAATGGTAGTTGAAGCTTCAGAGAAACAAGGCAACTTATTTTCTATTCAAAATGTATTTACATCTTTAATTGGATACATTATATTTTATAGCATTATTGGACTTATTATTTCTTTAATAATGAAAAGAAAGCCTGAAAACGCATAATAGTTTTATATTTGAAGTATTAATTTCGAAATAATACATGAATATATCTGTAGTCATACCACTACTTAACGAACAAGAATCTCTTACAGAATTACACGATTGGATTGCTAAAGTTATGCAATCCAATCGTTTTTCTTATGAAATTCTCTTTATAGACGATGGCTCTACTGATGAGTCTTGGAAAACTATAGAAACATTATCTAAAGCTAATGCAAATGTAAAAGGCATACGTTTTCTTAAAAATTTTGGTAAATCGCAAGCACTTCATGCTGGATTTGAAAAAGCCAAAGGAGACGTTATTATTACTATGGATGCCGATTTACAAGACAATCCTGAAGAAATACCTGCTCTTTATAACAAAATTACAAAAGATAATTTCGATCTTGTTTCAGGCTGGAAAAAGAAACGCTACGATAATAAATTTACAAAAAATTTACCTTCAAAACTCTTTAATTGGGCGGCCAGAAAAACATCTGGTGTAAAACTAAACGATTTTAATTGTGGCCTCAAAGCCTACAAAAATGTTGTTGTTAAAAATATTGATGTAAATGGTGAGATGCACCGCTACATTCCTGTTTTAGCAAAAAATGCAGGTTTTACTAAAATTGGAGAGCAAGTTGTGCAGCATCAAGCTAGAAAATATGGTGAAACTAAATTTGGAATGGAGCGTTTTATTAATGGCTTTTTAGACTTAATTACCATTTGGTTTATTTCTCGTTTTGGAAAAAGACCAATGCATTTATTTGGCGCATTGGGTGTTATTATGTTTGCTATTGGCTTTGTTTTTTCTGTATATTTAGGAATAGATAAGTTGTTTTTTCATAAAACTGGAAGATTAATAACAGAAAGACCGCAATTTTTTATTGCGTTAACAACAATGATTATTGGTACACAGTTTTTTATTGCTGGTTTTTTAGGCGAAATTATTTTACGTTCTAAACAAAACAAAAAACGATATTTAGTAAAAGAAGAATTAAATTTAAACAACACTGTAATTAACTAACCACTATGATACATATAGAGCCAGAATTGCTAAATAGAGTTAATACTTGGTTAACTCCTACTTTCGATAATGAAACACAATTATATATAAAAGATCTTATAGGTAGCAATCCTAAAGAACTTAAAGAATCTTTTTATAAAGACTTAGAGTTTGGTACTGGTGGCATGCGTGGTGTTATGGGTATTGGCACTAATAGAATTAATAAATATACTTTAGGAAAAAACACTCAAGGTCTTAGTGATTATATGCGCAAAGTGTTTCCTAACGAGAATTTAAAAGTAGCAATAGCTTTTGATTGTAGACACAACAGTAAAACCTTAGCAAAGGTTGTTGCAGATGTGTTTTCTGCAAATAATATTGAAGTTTATTTGTTTGAAAATCTTCGTCCAACTCCTGAGCTATCTTTTACATTAAAACACTTAAATTGCCACTGTGGTATTGTATTAACAGCATCTCATAACCCACCAGAATATAATGGCTACAAAGTATATTGGCAAGATGGAGGACAATTAGTACCTCCTCAAGATGGTGAAGTAATTTCACTTATTAATAAGTTAGATTATGCTGATATTAAATTTAATGCTAATGAGAAACTAATTAACTATATAGGTAAAGAAGTTGATGATGTTTTTATTAATGCATCAGTTAAAAATGGAAGTTTTAACACATTAAAAGAAGCAAAAGAAAACTTAAATATTGTATTTACTTCTTTACACGGGACATCTATAACAGCAATACCAGAAACGTTAAATCGAGCCGGCTACACAAACGTAAATATAGTTGAAGAACAACGCGAACCAAATGGTGATTTTCCAACTGTAGTATCGCCAAATCCAGAAGAACCAGAGGCTTTAAAAATGGCTATGGCATTAGCTAATAAAGTTGAAGGAGACATAGTAATTGGTACAGATCCAGATTGCGACAGATTAGGCATAGTTGTTAGAGATTTAGAAAACAATCTTGTTATACTTAACGGTAATCAAGCCATGATTTTAATGACAGATTTTTTATTAAAACAATGGCAAAGTGAAAACAAAATTAATGGCAATCAATTTATAGGAAGCACTATCGTTTCTACACCTATGATGGGCGTTTTAGCCAAAGCATACAATGTAGAATGCAAAATAGGCTTAACAGGCTTTAAATGGATTGCTAAAATGATTAAAGATTTTCCAAACCAAGACTTTATTGGTGGTGGCGAAGAAAGTTTTGGCTTTATGGTTGGCGATTTTGTTCGCGATAAAGACGCTGTTACTTCTACTCTACTCGCTTGCGAAATTGCAGCTCAAGCAAAAGCAAAAGGCAGCAGCTTATATCAAGAATTAGTCAAATTATATGCAGAACATGGTTTATATAAAGAACGCTTAATTTCTTTAACCAAAAAAGGAATTGAAGGCGCTCAAGAAATAAAACAAATGATGATTGATGCTCGCGAAAATCCGCTTACAGAATTAAATAATTCTAAAGTTGTTTTAATTGAGGATTACCAATTATCAACTTCAAAAAATACAGTTACAGGAGAAACTACTGTAATAGATATTCCAAAATCTAATGTATTAATTTACCACACAGAAGATGGTAGTAAAATTGCTCTAAGACCAAGTGGTACAGAACCTAAAATAAAATTCTACATTAGTGTAAATACTTCTTTAAACAATGTGTCTGCTTTTAAAGAAACGGAACAACAATTGGAAAACAAGATTGATGCTATCATTAAAGATTTGAAATTAAATTAAATGAAAACTCTTACACTATTTAAAACTTTTTTTTTTACTATATTAATTATATCGTGCACTAGCGATGATTCTAGCACTATTGTTCAAGAAGACACTGAGCAAATTTCGCAAATATTAATAAATTCATACACTCCCAATCAAGGTTTTCCCAATGACGTAATAACAATTAATGGAGAAAATTTTAATACTCTAATTTCCAATAATACGCTTTTATTTAATAATGTTATTGCAAATATTACGTCTATTACTACAACCCAAATAAAAGCTGAAATTCCAAATGAACCTGCAGGAAATTATAACATTTCTTTAAATGTAAATGATGAAATTTTTACAATTGGAAATTTTGAAATACTTGATAACTCTAAAATTCTTGTATACTCTCCATTAGGGCAAATACATGAAGTATATACTGGATCTGGAGAATGCAATTTAATAAATACCATTAATTATGATTTTTGGAGTCAAGGAAATTTAAATGTTATAGATTTTTCTGAAGACATTTTATACATTGCCGATTTTTCTTCATCAGAATTTAGAATACTACAATATAACCTAAGTACAAATACTTTAGAAACTACTTCAAATACTTTTAGTAATATTCCTGAACTTACAAGTACAAATTTCCCAGCAATAACAGCTATTAATTTTAATATAAGTGATGGATTACTATATTTATTATTTGCCGGTGACGATCAAGCAAATGAAAGTTTTCCATATTATTTATATACATTTAATCCACAAACTGAAGAATTTTTAAACGCTAACTTAAGTTTTAATTTAGATATAATACGTTCTGCATACATATCTAATAACACTTGGTATTTATCTTCTAATAATAGCTTAATAATAAATATAGACTTACAATCTAGTACAACATCGTCTCAACTAATTAATAAACCATTACATAAAACGTTTAAATATAACAATTTACTATACGGTATATATAAAAACCCTTCTCAAATTGAAGCTACCTTAACGAGTCTGGAAACATCATCTGGAAATTTAACAGATATTTCTAATAATACTTTAGGCTTTTTAAACCCGTCTGGTTCTGGTTTTATAAATACTCAAAACCAGTTTATAGATTTTACAATTGTTTCAAACGACAACAATGGATTTACTAATAACGGAATTTATAAATATAATTTACAAGATAATACACTATATAAGGTATATTTAGAAAACCAAGATTTAGGCTATGGTACTAAAATTTTAAAAGAACTAAATTAAAATTTCAAATTACATAAAACACAAACTTAGACAATGTGTCTGCTTTTAAAGAAACGGAACAACAATTGGAAGCTAAGATTGATGCCATTTTAAAAGACATGCAGCTAAATTAGATGAAAAAAATATTAAATCAATTATTACCTTTTATTAAAAACTACAAAAAACACGTTATTTTAAATGTAGTTTTTAATATTTTAAATGCCTTATTTACAACACTTTCATTTGTTGCTTTAATTCCAATGCTAAATGTTTTGTTTGACAAAACAAATAGAGTTACCAAGGAACCAGAATGGACTGGAATTGGTGGTTTAAAAGATTATGGTAACGATTTACTTAATTATAAAGTAAGTAGTTATTTAGATAACAATAATGCCCAAATGGCTTTAGTTATAGTTATTGCCATAGTAATTATAACCTTTGCATTAAAAAACTTATTTGGCTATTTAGCAAACCAACATGTTATGTATTTAAAAAACGGAGTCTTAACAGACTTACGTAATGATATGTACGATAACATTATTAATCTTCCATTAAGCTTTTATTCTAAAAGACAAAAAGGAGATGTAATGGCTAGAATATTAGGAGATATTGCCGAAATGCAAAATTCTTTATTTATAGTTCTAGAGTTAATAGTTAGAGAGCCTTTAAATATTCTCTTTGCATTAGGAACTATGTTTTACATAAATTGGAAACTATCAATTTTTGTATTAGTATTTATTCCAACAGCCGGATTTATTATATCAAGAATAGGAAAGAGACTTAAAAGTCAATCTTTAACAGCTCAACAAGAATCTGGTAGATTAATTTCTACAGTAGAAGAAACACTAACAGGTTTAAAAATTGTTAAAAGTTATAATGCAGAATCTGTGTTTAAAAACAGTTTTAAAAACTCTGCAAACAGATTATTAAAACTTTCTAATAGTATAGGTTTAAAAAACAACCTAGCTGGACCAGTTAGTGAAATTTTAGGAATAACTACAATAGCCATCTTATTATGGTATGGTGGTAAATTAGTATTAATAGATCAAGTTATAGAAGGCACAACATTTATTGGTTTTATGCTTCTTGCATATGGTATTTTAACACCTGCTAAAGCTATTAGTAAAGCATCATATCGTGTAAAAAACGGAATGTCTGCTGCAGATCGTGTTTTTGAAATTTTGCATCATAAAAATGAGATGCCAGATTTACCAGATGCAAAAGAGTTAACATCATTTAATAATGAAATTACCATTAACAACATTTCCTTTAAATATGAAAACGACTTAGTATTAAAAAACTTTTCTATAAAAGTACCTAAAGGAAAAACCGTAGCATTAGTAGGGCAATCTGGAAGTGGAAAAAGTACTATTGCAAACTTACTAACACGATTTTACGATGTTAACAACGGTAACATATCTATTGATGGTAATAACATAAAACATGTTACAAAAAAATCTTTACGAGCTTTAATGGGATTGGTAACACAAGACTCTATACTATTTAACGATACTATTAAAAACAATTTATTAATAGGTAAAGAAGACGCTACAGAAGAAGAAATAATTGATGCCCTTAAAATTGCAAACGCATGGGAATTTATACAAAACTTACCAAAAGGGATAGAAACTAATGTAGGTGATGCTGGAAACAATTTTTCTGGCGGGCAAAAACAACGCTTAAGTATTGCTAGAGCAGTATTAAAAAATCCTCCAATAATGGTTCTGGATGAAGCTACCTCTGCCCTAGATACAGAAAGCGAACGCCTAGTACAACTAGCATTAGAAAATATGATGAAAAACAGAACCTCAATTGTTATCGCACATAGGTTATCTACAATACAAAATGCAGATGAGATAATAGTGATGCATAAAGGTGAAATTGCAGAACAAGGCAAACATAACGAACTTATAGCCTTAGATGGTATTTATAAAAAACTGGTAGATATGCAGAGTTTTGAATAATTACTATTATTATAAAATTAAAAAGGATAAACAAATGTTTATCCTTTTTTTTGTTTATGTATAGAATTGGGGCTCTAAAACATAAGTATTATTTTCTAATGTAAACATAATTTAAAAAATGTTAGAAAACAAACATTTTGTCTTTTAATCGATAAAAAACATCTTTTAATCGTATTTTTAGTTAAAAATCAGATTAAACAGAAAGCTGTTAAATAACATGTCTTTCTTAAAAAAAAAAAAATTAAATTATATTTAAACCAAATTAAAATTCTGCAGTCTAAAAGAAAATAGCTTAAGTGACAGAAGAACTAGAACTCATATCTCAATTACAATCTAAAGGCAACAAAGATGCTGCATTTAGAGTACTTGTTGCGCAATATAAAGAGCGATTATACTGGCATATTAGAAATATTGTAAAATCGCACGACGATGCAGACGATGTATTGCAAAATACATTTATAAAGGTTTATAAAAATATCGAGAAATTTAAAGGAGAAAGCAAACTTTATTCTTGGTTATATAGAATAGCAACAAACGAAGCTATTACACTAATAAACAAAAATGCAAAACTATTACAGATTACAAATGAAGAGGCACAAAATTTAGCATTAAACAATTTGGAATCTGATGTATATTTTGAAGGAGACGCCATCCAGCTAAAACTTCAAAAAGCAATTGCAACATTACCAGAAAAACAACAATTAGTTTTTAATATGAAATATTTTCAAGAATTAAAATATAATGAAATGTCTCAAATTTTAGAAACAAGTGAAGGCGCTTTAAAAGCTTCTTACCATATAGCAGCAAAGAAAATTGAAGCCTATTTAAAAAACAATTAAACTATTTAATAAATATAGAGTCTTATTAATAGAAACAAAAGAGTTTCCATATTTGGAAAGAAACATGAAAAATGAAAATTTAAATAACGTAAAAAAAACTGGATTTAAAGTCCCTCAAAATTATTTTGAAGAGTTTGAAAATTCAATTTTAACCGAAGCTAAACTTAAAAACTTAGTAAGCGATTCTGGATTTAAAGTTCCAGAAGGCTACTTAGATAACTTTAGTGTTCCTATTGAAAAAGAAACAAAAGTTATTTCTATTTTTAGTAAAAAAAATATGCTATTAGTTTCAAGTATTGCTGCAGCTATAGTTCTATTTTTTAGTTTAAATGTGTTTGATAATTCACCACTATCTTTTGATGATTTAGATACAACAACAGTAGATAATTATATTTTAAATGAAACCGAAATTGGTGATTTAACATCTTTATTTCAAGATAACGAGTTAAGCGAAAATCAATTTATAGATTACTCTTTAAGTGACGAAGCTCTAGATAACTATATAGAAAATATAGATTTTAACGACTTATATTCAGAATAAAAAAATAAAAAATAATGAAAAAAATAATATTAATACCGGTTTTTGCTTTACTACTATCCATAAGTAGTTATGCACAAAAACTTGACAGAGAAAAAATTAAAGCTTTAAAAATAGCACATATTACAGAGCAAATGGATTTATCTGCAAAAGAAGCGCAAGCTTTTTGGCCAATTTATAACACAAAGGAAGAAGCAGAAAATAAATTAAGAGAACAATCTTCGAAAAGACGAAAAGATAAGAAAGTAGAAAATTTATCTGAGACTGAAGCTAAAGCTCTTCTTTTAGAAATGGTTGAAATTGAGAATAAAAAACAAGAATTACATTCAAAATTTATAACCGATTTACTTAATATTCTACCAGCAAAAAAAATAATTGCATTAATGCAAGCCGATCATTCTTTTAAAAAGAAAATGATTCAAGAATACAGACAGAGACATCAAGCAGATAAATCTAAAAAATAAAAAAAAGGCAGCTAATCAAGCTGCCTTTTTTATTATCTAAAAGTTAATTTTGCTATCCTTTTGCTTCCTCCAGCATAAGCCACACTATCATTTATAAAACGTAAAGTATAAAAACCTTCATCGCTTAAATGCGTCCAGCTTTCGCCAGCATTGTTAGAATAATCTATACCTTTAAAACCAACAGCAACTAACTCTTTTGCATCTCGACCAGGAATATATTGCACACAACTTCTGTAACCTGGGCTTTGATTTTGCGCAACTAATTGCCATGTTTTTCCTCCATCTTGTGTTCTTATTTTATTTGCTGTGCTATCTCCTGCTTTTGTGTAGTCTCCACCAATAGCAAAACCATTTTTATCATCATAAAAATCTAGCGAGTAAATACCCGTAGTTTCTTTACCTTGTACTATTGGAGTCTCGAAAACCTCCCAAGTTTTACCTTTATCTGGAGAAAATAATATTCTACTTGCCTTTCCTCCTGTGGCTACCCATGTATTATCACCAACTATAGCAATATTTGTATCGCTTGCTGCAAAAGCTGCTTCACCTTCTTTTGTTTTTGGTAGCACATCGCAAGAGAGCTTGTTCCATGTTTCTCCTCCATCGCGAGTAATTATTATACTCATACAATTTTCTGTGGGATCACCAATAGCAATACCTTCTTGGTTGTTCCAAAAATCGATAGAATCGTAGAATGCTTTTTCATGATTTTCTTGGTAAACTATTTTTTTACCTGAAGCACCTTGTTTAACGAGGTAAGCTGGCGAACCTATTGAAAGGAAAAACGCTGCATTATCTGTATTTGATACTGCTCTAAAATTGAATTTGAGTGAATCTATATTAATGTTATAAGGTGGTGTTATCCAATAACTATTTCTATCTGAGTCATAACTATAACTACCATAACCACCGCTAGCATTTCCATATAACATTTCATCCTTCTCAAGGATTTCTATAGCTCTTACATTTAAAATAGAATCTCTCAATAACATACCTATTTCAACTTCTTTAAACGCTCTTGGTTCTGTTATTTCTTCTTCAACATCAATATCTTTTTTTTCTGTATCTTTTTTACAAGAAACAATAGCTAAAGCAATACAAATTATGGTGATTAGTTTTTTCATATTTAATTGTAAATTTCTATAAATGTAAAAAAGCTTTACGACATAATCGCAAAGCTTTTTACCAATCAATCAAAAAACTAATTTAACCTTGTTTCTTCAAGGCTTTAACATCTACTATTAATTGTGCCATTGAGGCTCTATTTAAACCATTATAAATACCTCTTATATGTTTATTCTTGTCTATTAACAAAAAATTCTCTGTGTGCAAAAAATCGTCCATGGTTTTAGGTGCTCCTAAATCGTTTTCTATAAAATATTGAGTTCTACCAAGATTATAAATAACTTGTTTATCTCCTGTTACTAAATGCCATTTATTATCTATTACACCATGTTTTTGGGCATAATTTTTTAAAACAGGAACAGAATCTTTTGTTGGTGTTACGGTATGAGATAAAAATAACACCTCATCATCGTTTAAAAATGCTTCTTGTAGTTGAAACATGCTTCCCGTCATTTGCGGACAAATTCCTGGACAGCTAGCAAAAAAGAAATCGGTTATATAAATTTTATTTTCAAACGTTTTTTGAGACACTTCTTCTCCCAATTGGTTTGTTAATGAAAAGTCTGGTATTTTATGAAAAGTTTGCTCTTCTTCTGTTTCTGGCGTTAACCATTTTGGTGTAAAAGATGCTTCGTTATAATATGGTAAATACTCTACTCTACTGGTTTCTTCGGCTTTACTAATTTCCTTTTTTACAGTTTTTTTACAACCTGTTACTAATAAGGTTAAACTTAGTAAAAGTAATAGCAGCCTATTTTGAAATAATAACTTTTTCATTTTCTAATTTATAACATGAGTTCGCTCGCATTAAACCAAAGGTTCTACCGTTTTTTGCTTCGTAATTAACATAAAGTTGTCCTGTTGGTAACCAAGCTTTTTGAATGCCGTTTTCTTTACCGTCTTTTAACAACCTTAATTTTGATAGTTTTCCGTTAGAATACCATTGTTTTTCTTCTCCTTGCTTTTTTCCGTTTACATAATTAACTTCTAAGGCTAGGTTACCATTTTCCCAAAAACTTTTATAAACACCAACCAACTTGTTTTGGTTGTAATAAGACTTTATACGAAGTACTCCATTTTCCGACCACGTTTTTGCTACACCTTGACGTTTTCCGTTATAGAAACCAAGCTTTTCTTTTATAGTATTATTTTCGTGATACTTTAAAGAGTAGCCATTGTACGGCTTATTATTATAATACCAAACGCCTTGTAGTTGGTTTAAAATTAATTCTGATTTAAGAACTTCAACATCTTTAATTGTTATAATATTTTCACTTTTAATTGTATTATTTTCTTCAGAAAAATTGTTTTCTGTTGATTGCTTACAATTCAAAAAAGACAGAACAAGTATAACTGTAAAAAATGTTTTCATTATTTTAATAACCTTGGTAAGGTCCTGCAAATGCTAAATAAGATCCTGTATTAGAATATACTTCGTTAATTATATGGTAGTGGTATTCTTCTTCTCCATCTGTATATTGTGTTGTAGATGTATGTCCGCCTGAAACATCTAAATCTTCTGGGTAAGAACCTGTAGCACTACATTTTCTTCCGTAAAGAAAAACACCGTCTAATAACACACCTATTAACGCATCATCATCATTAGAAAAGGCTTTTGGCTCTAAATGATAGTGGTATACACCTGGCCCAATATGTGCGCCTGTAAAATCTAAACTTGCTGCTGCTTGGTTTAAAGGTCCGCCACCTTCTTGATCGTTAAAAATTGAAGCGCCACTAACGGCAATACCAATAGTATTAAATGTTGTAGACACTGTACTTCCTGTTAAATTTGGTGTAGCATCTACAGTTATGGTTACTGCATTATTATTGCTTGACATTATACTTGGCGTTAATTCTACATCTGGCTCTTCTATATAAAGCGGATGTCCTTCTCCCCAATAAACGGTTTGATGATTTGGTAAACCTGTAGTTTCTATTACTACATTTGTTCCTGTTTCGTCTATATAAATTGTTGTAGCATCTGTATTAAATGCAGAATAAGCTGCGTGAAGCTCTGTTACAACTTCATCTTCTGTAACAGTGGTTGCACTTGAAGAATCATCATCTGAAGTACACGCAATATTTAATGTAAACACTGTTAACATTAACAACATTAGTTTAAATAAGTTTTTCATTTTATATATTTTTAATTTGTTTGTTTATTTAGATGCTTATATACAAATAAACTTGCGCTAATTTTTAAATTAATTGTGTTTAGGTGGATTTTGTCTATCTCTACCTCCTATTTTTTCTAGTTCTTCTTTAGAAAGTAAACCATCACTATTAGTGTCTATTTTAGAAAAATCTTCTTTTAAAGGTCCTTTAACTTCCTCTTGAGATAGTTTTCCGTCTTTATTAGCGTCCATTTCTTTAATAGTTTGGGTTGCGTTTGGTCTTCCTCCTTGACCATTTTGAGGTCTTCCTTCTCCACCACCTTGCATGCCTAAACTTCTTTTTTCACTATCATTAACTTCTCCCATTACACAACGGCTTATATATGGAAACTCTTTAGTTACCAGGTACATATAATTTCCGTCTATGGTAATACCATTACACTCATCTAAATCTCCATAACCATCAACAAACTCGAAATCTGAACCATAAGTACCATCGTGGTGTCCTCCTACCGAAATGTCTATAGATTGGTGCGGATTCTCATAACTACAGTCTTCACCTTCTCGATCTCCATCTAATAATTTATAGCTTGGTTTATATTTTCCGCTTTTAGAATAGTACATAGGAAAACCATCGTGAGCAAAACCAACGTGTACTAAATCTTCTCCAGAATCGAAGTTTTGTATAACAGATGTTGGAGTGCCGTGATAATGGTAAGCTCCTGTTGGTTGTACATGTGCATGATTAAAATCTAAACCTAAATCAATAACATCTTGTAAAGCTTCTACTCGATAATTTTCTCCAGTTTCGCATTGTACTACTTCTGCAGTGCCTGGCTCGAATTTTATACCGTTTAATGCTACTCCTGGTTCTCTAATCCATTGTGCTATTTCTCCTTTTTTAGGGTTTAACGGAAACGTATACGTTCTATTTTGAGCTTTTATAGCATTTGGATTACCTGGGTTTGGAAATGTACCTGTTTCATGGTTTGGTAATGCATTGGTTACCATTTTACGTGTATTTGCATCTACAGTTACAACTGTTTTTGTACCATATTCTTTATTTATTAAAGAATAGTTTCCAAAATAGTTGCTTGGTGTATTTGCAACGTCGTTATCATGGTTGTGAACTGCTATACCATCATGACTATGAGCGTTTGAGCTTTTTTGAGTATTACAACTCATTAAAATACTTGCTATTAATATTACAACATAATATTGATTTTTCATTTTTGCTTGTCTTATTTTTTATGTTTTATCCTTCAACAGACATAGAGCCAGAAACACCATGTAAACAACCTAAAACTTGATTACTTCCAGCATCTCCCGCATGATAATGATAACCTCTTACATCATCATAATGTCCATTACAATTATCTAAATCGTTGTATGTTTTTCCACTACTATCTTTGTGTGCATAAATTCCGAAACCATCCATTGCGTAGCCAACCATTGGCGCATGAGTATCTTTTTGGGTTACCTCTTTTGTTTTACCAGTCGCTGCATGATAATGATAGCCTCCATGCGGATTTACATGACCTCCAGCATCATCTAAAGGTGCCAATGTATGTGCTTCAAGAATGGCATGTGTTGGTGCTGGTGCATCGAAATTTACACCGTTAAAAGCAATACCAATACCATTTCTTCCTAATGGATTTGAGTTTTCTAAATACAACGGTTTTACTGGAATATAAAATGTAGATACTTTTTCTTTGTAGTAATCTGGCAAACATTCTACACAGTAGTTGTTATATTCCTCATCAACATCTGGTTTAGCTGCACCTTCACATTCTTCTTGTGTTTTAGTTACTTTTACAGAACCATCTTCGCGAAATAAAGCCCATTCTTCGTCACTATAAAATTCTTTAAGATTTGCAATAAAATGGCCATCTACATCATACACTTTACCTTCTTTAAACCAAATACCACCTTTATCTTTCCCATCATTTATATGAGTTGGACACCATGGTCCCATATCATGTTCTTGCGGTCTTGAAGATGTTTTTATAACATAACACATTGCCTTTATACCGTTTTCTAATGTGCGTTCTTCTTTTGTTATTTCTGCAAGCAAACTTTCTTTTATAAAAAGTGAAGGATCTACATTTATAGTTACATCAAAATCTTTTTGAACATTATTCTTATTACTTATATTTTTGTCTCTTGGTCCTCTTCTCTCTGGTTTTGGAGCATTTTCTATTTCTTTTTTTGAAAGAAAACCATCACTATTTGTGTCTATTTTAGAAAAATCTTCTTTTAATGGTCCATTAACTTCGACTTGAGATAATTTACCATCGCTGTTCGTATCCATTTGTTTTAATAATTCTGCTACTCCTGGACCTTGGTCTTGTTTATTAGTAATTTCGCTTTCTTTTGTTTCTTGCTTACAGCATAGTAAAGCTAAAGGAATTGTAATGAATAATACTTTTCTTAAAATTTTTGGATGTTTCATATTCCTATGGTTTAAAGAGTTAAGTCTATAATTTAAAAAAAGTTACACATTATTAGTCTTTTTTCTTTCTTTTTCTCCCACTATCATCCTCATTATTAGCATAAAAAGCCTCTAATTCCTCCAAATCTAGCTCACCATCTTGATTTACATCTATTTTACTAAAATCTTTAATTAATTGACGATTATCTTTTGCTGCTACCTCTAATTCATTTAATGTTTCATCACCATTATCATCTATTTGTTTTATTAATTTTTTAGGCGCTATTTTTTTTGGTTTTTTTCTAGAACTTCGGCTATTTAATGAGTCACTTAGTTCGTCTATATCTATAAAACCATCATCGTTACTATCTATCTCTTCAAAATCTTGAGATATTTTACCTCTTTGGTCTTGAGAGGCTTCTTCTGCTGAGATTTTATTATCGTTATCTGTATCTAATTTTGAAAATATTTCTGATGCATCTGGCTGACTTCCTCTTTGTTGGCCTCTTCCGCCTCCTTGTCCTCTCCCGCCACTTGGAGGTCCTTGAGCGTAAACACTTGAAGTTAATAATATTGTAAATACAATTAATACGGCTTTTAAATAATTATTTTTCATTTTAAATTGGGTTTGGTTTATTTTTTTAGATGTGTTCTCACATAAAAACTTGCGTTTAGTTTTTAATATTTTCTAAGCACCTAATTCTGCATTTAATTTAGAGCTTATTATTTTAGTTTTATCTCTTAAACCTATGCTATTTTCTAATTGTATTTCTGTTTGTATTAAACGATCTACAAGTGCATTTTGATAAGCTCTACTATTTAACAAGTTTATATAATTAGATTGTGCAACAGAGATATTAGAAGTTTTAAAACCTATATCTCGATTAGAAACAATATCTAACAAAGAGATATGCTCTTCTATTTCTGGTTTTAAACGATTAGTTATTATATTTTCTATTACAGCTTCTTGACTTTTAAAATTATCTAATTCGTTTGGGTAGGAAGCAATTAAATCTTTTAATAAAACACTTTGAATAAACTCAAACTTATTAGTGCTATTTATAGAGTTTATTGCTCCATCATGTAATTGTGTAATTCTATAATTAACTAAAACAATATCACTTTTTAAATCTTCTGAAATCTCCTCTGGCTGCAAGCCTATATTTCTTATAGTATTACTTATCGATTTTATATTTTCTGTGTATCTATATATTGAAGAATCTAATATTTTTAAATTAGAATCTAATTCTTCATTTAAACTTTGGTAAATTTTTAATTCTACAATTTTGTTTTTTCTAATTTCATTTAAATCGTTAATTTTCCAAGCGATTAAAATACCAATTACAATAAGAACAATTTCTCCAAAAGCATATAATAGATAATTTCTTGTTTTACCCGATTGAATTAAAGTTCTTCTAATTTTTCTAAATATTCTCATAACTTTATAATTAATATTTTTTTTTAATGAAAAAGACTCCATGACTTTTACATCATGAAGCCTTTAACCACTACCAACCAAAAAAAACTAATCTAAATAATTATTTACTGCTGTTGCTCTTGATGCCACATGTGAGTTTAACTCGTTAACAGCGTTTTGAAAATCTGAACTGTTATTTAAAAATGTATAACCATCTACCTCTGAAATTGCATAAGGTTGCACCATAGAAGCATAAGTTGAATAAGTAGATTGCATTGTGCTAGTATTAAAAGCTCCATCTACAACCTCCTGTACATAATTATTATATATTGTTTTGTACACCAAATCTTGGTATAAGTAACCTATTAATGGCCACTCTTCTGCATTTAAGCCAGAAAAATCTAACGGAAGCGATCCTTCCATATTTCCTGTTTGTAGAGATTCATTATTATCCCAAGGAATCCACGTTAATTTATTAGTATCTGGATTGTTATATAAATAATAATTATGTGTCATTCTTCCATAAGTATCCCAGTTTTGAATTACTGTATTTACAGCCAAATATTTTAAAAATACATCTGTATCTAAAACGGCATCTAAATTAGCTCTCCATGTTGCAGCATCTGTTAATCTTGTTCCATCATGTAAAACAGATAAAAGGTTAGCAACATCACTAAAGTCTGCTTCATCTTCATTTGTTTTCTTTACATATTCAGATTCATTATATGTTCCTTCTGCAAAACTCGCCGCATCTCCATCTGGTTTATATAAATTACCGTCATTATCTGAGAATTGTTCGTCTAAAACAGTATCATCTACCTCTTCAACCATTGTATAAACTCCAAAATATTCTGGTCCATTACCATGATCTACATAAAGTGCATAAATTGCTGCATGAGAAGACACTAATCCTGCATTTCTAAAAATATCTGTTGCTACTTTCTCTCTTAACATGGACTTATCGTTAAAATTATTTTTTAAACTTAATTTTTTAAATCCATAAAAACGTTGATTATCAATTTGTGGATAATCGTCTTCAAACTCATCAAAATCTAATTTAAACGATAG
This sequence comes from Lacinutrix venerupis, assembly GCF_001971745.1. NCBI lineage: Bacteria > Pseudomonadati > Bacteroidota > Flavobacteriia > Flavobacteriales > Flavobacteriaceae > Lacinutrix > Lacinutrix venerupis. The sequence continues at coordinate 1,243,899 of NZ_CP019352.1, read as the reverse complement.
TTTCAAGATGCCATTTTGCCAACTTGTTTGCAAACTTGAATTTCCCTTAAAGCGTACACCAACTCTATACCATTCTTTATCTTGATAAAATACTTCGGCAGGAACAAAAATAGGATCTTCATCTACTTCTGTTGTTCCTACAGGTACACCTCCGGGACCGCCACCTGGACCTCCCGCTCCTGCTCCAAATGGACCATAAAGATTCGTCATATCGTCTAACATGCTTTCCCAACGCGATTCTGTTATAACTATGTCTAGCCTTTTTACTTCTGTATCACTAAAAACTTCTTCAAAATTTGGATCTGCATCATTACTATGCGTTTCTGTAGTCCAATCTGCAGGTTCAAAATCTGAATCATCAACATCTTCTTCTACTGCTTCGCTAACAACTTGAGCAATATCATCGTCACTACTACAAGCATTTATGCTTATTATTGAAGCTGAAAATATTAATGCTACAAATAATAGCTTTGTGGTTTTTTTTATACTTTTCATCCTATTTTAGTTTTTAGCATTTTCATTTAATACAGCGCTTATTTTCTTTCTCTTCTTTTAGGTTTTGGAGCTTTTTTAAATTCTTCTTCAGAAATAAAACCGTCTTCATCTGTATCAATTTCAGAAAAACCTTCTTTTAAAGGCCCTTTTACTTCTGTTTTTGAAAGTAAACCATCCTCATCTTTATCCATCTCTTTTATTAGCTCGCTAAATGTTGGAGGTTTTTTTTCTTGTCTTTTTTCAGATTGACCAAATGAACTATTTGAAATTAATACTGCTATTCCAAATGTTAATACTACTGTTTTAAACGTGTTATTATTCATAATCTAATTTTTTAAAATTGTTTTGTTATATAAGTTTAGATGATGTAATTGAAAATAACTTGTGCTTTATTTTGTTAAATAAAACACAAAAAAAAAGACCTTATTTTATAAAGGTCTTTTTTAAAATTATAAAGAATATTAATATTATTTTTAAGGTCTTTCAGGCCTTTCTCCTCGACCTGATCCTTCGGGTCCATTGCCATTAAAACGTCTAGCTTTTTTTAAAATATCGCTAAATCGTTTTTTTTGATTTTCGTCACAAATCTCATAAATGCCTCGAAGCTTATTAAAAAGTTCTTTTTCTTTTAATAAATCTGCTTTAGAAATTTCAATTATTAAACTATCAACTTTATTTCTATCTATTGTAGGTGCTGTAATTTTTGTGAATAACTTGTCTTTATTTACTTTAATACCATCTCCAATTTTTTGCATTGTAAAATGATGATTTTCTTCTAGTTGCTTAAATTTTTCTAGTTGAGAAGCATCAAAATTTAATTCTTTTACAATAAAAGCACTTGACTCTTTTACTCCTTTATGCTGCGGCCTTCCTAAATAATTGAATAGAAAAAAACCATTCATTATTATTAATACAATAAGCAGCACATATAAAACTGTATTTTTTTTCATTTTTTAAAAATTGAAAATTGATGATTCTTGTTCTCCAGCAATTCCATAATCTGAAGCAAAACTTGAAATTGATGATTCGTATTCAGAATTATTTATTTCTTTAATGGCATAAAAATTAACCAATACAACACATACTAAGGTAGCTAGTTGTAATTGTGGTGTAAACCAGCTCCAAAATAATGGTGTAACTTTTTCTTCTTTTTCAGCAAATAAAAGCTGCATGGTTTTATCCTTAAAAAAAGGTGGTGCTTTTACAGTGTCCATTGTATCAAATACTTCTAAAGTCTTTGTTACCTTTTCTTCTATATTCATATTTGTTTTCATAATCTATATTTTTTTAGATGCACAAGCGTAAAAAAACTTGCGCTATCTATTATTTTCATAAAAATTTTCTAATACCTTCTGTAAGTTTTTTTTAGACCTAAACATTAAAGACTCTACAGACGATAAACTTTTATCTACAATTTCACTTATTTCATTATAACTTTTACCATCTATTTTATGCAACGTAAAAACAATACGCTGTGCATCTGGCAATTGGTTTATAGCAGCAAATAACACCTTGCTAGTTTCTTTGTTTTCTAAAACTATTCCAGGATGGTTCATCTCTGTAAAATAGTTTGTCATATCAACAGGAATTGCATTTCCTGTTATAGACTGTAAAAAAGCAAAACGCTTTTTAGTGTTTTTTTTACGTATAAATTCTAAACATTTATTAGTAGTTACTTTATAAATCCATGTAGATAGTTTAGACTGCCCTTTAAATTTATGTATAGAATTAAATACTTCAACAAAAACCTCTTGCGCAATATCTTCGGCATCCTCTGTATTTGGCACAAAAGAGATACAAGTAGCATATACCTTTTGCTGGTAGTCATCTAAAAGCTTACTGTACGCCTGCTCGCTTTTGCTCTTTAGCGCTTCTATAAATTTGGTTTCAGTCAAAAATTAAATTTTATTGTAATATAATTTAGATGCAGTTTTTAATTAAAACTTGCGGGAAATTTTAAATAATTTTGAAAAGATAGCATTTTACTGTTAACAAATAAACATCTCACCTTATTTATACCAAATTATTCTATATAAAACCGTACCTTTGCACGCCGAATTACGAGTCATAATAAGTTGATTTATAATTCAATTAAATACAAAAAATGAGATTACATAGAAATTTATGCTTTGCCACAGTTGATGGATTATTACTAATCTTTAACGAAGGCAATTATGCCGATAAAGTTGTACAACAACTACTTAAACGCGACAAACGTTGGGGAAGTAGAGATAGAGGTTTTGTTGCCGAAACCACTTACGATATTGTACGATGGAAACGTTTATATGCTGAAATTGCAAACGTAAAAGAACCTTTTTCTAGAGACGATATCTGGCGTTTATTTGCTGTTTGGGCAACTTTAAAAGGTATAAAATTACCAGATTGGAAGTACTTTGAAAACACACCTACAAGAAAAATTAAAGGTCGTTTTGATGAGCTTTCTCAAATTAGAAAAATTAAAGAATCGTTTCCAGATTGGATAGATGAGTTAGCCGAAAAAGAATTAGGTGAAACCGTATGGAACAAAGAAGCTGCTGCACTTAACGAACAAGCAGATGTTATTTTAAGAGCAAATACGCTTAAAACTACAAAAGAAAAATTAAAATCAGAATTATTTGATTTAGATTTTGATACCGAAGAAATTAAAGGTTATCTAGACGCTTTAAAACTTAAAGAAAGAGCTAATGTTTTTACTACAGAAGCCTTTAAAAAAGGATGGTTTGAAGTACAAGATGCATCATCTCAATTAGTCGCAGAGTTTCTTGATGTAAAACCAGGCATAAAAGTTGTAGATACTTGTGCAGGTGCAGGTGGTAAAACATTACACATTGCTGCTTTAATGGAAAATAAAGGTCAAGTAATTGCTATGGATATTTATGAAAATAAATTAAGAGAACTAAAACGACGTGCAAAACGTGCAGGTGCTCATAACATAGAAATGAGAACCATAGACTCTACAAAGCCAATTAAAAAACTTTACGATAAAGCAGATCGTGTACTTATAGATGCACCATGTTCTGGTTTAGGAGTTTTACGTAGAAATCCAGATGCAAAATGGAAACTTGAAGCTTCATTTTTAGAAAGAATTAAAACCACACAACGCGAAATTTTAAGTAGCTACTCTAGAATGGTAAAACCTGGAGGAAAACTGGTTTATGCAACATGTTCTATATTACCATCAGAAAACCAAGAACAAGTTAAACATTTTTTAACATCAGAATCTGGAAAAGAGTTTACTTTTGTTAAAGAGAAAAAAATACTATCGCACGAATCTGGTTTCGACGGATTTTACATGGCATTATTAGAAAGAAAAAACACAAAATAATCTTATTTTCATGAAACATATTTACTTAACTATATCTTTTTTATTAGTAACTTTTATAGGGTTTGCGCAAATTCCTGCAAATTATTATGATAGTGCTAATGGTTTAGATGGATATACTTTAAAAACAGAATTAAAAAATATTATAACTTCTGGACACACCGACCAAGGTTATGGAGGACTATGGATTGCTTACCAGACCACAGATATCGATAATACAAACCAGTATGATAATGATGGTTTTATATTAGATATTTATTCTGAAGATCCAGATAACCCAGAACCTACATATCTAAATTTTACATACGGTTCAGACCAATGTGGAAGTTACAACAGCGAAGGTGATTGCTACAATAGAGAGCATCTTGTACCACAATCTAGTTTTGGTGAAGCTTCACCAATGAAAAACGATGTACACCATGTCTATCCTACAGATGGATACGTTAATGGTGGACGCGGTAGCTTTCCTTTTGGCATAGCCGCTTCTGGAGGAACTACTTATACAAACGGATCTAAAAGAGGTAGTAGCTTAGTTTCTGGTTACTCAGGAACAGTTTTTGAACCTATTGATGAATTTAAAGGAGATATTGCAAGAGCATTACTATATTTTGCTACTCGATACGAAAACAATGTAGACAATTATACTAGTTTCGATATGTTTAACGGTTCTAATGACCAAGTTTTTCAAGATTGGGCAATAGATTTATTATTAGATTGGCACTATAATGTTGATCCGGTTAGTCAAAAAGAAATTGATAGAAATAACGCAGCTTATAACTTTCAAGGTAATGCAAATCCGTTTGTAGATCATCCAGAATATGCTAATTTAATTTGGAATCCAAATCCAGATATACAAGCACCAACAGTGCCAACAAATTTAACAGCATCTAATCCTACATCTAATTCTGTAGATTTAAGCTGGACAGCATCTACAGATAATGTAGCAGTTACAAGTTATGATATTTATGTAGATGGAACATTTTATGTTTCTACAAACTCAAATTCAACAGCTTTTACAGTTACAGGTTTATCTCCAGAAACAAATTATACATTTACAGTTTTAGCAAATGATGATTCTGGAAACGCATCAACGCAAAGTGCTTCTGCCAATGAAACTACATTAGCAGGAAGCTCTAGTGCAAATGATTTATTCTTTTCAGAATATATTGAGGGTTCTAGCTTTAATAAAGCCTTAGAAATTGCGAACTTTACTGGAAGCACAATAGATCTTTCAAACTATACTATTCTTCGAGATGGAAATGGTAGTGGCACTTGGGATTCAGGTATAACACTATCTGGATCGCTTGCAAGTGGACAAGTATATGTTATTGCTAACGCATCAATAGACGCTTCATGTCAAGGTTCAACTACAATCGATCTTTCGATACCACAAAGTAATACTCCTACTAACTATAATGGTAATGATCCTATCGGACTTTTTAATAATGGAACCTTAATAGATATTATAGGAACTTTTGGTGGTGGATCTTCAAATTTTGCCCAAAACACCACTTTAGTTAGAAAAAATAATATTGATAGCGGAAATACTTCTTTCAATATTAACGAATGGGATCAATTCCCATCAGATACCTGTACATACTTAGGATCTCATTCTACAACATTAAGCGTAAATGAAATAAACCTTTCAGAATTTAAAATATACCCAAACCCAATTAAAGGAAATCTTTTAAATATTGAAGTAAAACAAAACACTCGTTTTGAAATTTATGATATTTTAGGAAAGAAAATTTTAAAAGGAAATGTAACACCAACAAATAGTAAAGTAAGTGTTTCAACATTAAATAAAGGTGTTTATATTTTAAAACTTAATACACCTAACGGAAGTATAACTAAGAAATTAATTAAAAGTTAATTTTTAAAAACATATAGTTTTAAAAGCGATTCAATAAGAATCGCTTTTTTTTTGGTTAATAACCACGTGAATAACTATAAAATTTAGATGCATTTTTACTAAAACTATTCCGCTAAAAAAACTAAATTTGTGCTTTTAAAAACAACTTCAAACTAATTATATAATGATTCATTTCTTCGGAAACCAAAACAGTAAAGTTTTTGCTGTTCAAGCAACAAAAGAATTATCAACCCAAACCGTTTCAAAATTGACATGGTTATTTGGCAACCAGCCAAAAATAGAACAAGCATCATTGGATGCTTTTTTTGTTGGACCAAGAGCAGCAATGATAACGCCTTGGAGTACAAATGCTGTTGAGATTACTCAAAATATGGGTATTGAAGGTATCATTAGAATTGAAGAATTTATTGCTTCAAATAAAGATTTCAAGGATTACGATCCTATGATTTCAGAAAAATATAACGGTTTAAATCAAGAATCGTTTACTATTGAAATTAAACCAGAATCTATTCTTAACATCGAAGATATTTCGGCATACAACCAACAAGAAGGTTTAGCTTTAAACGATGAAGAGATTGAATATTTAGAAGGTGTTTCAAAAAAAATAGGAAGACCATTAACAGACTCTGAAGTTTTTGGATTTTCTCAAGTAAACTCAGAACACTGTCGCCATAAAATTTTCAATGGTACTTTTATTATAGATGGAGAAGAAAAAGAAACTTCTCTTTTTAAATTAATAAAAGAAACCTCAAAGCAACATCCTAACGAAATTGTTTCGGCATATAAAGATAATGTAGCTTTTATTAAAGGTCCAAAAGTAGAGCAATTTGCGCCTAAAACTGCAGATAAACCAGATTTTTATGAAACAAAAGATTTCGATTCTGTAATATCTTTAAAAGCAGAAACACATAATTTCCCTACAACTGTAGAGCCTTTTAACGGAGCTGCAACAGGTTCTGGTGGAGAAATAAGAGATAGATTAGCTGGTGGAAAAGGATCTTTGCCTTTAGCAGGAACTGCTGTTTACATGACATCGTATTCTCGTTTAGAGGAAAACAGACCTTGGGAACAAAAAATGGAAGCTAGAGATTGGTTATACCAAACGCCTGTAGATATTTTAATAAAAGCAAGTAATGGCGCTTCAGACTTTGGAAACAAATTTGGCCAGCCATTAATTTGCGGTTCAGTATTAACATTCGAGCACGAGCAAGATGCAAGAAAACTTGGTTTCGATAAAGTTATTATGCAAGCCGGTGGAATTGGTTATGGTAAAGCAGAACAAGCCATAAAAGCTACGCCAGAAGCCGGAGATAAAATTGTAATTCTTGGCGGTGAAAATTACCGAATTGGTATGGGTGGCGCAGCTGTATCAAGTGCAGACACTGGAGAATTTGCTTCTGGTATCGAGCTTAATGCGGTACAACGTTCTAATCCGGAAATGCAAAAAAGAGCAGCAAATGCAGTACGTGGCATGGTAGAAAGCGATGAGAATTATATTGTTTCTATTCACGATCATGGTGCTGGCGGACACTTAAATTGTTTAAGCGAACTTGTAGAAGATACTGGTGGAAATATAGATTTAGATAAACTTCCTGTTGGCGACCCAACATTATCTGCAAAAGAAATTATTGGTAACGAGTCTCAAGAACGCATGGGACTAGTTATTGCAGAAAAACACTTAGAAACTTTAAACAAAATAGCAGATCGTGAACGTTCGCCAATGTACACTGTTGGTGATGTTACTGGAGAACACCGTTTTACTTTCGAGTCTAAAACCAAAGGAGACAAACCTATGGATTTAGCTCTTGAAGACATGTTTGGAAGTTCGCCAAAAACAATAATGAACGATGTTACTGTAGATAGAAATTATGGTGGCATTTCATATAATACAGATAATTTTTACAACTATCTAGATCAAGTATTACAATTAGAAGCTGTTGCTTGTAAAGACTGGTTAACAAATAAAGTAGACCGTTGTGTTGGTGGAAAAGTAGCCAAACAACAATGTATTGGACCATTACAAATACCACTAAATAATGTTGGTGTAATGGCTTTAGACTATAAAGGAAAAGAAGGTGTTGCAACCTCTATTGGCCACTCGCCTATTTCAGGATTAATAAATCCTGTAGCAGGAAGTCGTAATAGTATTACAGAGGCTTTAACCAATATTATTTGGGCGCCATTAAAAGATGGTTTACAAAGTGTTTCACTATCTGCAAACTGGATGTGGCCTTGTAAAAATGAAGGTGAAGATGCACGATTATACGAAGCCGTACAAGCCATTTCAGAATATGCAATAGATTTAGGAATCAATGTTCCAACAGGAAAAGATTCGTTATCTATGAAACAAAAATATCCTAACGAAGAGGTTATTTCTCCTGGAACTGTAATTATTTCGGCAGCAGGAAATTGTAATGCAATTTCTAAAGTTGTTGAGCCTTTATTTAAGAAAAATGCTGGAGATATTTATTATATAAATCTATCTCAAGATCATTATAAATTAGGAGGAAGTTCTTTCGCTCAAATTTTAAATAAAGTTGGTAACGATGCGCCAAATGTAAATGATTCTACATTTGTAAAAACAGTATTTAATACCATTCAAAAACTAATTAAAGACGAGCAAATTGTTGCAGGACACGATGTTGCTTCTGGTGGTTTAATTACTACTCTGTTAGAATTATGCTTTGCAGATACTAATATTGGAGCAGAATTGGATATTACAGCTTTAAACCAAAAAGACTCTCATAAAGTATTATTTGCTGAAAATGCAGGTATTGTTTTTCAGTCTAAAGATGCCTCAATAGAAACTGTTTTAAATGAAGCAAATATTGAGTTTTTCAACATAGGAAAAGTTACAGATACAGATGTTTTAAGTATTATTAATAATGCTGAAGTATTTACCATGACTGTATCGCGTTTACGTGATGTTTGGTACAAAACGTCTTTCCTTTTAGACCAAAAACAAACCGCTAATAATCTTGCTGAAGCACGTTATAAAAACTATGCTGTTCAGCCTTTAAAATATACATTCCCAAAACATTTTACTGGAAAACTACCAGTATTTGATGCTAATAAACCAAGACCAAAAGCCGCAATACTACGTGAAAAAGGATCTAACTCTGAACGCGAAATGGCAAATGCAATGTATTTAGCTGGTTTTGATGTTAAAGATGTACACATGACCGATTTAATTTCTGGTCGTGAAGATTTAAAAGACATACAGTTTTTAGGTGCAGTTGGAGGTTTCTCTAACAGTGATGTTTTAGGCTCTGCAAAAGGTTGGGCTGGAGCCATTAAATACAACGAAAAAGCGAATAGAGTTATAAACGACTTCTTTAATAGAGAAGACACGCTTTCGGTTGGTATTTGTAATGGTTGCCAGTTATTTATGGAATTAGATCTTATTAATCCTGAGCACGATGTACATGGAAAAATGATTCATAACGACTCTAAAAAACACGAAAGCTCGTTTACTTCTGTAAAAATTCAAGAAAACAATTCTGTAATGCTTTCTACTTTAAAGGGAACAGAATTAGGTGTTTGGATTTCGCATGGCGAAGGTAAATTTAACTTACCAAAACCCGAAGAGCAATACAATATTGTAGCTAAATATGGTTATGAAGGTTACCCAAACAATCCTAACGGATCTGACTTTAACACCGCAATGCTATGCGATAAAACAGGAAGACATTTAGTAACTATGCCACATATTGAACGTTCTACTTTCCAATGGAATTGGGCAAACTATCCTGAAGGTAGAAAAGACGAAGTGTCACCTTGGTTAGAAGCTTTTGTAAACGCAAGATTATGGATTGAGAATAATTAATACCATTATACATTTTTAACAGTCTCAAGCTATTTTATAAATATAAGACGCTTTAATATGTAATTGATTTCAATTTGAAATATATTAAGCTACAAAAATGCACTAATTTTAATAAGAAAAATCGTATTTTTGTAATGCTACTTAATTGATAAATTACAACCAACCATATGATTTATAAAGCTTACAAGAGTACAGACTCTTGTAATTTAATAGACGAGTTTTTTGAATTAAAAATAACAAAATCCGCATTACCTTTTCAAAGTAAAGTACTTCCTCTTGGCAAGCACTCTATGGCTTATACATATAAAGGTTTACACAAAATTACTGTAGGAGACAAAGTGTTTAATGGAAAAGAACTTATTGTTTCTGGACAAATAAAAAAATCTTATTTATTAAATGTTGATGAAGAAACTCATTGTCAAGGCATATTGCTTCACCCAACAACACTTTATAAATTAACAAAATTAGATGTTTCCACTTTAAATGATAAACACATACCTTTAAGTGTTTTTTCTCAATCACTCCACAACATATTAAATCCATTTTTTGTAAAAAAAATGAATGGTGATAATGCTCTTAAAGCTTTAGAAGATATTATTAAAAAGCAACCACTTACACTAAATAATCACACTAAAAACGTAGATAAAGCCTTAGCTATAATTAATAAAAAGGAAGGGAAAATTTCTATTAATAACCTTTTAGAGCAAATACCAGTTTCTCAAAAAACACTAGAAACCAAATTTAAACTCATGGTAGGTTTAACTCCAAAAAAATATGCTAGACTATATAGGTTTGGTTTGTTAATGAGAAAATGCAATGAAAAAGAATTAAGTTTTAAAGACTTAATAGAAATGTATAATCTTCATGATAGCTCACACTTTTTTAAAGAATTTAGGTATTTTATGAACCAATCTCCAAAATCTTACTATAAAAACGAGAGTGATTTTATAAAAAAGTATTTAAAACCCTAAACATTACGATTTTTTACATTTTTTTTTTAATATAACTGTTTATCTTTACGAAGAATTTATGTAATATTTATTTAATTAAATGAAAGTTAAGGGATTCATTTAAAAATAGTTAGTTATTAAATAAACAAAATTAAAACATAAATTCTTGCTATCAATCTATTAGCTGAGGAGCTGTTTTTAACAGCTCCTTTTTTTTCATACTATTTGAAATGCACTTAAAAATTCATACTTTGCAAGACTTTTAACTTCCAATAAAAAGAATGACAGAAATCACACGCCTTTTCGATTTTCCATATTATCAACTTGAAAAATATAATCTCGAAGCCGCTTTAGTAACTAAATACGACGGTATATGGACTCCTATGTCTACAAAAGAATATGTGGATAAAGCAAACGCGGTTAGTCGTGCTTTACTAAGAATGGGAATTCAAAAAAATGATAAAATTGCTGTAATTTCATCTACTAATAGAACCGAATGGAATATTATGGATATAGGAATTCTGCAATTGGGAGCACAAAATATTCCAATATATCCAACAATTTCATCAGAAGACTATGAGTATGTTTTAAATCATAGTGAATCTATATATTGTTTTGTTAGCGATGAAGAAGTTTTAGCCAAAGTCAATAAAATAAAAGCTAATACAAAACTTAAAGAAGTATACTCTTTTAACCATATTGAAGGTTGTAAACATTACTCAGAATTATTTGAACTTGGTAAGGATGAAAGTAATCAAAACGAAGTGCAAGCAAGAATGGATGCGGTTTCTCCACACGATTTAGCAACCATAATTTATACTTCTGGAACAACAGGTAAACCAAAAGGTGTTATGTTATCTCATAATAATATAACAAGCAATGCTTTAGACGCTTCGGAACGTTTACCATTTATGAATAGTGAAGAAAATAGAATTTTAAGCTTCCTCCCTATTTGTCATGTATTCGAACGTGTACTTATTTATTTGTACCAATACGCAGGAGCTTCAATTTACTTTGCAGAAGGCATCGATAAAATTGGTGATAACGCAAAAGAAATAAAACCTCATTTAATGAGTGTTGTACCTAGGTTACTTGAAAAAGTTTACGATAAAATCATGGCTAAAGCAGAAGAGTTATCTGGTGTAAAAAAAGCACTATTCTTTTGGGCCGTTAATTTAGGTGAGCAATGGCAACCTTATGGAGCCAATGGTGCTTGGTACGAATTTAAACTAAAAATTGCTAATAAACTTATTTTTAGCAAATGGCGTGAAGCACTTGGTGGAGAACTTAATACAATGGTATCTGGTTCTGCAGCTTTACAAGTAAGACTTTCTAGAATATTTTCTGCAGCAGGAATGCAGGTTATGCAAGGCTATGGTTTAACAGAAACATCTCCTGTAATCTCGGTAGAAATGTACCGAAATAATCATTTTAGATTAGGAACCGTTGGTAAACCTATAAAAAATGTTGAAGTAAAAATTGCCGAAGATGGAGAAATACTTGTTAAAGGACCTAACGTAATGTTGGGCTATTATAAAGATCCTGAAAAAACCACAAGTGTAATGACAGGAGACTACTTCCACACAGGAGACAAAGGCGAGATAGATACAGACGGTTTTTTAAAAATTACTGGGCGTAAAAAAGAAATGTTTAAAACCTCTGGTGGAAAATATGTTATACCAACACTTCTAGAAAACGAGTTAAAACAATCTCGTTTTATAGAGCAAGTAATGGTTGTTGGAGAAGGAGAAAAAATGCCAGCAGCTATAATTCAACCTAATTTTGAATTTATAAAAGAATGGATTCAAAAAAAGAAAAAAAACATTGGCACCTCAAACCAAGAGATAGCAGAATCTCAAGAAGTTATAGATAGAATTCAAAAAGAATTAGATATTTGTAACAATCATTTTGGTAAGTGGGAACAAATAAAACGATTCGAACTTACTTCAGAAGTTTGGTCTATAGAATCTGGACATCTTACTCCTACCATGAAAATGAAGCGAAGTGTCATAAAAGAGATTCATCAAAATCTTTACGATAAAATTTACAGATAAATAAAAAAAAGCTCCTTTAATTAGGAGTTTTTCATTTTATAAACAATATTTTCTTAATTTATTATGCATGCATAGTAAATTTTTGTATATTTGAATATCAAAAATTTACTATATGAAAGATGCCACTATAGATTATGTACTTAGGACTACATGGTTAGCGGTAACCAAAATGTATAACGAAGAAGCCGCTAAATTTGATAGCACTATGGCTACAGGTTTTGCCCTACTAAGTATAGATCCTGTAAATGGTACGCCTTCTACTTCTCTTGGTCCAAAAATGGGTATGGAAGCAACTAGCCTTTCGCGTACTTTAAAAAATATGGAAAATAGAGGATTAATAATTAGAAAACCAAATCCTGAAGATGGACGTGGTGTACTTATATTTCTAACCGATTTTGGAAAAGAAAAACGTAATTATTCAAAAGAAAAAGTACTCACTTTTAATGAAACTATTAAAGCAAATGTAACTCAAGAAGAACTCGAAAATTTTCATAGAGTAGCAGAAATCATTAACAATATGATTTCAAACAAAAAAATATACAATCAAAAACAATCTGTTTAATATAATGAGCACACGTAGAATTAAAAAAATAGCAATTATAGGTTCTGGTATCATGGGATCTGGTATTGCATGTCATTTCGCAAACATTGGTGTTGATGTCTTACTATTAGATATTGTACCAAGAGAACTAAATGAAAAAGAAAAAGCTAAAGGCTTAACATTAGAAGACAAAGTGGTAAGAAACCGCTTAGTAAACGATGCCTTAACAGCATCTTTAAAATCTAAACCATCACCAATTTATCATCCATCATTTGCCAATAGAATTACTACTGGTAACTTAGAAGATGACATTGCTAAAGTAGCAGATGTAGATTGGATTATGGAAGTTGTAGTAGAAAGACTTGATATTAAACAACAAGTATTCGAAAAACTAGAAAAGTATAGAACACCAGGAACACTAATTACTTCTAATACTTCTGGTATTCCAATTAAATTTATGAGTGAAGGAAGAAGTGAAGATTTCCAAAAACACTTCTGCGGGACACATTTTTTTAATCCAGCACGTTATTTAAAATTATTTGAAATTATTCCAGGACCAAAAACAGACGCTTCTGTTTTAGAATTCTTAAATGGTTATGGTGAAAAATTCCTAGGAAAAACTTCGGTTATAGCTAAAGATACACCAGCATTTATTGGAAACCGTATTGGTATATTTAGCATTCAAAGTTTATTTCACACAGTTAAAGATTTAGATTTAACAATAGAAGAAGTAGATAAATTATCTGGACCAGTAATAGGTAGACCAAAATCGGCAACCTTCCGTACGGTAGATGTTGTAGGATTAGACACTTTAGTTCACGTAGCAAACGGAATTAGAGAAAACTGTCCAAAAGACGAACGTTTAGAGTTATTTGAATTACCAGATTTCATCAACACCATGATGGAAAACAAATGGCTAGGAAGTAAAACAGGTCAAGGTTTCTACAAAAAACAAGTATCGGCAGATGGTAAAAAAGAAATTTTATCATTAGACCTAAACACATTAGAATATAGATCTGCTCAAAAAGCAAAATTTGCAACCTTAGAACTTACAAAAACGATTGATAAAGTCGCAGATCGTTTTAAAGTATTAATAAAAGGAAAAGATAAAGCAGGAGAATTTTACAGAAAAAGTTTCTCTGCACTATTCGCATACGTTTCAAACCGTATTCCAGAAATTACAGACGAGCTATACAAAATTGACGACGCCATGAAAGCTGGTTTTGGCTGGGAACATGGACCATTCCAAATTTGGGATGCTATAGGTGTTGAAAAAGGTATCGAAATGATGCAAGCTGAAGGTTTAAAACCTGCAGACTGGGTTGCAGATATGTTAGAATCTGGTAGCGATAGCTTCTACTCTATTAAAGATGGAGCAACCTACTTTTACGATATTCCTAAAAAAGTACAACAAAAAATACCAGGACAAGATAGCTTTATCATATTAGATAATATTAGAAAAACTACCGAAGTCTTCAAAAACTCTGGAGTATCTGTACAAGATTTAGGAGATGGTATATTAAACCTAGAATTCCAATCTAAAATGAACACTATTGGTGGCGATGTTTTAGCAGGAATTAATAAAGCCATTGATATGGCAGAAAAAGATTTTGCAGGTTTAGTAGTAGGTAATCAAGGTCCAAATTTCTCTGTAGGAGCAAATATTGGTATGATTTTTATGATGGCTGCAGAACAAGAATACGATGAGCTAAATATGGCAATTAAGTATTTCCAAGACACAATGATGCGTATGCGTTATTCAGCAATACCTACAATTTCTGCACCTCACGGTATGGCTCTTGGTGGTGGCTGTGAAATTTCGTTACATGCAGATAAAATTGTAGCAGCAGCAGAAACTTACATGGGACTTGTAGAGTTTGGTGTTGGCGTTATTCCTGGTGGTGGAGGTTCTAAAGAAATGGCCTTAAGAGCATCAGATACCTTCAAAAAAGGAGATGTACAATTAAATACACTTCAAGAATACTTTTTAACTATTGGTATGGCAAAAGTATCGACTTCAGCCTACGAAGCTTTCGATTTAGGCATCATGCAAGAAGGTAAAGACGTAGTTGTAGTAAATAAAGATCGCCAAATAGCAACAGCAAAAGCACATGCAAAAATAATGGCAGACGCTGGATACACACAACCAGTAAAAAGAAACGATGTATTAGTACTTGGTAAACAAGCATTAGGTATGTTTTTAGTAGGAACAGATTCTATGAAAGACTCTAATTACATTAGTGAGCATGACATGAAAATCGCAAATAAATTAGCTTACGTCATGGCTGGTGGAGATTTATCTGAACCAACTAAAGTAAGCGAACAATATTTATTAGACTTAGAACGTGAAGCATTCCTTTCGCTTTGTACAGAACGTAAAACATTAGAAAGAATTCAACACATGTTAACAAAAGGTAAACCTTTAAGAAACTAAGAAAAAGATGAAAACAGCATATATAGTAAAAGCATATAGAACAGCAGTTGGTAAAGCACCAAAAGGCGTGTTCCGTTTTAAAAGAACAGATGAATTGGCAGCAGAAACCATCAAATATATGATGAAAGAATTGCCAAACTTAGACCCAAAACGCATTGACGATGTTATTGTTGGTAATGCAATGCCAGAAGGTTCTCAAGGATTAAATATGGCACGTTTAATCTCTTTAATGGGATTAGACGTTGTAGATGTTCCTGGAGTTACTGTAAACCGTTTTTGCTCTTCTGGAGTAGAAACTATTGGTATGGCAACAGCAAAAATACAAGCTGGAATGGCAGATTGTATTATTGCTGGTGGAGCAGAAAGTATGAGTAGCGTACCAATGACAGGTTTTAAACCAGAATTAAATTACGATGCCATTGTAAAAGCTGGTCATGAAGATTACTATTGGGGAATGGGAAATACTGCAGAAGCTGTAGCAAAACAATTTAATGTCTCTCGAGAAGACCAAGATGAATTTGCTTACAACTCACACATGAAAGCATTAAGAGCTTTAGCCGAAGACCGTTTTCAAGATCAAATTGTACCTATAGATGTAGAACAAACATATATTGATGCTAACGGTAAAAAAGCAACAAAATCTTATACTGTAACTAAAGACGAAGGTCCACGTGCAGGAACAAACAAAGAAGCACTAGCAAAACTAAGAGCTGTATTTGCTGCTGGAGGAAGTGTAACTGCCGGAAACTCATCGCAAATGAGTGATGGTGCAGCATTTGTAATGGTTATGAGTGAAGACATGGTAAAAGAGTTAGGTCTTGAACCAGTTGCAAGAATGGTAAATTATGCTGCTGCAGGAGTTGAGCCTCGTATCATGGGAATTGGACCAGTAAAAGCAATCCCTAAAGCATTAAAACAAGCTGGTTTAAAACAAGACGATTTAGCACTAATCGAATTAAACGAAGCTTTTGCCTCACAATCTTTAGCAGTAATTCGCGAATTAGACCTTAACCAAGATATTATTAATGTAAATGGTGGAGCCATTGCACTTGGTCACCCATTAGGATGTACTGGAGCAAAACTTTCTGTTCAGCTTTTTGATGAAATGCGTAAGCGCGACATGAAAGGAAAATATGGAGCAGTAACGATGTGTGTTGGTACAGGTCAAGGTGCTTGTGGAATATTCGAATTTTTAAATTAATTAAAAGAACTTAATACAATACTATAAAATGGCAGATACAGAAAAAGATATCCTACGTGGAGGTCAATTCTTAGTAAAAGAAACAAAATGCGAAGATGTTTTTACTCCTGAAGATTTTTCAGAAGAGCAAAACATGATGAAAGAATCCGTAATGGAATTCAACGAACGTGAAATTATTGCTCACAAACCAAGATTTGAAGCTAAAGATTATGCTTTAACTGAAGAAGTTATGCGTAAAGCTGGAGAAATGGGATTTTTAGGCGTGGCCGTACCTGAAGCTTATGGCGGATTAGGAATGGGCTTTGTTTCTACCTGTTTAACTTGTGATTATATTTCTTCTGGTACAGGATCTTTTAGTACTGCTTTTGGAGCGCATACAGGTATTGGTACTATGCCAATTACTTTATATGGAACAGAAGCTCAAAAACAAAAATACGTTCCTAAATTAGCCTCTGGAGAATGGTTTGGTGCTTATTGTTTAACAGAGCCAGGCGCAGGATCTGATGCTAACTCTGGAAAAACTACAGCAGAACTTACAGAAGATGGTAAGTCTTATAAAATTAACGGTCAAAAAATGTGGATCTCAAATGCAGGTTTCTGTAGTGTGATGATTGTTTTTGCTCGTATTGAAGACGATAAAAATATTACTGGTTTTATAGTTGAATACGATCCTGAAAATGCTAATGGTATTACATTAGGTGAAGAAGAACATAAATTAGGTATTCGTGCAAGTTCTACACGTCAGGTATTCTTTAACGACACTACAGTACCTGTAGAGAATATGTTAGCTGGTCGTGGTGAAGGTTTTAAAATTGCCATGAATGCTTTAAACGTTGGACGTATTAAATTAGCTGCTGCTTGTTTAGATTCTCAAAGAAGAATATTAACCACAGGAGTACAATATGCAAACGAAAGAAAACAATTTAAAACACCTATTTCAGACTTTGGTGCAATTAAAGTTAAGTTAGCTCAAATGGCAACTAATGCTTACGCTGGAGAATCTGCAACATATAGAGCTGCTAAAAATATTGAAGATCGTATTGCATTGCGCGAAGCTGCAGGAAATACACATCAAGAAGCAGAGCTTAAAGGTGTAGAAGAATATGCTATTGAGTGCTCTATTTTAAAAGTAGCTGTATCTGAAGATGTTCAAAACTGTGCAGATGAAGGTATCCAAATCTTTGGTGGTATGGGATTCTCAGAAGAAACACCAATGGAAGCCGCATGGAGAGATGCTAGAATTGCTCGTATTTACGAAGGTACAAACGAAATTAACAGAATGCTTTCTGTTGGTATGCTTGTTAAAAAAGCAATGAAAGGTCATGTAGATTTATTAAATCCTGCACAAGCTGTACAACAAGAATTAATGGGTATTCCTTCTTTTGAAACACCTGATTATTCTGAGTTGTTTTCTGAAGAAAAAGCTATGATTGCAAAGCTTAAAAAAGTATTCTTAATGGTTGCTGGAGCTGCTGTTCAAAAATTTGGACCAGATTTAGAAAAACACCAACAGTTATTAATTGCTGCTGCAGATATCTTAATTGAAATCTATATGGCAGAATCTACAATTTTAAGAACTGAGAAAAATGCTAAACGCACAAGTGAAAAAGAACAAGCTGTACAAATTGCAATGTCTAAATTATACTTATACAATGCTGTAAGTATCGTTGAAGGAAAAGGAAAAGAAAGTATTATTTCTTTTGCTGAAGGCGATGAACAACGCATGATGTTAATGGGACTTAAACGTTTTACAAAATATACAAATTACCCTGATATTGTTGATTTACGTAACGAAATCGCGGAAAAAGTAAAAGCAGAAAATAAATACTGTTTTTAATCTAGTTTTAATTTTTTAGTAGAAAAAAAGTCAATACTCATAGAGTATTGGCTTTTTTTATTAACTAAACTTTAGTTTTTATCAAGTGCTTTTAAGTAATCAAAATTGTAAATTTGAATATACCGCAACATTTTCACTAATATTTTAAAAACACTTTTTTATGGAATGGATATATAGTACTAGTGACCCAATCTTACAAACCTTAGTAGGTTGTTTTCTACTTTTTATAATAATTATATTCCTTACACGAATTATTGGTTTAAGATCATTTGCAAAATTTACAGCATACGATTTTGCTTTTACAATTGCCATAGGTAGTATAATCTCTTCTACCCTTACCTCTTCAACATCTATCGCTCATGGATTTACCGCTATAGCTGGTTTACTAATACTTACTTATATTTTCTCTGTATTACAACGTAAAATAAAACCTTTAAGTAAATTAATATCTAACGCACCATTACTATTAATGGATGGCAATACTATTTTAGAAGATAATTTAAAACATGCCAGAATTGAAAAAAAGCAACTTATAGCTAAACTTAGAGAAGCAAATGTATTAAACTACAATCAAGTTGTGGCAGTAGTTTTAGAATCTACTGGTGCTATTTCAGTACTTCATAAAACAGAAAATAGCGACGAGAAATTTAATAAAGAATTACTTTTAGGAGTTAGAAAAACACCATAAATATATTATATTTTAAAGTTTTAAAATATTTAAATAAGTCATTTAATCAAAAGACAACTTTTTATTTTTTACTATTTTTAGCTAAAATTTTATATATGAAAATTAATAAATTCCTTGTATTACTATTTACTTTATTTATAACTTCATTTTCGTTTTCTCAAGGTTTATTAGAAGAAAAAAATAATTTCACACATCAAGATACACTTCGTGGTAGCATAACACCAGAACGCGAATGGTGGGATTTAACGTATTACCATTTAGACATTAAGGTTAATCCTGAAGAAAAAACTATTATTGGTAAAAACACAATAACTTATAAGGTATTACAACCTTATCAGGTTTTGCAAATAGATTTACAAAAACCGTTAACGTTAACTAAAGTAACTCAAAACGATCAAGAATTAGAGATAAAACACGATGGCAACGCACATTTTGTAACACTTAAAAATCAACAAAACGTAGGAGACATTAACAGTGTTGTTGCACATTACAAAGGAAAACCACGTGAAGCTGTACGCGCACCTTGGGACGGCGGAATTTCTTGGAAAAAAGACAAAAACGGAAAGCATTTTATTGCTTCATCTTGTCAAGGTTTAGGAGCTAGTGTTTGGTGGCCAAATAAAGACCACATGTATGATGAAGTAGACAGCATGGATATTAGCGTTACAATACCAAAAGAATTAATGAATGTCTCTAACGGAAGACTTAAAAGTATTGTAGATAATAAAAACGAAACCATTACCACAAATTGGCATGTAGCAAACCCAATTAATAACTATGGTGTAAATATTAATATTGGTGATTATGTTAATTTCTCTGAAGTTTACAAAGGTGAAAAAGGCGATTTAGACATGAACTATTATGTACTAAAAGACAACCTTGACAAAGCAAAAGAACATTTTAAAGACGCACCAAAAATGATGAAAGCTTTTGAGCATTGGTTTGGCCCATATCCATTTTACGAAGACAGTTTTAAACTTGTAGAAGTACCTTATTTAGGTATGGAGCACCAAAGCTCTGTAACGTATGGAAACCAATATCTTAAAGGTTATTTAGGCAAAGATTTATCTGGTACTGGTTGGGGATTAAAATTTGATTTCATTATAATACATGAAGCAGGACACGAGTGGTTTGCTAACAATATAACTAACGTAGATATTGCAGATATGTGGATACACGAAAGTTTTACTGCATATTCTGAAAGCTTATTTTTAGACTATTATTATGGTACTCAAGCGTCTGCAGATTATGTTATTGGCACAAGACAAAGCATTCAAAACGATAGACCTTTAATTGGAAAATACAATGTAAATAATGAAGGTTCTGGAGATATGTATTATAAAGGTGCAAATATGTTACACACCTTACGCCAACTTATAAATAACGACGAAAAATGGAGACAAATACTACGTGGTTTAAACAGTGAATTTTATCATCAAACTGTTACAACGCAACAAATCGAAAACTATTTAGCACAAGAATCTGGACTAAATCTACAAGGTTTTTTTGATCAATATTTACGTACTACAAAAATTCCTGAACTACAGTATGCCATTAATGGAAAAAAACTAACCTACAAATGGAATAATGCAGTTAAAAACTTTGTAATTCCAATTCAAATTGAAGTTAATGGTGTTTCACAATGGATTACTCCTACTTTAGAAAACCAAACCTTAAAATTAAAAACTAAAAACCCAAAAATTGTAGTGGATAGAGATTTCTATATTAAAACTAAAACGCTTTAAAATGAATCAAGAAGAGCTCTATTTTAAAACAGATAAAGAATGGCGGGAATGGTTACATGAAAATCATGAAAACGATAATGGCATTTACCTTATCTTTTACAAAGTTGGACACGAAAAACAAAGCATGCGTTGGGAAGAAGCTGTAAAAGTTGCTTTATGTTATGGCTGGATAGATAGTACAGTTAAAAGTTTAGGTAATGGAAAACGCAGACAATATTTTTGCAAACGTAAACCAAAAAGTGTCTGGAGTGCTGTAAATAAAAAATATATAGAAGTTTTAATTGCTGAAAATTTAATGCATAAAAAAGGAATTGACAGTATTGAAATAGCAAAACAAAACGGCAGTTGGACAGCTCTAGATGCTGTTGAAAAAGGAATTATTCCAGAACTATTACAAACAGCATTTAATGCAAACCCAAAAGCATTTAAAAACTACAATAACTTTGCGCCTTCTTACAGAAAGCAATATTTATATTGGGTAAATCAAGCCAAACGAGAAATCACTAAACAAAAAAGAGTTTACGAAATTATAAAATTATGCGAAGCTAATATTAAGTCACGAGGAAATTGGTAAACCTTCTATTTTTGAAAGGCTAATTCTTTTTTACGACTGATTATAGAAACTAAAGAAAATGAACATTCAAAAAGTAACCTTTAGCAATACTAAAAACGAAACATTAGTTGGACGTTTAGAGCTGCCTGTTAATCAACATCCTCATAACTTTGCAATATTCGCACATTGTTTTACTTGTAACAAAAACTTATCTGCGGTAAAAAATATAAGTAGAGCACTTACAGCAAATGGTTTTGGAGTATTACGCTTCGATTTTACAGGTTTAGGTGATAGCGAAGGTGATTTTGAAAACACTAATTTTTCTGGTAATGTTGAAGATTTAATTCATGCTTCAAACTTTTTAAAAGAAAATTATAGTGCACCAACTTTAATTATTGGCCATTCATTAGGTGGCGCTGCTGCAATTTTTGCAGCTTCAAAAATAGAATCTGTTAAAGCTGTTGCTACTATTGGCGCGCCTTCAAACCCTAAACATGTTCAGCATTTAATACAAAGTAGCGTTGAAGAAATTAAAACTACAGGAATAGCAAATGTTAATATTGGAGGTAGACCTTTTACAATTAAAAAACAATTTTTAGACGATATTGAAAGTAAATCTTTACCAGAGGTTGCACAAAAACTTCGTAAAGCATTGTTGGTTATACACTCGCCACAAGATACAACGGTAGGCATACAAAATGCCGAAGATATTTATGTTGCAGCAAGACATCCAAAAAGTTTTGTTTCTATAGATGGTGCAGACCATTTATTATCAAACAAAGAAAATTCTAACTATGTTGGAAAAATTATTTCTAGTTGGGCTATACGTTATGTAAATATTCCTAAAACTGAAATTATAAATACACAACATGATGTGGTTGCAAGTTTAGATGCTTCTGAAGGTTTTACAACTAAAATGAAAGTAGGCAATTACTATATTACAGCAGATGAGCCTACAAGTTATGGAGGTAATGATTTTGGACCTTCGCCATATGAGCTTGTATCTGCAGGATTATCGGCTTGTACTGCTATGACTATACAAATGTATGCTAAGCGTAAAGGTTGGGATATTGAAAATGTTGAAGTGCATAGCAAATACTCAAAAACACATGCTGAAGATTGTAAAGATTGTGAATCAACTTCAGCAAAAATTGATACTTTTCATAGAGAAATAAAACTTACCGGTAATTTAGATGAAAAGCAAATACAACGTGTGCTTCAAATTGCAGATAAATGTCCTGTTCACAAAACATTACATAGCGAAACACAAGTAATCACTAAGTTGATTTAATGTTTTTTATAAAAAAAGCGCAGTTAAAAATAGCTGCGCTTTTTACTATTTCATTTTTATAAACCGCTTATAAAACTTCCATATGGGTCTTTAAATTGAATACCTTCAGTATAGCGATATTTACTAAGTTGTTTATACTCCACTAAAGCCCATAAAACAAATTCTTTAACAAAATAGCTTTCGGCTTTATCTAATTTTGGTTGGTATTCTCCTAACAAATCATCTAACGGAGAAATAGCATCTAGTAAGCCTTGGTACTCTTTGTCTCTTAAATCGTCTAAAAGTTCAAAACCATCTCGGTTATTAAAAAACCATGATATAACATCATCATAAGGACTTTCGTCTCCTTGTTTCTGTAGCTTTTCAATTTTAGGAAAAAACTCTGGGAATAAACTTTTTACAGCTTCGCCTATTAAATTAAAAGCAACTTTTGCAGCGCCTTCTTGTTCTCCTTCGTAGACCAATTCTACTTTTCCAGTAATAGCAGGAATGATACCTAAAAAATCACTTAAACGCACCATTGTTTTACTGTCTCCTGTTTTTAAAGCACGAAGTTCTGCTGTACTTAATAAATTTTCAAAAGCAGTAATACTTAATCTTGCACTAACACCACTTTTAGCGTCTATATATTCGCTTTCTCTGGCTTCAAAAACAATTTGTTCTAGTAAATCTTTAGCCAATTCTGGAATGGCAACCGCATTTGTTTGTCTTGTATCAAGCTTTGCTTCTTGTTCTGTAATTATTTTTGCAGTTTCAATATCTTCTGGATAATGCGTTAAAATTTGTGAGCCAATTCTATCTTTTAAAGGCGTTACAATACTACCTCGATTGGTATAATCTTCAGGATTTGCAGTAAATATAAATTGCATATCTAAATTTAACCTTAGTTTAAAACCTCTAATTTGTATGTCGCCTTCTTGTAAAATATTAAACAAAGCAACTTGTATTCTGGCTTGTAAATCGGGTAATTCGTTTATAACAAAAATACATCTATTGGCTCTTGGAATCATACCGTAATGTATTACACGATCGTCTGCATAACTTAGTTTTAAATTGGCTGCTTTTATAGGGTCTACATCACCTATTAAATCTGCCACAGTTACATCTGGAGTGGCTAGTTTTTCGGCAAAACGCTCGCTTCTATGCAACCATGCTATTGGAGTACTATCTCCTTTTTCTTTTGTTAACTCTATAGCAAAACGAGAGATTGGTTGTAAAGGGTCGTCATTAATTTCGCTGCCTTCAACTACAGGAATATACTCGTCTAACAAATTTAACATTAAACGTGCTAAACGTGTTTTTGCTTGACCGCGTAATCCTAATAAGTTAATATTATGTCTAGATAAAATAGCGCGCTCTAACTCTGGAATTACAGTGTTTTCATAACCATGAACACCTTTAAAGGTGGTTTCTTTATTTTTTATTTTTTCAATTAAATTATCTCTAAGTTCATCTTTAATAGATTTACTTTCGTAACCTGCATTTTTTAATTCGCCTAAAGTTTTTATTGTTTCTATTTTCATATTTATTTTTTTTGTGATAGCTCGACGACGCTCGACATTACACTTATATTTTGTACTTAATTATCCTTTAATTCGTTTTTTTCTATTGGTTTCATAATCTTCAAATATCATTTCTCCCAATCCTTTTAATCCTGTATAAAATGCTTTGCCTTGATTAGCTCTTGTAAATTCTTGAACAAACTGCATCAAATAATTATCTTGAGCAATCATAAAAGTTGTTATTGGTATGTGTAATTTTCTAGCTTGTTGTGCCATAGCATAACACTTATTGGTTATGTGAGGATTTAAACCGTTACTGTCTTTATAATAAGTACCATCTGGCAAACGCAAACAACTTGGTTTTCCATCGGTTATCATAAATATTTGTTTATTAGTGTTACGTTTTCTTCTTAACAAATCCATAGCTAATTGTAAGCCTGCAACTGTGTTTGTGTGGTATGGCCCAACGTTTAAATATGGTAAATCTTTAATTTTTATTGGCCAAGCATCATTACCAAAAACCAAAATATCTAATGTATCTTTTGGGTAACGTGTTGTAATTAATTCGGCTAAAGCCATAGCTACTTTTTTTGCAGGAGTAATTCTATCTTCACCATACAAAATCATACTATGGCTAATATCTATCATCAACACTGTACTCATTTGAGATTTGTGCCTTGTTTCTTCTACTACCAAATCGTCTTCGGTAATAGTAAAGTCACCAATTCCATTATTTATTTGAGCATTTCTAAGGCTTTCTGTCATAGAGACTTTATCCAAACCGTCACCATATTGGTAATTTCTAAAATCTCCAGTATGCTCATCTCCTATTCCAACACCTTTACTTTTATGGTTTCCACTTCCACTTCGTTTAATTTTTCCAAAAATTTGATCTAAAGCCGCTTGACGAATTGCACGTTCTGTTTTAGCTGTAATGCCAATTCCTTTTTTGCCATCTGGTTTTATTTCTTCTCTTATAAAACCTTTAGCTTTTAAATCTTCAATAAAATCGTCTATTGTATAATCTGCCGTGGTAAGTTTATATTCTTTATCTAATTCTCTAAGCCAATCTATGGCTTCGTCAAAATCACCTGAAGTATGTGTGATTAACTCTTTAAATATATCAAAAAGTTTATCGAAAGGTGATTGCGAAGGTGCTTCATAATTTTTAAAAACAAAGCCTTTTTTCTGTATATTATTTTCTTTCATTGCATTATAAAAATACAACAAAATGCCATCAAAATATACCTCTTAACACCTTTTTAAGATTATGTTGCTTAACTTTATGCAAACTAATCTACTAAAAATGAAAAAACTTTACATTTTACTACTATTACTCTTTTCTATTTCATCATTTTCGCAAGATTTCTCTATGGATTTGGTTAAAAACATGACACCAAGAAATATTGGTCCTGGCGGTATGTCTGGACGTGTTACAGCAATTGACGCTGTACATACAAATCCAGATATTATGTATGTTGGTACAGCTTCTGGTGGTTTATGGAAATCTACTTCTGGAGGTATTAAATGGGATCCTATTTTCGATAATGAAGTTACAGCATCTATTGGTGCTGTTGCTATACAACAATCTAACCCAAGTGTTATTTGGGTAGGAACAGGTGAAGGTAACCCAAGAAATAGCTTAAATGGCGGTTACGGTATTTATAAATCTTTAGACGCTGGAAAAAGTTGGAAATCTATGGGTTTAGAAAAAACACGACATATACATAGAGTTATAATAGACCCAACAAACCCAGATGTTGTTTATGCTGCTGCTATTGGTAGTCCTTGGGGAGAACACAGTGAGCGTGGTGTTTATAAAACTACAGATGGTGGTAAAACATGGAAAAATATATTATTTGCAAATAATAAAACTGGAGCTGCAGATTTAGTAATGGATCCTACAAATCCTAACAAATTAATTGCGGCTATGTGGGAGCACAAACGTGAGCCATGGTTTTTTAATTCTGGTGGCGAAGGTTCTGGTTTACATATTACTCACGATGGTGGTAAAACATGGAAAAAAATTACAGAAAAAGAAGGTTTCCCAAAAGGAAATTTAGGCCGAATTGGTGTTGCAATTGCTAGAAATAAACCTAATATAATTTATGCTTTAGTTGAAGCTAAAAAGAATGCGCTTTACAAAAGTGAAGATGGCGGATTTTCATGGAAAAAAATAAACGATAAAAGCGACATTGGAAACAGACCATTTTATTATTCTGAAATATATGTAGATCCACAAAATGAAAACCGTGTATATTCTGTATTCACTTATATTAATGTAAGTGAAGATGGCGGTAAAAGTTTTAAGCAACTTATGCCTGCTTATGGTGCAAATAATGGTGTGCACCCAGATCATCATGCCTGGTGGATACATCCTGAAAATGGAAATTTTATGATTGATGGTAACGATGGCGGAATGAATATTACAAAAGATGGCGGAAAATCATGGCGCTTTATTGGCAACATGCCAGTGGCTCAATTTTACCATATAAATGTAGATAACGAGTTCCCATACAATGTTTATGGTGGTATGCAAGATAATGGTTCATGGCGTGGTCCTGCTTA
The DNA here is from genome assembly GCF_001971745.1 of Lacinutrix venerupis. NCBI lineage: Bacteria > Pseudomonadati > Bacteroidota > Flavobacteriia > Flavobacteriales > Flavobacteriaceae > Lacinutrix > Lacinutrix venerupis. Next base: position 1,217,019 of record NZ_CP019352.1, on the reverse strand, counting down.
TGTTTGGAGAGCTCAAGGTATTAGAAATAGCTATTGGCAAGAAATAAGTTTTGGTGATGGTTTTGATGTTATTCCAGATCGTGATAATTCGCGTTACGGTTGGACAATGAGCCAACAAGGTTATGTAAGCCGTTACGATTGGCAAACAGGTAATAATTATATGGTTAGACCAACACATCCAGATGCAGATGTTTTACTTCGTTTTAATTGGAATTCTGCCATAAACATAGACCCATTTAATAATAGTACAATTTACTTTGGAAGTCAATTTGTGCATAAATCGACAAACAAAGGTGATACATGGAAAATTATTTCGCCAGACTTAACAACTAATGATCCTGAAAAACAAAAACAACGCGATAGTGGTGGATTAACAATTGATGCTACAGGTGCAGAAAACCATTGTACAATATTAGTTATCGAACCTTCACCTCTAGAAAAAAATATGCTATGGGTTGGTACAGATGATGGACGCGTACACATTACAAAAAACGGTGGTGACACTTGGGAAGACGTTAGTAAAAACCTTAGTGGTTTACCAAAAGGCAGCTGGATAGTACAAATAAAAGCAAGTAATAAAAATAAAGGTGAAGCGCTTTTAGTTGCAAATGATTATAGAAGGTTTAATTATGAACCTTATGCATACAGAACAAAAAACTATGGTAAAACATGGCAACGTATTGTAGATAGTAATGATGTTGAAAGCTACGCGCTTTCAATTGTAGAAGATATTGAAGAACCAAACCTTATGTTTTTAGGTACAGATGACGGATTGTACATATCTACAAACGCAGGAAATAAATGGACAAAATGGACAGAAGGTTTCCCAACAGTTCCTGTAAAAGATTTAGTAATTCACCCAAGAGAACACGATTTGGTTATTGGTACTTTTGGTCGTGCCGCATGGATTTTAGATGACATTAGACCATTAAGAGCTATTGCTAAAAACGAAATTTCTAATAAAAAACTAGAATTATTTTCGCCACCAACAGCCTACAAAGCAGCTTACCAACAACCAACTGGTAGCCGTTTTGGAGCAGACGCTATGTATAACGGCGAAAATAGAGGTTCTGGAGCAAGATTTAGATATTTTGTTAAGGTAGATGAGCCAACAAAAAAAGATAAAGAAGATAAAAAAGAATCAAAAAAAGAGGAAAGCGAATTAGATGAAAATATTGTAAAATGGGACTCTATAAGCATTAAAATTTACGATAACGATAGACTTATTAGAACGTTAAAACGAAAAACTCCAGATACAACAGGTATATATAACTGGACTTGGTATATGCGTGAAAGCGGAAAAGATAGGCCATCAAAATCATTACGCAAAAGATCAAGCGAACCAGGAGGCGTGACAGTAAAACCTGGAACTTACAAAGCTGTAATGCATTATGGTAATTTAACTTCGGAAGAACTAATTACTGTAGAAGAAGATCCTAGAATAGAAGTTTCTACTCAAAATACAAACGAAGTTTATACAGCTCTAAAGGCTATTGAAGATTTAAGACAAACCATGGCAGATGCTACAAAGCAATTAGCCGAAAGTAAAAAAACAGCAGAAAAATTCAAGAAAAACCTTAGCAGTTTAGACAAAAAGAAATACAAAGAAGAGATAAAAGCATCTAAAGAAATAATTAAAAAAATAGACGAACAATTTGCTGTTTATTTTGGTAAAGAAGATGACAGACAAGGTATAACGCGTAGTAACCTACCAACAGTTAATTCTAGAATAGGAAATGCAAGTAGTTATATAAGCTCGAGACAAAACGGTTTAACTAGTACAGAAACAACACTACTAAACCATGCAAAAACAGCCTTAAAAGAAGCTTTAAAAGAAACAAACACCTTTTTTAATACAGATTGGAAAAACTATAGAAACACCATTGAAAATTTAGATATTTCTGAATTTAAAGCCATTGAAAATTTTTCCATAGATTAAAGAAAAAATTATTTTTTGATGAGTAAATAACTAAAAATGTGAGATATAAAATTTAAATTTAATCTTAAAGCATAAATAATTAAAAGATACTTGCAAAAAACTATTAATAACCTTAAATTACCTATAATGATAATTAAAAAAACTAATCCAATGAAAAAAATAGTATTATTAGCACTTTTAGGTGCATTTACAAGTCTTACCAGTTGTAAAAAAGATGCAAAAGATAAAGTTGAACCAGTTACAGAAGCAGAAAAAGCTGTAAAAGTTAAGTTCGCTTTATCACCAAAAAGCGACAGTAATGTAAAAGGTAATGTTGTTTTTACACAAGAAGACGGTACAGTAGAAATGACAGCCATTTTAGAAGGTTTAGATCCTGGTGAACATGCAATACATATTCATGAAAAAGCAGATTGTTCTTCTACCGATGGAAAATCTACTGGAGGTCACTGGAACCCAACTGCAGAACCACATGGAAAATGGGGAGACGCAGCAGGATACCATAAAGGTGATATAGGAAATTTTAATGCAGACGAAAAAGGTTTTGCTGCTGTAAACTTTTCTACAAACGAATGGTGTATAGGCTGTGGAGACGACACAAAAGACATTTTAGGAAAAGCCATTATTGTACACCAAGGTACAGATGATTTTACTTCTCAGCCAAGTGGTGCTGCAGGTAGCAGAATTAGCTGTGGAGGTATAATTCAATAAATTTTATAAAAGTATATGCAATTAGAAACATTAGTACTTAAATTTCAAGAAAAGGATGAGAAAGCCTTTGAGAAATTATACAATATGTATAGCGAAAGCATGCATGGTGTTATATATAATATCGTTAGAGATCATGACATTGCACAAGAAGTTATGCAGGATGTTTTTATAAAAGCATGGCATAAATCAGACTCTTATAACTCTAAAAAAGGACGTTTTTTTACTTGGATTCTTAATATTTCGAGAAATGCAGCAATAGATAAAACGCGCTCTAAAAGTTTTAAAAACAGTTCTAAAAACCTTAGCTCTGATTATTTCGTAGATATCATACCAACTCAAGATGACCTCAACACTTCTACCGATGCTATTGGCATTGCAAAATATGTTGGGAAGTTAGCCGAAAAGTGTAAAAAAGTAATAGATCTACTTTACTTTAAAGGTTATACGCAAAAAGAAGCATCTGAAACATTAGAAATTCCTATTGGGACAATAAAAACTCACAATAGAAATTGTATTAAAGAATTAAGAGAATTGGTATTAAATTAATATGGAAAAAGAACAATACATAGCATCTGGAATACTAGAACTCTATGTTGCTGGTTCGCTAACCGAAGCAGAAAACGAAGAGGTACTTAGTATGATGCAAAAACATCCTGAAGTTCTTCAAGAAGTTTTAGATATTGAAGCTGCTGTAATTAAATTAACTAAAGCTGCAGCTCCAAAAAATAAGATTTCATTTAAAACGATCCTTGATAAATTAAAAGGAACAGATAGCCAAAATAAGGTAGTAACTTTAAACAATAAGCCTAAAAATAATTGGTATAATTATACTGGTTGGGCTGCTGCACTTATTTTAGGTGGTGGATTATTATGGATGAATAATCAAAATAATACATTAGAAAATAAAATTACTGAAATACAAACTGAAAAAGATTTCTTTGAAACACAAATAGAAGATTTAAACAGTGATTTAGCAGACTCTAAACAAATAATTAATGTCTTTAGGGATAAAGATGTAATTGGTGTTCCTCTTGCAGGACAAGCTGTTTATCCTGAAGCTTATGCAAAAGCTTATTGGAATAAAGACAACAAAACTGTTTACTTAGATTTAGCAGGTTTACCAGAACCTCCAGAAGGTAAAGTTTACCAAGTTTGGTCTTTAACTTTAAATCCTCTTACACCAACAAGTTTAGGTACTATTGATAATTTTATATCTGATGATAACAAAATATTTAGCTTAGAAAACACAAACGAATCTCAAGCATTTGGTATTACCTTAGAACCAGCTGGAGGAAGTGTTTCTCCAACGCTTGAACAATTATATACTTTAGGAGTTGTTGAAAAAACTTCTTAAATATATAATTTTAAATATTTATTTAAGTCGGCTGTTATTTTATAACAGCCGACTTTTTTTTATAAAACAGTTTTGTAAAAACAATTAAACATTTACTTAATAATAGCGCATAAAAAAGCTCAGATAAAAACCTGAGCTTAGTTAATAAAGTAATTGTCTTCCCTTACATTACTTTATTTTGATAAAGAAAGTCCTTACTTATATAGTTAGGAATAAGCAAGGCACTTTCCAAATCAACCAACAAAAAAACAAACAAAATTTATATCTTTTTCATAGCTTTAAATCTTATATTTTAATGTTAATGGATGATTTTAAAATACTTACGTAAAATTCATCCATAAGGTTTTAAAAATTATAAGTTAAAGTTGCTTTAGCATTAAATGGAGTTCCTGGTGTAAAATGAATTTCTTCTGTAGAATCAATTTCATTTTGTAGTCTAGACTCTGTTAAGAATTGAGTTTCGTTCCACTCTGTATCAAATATATTTTCTATTGAAATACCTAATGTTAGGTTTTTATTAAACTTATAATTAAGATTAAAATCTGTTACAAAATAACCTTCTGCTGTAACAGAATAGTCTTCGTTTGCAGCTCTATCATCTAAAAATCTATAACTTAAAGCTCCAGAAAAACCTTTATAATTATTTAAAGCTAATCCTCCAACCATAGTAAAACTTGGTGCTAATGGTATATAATCTTCACCATCATTTTCTTCAATACTTCTAGCTTTTGTTAATGTTGCATCTGTATTAAAATATAAATAATCGTTTAATTGGTATCTTAATCCTAAATCTAAACCTAGACGTTCTGTTTCTCCGCTAGGTTCTACAATTCCAGCATCTCCAACGTAAACAAATTCTTGTTCTAAAAACAAATACCATGCTGTAGTATTAATCACTAAATTTTTAGTTGGTTTCCATACATTACCTAAATCTACTCCATAAGCTTTTGGTAAAATATCTCTTCCTTGTTGGCTTACTACTACTCTAGCATCGTTAGAATGAAAACCAATTCCAGACTTTAAAAACCATTGTAGATTATTGTTTTGATTGTATTGTATGTTAAGCTTTGGTAATAATGCTGTTTTAGTTTCAGATTGCGTTTCATAATCTTCGCTTAAAGCATCATTATATAAAAATTTAAAATATTCTAATCTTAATCCTGGAGTAATTTTAACTTTTCCTAAATCGAATCCAGCTTTATAATAAGCAAACGCATTGGTTTGGTTTATATCGCCAAGTTGTATAAATTCTAAAGTGGTATTTCTATTTAGTGTATGAGATAACTCTACATCATTAACCTTATCATATCTTAACCCAATTCCGCTAGTAGTCTCAATAATTTCATTATTAAAGGCATTTTGTTCTTTTATTTCGGTATTAAATCCAAAAATAGAGCGGTCTTCTTTTTGTTTTATCTGGTCTCCATTAATAGGGTCGTCAAGAAAAAAGGTAAAGTTAGAATACAGTTCAAAATCATAATGAGAATAAAATGCATTAGACTTTACTGTGGTATCATCACTTGCAAAAAACTTGTGTTCTAAGTTTATGTTTGTTCTACTTGTATTGCCTCCTTCGGTATCATCAATAGCACCAAAACGGTCTATCAATCCGCTTTCAACAGCACGATTTGGTATTTGTCCAGAAGCATCCCAACGACTATTAAAGTGAGTAACAGTTGTTGTAATTTTATTTCTATTTTGTAATAAAGTAGAATACTTACCAATAAGATTAAGTCTGTTGAAGTTTTGAGAGCTATTAAATGGGCCATCGGTTTCAATATATTCTATACCTGCATAGGCGTTAGAATTTTTATTGTTATCTGTTAAATTAAAAAGACCTAGTGTTCTAATGGTATTAAAATCTCCATAAGATAATTTAATAGTATTATTTTCTATACTACTTTTAGTTTTAAAATCTACATAACCTGCTGTTGTAAAATCTCTAGCATTAGCATAATATGGTCCTTTACCAAAGTTAATACTCTCGATAGTTTCTGGAATAACAAAGTGTAAATCGCTGTAACCTTGACCATGTGCATGAGATACATTGTTTACCGGAATTCCATCCACATTTATAGAAATATCTGTACCATGATCGATATCGAAACCTCTTAAAAAAATCTGTTCGGCTTTACCTCCACCAGCATGCTGCCCTATTATTAATCCTGGTATTTTTCTTAATATTTCTTGAGAAGAATTTATAGGTGACGTTTGTACATCTATTTTTGTTAATGTATTTAATACATTTTCTTGTTCGGACAAGACCAATTCATCTAATTGAAAAATTTTACGTTCTAGATTTATACTAATTGTAGTATTAAAATCTTCTTCTTTAAGAACTATGTTTTTCTTTTTAAAGCCTAATAAACTTATAGTTATTGTGTCGTTTACTTTATTGTTTTCTAAAACAAAATATCCATTATCTGCAGTGTGAGAGTGCGACTTTGTATCTAAATTATAGATATAAGCGGTAGCTAAAGGCTGTTTATTATTTAAAACATATCCTTTTACTTGTTGTGCAGTAAGAATTTTGAAACTTAGAAAAAAGATAAAGAATAATGCAATGCGCAGAATACTTTTTGGGTTTTTCATTTTTTATTTATAGTTGGTTAATTTTAATTTCGGTTACAGGTCCTAACTCGTATGTTGCACCAAGTAGTTCTTTTTTTAATGGTTGTAGTTCATCATTCATATTATTTGCCTTATATATCTCGGCAATATGATATAATACTTCTGGTTCGAATGTTTTATTAATTATATGTTTATCTACAATTTCTAAAGCTTTTTTATATTCACCTTTATTGTAATAAGCCCAAGCCAATAAATCGTAAGATTGAGGTGTTGCTCTATTTTCTATTTCTTTTTTAGAAATTGTAATTGCAGAGTCAATTAGCGTTTTGTCTTCAGCAAATAACTTAGCGTTATAAGCATTATACATCTCGCCATATTTACTATTTTGTACTGCTTTTTTATAAGACGCAATATAATTATTTTTAGAATTTTCGTCCTTTAAATATTCTGAAATTTCAGCTTTTAACAGTAAGTAATCTGGCGCACTATACGTTTGAGTAATTGAGTTTAAAATACGTAACGCCTCTTCTGGATTACGCTCGTAAGAGTATATAATCCAAGCTATACCTTTTTTTGCATAAGAATTATTGGGATCTAATTCTAAAGCTTTAAGAAAGTATTGGTAAGATTTATCTAATTGGCCATCGTGACCATAAAAATCTGCAATATTAGTATAAGACCAAATTTTTAAATTTTTAAGATTTGAAGACTCTGCTTTAATCATAGCCATTTCCATATATTTAATAGCAGCATCTAGATTTCCAATATGGTCATTCCATTTTGCTGTTCTAATTAAATAATCGAAACTGTTTAAATCTACTAATTTTTCTAGGTAGGATTTAGCTGTATCAAAGTTGCCAAGTTCCATATGCACATCAAACATCATTTTTTGAGTGCTTTCTAAATCATCACCAATAGTTTCGGCTTTTTTTAAAAGTTCTAAAGATTCTTTAAAACGGTGTTGAGAAATGTAATTTCTTGCTAAGGCTCTTAATTCTCCACATTTTTCAAAATTATTTTTAGTGTTTAGTTCTAATAAATAATCTTCAGATTTTTTAAGATTTTCAATATTTCCTGTGGCATCAAATAATTGGTTTTGAGCATTTGCAAGTTGGGAAAAATAACTTACAGGATGTGGTGTTTTTTCTTGTTTTGCAGACCAAAATTTATATTCTTCGGTTGCATTTTCTAATTTTTTATTTTCTGCAATTAGATATCCATCATAATTTTCAGAATTTGTAATTGTTTTGGCTTTTTCTTCGCAACTAAAAAACAAAGTTAAAAAGAATAGGAAGTATAAATATGTTTTCATGTCTGTTTGTGTTTGTTGGTAAGTATATTATATAAAAAAACCAGAGCACTAAAAAAAGCACTCTGGTTTAATATATTATTTAGTGAGGTGTTGCTAAATAAGGGAAAGATGTTAAAAAATCTTTATCGTTTCCTGCAACATAATCCGTTGTTAAAGTAGGATTATCTGTACCCATTGGTCCACCAAAGATTAATAACAATTCTGTATCAATAACATCGTCTGCAAGAGTTCTTCCTGTTAAAACGTTAGTACCATCGAAAAAAGTGGTAACACCATCTAAATCTACACTTAAAACATCTGTAGCTAAAACGCCTGTAAAATCTTCTGCATTTAATCCTAAAGCATTAGTAGTATAAGCTCCGTTTAAAGCTAATAATCTAGTTTCGAAACTTGATTGAAAAGCTGGTCCTTGTGCAGAAGGCACTGTTGTATTAAATGTGTTTTTCTGGCTATCGCCTACACTAAACACAGTGTTTATAGCAGGTCTACCCATTTGGTCGTCTTGTGTGTAAGTACCTGAGAAATCTATAGTAGCTTCTCCTATTGGTGTTACTGCATTATCATCATCATCAGAGCAATTAAATGCTGCTCCAGAAATTAATAATGCTATCATTAATGTTTTTATATTTTTCATAATTATATATGTTTTTAGGTTGATTATTATTATTTAGACTTAGTTTCTAACCAAGTATTAATTGTACCAGTTCCACCAATTAAAGTTTTTGGTACTTCTACAACTATTGACAGTACATTTGTACCAGCAAACTTATCTGTTCCTGGGTTGTTAAATCCTCCTGGTGCATTACCAGCTAAGATTTCATTGTACTGATCGAAATCAAAATAAAATGGATCATCTCTAGGTCCTGCAAATGCTTTAACTCCATTAGAAGCGTTAGTTGCTGTAACTGCTGCATCATTGTAACCTGTAATATCTACTACTGTTAATGGAGCAGACGTGTTAATTGTACTATTTAATCCTGCTGAAGATCCAGCTGCAAATGGTCCAAATACATACATTTTTCCATCTCTTGCTACTGCTTGAATTAATAAGTCTTCTACAGTATCTGCATCTGTATCAATGTTAATTTCTACTAATACATTCTCATCAAACTGTGCTGAAGCTGATGCTGTTGGACTTAATAAGCCTTGTACATTTGCAACAAATGCAATGTTGTCTTGATCTTGTGCTCTAAAAGCATAGAAATCTGTAATGTCACTTGTTCCACCTGCAACTGCTGGTGCGTCAATGTGATCGGCTGCTACCATAAAGAAACCTGCAACTGCAATAGCCGAAATTCCTAATAAAATTTTTAATTTTTTCATAATTTAATGAGATTTTTGTTAATTAATTTTTTGGTTCTCAGTCTACATACGAGAAAATGCAGAAGTCGGTTTTGTTAAACTTGTGTTAACAACTTGAACCACTTATAGTCTATAAGTTTCATTTAGTATAAGTAACTTAGCGGCTAAAAACTAATAATAAGTGAACCCATCTTCATTTGGCTGGATAAATAAGCAAACTTTAATATTTCATAAAGTTTTCTCTAACAAAGCTTTAACACTTATAAGTCTTTATCAAGAATTAATAACTTGTGGTTATATATATGGTAGCAATACGGATATAGCTCTATCTTATATTGATAAGGCAGATTTTTCTTCTGAAGAAATATGTAAAATCAATCATCTTACTGCTTTAATGGTTGTACATCAATCTGTTAAAGCAAATGAAAATTTTATAGAAGATACCGTTTTATTTTACAAAAAAATTAATGCACATAAAACGCATTTTCTATCTGAGATTATAAAGAAAAACAATAGTACTGAAGCTTTAGAAAAAATAATACATAAGCGCATTCAAATAGATAGCAACCTTATTAATAAAAGCTTTAACTATTTTATTACAAATGCATTGTTATTTATAGATGTATTGGCTTATAAAGAATATTTAATTTCAGGACATATTACCGAAGCCTCTATTATTAACGAAGAAAGTGCAATAGAAACCATAGTTTTAAAAACTTTAAATGCTAAAACCGAAAAAACTAAGTACGATAATAGCCTTATTAATCTATTTGAGCAGTCTTTACGTTACCAGCAAACGAACCAGCTTACTTATGCTCAAGCTATTAAATATTTAAAAACACCTTTAGAAAAGCAATACATACTAGATTTAGCATGTATGGCAACCTGGACAGATAAAACTATTGATGATAAAGAGCGTTACTTTTTATTTAATTTAGGTAAAGATCTAAAGCTAAAAAATACAGATGTAACAACTGCCATGCAGTCTATTTCTACTTTTTATGAAACACATAAAAAAGATATTGTATTATTAGGTTCTAAAAATATTGTAAAATCTTTTTATGATAACTCAAGTAAAATTGTAATTAAACTAATCTCTAGAAATAGTAAACGTTTATTAAAAGAACTATCTCAAAGTAAAGAGTTAATGATTTTATTAACAAAATCAACAGTTAAGGACCTCTCTAAAGAAGAACAAAAAAAAGTAAACGAGCAATTATTAGATATTTTTAAAGCCATACCAAGTCTCGCTATTTTTATATTACCTGGAGGCGCACTATTACTTCCGTTAGTTATTAAATTTATTCCTAAATTATTACCATCTGCTTTTGATGATAATAGAATTGAAGATTAACTATTCTAACCAAGACTTAAATTTTTTAACACGCTCACGAGCTACAATAACTTCTTCTCCTTTATAAGTTTTTAGTTTTATTTGTAACCTTGAATTTGTGTAGCTTACCATATCTTCTATTGCTTGAATATTTACAATAAATTTTCTGTTTATTCTAAAAAAATGTTCTGGAGCTAACTCTTCTTCTAAACTATCTAAAGTAGTATCTAACAAATAACTTCTGCCTTGATTTGTATGTAAATAAGTGCCTTTATTTTCACTATAAAAACATTCTATATCTTCTATATTAACTAATTTTAAATGCTGGCCTACTTTTACCGAAAAACGTTTTTTATACTCTCGTTCTATAGGATTAATTAAAAGTTTTTTAATTTCATTAAAGTCTAAAGAAACTGTTTGTTTTTTGGGTAAGCGTATTTTAAATTTAGATACCGCTGCTTCTAACTCTTCGTCATCAATAGGTTTAAGTAAATAATCAATACTATTTAATTTAAATGCTTGAAGCGCATACTCATCGTAAGCAGTTGTAAATATTATAGCTGAAGTTATATCGATTGCATCAAAAATTTCAAAAGACAAACCATCGCTTAACTGTATATCTAAAAATATTAAATCTGGATGCTCGTTATTTTGAAACCATTCGATGGATTCTTCTACAGAGTGTAACATGGTATCGGCCTCAATATCTAGCGCTTTTAACATGCGTTGTAAACGTCTGGCAGAAGGTTTTTCGTCTTCTATTATTATTACTTTCATAATTATAGGTTGGTGAACTTTTAAAAAATTACTTAATAGTTTTTAGCGCTTTAATTTAAAGATAATTACTCCCACACATTGTTTTCATTCTCCATAATTTCTTTAATTTTTCGTTCTTCCCAATTTGTTCCTAATATAAAATTAGGTAAAAATACAGTTAGACCATGGATAATTAATGGTATTCCCCAAATGGTTAATGTTATAAAATTATACCATTGAAAATAAGATTGTCCGGGTTTTAAATTATCAATATTTATAAACACAATAACTGTATTAATTACAATATAAATTAACAAGTGTGTATAAAAACCTTTTATTCTTTTTACACGTTTTTTTGCACGTTCTAAACGTTGTTGATCTATTTGATTTGTGTTCATGTTTACTCCCATTTTTTATTTTCTTCTTTTAAATACTTTTCTATTTTTCGTTTTTCCCAAGCTTTACCAAACAAAAAGTTTGATCCAAAAACGCCTAAAAAATGAAACAACAATCCAATTCCCCAAAAAATTACTGTTGAAAAGACATTAAACGACCAAAATTTTTCTCCGTTTAAATTTTGAGAAATAACATATAAAATAAAAATATTAATTACTATATAAGATGCTAAGTGCCAATAAAAGCCAAGAATTTTTTTAACTCTTTTTTTAGCTCTTATATAAGCTTCTTCTCTATCAAAATTTTTATGAGAATTAGTGTTGTTATATGGATCTATATTTTGAGACATAATTATAGATTGTATTGGTTACCTTCTTCTTCTTTCATAAATTTTTCAATTTTACGCTCCTCCCAACTTCTGCCTAAAACGCCATCGTTTACAAAAACCTTATAAGCGTGTATACTTAAGCCTAATCCCCAACCAAAAAGCGGAAAGAAAAACCATTTAAAATCCCAATATGTGTTATAATTTATAAATATTAAAAATGGAATAACACAGCAGTAAGAAATTAAATTATAATAAAATTCTTTTAATTCGTCTACTCTTTTACGAGCTCTTATATAACTGTCGTCGTATTGTTTTATTGGTGTTTGTTTCATAACTATAATTTGTTTTGTTAGCATTGGAATAGCGACCTTAAATTTGGTTTTATCCTCTGTTATACTAACTGTTTTATTTGATAATAGCTGGTAACGCTGTTTAATATTACTTAAGCCTACTCCGCTACTCTTTTTTATTACTTGTTTGGTTTGTAAATTGTTTTCTACAATTAAATTTCCGTTGTCTTCGTAAATTTTAATGTGTAAAGGTTTGCTTTCTGTTACTGTATTATGTTTTACTGCATTTTCTAGAAGTAATTGTAGTGATAATGGCACTACTTTACTTTCTGGGTTTGATGCTTTTTCAAGAATATTAAATACAATACTGTCTTCAAAACGCATTTTTAAAAGCGACATATATGTTCTTGCAAATTTTAGTTCTTCGTCTACAGTAACTAAATCTTTATTTTTTTGCTCTAAAACATAACGATAAACTTTAGATAGACTAGTTGTAAATTTTTGTGCACTATCCGGATTTTCTTCAATTAAACTAGTTAATACATTTAAGCTATTAAACAAAAAATGTGGGTCTAACTGGTTTTTTAAAGCATTAAACTTTGCACTTGCAGTTCCAGCAATTACTTTTTGTTCTTTTACCTTACGATCCTGTTTATTTTTGTAATAATAAATACTATAAAAAATTACAGTAATTAAAATTGAAATTCCTAAAGCAAACAGATAACTACTTAGTGTTTCGGTTTTTAAAAAATTACTAAACGTGCTGTTATAAATTATTACTCTTGTTATGTATCGAATACAAAAAATAGATAGTATCGAGACTCCAATAGATAATATTACAGCCATAATAAGGTTTTTAAACTCGAAGAGTTTGTAACCCATTTTATCTGTCATGTAATTAATTGAAAAAGAATTTGCTAAATATAAAATAACCGAATAAGCTTGATTATATATAAAATATTCCAGTAGATATTTATCGAACGCAATAGTATCTCCATTAATAAATCTAAAAATACCTATTACAATAAATACTAGAATACCAATGCTAAAGGCTTTACCAAATGCTTTTAAGAATTTAATCATACTTATTAATTACAAGATTTAATCATTTGCTCTGCTCTTTCCTTTCCCCAATTTGGGTGAAATTTAGATTCTGGTTTAAAGTTAACAAAAAGTTCTAAGGCTTTATTAAATTCGTTACAAAATGGCTTAGTGTCTTGACCAAAATATCTTGCGCTTCCTATGTTCCACTCGGCTCTATTTAATACTACTCTTGGGTTTTTAGAATCAAGTTTATATGCTTGTTCATACAACTGTGCTACTTTTGGCGCTAAGGTCATGCCATATTTTGCTCCATCACTTGCAACATAAACGGTATGCAATAATGCTTGCATAACTAGAATTTCGACGTTTTCTTTACTGTTTGTTTTTGCATCGTTAATAAAATTTTGAGCTCGTTTTAATTGCGCATCTAATTTTTCTGAGTCTTGAAGTTTTGTAAATCCATCAAGGATTAATACTTGAGCTGCATAGTAACTTGGTAACCAATTTTCGTTTTCTGCACTCGAGATACGCTCGAATAAATTTACAGCTTCCTCTGTTTTTTGTTCTTCCCATAAGCTAAATGCTTTTAACATACCGGTTTCATATTTACTTTCGGTTTGTGCATTTAAATTAGAAGTAATCATCATAATAACTAATAGTGCTAATCTGTACATAATTTTGTGGTTTTAATTGTTAGGACAAATATCTTGCACAAATACTTGTTTAAAAAAAACGAATTACCGAACTGTTATTTTTTAATACTGAATTGTAAAAAACTATAAAACATTACATTCCTTAACAATTTGGAAGCATAAATTTTAAAATTAATTACTTAACTTTAAGCTGCTATTAATTTAACTATAAACACTAAACAATGGATTATACATTAATTGTGCAAATTGTTATTGGCATAACCATTTTATTCCTAATACTTTTTAATATCTATTTGTATTTTAACGATGTAGAAAATGACACTGTAAATTTTCTAATCAAGCGTTGGGCATACCATAAATATTTTTTTCTAACAACTGCTTGGGGAATTTTAGGTGGACATTTTTTTTTAGGAACAGAAGTTCCACTTTTAGGACCTAACGCCTGGCTTCCAGTTGTTTTAGTAGTTGTTTTATTAATTGCCTTATTAATAATAGGATTAAAACAGGACAAAGATTTTGTAATGAAACGACGTATACAATTACTACTATTAATTTTGGGAGTTATTTATGGTCACTTTTTTTGGTCGCAGCGTCATTTAGATTATTTAGACATATTTAATTAAAAATCATGCAAAACTTAGAAACGTATTTTGAAACACATCCTAAATTAGTTCGCATAGTGCAATATATTTTAATTGGCTTATTTGTACTGCTAATTATATTCGATATTATTTTAGCGGCGACTAATAATATTACCATTAGCGAAGTTATTAAAGGTGAAACCGAAAAGGCATTTTTTGTACTTACTTATTTTTGGGGAGCAGTTGCTATAAACTTATTTTTTACACGAAAAAGCAAAAAATTAGTTCACGAAGTTACTGGTACAATTATACTTTTTTCAATTGCGGCATTAATTTATTTTTTAAAAATTGGACCTTTTTTAATTGAAACTGTAGCAAAAATACCTAACCAACCAACACAAAACGAAATACGCATAGCACATGCAATATCTATGGTCTTTGGATTATTAATTGGTTATTTATTTTGGAGACAAGATCATGTGGAATAATCTAAAATTTATGGATTTAAATAAAAATGAAATATTAAGTAATACTATAAAAATGAAACCAATAAAACACCTTTTTTTAAAAAACACACTACTTCTTTTTTGCGTATTACTTTTAGCTAACTGTAAAACCTATTTAGCACCTAGCTATAACCAAACAATTATAGATAAATCTACAGAGGCTACAACAGAGACTTTTTTATTTTTAGCAGAAATTGCTGGAGGTACAAATGAAGAAAGTTTTTCTAGACGAGAAAACACATACAACTCATTAATAAGCAAGTTTGAAACCTTAAATCTACTTGCTAAAGCACGACCAATACCAAGCAACAAAACTACAGAACATATAAATAATTTATTAGCAGAACGTAATAGTCCAACCTCATCTAGCGATTACCCAAGCGCTTTTGCCTTTAATCGTATTGTAGAAAACTTGGTTAAAATGAAAGAAAAAGACCAATCTTCTGGTTTAAGCCCAATAGTAATAGAAACTTTTAAAGGTGAAATTAAAATATTTTTAGATCAAGCCGTAACCTACGAAAGCTTTTTAAAACGTTAATATTATGAATAACAAAACAGCTAACTTAATAGATTCTATAAAAAACGTAGCTTCTAACATATTAGAAAAAGATATTGCTTTGGTAACAGGTTTTAGCGAGCGGCAAGCAGAAGCTATTTCTAAACAAGCTCTTATTATAAAAGCAGGTATTGCTACTGGAGAAATTGAAGACGACCTTATCGGGTTCTTTCTCGATGGCTTAAAGCATATGGTTACCAACTTTGTTAACACACTAAAAGGAATCCTTAAAGTTGTTTTAGAAAAAGTATGGAACGGTATTGTTACTGTCCTTTATGAAGCTATTGGGATTTTTAATGTTTAAATAAAAAATAAAGTTTACAAATTATCCAGTTGGTTATCATTACCGTTTTCGCTAATAGTCCAAAAGAAACCTACAAAAAAGAACTGATCTGCGGCAGGACGCAAAGCACGACTAGCAAAATTATTATTTACATCTGGTGTTGTTGCATATTGGTAACCGTTTACGTTTTTAAATCCTAAAGCATTATTAACAGAAAAATATAAAATTTTCTGAGGACTTAATAAATACGCCCAATTTAAACTTAAACTATTATAGCTTTTGGTTTTTTCATTTAAAAAACCAGCTTTATTTGGGTTGGTATAAGTTCTCCCAGAAGCAAAACTATAACTTACACCTAATTGACTTTTCCAATTTTCAATCCAATATTTTCCAACCACAGAAAGGTTATGCTTATTAGCAAAATTAGGTTGTGCAGCCGTTAAGTAATTTTTATAATCTCTTTCTGTATCTAAATAAGAGTAACTTAGCCAATAATCGATATTCTTTATGCTCTTATTATCACGGTAAAATAAATCTAATCCCTTAGCAAATCCAGTTCCTAAATTATTATAATTACTTTCCAATCCAGCAAATTCTGTATTGTATTTTACTAAATTATTATAACCTTTATAATAAGTTTCTGCTCTAAATATTTTACCATCATTATTGTATTGGTAATTTAAAATATAATGTTGTGTTTTTTGTGCTTTTAAATCTTGTTCAAACTTTAAAATACTACTGTTTGGATTTTGATAAAAATCGCCATAAGCTAAAGATAATTGGCTTTTAGCTCCTGTTTTATATGCTAAAGACAAGCGTGGTGCGATATTAGTTTCTTTAAATAATTGGCTATATTCTGTACGCAAACCTGCTTTTAAAGCTATTTTTTTAGAGAAAATTATATCGGTTTCTGTAAATATTGAAGCAATATTATTTTTAAATCCATAATTTAAAGGCGCCATTAACTCGTTATTAAAATCTTCGTTAAAATCTGTTGCAAAATATTCTGCTCCAAAATTTAGTTTAAAACGATTGCTAAAGCTTTTTCTAAGTTTTAGCTTAGCATGAAAAGAGTTTTCAATATCATCAATATTACTATTATCTATATTCATTTTGCTTTTAGCATGAGTATAACTAATTCCTGTAGCTAGTTTCCATCTGTTTTTTAACTTTTCGGTATAAGAACCATTAAAATAAAGGTTTGCATTATTTAGTTTAAAGTGTATTCCTTCTGGTTGATTGATATCTTCTTGAATGAGTTCAAAATTTGTTGTATCGAAAGCCGAGTATAATTTAAGCAGCCCATTATTAGTTTTATATCTGTAAACAGCTTCTCCAGAAAAATTTTCAGGAGATTTTTTCCAATCGTTTCTATCTTTAAAAATGGCTTGATATGGTTCTAAATTAATATAAGAAGCATTAACACTTAACGAGCTTTTCTCCCATTTTTGTGTATTGCCTAATGTTGCTCCCAACGTCATAATACCAATGTCGGTTTTTTCTTGTTCTGGCTCGTCTATAGTATTTAATAGTAAAACACTTGATAAGGCTTGCCCATATTCTGCACTGTAACCGCCTGTAGAAAAAGTAATACCATCAAACAAAAAAGGAGAATAACGTCCGCGAGTTGGTGTGTTATTTGTAGAAGGTGAATAAGGTGTAAACACGCGAATACCATCTATAAAAATTTGAGTTTCTTCTGCCTCACCACCACGAACAAATAATCGACCATCTTCTGCTACTGTTGTAGTTCCTGGCAAAGTTTGTAGAGCACCAACATAATCACCAAGGGCACTTGCAGTAGTAACAACATCTAAAGATGTTAAAGCTGATACTTTACTATTATCGCCTGCCGAAAAAGTACCTGCCGAAAGCACTACTGTATCTAACGCGTTTACATCTTCGCGTAACGTTATTTTTAAATTGTTTAAAGTAGAAACATCTCCTGTTAATGTGTATGTTTCGAATGAAATAAAAGAAATATTTAAAGTTTGCGTTCCTGTTTCTGTTGTTTTAAAAACAAAATTACCTTCTGCATTGGTAGTTGTACCGTCGTAAGTGCCTTTTAAATAAACATTGGCACCTTCTATAGGATTGTTTTTAACATCTATAACTTGTCCTGTAATAGTTTGTGCAAAGCATTGACCACTGATTAATGTGATTAGAATTGCGGTAATAAATTTCATAATTGTTGCGTTTTTGGTTAACTAAAAAATATATTCAGCCTGATTGATGGTCCAAAAATGCAACCGAAGTTTAGTTTTTAAAATTGATTATTACCGAATTGTTGTTTTTAAATGATGAAATGTATTTGTTCTCTATTTTTTATTAAAAGGCCTAATTATTAATCGTGCTGCTTTATCAAAATTTATATAATTATAAGTCCAATTAAAAAAAATAATTACACGATTACGAAAACCTACAAGCGACATTAAGTGTACAAACATCCATACAAACCAAGCAAAAAAACCAGAAAACTTAAAATGTTTTAAATCTACCACTGCTTTATTTCTACCTATTGTAGCCATTGAACCTTTATCTTTATATATAAAGGCCTGCATAGGTTTTCCCTCTATTAGTTTTAAAATATTTTTACCTAACAATTTTCCTTGTTGAATTGCTGGTTGTGCAACTTGTGGGTGTCCTTTTGGGTATGCTTCTGTTTCCATATAAGCAATATCGCCTAAGGCAAAAATAGAGTCTACACCTTTTATTTGGTTGTATTGGTTAACTTTATAACGGTTAGAACGTTCTTGCAAAACTTCTGCATTTAAACCATAAACTGGATCTCCAGTAACACCTGCTGCCCAAATAAGTGTTTCGCATTCTAAAGTTAAATTTGTATTTGTGGTTACTGTTTTTCCATCATAATCTTTAACCTGTGTGTTACAGTGTACTAAAACGCCAAGTGCTTTTAAAAAGTGTTCTGCTTTTTTAGATGCATGAGAACTCATTGGTGGTAATACACTTTTACCTCCTTCTAGAAGATAAATTTGCATCATCTCTGGATCTAAATCTCTGTAATCTCTTGGTAAAATATTATTTTTAAGCTCTGCAATGGCACCAGCGAGCTCAACACCTGTTGGTCCTGCTCCAACTATTACAAAATTAAGAAAGGCTTTTCTTTTATTTTTATCGCTTGTTATTGCTGCTTTTTCAAAATTTTGAAGAATTAAACTTCTAATATCCAAGGCTTGCGATACTTCCTTCATTGGCATACTGTAGTTTTCTATTTTTTTGTTTCCAAAATAATTAGTTTTTGTACCTGTAGCCAAAACAAGGTAATCGTATTTAAGGTCTCCTATGGTTGTATTAATTGTTTTATTTTCTGCATCTATATTATTTACCTCGGTTAATCTAAAAAAAGAATTTTTATGCTTTTTTAAAATTTTACGTAAAGGATAAGCAATAGAATCTGGTTCTAATCCTGAAGAAGATACTTGGTAAAGTAGAGGTTGAAAAGTATGGTAGTTATGCTTATCTAGCAATACAACTTGTACTTTTTTATTGGCCAGTGTTTTAGCAAGATTGATACCAGCAAAACCGCCACCAACAATTACAATTCTTGGAAGATTAGTTTTGGGAATATTCATAAAAAAAAAGATGTTTTATACTATACTCAAAGATACAATATAAGCTTTATAAAGACTATTTATTTTATATAGAATCCATGGTTTTTAACACTATATTGGCTTGCATTAAGGATTGAAAGGTTTGTTTGAGCTCCTCGCAGAGAGCGAGCCTTGAAAGCCTGACCAACCGGAGCTTTTTTGCGGAGGTTGGGAACGCCAAAAATTAAATTATAAAAAATTTGTAACATATTTTACATTTATTCTACTTATAGTGTAACCTAACCAAAAACATTGAATAAAGAACTTGAACATAGCTTTGTAGAACTGCTGGAAAAACACCAGAACATTGTGCATAAAGTATGTAGATTATATACTAATAACTACGATGCGCATAATGATTTGTTTCAGGAAATTACCATACAGTTATGGCGTGCGTATCCTAAATTTCGTGGAGACTCGAAGTTTAGTACGTGGATGTATAGAGTAGGTTTAAATACGGCTATTACATTATATAGAAAGTCTAAACGTACTATAAATACAACAGAGTTTGATACGGTACAGTTTAAAATAAAAGCGGAGGATTATGATGATACCGAAGAACAACAATTAAAACTTTTATATAGTGCTGTACACCAATTAAATGATATTGAAAAAGCTCTTGTTTTCTTGTATTTAGAAGACAAAAATTATAAAGAAATTAGCGAAACAATGGGTATTACTGAAGTGAATGCTAGAGTAAAAATGAATAGAGTGAAAACAAAATTAAGAACCATTTTAAATCCGTAAACATATGGATGAATTAGATTTATTAAAAAAACATTGGCAGAAGGATACTGTTGAAGAAAAGCGATTAAGCTCTAAAGAATTGTATCCTATGTTATGGAAAAAATCGTCTTCTATTGTTAAGACGCTTTTTTACATTAGTATTGCCGAACTTATATTTTGGATTGCAATTACTTTTCTACCAAAATTATCTGCTTCTTATAGAGCAAAGGTTGAAGCTACGCATGTTAATGAAGGCTTATTGTTAGGTTTAACAATTTTAAGCTTTACCGTAATATTAATATTTATTTACTTACTGTATAAAAGTTACAAAAGCATATCTGTTACAGATAATGCTAAAAAACTTATGGAAAGTATTATTAGTACTAGAAAAGTAATAAAATACTATGTGGCTTATAATTTAATTATGGCTTTTGTTTCTATGGTTTTAGGCTCTTATTACGCAACAAAAACAGATCCTAAATTAGAAGAGGTAATTACTAAATTAGATACTAGTGGCAAAATTACAGTTGCACTTATTATGCTAGTAACCACAATAGTTTTTGTTGGTTTAATTTGGCTTTTTTACAAGTTAATTTACGGTGTTTTAATGAAGCGCTTAAACAGAAATTACAATGAGCTTAAAAAAATGGAGGTTTAGAAATTAATAATTTTTAAGTTAAATTTTTACTTATTGTAAATTGAAACGAGCTCCCTAGATTTAATTGAGAGTTTACCACAATAGTTCCATTGTGGAGCTCTATTATTTTTTTACAATGCGCTAAACCTATTCCTGTTCCAGGATATTTATTATTTTGATGTAATTTTTGAAAAATAAGAAATATCTTTTGTTTAAATTTTTCGTCGATTCCTATACCATTATCTTTTACTGTAAATTTATAGTTAGATTCTTTTTCTTCTGAAAATATATTTACAATTGGAGCAACATCGGGTTTTGAAAACTTAATTGCATTGCTTATTAAATTTTGAAATAAAAGTCTTAACTCTACTTCAAAAGCATAAATTACTGGTAATTTTTCTATAATAATATTTGCTTTAGATTTTTTAACCAATGCGTCAAGATCTTGTAATACTTCGTTTACAAGAAGGTTACAGTCTATTTTTTTTAATTCTGGTTTTTGACCTAGTTTTCCATAATCAAGCAATGCATTTACGAGCTCTTTCATTCTATATGAAGCATTATGGATATACTTGAAATTTTTTTTCTCTAAATCGCTTAAAGTATTATTAGGTTGATCTTCCAACATGTCTATAAGACTAATTACCGTATTAATTGGCTCTTGCAAATCGTGCGATGCTATATAGGTAAACTGCTCTAATTCTTTGTTTTTTTCTTCTAATGCTTTTAAAGACTGTTCTAATAACCGTTTATTTTTTCGAAGTCTTAACAAATTCATTACTTGTTTTGAAAGCGCATCTAAAGATAGTATTTGGTCTTTTGTTAACGTTTTTGGCTTGTTATCTATTACACAAAGAGTCCCTAACGGATAGCCGTTTTCGCTAATTAATGGTACTCCTGCATAAAAAACTATATTTGGGTCTCCAGTAACTAATGGGTTATCATGAAAGCGCTCGTCTTTTCTAGCGTCTTCTACAATAAAAATATTATTAGAATCATTTATAGCATGTGCACAAAAGGCATAATCTTTAGGTGTTTGGCTTGTTTCTAAACCATGGTGAGATTTAAACCATTGTCTTTTATCATCTAACAAACTTACCAAGGATATTGGTGTATTACATATTTGCGAAGCTATTCTTGTTAAATTATCATAATCACTCTCTGGTAAGCTGTCTATAATAGAATAAGATTCTAGGTCTCTAAGCCTTTCTTCTTCATTATTATGCTTTTTAGGTGTAATCATAATTCTTATATTTTTTTACAAAAAACAGCACCACTATTTTAAAAGAAAGTAATCATACCAGAATTTAAAAATAAATGTCTGGTTTTACTATGAGTCTAACCATTCTCGTTGTTTATTAAGTTCTTCTTGGGCTAACAACTCTTCTTGTGGAATAACTTTTAAAAATGAAGGATGTTGCTCGATAGCATATTCTATTTTCTCTACAATACTGTCTATAGATTCATTATCGTAATCGATTTCTAATGGTTTTTTAATTTCAAAAGATTGGTAGACGTTTTTCTTTTTTATAAACAGTCCTTTTTTATCGAAAGAGCGTCTAAAACCATCTATTACAATTGGTACTACTACTGGCTTATATCTTTTAATAATATGTGCTGTTCCTTTACGAATTGGCTTAAATGGTGTTGTTGTGCCTTGCGGAAATGTTATTACCCAACCATCTTCTAAAGCTTTAGAAATAGCAGAAATATCACTCATTTTTACTTGCCTATTTACATCTTTACCTTCGCTTCTCCATGTACGCTCTATACTAATGGATCCTGTGTAAGCAAATATTTTAGGTAAAATACCCGATTTCATAGTTTCTTTTGCAGCAACGTAATACATGTTTAATTTCGGGTTCCATAAATAACCAACATTTTTAATAGAATCTTCTCTATTACTTAAACTTGCGTTAAATACATGAAACATTGAAAATACATCTGCAAAATAGGTTTGATGATTAGATATAAATAAAACGTTAGTATCTGGTAAATCTTTAATAATTTCGGAGCCTTCAATTTTTAAATTATTAAAACCTCTAAAGCGCCTATGAGAAAGTAAGCCCAAAATTCTAATGAGCCACTTTTTCACAAATAATATATGTCCGAAAGGATTTCGTTTAAATAAACCCATAAATTTTAAAAGTTCTAGGATATACAAATGTAGCGAAATCCAACTATTTAAAGCTAGCCTTTAACAAGTCTTTCACTTCACTTAACATCATTGCTGTTGCTCCCCAAACCAAATGATTCTTTAAACCATAGGCTGGAACACTCACTTTCAACCCATTAGCCATAGATACTGTTTTAGTTGTTAATGCGTTTTTATTTAAAAAATCTTTAAGTTTTACTTCTAATAAAGCTTCTACTTCGGTTTCTTGCTTTATAAAATTTGGTGTTTTTTCTACGTAACCAATAAAAGGCTTCACATTAAAATTACTTGGTGGAATGTACATTTGTGTTAACGCTCTTAAAACAGTTATTGTATTTTGTTTTACACCAATTTCCTCTTCTGTTTCTCTTAACGCTGCTTGTTTATTTGTTTCGTTTTTTTCTAATTTTCCTCCCGGAAAACCAACTTGTGCAGAGTGTACACCTTTATAGGTTTTTCTTAAAATAAGAATAATACATGTTTCGCCTTCGTTATTTGGATAAAACAATGCCATTACAGCACTATTTCTTGCTTTCTTTATTCGTTCGGCTTGCATTTTTATTAAATCTGCTCTGTATGGAGGAGACATTTTAAATTGTGAAGTTTCACCTGGTAATGGTAAATTTTCTATTTTTACAATAGATTTTAAAAACGATTCAAATTTCATTTATGAGACTAGTTCTACTTTTTAGCTTAATTTTATTATTTAACTGTGAAGATAAAAAAACTAAACCAAAACCTGTTAAAAGTAAAGTTACAAAAGTTGATACGGTAGCACCTGAAGTAGAAGAAAAAGTTATAGAAATAGATAGCTCTAAGCTTACCTTAGAAGAACGCTACCTTCCACTAAACGATGATAATGCCATGGATTTTTTTGAAGAGTATGGCAAAATTAATAAAGAAAATAAAGTACGTATTTATACCAAATTTGGAAATATTGATTTAGAACTTTTTAATAAAGTTAAATACCATAGAGCCAACTTTATTTTTCTTACAAAAAACAAGGCTTTTGATGGTACACAATTTCATCGTGTGGTAAAAAACTTTGTTATTCAAGGTGGTAATAGTGATGAACCTGAAGTTTTAAAAAAACGCAGAAAAATGGGACGTTATCTTTTACCTCCAGATGTTAGATATGGTTATAAACATAGAAGAGGTACAATTTCGATTCCTAGTGGAGAAATTGATAATGCCTACAAATTAGCTTCTCCATTTGAATTTTTTATTACTCAAAAAAATCAATTTCATTTAGATGGAGAATACACTGCCTTTGGACGTGTTATAAAAGGTATGGATGTTGTAGATAAAATTGCAGACCAAGAAGTTGATGGTGGACATTGGCCAAGACATAATATTTATATTAATAAAGTTGAAGTAATAGATTAATTTATTTCAAAAAAAAAGTACTTACTTAATACAAATTTGGTAACCTCAACTTAAATTTTACTGCTAAAATACGAGTGACAATTACAACTAATCCTGCTATAATAAAAACAAAATTTCCTTCTAGTGGTAAACGTTTTATAATAAAGTAAGCAATACCTCCCAATATGCAGGCTGTTGCATAAATTTCTTTCCTAAAAATAACAGGTATTTCATTACATAAAATATCTCTTATCACACCTCCAAAACAAGCAGACATTGTTCCTAAAGCAATACAAATAATTGGATGCAAACCTGCCGAAATACCTTTCTCTACTCCTACAACTGTATATAAACCAATACCAATAGTATCGAATAAAAATAGTGACTTACGTAAGTAATCGATTTTAGATTTAAAAATTATAGCCATTATTGTAGAAGCTAACACTACATAAACAAAAGTTATATCTTTCATCCAACTTACAGGAGTTTCTCCTATTAAAATATCTCTTAAAGTTCCACCTCCTACAGCAGTTACAAAAGCAATAATTAATATTCCAAAGGCATCCATTTTTTTATTTAACGCAACTAAAACTCCAGAAATGGAGAAGGCAATAGTTCCTAAAATATCTATTATATAAAACATTACTTTTTGCGGTCTATTATTAATATAATTTTACAAAAAGTAAAATTTACATATTCTGTGTATAATAATTATAATCTTTAATTACAGTATCTAAAAAAGCTATAGGCTGTTCTTCTGGTTCAATCTCCATAATATCCTTCACTTTAATAAATAATTTTAAGATTACATTATGGTTTCCATTTCTTTTAGCTTCATCAAACAAATTTTTAATAGTTTGTATTTCAGAATCTTTAAACAAAGTTACTTGACTATATGTTGGCACATAATCTGGCTCAATATCTCTAATAATAGTATCTTTAATACTAACTTTTCTTTTTTCTGAAATTACTGTTGTTTGCGCTGCAATATCGCCTATTCTCTGCCCATTTCCTTTTAACAATATTACAAGTGCTGCCAATCCTCCTGAGGTTAAAACTACATCAATAATACGCAATAGCCAACGCACAAGATAATTAGCAAAAGTTGGCTTAGAACCATCTAATTTTACCACCCTTATCTTCATAAGATTTTTACCAACAGTCTGGCCATTCCAAAAAGTTTCAAGTAATACATAATATAAAAATGCAGGTAAAGAGACTAGCAAATAAATAGCCCAAGTATCTCTAAAGTCTAGTTCTAATAATACTAATAATAGTATAGTAGCAAATAAATAAAAATAAATAATAAATGAATCTATTAAGTAAGCCCACATTCTATCCATTATATTTGCTGCATTTTGAATAATGGCAACATTTTGGGCGGTTTCTATTTGAAATTCTTTCATATTTTCTTTTCTTTGAAAGCTTAATAAGATATTACATGCGTGAAGCTGCTTTCGTAAAGCAAAATAAAGATAAATGGTTAACATTTGAAAATGTTCTTTCAAATAATATACTAATTTCACCAGACGAACTTTCTAGTTTATATATTGAAATAACAGATCATTTAAGCTACGCTAAAACTTTTTATCCAAATAGCAACACAGAAGCTTATTTAAATGGCTTAGCCTCTTCTGCTCACCAAAAAATTTACAAAACTAAAAAGGAATCTAAAAACAGATTAATTACCTTTTTTACTCATGAGTTTCCATTAATGTTTCGCCAGCACCATCGCGAATTATTGGTTGCTTTTTTAGTCTTTATATTATTTGTTGTTATTGGAGCTTTTTCGGCTGCTAACGAAGGTGATTTTGTTAGAAGTTTTCTTGGTGATGGTTATGTAAACATGACTATGGAAAACATAGAAAAAGGTGATCCAATGGGAGTTTATAAAGAACAAGGTGAGTTTAATATGTTTTTAGGTATTACATTAAACAATATTAAAGTGGCTTTAATGGCTTTTGCATACGGCATTATGCTAGGTATTGGTTCTTTATTTATTATGATGCAAAATGGCATTATGCTTGGCAGTTTTCAATATTTATTTTACGAGCAAGGTTTACTTTGGCAGTCTGCAAGAACCATCTGGATTCATGGTACCATAGAAATATCTGTAATAATAATTGCAGGATGTTCTGGGTTAGTTTTAGGAAATGGTATGCTTTTCCCTGGAACTTATACACGCTTAGAATCTTTTATTAAAGGTGTTAAAAACGGACTTAAAATATTAGTTAGTACTATTCCTTTTTTTATAATAGCAGGATTTCTAGAAGGTTTTGTTACAAGACATACCGAAATGCCCGATTGGCTAGCCATTTCAATAATTATAAGCTCACTAGCTTTAATAATTTTTTACTATATAATTTACCCAATAAAATTATCTAAAAAAGAAAAACTAAAACAAGAATAAACCTGAAATAAAACCACCATTTAATATGAAACAGTTTATACAATTTAAAAAACAGCGAGAGTTAGGAGAAATGATAAGTGATGTTTTCGCATTTTTAAGAAACGAATACAAACCATTTTTCGCTTTAATATTACAAATTACATTACCATATTTAATATTATTTTTTGTTGGGTTAGGTTTTATGCTTTACAGTTTTGGAGATTTAACATCTGTACTAGAAGGAGCCTCTACTTTCGATACTGAAGAAATGGGCTTTTTAACGCTTGGTATATC
The DNA here is from genome assembly GCF_001971745.1 of Lacinutrix venerupis. Taxonomy (NCBI): domain Bacteria; kingdom Pseudomonadati; phylum Bacteroidota; class Flavobacteriia; order Flavobacteriales; family Flavobacteriaceae; genus Lacinutrix; species Lacinutrix venerupis. Next base: position 1,189,930 of record NZ_CP019352.1, on the reverse strand, counting down.
TATATTAGTACTTGTTATTGCAGGAATAATGGTATACGCTCTAGCATACTCTGCAACGTTACATTATGTAAAATCTTATACAGAAAACAATGGCACTATAAATACAAGCCAAGTAAAAACAGAAGTAAAAAACACATTTTGGAGTTTTATAGGATTAAGTATCCTAAAAGGTCTTGCCTTGTTTGTAGGATTTATGCTATGCTTTTTACCTGGAGTTTATCTTGTAGTACCAATGGCTGTAGTGTTTTGCATCATGATTTTTGAAAACAAAAGCGTTATGGATGCCTTTAGTGATAGCTTTAAATTTGTTAAAGACGAATGGTGGATGTCCTTTTTAACATTATTTGTTGTCACGCTTTTAATTGGTGTTATAGGTTTTGTACTTAACCTTCCTGCAACCATTTACACTTATATAAAAATGGGTATATTTTCTGGAGAATTTAATCCAGAAGCTAATCCGCTGGCCGTATATAAAGATCCAATTTATATTATTTTAAACCTTGTTAGTTATGCATTTAAATTCTTTTTAAACTTTATAACAATAATAGTAACAATCTTTATTTACTATAATATTAACGAAAAGAAAAACCACACTGGTACTTTTGAGCAAATTGATTCTTTAGGAAACACTCAGCAATAACATGCAATTATTAAGATTTCTTTTTTTAATACTGTTTATTGGTAATTTTGGCTATGCTCAAGATGCTGTTATTACTGATGATAATACTGCTCCATATTACCAAAAACAAGATATTAGTAAAGAAAATCTTGATACTTATAAAAATAAAAAAGCTTTTAATTACGAAGAAAAAGTAGCTGATGAAGATTCTCTATGGACAAAATTTAAACGCTGGTTAAAAGGCATCTTACACAGGTTCTTCTCCTCTATTTTTGGTATGGATGCCGCCACAGGTATTTTATGGTTTATATTAAGAGTTTTACCGTATATAGTTTTAGCCATCTTAATATTTTTATTAATAAGATTCTTTTTAAAAGTAAATAGCAGAAACCTAATTTATGGCGAACAAAAAAAGGCCGAAATTTTATTTACAGATGAAGAACAAATTATTAAAAATGAAAATATAAACGCACTAATTACCGAAGCTGTAAAACAAAATGATTATAGATTAGCGATTAGGTACTACTATTTATTAGTAATAAAAGAACTCTCTGAAAACAATATAATAGACTGGCAGCAGCAGAAAACAAACGAAGATTATATAAAAGAAATAAAAACTAATAGTATACAAATGCAGTTTGAAAAAATCACCAAAATTTACGATTACATATGGTATGGTGAATTTAAAATAGATGCTATTAAATTTGAAAACTTAAAGCTAAATTTTATAAATCTTAATAATCAAGTAAAAAAATAATTTGGATAGAAGAGGCAAAATATACATTATCCTAACTGCTTTAGTTGTTATACTTATTATAATTATTGAATATAATAAGCCACAGAAACTAAATTGGTTTCCTAGTTATGCTAAACACCACAAAATTCCATATGGCTCTTATGTATTTTACGACCAATTAGAACGTGTTTATAATAATAACATAACAGATACAGAGCGTCCACCTTTTGAGTATTTAACCAAAAACGATTCTATTTCTGGTACCTATTTCTTTTTAAACGGAATTATAGATTTCGACGAAGCAGAACTTAACAAACTACTAAATTGGACAGCAAAAGGAAATACTCTAGCAATTGCTTCAACTACAATTTCAAAAAAAATTTTAGACACCTTAAATTTAGAAACCTCATTAATAAGTAATTTTAATAATTTCGATAACATTTTCGATGTACAATTAAAAAACAAAGACTTAAACAATCAACAAAAATACACCTTTACAAAAGCAAACTTTTTAAACTATTTTTCTGTAATAGATTCTACTAAAACAAAAGTAATTGGCATAATTTCAAACACAGAAAAAAACGATTCAATTATACCAGAGCAACACATAAATGTTATTAAACAAACATTTGGTAAAGGTGAAATTACATTAAATTTATTTCCGCAGGCATATACTAATTATTTTATTTTAGAAGATAATAACAAGGATTACACAGCAGGATTGCTATCCTATTTAAACACTAATCAACCGTTGTATTTTGATAAGTATTACAAATCTGGAAAAAAAGTAGCAACATCTCCTATGTATGTGTTTTTAAAAGCTAAAGAGCTACGTTGGGCATATTACATTATGATAATTGGAGCATTATTTTACGTTATTTTTGATGGTAAACGTAAACAGCGTGCTATACCAATTGTAAAACCTTTAAAAAATCAAACTTTAGACTTTACACGTACTATTGCAAATATGTATTATGAAAGTGGTAAGCATACAGATATAGCACAACATAAAATTCAGCATTTTTTAGAATACATTAGAACAAGCCTACATTTAAATACCAATACCATAGACGATGCTTTTATTAAAAATTTAGCATCGCGTAGTAATAATACAATAGAAGATACCAAAGCATTATTTAAAGATATAGAAACAATATCTAGTAGCACAAAAATAACAGCAGAAGCTTTAGAAAACCTAAATGCTTCTATAGAAAACTATAAATCCAATAACACATGGACAACCAAGATTTAAAATTTAATAATAGAATTCCTTTAGAAGATTTAAAAAATACAGTAGAAGCCATTAAACTAGAGCTAGGCAAAGTTATTGTTGGGCAACAAGAATTTATAGAATTATTAATTGTAGCACTTTTAGCAGATGGTCACGTTCTTATTGAAGGTGTACCAGGTATAGCAAAAACTGTTACAGCAAAGCTGTTTTCTAAAGTGTTAAAAACCGATTTTAGTCGTATACAATTTACACCAGATTTAATGCCTAGTGATGTATTAGGAACTTCGGTTTTAAACATGAAAACTTCAGACTTCGAATTTCATAAAGGTCCTATTTTTTCTAATATTGTTTTAATAGACGAAATAAACCGTGCTCCTGCAAAAACGCAGGCCGCTTTATTTGAAACTATGGAAGAAAGACAAGCCACCGTAGATGGTACAACCTATTCTTTCGAAGCTCCATTTATGGTATTAGCTACACAAAATCCAATAGAGCAAGAAGGTACTTATGCTTTACCCGAAGCACAATTAGACCGCTTTATTTTTAAAATTAAAGTAGACTATCCTACGTTAGAAGACGAAATTAAAATTATACAAACGCATCATGACCGTAAAGGCGAAAAACCTCAAACATTAATAAAGCCTATTTTAAACGCTCAAGAATTAGCTGCATATAAAACAAAAATTCAATCTATTGTAGTTGAAGAAAAAATAATAAAATACATAGCCGAATTGGTTTCTAAAACTAGAAATCATCCACACTTATATTTAGGTGGTTCGCCAAGAGCTTCAATTTCTATATTAAATACAGCAAAAGCTTTTGCTGCAATTAATGGTCGTGATTTTGTAACACCTGAAGACGTAAAAAAATCTCTAAAACCAGTATTAAACCATAGAATTATTTTAACTCCAGAACGCGAAATGGAAGGTATGAGTACAGAAAATGTTATCGATATGATTGTACAATCTGTAGAAGTACCTAGATAACCACATGAAATTTATTAAATCTCTATATTTACATAATGGTTTCTTTGTCTATTTGGCAAGTGCTGCTGTATGTTTTCTATTATCGTATTGGATACCTATGCTATATCCAATAGCTTGGATAATTACAACTGTAATTATAGTGCTATTTTTAATGGATTTACTCCTGCTCTATCGTATTAAAGATCCTATTTCTGCTAGACGATTATTACCAGAAAAGTTTTCGAATAGCGATGAAAATCCGGTACCCATTACAATAACCAACAAATATCCATTTAAAGCAGAAATCTCTATAATAGACGAGTTACCTATACAATTTCAAAAAAGAGATTTTTATTATGTAACCACACTAAATCCAAACGAGGTACACGATTTTACATATAGTGTTAGACCCGTAGAGCGTGGCGAATATTATTTTGGCTATTTAAATGTTTTTTGCTCTTCTTCTTTAAAAATTGTAAAACGAAAATTTAAGTTTCAAAACGAGCAAATGGTAGCCGTTTATCCGTCTTTTATTCAAATGCAGAAATACGATTTTCTTGCTATGAGCAATAATTTAACAGAATTTGGCTTAAAGAAAATTCGCCGTATTGGTAATACTTCAGAATTCGAACAAATAAAAGATTATGTTCAAGGCGATGATTTTAGAACCGTTAATTGGAAAGCCACAGCCAAAACAGGCAAATTAATGGTAAACCAATATCAGGATGAAAAATCGCAACCCATCTACTCTATAATAGATACAGGACGCGTAATGAAAATGCCTTTTAATGGTTTAAAACTACTTGATTACGCTATAAATTCTACTTTAGCTTTTAGTAATGTAGCATTAAAAAAACACGATAAAGTTGGTATGCTTACGTTTTCGAAAACAGTAAATTCATTTTTACCAGCTATTCAAAAACTAACCTATTTAAATACTATTTTAGAACGCTTATATAATATCGATACCAAATTTACAGATAGCGATTATGGTCTTTTATACGCACAATTAAAACGAAAAGTTACGCATAGAAGTTTACTTATGCTATATACTAATTTTGAACACATTAGCGCTTTAAAAAGACAATTACCATATTTACAAGCCATTTCAAAAAAACATTTATTAGTTGTTATTCTTTTTGAAAACACAGAGCTAGATGCACTTATCGCCGAAGATGCAGAAAACTTGCAAGCTATTTACCACAAAACTATAGCCGAGAAATTCTCTTTCGAAAAACGTTTAATGGTAAAAGAACTTCAAAAATATGGAATTCAAACCATTTTAACTGCTCCAGAAAAATTAACAGTAAACACTATTAATAAGTATTTAGAAATTAAAGCCAGAGGTTTACTTTAATTTAAAAAATTGTTCTTTATCCTTAGTTTAAGCGTTTTAATCGCTAAAGTTTCATTTATTTTTTAAAATTATAATTTTTAGTATATCTTGCTATTGCTATTAATTAATTCAAATAAAACCCAATGAAACCGTTTAGCTTTTTTTTTCTAACAATAGCTTTTATTTTAAGTATTCAATTTACTAATGCACAAACCATAAATAATCCATGGATAACAAGCTTTGGAGCCAATGCAATTAACAATCCTTTACGCGAACAAGAAGCTGGTTTAGCACGTTTTAAAACTTGGAATTTAAATGCTGCAGGATTTAGACTATCTGCAGGCCGATTAATTAAACATCGAGTAACTTTTGAAGCTGTTGCTTCGTTAAATAGCTTAGAAGAAAACTTTCCAACAGAAGAAACTGCAAATTTAGAATTCCCATATGTTTCTTTAGATGGTATGTTTAAATATCAATTTACAAATGGACTAAAAATATTAGATCCTTACATTACAATTGGTGGTGGTTATACCTGGTTAGACACTATTGGAGCAGGAACAGTAAACGGTGGAATTGGCACAAATATTTGGGTAGGTAACTCCTTTGGATTTACTATTCAATCAACATATAAACATGCTTTTGAAGATTACGGTTTAAAACATTGGCAACACTCTGCCGGTATTGTATTTCGTTATGGTGGAAAAGATAAAGATAAAGATGGTATAAATGATGATGAAGATGCATGTCCAGAATTATTTGGAACCTTTGAAACAAATGGATGTCCAGATACAGATAAAGATGGTGTAATAGATACAGAAGATTTGTGTCCTAATGATTATGGACCTTCTACAATGCGTGGTTGCCCAGATAATGATGGAGATGGCACACCAGATAAGTACGACAAATGCCCTAAAGTTAAAGGTGAAATTGAAGACGATGGTTGCCCAGTTTTTGACACCGATAAAGATGGTGTTATTGACAGAATAGACAAATGTCCACAACAACCTGGACCGCCTCAAAATGGTGGTTGCCCAACACCGCAACAAATACAACAACAAAAAACAGCAGAACGTCAAAAAATTATAGATCGTAATAATAAAATTAAAGCACAAGTTATTAGTCAATTAGAAACTTTTGCAAAAAACATTAAGTTTGAAAATGGTAATACTATTTTAACTAATGACGCTAAAACTAATTTAGATAAAATTGCAGATATTATAATCTCTCAACCAAATATGAAATTTCATATTGCCGGACATACCGATAGTGTTGGAAATAATGAAAATAATATGCTACTTTCAGAGAAAAGAGCTAGCGAAGCAAGAAAATATTTAATTTCTAAAGGTGTAAATTCAAAAATTATTACCTCTCAAGGTTACGGTGAAAACAAACCTATAGCAGATAATAATACTAAAGACGGAAGATTAAAAAATAGACGTATAGAAATATTTATTGTTAATTAACACTTGGTCTCTTAAAAACTACAGTTCGGTTTATTATTTTTTAGTATAAGCTATTTAAAAATGATATTTGATTAATCAATAACATTAAAACGCTTTAATTATGAAATCAATTATCTTAACTTTTACTTTTATTTTTTCTTTCGTATTTTCTTTTTCACAAGATAAAAATACACAAAACATTACTGTTACAATTTCTAATATTAAAAGTGATAAAGGAAAAGCAATATTAACGTTACACAATGAGAATACTTTTATGGTTACAGAAGGTATTCAAAATATAGAATCAAATATCGAAAATGGTAAGATTATAGTCACATTTAAAAATGTATCACCAGGAACGTATGCTATTATGGCAATGCACGATGAGAACGATAATAAAAAAATGGATTTTAGTACAAACAGAATGCCACTTGAAGATTACGGCATGTCTAACAACCCAATTAATTACGGTCCTCCACAATTTAATGACGCTAAGTTTAAAGTAGAAAATAAAGATTTAGAAATGAGAATTACATTTTAATTAATCTTTATAGCTTATAAAAACAAAGATAGAACAACATAATTTTGATTTTATGTTTAAATACAATTAGAAAAAGCGTCTTAAAAAAAGACGCTTTTTCATACTAACCAACCAAAAATATGATAATTACTTACTCTTAATTTAAAGTAACCACACTTTAAAATAGTCTATGTAAGAAATCTCGAAATAAGTATTTCAAATTGTATGCCAAACTTTATTTCTTACTTTTTTTTATCCTATTTTAATTTGGTATTTTGCAGCAACTAATTAAAAAAATATGGACATTACTCTTCCGTTTAATAACGATGCCATTGTTTTTGGCTTACTATTTCTAGCCTTAGGCCTTGTGTTTTATACAGAAAATATTAAAACAGGCTTTTGGAAAACATTTTACAAGTTTGTACCAGCATTATTAATGTGCTATTTTATTCCATCGTTATTTAGCCTGTTTGGTTGGGTAGACCCAAAAACATCTCAAGCTTATTTTGTAGCTAGCCGTTATTTTTTACCAGCTTCATTAGTATTATTTACATTAAGCATAGACTTAAAAGCTGTATTTAATTTAGGACCTAAAGCATTAATCATGTTTTTAACAGGTACAATAGGTATTGTAATTGGAGGTCCATTAGCAATTTTATTAATATCTGCATTTTCTCCAGAAACAGTTGGCGGAGCAGATTTTAATGCCGTTTGGAGAGGATTATCTACACTAGCTGGAAGCTGGATTGGTGGCGGAGCAAACCAAGCGGCCATGTTAGAAATATACCAATACAATCCAGAAAGATATGGAAACATGGTAATTGTAGATATTTTTGTAGCCAATGTTTGGATGGCAATTTTATTATTAGGAATTGGTAAGAGAACTAAAATTGACAAATGGTTAAAAGCAGATAATACAGCAATTGATGCACTACAAAAAAAGATGGAAAATTTTGCTGAAAAAACAGTAAGAAATCCATCTTTAAACGATTATATGGTTATACTTATGATAGCTTTTACAGCCGTAGGTATTGCACATTTAGGTTCTGAAATTATAACTACATTTTTAAAAAATAATTTTGAAGCCGTAAGCGATCCCAAAAGTGCATTATCCTCTTTCGGTAGTGGTTTCTTTTGGTTAATCTCTATTTCAACATTAATAGGCGTACTACTATCTTTTACAAAAGCAAAAACTTACGAAGGTGCAGGAGCAAGTAAAATAGGTAGTGTATTTATATATATCTTAGTAGCTACTATAGGTATGAAAATGGATTTAGGAGGAATTCTTGATCAACCAGGCTTAATTATGATTGGTTTAGTTTGGATGGCTATACACGCAGGATTATTAATATTAGTTGCAAAATTAATTAAAGCACCATATTTCTTTTTAGCAGTAGGAAGTCAAGCCAATGTTGGTGGTGCAGCCTCTGCTCCAATTGTTGCGGCAGCTTTTCATCCATCATTAGCCACTGTAGGAGCTCTTTTAGCTGTCTTTGGTTACGTTGTTGGAACATATGGAGCAATACTTTGTGCCGAATTAATGAGAATAGCAGCCGTTGGTTAGCATTTAATTAATTTTTATATCATATTTGCGCTCTCAAAATTTTAAAATTAAACATGCAAAAATTATTTATTCTATTAGGATTATGTCTTTTATTTTCTTGTGGAGATAAAACTTCAGATTCACTTATTGTAAAAGGAAATATTAAAGGATTAAAAAAAGGAACCGTTTATTTAAAAAAAGCCAAAGACACAACCATAGTAACTATTGACTCAATGGTAATTAACGGAAACTCAAATTTTGAGTTACAAAGCAAAATTGATACTCCAGAAATTTTCTATTTGTATCTTGATAAATACAATAATGAAGATAATAGAATTACATTTTTTGCAGATAAAGGTATCACAGAAATTAATACTTCCTTAAAACGATTTAATTATGATGCCAAGATTAAAGGATCTAAGCAACAAAAAATCTTAGAAGAATATATTAGTGTAGCTTCAAAATTTAATAACAAAAATTTAGAACTAATTAAAGAAAATTTTGATGCTATAAAAGCTAATGATACCGCATTAATTAATAGCACCGAAAAAACTTATAAAAATCTTGAGAAGCGTAAATATTTATATACTGTAAATTTTGCCATTAATAATAGAGATAGCGAAGTTGCTCCTTACTTAGCTTTATCAGAACTATATAATGCAAATATTAAGTATTTAAATATGATAAACGACACATTAACTCCAACTATTAAGACCTCTCATTACGGCAAAGAACTACAAGGTTTTATTAACAAAATAAAAGAAGAAGAGAATTTATAAAATACTAATAAATTATAGAAAATCTAAAGGACTTGGTATATTTTGTAACGTTTTTTGTGTTACATGAGTATAAATAAGAGTAGTTTTAATAGAACTATGTCCTAATAATTCTTTTATAATTCTAACATCTGTACCTTTATCCATTAAATGTGTTGCGTAAGCATGCCTTAAACTATGCAATGTAATTTTCTTATTAATATTAGCTTTACGCAATGCCAATTTAAAAACTTTACGTAAACTTTCTGGAGCATATTTTTCGCCATTTCTACCACAAAACAAATAAGTTTTAGGCTTATACTGAGTATAATAACTCCTTAAAAGAGTTTTTAAAGAATCCGGCAAAGGTAAAACTCTATCTTTATTTCCTTTACCAGATCTAATTAAGATTTGATTTCTATCACCATTAATATCTTCAATCCTCATATTAATTAATTCTCCACTTCTTAATCCCAAAGCATAAATTACCGTAAGCATAGCTCTATGCTTTAAATTATTATGGCTTTCTAAAATTGCCTTAACCTCTTTTGTAGAAATAATATTGGGCAAAGGACTAGGTCTTCTTGTAGGGTAAACTGGTAAAAAATCGATTTCCCGATTATACATTTCTTTATAAAATAATTTTAAAGCAGCGCAGAGTTGTTTATGCGTAGTATACGCTAATTCCTTTTCCTTTACAATTTGAATAATTAATGCTAGTAACACTTTATTTTCAATTGTATTTAAATCGATTTCAAAGCCAACATACTTATGAAAAGATTTAATTAAACCTAAATAAGTATTAATACTATTATCGCTATATCTTTTAATTTCTAAAAGTTTTTTAAAGTCTAAAAAAGTTGCGATATCCGACATAAAATCAAATATATACAAACTTTAATAAAAGTTGGTATATTCTTACAAATTAGTTTGTTAAACAGTACAAAATGATTATGTTTGGTATATAAACACGTTGGCAGCAATAGTCAAAAAAATTCCGTAATCATTTGAATACATAGTTCTAATTATGAAAAACATACTCTTTATACTAACTATTCTTCTTATTCCAATTGGAATTTTACTCAGAATATATGACATAGTTGGTGGACATATTCTGTTGACTCTTGGCTTTTTAGGATTATTAATTTTTTATGTAAAAAAAACAATTAGTGGATTTCAAGATAAAGTTTCGAAAAAAATTATTGTCTTGAATATCTTATTAGTTTTAATGTCTTTTTGTTTATTTACAAAGTATCTCTATCATATTTTCGGAGATTATCCAACATTAGTAATTCTTCCAATTTTCATAATTTCTGCTATAGTTTATCTAATTACAGAAAGAGAAAAGCAAACAAAATTGACAATAGTTACACTTCTATATTTAATATTGACAATTCCTTTATTCGGTTTTGAATTTAATGAATCACCAAGACGTTATATTCCTCAGTCTTGGTATGATAGATATGGCGAACCTAAAAGTTACGTTAAGTCAATACCTTTCGAATTTGAACTTATAGAAACCGAAGAACTTAACGAAAAAGGAAATGAATTAAAAAAACGAGGACTTTTTACTGAAGCAATAAAAGTATATGAAAAAGGAAGAAAACTAGAACCTAAAAATGTAAGCTTACTGTTTGAACTATCCGAAGCGTATGCCAATATAAATGAATTAGAAACTGCAATTGCACTTATGGACACAGCTATAAGTATCAATCCAAATTACCCTGAATTTTATAATAATAGAGGTTTATTCTATTATAAAATAAGTAAGGATAAAGAAGCTATAGAAGATTATGAACAAGGTATAAAATTAGATTCTACTCAATGGTCATTATACGCAAATTTGGCAATGGTCTATTATTATCAGGATTCATTTGAAATTGCTTGTGCGAAAATTAAAAAAGCGGAATCACTAGGTTTAGAAATAACCGATTTTAAACTACTTAGAGAAATAAAACAGGAACATTGTAAATAAAACTACGGCTGCCAACACCGTGTATAATTAATTGCTAGGTCCTTCCCTACTTGCGAAAATTCCTGCGGAATTTTCTCTGGTTCGTGAAAGTTTACTAAATTAGTTGCTTAACCACGCAACTAATCATACACAAAACCGTTGTGCATAATGTAAAACCAACCAATGAGCCATAAATTAACTACAGTAAAAATTGAGAATTTTAAATCAATAAAAACGATTGAATTTGAACTTTCTGAATACACACCATTAGTTGGATATAACAATGCAGGAAAATCGAATATTCTAGAGGCAATAAAATGGGTTTTGCGCAAAAGCTCGTTAAAAATAACTGATTTTAATGACCCAAATAATTCAGTTATTATGACCGCTAAAATTGAAGGAATCAGTCAAGATATTCTCGACAACCTAAATAATACTCACCGACAACGAATAGAACCGTTTTTAAATTCTGAATCATTAACTATAAGAAGAACTCAATTAGTACCAAATGCTACAGCTGCTCAAATCCGACTTGAAGTTCTTAACCCAACAGATGGACAATGGCAAAATAACCCAACAGGAATTGATAATGCAATTAAAGACTTATTTCCTGAGCCTATACATATTGGAGCTATGGAAAATTCAGAAGAAGATGTTAGTAAATCAAAGTCTGGTACTACAATTGGTAAATTATTATCAGAAATTATTGGACCAATAGAACAACAATATGGAGCTCAACTAAGAACTGTTTTAGATGGTTTAAAAGATGTTCTTGATGCAGATGGAAACAACAGAGCAACCGAATTATCTGATTTTGACACTCAAGTAAATCAGAAATTAGATTCATTTTTTCCAGATATTAATATTAAAGTACACGTTCCTACACCTGAACTTAAAGAAGTATTTTCTAAGGGAACAATTAAGGTTTATGAAAATCAAAGTTTAAATGGAACAGATGTATCAGCATTAGGTCACGGAGCACAGCGTTCTATACAAATGACATTAATACGTCACCTTGCAGATTTAAAAACGGCTTCGCAACAACAGACAACAACAACATTGTTATTAATTGATGAACCAGAACTATATTTACATCCTCAAGCTATTGAAATATTAAGAAAATCTTTAAAAACATTAGCTAATCAAGGTTATCAAATAATATTTACAACTCACTCACCTTTTATAATTACAGAAAAAGATATTGCAAATACTATTCTTGTTCGTAAAAATACAACGCTAGGTACACATAAAAGAAATTCTTTAAAATCAGCAATCCCGCAAGTTGAACAAAATGCACAACATCAATTAACATTAATGTTTGCACTTAGTAATTCTAGTAATATATTGTTTTCAGAAAGAGTGATATTATCAGAAGGAAAAACTGAAAACAGATTAATGCCTTTCTTAATTGAAAAAATATCAGGAAACTCTTTAGGAGTAAATAAATGTGCATTAGTCCAACAAGGTGGTTCAGGTAATACTAAAAAATCAAAACTCGTATTAGATATGATGGATTTACCTTGTAAAGCAATTGTAGATTTAGATTATGCTTTTAAACAAGCTATTGAGGATGGTTTTCTACAAGCAAATGACACCGATATTCTAGCTTGTAAAACTGAAATGGCAAATTTAGCTACTACCAATGGAATAAACTTAAATAATGGCTGGCCAACCAAAAGAAATAGTTCAATGACAGCTGAAGAAGCTTTTGCATTACTTGCGCAGAGTCCTTCAATACAAGGCAATATTCAAAATTTAAAAGCAAAACTAATCTCTAATGGAATATGGATTTGGACAAAAGGAGCAATTGAAAAGCATCTTAACATTCAAGGGAAAAACGAGCAAGTTTGGGCTACTTTAAAAAATAACATAGAGACAAACGGAATAGTTCTCGCTTTACCAAATGACCATCAAGAAATTTCGGACTGTATTAATTGGCTTCTGAACTAAAACACTATGCACAACACCGTATATAATTTATTGCTGGCTTCTCGCCTACTTACGAATGTCCTCGCGGACTTTCTTGGTCAGTTTTTATTTACTAAATTAGTTGCTTAAACCACGCAACAAACCATATACAAACACGTTGTGCAACATTTGACTAAACATTGAAAACAGACGAAACATACAAGCTTTATTTAAGAGATTTAGTTTATTTAATTAAAGAACGTCACGCTGAATTAAAATTGGAATCGAATAAAGATGATTTTAAAGCAGGAGAAGAGTTCGGATATTATGCAATAATTGATTTAATTGAAAGTCAGGCGGATTCATTTATGCTTCAACCAAAAGATTTTGGATTTAATGACTTTGAAAAAAGACAAGCTGAAAAAAAATAATGAGTAACAACAAAAACGACAATTGGTTTTCCAAATACACTACTCATAGAGAGGAATCTGAAAGTAGAAAATATGAAATGTTCAATGAGCATTTCATATGTCCTTGTTGTGGCTATCCTACATTGTCCGAAAGAGCTGCTTTTGAAATATGTTCGTTGTGTTTTTGGGAAGATGATGGACAAGACGAACACAACGCTAATGAAATACTTGGCGGACCTAATTCTAATTATTCTTTGGTAAAGGCTAAACAAAACTTTTTAAAATATTACACAATGTATGAGCCGAATGACAAAGACAAGTTTGAAATGACAACAGTTAAGAAAAATTATTTAGGAAAAGTTGTTCTGGATAAAGTGTCAATAAAAAAAAGAATAATAAAGAAATACAAACAGTTGATAGAATTGAAAAATGAAAAAGAACAAAATCAGCTTTGGAAAGAAATAAAAATACTGGAAAAAAAATTATAAAAAACGTTGCACAACAATGGCTATAAGTAATTGCTTGGTCTCGCCTACTTCTGAAAATCCTTGCGGATTTTCAGTTTGGTTTGTACTTGCAAAGTTAACCGCTAAACCACGCAACTACTCATAGCCGAGACCGTTGGCAACAATGTCCGAACAACCTATGAACAGAATTTTAATAATTTTTCTATTAATCGGATTTTACTCTTGCGGAGAAAAACAAAAATCTGAAAAGAAAGCGGAAAGTGTAGAAATTGGAAAGTCAGTTTCTGAAATCAAAGATTTTGAATTGCTTCAAGACTTTGAGAAAAATAAAGCGGAATTTGGAACGGACACTTTTGAACTTAACAACCATTCAGCTGATGGTGGAGAATTAAAAGTATTTCACGATAAAAATTTCGACTATATTGTTTACGACTTTTGGTTGTATGGAGAAACTGGAAAACTAAACTATACATATTGGACAGAAAAAAACGGAAAGATGAATTTTAAATTCGTCAAGCAATTGAAATACGATTATGACAAACCATATTATGAAGAAGGTTATAAAACGGATTCCATAATTCGTTATTTATCTTATTCTGATTCAAAAATAAAACTATTTGATATAAACAAAACGGAAATCACAGAGTCTGAACTGATTGAAAAAAGTAAATCGGAAATGGAATCATTTTTCAGAGATGTGACTAAAGGAATTGAAATAATAAAATAAAACACAGTTGCCAACAACGTGTATAATTCATTGCTAGTTAGAGCCTACTTACGAAAGTCCTCGCGGACTTTCTATCTGTGATTTATTTGCTAACTTCAGTGCTTAAACCAAGCAACGAAATCATACACCAAACCGTTAGGCACAAGCTGAACTCACTCAAATGGAATTGAATGAATAGAAAAATTTTCATACTAATATTCGGAATGTTAATTCTATCTTCTTGTAAGAAAGAAAAGCAACAAAAAGAATTAATAAAAGAAACCTATTTTCAAAATGTTAGTGTAATAGAATCATTTGTAAGGTTTGAAAAGGACACAATTTATGGAGATGATTTATATGACGCTATCTCTTTTTTAGAAAACTTAACAAATATTAAATGTAGTACTTCGGAATCATATGATCCTATTATAGAACCAACTGAAGAAAATATTAGCGATTGGAAGAAATGGTATGAATTGAATAAAACATTTTTAGAATATAGTGATGAGAAAAAAGTCTATCTGGATAAACAGCCGAATTGAATGATAGCTAAAAATAATTCAAAAGTAAACTGAACGGAAAAAGCCAGTGCCTAACAACGTATATAAAAAATTGCTTATTTTAGGCTCAACAAAAGGTCGTTGCACGTTTGCTACGTCTGAATTTCCTTCGGAAATTCCTCGCACGCAAACACGCAACTTTCCATATACAACAACGTTGGCAACAAGCTGAAATAACTCAACAGCAAGCGAATGAAAAAAATTTTAATCTCAATACCAATCATAATTTTAATAATGGGATTTTCACTATTTAACAGACAATCGAAAGAAGAAAAATTTTGGAATTGGGTTTCTAAAAATAAAGTAGAACTTGAAAACTTCATAAACTCTGACCAAGAGGATTATACAATATATAATCAACTGACAAGAGAAATGAAAAAATACAATTCAGTTCTTTTTCCGGAAATGACTTTAACCGAAAAAGACGAAGTAGTTTTAATAATAACACCAGATGGAATGCCCGAAGGTGTTTTACCAACTGAAAAATTATATGACTCAAAACCTAAATTAGATAATTGGATAATCAAAAAATTTAGACACGCAACGGACGAAATTGGACTGAATTATGACGGAATTGAATATCCAAGTTCTGATATTGAAATTATTCCCGAATTGGATAAAGAAAGAGGAAAAATAAATATCAAAGTTTTTATAAAAAATATGAACTCGGATGTAAATAGACATCAAGCTCTATCATTTCTTTATCTTGACCACATTCTTGGAGAATATAACACAATTACAAAAATCGGATATATAGATTTCTATAATTTAGAGAAAGGCAAAAGTCTGGAGAATGGAATTTCGATTTTGGAATTAAGAAAATTAATCGAAAAGGAATTTGAGAAAAATTAATAAAAGCCAGTTGCCAACACCGTGTAAAAAACATTGCTTATTTTAGTTAAGCCGTTTGGTCGTTGCTTTGCTTGCTTGCATCTGATTTTCCTTCGGAAAATCCTCGCACACAAACACGCAACGTTCCTTACACATAAACGTTGGCAACAATATGAGAAACCACTATTAAGGAATATGGACAGTCCGAATTTTACCTTTATATTTTTATTTATAATTCTTATAATAATAAGCGGAATTATATTTTTAAGCTATTGGATTCCAAAAAAAATGGGATACAAAAAAGCAGGAAAAATAATATCTGGAATTTTGATAATCGGAACAATTATTCTATCAGTTTCTATTTACATAGATGACTATTTGTTTTTTAAAAGTGATGCAATAGAACATCTTTCGGAACAAAATATTGAACTGAAAGATGACTTTGAAATATTAGAAAATAAGAGTGTTGGAACTGTTGACTATTATCACCGTTTTGAATTATCAATTTCGGAATCTGACAAAAAGAGACTTGTAAGTGAAATTAAAACATCAAAGTTTTATCAAGATAGTATTAAAAGTTATTTTCATTTACCAAGTACACAAGATAGATACGTTGGAAATTCAGTAACTTTAAATTATCAAACTCAGATGGAATATAAATCGGAATTTTATGAGCCAAATGGAAAAGGATATGTTCCAACTTTCCGAATAATTAGCATTCCGAAATCAGAAAATAAGATAATATTTGAGGAAATTGTCGATTGAGAAAAATACTGTTGCCAACACCGTGTATAATTAATTGCTAGGTTCTTGCCTACTTGCGAAAATTCCTGCGGAATTTTCTCGGGTTCGTAAAAGTTTGCTAAATTAGTTGCTTAACCACGCAACTAACCATACACAAACACGTTACCTGTAATTTGAAAAACCCTGTGAATTGGAATAAATTAGATAAGAATTGGAAAGAATTCGCAAAAAAACAAAATGTGGAATTGGTATATGTTGAACAAAATATGTTTAACGCAATCAGATGTGAATATATAATTAATATTACTACTGATTTTTATAAAACTAAAATTGTTGGAACACTATGGAAATCGCAGGATGGACATAATAAAAACGATACTAGAATTTATGCAAAGTATAATAGCGAATCTTCACAAACACTCGATATAAATAATAGCGGAATTAAAAGTTTGTTTATGAAAAATAAACTTAAAGCAGAAGAAAATAATATTTACCAAAGCTTTAAAAATTTAAACGGAAAGAAATTAAAACTTGATAAAGGTCTTTTGAGGCTTGAATTGAACAAAATAATCTCAAAGCACTCTGAATTTGAACAAATTTCTGAAATAATAAACGCGATAAAAAACTACAGGTAACACCGTGTATAATTCATTGCTAGTACTCGCCTACTTGCGAAAATCCTCGCGGATTTTCTATTCGGTTTGTATTTGCTAAATTAGTTGCTCAAACACGCAACGAAATCATACACAAACACGTTGGGCATAATTAAAAAACTGAATGAATAAAGACGAAAACCTGGTGACTGAACTTAAAGATTATCAGTTGTTTGAATACGCTATCGAAAGATTCACACTTGAAATAGATTCACTTGCTGAGTCGTTACCTTTAGTAATGGGATTAGTCGAGTTTAAGTTAAAGAATCACACCAAAAAACTTGACAAATTTATTGACGAACACGAGGATAAAGATGAAAATGGCGAGAAATTATATCGAATACCACTTGATAAATTTAATGAATTTAATAAGCTCGATAAAGATGCAAAAACTTCAAGAGCAGCATATAATATCTTGCCTAGAAATTTTGTAGTGTCATTAGTTAGCCAGTACGATGCCTATTTAGCAGACCTTTGTCGTTCTTTATTTCAAATTAAGCCAGAACTTGCATTTTTACTTGAAAAAGAATTTACATTTCAAGATATCCTTAAGTATGAAGATTTAGATGAATTAAAAGAATATGTAATTGAAAAAGATGTTGAAGCTCTGTTACGTAAAAGTCATTATGAGCAACTAACAACATTAGAAAAAAGAATTTCTAAACACACAAAAAAGGAATTTACTTTAACAACAAATCTTCCTGTTTTACCAACTTTTATAGAATTAACAGAAAGAAGAAATCTCTTTGTGCATTGTAATGGTTTGGTATCGAGAAACTATATTGAGAATTGTAAAAAACATAATGTCAAAACAATAGAAAAAGTAGAACTCAATGATGTTTTAGACGTTGACCCAGAATATTTTAATGATGGTTTCCAAGCTGTATTTGAAATAGGAGTTAAATTAGGGCAAGTGCTATGGAGAAAGTTCCTTCCTACCAAAATAAATGAAGCTGACTATAATTTAAACAACATTTCTTTTGACTTGATTATTAATGGTTATTATGATTTAGCAATTAATTTACTCAAATTCGCAACAGAAACTTTACCCAAAAAGAGTACTGAAAAAATGCGAAAAACGATGATTATTAACAAAGCATTGTCGTTTTATTTAAAAGGAGAAAAAGAAACAAGCAATAAAATACTTGATTCAGAAGATTGGTCTGTTGGTCTAGTGTTTCAATTAGCTGTTTCCGTGTTAAAAGAGGATTATGACTTATCTACTTCATTAATGAAAAAAATTGGACCTGAACACGATGACATAAATGCTTCAAGTTATCAGGAATGGCCACTTTTTAGAGATTTTAGAGATACAGATAAGTTTAAAAATACATTTAAAGAGATTTTCGACAAAGAATTCGTGGTAGTTGAAAGAGAGAAAAAGTCTTTTGTAAAACTAATGAACGACATTAAAGACGAAAAAACGACAACAAAAAAAAGTAAGAAAAAATAACTATGCCCAACAATGGCTATAAGTAATTGCTTGTTCTCACCTACTTCTGAAAATCCTCGCGGATTTTCAGTTTGGTGTGTACTTACAAAGTTAAGTGCTAGACCACGCAACTACTCATAGCCCAACCGTTGCCAACAATTTTAGCCCAGCATTTTCAACACTAACCCAAAAATAATTTAAACCGACTCAAAACCACTGTTGCGAACGGAAAACGGAAAATAAATCTGAATTTCAAGCAAAGTGTTAAACGGGTTCAGCACGGACAGAAAACGGATTCTAAGTGTATAACAAGCAAAACGCAAACGGACTCACGCGTAAAAAGTGTGCCGCATTATTACGTAAACTGACCTCAATTTCGGAATCTTAAAATAGTATTATTGGAAAAACGGACTGTTGTATGCAAACGGAAAAACTACAAATCAAAGCCTTTAAAAGATACTGGAAATTGATAATAAAACATCTTGGTAAAAAAGAAAAACTGTTGGCAACAAGGTATAACCGCAATTACGGCGGATTCGACTTCGTCCGAATCCACTCTGTAATTGCTGTGGTTTGTGTGTAACTCGAAACTTTTCGTTATTTTAGCCTGTAACTGCGGTTATACAAGCCGTTACCCATTATTAGAAAAAAATGACGCAAGAAAAATCTAAAGGAGATATTGGAGAAGATTTTGTGAATGACCTTGCGTTTACTTCTTATCTAAAATACTGGTGTTATCCAAATCCAATGGACGAAAATGGAGATAAGAAAGAAATTTGTGATTTACTCATCATTTTCAAAAATTATGCGATTATAATTTCCGTAAAAAACTATGATAACAAAGGAAATTATGATAGATATAAAAAAAGGGTAATTGAGAAATCCACTAAACAATTATACGGAGCAGAAAGAAAACTTTTTAACTCAAAATCAGAAGTTTACATAAAACACCCAAACAGACCGAAAGAGATATTTGACCCAAGTAAATTCGATAAGGTTTATAGAATTACTGTAAATGTCGGAGAACAATTTGAATATTATGATTTAGGAGATAAAAAGGAGAATAAAGGATTTATCAATATTCTAAACAAAAATACTTTTCAAACCATAACTCAAGAACTCGATACAATTTCAGATTTAGTTGAATATTTGGACGAAAGAGAAAAATTATTAACCCAATCGGCTGAACTAAAGATTAATTGTAGTGAAATTGACTTACTCGCTGTATTCCTAAAAAATAGACGAAAATTCCCTGACGAATATCATTCGGACAAATTCCAAGAAAAATCATTTGATTTAAAAGGTGCTTGGGAAAATTATGATAAAAGTAAATCTGTAGCCCTCAAAAGAGAAGAAGATAAAGCCAGTTATTTTATCGACCATCTTGTGAAAACTGATGTTTTAAAATTGCCCCAAGGAGAAGTCTTGGCTAAAGAATTAATGACTTTAGGTAGAACAGAAAGGAGAATGATGTCGAAATCTTTGTTTAGTCTAATTGGTAAGTATGAAAATACTAAAATTGAACTCGCTAGAAGATATTCGGTTTATAATGGTATTGGATTTTTACTTATTTATTATTCTAAAGAGATTGACGAAAAAGTAGTTGATTGGACAATTCAACAAGCAATGCCAATATATTGCTACAAAAGGGACTTACAAGAAAAGGAAATCATTGTACTTGCTGCAACGGACAATCTAAAACAGTGGAAATTTGGAATGTTTAAGCAAACTGGCAATAAAATGACCCAACAAGAAATAGAATTTTACGACGGACTAATTGAAAAATTCGGTTGGTTTAAGGATATGAAAATGTTAGTTTATGAAGAGAAAGAATATCCCGACGAAAAATAACAATGGGTAACAATGTATATAAAAAATAGCGCGAGCAGTTGCAAAAACAAAGGCTTGTGCATTTTTGGAAAGTCGCCAAATTTTTAAATTTGACGATTTCCCAAAAATAAAATAAATAGTAAAATTTAAAAATTCGGCTTGTGTTTATCCGAAAAATTATCGCTTATTTTCAGCGCTACTTTTCATATACGAGACGTTACCCACAAGCTGAAAACCAGCCGCATATTTTAGCACTTTCGGTTTTTTCCAACGCTCAATTCCAACGCTCTAAAAACCAAAAGAGCTAAAATTTCCCAACGCTTTTGACCGTACTTTGAAAAAAAAAAATTAAATTTGACCTAAATTAGTCAAGTCTAAAAAAGGTAAAATGACACTTGGACAAAAAATTAAAGAATTAAGAGAAACTTCAGGAATGCTTCAAAGGCAATTAGCTGCTATTCTTGAAATAGGAGATGGATATTTGAGTAAGATTGAGAGTAATCAAAAAGCTTTAAAAAGAGAACACTTAGCAACGATAAGCGAAACGTTCAATTATTCCTTGTCAGAACTCGAAGCATTATGGATAGCAACAAAAGTTTACGATATTGTTAAAGACGAAAAAGAAGGATTGAATGCTTTGAAAGTTGCAGAAGACCAAATAAAATATATACAAAAGCAATAAGAATTTATGATTGTAGAATCGCTAAAAAGAGAAAAGATAAACATAGATTATGTTGTAGATGAATACTTAAAATCAGAAGATTCTGAAAAAATTATTGGTCATTATATTATTACATCTCATGTCAAACCTAAAAATATTTACACAGAAAAAACAGACTTCTTAGAAAGATATAGAAGTGAACTTTTAACACTTTGTAAAATATTTGACAGTGTGCCTTTACCTGTTAACATTACCGAACAAATTCCAGAAATAATAGAGTTTTATCCATTCGCTCTAAGCTTTAGAGATGAAATGAAATTTGATAATACTGACTCGATTTCTTATATTTTTAATGAAATTGACAACTACTTTCCTATTATAAACACAAGAGAATATGGAGAATACTATTCTAACGAGAATTTAATTAATATTCTTCTTGACAATTTGCAAACTAAAATCACTCCTAATAATAAAGTAATTGACCCTTCAAGTGGTGCTGGTTTTTTTCTATTTCACTATTTAAAAAAAATAATTAAAAACCAGCCTAATAAAAATGAATTGTCTCTACTTAGAGATAATATTTTTGGTTATGATATATTTCCCTTTCCAATAATTGTTTCTAAAATATTGCTAGGAAAATTAATCGAGAGTTATGATGACGTCTTTTTGAATCCATATTATTTCCCAAATATTAGAATTCAAAACACACTAAAAACATTAAGTTGTATCTCAAATGACAATGAAACATTTGATTTAATAATAGGAAATCCTCCATATTTCAGAATAGACCCACATGAAGAAAACAATATTTGCAAATGTGTTAGTTATGGGCATAATTATATTCATAATTTATTCTTGCATTGGAGTATACAACATTTAAAGCGTAACGGAGAACTCGGTTTTATAATACCACAATCTATCCTTTCTGGCTTTTACTATCAGAAAATGAGAAAAGAATTAATGGAAAATCTTTCTGTTGATTTAATTATAACTAATAAAGAACATGAAAAATCATTTTCAGTTCAACAAGATATTATGCTTCTTTTAGCCACAAAAAGAAATCAAACCGAAAACTATAATATTGGTGTATCAAATAATTCATTAACTAATATTACAAGATATTCTGTTGATACCAACATTTTTAATAATTCATTAAAAGTTATACCTCTTTTTAAAAATAAGGAAGAGTTCGAAAACTTTAGAAAGTTATCTCAAAAATCAATTGTAAAACACCTTTCTGCATATAAAATCAAAACAGGAAATTTTGTTTGGAATCAAAATAAAGAGTTCTGCTTTTATAAAAAAGTACCAAAATCAATTCCATTGATTAATGGTCCAAATATAAATAATGATGGTATTAATTTAGAAAACCAAAGAAATTCAACATTCCCATATTGCATTCCGAACAATCCAAAATATGTAAAGAACGACACACTTATTATTTATCGTAGGATGTCTCCAATTGGAAACAGCGACAGAATGATTGCGACTATAATTGATAATAAAGATAAAAGATTTTCTAAGGGTTATGTTTTGGAAAATCATGTGAATTTTATAAGTGGTACTGAATCCAAATTAAAATCTCTGTTAAAATTTATTACTTCTAGAGAATTCAACAATTTAATTAACTCCTTTTGTCATACTAATCAAGTATCTAGTAATGATTTAAAAACAATTTTCGAACTGTTATCCAGCTATAATAATGAATAAAACTGAAGCCTTAAATAAAATTGAACAACTAGTTGAATATTACAAGAAAAATATAGAAACTTGGGAGAGTAATGCTAATAAAGAAGCAGAAGCTAGAAAGGAGTTTATAGATGGTTTCTTTGAAGCTTTGGGATGGAAAATTTCAGGTTTACCAGAAAGTATGTCTGCTGATGACAGAGATGTATTAGTAGAGTATTCTCTTAAAGTTGAAGGAGAAACAACTAAAAGTTTAGATTATATATTTAAAATAAAAAACAGACACCAATTTGTTGTTGAAGCAAAAAAACCATCTGAAAATTTAGACAATCCAAAACATGTATTTCAAGCAAAATCCTATGGTTTTTTATCTAAAATTCCGTTTGTAATTTTAACAAATTTCAAAGAAATAAGAATTTATGATATTTCAACAAAGCCTAACTTTAATCAAATCAATGAAGATTTAATATTTAGCTGTACTTATGACGATTACATTGATAAATTCGATTACATCTGGAATAACTTTAGTAAAGAAGCTGTATTTGAAAAATCCCTTGTAAAATTATTTACTGATCGTAGAGATGATTTAGATATTGATTTAGATGCAACAGACTACAATTACATACTTAAAAAAGGGGAATTATTATTAGACACAGTATTTTTAAAGGATTTAGAGCTAATACGATTAAATATTGCACAAAGTATATTTCAAGAAACTTCTGATGAATTAAGCGAAAAAGAAATCAATGAAGCTACTCAACGCTTACTGGACATAATAATTTTTATTAGATTTCTTGAAGATAACGAGATTGAAGATATTGAGAGATTAAGAGTTTTAATAGACAACAGCGAAGATGATTTTGTAGACTCTTTAAAAAACCTTTGCTCAGAGTTGAACTTAAAGTTTAATGGATTACTTTTTCATGAATATCCATTATTTGATAAAATAACTCTCAATAAAGAAATAATAAAAGATAATATATTAAAACTATATTATCCTGAAAGCCCATATAATTTCAGTAAAATTAGTATTGAAATATTGGGTCGTATTTTTGAGCAATATCTTGCGAAAAGAATAACAATTATTGATGGTAATATTTCACTTGAAATTAAACCAGAAATTAAAAAAGCTGGAGGAATCTATTACACTCCTGAATATATTGTTGACGAAATCCTAAACGATACCCTAGACTTATTTCTTTCTGACAAGTCTCCAAATGAAGAATTTGAAATTTCTAAAATCATAGATTTCTCATGTGGTTCAGGAATTTTTTTAATTAAAAGTTATAAAAGGATAATACAATTTTATGAAAGTAATTCTTCTTCTCTTTCACCAGAACTTTTATTTATCGATTCTAAAGGAAGCATAAACCTTACAATGGAATCTAAGAAGAATTTGTTACAAAAAAATATTTTTGGGATTGACATAGATTCTCAAGCTATTGAAATAGCAAAAATGAGTCTTTACTTCACTATGCTAGAGAATTTTAACGAAGATAATTCTCCAAAACCATTGTTACCTTCTTTAGATAAGAATCTAATTTGCGGAAATTCAATTGTAGATTTATCATTCTTTGACAATTATTCAGAAGCTAGTATTGACACAATTAATATTATTAATCCTTTTACATGGGCTGATGAAGGTTTAAATAAGTTTGACGTTATCGTAGGAAATCCTCCTTACCTAAGAATTCAATTATTAGAAGAGTTGTATCCAGAAGAATATCAATTATTCCTTAAAACGAAATATGACTTTGCTTTTAGTAATTTTGATTTATCAATTTTGTTTGTAGAGAAAGCTATTTCAGTATTATCACCAACAGGAAAAATAGGTTATATAATACCTAATACAGTTCTTCGTGCCAAATATGGAGAAAAGTTTAGAGAAATTATTAGCAATAATAAACTATTATCTAAAATAGTATATTTTAATGATTATCAAGTTTTTGGAAACTCTACAACTTACACCTGCCTTTTTTATCTAGATGCGGAACAAACTGAATCTAATGAATTAAAATATTTCAATCTTGAAGACCCTGAAAATGATTTCCAAGATGAAGCACAAGTTCCATCAATTTTTGACAAAGATACTTTAGGTTCTTCACCTTGGTATTTTGCTGCTTCTGAAATTCACGATAAGTTTATAGAAAATATTTCCAACAATTCTATTCCGTTAAAAGATTTAAGTAATTTAAAAAAAGTATTTGTTGGTCTTCAACCAAGTATAAATAATGTCTTTTTATTAGAAATAGTAGAAGAAAACGAAAGCTTCATTACATGTTATTCAAAAGCTCTTGACTCTAATCATATTTTTGAAAAAGGACTAATAAAAAAAATGGTTAAAGGTTCTAAAAACCTTTTTAGATATAAAATAAGTACCAATAGAGTCTTACTTTTTCCGTATGAAAATAACCTTACAACTAATAAAAGTGAGCTTATTTCAGAAACAGTATTAAAAGCTACTTATCCTAAAACATGGAAATATCTTAAAAAGTGTAAAACTATTCTCAATGAGAAAGAAGCTTTAAAAGGAAATGATTTTTACAAGTTTATTTATAAAAAAAATCATTTGCTATTTGATTCAAAAAAAATACTCCTTCCTTCATTATGTTTCGGTAGTAGATTTAGTATTGACATAAATGGAGAATACTATTTTACTGGCAGCGGAGAAGGTGGTGGTGGTGGTTATGGATTAATTCTTAATCATGAGGAAAACGATTATAATTATTACAATATTCTAGGAATCTTAAATTCTAAAGTTATTTCAGCTCTTATTGAATTAAAAGGAAGTCCTAAAAGTGGTGGATATAAGGGAATTGACAGAACCTTTATCCATTCAATTCCGTTACCAATTTTAAATAGCGAACGGAAAACACAAATAGCACAGGAAATAACTACCAAAACAGAAAAGTTAAATAATCTTTATGCAGAAGTTCAATCAATAGCAATCAAAAGACTTGTTTCGCAATTGGAAAATCAAATTGACACGCTAACTTTAGAGCTTTATGAAATTGTAGATAGTGGAATAATAAATTTAATAAATGAATTGAATGATTAGCCAACGCTTAAAGCCATACACATTTGCAATTCGCTTCAGCCACCACACAAGCCCAAAATTGAAAAAGAGTATGTCTTTGCCAACGCTAGCAAGTTTGCGGAATAAAGCCAGTGGGTAACAACGTGTATAAAACATAGCTATTATAGACTTTTCAAGAGGTTTTTACTTATTTATTAAGTCCGCCAAATTTTTAATTTGGTTATATTTATAAAAAGAAAATTAAACATAAAAATTAAAAATTCGGCTCGTGCTAAATCCGAAAAGTTAGTGTTTATTTATACGCTACGTTTCATACACAAGACCGTTGTGCCTAATTAAAAAAAACTGCCGAATATGAATAAAATTACAGCTTTTGCAGATGAATATGGGAATAATTCTTTCCAATTTTCAACTCAAGGAAGCCACTTTATTGTTGCTACTGTAATTTGTAATTCAGACAAAGTTACGGAACTTGAAAACTCAGTAAACGAAATACGAAAAAAACACAATTTCCAAACAGGAGAAATTAAATCAAGTGGAATTTCAAAACATCATAAAAGGAGAATAAGAGTATTATCTGACGTAGTTAATTTAGATTTATCTGTTTACGCAGTAATCGTAGACAAAAGAAAATTAAAAGGGAAAGGATTTAGTTATAAAAAATCATTTTATAAATATTTAAATAATCTTTTATACAAGGAATTATTCAGAACTTTTCCTCAATTGGAATTATACGTAGATGAACACGGAGGAAACGATTATATGTTGGAGTTTAAAGCGTATGTCAATAAACATCATCAAAAAACATTGTTTTCAGGTTCTCAATTTGGTATTGAAAATAGTAAACAGAGCAACTTAATACAGATAGCAGATTTAATCGCAGGAACACTTGGATATATTTATGACGAAACCAAAATTTCAGAATATAGCGAAGAATTCAAAACATTAATAAAACCAATAGTAAGTGATTTAAACTTTTTTCCAAAAGATTATAATTTTTCAGATTTTGTAGAATCTAATACTGACAATGCATTTAATCCTTTAATTGCAGAAGTAAGTCATTTGAGAATTAACGATTTTATAGAAAAAGAAAGTGGAAATGACCAACAGAAAATTGACCAAATAAATTTTTTAAAACTGTTACTTTTATATCAAAGAGTTTATTATAAATCAAGATATATTTCAACAAAAGAGATATTTAACCACTTAAATCAAAGTAGAGAAAAGCCTTTAAAAGAGGAGTATTTTAGGTCTAAAGTTGTTGGGAATTTAAGAGATAAAGGAATTTTAATTTCATCTAGTCCAAAAGGTTATAAAATACCAACTTCCGAAAAAGATTTATATTCATTTATAAAACACGGAAATCGAATTATTTTACCAATGGCTAACCGAATTAAACAAATGAGAAACGCAATAAAATTAGCATCTGGAAATGAATTAGATTTATTGGATAATCCAGATTTTAAAGAACTGAAAGAAATGCTAAATAACTAGGCACAACACCGTATATAATTTATTGCTAGTTCTAGCCTACTTACGAAAATCCTCGCGGATTTTCTATTCGGTTTTTATTTGTTAAATTACGTGCTAAACCACGCAACAAACCATATACAAACACGTTGTAAGTAATGCCGAAAAACCCAGAAACCAAGTGAATAAAACGATATTTGAAATTACCAAAATGGATTGTCCTTCAGAGGAAAATCTTATCCGAATGAAATTGGACGGAATTTCAAGCATTGCGAATTTGGACTTTGATATTCCTAATCGAAAATTGACCGTTTTTCACAGCGGAGAAATTGACCAAATCGAAAAGTCCGTTATCGAATTGAATTTAGGTGGAAAGAAAATCTCAACGGAAAAAACCGACCAAACGGAATTTAAAGAAAACGAAAATCAAAAAAAACTTCTTTGGTCTGTACTTATCATAAATTTTGCGTTTTTCATAATCGAAATGACAACAGGAATTATCTCAAAATCTATGGGACTTGTTGCCGATAGTTTAGATATGCTTGCGGACAGTTTTGTGTACGGAATTAGTTTGTTTGCGGTTGGCGGAACAGTAATAAAGAAAAAACGGATTGCCAAACTTGCTGGATATTTTCAAATAATACTTGCGATTATTGGATTTGTAGAAGTCTTGAGAAGATTTTTCGGAAACGAGAAACTTCCCGATTTTTCGACAATGATTATTGTTTCGATTTTTGCACTTATCGCAAACGGAATTTGTCTTTATATTTTGCAAAAGTCAAAGAGCAAAGAAGAAGCACATATGAAAGCGAGTATGATTTTTACTTCGAATGACGTGATTATCAATTTGGGTGTAATAATTGCAGGAATTTTAGTGCATTATTTGAGTTCTAATAAACCTGATTTGATTATCGGAACAATCGTTTTTGCATTGGTAATTCAAGGAGCATTTCGGATTTTGAAATTAAGTAAGTGAACGAAAAAAGCACTACTTACAACAACGTGTATAATTAATGGCTGGTTCTCGCCTACTTACGAAAATCCTCGCGGATTTTCTATTCGGTTTTTATTTGCTAAATTAGGTGCTTAAACACGCCACTAATCATACACAAAACCGTTACCTGCAAGCTGAACAAACCAATGAGCAAAAGAAAATCACAGATAAATTTGTTAAACCATTCAGAAGCGAAAGTTAAACTGTTTGGTGATTATATTCAAAAATATCTCAATATCATATGCAACGATAGATATACTAAACACATTCATATAATTGATTTATTTAGTGGACCGGGAATTTACGAAAATGGTGGAGAAGGAAGTCCTGTAATAGCTTTAAAGAAAATCAAACAAACATATTACCAATTCATAAATAAACATCCAGAAAAATCACCAAAAATTCATTGTCATTTCAATGATATTGACCAAAACAGAATTAAAACACTTGAAAATAACATAAAAGATAAAAAATTACATTATCCCAATTTTGGAAACCTTAACTTAATTAATAAAGACTATACCGAAATTGTTAATGAATTACCAAGTAAATTTCGTGCATTTAAAGACACTAAAGCATTTGTTTTTATTGACCCTTTTGGTTATAAAGATGTAAAGGCACAACATATTTTAAACCTACTTGACTGCAATAATAATTCAGAAGTACTTTTATGGTTACCAATTCAGTTTATGTATCGTTTTTCTAAAAATGGAACACCTGATGTTTTAGAAAATTTCAATTCACAATTAGGCATCAACGATGAAAAGTTAAAAAACGAATGGGAATATATAAATGCCTTGAAAGAAGGCTTTGAAAACTTTATTGGTAAAGAATATTTTGTTGATAGTTTTACGTTAAAAAAAGAAGAGAATACTGTTTTCTGCCTATTTTTCTTTAGTTCTCACATTCGAGGTTATGAAAAAATGTTGGAAACTAAATGGGATATTGATAACGAACAAGGTCGAGGTTGGAAATATGACAGCCATCAATCTACATTATTTTCTGATTTAGAAACTAACAGACTTGAAGAGTTTTTATTAGAATTTTTGAAAGTTAATAGAACTAACGGAGAAATTTATGAATTTACATTACGAAAAGGATTTTTACCAAAACATTCCACACAAATATTGAAAAAAATTCAATCTGATAACAGATTAGAATTGAATAAAGAAGATGGTTCAAAAATAAGAAAAGGTGCTTTTTATATCAACTATAAAGAATATAAAGAGTATTTTAATAAAATAACTTTAAAACTAAAATAATGGCACAATCAAGTATAGAATGGACAGAAATGACTTGGAACCCAACAACTGGTTGCACCAAAGTTTCTCAAGGTTGTAAATTTTGTTACGCAGAAGTAATGTCCAAAAGACTACAATCAATGGGTGTAGAAAAATACAAGGATAATTTTAAAGTCAGAACACACGAGGACGCTTTAAAAACACCTTATAGTTGGAAAAAATCAAAAGTTGTTTTCGTTAATTCAATGAGTGATTTATTTCACGAACAAATTCCTCTTGAATTCATACAAAAAGTTTTCAAGGTTATGAATGAAAACCCACAACACGTTTTTCAAGTTTTAACAAAAAGAGCTGAAAGATTATTAGAATTACACAATGAATTAAAATGGACTCACAATATTTGGATGGGAGTTTCTATAGAGGAAGAAATAGTAAAAAGTAGAATTGACTTTTTAAGAAAAACAAATGCCAGAGTAAAATTTCTTTCCCTTGAACCTTTGATTGGAGCTTTACCGAATTTGAATTTAGATAATATCGATTGGGTAATTGTTGGTGGAGAAAGTGGTCATAATCCGAGACCAATGGATGCCGACTGGGTTCTTGATATTCAAGAACAATGTGAAAAAGCAGATGTTGCTTTCTTTTTTAAACAATGGGGCGGAAAAAATAAAAAGAAAAACGGTAGAACTCTAAACGGCAGAACTTATGATGAAATGCCTGAAATTGAATTACAACACAGCGTCTGAAAGAAAAAGCCTGCAGGTAACACCGTGTATAATTAATGGCTGGTTCTCGCCTACTTACGAAAATCCTCGCGGATTTTCTATTCGGTTTTTATTTGCTAAATTAGGTGCTTAAACACGCCACTAATCATACACAAACACGTTGTAGGTAATTTAAAAAACGACCATCTGAATTGAATATTAGAAAAGCAATAGAAACTGATATTGACCAAGTTTGGGAAATATTCTCAAAAGTGATTGAAACTGGAGACACTTACGTATTCAATCCAAATACACCAAAAAGTGAATTAAAAAAGCATTGGTTTGCTGATTATATGGAAACTTATGTGATTGAAGAAAATGGACAAATACTCGGAACATATATCATTAAACCAAATCAAATTGATTTAGGAAACCACATTGCAAATTGCAGTTATATGGTAAACCCAAATTCTCACGGAAAAGGAATTGGAAAAAAACTTTGTGAACACTCTCTCAAAATAGCAAAGGAAAATCGATTTGAGGGAATTCAATTCAATATAGTAGTAAGTACGAATAAAGGAGCAGTTGAATTATGGAAAAAATACGGATTTGAAATAATTGGAACTACACCGAAAGGATATAGACACACTGAATTAGGATTGGTTGATACTTATATTATGTACAAGGATTTAAAGAAATAAAAAACTACCTACAACAACGTGTATAATTAATTGCTTTGGTCGTTGCTTATTTGGAAAATTCCTTCGGAATTTTCTCGCGTTCGTTTTTGTTTACTAAATTAGTTGCTCAAACACGCAACTAACCATACACAAGACCGTTATGTGCAATTACCAAAAATGATGAAAACAACACTAATATTGATTTTTACTATTCTATTTTTTACTTCGTGTAATGAAGTTGTTGAATATGAACAAAGTTTAAGTGACGAAGAACTTTATCCGAATTATGTAAAAGCAATAAAGAATGAAAGTACATTTCAAAATTTTCTTGTAGTTAAAGTTAAAAATTTGAATAATGGAGAAATTCGAGAATATTGCACGAAAGGAAACTTTTTGAAAGGAGCATTGCATAGAGAATTGAATTTAGGATATTCAAAAGACGGAATTATTAAAGTCTATAAAACTGCAATCGAAAATAAAGAAAGGTATTTTGAATTTAAAAACGATAGTGCAATTTGGAATATAAGTGCATTTGATAAATATTCTATGAAAGAACTGTCTGAATTTGAGAATCAAATCGGAATTGACTCACTCATATACAGAATCGAAAACGGAAAAGATTGGGGAATTACAATCTCGAATGATAAAGAAATGAAAATGGTCGCTCACTCTTTGTTTAATAAAGGAATTTTAACTGGAGAGAACAGTTGCTTTGGAGGAATGTTAACATTAGATAAATCAGAATAAAAACAGCACATAACAACGTGTATAATTCATTGCTAGTACTCGCCTACTTACGAAAATCCTCGCGGATTTTCTATTCGGTTTGTATTTGCTAATTTAGTTGCTGAAACACGCAACGAAATCATACACAAACACGTTGGGTTTAATGCAAAAAGTCATTGCAAAACCACAAGTTCAAGCTTAAAAACAGAAGTCCATTAAATCTGATTTCTAAAAATGTTCACGTGGAATTTGAGCCAATTACGGAAAATAAAACGGTGAACTTCTAGCAGGTTTACGGAATCGATACGCTGACAAAAATTACAACGGACTTTTGACTTGGTTTGCGCAGTAGAAATCTGAAAAAGAACAGATCGCTGAAATACACTTTTGCGGAATTTAGCCCGTTTGCGGATTTGAAAAATATTGCGGACTGAAAAAACAGCTGAATAAAATCTTACAAAAAAGCACTAAAACCCAACAACGCATAAAAAAAATTCCTATTTTGGGCTTGCATTGTGGTCGTTGCTTTGCTTGTTTGCATCTGATTTTCCTACGGAAAATCGCCGCGCACAAACACGCAACTTTTCTTATGCAAAACCGTTAGCTTTAATGCTCGAGCAAGTTTGCGGAATTAAAAAAGCTAGTTTATTTTTCTGTTTTTTTTTGAGTTTTAAGAAAGTAAAAACCGAAAAAACTATGTTGCCGAATTTTGAAAAACACGCTGTATAATCACTCAAACTCTGAATTTAATTACGTCTGACTTTATAGCTAGTTTGCGGAATTGAAAAGCGGAATTACTTACTCGAAATCTGACTTAAAAAAATCACGGAATTTGAGCAAGTTTGCGGAATGAAAATCAAGCTGAATAAAACATAAAACACGGAATTAAAAAGCCGACTGAAAAATAAAATAGAAACGTGAAAAACGCACTAAAAGCTAACAACGCATAAAAAAAATTCCTATTTTGGGCTTGCATAGTGGTCGTTGCTTTGCTTGTTTGCATCTGATTTTCCTACGGAAAATCGCCGCGCACAAACACGCAACTTTTCTTATGCAAAACCGTTGTAAAACATTTGACCAAACCAATGTAGCAGATAAAACAAAGGACTTTTCTCATATTAAATTCGGATTTCGAGGATAAGGAATTATACACAAACTGAATGGAAAAGAATATGAATTAAATTCTACGTGGATAAATGGAATTAGAATTCAGTTTGACGATTTGACAAATACTGGCTTAAACGAAAAGCAGAAAACCAAAATGTTTGCGGAAATTATTCAGTTCGTTAACCAAAAAGATAATGAAAAACCAATAATCTGTTATAATTCGGACTATAAAGACGCGGAATTATGGAAAAGACTCTCGACTGAATTTCGCTCTGAAATTAAAGATATAGAGATAAGTGATGTCGAAAAAGACAATATTGCGCTATATAAAAATATGTCGGAAGATTTAAAAACTGGAATGGCTGAAATCAATATTAGAGGTCTGAAATTAAAAACGGTTAAGGATTTAGACAAACATTGGAATAAAATAAAGTTTACAAAAGATAATGAATCAAATGAAAAAATTACCTTTTGGGACAAATAAAAAGCAAAACTGAATTAAAAAACGTTTTACAACACCGTATATAAAAAATTGCTGGTGTTGTACTAAAACAAAGGTCGTTGCACGTTTGCTACGTCTGATTTTCCTTCGGAAAATCCTCGCACGCAAACCCGCAACTTTCCATATACAAACACGTTGTACTACATTTAAGAAATGACCACCAGAGAAGAAAAAACCAAAAAACAAATAATCTACTTTCTGAGAAAGAAATTTTCTATGGAAGTCTCTAAAGGTGTTAGATTTGACTTAAGTAAGTATTTAATAATTGATAAAGGAGAATTCTTAAAAAACATATACACTTGGAAATTAACTGAGTTTGATTTAGAGACATACTTTCTTTCCATTCGAAATTCTTATAAAATTGAAATAGGTGGAACAGCAGGAGAATCAATGATAACAACAGATAAGGAAAGCCAACACAATGCTTTACTAATTAAAACTGATTTTCAAATCCCTCAATTAATAATTAGACCAGCTTATTTAAGAGAAAAAATAGCAAACATATTTTTGAATTTCGACATCAAATTAAATAACAGGAAAGAATTTAATAAAAAATATATTTTAGAATCCTCGACTGACAATAAAGAGTTAGAAAAGTTATTGACTAAAAATCTGACCGATGAATTAATAAGACATAATGGCTTTAGCTTAGAATTTAAAGACAACAGTATTTTATTGAAATTTGAAAAAGAATTTAATGAAAAGGATTCTGTAAATCTATTTGGAATTGGGAAAATAATAGAATCTGAAATAAAAAACGTAGTACAACACGGTGTATAATTAATTGCTTTTTATGTGCTTACTTGCGAAAATTCCTGCGGAATTTTCTCGGGTTCGTAAAAGTTTGCTAATTTAGTAGCTTAACCACGCAACTAACCATACACAAACACGTTAGGCATAATTAAAATGAAAGGAAATTCACCAGGAAATATAATTAAAGAATACCCACAAAGAGGACCTATTAAACAGTTCAGATTTGATAAGGTAGTTGCTTTTGAATGTTTTAGATGTGGTAAGCAAAAAAAATCAAAATTAATTACTATTTACGATGACAATTGGAATAAAAGAATGTGCAACGGTTGTTATGGTTTTCTGCTATCAATTTACGAAATAAAGGCTGGTACTAAATCTGAAAACGATAAAGTAACAGAACTTGCCAATATACTTTTCAAACTTGTTTCTAAAAATGAAATAAGAATTGCTTCAGAAAATTTAAAAATCAAGGATAACAGAAATAAACACTTGGAAGAACAATCAATAAGATTCCTCGCTTCAGCTGAACATCTTTCCGAGAAAGTAGGAATTGAATACTCTTTAGATTGGTCACCTCTTGTAATTGGATTATGTAAAGCTTTAGAGAACGAACTTGTCGCTAAACTTATAGTTCCATTAAAAGAATATTGCCTAAATTTAGATTTAGAAAATGACAAATTAGACAAAGATATTGGTCGTATCGCGAAGTATATAGTTTCAGATAATTCGAAACCACCAGAGATTGGAACTTTTAGTCACTTTCTTCAAACTGCTCTAAATTCAAAATCGAGAAGAGAAACCAGTAATTTAATTAAATCATTTTATGAATTTTTATCAGAATATTCTTTTTCAAACTGGATTTTAGATAAGGATGGACTACTAAAATCATTACAAATAGTATCAAAGGAATATCGAAATAAGGCAGCTCATATCGAAGAATTGAGTAAATCAGAATTTAATAACTGTAAAGAGTTATTAACAGGTGAGTCTGGTGTTATTTGGAAATTGAACAAAGCGATGAATTAACTATGCCTAACACCGTGTATAATTCATTGCTAGTACTCACCTACTTACGAAAATCCTCGCGGATTTTCTATTCGGTTTGTATTTGCTAAATTAGTTGCTGAAACAAGCAACGAAATCATACACAAACACGTTGTGTGTAATTTGAGAAATGACAAATCGAATAATAAATATCGTAATTTTCTTAATACTTATCTTGAGTATTTCAAGTTGTGCCAGTTTTTCAAAAGATGTCATTTCAACAAAATTAAATCCAAAGACTTATTCTGAATTAAAACAAATAGACGGAAAATATAAGATTTATGCTGACTCTGATTCATTGAGAACAAATATTTATGAAAATCTTGTTGGAATATGGTGGAATTCAGAGAAATATAAACTTGATTTAGATTCAAATAAAAAATATTTTGCGAAATTAAAGTTGATTAGTGAAAATGAATTAGAATTAAGTGTTTATGAAAACGAAGTTGAGATAAAAAGTGAGATAATAAAAGGAAAATTAAAAAATGGAATGTTTTATTTAAAGCAAAATTTAAGTGTTTCTGGTATACCATATGTTTTCGGAACATTTACGAATGACAAAAAACGCATTATATTAAAGAATAACTC
Organism: Lacinutrix venerupis; assembly: GCF_001971745.1. Lineage (NCBI taxonomy): Bacteria > Pseudomonadati > Bacteroidota > Flavobacteriia > Flavobacteriales > Flavobacteriaceae > Lacinutrix > Lacinutrix venerupis. Next base: position 1,154,095 of record NZ_CP019352.1, on the reverse strand, counting down.
AATACTAATAGAAAGAATAAAGCACGAATTTGGAGCAGTTGTAGTGATTTTTACGGCAGGATTTAAAAATGATAAAACATTGGAATTTAAACGAATAGAATAGAAAAAACTACACACAACACCGTATAAAATTAATTGCTGGTTTTAGCTTACTTACGAAAGTCCTCGCGGACTTTCTATCTGTGATATATTTGCTAAATTAGTTGCTTGCACAAGCAACTAATCTTATACAAAACCGTTGGCAGCAATAAAAACCACAACTTTACGTTAAAAATTAAAAAGCATCTAATTATGAAAACAAAACAAATTTTTTCTCGATTTATTTTATTTGTTGGATTATTTGCACTTATAATTTCTTGTACATCAGATGATAATTCTTCAAATTCGACTATTCAAAATCAAATCCAGAACACAGCACAATCCGGAACTTGGATAATTTCTAATTTTGTAGATTCTGGTAATGATGAAACTGAACACTTTTTATGTTATTCCTTCGATTTTAATTCTGACGGAACATTAGTTGCAACAAGCCAAAACAATACCTATAATGGAACTTGGAGTATTACGGACAGTAATAGCAATGATGATAGTTCAGATGACCTTGATTTTAATATTAATTTCAACCTTACTAACGAATTTGAGGACTTAAATGATGATTGGGATATTGTAAGTTATAATTCAACTTCAATATCACTAATTGATGTTAGTGGTGGAAATGGTGGAACTGATTATTTAACTTTTACAATAGGAACACCAAATAGTAATTGTACTTCTTCAACACAAACAACTATTCAAGACAATGTTGGAAGTGGAACTTGGAGAATAACGGAATTTATTGACTCTGGAATTGACGAAACAAATCATTTTACAGGTTACGATTTTACATTTAATAGCTCAGGAGTTCTAAATGCTAATAACGGAACAAATAACTATGATGGAACTTGGAGTATAACTGATAGTAATAGTACTGACGATAGTCAAGATGATTTAGACTTCAATATCAATTTCAATCTGACGAATGACTTTGAAGATTTAAACGATGATTGGGATTTTATATCTCAAACAGCAACTAAAATTGAATTAATTGACATTAGTGGTGGTAATGGTGGAACTGACTATCTAACATTTGAGAAAAACTAAATTACTGCTGCCAACAACGTGTATAATTAATTGCTTGGTTCAGGTCTACTCGGAAAATTCCTTCGGAATTTTCTCTGGCTCGTGAATGTTTACTAAATTAGTTGCTGAAACACGCAACTAACCATACACAAAACCGTTGGCAACAAGTTTAGAGCAACATTATGAAAATTGAAAGAACAATAGAAATTTTGGAAGCATTGGCTTCAGGATGTTCACCTCAAACTGGCGAGTTGATTGAAAATGACAGCGTCTTAAATGAAAGAGATGTAATACGAGCATTAGAAAAAGCAATTTCCGAATTGGAAAGAATTAATGGCTCTACTGAAAACCAACCTCAAAAAACTGAATTAAACATAAGTACAGAAGAGATTGACAAAACGATTAAGCTATTTCAAAGCGTTGAATATAATCCAACTTATAGTCGTTTAACACATTTCTTCTTAAAATCTAAAGAATTTGAATTCCCGGTTTTGAACTCAAATGAACTATATGGAAAATATTTTGGTTACTACACTAAACAAGATTTACAGAAATTTTTTAAGCATTATTTAATTGAAAACGGTTATTCACTTCACGGAAAAGTAAAAAAAGAAAGAAAACCGCAACCTTGGAAAGATGTTGACTTTTTCCAAAAAGATAAATTTAACAATCTGACAGAAAAAGCGATTGAACAATTAAAAAGCAAAATAAACGAAATCGGAATTTTAAAAACAGAGGATTTATCGGAATACATTGTTAATGCAAGAGTAAGACACTTTAGAGCCTACGAAAGTTGGTCAGATAAAGAAAAAGAATTACTCGAAAAAGCAATGGAATACACCAATGACCTTGAATTACTGTCAGAATGTTTCCAAAGAGGAATTGGCTCAATCGAATCTTGTGGAAAAAGATTAATTTATGAAAAAAAACCAGTTGCCAACAATGTATAACCGCAATTACGGCGGATTCGACTACGTCCGAATCCACTCGGAATTGCTAACGTCAGTGCTTAACCGAAAAATATTAACTTTAATCCCGTAACTGACGGTTATACTAAACCGTTAGCACACATATGAAAAAAAACTACATCATAACATTTATCTTTCTGATTTTAATAAAAGTCGGTTACTCTCAAGACTATGAAATTAAAACAAAAACCAAACAACTTATCGAAAGTAGAAGTATCTATTTAAATGGAGGTTTGAATGCAACTTTTGGCGGACAGTCAAGAACCTATTTGGAAGTAGATTTGCCACCAAATACAGTCAAGTGGTATTATAGTTTTTCGACTAAAAAAGGGAAGAGCGGAACACAAAATCTAAATTTAGCCATTCAATTAACTGGTATGATGTCTGACCCAAGCGGAATTACATCGAGTACGTTATCCGCTATAAAAGTGCCAGATGGAGTTGCTTCTGCGGACATTTATTTATGTGACCGACCGAATATTGACAAATTCTTATCTAAAAAGGATTTGTATGGAGGAAGTTACTCTTACAATATGGAAGGTTCTGCTCAAAGCACAAAACAAGCTGTCGTAGAAATTGATGACATCAGAACAGGGACAGTCTATTTAGGGCTAAAAAATCCAAGTACCAATAACGGAGTTAATATAAGTATTGAGGTTGTTGCCATAACGGAAACACAAGTGCCAATTGTAAAATCTGACAGTCAGCAAAAAGCCGAACTTTATGGTGGTTTAGGGTGGACAAATTTTGAGAATGGTAATTACGAAAAATGCATTGAATATTGCGACAAGGCAAATGCCGAATTTAAATTAGGTTGGGTACTTGCGAATAAGGGTTTAGCTCAACTAATGACTGACAAAGAAAGCGAGGCAATGGAAACATACATTGAGGCGATTACTCTAATTAAAAAACAACCAAATCCAAGTTATGTTTTTGGCGAGATGATTAAGGACATTGAAAATGCTAAAAAGTTAAATCCTGACTTGAATGGAGCGGATGAAATTAAACAACTGATTGAAATGCAACGTGGATAAACACGTGTGCTAACAACGTGTATAGCTCATTGCTGTTCAGTTGCTTAAACCGAAATTTAGGCGTATTTGGAAAGTCGCCAAATTTTTAAATTTGACGATTTCCAATAAAAAAGATAAATAGTAAAATTTAAAAATCTGGCTTGTGGCTCGACCGAAAATTAATCACTAATTTGCACGCAACGAGCCATACACAAGACCGTTGGTAAGTAATTACCTGCGGCACATAGAAACCGCGTTTAAAAAAACGCTCTATTTTCTATTAATTACTTACCAACGTCAGATGTAAATCGCGCCTTTCATTATTATTGGCTTTTTTATTAGGTTTTATGAGAACTCCACACAAAACTACTAACAACAAAGTCTATAGCGAATAAGGCGCGATTTATGGCTCTCCGTGAGGCACGCCTCACTACGCCATACACATCTGACGTTGTGCAAAACAAGGGCTAATTTTTTAAAGTCCGTAAATCTGATCTTTTTTCCAGACTATTTATTAAAAAAATTGTGCTACTTACCTACTCGTTTGTAGAGACTTTTCGGCATAAAACTGTAGAGACTAAATCGCATAGCTTTGGTTGGACTAAGTTTTATGTTATCTCTAAGTCTTGGTTAAAAAGCTAAATAAATGTAGAGAACTTATAGAGACTAAAAGGCATATCTTTTTTCTAGCTATCAAACTTCGATATGTTTTTCTTTATTAATATTTTGCTTTGCACAACCACGTATAAAAATAATTGCTATTTTTAGACTTAAACTAAGTACGTTGTGCTTTTGTCAACTTCTGATTTTCCTGCGGAAAATCCTCGTCGACAAAAACGCAACTATTATTATACAAAACCGTTAGGCACAAGCTGAACTCACTCAAATGGAATTGAATGAATAGAAAAATTTTCATACTAATATTCGGAATGTTAATTCTATCTTCTTGTAAGAAAGAAAAGCAACAAAAAGAATTAATAAAAGAAACCTATTTTCAAAATGTTAGTGTAATAGAATCATTTGTAAGGTTTGAAAAGGACACAATTTATGGAGATGATTTATATGACGCTATCTCTTTTTTAGAAAACTTAACAAATATTAAATGTAGTACTTCGGAATCATATGATCCTATTATAGAACCAACTGAAGAAAATATTAGCGATTGGAAGAAATGGTATGAATTGAATAAAACATTTTTAGAATATAGTGATGAGAAAAAAGTCTATCTGGATAAACAGCCGAATTGAATGATAGCTAAAAATAATTCAAAAGTAAACTGAACGGAAAAAGCCAGTGCCTAACAACGTATATAAAAAATTGCTTATTTTAGGCTCAACAAAAGGTCGTTGCACGTTTGCTACGTCTGAATTTCCTTCGGAAATTCCTCGCACGCAAACACGCAACTTTCCATATACAACAACGTTGCCCACAATTTGACAAACTCATGAACTATCTGAAAATTAGTGAAGATTATCCGAAAAGTTGCAAGAAATTTATCAATTGGGTTTCATCTAATTTTGATGAAAATAGAAGTTTAGATTTGTTTTACTATAATTTTTTTTTACGAGAAAATTGGTTGGAGGTTCAAAGAGGGTATTCTACACACTCATTTGTAGTTACGAAATTGAATTTTAAAAAATTTTTATCACCTCGATTTTTTGAAATTAATGAAAATCAATTAACTTTTCCTGTAGAAAAAGAAGAAGATTATTATTATTTGTTCGAATGTATGGAAATTTTAATTACAAATAATCAAATATAATGAACCATAGCATTCTTGCAAAACACCTTCATAATCTTGGACTAAACATTACTTGTATAACCAATTATATAACAGAACATAATTTTTATGATGCCAATATCCTAAAAGGAGCATATCACGAATGGAAACATCTTAAAGAGTCAAGACAATCCATAGAAGAATTAAAAGAATATGATTGGGATAATTCAGTAGGAATTGGAACAATAGCAGGCTTTGAAAATTTACACGTTTTAGATATTGATGGTTGTACAAATTACAACTTCATAGAAGATTTATTAATTATTTTGGGCTTACCAAAACATTATGAATGGGTTGTGAAAACAGGAAGTTTAGACGGTTATCATATTTACTTTTATTCAGAACTACTTGATATATTAGAAGAAGACCAAGTTGCATCTTCATATCCACCGAATTTGGATAATACAGGCTTATTTGAGAAAATAGAAATACTTTGGCGAACTCACATTGTTCTACCAAACTCACTACATAAGTCTGGTTCAAAATACAGTTTTACTAATTGTAAGTTCCCAAAAGAAAAACCTGTTCTTATAGACATAAATAAGTTTAAAATCATTGAAAGTCTATTTTTAAATATTTCAGAAATAGAAAGAAAAAAAGTTTATTTTTCACTATCAAAAGAGAAGCATAGAAATATTAAACAACCCAATAAAGACATAAATTTAGTTGACCTTTCATTGATTGAGGAAAAACTATTTTTCCTTTTTGACATTGAAACAGATGGATTAATTGAAAACTATAATTTTCCAAAAATTGTTCAAATATCTTGGATGATAATGGACACAAAAGGTATTATTTATAAAAAAAATACTGAATTAGTAAATTCTAATTTTAATATTGAATCAGAAGCATTTAAAATAAATAAACTTAATCCAGATATAATAAAAAAAATTGGAAAAGAACCTTCAGAAATTTATTTAGATATTACTTATGATTTAAAGCATTGTGAGTTTATTTCAGCTCATAACTTAAAATTTGATTTATCCATTTTAGAAAACGAATTTGAGAATCATCAAATTGATTTCAACTTTAATAGTTTGACTCAATTTTGCACAATGGAATTTGGAACTAAGCTTTTGTCTAATGAACAAAATCCTGATGCAAAATTTCCGAAAATGACAGAACTATACGAACATCTATTTAATCATAAAGTAAAACAATTTCATAATGCAAATACAGATGTAACAATTCTTGCAAAATGTATTAAGGAATTATTATTTAAAGGAAAAATAGAACATTTGAAAAATAAACAATAAAAAACTGTGGGCAACACCGTATATAATTTATTACTAGTTCTAGCCTACTTACGAAAATCCTCGCGGATTTTCTATTCGGTTTGTATTTGCTAAATTAGGCGCTTAAAACACGCAACAAACCATATACAACAACGTTGCCAAGCATTGTGCGGAACGCACTCTTAACCGAAAAAAGTCTAGTTTATTTTCGATTTTTTTTAGAATATTAAGAAAGGAAAAACAGAAAAACCTGCATCGGAATTTCAAAAAATCGCATTGAATTATTAATCAAATAAAGAATGAAATCACGGCTGAATTTTTAGCTCGATTAAGGAATTTAAATCTGAACTGTTTGCTGAATTTAGCCTGTTTCGGAATTGTTTGCTCAAGCGGAACTGAAAAGCGGATTACGGAATAAATTACTAATTCCCACTCTGAAAAACGGACAAAAGAAAAATATACTCAATTGAATAATCTGAACTCTGAAATAAATCAACGACTTGGCAACAACGTGTATAAAAAATTGCTATTTTAGTGCTTAATAAAAGGGAGTTGCGTATTTGCACACAGCTGATTTTCCTTCGGAAAATCCCAGCGCACAAACAACGCAACTTTCCATACACAAACACGTTGTAAGTAATTTGACAAGACAGTGTTCCATTCAAAAATATCATAACAATAAATAAACATTATATGAATATTGACAACATCAAAAATGATGGTTTTTTTATCAAACAATATTATGAAAACGCTGAAAATATAGGAATCCTAACTTTAACTATTTCTTTAAAATCTTACTTTTCTACTTATAATAGTATAAAAAATAACTTTAGCTTTTTAAAAAATGATAATTCTGAAGAAAATCAACAACATATTTATAATGCTAGCTACATAAAGAATGCTTCTGAATCTATCTTTCATATTCAACATTATTTAGAACTATACGTTAAAGAAATTTTAAAAAAAGAATCAAACATCCGTAAAATAGACAGATTGGGATTCTCTGTTGCATACGATAAACTATGTAAACTAATAAAAGAAAAAGGACTGGTTAAATATAAATTTATATCTGATGCTAAAACCTGGATTACTTATATAAATACTTATAGAAATAAGATAGCTCATAGCGGTGTATATGTGATTAAATATTCAGCACTTGATTACCTTTTTGGAAAATATATTTTACCTTTCCTAAAAAAAGTATTTAAAGAGGAGTCTAAAGAAAGTAGGTTTTCTTATTTGCAATTCAAATCAAAAAACGAAAACAAAAACATCCTTAATGAATTAATTAATCATTTCAAAAATGAACAGTATAATATATCTAAAACAGCTTTATTGAAAGAATTTGGTAGAGCGAGTTTTGAGAACCCAAACTTTCATAAGTTATTTGATGATAAATATAAAGAAACAGAAAAGGCAAATGAATTTGCTAGAATAAACATTAACTCAAAAATAATTGATTGCCCAATATGTGAATATAAATCACTTATTCAAGAATTCGATTACATTGAAGAGTTCGATGAAAATGGAGCAACAGGTAATGACTTCCCTTCTGTATATAAAGTTAAATGTAATACTTGTTCGTTAGAGGTATATCATAACTTAGACAATACTGAATCAATGAATTTAGATTTGAATAATTTATTTATACTAAAAGAATAAAAACTACTTACAACACCGTATATAATTTATTGCTAGTTCTAGCCTAGTTACGAAAATCCTCGCGGATTTTCTATTCGGTTTTTATTTGTTAACTTAGTGCTTAAACACGCAACAAACCATATACAAACACGTTAGCAACAAGATAAAAAAATATGAAAATATGTTTCATTTGGATAGACAGATATAGAAACTTTAAAGATTTTGGATTTAATTTATCTAGTTCTATAAAGTTTAAATTTGACCAAAAAGATAATTTGCTAATTAAAAAAGATATTGATGATTTACCAAATGATTTTTTTGGAAATCAGATTGTAGATGTTGTAGGTGTAATTGGCAAAAATGGATCAGGAAAAAGTAATGCCATTGAGCTAATTTGCAATGCCTTAAAAAATCCTAAAACTACAATTCAATCTGATTTCTTAATAATAACTGAATCTAATAATTCATATACTTGTCATTACTCGTTCAATAACAGAAACAAACCGAAAGCGAAATTTAAAATTGAATTAAAAGACTATGATGGAAGTATTAACCCTCTAAAAGTAGTGTTTTTCTCAAACGTTTTTGATGAAAGAAGAAATGATTTTGGTTCTGATATTACTGATATATCTGTTAATAATTTGTATAACAGGAATATGCTTTTCAGAAGAAATAAGGTAACCGATTTTGAAAAACAAGTCAGGTTAATTAACTCAAAAATATTTAGCTCTTTAAATATTGATATCCCAGAAAAAATTCAATTTACGAGTAAGGTTTGGAGAAACAGATTTAACTCTTCTATGGAAAGAAATTTATATCGAGAAGGGTACTCAAATATCAAAGACTTTCAAAAATTTTATAGAGATAGATTAAGAGAAATAAAACCAGAGAATAAGTTCATTCATTTATTGAGATTTGGTTATTTCTTTGAAATTATCTACCAGATATCAAGGCAAAGTAGAACAAATTATAATCTTTATGATAAACTACTCAAAGACATAAACGATTTTATAAGTGAGATGTTTAAATTGAGAACAGAGGAGATCTCTGAAAACTTAATTCTATTTTTAGAAAGAAACCTTATTAAAAGTTATGATGGACAGTTTTCTCTTTTTTCAGATATTAAAAGCGAAAGAACAAAGACGTCAACTATCAAAAACCTCGAATCTCAACTTCATTTCCTAAAAACTATAAAACGCGATTTAGATTTTTTGAATTTAGAATATAGTGTTGAAGGTTCTGGTAGCAGAGCATTGGAATATTTTACTTTCGATTATAATTCAATTAAAGCTAAAAATTTTATTAATGAGTTTATATCACTATTTGCAACTATAAATATTTTTGATGTTAACTGGTTAGGAATTAGTTCAGGTCACAAAGCTTATATTAATTTATTTGCTTCATTATTTCAAGAATTAAAATTTTCACGAACTTACAATTTACTTTTATGTATAGATGAAGGTGATTTATATTTACATCCAAAATGGCAAATTGAATTCTTTGACAAATTATTAAATGTTCTTCCAAATATTTATTCAGGAAATATTCAACTTATACTCTCATCGCATTCACCCTTTTTATTGTCAGATCTTCCAAACCAGAACATTACAATTCTTGATAAAAATTTCGAAAACTCATCAATTGATGGAATAGATTTGCCCATTAATACTTTCGGGGGAAATCTTTATGACTTATACGCCGAACCATTTTTTTTGGATAATAAAAGAACAAGTGATTTTGCGTATAAAAAAACAAAAGAAATTATCAGCATTGTAGAATCAGGAGGCTTGAATAAAAAGAAAAGTTCAGAATTATTAAAAGTTATTGAATTGATAGGTGACGACATTATTAAGTATCGACTAAAAAATCAACTATCAGAATGATTACGATTCAAGAACATTTAAATGTTTCGGATCCAAATAAATTTCTTTCAAAAATTGCAGAAAATCATTGGAAAGAGTTGAATCCCAAATATAAATCGAGAAATGAATATAAAACTAATTCATTAATAAAAAAATGTAAGAAATTTTACATTCAATCAAACACTTCATCATATATTAAAAAATATGCTCAAGGTTCTAAAAGTACTGCAAAACGCCATCGAGCATTATTTAATTTTTTAAAGAAAAATAATTGTTATGAACTAAAAAAAATCATTCTTGCAAAACCAAATGATTTTAATAAAATAAATAATAAAATTTTTCAATTAATAAAAGAAGAAGATATTTATTTAACTAAAGGAGCGAGAATTTCTCAAACAGAATTTGGAAAATTGATTTCTAATGAACTTTTAAATTATAAAGCGTTTAGATCTTCTCAATATTGCACAATTTTATATTCTAAATTGAATTTTACAGATGCAACTTGTCCATATTGTAATGATAGAAAAGTGGAAATTGTAAAACGAAATAGTCACAAAAAACTTACTATTAACAACATAGCTTATTTTGATTTAGATCATTTTTATCCAAAATCTCAAAATCCTTTTTTTGCTCTTTCATTTTTTAATTTAATTCCTTCTTGCCATATATGTAATTCACCAGAAAAAGGAGATAAACCATATAATATTGATACGCACTTACATCCATATTCAGAAGCTTTTGAAGATTTCTATACCTTTAAAATATCCTTGAAAGTTCTTTTAGGAGACTCTATAGATGAATTAACTTTTCAAGTAAAAAAGATAAAACCTAACGACAAAACAATTGATGATTTAAACTTAATTAATAGATACAAAAACAGGCTTTTAACCACAGAAAAATTAGTCAGATTTTATTTAAATAATTATAAAAAAGTAAGTACAACAGATGAAATTGAAAATTTTGCAAAAATGTTTTTCGAATTAAAAGAAATTCCAAAAAAAAGAAATGAAATCTTATCAATTGAAAATGGTAAATTATTTAGAGACATTCTTAAACAGATAGATTCTTTAAATTTACTGAAAATTTGATTTTATTAATTTAGAAAATCCTGTTGCTAACAACGTGTATAATTAATTGCTTTGGTAAGTGCTTATTTGGAAAATTCCTTCGGAATTTTCTCGCGTTCGTTTTTGTTTACTAAATTAGTTGCTGAAACACGCAACTAACCATACACAAAACCGTTACCACACATATGAGAAAACCGCTAACCACAATATTTACGTTTTTAGTTTTGTCTTTAATTTTCTGGAATTGTAAGCAAGAAAAAGTCATTTCTGAAACTGAATTTGGACAAGTTGTTTTCTATGAAATATTTCCTTCGGTTTTAGATTCTATCTATTACGACAAGCGAATGACTCCGCCTCCACCACCTCCACCTGAATTTTTCGAAAAAAAAGAATATGATAATAGCAATTTAGATAAAGTAATATCTGACTACAAAAAGAGTGATAAGTTTATAAAAGATAAAATCAATTGGGAAAATAAAAAAGATTCTCTAAACCAAGACTCAACACCTATCTATTTGGCAGTTTCTGATTCAGTAACAAGCTTCGAAAGAGAAGATATGTATGAATTAGTCAAACATTTTAAAAACAAAAACATAGTTTTAGATTCAAAAAATATTGAATTAAAAAATGGTTACAAAATAGATTTAAACAAATTAGAATCTAACAACAAAAAAATCAAATTCAAATATCAATCGGAATTCCCAAAAGGACGTGAATTCTGGAGAACTGAATATGACTTTTACGTTGGTGCGAAGATTGGGTTTAGCAGAATCTTATTTGACAAAAGCAAATCTTACGGAATTCTAAATGGAGGATTTGGAATGGGAATTCTAAACGGAAGTGGCTTTCGGATTTTTATTAGAAAAAATGACAAAGGAAATTGGATTATTGATAAAATTATTGATACTTGGATTTCATAAAAAATACGTCTGGTAACATCGTGTATAAAAAATTGCTATTTTTAGCTTAACCAATGTGAGTTGCTTTGCTTGTTAGCTTCTGATTTTCCTTCGGAAAATCCTCGCACACGAGCACGCAACTTTCCATTCACATAACCGTTGGCAAACATTAAAAATTGACAACTACAATTAATATATATCAGTCTTTTATTAAACCTCTAAATAGAGATAGTGAAAACCTTAAAAAAGAATTCACAAGGTCTCAAAGAGCTTTAAAAAACTTAGAACCAATTGAACTTAAAGTTAATGAGACATTAACTTCAGTAATGGAGGTTGAAGAATTAGAAAAATTACCTGATAACTTAGAAACTACTTGGGGAATACATAAAAGATATCAAAGAGAAGAAATAGTTTATCATTTTAAAATTAAAGTTTCATATGAAAAGCAATATTTCGAAGACCTTGAGAAAGAATATGGAATAAACTCTAATGATTTTTTCAAAAGTGAAATTTTACCAGATAAGTTGGAAAAACGTTTCTATGATTTTCTAATGATTCTAAATATATGTAGAGTTGGAGGCTTTCATTTTGGGATTGGCTTTTTCGATTTAGGAGATGGTTATAAACAATTAAAAAAAATGAATTTATATACCACTGAGTTATTTGATTATTCAATTGAGAAAAAATGGCCGAAATTTGAGAATTTAGGAATTCGAAAAACGTGGAATTGGTTTATTACTATTTTAAACCCAGTAGATATAGATGAATTAAGTTCTACAGATTTAAGCAGAGCCTTTAATGCGTTCTCATATTTATATGAAGAATCTGAGGAAATAAATAAACTATTTTGGACAATGGTAGGAATCGAAGCTATCTACGTTAAAGGCAAAGAAGGAATTTCTCAACAGATTAAAGAAAAAGGGCAATTATTTTTAGGTGAGATTGAAGAATTTAAAAAACGTCTAACAAAAATGTATGATTATAGATCATCATTTATTCACGGAAGTAAAAATTTCCCAAGTTTCTTTCATATTGATGATGCCATATATAGTTATGAAAATTTTAATACTGAATTATTTGAAATATTATTTACAGCTGAATCAATGCTAATAGCTACAATTCAGAAAATTGCTAAAGAGAACAGACAAAGATTGAATTTTAAATATGTAATAGATTAAAACGATTTGCCAACACCGTATATAATTTATTGCTAGTTCTAGCCTACTTACGAAAATCCTCGCGGATTTTCTATTCGGTTTTTATTTGCTAAATTAGGTGCTTAAACACGCCACTAATCATACACAAACACGTTAGCCACAAGTTGAATGAACCTATTAACTAAAAGACCACACATTGTTTTTCTTTTATTTGCAGTAATCACTTTTATACTCGGATTTAATGCAAATGGAGGAATTGATATAAATATTCACGACACATATTACGTAATGAGTAATTATCATTTCGCAACGCTGATTTCAATTCTTTTCGGAACAATTGGACTGATATATTGGATTGTGAAAAAAGTGAACGGAAACCTCTCTAAACGTCTGAATTTGATTCACGTTGCGCTAACTTTTGGCGGAATTTTTCTGATTCTAATTTTAAACGAATTTTTCCGAAAGTCAATTATGGAATATGATTTTAATGAAAACTTGACATTGGTAATTTATTTGATTTCAGCTATTGTGATTTTCGGACAAATTATATTTCCGATTAATATAATAAGCGGAATAATAAGAAAACAGAATAAAACCAGTGGCTAACAACGTATATAAAAAATTGCTTATTTTAGGCTAAACATAAGGTCGTTGCACGTTTGCTACGTCTGAATTTCCTTCGGAAATTCCTCGCACGCAAACACACAACTATTCTTATACAAACACGTTACCATACATTTGAGAAAACCGATGAACAAAACAAACTTGATTACTAAAATTAAAACTGAACCAAATATTAGAAACCGATTTGTTGCTGGATTAGTGGATTATATTATAATTTACACTGTAACTTTCATTTTGATTTATGCAATTGGCGAACCGAATGACGAAGGTGGATATTCATTAAACGGTTTACCTGCTCTAATACCTATTATTTTTTGGCTGATTATGACTGTTGGACTTGAAATTGGTTTCGGAGCAACACTCGGAAATTTATTAGTCGGATTAAAAGCGATTCCGAAAAACGGAACAAAACGCAAACTGACTTTTGGAGAATCTTTCAAAAGACATTTACTTGACCCAATTGATATGTTCTTTTTTGGATTAGTCGGAATTATAACAATTAAAAATACGGATTTGAATCAAAGAGTTGGAGACTTATGGGCGAAAACTATTGTTGTACCTATAAAATCTCAAACGGAATTAAAATAGGAATAATTAAAAGTGAAATAAAAACGTATGGTAACACCGTGCATATTTAATTTCTTGATTCTTCACTACTTGCGAAAATTCCTTCGGAATTTTCTATACATAAATATGCATACCAAACAAAAAACATCAACATTCAAGTTGTTATGTAAATAAATTATTAAGTACGTGTTATGATTACATTATAACAAATCAAACTTTATTTTTTAAAAAGCTATTACAGTAAATTTGGCTATTTAGATAATTAAAATGGCTTACTTACTAATAGCAGTTCTCTCTCAAGTATTAATAATTACTTTTCTTTTTAACAAAGACATTTTAAAAAAAAATAATGAACGCTACATTTGGTTTATTATTGCTATTGGTGCATTTATCATCCTTTTAAAATTTCTATTTTTAGTTTTAGATGCTAATATGTTGTACAAAATGTATTCGCCTGCTATAGCTATTGCATCGGCATCTTTACTTTATTTATACGTTCACAACGAACTTAATAACCAACAAGGTTTTAATTTAAAAAAATTATATCATTTAATACCTACCTTAATTCTAACCATTGTATTTATATTAATTGGAGCAGTTATTTTATTTAAAAACGACTACAGTTTAATAATCCCTTACAAAAAAATATACAACGTAGTTTTATTTAGTTCGTATTTAACTTACCATCCTTATATTTTGTTTTTAATTACTATAAAACACAAAAATAAACATCTAAAATGGTTGGTAATTCCATTAATTTTATGGATTACAGCTAATTTAATTGGTTTTTTAAACAAGGCTTTTAACGTACCAATACACATAAATTACTTTTTACTATTAAATATTTCAGGATTTTTAGTTTTTATTGTCCAGTTTTTTAAACTAAAATATAATTCTAAAGTTAACGAAACTGTTAACAGTATTACCAACAAACCTAAAACTGCTAAATACGAAAAATCGTCTTTAAAAATTGAAGACACCAACGAAATCCTAAACAAACTATCTAACCACATGAAGGCTAAAAAACCTTTTTTAGATAACGCGTTTTCTTTAAGTCTACTTTCAAAACAAGTTAATATATCTAAGCATCATATTACAGAGGTATTAAATACTACGCTTCAAAAAAACTTTTTTCTGTTTGTTAACGAATATAAAATTGAGGAAGCAAAAAAAATCATGCAGAAAAATAATAAAGAAAAGCTTCAAACAGTTGCACACTTATCTGGTTTCAATTCTAAAACCACATTTATAAAATACTTTAAGCAAATTGAAGGTATCACACCATCAGAATACCGTAAAAAAAACGCTTAATTCACATTAAAAAGAGTCGAAACAAACAGTTTACATACTAATAACAGTAACTTAACAACAAATAAAATACTCATATAGAGCGAGTTACACGTTCAACCCAATTGGACACAACTTTTTTGTGTTCAGATTACTTAGACTGAACTTTTAAATATTTTTTCCATCCTTTATTTGCACAAAATATTATAAAACTCAATTTAAAATGAAAACAAAATTACTAAACAAGTTAGCTCAACTATGTTTCTTTTTGGTCGTTGTACAATGTTCTTTTGCACAAAACGGATCAATAACAGGTATTATTATCGATAATATAGGCGGACTCCCTGGAGCTTCAGTTTACGTAAAAAACACGGAAAACGGAACCACTACAGATTTTGATGGAAACTTCACCATAAATAATGTTACAAACGGTAGTAACACCATTGTAATTTCTTTTGTTGGTTACCAAACTTTAGAAAAAACAGTAACTGTAGAGAATGGTAAAACAACACGCTTAGGTACTGTTTCTCTTACCGAAGCTGTTAATCAACTTGATCAAGTAGTAATAAAAGGAACCTACTACCCTTCTCAAGTTAGAGCATTAAACATTAAGAAAAAAGGCTTAGCTATTACCGAGGTTTTAGCTGCCGATGCCATTGGTAAATTACCAGACCGTAACGCCGCTGAAGCTGTACAACGTATGCAAGGTGTAGCAATTGAAAGAGATATGGGTGAAGGTCGTAGAGTTATTGTTAGAGGTGCTCCTACACACTGGACTTCAGTTTTACTTAATGGAAATCGTTTACCAAGTGCTGGAGGTGCTAGTGACGAACGTTATACACAGTTAGACATTTTTCCTAGTGAACTTATACAATATGTTCAATTAAACAAAGCTTTAACACCAGATATTGATGGAGATGCCATTGGTGGTGCCTTAAATTTCATTACTAAATCAGCACCTTTAAGACAAACAATTAGTGCCACTGTAGCTGGTGGTTACAATACCAGAGCAGACGATCCTTCGTATAACGCTTCTGTTGTTTATGGTGATAGGATTGGAGAAAAATTTGGCTTTATTGCTTCTGGTGTAATTTGGGACAGACAAACTGGTATCGATAGATATCAAGTAGACTACGATTACACCAATGAAAACGAAAACGAAGCCTTTGCTATTAACACCTTACAACTAAGAGATTATGTAGCAAGACGTAGAACTGCTGGTTTTAACCTTGGTATGGATTACGACTTAACCGATAATAGCAAAGTTTACGTTAAAGGTTTATACTCGCAGTATTTAGACCAACAAGATGTTAGAGAAACCTACTTTAACTTTTACAACAATAACATACAATACCAAGCAAGACATGCCGACTATTTAACCAATTTATATTCGGTACAATTAGGAGGAGATTTTAAATTAAACAACAAATTAAACTTAGATGTTATTGCGCAATATTCTAACTCTAATTTTAAATTAAACTCACCAAAAAATCTTCCTGAATCTGAACGTGGTTATCCTATTGTTAACTTTATACAGCCTATGAATTATTTAGGTCTTTCTTCCGATGGAAATAAATACTTAGCGATGGATTCTCCTGATGGTATTGGTGGAAGTATTGATAATATTTCACCAAACCTAGCTTCGGCAATAGATCCAAGTCAAACTATTTTAAACCAAGTTATTCTTTCTAGTCTTAAAAAAGACGAAACACATTACGTTGGTAAATTCGATTTAACTTACAATGCAAATGATAAATTAGACATCAAATTTGGAAGCAAAGCAACCTTACTAGATAGAACCTTCGACAGTTACAACCTTGTAAAAATGCAAGGCGCGCTTTTAGGTGTTCCTAACGCTCCAGATATTGTTACTTTAAGTGAACTTGAAACACAAAATTCACCTTTCGATGGTTCGTTTATAAACGAAATTGGTAATGTATACGACGGAGTAAACTACAACACGCTAACAAACGACCAAATAGATCAAATTTATAGCGACGAATTTGCTGAAGAACACGGTTTGATAACTTTGGTAGATAAAGATAGCCCATCGAACGCACCATTATCTTATACAGGAAAAGAAGATGTATTTAGTGGTTACGCTATGGCTACTTATAAAATTAACGAGAAATTCGAATTAATTGGTGGTATCCGAAACGAATCTAACCATCTTGAATTTTCTGGAAAACGTGTTACAACAAACGATGATGGTACAGAAGTAGAAGACATTACGGTTAGTAAAAACTATAATGCCTTTTTACCAATGATACATTTAAAAACTAAGTTTTCTGAAAAAACCATTTTAAGAACAGCGGTTACCAGAACATATGCACGCCCAACTTTTAGCAGATTAAACCCAGGAACCCAAGTAAACACGTTCGACAGAACAATAACTGAAGGTAACACACAACTAGACCCAACATTCTCGACAAATTTCGATGCCATGTTCGAGTTTTATCCTGCAGGTGTTGGCTTAATCTCTGCTGGTGCTTATTACAAAAGTCTTTCAAATTATATTTACGACGACCAAAGTATTGTTGAATATAACAATGAAAACTACCTACTATCTAGACCAGACAACTTAGATAGTGCTTGGTTATATGGTTTTGAAGTTGGAATTGTAAAACGTTTTGATAAGGCCCAAAACTTCCTTAAAAACTTTGGAGTTGAATTAAATTACTCATATATAGATTCTGAAGTAGAAATTCCAACTTATACCGCTGGCACACAAACTGGTACTTACAAAACATCATTACCTGAACAAGCAAACCATATTGGAAACGCTATTTTGGTTTTCGAAAACGATAAGTTAATGCTTAGAGCAGCTGGAAACTATAAAGGCAAATACCTAAACCAAATTCGTACTATCGCTGGTCCAGAACATTACCGCTGGTTTGGAGACAACTTTACAGTCGATTTTTCTGGAGCTTATAACATTAGTGATAATCTTAGAGCATTTATAGAGGTTAACAATATTACCAATGCTCCAAACCGTTATTATCATGGTACATCAGAGCGTCCTGAACAAGCTGGTTGGTCTGGTATTAGAGGACAAGTTGGTTTAAGCTATACTTTAAGATAATTAAAATGAACAAAACGGTATCATTATCTAGTATAGCTGTGCTTGCAACTGTAATTTTATTTATGAGTCTTAACAGTTGTAAACAAGAAGAAAAGGTAATTTCTATAGAAAATAACACCGTTCTACTACCTGCAGACACTAAAATAAACCAAATACAAGTTTTGGGCACACATAATAGTTATGCAAAACCAGTAGATCCAAAAGTTATTGAATTAGCAGACCCAATTTTAAAACAAATGGGCGCTAAGTTTATGGAAAGCATGACGCCAGAGCAATTGAAAAGTTTCAACGAAAATCATCCTCATGGTATAAACTTTAAAGATGGTTTAGCTTACGAGCATCCAGATTTTAACACGCAATTAAATGCAGGTTTAAGAAGCTTAGAAATTGATGTGCATTACGACCCAACTGGAAATAGGTTTACAAAACCAGCATCTTACGAATTATTAAAGCAAAAAGGTGTTACAAACTTACTTCCTTTTGATAGTTTAGGATTAAAGAAACCAGGCTTTAAAGTATTTCATGCGGCCGATCTTGATTTTAGGTCGCATTATACAACGTTTAAACAAGCCTTAACCGTGTTAAAAGATTGGTCTAACAAAAACCCGTCGCACGCACCAATCTATATTATGATTGAGGCTAAAGATATGGGCTTGCCTATTTTTCCAAACCCTTCAAAAGTTTTACCATTTACAGCAGACACCTACGATTTGCTTGACGCTGAAGTATTAAACACTTTAGGAAAAGATAAAGTGATTACACCAAGCGATGTTAAAGGCGATTTCTCAACTTTAGAAGAAGCTGTTTTAGCCAATAATTGGCCTACAATTGAAAATGCTCAAGGTAAATTTGTATTCATGCTTTTACCTGGTTCTGCAGGTGTTGCCGAAGAAGATATTTATGTAGAAAACCATCCGAATTTAGATGGTAGAGCCATGTTTGTTCGTTCAAAAATAGGCAGACCACATGCCGCTTTTCTTCTATTAGATAATGCATTAGTTAGAAAAAAAGACATTCAAAACGCTGTTAAAAAAGGGTATTTAGTTCGTACACGTTCCGATATTGAAACCTATGAAGCTAAGATGAATGATTATTCTAGAGCCGAAGCTGCCTTCGAAAGTGGCGCACAAGTTATTTCAACCGATTTTTTTAAACCCGGAAATGCTTACGGAACCGATTATGTCGTAAAAATGCCAAATGGTAAGCCAACCCGTTTAAACCCAATAAATACATCAAAATAAAATGAATTATATTAAATTAACAGTAATCGCTTTACTAGCTATTTTTATTACCAATTGTAAAGCACAAACAACTTCTATTACAATAGAAAACGGTACAATTGAAGTGCCAAAAGATTTAAAAATTAATCAAATTCAAGTTTTAGGAACGCATAATAGTTATGCTAAAAAGCGCGATTCGGTTATAATCAACTTTTTAAACCCAATGCTTACCCATGCCATGAAAGGGTTTACAAGTAAGTTAAGCGATGAAGAAAAGGAAAAATACAAAGAATTTCACCCAAACCAAATGAGTTTTAAAGAAATGATTTCGTATAGTTTTCCAGATTTTAATGCACAATTAAGCACCGGATTACGCTCGCTAGCCATAGATATTGTTTACGATCCTGTTGGAGGCACGTTTTCAAAACCTGCTGTTTACGATGCCTTAAACGCAAAAGGTATTACAAATTACAAACCATTCGATTCTACAGGATTAGGAACACCTGGTTTTAAAGTTATGCACATGCCAGATATCGATTTTTTATCGCACTACAATACTTTTGAAGCTGCTTTAACCGATTTAAAAACATGGTCTAACAAAAACCCAACACATGCTCCAATTTACATTATGATTGAAGCTAAAGACAAAGGTTTTCCTTTATTTCCAAACTCGGCTAAAGTAACACCTTTTACTAGCGATGTTTATGATGTTTTAGACCAAACACTAGTATCTATTTTAGGTAGAAATAAAATTATTACACCAGACGACGTCCGTGGCGATTACCAAACGTTAAACGAAGCTGTTTTAGCCAAAAACTGGCCAACTGTTGAAGCTTCTCAAGGTAAATTCATCTTTTTATTATTACCAGGTGGTGCAGGTTTAACTACCGAAGGTGCCTATATTAAAAACCATGAGTCATTAAAAGGACGAGTAATGTTTGTAAAAGCCGATGCTGGCGAACCACATTCTGGATTTTTATTGCTAGACAATGCTATTGTTAGACAAAACGAAATTAAAGACTATGTAAAACAAGGCTATATGGTACGTACACGTTCTGATATTGAAACCTACGAAGCTAAAGTTAACGACAAAACGCGAGCTAATGCAGCGTTTTCAAGTGGTGCACAAGTAATCTCTACCGATTATTACCAAGACACAAACAATTATGGGACTTCTTATAAAGTAGAAATGCCAAATAATAAAGCGGCCATTTTAAATCCGCTAAACAGTCAGGAATAATAGATGAATTAGTTTTTTTAATTTTCAAAAAAGAAAGTTTTGTTGTTCTTATTTCTTAAGAATAGCAGAACTTTCTTGATTTTAATATATCCTAAAAATCATTTTAAAATAATACTATTTTCTCTAAAGAACCTTTGGAAGAATTAGCTTTAATTTTAAAAAATAGAATTGAGTTAAATAATGGCTCTCACTATTAAATGTAGTTAGCTCATTAATTATGCTTCTATTTTAGTAATTGTTTATGCAAACAGAAAAACAAAACATATTTAAAACTAATTTTGTGCCTTAAAAGTAGATGGACTTATTCCAACATTATTTTTAAAAAATCTCGAAAAACTACTTAGAGAATTAAATCCTAAATAAAATGCCAACTCTTTAGTTGTAATTTCTCCTTTTATTAATGCACGTTTTGATTCTGTAATCTGTCGTTGTTGAATAATTTGTTTAGCAGTTAAATTTAATTTTTCTTTTAAAATTTGATTTAATCTTTTACTACTAACACCTATTTTATTGGCATAATAATCGGTACTCGTTTCTTTTAAAAAAGTAGACTCCATTAATTCTAAAAACCGAAACACTCTTTTTTGATTTAAATCTTGTTCTAAAAACTCATCGTTTTGATAACGAATTAAATGTAACAATAAAACTTTAAGTAATGTTTTAAGCATTATGTATGATGCTTCTGCATTAAAATATTCTTCTTTAAGAAATGAAACCAACTGTTTTATTTGGTTTACCTGTTTTATGTCGCTAATGTGAAACTGAGGATATTTATTAAAAACAGACATGACATCTAAAGCATATTCTATATCATCTTCATCAATAAGGTCGCGTTCAAAATTTATTAAAACACCTTCATTTTCACTAAAAACACTATTATTAAAAGCTTCATTTAATGGTTTAAAATGAACAATTATGCTGTTTATAGAATTCCATTCAAAATAAATTCCCATAGAATTATTTGAAAGCATTTTACTGTTATTATTAAACGTTTGTAAAATTTGAATTTTAGAATTCCAATCGTGATTGCTCATTTACATTTAATGTGTTTTTCAAATGTAAAAAGAAATATTCAAAATTAACTTTTAATAAAACTTTGAAATAAATACAAAACAAAACCACCTATTACAATTGCTAAAGCAGCAGAAACACTATATACAACCATATAATTATCAGAAATATATTCAATAAAAGTAGACAAAAACTGTCCACCAAAAACGCCCATAGAATACAAACCTAAATTTTTACCTTGATTTTGCAATGTACTAGCTTCAATCATCATATGGTTTAATAATGGTATTGTAAAGCCAAAACCAATACCCATAAAAATGGCCATTAGTATTAAAAACGAAATAGTTCCAGCGATGGCTAAAACCGCATAACTTAAAGTAAATAATAAAAAACCAAGTGCTACCGTTTTACTATCACCTATTTTTTTAACTATTTTAGGCATTTGGCTTGCAGATATAACTGCAACAACCGAAATAAAAGCCATTAAATAACCTGTTTTAGACTCGCTAAAACCAAACGATTCTGGTAAATACAATGGTAATGTAACAAAGCTAACAAAGAACAGCATCATAGCGAATAAAGAGGCTACAAAAATAAGCCGAACCTTTAATTTACTTTTTTTATTGGTACTTAAAACAGCTTCTTTTTCTTGTATTTTAGTTGCTGGTTTTGGTAATGTTCTTAATACTAGCGCTAAACATAACAATGCTACACTATAAACATAAAAAGGATATTGCCAATTCATTTCTCCTAAAACACCACCAATTCCCAAAAAAATAACGCCACCCAATTCTATAGACATGCCTTGCCATGCAATCATTTTCATTCTTGCTTCTCCACTAAAAAAAGCTGCAATATAAGCAGTAACAGATACTTGAACGCCAACTGTAACTACGCCTAACAAAAACCTATTTAAAATAAGTAAATAATCATTAGTTATAAATGCGCCTAAAACACCCAAAACGGCATAAGGAACTAAACTTATAATTAACAAATTAAATATTCCTAACTTATTTATTAATCGGCCAACAAATGGAGCAAATACTACAACACCCAAAGAAGGTAGCGTAATTAACCAACTTGGCGAAAAACCAAAATTTATATTCTTTACAATTCCTGTAAGAGAAGGTGCAATTACTGTACCTACCATAATTGTTAAGCTACTAACTAATAGCAGCGTAAAAATGCCGAAGTTTGATATTTTATTCATATTGCAAAACTCAAGCTATTCTTGCAAAACAACTTCACCAATTTTCTAAATTAGTATACAAAAAAGGAAATTTAAATAAAAAGGCCACATACAATTTATAGTATTATTTAAACTATTTTTAAAAATATACTTTGAACATATACATGAATTGATATACTTTTGCACTTCATACTATGAAAGTAACGATAAATAAATATTTCTATTTAGTTATTGTTCTATTGCTAAATACGTTTGCAGGTATATTCTCAAACCAAATTATTAGCAAGGAGAACAACGGTTTTATTGAATTTAATTCAAAAGCATTACATGCAACTCATAAAACTGCTGCTAAACAAAATAAAACTACCGCTACTTATAAGCCTTATAGCAAACAAGAGCAGCACGACCTGCTTTTTGATTTTATTGAAGTAAATGAAGTTGAAGAAGAAGCTCCAACCTCAAAAAAATCAATAGATTTATACTTTGCAAATAATGCTTTTATTGTTTCTCAAGTTTTTGAAACTTTTTCTAAAGAACATCAAAAACGTGCAACGCACAACACATACACCTTTAACAAACCTGCCACAAGGCTTCACGTACAATACCAAGTTTTTATAATTTGATACTAACATTTTCAGACTATACTTTAAATAGTCTGATGTTTATTTTAAGTTTTTAGGGTTTCTACTAAAGCTCTAAAAGAGAATTCTCTATAGAATATTCTCAATAATTATATCATTTTATAAAACATATTTAACCGTGAATATTATTAAAAAAACAGCCGTTTTTACAAGCATGCTTGTGCTTATATTTTTAGCAAGTTGTGAAAAACACAAAGCAGAAAAACATGAAGAAACATCGTTTCTAGTTACAAATCCCATAAAAAAAGACACCTCAATTACCAAAGATTATGTTAGCCAAATTCATGCTATTAGACATATTGAATTAAGAGCTTTAGAAAAAGGCTATTTAAAGCATATTTATGTCGATGAAGGACAACACGTAAAAAAAGGACAGCAGATGTTTCAAATTATGCCTAACATCTACCAGGCTGAATTACAAAAGGCGAAAGCCGAATCTAGTGTTGCAGAGATTGAACTTCAGAACACGCAATTATTAGCAGATGGCAACGTAGTTTCACCAAACGAGTTAGCTATGGCTAAAGCCAATTTAGACAAAGCAAATGCCGAAGTTACCTTAGCACAAACTCATTTAGGGTTTACAAATATTAAAGCACCTTTTGATGGTATTATGGACCATCTAGAAGCTAGAGAAGGTAGCCTTTTAGATGAAGGCGAGCTGTTAACCACGCTTTCAGACAACAGCAAAATGTGGGTATATTTTAATGTTCCAGAAGCAGAATATTTAGACTACATTACTAGCGAAGCTAAAAAGAACAACAAAAACGTTTCCCTTTTAATGGCTAATAATAAGCCTTTTAATCAAAAAGGAATTATAGAAACTATTGAAGGCGAATTTAATAGTGAAACCGGTAACATTGCATTTAGAGCTACGTTCCCTAATCCGGATGGTATTCTAAGACATGGAGAAACTGGTAGTATTTTAATGACAGTGCCTTACAAAGACGTTGTAATTATTCCGCAAAAAGCAACCTTTGAAGTTCTAGATAAAACCTACGTTTTCACCGTAGATAGCAACCATGTGGTACACCAAAGAGAAATCAGTATTGGAGCAGAATTACCACACCTCTTCATTGTAGATAAAGGCTTGTCTGAAAAAGATACTATTCTTTTAGAAGGTATTCGAATGGTTAGAGACCAAGAAGAAATTAATACAGAAATGGTAGACCCAAATTCTGTTTTATCTCACCTAGAGCTTTACGCAGAGTAAACCGCTTTTAATCTACAAAAATCATGTTTAGAAGATTTATAAAAAGACCCGTTTTGGCTATTGTCATTTCGGTAATCATCGTATTTATAGGTGGTCTTGCTATTAAGCAATTGCCTATATCACAATTTCCACAAATTGCACCAACCACAGTAAACATTTTTATTGCGTATCCTGGTTCTAGTTCTGAAGTCTTAGTGAATTCCACCTTAATCCCTTTAGAAACCGCCATCAATGGTGTACAAGATATGCGTTATATTGCTTCTGATGCTACAAGTGCAGGAGAAGGAACCATCAGAGTTATTTTTGAACCCGGAACCGACCCTAATGAAGCCGTAGTACGTGTAAAAACAAGAGTAGACCAAGTCATGCCATTATTGCCAGAACTGGTACAACGTGAAGGTGTAATTATTACACCTATACAACCTAGTATGCTTATGTATGTAAACCTATCTAGTTCCGATAAAAACAACGACGAAAAGTTTTTATACAATTATGCTTACACCAAAATTATTCCCGAAATACAGCGTATTAACGGTATTGCCAGCGCTCAGATTTTAGGAAGTCGTAAATATGCCATGCGTGTATGGTTAAAGCCAGACCGCATGCGTGCTTATAATATTTCGGCCGAGGAAGTCTTAGAAGCCATGGAAGAACAAAGCATATTGGCAAGACCTGGTCGTTTGGGTCGAAGTTCTGGGATTACCTCACAATCTCTAGAGTATGTTTTAACCTACGAAAACCGCTATAACGAACCCGAGCAATATGAAGACATTATAATTCGTGCAAATAAAGAAGGCGAAATTATAATGCTAAAAGATATTGCAGAGGTTAAATTAGGAAGTGAGTTTTTTGATATTTATTCGAATTTAGACGGTAAACCTTCGGCTTCAATTGTATTAAAACAAACCTTTGGTAGTAATGGTAGCGATGTTATTGATGCCGTTAAAGAAAAACTAGCCGAACTTGAAGAAGAATTGCCACCAAATGTAGATTTTCAAATTAGTTACGATGTGTCTAACTTTTTAGATGCTTCAATTGAGCAAGTCATCCATACGTTGAGAGATGCATTTATACTTGTTGCTTTTGTGGTCTTTTTGTTTTTAGGAGATTGGCGTTCTACATTAATTCCAATTATTGCGGTTCCTGTGTCCCTAATCGGTGCCTTTTTTGTAATGCAACTTTTTGGACTTTCCATCAACCTAATCACCCTTTTTGCACTCGTACTTGCCATAGGTATTGTGGTAGATGATGCTATTGTTGTGGTAGAAGCCGTCCATGTTAAAATGGAAGAAAAACATTTAAGTCCGTATAAAGCTTCCTCTGAAGTTTTAGGTGAAATTGGAGGTGCTATTATCGCTATTACTCTCGTGATGGTTTCGGTGTTTATTCCTATTTCGTTTATGACGGGACCTGTTGGTGTATTCTACAGACAGTTCTCAATAACAATGGCTGGTGCTATATTAATTTCGGCACTTGTAGCCTTAACCCTAACGCCTGTATTATGTGCCATGTTGCTAAAGAACAATCATGGTAAACGAAAAAAATCTATTATCGACCGTTTTATCGATTGGTTTAATAATGGATTTGAAAAACTTACAGGACGCTACGTTAAGATTTTAAATAAAATTGTAGCCAGACGTGTGGTTACTTTTGGCATTTTAGCGCTGTTCTGTGCAGGTATTTATTTTACAAACGACGTACTGCCATCTGGCTTTATTCCTAATGAAGACCAAGGAATGATATACGCCATAATACAAACACCACCTGGTGCAACCTTAGAACGCACCAATGAAGTGGCTAGAAAACTTCAAAAAATTTGCGAAGAAAATGAAGGTGTAGAATCGGTATCGTCTTTAGCAGGTTATGAAATTATGACCGAGGGTCGTGGCTCTAACGCAGGTACTTGCTTAATTAACTTAAAACCTTGGGGAGACCGTCACCATTCTGTTCATGAAATCATGGAAGAATTAGAAGAAGAAACCAAAAACTTAGGTGCTGTAATTGAATATTTTGAGCCACCTGCCGTTCCTGGTTTTGGGTCTTCTGGTGGATTTGCTATGCGATTATTAGATAAAACAAACTCTACCGATTATCATCATTTTGAAAGCATCAATAATGATTTTATGGAAGCCTTATCTAAACGCGAAGAGCTCACAGGATTATTCACGTTCTTTTCGGCTAACTATCCTCAATACCAATTAAAAATAAACAATAAAATTGCCATGCAAAAAGGAGTGACTATTGGTAAAGCAATGGAAAACCTCAATATTTTAATTGGTAGTACGTATGAGCAAGGTTTTATTCGTTTTGGTCGCTTTTTTAAAGTTTACACACAAGCAGCACCAGAATACAGAAGACTTCCTACAGATTTAGAAAAACTATTTGTAAAAAACGAAGAAGGAGAAATGGTGCCTTATTCTTCATTTATGAGTATTGAAAAAAAATTGGGACCCAATGAAATTACTAGGTATAACCTTTACAATTCAGCATCCATTAGAGGTTTACCTGCACCAGGTTTTACAAGTAGCGATGCCATTAATGCAATTAAAGAAGTCGCAGCCAAAGAATTACCAAGAGGTTATGATATTGCTTGGGAAGGATTATCGTATGATGAAGCACAAAGAGGTAACGAATCTATATACATTTTCATTGTAGTCCTCGTGTTTGTATATTTTGTATTAGCAGCGCAATACGAAAGCTTTATGCTTCCGTTAGCCGTAATACTATCCTTACCTGTTGGAGTTTTTGGTTCTTTTTTATTACTTAAACTAATGGGATTAGCCAATGATGTTTATGCCCAAATTGGTGTAATTATGTTAGTAGGTTTACTAAGTAAAAACGCCGTGCTTATAGTAGAATACGCCGTACAAAAACAAAGAGAAGGCGCTACTATTTTAGATGCTGCCATAGAAGGAGCTAAAGCTCGTTTTAGACCTATATTAATGACCTCTTTTGCTTTTATTGCCGGCTTAATACCCTTAATAATCGCCTCTGGTGCAGGAGCTATTGGTAACCGAACCATTGGTGGCTCATCTATGGGAGGCATGTTAATTGGAACCTTTTTTGGTGTTTTAGTAATTCCTGGTTTATACTACATTTTTGCAAAACTTTCGGAAGGCAAAAGCCTAATTAAAGACGAGGCTAATGAACCAATTTCGGAAGAAATGATGCGTGTAAGTGAAAGCAAAAATCGAAGCATAGAAAATGCCGAAAACATTAGCAAACTAAAAAAATTATTGAAAAAACTTCGTAAAAGCGAACAAGATGAAGACTAAAATTAACATAAACAGCATTCAGATAAGTAGTCTACTAATTATACTACTACTCTATTCTTGCGTGCCAACGCAAACGGCCGCAAGAGAAGAAAATAAAGAGGTACCAGAGCAATATCAAAATAAGAACTCAGACACTATAAATTCTGCAACTATAAAGTGGAAGGATTATTTTTCCGACCCAAAATTAGTAGCATTGATTGATACTGCTTTGACTAACAACCAAGAACTAAATATTATGCTTCAGCAAATCGCTATGGCTAATAATGAAATCTCGGTAAGAAAAGGAGAATATTTGCCATTTGTAAATGTCTATGCTGGTGCCGAAGTAGAAAAAGTAGGCGGATATACCCGAAATGGCGCTGTAGAACAGCATTTAGACGTCCGAGAAGGAGAAGAATTTCCAGAACCATTAACCGATTTTTCAGTTGGATTAAATGTGTCTTGGGAATTAGATGTCTGGAAAAAACTACGAAACGGTAAAAAAGCAGCAGTTTTGGAATACTTGAGTACGGTTGAAGGTAAAAACTTTATGGTTACTTCAATTGTTTCCGAAATTGCTAATTCGTATTATGAGTTATTAGCTTTAGACAATCAGTTAATTATTATTGAGCAAAATTTAGAAATTCAACAGAATGCTTTAAAAATGGTAAAGCTACAAAAGCAAGCCGCAAGAGCCACACAACTAGCGGTGAGACGATTTGAAGCTGAAGTCTTTAAAAATCAAAGCAATAAATTTGAAATTCAACAACAAATTGTCGAAGTTGAAAACACTATTAATTTTCTATTAGGTAGATTTCCTCAGCCTATAGATAGAGACTCTAATAATTTTATAGAACGTACCATACACACTATTGATGCCGGAATTCCGTCTCAACTTTTAGCGAATAGACCAGATATTAGGCAAGCGGAATTAGAATTAGAAGCTTCAAAATTAAATGTAAAAATAGCAAAAGCGAACTTCTACCCTTCCTTAGGAATTAATGCAGGAATAGGTTTGCAAGCATTTAAAACTAAATTTCTAACAAGTACACCAGAGTCATTAGCGTACTCATTAGTTGGAGACGTTGTAAGTCCGTTAATTAATAGAAATGCCATTAAAGCAGAATACAAAAATGCCAATAGCAGACAACTACAAGCCGTTTTTGAATATGAAAAAGCTATTTTAAATGGATACATCGAAGTCGCTAATACGCTTTCGGATATTAAAAACTTAAAAGAAAATTACGATTTAAAAGCCCAGCAAGTTCAAGCAATGACCGAAGCTATAGAATTATCTATACAACTTTTTAAATCAGCAAGAGCGGAATATACTGAAGTCTTATTGACACAACGTGAAGCCTTAGATTCTAAAATTGAAATAATTGAAACCAAAAGAGACCAATTTTTGGCCAATGTTAAAATTTATCAAGCCTTAGGTGGTGGCTGGAATTAGCTATAAAACACTCTATATTAAAGCCATTCTGTAAAAAAATATAGAATGGCTTTTTTATCTTAATTATAAACTGAAATTTTTAACCAAAAGTTAAAATAAAATTAGAGCTTTTATGAAAAAAACATTAAAAAACTAGTAAGTATAAAAGTGCACAAATTATAACGGTTTGACTTTAAACGTCAAACCGTTTTTAATTTAAAACAAGTTAATTAATAGATTATTATTTATAAACTTCCACAAGTATAAAGTTAGCATACACAATAAATAATAGTATTAAATTCTATAATTAAATAAGATTACATTTATCTTTATACTATAAAACAGTGTAAATTAATCTTAATTTGTAGCAAATATTTTAAAACAAATCAAACAAAAAAGTCGTGTTAAAATGAAAAAAATACTACAAATTTTAATTTTAAATTTAATATTAGTTAGTTGTACTAATTTTAAAGGAGACAAAAATTCTAGTGTAGAAAAAGAAAAACTACAATTAGAAATTGATAGTCTTAAAAAATTAATAAACGAAAACAACTCTAATAATCATCAGATAGCCACATTTCTTACATTTCAAAAAAACAATGCCGAAAATGCAATGAATTTTTATGTAGAATTATTTGATAATTCTGAGATTATTAATGTAAAACGATGGGAGAAAAATGCTCCAGTAGATGAAGGAAAAATTATGCATGCCACATTTAAATTAAATGGAAATCTATTTATGTGTAGTGACAGCCCACCAATTCACGATTGGGATTTTACTCCTGCTGTTTCCAATTACATTGAGTGCAAAAATGAAAGTGAACTTGAAAAATTATTTTCAAAACTATCACATGATGGAACAATTATGATGCCTTTAAATAATTATGGATTTAGCAAAAAATTTGGTTTTGTTCAAGATAAATTTGGAGTTTCTTGGCAATTAAATTTACAGTAAATCACATAGATACCTTTACTACTATTAACTAAATTTTAAAAAAATAATTTTAATACATGTGGATAGCCTAATAAAAGATATATCAAATTGTAATGCTTGCAAAGAACACTTAGAGCTTGGTCCGCGACCAGTACTATCGGCACATCCAAAAAGTAAAATAATTATAATTGGACAAGCTCCAGGAACTATAGTCCATAAAACCGGTATTCCTTGGAATGATAAAAGTGGTGAAAATTTAAGAAGCTGGATGAAAATTGATAAAACTGATTTTTACAACACTCAAAAAATTGCAATAATTCCAATGGGTTTTTGCTATCCCGGAAAAGGCAAATCTGGAGACTTACCACCAAGGAAAGAATGTGCTCCATTATGGCACAATCATTTATTTAATAAATTACAAAATGTGGAGCTAATTTTATTAATAGGAAAATATGCACAAGATTATTACCTTAAAGAAAGTGCAAAGAGAACATTAACAGAAACAGTAAAAAACTTTAAAGAATATTTACCAAAATATTTTGTGCTTCCACATCCATCTCCAAGAAATAATATTTGGCAAGCCAAAAACGAATGGTTTACACGTTTAGTATTACCTGAATTGCAAAAAGAAATAAAAAGAATCTTAAAATAAATGATTGCCAAAAATCTATAAAATTAAAACAGATTATAAAACCTACACAAACATTTAAATCGAGAATTAAATATGCAGAAATACATCATAATTTTAATCTTAATTGTAATGTCTTGTAAAGGTCATTCTAAAAAAAATAATCAAACAGACTATTTAAAATCTGAAATAATTAAAACTTCAGAATACCAATTAATTAAAGCAGAAAAACAAAAAGGACTATTAATTTTATTTCCTTGTTTCCCTTGCGATGCTGAAAACACATTAACTGAATTTAAAATTGCAGATATTAGTGTTGCAAATAATTTTTCGGTTTTAGCAATGAATTTAAACCAACGCTTATACCTCAAACCTGAAGAAAAACAAGAATTAAGCAATCAGCTTACAAAAATAATTAACGAACAGCAACTTAACAAAAACAACATTTATATTGGTGGCTTTTCCAGCGGAGGAAATGTAAGTTTATTAATTAGCGATTATTTAGTAAAAAATAAAAGTCTAGTAAAACCTAAAGGAGTGTTTATAGTAGATTCTCCAATTGATCTTTTAGCACTTTACCAAACAGCCGAAAAAAATTTAGAATTAAACTATTCAGAACGTGCTATTCAAGAGTCTAAATGGATTAAACACATGTTAGATAACGAATTTGGGAATCCACAAAACGGAATATCTAATTACGAAAAAAACGCTCCTTTTACATTTAAAACACAAAACATTAATAACTTAAAAGGATTAAAGAAATTAAAAATAAGATTTTATACAGAACCAGATTTAAAATGGTGGAATAATCACGCTAAAAATAGTTACGAAGATTTAAATGCATTCTATATTCAAAAATTATCAGAACAATTAAAAACCACGTTTGGCAATAAAAATATCCAACTTATAAAAACAAAAAACAAAGGTTATCGAGCAAATGGAGAAAGACATCCACATTCTTGGTCTATAGTTAACGAAAAAGACTTGGTAAATTGGATGTTAGAATAAAAAACATCTAAATAATATTTTTAACCATTGCAAGCTAAATAAACACCTTGTAGGATTATTAAAAATGTATACCTTTGGTTAGATTGAAAAGTAAAAGCATGCAAAGAAAATTTAAAGACTATTTTTTAATAGCACTTAAAGGTGTAGCTATGGGTGCAGCAGATGCTGTACCAGGTGTTTCTGGTGGAACTATAGCTTTTATCTCTGGTATTTATGAAGAGTTAATTTCTTCAATTAGCAACATTAACTTGTCGCTTTTTAAAACACTAAAACAAGATGGTTTAAAATCATTTTGGAAACAAGCTAACGGTAATTTTCTTTTAGCTTTATTAACAGGAATCCTTATAAGTTTTGCTTCATTTATGCGATTAGCAAAATATTTAATAGAACAACATCCTGTTTTAATTTGGTCGTTCTTTTTTGGGCTTATAGTTGTAAGTATTTATTTTGTTGGAAAACAAATTACCAAATGGACAATTGGGAGTGTTATTGTTCTTTTAGCCGGAGCTGCTCTTGCCTTTTACATTACTAGTTTACCTTCTCTTGGAGCAAATAATAGTGCATGGTTTTTATTTTTTGCTGGAGCTATTGCCATTTGTGCAATGATTTTACCAGGTATTTCCGGCTCATTTATCTTAATTATTTTAGGAGCATACACAGCTTTAAGTAACGCTATAAACGATTGGGATTTTAAAAAAATAGGCCTTTTTGCAATAGGTGCTATTGCTGGCTTATTAAGTTTTAGTAAATTACTAAAATGGCTATTTAAAAACTATCATAATACAACCTTAGCTTTATTAACTGGATTTATTTTAGGTTCTTTAAATAAAATGTGGCCTTGGAAAAGAACAATTTCAGTAATGAAAGACGAAACAGGTAAAGTAATAGATTTTAATCAAGTTTCAGAGCTTGGTACACTATCTGTTTTCCAAAAGCAAACTAACGATTATGAAAGCTATAAAACTGTTTTAGAAGAAAGTATTTTACCTAATTTATATTCAGAACTTAATGGAGTTAATCCGCAATTAATTTTTGCTATTCTATTAATGATTGTTGGTTTCTTAACCATTTTTGTGTTAGAAAAAATAGGGTCCAAAAAAGTATAATGCAAAGTACACGCACATTAACAGATAAACTTTTTTTAATCCTTAAAGGATTAGGAATGGGAGCTGCAAATAAAGTTCCTGGCGTATCTGGTGGTGTTGTGGCATTTGTTGCTGGTTTTTATGAAGAATTTATTCATTCTTTAAAACGTGTAAATGTAACCGCATTTAAGTTATTTTTTAATGGCAGATTCAAGTCATTTTTTTATTACATAAATGGAAGATTTTTAAGCCTATTATTTTTTGGAATGCTAGTGAGCTATTTTAGTGTTTCAAAAATTTTAGACTATTTTATTAAGCATTACGAATTATACGTTTGGAGTGTTTTTTTCGGGATGATTATAGGCTCAATCTATTACATTAGTAAAGATTTTAAAGATTGGAAAATAACAACCTATGTAGCACTTTTAATTGGCGCACTTATTGGTATAAGTATTAGTTTTCTTGATCCTGCAATGGAAAACGACAATCTATGGTTTGTTTTTTTATGTGGTATTATTAGCGTTTCCGGAATGACGTTACCTGGTTTCTCAGGCTCTTTTATTTTAATATTATTAGGAAATTATGTACTACTGCTAGTAGATTCTGTTAATGCTCTTTTTGATACCTTTTACGAAATTCTTGGAGGCAACTTTAGTTTTATTAATAATACAGAACGTGTAAGAATGCTTAAAGTTCTTTTTGTATTTACTTTAGGCTCTGTTGTTGGGTTGGTTAGTTTCTCTCACATATTAAGTTACATCTTAAAACATTATAAAAGTGTTACAACAGCATCTATAATTGGTTTTATTGTTGGCTCTCTTGGTGTAGTTTGGCCTTGGAAGGAAACTATTTTTAAAACTAATAATCTAGGCGTTAAAAGTTTAGATTCTGGCGGAAAACACATAATAGAAAACTACAAACGCTTTATTCCAGAACTCAATACAGAAACTTTTATAGCTATTTTTTACATTATAGCAGGTATTGCAATTGTACTTGGTTTAGAATGGTATGGCAGAAAAACACGACAAACACATGCGTAAATTTGGTTTAATAGGAAAAGACATTTCATATTCCTTCTCAAGAAATTATTTTAAAAATAAATTTGAAAATGAAGAAATAAAAAATACAACTTATGAAAATTTTGACCTTGAAAACATTTCTTTATTTGAAACAAAATTAAAAAAAGACAAAGCCATTAAAGGCTTTAATGTTACAATACCTTATAAAGAAAGTGTTATGCCTTTTTTAGATAAGTTAAATAAAAAAGCAAAAGCTATAGGTGCTGTAAACACTATAAAAATTACAAAAAAAGGAAAATACGTTGGGTACAATACAGATTTTTACGGCTTTAAAAACACCTTAAATCCCTTTTTAAAAAAGCACCATAAAAAAGCTTTAATTTTAGGTACAGGCGGAGCAAGTAAAGCCATTGCTTATGCATTAAAATCTCTTGATATTGAGTATTCTTTTGTATCCAGAAAAGCATCACAAAATGTTGCTTTTACCTATAATCAACTTTCAGAATCAATAATTAATTCTCATCAAATAATAATAAACTGTACACCTTTAGGCACCTTTCCAAATGTGGAAGCATGCCCAGATATTCCATATCATGCAATAACAAATCAACATATATTATTCGATTTAATTTATAATCCTTCAGAAACAAAATTTCTAAGATTAGGAAAGAAAAATAATGCTACAATAATTAATGGAGAAAAAATGTTAGAATTACAAGCTGAAAAATCCTGGAGCATTTGGAATAAATAGCGCAATTTAAACAAGTTAAAAAACTGAAATTGTTATTAAAAAGACAAGTTTTAGTATATTTGAAAGTATAATTTATCACCATAAACAAAACATTTTATAAAATGTCAGAGCAAGATAACCTGCAAAATGCAGACGGAAACAAAGAAAACAAAGTACCAGAAAACACATCTCCAAAACAAGTTGAAGAAGTCAACGCGGAAAGCATTAGCGAAACCACAAAACAACTTCAGGAACCTGAAAATGAACACTCTGAAGATGATGTAATTAATGAAATTGACAACTCTAATGCAGAAGATGCAGAAGACGAAGGTACTAGTGATCGCCATAATATAGAAGAAAAAAATTATAGCGAAATGTCTTTAGACACTTTGGTTATTGAGCTAGAAAACCTAATAAAAAACGAAAAAATACAAGCTATAAAAAAGCATGTAGAAGAGATAAAAAATGAATTTAACGACAAATTCAATGCTCTTTTAGATGAAAAAAAGCAAGAGTTTTTAGATCAAGGTGGTAACGAAATAGATTTCCACTACTCTACACCTATAAAACAAAGTTTTAATGAAGCCTATAAAGACTATCGTCAAAAAATAAAAGCACATTATAACAACATAGAAAAAGGCTTAAAAGATAATTTATCCATTAGACTAAAAATTATTGAAGACATCAAGACACTTACAGATCTTGACGAAACAATGAATACAAAATACAAGCAATTTAAAGAATTGCAAGAGCAATGGAAAAACGCGGGCTCAATACCTAGAGACAAGTATAATAATGCATGGAATAGCTATCATTTTAACGTAGAACGTTTTTACGATTTATTACACTTAGATAGAGATTTACGCGACAAAGATTTTGAACACAATCTAGAAAAAAAGTTGAAAATTATAGAGCGTGCAGAAGAATTAGCAAAAGAAGATAATAATAACCGTGCCTTTAGAGAGCTGCAAGCTTTACACAAAATGTGGAAAGAAGAACTAGGTCCTGTAGCAAGAGAACATAGAGAACCTATTTGGGAGCGCTTTAAAGAAGCAACAAAAGTTATTAACGATAAGCGTCAAGAATACTACAAACATTTAGACTCTTTATACGAAAAGAATTTAGAGTTTAAAACAGGCATTATTGGTTTAATACAAGAAAAAACAAACGAACCAGGAAACACGCATAAAGCGTGGCAGAAAAAAATTAAAGAAGTTGAAATGCTTCGCGAAGAATTTTTTAAAGCAGGAAAAGTACCTATTAAAGTTAATGAAGCTACTTGGACTAAATTTAAAGCAGCAGTTCGAGAATTTAACCATAAAAAAAACTCATACTACAAAAGCTTAAAAAAAGAACAGTATGATAATTTAGACAAAAAGCTAGAATTAATAAAAATTGCCGAAGACAATAAAGACAGTGATGATTTTACTGCTACAACGCAATTAATGAAAAAAATCCAAAGCGACTGGAAACGAATTGGGCACGTGCCAAGAAAAGACAGCGATAAAATTTGGAAGCAATTTAGAGCCGCCTGTAATTATTATTTTGATAGAGTTCATGCTAAAAGAAATGAAGCAAGCGCAGAAGAAGAAAAAGCATATACAGAAAAAGAAGCGCTTCTAAATACAGTTACCGCAACAAAACTTTCGGGCGAGCAAAAAGCAGATTTAGCAACTATAAAAGACTATATCGCAAAGTGGAAAACAATTGGTCGTGTTCCTGGCAATAAGCGTAAAATTGAAAGTGATTTTAATAAAGCTTTAGACACTTTATTTGGTACTTTAGATATGAATAAAAATGAAGTAGAAATGATGAAGTTTGAAAATAAACTTCAAGATTTATCTTCTGCTCAAGACCAAAGAGCTCTAGAGAAAGAATACAATTTCATTCGTCAAAAAATTGGTGATATAAAAGGAGAAATAAACCAATTAGAAAATAATTTACTGTTTTTTAAACATGCCGATGAAAAAAATCCGTTAGTAAAATCGGTTTACGATAATATTAAAAAACATAACGAAGATTTAAAAATCTGGAAAGCAAAGCTGAAGAAAATTAAAATTATGGAAAACACTAAGGCTAAAGCCGAAGCTGAGTTAGAACAAAATAAGAGCAGTGAAGTAAATGAATAAAACATTTTTAGTTGCCCTTATTTTATTTTCTCTTTCTTTTACAGCAAAAGCTCAAGATGCAAGTGTAGAAAAATCAATATTTGGAATTCAACTTGGTGCAATAGGCCTTTGGGCACATAATGAAGCTAAACTATCTCAAAGCATAGCTTTACGTACTGAAGTAGGTGCTGAATTAGGTTTTTACAGTAGTAGTTTTATTAACGATTCTGGCGTATATGTCGTTCCATCCATTACTTTAGAACCTAGATGGTACTATAATTTAAATAAAAGAGTTTCTAAATCGAGAAGAATTGATGGAAACAGCGGAAATTTTGTTTCACTAAAAGTTAATTATCATCCTGATTTATTATTGACATCTTTAAAAGAAAATTACAATTTTATTAGTGACCTTACAATTATTCCTACTTGGGGAATTAGAAGAAATATTGGTAAACATTTTAATTACGAAACAGCTATTGGTGTAGGTTATATTAAATATTTTGAAGAAGCTAACACCTTTTTTGAGCAAGCAGATATTGGAGTAAACATACATTTACGTATTGGTTATAAATTTTAATAAAAAAATGCTCATTTTAAAATGAGCATTTTTTTATTAACGAAACTACTACAAAAACCAAATCCTGCTTGATTTACATCAAACAGGATTTTGGCTCCTAACTAAACTAACCAATTATTTCTATTTCGCTTACTAGAAATAATTTTATGTAAAATGACCTATAAAAAGTTTACGCTATTAACCAATTTTCCTATGAAGAAACAAGGTCATTTGGTATTATATACGCATACATCTTAATTTTGGACTTCAAAAAAATTAAAAAAGATTACTTTTTAATAAAAATAATATATAAATATTTGATTTTCAGTATTTTAAATAGATAAAAAATATTTTATTAGCTGTTTCAATTACAGTTTTTTGGCTTCCTCCCAAAATGAAATATTTGAAAAAATCCAATTCTGATTTTTTTCAATTATAATTTTTTGGCTTCCTCCCAAAATGAAATATTTGAAAAAATCCAATTTTGTATTTTTTCAATTACAGTTTTTTGGCTTCATCCCAAAAAACATCCATTTCAGCTAAAGTCATATCTTTTAAATCTTTATTTAATGATTTTGCTTTAGATTCTAGATATTGAAAACGTTTTGAGAATTTTTTATTAGTTCTTTCTAAAGCATTCTCTGGATTTATATTTTTAAAACGTGCATAGTTAACTAAAGAGAATAATACGTCTCCAAATTCGCTTTCCATTGCATCTCTATCGTTTTTAGCTACCTCAACTTTAAATTCGCTTAACTCCTCTTCTACTTTTTCCCAAACTTGTTCTGGCTCTTCCCAATCAAAACCTACTCCAGAAACTTTATCTTGAATACGGTTTGCTTTTACTAAGGCAGGTAAACTTTTGGGCACTCCTTCTAAAACACTTGTTTTTCCTTCTTTAAGTTTTAGTTTTTCCCAATTACGCTTTACTTCTGCTTCATCTTTTACCTTTACATCTCCATAAATATGTGGATGTCTATGTATTAGTTTTTCGCAAATAGAATTACAAACATCTGCAATATCAAAACTATTAGTTTCACTTCCTATTTTGGCATAAAAAACTAAATGCAACAAAATATCTCCCACTTCTTTTTTTATTTCTTCTAGATCGTTATCTAATATAGCATCACCAAGTTCATAAGTTTCTTCTATTGTTAAATGTCGTAAACTTTCCATGGTTTGCTTTTTATCCCATGGACATTGCTCACGAAGCTCATCCATAATCGTTAATAAACGATCGAAAGCTTTAAGTTGATTGGCTCTAGAATTCATAAAAATTATTTTTTGTAAAGGTATTTAAAATGAAAAAAATCCAGCTAAAAAGCTGGATTTTAATTTATGTTTTAAAAATAGTCTATATAACTATTCTTCCTCTTCAGAGCTTTTTTTATCTTCAAAATCTAACAAATTATTTTTTTGAAGCATATTATACCACTGTATTACTTTTTTAATATCACTTGCATACACTCTATCTTCATCGTAATCTGGTAAAACATCAAAGAAATATTCTTCTAATTTGTCTTTAGATTCTTTGTGATTTATTGATGTTTGTTCACCGTTTTCTTTAGCTTTTATTTTTTTAAAAACCTCTCGTAAAGGAACTTCTTCTGTTAAAGTATAAATAGCAATTTCGCTTAATACACTTACATTTTGCTGGATACCTACAGAAATCTTACGGTTATCTAATAACGATTTTGCAATAAAACCTCCTCTAGTTTGCGTAACTAATTCGTATAATCCTGGTTTTCCTGAAATTGCTAATATTTTATCTAATGCCATATTTATATTATTTAAAGGAGCGCAAATATCTTGTACTGCACTATGTTTTGCAAGTTTTTAACGTTTCTTTTTTAGGTTTGGAAATTTCATGCGATAATCTACATTAATTTTTCCTTTAGAAATGTTTTGCAATTTGCTTTTAATTAAACGTTTTTTTAAACCAGATAACTTATCTGTAAACAATATACCTTCTATATGGTCGTACTCATGCTGGAAAACTCTTGCTGCTAAACCACTTAATTCCATGGTGTGCTTTTTAAAGTCTTCGTCAAAATATTCTACTTTAATATTAGGTTTTCTAAACACATCTTCACGAATATCTGGTATGCTTAAGCAACCTTCGTTAAATGCCCATTCGTCTCCAGATTCTTCTAGAATTGTTGGGTTTATAAAGGTGTGTTTAAATTCTTTTAAAAAGTTGCGTTCGTCGTCGTCTAACACATCGTCGTCTGCAAATGGAGATGCATCTACTAAAAACATACGAATTGGCAAACCTATTTGTGGTGCGGCTAAACCTACACCGTAAGCGCCATGCATTGTTTCTTGCATGTTTGTTATAAGTTCTTTAAGGTTTGGATAATTTTTATCTATTTCCTTAGCTTTAACTTTTAATACTGGATCGCCGTAAGCGACTATTGGTAATACCATATTATTATTTATTGTAAAGGTAACTTTGTAATATTATTGTTGCACTAATTTCGTCTACTAGTGCTTTGTTTTGTCTTTGTTTTTTCTTTAATCCACTATCAATCATGGTTTGCATTGCCATTTTAGATGTAAAACGCTCATCTACTCTTTTAATTGGTATTTGTGGAAAAAAGGTGCGTAATCTACTTATAAAAGGTGCTATTAAAGCTTCGCTTTCACTTGCTTCATTATTCATTTGTTTTGGTTCGCCAACCAAAAACAACTCTACATTTTCCTTTGTTGTATAGTCTTTTAAAAAATCTAATAATGTTGTGGTAGCAACTGTGGTTAGTCCAGAGGCGATAATTTGCATATCGTCTGTTACTGCTAATCCGGTTCTTACTTTACCATAATCTATTGCTAGAATTTGAGCCATTATTATTTTTTATGCAAATTTAAGATATTCTATACTACATACATAAATATTATGCCAAATTATAAATAGAGGTTATATTTGCGTGAAGGATGGAGGCATTTGTTGAAGCTCCTCGCAGAGAGCGACTGCCGAGAGCCTGACCTTTAGGGCACGCCCAAAACACTAAAAAAATTATTATTAATGAAAGATTTACAACAAACTATTGAAAATGCTTGGGATAACCGAGATTTATTAACTGAAGAAACAACTAAAAATGCCATTAGAGAAGTTGTTAAATTACTTGACGAAGGTACTTTAAGAGTCGCTGAACCTATTGAAAATGGTTGGCAGGTGAATGAATGGGTTAAAAAGGCTGTGGTTTTGTATTTCCCAATCCAGAAAATGGAAACTATTGAGGTTGGTATTTTTGAATTTCATGACAAAATTCCATTAAAAACGGGTTATAAAGAAAAAGGTATTCGTGTTGTACCTCATGCGGTTGCAAGACATGGTGCTTATATTTCGGCTGGTACAATTTTAATGCCTAGTTATGTAAATATTGGAGCGTATGTAGACGAAGGTACTATGGTAGATACTTGGGCTACGGTTGGTAGTTGTGCACAAA
Source organism: Lacinutrix venerupis (assembly GCF_001971745.1). Lineage (NCBI taxonomy): Bacteria > Pseudomonadati > Bacteroidota > Flavobacteriia > Flavobacteriales > Flavobacteriaceae > Lacinutrix > Lacinutrix venerupis. The sequence continues at coordinate 1,113,083 of NZ_CP019352.1, read as the reverse complement.
TTGGTAAAAATGTTCACCTTTCTGGTGGTGTTGGTATTGGTGGTGTTTTAGAGCCTTTACAAGCTGCTCCTGTTATTATTGAAGATAATGCTTTTATAGGATCGCGTTGTATTGTTGTTGAAGGTGTACATGTTGAAACTGAAGCAGTTTTAGGTGCTAATGTTGTACTTACGGCTTCTACTAAAATTATTGATGTTACTGGTGATGAACCTGTAGAAATGAAAGGTCGTGTTCCTGCTCGTTCTGTTGTAATTCCTGGTAGTTACACAAAATCTTTTCCTGCAGGCGATTACAATGTACCTTGTGCTTTAATTATTGGTAAACGTAAAGAAAGTACTAATAAAAAAACGTCGCTTAACGATGCTTTACGCGAGCATAATGTAGCGGTTTAATTTAGTTTTCTATTGTTAACTATTTTTTGAATATATAGTAAAAATGAAAATATTGGTAATCCAGCAAAAAATGATTGGTGATGTGCTTACAAGCAGCATTATGTTTGAAGTTTTGCGTGCTAAATATCCTAATGCACAACTGGATTACCTTATTAATACGCATACTTTAGCTGTTGTAGAAAACAATCCTAACATTAGTAATTTTATTTTTTTTACTAAAAAAGAAGAGCATAGTAAAAGAGCCTTATTTAAATTTGCAAAAAACTTACGTAAAAATAATTATAGTGTTATTATTGATGTTTATTCTAAATTATCAAGTAATATTATAACTCTTTTCTCTGCAGCCAACACAAAAATTTCTTATTATAAACCTTACACAACTTTTGTTTACACAAATAATATTAAAAGGTATAAGAACACAAAATCTAAATCTGGCTTAGCTATTGTTAATCGTTTACAATTACTAAAACCTTTAGGTATTGAAGCTACAGATGTTAAACCAAAAGTTTATTTAACAGAAGCTGAAATAAAAAATAGCAAAACGCTTTTAGAAAGCAATGGCATTAATTTAAAAAAACCATTGTACATGATAAGTGTATTAGGTAGTGGAGATAATAAAACCTATCCTTTTGCATATATGGCTAAAGTTATAGATAGAATTGTAGAACAAACTAAAGGTCAATTATTATTTAATTATATACCTAGCCAAAAGGAACAAGCGCAAACTATTTATAGTTTGTGTAAAGAAGAGACTAAACAATATATTTTCTTTGATGTTTTTGGTAAAAGTCTTCGTGAATTTCTTGCTATTACCAAGCATTGTAATGCATTAATTGGAAATGAAGGTGGTGCCATTAATATGGCTAAAGCGTTAGATATTAAAACCTTTGCGATTTTTTCTCCTTGGATTAGTAAAGACGATTGGAGTCTTTTTGAAAATAACGACAATGTTGCCGTACATTTAAAAGACTACAAACCTGAACTTTATAATAATAAAAAGGAAAAAGAGATGAAAGGTGAAGCCTATAAACTTTATCAAGAATTTTCGCCTATGTTTTTTTACGATAAACTAAATGGATTTTTACAGCAAACTATAAGTTAATAAATGCATAAACTAACAGCTATAATACCTACTAAAAATGAAGCTCATAATATTGAAGCCGTTTTAGCTTCTGTAGATTTTGCTGATGAAATTTTAGTAATAGATAGTTTTAGTGATGATGCTACGGTTGAGAAAGCTGCAGCTTTGGGTGCTAAAATACTACAACGTAAGTTCGATTTCTATGGCGCTCAAAAAAATTATGCAATAGACCAAGCAAAGTACCAATGGGTTTTATTATTGGATGCCGATGAACGTGTGACTCCCGAATTAAAAACTGAAATTATTTCAATTTTAAATCAAGACACAATTAACTACGATGCTTTTAGTATAAAACGCATAAATCATTTTATGGGACAACGTGTTAATTATAGTGGTTGGAGAAACGATAGCGTTATTAGATTATTTAAAAAAGATGTTTGTAAGTACAATAATTTACATGTACACGAATCTCTTATAGTAAACGGAACTACCGGCAAATTACAACATAAATTTTTACATTATTCTTATCGTAGTTTTAACCAATACATGCAAAAAATGGATAGGTATGCTACTTTACAGGCTAAAGATTACGATAAAAAAACTGGCCGCTTAACGCCTTATCATTTTATAATAAAACCTTTTTGGGGATTTTTTAAACACTATATTTTACAAAGCGGTTTTAGGGATGGTGTTGTTGGTTTAACCATTGGTTATGTACAAGGTTATGTAGTTTTTATGCGCTATGTAAAATTATGGCTATTAAGAAAAAATAGAGTTTAAGTTATTTTTTCCAAAATTTTAAACTGTTTTTTAGTCTTCTGCGTCTGTGAAAAGATTCTTGAAACGCTTGTGTTTCTTGCCACATTAAATTAAAAACTTTGTTATAATCTTCGTTTATTAATTTTGCATATTCATCGCTCATTATTTCAACCATGCTTTTATGTATGGTAAGCTTTGCAAAGTTTTTAATACGTTTCTTTAAGCTCATATTTTCAAAAACCATTCGGTTTAAATCCACTAAATAAAATTTATAATTACCATTATTAAATTTTATTAACGTATTTCCTGGAGAATGATCTAGAAAATTAATTCCTTTTTCATGTAAGTTAAATGTAAATTTTGTGAAAGCTCTTAAAATTGCTTCGTAATTAGGTATAGTAAAATCTGTTGTAAGTTCTCGATAAGTAATATCGTCGTTTAATTGCTCACTTATATAATAGCTTTCACCAAAAAATAAACCGTCTTTTTTCTCGTAAAATGCAACTGGATCTGGAGTTCCTACAGAAAGTGCTTTTAATTTATTAGCATACTCAAAAGAACGTTGCGCCTTACTTTTTCTAAAAAATTTATAAACTACTTTATTTACTAGATTAGGCTTTTTAAAAGATTTTACATTTAGAGTTTTATCTTCTAGTTTAAATAAACGTAAACTATTTCTATCTTGATTACCAAAAGCTTCGCCTTGCGTCTTATAGTTTTCTATAAGGCTGTCTAGCGCTTTTGTGTGCATTTGATATTTAGGGTTTACAACTTTACGCATCTTTTAAATATTTGTCCACGCCATTTTTTGCCCAAGTTATAATATTATTAACTGTTTCTTGTTCTATTGAGTCGTTTGTTTTTAATCTTCCTTTCGATTTTTCTTTATGCCAAATATGAAAAACCACACCTGTATACCTTAATCTCTTAGCTTTAACACCTTTATTATGCATTCGTAACATAAGTTCACTATCTTCTCTTCCCCAACCAGTTATTGCTTCGTTATAACCATTTACTGAAATAAAATCTGATTTAAAAAACGATGTATTACAACCACGAAACTTTTTAGAAAAATTATTTTGAGTTTTGTATAAACTAGCTAAAAAAGGTGAATAAATTGCTCTAGTTCGTTTTTTTATTCCTTTTGAAAAAGCATTAAATTTTATTTTCTTTTTTTTAAATAAACTGTTTAAATAACTTTCTTGAATATTTACTCGAGCTCCAAATAAATAAGTATTTAATGCAGCAGATAACATATGATCTTTAATAAAATTATAGTGCATAATACAATCTCCATCTATTTGAATAATATAATCTCCTTTTGCTTTTGCAATGGCTTTATTTAATATAATAGATTTTCTAAATCCGTTATCTTCATGCCAAACATGGTGTATTGGTATTAAGGAGTTAGATTTATATTGTTCTATTAAAGCCTTTGTTGTATTTGTTGAACCATCATCTGCAATAATAATTTCTTCTGGTAATTGGTTTTGACTTATAGCACTTTTAAGCACTAAATCTAAAGCTTCTGGCCAATTATAAGTTGAGATTATTAATGTATTTGAAAACTTTTTCATTTTAAAAAATAAGATTCAAAGGTAGTATTTTGCTTTTTAAAAATTTTTAAAAACTTAAACCATTGTCCAAAATTCTTTTTATTTAAAAATGATTGTTTTACTTTTAAATTATTATCACTTTTTATAAGTTCTCTTATTTTATTTAAGTTTTTTGATGGCATATAACCTAAACCTTTCCAGATAGTAGGATTAAGATAAAACAAATTTTTAAGCTCTTTATAATTGGTTTCGTTTGCTTTTTTCCACTTAGGTAAAAACTCGCTATTTATTTCATGACTGTGTCCCCAATTTTCCAATTTAAATTTTAATTCTTTCTCTGTTCGAGACAAACACTCATGCAACAAAATATTATTTGTATAAATAACACGTTGTTTGGTGTTTCTGGCGCGTTTATAATTTGGATAATTTGTAGCTAACATAACTTTTGTTGGCTCATTAACATATAGTATTCCATTATCTAAATACTTATATATATTAATTAGAAAACCTGCTATTTGAATTGGTGTTTTAACTGGATTATTTAAATACGAGTTGTTATTTTTTAAAGTATTAACAAACGCTTTAAAATCTATAAAAATTTCATCTGCATCTACTTGTATTAACCAATTCCCAATGCCCATTTCCTTAGCTAACAGATAGCGTTCTCTTGTATCGTTCTGTAATGTGCTTAATTCTGGAATGTAAAAATTATTTCTATATATTTTAATCTTTTTGTCTGTATCAAAAGTTTCAATCCAAGTAAAGAAATCTTCATCTATTTCAAATCTATTACCTTTCCAAGTTCTTTGTTTGTTATCTAAAGCCAAATAAATAGTATCTGCTTCTTTATAAACAGGTGGAATAGAATATTTAAGTTTTTCATAGTCGTAAGACATTAAAAAACCGACTTGAATTTTTTTCATAAAGTGTTAAAATCTAATAACAAACTCAAAAATACTAAACAATGTGAGATTTATTAAACAATATATTACATTTACAGATAAGAACAATTTTTAGCATTTAAATAAACTAGTTTTAAAATTTAAAATGACAGAACTTACTGTAATAATGCCAGTATATAATGGTGAAGCATTTTTAGCAGAAGCTATAGATAGTGTTTTAAAACAAACATTTAGTAACTTTAAGTTATTAATTTTAAATGATAATTCTAAAGACGATACTGCTAACATTTTAAACAGTTATAAACAACAAGATTCTAGAATAGAAATTATTACTAAAACCGAAAATGTTGGTCCTGCTAACTTAAGAAACGAAGGGATTTTACATGCTAAAACAGAATACATTGCACTACTTGATGCAGATGATATTGCTTTGCCAACACGCTTTGAAAAACAGTTACTTTTTTTAAAAAACAATTTAGAATACGGCGTTTGCGGAACTTGGTTTACATTTTTTGGTGATAAAAAAAACAAAACTGTTAAGCACGAGGAAACCCATAAACAAATTAAAATACAGATGCTAAACAATTGTTGTATTGGCAATCCTACGGTTATGTTAAAAAAATCTCATCTTGCTGACTTACGTTTTGAACACCAATATGTTCCTGCTGAAGATTATGCACTTTGGAGTCAATTAGTTTACAAAACAAAGTTTTACAATATTCAAGAATCTTTACTACAATATAGATGGCACCCAAACAATATTAGCCAGACTAAGGCTGAAAATTTAAAAAAATCTGAAAATATAATTAAGAAAAAACAATTATTAAATTTAGGAATTACTTTTAAAGATGCTAATATTAATGCCTATTTAAATGCTATAAGTTTAACTAGAGGACTCACTAAAAATGAAATAAAAAATACTGTTGAAGCTTCAAAAAAAATAATAGCATTAAACATAGAGAAACAAGTATATAACCAAGAATTATTTATTGCTCATATAAATAGAATAATAATAAAAAGTATTAGAAATTGTACCGAAAACAATTGGTCTTACTACAAATACATTAAAAATTATTCTGGCTATTATTCTAAAATTCCAACTATAGATAAAATTGCTTTGTTTTTTAAGTGCTTATTTTAAAAACTTGTATTTAAATAGTTTTTTATAGTACTTAATTTTAGTTTTAAAATCTGCTTTTTTTAAATAAGTTTTCATAAAATCTAATTGATTTTCTGTAACTTTTTCTCCTTTACTTTTAAGCTTTAAAACTTCATACATTGTAGCATTACCAAGAGATTTTACTACCTTATTTATATTAGCTGTTTTAGATTCTGGAACAGCATTTGTAACCTCTAAAACATTTAAATATGAAGAATAATTTTTAAAAAAATTAGACTGTAAAGAATACACACCTCCTTCATGCACACGATAAACAGATGATAAAACATCTATAAAAACACCTTTTCCTTTTTTAAGTAAAACAATGTATAAAGAATTATCTTTAGAATGCTTAAACGATTTTAAAAGTTCTAAATCTAAAGCTTCTTTTTTAAAAACTGCCGTTAACGTTAAAGTGCAATACGGTGAAAAAATATTATTATAATCTATAGTTGTAATCTCTTTTGTATGTCCAAAACTATTAAGCGAAAAATCTGTACCGTTAAAAATTTTATAGTTAGTCCAAGAAATTACATAATTAGAATTTGCTTCTAAAAAATCAACTTGTTTTTGAAGTTTTAATGGGTCTACCCAATAATCATCGCCTTCACATAAAGCAATATATTTACCACACGCTTGTGGGAAACTGTAATGCCACCAAGGCATTATATGTTGTGAATATTTATTTTCCGTTTGAAGAATTAATTTAATTCTAGAATCTTTTTCTGCATGCCTCTTTAAAATCTCTGGAGTAGAATCTGTCGATGCATCATCATGAATTTGAATTTCAATTGGGAAATTAGTTTTTTGAAGATAAAAACCTTCTAAAGTTTGTTCTATATACTTTTCTTGATTAAAAGTTGTGCAACAAATAGTCAATAATGGTTTCATTATTAAATGTTTTTTATTTTTCCAGGAACACCAATTATTGTATTCTCTGTTAAACAATTTTCTACAACCACTGCTCCTGCTCCAACGGTTACATTGTCTCCTAAAATTACGTTAGGCAAAATAATTGCTCCAGATCCTATATTACAATTTTTACCAATATTTGCTCCTCCTAATATTTTGGCTCCTGGAGATACGTCGCAATATTCGCCAACAATAACATCGTGGTGAATTTGCGCACCAGTATTTATTAAACAACCACTACCAATAGTAACATTATTGCTTATAAAAACATTTGGCATAATGTTACAACCTTCTCCAATATCCACATTTAAATTGCCAATTATTGCGTGTTTAGAAATAATAGCTTTATAAATAGCACCAAGTTTTATAAATTTTTCTACAATGGTTCTTCTTATTTTTGGATCACCAATAGCAGATGCAAACTCTGGCTGTTTACTAAAGTCAATTTTATTAAAATGATGTATAATAGGATATTTTTCTAAAAAAAATGCTTCTTCCGGTTTTGTATAATCATCAAAAAAAATAAGATTAGATTGGGTTTTTAAAGTTTCATTTAAAACCACTAATACATCTTTTGCATGTCCTTTTGCACCAATTACAATCATTTAAATAGTATTAATAATATTACAAATTTTAGCTACTTGTTGCTTTTCTAATTCGTAATATAATGGTAAACACAAAATTTTACTAGAAATAGCTTCAGATATTGGCATATTTACTTGTTCTTTTAAATATGGTAATGTATTAAGAGATGGATAAAAATAGCGTCTTGGGTATATTTTTAATTCAGCTAATACTTCTAAAGTTTTATCTAATAACTTTTCATTTTTAAAAATTACTGGCATATAGGAGTAATTTTTTTCTGTTAACTCTCTAAAATTTAAAAAAGTAATGTTTTTATTATTTTCTAATAAATTCTCATATTGCTCTGTTAGCATTTTTCTTTTTTCAATAACCTTATTCATATAAGGCAATACGCTTAAACCAACAGCAGCTTGCATTTCTGAAGCTTTTGCATTAATACCTAAACCATGAAAATTTAGAGGTCCATTATGTCCGAAATTATGCTGATAAAAACATTTTTTGTACAAGTTATTATTAGGCACAAAAATAGCTCCTCCTTCTCCTGTATGAAATAATTTAGTAGCGTGAAAACTTGTAGTACTTATATCTCCATAAGAGAATATAGATTTCCCTTTATAATTTACTGCAAAACAATGTGCAGCATCATAAATAACTTTAAGATTGTATTTTTTTGCAATCTCTTCAATAGCTTCAACATCGCAAGGATTACCAAAAACATGGGTGGCTAAAATAGCTTGTGTATTTTTTGTTATAGCAGCTTCAATTTTTGTTGGATCGATGGTTAACGAATCTTTTTCAATATCTACAAAAACTGGCTTACAGTTTTCCCAAACTATAGCAGAAGTTGTAGCAACATAACTAAAAGGAGTTGTAATAACTTCTTTAGTAACATCCAATGTTTTTAGTGCAATTTGAATGGGTAACGTACCATTTGTTGTTATAAAAAAGTTTGAAATTTTTAAATAGTCTGCAAGTTTAGATTCTAATTCTAAAAGTAACTCACCTCTATTTGTAACCCATTTTTTATCCCAAGCACGTTTTAAAATTTTTTCGAATTCTTGAATTGGCGGCAAGAAAGTTTGTGTAACATTTATCATTAAAACAAAATTAAGAAACTCCAAATTGTATAAGCCATAAAATATTTTTATTTAAAATTGAAGAATTTGCTTGCTAAATGTATAATTTTACAAGACAAAAAGTGAAAAAAAATGAAAAAAAAAGTTCTAATTATACCATCTTGGTATCCAAATACGAACAATAATTTAGTTGGAACTTTTTTTAGAGAGCAAGCATTTTTATTAAACAATAACGGTTTTGATATTAAAATTCTTTTTGGCGTAGAGTACAATCTTGGCTTATTTAAATATTTAAAAAGTTTTTTTACAAAAAAAACCAATCTAAATAAAAGTTATTTAATTCAAGAACCCGAAGCTTATTCTTTTTCTATTTACCATTATAAAAAGTGGCCAAAAAAATGGAAATTAAAAAAAACTAAAAATGCTTATCAAGCTGCATTTAAAAACATATCTACAAATTGGGCGCCAGAAATTATTCATGCTCAATGTAGTGCAAATGGTGGAATTTATGCACATCAATTATCAAAAAACAATACTATTCCTTTTGTAATAATAGAACACCAAACTTTTATTTTAAATTATTATCATAAAAAAATTCAAAAAGAAATTAAGGAAGCTTTAGAAAATGCTTATAAAGTTGGAGCGGTAAGTTACCACCAACAACGCAGTATTTTAATGAATAGTATTAAATGTAATCCAGAAGTAATATGGAATTTAATGGATGAAAATAAGTTTAAAATAAGTAAAAAAAATACACCGAAAAAATTTACAATTCTAACTATAACCTATCCGCATTTAATTAAAGACACCGAAACATTTTTTAAAAGCTTAAAAATATTTAAAGAAATTTGCAATGATGATTTTGAAGCTATAGTTATTGGAAATGATGCCTTTACCGATAGCTCGAAAGCAAACAGCTCTAATTTTAAAACTCTAGCTAAAAAATATAATGTATTAAACAAATGTACTTTTTACCCACAACTTACAAGAGAAGAAATTAATACCAAACTACAAACTTGTAATGTTTTTGTATCTACAAGTATTGCAGAAACTTATGGTGTAGCAGTTAGAGAAGCTATGCTTTGCGGAAAACCTGTTATTGCTACAAAAAGTGGCGGTGTTGAAGATTCAATAACGCAAAAAACTGGAGTTTTAGTAAACATAAAAGATGCTAAAGCTATTGCAGACAACCTGTTAAAAATTAAAAAAGAAGCACTCGTTTTCAATCCAGAATATATTAGAGCATATATAATTAAACAAAGTGGTCGTGAAGCTTTTATTAAAACAATGACACAGTTTTACAATTAACTTATAAAAAAACAAGCTTTTATTTTTCTTTACCTACTGTTTTTATAGTCTATATATAAAGTTTTCAACTCTCATATTTATTATCTTTGTAAACTCAAAATAAGACCAAATATTTTAAATAAAAATGAGAGAAGAAATCGATAAAGCTATAGCCGTTTTAAAAAGCGGAGGTCTTATAGTTTATCCTACAGATACTGTTTGGGGAATTGGTTGTGACGCTACAAATGCCGAAGCTGTAAAAAAAGTTTACAAATTAAAACAACGCCAAGATAATAAAGCTCTTATCTGTTTGGTTAACAATTACAGCATGTTAGAAAAACATGTAGACAATGTACCAAAAATGGCTTATACTATTTTAGATATAGCCGATAAACCAACAACTATTATTTACGATGCTCCAGCAGGAGTTGCCGAAAATTTAATTGCCGAAGACAATACCTTAGCCATTAGAATTGTAGATCACGATTTTTGCAAAAAACTAATTCGTTATCTAGGTAGACCAATTGTTTCTACATCTGCAAATATAGCAGGAAAACCAACGCCAAAAAGCTTTAAAGAAATAGACGAAGCTATTTTAAAAGGTGTAGATTATGTGGTAAATTTGCAGCAACAAAAAAATGGTGGAAATCCTTCTACTATTATAAAACTAAGTAATACTAGCGGTGTAAAAATTATACGAGAATAGCTAGTTAGCAAATAAGAATGAATTACAAGCAAGCATTAAAACATAAAATCTTTAAAACAATCTCCAAATCTGCTGCCGAATTAAATTTAGACAGTTACGTTATTGGTGGTTTTGTACGTGATTTTTTACTACAACGTGGTGATGCCAAAGATATAGATATTGTAGCCATTGGAAGCGGTATCGATCTAGCAAAACAAGTTGCTAAAAACCTACCTAACAAACCCAAAGTACAAGTTTTTAAAACTTACGGTACTGCTATGTTAAAGCTTAACGATATAGAAGTTGAATTTGTTGGAGCTAGAAAAGAATCTTACAATGAAGACAGCAGAAATCCTATAGTAGAAAATGGTACACTGCAAGACGACCAAAATCGTCGTGATTTTAGCATAAATGCGTTAGCTTTAGATTTATCTGAAGATAATTTTGGAAACCTATTAGATCCTTTTAACGGTATTCAAGATTTAGAAAATAAAATAATTCGTACTCCGTTAAATCCAGATATTACATATAGCGACGATCCTTTACGCATGATGAGAGCTATACGTTTTGCGACACAATTAGGCTTTATAATTGAAAAAGAATCGCTAGACGCCATTACACGAAATAACAAACGCATAAAAATTATTACTAACGAACGTATTGTTGTAGAATTAAATAAAATTTTAGAAAGTAAAACACCATCTACTGGTTTTTTGCTTTTAGAAAAAACAGGTTTATTACAATATATCCTACCAGAATTAACTGCTTTAAAAGGTATTGATGAAGTAGACGGACAAAAACATAAAGACAATTTTTATCATACTTTAGAAGTTGTAGATAATATTGCAAAACATACAGACGATGTTTGGCTGCGTTGGGCAGCGTTATTACACGATATAGGAAAAGCACCAACAAAAAAATTCAATAAAAAAGTAGGCTGGACTTTTCATGGTCATGAATTTGAAGGTTCTAAAATGGTTTATCATTTATTTAAGCGTTTAAAAATGCCTTTAAATGATAAAATGAAATTTGTGCAAAAATTAGTATTCATGAGCTCTAGACCAATAGTTTTAGCTCAAGATATTGTAACAGATTCTGCTGTACGACGTTTAGTGTTTGATGCAGGTGATTATGTAGACGATTTAATGACACTTTGCGAAGCAGACATAACAACCAAAAACCCTAAAAAGTTTAACAAATACCATAACAACTTTAAAATTGTTAGAAAAAAAATAGTTGAAGTTGAAGAAAAAGATCATGTTCGTAACTTTCAACCACCAATTTCTGGAGAAGAAATTATAAAAGCTTTTAATTTAAAGCCTTCAAGAGAAATAGGAATAATTAAAGAAGCTATAAAAGAAGCTATTTTAGAAGGTGAAATTCCTAATGAATATGAACCGGCTTATAAATTAATGATTAAAAAAGGACAAGATTTAGGTTTAAAAATTTCGGAATAATGAAACTGAATATTTTAAGAACAGATTCAAAAAATCCAGATTTTATTGCTTTAGTAAAATTACTAGATAGTTATTTAAAAACTACAGATGGTGATGAACACGATTTTTACAACCAATTTAATAATATAGATGTTTTAAAACACGTCGTTATAGCGTACAAAGACAATAAACCAGTGGGCTGTGGTGCTTTTAAACCTTTTAATAATGTTTCGGTCGAAATTAAACGCATGTTTACCAGACCCGAATTTCGTGGTCAAAATATAGCTAGAACAATATTACAAGAACTTGAAAATTGGGCTCAAGAGTTAGCATATAAAAACACTGTTTTAGAAACTGGAAAAAGACAAACTGAAGCTGTAAATTTCTATAATAAATGTGGATATAGCATTATTCCCAATTACGGTCAATATAAGCATATGGAAAATAGTTTATGTTTTAAAAAAGAATTAAGTTAAATGAAAAAGCACTTTAGAACCATAGCCAAAACAGCCTTAATTTTAGTGTACTTGGTTATTATTGCTGGAGCAGTTGTACGCATGACAGGTTCTGGAATGGGCTGTCCAGATTGGCCAAAATGTTTTGGTTATTACATACCACCAACACACGCATCAGAATTAGAATTTAAACCAAATCACAACTACAAAAAGGGCATTGTTATTATAAGAAATGAGGCGCTTTTAGTTGCAGAAAAAGATTTTTTATCTTCAGAAAGCATAAACCTTAATAATTGGGAAACATACACAAAACACGATTACGCCAAGTACAATCCCATACACACTTGGGTAGAATATATAAACCGATTGTGTGGTGCATTGTCTGGTATCCCAATATTAATTTTTACAATTATTTCTTTTTGGTATTGGCGTAAAAATAAATGGATTACAATACTATCTATACTTACTGTTTTTGGTATGGCATTTCAAGCTTGGCTTGGAAAAACGGTTGTAGACTCTAATTTAGCTCCATATAAAATTACCATTCATATGGTAATGGCTTTAGTAATTGTTGCTTTTATTTTGTATTTAATTTATGCTTCAAAAACAACATTTAAAAAACAAATTTCAGATTCTAAATTTAGAAATATTTTACTTTTTGCCATTCTTTTAACCTTAATACAAACCGTGTTAGGTACACAAGTAAGACAACATGTTGATGAGCAGGTTAAAGCTATTGGCTACATAAAAGAATTATGGCTTCAAAATCCAACGCTTCAGTTTTATATACACCGTACATTTTCATTTTTAGTATTCTTCACTAATGCATGGCTATATATTAGAAATAAACGTTTAAACCTAGGTTACAATAAAATGAATTTAGTTATTATTTGTATTGTTTTTGAGGTAATATCTGGAATTGCAATGTATTATTTCGATTTCCCATTTTTATCTCAACCTTTACACTTGGTAATTGCAACTATTTTATTCGGAATCCAATTTTATGTATATTTAGAAAACAGACATAAAAGTATTTTTATTTCTAAAAATATTTAAACAACAATCGTACCTTTGCAAACCAAAATTTAAATTATGATTTACAGATTTAGAGTCATTTTAGACAACGATACAAAAGAGGATGTGTTTCGCGATTTAGAAATTAAAGAAACAGATACAATGGAAGATTTGCATAATATAATTACGCAATCTTTTGGGTTTGATGGTACAGAAATGGCTTCATTTTATTTAAGTAATGATGAATGGGATCAAGGAGAAGAAATATCTCTTTTTGATATGAGTGAAGGTGCAAACCAAGTGAGATTAATGAATGAAACTTCTTTATCTGACACTGTTCACGAAGCGCAAACTAAACTTATTTATGTTTACGATTTTTTAAACATGTGGACCTTTTTTGTTGAATTAGCAGAAATTGCTGAAGAAAATGAAGGTGTTGATTACCCAAATTTAATGTTTGTTCAAGGTCAAGTTCCAGATCATGCGCCTGAGAAAATTTTTGAAGCAGAAAGTGATGATGAATATGATGATGACGATGATTTTAATATTGACGATTACGACAATTTAGATTTTAACGAAAACTGGAATTAAATTAATACTAAAAATTCTTAGTATTTACACCTTCATAATTACGCTTAACATAAGCTAGAGCATTTTTTAAAATGCCTCCCATATTTTTACTTTTTTTAAACTCTATATCTAATGTATAATCATAGATTTTAGACTTTAATAAATTAATGTGTGTTGCATTAGAAATTTCATCGTTAATCATACAATTAATTAGCGCTTCAATTCTATCATTATAACTAATCATTCGTTTAGCAACAATGGAGCGTTCTTCAATTTTATATTGATCTATGGATTCTTTTTGAAATTTTTCTGAAACTAGCTCAACCATTTTTAGGTTTTCTTTAAAAAACTGAGGTCTATAAACATTAAACTTTCCTTCGTAAGATTGTTGGTCGAAATCTATTGCTCTAATTTTAAAAACAACATGATCAAAATCATGTGTTGGAACAATAACATAATTATAAGATCGCATATCGCCAAGTAACCTAATCATGCAGCGCTCGTTAAATTTCACAAATTCTTTAGCTATTTGAGATTTTTCAGAAGCAGTACAATCGTCAAGCATATTTTCTATAAACTCATCTCCTGGAATTCCAGCAATATGCTCTTCTATTAAAGTGTCTTTATGTACCATAAAGTTTAAGTTATATGGAGATAGCATGTGTTCCAATTCTAATCCATAAACACGAGAAGCATCAGCTTTTTTTACATAAAAATAGGTGTAATTATCGTTTAAAATATTTCTAATTTTTACTCGAAATGGCTTTGAGTTTCCAAAAGTGCAATAATCTACAGCGTCTACATTTAAAAAAGGAATTGTTTTTTCGTTACCATCACTATGCAATGTTGTGTACACTTTTTTAAGACTTAAATCTATTTCTGCTCTATCAAATTCGCTATAGTATACACGAATCCAAAGTGTATCTTTATCATCTTTATCGTATACTGTAATAGAGCCTTGAAACCTAAGTAAGTCGTCGTAATTAATAGCAACACGAGTATTTCTATTATACTCATCCAAATAGTTGTTTAACATACTATTAATTGGATACGACGGCTTTTTTTTAGAAATCTTTAAATCTTTCATAACTTTAATTATACTCAAATTTAAAACAATTAATACTAAAGTTGTAACAAAAGTTCGGTAGCTTCGTCTTATTTTTAAACCAATATATACTGTGTTTTAATTATATAACATTTAGTATCTAAAAATCAACCATTTTGGAAACCATTTTACAAATTAATAATCTCACCAAAAAATTTGGCAATTTAACTGCTGTAAACGACCTTTCTTTTACTATAAAAAAAGGAAATGTTTATGGAATTTTAGGACCAAATGGAAGCGGAAAATCTACAACCTTAGGCATTACTTTAAATGTTGTAAATAAAACAAGTGGAGATTTTAAATGGTTTGATGGCTCTGTATCTACACATGAGGCATTAAAAAAAGTTGGAGCCATTATAGAGCGCCCAAATTTTTATCCATATATGTCTGCTTACAAAAACCTTAAATTGGTTTGTAAAATTAAGGGTATAGATTATTCTAAAATAGACGAAAAACTAGAAGTTGTAGGTCTTTTAGAAAGAAAACATAGTAAATTTAAAACATATTCTTTAGGGATGAAACAACGTTTAGCTATAGCATCGGCATTGTTAAACGATCCTGAAATTTTAATTTTAGATGAACCAACAAACGGTTTAGATCCTCAAGGAATTCATCAAATTAGAGCTATAATTAGACATATAGCAAGCCAAGGAACAACTATACTTTTAGCTTCTCATTTACTAGATGAAGTTGAAAAAGTATGCTCTCACGTAGTCGTGCTTAGAAAAGGTGAAAAATTATATTCTGGACGCGTAGACGAAATGATTTCTAGTAATGGTTTTTTTGAATTAAAATGTGATGATGAAGAAAAGTTATTACAATATTTAGAGCAGCATACATCTATTGAAAAAACAATTAAAAAAGAAGGTTTAATTACTGCTTTTTTAAATGCGCCATTATCTGCATCAGCATTTAACAAAGAATTGGTAGAAAAAGGTATTTATATTTCTCACTTAGTTATGAGAAAGGAAAGTTTAGAAGAGCAATTTCTTCAGCTTACAGATAATAAATAAAAATCTATTTATCAATAAACGCATCTCTGCATTATAAACCATCACTGAAAATTTTTCAGTATAAAAAATAAAAGACCATGTTAAGACTTTTAAATATAGAATTTATTAAACTTTGGAATAATAAAGCCAGTAAAGTATTAATTCTTGCTTATTTCATTTTACTTTCACTAATAGCAGGAATTGCTGCTATAAAATTCAACTTTGGAGTTTTCGACTTTCATCTTGCAGAACAAGGCATTTTTAATTTTCCATTTATTTGGCATTTTAATACTTATGTCGCTGCAGAATTAAAATTCTTTCTTGCTATTGTTATAGTTTCTATGGTTGCAAACGAATACAGTAACAAGACTATTAAGCAAAATTTAATTGATGGATTAAGTAAAAAAGAATTTATAATTTCAAAATTTGTAACCGTTGCTGTTTTTGCATTTATTTCTACACTATTCATTTTTATTTTATCGTTAATTCTTGGTTTAATCTATTCTAGTTACAATGAGACTAGTATAATATTTTCGGATTTAGAATACTTATTCGCTTTTTTTGTAAAACTTTTAGGTTTTTTCTCTTTCTGTTTATTTGTTGGTATGCTAATTAAACGTTCTGCATTTGCGCTAGGTTTTCTTTTTATATGGTACATGTTCGAAGGCATTGTTAGATTAGGTTTATTTTTAATGGAAAGCACAAAAGAATATGCCGATGCTATTACTCAATTTCTACCTTTAAAATCGATGTCTAATTTAATAGAACAACCACTTGCAAGACTTGGTGCCGCTAAAGAAATAGCTAGCATGGCAGGAGAAGATTTAAGTTACGATTACGCTGTACATTGGTATGAAATTGCTATAGTTTTAGGTTGGACAGCTATTTTTATTTTCTTTTCTTATAGACTTTTATTGAAACGAGATTTATAATAAATCTATTAAAATCTACTTTATTTTAACATTCAACTTATAGATATGTTAAAGCAATTGTAATATATTTGGTTGCTATTGCTTGTAACTAAATGAAAAAGATTGTTTTAATACTTACCACACTTTTATATTGTGCAATTTCTAATGCACAAAAAGAAGCCTCTAATTGGTATTTTGGTGATAACGCTGGAATTAATTTTAATTTAGACACAAATACGGTTACCGCTATAAGTAATGGCCAATTAGCAACAGACGAAGGTTGTACAAGTATTTCTGATAGCAACGGAAATTTATTATTTTATACAGATGGAAGAACGGTTTATAATTCTAATCATGCTATAATGCCCAATGGGACGGGTTTAAAAGGAGATCCATCGAGTACGCAATCTGCTATAATAATTCCAAAACCTCAAGACCCAGATACATACTATATTTTTACTGTAGACACACCATCTTTAGACAATATAGATTTAGGTTTTCATTTCTATGAAGTTAACATGAATTTAGATGGTGGTTTAGGTGGTGTTGTTGCAAACTCAGAAACTCAATTACTTAGTAATACTTCCGAGAAATTAAGTGCTGTTTTAAAAGATTGCCTAACGCAAGATGTTTGGGTTATTACATACGCAAGCAACAACGGAAGTAATAATAACAATACGTTTTACGCATACCAAGTTACAAATACTGGTGTAAATACTACTCCTGTTGCAACTCAAATAGGAAATTCTATAAGTGAAGCTAGAGGCTATTTAAAGTTTTCTCCAGACGGCACAAAATTAGTAAGTGCTAATGTTGCCCAAGGCTTATTTTTATATGATTTTGATAAAAATACTGGAATGGTTAGTAATGCTCAAATTATAAACACAAATTTTACCGCGCAGGATGGTACGCTTTTAAGATCTTATGGTGTAGAGTTTTCTCCAAACAACAAATTATTATATGTTTCGGTATTTAACAATAGTACCAATGCTAACAGTTCTAATAATCAATACGGTGCATTGTTACAATTTAATTTAGAAGCACAAAATATAAGTGACTCTCAAGTTGTAATAGACGATAGACAAACCTATAGAGGAGGATTGCAATTAGGTCCAGACGGCAAAATATATAGGGCAATGAGTGATAACTATCAATTAGGAAGCCCTTTTTTATCTGTAGTAAATAGTCCCAATCAAATTGGCACTGCCTGTAATTATGTAAACAATGCAATTGCTTTAACAAACAATTCAAGACAAGGCTTACCTCCTTTTATTACTTCGTTTTTTAGTGAAGATATAGATATTATCCAAAATGGTATAAGCACAATAAACTTAGGGCTTTGTACAGGAGAAACATATACTTTAATGGCAGATGATATTCCTGGTGCGACTTATACATGGACTAAAGACGGCTTACCTTTACCCGAAAGTGATTTTGACTTAGTTGTTTCAGAAGAAGGAACTTACAGAGTAGAAATTGAAGTGAATGCAAACAGTTGCGGCTTATTGGAAGGCGAAGCCAACGTTACGTATTATAATATTCCAGTTGCTAATCCTGTAGGAAACATAAATGCTTGTGATAATGATAATGATGGCATAACAACTTTCGATTTTACATCGCAAACAAGTACAATAATAGACACACAAGATGCTACTGTGTTTGAAGTTAACTACTTTGAATCTATGGAAGACGCCACAGATAATGTTAATGCCATTAATGGTACCTATACAAACACTAGCAATCCACAAACAATATTTGCTAGAATAGATAATATTAACAACAGAAACTGTTTAGATATTACCACTTTTGAAATTGAAGTATTTAATACGCCAACAATAGCTTTATCAAACGATTTACAAGTTTGTGATATTGATACAGATCCTACAGATGGACAAACGCAAATAATTCTATCAAATTTTAATACAGATATTTTAGGTAGTCAAGACGAAACAGTATACACTGTTACTTACCATGAGTCGCAAGCCCATGCAGATGCTGGTATTAATAATCTATCTAATAACTACACAAATCAAACACCTTTAAACGAAACAATTTTTATACGAATTGAAAATAACAACAACACAAATTGTTATAATACAGGAAGTTTTAATCTAGTAGTAAATCCTCTTCCAGAAGCTAACGATTCTTACATTTATCAATGCGATGAAGATGGAATAGTTAATGGTTTTACAACATTTAATTTAACAGAAGCTAATAGTGCATTAACTGGAGATACAACAAATAGAAATACACAATTTTATCTAACATTAAATGATGCTATAAACAACACAAACGAATTAAACGGAAACGCATACAATAATATAAGTAATCCTCAAACAGTATTTGTAAGAGTAACAAATACTATAACAAGTTGTTATAATTTTTGTGAACTTGTTCTAGAAACAAGCGATACACAAATTTCCAATTATACTGCTCCAATAGTTTGTGACGAACCAGATTCTCCAGATGGAAAAAACACTTTTAATCTAGATGATTTTTCTACCGATATTTTATCTGGATTACCATCAGGTTTAGAGATAGCTTATTACGAAAATGCAAACGATGCACTTTTAGAAAACAATCAATTACCTTCAATATACGAAAACACAGTACCATATTCTCAAACCATATATGTTAGAGTAGAAAATAACAATGCCTGTTACGGTATAAACGAAGTTTTATTAACTATAGATACAATACCAGATTTAGATGATGATGAAACTGTATTGTATTGCTTAAATGAATTTCCAAATACTATAACTTTAGACGCAGGTTTAAATGATTCTCCTTCAAATTACAGTTTTAGCTGGGACAGTGGAGAAACTACAGAAACTATTGCTGTAAATACAGCAGGAAACTTTACAGTAACCGTTACAAACAATACAACTTTATGTAGTAACACAAGAACAGTTACTGTAGAACCATCTAACATCGCCACTATTAATGATATTGTTGTTGTAGATGGAGATATAAACAATAATACTATTACTGTTATTTTAGAAGATAGTGAAGGTGAGTATTTATATGCTTTAACAGACGACGAAGGTAATACAACGCTTTTTCAATCTAACAATACTTTTTATAATGTATCACCAGGTATCTACAATGTATTAATTAAAGATTTTAAAAATTACTGCGGAACTGTAGAAAGCAAAGTTTCGGTTATAGGCTTCCCTCCTTATTTCACTCCAAATGGAGATACTTTTAATGATACATGGCAAGTTTATGGTGTTTCTAAAATGTTTCAAGCAAACTCCGAAATTTTAATTTTCGATAGATTCGGAAAACTTATCACTCAAATAAATCCATTAGAAAAAGGATGGGACGGTACTTTTAATGGTACTCCTCTACCACAAAGTGACTATTGGTTTTCTGTAACTCTTCAAGATGGTCGTGTTTATAAAAATCATTTTACATTAAGAAGGTAATGAAATAGCATTGTTATGTCAAAAAAAACCATATTAATTATACTCCTGTTGGTTTCTCAAGCTGTAATAGCTCAAAACCAAACGGCTAATTGGTTTTTTGGAGACTATGCTGGTCTAAGTTTTAATGCAGGCTTTCCTAATCCAAATACTGATGGACAACTTATAACTTTTGAGGGTTGCTCTACAATTTCAAACAAACAAGGAGAACTATTATTTTATACAGATGGCGTTACTGTTTGGAATAAGAATCATACAATAATGCAAAATGGTGATGGTTTAACTGGTGACAATTCTAGCACACAATCTGCTATAATTATACCCAAACCTAATAGCACTGATATTTATTATATTTTCACAGCAGATGCAAGAGCTGGAGAGGATGGTTTAAGATACTCTGAAGTAGATATAAATGGTGACTCCGGACTAGGTGCAATAACCCAAAATAAAAACATTTTACTTACCACACCTATTGCAGAGAAAATTACAGCTGTAGAAAGTGCTGATGGAGAAAGCATTTGGGTAATAAGCCACAAATGGAATAGCAACGAGTTTGTTGCCTATTTAGTAAGTGATACAGGAGTAAACACGACTCCAGTAATTAGTGCAGTAGGCTCTGTGCATGATAATGAAGTTGGAAATAATTTTATAGGATATTTAAAAGCTTCTCCCAATAGAGCAAAAATTGCTTGTATAAAATCTTATACAAATAACGAAACTCAAATTTTCGACTTTAATGCTGCAACTGGTGTTCTTTCTAATCCGATTACAATAAACAATTATAGTTCTGAAATTTTCGGACCTTATGGTTGCGAATTCTCTCCAGACAGTAAACTTTTATACGTCTCTGAAATTATAAGATATGAAACCTTATATGTCTCAAAAATTCATCAATACGATTTAACGACATATAATCAACAAGCCATAATCAATTCTGATATTATAATTAACCAAGAAGAAGGATCTTTAGGTGCTTTGCAACAAGCTTTAGATGGCCGCATATATATTGCAAAATCTGGTTCTTCTCAAATAGGAGTTATAAAAAACCCAAATGAAATTGGAGCTAATTGTAATTATGAAAGTAATGCTATTTCATTAAATGGTAGAAATTCTCGTTTAGGTCTCCCACCTTTTGTACAATCTTATTTTTTTGCTACAAATATTTTTGAAAACACATGCTATGGAGACAACACAAGCTTTAGCATAGATACATCTACAATTATAGATAGTATAAGTTGGGATTTTGGAGATATAGCGAGTGGTACAAATAATACTTCTCAAAACCTTAACCCAACACATGTTTTTACATCTCCTGGAAGTTATGAAGTTACAATATCAATACAAACTCAAGGAGAAACTCAACTCTTTTATAGAACAGTAATAATTTCTCAAAGACCTCCTGTCTTAGATTTAGATCCTATATCTACCTGTATTTCAAACAACAATACTTTAAATTTAGTTAATTCTATTCCAGATGATATAATAAACAACTCAAATTTTATTATATCTTTTTACAATACTATAGAAGATGCAAATAATAGAGAAAATAGTATTACTTCTCCAACTGAATATAATTCTCCTCAAAATAATGAAATTATATATATAAGATTAGATAATATAAATGGCGACTGTTCTAGCATAAGTGAATTAGAATTAAATATTGTAGATATTCCTGTTGTAGAAGCCAACCAATCTGTTTTCATTTGCGAAAATGAAACTACAACAATTGATGTTGGCAACTTACCTCTACCTTTAAACAACTATAGTTTTTTATGGTTACACTCTAACGAAACAACATCTCAAATTCAAGTCAATCAAGAAGGAATATACACTGTACATATATCTTATGCTTCTTCCCAAACACCTCAAAATATTAATAATTGCTTTGCTGAAAGAAATGTACAAGTTAGCGAATCTAATGCTGCAACAATTTTAAATATAGAAATTACAGGAACTACAGCTACTATTTATGCTGAAGGTTTAGGAGCTTATGAATACACAATAGACAATATTAATAATTCTTATCAAAATAGTAATGTGTTTACTAATATAACGCCAGGTGTACATACAGCATATGTTAGAGACATTAATAATTGTGGTATTTCAGAAGCTAAATTTTCTATTATTGATTTTCCAAGTTTCTTTACTCCAAATGGAGATACGATAAATGATTTTTGGCAAGTTAAAGGCATCTCTAATTTATTTCAACCCAATTCTAAAATTTTCATTTTCAATCGTTTTGGAAGACTTATAACCCAAATAAAACCATCAAGCAAAGGTTGGGACGGTACTGTTAATGGCATTCCTCTTCCACAAAGTGATTATTGGTTTTCTGTAACTCTTCAAGATGGTCGTGTTTATAAAAATCATTTTACTTTAAAAAGATAATCCTATCAAATTACAAATCTTTATACTTATACTTAAAGCATATCTACTTTAAGTTATTATAATAGTATTAAATTTACAGCCGAAATTATTTTATAATTTCTAAAATGTAAACTCTCAACATACAAATAAATACCAAATGCTTAAGAATACTTTAAAAATAACATTTATACTTTTTTTATTAATACAATCTACTTTTTCTTATGCACAACAACCTAACGATTGTGTTAATGCCGTTGTAGTTTGTGGCGATTCCGATATTGTTTTAGATGTTAATGGCGCTGGAAATAACAGTAACGAATTTCCAACATCATGTAGTAGTGGAGAAAACAATAGTTTATGGCTTGAAGTAACCGTTACAACTTCTGGTTCTTTAGCTTTTACACTTACTCCAAATAGTACAGCTATTACAGAAGATTATGACTTTTTTATTTTTGGACCAAATACAACCTGTGGAAATTTAGGACCAACAATAAGATGCTCTACAACAAACCCACAAGCCTCTGGTCAAGGCAATAACTTAACAGGTTTAAGTACAGTAGAGACAGATAATTTTGAAGGACCTGGAGCTGCCGGCAATAGTTTTGTTAGCGCTATAAATGCAACCGCAGGAGATTCATATTTTATTGTTATAGATAGGCCTGTTGGTAATAGTCCATTTAGTTTGCAATGGACGGGAACTGCTCAATTTAGTGATGCACCAACAAGTGAAACAGATCCAACAGGAGATGCTTTAGATATTACTATTTGTAATACAGGAAACTCATCAGCATTTAATTTAGAACAAAATACGCCATTAATTATTGGTTCGCAAACAGATATTGATGTCGCATATTATGAAAATGAAAGTGACGCAAATATTGGAACAAATGCTCTATCTAGTCCTTATCCAAATCTAAATAATGGTCAAACTATTTATGCAACTATTACAAATACAATTACTAATTGTTTTACCATACAAGAATTTAATCTTTTTTTAGAAGATAGTCCACAAATTACCTCTTTAACAAGTAACACTAGTGTTTGCTCTGGCCAAGACGCCATTTTCACCATTACTGGAGACGCAGGCAATGTTGTAGACTACAATATTAACGGTGGTGGTACAATGCAAGTAACACTAGATGCAGCAGGACAAGGTGTTGTTACCGTTGCAGGAGCTACAGCAGACCAAACCATAACTTTAGAAGCTGTTACCAATCCATCTACAACATGTACAACAACATTAACAGATACTGAAACAGTTACTATTGGAGCAAATCCAACCATTACAAGTTTAACAACCAATACAGATATTTGTTCTGGAGCAGACGCTATATTCACTATAGATGCCACTGCCGATGATGTTATAGACTACACTATTAATGGAGGCGCAACACAACAAGTTGTTGTAGATGCTACAGGTCAAGCTATTGTAACCATTACAGCAGCAACCGTAGACCAAACTATAGTTTTAGAAGCTATTACAAACCCAATAACTATGTGTAGTAGTATACTAACAGATACAGACACTGTTACGGTAATAGCTAACCCAACAGTAGCATTAGCGAGTAATGATCAAGTATGTATAGGTGAAGATGCCGTATTTACTATAACCGGTACACCAGGAGATATTGTAGATTACAATATTAATGGTGGCGGTACAGTACAAGTAACACTTGACGCAGCAGGAGAATCTGTTATTACTATAGCAGCACCAGCAGTAGACCAAGAAATGACTTTAGAAGCTGTAAACAATCCAACTACAACGTGTACAAGCCTTTTAACAACATCTAATACAGTGGTAGTAAATTCACTACCAACAGTAATAACTCCAACAACGCTAGAAGCATGTGATGATGAAACTTTAGATGGTTTTACAGAAATAAATTTAAATATAAAAAATAATGAAATTACCGGAAGCAATCCAGCCTATGCTGTAACCTACTATTTAAATCAAAATGATGCTATTAACGAAAGTAATCCACTTGTAAGTCCTTATACCAATATCTCAAATCCACAAATTATTTCTGTTCGCGTGGAAAATGTTAATACTGGATGTTTTGACATAACAACATTAGAGCTAGAAGTCGTTGAACCTCCTGTTTCATTTCCTGTTACATCATTAAGTTATTGTGATCCAGATAGCGACGGTTTTGGTGAATTCTTTTTAAATAATACTGCAACTCAAGCTTCTGGAGGAGACACAAACTTATCAGTTACTTTTCACGAAACAATGGCTGATGCTCAAAACAATGTTAATGCTATTACAAATGAACCATATAACAATATAGTAGCCAATACACAGACTCTTTACATTCGTGTTCAAAGTTCTACAGCATCAACAAATTGTGCGAGTTACGAAACACTTCAATTAATCGTTAACCCAGAACCACAAATTATTACACCAGCAAATTTAACACCATTAGAAGTTTGTGATGATGATGCCGATGGATTTGCAAGTTTCGATTTAACTGTTAAAGAGCCAGAAGTACTAAATCTTTTAGATGGTGATGCCACTAACGATTTAGATCCAACATTATACACCATTACTTACTACCAAACACAAGCCAATGCCGAGGCACCAAACAATGCCATAGCTACACCAAACGCTTATGTAAACACCACTGCCGATATGGACAGTGTATGGATACGTGTAGAAGACAATGCTACAGGTTGCTATAAAACCATAGAGCTAGAACTTATCGTTAATCCGTTACCAGTATTAGCACAAGCCGCATCATTAAATTTATGTGACGTTAATAATCCAGGAGACGAGGTAGAAGCCTTTACATTAGAAGATGCTAATGCCGATATTTTAGCAGGACAAACCGGTATCACCTTAACCTATTTTAGCACACAAACAGGCGCAGAAACCAACGATCCAGCCGACCAAATATTTAGTCCATACACAAACACTGCAAATGCACAAACCATTTATGTATTAGGAACAAATAATGTAACAGGCTGTAGTAGCATTACTACTTTTGATATTAGAGTAAACCCACTACCATCGCCAGTAGCAATGCCAGCGGTAGTAGAAGAATGTGATGATGATAACGATGGATTTGCACTGTTCGATTTAGACGCACAAACAGTAATAATAGAGAACGGAGAACCAGACGTTACCACAACCTATTACGAAACGCAAGACGATGCCATGAATGGAATCAATCCATTAAGTAGCCCGTATGCCAATATTGTACAGTTTAACCAAACGGTTTATACCTTTGTACAAAACGATTTAACCAGCTGTTACACTATAGTAGAATTACCATTATCGGTAATACCATCTCCAGTAGTACCAATAGCAATTGAAGATTATGTAATTTGTGATGCCGATAACGATGGTACTGCTCAATTTGATTTTGATGCCGTTATCAATCCACAAATTTTTGCAAACGGACAAACACCAGCAGATTTCACCTTAACATACCACACCACACAAGCAGGAGCCGATAGTGGTAACAACCCAATAGTAAACACGAGTAACTATACCAATGTTACCAATCCACAAACCATTTACATTCGCTTAGTAAGCAATGCTAATGGCTGTGTTACCACAGGAAGTTTTGTTATTCGCGTGGAATTCCCACCAGTAATCGATGCTAATTATGACAATTTATTATCACAATGTGATGATTTAGATGCCGATTATATGGAAGCTAATAATGGTTTCACTTTCTTCGATTTAACGGTAGAAGATATAGAAATCACCGGACCAATGAATGTAAGTTGGATAGTTACCTATTACGAAACCATGGCCGATGCGCAAGCCGATACGAATGCCATTCCAGATCCAACAGCGTACCAGAATACCATGACAGGTCCACAAACCTTATACGTAAGAGTGACCGATAATGATACCGGTTGTTTCAGTTTTACAACCGTAACCATCCGTGTATTAAACAATCCATCACCAACACCAGATCCAGAAGATTTAGAACTGTGTGACGATGTTGATATTGTAGGACCAAACGATATGCTAGAGACTTTCGATTTAACACAAAACGAAGCCACTATTATTAATGGAGAATTAGGAGTAACCGCAAGTTATTACCTATCACAAGACGATGCTATTATGGGTAACAATGCTATAGCAGACCCAAGCATGCATATTAACGAAGATCCAGCAAATCCAGGAGTTGCTGTTACACCACAAACCATTTATGTGCGCTTAACCAACGGTACAGACCCAACAGGATTAGGCGGTACAGGATGCTACAGTTTAGTGAGTTTCAATATTATTGTAAACCCATTACCAGTAGTAACACCAGTAGAAGACTATGTGATTTGTGAATTAAATACAGATAACGTTGCAGACTTTGATTTAACAACAATGACAGCAGCCATATTAAACGGTCAAGATCCAGCCATCTTCACGGTAACCTACCATGAAACACAAGCTGAAGCCGATGCAGGTATTAATGATTTAGCAATAAGTGGCGATTACACTAATACTAGTGATCCACAAACCATTTACGTTAATATTACCAATACCGTAACCGGATGCGATACCACAGCACTTACCTTTAATTTAGTAGTAGACGAAGCAGCACAAGCCAATCCAGTTGGAGGCCCAATTGTATACGAAGCCTGTGATGACACAATGGAGTTTGATGGAGACACGACAAACGACACTACTGTTTTCGATTTAACCACTCAAAACGCAGATGTATTAGACGGTCAAGATCCAGCAGATTACACTGTAACGTATTACGAAACACAAGCCGATGCAGATGCAGGTATCAATCCATTACCATTTACTTACACTAACACGGTTAACCCACAAGTTATTATTGTAAGAGTCGATAATGATTTAATGATAAACGATCCTGCCAATCCAGGAACGATGATAGACAGTTCATCATGTTACGAGACTGCAGAAATTACCTTACAGGTTAATCCAATGCCATCGTTTATGTTAGACAGTGCATACTTATTATGTATTAACACTAATGGCAGCGAGGTTATAAACTCACCAGTAATAGATACCGGTTTAGATCCTTCACAATATACTTTCGAGTGGACTTTAGATGGTGCAGTATTACCAAACGAGACCTCAGAATTTATAGAGCCAACACAAGGCGGAACTTATGGTGTAGTGGCGACAGATAATGCTACAGGATGTTCAAACGACGAAGTAACCACTTTAGTTACCGTAAGCGAGCCACCAGTATTAGAAGCAGAGGTAACAACATTGGCCTTTGCAGAGCAGCATGATATTTTAGTAACCGCAACAGGTACTACTAGCACATCTATAGCCGAATACGAATTTAGTTTAGATGGTGGCGATTGGGAATTAGGCACACAAAACACTGCGGGTGCTTATGTGTACACCTTCTCTGATGTTGCAGCAGGAGAACATACTATAACAGTAAGAGACACACAAGGTTGTGGAGAAAGCACAACAACAATAACAGTTATGGATTATCCATTGTACTTTACACCAAATGACGATGGTTACCATGACACGTGGAATATTTACGATATAGGCCGTCAGGCAGATGCTGTAATCTATATTTTTGATCGTTATGGTAAACTCTTAAAACAGTTAAGTCCATTAGGCGAAGGTTGGAATGGTACTTACAATGGTAACCCAATGCCAACTAGCGATTACTGGTTTACTGTAGAATATAGAGAACCTAATAATCCTACAGTTAAGAAACAGTTTAAAGCACACTTTACTTTAAAACGATAAACGTTAAATTATTAAAAACTAAAACGCCCAAACATAAGTTTGGGCGTTTTTTATTATATGTTATATTAGGTATTGCAATATTGAATGGAATGCATGAGTGCGCTTACGTTAAGGATAGCAGCGGCATCCTTTTTTGCGCGCGCTTATGCGCGAAAAAGATATAGCGTATAGCCTGACCGAGTCATGCCTAAGCATGGCTTGGGAACGCAAAAAAAGTAAAACTATTATTTAAAAAATATAACCCAAAATATTCGTAAGTTTAGATCATTATAAATCTGTAATGCAAAGTAAAACTGTACTCATATTATTTTTACTACTTTTTCTTCGTTTGGAAGTAAAAGCGCAGGACATTTCAATTTTCCAACAATTTAATGGCCGTTATGACTATTTAGCTATAGGCAATACTCTTAACCAAGCAGAAAATAATATTGTGCAAGATTTTTGCGAAATACTTCCTTCTTCACAAGCTACTCTCAACATTGACAATACTTCAACCATAGTCGCTGCATATTTATACTGGGCCGGATCTGGATCAGGAGACACAGAAGTATCACTTAATGGAACACAAATTATTGCGGACGATACGTACACGACAGTTTATTCTGATTTTAGCAATGGTGACTTAACATACTTTTCTTGTTATGCAGAAGTAACAAATCAAATTCTTACCGAAGGCAACACAGTGTATACTTTAGCAGATTTAGACATCTCTGAAACATTAGCAAACAACTCTGGTTACTGTAACAATAGAACAAATTTTGCTGGTTGGAGTTTATATGTAATTTACGAAAACAATAGCTTACCATTAAATCAAGTGAATTTATTTCAAGGTCTAGAAATTATAAATAGAAATGTTACCGAAAAAATTATTTTACTCGAAAACGTAAATGTACTAGATAATGACAATGCTAAAATAGGTTTTTTAGCATGGGAAGGAGACAATGCATTAAATTTTGGAGAAAGCCTCTCTATAAATGGAAATATAATTTCTAATCCTCCATTAAATATGGCTGATAATGCTTTTAATGGTACAAACTCTTTTACCAACTCTTCTACATTTTATAATGGAGATTTAGATGTTTATAGTATAGAAAATAATATTAACGTTGGAGACACACAAGTAGAAATAAAATTAACTACAGGTGCTATAAACCCAAATACAGGTATTTTTAGCGCCGATTTAATAATTGTAAATAATATTATTACAGTTTTAAACAGCCAGTTACCAGATGCTACAATTGTAATAGACACAACTGAAACTAGTTGTAACTCAAGAAATTTAACCATTAACTATATCGTAAATAATTTTAATAGTACAGAGTTATTACCTGCCAATACTCCAATAGCAATTTATGCCGAAGGACAACTAATTGCACAAGCATTTACAGAAAACAATATACCAATTAACGGTTATGAAAGTGGCGTTATTAACGTTACAATACCTAATTTAATACCTGATAATTTTCTATTAAATTTAGTGGTAGATGATGATGGCTTTGGAAACAGTACTGTAATAGAAATTTTGGAAAACAATAATATAGACGAGACTATAATTAACTTATTTCCAGAACCCACGGTTACCAATCTACCAAGCTTAAAATTGTGTGACATTGGTTTTAACACTGCTATTTTTAATTTAAATAATGTC
Source organism: Lacinutrix venerupis (assembly GCF_001971745.1). NCBI lineage: Bacteria > Pseudomonadati > Bacteroidota > Flavobacteriia > Flavobacteriales > Flavobacteriaceae > Lacinutrix > Lacinutrix venerupis. Next base: position 1,083,071 of record NZ_CP019352.1, on the reverse strand, counting down.
CTAATAAATATTAATGATACTGCTTTTTTAAACTTTACTTTTTTTGAAAACTTACAAGATTTAGAACAAAATGAAAATAACATTCTAAATCCTGAAAATTACCAATCCCATAATTCTCCTCAAACTATTTTTATTAGAGCTGAGAAAAATAGCTGTTACGATATCTTCACTTTTATATTAAACACAGAAAACTGCCCACCAATTATTCCTCAAGGATTCTCACCAAACAACGATGGTATTAACGACCACTTTAACATTCAAGGTCTTTATACTATTTTCGAAAAACACGAATTACTTATTTATAGTAGATATGGGAACCTTATATTTAAAGGCAACGACAATTTAAAGTGGTATGGTATCTCTAATCATGGTATTAATAAAGGAAAACCGGTACCAACAGGCACATATTTTTACGTCCTAAAATTAAACGATAGTAACTATTCTAATTATTTGGGTTGGGTTTATTTAAATCGCTGAAAATAAAACAATTGTATTTCATCGAATAAATTTGCTTTTAAACTATTAATCGTTATTTTTGTCCTTTAAACCTTATCATTTATCGATTTATCGCTAATCTTGAATGATAATACATCCCAAATATGAAACATTTATTCCTAACAATCCTACTATTTGCTTTTGCTCATCAAGCAACTCAAGCACAACAAATTACGGTAAACGATTCACAAACACCAGAACAATTAATAAATGCTTTAGTTGAAGGTTGTGTGGAAGTTTCAAATATTTCTAGTCCAATTAATGGTACCACAAATGGTTTTTCTAGTTATGGTTTTTTTGAGCAGGCTAACTCAAATTTTCCATTTGAAAATGGAATTGTTCTATCTACTGGAAACGTAAATTCTGCTGGAAATGCACAAAATACGAATGCTCTTAATGAAGGTGAGACGTCATGGCAAACAGATCCAGATTTAGAAACAGCTTTAGGAATAAACAACACATTAAACGCAACCTCTATAACATTTAATTTTATTTCTGCCACAAGTAGTATTAACTTCAATTATATTTTAGCCTCTGAAGAATATTTTGCTGATTATCCATGTAATTATTCCGACGGTTTTGCTTTTTTAATAAAAGAAGCAGGCACAAATCAACCATATCAAAACATAGCAGTAATTCCAAATACTACAACACCAGTAAATACAAGTACAATTCATGAAGAAATTGTAGGTTTTTGTGATGCAGAAAATGAAAGCTTCTTCGAAGGATATAATATTGGAGACACTAACTTTAATGGAAGAACAAATGTAATGTCTGCTTCTGCCAACATTACTCCAAACGTAGAATACAATATAAAATTAATAATTGCAGACCAAACCGATAGAAATTTTGATTCTGCAGTATTTATAGAAGCAAATAGTTTTACAAATAGTGTAGACTTAGGAGCAGATTTTTCTACCTGTAATGCCTCAACAACTTTAAATGCAGAAACCAATAATACACAAGCTACTTACGAATGGTTTTTAAATAATTCTATTATTAATGGTGAATCTTCTAGCTCTTTAAACGCTACAAGTTCTGGATTATACTCCGTACTTATTACTGTTCCATTAAATGGTACAACTTGTACTTTTGAAGACGATATTAACGTTGTGTTAAACTCCATACAAACTTTTCCTCAGTTAGCAGATTTTACTCAATGCGATGACGCTAGTAATGATGGTGTAGAAACATTTAATTTAACTACACTAGACAGTCAAGTAGAAGCAAGTATTCCTGCTTCAAGTTACACAATAAGCTATCATACTTCAAGTCAAGATGCAGAAAACAATAGCAACAGTGTTACTACAATTAATAACTCCTTAAATCCAGAAACCATTTACATTAGAGCTATAGATAACAATACTGGATGCGTGTATATGTCAAGTGTACAGCTAATTGTAAATTCGTTTCCTACAATTTCAGAACCATCAAATATAGAAATTTGCAGTAATTCTAGTGGTGATGCAATGCTAACCAATAGTGATTTAGAAATAACAAACAACAACCCAAATTATAGTGTTACTTATCATTATTCACAAATAGATGCAGATAGTGGTGCAAATGAAATTTCATCTCCATACACTCCATCAAATACTACAGAACAATTATTTGTTAGAGTTTTAGATACTACAACTGGATGTGTAGCATTTACAAATATAACAGTAGAAGGTTTAGAAAGTCCGAATATTAATAACGAAACCCAACAAATAAATGCTTGTGAACAAGATGATGATGGATTTGAAATTTTCGACTTAACAAGTGTTATTAATAATGTACTTCAAGGAGAAACCAATGTTACCGTTACCTACCATGTAACTATAGAGGATGCTAACTCTGGAGAAAACCCAATAAATGACCCTACACAATTTCAAAATACAACTCCAGACCTTCAAACCGTTTTTATAAGAGTTGATAATGATAATAATTCTTGTTACGATATTGTTTCTGTAGAATTACATACAAATATTTTAGAAACAGGTACTAATATTAGAAATTTTGGAGCTTGTGACGAAGCACCAGACGATGGTAATGCGACTTTCGACTTAACAGCTATTACAGATGTTATTGCTAATGGTTTACCAGATATTACAATTACATATTATGAAACAGAAGAAGACTTATTAAATAACACAAACCCAATAGATGACTCTGTAGATTATGAAGTATTAAATAGCTTCCAACAATTATATCTTTTAATTGAAAATCCAGATTGTAATAATGATACAGAAATATTATTAAATGTAAATGCCTCTGTAACAATATTAAATAACAATCCTGTAACTTATTGCGATACAGATGATGATACTTTAACCTCTGTTGAGTTATCTACATTCGACTCTATAGTAAATGTTGGTATAACAGAACCTATTGTTTCTTATTTTGAAACCGAAGCAGATGCTAATGCAAATACAAATTCATTACCTCCATTTTATAATAATACAGTTAATCCTTTTACTGTTTATGTAAGAGTTATAGATGGCAGCTCTGGTTGCTACGATGTTAAACCTTTACAAATAGAAGTACTTCCAGCACCTTCAATAAATTCTAATCCAGAATTTGTTATTTGCGATAACGATCAAGACGGACTATCGATTATAGACCTAACCTCTATAAATGCAGAAATAAACTCAGAATCCACAACTTTAATTTCTTATTACCTTACTCAAAACGATGCCAATAACTCTACTAATGAAATAACAAACAGTACTAATTATAACACTGCAACATCCACCGTTTTTGCAAAAGTAGAAAACAATACTACAGGCTGTTATGCATTATTACCAATTAGTATTATTGTAAATACATTACCTAACTTTACAACAATTACAAATTATGTGTATTGTGAAACAGATGGTAACCAAATTGGAGATTTTATTTTATCTGATAAAGATGCCGAAATCCTTAATGGACAAACAGGCAAAGAAGTTTTTTATTTTGAAACTGAAAATGATGCATTAAACAATACCAATAGCATAGATAAAAACTCTATTTACAATAATACATCTCAATTTCAAACCATTTATGTACGTGTAGAAAATATAACAGATACAACTTGTTTTGGAACTTCAACATTTTTATTAGAAGTTGGGTCTGAGCCAATTTACAATGCTCCAGAAGATGTTAATGTATGTGATGACAATTCTAATGATGGTTTTGAAACCTTTAATTTAACCGAGAAAACACAAGAAATTATTGCTAATAGTACAGATACATTAACTGTAACCTACTATTTAAACCTAGAAGATGCTCAAAACCAAACTAACGCCATTACAGGAGACACTTTTACCAACACAGTAAACCCTCAACAAATTTTTGCTAGTATAGACAATGGTACTTTTTGTAAAGGCATTACAACTTTTGAGTTTAATGTTATACAAGTTCCAATTATTGGTAATGCTCCAGATTTAACAGCTTGTGATACAGACACAAATGGTACTGTGGTTTTTGATTTAACACAAGTTGAAATAGATGTTGTAGCAGTAAGACAAGATAACACTATAGTTAATTTTTACGCAAATGAAATAGATTTATTAGCAGGAACCAACCCAATTAATAATCCTGAAACATATACTAATATTTCTAATCCACAAACAGTTTACATAGAAGTCTACAATACGGTTTCTAATTGTGGAGCTTCAGTTCCTTTCAATTTAATTGTTAATTTACCACCAGAAATTGCACCAATTACAGAATATGAAACATGCGATACTAGTGACAATTCTTTTAACTTAAATGAAACAACACAATCGCTAATTGGTAATCAACAAGATGTTGTACTTACCTTCTACTCTACTTTAGCAGATGCACAAACATCTCAAAATCCTTTAGATACTAATTACAACTACAATTCAAACAACGATACAATTTATGTTAGAGCAGAGTTTACTACCACAAACTGTTTTAGTACAAGTGCTTTTACATTAGTAGTAAATCCATCTCCAACATTAAATTTACAAGATTTAGAAGCTTGTGATGATGATTTTGATAGCGAACTAGTTTTCGATTTATCACAACATTCATCAATAATTATAGGTACTCAAGATGCTAATAATTTTATAATTAATTATTTTGAAACTGAAAATGATGCGTTAAATAATACCAATGCAATTTCAGATTTAAATTATAATGCCCAAAACGAACAAACACTTTATGTACGGTTAGAAAATATAACTACAGCTTGTTTTTCAACAGGAGCATTTAATGTGTACATAAATAGAAAACCAGAAGTAAACATTACAAACCAAGTAGTTTGTATAGATAATTTACCACTAGTAGTAACGGCAGAAACCAATGTAGCATCAGACTCCTATTTGTGGTCTACTGGAGAAACAACTCCTGTAATAGACATTACAGAAATTGGAAATTATTGGGTTACAGTAACTACGGCTTTTAACTGTACAACTACTTCTAATTTTACTGTTACTGCGTCACAACAAGCGCAAGTAGATTTTGATGTTTCTCCAGCTTTCCAAGATCCACATACTATAATTGTAGAAACTCAAGGTATTGGAAACTACATTTACCAATTAAATGATAACGAACCTCAAGTATCTAATGTATTTAATAATGTACCTATTGGAGTTCATTATATTACAGTAATAGATATTAATGGTTGCGAACCAACACCTCCTAAGAGAATATTTGTAATTGATGCTCCACAGTTTATAACACCAAATAACGATGGTTATTTTGATACTTGGCATATAACAGGTGTTAGTCAATTAGAAGGAACTGTAGTAACTATATATGATCGCTACGGGAAACTTTTAAAAATTCTTAAACATAATGATTATGGTTGGGATGGACGCTATAATGGAAACCTTATGCCCGCAAGCGATTATTGGTTTGTAGCAGATGTAGTTAATGGAAGCGAAGAATTTCAAGTTAAAGGACATTTTTCTTTAAGATTATAAATACTCCTTTAACACTATTTTTTGTTCAACATATTAGGTTCTTCACTATCTTTGCATGCTGTTTGTTGTTATGATAAAGAAAACCCTAATACTATTAACGCTGTTAATTACTATCTCTCTTAATGCTCAAAACATTATTGTAGATAGTCAAACTTATACACCTCAACAATTAATTGAAGATATATTAGCAGATAGCAACTGTATCTCTAATATTGTAGTTAATGGAACTGTTGGTGGAGATTTTGGAGGAACAGACCAAAGCTATGGTTATTTTGATGCCACAGGAACTAGTTTTCCATTTCAAAGTGGTATTGTTTTAAGTACAGGAAGATTAGCAAATGTTCCTGGGCCAAATAATAGTTTAAGCGATGATAATGCCTCAAATTGGAGTGGTGATATTGATTTAGAAATGGCATTACAAGAATCGAATACTACAAATGCTACTATTATTGAATTCGATTTTACTACGGTAGCAAATCAAATTAGTTTTCGTTATATTTTTGCATCAGAAGAGTATCAAGAAGGCAATGCAAACACTTGTCAGTTTTCAGATTTATTTGGTTTTTTAATAAAGCCTGCAGGTGCTACTAACTCAGAATATGAAAACATTGCTTTAGTTCCAGAAACCACTACTCCAGTAAAAGTTACGACAGTACACTCTGGAATTCCTGGTGCTTGCGATCCTATTAACGAAAGTTATTTTGACAGTTGGAATCCAGAATCTGCAACCTCAACATCGCCAATTAACTTTAATGGTCAAACTACTATTTTAACTGCAACCGCCACTACAGTGCCTAATGCTAGTTATCATGTAAAACTAGTTATTGCAGATGAGCAAAATTATCGTTTTGACTCTGCAGTATTTTTAGAAGCTGGTAGTTTTCTATTAAACACAGATTTAGGTCCTGACAGATTGTTAGCAACCAATAATCCGGTTTGTGGTAACGAAATTATCACATTAAATGCTACACAAAACGGAACACCTTCATACAAATGGTTTCAAGACGGAATAGAACAAACTACAGAAACCTCTAGCACATTTAATGTTTCGTCAACCGGAACATATAATGTAGAAGTAACTTTAGACAATGGTTGTATATCTTATGGAGAAATTGTTATAGAATATGCACCAATTCCAAACGTTAACAATACTACTCTTTTTGAGTGCGATAGTAATCAAGATGGTTTAACAACATATAATTTATATAATGCCGAAGAAAGTATAATTAATAACAACCAAGCTTTAACTGTATTAGATTTTTATACTTCCTTAGCAAGTGCAACAACAGAAAACAATCCTATTTTAAATCCAAATAGTTTTAATAACACTGTAGTAATGCAAACAGTTTATGCAGTCGTAATCAATCAAACAACTGGTTGCAAGGCTATATCTGAAGTAACTTTAGATATCTCTACAAATACATTAATTTTAGACGATGTTACTGTTTGCGATGATGAAGTTGTAGATGGTTTTTCTACATTTAATTTAAATGATGTTGCAACCATTATAGAACCACAAGTTCCTGCTAATGCAAGCATCACTTTTTATGAAACAAGTGCAGATGCTTTTTCTGAAACAAATAGCATTAACGGAGATTATAACAATACGGTTGCAAATTCTCAAACTATATTTGTTAAGGTAACGACAGATACTAACCAATGTTATGCTATTTCAGAACTCTCGCTTAATGTTTTATTTACGCCAGAATTATTAGAAGATGAAGCATTTTTATATTGTCAAAACACTTTTCCTGAAACTATTACACTTATCGCCGGAGTTACAAATGATGTTCCTAACAATCATTATTTCCAATGGCTATTTAATGGTGTAGATACAGGTAGTGTTAGTCCTACTTTTGAAGCTAACCAAATTGGAACTTACACCGTTATAGTTACAGATCCTAATGGCTGTTCTAACACTAGAGATATAATTTTAACTCCTTCTAATGAACCTACAATAGAAAGTATAGAATATACAGAATTAACATCAAACAATACTGCAACCGCTATAATTGAAGAAGTTGGAGATTACGAGTTTGCTATAGACAACGAATTTGGCTTTTACCAAGATGCAAACACCTTTACTAACTTAGAACCTGGCTTTCATACCATTTATGTTCGCGATAAAAATGGTTGTGGAGATATAGTATCTAGAGAATTTTCAATTTTAGGCTTTCCTCAATATTTTACACCAAATGGAGATACTTTTAATGAAGTTTGGAAACCTTATGGCACATCTAAAGATTTCAACTCTAATTTAGAGCTTTTAATTTTTAACCGATATGGTAAACTACTTAGTAAAACTAGCTCCTTTAAAGGTTGGGATGGTAAATTAGATGGTTTTAATTTACCTAATGATGATTACTGGTACATTATTAATCATCCTAATGGCAAACAGTATAAAGGTCATTTTGCTTTAGTTAGGTAGACTTTTTCTTACACAACCTTCAAATTAAAGTTGGAATTATTATTTTTGTACAGATAATCAACACTTTAAATGAAATCATTCTACATCTTATTTCTTTTTTGTTTTGTTAACGTAGCTTTATATGCGCAAACCACACCAATTCCAGACACTAATTTTGAGCAAGAATTAATAAACCAAGGCATAGATACTAACGGCTTAAACGGTAACGTTTTAAATACAGATGCACAATCTATAACCAATTTAACACTAGCCGGCACTAATATTACAGATATTACAGGTATAAATGCTTTTATAAACTTAACAAATTTAGATTTAGGTAATAATCAAGTTATTACTGTTTCATTAACAGCTTTAACGCAATTAGTAAGTTTTAGAACTAATGATAATGAAGTATTAGCTAGTGTTGATTTTAGTCAAAATGTTTTATTAGAAGAAATATTTATACATGGTAATTTTCCATACACAACTTTACCACCAATTACAACAATAGATTTATCTCAAAATTTAAATTTAATTTCTTTTGACGGTGATTTTTTAAATAATGTTACAGATATTATCTGGCCAATAACCAACACACTAACCACAATTGATATAAGATATTTAGCAGATACCACATTAGATTTTTCTCTGTTAAGTGGTTTAGAAGATTTAAATATTGGCGGTTCAAGCGCAAACAATGTTGTTATTACGCTTCCTAATGTATTTACAAATCTTAAATATTTAAGAATAACCAGCATAGATATTCCTACTATAGATATTTCAAATTATATAAACCTTGAAAGCATTTATTTTTGGGGAACTTATGTAGAAAACCTTTTGCTTCCAAATTCTAATACACTTACAGACATTTTTATTATTAATCACGATATTCAAAATCCATTAGATTTTTCGGTTTTACCCAATCTAACAGATTTAGATATTACCTCTAACCAAACAACACCTTTAGTGGTAGACGTTACTCAAAATATATTATTAGAGAACGTCGACTTATCTTATAACGACATAAACACTATAGATTTAACACAAAATATAAATTTAGAAGAGTTAAGTATAGGCGCTAATAATTTAACAGCTTTAGATGTAACACAAAATACTCTACTGTATCGATTAAGTGCAGCCTATAACCAATTACCAACTATAGATTTATCTCAAAACACCATTTTAGAGTATTTAACATTAAGCTTTAATTTAATTCCAACTTTAGATGTAACACAAAATGTTATTCTTCGTCAATTAATAATAGATAATAATTTATTTACCACAACAGGATTAGATTTAACACAAAATGTAGAATTAAACTATATAAACATATCGCATAATCAAGTTGAGTCTTTATATATTTTAGATTGTATAAAACTTATAAGTTTAAATATTAGCCACAATTTATTTTCTGGTACAGATATTTTAGATCAATTATACACTGTAAAATCAAATTATTTTGGTGTTTCTGCCTCCAATTTAATAGATGTTAGCTACAATAATCTTCACGGTCTAATGCCCGATTTTGCAAGTTTAGTTGGTACAAATGCAAACTACTTTAGATTTTATTTTCACAATAACGCATTCGAATTTGGACATTTTGAAGATCAACATAACCAATTTGTAAATTTTTTATCACAAACAAACACTTTTGGATCATCACAATTACCAATTATGACCGAATACGGTTATGCACCACAGGCTAAAGTAGATGTTATACAAACTATTAATGCTAATGCAGGAGATGCTGTAACATTAACAACTGTATGTGCTGGAACTCAAAACCATTATACTTGGTTTAAAGATGGCGTTGCCATTCCAGGAGCTCCAGACTCACCAAGCTACACTATTCCTTCTGTTAACAGCTGCGACCAAGCAGTTTACCACTCCGAAATTAAAAGTGACTTAGTACCTTTCGAAAACGGAAATCCTCCTGGAACAGGAAATAAAAATTTATTATTAATAAGAAACGATATCACGCTAAATGTTAACTCTCCTGCAGAAAGTTGTACATCTTTAATTTCACCAGTAAACGGAAGCACAAATATACCATTAAATGAAGTTTTAACTTGGACAGAAAGCTTAGGTGCTTGTGGTTATTTTATAAGTATGGGTACTACTTCTGGAGCAACAGATATTTTAAATAATGTAGATGTAGGTAATGTAACTAGTTATACAACAACTTCTAATTTGCCTCCAAACACTCAAATATTTATAACAATAACGCCATATTTTCTCAATGGCACAGTATTAAATTGTAATGAAGAAAGTTTTACAACAGGAAACACAACCGTAATTCCAGAATGTACAACACTTTCGCATCCTGTTAATGGTGATACAAATCAGCCTGTTTCTATAGATTTATATTGGAACAGCATTGCTAATGCTACTGGTTATATACTTAATGTTGGAACAACTTCTGGAGCAACAGATATTTTAAATAACATAGATGTAGGCCTTGTAACAACTTATGATTTTGCAAATGATTTATCGGAAAATGAAACAATATACGTAACAATTACACCATATAACTCTGCTGGAAATGCCATTAGCTGTTTAGAAGAAAGCTTTACCACATTACAAACTTGTAACGTTACTGCCGAGACTTTGCCAGACACAACACAATGTGATAATTACACGCTGCCTACATTAACTTCGGGCAACTATTTTACAGCGTCTGGCGGAACAGGAACGCCGTTAAATGCCGGAGATACAATTACATCTACGCAGACCATTTATATATATGAAACTAATGGCAGTTGTAGTGACGAATCTAGTTTTAATATCACCATAAACATAACACCAACTGTAGACATTTTAAACAACCAAACTGCTTGCGATAATTTCACACTACAAGCTTTAACTGTTGGTAATTATTTTACTGCGTCTGGCGGAACAGGAACGCCGTTAAACGCAGGAGATACAATCAATACAACACAAACCATTTACATATATGAAACTAATGGTAATTGTAGTAATGAGTCTAGTTTTGATGTTACAATTACATCAACTCCAACTGTAGATGTTTTAAACAACCAAACTGCTTGCGATAGTTTCACGCTACAACCTTTAACCGTTGGTAATTATTTTACCAATACTGGAGGAACAGGAACACCGTTAAATGCTGGTGATGTAATTACAACAACACAAACCATTTATATATATGAAACTAATGGCAGTTGTAGTGACGAGTCGAGTTTTGATGTTACAATTACATCAACTCCAACTGTAGACATTTTAAATAACCAAACTGTTTGCGATAGTTTTACTCTACAACCTTTAACAGTTGGAAACTATTTTACCAATACTGGAGGAACAGGAACGCCGTTAAACCCAGGAAATACAATCACAACAACGCAAACCATTTACATATATGAAACTAATGGCAGTTGTAGTGATGAGTCTAGTTTTGATGTTACAATTACAACAACACCAACTGTAGATGTATTAAATAACCAAACTGCTTGCGATAGTTTCACACTACAACCTTTAACCGTTGGTAATTATTTTACAGCATCTGGTGGAACAGGAACGCCGTTAAACGCAGGAGATACAATTACATCTACGCAGACCATTTATATTTACGAAACTAATGGCAGTTGTAGTGATGAGTCGAGTTTTGATGTTACAATTACAACATCACCAACTGTAGATGTGTTAAATAACCAAACTGCTTGCGATAGTTTTACACTACAACCTTTAACTGTTGGTAATTATTTTACTGCATCTGGCGGAACAGGAACGCCGTTAAACGCAGGAGATACAATCACAACAACGCAAACCATTTATATATATGAAACTAATGGTAGTTGTAGTGATGAGTCAAGTTTTGATGTTACAATTACAACAACTCCAACTGTAGATGTGTTAAATAACCAAACTGCTTGCGATAGTTTTACACTGCAACCTTTAACCGTTGGTAATTATTTTACAGCATCTGGCGGAACAGGAACACCGTTAAACGCAGGAGATACAATCACAACAACACAAACCATTTACATATATGAAACTAATGGTAGTTGTAGTGATGAATCTAGTTTTAATATTACCATAAACACAACTCCAACTGTAGATGTTTTAAATAATATAATTGTTTGCGATAGTTATATTTTACAAAATTTGAATAATGGCAATTACTTTACACAGCCTAATGGTAATGGTACACAATTAAATGCAGGAGACATTATATCAACTTCCCAATCGCTTTACATATACAACGAAATTAATAATTGCTCTGCAGAAACCTTTTTTAACATTACCATACACGAAACTCCAACAGTAGATATTTTACAAGATGTAGTTTCTTGCGATTCGTTTATTTTACAACCTTTAAATAATGGAAATTATTATTCAGCACCTAACGGTATGGGAACTCCTATGCTACCTGGTGAAAACATTCTAGCATCTCAAACTATTTATATTTACGCCGAAACAAGCACAAATCCAAATTGTTTTAACGAAAGTGTTTTTACTGTAACCATTAATCCATCTCAAAATTTTAATCTAACACAATCAAATTTAAATATATATGAAGGTGAGTTAATAGTAACAATGAACGATACTTCTATAGATTATCAATATTCTATAGATGGTTTTAACTATCAAAATAATAATTTATTTTCTGGATTATCAGATGGCAGTTATACACTTTACGTAAAAGACACAAATGGTTGTTTAGAAAAAACTATTGATTTCACTATAGAACTTAAACAATTTATTATCCCAAAATTCTTCACTCCAAATGGCGATAACGTTAATGAAACTTGGGATATTATCGATAATAAAAATGAAATTAAATTAACATCCATTTTTAATCGTTATGGCAGACTATTAACACAACTCAAAACAACAAAAAGATGGGATGGTACGTATAGTGGAGAGTTATTACCAACATCAGATTATTGGTACATTATAGAATTAAAAAATGGCACTATTTTAAAAGGACATTTTAGTTTGGTGAGATAATATTTAGTATAAAAAAATTATACTAAATCGTTTAAAGCAGAATCTAAATTAAAATACTCAAACTTATAATTAAATTTTTCTATTTTTTTTGAACTTACACGCTGACTTTCAAATAAGATAATATGCATTTCTCCTAGAATAATTTTCATTACAAATTTTGGAATATTTGGTAGAAATAGAGGCATTTTCATTTTTTTAGCAATGGCCTTTGTTAGCATTTTATTAGTCACAGGATTTGGTGCAACACCATTATAAACACCTTCTAATTCGTTTTCTAATACATACAAAAATATTCCTGCTAAATCATGTAAATGTATCCAAGACATCCATTGTTTCCCTGTTCCCATTGCAGCTCCAACGCCATATTTTATAGGTTTTGCTAATTCAGGAAAAGCACCACCTTTATTAGATAATACAACACCAATTCTAACTTTAGATACAATTATATTTAATGTTTTAAAACTATCTACAACTTGTTCCCATTCTTGAACTACTTTACCAAGAAAAGAATTACTAACTTCTTTTTCATCTTCTGTATAATATTTAGTTAAAGAATCTGGGTAATAACCAATGGCGCTAGCAGAAATAATTTGCGTTATAGTATTATGGTTATTTTTTAAAGTTTCGTGCAGTAATGCTGTGGTTTCCAACCTGCTATTTATTATAGCCTGTTTGTGCTCTTTTGTCCAACGTTTAGAAATACTTGCTCCTACTAAATGTATAATAACATCTACATTTTTAAGACAATTAACATCTATTTTAGATTGACTTGGGTTCCAATAGAAACCTTTAAAATTATCTTTATTTTCTATCTTATCTTTACTAGTAGTAAGGTAATTTACATCAATATTTTTTTTATGACATTGCTTTACAATTTCACTACCTATTAAGCCTGTTGCTCCTGTAATAAGTACTTTCATATCTTTTTATTTAAAAGTACAATACATTCTATAATTAAGAAAGACATTTAAGTAAGGTTTAACGTTAACTAAAGACATTTAAAATGGCGGTGTGATAAATACTAATAAAATTTCTAAATTTTATGTTTGTATTACAATTTAACAGCTCTTAGCATATGTCTCTTTCCTGGAGGTCCTTCTACTCTTTCTACAGTAAATCCTACCGATATCATAGCTCGCCTTGCGTAACCTTGAGCACAATATGTAACTAAAACACCATTTACCTTCATTGCCTTATACATAATTTCGAATATTTTTTTTGTCCATAATTCTGGTTGAACTCGTGGCCCAAATGCATCAAAATAAACAACATCATATTTGTTTACATCTGTAATTTGAGCAAACTGTTTTTGTTCTTTTTTTAATTCAAAATATTTAGAAATTTCACAGCTTTGCTCCCATGTACAATTATGAAGAGCATTAAATATAGTCTCCCTTTTTAAGGTTTTAGTAAAATTTAAAGCTTTTAGTTCTTCAATAGAAACAGGAAAACCTTCTACGCCTACATAATTACAATTTAGCTTTAACTCTTCTGCTTTAATTGCAGTTAAAAACGCATTTAAACCTGTACCAAAACCAATTTCTAAAATAGAAACTTGAGATTTTGTTTTATATAAATTATTAGATGTATAAAAAAAGGCTAAGCCATGTTTTAAATAAACATGCTCAGCCTCTTGTATAGCGCCATGTGTAGAATGGTATTGTTCGTTCCACTCTGGTATATGGATGGTTGTAGAACCATCTTTAGTAATCATTATTTTACGTTTCAAAAAAACTATTTAATTAGTAGCTTTTTAATTCTTGGAATTGGTCCTGTACACTCTGTTTGATGACAAGAAATACAAACACCAATTGCATTATTAAATCGATCTTCTATAGGAATTTTTGATTCTGAATTAAAAACCTCTTGTTCTGCATTAATATATAATTGAGAATAAGCTTTAAATTTATCGTTACGCTTTTTAAAATCTGAAAGTTCTGCTGTATGAATTTTCATGAAATCTAAAGGAAATTCTCCAAGTGTATCTCCTGCTAAAATTTCAGCCTTTATTTTTTCATTTTCAGCATAAAAGGCATTCATTAAATTTGCCATTTCAGAAGGTTCATACATATCGTAAACCTTTTTATTAGAAACGCTTTTTTCATTTTCTTTAACTTTAGAATCACAACTAAAAACTAAAGCCAAAGATAATATACACAGTAGGTGTTTCATTATTTATTCTTCAACTAGTAGTACACCATCTGCTTCAAAAGAATACGTTTTTTTAGGCTCTGTAATTTGCGCAATTTCTTCGGCAGATTTACCTGCATCTTCTGCGTAATGGCGTAACTCCTCTACAGGAACTTCATTTACATAAGCTTTACCATTAATAATTACGTCTTGTCCTGCAATATTTTTTGGCATAAAAAAACCATAATCTTTAAATTTAACCATTACTTGCTCTCCATTCTCTAAGTCTAATTTCATCCAGCAACCTTTTGCTTGACAAACATCGTCTACTTTAGCAATCATTTTACTGTTAATGCTATCTCCAACATTCATTTTCTTGTAATGTTCTGCCATAGAAGCAGTAGACATGGCATCGTCTGCAATAATTTCTTTTCCAAAAGATTTATATGTTACTTCCGCAATTTCTTCAGCAGGCATTTCTTCGTTAGATTTTGCATCATTTTTACAAGCAAATATTGCTAAAGCCATTGCTAATACAAGTATTGTTTTTTTCATAATTATATTTTATTAGTAATTTACTTTTCAAAGATACTATTTTAAGATGAAATTCTAATTTCTTAAAACTTTATTCTGTATTTTTGTAATCGAAAAACCACACTTATATTCATGGGACAACTAACAAGAGAACAAATAAAAATTAACAAAGTAAAAACGTCTAAAATTGATAGTATAGATTTTAATAATCTTGCTTTTGGTCAAGTATTTTCAGACCATATGCTAACTTGCGACTATATAGATGGAAAATGGCAATTACCACAAATTGAACCTTTTGCTCCTATTAGTTTAATGCCTTCTGCGAAGATTTTTCATTATGGACAATCTATTTTCGAAGGGATGAAAGCCTATAAAGACTCTAACAATGATATCTTTTTATTTCGCCCATTAGACAATGTAAAGCGTTTAAATATTTCGGCAAAACGTTTAGCTATTCCAGAAATTCCTGAAGATTATTTTATGGAAGGTTTAAAAGCGCTTTTAAATATAGAAAAAGATTGGATTCCTACTAAAGAAGGAAGTTCGTTATATATAAGACCTTTTACTTTTGCTACTGGCGAAGGCTTTCATGCTTCTCCAGCAGATAATTATAAATTTATAATAGCTTGCGCTCCATCTGGTTCTTATTTTGCTGGTAAAGTAAAAGTATTAATCGAAGAGAAATATTCACGTTCTGCTAATGGAGGTGTTGGCTTTGCTAAAGCAGGAGGTAATTATGCTGGGCAGTTTTATCCAACACAATTAGCTAAAGACAAAGGATACCAACAAGTTATATGGACCGACGATACAACACACGAATATATTGAAGAGGCTGGAGCAATGAATGTTTTTGTACGTATTAATGATACGCTTTTAACTTCTCCTGTAAGCGACAGAATTCTTGATGGAGTTACTAGAAAAAGTATTTTGGAACTTGCTAAAGCTGAAGGTATAAAAACTGAAGTAAGAAAAATTAAAGTAAGTGAACTTGTTGAAGCTGCAAAAAACGGAAGCTTAAAAGAGATTTTTGGTGCTGGAACAGCTGCTGTAATATCTCCAATTTCTGGTTTTGGTTTTAGAGATCAAGATTTCGACTTACCAGAAATTAAAGATACTTTTGGAGAAAAATTAAAAAACAAAATTGTAGCAATACAAACTAATAAAACTGAAGATCCTTTTGGATGGAGAATTAAAGTATAAATAATTTATACCTGAAAATCCATTTATCACAATAAAAAAAAAGCAACTAGATTAGTTGCTTTTTTTATTTACGTAAGTTTATATTTTATCTAAAATAGCTTTAATATCTGGCTTAAAATAATTTGGCCCTTTTAATACTTTTCCATCTTCTCTATAAATTGGCTGCCCATTTTCGTCAAGTTTACTCATATTACTACGTTGTATCTCGTTAAAAACCTCTTCTATTTTATGTTGCATACCATGTTCTATAATAGTACCGCAAAGTATATAAAGCATATCACCTAAAGCATCTGCAACCTCAACCAAATCATCATTATTTGCAGCTTCAAGATACTCTTCGTTTTCTTCTTGCATTAATTTAAAACGCAACGTGTTTTTAGCATTTCCTAAGTCTGCTTTAGGAGATTCTAAATGTCCTATTTTAAATGCTGTATGAAATGCTTTTACGGCTTCTATTTTATTTTTCATTGAAATCGATTTTTACTACTTGTATTCGTTATTTTTGCATAAAAATAGTAAATATGTTTAGTACAGGACAATTAATTTTTGCCATTTGTTTTGCCCTTGTTTTTATTTTAGCTCTAATTTATACTTACAGAAAGGATCTAAAATTACACAAACAACATTACAAAGGAACTTTTTGGGTATTAGTTGCTTTTATTTCTTTTATAGGACTTATTGCAGCCATAAAATTTATATTTAAATAAAACTTAAATATATAAATTTTGTAAATTTGATAGTAACCAACTTAACTTATTATATATGAAAGCCATAAAATACATTTTCTTTCTTTTACTTATTGCCATTATTGCACTAGCAATTTACATTGCTGTTCAACCAAGCGAATTTTCTGTAACAAGAACTCGTACAATAAATGCTCCTGCCGAAGTTATTTTTAACAAAGTAAATAATTTTAAAAGTTGGGAGTCTTGGTCATCATGGGTAGAAAAAGAACCTAGTATAAAAATAACGTTACCAGAACAAACAATTGGAGAAGGCGCTAGCTATACTTGGGAAGGTAAAGAAGGTATTGGCACTATGAAAACTGTTGAAACAAACGCAAATAAATCTATAACACAAGTTATGCAAGTTGGAGAATATCCAAAATCTGATGTGGCTTGGAAATTTACTCCAAATACTAATGGATCTACAGATGTTACATGGAGTATTTCTGGAAAAGATTTGCCTTTCGATTTTAAAGCCTACACGGCTTTTATGGGAGGAATGGAAGAACTTATTGGTCCTGATTACGAACGTAGCTTAGAAAAACTTGATAGCATTGTTATTAACGACATGAAAAAATATAACATTGTTGTAGATAGCGAAACAACACAACATAGTGGTGGTTATTATATATACAATACCACAGCAACAACATTTCAGGATTTCCAATCTAAAATGGCAACTATGCTTCCTGAAGTTATAAATTATGCATTAAAAAATAACATTACAATGGCTGGCGCACCATATATTTTATACCATAAATGGGATGAAGAAAATAATGCAGTTATGTTTTCTTGTTGTGTACCTACAACTGCAAAAGTTATTACTACAGATAGCAATATCTTAACTGGTCAATTAGAACCTTTTAAGGCTGTAAAAACAACATTAACTGGTGACTATAGCAACTTAAAAGAAGCTTGGGAAAAAGCAACAATTACAATTGCAAAAAGCGGTTTGG
The DNA here is from genome assembly GCF_001971745.1 of Lacinutrix venerupis. Taxonomy (NCBI): domain Bacteria; kingdom Pseudomonadati; phylum Bacteroidota; class Flavobacteriia; order Flavobacteriales; family Flavobacteriaceae; genus Lacinutrix; species Lacinutrix venerupis. The sequence goes on along the minus strand of NZ_CP019352.1, from coordinate 1,064,743 downwards.
AACAAGATGAAGATGGACCTAATATAGAAGCATACTTAAACTCGCCAATAAACACACCAAATCCAGCAAACTTAAAAACTGAAATTTATATCGCTGTAAAATAGACATAGCAGATGTTCTTTAATAAAAAAAGCAGTCCTAAATTTAGGACTGCTTTTTTTTAAAAATAATTAAAAATCAACTTTCCTTTAAACATATTGTTTTAGGCAAGTTTTTACCATCATGCATCTCTCTACTATGAATTACAGTTCTTGGTTTTGCAAATATGCTAATTACTCCACAGTTTTTTGTAGACGATGCAGTAAAATTAAATGTTCCTGAAAACTCTGTTTCTGTGAGATCTGTAGGAATTACATGTTCTAAAATATTAACACCAGATTCGTTTATAGAAGTACTTAAACGATAATATTCTATATGGCTTTCTGAAACAGAAAAATTACCACTTATTGGCAGACCTTTTACAAAATGAGAACAATCACCATAATTTGTAATATTTAACTCCAAATCTGGATTACTATTATCCATTTGAATAACTTTACTTGACGATGTCCCATCTGCATGTTCAATAGTTACTCTTATTAAATCGTTTGTTCCTGGATAAAATTTAGCTACTGCGTTTAAAGAGTTATTGGTAGCATCTCCATAATAAGTATATTCTTTTGTTATTGGATTAGCATGAGAAACATTAAAAACATTATCCATTACAAAAGAATTATCCACATAATAACTATCTCCAGTATTTAAATTATCGACTCTTACTTTATAACGCTGACCATTAAATTTATTAGTTTTTGCTTCTACAATAATTAAACCTCCAAAAGCGCTTCTATTAGTAACCTCCAAACCAGTAAATCTAAAATGTGCATTTGGCATAGTTAACCCATTTGCTCCTATCCAGTTTACATCTACTCCGCCAATAGCAACTATTTCCGGTCCATTTCCTATAGTGGCTTTCTCTGGCTGAATTTGTACATAAGACTCTAGTATATTTCCCCAACGAGAACACTCCATACCTTGTGGCTCAACATTCCAAGATAATATTGCCTTTACTTTTAACACTTGTGGATTTCCACACTCTTGTTTTAAATCATCAAATTTATAAGGCAGTACTGCAGAGTAAAAAATTCCATTATCTGGAACATCTGGAATATCGTAAACGTTTACATATGTTGTACCAGCATGTATCCATTCGCAATTTTCTTCGGTTTGTATCCAAAAAGAAACATATTCTTTACTTCCGTCTGTACATAATCCACCATTATAACCAGAAGATTTATTAACTTTAAATGTTCCTATTAAAGCTTGTCTATTATAATCTGCACCAACACATACTAATTCTTCAAATTCTGTGTCGCAGTTTACATTATTAAATTCTGCTAAACTGTCTAATAAATCACAATTATTTACTTCAAAAATATTCGAAATATTATTTAACTCTATATGATTTGGAGCCTTTATAACACTTTGCAATTCTTTAATACCAAAACGGTGTGGTTTAATTTTATTCTTATTATACAAAACTGAAAGCTCCGAAAAATTTAGCGTCTTTGGTTTTATTGCTGCTTTTGCTTTTTTAATAGCTAAAAGTTTTTCGGGTTTGTGTAATGTTAATTGATTTAATGATAAACTAGGATTTAAAATTATCGAATTTAAAATATCATCAACTTCTAAAATTGGAAAATCTGGTAAAAAGAATTTATAAGGCTCTATTTGAATTTGAGCATCTTTAGTATCGCTCCAAACATAAGTACCAATTTCTAAATCTGGATCATTAGGCTCTGGAACAGTATTCCATGATAACACAGCTCTTACGATTGGCAAGTTAGGCACAGAACAAAATTTTCTTTTAGATTCTATATCTAATCTTGCTACATAAGTAATTGGCTTTTCATCTTGATTATCACAATCCTTCTCTGTAGGAATATCATGTACATTAACACCTACTACTCCCATATCTTGCCAACCATCTCCATCTTGATAATCTATATAAAACCTAACATACTCGTAAGATCCATTTTCGCAAAGAGAACCAGAATAACCACTAGATCTCTTAATGTTAATAGTTGCTGTTAGCTGTTGTTTTTTAGAATTATAGCCAATACAACCTAAAGATTCAAATGTGGTGTTCATTTTTTGAGCAAAAAAATCTAAAGATGTTTTTAGTTTAAGCTTAGAAAGGTTTTTTCCTCCTAAAGACAAAAATGGTTTAAATTCTTGTCTAGCAACCAATAGTTGCTTTTCGTTTAAAGTTTTCATAATAAATAAAAATTAAATAGCGCACCTACTCTATTTTGGCTTTTCAGTTTCCGCCAAATTTCTAATGGCTTAATATATGATTACCAATAGAACACACCATTTAATACACTAATAACAAAATAGTTAACACTATATATGTTAAAATTTAAATTCTAAAAAAAATTACATTCTATAAGAAGATTAGAAAAAAATAGATAATATTGCAGTACATTTTTTTTATATGAAAAACATTTTACTTGTATTTATTGGTGGTGGCTTTGGAAGCGTAATGCGCTATTTATTAGGTAAGTTTTTAAATAATTCAGAAAACGGTATTCCATATGGTACCTTTGCTGCAAACATTTTAGGAAGTTTATTAATTGGTATTATTTTAGGTATTGCATTAAAAAACAACACATTAACACAAAACCATACATTACTATTAGCTACAGGTTTTTGTGGAGGTTTTACCACCTTTTCTACTTTTGCCTACGAAAATCATGTATTTTTAAAAGCCGGCGATTTTACAAGTTTTGCTATTTATACCATTAGTAGTTTTGTAATGGGCTTTTTAGCGGTATTTGGCGGCATGTATTTAGCAAAAAGTTTTTAATGCTTTTTATAAGCTTTTACTCCTGCCGTTATACTAATATTTATAGCATTTTCTAATGGCACTATTGGGCAAGAATATTTTGGATCGTACGCACAATAAGGATTATAACTTTTATTAAAATCTATTACTATAGAGTCTCCTTCTGGAATTCGTAAGTCTATATAACGACCTCCTCCATAAGTTGTTTCGCCGTTAGTATTATCTATATAAGGCAGAAATAAATAATCTTCAAAACCTTCTTCTTGCATTAATTCTTGACCTTGGTAAACATTAAGCTTATATTCTTTATTATTTATTTGAAAGCTTAAAATACCATAAACTCGCTCTTTAGATATACGGCTAGTAGAAGTTTCCATATTAAACCACTTAGAGTCTGGTGTTCTTTTTAAATGAGCTTTAACAACAAAAGTTGAGTCGAATTCAAAAAAATCTAAAGCCTTAAATGTTTTTCTATCTTTTGAGGTTAAAGGCGATTTTGAAGCATCTTTAAATTTAGAATTTTGCTCTCTTTGGTAGGCTGTATCGCCTAAAATAGGTTCCTTGTTTTGTCCACAACTTAACACCGAAACACAAAGTAATACTAAACAAAAAATATATTTCATTCTATTTTATTTACATCAAAAATACAACTTTAAAAAAAAATGTTTAGCTTTGATGTATTAAAAGATAAATAAGAATGAATTTAGTCATTAAATTATATAAGCAATATACCACTTGTACATTTACGAGGCGGGCTTCTTATATTTTATAATGATGTAGATATCAATTAATATAATATTAAAAGTCCAACTTCGTAGTTGGACTTTTATATTTTAAGCCTATTACGAATTAAACTTTTATAAATGATGTAACAGAAAAAAACCAACCAAACCATGAAAAAACTATTTAATAACTACTTAAACACCTTTAAAGGCCTCTCTCAAGAAGTATGGTGGCTAGCATTAATAACTTTTATTAATCGAGCTGGCACAATGGTAATTCCATTTTTATCAATTTATTTAACAGAAGATTTAAACCTTTCTTTAGAAAAAGTAGGCTGGATAATGACTTGTTTTGGTCTAGGCTCTGTAATTGGAACTTGGTTAGGTGGAAAATTAACAGATGTTATAGGTTTCTACAAGGTTATGGTTTGCAGCCTATTCTTAACTGGTATCCTTTTTATTGCCGTGCAATATTTAAAAACATTCGAAACACTATGCATTGGCATCTTTTTATTAATGATAGTTGCCGATACTTTTAGACCTGCAATGTTTGTTGCAATGAGCACCTATAGTAAACCAGAAAACAAAACAAGAAGTGTAACATTAATACGTTTAGCTATAAATTTAGGTTTCTCAGCAGGTCCTGCATTAGGCGGGTTAATTATTACAACTTTAGACTATTCTGGGCTATTTTGGACAGATGGTATAACGTGTATTATTGCTACAATAGTTTTATTTAATGTATTAAACCCAAAGAAAGCAAAGGTTCAAGATAAGCTAGAAGTAGAAAATCCAAAATCTGTATATTCAAATAAACCATTTATAATATTCTTTTTTGCAATGTTAATTTTTGCAGTAGTATTCTTTCAATACTTCTCTGCAATGCCATTATATTATAAAGATGTTCATTTTTTAAACAAAATTGAAATAGGCTTACTATTAGGTGCTAATGGTTTTTTTATATTTTTATTTGAAATGCCATTAATTAGCTGGCTTGAAAAAAGCGGTTACAACAAAATAACATTAATTTTATTTGGAGCATTATTAACAGGTTTAAGCTTTTTTGTATTAAACCTTACCACCTGGTCTGGAATATTAATAATAGGAATGTTATTAATGACTGTAGGAGAAATGATAGCATTTCCATTCTCTAATGCGTATGCAATGGAGCAAGCTAAAAATGGAAACCAAGGCGAATATATGGCAATGTATATTATGTCTTTTTCAATTGCTAGCGTATTTGGTTTTAACGCAGGATTACAAATAGTATCTGGTATAGGTTTTAATAATACATGGTTAATAATGACAGCGCTTTCTAGTATTTGTATTTTACTTTTATTTGTTTTAAAATTATATATGAAGAAAAAAACTAATAATAATGAACTTAAACCAAGTCACAATAGTCACTGAAAACACAAGACAACTAGTTTCATTTTATAAAAAATTAGGTTTAAAATTAATTGTAGATGCTTTGCCTCGCTATGCTAGATTAGAATGTCCAGACGGTGAGGCAACATTATCTATATGTTTTACAGATGATATTTTATTAAAAAACAATACAACACTTTATTTTGAAAACGATGAGCTTGACTCTGTTGTTAACAAACTTCAAGATAAAGGTATTACATTTAGTCAATTACCAAAAAATGAGTCTTGGTTATGGCGCGAAGCCAAACTCCAAGACCCAGATGGTAATAATATTATACTCTTTAAAGCTGGTGAAAATCGAAAAAATCCACCTTGGCGAATTAATTAACTAAAACTGAAAATTCAATATTAGAAGCATTAAATACGGTATGTGTTTGGTTTTTAAAATCGCTCTCTTTTGCTTTGTAAATATTTGGCACAAAAGTTTGTGGATTTAAATCTATAAGCGGAAACCAAGTACTTTGAACCTGAATTTGTAATTTGTGTCCTGCTTTTATTGTATGAAAAACATCTTGTAATTTAATAGTTACATCTGTTGTTTTATTAGGCTCAAATGGTTCTGGTTTTTCAAAACTATTTCTAAAACGACCACGCATAACTTCGCTCCTTACCATCATGTGGTAGTTACTAAGTTTTAAGTGATCTTGCATACCTGCTTCTTGCTCTTCAATATCTCCAGGATGTACGTCTACAACTTTAACAATCCAATCTGCATCTGTACCTGTTGTTGCTACTTTTAAATTTGCTAAAATATCTCCTGCTAAGGTTAAATCTTTCTTTAGTGGTTCGGTTTCAAAAACCAATACATCTGGGCGCCTTGCAGCAAAACGTTGGTCGTCTGTCATGTATTTTCTTGGTGTAAATACGGTTTTAATATCTTCAGAATATGGCACTGGTCTTTTTAAATCACTAATAAAAACCTCTTTAGTATTTCCTTTTTTTGTTGTTGCTAATTCTTGATTAGCGTTTAAATACATTTTTTGTTTTGTAACATTTGCTGGTGGCCAAGCATTAAAACTACTCCAATCCTTTTTTCCTGAATCAAAAACATAAGCTTCTGGCAAGCCAGAGTTTTTATCTCCACTTCCTTTTAAAAAATGATTAAAAAACTTTGTTTCTACTTGTTTTTGGTAATTAAGAGATATCGAGTCTCCAAAGAAATAATTACCTACATAGTTTTTTTCATCACTTTTAGACCAACGACCATGATCCCAAGGTCCAAAAACAATAGTATTATAAGCTTCAGGATTATTTTTCTCGATAGCTTTGTAGGTTTCCAATGGCCCGTATAAATCTTCGGCATCAAAAAAACCACCAACAATCATAGTTGCTACTGTAGGTTTTGAGTGTTTTAAATTTTGAATAAGTCCTTTTGGTTTCCAAACACTATCATAGTTTGGGTGTTCTATAATTTCTTTCCAAAACACATCATCAATTCTATCTGTTTTAGCTACCGATTTATCATCTAAAGTTTCATATTGAAAATAGCTATTTAAATTGCTAAGTGGTCCTGCATCTAAGAAAAATTGATATTGATCTTGCGTTGGTAAATCTGGCAATTTATACCATGCAGAATCTGTTGGTTTATTTTTTGTGGTTCCAAATAATGAAACTGCTCTAAAATAACTTAATAAAAAAGCACCGTTGTGGTGAAAATCGTCAAAAAAGAAATCGCCAATACACGCTTGTGGTGACGCTGCCTTAAGCGCTGGATGCGCATCTATAGTTGAGTATGTTGCATAAAAACCTGGATAGCTAATTCCCCAAGTACCAACACGACCATTATTATTTTCAACGTTTTTTACAAGCCAATCTATAGTATCATAAGTGTCTGAAGATTCATCAATATCGTTATTATCTTTTTTATTGGGAATATAAGCTCGCATATTATCGTAAACACCTTCACTCATCCAACGCCCACGAACATCTTGATAAACAATAATGTTTCCTTCTTTCATTAAATGTACATTTGGACCAATTTTTTCCTTAAATTTATTTTCACCATATGGTTGACTGCTATATGGTGTTCTCATCATTATTATTGGATACACTTTACTTGTATCTTTCGGAGAATAAATTGTTGTATGCAGTTTTATGCCATCACGCATGGCAATATCAACCTCTTTTTTGGTATAATTATCTTGTACATAAGTATCTACTTCTTGAGTCGTTGCTATTGTTGTTGTTGTTGTTGTTAAATCTTTTTTACAAGAAGTAAATAGAAATAAAAGTGCAGTAACGATTTTAAAAAAATGTTTCATTAAAGTAATTGATTGTTTAGATTGAATAAATTTACAAAAACAATTCATCTATATAATTAATTAAAAAATATAGTTTATTTTTTTAAGATTTTAATAAGAAAATAGGTAGTTAAATTATTGTAGAATAATGCCTAAACTTAATTACAGAAAAAAGACTTTAAAGCTTTGTTGTTTCTAACAAGCGACTATCGATATCTAAATCTGATATTTTAATAATCTTTAATTTATCAATATCCTTATGTTTTGGGTTTACCAAAATATTATTGGCTATCGGTAATATAGCACAAGGAACTTTTAATGCTAATTTTTTATTTTCTTTTAAAAAAGTTGTTCCAAAATTAACTGTACTACTTTTAGGAGGATTATCTCTCCAATCTTTACCTAAGTCTTTTAACTTTAAACTTTTATTAACCATCGTATCTGGAATTTCTACTTCCATATAACCAAAATCGTTTGATAAATATTTAAAATCAAGATGTACTAAAACCTCTAAAAGGCTTGTAGATAGACTATCTGAAAAATAGAGCATAGCCATACCTTTTTTATTCCAACGACCACCGTAAAGCCTTGAGCCTTCTCCAGATAAATCTTCTAAATATTGTTTTTTAGCTATTCTAAAACCACGCATAATTAAGAATAAACACCAAACTCTATACGACCTAAAACATCTAAAATTAATGCAGTACCAAAACTAGTATCCAGCAAACTAATAGGCTTATTATAATTTAAAACTCGAATATCGCTATGTAACCAAGAGGTAAAATTATCTAGCGTTCCTAACACTTCTATACCACGAGAAACGACTTGGGCTATTTCTAAAATTTGTTCTGTACTATATACATTTAATAAATCGTTATCGTTTTTACGTTGTATAGTACGATGCGAAACATGTATTAAATCGCTCATGTACTCCATAGAGATACCTAAAAGTTTACTAAGCGTTAAAACCGCAGACTTTGGCAAGCCTTTTCTAGTAATTTGAATAAGATCGAAATCACTGTTTATATCTTGAGAAATATTTGCGCTACCGCCTAAAACACTAATAATTCTATGATATTTATTGTCTAAGCCATAAAAGGTTTCTGGCTCATTTGCTAAGTTTTGGATACTTGTTTCTTGTTTATACGGCTTCATAATAACGACATTTGACACAAATATAAACATTTTTGTCGTGTTTATGAAATTTTATAATAAGTTTTTTAATTACAAATTTTGCAGTCTTCTTTCTCTTGTATTTCTCCTACCAATACGCCATTATCATTTTCTACAAAACCGCAACAATCTTTAAAGCCTTGAGCAACCATTTTTCTAGCACGCTGAATTTGAGATTTCACAGCAGGTAAAGTAAGATTTAACTGCTTTGCTATATCCAATTGCTTTACACCTTTTATATCTGAAAGAAACAGAGGTTCGCTGTATTTTTTTGGTAAACTTTTTAAAATACCATACAAACATTCCTTTTCTGTATGAGTAGTTTCTTTTATTTGTGTTTCTATTTCGAAATTTGCTATTTCAAATGTTTTGTTACTTGTTTTAAAATAGTCTAAAACCGAATATCTAGCAATGGAGAACAACCAAGATTTTAATTTAGAAACATCTTGTAAAGTACTCAATTTAGTATGAACTTTTATAAATACATCCTGCAATATATCATCTGCAACAGCATCATTTTTAACTTTACTAAAAATAAAACGTTTTAAATCACTAGAATATATTTGCCAAACTTCTTTTGTTGTCATAACCATAATATTAAGTCGGTTTTATATAAAGTAAATTACATAAAACCAACTTTTAATTAACAATTGCAATTAGTACAAGTACAATTCTCGCATGTACAAGATTTGCAGTTTCCATCTTTACAACCTTCGCAATTACAGTTACATTCTATATTTTTCATAATTATTATAATTTAGTGTTCATATAATAGACTAAAAAATATTAAAAAAGATGCAAAAAAATATAACAAATTTTAGTTAAATTCTTTTAACTGGATTGTTTTTTACTACATGAGATAAAACTATTTGCGTTTTAACCTCACCATAAACAATTAATTGGTCTATAAAAGACTCTAAATGTTTTTGATGCCTTAATACAACTTCCATTACAATATTTTCGTTTCCAGTAATTCTATAACAATTTGTAACCTCATCATATGTTTTTACCTTTTCTAGAAAAGGTTTTAACATTCCCATAAACGCTCTTAGATTAATAATAGCTTTAAATTGATAACCAACTGCTATAGAAGAAACCATTGTATTATAGCTTTCTATCACACCTGCATCTTCCATTTTTTTTATACGTTCTGAAACAGCGGGAGACGATATGCCCACTTGCCTACCAATTTCGGCATTAGATTGTCTTGCTTGCTTTTGCAAACAATTTAATATCTTCCAATTTAAATTGTCTATAGTCATATTTAAATATTTTAAACAAATATATTTAAATATTAAAGCAAATAACTGTTTTTTCTTTAATATCTAAATACAACTTTTTAAACTTGTTACTAAATTTGATAAAAATTGAAAAAGAAAAATGTATTATAATCTTCCACCACATTTACCAAAATCGCCTATATACCAAAAGGCTTTAGACATATTTGACTTATCGCAAAATATTTCTATTTATTTAAGAGACGATTTATCTTACCTAAAACATAATGGAGAAGAAGATGAAAACATTTATGTTTCTGGAGATATAGTACAACAATCTGTTTCTTTAGGCTCTGAAATTATTAAAGTGGAGCTAGAACATTGTAAAGAAAAAAAACACAAACAACTTTATAGCTTAAAAAGGTTAACAAATAGACTTTACCGCAATTGTATTAAACTTGAAAAATGTAATAGTAATGGAAAAGACTACCTTCCAATATTAAGAAAAGAATTAAAAGTTTTTAAAAAGCTTCAAAACCATTGGGCTTTAACTTTATAACAATTTAACCAACCACCATTATTAAAAAAGCACTTAATTTAAATAAATTAAGTGCTTTTTTCTTATAGTAACTAATTAAACAGTTCTCTAAAATCCTAAAACAAGTTTGGGATAAGTAATTTGCACCATTTTTTAGAAAAAGAAAAATGGACGCTATACTTACATATTTCTACGATACTGACCTCCTACTTCAAACAACGCTGAAGTAATTTCACCTAAACTACACACTTTACAAACATCCATTAAAGCTTCAAAAATATTCTCGTTATTAATGGCTTTGTGCTGTAAATCTTTAAGCATTGCCTTAGTATCATTGGCTTTATGTAAATTCTCTAAAGTTTTTATTTGAAATTGTTTTTCTTCTTCTGTTGCTCTAATAACTTCCGCAGGAATTACTGTTGGAGAACCTTTAGAACTTAAAAATGTGTTTACTCCAACAATTGGGAATTTCCCGTTATGTTTTAAGGTTTCGTAGTACAAACTTTCTTCTTGTATTTTACTACGTTGGTACATCGTTTCCATAGCTCCTAAAACGCCACCACGTTCTGTAATTCTATCAAATTCTTGTAATACTGCTTCTTCAACTAAATCGGTTAATTCTTCAATAATAAAAGAACCTTGAATTGGATTTTCATTTTTATTTAATCCTAATTCTTTATTGATAATTAATTGAATTGCCATTGCACGTCTCACCGATTCTTCCGTTGGTGTTGTAATAGCTTCGTCATACGCATTAGTATGCAACGAGTTACAGTTATCATAAATAGCATATAAAGCTTGAAGCGTTGTACGAATATCATTAAAATCAATTTCTTGCGCATGTAAGCTTCGTCCAGACGTTTGAATATGGTATTTCAACATTTGTGCTCTTGCATTTGCACCGTATTTATGCTTCATGGCTTTTGCCCAAATTTTACGTGCCACACGACCTATTACAGCATATTCTGGATCGATACCATTTGAGAAAAAGAAGGATAAGTTTGGTCCGAATTTATTGATATCCATACCACGACTTAAATAATATTCTACATAAGTAAACCCATTAGATAACGTCAAGGCTAATTGTGTAATTGGGTTTGCTCCTGCTTCGGCAATATGATATCCAGAAATAGAAACCGAATAAAAGTTACGTACATTATTCTCGATAAAATATTCTTGTACGTCTCCCATTAATCGCAGTGCGAATTCTGTAGAGAAAATACACGTGTTTTGTGCTTGATCTTCTTTTAAAATATCTGCTTGTACTGTTCCTCTTACTTGAGCAATAGTATTCTTTTTAATTTCGGCATACACATCTGCTGGTAATACTTGATCTCCTGTAACACCAAGAAGCATTAAACCTAAACCATTATTTCCTTCTGGTAATTCACCATTATATTTAGGACGTTCTTTATCTTTATAAAGCTTCGCAATTTTTGCTTCTACTTCTTTTTCAAGACCGTTTTCTTTAATGTATAATTCACATTGTTGGTCTATGGCAGCATTCATAAAGAAACCTAACAACATTGGTGCCGGTCCATTAATGGTCATACTTACCGATGTCATAACATTAGCTAAATCGAAACCAGAATATAGTTTTTTAGCATCGTCTAAACAGCAAATTGAAACTCCTGCGTTACCAATTTTCCCGTAGATATCAGGACGTAAATCTGGATCGTTTCCATATAAAGTTACACTATCAAAAGCTGTAGATAAACGTTTTGCTGGTAAACCTGCGCTTACGTAATGAAAACGTCTGTTAGTACGTTCTGGTCCACCTTCGCCAGCAAACATACGTGCAGGATCTTCTCCTGTTCGTTTAAACGGATATAGTCCTGAAGTATACGGGAATTCGCCTGGCACATTTTCTTGTAACGACCAACGTAATAAATCTCCCCAAGCTTGGTATTTTGGTAAAGCTACACGTGGAATTTGTAAGTGAGATAATGACTCAGAATGTGTTTCAATTTTAATCTCTTTATCTCTTACTTTAAAACTATAAATCGGGTTTTTATATTTATTTACCTTTTCGTCCCAACCAGTTATAACTTCCCAGTTGTAAGGATCTAAGTTTAATTTTACACGGTCGAATTCTGCAATAAGTAATTTTACAAAATCCTTATTCTCTTCTTTTACTTCGTAAGAATCTGTAGCTATTCCTGCTTTATCAAGTTCTGGCGTTACTTCTAAAACAGATTCTATAGTTTTATAAATACCATATAATTTTTGTGCAACTTCAACTTGCGTTTTAGCTGTTTTATCGTAAGCTCGGTTATTTTCGGCAATTTCAGATAAATAACGTGTTCTACTTGGAGGAATTACAAAAATCTTTTCGCTCATTTCATCAGAAATATGGAACGTAGATTTCAAATCTGAATCTGCTTTTTCAACCAACTTATCCATGATGGCTTTATAAAGCGTATTCATTCCTGGATCGTTAAATTGCGACGCAATGGTACCGTAAACAGGTAATTGGTCTTGTGGCGTATCCCATAGATTATTATTACGCATGTATTGTTTTTTTACATCACGTAAAGCATCTAAAGAACCACGTTTATCAAATTTATTAATGGCTACTAGATCTGCAAAATCCAGCATGTCTATTTTTTCTAATTGTGTAGCAGCACCAAATTCTGGTGTCATGACGTAAAGAGAAACATCTGAATGTTCAATAATTTCGGTATCAGACTGTCCAATACCTGAAGTTTCTAAGATAATTAAATCGTATTCTGCAGCTTTTAAAACCTCAACCGCTTCATTTACATATTTTGATAATGCTAAGTTAGATTGACGTGTAGCCAAACTACGCATATAAACTCTTGGCGAGTTGATAGCATTCATACGAATTCTATCTCCTAAAAGTGCTCCACCAGTTTTTCGTTTAGATGGATCTACAGATACTAAACCAATAGTTTTTTCTGGAAAATCGATTAAAAAACGACGCACTAACTCGTCTACTAAACTAGACTTTCCTGCTCCTCCAGTTCCTGTAATTCCTAAAACTGGTGTTTTAGAATTTTTATTTTTTATATGAATTTTATCTAAAGTATCTTTTGCAACTTCTGGGAAATTTTCGGCAGAAGAAATTACTCTAGCAATAGCTTTAGGGTTTTTAGTTGCAAGTATATCTATTTCATTATTTAAAGTATCACCAATTGCAAAGTCTGATTGCTCTACTAAATCGTTAATCATACCTTGTAATCCCATAGCGCGACCATCATCTGGAGAATAGATTCTGGCAATACCATAATCCATTAATTCCTCAATTTCTGATGGTAAAATAACGCCGCCGCCGCCGCCAAATATTTTAATATGTCCTGCTCCTCTTTCTTTTAAAAGATCGTACATATACTTAAAATACTCATTATGCCCACCTTGGTAAGACGTTAAGCAAATAGCATTTGCATCTTCTTGAATGGCTGTGTTTACAACCTCATCAACGCTTCTATCGTGCCCTAAATGTATTACTTCTACTCCTGTAGATTGAATTATACGACGCATGATGTTTATTGACGCATCGTGCCCGTCAAACAACGCTGCAGCTGTTACTATTCTAACTTTATATTTTGGATTGTAAGGTGCTTTTTGTTCCATTACTAATTTTAAGTGTGATTAAGGCTTGCAATTTACGGAATATTCAAAAAAATAGCTGCAAAAATCATAATTATCTAATACCATTTTTACATATAAATGCATTGATTTTTTTACAGTACCTTAGTCATACTATTAAGAATCAACACAATGAATAGAATTACACTACAAATACATTGCAAAGACCAAACAGGTATTATAGCCTCTGTAACTAATTTTATTGCAAATAATAATGGAAATATTGTTTACATAGACCAACATGTAGATAGAGAACAAGATATTTTTTGTATGCGATTAGAAAGTGAGTTTAAGGCTTTTTCTATGGAAAGTTTTAAATCTAACTTTACTAGTGTATTAGTAGAAAAATTTAAAATGAAATGGAGAATTTACGATGTAGAAGAAAAACCCAAAATGGCATTGTTTGTTTCTAAATACGACCATTGCTTGTATGATTTATTGGGAAGATATAATTCTGGAGAATTGTTTGTAGAAATTCCATTTATAATTAGCAACCATAATAACTTAAAACCTATTGCTGAAAGTTTTAATATACCATTTTATCATATTCCTGTAACAAAAGACACAAAAGCTGAAGCAGAAGCACAACAACTTAAACTATGCAAAGAACATAATATAAATTTTATTGTTTTAGCACGCTATATGCAAATTGTAACCAATACATTAATTAATGAATACCCAAATAAAATAATAAATATTCATCATTCGTTTTTACCTGCTTTTATAGGAGCAAAACCATATCATTCTGCATTTAAACGCGGTGTTAAAATTATTGGAGCAACTAGCCATTATGTTACTACAGACTTAGATGCTGGACCAATTATTGCGCAAGATGTAGCAAGCGTTTCGCATACGTATTCTATAGAAGACTTAATTGCTAAAGGTCGAGATCTTGAAAAAATAGTTTTAGCAACTGCAATAAAGCACCATATAAACCGTAAAGTCATGGTGTTTAACAATAAAACAATTATTTTCTCTTAATCTCAAACAATAAGGATATTGCCAAAAAAAATTTCTACTAAAAAAAATAAAATTTTTGCGCAATTTTTATAAAAGAAACGCGTCTAAATATTAAGTATATTTACACACAAAATTATAACCCATGAAAAAAATCTTTACTTTTATTATTCTTTTAAACTTGACTGCATGTGCAGAATTACAAAACGTAGTAAGCCAACTCCCACAAAGTACTGGTGAAATCTCTCAATTAGATATTGGCAATGGTTTACGCCAAGCTTTAGACATGGGCATAGACAAGCAAGTAAGTAAATTAACTTTAGAAGATGGTTTTTTTAAAAATGAATTAGTAAAAATATTATTACCTGAAGAATTACAAAAAGTTGACAAAGCCCTTAGAGACATAGGTTTAAGTAGCTTAGCAGACGAAGGATTAAAAGTATTAAACCGTGCAGCAGAAGATGCTGTAGGAGAGGCTACACCAATATTTGTTGATGCTGTAAAAGGTATTACTTTTAATGATGCAAAAAATATTTTACTTGGTGATAATGATGCAGCAACACAATATTTAAGTACTAAAACAGAAAGTGCTTTATATGCTAAATTTAATCCTGTTATAAAAAATAGTTTTTCTAAAGTTGGTGCAGATCAAATTTGGTCTAACTTAATAAATAAATATAATGCCATTCCTTTTACAAATAATGTAAATCCAGATTTAACAGATTATGTTACAAATGAAGCTTTAAAAGGAGTTTATAAAATGATAGCTGTTGAAGAATTAGAAATTAGACAAAAAGTATCTTCAAGAACAACAACTTTACTACAAAAAGTATTTGCTTTACAAGATTAATTAACGGTTACATAATATTATATTAACCTAAAAAAACTAATTAGTAAATACCTTTGCCGCTCAAGTTATTTACACCATATTTACTTGAGTTAGTTAGTTTAATTATAAATAAAACCAATCTTAACATCTCCATAAGATTGGTTTTTTTGCTTTAAAATAGAAATATTTAACACACAACACTCTTATTATCAATATTTTGACGTATATTTATTTTGTAATTTTTCTTTAAACGATGAGCCGCAAAAATATATTAAAATCTCACCAGCACAAATTAAATAGGCGTTACAAGCAATTAGTAGAGCAAGCTTATAATTTAAGACAAACTGATCATGCTCTTAGCGATGATGCAGATTTTAAAGCTATGAAGCTTTTAAACAAACTAAATCAGCTTAAATTTTTATCTCGAGAAAATTCACAAAATTCATTATAAAAAACTTACTTTTTAAACGTCTAAATACTTGATTTTACTCGTATATAAATTAAAACAAGCTATGAGTAACCATTTTTGCAAAGTAGGAAATATAAGACCTAATTTAAAAAAGTCTTTAAACTTAAATATTAAAAAAAATATAACGAAACAATTTTTGGAAGTAGAACGTAGTAAAAGACCTCCTAAAGGTTTTGACGTAGCGTCTTAAAATAATTAAAAGATTTAATTAGTCTAGAACCATACCACGAGAACATTTCGCCATCTACAAGTACGGTTTTTATATTATTTTTTTCTATTTCTAGAGCATGCTCTCTTTTAAAGGGATAAGGCTCGCTAGATAGCAGAGCTATTATTTGCTTGTTTTGAGTTGCTATTTCCTTTATATCTATTTCTGGATAACGCTCTAACTCTTTATAGACATTTTCAAACTTATTTAACTCTAATAAATAATTTATAAATGTTTTACTTGCAGCTACCATCCATGGTTTTCGCCAAATAAAATATATTACTTTTATAACTGGCTTATCTTTTATAAAATTTTTAAAATCTTTAAGATTAAAATTAATTTTATCTATAATCTCTAAAGCATTTTCTTTTCTATCGAATATTTCACCATATTGATTAATAAGCAGTACACAATCTTTAATTGTGTAAATGTCTGAAACGTGAGTGGTACAAATATTTTTACAAGCTTCTACTATTTCTTTAGTGTTTTCTTCTTTATTACAAAGAATAATATCTGGATTTAAAGCTTTTATTTTTTCAATTTTAATATTTTTGGTTCCACCAACTATTTGTATAGTACTTTTAAAATGAGTTGGATGCACACAAAATTTAGTAATACCAACTATTGATTGCTCTAAACCTAAATCGTAAAGTAATTCTGTTTGAGATGGTACTAAACAAACTATACGCTTTGGTGTTACATTTATGGTTAAGTTTCTATTAAGTTGATCTTTTATTAAAACCATAACACATTAAAATCAGTTTGCAGAAAACTTTTACTTATTTAAAATAGTTTCCATTTCTTGTTGCAAATCTTTAGCATTTTTTGCTGCCGCTTCTGCAAAATCTGTATTATTTGAAGCATAAATAATTCCTCTTGAAGAATTTATTAATAATCCAACATTTTCACTCATTCCATATTTACATACATCTTGTAAATTTCCACCTTGTGCTCCAACACCAGGAACCAATAAAAAACTATTTGGAATAATTTTTCTAATCTCTGTAAAATATTCTGCTTTTGTTGCACCAACAACGTACATTAGATTCTCTGAATTTGTATATGTTTTAGAGGTTTCTAAAACTTGTTTATATAACTCTTTTCCTTCTACTTGTTTTGTTTGGAAATCGAAAGCACCTTGGTTAGAAGTTAATGCCAACAAAATGGTATGCTTGTTTTTAAATGCTAAAAATGGCTCGACAGAATCTTTACCCATATAAGGAGCAATAGTTATACTATCGAACTCTAAATCTTCAAAAAAAGCTTTAGCATACATAGTACTTGTATTACCTATATCTCCTCTTTTAGCATCGGCTATTGTAAAAATTTCCGGATGGTTTTTGTTTATATATTTTATAGTCTTTTCTAAAGCTTGCCAACCTTTAATTCCATATGCTTCGTAAAAAGCTATATTAGGTTTATAAGCGACACATAAATGATGTGTTGCATCAATAATAGCCTTATTAAATTCGAAAATTGGATCTTCTAATTTTAATAAATGTTGTGGTATTTTATTTAAATCTACATCTAAACCTATACATAGGAAAGAATTCTTTTTTTTTATTTGAATGATTAGTTCTTTTGTAGTCATTTACTCTTAGTATAATTCCTGCTTATAAAGCGTTTATTTTTCTATATTAATTATATAAAAAAAGCCTCGAATTAAGAGGCTTGTAATTTACATAATATCGCTATTGGCTTTTAATTTTTCTGTATTATCTGCCAACATTAACTCATCTATAATTTTTTGAATATCTCCATTTACAATATTTTGTAAATCGTAAAGTGTTAGTCCAATTCTATGGTCTGTTACACGACCTTGAGAATAATTATACGTTCTAATTTTTGCACTTCGATCTCCAGATGTTACCATTGTTCCTCTTAAAGCTGCGTCTTCTTCCATTTTCTTAGCTAACTCTAAGTCGTATAAACGAGAACGTAATACTTTAAAGGCCTTTTCTTTATTTTTGTGTTGCGATTTTTGGTCTTGACACTGCGCCACTAATCCTGTTGGAATATGCGTTAAACGAACTGCAGAATACGTTGTGTTTACAGATTGTCCTCCAGGCCCTGAAGAACAGAAGTAATCTATACGTACCTCTTTTGGGTCTATTTCCACATCAAATTCTTCGGCTTCTGGAAAAACCATAACGGTTGCGGCACTAGTATGTACACGACCTTGAGTTTCGGTTTGTGGTACACGTTGTACACGGTGTACACCAGCCTCGAACTTTAGTGTTCCATAAACATCTTCTCCAGAGACTTCAAATTGTATTTCTTTAAATCCTCCATTTGTACCTTCGCTATAATCTACAGTATCTACTTTCCAACCTTTAGATTCGCAATATTTAGAATACATTCTAAACAAATCTCCAGCAAAAATACTTGCTTCATCTCCTCCTGTACCAGCTCTTAATTCTACAACAGCGTTTTTAGCATCTTGTGGATCTTTAGGTATTAAAAGTACTTTTATTTCTTCTTCTAATAAAGGTATCGCTTCTTTTGCTTCGTCGTATTGCATTTTAGCCATGTCTACCATTTCTTGGTCACTGCCGTCTGCAATTATTTCTTCAGCTTCAGCTAAATTATTTGTGTACTCTATGTATTGTTCGCGTTTATTCATTAACAAACGTAAACTCTTATATTCTCTAGTTAGCTCAACATACGTTTTTTGATCTGCTATGATGTCTGGCTGAATGATTAAATCGCTAACCTCATCAAAACGTTGTTTTACTATTTGTAGTTTATCTAACATCTATATTTATAAAATTATGAAACAAAAATACAATAATTAATCAATTTGTTATAGTTTATAATTGTGGTTTCGATTTTTGAAAAATAATAGTAAAAAATTTGCGTTGTAATTTATATGTTAAACCAATTTCGCGCTATACTATTTTATTATAAGCATCTTGCCGCATGGTCTTTTATAGTTACATTATTATTAACTATTTATAGTCCAGGAATAATTAGTGCTTTGTTAACTAAATTATTTTTAATTGGCTTGTTTTATTTTATGATTAGCGATAGAAATATTAGAAAAAAACTAAAGTTTTATAAAATGGCAGGTGTCTCTAATTTAAGATTAGTTGCTATTCTTTACTTTATAGATTGTTTTATAACGTGTAGTTTTTTAATTTTAATTGAAGGCTTTATTTAAAACTCCATAGTAACACCAACACCTAATAGTTGTTTCCATTGTACTCTAGCTCCACGTTCTAAAAATTCATCTTCATTGATGGTTTCTTCTGCTATTTTAATATCATTATCATATTTTAAATGCGAACCTAGCGTAGCTTTTACATAGCTATTTACTTTAAAATCGAAAACTATTTCCCAATCTACATCAACGTTACCAAAGCTATTTAAATAATCTGTATAAAAACTTAGCTGGTTTCTAATATAAATATTCTCAAGCAATTCTGTTTCATAGGCATTAGTTACTAGAATACCCATTTCTGTTCTGGCATTTTCTCCTTTTTCTATTCTATTTCCTAACTCATCGTAAACAGCTGGTTCGACACCAAAAGATCCTGCGTCTGCAAGTTTTTGGTCTAAAACATATGTTCCTTTAAAGGTTAATGGCGAAAAATAAAAAGATAGTTTTTCAAGGTTTTTACCATATTCTACTCCGCCTCCAATAAATAAGTAACCAGGTGACATAAAGCGTGAAATTGGATTATCTCTATTAGGATACGTATAACCGTTAGAATATTGTGTTTTAAAATTAAGTCGTCCAGAATAATACCAATTAGTTAAAGTATCTTTTCTGTAACCTATACTTGATATTAATTCTAATTCGTCTTCTGTTTTCCTTAATTTTTGATTTTCTTGCTTATTAATTCCGTAACGTGTTCTCACACTACTTTTCCATATAAGATTGTCTTTTTTATAACGTAAGCTAGACACCAAATTAAAGAGTGCCGAGACAGAGTTACTTCCTCCTGCATTCCAGTTTACAAATGTAACCTCATTAACATCTAAACCTGCTTGGTTTTTTTGAACCCATTTTACAGTGTCTAAAACTTTAACAATACTATCTTGAGCTTTTACAAGTTGAAATGAAAATACAACAACAAATAATAAACAATATCTCATGAAATTTAATTTTAAAGGCCGTTTTTTAATTAGTAGTTAAACGTTCCAAACTCACTTTCTATTGTAAGCTTTTTATCTTTTGAAGTTTCTACTCTACCAATAATT
Source organism: Lacinutrix venerupis (assembly GCF_001971745.1). NCBI lineage: Bacteria > Pseudomonadati > Bacteroidota > Flavobacteriia > Flavobacteriales > Flavobacteriaceae > Lacinutrix > Lacinutrix venerupis. The sequence continues at coordinate 1,044,323 of NZ_CP019352.1, read as the reverse complement.
TGTGCGTTTACATTAAAAGATTTTGAAATTGAGATTATTTCTTCTGCTATTTCTGGTGTTACATATAATTCCATTCTATGCCCACAATTAAAAACTTGGTACATTTCTTTCCAATCTGTTTTTGATTGTTCTTGTATTAATTTAAAAAGTGGTGGAATTGGAAATAAATTATCTTTTACAATATGTAAATTATCTATAAAATGAAGAATTTTAGTTTGTGCTCCTCCTGAGCAATGTACCATTCCATGTATAGTTTCAGAATTAAATTTTGATAAAATTTCTTTTATTATTGGCGCATATGTTCTTGTTGGAGACAATACAAGTTTACCTGCATCTATTGGACTGTTTTCTACAGCGTCTGTTAATTTTATTTGACCCGAATAAACTAAATCTTCTGGCACAGCCGCATCAAAACTTTCTGGATATTTTTTAGCTAAATAATTATTAAAAACATCGTGCCTAGCAGAAGTTAAACCATTACTTCCCATGCCTCCATTATATTCTTTTTCGTAAGTAGCTTGACCAAAACTCTCGAGTCCTACTATTACATCTCCTGCCTTTATATTTGCATTATCAATAACATCGCTACGTTTCATTCTTGCAGTAACCGTAGAATCTACAATAATAGTTCTTACTAAATCTCCAACATCTGCAGTTTCTCCTCCTGTTGAATGTATGGTAACTCCAAAACTTTTTAAGTCTTCTATAAGTTCTTCGGTTCCATTAATTATTGCTGAAAGTACTTCGCCTGTTATAAGATTTTTATTTCTACCAATGGTTGAAGATAACATAATATTATCTGTTGCACCAACACACAGTAAATCGTCTATATTCATTATTAAAGCATCTTGAGCGATACCTTTCCATACCGAAACATCTCCTGTTTCTTTCCAATACATATAAGCTAAGGCACTTTTTGTTCCGGCTCCATCTGCATGCATTATTAAACAGTAATCCTCGTCGTTGGTTAAATAATCTGGAACAATTTTACAAAATGCTTTAGGAAACAGGCCTTTATCTATGTTTTTAATGGCATTATGCACATCTTCTTTAGATGCTGAAACTCCTCTTTGACTATATCTTTTGCTTATTTCCGAACTCATAATTGTGTATTAAAACACAAAGATAGTTTTATTAGTAGTTATATCAAATGAAGTTGAAAATAACCTGTAATAATGAGTCGGATTTTTTTTATGGTATAAAAAAAGCACGTAAAAATTTTACGTGCTTTTAATTTAATTTCTTTTATACAACTAGTTCCAATCTGGCATTGAAGCAGCTGTAAATAATTCTTTTTCTGAAGTAGCTTGACCAAATTGATAACTTCTAACTCCCGGAGTTGCTCCAATATTATTATTTACTCTTGTAAAAATAAAAGCACCTTCTGTTGCAGAAAACTTTACATCTAAATCGTTTTGACCAGGTAAAGCTTCTGTAATAACTTGAACATTTGTTCCTGAACTTATATTGTATATAAATATTCTACTTTGAAATTGTCTATAATTATCATCTTCATAACCAGATAAATCTCTAGTATATATTACTTGATTTCCATTTGCAGAAATATCAATTCCTCCTAAAGCACCACTAAATCCTTCTGCAATAACAGCCTCTTCTGTTTGACTTGATAATCTAACTGTAAAAATTCTTGCATTGTAACCATCTGCTGTATTTGTTTTTAGTAAAACTAAATCAGCATCCGAATCGACACTTTCTACTTCTGAAATAAAAGAACCGTCTGTAGTTTGAAAAATAGACACAACGCCACTTCCATCTGGATTTATTGAATACAACTTATCAAAATTAGGATAATATAATTTACTTCCATTTTGAGCCCAACAAAAATCTACATGATCTAGTCTAAAACCTGTTACTGGTACCGTATTAGTTATTTGAGATTTATTAGATCCATCTGTATTCATTGTAAAAATATGAGCATTACCACCAACAGTTCTTAAATATGCAATTTTATCTGTTGTTACATTAGATCTCGGTCTAAAACTATTATTACTTTCGTTTGTTAGTTTTAATACATCTACATCAACCTCTCCATTTCCTGTAGTACTATCGTCTTGATTACCTGAGTAAATTACGCTATTTCCATTTTCTTCTTTTACAAATAGAAAAGGATTATTTGGAGAAGTAATTGTGCTAAATTGACTAATTGATGATGTAACCTCATCGTTAACACCGTCACTTACTCTAACTTGCCAGAAGTAGGTTGTTGACAATTGTAAATTACTAGCTAAATAAAATGTATCTTGATCTGTTTCAAAAAGTTCTATTTCGTTTGTATTACCATTTCTTAACTCTAAGGTGTACGATAATTCATCATTTGTATCTGGATCTGAAGATTCCCAAGTAAATTGTACTTCTAATGGAATTTCTGTAGCTAAGTCTTCTGGAAATACAAGATTAGGTACAGATGGAGCTTGATTATTAGCATCTGATGTTAAAAGCTCAAAAGAAACAATTACTGCAGATTCTTCAATAACAGTTACAGACTCAAATGCTGTAACAAAACCATCAAGTTCTGCTTGAACAGCATAAGTTCCTATTGGTGCATTTTCAATAACAAAATTACCTTCTGTATCTGTAAAAACAGTACTTGTTGGAGAATTTGTTGATATTTTCACATTCTCTAAAGGAGCGTTTGTACCTTCTGCAACAACTTTACCGTTTATGGACCCAATGCGCACTCCATCAATTTGTTCTTCAGTACAAGTAGTTAATAGCGTTACAGATATAATAAAAACTAATATATTTTTAAGCGTTCTCATATTTTTAAATTTTAGGTTAGTTCTCATCTTCTTCTGCTGGTTTATTTTCAATTTGACTATCCGTATTTTCTAATCTTTTTTCTATATTTTCTCTTCTAATTTTTTTAAGCTCTTTATTTCTTTCACGCTTTTCGGCTCTTTCTATATCCTTTTTAGTATTGTAATTACCTATATATAAATTAACGCCAAGACCTACACGTATATACATATCGTCTCGTTTTCCTCTAATTAAACCATCTAAATTATCGCTAAGTACAAAGTTATTTTCTACAAATGCTGTTACTCCTAATCTATCTGTTGCTAAATACTCTAAGCCTAAACCTGCTTGAAGTTTAGGATTAATATTATTAAAATCGCTTGAAATATTTGTACCTCCACCCACATAGATATATGGTGACAATTTATCGAAAGGCAAAATATTATATTCGGCATTAGCATCTACAGAAACAAAACTTTTATCAAATATATCTTCGTTGGAAAGATTGAAAATATTAGCGTTAAGATTTAAGTTGAAATTTGAATTTAGGTAGCGCTTATAGCCTAGTCTTGCATTTAAGTTAAATTCTGGATTAATATAATCGCCATTAATTCTTGTTAATCCTAAAGAACCATGGACAACATTATCTGTTCTTCTTTTAAAAGAAAATCTATTAAAAAGCTCTGTAGAGTTTGCTTCTTCAACTTCGGCGTTAAAATCTGCAACAAGTTTTTTATCTACATCTATACCTGCTTTTGTAGACCAATAACCATCTTTAATACCTTCTAATATTAAATCATGCACTGCCTTTTCTATAGCATCTTTTACAGCTAACTGTACTGGCTCGTTTTGTGTAAAACCTGTTTCTGCCTCTAATAGTCTTTGAAATTTTACAAATCGAAATAAACTAACATCTACGGCTTGTGATAAAATAGTTTTAGAAACATAAATAGTTTTTAAAATTTCTCCATTTTTAGTTGAAATTGCCCTAAGGTAAACTGTAATTCTATCTTGGCGGTATTGTGCAGAGCCACCAAGACCAAAATATCTTGCTCCAGCACCACCAGTTACAATATTAGTATCGTAAGATATAATACCTCCTTCTAGCATTAAACCTGCATAAAGCAATGGCTCTATTGGAGGTTCATTAGGGTTAAGACCTTTTATATATTCTTGTTTAGTAGAACGAATAATATTTCGCTCTGTAGATAAATTATTAAAATTTTCTCTTTCTAGCGGTATAAAGTAGCCTGAATCTCCTAACGCTTTTATTAAAATTGTAGTTGCACCTTGTGTTATTGCAGTACTAAAAGTACTTCCGTTTTCTACTGCTTTGTATTGACCTGTTTGATCACTAAAATTATATACCGCTACTTCTAAAGGATTTTTTGGAGGCGGAAGATCTAAAAGTTTTTTTGTTGATTTAGAAAACTCTCCAATTCTTGCAGATTCTTGAGAAAACGGTTGATTAAAATAAGTTGCACAAGAACTTGAAAATAAGCATATAGCCATTACAGCTATTATTTTTTTTAAATTATTCATAAGAGGTAAAGCTTTCTAAGGATTTGGAACTATAACTTGGGTCTGCTCTCCATTTAAAGTATCTAATATATTAATTACTAAACCTTCGTCAGACTCAAACACTTCTACATTTAATGAGCCAAATGTAAATGTTCCTTCTTCGTTAAAATCACCAACAGCATCTACTTGTTGTGCTAAAAGCGCTCTTGATATTTGACTAAGTACTTGTTGGTTTAATTGTTCTCCAAAACGATCTAATTCAGATTCTTCTTCAGTTTCTGTTCTAGCTTGTGTGAATCCATTTTGTGCATTTGCAGAACTTATTAGCCAGTTATAATTAAATGTATCTCCTCCAAATGCAGGATTTAAAGGCTTGTAACTAAATTGCTGTGCCACTGCAAGTGTACAAGTGCAAAAAAACAAGAATATAAATAGTTTAAATTTCATAATTAATAGCGTGTTATTGTTTCTTCTGATTTTTGTAAGAGCTGTAAATATCTAATACTTTTTTGCATTGCAATATTAACCATCTCAAGTAAAAACTTTTTTTTGGGGTTTACAAAAAATTGCCAAACTAATTGACCATCTACTTTTACCGAAATTCGTGTTGACCTTCTTTGTCCAGGAACCTCTTCTATTACAATATGCTTATCTGTTTTTATTTGTCTGTTAAAATACTCTGAATAAAAATAACGATGAAAATCTCTACCTGCTTTTGTTAGAGTTTTTTGAATAACTAAACCTTGTAAAAAAACACCGTCTTGACCTCCAACCGCTACATCTCTAGATTCTGGCTGTGTTAACTCTTTCCTATTAGGGTCTAATTCTATTTTAATTTGTCCCTCTTCATCACTTGTTAACACTACTCTATCTTTACCTATTGCTCCTACATTTTCTTCTCCATCAATTATTGGATAAATAAATAATACAAGAATTATTTTACCATCAATATCATTATTAATAGTTAAGGAAGATAACACTTTTTTTTGATTACCTTCTAAATAGAAACTATTGCTTTGTGAAGATCTAGAGCTATTATTATTTGCATCGGTTTTAAAAGCTAAAAACTCGTATCTTAAATTATATCCTGAAAACTTTAAATTCTCTGCTGTTGCAGAGAATTTTGTAAACTCACTTGACTTTTCAATTTTTATTAAAGCATTAATATCTTTATTATAAAATTTTTGTGCATTAACAGTTAAACTGCTAAGCACAAAAATTAATAATATTGTATAATATAGCTTTAGCTTAGAAAAATACATTTAGAATACACTAATTAAAACTTCTAATAATTACTGTAGGAGATGCAGATGTTTGAGTAAATTTAATATTTTTTGAAATGTTATTTGCTCCAAAACGTTCAAAATTTAAGTCATCTCCGTTTTGTTTTAGTTCTAATGAAACTTTTGCACTAGGATCTATTACATAATCTAATATTGTATTATTATCTCCATTTTGTTCTAAATCTGCAACAACAGCATCTACTTGATAAGTAAGATTTACATTATTAGCATCTCCGTTTTGAGATATATTAATATCACTAGCTCTTGATGCTACTTTTACTACAGCTGTATTAAAAGAAGAAACTTGTGTTATTGCAACAGAGTTTCCTGTTATTGTATTTAAAGTTTCATTTGGCGTTGTATCAAAATAAGAATCAAAAAAAGACTGTGAAACTTCTTGGCCATTTAGCTCTGTCGATGCTTCTGTATCATTATCTTCATCTGCACTATATGTTTGAGACCAACCTAATTGCAAAACAAATAATAACAATATAAATACTGAAATCGATTTATTTTTATTTAATATTTTCATAATAGTTGTAATTTAATGAAAAAAAGGAGAATGCTTGCTATTTAGACACCCTCCTTTTTTAATTTATAGTATAAATTAACTATTTCTAATTAATATAAGCTTGAATCTTAACATCCACCTGCACCACATGGAGCATCTAAATCGAAACTACCTGGTCCACCTGGAGTAATTAAAGTTTCCATTTCTTGGAAGTCACAGTTTTCTCCTTCAGTTGATAAATCTCCATTAGGTCCTAATTGTAAAACACTAATTGTGTTTCCTCCGTTAGCCATACCGTCTGCTAAGTTTTGGCTAGACTGGAAGCTGTGTCCAGAACCATCTGCAACTCCACTTTTTTGTACAATTAAAGTTTGGTTAGCAAGACCTCTTTGCCCTGTTAAAGCCCAGTTTCCATCACCACTTTGGTAAGTACTTACTAAGTTAGAATCTCCTTTTTGAGACGAAACAACAATGTTACTATCACCATATTGTCTTTGGTAAGCTTTGTGATCTCTACCGTTTTGACCTAAAATAGCACCATTACCATCTCCTGTTTGATCTTGACGACCGTAGTTAGCACCACCTGTTGTAGAACCATGAGCATTTTGTGCTATGTAAGCCTCATTACCGTCTCCTGTTTGGTTTTGTTCTGCGTAGTCACTATCTTCACTACTGTCTCCCCACTGCCCTATGTAACTAGTATTAGCATCACCATCTTGAACTTGTAATGCTCTACCATTAGTAGAACCCATACCTGTATTATCTGTACCATTAGTATAACCAGGATCTGATAATGAAATTGCAGCATCTAAAGCTGCTTGAGAAGCTCCATAACCATTAATAGGATTAACATCTGCTCCTTGATCTACTAAAGCAATGTTATCGTCACCAGTTTGGTATTGATTAGAAATATTTAAATCTCCTTCTTGAATAGAGTGTGCTTTGTTACGACTACCATCTTGATCAATTCTGGTAACATTCTCATCACCATATTGCTCAGCTATAGCAGTATTACCATCAGAACCATTTGGTCCAGAATTTTGAAAAACACCTGCAACGTTATCATCTCCTTCTTGTACTGTTCTTGCTTGGTTGTTGTCGAACTGCTGTCTTGTTCTAGCACGGTTGTCTTGACCATCTTGCTCTATCATAGCATAGTTCATTTCACCTTGCTGACCAGTTCCATGGTGAATTAAAGCTCTGTTTCCTCCACTTGCTCCACCGTCTTTCATACCTTGACGTGTAACAGCTTCGTTTAAATCTCCTTCTTGTAATGTAGTAGACTGGTTACCAGAACCCATTTGTCTTACATCTGCTGCATTACCTACACCACTTGCTGCTGAAACCTCACCTGTTTGCCAGATTCTAGCTCTGTTGTCTCCAGTCCCTAACCCATCTGCTTGTACTGAATAAGAAGATTGACTTGTTCCAGCTTGCATAACTTGTAACTTGTTAGAATTACCTGTTTGAATAGCCTCACCCATGTTTCCGTTCCCACCTGCGTGATCAACAGCTATTTGAGTGTCTACTGAGTTTGATCCACTCTGATCTTTTAAGTCATCCTGAGATACAGGACCTTGCGCCATCATTGCGCCTGTGAATAATAGTGCCGAAGCACCTAAAATTACTTTTTTCATGTTAAATATATATTGATTAATAGCTTTGTAAAGATAAAAAAAATAAACACTAAAAACGTCTTTTTAAGACTATTTTCGACTATTGTTTTGGTAAAATCGATGAAATACATTAGCATAAAAAAAAACACCTATAAACAGCTATAAATAAGAAACATAGCTTAAACCATCTACTTCTGTTTTTAAATATTAAAACTAAAATATTACTACATAAAACGTTTATTATTTTTTTTATGAAAAAATGCTTTGATAAGTTCTTTTTTATAAAACCATAAAAAGCTTAAACAAAAAAAAGAGGATGCTTGCTATTTAGACATCCTCCTTTTTCTAATATGTAAAAACCTAAATTAATCTAGATTGGATTTTAACATCCACCTGCACCACATGGAGCATCTAAATTAAAGTCTGCTGGTGTTCCTGGTGTAACTAAAGTTTCCATATCTTGGAAATCACAGTTTTCACCTTCAGTCATTAAGTCTCCGTTAGGTCCTAATTGTAATACACTAATTGTGTTTCCTCCGTTAGCCATACCGTCTGCTAAGTTTTGGCTAGCTTGGAAGCTGTGTCCTGAACCATCTGCAACCCCACTTTTTTGTACAATTAAAGTTTGGTTAGCAAGACCTCTTTGTCCAGAAATAGCATAGTTTCCATCTCCACTTTGGTAAGTACTTACTAAGTTAGAATCTCCTCTTTGAGAAGTAATAGCAATGTTAACATCTCCATATTGTCTTTGGTAAGTTTTATGATCCCTACCATTTTGACCAGAAACCGCTAAGTTACTAACTCCTGTTTGATCTTGACGAGCATAATTAGCTCCTCCAGTTGTAGAACCATGAGCATTCTGATTTATGTAAGCTGAGTTTGTATTACCTGTTTGGTTTTGCTCTGCGTAGTCACTATCTTCACTACTGTCTCCCCATTGACCTATATAAGCTCCGTTACCATCACCATTTTGCACTTGTAACGCTCTACCATCTGTAGAACCTAAACCTGTGTTATCAGTACCGTCAAGGTAAGTTGCATCTGCTTGCAAAACAGTAACATCAAAATTCGCTTGAGTATAACCAAAAATAATTGAATTAACATCTGCTCCTTGATCTACTAAAGCTACGTTATCATTACCATTTTGCGTTTGGTTAGAAACATTTAAATTTCCTTCTTGAACAGAATGTGCTTCATTACGACTACCATCTTGATCTATCATAGTAACGTTTGAATCACCATATTGCTCAGCTATAGCAGTATTACCATCAGAACCGTTTGGTCCAGAGTTTTGATAAAGACCCGCAATGTTATTATCTCCTTCTTGGATTGTTCTTGCTTGGTTGTTGTCGTACTGTTGAACAGTTGTAGCTGAGTTGGTTTGACCATCTTGCTCTATCATAGCATAATTCATTTCACCTTGCTGTCCAGTTCCATGGTGAATTAAAGCTTTGTTTCCTCCACTTGCTCCACCGTCTTTCATACCTTGACGTGTAACAGCTTCGTTAAAATCTCCTTCTTGGTAAGAAGTAGACTGGTTACCAGAACCCATTTGTCTAACATCTGCAGCGTTACCTTCGCCACTTGCTGCTGATACCTCACCAGTTTGCCAGATTCTTGCTCTGTTATCTCCAGTTCCTAATCCATCTGCTTGTACTGAATAAGAAGATTGATTTGTTCCAGCTTGCATAACTTGTAACTTATTAGTGTTACCAGTTTGAATAGCCTCACCCATGTTTCCGTTCCCACCTGCGTGATCAACAGCTACTTGAGCATCTACTGAAGTTGTTCCATTTTGATCTGTTAAAGATCCTTGAGTTGGTAATTGTGCAAATAATGCACCAGAGAATAGTAGTGCCGAAGCACCTAAAATTACTTTTTTCATGTTAAATATATATTGATTAATAGCACTGTAAATATATAGAAATATTTAAACACAAAAATTGATATAACATTAAAAAAAAGGTTATTGGCTTAATTATTCGTTTAGCTCATAATAAAGTTCGATGAAACGACACGCTAGGTAAGAAAAAGATTACTTATTGGTTTTAACACATTCATTTTTAGCTACGTACAATTACGTATTTTTAACTACGTAAAACTACGTAGTAAAGAGCAATTCTCTATATTTTGTAAGCGGCCAAAGCTCATCGTCTACTAAAAGCTCAAGTTTATCGCAATGATACCTAATATTTTCTAAAAATGGTTTTACAACATCACAGTACGCTTTTGCCTTTTCTTCTAAAGCCGTAATTTGATTTGATTTTTTTCTAGCTTCAGTCATATCATTAACCAAATTATTAACGCTTTCAATATGCTTAGAAATCTCTTCGATTAAATTTAATTGAGCTTTAGATACCTTTTTAAAGTCTTTCTCATAAATCTCCTTTAAACCTTTAACATTCTCAATTAATATATTTTGATATTTAACCGCCGTGGGAACAATATGATTTCTTGCTAAATCCCCAAGAACTCGTCCTTCTATTTGAATACGCATTATATATTCTTCTAATTCAACCTCATAACGAGCTTCCACTTCAGCTGTATTCATAACACCTAAATCACTATATAACGACAATGCTTTTTTAGAAACTTTAACCTTTAGCGCTTCTGGTGTAGATTTATTATTACTTAAACCTCTTTTTTTAGCCTCTTTTTCCCACGCTTCTCCATAACCATTTCCTTCAAATAAAATATTTTTAGATTTCTTAATATACTCTCTTAAAATATTAAAAATTGCTTCGTCTTTTTTTAAGTCTTTTTTAGCAATTAACTCATCAACTTCAATTTTAAAATCTATTAATTGTTTTGCCACAATAGAATTAAGCAGCGTCATTGGATTTGCACAATTTGCCTTAGATCCTACTGCTCTAAATTCAAATTTATTACCAGTAAATGCAAAAGGTGAGGTTCTATTTCTATCTGTATTATCTAAAAGTATTTCAGGTATTTTACCTACAACATTAAGTTTTAAATCTGTTTTTTCTTGAGGCGATAATTTTCCGCTAGTTACATTTTCCAATTCATTTAAAACACTAGTAAGTTGTTCTCCAATAAACACTGAAATAATTGCTGGAGGCGCTTCGTTAGCACCTAACCTATAATCGTTACTTGCAGATGCTATTGCTGCACGTAGCAGCTCCTCATTATCGTTTACTGCTTTTATTGTATTTATAAAAAATGTTAAAAATTGAAGATTACTCATTGGAGTTTTTCCTGGACTTAAGAGATTAACACCGGTATCTGTACTTAAACTCCAATTATTATGTTTTCCAGAACCGTTTATTCCTTTAAAAGGCTTTTCGTGAAATAACACTTTAAAATTATGACGTCTTGCTATTTTATCCATAACATCCATTAATAAAGCGTTATGATCTACAGCTAAATTTGCCTCTTCATAAATTGGCGCAAGTTCAAATTGATTTGGAGCTACTTCATTATGTCTTGTTTTTACAGGAATACCCAACAACATGCATTCGTTTTCTAAATCTCGCATGTAAGACATTGCTCGATTTGGTATGGTTCCAAAGTAATGATCGTCTAACTGCTGTCCTTTTGCAGACGCATGCCCTAACAAAGTTCTACCTGTTAATTGGATATCTGGGCGAGATGAAACTAAGGCACTATCTATTAAAAAATACTCTTGCTCCCAACCCAAAGAAGCATTTACTTTCTTAACATTTTTATCAAAATACTTACAAATAGCAACTGCAGCATTATCTACAGCTTGTAAAGCTCTAAGCAACGGTGTTTTATAATCTAAAGCCTCACCTGTATAAGCTACAAATACCGTTGGAATACATAAAGTTGTACCATATATAAATGCTGGAGATGTGGGATCCCAAGCTGTATAACCTCTTGCCTCAAAGGTATTTCTAATCCCTCCGTTTGGAAAACTTGATGCATCTGGTTCTTGTTGTACTAATTGACTCCCTCCAAATTTCTCTATAGCTTCATTATTTTCTATAGTTTCAAAAAAAGCATCATGCTTTTCTGCTGTTGCTCCTGTTAAAGGCTGAAACCAGTGCGTATAGTGCGTTACTCCTTTAGACAAAGCCCAATCTTTCATTGCCGAAGCAATTTGGTCTGCTATTGCCCTGTCTATTTGACTTCCTTTTTCAATAGCATTTGTTAAGCTTAAAAAAGCATCACTTGTTAAAGTTTGACGCATTTTTTTTGTGTTATATACATTTTCTGCAAAAATTTCTGAACGACGTTTTTCCTCCTTAATTTTTACAGACTTTCTATTCAATGTTTCTTTAATAGCAAAAAACCTTAATGTTGACATATTTATGACTTTTTTTTGCAAATATATTAATTTTAGCAGATTTAAAATATCAAAAACACAAACACCCTTAAAAAAATAGGGTTGTTGATATGTATTTAATAATTTTTATAATTTTACCCTTATATTTTTATAGGTTAAAAAAAAATCATTTTATATTTGCATGCATATTATTAATATAATTTAAAAGTACTATGGCAAAAATTAAATTAGAATACATTTGGCTAGATGGTTATTTTCCAACTCAGAATATGAGAAGTAAAACCAAAGTTGAAGAACATGAAGACTTCAAAGGAACTATTGAAGAATTAAGCAACTGGTCGTTTGACGGTTCGTCTACAAGACAAGCATCAGGAGACTCGTCTGACTGTTTATTAAAACCAGTAGCAATTTACCCAGATCCAGCAAGAGTGAATGGTTATTTAGTTATGACTGAAGTACTAAATGCCGATGGTACACCTCATATTTCTAACGGAAGAGCAACTATTGAAGATGAAGATTCTGATTTCTGGTTTGGTTTTGAGCAAGAGTACTTTATTATGGACACAAAAACACAACTACCATTAGGTTTCCCTATTGGAGGTTATCCTGCTCCACAAGGAATGTACTATTGTTCTGTTGGAGGTAAAAACACACACGGAAGAGGATTAGTTGAGGAACATGCCGATTTATGTATTGAAGCTGGATTAAATTTTGAAGGAATTAACCAAGAAGTTGCATCTGGTCAATGGGAGTTTCAACTTTTTGCAAAAGGCGCTAAAAAAGCTGGAGATGAAATATGGATTGCTCGCTACTTATTAGATAGATTAACAGAACAGTATGGTTACTATATAGAATACCACCCAAAACCATTAGGAAAAGATATGGACTGGAATGGTTCTGGTATGCATGCTAATTTCTCTAATAGCGTATTAAGAACTTGTGGATCTAAAGAAACATATGAAAAAATATGTGAAGCATTTAGACCTGTTGTTAAAGAACATATTGCTGTTTACGGAGAGTTTAACGACCAACGTTTAACAGGAGATCACGAAACTGCTTCTATCAACGATTTTTCTTATGGAGTTTCAGATAGAGGTGCTTCAATTAGAATTCCAATTATTACAGTAGAAAATGGCTGGAAAGGATGGCTAGAAGATAGACGTCCTGCATCTAACGGAGACCCATACAAAATTGCAGGTAGAATTATAAAAACAGTTAAATCTGCTAACATTAGTTAAGATTAAAACATATTTTAAAAAACAAAAAAAGCGTTTGAAAATTTCAAACGCTTTTTTTTATTTCAATATATATAACCACTACAGACTAAAACCGAGTGATAATGTTATATTAGAATTATTTGCATCAATAAAAGCACTATCTGTAAGACCAGTATTATACAATTGATGCTCTCTTGACTGACTATAAGCATCGTATGTAATATCTAATTTTGTATTTCCAAAATCATAACCCAATCCTAAAGAATACCCAGATAAATCACCTACAGTCACTCCATTTTTATACGGACTTTCCTCAAAACGATAACCTCCTCTAAAACTAAATTGATTCACTTTATACTCTCCTCCTAATTTAAATGTTGAAGCTGCTGTTAACCTATCCGCAATAATAGAATTTTGCGTTCTAAAATAAGCATCAGATTTTGGTGTGAATTTTGTTTTACTATAATCTTTTCTAGAATAATCGAAACTAATTAACCCTTTTTTTCCAAAAACATAAGCTAAACTTCCTGTTATTTTTCCTGGAGACTGCAAATTATAAGGTTCAAAAACATTAATAACTTGAGGATTTATAGCTTCTCCAAAAAACGCACTACCATCTACTAAAGGAATACCATCAATACTACTTGTTTCTAAATATTGAGTAGACTCTTCTTCAATTGAAAACCAGGTAGGTGAATCGTAAGTCAAACCAATTCTAAACTCGTTAGTTAATTTATAAATTCCTCCTAATTGAAAAGAAAAACCGGAACCATTAGCATTTAAAACATTTTCAAAATAAACATTATTAATCACACCTCCAGTTTCATTATTAGACTCTTCTAAAACAGTTAATTTTTCGTAATTAAGAAAATGAGAATTTAAATTTAAGCCTAAATAGAGATTATCACCATATTGAGCTCCAAAATTAAAAGCAATTTTACCATTGTAACCCGTAGCTAAATATCCAAACCTTTGATCGAAAGAATTACCTTCTACAAGAGAAACATACTCTGTTTCATTATTTCCATCAGGATCTAAGTCTAATATAAAAGAAGAATAACCTAAAAATGCTTGCTGATTTTGAACTCCAAAAGCAGAACCTATATCCGCATAAGCATCTGCATAAGACTCCCCATCAAAAGCAGAAATATCGTTAACATTCAAACCCTGAGCATTATTTAAAAAATAACTTGCCACCGAACCACCTTGAATAGCTTCTTTACCATTAACACCTCTTGACTCCCAACTATCGTCGTAATTATCTAAGTTATCAAAAGCTACACTAAAAGTGAATTTTTTCCACATAGAATTATTGTGTCTATTCTCAAAAACAAAAACTCCACCTGCTTGATTTAATGACACATCAGAATCTGAAGACGATCTTGTTCCTCCAAAAAAAACTGTTTCATTATCTACATCTCTTATATTTAATGACACGGAAGCAAAACTATTAGTAAAAACTGCAGAAGACGCAGGATTTACATTAACAGCACTTAAATCTCCTCCAAGAGCACCAAATGCACCACTAAGAGCCCTATATCTTGCCGAGCCAACTACCTCTCCACTACTATATCGCAATGCATCGTTTATATCTTGAGCATTTGCAAAAAATACTGATGCAACTGCAATTATTAAAAACACTTTTTTCTTCATATACTTTTTTCTTCTCTTTTCTTTATTCTTTTTTAATTTTATTAACCTCTCCTTCTACTCCCTGAACTTCTAGAAGAACCAGATGAGCGACTAGGAGACGAACTTCTTATAGACGAACGATTAGGAGAAGATGTTCTTGGTGTATAAGTCCTAGTTCTTGGCGTAGATATTCTTGGTGTTCTTGTCTTTATTTCAGATTTTGAAGATCTAGGTGTAGATGTTCTCGGTGTAGACGTTCTTGGCGTAGAAGTTCTCACTCTTGGAGCATTAGAACTCCTCACTCTTGGTGTAGAAGATGTCCTTGTTCTAGTAGAAGAAGTATTAGCTCTCCTTGCACCATCTACCCTTCTTTGTAATTCTGAACTCCTACCATATACTCCACCTCTTCTTGTTGAATTATACGCTAAATTTCTACCGTACCAGTTTCCACCATAATAAGGACCATAACCGTATCCATAACCATAAAAAGGATGAGGATTCCAAAAAGGATCATAAAAACCTCCAAAACCAAAATCACCATATCCGTAACCATATCCGAATCCTATATTCCAGGTAGAGAAAGGCCTATTCCAACCAAATCTACTCCAACCAAATCTATTCCAACCATAATAAGGTCTATTCCAATAATTATAAAAGCCAAAACCGTTATTATAAATATTGACAGAAACTTCTCTTTCATTATCTCCCCAAGAAGCATAACCTGTATTAGCATTTACAGTCTGATCAGCGTTTTCAACATATGCTCCTTTATAAGAATCTATATCTACAAAAACCTCTTCATCGTTTTCCGAATCTATTTCTTTAGACTTTTCTCTAAAGTAATTTTTGTAATAAGTGTCTTCACTATCATCTGTTCCTACATAGTCCGCCTCAATTTCATCATCCTCATATATACCATCAGTACTTTGACCAACATATTGATAAGACCCACAAGAAGTGAGAACTATAGTAAATAAAACCAAAGCAAATGCTGGTAATTTATTAGATAAGTATTTTTTTAAATGCATAACTGTTTCTTTTTATTGTTGAACATAACAAAAATAGTTAGTTTTGTCAAACTATTTCTTTTTTTAACATAGTCACAATATTTGTGCCAAAAGACACTATATGAGCAAAAAACTCACAACAAGAGCAGAAGATTATTCAAAATGGTATAATGAATTAGTTGTAAAAGCTGATTTAGCTGAAAATTCAGCAGTTAGAGGCTGCATGGTAATAAAACCTTATGGATATGCTATTTGGGAAAAAATGCAAGCAGAATTAGATAGAATGTTTAAAGAAACAGGCCATCAAAATGCTTATTTTCCATTATTTGTACCAAAAAGCTTATTTGAAGCCGAAGAAAAAAACGCAGAAGGTTTTGCAAAAGAATGTGCAGTTGTTACTCATTACAGATTACAAAATGACCCTGACAATGAAGGTAAGCTAAGAGTTGATCCTGAAGCTAAATTAGAAGAAGAGTTAGTAGTAAGACCTACAAGCGAAGCTATTATATGGAATACGTACAAAGGATGGATACAATCTTACAGAGATTTACCGTTACTTATCAATCAATGGGCAAATGTTGTGAGATGGGAAATGCGTACAAGATTATTTTTACGTACTGCAGAATTCCTATGGCAAGAAGGACATACAGCACACGAAACCAAAGCCGAGGCTATTACAGAAGCAGAAACCATGAATAATGTGTATGCAACTTTCGTAGAGAACTTTATGGCTATACCTGTTATTCAAGGATTAAAATCTGAAAGCGAACGTTTTGCTGGAGCAGATGAAACTTATTGTATAGAAGCACTTATGCAAGACGGAAAAGCTTTACAGGCAGGAACATCTCATTTTTTAGGACAAAATTTCGCAAAAGCATTTGATGTAAAGTTTACTAATAAAGAAGGAAAGCAAGATCATGTTTGGGCTACGTCTTGGGGAGTCTCAACTAGATTAATGGGAGCTTTAATCATGACACATAGTGATGATCAAGGTTTAGTATTACCACCAAACTTAGCTCCAAATCAAGTTGTAATTGTTCCTATATATAAAACAGATGAACAATTAGACCAAATTACAGAAGTTGTAAATGGTATCATGAAAGATTTACGCGCTAAACAAATTACAGTAAAGTTTGATAATAGAACAACACATCGACCAGGCGCTAAATTTGCACAACATGAACTACAAGGAGTTCCTTTACGTATAGCCATTGGAGCAAGAGATTTAGAAAATGAAACTGTTGAATTAGCACGAAGAGATACTTTAACTAAAGAAACAGTGTCTTTAGACTCTTTAATTGAAAAAGTTGAAGGTTTAATGGTAGAAATTCAAGACTCACTTTTTAATAAAGCATTAGATTTTAGAAATTCTCACATTACTGAAGTTGAAAATTTTGATGAATTTAAGTCTGTTTTAGAAGAAAAAGGAGGATTTATCTCAGCACATTGGGATGGTACAATTGAAACTGAAGATAAAATAAAAGAAATCACAAAAGCAACTATACGCTGCTTACCTCTTGAAGGAGAGATGGTTGACGGTATTTGTGTATATTCTGGAAAACCATCTAAACGCAGAGTATTATTTGCAAAAGCTTATTAATTAAATTTTTTAAAAAAAAAATTTAATTAGCTCTTGCAAAAGTAGAAAATAGTTGTATTTTTGCATCCGCAATGGAAACGTTGTAAAAGTTATTTGAAAAAATTATTTGCAGAAATAAAAATAAAATTTATATTTGCACACTCAAAATAAAATGGCCCGTTCGTCTATCGGCTAGGACGCATGGTTTTCATCCATGTAAGAGGGGTTCGATTCCCCTACGGGCTACAATTTTTAAAAAAGAAAAAAGAAACAAATGGCAAATCATAAGTCAGCATTAAAAAGAATTAGAAGTAACGAATCTAAGCGCTTAAGAAATAAATATCAGCACAAGACTACACGTAATGCAATTAAAAAATTACGTGAGTTAACTGACAAGAAAGAAGCAGAAGCTTTATTACCTTCTGTACATTCTATGTTAGACAAATTAGCGAAGAAAAACGTTATTCACGCTAATAAAGCTGCAAATTTAAAATCTGGTTTAGCTAAGCACGTTGCTGCAATATAAGCTAGAGTAAGAAACACAATATTTAAAGCCTATCGAATTATCGATAGGCTTTTTTGTTTTGCATAATTTTATTTTCTAAAAATTTACTCTAAATAAGGTCTCTATATTAATTTCAAAAAGTATAAATTTGCAATTAATAAAAAATCAACCATCATATAATCTTACGAATTTGGAAAATACAAACGCAATTAAAGCTATTGATAACATTCTTGAAAATCTTGATAAAACTGGTATAAATACAACTACATTGATTGATGACATTAAAGCATTACGTGTTTTTGCTTTAGAAGAAGAAATCCCCTTAGTTGTTAAGGTGTTAAGATTAACATACGAGCACATAGAATCTTTCGGAAACTTTTTTATTCCAATTCCTCAAGATGAACCTATAGAAGAAGATACCGATGAAGATATTAGTGACGAAAACTCTCCTGTAGAAAGCCTTAAATATTTAATTTCATTAACTAGAAATCTTAACAACAAATCTAACATCTCTGATTTAAGAGAATATAAAGAATTATTAATGTCTTATTAATAATTTTTTATTACAATAAATAAGCATTAAAATACACTTTAATGTCTTAGTTTAGATTTCTAAAAAACACACCATAAAAAAAGCCTTGATAAATTATCAAGGCTTTTTTATTTATAATATAGAGATTTTAACCGTTCATAGAGATTAAAAATTCTTCATTAGTTCTCGTTTGTTTAAAACGTTCGTTTATAAACTCCATAGCTTCTACAGGATTCATATCTGCAAGGTATTTTCTCATTACCCACATTCTTTGAATAGTTTTATCATCTAGAAGTATATCGTCTCGTCTTGTACTTGACGATGTTAAATCGATAGCTGGAAAAATACGACGGTTAGAAATTTTACGATCTAATTGTAATTCCATATTACCAGTACCTTTAAATTCTTCAAAAATAACTTCGTCCATTTTAGAGCCTGTTTCAGTTAATGCGGTAGCTATAATTGTTAAAGAACCTCCATTTTCAATATTACGTGCTGCTCCAAAAAAACGTTTTGGTTTATGTAATGCATTTGCATCTACACCTCCAGACAATATTTTTCCAGATGCTGGCTGTACAGAATTATAAGCTCTTGCTAAACGTGTAATAGAATCTAATAAAATAACAACATCGTGTCCACATTCTACTAATCGTTTTGCTTTTTCTAAAACAATATTTGCAATTTTTACGTGCTCATGTGCTTCTTTGTCAAAAGTGGAAGCAATAACTTCTCCTCTTACATTACGCTGCATATCTGTAACTTCCTCTGGACGTTCATCTATAAGTAAAATCATTTGATATACTTCTGGATGATTCGCAGCAATTGCATTAGCAACATCTTTTAACAACATTGTTTTACCAGTTTTTGGCTGGGAAACAATCATACCACGTTGGCCTTTTCCTATTGGAGCAAACAAGTCCATAATACGTGTAGAAATTGTAGATTGCTTCTCTGCAATGTTAAATTTCTCTTGAGGAAACAATGGAGTTAAATGCTCGAAAGACACACGGTCTCTAACCACATCTGGACTCTGTCCATTTATTTTATTCACTCTAATAAGTGGAAAATACTTTTCTCCTTCTTTTGGAGGTCTAACATTACCTAATACTGTATCTCCTACTTTTAATCCAAATAAACGGATTTGAGACTGCGACACATAAATATCGTCTGGAGATGATAAATAATTATAATCTGAAGATCTTAAAAATCCATAACCATCCTGCATGACATCTAAAACACCTTCACTCTCAATAATGGCATCGAATTCAAAATCCGGCTCTCGATAACGATTACGATTATCGTTATTACCATGTGTATTACCATTTTTACCTTGATTTCGGTTTTGGTGTTTATTCTGGTGTTTATTTTGATTATTGTTTTGACGATTAGAGTTATTTTCCTTTTTATCGTCTTTTTTATTTTGATGATTATGAACAGGCTTTTTATGCTGTGGTTTTGGCTGCTGAGTTTTTGCAGGCGTTTTTGATTGCGCTTGCTTATTATCCTCTTTACTCTCTTTTACCTCTTTTTTATCTTTATCAGCATTATTTTCTTTAACATCGTCTTCTTTAAAAGCTAAAGTTTCTTGATTAGCTTTTGGTTGAGACTTTGTTCTTGGGTTAGGTTTATTTGCTGTGGTACGTTGTACACGTTCTCTTTTGGGCTTAGCTGGAGTTTTTGTTGTAGTTGATTTTGCTGGTGGTGCATCTACTTTTACTTCTTGTACTGCCTTTGGGTTAGATGCTTGCTTATCTAAGATTTGATAAACTAAGTCTAATTTTTTTAATGAACGAAACTTTGGTATACTAAGTTTTTTAGCCATTTCCTGCAATTCAGGAAGCTTCATTTCTTTTAATTGTGAGATTTCAAACATGAATTGTTTATTGATATTTTTAGAAAAATATGTTGTTGAAAATTTCCGAAGAAAATTA
This sequence comes from Lacinutrix venerupis, assembly GCF_001971745.1. Lineage (NCBI taxonomy): Bacteria > Pseudomonadati > Bacteroidota > Flavobacteriia > Flavobacteriales > Flavobacteriaceae > Lacinutrix > Lacinutrix venerupis. The sequence goes on along the minus strand of NZ_CP019352.1, from coordinate 1,023,965 downwards.
TAATATAAAATTTGAAGAATAACGTATTGCTAATGTGATTGTTGCAATGCGCTTATGCAATAATACAACTTTATTTTAAGTTTTTAGTTAAAATTTCCAAAAGAAGTTATATTTTTGGAGCTGAAATTATTTTAATAAAATAAATGTTACAACGTATTCAATCTGTCTATTTACTGCTTGCCGCTGGAATTTCGGCTGGATTGATTTTTGTATTTCATTTATGGATAACAAACGAAGATGTAAAAATCTTTGCAATGGATGAGTTGTTATATTTTGGTCTATTTCTAGGCTCTGCAGCTTTATCTTTGTTATCTATATTTATGTTTAAAAATAGGAAGTTGCAATTTGTATTGGGACGACTTAACATCATATTAAACTTTATTTTACTAGGATTTTTCGCCTATCAATCTCTAAACATATCTGGAGAAGCTTTGGTTTCTGAGAAAGGTATTGGGATTTTTCTTCCAATTCTGTCTATTGTGTTATTAGCTTTGGCTAATAAGGCGATTAAAAAGGATGAAGATCTTGTAAAATCTGTAGATAGATTGCGATAAACCTAACATCTTAGTAGTATTAGTGCGTGAGCCCAAGGTGAAGATCTTGGGCTTTTTTTTTAATACCTTTTAGGAAATTCTATAACTTCTAAATTTTCAATTTTTTTACCATCTATTGTAAAGCGTAACATCGTTCTTACTTTATGAAAACCATGTTTACCAACTGCGCCTGGATTCATATGTATTAAATTAAGTTTTTTATCTGGCATTACTTTAAGAATATGCGAATGTCCGCATATAAAAATTCGAGGTGGATTTTTATATATTTCTTCTCTAACTCTTATATTATATTTATTAGGGTAGCCACCAATATGGGTTATCCAAACATCTACACCTTCACACATAAATCTATTGTTTTCAGGAAATTCTAAACGTACTTTATCACCATCAATATTTCCATAAACACCTCGTAACGGTTTTAGTTTTGAAATTGCATCTGTAACTTTTAAATCTCCTATATCTCCTGCATGCCAAACCTCATCGGCTTGCTTAACGTATTTTAAAATATCATCATCAATATAACTGTGTGTATCTGAAAGTAGAAGTATTTTTTTCATGCTTACTTTCCGCGAAAGCGGTAATCTTTTTATTTTTTTAGCATTTCTTTAGGAACAAAAACAATTATCTTTGTGTCTTTAAAAAAACAAAAATACAAGTTTCTTTGCGATATTTTATAGAACTTTCATACAACGGAAAAGCATATCATGGTTGGCAAATTCAGCCTAACGCTATATCGGTGCAAGAAGTTTTAGAAAAAGGTCTTTCTACTTTATTAAAAGAACCTATAGCTACTATGGGAGCTGGAAGAACTGATGCGGGAGTGCATGCTACACAACTATTCGCTCATTTTGACACTGAAATTATTTTTGATACTCCTAAGCTTATTTATAAATTAAATTCTTTTTTACCTGAGGATATTTCAATTCAAAATATTTTTGAAGTAAAACCTGATGCACATGCAAGGTTTCATGCTTTAAGCAGACAATATTTATATAGAATTGCCTTAGAAAAAAATCCTTTTAATACAGAACAAGCTTTTTTATTAAAGCCAAAATTAAATATCAACAAGCTTAGAGAGGCTACCAAAATATTATTGGAGTATAAAAACTTTCAATGTTTTTCTAAGAGCAATACAGATGTAAAAACTTATAATTGTAATATAATGAAAGCCGAATGGAAGATTGTAGATAATGAGCTTCATTTTACAATTAAAGCAGATCGTTTTTTAAGAAATATGGTTCGTGCTATTGTAGGAACGCTTATTAATATTGGAATTGGTAAATTTGAAGTTGAATCGATGCACGATATTATAAAATCTAAAAACAGAAGCGAAGCTGGTTTTTCGGTTCCGGCACATGCTTTATATTTAACAGCAATTGAATATCCTGAAAACATAAAAAAATAACATTGAGCAATAAAAAAGAAAACATATTTGATATTACATTATTTAAGCGTTTGTTTAAATACACAAAACCATATAGAATTGTTTTTTATGGTGTACTATTATCTGTTTTAATTATTGGAGGATTAAGTATTGCTACTCCCAAATTACTTCAAATAGCTATAGATAACCATATAAAACTAAAAATAGAAAAAGGCTTTTTATATTACATTATTGTAATGGTTATTTTGTTGGTTTTACAAACAATATTTCAGTTCTTTTTTCAATTTTATGCTGCTTGGCTTGGCCAAAATATTGTACAAGACGTTCGTGTAATATTATTTAACCACATGCTAAAATTCAAGATGAAGTATTATGATAATTCTTCAGTTGGAATGCTTATTACACGTGCCGTAACAGACATGGAACGTATAGCAGATATTTTTGGTCAAGGCCTGTTTATGATTATGAGAGATTTAATGGTCATGGTTGCAATTTCTGCATTTATGCTATATACAAATCTTAAATTGAGTTTAATAGTTTTTGTAACTATGCCAATTGTTTTATATGCTACAAAGGTTTTTCAACGCTATATGAAAAAAGCGTTTGAAGAAGTTAGAACAGAGGTTTCCAACCTTAACTCTTTTGTACAAGAGCGTGTATCAGGAATGAAAATTCTACAATTATTTACAAGAGAAGCAACAGAGTATAGAAACTTTAAAGCCATAAATGAACGCCATAAAAAAGGCTGGTTAAAAACGATTTGGTACAATTCTATTTTTTTTCCAATTGCAGATTTTCTTTCTGGCATTACCTCTGGTTTAATTGTTTATTTTGGAGGTTTAATGGTTGTTATTAGCAGTACTGCAACCGCAGGTGAATTGTTTATGTTTATAATGATGATTCCACAATTATTTAGACCTCTTAGACAAATTGCAGACAAGTTTAACACATTACAAATGGGAATGGTTGCTGCTAAACGTGTGTTTAAAATAATTGATACTACTTCACAAATTAATGATAAAGGCACAATAGAAGCTCAAGATTTTAAAGGTGCTATTACTTTTAAAGATGTTCATTTTAGTTATGTTGAAAATGAAGAAGTTTTAAAAGGAATATCTCTAAATGTTAAAGCTGGAGAAACTGTTGCCATTGTTGGTTCTACTGGAGCTGGAAAGTCTACAGTTATTAATTTACTAAACCGTTTTTACGAAATTAATAGTGGTGAAATTTTAGTAGACAATATAGATATTAAAACAGTTACACTAGCCTCTTTAAGAAATCAAATAGCTGTAGTTTTACAAGATGTCTTTTTGTTTGCAGATACTATTATGGGAAATATTACATTAAATCATCCAGAGATTACCGAAGCTCAGGTAATACAAGCGGCAAAAGATATTGGTATTCATGATTTTATTTCTAGTTTACCAAACGGTTATTTTTATAATGTAAAAGAGCGTGGCGCCATGTTAAGTTCTGGACAACGCCAATTAATCTCGTTTTTAAGAGCATACGTTACAAACCCAAGTATTTTAATTTTAGACGAAGCGACTTCTTCGGTAGATTCGTACTCCGAACAATTGATACAAAACGCTACAGATAAAATTACCAAAGGCAGAACCTCTATTGTTATTGCCCATAGACTAGCAACCATACAGAAAGCAGATAAGATTATTGTTATGGATGCCGGTAAAATTGTAGAACAAGGCACTCACAAAGAATTACTTAAAAAAGAAAATGGATATTACAGAAATCTTTATGAAGTACAGTTTTTAAAAGCTGATGTTGCTTAGTAAAATGTTTTTTTAAACTATTAAATTAAATCTTCTTTAATTAAATCTATTAGTTCTGTAGTATCTTTAAAATCTACAAATGTTCCGTTTCTAAAACAAGAAATCTGTCCTGTTTCCTCACTAACTGTTATTGCTATAGCATCGGTTTTTTCGGTAATACCAACTGCTGCTCTATGCCTTAACCCAAAACGTTGCGGTATAGTTTTCTCGTTATTTACTGGTAATATTACACGTGTTGCTTTAACAACGTTATTTTCTATAATAATAGCTCCATCATGAAGCGGACTGTTTTTAAAAAAAATACTTTCTATAATTGGTTGTGTAACTTTAATATTCATTTCGTCTCCTGTAGTGACCAAAAAATCAAGATTATTTTCGCGTTCTAATACTATTAGTGCTCCTGTTTTTGTTGTTGACATTTTATTACATGCAGCAATAATAACATCTATATCTGTAGAAGAGGAAGATACGCCTTCCATTTTTAAAAACTTTAAATGCTTTAAAAACCCACGTTTACTAGCAAAATTGGTAGAACCAATCATTAATAAAAACTTCCTAACCTCTTGCTGAAACACAACTATTAATGCTATAAAACCAACACTTATAAAACCTCCAAGTATTTTTGTTAGCAATACCATTTGTAATGCTTCTACAATTAAATAGATAAAGTAGATAACAACAATTCCTAAAAAAATATTTATTGCTACAGTGCCTCTTACTAACCTATATACATAGTATAAAAGCAAAGCAACAAGGAAGACATCTATATAGTCTTTAATACCGAAGTTTAAAATGTTGTCGAAAATTTCCAATAGAAAATGGTTTTTGTAAATTTAATGAAATTGAGTTAATCTGAAATAAATTCTGAATTGCTAATTTTTAAGTTATCTATTTCTGCACTTAATAATAATGCTTTAATTGTAATATAGTCTTGAAAACTAATATTTTTGATAAAAGATAGAGTTAACATATTCTGAAGTTCTTCTTTTTCACTTAAATCCTGAAGCACTTCAGTTACATTTTTAAAATCTGTTTCAATTATTTTTTTATTTGAATCAACAATTTGAACTTGTTTCTCTTTATCCACTATTAAATGATAGATATCATAATCATTTTCAAGTTCGACATCTTCATCTCCTCCTCTATAAACCACATCTGTAAAATCAATAAAACCTAAATTTTTAATACTTGTATCGTTGCAAGTATAGTAATTTCGAGCATTTTCGTTTTTATGGCTAGAGTTTCGTTTTTTATCTTGCAGTTTTTTTATTGCTGGAACAACTTGTTTTAAAGTTAAACGCTTGTCTACATTAACTAACCAATTAGTCGAGATTATTAAATTAGCTCTGTTTAAATCTAAACTATCTGGCTTTGTTTCATCGTAAAAAAGATAGGCTGGAGACACATCTTTAATCTCAGTAATTTTAGCGTTTTGTATTTCTGGAAGAAATACAGCTTTCTTTTTTCCACAAGCGCATAAAACTAATAAGCATAAAGCAAATAATAATTTTTTCATTTATTTAATTTATTAAAAAGCGTAACACATTCCATCGCCTCTTTTACATCGTGAACACGTAAAATAGCTGCACCTTTTTGTAAAGCAATCATGTTTAATGCTGTTGTGCCATTTAATGCTTCGGTTGGACTGGTTTGCAATGTTTTGTATATCATAGATTTTCTAGATAATCCTGCCAAGAAAGGTAAATTGGTTATTTTAAAGCCTTCTAAAATGTTTAGTAATTCGAAATTCTGCTCTGTAGTTTTAGCAAATCCGAAACCTGGATCTAAAATAATATCTTTTATACCTAATGCTCTTGCTTTAGTTATTCTTTCAGAAAAATAAAAAAGTATATCTTTTAAAATATCATTATAGTTAGTTTGTTGCTGCATAGTTTTTGGTGTGCCACGCATGTGCATCATAATGTAAGGTACATTTAAACTAGCAACCGTTTCCAACATTTTTTCGTCTAAAAGTCCTGCCGAAATATCGTTTACCAAAGCAGCACCTTTATCTATACATTGTTTTGCAACTTCAGCACGAAACGTATCTACAGAAATTACAATATCTGGAAAATGCTTCAATAACACATCTATTATTGGAAGTATGCGGTTTAATTCTTCATCTACAGAAACCTCATCTGCATTTGGTTTAGAACTGTATGCGCCAACATCTATAAAAGTAGCGCCTTCTTCCAGCATTATTTTTACTCGATTAACAATTTTAGACTCTTCTTTATATACTCCACCATCGTAAAAAGAATCTGGTGTAACATTAAGAATACCCATTATTTTTGGTGTAGATAAATCTATAAGTTTTCCTTTGCAATTAATGGTCATTTGTACCTTTATCTTTGTAGTTTGTAACACATTTAAAAAGTATAAACATGAAACCTTGAATTTTAGACAATTTTATGCGAAATTTACGCAAATTTGTAACAACATATGCAAGATACTTCAAAACAATACGATGCGGTTATAGAAACTTGTCGTAATCTATTTATTAATAAAATGAGCGATTATGGCAGTGCTTGGCGCATTTTAAGACTACCATCTCTTACAGATCAAATTTTTATAAAAGCACAACGCATTAGAGGTTTACAACAAAATGATGTTAGAAAAGTTGACGAAGGTGAGCAAAGTGAGTTTATAGGTATAATAAACTATTGTATTATGGCGCTTATTCAATTAGAAAAAGGTGTTGTAGAACAGCCAGATTTATCTACTAAAGAAGCAACTATTTTATACGATGAAAAAGTAGCGACCACCAAACAATTAATGCAAGACAAAAATCACGATTATGGTGAAGCTTGGAGAGATATGCGCGTAAGCTCTTTAACCGATTTAATTTTACAGAAACTACTTAGAGTTAAACAGATAGAAGATAATGCTGGCAAAACAATTGTAAGCGAAGGTATTGATGCTAATTATCAAGACATGATTAATTACGCCATTTTTGCTATGATACATTTAAACGAAAATAACTAAAACATATAGCTGCTTTAGCAGAAACAATAATACATTTATGAAATACTTAGTAAACATTTGTAGAATATTAGTTGGAGGATTATTTATCTTTTCTGGATTAATAAAATTAAATGATCCTTTAGGGTTTTCATATAAACTAGAAGAGTATTTTAGTGCAGAAGTTTTAAATCTTCCTTTTTTAGAACCTTATGCTCTAGGCATTTCTGTATTTGTTGTTGTATTAGAAGTTGTACTGGGCGTTTTTCTATTAATAAGTTACAAGAAAAAATTTACCGTATGGATGTTACTAGCAATGATTGTTTTCTTTACATTCCTAACCTTTTATGCTGCATATTTTGATGTTGTAAAAGATTGTGGATGTTTTGGTGACTTCCTGCCTATGAAACCTTGGGAAAGCTTTACTAAAGACTTAATATTGCTTATTCTTATTCTTGTATTGGTTATTGGTATTAAACACATTAAACCTGTATTTAGTAAATTCCCAACAACTATTCTTGCTTTACTAGGTTTTATTGGTAGTTTATGGTTTGGATACCATGTATTAATGCATTTACCTACTTGGGATTTTAGAGCTTATGCTGTTGGCAAAAATATTGCAGAAGGTATGGTTGTACCAGAAGATGCGCCAAAAGCAATACAAGAGTTTACTTGGACTTTCAATGTTGGTGGAGAAAATGTAGAGTATGTTACAGATGGTAGCTATCCAAATGTAGATGGAGAATATGTTGGAGTAGAAACTAAGATTATTGAAGAAGGATACGATCCTCCAGTTAAAGACTTCTCTATAGAAACCAATGAGGAAAATTTAACCGATTACTTTTTAGCAAAAGAAAACCTTATTATTGTAGTTGCATATAACCTTGCAACCGCAAATGAAAACGGACTTAAAAACATAAAAAAAGCAACAGATAAAGCCATTGAAAATGGTTATACAGTAATTGGTTTATCATCTTCTGGAGACGATGCAAAACAATATGCAAAAGACAAATATGGTTTTAATTTTAACTTCTACCTCTGTGATGAAAAAGCTTTAAAAACTGTTGTTCGTTCTAATCCTGGTATTTTAAAATTAAAAAAAGGAACAGTAATACAAAAAGAGCATTTTAACGATGTGGATGATTTAGAGCTACCTGTGGTTGAACCTGAGGTTGAGCCTAATACTCCAGCAGATATTGAGCAAGGAGAAACTGTGTATATTTTAGACGATGAAATTATATCTCGAGAAAAGTTTGAAAGTTTAGACCTAGATTTATTTGTAAACTACCCACTTAATCAGCCAATTGAAACATTACTTGATTCTATTAATACATTATATAACAAAAATTTTGTAGGTGTTATTAATTATAAAGAAAGAAACGCTGAAACTGAAAAATTTGAAATACCAGAAATGGTACTTTATACTATTGACGGTAAAATTGTTTCAAAAAAACAAGCAATGGCTGTAGATAAAAACACTATTAAAACTATTACTTATCCAAGAGATGAGCAATCATTAAAAATGATAGACTCTATAAATAAAGCAGATAACACATCATATCAAGTTATTCAAAAAATCACCTTAAAATAAAGAAAATCTGCTAAGCTATTTCCTAAATAAAACAATCTACGCACTACTTACATTATTTGGAGTAGTTACTGTAATATTCTTTTTATTCAACATTTTACCTGGAGATCCTGCACAGATGATGCTTGGGCAAAATGAAGATAGCGAGCAATTAGCCATCGTTAAAAAAAAATATGGGTTCGATAAATCTGTAAGCACACAATACCTATATTATTTAAACGACCTCTCTCCTATTTCGTTTCACTCTAATAAAAAAGAAGATTATACTTATTTAAGAGAAAACAAATACACAGCAACAAGACTATTTACCATTAACAATACAACAACTGTATTAAAATTTCCATACTTAAGAGAATCGTTTACAAAACAAGGGAAAAAAGTAAGTAGCGTATTAGCAGAAACATTACCAAATACATTTGTTTTAGCCATTTCTGCCATTACAATTGCATTACTTTTAGGAATAAGTTTAGGTATAATTTCTGCTTTAAAAAAAGATACGTTTTTAGACAAAACAATACAAATATTAAGTACCGTTGGTATGAGTGTGCCTTCTTTTTTTAGCGCCATTTTATTTGCTTGGTTTTTTGGTTTTATCCTTCACAAGTACACCAATTTAGAAATGACTGGTAGTCTTTTCGAGTTAGACAACTATGGAGAAAACGTAAATATTAAATGGAAAAACCTAATACTACCTGCATTCGTTTTAGGTATACGTCCGCTAGCTGTTGTAATTCAGCTTATGCGAAACTCCTTACTAGAAGTATTTAATCAAGATTATATTAGAACAGCACGAGCAAAAGGTTTAAGCGAATTTCAAATTATAAAAAAACACGCCATTAAAAACGCTTTAAATCCAGTAGTAACGGCAATATCCGGTTGGTTTGCATCTATGCTTGCTGGAGCAGTTTTTGTAGAATATATTTTTGGTTGGAATGGCCTAGGAAAAGAAATAGTAAACGCATTAAACACATTAGATTTACCTGTAATTATGGGTTCTGTGTTAATTATTGCACTACTCTTTATAATTATCAATATTTTTGTAGATATTATATATGCTTGGTTAGATCCAAAAGTAACATTACAATAAAACAGTATAACTAAAAACCACCTGTATTTACAGGACATATTATGAGAAAAAACATAGTAGCAGGAAATTGGAAAATGAATAATGATTTATCAGAAACTGAAACATTAATTTCAAATTTATTAAAGCAAAAACAAACATCAAATGCCGAGGTAATGATTGCTCCAACGGCAGTAAATCTTTATCAAGCTTTTAATTCTACAAAAAACTCTAATATAGAAGTTATAGCACAAAATATGCACTTTGCAGACAATGGTGCTTATACAGGAGAAGTTAGCGCATCTATGTTAAAAAGTGTTGGTATACAAACCGTTATTTTAGGACATAGCGAACGTCGTGCTTATTTTAATGAAACCGATGAGCTTTTAGCTAAAAAAGTAGACGCTGCATTAAAAAATAATATGCGAGTAATCTTTTGTTTTGGAGAAGAATTAGCAGACAGAAAAGCTGGAAACGAAGAAAAAGTAGTAGAAAATCAAATTAAAAATGCACTATTTCACTTAGACGCTGCTGCCTTTAAAAACATTGTTTTAGCCTACGAGCCTGTTTGGGCTATAGGAACCGGAGAAACAGCAAGCCCAGAACAAGCTCAAGATATGCACCAATTTATTCGTAAAACACTTAACAATAAATATGGAGAACAAGTGTCTCAAGACATGACCATACTTTATGGAGGTAGTGTAAAACCTGCAAATGCTAAAGAAATTTTTGGCAAGCAAGATGTAGATGGCGGATTAATAGGAGGAGCATCATTAAAAGCCGAAGATTTTATAGCCATTGTAAACGCATTTTAAACTAATAATATAGGCGTTACTTTTTACAATACTATAAAGTTTTTTTTACTTTACAACATTGCAAAAAGTAGCGTCTTCCATTATATCTTTTTTTACCATATATGGCTGCAAAAAAGGATACCATTAAAACCGCTAACGCAACACATCTATTAGAAACATAGCAAATACAATGTCAAACACAATTTACATAGGTTATTATTTTACAGTAACACCATTACAACCAGCAACCGAAATTTTAATTGCAGAATTAGGATATGCAGGATTCGAAAGCTTCGTAGAAACAGAAACAGGAGTAACAGCTTACATTCAAAAAGAAGAATGGAGAGAAAACATCTTAGAAGACATATACGTTTTAACAAATAACGAATTCAAAATAACTTATACCTTCGATGAAATAGAGCAAGTAAACTGGAATAGTGAATGGGAAAAAAACTTTAATCCAATTATTGTTGACAACTTATGTTCTGTTCGTGCTCCTTTTCACGACACACCAGACACACAATACGATATTGTTATAGAACCTAAAATGAGTTTTGGTACAGGTCACCATGAAACAACACGCATGATGATTCAGCACATAATGGCAAACAATTTTCAAGGAAAATCTGTTTTAGATATGGGTTGTGGTACTGCTGTATTAGCCATTTTAGCTGAAATGAAAGGAGCAAGCTCTATAGACGCTATAGATATAGACAATTGGTGCTATTTAAATAGTATAGAAAATGCAGAACGTAATAATTGCAAAAACATATCGGTATTTGAAGGCGACGCCAATTTACTTATAGACCAAAAATACGATACTATTATAGCCAACATAAATCGTAATATTCTTTTAAACGATATCAAAACCTATAGTAAATGTCTAAATCCTAACGGCTCACTATTTTTAAGCGGTTTTTATGAAACAGATATAGATATTATAGAAAAAGAATGTAACGCAAACGGTTTAAAGTTAAAAAATAAGTTAAATCGAAATAATTGGGTTGCATTACATTTTGAAAATTAATATTTTAGTAATTGTAAATTTTTGTAAATGAGCACGAAAGAAAAAATACAAGAACAACACGACGTCGAAACTTTAGAAAAACCAAATAACGAAATTGTTGTTTATAACGACGACGTTAACACATTCGACCACGTAATAGAAACATTAATTAAAGCTTGCGATCATACTCCAGAACAAGCCGAACAATGCACAATACTAGTACACTATAAAGGGCAATGTACTGTTAAAACCGGAGATCTTAAAGATTTAAAACCTAGATGTTCTAAAATCTTAGAAGCAGGTATTAATGCAGAAATTATATAACTAATACTTATAAATATAAAATCATTTATCGATAGTAAACTACATTCTATCGACACAAAAACTTCGCACATAGAATTTAAAAAAAATCAAGTAGAAATAAAATTAATATTGTCCTATATATTAATTAATTACCTACACTAAAATGATTTTTTCTAAAAAACAGTTTTCAAGAATTCTAAAAACAGATAAAAATTCTTCAAATAAAAAAACGACTACGGTACAACTCTTTTCTACAAAAAAGCAGCACCTCAATAATCTACATAATAATTTAAAACAGCTAGAATTCATTTCGTTTTTCGAAATGCACTTAGACAAAAAAAATGAAGACAAATATTCTTTAAGTTTCTTACAAGAACTTGAAAAAATAAGACACTATGCAAAAATAAATACTTTAAAATCTATACAGTATTGTAAAGAATAGCAAAAACCATTCGTCTACACTTAAGCGTCATTCGTCTACACTTAAATCGATATAAACGATTATTAAGTTTTAAATTTTACTATTGATGTAACTTTCCAAAAAATTCAAAAAAACACCCTCATAATGGTAAAAAAACTTAAAATTCTTCTTATTGAAGATGATATGATTGAAATAATGAAATTGAATAGAACAATTTCTACGTTAAAATTAGACCACACAATTATAGAAGCTAATAACGGAGAAGATGCTCTAGAAATTTTAGAACAAAAAGATAATTTACCAGATATAATCTTGTTAGATTTAAATATGCCTAAAATAAATGGTATTGAATTTTTAAAAATCTTAAAAAAAGACGAAATTTTAAGATATATACCAACTATTATTTTAACAACTTCTAATAACCAAAGAGATTTATTAGAGTGCTATAAAACTGGTGTTGCTGGTTATATAATAAAACCTTTAAAATATGAAGATTATGTTAGTAAAATTGAAAAATTATTAGCATATTGGAGTATTAATGAATTAATTGTAGTGTAAATGAAGGGAATAGTATTTACAGAGTTTTTAGAGTTAGTTGAAGATAAGTTTGGATTAGAAATGGTAGACAAAATCATTTCAAGCTCTACCTTAGAATCCGAAGGTATTTATACCGCAGTAGGCACTTATAGTTTTTCGGAAATGTTACAATTATTAGAGCATTTAAGCAAAAACACAGGTATATCTATAGATAATTTATTATTGGTATATGCAGAACACTTTTTTAGTGTTATAGAAAAAAGTTATCCAGATCTTCTTGCAACCTATAAAGATCCTATAGAAATGATTTCATCTATAGAAAACCACATACATGTTGAAGTAAGAAAAATTTATCCAGACGCAGAGCTCCCAACTTTTGAAGTTATAGAAAAAACAAACGATACTTTAACCATGATATATAAATCTAGTAGAGCTATGCATCATTTTGGTTTAGGTTTAATGAATAAAACTTTTGAGCATTTTAACTCTACAGCAACAATAGACCTAGAAAAAATAAAAGAAGACGGAACAGAAGTTAGATTTGTTATTCATAAAAATTAATGAGTCAAGATCAAGTAGAAATACTACAACGTGCTCTAAAACGAGAAAAAGCAGCAAGAAAGGCTGCCGAAAAAATTCTTGAAGAAAAATCAAGAGAATTATATTACACTTCCCAAAAACTAGAAGAACTCCTAGACGAAAAATCCTCTCAATTAGAAGGTGTTTTTGAAAATATTGTAGATGCATATGTTGTTATGGATCTAGATGGCAATATTTTAAAATTTAATGAAGCTGCTACAAAACTATTTGGCTTCGATATAAAAAAAGAATCTATAAATGTAGCAAATCTTATCTATAATGAAGATTATGAATATGCCATAACTTCCTTTTTAAATTTAAAAGACAAAGGCTATTTTAAAGATTACGAAGCCAGAGTATATACTAAATCAAAAGAAATTAAGTGGGTACATATTAATGCCAGTATAATTTTTGATAAAAATAAAAAACCAGTCGCCGCACAAGGTATTGTTAGAGATATAACAGAGATAAAAAATTTAGAATTACAAAAAGAAAAATTAGTAAATAAGTTAGAAAAAAGTAACGATGAGCTTCAAGAATATGCTCATATTGTATCGCATGATTTAAAATCTCCTTTAAGAAGTATACACGCATTGGTGAGCTGGCTTAAAGAAGATAATATTAACAGTTTTGATGATACAAGTCTTAAAAACATAACTTTAATAGAATCAACATTAGAAAAAATGGAACAACTAATTACAGATGTTCTAAACTACTCTAGTGTAGGTTCAGATACAGCTTTAAAACAAGAAGTTAATTTAAACAGCTTAGTAAACCAACTTGTTACTATACTTTATGTCCCAGAAAATATAGAAATAAAAAGCCTCAATATTTTACCCAATATTACAGGAGACAAAACAAAACTTCAACAATTATTTCAAAATTTAATAAGCAATGCCATTAAATTTATAGATAAAGAAAATGGCATAATAACAATAGACGTAGAAGATTTAAAAAGCCATTATAAATTTTCAATACAAGACAATGGTATAGGGATTGAAAAAAGGTTTCACGAAAAAATTTTTAAAATATTTCACTCATTAAAGAAAAGTAAAGACTCTACCGGCATTGGGTTGTCAATCGTAAAAAAAATTGTCAATTTACACGAAGGAGAAATCTGGTTGGATAGCGAACCTAATGTAGGTACAACCTTTTATTTTACACTAAAAAAATAAGAAATGAAAACAGTACAGTTAGTAAAACACAAAAATAAAGATTGGGAATACGTTAAAGAAAAACAAGAACTAAAAGCACCACTAGTTTTAGTTTTTGGAAACAGATACATGCTTGAAAGTCCTGATATTTATAATGAAATTAAACAACTTTTTCCAGATGGTCATATTGTTTTTGCATCATCATGTGCAGAAATTTCTTCAAATACTGTAAACCAAGAAAGTATAACTGTTACTGCAATAGAATTTGAAAAAAGCACTTTTAAAATTAAAACAAGCAACGTATTAAACAAAGATTTAGACAGTTACAAAACTGGTAACGATTTAATTAACCAACTTCCGCAGGATGGTTTAAAATATGTTTTAGTTGTTTCAGAAGGTAGCTTTATAAATGGAAGTCAACTTACTAAAGGTATGAGTGCCTCTACAAAAGACAATGTAGTTATTACAGGCGGATTATGTGGAGACGACGACCGATTTGAAAAAACATTAGCATCTTACAACGAAAACCCAAAAGAAGGAGAACTTGTAGCCATTGGTTTTTATGGAGACACATTAGAAATATCTTTTTCAATACATGGTGGGTGGACACCTTTTGGACCAGAGCGTATAGTTACAAAATCTAAAGGAAACACCTTGTTTGAGTTAGATGGAAAACCTGCATTAGACCTATACAAAAGTTATTTAGGAGAAAAAGCTAAAGATTTACCAGGAGCTGCATTATTATATCCTTTAAATGTAACCTCAGCAGACGAAAAACAATCTATTGTTAGGTCTATTTTAAATATAGATGAAGCAGAAAACGCTGTAATTTTAGCAGGAGATATAAAAGAAAACTCTAAGGTACAGTTAATGATGACTAATGTAGACAATATTGC
Organism: Lacinutrix venerupis; assembly: GCF_001971745.1. NCBI lineage: Bacteria > Pseudomonadati > Bacteroidota > Flavobacteriia > Flavobacteriales > Flavobacteriaceae > Lacinutrix > Lacinutrix venerupis. Next base: position 1,008,935 of record NZ_CP019352.1, on the reverse strand, counting down.
AAACGCATCAGAACGTGCCGCAACACAAGCTATTGAATACAGAAAAGAAAAACCAGAATTAGCATTATTAGTAAGTTGCATAGGTAGAAAACTTGTATTAGACCAAAGAGTAGAAGAAGAAATTGAAGAAGTAATAGAAGTAATTGGAACAGATACAGCCATTAGTGGTTTCTATTCTTATGGAGAAATAGCACCATTTCACGGTGAAGTAGCATGCCAATTACATAACCAAACCATGACTATAACGCTAATTAGCGAATAATGAACTCTCTATTAAAAAGACAAATACGTAAATTTTTAAGTGAAGATTTAAAAAACAATGAAGAATTAACAACATTTCTTAATGCTGTGGATTTGTCTTACAATAATTTTGACGAACAATCTAAAATGATTCAAAGAGCTATGTCTATAAGCTCTGATGAACTATTTGCGGCAAATAGAAAATTACAAGACGAGGCTAAAGAACAAAAAGAGATTATTGAAAAATTAAAAAGTGTTCTCGATACGCTAAAATTCTACAATTTAAAAGAAGATAAAAAAAATAAAAATGCAGAATTAACAGGTTCTAATTTGGTAGATTTTATTAACGATAAGACCAAAGAAATTGTAGAGATGAATAAGCAAAAACAAGAACTACTAAACGAATTGGCTCATCAAAATCAAGAACTTAGTGATTATGCTCACATGGTATCTCACGATTTAAAATCACCACTTCGTAGTATAGACACTTTAACCACATGGCTAACTCAAGATTATAAAGACACTTTTGATGATAATGGAAAAAAAACATTAGATCTTATTAGAACCAATGTAGAAAAAATGGATACACTAATTAGTGGTATCTTGGAATACTCTACTATAGGCAAAGACCAAATAGAAATTTACGATGTAGAATTAAACAAACTATTAGAGAATATATTAAACACGATAAATATTCCTAATCACATTACAATTACTAAAGAAAACCTACCAACAATTAAAGGCGATAAACATAGACTACAACAATTGTTTCAAAATCTAATATGCAATGCCATTAAATACAACGATAAGGAAGAAGGAAAAATAAATATTGGTGTAGAAGATAAAAAAGAGTATTGGCAATTTAATATAAAAGACAATGGAATAGGAATTGAAAAAACTTACTTTGAAAAAATATTTAAAACCTTCGAAAAATTAGAAAACAATCCAGACTCTTCTGGAATAGGACTATCTATAGTTAAAAAAATTGTAGAATTATATGGTGGCAAAATATGGCTAGAATCTCAAATAAATATAGGTACTACCTTTTATTTCACTCTAAAAAAAATCCCAAATGGAAAAACCTAACCAATCTTACATCAACAGTTTATCTGGAGGAGACAGCGCTTTTAAACAAAAATTAATAGACGTAATAAAAAAAGAATTTCCTGAAGAAAAAGAAATTTATTTTAAAAATTTTAATGCCAAAAATTTTAAACTCGCAGCAGACAATGTACATAAACTTAAACATAAAATTAGTATTTTAGGGCTCGAAAAAGGTTATGATGTTGCAGTAGCATACGAAAATAATTTAATTGAAGGTTCTACAACCCTAAAAGAAGAGTTTGATGCTATTTTAAACAACATAACAACATATCTAGAAGAAATTTAAATAAACTATATGAATTGTATTGTTATTGACGATGAAGCTACTGCTAGAATAATAATTTCTCAATTATGCTCGAACGTTCCAAGTCTTAATGTTTTAGAAGAATTCCCAAATGCTATGCAAGCCATTAAGTATTTAAATCAAAATGAAGTAGATTTAATATTCTTAGATATTCATATGCCAGATTTTACAGGTTTTGATTTTATTGAAACCTTAAAAAATCCACCTAAAATTATCTTAACAACATCGGACCCAAATTTTGCAATACAAGCCTTTGAGTACGATTGTATTGTAGATTACTTAGTAAAACCAATAACACAAGAACGTTTTAACAAAGCTATAGGCAAAGCTGAAACTAAACAAACTAAACCTGCTCAAAAAAATAAAAACTCAGAAAAAGTTGAAACGATTTCTGGTAACGATCTGTATGTAAATATTGATAGAAGATTAATTAAAATAGATATACCAAGCATTTATTTAGTAGAGGCCAAAGGAGATTACATACAAGTAAAAACCGAAGACAAAAACTATACTGTACATTCTACGTTAAAGAAAATAGCAGAAAAGTTACCAGACAGTTTATTTTTAAAAATACACAGGTCCTATATCATTAATGTTCAAAAAATAATTGATATAGAAGATAACAGTGTATTAATTAAAAAAGATGTTATTCCTGTAAGCAGATCTAACAGACCAGAACTAATGAAACGATTAAATCTACTATAAATAAGCATTTAAACGTTTTTTTATGTATTTCAGCAGAAAAAAAGTTTCAAAGGCATTACAATAATATTATTGCTAGCATTCAAATTATCTTTGTACTATAATCATTTAGGGATGTTTGATTAATAGCAAAAAAAAGACAGAAATTTAATTTTCTGTCTTTTTTTTTATGTCTATATCTATCCTTTTTCACTTTCAATAACTGTAATATTTTATAATAATTCATTCTATTTAATCATATAATTTTTACCATTCAGCTACACTTAAAACTCAGCTTATCGAAAAATAAATAATTAAACAACCTTTCAAATTAGTTTTGACATCAAATTAAACCAATCACGATGAAAAAATTAATTATAATAACAGCTTTATTAAGTGCATTTCTAACATCCTGTTCTACAGAAGAAGAAAATATAAATACAGAAAATTATAGTATAGAAAATATTGAAATTGAATATTCTACTCTAGATATTGAAATTGTTCAATTATTAAATGATTATAGGTTGTCTCAAGGTCTAAATCCTTTAAATATATTAAATGTAGCCTCTAAAGAAGCAAATAATCACAGCTTGTATATGGCTAATCAAGGAGAACCAAGTCATGACTTTTTTTATTTAAGATCTCAAAATTTACAAACTGCTGTTAATGCTAAAGATGTTTCAGAAAATGTTGCATACGGCTACACGAATGCACAGTCACTTGTAAACGCATGGATTAATAGTGAAGGACATAGAAATAACATAGTAAATCCGTTGTTTACAGAAATTGGAATAGCTACTAAGCAAGATAAAAATGGCAAAAATTATTATACAAACATTTTTGTAAAACTGTAAGTTAAAATTATTAATCTACAGATAATTACCATTCGTCTACACTAAAATAGCATCAATCGAAAAACACATTTTAAGGCCAATTTCTAAAGTAAATTTGTCTTGTATTTAACAAATAAAAACACCATGACAACAACATTACGCAACTTAAAAAATCAACTTTTAATACTTATAGTATTATTATTAAGTACTACAATTCAGGCTCAAAATATTCCATTTAACTGCGATTATAGCGCTTATTTGTTTCAGTATAACGATGTATACGCAATAGATTTGGCCTCTGGCAATTCGTATCTTGCTGCTTCAGATATTACTACTGGCAATATTAATGCTGCTGCTTATAATCCTGCAGATGGTTTTGTTTGGGGATATTTAAGTTCACCGTCTAAAACTATTGTTAGAATTGGTAAAAACTTTCAAACAACAACTTTTACAATTCCAGAATTATCAACAGGAAATAAATATGTTGGTGATATTAATACTAACGGTATATATTATTTTAAATCTGGAGGAACTACATATTACAAAGTAGATTTAAATCCTAGCTCAAATACCTATACTCAATATCTTGCTACAGAAACATTATCTCAAAACATAAACATTCACGATTGGGCTTTTAATGCAGTAGATGGTAATTTATATGCAGTAGAAAAAAGCACTAATATTTTATACAGAATTAATCCTACAACAAGTATTGTTGAAACCATTGGTGTAGTGCCAATACTAGCTGGGTTAAATTATACTTATGGAGCTGTTTATTTTGATGCAGACGGTCGTTTTTATGTATCTGCAAACCAGACAGGAACAATATATGTTATTCAAAATGTTCAAGACTTAACCGCTACTTCAATTATGGACTCTAATTTATTTGCTTTTGGACCTTCAAGTGCAAGTAACGATGGAGCACGATGCCCTACAGCTCCAGTACTACAGGAAATTTGTGATAATGGAATTGATGACGATGGAGATGGATTAATTGATTGCGAGGATCCTTCTTGTTCTGGATTTGGCACTTGTGCAGTAATAGCGCCTCCTACAACAGCCAATGATGGTGGATTAGAAAGTAACGGAAGATTATCTGAAGCAATAAACAAGCGTAACTTTAAAAGAGCAAAAAACAGTTATAAATTTAACCAAAAAACAGCAAAACGAGTAACTAGAGATACTAGTAACACTGCTAATAAAACAATGTTTACAGGATTTCAATTACAAGACTTTATTCCATTAACGGTTATAAACGAAGATTATGCAATAGACTCTACACCACAAGATTTGTTAAATATTACAAATGCAACAGAAGTTTATTCTGTAGATTATATGGAAAACGACGCTTCAATTGCTTCAATTTTAGCTCTAAAAACAGAAAATGGAGTATACGAACACACAAAATACATTTGCGATAGATTATTAGGAGCAGAATTAATTTCTGTTTCAACAATAGATATTAACAATCAAGCTTTCATTAAATCTATTATTAAAAATGCTGATGGTTCTTTTGAATATGTACTTAGTCTTTCGGCTAAAGTAGAAAATAATGATTCAAATTTTGCAATAGAAAGTCATTGGAATTTAGATTTATATGAACAAAATGTAACTTTTTATAATTTTCAAATCTGGTCAGACTCTATAGACGATTTATACATATTAGCACAAGGAGTTTTAAATTTATTAAATACCGAAAAACCTCTTTCAACATATAACCTATCTCCTCCTCCAACAGTTTTTGTAAGAAAAGGACAGTATAACAATGGCGCTTTAGATTTGCAAATTATTAATACAAATTCAACTCAAAATGTAACTTTCGATTCTGGTTATAGAGTTACCGAAACTAGTGAATTTAATTACGCTTCATCTAATATAAATTTAAACGAAAATTATATTACAGATATAACAGTACCAACTGGACATTTATTTGATGTAGGCTTTAGAATTGGCGATGGAATAAACACACCAGACGATTTATTTATGTCTGATGGTCCTTGGGGAGTTGATGATTCTCAATCAAGTACAACTGTAAACAACTATATAATTGAGGCAAATACAAACACATTTTCTAACGAAGATTTTCCAATAGAAAGAAATGTAATACTTAATGCAACTACAAGTACATATTTTGCAGCATATAGAGCACTAACACCGCGTTTTAAAGCCGTAGACCTAACTAATTTTAACAATCTTACACTAAGTGCAAAAGGCACTGGAAACTTAGAAATTACTTTAGTAAAACAAAGCATTACTAATTGGGAAGAACAACACAAAACTACAATTGCACTAACAGATAATTTTCAAGAGTTTGTTTTAAACTTTTCAGATTTTTCATCGTCTCTAAACGCTCCTTTAAATGCTAACGATATCGTAACAATAGTATTTACTATGGCAAGTGAAGATGGCACAGTAACAAGTAAAGAAATGCAATTACAAGATGTTCGTTTTAGCAATCAAGATACATTATCTGTAAACTCGTTTGAAACAGAAACTAATACAAATGCTTTTGCAGCTTATCCAAACCCAATGCTAAGCAGAACGAATTTAAATTTTACAATTAATAATAATGAAACGGTACAATTAACAATATACAACCAATTAGGAGCTATAGTTTACCAAAAAAATATAAATGCTAAAACTGGTAAGAACCAAATAGAAATTAGCAAACAAAACTTAAGTTCTGGTTTATATATATGTAGATTAACAAGTAAACAAACACACTATAATCCCTTGAAGTTACTAGTTAAGTAACAACTAATAAATTGTTTTTTGATAGCGTAGAAACTGGGTTTAATGGTATAGCAAGTATATAGTTTCTACCAAAGGCAAGAGTTAATTCTCTTGCCTTTTTTTATTTATTAAATCAAAATTTTATTTCTACTAAGTAACACTTTTATTTTTTTTGTTATTTCAATAGTTTTAATAGTATGTACTTAATAAAAGTAAAAAGAATAGCTTACACAAGCTAAGATTAATATGTTGAGCAATTACCTACACCCAAAATTTAAAACAAATAGCTTTAGCTTTTTTTATATAGGAATTAGAAACTATATTAATTATAAATTTACCTTACTACAACATATAAAGAAGTTAAATATTTTTAAAAGCATTAGCGGATAAAACACAAATACTATTTATTTTTTTATATCATAATAAGTTAATGGTATTATAACTTACTTCCTAAACACAGGTTTATTAAATAATAACCATTTAAACCGAACACCAATTTCGTTGTAAGTAAATCCTGCAGCAGTTGCAGAGGCAATATTACTTCGTGTAGCAAATACATTTGCTAAGCATCGATCATTAAACCTATAACCTAATTTACCTTGAAAACGATATGTGCTTTGACTACTATCATCTTCAATATATTGTAATCCTGTTGCTGCTGTTAGCTCATAAAACCATTCTTTAGGCTTTGTTACAACCTCATCTTTAATAATATTTGCAAATAATTCTGCAGCATTAAAAGTTTCAGGAGAAAAATAAATAGTTGGCACTTGGTTTTTAAAGGTTATATATTGATAATTTACACCTGCTTTAAGAGATGGTTTAGGTAAAATATTATAATACAACGAAGTAAATAGTAGATTTCTAACATTATCATCACTTTGGTTAGTATAAAAATATTGTGTAAACCAACCTAGGTTAAAATTTGTATTTAAATTATAGTTTGCATAAAAATTATTTTGCACAATTTCTCTGTCTAATAATTCTGCATTAAAACTTTGTAATTCACGTTTGTAACCAACAGTTAAATCTTGTAATTTAAATGCTTTCACATTTAAAGATACATCTGTTAATAGTTGTGTATAGTCGTTTGTTGTTGCTTTTGCAGAAGTTATTCCTGCAGTACCTTTAAATGTTACATTTGGTAATAATTGGTAAGATAAACCTAAACTAAAATCGTTTGATGTAGCATCATTATTCGTTACAGGATTGCTAGTACTTCTATAATTATAACTTGCTAAAGCTTTGAATTTTGTAGAAAACGGAAACTCTAAATTATTATTAACTGCAAATGCCTCATTATCACCATTATCAAACGAATAAGATGCTTTCCCTTCGTAAAAAGGCGTAAACGTATTATTTAAATTATTAATAAAGTTTGTAGCATCTTTTTGATTGTTGTAAAATTTAAGTGTATTTTTTGCAGAATTGTAAGCTGCATCGTATTTACCTAAGGCTTTTAATGCGTTTGCTTTTCCAAGATTCCCATCAAAAGAAGTACTGTCATTGACCAAAATTTGATTGTAATCTGTTACACTTTTTTTAAAGTCACTTTTATAAATATTTAGTGTGGCACGCAAAGCCAAAACCCAATTTTTATTTGGATAAACTGTATTTAAATTAGATATTAAATTTTCTGCTGTTTTATACTTTTTATTCCAAATTAAGGCTTGTATATAACGCTCTTCTGTTGGTTTTACAAGTGTGGTGTCTGTTACTTGCGATAAATGATCAAAAGCTTGTTGGCTAATTTTTAAAGCGTCTTTTTCTTTTCCTTTTAAATGAGATACTAATGCTAAACCATTTAATGCAGTAATTTTATTTTCTGGATTTGTTTCTAAAATATTGTATGTTGCTTTTGCATCGTCCAGTCTATTTGCAATTAAATACAAGTTTGCTAAGTTTAATAAAGTGTCTTTATCGTTATTAAAAAGTATAAGATTCTGCTTTAATAATGCTTCAGCTTCATCATATTTTTGTGCTTGTTGTTTTTGGTAAGCATATCCTAAAAATATATACTTTTTAGAGGTTAATGCATTTGGGTTTCCTGGTAAAACAGCTAAAGCTTTATCGACATATTTTAAAGCTTCTTCGTATTCTTTTAAATTAGATAAAGTATTGGCATAGCTTAAAAGAGCAGGAAAGCTATTAGGATCCTCTTCGGTTAAACCTTTAAAATAAATTTTAGCCTTTTGAAAATTACTATTCCACAATAAAGATTCTCCATAATTTAATTTTACTTCAAAATCATTTGGGTAATCGGCTAATAGATTTGTAAACAAAGTATTTGCTGCTTCTGGTTTTCCATTTAAGCCAATAGCTCGACCATAACACAAGCGTGCTGTTTTATTTTCTGGATAGTCTTTTAAAACGTTTTCAAAAAATGCTTCTGCCTTAACATACTCGCCTGTTTCCAGATAAGTAAATCCTTCTTGCATGTTTTGAGCTAAACATATAGATGCGCTTAATAAAAAAGTGAGTAGGAATATAAATTTGAGTTTCATGATCTGTTTATTAAATCATTTGCAAGTTAAGCAATCAAATCCATTCATTCATCTACACCAATTGTCGACTCATCGAAATTCAATAAACTTTGAAAGGTTTCAGTTGCATCTTTGTATCAGAAATAAAACAAAAACAGTTTAAAAATTACAATTATGGAACTTACAATATTAAGAAACAACAACACTTTTACATTAGAAGGGAAAATAAATGCAAGTACAGCAAGTAATTTTAAAACTCATTTTAACATGACACTTAATTGTATAAAAGATTTAACAATAGATATAAACAAAGTAACAGAAATAGACACTTATGGAGTTGAGGCTATTAAATCTATTTACATAAACTCTAAGATTTGGAATAAACCATTCTCTATTGTTGGGATTGGTTGTAAAGATATCTATGAAGAATTATTAAGCATGAATATAGCATAACCCAAATTTAAACTAATACTTAAAAACAAATATTATGGCACTTACAATAATACAACAGGAAAACACAATTATTTTAGAAGGCACACTAAATGCTAATACTGTAAAAAATTTTAAAATACATTTTGGCCTACTTCAAAATCCTTTTAGATGTCTAACAGTAGATTTTGATAACGTTAAAGAAATTGATGCTTCTGCATTATACACATTAAAAGAAATGTATAAAAACGAAGCTTTAAATAACAATCCTTTCTTTGTTACTGGTTTTAGAAGTGAAGAGATTTACGAAGATTATCAATTTTGCAACATAGCTTAATTTAATAACAACTAAACACAAAACACCATGCAAGCCTTATCTATTATAAGAACAAAAACATTATCTCCAGAACAATTATTTATGCTAAGCGTATTAGCAGTAAATGGAGGCAACTATTTATACAATCTTATTTTAGGTCGTGTTTTAGGTCCGGCACAATTTGCAGATGCAGCAGTATTAATAACTTTTTTATTAGTATTATCGTTTGTTGCAATGACGTTTCAATTGGTAACTGCAAAATTTTCTGTGGTTTTTGAAAACGAAACTTTCTCAAATTTTATAACTAAAATTTATAAACATGCAACAATTGTAGGTCTTGGTTTTGGAGCGTTAATAATCGTGTTTGCAACTCAATTACAGGTAATCTTCAACACATCATCATCTAGTATGTTTACCATTTTTGGAATTGGAGTACCACTTTACTTTTTAATGAGTGTAAATCGTGGTGTGTTTCAAGGAAAAAAAGAATTTAAGTCTTTATCAATTACCTATCAAGCAGAAATGTTGAGCAGATTAATCATAACTTTAGGTTTAATCTTCTTATTTAACATACAATCGTCTGTAGTAATTGCAGTTGGAATTTTAACCTCTTTTGCTTTTGGTTTAGTGCCTTTTAAATTTAAAAACTTAAACTTTAAAAAAACCTTTGCTATAGATAAAAGTCACTTTAAACAAGTAAAAAGCTTTTTTATAATTACAGCGTTTTACGAACTAACACAAATTATTATCAATAACAGTGACATCTTATTAGTAAAACATTACTTCGATTCTTATGATGCAGGATTATATGCATCACTAGCCTTAATTGGTCGTATAGTTTACTTTATAGCTTGGATGTTTGTTATGTTGTTATTGCCAACAGTTGTTCAGCTTAAAAAAGAAGGTAAAGCAACTGCTCCAATATTATTTAAATATGTTGGTTATATAGCAGCAATTGCCTCTGCAATAGTAATAAGTTGTGCTTTGTTTCCAGAAACTGCAATAACACTATTGTTTGGAGATAGTTATTTAGCAATGGCGCCTTTATTATGGAAATATGCATTGGCAACTGGTTTGTTTGCAATTTCTAACATCTTTGCCTACTACTACTTGTCTTTAGATAGATATATTCCGGTAGTAATTTCTGGAATATTTGGTATGCTTCAAATGGGATTAGTAGTCTTTTTTCACGATAGTTTAGAGCAAGTAGTACACATGCAAATAATAGCAATGTTTTTATTATTAGTTATTCAAATCATATTCTTCGTTTTAGATTCTAAATCTAAAGAATGAAACGCAATAACATATTTATTTTATTAGTCTAGAATATATCAAAAGGCTGTGGTTTTATACTGCAGCTTTTTCTGTTTTGTAATACGCTTTGATCTTTCGATAAATGGTAAATCTACAGCTTTATTCCATTCGTCTACAGTAACCGGCAAACCGTCTAAATTCAAGCATTTTACTGGGTTTTATAACGCAAATTTGTAGTGTAATTAAGAAACCATCTATTAAAAAACACTTAAAAATTATATATTATGAAACTAGCAATCGTAACAGCATATCCACCAAGTAAAGTAACATTAAACGAATATGCTTATCATTTAGTAAAGCATTTTAGACAAAAAGAAAGCGTTACTGAAATAGTTTTACTTACAGATAAAACTGAAGGAGCAAAAGACATCACTTTTACCGAAGCTGGTTGCAAGATAACAGTTAAGGAGTGTTGGGAATTTAATAGCTATACAAACATTATAAATGTAACTAAGGCTATTAATAACACTCAACCAGATTCAGTATTATTTAATTTACAATTCATGAAATTTGGAGACAAAAAAATAGCAGCTGCTTTAGGCTTAATGTTACCACTAGTATGTAAATTAAAAAAAATACCAAATATTGTATTATTACATAATATACTTGAAGAAGTAGATTTAGGATCTGCTGGATTTACAAGTAATAAATTAATGCAAAAACTATATGGTTTTATAGGAACTAACTTAACTAAGCTAATTTTACAAGCAGATACAGTTGCAGTAACCATGCAAAAATATGTTGATATTTTAGAGAAAAAATACAAAGCTAAAAATGTAACATTAATTCCTCATGGAACTTTTGAAATTTCGGATGAAAAACCAGAATACAGCATTCCACAAGGACCATTACAAGTAATGACTTTTGGTAAGTTTGGTACTTATAAAAAAGTAGAAGGCATGATTGAGGCTGTAGAAAAAGTAAGAGCAACAACTGGTTTAGACCTTGAAGTGGTTATTGCAGGAACAGATAATCCAAACGTACCAGGTTATTTAGCAAAAGTTCAAGAACAATATAAGCATGTACCACAAGTACGTTTTACAGGCTACGTAGAAGAGCACGAAGTACCAACCTTATTTAAAGAAAGTGCAGTAGTTGTGTTTCCTTATACGTCTACAACTGGAAGCTCTGGAGTTTTACACCAAGCCGGAAGTTATGGTAAAGCAGTAGTAATGCCAGATTTAGGAGACCTTGCGTTATTAGTTAAAGATGAAGGTTATAAAGGTGAATTTTTTGAGCCAACATCGGTAGATAGTTTAGCAACAGCAATTGAAGCAATTGTAACCAACGAAGCACATAGAGTTGCATTAGGAAAAGCAAACTACGAAGCTGCAACAGCTTATCCAATGGAGAAAATAGCAAATATGTATCTTAATAATTTTAATAAAATTATTGCTAAAAAATCATCTACACAAACTGTTATATTACAACCTACAACAGTAGAATAATAAAATTAAACGATAGCTTTTTTGTCCCAAACAATTAGTTAGTAATATATTTAAACGATGCCTTTTTTGCTCCATTTTTATCAATAAAGCCAAAGTGTTTTTGAGTGTTTCTTCTCCAAGGACGACTACCTACAACGTCCTTAGGAACCTCAACAAAATCATATAAAGTCCAAGACATAAATTGCAAATTATTAGCTGTAATTATTTCTTGGATTTTTTTGTGGTAATTAGCTTGATCTTCTTTCGAGCTTCCAAATGGTTTCCAAAAACCAGAGTAAGACGACAACCCAAATTCTTGTAGTACTAAAGGCTTATTTGGAATATCTTTTTTAATGGTTTTTATAGTTTCATCTAATTTGCTTAAATCTTCGTAATAATGAAACGACACAATATCTACTTTATCTTTTAAAATGGATGCACTTTGTGTGTTAGACCAACCAATAGTTACAGGATGTTTATTGTCAAGTTCTTTAACTAAATCTATCATATTTTCTAACCAAGCAATAACGGTTTCTTTTCCTCTGGATTCAAAATCTAAATTAGGTTCGTTTTTAATGTCCCAAGCCACTAATGCGTTGTGGTCTTTAACTGCTTCTACTATAGCTTCTGCGTGTCGTTGGTTTAAAGTCCAATTCATAACCGAATAATCACCAAAAAAATCGAAAAGCGTTAACACCACTTTTAAATTTTCAGCTTCAGCTATATCTAGCGTTTTTATTAATTTTTCGAGCTTTTTTGGGTTCACATTTGCTTTTCCAAAGTCTTCATATTGTACAAAAAGTCGCACCGAATTTAATCCAGCATCTTTAATAATTTTAAAATCTTTTGCTATGGTATCTGTTGAAAATGCATCTCCAAACATATTCCAAGGATTGGCTTGTGGATAGTAATTAATCCCTTTAATATTTAAGCTGTCAGTTTCAATTTTAACTGCTTTTGCTTCAAAAGGTTTGCTACTTTCTTTTACCAAATGTCTAATGCGCCAAAACCCATCTTCTAACAAAAACACCATTTTGTAAGTTGAGGTTTCTGTTGTTTCCAGTACTAATTGTTCTGCTTTAAAAACACGTTTGTATTCCACAACATTTCTATCGGTAACTACAGCAAGTTGACCATCTTCACTAAAAAATTCTAAAGTTGGATTGTGCTTTAATGTTGTGGCTTCAACTGTAATATTTTCGGCTTTATTTAATTCAATAAAATTGTATAAATTTTCTCTAGCCCTATCTGTGTAATAGTCTTTTATTCCCGCAGTTTTATTGGTTTTGTAAGCAATTTGTTTTACATACCAAGCATCTAAATAATTATTTTGTAAGGCGTTTAGATTTTCGTTATCCATTGGTCGTCCTTCATTTTGTAAAGGTTGCCAAATCATTTTGGGTAAATACTGTTCTACTTTTTGTATTTCGGTATGTAGCATTGTACTTCTATCTGCTCCAGTATTTAGGTAGCTAAAAAGCGCACTAATACCAGAAATAATTAAGGCTACAATCATAATATACGAAGCTATTAATATGGTACGTAGTATGTTTTTGTTAGTACTTACCATAGTTTTGTTGTTTTAATTTCTTTTTTCAATCCAGCAGTTTCAACACTAAAACTGTAGTCGTCATTTTTATAAATAGCAGGTTTTAAATTATAGTTTACATAACCATTAAACGATGTTTTTATAATAGTGTCAATTAACTCATTATCCTTGTAAATATTGAGTTTTACATGCAATCCATCAGGAATCATTTGCTTCATAAAACTTTGTAATGGACCAACTGTAATGCTTCTGTTATTATTAGAAAATACAACATCAAAATCCTTAATCACTTGTTTGTAGCTTAAAGCAATGCTATTGCTTTCTGCCATACCATCTACAAAAGCTTTAATGCTCCAGGAATCTGCATAATCTGGATGAATTATTTTTGCATGTGCAATACCTTCAATAGTTGTTCCTGTGGTTTTTAAAATATTTCCCTTGCTGTTTGTTATATAAAAGGTAACAAAAGTACCATCGCTAACTACATTATTCTGCTTGTCTTTTATTATTGAAGTTGAAAATGTAGTAATTTGATTTCCATCGGAATACTCATGAGGACGTTTTGCAGAAATTGTAAAATCTGTTGGAATTGCTGCTGCTACATTTATGGTAAACTCTTTTGAATTAACACCTAAACTTTCCGAAGACACTAACATACGACCACTTTCTTTTTTAGAATTTATATTTCTGTATGCAATTAAGTTTTTGGTGAAAACAGCTTCTTTTTCTTCAGAATTTAAAAACTGAAACTTTGCATTTACCAACGTATTTGTTGGTACAGGATTATCTAAAGAATCCGTAGGAATTACAACCAACATGGTGTAATCTGTTCCTCCAGCTTCAATACTTGGCGGACCAATATAAGTTTCCATAGTAGCTACTTCTGCTTTTGGGTTGATGCTAAATTGACCTGAAATGGCATTGGCTTCATCAACCAATTTCCAATTAACAATTCCAATTTTGCGAGTGATGTTTTCTGGGATTTTATATTGAAGGATATCATTTTTTATTTCACCTGAAACCAAAGTTGAACCATAACTGTTTGAACAATACAATAACGGTATTTCTCCTTCCGAAGCTGTAAATTTTAAAACAACAGTATTGCCAACTTCATAATTGGTTTGTGTTGTTATTAATGCAATATGATTAGTTGTTTCATTGTGTTGCACAACAGCAAACGATGATAATAAAATCAAACCAAAAACAAATATGTATCTATGTTTAAGTTGCATTAATTTGGGCTTCCTATATATGTGTTAATTTCTATTTTTATATAACTAAAATCTGGATGCTCAATTTTTTGTAATTGTGCATCGCTATGGTTTTCTATTCTGTTTGGCACTATTTTATTAGAGATATCGTCATTAGGCAAACCATTTACAAATATATTTTTCATACTATCATTAATGATTTTAACGTTACCATCTTTTAAAATTTGATATTCAAAATCTTGTTTACGCTGTTGTCTCACACCTTCTTTTACAAATAAATGATCCACCCAAACCATGTTTTTATTCTCGTCGTAATAAGTGATTAATAGTTGAGGTATGGTTATTTCTTGAATACCACTATTAAATAAGTTTCCGTTTATGGTTTCGTTTTCAATATGAACAGCACTCAACACTACGTTTTTATACAAATCTGATCCTGAAACATTTCCTGCTGCTTGCAAATTGAATTTGGTTGGTTGTTCTTCAAATTCAACTGGTGTAAATTCATCAGGATTAAACGTATCTGGAATAGAATCTTGCGTTCTGGACCAAGCAATACCTTCAAAATTAATCCTAAAACTACTCGATTCTTTAGGCATTAATTTATGCTTGACATGATACTTTGCATTGTAGGTTGCTAGTTGTTTATTAGCGTCGTTATAAAGTGTTCCTTTTAAAATAATATCTGCAGGTACATTATCTATATTTTGTACTTCACCAATTATGGTATAGCTACCATCGTACTGTACCAATTTAGCCGAAACCACTTCTAAAACAGGCTGTTTTAAAATATCTTCATGGTGAGTTGCTTCAGTTGTTATACGTCGTCGTCCTTGGTTAAAATACTTAGTTGCATTGTCTGAATATAATTGATCAGGAGGTAAATCGTTATTTAAATCGTCTGCTTGTAAATACCATTTTCCTTTGCGTTTAGATAATGATTTATAATCAATTTTTTCAATTTTCTCCAAAGGTGTAATCCACTGCGTAGTTACTTTTGCCGATACTGTACTGTCGTTAAATTTGGTGATTTCGGTTTCAATAGCATCCATTTTTGCATAACTACTTAACAAACCATCTGTAACCGAAATCTCTAACATGTATTGCGCAATAGGAATATTACTATTTGGATCTATTAAGCTATGCGCTTTTTCAAACTCTTTAAAATCTAAAGCATCATAATAGGCAATAATGGCATTTTCTGGACTGCGTTGCGAGTCGTTTTTCAAGTAAAATAAATAGATGCCATAAAACACAAAAATGGCTAAAATTAGGGACCAAATATGTGTAATTCTCAATACGTTTCTATTAAACTTATTATACGTAATAGGGAACTTTAAAAAATCTGGTATAGGTTTAAATCGGGTTTTTAACATGTTTACCCAAAGCATTTGTATGTTTAATATAAAGGCAACTAAAACGGTTAAAAAAGGCATAATTCCCCAATGTATTTTCAACCATTTAGCAACGTCTTCTTTAGGTAAAATAGCAGAAACTGGCGGAATGTTTAATCGTTCCCAAACCATGATTCCGTTTTCCAGTTGTCGTAGTCGTTGCCAACCACAGAAATAGAGAATTGGGTCGTAAAATTTATCGTTAGAAAATATATATTTAAGATTGTATTTTTCTGGAGTGGTTAAAAATTGTTGTAAAGATCCAATACCAGCAACACCTTTAAATTTCGAGTTTTCTAAACGCTCAATTGGTCTTGTGGTTAATTCTGGTAATCGTCTTGCAGAATGGTAGTTTCCATCAACAGTCATGGCATTAGTTTGTGCACTTAACCAAGCCATTTGGTCGCCAAAACCTAAGGTTAAAAAGCGCCATTTATCGTGATCATCTTGATTTAAGAAATTCACAATTGGCAACATCTTTATTTTTTGTGGTTGCGATGGTCTAAAATAATTAAGACTCATAGTAAACACGACCATAAACACCATTAATCCAGCAAGGATTCCACCTATGATTCTGTGGTAAACAGCACCAAATTTAGACTGGATGAGTTCTTTTAAATCACCTTCTACAAAACGATAGGCAAATTCTCCCATTAACGGAATAGATAATATGGAAGCCCAAAGTGTAAATCTATCTAAGGTTAAAATGTTAAATGCAGTTTCGCCTAACATTTTTAAAGGGATTGGTGTGGTACCTCCTGTTCCTAAAATGGTACAAATTGTAACTGATAAACCAAAAAACAAGTAACGTTTACTGTAATATCTGTAAAATATATAAGGTAATAATACGAGTAAAATTCCCCAAGGAATTAAAAAGAATACCAAACCTGAAGATGTAATTTCAAGAAAATTATCACGAGAGCCATGAGGAATAGGAACTTGTGTTATTGGGTTGGCTTTAGAGTTTAACCAATACGGAAAAATACAGCCTATAATTAATACCAAAGACAGCATTCCAAAGCTTACAATACGCTTAAAAAGCTTGAAAAAACTATTTAAAAATAATTTGAAGGTGACTTCTTTCATGGTGTTTACTTGCTCACGCGAAACGTCCATAATCACCATACCAATTAAAGGGAATATAAAAAATACCATTCCAAAAATAGGTGTCACATGATGTGAAGTAACCGTAACGGCTATTAAAGATAAACTGGTTGCCAAGTACCATTTTTTACCTGTTTTTAACCATAAATAAATTTCTGGTAAGGCATGCATTAACACCGAAACTCCAACAATACTTGGTAATTGCCCAAAAATATGAAGCGTTTCTACAAACGACGAGCTAAATACAGCCAAAACACACGCATAACCAGCAACGGTTTTGTTGGCAGTCATCATTAATGAAAAACGATAGGTACCAGTTACAAACAGCACTATTGCAATTAAAGCAACACTAAACATCCCAAACTTTAAACCACCAATCATAGATAACAACCCAATAGATTGATGTACTAAAGGCGGATAACTTTGTACAGTAAAGCCAGTATACCACTCGTAATTCCAAGGTTCGAACCAGCTATTGGCATAATGGTCTGCGAAAAACAAATGTATTAACGCATCATAAGTAGTTTCCAAAGTAAAAAATATGGAACTACCATGAAAGACCAACGCCAAAAGTATGGCTGCGATTAAGTATTTGTTTGAGGTTTCTTTCATTTAAAGCCTAAGCTATAACATTGTGGTAAAGATAAATAAATTAAATACTCACTCAATTTTTAATTATCTACAACAATCTACCATTCGTCGACACTTAAATATAGGTTAAACGAAATAAGAATTTTAAGGAAGATATCTCCTGTAAATTTGTAGTATCAAAAAACAATTAAACACAATTATTATGAAAGTTTTAGCAATAGACGACCAACAATTAGTATTACTTCCTTTACAAAAGAGATTAGCCGAATTAGGTTATGAAGTAAAAATAGAAACAGATGCAACTAAAGGATTAGAATTATACGAATCTTTTAATCCAGATTTAGTAATTGTAGATATTAATATGCCTGGAATTTCTGGTTTAGAAGTTGTTAAACATATAAGAGTAACTAAAAATGCTCAAACTCCAATAATGGTTTTATCTGGAGATACAAAAGATGAAACTATTACTGAAGGCTTTGAATTAGGAATTAACGATTACATGAAAAAGCCACTAAGCTTAAACGAGATTAGTGCACGTGTAAAACGCTTAATTGGTGCTCCAGAAGTTCAAAGCGAAGTAACAAATAGTAATGTAATGATTCAAGAGCGTTGTGTTGGTGTTGTAATCCCATGTTATAATGAAGAAGAACGTTTATTAAGCGAAGAATTTTTAAGCTATATCGATAAAAATTCTGGTTACCATCTATGTTTTGTTAATGATGGTAGTAAAGATAAAACCTTAGAAGTTTTAAAACAATTACAAAAAGGAAGAGAAGATTTTATTACAGTTTACGACTGTGAAAAAAATGGAGGAAAAGCAGAAGCTGTACGTTTAGGAATGTTACATATGGCTAAAAAAGAAGATTTAGACTACATAGGCTTTTTAGATGCAGATTTATCTACAGACTTGGCAGATTTTGACGATTTAGTAAAGACTATTGAAACTTCAAATTTTAAAATTGTAAGTGGGTCTCGTATCTCAAGAATGGGAGCAAATATTACTAAAGAGTCTGCTAGAAAGGTTATTAGTATGACTATAAATTTCATCATTAGAAAAATCTTAAAAATGGATTTTAAAGACACACAATGTGGAGCTAAAATTTTCCATAAAGATGTTATAGAAATTGCTTTTGGTAAAAAGTTTGTAACGCAATGGATTTTTGATGTTGAAATCTTTAAAAGAATGAGTATCCACTTTGGACTAAAAGAAGCAAAAGCAATGCTTTGCGAGCAACCATTAAAAAGATGGATTCATGCAGATGGCTCTAAACTATCTATGAAAGACTCTGTAAAAATCGTATTTCAATTAGGACAAATTGCGTGGGTTTATGGAGGAAAAAAAGAAAGCAAAAAAGAAACTGTTCACACACAGTTAAAAGTAGTCTAATTACAAATAATTTAAATCCCAAATTGTGAAAACAGGCATAATTATAATCTTTCATAATAATGAAAAAGAAATAGATATTTCATTTTTTATAAATGAAATAAAACAAACAAAAAATTTAGAATTGTGTCTAGTAAACAATAATAGTAAAGACAACACTTACAACCATTTAAAACAAATAAGTGAAGAATGCAATAATGTATCTGTTGTTAATATTAAAAAGTTTAAATCTGATATTTCTGCAGTAAAAGCTGGCGCTAGATTTATGTCTAACAATTTTAATCTAAATTCTTTAGGCTATATATCCACTAACTTACTTAAAACTAATTATAAAGGGCTAAACAGTTTAATAAAAGCAATTAAAGAGAATCAAGAACTAATTAACAATTACAATATTGAAGTTACAAAAAAACAAAACATAAGACTTTCTTTATTTCATAGCTTATTCTCGGTTATTGAATATCTAAAAAAATTAAAAGTCAACAATCAGTTTGTTAACCGACAATATTTAACCAAGTTTTAAATCAAAAATCATGAAAGTATATCCAATAAAATTCAATCCAATATTAAAAGAAAAAATTTGGGGAGGAAATAAACTAGGAAAATTATTAGGAAAGAATACAACAAAAAACAATGTTGGTGAAAGTTGGGAAATATCAGACGTTAACGGAAATATTTCTGAAGTTAGCAACGGTGCTTACAAAGGAACTAACTTAAAGTCTTTAATTGAAACATATGAGGCTGAACTTTTAGGCGCAAACAACTTTACTACTTTTGGATATAACTTCCCTCTATTAATAAAATTTTTAGATGCTAAAAAAGATCTTTCTGTACAAGTCCATCCTGATAATGCAATGGCAAAAACACACCATAATAGTTTTGGTAAGACCGAAATGTGGTATATAATGGATAGTGATGATAATGCAGATATTGTATTAGGATTAAAAGACAAAACCACAAACCCAGAACTACTAAACCACATAAACGCCGATAACGTAGATAACGTATTTAATAGAGAACAAGTAAAAAAAGGAGATAGTTATTTTATTCCAGCAGGAAAAGTTCATGCTATAGGAGCTGGTGTTTTAGCTGCAGAAATACAACAAACATCAGATATTACATATCGTGTTTACGATTGGGACAGAACAGACGGTTTAGGTAACAAACGAGAATTACATACCAAACTTGCAGAACAAGCCACAAAACATTTTAAATCAAACGGTAAAGCAAAATACAATTTAAAACCAAACACAAGCAGCAATCTTGTTAACTGCGACTACTTTACTACAAATATTTTAGACGTCACTAAAAAACAAACTAAAGATTATACAAATTTAGATTCTTTTATAATTTTAATGTGTGTAGAAGGAGAAGCTAAAATAAATATAGGACTATATACAGAAACTATTAAAATTGGTGAAACCGTTTTATTACCTGCAATAACTAAAGAAATAAATATTATTTCGGATAATGCAAAACTATTAGAAGTTTATATTTCTAATAAAAATGAAGCTAAAAAAACAGCCTAACACTCTTATAAATTTAAATTTATGAGAAATTTAAGACCGTAGATTTCATTATATTTTTCTTAGAGAGTATCTTTAATACTTTAACCATAAAAATATATACAATGAAAACTTTATACGAAGCAACTACAATAGCTACAGGAGGTAGAACAGGACATATAAAATCTGAAGACGGACCATTAGACTTTAATTTATCTGTACCAAAATCTATGGGAGGCGATGGTGGCAATGGTGCTAATCCAGAACAATTTTTTGGAGCAGCTTATGCAGCATGTTTTGGAGGTGCTATTCAAGCTGTTGCCGAAGCAGAAAAAATTGAGATAGACAAAGAAGCTTTAAGCGTTACTGCAATTATAGGATTTTGTAAAGATGACGAAGGCTTTTGCCTTGAAGCAACTTTAGACTGTTATATTCCTGGTGTAGATTTAAAAACTGGAGAAGATTTAGTTGAAAAAGCGCATGAGGTATGCCCGTTTAGTAAAGCAACACGTGATAATATTACTGTGACATTAAATTTATTATTAGACGAATAATTATTATAATTATTGACTTTTAAAAAGCTTTCCTGTAGGAAAGCTTTTTAAATTTATACAAACTATTTGTTTTACATTTTACATTTACTTAAAGTATAGCTTATAAATAAAGTCTTATTTTAAACTACAAAAAAAATAAATGATGAGTAAATTTTCAGAAATAATAAATCAAGAGAAACCTGTTTTAGTTGATTTTTTTGCTACATGGTGTGGACCGTGCAAAACATTAGCGCCAATTTTAAAACAAGTAAAAGATAATTTAGGAGACAATGTTTCTATTATTAAAATTGATGTTGATAAAAATCAAAATTTAGCCTCAAAATATCAAGTAAGAGGTGTACCAACAATGATTTTGTTTAAAAATGGAAAACAAGTTTGGAGGCAATCTGGAGTACTTCAAAAAAACGAAATAATAAATATTATAAAAACTTCAGTTTAACTCATTTTTTGTAATATAAGTTACATAATCTTTATTTTCTACTTCGTATTTTTATAGTCTAATATAAAGATATGGAAGACATGCTCTTTTACGATAGATTGCAATTTGCATTTACTATCACATTCCACTACATATTTCCGCAATTAACCATGGGACTATCATTAATGATAGTTTATTTTAAATGGATATATTTAAGAACTAAAACAGAAAAATATAATAATGCGGCAAAGTTTTTTATGAAAATCTTTGCTATTAATTTTACAATGGGTGTTGTAACAGGCATACCAATGGAATTTCAATTTGGTACAAATTGGGCAAAATTCTCAGAACTTACTGGTGGCATTATTGGTCAAACTTTAGCTATGGAAGGCCTGTTTTCTTTCTTTTTAGAATCTTCATTTTTAGCTTTATTTATTTTTGGTGAAAAATTAATGGGCCAAAAACTACATTTCTTAACAGGATTTTTAGTCTTTTTAGGCTCTTGGGCTAGCGGATATTTTATTTTAGCCACTAACGCTTGGATGCAACATCCTGTTGGATATGAGATTTTAGACAATGGTAAATTTGTTTTAGAAAACTTTTCTGCATTGTTTACTAATCCGTGGTTACTACCAGCTTTTCTGCACAATCAAATGGCATCTATTGTAACGTCTGCCTTTGTAGTAGCTAGTATTGGTGCGTTTTATATTTTAAGAAATAAACATTCTGAATACGGAAAACTATTTTTAAAAACAGGAGTTATTTTTGGATTAATTTCTAGTGTATTAGTTGCGTTTCCTACAGGAGATTGGAATGCAAAAAATGTAGTAAAATATCAACCAGCAACATTTGCTGCAATGGAAGGTATTTTTGAAACTGAAGATGCTGGTGCCGAAATTGTACTTATAGGTCAACCTAATATGGTAGACAAAAAACTAGATAATAAAATTGCTGTTCCAAATATATTAAGCTTTTTAACTTATCAAGAATGGGATAGGCAAATTGCAGGAATGGATCAATTTAAAAAAGAAGAATTACCAGATAATATTCCTGCCCTTTACTACTCTTACCATATAATGGTAGGATTAGGAACCATTTTTATTAGTGTTATGCTCTTAGCTATTTTCTTTTTATGGCGAAAAAAACTATATACCATAAAACCGTTATTATGGATTATAATGTTTTTAGTGCCATTTCCATATATAGCAAATATTACAGGCTGGTACACTGCAGAATTAGGTAGACAACCTTATCTTGTTTATGGCTTATTAAAAACAAGCGAAGGCGTCTCTCCTACTGTTTCTTCTGGTAATACATTATTTACTTTATTAGGTTTTGTTGCTTTATATATGCTTTTAGGCTTGCTATTTTTAATACTAGTAGGAAAAACTATTAACGAAGGTCCAAAACCAAAATCACATTAATTATGGAAATATTCTGGTATATAGCAATAGCAATAGTTTTAACCGCTTTTTTTATTTTAGATGGTTATGATTTTGGAGCAGGAATTATTCATTTATTTTTTGCAAAAAAGGAAAAAGACAAAGAATTAATTACAAAATCTGCTGGCTTGTTTTGGGATTCTAACGAAGTTTGGTTAGTTGCTGCTGGAGGCATGCTTTTTATGGCTTTCCCAACTTTTTACGCTTCTGTTTTTAGCGGTTTTTACTTGCCTTTAATTATAGTTTTATGGTTAATTATTTTTAGAGCTATTGGCTTAGAGTTTAGAGGGCAATTTAAATATCAAATGTGGAAAGACATTTGGGATAAATCTTTTGGTATTTCTAGTCTTTTATTAGCTTTATTTTTTGGGATTGCTTTAGGAAACATTATTAGAGGTGTTAATTTAGGAACTGCAGAAAACGGAATTTCGGCTCATGAAGCTCACTACTTCTTTTTACCACTTTGGGATAGTAGTTTTAGTCCATTAACAACGCATCCTGGCGTTATAGATTGGTTTACTATTATAATAGGATTAATAGCTGTGGTAACATTAACTATTCATGGTGCAAATTGGATTATTTTAAAAACAAATTCTTCAATAAACAATAAACTTAAAACCGTTATTTTTAATTTAAACATTGTTCTTACGCTACTTACAATATTTTCTATAATAGTCTGGCAAATTGTAAATCCTAATGCCTTAGATAATTTTATAAATAAGCCTTATTTATTAATTTTTCCTATTATATATTTAATAGGATTGATTGGGCTATTCTTTATAAAAAAAATACAGAAAAACAGTCATGCCTTTTTGTTATCTACACTAGTTATTACTGGAGGAATATGGTTTTCTTTAGCCTCTTTATTTCCTGTTATACTTCCTTCAATTAACAATGTAAACCAACATTTAACTATTTATAATACTGCAGCTTCAGAATATGGTCTATCTACTGCCTTAATTTGGGGAGTTATAGGTTTTATATTAATTTTTGTTTATATGATTATACAAAATAGATTAACGAGTGGTAAAATAGACAATATGGATTATGGTCATTAATATAAATATTCCAATATGACTGGTACATTAATATCTTTAATAAGTATTGTTATTGGCATTATTGCAGCTAATGTATTTGGGTATTTAAACAAAAAATATACTTTTGGATTTAAAGGCAATACCTTAATTGGTGTTTTTGGAAGTATATTAATTATTAAAATTTTTGGAAGATTAGGTTTTAATCCTTGGTTTATTATGAACAATGGAGATTTTAATGGTATCCTTCTAATTATTAATATAATATTTTCGGCTATAGGTGGTATTTTAGGACTTATTATTTTTAAAAGCGTTTATAAAAAATTGAATAAATAAACAGTTTTTTAATTTCCTTTTAATCGTTTCCAAAGTTGAAAAAGCAGCTTTTTTGCATCACGATTATTTTTGGGTTCTTCAATAAAATTTACGTACTGCTCATTCGTTTCTATTTTATACTTAAAAACAAAATCTTGAGCATTAGGTGCTAAACTTAATAATCCAAAACGCAAATCGTTAAAATACAGTTGATTATTTTCCTTGGTGATAGTATACCAACCTTCACTTATTTTAATCATTTGCTTTACTTTTTCATTTTTTGCAAAATCTAATAAAAGTTCATGATTTTTAGGATATTTTTCAAAACTTATTGGTTTAGAATCAAAAAAAGAATAATTACCTAATAAATAAGCATCCTTCGTTTCAATATTTGCACTCCATAGTATTGTGTTTAAAGCAGATGGTCTAGTGTCTATTTGTAAGTAACTTATATTTTCTTTTTTTAAAGCCTCTTCAAATTGGTTAAATGCCAACCATTTTAATATAAAAGTGAGCAATAAATATGTTGAACTTACTATTAAACCAATATTATTATACAAACGACGCTTTTTAGTTGTTCGTTTTTGTAACATCGCTAAAATTAAAAACACCAAAAAAGGCAAAGTATACATTGGATCGATTACAAAAATGGTTTTAAATGCCAATCGTAAGTCTAGTGGCCAAAATAATTGGGTTCCCCAAGTTGTATGCGCATCTAAAAGAGAATGTGTAAAAAATGCCCAAAAGAATAACCAACTCCAATTTTTAAAATTTTTATAATTTTCAAATCGGGATATAAGCCAACCAAAAATTGGTGCAAAAAGCACTGAAAACACAATAGAATGTGTAAATCCACGGTGTATGGAAAGTGCAGAAACGGTATCTGTAAAAAAGGAAGCAAACACATCTAAGTCTGGAATGGTACCTGCAATTGCTCCATAAAGCATTGCTTTGTTGCCTACTTTTTTTCCTAAAACAGCTTCTCCAACCGCTGCTCCTAAAACTATTTGGGTAAGTGAATCCATATTATAAAGTAAATAAAACCAGAAATTTATTATAATAAACTGTAATATCGTGGACAATTTATCTAAAAATAGAATATAAAAAAAGGGTTTCAATTTCTTGAAACCCTTATCTACTCTAGTGACCTCGACAGGATTCAAACCTGTAACCTCTTGAGCCGTAATCAAGTGCGCTATTCAGTTGCGCCACGAGGCCAATTTTGTGGGTGCAAATATACCTCTTTTTTATATAATGTTCAAAATATAATCGAAAAATATATATATATTATTTGCAATTAGTCTAATGCGTTTTTTGTTATATATAATTTCCAACCAAAAATAGCCATCTGTAATTTAGTGGCTTTTGATAAGTCTAATTTTTGCTTTGTATAACTTGGCAATATTGCCTTGTTTATTTTAGCAAGTATTTTAAATGCTTGTTTTTTCATAACTTAGAAAAAATCCTATGTTTTAAATTCAAAATTATACTTTTTATTAATGTTCGCCAAACTCTGTTTACTTTATAATATAGTAAAACCTATTCTAGACTAAGTTTTACATATTAATTTTACAGACATATCAATAATATAAAATCGATAATAATTTTAGCAAGTGTTAGCATAATTTTTAGGTTTAAAGGTTAATAAAAAAGTCATTTTCATGATTGTTTTTTAAATATATCTATTTTAAATATTTACCACCAAGTAAAACATTAAAAAACGATACAATTCACTTTACTTATATAACAAAACAAACCTAAAAACTTTTAATATTAAACCAAGTTACTTAAACATAGTTTTAATTTAAAACCTTATAAGATAATTAACATCAAAATATAAAACTTTTGTAGAGCCTTTTTTTACTAAGATTTTAAAACCAAGGACTATTTTATTATAAAAAACATCCAAAAGTAGATTTTCATTAATTAAATCTTTAACAGTTAAATAATCTATCAACTTTATTGAAATTAAGTTATAGTCGTATATTTGAAAAAAAAAAGCCCAAATGAAAAAACACTTTCAATATCTCGTATTATTATTTTTATGTAATATTACTTATGGTCAAGTTGTAATTAATGAGTTAGATTGCGATACACCTAGTACCGATACTAAAGAGTTTATAGAATTAAAAACTCCAAATGCAAATACTAGTTTAGACGGTTATGTTTTAGTGTTGTTTAATGGTTCTAACACAAGTAGTACAGGAGGAAAAAGCTATTATGCTTTAGATTTAGATGGTTTTATTACCGATGTTAATGGGCTATTTGTTATAGGTAGCGATTTAGTTACACCATTTCCACAATTTGTTATCCCTCAAAATTTAATTCAAAACGGACCAGATGTTGTTGCTATTTATCAAGCAAATGCTTCAGATTTCCCAGATCAAACCGATGCTACAATAACTAATTTAGTAGATGTTTTAGTTTACGAAACTAATGATGCTGTAACAAATTTGCTTGAATTTTTTAATGATGCTCCTGGTTTTGAAACAATTCAACAAATAAATGATAATGGTACTAATGCTAATCCAAAATCCATTCAACTTAACAATGATGGGTCTTATACAGCTGCTACTCCAACACCAAGACAATTAAATGATGGTAGTGGTGTTGTTTTTAATCCTATTGCAATTTCTACTTCTCAGTCTCAATATACAGAAGGAGAAACTTTTGATGTTACATTTACAACAGAAACTAATGTAACAGCAGATACTACTTTTTCGTTTACTTTAGACAATTTTGGTTTTAATACTTCAGATTATTCTGGAACTACAACAGTAACTATTCCTAACGGACAAAATACTGTTTCTACAACTATTACTTTAATTGACGATACTTTAGATGAAGGTGATGAAGAACTTTTAATTAAGTTTTCAAGTCTATCAACTCCTTACATTCCATTTAATAATTTTGTTACTATTAGAGTCGTTGATAACGATTTTGTTATCGCGCCATTTGGCAAGCCTACAACTCCAACTTTCGACATAGTTGACAGTACACAACCAGACGGTTATTATGATTCTTTAAACGGACTATCTGGAGCTAATTTAGAGCAAGCAATACAAGATATTATTGCCGAAGAAGGCGTTGTTAGAGCACAAACTTACTCAGATATTATAGATATTTTAAAAGAAGCAGATCAAAATCCAGAAAACAGTAACCAAGTATGGTTGCTTTATACTGAACAAGGTAGAGCAAAATTAGACCTTCAAGGTAACGGAAGTAGCGTAGGAAAATGGAATAGAGAGCATACTTTCCCAAGATCTTTAGCAGGCTATTTTAGTATTGAAGAAGATGACATTGCAGATGGCATAGAAACATACTGGAATACAACCGCAGATTCTCTTAGACATGGAAATTCTGATGCTCATGCACTGAGAGCTGCAGACGGACCAGAAAATAGCTCAAGAGGTAACCAACATTATGGAGGTACAGAATACAATGGCCCTACCGGTAACTCAGGAAGCTTTAAAGGAGATGTTGCACGAAGTGTTTTATATATGCAATTACGCTATAATGGTTTATCTGTTGAAAATGGTTTTCCTACTGCAAACGGTCAAATGGGAGATTTAGCAACATTATTACAATGGCATAACCAAGATCCACCAGATGATTTTGAAATGAATAGAAACAATGTAATCTATACATGGCAATTTAACCGAAATCCATTAATTGATATGCCCGAATTAGTAGACTATATTTGGGGAGCTAATGTAGGACAACAATGGCAGAACACTTTAAGTGTTAATAATTATAATAAAGAAATTGTAAAACTATATCCAAATCCTGTAGATAATCAGCTTTTTGTTTCTGGAGCATATAATGAATATCATGTTACTATTTATTCTTCTGAAGGTCGAAAAATTGAATCGCACACGCTAAAAAATAACTCAGCTTTAAATTTAGATTTATCTAGCGGAATGTATTATGCTAAAATTTCTACTGAAGGCAATATAGAAACCAAAAAATTTATTGTTAAATAGTATCTTCGTTAAAAAAGTAATTTTATGAGTATACTTTGGGTAATTTTAGGCTTGGTACTATTAGTTGTTGGTGGTGATTATTTAGTAAAAGCCTCAATTGCTTTATCTTTTAAATTAAACATTTCTAAGATGGTAATTGGTATGACGGTTGTATCTTTTGCAACATCAGCACCAGAGTTATTAGTAAGTATTCAAGCAGCATTAAATAATGCACCTGCAATTGCTATTAATAATGTAGTAGGCTCTAATATTGCAAACATTGGCTTAGTTTTAGGTGTTACAGCACTTATAGGACCTATAGCAGTAGATAAATCTTTCTACAAGCTTAATTGGCCGGCAATGTTATTATTCTCGCTTATATTATATTACTTTCTTGCTAACGACAGTATATTATCTACAATCGAAGGCATCATTTTATTTTGTATGCTTGTAGTATTTATTATTATTCTTTTAAAGAAATCGAATACAGAAGTAGATTCTGAAGAAGTTAGTGATGCCTTGGCTGCTATTGGCAATTATAAAATTTTATTATGGTTAATAATTGGTGCTACAGCGTTATACTTTGGCTCTGTTTGGCTAGTAGATGGAGCAAAAAGCCTGGCACAATCTTTAGGTGTTAGCGATGCTGTTATTGCCGTTACCGTTATTGCTATTGGTACAAGTGTACCAGAATTAGCAGCTTCAATTATTGCTGCTGCTAAAAAAGAAAAAGCACTCTCTTTAGGAAACTTAATAGGATCTAATATTTTTAATATAGGTTCTGTTTTAGGTTTAACCTCTATAGTAAAAGCTATTCCTGTTACAGACATAAAAATATTAAACAACGATATTTTTTGGATGATTGGCTTTGCCTCTATCCTACTACTTCTAATTCTAATTCCAAAGCGCATGCAAATAAGCAGATATAAAGGATTATTTTTAGTTGCTGGTTATTGCTTGTTTTTATATTTCTCTTTTAAATAGTTTTTAAATTATAGCTATAATTTTAAACAAGCTTTTATTAGCTTAAATGCATTGTATTTTATACATCGTTAAACAATAAGTTACACTGTACAATTCCTCTAAACAATAGAAGTAATTACAGTCAATTACTTCTATTGTTTAATAGATTTAAAATAAAGGTGTATTATGCTTTAAATAATATTTCAGCACTAGCTAAGTATCAATTAAATTATTTAACTTAAGCGAACTCATCTCATGCATTCCATTCAATATTGCAATACCTAATATAACATATAATAAAAAACGCCCAAACTTATGTTTGGGCGTTTTAGTTTTTAATAGTTTATACGTTTATCGTTTTAAAGTAAAGTGTGCTTTAAATTGTTTCTTAACCGTAGGATTATTAGGTTCTCTATATTCTACAGTAAACCAGTAATCGCTAGTTGGCATTGGGTTACCATTATAAGTACCATCCCAACCTTCGCCTAATGGACTTAACTGTTTTAAGAGTTTACCATAACGATCAAAAATATAGATTACAGCATCTGCTTGACGGCCTATATCGTAAATATTCCACGTGTCATGGTAACCATCGTCATTTGGTGTAAAGTACAATGGATAGTCCATAACTGTTATTGTTGTTGTGCTTTCTCCACAACCTTGTGTGTCTCTTACCGTTATAGTATGTTCTCCTGCTGCAACATCAGAGAAGGTGTATACATAAGCACCCGCAGTGTTTTGTGTGCCTAATTCCCAATCGCCTCCATCTAAACTAAATTCGTATTCGGCTATAGATGTGCTAGTGGTACCTGTTGCGGTTACTAAAATATCATGCTGCTCTGCAAAGGCCAATGTTGTTACCTCTGCTTCTAGTACTGGTGGCTCGCTTACGGTAACTAAAGTGGTTACTTCGTCGTTTGAACATCCTGTAGCATTATCTGTTGCCACTACACCATAAGTTCCGCCTTGTGTTGGTTCTATAAATTCTGAGGTCTCGTTTGGTAATACTGCACCATCTAAAGTCCACTCAAAAGTATATTGTGAAGGATCTAAACCGGTATCTATTACTGGTGAGTTTATAACCTCGCTGCCATTAGTGTTAATACATAATAAGTATGCACTGTCTAACATAAACGATGGCATTGGATTAACCTGTAAGGTAATTTCTGCAGTCTCGTAACATGATGAACTGTCTATCATCGTTCCTGGATTGGCAGGATCGTTTATCATTAAATCATTATCTACTCTTACAATAATAACTTGTGGGTTAACCGTGTTAGTGTAAGTAAATGGTAATGGATTGATACCTGCATCTGCATCGGCTTGTGTTTCGTAATACGTTACAGTGTAATCTGCTGGATCTTGACCGTCTAATACATCTGCGTTTTGAGTGGTTAAATCGAAAACAGTAGTGTCGTTTGTCGTGTCTCCATCAAACTCCATTGTGTCATCACAGGCTTCGTATACAATTGGACCTCCAACTGGATTGGCTTGTGCTGCTTCGTCTACTACTAAATTAAAGGTAAGTGCTGTGGTATCGCATCCGGTTACGGTATTGGTAATATTAACGTAAATGGTTTGTGGATCACTAGTGTTAGTGTAATCGCCACTTATTGCTAAATCATTAATACCTGCATCGGCTTCAGCTTGTGTTTCATGGTAGGTTACCGTGAAGATGGCTGGATCTTGACCGTTTAATATGGCTGCTGTCATTGTTGTTAAATCAAAGTCTGCAACGTTGTCTGTATTTAATTCACAAATCACATAGTCTTCTACTGGTGTTACTACTGGTAATGGGTTTACAATAATATTGAAACTCACTAAACTGTAGCATCCTGTACCGCCTAATCCTGTTGGGTCTGTACCGTTGGTTAAGCGCACATAAATGGTTTGTGGTGTAACAGCAACTCCTGGATTTGCTGGATCTTCGTTAATATGCATGCTTGGGTCTGCTATAGCATTGTTACCCATAATAGCATCGTCTTGTGATAGGTAATAACTTGCGGTTACTCCTAATTCTCCATTAATAATAGTGGCTTCGTTTTGTGTTAAATCGAAAGTCTCTAGCATATCGTTTGGTCCTACAATATCAACATCGTCACACAGTTCTAAATCTTCTGGATCTGGTGTTGGTGATGGATTGTTTAATACACGGATGGTTACGGTTGTAAAACTGAAACAACCGGTATCATTATCGGTCACTCTTACGTATAAGGTTTGTGGACCTGTCATGGTATTCTGGTACGCTGTTGGATCTGGAATGGCATTCGTATCGGCTTGCGCATCGGCCATGGTTTCGTAATAGGTAACTATCCAACTTACATTCATTGGTCCGGTGATTTCTATATCTTCTACCGTTAAATCGAAGAAAGTGAAACCATTATTAGCTTCCATATAATCGGCATCTAAATCATCACATTGTGATAATAAATTGTCATAATTAGCATCGATTACTGGTGGGAATTCCACGCGAATAACAAAACTTCCTGTGGTAACACAGCCATTAGCATTGCTTACTAAGCGAATGTAAATGGTTTGTGGATTGGTAACATTGGTATAGTTACTCGTGTTTACTATTGGGTTGTTACCACTATCGGCTCCTGCTTGTGTGGTGTGGTATGTTAAGGTGAAATCTGCTGGTGTTTGTCCGTTTGCAAAAATTTGTGGATTGATAACGGCATCAAAATCAAATTGAGCAGTACCATCGTTATCGGCATCACAAATTACATAATCTTCAATTGCTATTGGTACTACTGGAGATGGTATTACCGATAATGGTAATTCTACTATAGTGTAACAGCTGGTTAAATCGTTTTGTACAAAGGCATAAACCGTTTGGTTAAACTGTACAATATTGGCATACGGGCTACTTAATGGATTGATTCCATTCATAGCATCGTCTTGCGTTTCGTAATAGGTTGTGGTAACGTCTGGCTCTCCGTTTTCTATTATTACTGTTTGTGCGTCTAAATCGAACAGTGCAAATCCATCGTTATCATCATCACATTCTTCTACTACCGCTGGCATTGCTACTGGTGATGGTAGTGGGTTTACTCTAATATCAAAAGTAGTAATGCTACTACAGCCTGTTACATTATTTGTTCCTAATACATAAATGGTTTGTGCATTTGCAGTGTTTGTGTATGGACTAAATATTTGGTCGGCTGGATCGTTGGTTTCTGCGCCTATTTGTGTGCTAAAATAGGTTAAGGTGATACCGGTTTGTCCTGCTAAAATATCGGCATTAGCATCTTCTAATGTAAAGGCTTCTAACTCGTCTCCTGGATTATTAACATCACATAAATTTAATGATGCGGCTTGTGCTAATACTGGTAACGGATTAACGATAAGTTCTAGCTCTATGGTTTTATAGCAACCTGTAGCATTGTCTTCTACACGTATCCATACACTGTCCATATCGGCAGTGGTGTTTACATAAGCGTTTGGTGTAGCTATGGCATTGTTTGGTGCCTCGGCATTGGCTTGTGTTTGGTAGTAAGTAATGGTGTATAATGTTGGGTCTAAATCGTTAGTGGCATCACCATCTAAAAGATTTAATACTTCTGGCTCTTTAACAGTTAAATCGAAACTTGCAAATCCATCGGCATCATCATCACAAACTTCTAATGGTGTTAAATTTGCTGGTGTAATAATTTGTGGTTCTGGGTTAACGATTAATACTAGCTCTACAAAGGTAGCACAGTCGGTTGCTATTGTTGTGCTTTCTACACGTACATATATGGTTTGTGTGTTGGCTACAATATTATTATAATCGCCTGTTATTGGGTTTACACTATTGTCTGCATCGGCCATGGTTTCATGGTAAGTTACATTTAATCCTGTAGCGCCTCCTGTAATTTCTGCTTCGGCATCGGTTAGTGTAAAGACTCCAAATCCATCACTATCTGGATCACAATGCTCTAGAGGTGTTGGTGTAAAAGCTACTGGTGCTTGTTCTACTGCTAACTCTAAAGTTGTGGTTGTGTAACAGTTGGTGTTTACATTTAAAACTCCGGCTACAATGGTTTGTGGGTTACTAATGTTTGTATATTGGTTTGGTAACGGATTGGTTTGTGCATCGGCATCGGCTTGATCAAAATAATAGGTTACGGCATAGGCTGGATTACCTCCGGTAATTTCATTATTTTTTATGGTTAAATCAATCTCTGTTAAACCGTCTGGTGTACCATCGTCACAAACTTCTAAAGTGGTTGGTGCTATGGCTGTTGGTAGTGGATTTACTACCACTGTATTAGATGTTGTTAAAGGACTTGTACACGTTGTAGCTGGGTTATTTACAGCTTCTAAAGTCATTTCTTGGTCTACTGCTGGTGCTGCTATAGTAATAACAGATTCTCCTGCTGCGTCAAGTGTTACTTGTACTGTACCGCCACCGTTAATATTGTAATCTACAATATCTCCTGGTGTACCGGTTATAGTAAATACGGCATCTTCACCTATACATACTTCATCATTACTCGCTAATGCTACTGTTGGATTAGCTATTACCGTAACAGTGTCTGTATCTGTTAGTATGCTACTACACATGGTTATTGGGTTTGTAATAGCTTCTAAAACTATAGTTTGGTCTACGGTTGCTGCTGTAATGGTTACAATAGCTTGACCTGTAGCATCTACAACAACTTGTTGTGTTGCACCTCCATTAATAGTATAGTCTATAACATCATCGGCAGTGGCATCTATAGTAAAAATAGCATCTGCTCCAGAACAAATATCTGTGTTTGTTGTTAAACTTGTAATGGTTGGATTTGCTCCAATAGTAACTGTTTCAGTATCTGTTAATGTTGTTGTACATGTTGTAGATGGATTGGTAACAGCTTCTAAAGTTATGGTTTGGTCTGCTGTAGCTCCTGCAACGGTAACAACACCTTGTCCTGCTGCATCTAGTGTTACTTGCATTGTACCACCACCGTTAATATTGTAGTCTACAACATTGCCTGCGTCTCCGGTAATGGTGAAAATGGCGTCTTGACCAGAGCAAACACTGGTGTTACTTGTTAAAGTAACCGTAGGATTAGCATTAACTACAACCGTAGTTGTATTAGTTAATGGCGCTGTACAGTTTGTTACTGGATCTTCAATAGACTCTAATGTAATAACTTGATCTGTAGTTACTCCTGTTACAGTAATAACAGATTCTCCTGTTGCATCTAAAGTTGTTTGAATAGTTCCGCCTCCATTTATATTATAATCTACTATATGGTTTGCTGTTCCCGTAATAGTAAAAACGGCATCATTTCCAGAACAAATATCTGTATTACTTGTTAAAGAAATTATTTCTGGACTTGGATTTACAATTAAATCAAATTCTCCTAAAGGATTTGTAGTTACATTAAAACAAGTTGCATCTCCATTTAATTGTACTCTAACAAAAATTGGTTCTGGATTTACAGTATTAGTGTATGGGCTAACTAAAGCATTAACACCTGCTGCTGCATCTGCAAGAGAGGTATAATAAGTAACTGTATAATCTGTAGCTGACTGCGTTCCTAAAATAATTAAATTCTGCGATTCTAAATTAAAAGCTTCAAAACCGTCGTTAGATGGATCATCACAAAGTTCCATATCTAAAGCAGGATTAACAGTAGGTTGCGGTGTAACATTTAATGTAAATGTTGCTGTTTCAAAACAATCTGAAGTTAAATATTCTATTCTAACAAATATGTCTTGTGGCACACCAATTACTGCACTAGAAGAATATGCCGTAGGATTAGCAATTGCATTAGTTTCGTTATCTGCGTCGGCTTGTGTTTCGTAATATGTAATAATTTGTTCTGTAGGATTTGCAGCCGGTGCATTTATTATTGCATCATTTTCGGTTAAATCGAAAATATATGGTAGTGCTCCTGGATTACATAAAAATAAATTATCTGGTGCATCGGTTACAATTTCTGGTAAAACGTCTATACATACTTGCTCTGTATATTCACAACCAAAATCGTCTGTAGTTCTATAAGTATAGCAATATTGTCCTGCTGCAGGTGGCGCAACAGTAATTGTATTTCCTGTCGTGTTAGTAATTGTTGGATCTGCATCCCAACCTTCTGTAACCGTTGTAGGCGTAAAAGATAATTCTGGTGGTTGTAAATTTGGATCGAATTCTATACTCCATGAAAAGATAAAACCATTATCTGCTCCTAAATTATCAACAATTTGAATACACCAATCTCCATTTAATGGACTACCTAAAAGTGTATTCAAAGTACCTTCTGGCAAATAAGTTCCTGGTGTAATAGAATTATTAGGAGGATTACTTCCTGCCGTAATTGTTGGTCCATTCTCTAAAGTTACAGTACCTGACATTGAAAAGCAATAATCTGCTCCAACTCCTGGTGTGTTTGAACCATCGTCATTAGCTCCTCCTAAATAAGTACCTCCACCTCCAGGATATTCTTTTAACACCGCTACTTGACCTGTGGGACTTATAATATTTATATCTAAATCTCCTAAATATGAATGTTCCATATTAACACAAATTGCTACAATTTGATTAATATCTGTTAAAGTTTGTGATGAATCATAACAATCAACAGTAACACATGTTTGATATGAGGCACCATTACCATCTGGTAAGAAAGTTGTACCACTAACAGGAGGAGTACAATCATTTATAAACTCGGTTGGCGTTACTACTCCATCTATAGTTGTACTTTCTCCAAAACACAATACAGTATCGGCAGCTTCAGTTCCTGTAAAATCGGGTTCTGTACCTACTTGTATTACTTGATTAATTAAATTTGTATTGGTACAGCCTGTTCCAGGTGCTGGATCTGTATTAGTATCTGTTATATTTAAGTTTACAATATAAACACCAGGATTTGGATAAGAAAATGTTGCTGTTTGTCCTGTAACAGTATTACCGTCTCCTAAATCCCACTCATAAGTAGCACCTGTACCATCAACAGAAAAATTTCCACTACCGTTTAAAGTTATATCCTCATCTGTACAAACTCTTATATAACCATCTGCATTTGGCGCTGGCGTTGCGCTATCTATTTGAGAAACAATTGTTTGACAAGGCTCATAACAAGAAATTGTAGCTGCCCATCCGGTTGTAGTTGCTGTTCCATCTGAAGTAAACACAATAGTTATACAACCAGTAGGATTATTAGGAGTTGCTACAACTATTCCTGGATTATTTGCTGCACCAGCTCCTGAATACGTTCCGAAATTGTTTGCTGTAGTATCATCACCATCGTAAAAAGTTATTGTATCACTTCCTACTTGCGTACTAAATGCTGTAAAATCTAATTGTATTTGATTCCCTGGTACATCAGGACAAATAGTAAGTGTAAAACTTTCGTCACTACTATAGTTTCCTCCTACTCCACCAGAATCGTAAAAAGTTCCTGAACATTGTGTAACAGTGCCTGTTTGCATTAAAACATCTTGAGCAAATGTAACTGTTGAAATTAATAAAAATGTAATTAATATAGTAAACTTATTCATTGTTGTATTTTTTATTGATGTTGAGAAAGTATTACGATGAAAAGACTAGTATTATCTATTCTATAAATTCGTGAACCTCTACCAAAAAATTCTAAATTATATTTTAATACATTAAATGTATCTTTATTATATACTTTATCGAAAGTTAAATTTGAATTATAATTGTTAAATAATCCTGCTTCAGATAAAGTTTTATACTTATCTGTATTACCAATTAATTCTGGCATATCTTTAATAAGTATTCTATTTCGTAATAAATTTTTTAAGTCTTTTACCTTTTGAGGTCTACTTAACACATAAGCATCTACTTTATCTGCATATACTTCTTTAATAAAAGACAACTCTTTACTAGTTAAAGGACTTTTAACATTATCGTTGTATTTAACCAATTTAAGTGGCTGTCTGTTAGCAGATTGAGCATTTGCATTATGTACACCAATTGTAATAAATAATGCAAACACATAGAATAGTCTAAGTTTCATAAATATCTTGTTTTTTAAGGATGCTAAAAATAGCAAAAAATTATTAACTGATGGCTAATAATTATTCGTTCTAAAAATATAACAATTTAAAGATAAAAACTCCTACCGTGTTGCACTCATTTTATTATTACTTATCTTTGCAAGCTCTAAGATTTATAACAAATAATAACATTAAGTCTTTGTCAATATCATTACGCTAAAATTAAGGCCTTTTATAAAGCTTTATTTTAGCATTTTACATTATAGCTAGAATTTGAACACATGAAAATTGAGAATACTACAAACACAAACGACGATTTAGGAGAAAACCACGTTGGAACATCTTCAGACACACCTATGAAAGCTGATGCTTTTAAACTTTCCGACAACGAAAAAATAGATATTATACAAAGTGATGTACGCCATATCATGGAAACTTTAGGTTTGGATTTAACAGACGATAGCTTAAATGGCACACCAAAACGAGTTGCAAAAATGTTTGTAAATGAAATTTTTGGTGGCTTAAATCCAAATAAAAAACCTAGTGCATCTGTTTTTGACAATAAGTATAAATATGGCGAAATGTTAGTAGAAAAAAATATTACCGTATATTCTACTTGCGAGCACCACTTGTTACCAATAGTAGGTAAAGCCCATATTGCTTATATTTCTAATGGCACTGTTGTAGGATTATCTAAAATGAATAGAATTGTAGATTATTTTGCAAAACGACCACAAGTGCAAGAGCGTTTAACAATACAAATAGTTAAAGAACTTCAAAAAGTATTAAATACAGATGATGTTGCTTGCGTTATAGATGCCAAACATTTATGTGTAAATTCTAGAGGTATTCGTGATATTGAAAGTAGCACAGTAACTTCAGAATTTGGTGGCCAATTTAAAAACAAAGAAATTAAACGTGAGTTTTTAGATTATATTAGTTTGGAAACGAAATTTTAATACTTTTTTGCTTCTACTAAAAACATAATAAAGTTTCATTCTAACTATAATAGTAATGCAGTTATACAAAAATCAACAAATAAAGGTCTATAATTCTTTAACAGGAAAAAAAGAAACTTTCCAACCTATTACGGAAGGTTACGTTGGTATGTATGTATGCGGTCCTACTGTATACAGCAATGTACATTTAGGAAATGTAAGAACATTTATGTCTTTCGACATGGTTTTTCGTTATTTAAAACATCTTGGATATAAAATTCGTTATGTTAGAAACATTACAGATGCAGGACATTTAGAAAACGATGCCGATGTTGGTGAAGATAAAATTACCAAAAAAGCACGTTTAGAAGAAATTGAGCCTATGGAAATTGTACAACGCTATACTGTAGATTTTCATAACGTAATTAACACCTTTAACCTACTACCGCCAAGTATCGAGCCTACTGCAACCGGACATATTATTGAGCAAATTGAATTAATTAGCACAATTATAGATAATGGTTTTGCATACGAAGTTAATGGCTCTGTATATTTTGATGTACATAAATATAACGAAACTAACGATTACGGTATTTTAAGTAAGCGTAAACTTGAAGATTTAATACACAATACACGTGCGCTCGATGGGCAAAGCGATAAAAAAAATCCTCAAGATTTTGCATTATGGAAAAAGGCCGAACCTACGCACATTATGCGTTGGCCATCGCCTTGGAGCGATGGTTTCCCAGGTTGGCATTTAGAATGTACTGCAATGAGTACAAAATATTTAGGAGAACAGTTTGATATTCATGGTGGTGGAATGGATTTAAAATTTCCACATCACGAATGTGAAATTGCACAAAATCAAGCTGCAAAAGGAAAATCGCCAGTTAACTACTGGATGCATGCAAATATGCTAGAGCTTAATGGTGCTCGTATGAGTAAATCTACAGGAAATTATATAAATCCTGCCGAATTATTATCTGGTAAAAACGATATTATGTCTAAAGCTTACAACCCAAATGTTGTTCGCTTTTTCATGATGCAATCTGCTTACCGAAGCGTTTTAGATTTAACAGATAATGGACTTTTAGCCAGCGAAAAAGGTTTTAATCGTTTAATGAATGCGGTTGACGATTTAGAAAAGCTAAAAACTTCTAACACCTCATCTTTTGATGTTAAAGCCTGGAAGCAAAAGTGTTACGATGCCATGAATGACGATTTTAACACGCCTATTTTAATCGCTAATTTATTTGAAGCTGTTAACCACATTAATGCCATAAAAGAAGGAAGTGCGACTATTAGTAAAGAAGATTTAGAAATCTTTAAAAGTGCTATACATACTTTTGTTTTTGATTTATTAGGATTAAATAATGCTAAAGACACAGCTGAAGGTACCGATAAACTTTCTGGAGCTGTACAGTTACTAATAAAATTAAGACAAGAAGCTAGAGCTAATAAAGACTTTGCTTTGTCTGATAAAATTCGTGATGAATTAGCAGAAGTTGGCATTACATTAAACGACAGTAGAGATGGCACAACATTTTCTACAAATTAGAAAACAAATGTAACTTTAAATATATTTTACACTATGCAATAGTTATGAAAAAACTACTAATTGCACCTTTTCTATTTATAATAAAAATCTACCAGACTTTTATTTCGCCATTTACTCCAGCTACGTGTAGATATCAACCAACTTGTTCGCACTACACAAAAGAAGCTTTAATAAAGCATGGATTTTTAAAAGGTATGAAATTAAGTGTAAAGCGAATTTTGAGTTGTCATCCTTGGGGAGGCAAAGGTTATGATCCTGTTCCGTAAAAAGGATGACAACTCGCCTACGCGCCAGCTCGCCCAATCGCTTAAAATGTACACTGCACATTTTTTTTTCGCTCTGTCGCCTTGGGCGAGGTAAAGGTTACGATCCTGTTCCATAAAAAAGGATGACAACTCGCCTACGCGGCAATATTTAGTTTTAAATAAAAATTGTTATTCTGTTAATGATTTGTAATATCCTCGTATAAATTCATCATAAATACTATATTTACAGTCATAAAAAAAAACATATGTATTTATTAGAATTTAATTGGAATCCAATAACAGGAATCGATATTATTGGAAATTTCAAAATTCATTTTTATAGTCTTATGTGGGTAACCGCTTTTGTTATTGGTTGGCACATAACAAAACGCATATTTAAGAGAGAACATGTAAAAATAGAATATTTAGATCCTCTTTTTATATATACAGTTCTAGCAACAATGCTTGGCGCACGTTTAGGCCATGTAATATTTTACCAACCAGAATTATTTTCGCAAGATTTTTTTAGCGTCTTTTTACCATTTCGTTTTAATCCTAAATTTGAATTTTCAGGATTCTCAGGTTTAGCAAGCCATGGTGCTGCTATAGGTATTATTGTTGCTATGTTTTTGTATAGAAGAAAATATAAATACAAATCTTTAATGTGGATTTTAGACCGCATTGTAATACCAGTAGCTTCTGGAGCAGTATTTATTAGAATTGGAAATTTTATTAACTCTGAAATTGTTGGTAAATTATCTGGAGATTTTCCTTTAGGAGTTCGTTTTATTCAAGAAGAATATTCTAAACACGACATTGTAAAACTTACAGGCATACAAGATTATAAAGCAGCTTATGCAGCAGTTACCAATAGTCCTAAATTTGCAAGCTTATTAGAGGCTGTACCTTACAGGCATCCGGCACAAATGTACGAGTCGTTTTGCTATATTTTTGTGTTTTTAATTCTTTTATACTTCTATTTAAAAACAAATAAAGGCGATAAACCAGGATTTTTATTTGGCTTATTTTTAGTTTTACTTTGGACGGTTCGTTTCTTTGTAGAATTTGTAAAAATTGCTCAAGTAGATGGGCGTGATGATTATATTTGGTTTATGAATACCGGACAGGTATTAAGTATCCCGTTTATTTTAATTGGATTATATTTTATGTTTTTTTACAAACAAAAATCTACATATCACTAATGAAAATTTTAAAAACAATATTTCTATTAGCTTGTTTTAGCTTAACTATAATTGCTTGTAAAAGCGAACCAAAAACAATAGAACAACCAGAAGTTCCTTTTACTAAAGAAGGTGAGCTTACTTTATACAAAGGTACTACAGATACAATTATTGCTAAACTAGATATAGAAATTGCAGAAACACCTTTTGAGATAGAAACTGGTTTAATGTACCGAGAATCTATGAAAAAGAACCAAGGTATGCTGTTTGTATTTAATGAAATTAGAGAGCGTAATTTTTACATGAAAAACACACGTTTTCCTTTAGATCTTATTTTTTTAGACCACAATAAAAGAATTGTTAGTTTTCAAGAAAATGCACAACCGCTTGATGAGGCTTCTTTACCATCGAACGCATTAGCGCAATTTGTACTAGAAATTAATGCTGGCTTAGCAGAAGAATGGCTGCTTGAGGTTGGAGATAAAATGGATTACTTTGTTTATAAAATTGTGGAGTAATGCAGCAAAAGGTTATAGAAATAGAACAAGAAAATAAACATTCTATTTTTGTAACTCAATTTATTCCAGAAACTTCAAACCAAAAAAGCATTGTAATATCATCTGCAACTGGAGTTGTACAAACTTACTATTCTAAATTTGCATTGCATTTTTGTTCTTTAGGTTTTACTGTATATACTTTCGATTATTCTGGTATAGGTTTATCTTACTCTAAACACATAAAAAATAATACTTCTAATTTACTGGATTGGGCTAAAAACCAAGCCGCAGTTTTAGAGTTTGCAAAAAATACAAACCCAAAATATAAGCTTACGCTAATAACACATAGTATTGGCGGACAACTAACTGCTTTTAATAAAAATATAGCACTTGCAGATGCTATTATTACTGTAGCGTCGCAATCTGGGTATTGGAATTTATTTCCTGGTTTACAAAAATTAAAAATGTTATTTTTTTGGAATGTTTTAATTCCTACTACTACTCCATTTTTTGGTTATTTTCCTGCTAAAAAACTAGGCCTTTTTGAGAGTGTTCCAAAACATGCTGTTTACCAATGGAAACGTTGGGGAAATAGAAAAGATTATTTTTTAAGCGAACCTAATAAGGACAATTTTTATATAGACTTAGTTACTTGCCCAATGCTTGTTTTAAGTTTTCCAAAGGATAATTTTGCACCAAAGCAGACTGTAGATTGGTTAGCTTCTATTTTTAGTAATGCTAAAATAGATAGAAGACACTTGGTTTCTAATGCGGGACATTTTGGTTTTTTTAGAACTCGTTTTGCAAATACGCTTTGGATTATGACAGAACAGTGGATTGAGAACAACACTTAGTCTTATGCGTTAAGGATAGAACGGCATGTTTGAGCTCCTTGCAAAGAGCGAGTAGTGATAGCCTGACCTTGCTTTTTTTTTTGCAAGGTAACGCCCAAAAAAATAATAAAAAAAGCCTTTCGGTTTAAAACTGAAAGGCTTTTATATTTAATTAAAAATTGAAGTTTAAGCTTTTGCTTCGTCTTCTAATTCTTCTTCTTTTGATTTGTTTTTTAATGCTTCTGTAGCATCTCCTCTTTTTACAGAATCGTACATAATTGGTGTTGCAATAAATAAAGATGAATATGTACCTACAATTACACCTACTATTAATGCAAACATAAATCCTCTAATAGATTCTCCTCCAAAAATAAAAATGGCTAATAATACTACTAAGGTTGTTAAAGAGGTATTTAATGTTCTACTTAATGTACTGCTTAACGACTTATCGATAACTGTGTCGAAAGACCATCCTGTATGCTCGTTAAAGAACTCTCTAATTCTATCGAATACTACAACGGTATCATTTAAAGAGTAACCAATTACTGTTAAAATTGCGGCTATAAATGCTTGGTCAATTTCTAAAGAGAATGGCATAAACTTGTATGTAATAGAGAATACTCCTAATACAATTAATACATCGTGGAATACTGCTGCTACTGCACCAAGTGAGAATTGCCATCTTTTAAA
Organism: Lacinutrix venerupis; assembly: GCF_001971745.1. Lineage (NCBI taxonomy): Bacteria > Pseudomonadati > Bacteroidota > Flavobacteriia > Flavobacteriales > Flavobacteriaceae > Lacinutrix > Lacinutrix venerupis. The sequence goes on along the minus strand of NZ_CP019352.1, from coordinate 965,771 downwards.
ACGTATTAAAATATAAAGGAAAACAACAATTAAAGATCCTAATACTGCCCAGAAAGATTCTTGTTTAATATCATCTGCAATGGTTGGACTTACTTTATATTTTTTCATTATACCTGCAGTTTTCCCTTCTTCATTAGAGATGAAATCTGCATAGCTCATACCGTTTAAATGTGGTTGTAATGCATTGTATAATGTTTGTCTAATTTCGTTGTCTGCTTCTTCTGAAGCTTCGTCGATTCTATACTTTGTTGTAATTTTTAATTGGTTATCGTCTCCAAATGTTTTTGCATCTGCACTACCAAATACTTCTGGGTCTGATAATGTTGCACTTATTTCTGAAGAGCTTACTGGCTGGTCGAAACGTACTTGGTATGTTCTACCTCCTGCAAAATCTACACCTTGATCTAATCCGTTTGTGAATAAAGATGCTAAACTTCCTACTATTAATATTCCAGAAATAATGTAAGCCATTTTACGCTTCTTTAAGAATGCAATATCAATGTTTCTAAATAAGTTTTTAGTGATACCTGTAGAGAAATCTAATTTTCCACCTTTATTAACATACCAGTCTACTAATAATCTCGTTATAAATATTGCTGTAAATAATGATGTAGCAATACCAACTAATAACGTAGTTGCGAAACCTTTAATTGGTCCTGTACCAAATAAGAATAAAATTAAAGCAGTTAAACCTGTAGTAATATTGGCATCTAAAATAGAAGATAATGCATTACTAAACCCGTCTTGAACAGCAGATTTTAAATCTTTTCCTTTTCCTAATTCTTCTCGAATACGTTCAAAAATAAGTACGTTCGCATCTACCGACATACCAATTGTTAATACAATACCGGCAATTCCAGGTAATGTTAATACGGCTCCTAATCCTGATAAAATACCGAAGATTAATAAAATGTTTAATGCCATTGCAATGTCTGCAAATAAACCTGCTTTACCGTAATAAAACATCATCCATAGTAATACTAATGCTAATGCAATTACAAACGACATTGTACCACTATCTATAGCTTCTTGTCCTAATGTTGGTCCAACTTCGTCACTTTGAATAATTGTTGCTCTTGCTGGTAATTTACCTGCACGTAATACGTTAGATAAATCGATTGCTTCGTTAATTGTAAAATCTCCAGAAATTTCTGAACGACCTCCAGCAATTTTACCTCTACTAATTCCTGGTGCAGAGTACACAATATTATCTAATACAATAGCAATATTGCTTCCTTCTTTGTATGCTCTCTCTGTCATCTCTTCCCAAGTTTTAGAACCTGCAGCATCCATTTGCATGTTTACTACTACTCTATTGGCTTGGTCGTAACCTTCTCTTGCATCATCAATACTACCATGTAATGGTGGCTCGTTATCTCTATTTCCTTCTAAAACGTGTAAAGTTGTTACTTCACTATCTTTTTTAGGTTTTTCGAATACAAATTTTACATTTTTTGCAGCTGCTGGACGTAATGCAATAGCCTCTTTAGAGTTTAAAATTTCCTCTACTTTTTTCTGGTCTGATAATTTTACTAAACCAACTCCAGAATAATATCCTGTAGTACCTACTGCTACTAAGTCGTAAAATGGATTAACAGCTACAGTTGTTTCGTCTTCCTCACCAGTTAAATCTCCAATAATATCATCGGCAGAATCTTCACCTTCTTCTTGAGTAGCATTCTCTGCATCTGCATCTGCACTTGCTGTTTCTTGTTTTGCTTTTAAAGCATTGTTTAAGTCGTTAAAATATTGACCTAAGTCTTGAGCTTTATATCCAAACCAGAATTCTAATTCTGCAGTTCCTGTAATTAAAGCTTTAGCACGCTCTACATCTTTAACTCCTGGTAATTCTACTAAAATACGTCCAGAAGACCCTAAACGTTGAATGTTTGGAGATGCAACACCAAATTGGTCGATACGTGTACGTAAAACCTGTAAAGCAGAAGCAATAGACTCGTCTACTTTTTTAGATAATGCCGATTTTACATCTGCATCGCTCATACCAATTTTTATAGTTCCAGCTTCCACTAAAGAACGTGTTCCAAAAATATCTGGTGATGCTAATTGCTTATCTCCTTTAATAGCATCGAAAGCTGTAAAGAAAGATTCAATATAATCATCTTGAGAATTTTTTTGTAATTCATCAGCATCATCTAAAGCCTTATTAAATACTGGGTCTTTAGAGTCGTTTGCTAATCCTTTTAAAATATCTCTAACAGATACTTGTAAAATAGCTTCTAAACCTCCTTTAAGGTCAAGACCAAGTTTCATGGCATTGTCCTTAACTTTAGCATAATCTTCTCCTAAGAAAACACTTTCGTTAGAAGACGAAAGAGAATCTAAATAATTTACTTCAAACGCTTTACGTTTTTCTTTATAGTCTGCATCACTTTCACTAAATTTTGATGCTGCTAATTCTTCTGCATTTTTCTCGATTGCATTATTTTTAAACGAGAAAGACAGCTGGTAAATACTTACCAATCCAAATAAAACTGCAAACAGTTTTACTAATCCTTTATTTTGCATTCTTTTAATATTTGCGTCAGGTTTTTATATTCTGACAGTTGTTAGTACTCTTTTTTAAAATGAAATAATAGCTTTCAATATATTTTGAAAACTATATTTTTTTATACACCACATAAAAATTAAATATTTATGTGTTTTAAAATTTGATGTTTAGGAAGTGTTATAAAATATTCCTTTTAAGAAATTGGTCCAGCTCGACCTTCAGGAATTTTATGAGGTATATTGTTTATTGCAATTGCAATAGTATTATTTTGTTTATATGCTACTTGAACTTCAATATTTCTTAAAATTGGAGTAAACTCAACAGCATAAAGCAATACATTTGGGTTTGAAAACCTATCGTAATCTTGTTTTAGCTGGAATAATGATTTTCCTGAAGAACCAAAACCTGTATCGCTAGTTTTTGAGATTTCGAAAACATCTAAATTATAATGATGTTCTAACGGAAATTCTGAATTATCATCTTTATTTGAAGCATAGTCGAATGCTATGTCTGCAGAAAGTAAATCTTTTACAATAGCGGCAGTAGTATCACTATAATAAGATATAACTAACCTGCCTTTAGTTTCTTTACGAACTTGAAATTTAGAAACACCAATAGCCTTTAATTGCTCCTTTACATTAGCAAGAGTTAATTCTGCTTCATTGGAAGTAACTGTAGTATTAGAGAACTGTAATACAATCTCTTGATTTGGTACTACCAGATTTTCCTGATTTGCACCAAACAAAGTGAGTATTAGTATTAAAGCTCCAAAATACCATTTCGCATTCATGCGCCAAATATAAAAAATAAAGCCTGTATAACTACAGTGTTTATATAAATATTATACAGGTTAAAAACCGTTAACCTATAATTTTGTAATTTATTCTTTTATGCTAACTAAAAACTCTTAATACATTATAAAAATAAGTAGTACTAGAATTTATATAAAATAAAAAATCCTAATGAAAATTCATTAGGATTTTTTGATGTTGTGGGCGCGAAGGGATTCGAACCCCTGACCCCTTGGGTGTAAACCAAGTGCTCTGAACCAACTGAGCTACGCGCCCTTATTATTCGGTGTGCAAATATACACGAGATTTTGAATACACAAAAGTTTTTTTAAAAAAATTTTCAAATAATTTCAGAAACTACAAAAGTACTTCCTCCAACGTATACTACATCTTTATCTTTAGCTTTATCTATTGCTGTTTTATATGCTTCATTTACAGAATTATATGATTTACAAGTTAAGTTTTTGTTTTTAAAACATGCTTCTAATTTTTTTTCGCTTAATCCTCTTGGAATATTTGGTTTGCATAAATAATAATTTGCATTTTTTGGTAAAAGATCTATAATTGTGTTTAAATCTTTATCATTTACAACTCCAAAAACAATATGTAAGTTATCAAAAATTTCATTTTGAAGTTGACTCATTACTATTTTTAGCCCTTCTCTATTATGTGCTGTGTCGCAAATTACTTTTGGTGACTTTTGTAGTATTTGCCATCTTCCAAGGAGGCCTGTGTTTTTAACAACATTTAAAAGTCCTTTTTCTATGTTTTCTTTTGAGACATTAAACCCTTTTAACTGAATTTCTTTTATAACTTGAGTGACTGTTTTTATGTTTTTATCTTGATACTTGCCTTTTAAATCGCTTTTATAAGCATGAATTTTACTTTGATCTGCAAATATAATTTTGGCTTTATTATTTTGAGCAACTTCTAGAAATACTGCTTCTGTTTCTTTTTGAGTTTCTCCAATTACTACAGGAATATTTGATTTGATAATACCTGCCTTTTCTTTAGCAATTTCTTGTAAAGTATTGCCTAAAAACTGTGTATGATCTAAACCTATATTTGTAATTATGGAAACTTCTGGTGTTATTATATTTGTAGAATCTAAACGGCCACCTAATCCAACTTCGATTATTGCAATATCAACTTTTTGTTTTGCAAAATATTCGAAAGCCAGCCCAACAGTCATTTCAAAAAAAGATAGTGCATTTAATTGAAAAAAAGACTTATTACGTTTTACAAATTGAATTACAAATTGTTTACTTATTTCTTTTCCATTGATTTTAATTCGCTCTCTATAATCTTTTAAATGTGGTGACGTATATAAACCAACTTTATAACCCGCCTCTTGAAGAACAGAAGCTAACATATGACTTGTAGAACCTTTTCCGTTAGTTCCAGCTACATGAATACTTTTAAATTTATTCTCAGGGTTTTCTAAGTGATTAGCTAAAAGAAGAGTATTTGCTAAATCTACTTTATAAGCACTTTTGCCTTGGTTTTGATACATTGGAAGTTGAGAGAACATCCAATTTACTGTATCGTGATAATTCATTTTATTGTCCTAATTTGAAATCTATACTTACAAAGCCTATTTGTCTAGTAGGTGCTTTAGAATCTGCAGGCCATTTACCTGATTCTGCTATTTTTTTTGCAGCTTCATACAAGCAAGGTGCTGAATTTTCTGTTCCTTTTTCTCCTGGTTCTGCTTTTACAACTCTTCCACTTCTATCTACTTCGACTCTAACTATAACTAATCCTTCTTCATTACAGTTTTGAACAATTTTTACAAATTTACCTTGCCCTCTGCCTCCAAGACCTGAACCGACTCCACCATTTCCTTTCCCTCCGCCAAAATAACTTGGTGCGTATGGATTACCATCTAATTGTCCTTTATCTCCTGCTTGATTATCATTCCCTTCGCTTCCACTTGATTTTCCATCTGAATTATTAATTCCGCCCATTAATGCATCGATTTCTGCTTTTTTCTTAGCTTCTTCTGCTTTCTTTTTTGCTTCGGCATCTGCTTTTGCTTTTGCCTTTTTAGCAGCTTCTTCCTTAGCTTTAGCTTCTGCTTGTGCTTTAGCCTTTGCTACCTCTTTTGCCTTTTTTATTGCTATAGCTTCTTGAGAGTCTTGTGTTAACAGATTTTCTTTAACTTCTTCTGATGCAGATTCTTTGGTGTCTTCGGTTTTTTCTTCGGATATATTAGGTTCTGATTGTGTTTCGTTAGGCTGCTTATTAATATTTACATCTTCGGATTTTACAGGTTTATCTGGTTGAACATTTCCACTACCAACGGCTGAATTACCAAAGTTTACCGCAACACCATATTCTTCTGGTGGATCTTGATAACTTTGACCAACTACAAAACATAACAAAATTAAAATAACGACTATTAATGTTGTTATTTTAGCTGAGTTTTGTTCGTGTTTTGTTTGTAAATATTTCATTTTATTTTGCATTTACGCTAAGTGGTAAATTAAATGATACTGATACCGGTCTACCTTGTTGCATTCCTGGTTTCATTCTTGGCAATAACTTTGTTACACGTTTAGCTTCATCCTCTAATTTAGAGTGTGGACCTTTTGCTCTAATTCCTACAATATTTCCAGATTCATTTATTGTGAAACGAATATATATTTCTTGTTTACCCTCTAAACCTAAATCTGATATTAATATTCTATTAAAATTCTTAGCTATAAATTGGTTTATTTTATCGTTCATGCATTTTTTTCTGGTAGCATTATTACCTGATTCGCATCCTGGATAAATTGGTGAATTTTCAATTAACTTAAATGATACGGTTTCATTACCACCACTTTTACTTGCTGCGGCTTTAGCTGCGGCGGCTGCTTTTGCATCGGCTGCTGCTTTTGCGGCTCTTCTATCCGCTTCTGCTTTTGCAGCTTTTGCTTCGGCATCTGCTTTAGCCTTTGCTGCTTTAGCTTTTGCTTCTGCGTCAGCTTTAGCCTTTGCAGCTTTAGCTTCTGCGTCTGCTTTAGCTTTTGCTGCTTTTGCTTCTGCTATTTTTTTTGCTTCGGCTTCTTTTGCTAATTTTTCTGCTTTAGCTTTTGCTTCTGCTGCTTTTTTATCTGCGGCTTCTTTTGCTGCTTTTGCCTTTGCTTCTTTAGCCTCTTTAGCCTCTTTAGCTAATTTTTCATTTTTTATTCTTAAAGCTTCAGCTTCTTGTTGTGCTAAAAGTTTTTCTGCCTCGGCTGCTTTTTCTGCTTCAGCAGCTTTTGCCGCTTCTTCGGCTGCTATTCTCTCAGCTTCTTGTTGTGCTTCTTCTTCTAATTTTTGTTTTTCAGCTTCGGCTTCGGCTTCTTCATTTATTTCCTCTTCCTCGATGGTTTCTTCTTTTAAAACCTCCTCGGTAACTTCTTCTTCAAGTGTTTCTTCTTCTAAAACCTCGTCTGCTTCTGGTGCTTTTTCTGATGCATTTGATGGTGTATTTTCATTTAGTAAACTTGCATCTCCAAAATTTATTGCCACACCGTATTCTTCTGGCAATTCTTGATATTCTTGGCCTACAACAAAGCATAATAACAGAACAATCACAACTATTAAAGTTGTGATTTTAGCAGAATTTTGTTCGTGTTTTGTTTGTAGGTATTTCAAACTATTGTGCTTTTACTGCTAAGGTTGATTTAATTTTGTTTCTATTTGCAATATCCATAATATATACAACGTGTTTCATTTCTACATCTTGATCTGAACGTATAGTAATTGTCGGCGATTCTACACCTCCTAGTTTAGATATTAGTTCTGATTCTAATGTTTCTTTAGACACTTGTTGCATATCTATATAATAGTTTGTGTTTTTATCTACACTTACAGATATGCTTTTTGTTTGTGTTGTTTTACTGGTTGATTTTGGCAATAATAAATCTATGGCTTCGGCTGAAACAAGCGTTGAAGCAATCATAAAAAAGATAAGTAAAAGGAATACAATATCCGTCATAGAAGACATATTGAATTCTGGTGTTACTTTATTTCTTCCGCGTAAATTCATAAATTAAAGATTAAATAGGTTCGTTTAAAAGGTCTAAGAATTCTAATGAATTTGCTTCCATTTTATAAACCACTTTATCTGTTTTTACTACTAAATGATTATAGGCTATATATGCAACAATACCAACAATTAATCCTCCTACGGTTGTTGTCATGGCTGTATATAAACCATCTGCTAATGTTTTAATATCTATTGAACCTCCTGAGTTTGCAATTTCGAATATTGAAAGAATCATTCCAATAACTGTTCCAAGAAACCCAATCATTGGTGCTGCACCAGAAATTGTTGCTAAAACACTTACATTTTTTTCAAGGCTATAAATTTCTAATCTACCAGCGTTTTCTATTGCTTTATTAATATCGTCTAATGGTTTACCTATTCTAGAAACACCTTTACTTATTAATCTTGAAACTGGTGAATTTGCTTGTAAACAAAGGTTTTGAGCAGAATCCATTTTACCATCGCTTACATAGTCTTTAATTTGATTCATAAAATTAGCGTCTACTTTTGAAGCTTCTTTTATGGCTAAAAGTCTTTCAAAATAAATGTAAATAGCAGCTACAAAAAGTACAAATAATATTACTATTATAATTATTCCTGCTGTTCCTCCTGTTGTAATTAACTCTATTATTGACAGTGTTTTTTCTGTAGTTTCACCATCGGTTAATCCTTCGGTATTTTGAACTGTTTCTTGTAATATTGTATTTAACATATTCTTGATTTAGATAACTGTATAACGTGTTTTTTTATAATTTAATATATCTTTTTTAGAAGTTTTTTAAAACTATAGCATGTAAATAACTCCTAATAATCCCATAATACCTAAAACAATTGTATATGGAAATGCCATTTTAGCCATTTTTCCATAAGATAAATTGATTAATGGTGCTATTGATGATGTTAGTAAAAATAAAAATGCTGCTTGACCATTAGGTGTTGCCACACTAGGTAAGTTTGTACCTGTATTAATTGCTACTGCTAAATGTTCAAATTGTAATCTTGTTATATCTCCTGCCAAAAATGCATTTTGAACTTCTCCAATATATACCGTTGCTACAAATACGTTATCACTAATCATAGACAATAATCCGTTTGCTGCATAAAAAATAGCTGGTTGCTGTGCTGGATCTTTAGAAAGTGCCCATTCTATAATTGGTTGAAATAAATGTTGATCGTGGATCATGGCTACTATTACAAAAAATACTACTAGTAATCCTGTAAATGGTAATGCTTCTTCGAATGCTTTACCTAAAGAATGCTCATCTGTAATACCCATAAATGCAGTTTGAACAATAATTAATGCTAAACCAATAAATCCTACTGGAGCAATGTGTAATGCTAAACCTGCTATTAATAATAACGCAGAAACTCCTTGAACTATTAAGCCGTATTTTTGAGCTGGTGTTCTTTTTTTATCTTCTTCTTCTGTATAATTTTCTATTATTCTACGTGCTACTTCTGGTAGTTTTTCTCCGTAACCAAATATTTTAGTTTTCTCTAAAATTATAGTGGTTATAATTCCTGCAAATAATACTGGTATTGTTATTGGTGCCATTTTTAAGAAAAACTGAACAAAATCCCATCCTAAACGTTCTCCAATTAATAAATTTTGTGGTTCTCCTACTAAAGTACAAACGCCTCCTAAAGCTGTACCTACAACACCATGCATTATTAAACTTCTTAAAAAACTTTTAAATTGTTCGAATGTTTCGCCACTTAATTCTTTTCTATCTAAAATATTATCATCGTCATAATCTGCATTAGCACTAGAGTGTATTTTATGGTATACGCCATAAAAACCTACTGTTACACTAATTAATACAGCTGTTACTGTTAATGCGTCTAAGAAAGCAGAAAGTACTGCTGCTAAAACTACAAATAAAACCGAAAGCGTTAATTTGGATTTAATTTTTGTAAAAACTTTACTAAATATGTACATTAATAAAGGTTTCATAAAATAAATACCTGCAACCATAAATACTAAAAGTAGTATAACTTCTAGGTTAGCATCTACCTCATGATAAGCATTTTCTGGAGTTGTAAGCCCTAAGGCTAAAGCTTCTATTGCAAGTAATCCTCCTGATTGTAATGGATAGCATTTTAGAGCCATTGCTAAACAGAAAATAAATTCACCAATAAATAACCATGCACATACTGTAGGATTTATATAGAATAAAGGTATATTAATGATTAAAAAAGCAATCATTGTGAATTTGAACCATTTAGGACTGTTTCCTAAAAATTGATTTATCATAATTTTAAAGTATTAAGTTTTAAATTGAATTAAACTAATTGAGTTAATGCAATCTCGAAAGCTGTTTTACTAATTTCGGTTTTGCTTGGGTTTTTATCATAAGTGTTTTGCAATGCTTTTTTAATAATTTCTGAAGTATCGTTAAAAATAGCTTCATCTGTCATTTGTACTTTACGCTCCATAAAGTAAGCAAAAACTCTTGCCATACCACAGTTTGAAATAAAGTCTGGAATTAAACTTACTTTCTCATCTGTGTGTTCCATAATACTACCAAAGAAAATTTCTTTATCTGCAAATGGTACATTTGCACCACAAGAAATGACTTCTAATCCTGTATTTATTAATTGATTTATTTGATCTTGTGTAATTAATCTTGAAGCAGCACAAGGTGCAAAAATTTCTGTTTGAAGTGACCATACACGTTCGTTCATTTCTTCGAACGGAATCATATTGTCTGCCAGTAAAGTGTTACCATTTTTATTTAAAAAGAAGTTAGTAATTTCATCGAAAGAGAAACCTTCTTCATTTATTACACCACCAGAAATATCTATAATTCCAACTACCTTGGCTCCCATTTGTGCTAAATAATATGCAGCAGCAGAACCTACATTACCAAAACCTTGAACAACGGCACGTTTTCCAACAACGCTTCCTCCATAAATTTCGTAATAATGTTTAACTGCTTCGGCAACTCCATAACCTGTAATCATATCTGCAACAGTATATTTTCTAGCTACATCTGGAGAAAAACCTGGGTTTTCTATTACTTTAATAACACCTTGACGTAATTGTCCTATTCTATTAATCTTATCTGCTTCGGTTGGCTTAAAGTGCCCGTTAAAAACACCTTCTTGTGGATGCCAAACACCAGATTCTTCTGTAATTGGGATTACTTCATGTATTTCGTCTACATTTAAATCGCCACCAGTACCATAATAACTTTTAAGTAATGGTGATACAGCTTTGTACCAACGCTCTAAAACACCTTTTTTTCTAGGATCGTTAGGATCGAAATTTATACCGGATTTTGCACCACCAATTGCTGGTCCAGAAACGGTAAACTTTACTTCCATGGTTTTAGCTAAAGATAAAACCTCGTTCATATCTAGGCCTTTACGCATTCTTGTTCCTCCTCCAGCAGCTCCTCCTCTAAGAGAGTTTATTACTGTCCAGCCTTCGGCTTCGGTTTCGGCATCTTTCCAATTAAAGATTATTTCTGGTTCTTTATTTTCGTATTTTTTTAGTAATTCTTTCATTTTAGTCTATTGAAACGTTATCAAGTTATATTAATTTTAAGTCTGAAAATATAATTGAAACGTAGCTAAAGTTGATTCATTTAAATACTGTTTTGATTAGTTTAACAAATATAAAAAACTAAAGGTGCATAAAGTAAAAATTTAATTTTTTTTATGATTGAAATATTACACCTGAAGAATGATTAACTTTAGCTCCTGTTACACTGGCTAAACAGTTGTTTTCGTTTCTAAGTTTAAGTACTCCTAAAAAACCAAAAATTAATGCTTCTTTATATTCTACAATTTGTTTTTCAGGAATTTGAATTGAATTATTACATAAACTCTCTATTCGAGACATTAAAAAAGAATTAAAAACTCCTCCTCCTGTAACTAAAACCGATTTGTTTTTTACTAAAACTTTACTTATTTGAATTGCTATGTGTTCTACAAATGTTCTTAATACATCTTCTATTGATAAATTATAAGCATCTATAAGCGGAAAAACATTACTATTTACCCATTCTAAACCCAAAGATTTAGGATAATCATCTTTATAAAATTGAAGATTATTTAATTTATTTAATAAGTCATGGTTTATTATGCCTTTTTTGGAAATATTTCCTTTATCATCATAAGCTAAACCTAATTTTGAAACATATTTATTAAGTACAATATTTACTGGACAAATATCGAAAGCTATTCTTTTTCCATCAATTTCTGAAGATAGATTTGCAAAACCTCCTAGGTTAACACAATATTCGTATTTTGAAAATAATAATTGATCTCCTATTGGAACTAAAGGAGCTCCTTGTCCACCTAAAGCAACATCTTGAACTCTAAAATTGCAGACTACAGTTTTATTTATTTTTTTTTCTAAAATTGGTAAATTACCTATTTGATAGGTTACACCTTCTTCTGGTTTATGTAAAGCAGTATGCCCATGAGAACAAATTGCATCAATATTTTCTATATTATTATCTAATATAAAGTTTTGAATAACCTTAGCTAAATATATAGAATACTCATTATCTACATCCATTAAATCTTCTTTAGAAAAATTAACTAATAGTTTCAGTTTTTTATACCACTCCTGTGTATAATTAATAGTTTCTGCTTTAAGTATATTAAAGCTCCAATCTTTATTAAAATTGAAATTAATAAGAGCCAAATCTATACCGTCTAAAGATGTTCCAGACATGACTCCAATAACTCTGTAGTTGTTTTTTATCATATTAAGTAAAAATAGAAATATCTGTTGAAAAAAAGCTAATAAAAAGTTATATTTGCACACTTATTTTATCAAATTAACAATACTATAAATATGGATTTTAGCTTAACCGAAGAACATATAATGATTCGCGATGCTGCTCGTGACTTTGCTCAAACCGAATTACTACCTGGCGTTATAGAACGTGACAACAAACAAGAATTCCCTCAAGAATTAGTAAAAAAAATGGGAGATTTAGGTTTTATGGGAATTATGGTAGATCCTAAATACGGCGGAAGTGGTATGGATGCGACGTCTTATGTTCTTATTATGGAAGAACTTTCTAAGATTGATGCTTCTGCTTCTGTTATTGTTTCTGTAAATAACTCTCTTGTTTGTTATGGATTAGAGGCTTATGGGAATGAAGAACAGAAACAAAAATATTTAACCAAATTAGCTACTGGTGAATTTGTTGGTGCATTTTGCTTAAGTGAACCTGAAGCAGGAAGTGATGCAACTTCTCAAAAAACAACTGCAGAAGATAAGGGGGATCATTATTTAATTAACGGAACAAAAAACTGGATTACCAGTGGAGGAAGAGCAGATGTTTATTTAGTAATTGCACAAACAGATAAAGAAAAAGGTCATAAAGGTATTAATGCTTTTATAGTTGAAAGAGGCACTCCTGGATTTGATGTTGGGCCAAAAGAAGATAAATTAGGTATTAGAGGTAGCGATACACATACTTTACAATTTAACGACGTAAAAGTACCTAAAGAAAATAGAATTGGTGAAGATGGATTTGGCTTTAAATTTGCTATGAAAACTTTATCTGGTGGGCGTATTGGTATTGCTTCTCAAGCTTTAGGTATAGCCCAAGGTGCTTATGAATTAGCTTTAAAATATTCTAAAGAACGTAAAGCATTTGGAACAGAAATTTGTAATCATCAAGCAATTGCTTTTAAATTAGCAGATATGCATACAGAAATTGAAGCTGCACGTATGTTGGTAATGAAATCTGCTTGGGATAAAGATCAAGGTAATAATTACGATATGTCTAGCGCCATGGCTAAATTATATGCTTCTAAAGTTGCAATGGAACAAACTGTTGAGGCCGTACAAATTCATGGAGGTAATGGTTTTGTAAAAGAATATCATGTAGAACGTTTAATGCGTGATGCAAAAATCACTCAAATTTATGAGGGAACTTCTGAAATTCAAAAAATAGTTATTTCAAGAGGTGTAATTAAGTCTTAATTTTAAAGAATTATACTAAAAAAAGCTTCGGAAATAATTTTCGGAGCTTTTTTATTTTTTAGATAACTCATCTAAAACCAAACGCAGTTCGCCATAAGTATATTTATTATCTATTTGATGTTTTAAATCTGAGAGATTTTCAAATTTTTGTTTTGGTATAATTTTTATTAACTCGTTATAATGTTTTTCACTAATTAAGTCTAAAATTTTTATCTCACCTGTACTTATAAAACTAGCTAAATGTCCAGTAATTGTATTTATATTCAAATCTCTTTCCATGGCAATTTGCTCAATAGATTTTCCTGATTTAAATAATTTTAGTGAAATTGATTTAGTACTTCCTACTTTCTTTTTAGGCTTAGGTGTGGTAAATATTTCACTGTTTGGAGAGGTTTCAATATCGTTTTCATCACAATAATCACGTATAACTCTAATTATTTCGGTTCCATATTTATCAACTCTTGTTTTACCAAAACCATTTATTTTCAATAATCCTGCTTTATTTGTTGGCAAAGTTTCGCACATCTCATATAAAGATTTTTGAGTAAAAATCTGGTAATGAATTAAATCGTTTTCATTAGCTATTGAGTTTCTTAACTCTCGGAGTAATTCAAATAATTCAAGATTTGTTGTTCCATCTATAACAGTCTTTCTTGCTTTTTTTGGAGCATCTTTAGCTAAAAACACAGACTTAGCTCTTAGCTCTAAATATAATTTTATATTGAAGCCACTTGTTAAACCTTTAAAATATAATTGCTTTATTGCTAGTAATTCTTCAAAAACATCTAAGTTTTTTACTAATTCTTTTTCCAAAGCTTTATTATCTGTTGAAAAACTAAAAGTTTTAAATGGGTCAACTATATTATTATCAAGTTGACTATAATAATAATCTAATGCTTTTTTAAACCTATTTTGTATTTCTATATTTGATTCTGGAATTAATTTAACTTTAGACAAATCTAAAAGTTGAGCTTTAAAAGCATTTGCTACTTTTAATAAATTTGTTATACAGTCTTTAATTAAAATTAGAGGTGATTCAATATTGCCTTGAATACTACCTCTATTCTTGTAAAAAATATCTAAAACACGATTTAGAGGATATAAAAAATTATAAAAATCAAAAATTTCAGAAATTAAATTAAGTTGAAATTCTACTTTCGATTCTAGTAATATATTATCATTTGGTTGATTATTTTCTGCATATCTATTAAATGAAGTTACATTACTATCACTAATTATCTGATTTGAATAAATTTTACTTTTTAAAACTAAACCTTCCAAACTCTTACAACGACTTAAAGCAACATAAGTTTGCCCATGTGCAAATGCTCCTTCTGCATCAATTATAGCTTTCTCAAAAGTTAAACCTTGGCTTTTATGTATAGTTATTGACCAAGCCAACCGTAGAGGCATTTGTGTATAAGAGCCTATTTTACTTTCTTTTATAGCTTTTGTATCTTTATCAACGGTATAATTTATATTATCCCATACTTCTGGAGTTGTAACAATATTAAAATCATCATCAGGACATTTTACAATAACTTCATCTTTATCTAATAAAATTACTTTTCCAATTTTACCATTAAAATATCGTTTTTCTACCGAACTATCATTTTTTATAAACATTACTTGAGAACCAACTTTTAATTTTAATTCTTCTTTATTTGGATATAAAAAATTTGGAAATTTTCCTTCCACACGTGCATTATACGTAACAAGCTTTCCTTCTAAATTATTTAATTCTGAAATATTTATATTTTCAGCTTTACTATTATGAGTTGTTAAAGAAATATAACCATCTTCATCATGTGGTTGAAAATTTGGTTTATATCTTTTATTTAGTTCATTAGCCGAAACTTCAGTTAAACTATTTGTTCGTATTTGATTTAAAATATCTATAAACTTAGGATTATCTTGTCTATATATATGATTTAACTCAACAATTATAGCATTACATTCTTTATACGCCAAACTACTAAAAAAAAATGCATTACTATAAAAAGGTTTTAATATATACCACTCATCCTCTTTAACAACAGGTGACAATTGCTGTAAATCACCAATCATTAATAATTGTACTCCACCAAAAACTTTATCTTTCTTTCTAAAACGTCTTAGTGTTTTATCTATTCCATCAAGTAAATCCGCCCTCACCATACTAATTTCATCAATCACTAACAAATCCATGGATTTAATAATGTTAATTTTAGTTTTTGAGAATTTCCTATTAAAACCATCAGAATTTATTAAATTTTTATTTGGCAATATAGGTCCAAAAGGCATTTGAAAAAAAGAATGTATGGTAACACCTTTTGCATTAATTGCAGCAACACCTGTTGGAGCGACAACTACCATTCTTTTTAATGATTCCTTTTTTAATTTATGTAAAAATGTAGTTTTTCCTGTTCCAGCTTTACCTGTTAAAAAAACATTCCTTTCTGTTCTATTAACAAAATCCCAAGCTAAATCAAGTTCCCTATTTGTGGACATTTATTAGTTTTTAATTACAATACTTGAAGATAATTAAAATGTTTTTTTATAATGTATGAATTAGAAAATAATACCTTACATAATTCAAAAAATTTTAAACAAAAAAAGTCCTAAACAAATAAATGTTTAGGACTTTCTAAAAAAGGCGACGACCTACTCTCCCACAAATGTAGTACCATCGGCGCAAATAGGCTTAACTTCTCTGTTCGGAATGGTAAGAGGTGAGCCCTATCGCAATAATCACCTTAAATCTTTCGGTGTATGTAGTGATTTTATCAACTACTTAACCGTATAAAATAACATATTGAAAAAAGTACACTTAAAATGTGTATCAACTTGAAAATAAATAATATATAGTACTTAGTAAAAAAACAGGCGTACAATAAGCCTATGGGTTATTAGTATCACTCGGCTATGACATTACTGCCTTTACACCTATGACCTATCAACGTGGTAATCTCCCACGACCCTTTAAAGAAATCTCATCTTGTGGTGGGTTTCGCGCTTATATGCTTTCAGCGCTTATCCCTTCCCAACGTAGCTACTCTGCAGTGCTCCTGGCGGAACAACAGATACACCAGAGGTTAGTCCAACTCGGTCCTCTCGTACTAGAGTCAGATCCACTCAAATTTCTAACGCCCACTGTAGATAGAGACCGAACTGTCTCACGACGTTCTGAACCCAGCTCGCGTGCCACTTTAATGGGCGAACAGCCCAACCCTTGGGACCTTCTCCAGCCCCAGGATGTGACGAGCCGACATCGAGGTGCCAAACCCCCCCGTCGATGTGAGCTCTTGGGGGAGATCAGCCTGTTATCCCCGGAGTACCTTTTATCCTTTGAGCGATGGCCCTTCCATGCGGAACCACCGGATCACTATGCTCTACTTTCGTACCTGATCGACTTGTAGGTCTCTCAGTCAAGCTCCCTTATGCCATTGCACTCTACGCACGGTTACCAAGCGTGCTGAGGGAACCTTTAGAAGCCTCCGTTACTCTTTTGGAGGCGACCACCCCAGTCAAACTACCCATCAAGCACTGTTCCCACTTTGTGGGTTAGACTCTAGATAAGCAAAGGGTGGTATTTCAACAATGACTCCACAACACCTAGCGATGCTGCTTCAAAGTCTCCCACCTATCCTACACATTACTTATCCAAAGCCAATACTAAACTATAGTAAAGGTTCACGGGGTCTTTTCGTCCCACAGCGGGTAATCGGCATCTTCACCGATACTACAATTTCACCGAGCTCATGGCTGAGACAGTGTCCAGATCGTTGCACCATTCGTGCAGGTCGGAACTTACCCGACAAGGAATTTCGCTACCTTAGGACCGTTATAGTTACGGCCGCCGTTTACTGGGGCTTCATTTGATTGCTTCGCCGAAGCTAACAACTCCACTTAACCTTCCAGCACCGGGCAGGTGTCAGGCCATATACGTCATCTTTCAATTTAGCATAGCCCTGTGTTTTTGATAAACAGTCGCCTGGACCTTTTCACTGTGGCCATCCCGAAGGATGGCGACCTTTCTCCCGAAGTTACAGGTCTATTTTGCCTAGTTCCTTAGCCATGAATCTCTCGAGCTCCTTAGAATTCTCATCCCAACTACCTGTGTCGGTTTAGGGTACGGGCTGCTTCATTCGCTTTTCTTGGAAGTCGATTCGCTAGATTATCACCGCGACCGTAGTCTTAGTGTACTATCGAGGTGTTACCACTCTCTTCAACGCACAATTCCGTCTGTGCGCACTAACTATTCGCCTCCGTCACTTTTAATATGAGCAGGTACAGGAATATTAACCTGTTGTCCATCCACTACCCCTTTCGGGTTCGCGTTAGGTCCCGACTAACCCTCAGCTGATTAGCATAGCTGAGGAAACCTTAGTCTTTCGGAGTGCGGGTTTCTCGCCCGCATTATCGTTACTTATGCCTACATTTTCTTTTGTAGCTACTCCAGCATGCCTCACAGCACACCTTCAACGCCACTACAATGCTCCCCTACCACTTTTACAAGTCCATAGCTTCGGTAATATGTTTATGCCCGATTATTATCCATGCCGAACCGCTCGACTAGTGAGCTGTTACGCACTCTTTAAATGAATGGCTGCTTCCAAGCCAACATCCTAGCTGTCAAAGCAGTTCAACCTCGTTTATTCAACTTAACATATATTTGGGGACCTTAGCTGATGGTCTGGGTTCTTTCCCTCTCGGACATGGACCTTAGCACCCATGCCCTCACTGCTGATTAACATTTTATAGCATTCGGAGTTTGTCAGGAATTGGTAGGCGGTGAAGCCCCCGCATCCAATCAGTAGCTCTACCTCTATAAAACTATAAATCAACGCTGCACCTAAATGCATTTCGGGGAGTACGAGCTATTTCCGAGTTTGATTGGCCTTTCACCCCTACCCACAGGTCATCCGAAGACTTTTCAACGTCAACCGGTTCGGTCCTCCACTGTATGTTACTACAGCTTCAACCTGCCCATGGGTAGATCACACGGTTTCGCGTCTACC
>NZ_CP019352.1:0-942500 GCF_001971745.1 Lacinutrix venerupis | reverse complement strand
CTAAAGAGCGTAAACCTTTATAAGCTATAGAAAAATTGAATTGTTTTGAAGTATTAACTGTAAAAAAAGCGTCTAATAACTGACCTTGCTCAAATGCAGATTTATACATTAACTCTGTTAACGGAGTTGGAACATGATAATAATTAATATCCTCAATCTCCATATAATTAAAGTGTCTGGCTCTTGCTCCAAACTGTGGCATTAAAGAAATACTTTCAAAATCCTGACTTAAAGTATTATATGTTTGCCCTATATTAGAGAAAGGCATTAAATTAAATTCATCCTTTCTAAGATAATTATACTTATACTCCTTTTGTATAGTAAGTGTTGTATCTACATATGTAGTATCGTTTTTATAAGATATAATTAAGTAGTCGGTAATTTTTGCATCTTTATTTTTTATTTTATCTATACTAGTACTTCTTGTGCTATTATTAGACAAACTATCGCTGCTACTACTTGAAATAGCATCTAGACTTTGACTATTATTTTGACTAAGTGTTCTTTTTGGTCGAGTTTGAGCAGTGCAAATGCTTACAAAACATATTAAAAAAAATGTAAAAATTATTTTATTCATTAAATGATATCTATTTTTAACCTTGCTAAGTAAACGCAGGTTAAAATTTAAAATTTTGTCAAAAATATGAAATATCTCTATTTGTTTGGCAAATAAAATTAGAAACGCAATCTATATTAAATAAAACTGTTTTTTGTTAAGAATACTATAAATGCTAAAATTAAAATTTTCAAAATTTAAACTAGAGTGTGGAACTGATGAAGCTGGAAGAGGCTGCCTTGCCGGACCTGTTACAGCAGCGGCTGTTATTTTACCTAATAACTTTAAAAACAATGTTTTAAACGACTCTAAAAAACTTTCTGAAATTAAACGTAATTTTTTAAAGCCTATTATAGAAGATAAAGCTATTTCTTTTGCTTTTACTCATGTTTTTGAAAATGAAATTGATGAAATTAATATTCTTAACGCATCAATATTAGCTATGCAACGCTCTATTTTAAAATTAAACCCTACTCCTGAATTTATTATTGTAGATGGAAATAGATTTAAACCTTTAAATGATATTTCTTTCGAAACTATTATAAAGGGAGATAGTAAGTTTTTAAGTATTGCCGCTGCTTCGGTTCTAGCAAAAACCTACCGAGATGAATATATGAATAAAATTCATGAAGAATATCCGATGTATAATTGGAAAAAAAATAAAGGCTACCCTACTAAAGAACACCGAGAAGCCATAAAAAAATATGGTATTACAAAATATCACAGAAAAAGCTTTAGGCTTTTACCCGAACAATTAAAATTAGAATTGTAATTTTGAATGTGCAAAAATCCCTCTATTATATAATGAAGCGTACTTATATTGTTTTAATTTTTTTAATTACACTAGTTGGTTGCAATACTATTAGCAATAAAAAAGCATCTATTTACGATTATATTCCTGATCAAGCTTCTATAATTGCGACTATAAATGATACAGAAAGCTTAGAAACTAACATTAACAACAACAATTTTATTAGTGGTATTTCTAAATCTTCTGTTTATAAAAATGTTTCAAAAAAATTAAATCATTTAAAATATATAAATACAGAAAATCCTATTATAATTTCTTTTCTAAAGGATGATAACGATAGTCTTCAATTTAGCATATCTACAAAGCAAATTAATAATTTATTTTTGCCAGATTCTTTTCCAAATCATAAAATTGAAACTTTAAAAATCGAAAATTATTCTGCAAAAAAAATTACCTTTAATAACGAAGAACTTTACACTATTTTTAAAGATAGTGTCGCTATTGCTGCATCAAGTAGCAAACTATTATTAAGCCTTTTAAACCAAAAAAAAGAGAATAAAAATTTAAAAAAAATTATTAATACTATAGATAAAAACAAACCAATTTCTTTAGTTTTAAGCAATACAAATAATAACTTAATATCTTCCTTTTTTTATTCTGAAACTCTTTCTTATAAAAATTTTAGCAATTACACTTCTGTTGATGCCGTAATCTCTCAAGATGAAATACTTTTTAACGGCATTACTAAAGCATCTGACTCTTCTGGAAAATTTATAAACGCTTTTAAAAACACCATTCCTCAAGAAAATGAATTAGCTAAGATTGCTCCTAATAATTGTGACGGCTTTTTAAGCTTTACTTTTAATAGTTTTAGCAGCTTTAAATCTAATTTAGATCGCTTAAACAAGAAAAATGATAGCACAATAAATACCTCATTATTCGATAACATTGTTGAAATCGGCACAATATTCTCTGCCGAAAATCAAGCTATAGTATTAAACTCTATAGATGTAATTTCTACTAAAGATAATCTTATTAGCGAACAAAACGAAGTTGATACTTATAGACAAATTCCTATTTTTGAATTTAGTAAACCAGATTTATTTGAAACTACTTTCTATCCATTTATACATTATAATAATATAGATTATTACTGTGTTATAGAACACTTTTTTGTATTTGCTAAAGACAAAGAAACTCTTGAAAATATTATTGCGAATTATCAAAATAAAACTACTTTAAGCAGTCGTGATTACTATAAAAATATAACTAAAAATCTAAGTAATGCCTCTTCAATTTTACAGGTGTTAAATAATGATAAATTAAAGGATTTAATAGATTTAAATTTAAACACGCATTTAGAAACTAATTTTAAAGATTACAAATTTTCCGCATTACAGTTTGTATACGATTCTCATTACGCCCATTTACACGGAGCGATAAAGAAAAATAAAATAAAAGCTGAAGCCAATGCTGTTACCGAACTTTTAAATATTAAACTAGATGCCGATTTATTAAACAATCCACAATTTGTAACCAACCATAGAACAAAACAAAAGGAAATTGTTGTACAAGACATCAACAATAAGCTATACTTAATTAGTAATGTTGGTAATATTCTTTGGAAAAAACAATTAAACGGTCCTGTTTTAGGCAATATAGAACAGATAGACATTTATAAAAATGGCAGACTACAATTAGCGTTTGCTACACCAAACAGAGTTTATTTATTAGATAGAACTGGTCGTGATGTAACTGGATATCCATTAAAATTTAATGATAAAATTACACAACCACTTTCGGTATTCGATTACGACAAAAGAAAGAACTACAGACTATTTGTTACACAAGGTAAAAATGTTCTATTATATGATGCTAAAGGCAAAACAGTTAAAGGTTTTAAATTCTCTTCGGCTAAAAACGAGATAAACCACCAACCTCAACATATAAGGATTGGAAATAAAGATTATATAATAATTAAAACAGATAAAAAACTTAACATATTAACAAGAAGAGGATTAACTAGAGTTAAAGTTAACTCAGATATAGAGTTTTCTAATGAAGCTGTTTTTAATTACAACAATACGTTTACAACAACGACTAACGATGGAAAAATAGTGAGTATCGACCAAAAAGGAAATGTAACAACTAAACCATTTAACTTGTCTAAAAATCATCATTTAGCAACAACAACCAAAACTTTAGTATCGCAAAGCGAAAACATTTTAAATATAAAAAGTAAAACACTTGAGCTAGATTTAGGAAATTACACAAAGCCAAAAATATTTTATTTAAACGATAAAATTTATGTTTCGGTTACAGATTTGCAATCTCAAAAAGTATTACTGTTTGATAGTCAAGC
The DNA here is from genome assembly GCF_001971745.1 of Lacinutrix venerupis. Classification (NCBI taxonomy): domain Bacteria; kingdom Pseudomonadati; phylum Bacteroidota; class Flavobacteriia; order Flavobacteriales; family Flavobacteriaceae; genus Lacinutrix; species Lacinutrix venerupis. The sequence continues at coordinate 938,831 of NZ_CP019352.1, read as the reverse complement.
AAAATCTATTGAAAATTTCCCTGTATATGGAAACTCTACAATAGAGCTTGACAACATAGATAAAGATGCCAACTTAGAATTTATTACTAAAGGCGATAGTAATAATATTTTACTGTATGAAATAAATTAAATCTATTACTCTTTACGCCAAACAACTGTTTATTTTACAGTATCTCAATCTATTACAGCAAATTACAACATTTTTACAAAAAAAATGTTAACTTTAGACTGCTCCAAACATTAAGTTAATATAACACAAAACAAAAACTTATGAAAGCAGCTATTTTAGCTTTATTTTTCTTATTTACTTTAGCAAACTCTTGTGAAAATGATAATAAAGAAAGTATTAAATTATCCGAGCAAAATCACTTAACAGAAGCTCAATTATTTACCTTACACAAAAAAAACAGTGACGAAAGATACGAGAACACAACCTCTTTAGATTCTATTCCTATTGGAGGTGGAGATCCTCTACCGCCTTGCCCAGACAGTTCTTATACAGATTGTTGCCCTACATTAAGATATGTTACGTTTAAAAAAGGTACTGAAAATATTACAATTATATTACTAGATGAGAACAATAAAGAAGTGCAAAAGTTTACAGAATCTGATTTAGAAACCAACAAAGATGGAAGTTTAATATTTTCTTTAAAAAAATTAAAAGCATCTATATGTAATGGTGAAAATAAATTAAAAGTAAAATCTGGAAACAAAAAACCTTATGTTGTAAAGTTTAAATAAGATTATTCATAATAATGAAAAACATCTTATCTTCCATTTTCTTAATTATAACCTGCTTTAGTTTTTCGCAAGAAAAAAATAATGAGTTCGAGAAGTCTATTAAAACGCTACATAACAAAGCAATTTCTGTAGCCTTTAAAGATCAAGATTCCGGATATTTTTATTTACAAAAGAGCATTGCGCTTTCTAAGCAAAGAAAACATTGGCAATACGCAATGGATGCCTATTTTGAAAGTTATAACATAGCTTTTCATTATAATAACTTACACAAAAAAAAAATTATTTTAAAGAGCATAGATTCTTTATATAATAAACAAGAGCATTATTTTAATAAACTAGATAACACACTTAAATATAAAAACCATATAAACTATTATTATGGTTTTTATTTTTTTAGGCTAAACAATTACGATACATCAAAAAAATATTTTCAAAATATAATTGATGATACAGAAAACCAGGATAGTGAAACATTAAAAAAAAATAAAACTTTTTTATCTGTTGCATATAGCTACATTGCAAAAATGAATGCTGATGAAGGAAAACTATCTGAATCCAGCTCGTTATACCAAAAAAATATTAGACTATTAAAAAAAATAGACAGTACGAATAAAAGTTCTATTTTTTATAACTACAACTTACTTGCCGAAGTTTTAAAAAAAGAAAAAAAGCACACTGCATCCAATGCTTATTTTTTAAAATCTCTTGCATACCATATATCTAAAAACAGTCCAAATTCTATAATGTCTTCTAGTTTTAATATTTCAAAAAATTATATTGAATTATCTAAAATTGATTCCGCTAAATACTATTTAAATATTGCTAAAAAACATTTAAATAAAAACCATTTATACAATACGACTTATCATGAGTTAAACGCCCAAATTTATAGCCAAGAAAACAACTACAGCAAGGCTATTTTAGAACTAAATAAAGCTTTATATTTTTACAAAAACTACGCTACAACTGCAAAAAACAAAAATCAAAATTTAGGCTTAGCCTATACCAACATAGGCGAGTTGCAACAAAAATTTAACAAACCCAATCTAGCATTAAACAATTTTAGTACTGCCATACAATTTTTTAAAAATGATTCTATAAAATCGAGTATAAATAATATACACCTTTTAAAAACATTAAAATTAAAAGCAAACACATTAAATAATATTGGAGATTTTAAAAAAACTATAGCAACTGTAGATTACGCCTCTTCTATTTTAGATGAATTAAAACCAAGTTTTAAAAACAATAATGATAAGCTTTTTTTAATAGAAAATGCTTTTCCTTTATTTGAGTATGGAATAAACGCAGCTTACCAGCTAAACATAAAAAGTAAGAAAAACAATTATATTGAAAAAGCTTTTTTATATACCGAAAAAAGTAAAAGTGTTTTACTATTAGAAGCTTTATTAAACAGTAAAGCTACAGAGTATGCAAATATTCCTATAAAAATATTAGAAGAAGAAGAAATATTAAAAAATGAAATTACAAGTTTAGAAAAAAAAATTAACAGTAATAAAAACGAAACTCTAGAAGATGAGCTCTTCAATTTAAAAATTAAACATCGCAAATTTGTTGAAAAACTTGAAACAGATTATAAAAATTATTATAATTTAAAATACAACTTTCAAGCTATTACATTAAACGAAACAAAGAAAATGCTTAACAATAACGAGCAACTTATATCTTATTTCTTTGGAGAAAACGCTTTATACACTATTTCTGTTTCTAGAAATAATAATCAATTAATAAAAACATCTTTAAATTCTAATATTAAAAGCGATATAGAATTAACATACAGAATGCTTAGTAACCCAAAGTCTAATTTAAACCAGCTAAAAAATCGACTTAAAACATTACACAAAAACACTATTGCTCCAATTTCTTTAATGCATAAAAATTTAATTATTATTCCAGATGGATTATTAAATTATATTCCGTTTGCTACATTAATAGACAATAACTCTAAGTATTTAATAGAAAATCATACTATTAGTTATATAAATTCCGCAACCTTATTAAAGCAGTTGCAAAGCAAACAAATAAATAACCATAATTTATTAGCTTTTGCTCCAAGCTTTAGCAACAACAACTCTTTATTACCTTTACCTAACAATAAAAAGGAAGCAGACAATTGTTTAAATTATTTTAAGGGAAGTGCTTTAAAAAACGAAAATGCTACCTTAACTAAATTCAATACAGAAAGTCCTAAATATAGTATTTTACATTTGGCAACTCATGCTGTTTTTAATGATTATAATCCCGAATATTCTTTTTTAGCCTTTTCGGAAAATCCAGGAAAAGAAAACTTACTTTACACTAAAGATCTTTATAATCTTAAATTAAATGCAGACTTAGTAACATTAAGTGCATGCGAAAGTGGTATTGGAGAATTAAAACGTGGAGAAGGTTTAATGAGTTTAGCACGTGGCTTTTATTTTAGTGGCGCAAAAAGTATTGCTAGTACTTTATGGAAAATTAACGATGCTTCTGCTACAAATTTAATGGATAATTTTTATTTAAACCTATCTAAAGGTAGTACCAAAAACAGTGCTTTACAAAAAGCGCAAGTTAATTTTATAAACAATAATAGAGACAATGCACTTAACCATCCTTATTATTGGGCTGGCTTTATTATTTCTGGAAATATTGTTGCCTTAAATACTACAAATTACTGGCTCTGGATTGGCATAGCTACTGCTTTAGCTTTATTACTTCTACTCTATCTAAAGCGTAAAAATTAGTGTAATTCTTTTAAAAGTGCTTCAGCCTTAAATTTGTTGTAATTAAAATTCTCGGTTAATACTCTTAATTGGTTGGTAGCCTCTATTTTATTTTTTTCTTTAATTGCTATTAAAGCCAAATACCAGTGTGACTCTGCAACAAATGTGCTGTTTTTATTAATAATATTATTAAATATATTTTTCGCCTCCTTTAAATTGCCTATTTCTAAATACGCTTGAGCTTTGTAAAAAGCTTGATAAGGTTTTTGTTCTTCTATAGGAATAATTTTAAAATTAGATATTGCATTATCAAAGTCTCCAGCCTCGTACGCCACAAAAGCTTTACGCTCGAAAGAATCAATAGTATCGCTTCGTGTTATTGGAAATTCGGTATTAGGATAATTACTAAAATTAGCATCGTACAAACTGTTATAATTTACACCAAAAAAAGAATTGTATCCAAACCAACTTGCTCCAAGAAAAAATACTATTGATGCAGCAATACGCCAATTAAATTTTGATTTTTTCTTAAAAGTTTCAGTTGCAGAAATATCTGTTTCAAAAGTTTTTAGTTTTTCTTTTAGCTTATTTGAATTCTCTTTTTTAATTGCTTGTTTTAAATTGTTTTCAAATTCAAAATCAGCTTTAAATTTTGCATCACTTTCTAAACGCTTATTAAAGACTATTAATTCGTCTTCGTTTAAACTATTAGAAAAATATCGATATAGTAAATCTTCGTTAGTCATTATTAGTTGCTATTAATACGTTCTTTAAGAGTTTTCATGCAACGCGACTTTGCGCTCTTAATTACGTTTTCGTTATTATAATTCCCTTGTTCTAAAATGTCTTTTATTGTAAAACCTCTATAATAAAACAGGTTTAATAACTCTTGACATTGTTTTCCTAAACTTGAAAAATGCTTTCGCAATAATTCTTGTTCGTGAGTTAAAGCTTGTTCTTCAATTTCAAACGTTTCTAGTAATTTATCATCATCTCTAACAATAGATAAGTCGAAGTTTGAGCCTACCTTTTTGTTATTCTTTTTCATCTTATCAAAAATTAAATACTTACCTACACTAAATAAATATGTAGATATACTACTAGTTAACGTTTCTATTTTACCAGACATTATATTATTATAAAAAATAACATAGGCATCTTGATAAATATCTACCACATCGTCTTGTGGCAAATTGTATCGCCTTGCAAAATTTATAAACTTATCTCTATTCTCTTCATACACTTTTCTAAGTGCTTTATCCGAACCTTGTTTTAAATCTTCCAGGATAATATGCTCTTGTTGGTTTATCATTTAATGGTATTGCGCTTTAAAAGGTTAACAGATGCTTAGCTAAATTAACTTTTTTTAAATAAAAAAGACAATCTGTTAACCTTTTCTTTTTTAATGCATTAAGAAGTAAACAAATTAAACTTTTTAATATGAAAACTTTAAAAATAATTTTAGCAATACTTGCCTTTGCCTTTTCGGTATTTGCCATTGCACAAGAAAAAAAAGCAGATTCTACGCTTGTAAAAAAAGACAATTTATTAGACATGGGAGCCAATGTTATATCACAGGTTTTTGGTTCTAATTTAGATGGAAATACAGACGGAAAAACCATTGGCTATTTAGAACTTTTAGAAAAATCTGATTTATCTGAAGCCGAAAAAACAGAATACAAAAACCTATACCATATACAAGCAAAAGATCTTACTCAAAAACAAAAAGATTCTTTAGGTAAAGCTATTGAGAAAAGGATTCTTGAAGCAAAAGAAACAGACGATTAATTAAAATATAAACACGTTTTAAAATGAAAACTTTACAAACATTATTAACCATTATTATAATTGCATTTAGCACAACTACTAATGCTCAAATTTGGAAAAAATTATCTAAAAAAGCCGAGAAAGCTGTAGAAAACACTTTAGAAAAAAAGGTTGAAGAAAAGGCAGAACGCGAAACAGACAAAGCTTTCGACTCTACATTTAATAATTCAAAAAAAAGTAAAACAAAAAATAATAAAACTAGTGGCAAGTTATTTGGCATGTCTAACGCTATTCCAGAAAACTCATATCAATTTAGCCATAAATATATTATGGAAATAAGCGATGGTAAAAAACCTCTAAATATGACCTATTATCTTAATAAATCTAACAACTACTTAGGCTTCGAAATTCCGGATTTAAAAAATAAAACAATTACAGTAATGGATTTAGAAAAAGAAGTCATGTTTATGTTTATGGATAATAAAGGAGACAAAACATTAATGTCCATGAATATGAATTTGGATAAAATAACAAATGATGCTATTGAAGACACAGAATATTCTGTAACAGCAACAGGTAATACAAAAACAATATTAGGTTACACCTGCAAAGAGTATAATGTAAAAGGTAAAGATTTACATGGCAATGTTTGGGTTACAGAAAATGCAGGAGTTTCATTTTCTAAAACTTTTTACAGAACAAAACAAAAAAAAGGAATGGACCAAACCTGGATGTCTTTAGTTAATGGCTTACCAATGGAAATGAAAATAACAGACACTTCTAGAAGAAAAGCAAAAACCACAACCATGAACTGTGTTTTATTAAAGGAAGAAAATTTCTCAATAAACACAACTAACTATAAAAAAATAATGTAATCACACATCAATTAAATAATAATAATCATGAATATACAAACCACATACAACAATAGTACTCTAAAATTAATAATCACTACAACCTTATTCTTTATTATATTAATAAGTACTGCACAAGAAAGTTTTACCGCTAAAACTCAAGGCAACTTTTTTGCTAATGGAACAATTGGTGTAATTTCTACAAACGAAAAATCTAAAATTGGAGGCACTACAAACGATGTAGGCTCAACATTTCAAGTTACAGGAACACCAAGATTAGGTTATTTTATTACAGATAAAATTACTGCTGGATTAGAACTTGAAGTAAGAACTAGCACTAGTAAAATAGAAGGTTTTGACGGAGAAACCACTTCTAATGTTCTTTCTGCCGGACCATTTGCTCGATATTATTTTGACATAGGAGTTTTTGCAGAAGTTACAGCTGCTATTGGTACATCTAAAACCACATCTGCTTTTGGAGACATGCAATCTAGCATTTTTGCTTTACGTGGCACTGCAGGATATTCCTTTTTTATAGGCGATCATGTAGCCATAGAACCTGCAATAAATTATACAAGTCAAAGTCAAAAACCCAAAGGAAGCTCTGGAGACAATAAAATTATTTTAAACACCATTTATTTTAGTGTTGGTTTTACGGCTTATTTTTAAAAACACTATATCAATTTTTATTTTCCCTTTATAACTATTAAATAGATTTCATTTTTAGGTTAGTTTGTTAAAGAGTCGAAGTTAAAACTTCGGCTCTTTTTCTTTTTGTTTATAACCTTTAGCAAAGCTTAAATGCAATTATTTTTATTTTTTTTAGTCTTTATGTTAACCTTTTTTTCTTGATAACATTAAATGGTAAATAAACTATTAATCACATTTTAAAATTAAAATCATGAAAACAATTTCAACAACAATTTCAACAACAAAATATTTTCTATTAGCTTTATTAGTAGCTTTTAGTTTCTCATGTTCTCCAGAAGATGGTGAAGATGGAGCCATTGGTCCTGCAGGACCTGCCGGAGCAAATGGTGTAGATGGTAATGCCAATGTGCAAACATTAACTTTTGATGCTACTACTTTTGCAGGTTCTTATGATTCTGTAGCAATAACAGAACTTACACAAGATGTAATAGATAACGATGTTGTATTAAGCTATTTAACAGAGGACAACTCTGTATGGGTTCCAATACCTTGTCCTTACGATACTATTGCCTTTAACTTTTCTGTACATGTCACACTTTATGATGGTGGAATGGACTTAGATTACCAAGATGCATCAGGTTCTGCCTATACCGTTACAGCCGGAAACTTACAAACTCTTAAAGTTGTTATTATAGAATCTACAAGTACAACAGCAGGAAAAACTAATAACGGTAAACAACAAATTTACAATGAGCTTGCTCAAGCTGGTATAGATATTAAAGATTATCAAGCTGTTTGCGACTATTATGGTATTGCATATTAATTACTAATTTTCTTTAAATTTAAAAACCGAAGGCAAAAGTCTTCGGTTTTTTTTATTCCTTTTTTCTACTTAAATGTTTACTATTGTACTTCATTTTCAATCTTATTTTTTACAATGATTAATCGTAACCAAGCAAGTATTTCAAAATTTATAATTCATAAAGTAGGTAATAAACATAACGACACAAAAAATGCATTTTCAGATAAAGAAGTACATTTTGATGAAGAAAGCTACGAACTTATGTTGCCTTTTCTATTAAGACCATTTGGTAGTGCAGTACAAAGCTACCGTTTTAACCATCATGCCAATGTAGAGTTAAACGAAATTAATGCTTACGCTAAAACTATTTTTAACGATGATGATGCTTTTGTAGAAACATCAAAAAATATAGTAAAACACTTATACGAGCAAAGCAACTCTGCACAAATAAAAACTGGAGATGTTTTAGTGGCTATTTTTGAAGGTATAGAATATAAAGAAATGGCTACTAACGCTATTGGTATTTTTAAAATTGAAAATAAAATAAATTTCTTTCAAACCTATTTAGAAGACAATAGTTATGATGTTTTGGTACAAAAAGGAATCTCGTCTAAAAAAGTAGACAAAGGTTGCTTAATATTAAACCAAACAGATATGGAAGGTAATATTGTTTTAAGTGTAGACAATAACAGCTACGATGCACAATATTGGCTAGAAAAGTTCCTAAATATTAAGTATGCCGATGATATGAATAATCACACACACAATTACTTGAACATGTGTAGTGAATTTTCTACTGAAATTTTAAAGCCTAGTTATGGAGAGCAAGAACGAAATATATTTCTTGCAAAAACAATAGACTATTTTAAAGAGAACGAGATAATTAACGTCGAAAATTTTAAAGAAGAAATTTTTACCGAGGAATCTCACATTCGACTTTTCGAAGATTTTAAAAAAGAATACGAAGGTGAACAAAACATTTTACTACGCAACCAATTTGATTTAGCCGAAGCTGTAGTAAAAAAGGACAAGAAGAAAATAAAAACTGATATTAAACTCGATACTAATATTCAAATAAAATTAGATATAGACGCACCAGACGCCGCTAGCGAATACTTAGAACGTGGTTATGACGAAGAAAAGAAAATGCATTATTATAAAGTATTTTTTAATGCAGAAGGATAAAATGTATTTTTATTAAAATAAACATTAATGTTTAAAATCGTACATTTAAAAAATGAACTCCTTTACATTTAACCACATAGCACTTTCTGTAAAAGATGTAGATCAATCTATAACATTTTATCAAAAAGTATTTAATTTAAAAGAAATTAAAAACACAGCTTCTAGCTCTAAAACAAGATGGCTTTCTCTTGGAGAAGGCAAAGAGTTACATTTAATTCCACGTCCAAAAGACGAAATAAAAATTAGTAAAGCTGTACATTTTGCATTAAACACTACAAACATAGAACGCTTTGTTTTACATTTAGAGCATTTAAATATTAAATATTTTAATTGGGTAGACGAGCCAAATAAAATTTACGTTAGAAACGATGGTGTTAAGCAAGTTTACTTTAAAGATCCAAACGGCTATTGGGTTGAAGTTAATAATGCCAAATAAATACCATATATTTACGAAATGACTACATTATAAACGCTAATAATTAGTCATTTTTTTTTGCTATAAATCACTTAATTTTAAATTCCTAATCTAAAAACCATAATGAAAAAACTACTTATTCTAAGCTTATTACTAATAGTACAATTAAGCTTCTCCCAATCTACTACCAATTTAAATGTTAGCGAAAGTGCAGAATATAAAGACAAAGTAAAATCTTTAGATGTCTTAACAATACATACTAATAATTCTGGCGAAACAGGAATTGTAAGAAACGCAAAAAGAGATTTCCTTTTCGATATTTTCGATAGTAATCTCAATAAAACATTTTCTAAAGTTGTAGAAAGCGATAAAAAAGAAACTTATGTTGGTGATCTATTTTATAACAATACCATAAAACTATTTACCGTATTTGCACCTAAAAAAGACGAACGCATTGTTTACTGTCATACTTTAAATTTAAACACAAAATCTTATAATAAATCTACAATATTTAGCACTACTGTCGAGAAAAAACAAAGTTTATTTGGCTCCAGAAAAAACCACAATACCAGTTTTGCATTATCTAACAATGGTAAATATTTTGCCATAGCTACAGATAATATTAGAAAACACAAAAACTCATACACTATTCGTGTATTTGATGCAGAAACCGAAAAACTAATTTATACAAAAGCATACCAAGAAAGCGAAAAGAAAAACTTCGAACATAACGATTTACATATAGACAATAACGGCACAGTATATTCTTTAGGAAAACTATATTTAAAAGGACGCTCTAATAAAAAGTTTAATGGAGACGCTAATTACAAGTTTGTTTTAAACAAAATAACAAAAGACAGTAATACAGAGTTAGCATTAGAATTAAAAGACGAACATATACAATCCCTTAGTATTTCAGAAAACAATAATCAATTACATTTAATGGGATTCTATTCAGAATTAAATGTAGGACGAATAAAAGGTGGGTGCGATTTTGTTATAGACACTAATAATTTTAGTGTAAAATCTAAAAAAGCACAAGCCTTACCTAAACAAGTTTACGAAGATTTATATGGCTACAGAACCGCTAAAAGAAAAAACAAGAAAAAGAAAGAACTAAGAAATTTTTACATAGATTATGTTTTAACAGATAGTAAAGGAGGTACTTTTTTAATTGCCGAAGAGTTTTATATTACTCAAGTTTATGTACAAACTGGAATGTCTGGTGGTTATTGGCAAACAACTTACCATTACGACGATATTTTAATATTAAAATTTAGCCCAAGTGGAGAGCTAGCTTGGGGAAGAAGCATTTTTAAGAGAGCAAATGTACCATCTTATAACACTTTTTTAAAAAATGACAAGTTACATGTTGTATTAAACTCTGGTAAGAATCTTACAGAAAAAAACGACGGCAGAACAAAAGTATCTAAAGGATGGTTTGAATCTTCTGCACTATACGATTTTGAATACACTACAAACGGAGAAGTTTCATACAATAAAATACAAGACAATAGAGGTAACACCTATTATTTACCAAACTATGGTACTTTTGAGTTAGATAAATTTATTATGATGAGCGACGGTAGAAAGAAAAAAACTTTTATGACTTTAGAGTAAGCAAATAATTATTTAACACTGCAAACACCTATTTTCAACAATTTGATATTACAAAACAAATAAACTAAATTGGTTTATTCGTTTTAAATATGTTTTAAAAATGCTTAAAATTATTACCAACTATTATGAAAAGATTTTTTTTAGTATTACTAATTTTTAACTTTCAAATTGTTTCTTCACAAAACGAAGATTTTTTTAACAGATTAAATGCCATTCACAATAATGGTACTACGTTTTACAATGTAGATGGAATTGATTTTACATCTCAAACAATTTCATCAAAATTTAACGATAAAAACCTCAAAAAAGCTTACCGAAAAAACAAAGTCAAAAAAAATGATACTAAAGAAGTAGATAAAGAATTAAACTTTGAAAATTATAAAATTGTCAAACACGAACAATTAAATAATGATTTATCTTCTATTAGCGTAAACTATTTCGTTAAAAATAAAGATAATCTAATTTCCATTTTTTGGTTTGGTTATTACAATGAAAGTAATCCTCAATTTGAAAGAAAAATTATTGAGTTAATTATAAATAATAAAATACCAAAAAACTGCTTTAGTTCTTTAAAAACTAACAAAATTAATTTTGCTGGACGAGAAATTGAATTAGGAGGTAATTGCAATTGGATGAATATAAATAACATTCAATGCCCTTACAACGGACAAATGAATTGGTCTGTACACAAAACTAAAAAAAGTGCAGACTTAGCAATACAAAACCAATTAAAAGCCATGAAAACAAAAAATGGCGGAGAAGTAGAATTAGAAGAAGATATTAAAATTATTTTTGAAGGAGTGCCAACAACAGCAAAAAAAGTATATTATGATCTTACTGGAGTAACTTCTATTTTAGCATCTATGTCTGGTGGAAAAAATTTGACTATTTATTATGTTTCCGAAAAAATACGTGATAATTATATTAGTTGCGTTTTAAGTTTTTGGAATAATGATAATATTAGCTCAAGCGGAATACCATCTTTACTTGAAGAAGTAATGACACTTGAAAAAAAATAATTTTAACGTATCACCATATTTAGCGAAGCAATAAATACAGATGTTCCAGATCCTGAGTCTCTTTCTGTCCACATTTCTACAAAATCTCCAGGAGCTAATTGTACAGTACCAACTACAGCAACGGCTCCAATATCAAAATTACCACCTATTTCCCTTGCAGTTGCAGTTTCTAATAATGGAGAAGCAACAACATCTCCGTTATTTCCTTTTGCAACGTAAAATAGTAGCACATCGTTATTTGCAACACCTCTAAAAGAAATACTAGCAGTAACTGTAAAATATCTTGTTCTCTTTCCTTCGTAAACTAACCTGTTATTTCCTACAGCTCTAAATCTAAACAAGTTATTAGTTGTTGTTGTACCAGCAATCTTAACAGGAATCCCACTTCCTGTGTAAAATGTATTTGCTCCTGTGCCTGTGTTAAAACTTAAATTATAATCGCCAATAGAATTATTATCTGTTTCTTGTGGAATACCTTGGCAATCTACATCCCAAGAATTTGTAAAATTATAACCTGTATAAGCTCCCGAAGTATAAGGTACAACTCTATCTCCATCACCTGTAAAATTAATTCCAGTTAAAGAGGCAGATGTACCAATAGTTGGATCTAAACTTACATTAATTCCATATTCACCAGAATCTATTGCCGCTCGTCCGTTAGCAATCTGTAAATTTTGAAACGTACCACTAAGGCTTAAAAAAGTACCTGTATTACTTTCTGTCCAAAATACTTTATTAATAAACAGTGAGTTTATATTCGATAAGTTAAAACCATTATTAGTATTAACTACCTGAAAAACTTCAAAAAATGCAACAGCAAAATTACTTAATGTACCTAAACTAGAGGCATTAGTTACAATAACGCTATAACCAATTATAGATTGAGAAGCATCACTAGTTATATTAAAAACATCATTTCCTCCACCATCTATTAATAAATCTTTTATTCTTCCTCCATTTATACCAGAAAATAATGGTCCGCCAGAATTATTAACTAAAATATCTTCTCCAGTATCTCTACCTACTAAATTAGCTCCATTTAAATCTATAGTATAATCAAAGGTAATAGTTCCATTAATTTCATATAAATAATCAGTATTTAATAAGTATGTAGAGCCACCACCAGCAGTTAACTCATCTGCTAAATCGGTTATATTTTTTATTATTTTATAATTATCTCTAATAGGTTGCGGTGTTGCTGTATCACCTAACATACGAACCCATGTTGTGCTATCCCAATAATAAAAGAAGCCTTCTGTAGTGTCGTAAACTAATAATCCTTCAGCAGGAGTTGCAATACTTAGCCTTTCTGTAGAAGTCATTCTAGGTGTTAATAAACCTTGTGTTGTAGATGTTATATCTAAAATAGATGATGTATCTGGAGTTACTGTACCAATACCTACTTGAGATATTGACTTTATTGTATAAAAAGAAAATACAATAAAAGCTAAGAAGGTTACTTTTTTGTTCATTTTTGAAAGTTTTAGGGAACTTCAAAAATAAGGTTTATCAAATAATGAAAAAACAAAAAAATCGATAAAATACGTTTAAATATCGATAAAGAGCACATTCTGTTAAGATTAAAGAAAAGTATTACAAGACATTTATCTATAAATTATTCTTTTATAAAAATAATTATATAATACTCACTAAATATTTATCATTTCAGCTTCAAATAAAGCTATAAAATGCTTTAACAATTTACTTTTAACCTCAGCCTCATCAACTGTTTTTTTTCCTAATTCTACATTAAGAGAAGTCACTGCTTTACCGCGAATACCGCAAGGAATAATATTATCAAAATACCCAAGATTTGCATTTACATTTAATGCAAAACCATGCATAGTTACCCAACGACTTGCACGAACGCCCATAGCACATATTTTTCTAGCAAATGGTGTACCAACATCTAACCAAACTCCTGTTTCACCAGGAGAACGCTCGGCTTTTAGCCCATATTCTGCCAATGTAAGTATTATCATTTCTTCTAAAAAACGAAGGTATTTATGTATGTCTGTAAAAAAGTTATCTAAATCTAGAATAGGATAACCCACTATTTGTCCTGGACCGTGATAGGTAATATCGCCTCCTCTGTTAATTTTGTAAAACGTAGCTCCTTTTTCGGTAAGTTGTTTTTCATCTAACAATAAATTAGATATATCTCCACTTTTACCTAAAGTATAAACATGTGGATGCTCTACAAACAAAAAGTAATTGTTGGTTTCTAAACCAGCATCCTCTCTCCTATTCTTAATTTTAGTATCTAAAATACCTTTAAAAAGTTCCTCTTGGTAATCCCAAGTATCTTTAAAATCTTTAGAGCCTAAATCTTGAAGTGCAATTGTTTTATTCATAGACTACAAAATTACGATAAATTAAGAATAAAATCATGCTTTTGCATAAGAGTAAGTAGCTACCTATTAAAAACCAAACACTACCTATTTAATTCTTAGGATTATTTAAAATTACCAAAGCTGCAATTACTCCAGGAACCCAACCACAAAGCCATAATAAAAATGTGATTACTATAGAGCCGCAACCTTTATCTAATACCGCTAAAGGTGGGCAAATAATTGAAAGTATAACTCTCCAAATACTCATAATTTATTTTTTAATTGATTGATGATGTATAAATAGGACGCAATCTATTGCGATTTGTTACAAAGCATTATCTTTGTGGCTTCAAATTTTTATATTAAAAAAGTATTATGTCACAATTATCTGAGCAAGAGCTCGTACGAAGAGAAAAGCTAGCAAAGCTTCGCGATTTGGGAATAAACCCATATCCAGCCGATTTATTTCCTGTTTCCGAAACATCAAAACAAATAAAACAGGACTTTAAAGAAGGTAAACAGGTAATTATTGCTGGACGTTTAATGTCGCGTCGTATTCAAGGTAATGCAAGTTTTGCAGAGCTTCAAGATAGCGATGGTAGAATACAAGTGTATTTTAATAGAGATGAAATTTGTACTGGTGATGACAAGAGCAAATATAACGATGTCTATAAAAAACTATTAGATATTGGAGATTTTATAGGTATTGAAGGCGAATTATTTACAACTAAAGTTGGAGAAAAAACTGTTTTAGTAAAAAGTTTTACCTTATTAAGTAAAGCACTAAAACCTTTACCATTACCAAAAACTGATGCAGAAGGAAAAGAACACGATGCATTTGTAGATCCAGAAATGCGTTACAGACAACGCTATGCCGATTTAGCTGTAAATCCACATGTAAAAGAAGTGTTTGTAAAACGTACTAAACTTTTTAATGCCATGCGTAATTTCTTTAACGATGCTGGTTATTTTGAAGTAGAGACGCCAATATTACAACCAATCCCTGGTGGAGCAGCTGCACGTCCTTTTATTACACATCATAATTCTTTAGACATTCCTTTATACATGCGTATTGCTAACGAGTTATACTTAAAACGTTTAATAGTTGGTGGTTTTGATGGTGTTTATGAGTTTTCTAAAAACTTTAGAAACGAAGGAATGGATAGAACGCACAATCCAGAATTTACCGCTATGGAAATATATGTAGCATATAAAGACTACAACTGGATGATGGATTTCTGTGAGAAACTTTTAGAACATTGTGCAATTGCCGTAAATGGAACAAGCGAAGCTACTTTTGGAGAACATAAAGTAAACTTTAAAGCGCCATACAAACGTATTACAATGGCAGATTCTATTAAAGAGTTTACAGGATTTGATATTACAGGAAAAACAGAAGCCGAAATTTTTGATGCTGCAAAAGGCATGGGAATTGAAGTGGATGCTACTATGGGTAAAGGAAAATTAATTGACGAAATTTTTGGTGAAAAATGCGAAGGAAATTACATACAACCAACCTTTATTACAGATTATCCAAAGGAAATGAGTCCACTTTGTAAAGAGCATAGAGATAATCCAGAATTAACAGAACGTTTTGAGCTTATGGTTTGTGGTAAAGAAATAGCAAATGCTTATTCTGAACTTAACGACCCAATAGACCAACGTGAACGTTTTGAACACCAATTAAAACTGGCTCAAAAAGGAGATGATGAGGCTACAGAGTTTATAGATCATGATTTTTTACGTGCTCTAGAATATGGTATGCCACCTACATCTGGAATGGGAATTGGTATGGACAGGTTAATTATGTTTTTAACTAACAACCAATCTATACAAGAAGTATTATTCTTCCCGCAAATGAGACCAGAGAAAAAAGCGGTACCAATGAGTGAAGAGGAAAAAGCTGTTTTTGAAATCTTAAAAAAGAGTTCTCCAATAGATTTAAATGAATTAAAAGGACAATCTGGTTTAAGTAATAAAAAATGGGATAAAACCATAAAAGGCTTAACCAAACTTGGTGTAGCAAAAGTTAGCAAAACCGATGATGGTTTATTTGTGGAAATGGTTTAAAAAGGAAACCTCTAAATAAAATTTTATATCAAAAAGGAGCTATTAAAATGTAGCTCCTTTTTTTATGCTCTAATTTTACTAGACAACTTCTAACTTATACCCTACTCCATGAATATTAGTAAGCTTAATAGACTCATCTTCTTTAAGCTTTTTTCTAAGTTTGGATATGTAGGTATCTAAACTTCTTCCAACTACAACTCCATTATCTTCCCAAACTTTTTTTATAAGCTCTTCTCTTTTTATAATTTGATTTGGCTTTGCTACAAACAGAGCTAATATTTCACACTCTTTTTTAGATAAGTTAATTTCTGTTGCTTCCTTTATTAATTTATTTTGCTCTGGATAAAATTTAAACAACCCTAAAGTACTGTAATTAAGTTCTTGCGTTTCTATAACATCTTTTGGTTTTTGCTTATATAAAAAAATTGCAAACATGGTTAAAACCACAAAAACTAGTACACATATGTACATTATTTTGTTGCTATTTGATTTTGCAATATTTGTAAAATGAACAGTTACCAGATAACATTCATTTTTTAATTCTCTTCCTATGCAAGGTATAATACCTTGCTCCACTTCTTCTTTCATTGCATAACTATACGCAACTTCATTATCATAACATCGGTTTACCTCGGTTATGTACTGCTGCGGTAAATTTGCTTTTTCAAAACTGCTTTTAATAATGGTAACCAAACTATCTGGCTGGATAGATATTGTGTTTTCAAAACTTACTTGAAATTTATTATCGCTTATATTAATAACTGGTTTTACTAAAGTTGTAGAATCTTGATTAGCTAACAATAGTTGATGCCCAACTTCGCGTAAAGATATTTTTACTGTTTCGGTAAAGTTATTATCTGTAGTAGTATTACAAGATATAATGCAAAATAGAAGCACACATAAAGTGAGGCTTTTATATTTAAGTGGAGTTTTAATATTCATAATTAGCCATAAATAACATACAATTTCGTGACTTTTTACAATAGTTGACACTTCTTTTACATTCTTTTTACATATTTAACTATCAAGCCATCATAGATTTGTAACAGCAAAACAAGTATATAATCCATTTATCAATCTTTAAAACGTAACAGATATGAAAAAGAAAATATTAATTTTTATAGCAATAATTATAGCATTAAGCTTAAGTGCTTTTGTAGTAACCAAAAAAGAGTTTAAAAATAAAAAACAGAATGTAAAAGCTATTGCCATAAAATCAAACAATAAATTAGACTCCAATTTTACATATAAAGAACCAATAGGTCCAGTTTTAAAAAATGATACCATTAAAACAGAACCTGAAGTTTTTGAAGATTTTATTTATGATGTAGGCTCTAGATTTAAACCAATGAAAAAAAGTGCTATAAAAAAAGCAACTTCACTTAATCATTTTTTTACAGAAGAAGAACTAAGCTCTATTTCTAGTATTAAATTTGTTGAAATTATTGTTATTGAAAACGAAAGACAAACGCAAAAAAGAGAAATTGGTTACACAAAATCATTTACAGATGCACAATTAAAGCTAATTAAATCTTTCGATTACTCTTCTCACTTTAATATTCGCATAGAATATTTACAAAAAAATTATATTGGCCAATTAGAACATAAATTTAACTCACCTCACATAACAATTGTTCCAGAAAAACAAGCAGAATATATTAAAGGAAAAGAGGCCCTTAAAACTTATTTAAGAGAAAACAGTAAAGCCGTTAGAGAAGAAGCTAATGTTGACCCAATGAAATTACAACCTGCTAAAATATACTTTACAGTAAGTAAAGACGGTAAAATTTCAGATGTTAAATTAGACAGAAGCTCAAATTATCCTTTAGTTGATAAAACCATGATAGCATTAATTAAAAATTTACCCGGAAAATGGAATCCTGCAGAAAACGAAAAAGGAGAAAAAATAAGTCAAGAACAAGTAGTATCTTTTGGTTTAATAGGCTGCTAAAAATCTAAATAAAATAGTAAAGGAATTACATTTCTGTAATTCCTTTACTTATTCTAACTTTTCTACCAATTTAAATTATTCCAAACCTAAAGTTTCAACTCCTTGCTCGAATACAACATCTACTGGAATATTAGCATCGCTTAAACGGTTTAAATCGCTTTGAAGCTCTTTAGCAATACTACCATAATTTTTAACAAACTTGGCAACGCCTTCATAATCACCATCTCCTTGGTAAGTTAAAATAACTTGAGATAGCATTTCCATAGCTGTTTTTAGTTTTTCAAAATTTACAGTATATGTACCATTACTATTTCTTGTAAAAGCTCCCATTTGGTTAAAGAAATTAAATCTTATCATGTTTGCTTTACCGTGAGCACTTGATGCTCCAAAACGCACCGATCTAAAGATACCTGCCATAAAAGTTACCATGTTATCTTTTAAATCATTTGTTAACTCACCTTTTTTATGTAATTGTTCTACCATGTATAATCCTAAAATATCTGCTTTACCTTCTTCTAAAGCGCTAGCGTGTTCTTTAAGCGAAGTTCTTACTGTTCCATTTCCGTTAATTGTATTTTTTATTCCTAATCCGTGAGCAACTTCATGAAACATTGTGTTTTCAAAAAAGGCATCAAAAGTAACGTGTTTACGCTGGCTTTCGTCTATTAACACATTCGAAATTGGTATTAATATTTTATCGAATTTAGCACGCATAGCATTTTTAAGCTGTAAACGTCTTGTTCCTTTTTTAAGTTGTACTTCTTCATCGTTAGGTAAGTTAATAGCTATAGTTTTACTACCTGAGTTACAATCTCCTGCATAAAACACAACATCATAAGCATTTAAATCGCTATCTGTACCTGGTTTTTCTTTTTTGTATTTTTCTTCTACAGGTAATCCTTTTTGAAGCTCTGGTAAAAAACTACTAAACTTAGCTAATTTTGCGCTCCACTCTTGATCTTTAATTAATACATAGCCTTCGTGCGCTGCTTTATTTCCAAAAAGTTGATCTTCGTAAGTTTCTATAGGACCAATTACAATATCAAGTGTGTTTGTTTTCATATCCATCCAAGCAAAATCACTTTCTTGGTATTCGTCGTTTAATACTGCTTGTGCTCTTAATTCTAAATACTTTTTTAAACCAGCATCTTCTGCTAATTTTGAAGCTTCTAATAATAAATTTGACACTTCTTTTACTTCTGCCTCAAACTTTTTATGATAAGGTATTGTATATAACTTACCGTCGTTATCACGTCTCACAAAATTATAAAGACTTGATTTGTTTTCCATTTCGGCAGTCTCAAACTCTTCTTTAGTTATATCTGCTGGATAAAAATTAGCTCCTTTTGGTTTTTCGCCAATTCCTTCTACAAACGGTTTGTTATTTGCCAACCTATCCCAAGGCCCATAATTTATTTTTACATACTTCTTGGTATCTTCGTCTTTAATATCTGCTAATAAAGCATCACAATCTCCATAAGCTTCGTACCAAAATAAATCGTTCATTTTATTAGCTGCACTAATTAATATAGGTAGCATTTGTCTTTCTTTATCGGATAAAACACTTAAATCTGTTGTTAATTTAACATTAACGTATTTATCAAGATTGGTTTGCATTTCGGTTGTTGTGTTTTCTGTTTCTATAGTTTCTACTTGTTTAACTTCTTCTTTACAAGAAAAAGCAGCAGCAAATACTAAAATATATATTATTTTTTTCATTGATTTATTGGAATTAATTATCGCTTTGTAAAGTTAGTTAATTTAATAAGTATTAAATTAGACAAGAGGTAAAATTCTGTTATTTAAATTTAAAATATTGCCATTATAATGAATGCAAACCAACATCTTGAGCACATAAAGCTTATTTTAAAAAAAGAAAACAATATTTTACTAGCTAGAGCCTATTTAAATGAGCAAGACATTGATGAAAGTACAAAAAACCTTTTATTTAGTCATGCTAAAGTTATTGTAAAAAATAATAAAGAAAACAGAATGGCTTGGACTCTAGTTATTTGTTTGGCGCTAAGTGGTGTTTTTATTTTTGCTACCTATTTTGCAATTACGCAGCAGAGCACCAACGAATACGATTTACTAAAATTATTAGACAATTTAGATATAATTCTATTTAGAGTAATACCTGTAGGCTCTATACTTTTATCCTTAATTATTGCGGCCACTTTGTCTGAAGAAGATTCTTATGGCATGCGTTTTATTAAAGCAAATGTAGTTACAGGCCTAGTGTGCTATATTTTGACCTTTTTTGTGGTTTTATCTGGAGCTTTAGGATAAATTTTTATCTATACTCAATAGTTCTAAAAAACAGTTTAATTGTTTTTTTAGTTTCGTTTTTTACTTCTCTATAAACCCAATTATTATATTCATCATATTTGTATTTTATGGTTTGTTTTTTTGTATGAATAGGCTTCTCTAAATATTCTCCATTAACTCGATACAAATCTTCAGAAACACTTATAATATTATTATTATCATCAAACTTATATATAGTTACAAAATTTATCTTTTTTGAGGATTCTTGATTAGAAAAACGCACTTCATTTTTGTTTTTATTATAAGTCATTAATACATTATTTGTAGATAAATAACCTTCATCTTTTATTTCGTAACCATTGTTGTTGTATGTTATATAAGAATTAGAATTGGAAAGTCCTGAAAAGCTTTCGTTTTTTACTAACTTGTTATCTTTAAAGTATAGTTTCTGAAATTTTTCAAACTCACCTTTAGAATCATCATTAAAATCTGGATCGTCAACTACATTTTTGTAAAAGTCTTCTTTTTGACTTATAACTATAGAGTCTTTATAGTGCTCAAAATTATAATAAACACTTTCTAATTCTTGAATATTTTTAGAATCGTATTTAAGTACTAATTTTAAATCTTTTAATTTATTTTCTTCATTATATGTATAAAAATACTCTTTAACAGAGTTTTCTCTATCATCTGGTTTATCTAAATCTTTGGCATATTTTTTCTGGTTTTTATTGTTGAAGATTTCAAATCGAGAACCTAGAAAATTTTCATCTGCTTCATTTTCTTTATAAACCTTGGTTTTTATTTGTTTTATATCTCCAGAATACTTTTCGTCAAAAACATAAAATTCATCTTGATTATTTTCTAAATAATCGATAAAAAAGTAATAAGAATATAAATCTATTTCATCTGTAAATTCGTTAAGTTTAAAATTGGTTATTGAGTTATCTATAAATCCGTTATTAATTTGCCCAAAGGACAAAACGCTATAGAAACTTAAAAATAGTAGTACAAGGTTTTTCATTTATTTTAAAATTAAAAAAAAACAATATACTATATATTATCTATTATAATAAAACATATTTTATGCAATTTTAGATTTATACATTACAAATACTAAGAGCTTATTTATAACGCATAAAATGTTAATTAAAAGCTAAATATTTAATGACATTTAAACTATTCTCGTTTTTATTTGTCTTAAGAGTGTAGAACAATTTAAAACAATAAAAACATGAAAAAATTATTAATAGTAGCAGTAGCATTATTTGCATTACAAATAAATGCTCAAGACAAAAAAGAAAACAAAAAAGAGCTGAGAAAAGAAAAAATGGAACAGTATAGAAATATGGATTCCAAAGAAATTGCAGCTTTACAAACTAAAAAAATGACGCTTGCACTAGATCTTACTCCAGAACAACAAAGTAAAGTTGAGCAAATAAATATTAAAAATGCAGATTTACGCAAAGCTGCAATGGAAAAACGAATGGCAGCAAAAGACACTGACAAAAAACTTTCTCCTGAAGATAAATTAAAAAGAGAAAACGAAAGGTTAGACCAAGAAATTGCTACAAAAAGAGAAATGAAAGCTATTTTAACACCAGAGCAATATGAAAAGTATTCAAAAATGTCTAAAAGACGTGGGAATAAAGGAATGCGTGGTAAAATGAAGGGCAAAAAAGGTGAAAAGAAAGAGCATAAAATGGAGAAAGAATAACTCCTAAATCATTTAATAGTAAAAAAGTGCCGATTATCTATTCGGCACTTTTTTATTTGCAATAGTTAAGTAAATAGCTTTACTTTGGTATATTAACGAATAACTTCTAAGACAATGAAAAAAATATTTACTTTTTGCTTTTTTGCTTTTGCTTTATTAATTGGAACTCAATCTGCATTAGCTCAAGACAATGCTAAAGTTAATGAAAAGGCTTACCTTAAAGCTAAAGAATTACGTTCTACATTAAAATTTGACGATAATACTTTAGAAAAGGTATATAAAGCTTACCAAGCATACGAATACAAATTTTTATCTATTTCTGAGCACCAAGAATCTGGATCTTCAGATTATAACAATTCTATGGCAACCTTAAATAATACTTTACAAGAAGGTATAAAAAACGCTTTAGGAAATGACTTATATAAAAGATATTTAATTATAAATGAATTAGAACACACTGTGGACTAACAATTATTTTTAAACATAAAAAAAGGCGATAACTAAAATAGTTATCGCCTTTTTTTATTGAGCTTATTTTAATATTATTTAAATACAGCATCACAAGCTGCTATTGTTTTGTCTAAATCTTCGTAGGTTAAAGCATCTGTTATAAACCAAGTTTCAAATGCACTTGGAGCTATATAAATACCGTTATTAAGCATACCATGAAAAAAGGTTTTAAACCTTTCATTATTTCCTTTAGCTGCTGTTTTAAAATCTATTACTTTTTCTTCATTAAAATGAACAGAAATCATAGAACCCATTCTATTAATTGTATGTGTAATATTATTTTTTTCTAAAACTTTAGCTAAGCCTTTATGCAAATATTCGGTTTTTTCTGCCAATCTATTGAATATTTCAGAATCTTCGTTTAATGCTTTTAACATTGCTAATCCTGCTGCCATAGCTAATGGATTTCCACTTAATGTTCCTGCTTGATAAACAGGTCCTAAAGGTGCTAAATAATTCATTATTTCATTTCTAGCAGCAAAAGCTCCAACAGGTAATCCACCACCAATTACTTTTCCAAAACAAACAATATCTGCATTAACGTTTAATAATTGTTGAGCTCCACCTTTTGCAAGACGGAAACCAGTCATTACCTCATCAAATATTAATAAAATATCATTGGCATCGCAAAGCGACCTTAAGCCTTCTAAAAAACCTGCAACTGGAGGTATACAACCCATATTTCCTGCAACTGGCTCTAAAATAATACAAGCTATTTCATTTTTATTAGCTTGTATTAATGCCTCTACATTCTTTAAATCGTTATAGTTGGCCAGTAATGTATCTTTTGCTGTACCTTCTGTTACTCCAGGACTATTAGGGCTTCCAAAAGTTACTGCTCCACTTCCTGCTTGTATTAAAAATGAATCGCTATGGCCATGATAACAGCCTGCAAATTTTATAATTTTGTCTTTTCCTGTATAACCTCTTGCTAACCTTACAGCACTCATACAAGCTTCGGTTCCAGAGTTTACAAATCTAATTTTATCAATATTTGGTACCATTGATACTGCTAATTCTGCAATTTCAGTTTCAATTTCGGTAGGCATTCCAAAGGACGTTCCTTTTTTTGCCTTTTCTACAACGGCGTTAACTACAGGAGCGTATGCGTGACCAAGAATCATTGGTCCCCAAGAATTTATATAATCTATTAGAACATTTCCATCTTCATCATATAAATATGCACCTTTAGCTTCTTTAACAAAAATTGGTGTTCCACCTACGGCTTTAAAGGCTCGAACTGGAGAATTTACACCTCCAGGAATTACTTTTTCTGCATTTGCAAAAAGAGTACTACTACGTTTATAAATCATTATAATTAATCTTTTGGTAAGGGCTTGATAAATAATACTTGTCCAACAAATAAATCGCTAGACTCTAAACTATTTAAAACTTTAAGTTCTGATACTGAAATATTATATTTTCTAGATAATGAATATAAAGTATCACCAGATACAACTGTATGCTTATCGTTTAATTCTGTTTCAACTCCTAAAACTTCGTTATCGAAACGATATAGTTGATAACGTTCTATTAAACTTATTAGTTTTTCTGGATATTTTCTATCTGTTGCATATCCTGCTTTTCTTAAACCTTTTGCCCAAGCTTCGTAGTCTCCTTTTCCAAGTTGAAACAATCCTGCATATCGAGAACGTTCTTTTAAAAATAGAGAGTGATCTCTAAAAGAATATTTAGAATTTTTATATTTTCTGAAACATTCTTGGCTAGCATCATCATCATGATAAATTTTACCACCAGTCCAACCTGTATGACACTTTATACCAAAATGATTATTAGCCTCAACAGATAACCTTCCTTTTCCAGATCCAGACTCTAAAATACCTTGAGCTAAAGTAATACTAGCAGGAACACCATAGTTACGCATTTCGTCTTGAGCAATATCGCTGTAAATAGCTATATACTCATCTGTTGGTGTTGCATATTGTTCTGGAGTTTCTTTTATAACAACAGTAACCTCCTTGTTTTCTGGAGCATTTACAACAACTCTAGGTTTCTTTTTAGTTTTAACTACACGCTCTGTTTTGGTTTTAGATTTTTTAGTGGTTACTTTTTTGCTTGAGCCACAACTTGCAACTAAAGCCATTAAGCATAATATTGTAAATAATCTTTTCATCAACTATTGTATTAATGGTAAATTTTTCTGTTTTAATCTATTATTCATTCCTGCAATACCTTGTATTCCTCCTGTATGTACTGCTAAAATTCTTGAGCCTTCTGGAAAATAATTATTTTTAATCATATCTACAATTCCATACATCATTTTTCCTGTATAAATTGGATCTAACTGAATTTTATTTTCTGTCTTAAATCTGTTTATAAACGTAATTAAATCTGTATTTATTTTCGCGTACCCACCAAAATGGTAATTATTAACTAACTCCCAATTATTTTGTTTAGCAAATTTACTAATATCTTCTTGTAAAAAGTCTCCTTTTAAGGCTGAAAAACCTAAAATTTGCTGATTAGGTTTTGAACCATTAATTAAACCTGCTAAAGTTCCTCCTGTTCCAACTGGAGCACAGACATAATCGAAATTATAATCTTCTTCTAGCAATATTTCCTCACATCCTTTTACAGCTAAACTATTTGTACCGCCTTCAGGAATTACATAAAAGTTTCCAAATTCCATTCTTAAGGCTTCAATAAAATTAGAATCATTTTTTTTTCTAAAATCACTACGGCTAACAAACTTAAATACCATACCACAATTTCTAGCATAGTTTAAAGTTGTATTTTCATCAATTTTAGATGCTAACTCTTCACCTCTTATAACTCCTATTGTTTTAAAACCGTATACGTTTCCTGCTGCTGCAACTGCGGCTATATGATTTGAAAAAGCACCTCCAAAAGTTAATAAAACAGTCTTGTTTTTTGATTTTGCTGCTTCGATATTGTATTTTAATTTCCTGTATTTATTTCCGGAAATAATATTATGTATAGCGTCTTCTCGTTTAATATATAACGAGACATTTGAGCTGTTTTTTAATTTAACAGCCTCATTTATACTTTGCTCTACTTTAAAAATCATGGGCTGCGAAGATACTTTAAAAAACTCCAAAAATTGCGCTCCTTTAAATACTTTAAATTAGCTTCATTGGTGTAAGACTCTCTTTCAAAAGAGATATTTCTATATGCTTTATACCAATTTTTATACTGAATCAATCTTATTAAAAACTCAAGCGTATAAAAAAAATAAAAAGGAATTATTAATAACTCTAGCTGCTGTTTTAAATGAATTTTTTCATGATTAATCAATACCTTATCTTTCTTTAAAGCTTTACTCTTTAAAAAAACAAATGGAAATATTGTTATACCAGTATAACCTTTAGGCACTAAATATTTAGAAATTAATATCACAAATTGATGTTTTCAAAAATCACTCCAATTTAAGTTATATTTGTAATATAATGAAGAAATATACTCCAATAGAAGAAGGCGATTACTATTTAACAACCGAAGGTTATAAATGCTTTACAGAACAATACCATTTAAAAAGAGGCTATTGTTGCGAAAGTGGTTGTAGGCATTGCCCATACGGATTTGATAAAAAAACAAACTCAGTAAAAAAAAGTAAAGGCGCAAAATAATATGACATTTAAAGAGCAAATATTAGAAGGTATACCAGAACAATTACCAAGTGTAAAACCTTTTGAAAAAGAAATAAATCACGCACCTAAAAGAAAAGCTATTTTAACTAAAGAAGAAGAAAAGCTTGCACTACGCAATGCTCTTAGGTACTTTGATAAAAAACACCATAAAATATTAATAAAAGAATTTAAAAACGAATTAGATACTTACGGAAGAATCTACATGTACCGTTTGCGTCCAGATTACAAAATGTACGCTAGACCAATAGAAGAGTATCCTGCAAAATCTAAACAAGCAGCAGCAATCATGTTAATGATTCAAAACAACTTAGATTATGCTGTTGCACAACATCCACACGAACTTATTACATATGGTGGTAACGGTGGTGTATTTTCTAATTGGGCACAATATAGGTTAACCATGAAGTATTTAGCCGAAATGAATGATGAGCAAACCTTAGTTATGTACTCTGGTCATCCAATGGGCTTATTTCCATCTCATAAAAATGCTCCTAGAGTAGTCGTTACAAATGGAATGATGATACCTAATTACTCGCAACCAGACGATTGGGAAAAATTTAATGCATTAGGTGTTACACAATATGGGCAAATGACTGCTGGAAGCTACATGTATATTGGTCCACAAGGTATTGTTCATGGTACAACTATTACCGTTTTAAATGGATTTAGAAAAATAAAAAAAGAGCCAAAAGGTAATTTATTTGTCACCTCTGGATTAGGTGGTATGTCTGGTGCACAACCAAAAGCCGGAAATATTGCTGGTTGCATTACAGTTTGCGCAGAAGTAAATCCGAAAATAACTCAAGTACGTTTAGATCAAGGTTGGATAAACGAAAAAATCACCAATTTAGATGAATTGGTAACGCGTGTAAATAAAGCGAAAGCCAATAAAGAAACTATTTCAATAGCTTATCTAGGCAACATTGTAGATGTTTGGGAAAAATTTGACCAAGAAAACATACATATAGATTTAGGAAGCGACCAAACATCACTTCATAATCCTTGGGCTGGTGGTTATTATCCTGTAGGTTTATCTTTTGAAGAAGCAAATGATATGATGGCAAATAATCCTGAAGCTTTTAAAACCGAAGTTCAAAAAACATTACGTCGTCATGCTAAAGCCATAAATAAACACACAGCAAAAGGAACCTATTTTTTCGATTACGGTAATGCTTTTTTATTAGAAGCTTCTCGTGCTGGTGCAGATGTTATGGCAAAAAACGGAGTAGATTTTAAATACCCAAGCTATGTTCAAGATATTATGGGACCAATGTGTTTCGATTATGGTTTTGGACCATTTAGGTGGGTTTGCGCTTCTGGGAAACCAGAAGACTTAGCAAAAACCGATGCTATTGCTTGTGCTGTTTTAGAAGAAATAAAACAAAATTCTCCAGAAGAGATACAACAGCAAATGGCAGATAACATTCAATGGATAAAAGGTGCCCAAGAAAATAAACTAGTCGTTGGCTCGCAAGCAAGAATACTTTATGCAGATGCTGAAGGTAGAGCAAAAATAGCCGAAGCTTTTAACCAAGCTATTGCAAAAGAAGAAATAGGAACTGTTATTTTAGGCCGAGACCATCATGATGTTTCTGGTACAGATTCTCCATACCGTGAAACTAGTAATATTTACGATGGTTCACGCTTTACAGCAGATATGGCAATACACAACGTTATTGGCGATAGTTTTCGTGGTGCAACCTGGGTAAGTATTCACAACGGTGGTGGCGTTGGTTGGGGAGAAGTTATTAACGGCGGTTTTGGTATGGTTCTTGATGGTAGTAAAGAAGCATCAACGCGCTTAAAATCAATGCTATTCTGGGATGTAAATAACGGAATTTCACGAAGAAGTTGGGCTAGAAACGAAGGCGCGATTTTTGCCATAAAGCGAGCCATGGAAATAGAGCCTAATTTAAAAGTAACATTACCTAACACTGTAGATGATGCTATAATTGATTCGTTATAACTATTTAAATCTTTTTACTATGAAAAAATTAATACAAAAAACATTACCATTTTTAGCATTATTAATTATTATTAGCTCTTGCTCGTCTGTTCAGGTAGCTTCAGATTACGATAAAAATGCAGATTTCAACAATTATAAAACTTTTGCGTTTTTTAAAACAGGAATTGATAAAGCTGAAATTAGCGATTTAGACAAACGTAGAATTTTAAGAGCTATAGAAGCTGAACTTATTGCAAAAGGATTTACAAAATCTGAAAAACCAGATTTACTTGTTAGTATTTTTACAAAAGAAAGGCAAGAAGTAAATGTTTGGAATAACGGATATGGTGGTTTTGGTTATGGTTGGGGATGGAGCCCTTTTTACGGTAATTTAAACCACAATGTTACTTCTTCAATACAAGGTTCATTATACATAGATCTTATTGATGCTAAAAAGAAAGAACTAGTTTGGCAAGGTAAAGGTTCTGGTTATTTAAGCAGAACTTCTAATGTAGATAAAAAAGAAGCAAGAATAAAAGAATTTGTTTCAGAAATCATGATGGAATATCCACCAGAATGGAAAAAATAAAAAACACTTTAAAACGCGGTTCAAAATAAAAATGAATCGCTTTTTTTTATGGCAAATAAACCTTTGCATGACCATTTGCAACTAACCATTGGTTAACATCGATGCCATCTATAATAATAGTCGCTAAATAACGTCCGTATTTTCCTTGTTTATCTTTATATGTTATAAGCTCGACTTCTTTATCAAGAATCATTTCTCTTAAAATATCTCTAACTTTTTTTCCCTCTTCTTTTTCTTCTCCACGTAATTCTGGAGTATCAATACCATAAAGACGAAGTTTCATTTCTTGAGAATGTAGAAACCCTAAATCTACAACTGCGGTTACAGTGTCACCATCGTAAACACCTATTATTTTAGCGTAATAATTATACATAAAATTTAATTTTAATTTACTGAAAATCAATTTACAATATAATTTTTAAAAAATAATAATCATCAAAAACAAAAAAACCTCACAAAGTAATTGTGAGGTTTTTTTATAGTTTTTAAATCTGAAAATTAAAAAACTTATAAGCGGTGTTATTTTATTATAACTCTAATAAGCCGTTTGTTTTTTTAACTCCTTCTGCAGATTCTGATAATTTTGATTTTTCAGCATCTGTTAAACTAATTTCTACAATTTTTTCAATTCCGTTAGCTCCTAATACACAAGGTACACCAATTGATAAATCGCTTAATCCAAATTCACCATTTAATAAAGCTGAACATGGGAATATTTTTTTAGTATCGCAAGCAATTGCCTGAACCATTGCAGATACTGCTGCTCCAGGTGCGTACCAAGCAGAAGTACCTAATAATCCTGTAAGTGTTGCTCCACCAACTTTAGTATCCTGTACTACTTGCTCCATTCTTTCTTCTGATAAGAACTCTGAAACTTTTACACTGTTTCTTGCTGCTTTACCAATTAATGGCACCATACCTTTATCGCTATGTCCACCAATTACCATTCCATCTACATCACTAATAGGTGCTCCTAAAGCTTCTGCTAAACGGTACTTGAAACGTGCAGAATCTAATGCTCCACCCATACCAATAATTCTATTTTTAGGTAAATCTGTTGTTTTATGAACTAAATAAGTCATTGTATCCATTGGGTTAGATACTACAATAATAATTGTATTTGGAGAATGCTCGATTAAACTAGCAGATACACTTTTTACTATTCCTGCATTAATACCAATTAACTCTTCACGAGTCATACCAGGCTTTCTTGGAATACCTGAAGTAATTACACAAACGTCTGATCCTGCTGTTTTAGAGTAATCGTTTGTACTTCCTGTAATTTTTGTATCGAAACCATTTAAAGAAGCAGTTTGCATTAAATCCATTGCTTTACCTTCGGCAAAACCTTCTTTAATGTCTAATATTACAACTTCACTTGCGAAATCTTTAATAGCAATATATTCAGCACAACTTGCACCTACTGCTCCTGCTCCAACTACTGTTACCTTCATTTTAATTATGTTTTTTGTTTATTTTAATTTTAAGTATCAAATTTACAAATTTTGCTTCAGAAAATAGTGATTAATAAAACTTTTAAAAGGTGAAATTCATTCCTAAAGAAGCGCTATTAAATTCTGCAAAAGAATACGAAGCATTTAATCCAAAAATTCCTAATTTTAAATTTGCTCCTAAAGTTGAAATTAAACCGTCTGTATCTTCATTTATGTTAACTGGATCTGTAACTCCTTCTGAAAAAACAGCAAGATTAGATACACGATATTCTCCGGCTAGTTTTGTTTCGCTTTGGCCATCTACATAACCAATTGAGCCATAGAAATTAATTTTATTTAGTTTTGTACCAACAATAGCTTGATATAACATTGTACTGGTTTCTGTTTCTATTCTTTGATTGCTTCCTGCTACACGAATGTTTCCTTGCAAATCGTACTCACCGTTTAATTGAGTATAAGCAATTAGTCCGGTAACAGTAAGTGGGAACAAGCTATCTTCTTTTAAAAATGCTGTAAAGTCTTGCTGTAAACCAATACCATAAAAGCCTGTTTCGACATCGTTTTGGTCTATTTTAGGAAAGTACCTCACCTTAACTTGTGTACCATAAAATGGAGCAAAGCTAGCTTGCAAGAAAGCTGTTGGCAAGGTGTTTATATTCATTTCGGCTAGGCCTGTTGGCAAGTCTATTGTTATTTCTTGACCTCCAAATATTGGCGCATCGTAGGTAAGAATTACTTGTTGTTTTGGGTCTCTATGCCCTAAAGCGGTAACTACTGTTTTTGAAGCACTATTATCTGGAAAACGTAAGTTATTATACTCATTTGCTCTTAAAACAAATTCTCGATCTTCATCTTTAATAAATACTCCATTTCCAATAATTGAAATTTCAAATCCAAAACGTTTAAGTGTTTTTGTATTGTTGTACCAACTATTATTAATACCATAAACCAACGCGCTATTGGCTGGTCTAAGATAATCTGCTGCAAAACGTTGTGCATCTTCTGCTCCAGCAATTAAAAAATCGTCTAGATTTTGTGATGATATTGATACCGAAAATAGTAACGTTACTATTAATGTTATTTTAATTTTCATGTTATATATTTTTTTGTTAGTTATTATATTAACGTAAATAGAGGGTTTTTAGTTTTAAAATTTTTATAAACCAAACCAATGTTTTTGTACTTGATACGGATAGCGCTCATAAATTGAATTATCTTCACGCATAGTATTATTATTTAAAAAATCTTCTTTAGCTTCTATAAGCATAACTTGGCCTTCATCTATTTTTTTTATATTAAACAAACTTAAGGCTTTATAATATTTTACATCGCTAAATTTTGGCTGTTGCAACAAGGCTTTATCGAAAACTTTTATAGCATTTTCATAATCTTTTAATTCATATTTTGCAATTCCTAAATACATTAAATCTGTATAATGCACCCAATCTTCGCTTTCTTCTCTTATAGATTGATCTATACTTTTTTGAAAATAATCTTCAGCTTTTTTAAATTCATTTAATTGCAAATTACATAAACCTAAATAAAAATAGTAAGAATGATCCATAACATAAGATGCTCCATTTAGCTTTAATGCCTTATTAAAATCTAATATTGCATCTTTATAGTTTTTAGAGAAAATACATTTTATAAATGCCATATATTCTACATATGTTTTTGGATCTAAGGCTGCTGCTTTCTCTAAATATGGTAATCCTAACTCATCTTTATCTTGTTTATACAAAGGCATAGCTCTTTGTTGGTAGAAGTAAGCAATATTAGGATGTTTTTTTATGGCAGAATCTAAAGCTAGTCTTCTTTCTTGAGAGTTTAAATAATACTTATTAACCTTTTCCATAACCTTATTTACAATAGAATCTCTCTTTTCTACAGAAAAATTAACATTATCGCCTTGTGCCTTATTTGTTTTAGAGCTTGTATTACATGAGAGCACAAAAAGACTAATTATTATAAAAAGACAACTTCTAACACCTAACATAAAAATAGAATTAAAAAAAGCCTGTATGAATAAAACATTACAGGCTTTTGATTTAAGTTTTTAAAACTTGTAAAAGTATTTATGCATCAATATTTGCATAGACAGCATTCTTTTCTATAAAATCACGTCTTGGTGGCACTTCGTCTCCCATTAACATTGAGAATACTCTATCTGCCTCTACTCCATTGTCTATATGAATTTGACGTAATGTTCTAAACTCTGGGTTCATAGTTGTATCCCAAAGTTGTTCTGCATTCATCTCTCCAAGACCTTTATAACGCTGTATTTTTGCTCCATCTCCATATTCTGCCATTAGTGCTGCACGTTCTTCATCGTTCCATGCATACTGCTTTTTAGCTCCTTTTTTAATTAAATATAAAGGTGGCGTTGCAATATAAATGTGTCCGTTTTCGATTAATTCTTTCATATAACGGAAGAAGAATGTTAAGATAAGTGTTTCAATGTGAGAACCATCAATATCGGCATCACACATGATTACTATTTTATGGTATCTTAATTTTGAAAGGTTTAGTGCTTTACTATCTTCTTCTGTACCTATAGTAACACCTAAAGCTGTAAAAATATTTTTTATTTCTTCATTTTCAAAAACCTTATGTGTCATAGCTTTTTCGACATTAAGAATTTTACCTCGTAATGGTAAAATAGCTTGAAATGCTCTATCACGACCTTGTTTTGCAGTTCCACCTGCCGAATCTCCCTCTACAAGGTATACTTCACATTTTTCTGGATCTTGCTCTGAACAGTCTGATAATTTTCCTGGTAAACCACCAATACTCATTACTGTTTTTCGCTGTACCATTTCACGCGCTTTTTGTGCTGCGTGACGTGCTTGTGCTGCAAGTATTACCTTTTGTACAATGGTTTTAGCATCTTCTGGATGTTCTTCTAAATAATCGGATAACATTTCAGACACTGCTTGACTTACAGATGCAGATACCTCTCTGTTTCCTAATTTAGTTTTTGTTTGGCCTTCAAATTGTGGCTCTTGAACTTTTACAGATACAATTGCTGTTAAACCTTCTCGAAAATCGTCTCCTGCAATATCAAACTTAAGTTTGTCTAACATTCCTGATTCATCTGCATATTTTTTAAGCGTGTGTGTTAAACCACGTCTAAAACCAGAAAGGTGCGTACCTCCTTCGTGTGTATTAATGTTATTTACATAAGAGTGTAAGTTTTCTGCATATGAGGTATTATAAACCATTGCAACCTCAACTGGCACGCCATTTTTTTCACCTTCAAAAGAGATTACATCTTTCATTAAAGGTTCTCTTGTAGCATCTAAAAATTTGATAAATTCTTTTAATCCTTCTTCAGAATGAAATGTTTCACCTTCGTAAGAACCATCTTCTTTTTTACTTCTTTTATCTATTAAGTGTACTGTAATACCTTTATTTAAATACGCTAATTCACGCATTCTACTTGCTAAAGTATCGTAGTTATACTCTAAAGTTTGAGTAAATATTGTTGGATCTGGTTTAAAGGTTACTGTTGTTCCTCTTTTATCTGTATCGCCAATGGCTTTTACTGGATATAAAGATTTACCACGTTCGTATTCTTGCTCCCAAATTTTACCGTTTCTGTAAACTGTTGCTGTTAAATGTTCAGACAATGCATTTACACAACTTACACCAACACCGTGAAGGCCACCAGATACTTTATAAGAATCTTTATCGAATTTTCCACCTGCTCCAATTTTAGTCATTACAACTTCTAGTGCAGAAATACCTTCTTTTTTATGTATGTCTACAGGAATACCACGACCATCATCTTCTGTTGTAATCGAGTTATCCTCGTTAATTGTTACTGTAATATTATCACAATGTCCAGCTAAAGCTTCATCAATTGAGTTATCTACTACCTCGTAAACTAAATGGTGTAAACCACGTACTCCTACATCTCCAATATACATTGAAGGACGCATACGTACGTGCTCCATTCCTTCTAATGCTTGAATACTATCGGCCGAATAATTGTGCTTATTAAACTCTTCTTTTTTATCGCTCATATAGATATTATATTTCTTAAATTAATTTGTACTGTCACAAAATCTGAATTTTTGACGACAAACAAATATACGAAAACATTAAGCTTATTTAACACCGTTTAACGGATTTACGCGTTTTTTATTAACAATTGTTGATTTTTGCAAAGTTGCTTAAATCGCTTAAAAACCACCTTAAAATAGATTTTAGCTTATTTTTAATTCTTGTAAAAAGCTAAAAATGCAAAAATCCCGCAAATGCGAGATTTTTGAGCTAATAATCTTATTTATTTATTGTAAAATATGCATATTTAAGATGTAGCATAAGATTTATCATGAACGTTTGCAATTGCACGACCAGAAGGTTCGTTCATGTTTTTAAATGCTTCATCCCATTCTAAAGCTGTTGCTGTACTACATGCTACACTTGCTTCTTGCGGTACACTTTTAGCTGCCGCATCGCTTGGAAAATGACTTTCGAAAATAGAACGGTAATAAAACTCTTCTTTGTTTTGTGGTGTTTGGATTGGGAAACGGAATTTTGCATTTTCCATTTGCTCATCGCTTACTTCTTTTTCTACAATTTCTTTTAAAGTATCAATCCAGCTATAACCAACTCCATCACTAAATTGCTCTTTTTGTCTCCATGCTACACTTTCTGGCAACATGTCTTCAAATGCCTTACGGATTACCCATTTTTCCATGCGTTCTCCATTAATCATTTTATCTTGTGGATTAATACGCATTGCAACATCCATAAATTCTTTATCTAAAAATGGTACACGACCTTCAATTCCCCAAGCAGCTAAACTTTTGTTAGCTCTTAAACAATCGTACATATGTAACTTATCTAATTTACGCACTGTTTCTTCATGAAACTCTTTTGCGTTTGGCGCTTTATGGAAGTATAGGTAACCTCCAAAAATCTCATCGGCTCCTTCGCCAGACAACACCATTTTAATTCCCATAGACTTAATAACTCTTGCCATTAAATACATAGGTGTGCTTGAACGTATTGTTGTTATATCGTAAGTTTCAATGTTATAAATTACATCTTTAATAGCATCTAATCCTTCTTGAATTGTAAATTTAATTTCATGATGCACTGTACCAATATGATCTGCTACTTTTTGTGCAGCTGCTAAATCTGGAGAACCTTCTAAACCAACCGAAAAACTATGCAATTGTGGATACCAAGCGTCTGACTGGTCGTCTGACTCCACACGCTTTTGTGCATATTTTTTTGCAATTGCAGAAGTTACTGAAGAATCTAATCCGCCAGAAAGTAAAACACCATAAGGCACATCACTCATTAATTGTCTACGTACTGCAGCTTCTAAAGCTTCTTTTACCTCAGCAATGCTAGTTTCGTTTTCTTTTACAGCATCATATTCGCTCCAATCTCTGTTATACCATTTTACAAACTTACCATCTGTACTAGACATATAATGTCCTGGAGGAAACAATTCTATTTTTGTACAAATACCTTCTAAAGCTTTAAGCTCTGAAGCTACATAAAAAGTTCCGTTTTGATCCCAACCTATATATAAAGGAATAATTCCCATATGATCACGAGCAATAAAGTATTCGTCTTTTTCTGTATCATAGATTGCAAATCCAAAAATTCCATTTAAATCGTCTACAAAATCAACACCTTTTTCTTGGTATAAAGCTAAAATAACTTCGCAATCACTTTGTGTTTGAAAATCATATTTTCCTTCAAATTGCTTACGAATTTCTCTATGGTTATAAATTTCGCCATTTGCAGCTAAAACCAATTTGCTGTCTGGGCTAAATAATGGCTGTTTACCTGATGCTGGATCTACAATTGCCAAACGCTCGTGTGCTAAAATAGCTTTGTCGTCACTATAAATACCTGACCAATCTGGACCACGATGACGAATGGTTTTAGACATTTCTAAAACCTGAGGTCTTAAATCTTCACTTTTCTGTTTTAAATCGAAAGCACATACAATTCCACACATAACTTATATATTTTAAATTCTTTTATTCTAATTGATATAGCAAATATTGGTTTTATGTTTCAATATTAAAACATTAAACACTATAACACTTACACTTTAAAACTTAATTTAAAAAAATGTATTAAAAACGAAACAATAAAACATAAAAAAGGAAGTCTAAACTTTAAATTGTTAAGTTTAGTGCTTTAAAATAAAAAAGCCTTCAAATTTGAAGGCTTTTATTTAAGGTATATTTAAATATTTATGAGTTTGTAGTGACACTTTCCATTTAGGGTTTGCCATAACGTAATCTACAATCATTGGGACTACTTTATCTCTTTTACTCCATTCTGGCTGTAAATATAAAATACAATCGCCGTTTACTTTTTCTGCTTGTTCTTCGGCAAAAC
Organism: Lacinutrix venerupis; assembly: GCF_001971745.1. Taxonomy (NCBI): domain Bacteria; kingdom Pseudomonadati; phylum Bacteroidota; class Flavobacteriia; order Flavobacteriales; family Flavobacteriaceae; genus Lacinutrix; species Lacinutrix venerupis. The sequence goes on along the minus strand of NZ_CP019352.1, from coordinate 902,213 downwards.
GAAAATCGTCTTTATTGTATATAATACATTTAAGTTCGTTTGCTTTATCGTACACACCTTGAGTAGGTAGTTTCATTTTTTTTGGCGATAAACATATCCAATCCCACTCACCTGTTAACTCATAAGCTCCAGATGTTTCTATATGAATACTCATACCTTCAGCTTTTAACTGTTTTGTTAGCTCGGTCATATCCCATGTTAGTGGTTCGCCACCAGTAACAACAATAGTTTTACTGTATTGCTTTGCATTAGCAACAATTTTTTCTGTTTCTGTTGGTGGATGCAATTGCGCTATCCAACTTTCTTTAACATCACACCAATGGCAACCAACATCGCAACCACCAATTCTTACAAAATAAGCAGCTGTACCTTTATGGAATCCTTCACCTTGTATGGTATAAAACTCTTCCATTAACGGTAACATTTTACCTTGGTTTACTAAATTTTGAACTTCTTGCGTCATAGCTTGCAAAGATACATTACGTTAAACTTTTTATAGTTCAATTTTTCTATTTATTTTTTTTTTAGTTTTGTAACGATAGCAAAATAAAACCCTCAAACATATCCCTTAATGTTTAAAAAAATAAGTATTACCCTAATTATTGTTCTTTTTAATCTCTTAAACACCTATTCTCAAGTAGGTATTGGCACTACAAATCCAGACGATGGATCTTCATTACAAATTGATAGTACTACTGGTGCTTTTGTACCACCAAGAATGACTACAGAACAGATGAATTCAATTTCCACTCCTTTAGATGGAGCATTAGTTTTTAATACCACTTTAAATTCCTATTGTGTTTTTAAAAATAATAATTGGTCTAGCTTGAATAATAGTTCCATTATACTAAACAAAAGTTATTCTAACGGAAATAATGCCTTACAAACACCCGATAACACCTATGTAGATTTCCCTATTGGTAGTGATGATGTTATCGCTACAAATCCAAATGCATATGAAGTTATTGGTGATGGAAGAGTAAAAATAAAAGAAGAAGGAAATTATTTATTTAGTGCATCTCTCTCTACCTCAAATATGCCTAGCGGTAATAAAAAATACATTTTAGCCATAAATATTAATGGTAGCTTAGTTGCTTATTTATCTAGAGGTTACTCTTCTTTACCAAGCACTAATTATTGGGGAACCAGCGGAAATATAATGTATCCTGTTTCTGAAAACGATATTGTTACATTTCGTTACGTTTTAAATAATGAAGATAGCCCATTACATGCTAAATTTATAAATTTTGGCATTACTAAACTTAATTAACAACAGCTTTAAACACACTGTAAAATATTGGTGATTAAGTTGAAAAGGAGATTTTTTTCTTCTTTTTTTTTCATGTATTTTTATCCAAAATTATATAAGCATGGGTAGACAAGACGAATTCTTTAAACACATAACTAACGGTAATATTACTAAAGGAGAATCTATTACTTTAGGCTCTGCCATGTTAGATGGCAAAACTATTAAGGATGCCTTTGTAAAAGTACCTTTAAAAACTATGAATCGTCATGGTTTAATTGCAGGTGCAACTGGAACAGGAAAAACAAAAACCTTACAGGTATTAGCCGAAAACCTAAGCGATCAAGGTGTTCCCGTTTTATTAATGGATATTAAAGGAGACTTAAGTGGTTTAGCCCAACCAAGTCCAGGTCACGCCAAAATAGATGAACGTCACGCGGCTATAGGTTTAGATTTTGAAGCTAAAGGTTTTCCTGTAGAAATTATGTCGCTTTCCGAGCAAGATGGCGTACGCTTACGTGCTACAATTATAGAATTTGGTCCAGTACTATTATCTAGAATATTAGACCTTACAGATACACAAGCAGGTATTGTTGCTGTAATTTTTAAATATTGTGATGACAACAAATTACCTTTATTAGATTTAAAAGATTTTAAAAAAATATTACAATACTGTACTAACGAAGGAAAAGAAGAATTTAAAGAAGAATATGGAAGAATTTCTTCTGCTTCCACCGGCGCTATTTTAAGAAAAGTAATTGAAATTGAACAGCAAGGTGGCGACTTGTTTTTTGGAGAAAAAAGCTTTGAAGTTGAAGATTTAATGAGAACCACAAGAGATTCTCGTGGTTATATAAATATTATTCGTTTAACAGATATACAAGATAAACCAAAATTATTCTCAACTTTTATGTTGAGTTTATTAGCCGAAATCTATGAAACTTTACCAGAGCAAGGCGATTCTGGCAAACCAGAATTGGTAATGTTTATTGATGAAGCTCACTTGATTTTTAACCAAGCTTCTAAAGCATTATTAAACCAAATAGAAAGTATTGTAAAACTAATACGTAGTAAAGGCGTTGGTTTATATTTTGTAACCCAAAACCCAACAGATATTCCTGAAGGCGTATTAAGTCAATTAGGTTTAAAAATACAGCATGCTTTACGTGCCTTTACTGCAAAAGATAGAAAAGCAATTAAATTAGCTGCACAAAATTATCCTGATACAGAATACTATGACACTGCCGAAATTTTAACCGCTTTAGGAACCGGTGAAGCTCTAGTTTCTGCTTTAGATGAAAAAGGACGTCCAACACCATTAGCAGCAACAATGATGCGTGCTCCAATGAGTCGTATGGATATTTTAACTCCTAACGAACTTCAAAATTTACTTGACGACTCTAAGCTTGTTTTAAAATACAACGAAGAGATTGATAGAGAAAGTGCTTACGAAATGCTTAATAAAAAAATAGACAAAGCCGAAGAAGCTAAAGCCAAATTAGAAGCACAAGAAGAAAAGGAAAAAGCCGAAGCTAAAGCTAGAAAGGCAGCAAGTAGAACTACAACCAGAAGACGAAGCACTGCACAAAACCCAATAGTAAAAGTACTAACAAGCGCAACCTTTATTCGTAGCGTATTTGGCATACTAAAAAAAGTAATGTAATTAAGTTAGCACTTAAAATTATTATACCTAAAAAACCTTTCTAAAATTAAAAGAAAGGTTAAATAAATTATTACAAAATAAATTAAATGAAAAAAACAATTTTTGCCCTACTTACAATTTTAATAGTAATGACTTCTTGCAACAAAGAGGTAGATTTATTTTTAATATCAAAAAACAACATTGGCCTATTAACAGACTCTACGCAAGTTAAAGACCTAAAAACAGTTTTTGTAAACGATTCTATAGTAAGAAAAATTGCCGGAGATGAGTTTTTGGGCAATGTAAATGAAATTAAGATTTTTGAAAAAGGAGGAAAACCATTATTAGAATTATTACCTAAAGAAGCTCTTGACTCTACAACAACTATTGGCACAGTTAAAATTATAGACCCACGTTTTAAAACTAAAACTGGTATTTCTACATTAAGTACGTTTAGTGATATTAAACAAAATCATAAAATATCTAGCATAGAAAATACAATGCGAAACGTTATTATTTTTGTAGATGAAAACAATACCTTTTTTACAATAAGCAAAGAAGAATTACCTGAAGAATTACGTTATGACGAAGCTAAAAAAATTGACGAAATTAACATTCCAGACAATGCTAAAATAAAATACTTTATGGTACGATGGTAGTTTAAATTTCACTTAATTAATAGTTATAAAAACTATACATTTAAATTTAAAAAATTGAACAAAGTAGAAATTCATAAAAAAACATTTCCAAAACTAAATTTAGCTATAGGTATTATATGGTTTTTATCGGGTTTCAGTTCTTTATTAGACGAAGACAAGAGCATGTCATTTTTTAATGGCTTAAGCCTTGTTTTAGGTATTCTTTATATTTTTCTTTCTTTTTACGAAAGAAAACCTTTTTACATTATTGAAAATAAAAAAATAAAAAAAAATCACTTTCCATTAAAAGAATTTGACCTATCTTCTTTAAGTAAAATAATCAGATTTGCTTCGAGCTATGAATTGGTTTCAGAACATCAAAAATCATTTAAAATAAACACCGAAATTTTTGACAAAGCATCTTTACAAAAGTTAACTAGTATTCTTGAAGAATATGAAAGTAAAATAAACAAACAATGAATCCACTTTTTGGTAAATTTTTAGTAGATATTGCTCGTAAAAGAATAGAAGGAAAACAACTAAAAAAACAACCTATAACAGACACACAAATTGCGCCAGTTGTAAACAATATAAAAGTTGAAATTAGCCATGCAATTAAAGAATATATTTTTATAATTTTTGGTGTTTTCTCAGCAGGATTTGGCTTAAACGGTTTTTTACTTCCAAATCAATTTATAGATGGTGGCGCAACTGGTATTTCATTATTACTTCAAAATATAACATCCTTACCTCTTGGTGTTTTATTACTATTTGTTAATCTTCCTTTTTTGTTATTAGCAACACGAACCATTGGTGTTAAATTTGCAATAAAAAGTTTTATAGCCATTACATTTTTAGCAATTGTAGTACATTTTGTTAACTATCCAACTATAACAGAAGACAAATTATTAATTGCCGTATTTGGAGGCTTTTTTTTAGGATTAGGAATAGGAATGGCAATGCGTGGCGGAAGCGTTATTGATGGTACAGAAGTTTTAGCTATTTATTTAAGCAGAAAACTATCTCTAACCATTGGTGATGTTTTACTACTAATTAATATCCTTATTTTTTCGGTAGGTGCATACACGCTTTCTATAGAAACCGCACTTTACGCAATACTTACCTATTTGGCTGCTGCAAAAACAGTAGATTTTGTTGTTGATGGCGTAGAGGAATATGTTGGCGTTACTATTATCTCTAAACACCATGAAGCTATGAGGTTAATGATAACCAACAAATTAGAGCGCGCCTGTACTATTTATGCTGGAAAAGGAGGTTACGAAAGCAATGCAAGCGGCACAGATAAAGATATTATTTACACCATAGTAACTAGGTTAGAATTAGCTAAACTTAATACAGAAATAGATAAAATAGATAAAAATGCTTTTATTATAATGGGTATAGTAAAAGATTTAAGAGGCGGAATGATTAAAAAAAAGCCTTTAAAATAAAAAGAGAATAACATTATGAAAAAGAAATTTACAATACAAAACAGCCCATTTGTTGTACCAACAACTGATGGTAAATTAATAGAAGAACACTTTGGGCAAGCTACAGATGGTAATAAAGACATTAGTATTGCACATATGGTTGCTCCTGCTGGCTGGAGCGAACCGTTTCAAACACCAGAGTTTGACGAGTACACTTATATTATTAAAGGCAAAAAGCAGTTTATTATTGATGGCGAAGAAATAATTTTAGAAGCTGGACAGTCTATTAAAATTGAAAAAAATACTAGAGTACAATATTCAAATCCGTTTACAATAGCTTGCGAATATATTGCAATTTGTACACCTGCATTTTCTATGGATTTAGTAAATAGAGAAGAGTAAAATTATGTCAAAAAAAATTGTGAAAATTATTGGAAGCTCTTTAAACGCACTTAGTTTGTTTGCTCCAGAATATGCTTCAGAAAAAGCATTAGATTTATTTGCAACACCAAGACAAGGACGTATTTCAGAAAAACAAAAGGCTTTTTTAAATACAGCTAAAACATTTCAGCTTAAACACGATGGCTTAGACATTACAACATACCAATGGCAAGGTGATGGTAAAACCATTTTACTTGCTCATGGATGGGAAAGTAATTCTCACCGCTGGCAAGTTTTAATTGAAGAACTTCAACAATTAAATTACAATATAATTTCTATAGATGCTCCTGCACATGGTGCTTCTACTGGAAAACAATTTAATGCCATTTTATATTCGGAGTGTATACATGTAGCAGCGCAACATTACAAACCTCAAATTATTGTTGGACACTCGGTTGGTGGTATGTCTACAGGTTTTTACCAGCATACTTACCAAAATAAAGATTTAGAAAAGTTAGTTTTACTAGGTGCGCCATCAGAATTTACAGGTGTTTTTAAACGTTATGTAGATATGATGGGATATAACAAGAAAATTGAAAATGGCTTAAATAACCTTGTTGTAAAACGCTATAACAAGCAACCTTCTCATTTTTCTTTAGCTAATTTTGCTAAAAAAATTGACACTAAAACCCTTTTAATACATGATGTTGAAGATAAAATTATACCGCATAGTGATGCAGAGTTAATTGCAAAACATCATAAAAATGTAGAATTCATCTCTACAAAAGGTTATGGCCATGGTTTACGAAATGAAGTTGTTAATAAGCATGTTATCGATTTCATCCAATCTTAAATTGTATTTTTGCTTTCTATGGAAGAAAAACAAACAAGACTAAACAAATATCTTAGCGAAGCTGGTTATTGTTCACGACGTGAAGCCGATAGGTTAATTGATGCTGGACGTGTAACTATAAATGGTGCTGTACCAGAATTAGGTACTAAAGTTGGAGACAATGATGTTGTTGAAGTTGACGGAAAATCTATTACAGAACGAAAAGCAGACTTTGTTTACCTTGCTTTTAACAAGCCTGTAGGTATTGTATGCACAACAGATACACGCGTTGAAAAAGACAATATTATAGATTTTATAAAATACCCAAAACGTATTTTCCCAATTGGTAGGTTAGATAAACCTAGTGAAGGTTTAATTTTCTTAACAGACGATGGTGATATTGTAAACAAAATACTTCGAGCAAGTAATAATCATGAAAAAGAATACATTGTCACTGTAGATAAACCAATTTCGCAAACTTTTATAAAGCGTATGGCTGGTGGTATTTATCTTGAAGACTTAGATAAAACAACTAAAAAATGTACCGTAAGGAAAATAGACTCTCAAACCTTTAGTATTATACTAACGCAAGGTTTAAATAGGCAAATTAGACGTATGTGTGAGTATTTAACCTACGAAGTTACATCGCTTAAACGTGTACGTATTATGAATATTAAACTTGATGTGCCTATTGGTGAATATCGAGAATTTACGGCTGAAGAATTAAAAACTTTAAACATGCTTTTAGAAGATTCTGATAAAGATTATACTGAAAGTAAACTTAGTAAAAAGATTCATAAAATAAACAGAAGAAAACCTAATTAATCCTATAACAAAACCGAAAATTTATGCCTAAAATATCTCCTTTTCACATTGCTATTCCTGTACATAATTTAGAGGCTTGTCGTGATTTTTATAAAAATATACTTAATTGTGAAGAAGGCAGAAGTAGCGATCATTGGGTAGATTTTAATTTTTTTGGACATCAATTAGTTATACATTACAAAGCAAAATCTACAATAGAAAATGAAGAAGATGCTTCTAATCCTGTAGATGGTAAACAGGTACCAATACCGCATTACGGTGTTGTTTTACCATGGGAAACTTTTAAAGAATTGGCTAGAGATTTAAAACAGAAAAATGTTGCATTTGTTATAGAACCATACATAAGGTTTGAAGGCTTAGTTGGAGAACAAGCTACAATGTTTTTTAAAGATCCTTCTGGTAATGCCTTAGAGTTTAAAGCCTTTAGAGACATGAATCAATTATTTGCTAAGTAGTTTGTTTTTTAAACTTTTTGGCTATGTAAAATGGTAAATATATTATTAAAAAATAAGGCAGAATCATTAATTCTACTACCAACAAATACATTGGCCAATCGCCTAAATAATCTAACAAAGACGCCGATTTTGGCTTTTCATTTAGATAAGAATAATTTCCGCCTAAAACGTAATTAATTCCAAAAATTATAAGCATATATAGTTGTAATGCAAAAAACGATTTAAATACACTTTTAAATTTAGGTCGCATATTTAAAACAAAAGTTGCATAAAATATAATAACTAGTAAACCTAGATGTGCAATCCAGTACCTTAAGTATTCAAAACTTAGAAAGCCTTTAGAAATATCTGGTGTTATAACTGCTTGGCTTGTTCCTGCAATAATCCAAAATAATAAAATTTCGTAAAGCCAATATTTTCTTGAGTGTGTAAAAGTAAATACAAACAGTGCCATAAAACTGCACAAGTACAATGGCAAATCTGTTACAATACTATAACCACCTTTAAAATAGGCGTACAAATGATATATTAATACAGTAAGCGATACAAAAACACCTAAGCTTTTAAATACGGTAATTTGTTGTTCCTTGTTTAGTTTTTTATTAGCAAAAATAATTAAGCATATTGTAAATATAACTGCAAATAATACAGGCAAAATATGCTCTATACTACCAATAGCAACCTGCAATGTTGTAAGTGCGTTAGCAAAAACCACCCTTAAAAACTTATTTTAATCTATGTTGCTCTCTTGCCAACAATGTATTTTTAAGTAGCATAGCAATTGTCATTGGTCCTACTCCACCAGGAACAGGTGTAATAAAACTTGCTTTTTTACTTACATTCTCAAAATCTACATCTCCTGTAATTACATAGCCTTTTGGGTGAGACTCATCTGCAACTCTTGTAATTCCTACATCTATTATTACGGCATCATCTTTTACCATTTCTGCCTTTAAAAAGTTTGGCACACCTAATGCCGAAATAATAATATCTGCTTGAGATGTTATTTGTGTAATATTTTTTGTGTGACTGTGAGTAAGTGTTACTGTAGAGTTTCCTGGAAATCCTTTACGACCCATTAAAATACTCATTGGACGACCAACAATGTGCGAACGACCAATTACTACAGTATGTTTTCCTTTTGTATCTACTTGGTATCTATCAAGTAATTCTAAAATACCAAATGGTGTTGCTGGTATAAAGGTTGACATATCTAATGCCATTTTCCCAAAATTCATTGGGTGGAAACCATCAACATCTTTTTCTGGATTTACCGCCATTAATACTTTTTGAGTATCTATTTGCGGTGGTAATGGTAATTGTATTATAAAACCATCAATATCATCATCATTATTTAAGTCTTCTATTTTATCTAATAACTCTATTTCGCTTGTGGTGTTAGATAAACGTACCATTGTAGACTCGAAACCTACGCGCTCGCAAGCACGTACTTTGCTTCCAACGTATGTTAAACTGGCGCCATCATTACCAACGATTACAGCTGCTAAATGCGGCACTTTTTCGTTGTTAGCTTTCATTTTATCAACTTCAGCTTTGATTTCTTCTTTTATATCGTTGCTAATTTTTTTACCGTCTAAAATTGTCATAGTATCTTAATGGTTTCTATGCTAGGTTTTAAATTTTAAAACCGTTGCTAATTTATTTATAATGTGAGCTCTAATTTAATTTTCGAGTTCGGGATTGTTTTATTTTTATCTTAAACAAAAAAACATGAGTTACCTCATGTTTTTCATTGCATTCATCATTGCTTTTCCTTTTCCGCCTTGCATCATTTTCATCATTTTGCTCATTTGGTCAAACTGCTTTAGTAATTGATTTACTTGTTGCACAGATGTTCCTGAACCTTTTCCTATTCGCTTTTTTCTACTGGCGTTTATAATTGCTGGGTTGGTTCTTTCTTTTACTGTCATAGAATGTATTATTGCTTCTATGTGTTTAAAGGCGTCATCGTCTATGTCTACATCTTTCATCATTTTTCCTGCTCCAGGAATCATGCCTACAAGATCTTTCATGTTACCCATTTTCTTAATTTGCTGAATTTGCTTTAAGAAATCGTCAAACCCAAATTGGTTTTTAGCAATTTTCTTTTGCAGTTTTCTTGCTTCTTGCTCGTCAAATTGCTCTTGAGCTCTTTCTACTAAAGATACAACATCTCCCATTCCAAGAATACGATCTGCCATACGTGAAGGATAGAAAATGTCTATCGCTTCCATTTTTTCTCCTGTACCAATAAACTTAATTGGTTTATTTACTACAGATTTAATAGAAATTGCTGCTCCACCACGCGTATCACCATCAAGTTTTGTAAGTATTACACCGTCAAAATTTAAAACATCGTTAAATGCTTTTGCTGTATTTACTGCATCTTGACCTGTCATAGAATCTACTACAAACAGTGTTTCTTGTGGTTGAATTGCTGTGTGAATGTTAGATATCTCGGTCATCATGGCTTCGTCTACAGCAAGACGACCAGCTGTATCAATAATTACAACATTATGTCCATTTTCCTTTGCATGAGCAATACCTGCTTGTGCAATGGCAACAGGATCTGTATTACCTTTATCGCTATAAACATCTACCTTAATTTGGTCTCCAACTACATGTAATTGGTCTACGGCTGCTGGTCTATAAACATCACAGGCTACTAGTAAAGGTTTTTTAGTTTTTTTGCTTTTTAAGAAGTTTGCTAGTTTACCAGAAAATGTTGTTTTACCAGAACCTTGTAATCCAGACATTAATATTACGGTTGGTGCTCCAGATAGGTTTATACCTGTAGCATCTCCTCCCATAAGCTCGGTTAATTCGTCTTTAACGATTTTAACCATTAATTGTCCTGGCTGTAAGGTTGTTAATACGTTAGCTCCTAAAGCTTTTTCCTTTACACGGTTTGTAAATTCTTTTGCTATTTTAAAGTTAACATCGGCATCTAAAAGTGCACGACGAACTTCTTTTAAAGTTTCGGCAACATTTACTTCTGTAATGCTTCCGTGACCTTTTAGTACGTGTAGCGCTTTATCTAACTTTTCACTTAAATTATTAAACATAGTCTTTTAGTATTCTATAATCAGGTTACAATAGGCAGCCTGACGCGTTCTTAAGATTCGCAAATTTAATAATTTGAAGTGTATAAATGAAGTTTCAACTCAATAAATTAAATCAAAAAAAAGAGCTGCCAAAAAAAACGACAGCGCTTTCAAATTAACTCTCTTAAAAAGCAATATGGCATTACTTAAAAAGATAAATTAACTACAATATTTATCTAATATCAGTTCTCTTCTAGCATTACTAACAACTAATATTTTTTTTTATAAATGAATTTTAATGATTTAAAAAACATAACCCAAAAAGTATATTTAGTTTTTTTTAAAACTGGTTTAATTAATATTAAAACAATTTACTTTTAAAAATCCCTAGCTCTGTATTTGTTTTTTTTTACTTTTAGAAAGTTTTAAAATTGTTTATGGCTAAAAATTTACATGATAATATTTGCGATGAAATTCGTTTTAATGCATTGTTTAAAAAACATGCAAAAGACTTAAGTAACTTCCTATATTATAAATTTGGAGACCACTTAAATCCAAAAGACAAAACTCAAGATGCTTTTATTAAATTATGGCAAAATTGCAAAAAGGTAACTCCCGATAAAGCGAAAAGCTATTTATTTACTATTGCTAATAACTTAATGCTGAATGAAGTAAAACATCATAAAGTTGTATTAAAACACCATCAAACTAAACCAAAACATTATACAAACGAATCTCCAGAATTTATTTTAGAAGAACAGGAATATAATTTAAAACTACAAACTGCTCTCTCAAACTTAACCGATGCACAACGTGTAGCTTTTATGATGAATCGTGTAGAAGGTAAAAGACATAAAGAAATTGCTGAACTTTTAGGAATTAGTACTAAAGCTGTTGAAAAACGAATTTATGGTGCTTTAAAAAAATTAAGAGAAGACATTAAAGAACTCTAACTAGTATAAAAAAATTATTATGGTAGGAGATTTTATTATTTAGTTGTTATATAGTTGGATAAGTAATATGAAACGAGAAGATTTAATATTAAAATGGTTAGATAACAACCTTAATTCGCAGGAACTTGAAGCCTTTAAAGCGCTTGAAGATTATGACGAATTAATAAGGTTGAACAAATCTTTACAGCAATTTAAACCTGAAAATTTTGATTCGGACTACGAATTAGAAAGGTTAAATGCTACCTTAAAAAATAAAATTAAAAAGAAAAATAATTGGTTAAAACCTTTTTTACGTGTCGCTGCAATTTTAGCTATTTGTTTATGTGGCTATTACTACTATACAACAACCTTAGACACGAATTTTAATACACAATTAGCCGAAAAAGAAAATATTTTACTTCCAGATAATTCTCAAGTTCAACTAAATGCTAAATCTACTCTAGCTTTTAATAAAAGTAGTTGGAAAGACAGTAGAGATTTAGACCTAAATGGTGAAGCTTATTTTAAAGTAGCTAAAGGCTCTAAATTTACAGTACACACCAATGCTGGAAATATTTCTGTATTAGGTACAGAGTTTAATGTAAAAAACAGAACAAATCTTTTTGAAGTCACTTGTTATGAAGGTTCTGTAAAGGTTGAACATAATACTACTACACGAATTTTAAAACCTGGAGAAAGTTTTTTAATTTTAAACGGTAATTTAGTTGAAAAACCAATAGTAAATAACACGAGTCCATTTTGGATTAATAATGAATCTGCTTTTAAAAGCATGCCTTACTCACAGGTGATTGCTGAATTTGAAAGACAATACAATGTTACATTTAGCGTTAAAGATATAGACACTAATAAAGTGTTTACTGGTAGTTTTGCGCATAATAATTTGGACATTGCATTGCAAGCCATTACATTACCGCTTAACTTAACCTATTCTAAAAATAACAATAAGATATCGCTTAAGCGTGAGTAAAAAAATTACGTTCGCACTATTAATTATCCTATTCTTTTTTAGTTCTATTAGTGTGAAATCTCAAACTTTTAAAACTGAAAGACTTCCGCTTACAACAATTTTAAAAGCTTTAGAAAAACGTTTTGATATTAGGTTTACCTATGCAGATAAAACCATAGAAGGTGTAGAAATTAATGAGCCATCTAAAATATTATCTTATAATGATGCTATAACTTACTTAAGAACAAATACTAATTTAAATTTTAAAATAATAAATAGTCGTTTTGTTGCTATTGCACCAAGTAGAAAAGTAACTAGACCAATTGAAGCTTTACAAGAAGTACAATTAAAAACCTATTTAACTACAGGTATTTTAAAAACTAAAACTGGAGAAGTAGTATTAAATACAGAAGAATTTGGCATACTTCCAGGTCTTATAGAGCCAGATGTTTTACAAACTGTACAAGCATTACCTAGTGTTTTAAGTATAGACGAATCGGTTTCTAATCTTAATATTCGTGGTGGCACTCATGACCAAAATTTAATTTTGTGGGATGGTATTAAAATGTATCAATCCGGACATTTTTTCGGACTTATTTCTGCATTTAATCCAAATTTAGTATCTAACGTTGTGATTTCTAAAAATGGAACAAGTGCATTATATGGAGATGGAGTTTCTAGTACAATTGACATGCGATTAGATACAGATTTAAATCAAAAAAACACTTCTGGGCTAGGTTTAAATTTAATTCAATTAGATGGATTTACTAAACTTAAACTACAAGATAATATGGAGCTACAAGTGTCTGCTAGACGCTCTAATACAGATATTGTTAACACACCAACATACACACAGTACTTTAATAAAATATTTCAAGATTTAGACGCAGACAATTCTTCAATAAGCAGTAAAAAATCTACCTCTAACGAAACTTTTTATTTCTACGATATAAGCGCAAAATTATTACACGACCTCTCCTATAAAGATAAATTAAGAATTAGTTTCACTACCATTTATAATTCTCTTGATTATATAGAGAGTAGCTTCAACAATAATACTACAACTGCTTTAAATAATGGCATAACACAAAATAATCTTGCTGCAGGATTAAACTATAATAGACAATGGAGTAAATTTGTAAGTAGTGAATTGCAAATAAATGTTTCAGACTATAAATTAAAAGCGACAAACTTTAATACCCAAAACAACCAAAGTTTACAGCAAAACAACGAAGTTTTAGACAAAGGCATTACTTTTCAGTTAAAATTAGATTTTAACGATAGGTTACGATGGATTAATGGTTATCAGTTTTCTCAAGTTGGTATTACCAATTTAGAAATACAAAATAATCCTGAATTTAGAAATAATACTGAACATGTAGTAAATACTCATTCTACTTTTAGTGAATTTACTTTTTCTTCTTATAACAATAAAACACATTTAAAAATTGGTACAAGAAGCAACTATTTTAAACCATTTAATGTATTATTATTAGAACCTAGAATTAGTGTAAATCATAAATTTTTTAAACATTTTAAAGTTGAATTATTAGGTGAAATAAAAAGTCAAGTTACGTCTCAAGTTATAGAAAGACAAAACGATTTTTTAGGAATTGAAAAACGCCGCTGGATCTTAGCTAATAACACTACATTACCTATAATAGAAAGTAATCAAGCCTCACTTGGGTTACACTATAATAAAAACAAACTGTTAGTTAGCGCAGAAGCTTTTATAAAACATGTAGATGGTATTACTTCCCGAAGTCAAGGTTTTCAAAACCAATATCAAAACATTAATGCTATTGGAAATTACGAAACAAAAGGCATAGATTTTCTAGTAAATAAGCAATTTAAAACATTTAGCACGTGGCTAAGCTACTCTATAAGTGATAATAACTATTCGTTTCCTACATTAAACAACGCCCAATCTTTTGCTAATAACACAGATATATCTCATGCATTAACCTTTGCAGGAACCTATACTTTAAATAGTTTAAAATTAGCTCTTGGTTTTAATTGGAGTTCTGGAAAACCTACCACTACTCCAAACAATGAGTTACCTGTATTTGATAATGCTATTAATTACGACACTGCAAACAACACCAATTTAGACGATTATTTTAGAACCGATTTCTCTGGTACTTATAATTTTAATTTGGCAAAAAAAACAAAAGCAGAGTTAGGTTTTTCTATTTGGAACATACTAAACCGAAAAAATACAATTAATAGATACTATATTTTAAATAACGATAATTCTATTTCTAAAATAGATAATAAATCGCTTGGTTTTACTCCTAATTTAAGTTTTAGAGTATTTTTTTAGCAATTGATTTTTTCATGTTTTTAAATTAGTTTTGTGTAAAAACTAATATTAAATAATATTATTAAACTTTAAAAAACTCAATAAAATCAATAGATTGACAAGAATGTCGTAAAAATGTCGCAAACAAACCGTTATCAAACAAGTTGTTTCATAAGTAGTTTTGTTAAAACAATAAACCAAAATTAATTATGACTGAAATCGGGAAAAAAATAAAAGAGATAAGAAAGAAAAAAGGATTATCTCAAGAAGAATTAGCAGAATCTGCTAAAGTTAATTTAAGAACTATTCAACGAATTGAAAATAATGAAAGTGAACCTCGTGGTAAAACACTAAATTTAATTTGTAATGTTTTAAATATAAATGCAGAAGACGTTTTGGATTACGGAAAAAAAGAGGATAAAACTTATCTTATAATTTTTCATCTTTCTGTAATAACATTTTTAGCAATACCAGTAGGAAATATAATTCTTCCTTTAATTCTTTGGATGAATAAAAAAGATAAAATAACTGGTCTTAAAAAAATTGGAGAAAATTTATTGAATTTTCAAATTATATGGTCGATAATAGCATTCTTATCTATTTCAGGATACGCATTTTCTAAAATAATGCATTATGGATACTATCCTATATTACTTTACATATTTATTGGTCTTTATGTTCTAAATATAATATTACCAATATTTTTTGCCATTAAAACAAATAAAGGTAAAACAGACAGTTTATACCCAAATATTATAAAACTCATAAGATAATTTATAACTAATACATGTGCATGTATTTAATCTTTATGTGCTAATTTAGTTTTAAAACACACAATTAAATTAGCACATGTATTTGCTTAAATATTTATTATTTTAATTAGTCTCTAATTAAAGGCATTGTACTACAGCGTAATAATCCTTCTTGTTTAGAAATTTCGGCATAGGGCACTTCTTCAACTGTAAAACCTTGCTCTCGCAACCAAGTATTTAATCGTGTAAACTTTTTTTCAGAAATAATTACGTTTTCAGAAATTGAAAAAATGTTACTATTCATATTATACATTTCTTCTTTTGTTATAATAAAACAATTGTCTTTTCCGAAAAAATTTAAAAGCCACTCATACTCTTCTTCTTCAAGAAAACCTTCTTTATGTAAAATTGCTTTGTTTGTACCAATAGGCTGAAAACAACAGTCTAAATGCAATGCATTATCTCTTGGGTTGGTTTGCGACTTTCTTAAATTAAAAGATTTTACTTTTTTATGAGGAAATGTTTTTTCTAAAAATTCAACTCCTTGAATATTTGTTCTTGCTACAATATAATCTGAATAATCGCTTTCTCTATATGTACCAACAAAAATATAATCGTTCCAAGGCATAACGTCTCCTCCTTCAATATGTACTTCTTCCGGTGGACGTATAACCTTTTCTGGATTAATTTTATCTATAATGTATTGTATAGCCTCTAGCTCATTTTCTCGTTCTGGTAATATATTTGCTTTTACAAAAACATCGTCAATTACAAAAGCTATATCTCTTGCAAAAATTTGATTGCAATTTTCTATTAATTCTGGTCTATAAACTGTTACATCGTATTTTTTAAACACACTAGCTACAGCTTCCATTTCTTTAACCATATCCTCTTCTACAGGATAAGTTCCTGCTTTTATATGCTCTGCAGATTTAGGGTCGTAAGCTTCTTCTAAACTTGGTGTAGGCCCATTACTTTTTGCTGTACCTAAAACAACAGCTCTAAGCCGTGATGTTTCGTTTTTTATATTAAGTTTTAACATGGTAGTAATATAAAAAAAGCCTCATAATTTCTTATGAAGCTTTATATAAAATTTTAATTATTTTATCTATTTTCTATAGATTTAAAATCTCTTAAATTTTCTCCAATATAAATTTGTCTTGGACGTCCTATTGGCTCTTTACGGTTTCTCATTTCTTTCCATTGCGCTATCCATCCTGGTAAACGACCTAAAGCAAACATAACTGTAAACATTTCTACAGGAATACCCATAGCTCTGTAAATAATTCCTGAGTAAAAATCTACATTAGGATATAATTTTCTTTTTACAAAGTACTCGTCACTTAATGCTTCTGCTGCTAAGCCTTTAGCAATATCTAATACTGGATCTTCAACACCTAAATCTCCTAGAACTTCGTCTGCAGCAACTTTTATAATTTTTGCACGAGGATCGAAGTTTTTGTATACTCTATGTCCGAATCCCATTAAACGGAAAGGATCGTTTTTGTCTTTAGCCTTAGCCATAAACTTTTTAGTATCTCCTCCGTCTTCTTTAATTGCTTCAAGCATTTCTAAAACAGCTTGGTTTGCACCACCGTGTAATGGTCCCCAAAGTGCAGAAATACCTGATGATAAAGACGCAAATAATCCTGTGTGTGCAGAACCAACTATTCTTACTGTTGAAGTAGAACAGTTTTGTTCATGGTCTGCATGTAGGATTAATAATTTATCTAATGCATTTACTAATATATCGCTTTGTTTATAAGTTTCGTTTGGTTTAGAGAACATCATATTTAAAATGTTTTCTACGTAACCTAAAGAGCTATCTCCATAACTTAATGGCATACCTTTTTTCTTACGCATTGTCCAAGCGACTAATACTGGAAATTTTCCCATTATCTTACATACGGTATTGTACATATCTTCTTCAGAATCTACATTTACCGATGAAGGATTAAAAGCTGTTAACGCACTTGTTAAAGATGATAACACTCCCATTGGGTGTGCTGACTTAGGAAAAGCATCTAATATTTTCTTTACATCGTCATCTACAACAGATTGCTCTTTGATATCTTCATTAAATTTATCTAATTGCTGCTGAGTTGGTAGCTCGCCAAAAATTAACAAATATGCAACTTCTAAAAAGTCTGCTTTTTCTGCTAGTTCTTCTATAGAGTAACCTCTATATCTTAATATACCTTCTTCTCCATTTAAAAAGGTAATGGCACTTTCGCAAGAACCTGTATTTTTATAACCAGGATCTATAGTAGTAACTCCACCAGTAACACTTCTAAGTGTTTTTATATCTATTGCGACTTCATTTTCTGTTCCTACAATTAAAGGAAACTCGTGCTTTTTTCCGTCTATTTCTAACGTAGCAGTTTTTGACATATTTTTATTTGTTTTTTTCTAGTTTATTGAGGACTGCTAATTTACAAAATAAGCTCCTATTTATAAAGTATATTTACAAGGATTTAACAATTTAAGTATTGATAAAAATTATGGCACAAAAAAGCCTTTCAAAAAATTAATGAAAGGCTTAAATTTTAATATCTAATAAATGCTATTATCCTATTTTAAAAGCATTCATTTTAGGGTAATATGCTACCTCTCCTAATTCTTCTTCAATACGTAATAATTGATTGTATTTTGCCATACGATCGCTACGTGATGCAGAACCTGTTTTTATTTGACCACAATTAAGTGCTACAGCTAAATCTGCAATAGTATTATCTTCTGTTTCACCAGACCTATGTGACATTACAGACGTGTAACCTGCATTGTGTGCCATATTTACCGCTGCAATAGTTTCGGTTAACGTACCTATTTGGTTTACTTTAATTAAAATTGAATTAGCTATATCTTTTTTAATTCCTTTAGATAACCTTTCTACATTAGTTACATATAAATCGTCTCCAACTAATTGTACTTTATCTCCAATTTGCTCGGTAAGATATTTCCATCCATCCCAATCGTTTTCATCCATTCCATCTTCAATAGAAATAATTGGATATTTTTTTGAAAGTTCTGCAAGATAATCTGCTTGTTCTTTACTTGTTCTTACTTTTCCTGCTTCTCCCTCAAATTTAGTGTAATCGTATTTTCCATCTACATAAAACTCTGCTGCTGCACAGTCTAAAGCAATCATTACATCATCTCCTAAAGTATATCCTGCATTATCAACAGCTTTTTTTATAGTGTCTAACGCATCTTCTGTTCCTCCTTCTAAATTTGGTGCAAAACCTCCTTCGTCTCCAACTGCTGTACTTAAACCTCTGTCGTGTAGTACCTTTTTTAAGTTATGAAAAATTTCTGTTCCCATTTGTAATGCATGAGAAAAGCTTTCTGCTTTTACAGGCATAACCATAAATTCTTGGAAAGCAATAGGAGCATCACTATGCGAACCTCCATTAATAATATTCATCATTGGCACTGGTAAAGTATTAGCACTTACTCCTCCAACATAACGATATAGTGGCATTCCTAATTCTGCTGCTGCGGCTTTTGCTACTGCTAAAGAAACTCCTAAAATAGCATTTGCTCCTAACTTAGCTTTATTTGATGTTCCATCTATTTCGCACATTAATGTGTCTATATAGTTTTGCTCGAATACGTTTACTCCTAAAAGTTCCTCGGCTAGAATAGTATTTACATTTTCTACGGCCTTTGTAACACCTTTTCCCATAAATTTATTTCCGCCGTCGCGCAACTCTACTGCTTCGTGTTCTCCTGTTGATGCTCCAGATGGTACTGCTGCTCTTCCTAAAAATCCGTTTTCGGTTTCTACATCTACTTCTACCGTTGGATTTCCTCTTGAATCGAAAATTTGTCTTGCGTGAACGTTGATTATTATACTCATAATTGGTGTTTTAAAATTTATTTAACCTTCAAATTTACTATTTAATTCTGTGTTTTTTAAAATTTACATATAGAATTGAATATAAATTTTGCGATAACGTTTTAGTATAATAAAAAAAGCAACAGATTGAATTTCTATTGCTTTTTTTATATTATTTGTTTTTTAAAATATTTATAAAGTCATCAAATAAATAAGATGAATCATTTGGTCCAGGACTTGCTTCTGGATGGTATTGTACTGAGAATACATTTTTAGATTTCATTTTTATACCTGCTACGGTATTATCATTTAAATGTACATGTGTAATTTCTATATCATCATGTGCTTCGGTTTCTTCTCTATTAATTGCAAATCCATGGTTTTGAGATGTTATTTCTCCTTTTCCTGTTACTAGATTTTTTACAGGATGATTTATTCCTCTATGTCCATTGTGCATTTTGTATGTTGAAATACCATTAGCTAATGCTATTACTTGGTGTCCTAAGCAAATTCCAAATAAAGGCAAATCTCTTTTAATAATTTCTTTAGCAACTTCTTGAGCTTCTATTAATGGTTCTGGATCTCCTGGTCCATTTGATAAAAAATATCCATCCGGATTCCAAGAACTTAAATCTTCGAAAGTTGAATTATAAGGAAATACTTTTATATAACTTCCTCTTTTTGCAAGGTTTCTAAGAATATTCTTTTTAATACCAATATCTAATGCTGCAATTTTTATTGGCGCATTTTCATCTCCTACAAAATAAGGTTCTTTTGTAGATACTTTTGAAGCTAACTCTAATCCATTCATATTTGGAATATTTGCTAACTCTTTTTTTAATTTTTCTATATTATCAGTTTCAGTAGATATTACTGCATTCATTGCTCCATTATCTCGAATATATGCAACTAATGCTCTTGTATCTACATCTGAAATTGCTAAGAGATTGTTTTCATTTAAAAAGTCTTCTAAAGATCCATCTGCAGCATCACGAGAAAAATTATAGCTAAAATTCTTGCAAATTAAGCCCGCTATTTTAATAGAGTCAGACTCTACTTCCTCATTATTAACACCATAGTTTCCTATGTGTGCGTTTGTTGTTACCATTAACTGGCCATAGTATGAAGGATCTGTAAATATTTCTTGATAACCAGTCATTCCGGTATTAAAGCATACTTCACCGAATGCACTGCCTTCTCTACCTACTGCTTTACCATGAAAAATGGTACCATCGGCTAATAAGATTACTGCTTTCTTTAATTTTTGATATTTCATAATTTGTAGTAGTTGTGTCAAAAAGTTTTGCAAAATTGCATAAAAAAAAGGATAAACTAAAATAGTTTATCCTTTATATATTAAATGATTATTAACATTATAACGAATTATAATATTTCATAATCTTAATTACGTCTTTTTCTTCTTTATAAGATAAATTATTTTTCTTTACATAACTAACGATTTCTTTTTTAAAATCGGACATTATATCTAAAATCTGCTTCTTTTTTAATTTAATTTCTTGAACATTATAGTTGTCTTTTGAATAAAAATAGTCTTCTTTTATATAATATCTATCGTTTGTTTCTTTAAGTTTAGTCAGAACATTTACAGATCCTTTTAAAATTTCTCCTTGATAGCTTTTTGTAAAAGTTATTTTCTCTCCTTGAGATAAGAGAAAATGAAATCTAGACTTATTTGTTTCAATATTGTTCATCTTCTTTAAAAGGATATTGTCAAGTTTGGCATAATTTATATTGCTGTCTCCAAACATGTAAATAGAATCCTTTTTATATTCGGTAACCAATTTATCTTCGTTCGAATTATAATTACCGTTTTCTATTTTATATACTTTTTTATCTTTAGTATAAATAGTTAACTCTCTATTGTTTTCTAAAACTAACGGAGTTCCTTTAACTAATTCCTCTTTATTTACATACATCCACTGGCCTTTTGAGTTCACTGCGGCATAAGCTAAATGATCGTTATTATTTATTTGAGGCCCTTGCCACATGGCGTGACTATAAGTTTCTGGGTTAAGCGTTAAACTGCTTTCTCCTACTGCTCCAACGTTAGGTTGGTTAATTTGAGCATTACTGATAAAAAAAATAAAATTAATGGCAATAAAAACTACTTTTCTCATAATTAAAATATTTTTGGTTACTATAAAATATATCAAAAATCACACCAAAAAATAAAAAATTAACAAACAAAAAAAAGGATAAACTGTTTAAGTTTATCCTTTTAAGTATTAATGTTAATTTAAATTATAGTGTATTATAATATTTTATAATTTTAACTACATCTTCTTCTTCTTTATAAGATAAGTCATTTCTCTTAACATAGTCTGCAATTTCTTTTTTTGCATCGGACATTACGTTTAATAAATGTTTTTTCTTAAGTCTTATCTCCTCAACTGTTGAATTATCTTTTGAAATGTAATAATCGTCATTAAGAATATACTTGTCGCTTGTTTCTTTCAACTTTGTCATTACATTAATTGTACCTTCTTTTATGGTAGAAAAATAAGCTTTTGTTAATGTAAGTTTTTCTCCTTGACTTAATACAAAATGAAATCTACTTTTATTAGATTCTGTATCGTTAAATTTTCTTAAAACAACGTTATCAAGTTTTGCGTGAGCGATATTTTTATCTCCAAATACATAAATTGAATCTTTAGTATACTCTGTTACTAATTTATCTAATTTAGCATTATAATTACCATTTTCAATTTTATAAACTTTATCATCTTTTGTAAAAATAACTAAATTGCAATTATCTTCTAAAGCTAATGGCGTCCCTTTTACTGTAGTTTTCCAAGAAGAAGTCATCCATTGTCCTCTGGAATTAACGGCATCAAAAGCGTTTCTAAAATCGTTAGATGCTGCCGGGCCACTTAAATTCTGCATAGGATTTGCGCTTCCTTGAGAATAAGAAGTTAAAGTTATTAAAAGAGTTAATGCAATAAACATTATTTTTTTCATAATTGTATTTTTTTATTAGTTATAATTAAGGTATCAAGAATTATACCTTTTGGGTGGTTAAACCAAAAATAAAAAAAAAGGATAAACTATTTTAGTTTATCCTTTTAAAATAATGTTAATTAACATTATTATTCTTCTTCGTTAGTTGCTTTAGTTTCAACTGGAGTAGCTGCAGCTTTTCCACCACGACGACTTCTACGTGTAGTTTTCTTAGCTTTCTTATCTGCATTGTAGATTTCATTATAATCTACAAGTTCAATCATTGCCATATCAGCATTATCACCTAAACGGTTTCCTAACTTAATTATTCTTGTATATCCACCTGGACGATCTCCAATTTTTGCGGCTACATCTCTAAATAATTCTGTAACTGCATCTTTTTGACGCAATTTAGAAAAAACTAAACGACGATTATGTGTCGTATCGTTTTTAGATTTTGTAATCATTGGCTCAACAAAACCTTTTAAAGCTTTAGCTTTTGCTACAGTTGTGTTAATACGTTTGTGCTCGATTAAAGAACAAGCCATGTTTGCTAACATTGCTTTTCTATGAGCGGTTTGTCTTCCTAAGTGATTTACTTTTTTTCCGTGTCTCATGACATTTGTGTTATCATCTTGCTACCAAACTCATTTTTTGAGGAGCAAAATATGATTAATAAAAAAATTGTTAGTCTTTATCTAACTTATATTTTGATAAGTCCATTCCGAAATTTAAACCTTTTACATTTACAAGCTCTTCAAGCTCTGTTAAAGATTTCTTACCGAAGTTACGGAACTTCATTAAATCGTTTTTATTGAAAGATACTAAGTCTCCTAATGTATCTACTTCAGCAGCTTTTAAACAATTAAGTGCACGTACAGATAAATCCATATCCACTAATTTAGTTTTAAGCAACTGTCTCATGTGAAGTGACTCTTCATCATAAGTTTCGGTTTGTGCTATTTCATCAGCTTCTAATGTAATACGCTCATCTGAGAATAACATGAAGTGGTGAATTAACGTTTTTGCAGCTTCTGTTAAAGCATCTTGAGGAGTTATTGATCCGTCAGATTGAATTTCGAAAACTAATTTTTCGTAATCTGTCTTTTGCTCTACACGGTAATTCTCAATGCTATACTTAACATTCTTTATTGGTGTATAAATTGAATCTGTGAAGATTGTTCCTATTGGTGCAGAAGCTTTCTTGTTTTCTTCTGCAGGAACATAACCTCTTCCTTTTTCAATAGTAATTTCCATAGAAACACTCACTTTAGGATCTAAGTTACAGATTACTAAATCTGAATTTAATACTTGGAAACCTGAAATAAACTTTTGGAAATCACCTGCTGTAATTTTATCTTGACCAGAAATAGAGATAGAAACAGACTCGTTATCTACATCTTCTATTTGACGCTTAAAACGCATTTGTTTTAAGTTTAATATAATTTCTGTTACGTCTTCTACGACACCTGCTATTGCAGAAAATTCGTGATCAACACCTTCTATTCTTACCGATGTTATTGCAAATCCTTCTAAGGAAGATAATAAAACTCTTCTTAAAGCATTTCCTACTGTTAATCCATATCCTGGTTCTAGTGGTCTGAATTCGAATTTACCTTCGAAATCAGTAGAATCAATCATGATTACTTTATCGGGCTTTTGAAAATTAAATACTGCCATTTTTTTCTTCGTTTTAATTGTTATTTAGTTGCGCGGTTAATAAGTTTGAAGAACACAAATAAACCCTTTGGCTAAATACCAATATTAATAATTTATTATTTAGAGTATAATTCGACGATGAATTGCTCATTAATGTTTTCTGGAATTTGAATTCTAGCAGGAACAGAAACATATGTTCCTTCTTTAGTTGCAGAATTCCAAGTTATCCATTCGTAAACATTACTTGAATTTGATAATGATCTTTCGATAGCTTCTAAAGATTTAGATTTTTCTCTAACTGCTACAACATCACCTGCTTTTAATTGGTAAGAAGGTACATTTACCAACTCTCCATTTACCGTAATGTGTCTGTGTGATACTAATTGTCTTGCGGCACTTCTTGTTGGAGCGATTCCCATTCTAAATACTACGTTGTCTAATCTAGACTCACATAATTGTAATAAAACCTCACCTGTAATACCTGGAGCAGCTGTTGCTCTTTTAAACATATTTCTGAATTGCTTCTCTAATACACCGTAAGTATATTTAGCTTTTTGCTTTTCCATTAATTGGATTGCATATTCAGATTTCTTTCCACGACGACGTGCGTTACCATGTTGCCCTGGTGGGTAATTTCTTTTTTCGAAGGCTTTATCGTCTCCGAAGATAGCTTCGCCAAATTTACGAGCTATTTTAGTTTTAGGACCAGTATATCTTGCCATTTTAAATTGTTTTATGAGAGTGCTTGGTGAATTAAGGTCTTAATCTTATCCTTCGACTAGCGTTGGTCTCTCGTTAATACTTGTTAATATTATTTTTTTCAGTTTGCAAATTTACACAAAAAATTAACATCAGCTATATTAAATAACTGATATTAATTTTATCTATAAATGCAAATGCAATGTAATTAAACTCTTCTACGCTTAGGAGGACGACATCCATTGTGCGGTAAAGGTGTAACATCAATAATTTCTGTTACTTCAATACCAGCATTATGTATAGAACGAATAGCAGATTCTCTACCATTTCCTGGACCTTTAACGTAAACTTTTACTTTCTTTAATCCAGCTTCCTTTGCTACTCCTGCAGCATCTTCTGCACATAATTGTGCTGCGTAAGGTGTGTTCTTTTTAGAACCTCTAAATCCCATTTTTCCAGCAGATGACCATGAAATTACATCACCTTTCTTGTTTGTTAATGAGATAATAATGTTGTTAAAAGAAGCTGTTATGTGAGCTTCTCCAACAGCTTCAACTATAACTTTACGTTTTTTAGCTGATTTTGTATTTGTCTTTGCCATATTTCTATAGGGTTGAGTAATTAGTGTATAGTCGCTAGAATCCTAAACTATTATAATTTCAAACAGATTCTTTCCAACGCCTAAATACTAAAGACTAAATATTTAATTATTACTTAGTTGCTTTTTTCTTATTAGCAACAGTTTTTCTTCTACCTTTTCTAGTTCTAGAGTTGTTTTTAGTACGTTGACCTCTTAAAGGTAAACCAGCTCTATGACGAATACCTCTGTAACATCCGATATCCATTAATCGCTTAATGTTTAATTGTGTTTCAGAACGTAATTCTCCTTCGATAGTAAATGTTCCAACAGACTCACGAATAGCTGCTATTTGATCATCGTCCCAATCTTGAACTTTAATACTTTCATCTACTTTAGCTGTCGCTAAAATTTCTTGAGCTCTACTTCTACCTATTCCATAGATATAAGTTAAAGATATAACTCCTCTTTTGTTTTTTGGTATGTCTACACCTGCAATTCTAGCCATAATTATCCTTGTCTTTGTTTGAATCTAGGATTCTTTTTGTTAATGACGTAAAGTCTTCCTTTTCTACGTACGATTTTGCAATCTACGCTTCTTTTTTTAACTGATGCTCTTACTTTCATCTCTGTTAGTATCTATAAGTTATACGAGCCTTAGTTAAATCATAAGGACTCATTTCTAATTTCACCTTATCTCCAGGTAACAATTTAATGTAATGCATACGCATTTTACCCGAAATATGTGCCGTCACTATGTGACCATTTTCTAATTCTACACGAAACATAGCATTAGATAATGCTTCTATAATTGTTCCGTCTTGTTCTATTGCTGCTTGTTTTGCCATAGTATAATATTAAGCTACTGCTTTTCTATTTTTACCAGTTTTCATTAAGCCATCATAATGTCTATTCAACAAATAAGAATTTACTTGCTGCATAGTATCAATTGCAACTCCAACCATAATTAATAATGATGTTCCTCCAAAAAATAACGCCCAACCTGATTGTACTCCCATTAACTTAAATACAAATGCTGGAAAAACAGCAATTAAAGCTAAAAAGATTGAACCTGGTAATGTTATTTGAGACATGATCTTATCTAAATATTCTGATGTTTCAGATCCTGGTCTAATTCCTGGAATAAAACCTCCACTACGTTTAAGATCGTCTGCCATTTTATTAGTTGGTACTGTAATAGCTGTATAAAAATATGTGAATATTATAATTAACAATCCAAATACTATATTATACCATAAGCCAAACATATCTTGAAAATTAGCCTGTATCCAAAGTCCCGTTGAAGTATCTTTTAATAAAGACGATCCTCCTATTAAACCAGGTACAAACATAATTGCTTGAGCAAAAATTATTGGCATTACTCCAGAAGCGTTAAGCTTTAACGGAATAAATTGTCTTGCTCCTCCAAATACATTTTTTTCGTATCCTCCTGTTGCAGATCGTCTAGCGTATTGCACTGCTATTTTTCTAACTGCCATTACTAATAATACAGAAGCTGCTATAATTGCAAACCAAATTACAATTTCAAAAAGAATCATCATTGCTCCACTTCCAGAAGTTGTTCTAGCACTTACATTCTGTAAGAAAGATTTTGGTAATGTTGCAATAATACCTACCATAATTAATAATGAGATTCCATTACCAATACCCTTATCAGTAATTTTTTCTCCTAACCACATAGCAAAAATACAACCGGTAACTAAAATTACTATAGATGAAAAATAGAATACACCGCCTTGTCCTAATAGAAAAGCAGAGTTTGGAATACCAAACATTGGCTGTAAACTAGCTAAATAACCTGGAGCTTGTACTAAACAAATTCCAATAGTTAACCATCTAGTAATTTGAGTTATTTTCTTTTGTCCGCTAGCACCTTCTTTTTGAAGCTTTTGCAAATAAGGAATAGCTATTCCCATTAACTGAACTACAATAGAAGCCGAAATGTATGGCATAATACCTAAAGCAAAAACTGATGCATTTGCAAAAGCTCCACCTGTAAAGGCATTTAACACTCCTAATATACCGTCTTGAGTACTATTCTGTAAATTTGTTAACTGAGTAGCATCAATTCCTGGTAATACAATTTGTGCACCAAAACGATAAACTAATAATAAACCTAAAGTAAATATGATTCGGTTTCTTAGTTCCTCGATCTTCCAGACATTCTTAATCGTTTCTATAAATTTCATATTCTTTAGTAGGTCTTATAAAGTTTCTGCTTTTCCACCAGCAGCTTCTATAGCAGCTTTAGCGGTAGCAGTAAATTTATGTGCAGTTACATTTAATTTTGCTTTTAACTCTCCTCTTCCTAAGATTTTTACAAGCTCGTTTTTACCAGCTAATCCTAAAGAAACGATAGTTTCAAAATCTAATGTATCATTAATTTTCTTATCATCAACTAATTGTTGTAAAGTATCCAAGTTAATTCCTTGGTGCTCTATACGATTGATGTTAGTAAAACCAAATTTAGGCACACGTCTTTGAAGTGGCATTTGACCTCCTTCAAAACCAACCTTTTTAGAATATCCTGAACGAGATTTTGCTCCTTTGTGACCACGAGTAGCAGTACCACCTTTTCCAGAACCTTGTCCTCTTCCTATTCTTTTTCCTTGGTTTTTTACTGAACCTTCTGCAGGTTTTAAATTACTTAAATTCATTTTTCAGTATATTGTTATTTAGCTTCCTCTACAGAAACTAAGTGATTAACTTTTCTAATCATTCCTAAAATATTAGGAGTGTCTTCGTGCTCAATAGTTTGTCCAACTTTTTTTAAACCTAAAGCTAATAATGTAAGCTTTTGTCTTTTAGTACGGTTGATTGCGCTCTTAACTTTTGTTACTTTTATTTTTGCCATTTCTGTAAATATTAACCGTTAAAAACTTTCTCTAATGATATCCCTCTTTCACGAGCAATAGCTTGTGCACTTCTTAATTGTAATAAAGCATCAAAAGTTGCTTTTACTACATTATGAGGATTTGATGAGCCCTGAGATTTAGAAAGTACATCATGTACTCCTACTGCTTCAAGAACTGTTCTTACAGCTCCACCAGCAATTACTCCTGTACCCGGAGCTGCAGGAATGATATTTACTCTTGCTCCACCAAATTTACCTTTTTGTTCATGAGGTAAAGTTCCTTTAATAATAGGAATACGAACAAGGTTCTTTTTAGCGTCTTCAATAGCCTTTGCAATAGCACTTGCTACATCTTTTGATTTTCCTAAACCGTGTCCTACAACACCTGCTTCATCACCAACCACAACGATTGCTGAAAAACCAAATGCTCTACCACCTTTTGTTACTTTTGTAACCCTTTGTACACCAACCAAACGATCTTTAAGATCTAATCCACTTGGTTTTACTAACTCTGCACTTTTGTATTTTTGATACATAATTTCTTAGAATTTAAGTCCTGCTTCTCTAGCTCCTTCAGCTAATGATTTGATTCTTCCATGATATAAATACCCACCTCTATCAAAAGCGATAGTATTTATCCCTGCTTTAATTGCTTTTTCGGCAACAGACTTCCCTACTAATGTAGCGATTTCACTTTTATTACCTTTTGCAGAACTAATGTCTTTATCTCTTGAAGAAGATGCTACTATAGTTTTACCTGAAACATCATCAACTACTTGAGCATAAATTTCTTTATTACTTCTAAAAACAGCTAATCTAGGTCTTGCTTCTGTTCCAGAAACAACCTTACGGATTCTGCTTTTTATTCTTAGTCTTCTTTCGTTTTTTGTTAACGCCATAACTTAATTATTATGCTGATTTACCAGCTTTTCTTCTTAGTAATTCACCTACAAATTTAACACCTTTTCCTTTGTAAGGTTCTGGTGGTCTAAAACCACGAATTTTCGCAGCTACTTGTCCTACAAGTTGTTTGTCGTGTGATGTTAACTTAATGATTGGATTCTTACCTTTATCTGAAACTGTTTCCACTTTCACCTCTGGTGCAATACTCATAATAATATTATGAGAAAAACCTAAAGCTAACTCTAATTTGTTACCTTGGTTACTTGCTCTATATCCTACTCCTACTAGCTCAAGCTCTTTTGTCCATCCTTTTGATACACCTTCAATCATATTATTGATTAATGATCTGTATAAACCGTGCTTAGCTTTATTTTCTTTATTGTCTGATGAACGTGTAACTAAAACATTTTCATCTTCAACTTTAACTTCAACTGTATCATAAGTTTGAGACAATTCTCCTAACTTACCTTTTACAGTGATTACGCTATCTTTTACCTCTATAGTAACTCCTTCTGGAATTGCCACTGGATTATTTCCTATTCTTGACATCTCTTTCTTGTTTTATAGATTAGTAAACGTAACATAAAACTTCACCACCAACATTCTCACGTTGTGCTTGCTTTCCTGTCATTACTCCATGAGAAGTTGAAACGATAGCAATACCTAATCCGTTAAGAATTCTTGGTAATTCAGCTGAACTAGAATATTTACGTAAACCAGGCTTACTGATTCTTTGTAACTTTCTAATTACTGGTTCTTTTGTTTCTTTATTGTACTTAAGAGCAATTTTAATTGTTCCTTGTACAGAAGAATCATCGAATTTATAACTTAAAATATATCCTTGATCGAATAAAATTTTAGTTATATCCTTTTTTAAATTTGATGCAGGTATCTCAACAACTCTATGGTTAGCACGCACTGCGTTTCTAACTCTTGTAAGATAATCTGCAATTGGATCTGTATACATATGTATTAATTTGCGGACTGGGTTTTCGCACTATTGCGAACCTTAGACCAATTTATAATTTTACCAACTTGCTTTTCTAACTCCTGGTATTAATCCTTGGTTAGCCATTTCTCTAAATGTAACACGAGAAATACCAAATGTACGCATGTAACCTTTTGGTCTTCCTGTTAATTTACATCTATTGTGCTGACGAATTGGAGATGCATTTTTTGGTAGCTTTTGTAATGCTTCGTAATCACCAGCTTCTTTTAAAGCTTTGCGTTTCTCTGCATATTTTGCTACTGTTTTAGCTCTCTTCACCTCGCGGGCTTTCATTGATTCTTTAGCCATAACTTAGTTTTTTTGAAAAGGTAAACCTAATTCTGTTAATAATGATTTTGCTTCTTTATCAGTTTCAGCAGAAGTTACAAATGTAATATCCATTCCTGAAATTTTATTGATTTTATCAATATCAATTTCTGGAAAAATAATTTGTTCAGTAATTCCTAAATTGTAATTACCTCTTCCATCAAAACCTTTTGCTTTAATACCACTAAAGTCTCTTACTCGTGGTAAAGCAGAAGTTACTAAACGATCTAAAAATTCGTACATTCTTTCTCCTCTTAACGTAACCATAGCGCCAATAGGCATACCTTTACGTAATTTGAAACTTGCAACATCCTTTTTAGACAATGTAGCGATAGCTTTTTGTCCTGTTATAGTTGTTAACTCATCTAAAGCGTAGTCAACTAATTTCTTATCTGCAACTGCTGCACCAACACCTCTAGATACTACTATCTTTTTAAGTTTAGGTACTTGCATTACATTACTATAACCAAATTCTTCTGTAAGAGCTGCAATTACTTTGCTTTTATACTCTTCTTTAAGTCTAGGTGAATATGCCATAACTATATTACTTCGTTTGATTTTTTTGAAAATCTTACTTTCTTTCCATCTTCCATTCTATAACCTACTCTTGTTGCTTCTCCCTTAGAAGTTAACAATGATAAGTTTGAAATTTGAATAGGAGCTTCTTTTTCAACGATTCCTCCTTGTGGACTTTGTGCACTTGGCTTAGTATGTTTCTTTACCATGTTCACGCCCTCAACGATCGCTTTGTTCTTATCGGCTAATACTTTTTGTACTT
Source organism: Lacinutrix venerupis (assembly GCF_001971745.1). Lineage (NCBI taxonomy): Bacteria > Pseudomonadati > Bacteroidota > Flavobacteriia > Flavobacteriales > Flavobacteriaceae > Lacinutrix > Lacinutrix venerupis. The sequence goes on along the minus strand of NZ_CP019352.1, from coordinate 871,165 downwards.
TCCCTTCTGATCCTTTATGATCTCCAGCAATTACTTTTACAGTATCTCCAGATTTTATTTTAAGCTTTGTCATCTTATTAAATGTCTTAAAGCACTTCTGGTGCTAATGATACAATTTTCATGAATTGTTTATCACGAAGTTCTCTAGCAACAGGTCCAAATACACGTGTTCCTCTCATTTCACCCGTTGGGTTTAAAAGTACACAAGCATTATCATCAAATCTTATATAAGATCCATCTGGACGTCTTACTTCTTTTTTAGTACGAACAACTACTGCTGTAGATACTGCTTTTTTCTTAATGTTTCCATTAGGAGTTGCATCTTTAACAGAAACAACAACTTTATCACCTACAGAAGCATATCTTCTTTTAGTACCTCCTAAAACACGGATTACTAAAACTTCTTTAGCTCCTGTGTTATCTGCTACTTTTATTCTTGATTCTTGTTGTACCATAATTACTTCGCTCTTTCAATTATTTCAACTAATCTCCAACATTTAGATTTAGATAAAGGTCTTGTTTCCATGATCTTTACTGTATCTCCAATGTTACAGTCGTTTGTTTCGTCGTGTGCTACGTATTTTTTCGTTTTTAAAACGAATTTTCCGTACATAGGATGTTTTACTTTTTTTACTTCGGCAACAACAATTGATTTCATCATTTTGTTACTAGTAACTACTCCTATACGTTCTTTTCTTAAGTTTCTTTTTTCCATCTTTCAGCAGAATTATTGTAATTCTCTTTTAGTTAATTCCGTTGCCAATCTAGCTACATCTCTTCTTACAGAACGTAATTGAATTGGGTTATCTAAAGGAGATATTGCATGTGCCATTTTTAGGTCTGAATAACTCTTTTTTGTCTCACTAAGTTTCTCTTGTAACTCAGCTACAGATAATTCTTTAATTTCTGATTGTTTCATAATATCAAATAAATTATGCTTCGTAATCTCTAGCGATTAAAAACTTTGTTTTTACCGGTAATTTTTGTGCTGCTAAACGTAATGCTTCTTTTGCAACGTCTAATGGCACACCTCCTATTTCAAAAAGGACTCTACCTGGCTTTACTACTGCTGCCCAATATTCTACTGCACCTTTACCTTTACCCATACGTACTTCAAGAGGTTTTTTAGTAATTGGCTTATCTGGAAATATTTTAATCCAAAGTTGCCCTTCTCTTTTCATGTGACGAGTTGCTGCAATACGTGCTGCTTCTATTTGACGCGAAGTTAAAAAGTTCGAGTCTAGTGATTTTATTCCAAAAGTTCCGTTAGATAGTTGATGCCCTCTTCCGGCATTACCTTTCATACGTCCTTTTTGTTGTTTACGAAATTTTGTTCTTTTAGGCTGTAACATTTTTGTCTTTTCTTTAAAAAATTACTTTCTACGACGTGATTTGTTGTCTCTGTTTCCTCCACGTCCACCTTTTCCTTGCTTCTTAGATAACCCAACAAGAGGAGAAAGTTCTCTTTTACCATATACTTCACCTTTCATGATCCATACTTTAACACCTAATCTACCATAAGTAGTATGTGCCTCAACTAAAGCATAATCAATATCGGCTCTAAAAGTTGATAAAGGAATACGTCCTTCTTTGTAGTGTTCTGAACGTGCCATTTCAGCTCCATTTAAACGACCACTAATTTGGATTTTTATTCCTTCAGCATTCATACGCATAGTAGCAGCAATAGCCATCTTAATTGCACGTCTGTAAGAAATTCTATTTTCTATCTGACGAGCGATACTTGTTCCTACTAAGAATGCATCTAATTCAGGTCTTTTAATCTCAAAGATATTGATCTGAACTTCTTTACCAGTAATTTTCTTAAGTTCTTCTTTTAACTTGTCTACTTCTTGCCCACCTTTACCAATAATGATTCCAGGTCTTGCAGTAGTAATAGTAACGGTTACAAGTTTTAAAGTTCTTTCAATTATTACTCTACTTACACTAGCTTTAGATAAACGCGCGTGAACGTATTTTCTAATCTTATCGTCTTCGGCAAGTTTGTCACCATAATCGTTTCCTCCGTACCAGTTAGACTCCCATCCTCTGATAATTCCTAAGCGATTCCCGATTGGATTTGTCTTTTGTCCCATATCTATCTTAGCTTTGTGTATTATTGTTAGCTCCAACTACGATTGTTACGTGGTTAGAACGTTTTCTTATTCTGTGTGCACGTCCTTGAGGTGCTGGACGTAATCTCTTTAACATAGATCCTCCGTCAACTCTAATTTCTTTAACAAAAAGTTCTGCTTCTTCTATAGATGCATCTTCATTTTTAGCTTGCCAGTTTGCAATAGCAGATACTAACAAAGTTTCTAAACGGTTTGATGCTTCTTTAGAGCTAAACTTAAGAATATTAAGTGCTTTTTCCACGCGTTCACCTCTTACTAAATCGGCTACTAAACGCATTTTTCTCGGTGATGTAGGACAGTTATTAAGTTTTGCAAAAGCAATTTGCTTTTTACTTTCCTTAATAGCGTCTGCCATTTGTTTTTTACGACTTCCCATAGCTTACTACTTTTTACCTTTATTTTTAGCACCAGCGTGACCTCTAAAAGATCTTGTTGGTGAAAATTCTCCTAATTTATGTCCTACCATATTCTCAGTAACATATACTGGAACAAATTGACGCCCATTGTGTACTGCTATTGTTTGTCCAACAAAATCTGGAGTTATCATACTAGCTCTAGACCAAGTTTTGATAACTGTTTTTTTATTAGCCTCTACATTAGCCGCCACTTTTCTTTCTAATTTATAATGAACGTAAGGTCCTTTTTTTAATGATCTTGCCATGTCTTATTTTTTTCTACGTTCTACAATATATTTATTACTTGCTTTAGTTTTAGAACGAGTTCTAAATCCTTTAGCTGGTATACCGTTTCTAGAACGTGGATGTCCACCAGATGATTTTCCTTCACCACCACCCATTGGATGATCGACAGGGTTCATTACTACTGGTCTTGTTCTTGGTCTTCTACCTAACCATCTTGATCTACCTGCTTTACCTGAAACTAATAATTGGTGATCTGAATTAGATACTACTCCAATTGTAGCCATACATGTAACTAAGATTAATCTTGTTTCACCTGAAGGTAACTTTACTGTTGCAAACTTTCCATCTCTTGCCATTAACTGAGCAAAAGCACCAGCACTACGAGCCATAACAGCTCCTTGACCTGGACGTAATTCTATACAAGAAATTATTGTCCCTAATGGTATATTTGCTAAAGGCATTGCATTTCCGATTTCTGGAGCTACATTTTCACCTGAAACAACAGTTTGTCCAACTTGTAATCCATTTTGAGCAATTACATAATTCTTCTCACCATCTTGGTAATTTAATAATGCGATAAACGCTGTACGGTTAGGATCGTATTGAATTGAAGCAACTTCTGCAGGAATTCCCGCCTTAGTTCTTTTAAAATCAATTATACGATACCTTCTTTTATGACCACCACCTTTATAACGGCTTGTCATACGACCTTGACTGTTTCTACCACCTGAACGTTTTTTCGGAGCTAATAAACTTTTCTCCGGCTTATCAGTTGTAATGGCGTCAAATCCATTAACAACTCTAAATCGCTGTCCTGGTGTGATTGGTTTTAATTTTCTTACTGACATTTGTCTTTAATTACATGTTAGTGTATAAATCAATTATCTCACCTTCCGCCAGTTGTACTATCGCTTTTTTCTTTGCGTTAGTTTTACCATGTTGAATACCAGTTTTTGTATACTTGGTACTTCTATCTGGACGGACATTTATAGTACGAACTTTTTCTACAGAAACTCCATAAGCAGCTTCAACTGCTTTTTTTATTTCTACCTTGTTCGCCTTAGTGTTCACGAAGAAGCTGAAACAGTTGTTTAATTCGCTGTTTGCAGTTGCTTTTTCTGTGATTATAGGTTTAATTAAGATACTCATTTTGTTTCTTATTTACTTAAATTCGTTACAATTCCTTCTAAAGCTCCTTCTAAAAGCACTACTTGATTTGCATTTAAAATCTTATAGGTGCTTAATTCTGAAGCAGTTACAACTTCAGAGCCTTTTAAATTGCGTGACGACAAATATACATTTTTATTTGACGCACCCAACACGAAGAGTGATTTTTTATTTTGTAAGTCTAAAGCATTCAAAATATTAGTGAAATTTTTAGTCTTTGGAGAATCAAAATTGAAGTCTTCTAAAACTACAATTGCCTTCTCATTTGCCTTGATACTAAAAGCTGATTTACGAGCTAATCTCTTTAAGCTTTTATTAAGCTTAAAACTATAGTTTCTTGGTCTTGGTCCAAACATACGTCCTCCACCTCTAAAAACTCCAGATTTAATTGAACCTGCACGAGCTGTACCTGTTCCTTTTTGCTTTTTAATCTTACGTGTTGATCCAGTAATCTCAGCTCTTTCTTTAGATTTGTGAGTACCTTGTCTTTGGTTTGCTAAATATTGTTTAACATCCAAATACACAGCATGATTATTAGGCTCAATAGCAAAAACATCGCTAGAAAGGTCTGCCTTTCTACCTGTTTCTTTTCCGTTTATATCTAAAACTGCTACTTTCATTATTTTCTAATAATTACATAAGCGTTTTTGTGACCAGGAACACATCCTTTAACCACAAGTAGATTCTTTTCAGCAACTACCTTTAAAACTCTTAAATTTTGAACTTTAATTGTGTCTCCACCCATTCTTCCTGCCATTTTCATTCCTTTGAAAACTCTTGCAGGATAAGATGCAGCTCCAATAGATCCTGGCGCTCTTAAACGGTTATGTTGACCGTGAGTAGCTTGACCTACACCACCGAAACCATGACGTTTTACAACACCTTGAAATCCTTTACCTTTTGATGTTCCTGAAACATCTACAAATTCGCCTTCTGCGAAGTGATCCACGGTGATAGCATCACCTAATTTGTACTCCTCCTCAAAACCTTGAAATTCGGCGATTTTGCGTTTTACAGAAGTTCCTGCTTTTTTAGCGTGACCTAAGTCTGCTTTTGTAGCACTTTTTTCTGTCGCGTCATCGAAACCTAATTGAACAGCTTCATAACCGTCAACTTCTTCAGTTCTGACTTGGGTAACGATACATGGTCCAGCTTCGATTACTGTACATGGAATATTTTTTCCATTTTCGTCGAAAATGCTGGTCATACCGATTTTTTTTCCAATTAACCCAGACATAATTATTATTTATTTATTGTTATTATTTATTAAAAACATTCAAGGCCGAAAATACGTTTCAGCCTTGAATTGTATTTTTTTCCGTTTTTCCTCAACCATCGTTAAGGACATGTAAGTTTATACTTAAACTTTGATTTCTACTTCTACTCCACTTGGTAACTCTAATTTCATAAGAGCATCAATTGTTTTTGAAGATGAAGAGTAAATATCTAATAATCTCTTGTAAGAGCTTAATTGAAATTGTTCTCTTGACTTCTTATTCACGTGTGGCGAACGTAGTACAGTAAAAATTTTCTTGTGTGTTGGTAATGGAATTGGTCCAGTTACAACAGCTCCAGTACTTTTAACTGTTTTTACAATCTTATCAGCAGACTTATCTACTAAGTTGTGATCGTAAGATTTTAATTTTATTCTGATTTTTTGACTCATTTTCTTAAGATTTACGATTCAACTCCTTTAGCTGCTTTGATTACTTCTTCTGATATATTAGAAGGTGTTTCAGCATAGTGAGAAAATTCCATTGTTGATGTTGCACGACCTGAAGATAATGTTCTTAATGTTGTTACATATCCAAACATTTCAGATAATGGTACAGTAGCTTTAACTGTTTTTGCTCCAGCTCTGTCACCCATATCACTTACTTGACCACGACGACGATTTAAGTCACCTACAATATCACCCATATTTTCTTCTGGAGTAATAACTTCAAGCTTCATGATTGGCTCCATAATTACCGCTTTTGCTGCTTTAGCTGAATTTTTAAATCCAAGCTTCGCTGCTAATTCGAACGATAATTGATCAGAATCCACATCATGGTAAGATCCATCTGTTAATGTTACTTTCATAGCATCAACTTCGTAACCAGCTAATGGTCCGTTAATCATTGCCATTTTAAATCCTTTTTCAATTGAAGGGATAAATTCTTTAGGAACGTTACCACCTTTAATTTCAGAAACGAATTCTAAACCAACTTTTCCTTCTTCAGCAGGTTCTAATGTAAATACAATATCTGCGAATTTACCACGTCCACCAGATTGTTTTTTGTAAACTTCTCTGTGTTCTGCACGTTGTGTAATTGCTTCTTTGTACTCTACTTGTGGCTGACCTTGATTTACTTCAACCTTAAACTCACGCTTAAGACGATCTACAATAATATCTAAGTGAAGCTCACCCATACCAGATATAATTGTCTGTCCAGAAGCCTCATCTGTTCTTGCTGTGAATGTTGGATCTTCTTCAGATAACTTAGCTAATGCCATACCTAATTTATCAACATCTGCTTTAGTTTTAGGCTCAACAGCAATACCAATTACTGGATCTGGGAAATCCATAGATTCTAAAACTATTGGATGCTTTTCGTCAGACATCGTATCTCCAGTCTTAATATCTTTAAATCCTACTGCTGCTCCAATATCTCCTGCTTCAATAAAATCGATAGCATTTTGCTTATTAGAGTGCATTTGGTAAATACGAGAAATACGCTCTTTTTTACCTGAACGGTTATTTAAGATGTAAGAACCCGCATCTAATCGTCCTGAATACGCTCTAAAAAATGCTAAACGCCCTACAAAAGGATCTGTTGCAATTTTAAATGCTAAAGCAGCAAATGGCTCCTTTACATCAGGCTTACGTAGCTCTTCTTTTTCTGTATCTGGATTAATTCCTCTAATACCTTCTTTATCTGTTGGAGACGGTAAATAACGACATACTGCATCTAACAAGAACTGTACACCTTTATTTTTAAATGCTGAACCACAAATCATTGGAATAATAGCCATATCCATTACAGCAGCTCTAAGTGCAGCGTGCACTTCTTCTTCTGTAATAGAATCTTCATCTTCCATGAATTTTTCTAATAAGTTCTCATCGTAAGTTGCAACTTCTTCAATTAAAAGAGCACGGTACTTACGAGCTTCAGCTTTCATATCCTCAGGAATATCGATAACATCGAAAGTTGCTCCTTGAGTTTCATCGTGCCATACAATAGCACGGTTTTTTACTAAATCTATAATACCTTTAAAATCTGCTTCGTCTCCAATGTTTAAAACGATTGGCACCGCGTTAGATTTTAACATATCTTTTACTTGTTGACAAACACCTAAAAAGTTAGATCCTTGACGGTCCATTTTATTAACGAAACCAATTCTTGGAACTTTATAGTTATCTGCTAATCTCCAGTTAGTTTCAGATTGCGGTTCAACACCATCAACTGCACTAAATAAAAATACTAAACCATCTAATACACGTAAAGATCTATTTACTTCAACTGTAAAATCTACGTGACCAGGAGTATCAATAATATTAAAGTGATACCCTTTTGTTTCTGGAGTAGGCTGTGCGTTTTCTAAAGGAAACTGCCATGTACAAGTTGTAGCCGCAGAGGTAATAGTAATACCACGCTCCTGCTCTTGCTCCATCCAGTCCATTGTTGCAGCACCATCATGTACTTCACCAATTTTATGTGAAACTCCAGTATAATATAGAATACGCTCTGTTGTTGTTGTTTTACCAGCATCAATATGAGCTGCAATTCCTATGTTTCTTGTGAATTTTAAATCTCTTGCCATTTTTTCTTAAAATCTAAAGTGAGAGAATGCTTTATTTGCTTCAGCCATTTTATGAGTATCTACTCTTTTCTTAACCGCTGCACCTTCTTCTTTAGCCGCTGCTAAAACTTCTGCTGCTAAACGTTGTGCCATAGATTTTTCGTTTCTTTTTCTAGAAAAGCTAATAAGCCATTTCATAGCTGTAGAAACCTTACGGTCTGCACGTATTGGGTTAGGAATTTGAAATGTAGCCCCACCAACTCTACGACTACGTACTTCTACGTGAGGCATAACGTTAGATAAAGCATCCTTCCATACTTCTAATGCTGTTTTTTCTTCGTCTGTTTTCTTAGACTCTACAATGTCAATCGCATCGTAAAATACCTTAAAAGCTACTGACTTCTTTCCATCCCACATCATCATGTTAACAAAACGAGTTACTAACTGATCGTTAAAACGCGGATCTGGTAAAAGCGGTCTTTTTTTCGCTGCTCTTTTTCTCATGTCTTCTTCTTAAAGTTTTAAAATTACTTCTTAGGGCGTTTTGCACCATACTTAGATCTACGTTGCGTACGACCATCAACACCTGCGGTATCTAATGCTCCACGTACAATGTGGTATCTAACTCCTGGTAAATCTTTTACCCTTCCACCTCTAACCAATACTATCGAGTGCTCTTGTAGATTATGACCTTCTCCACCGATGTATGCGTTTACTTCGTTACCATTTGTTAAACGAACCCTTGCTACCTTACGCATTGCTGAGTTTGGTTTTTTAGGTGTCGTTGTATACACACGAGTACACACACCACGTCTCTGTGGACAAGAATCTAAAGCAGCCGATTTACTCTTCTTGGTTATTTTGGCTCTTCCTTTTCTTACTAATTGTGAAATTGTTGGCATATATATTTATATATAAATTTAATTGACCTCTTCTAAGAGGGCTGCAAAGGTAGAAATTAATTTTTGAAATTCAAACCTTAAAAGATTAATTTTCAATACTTTTTTAAATTTCCATTTCACTCTATATTATATCCAATGTTTTTCCGTTAGATTTACAACCATATATAATAAATTAATTCTGTGTCAAAACACACCTGCATAATACTAACCTTTTTTTTATTCTCTCTCTCGAATCTACTTGCTCAAGACTTAAGCTTAATTATTTCTGGATCGAACAATCAAGAGAACACCATAATTAATAGTTTAGAGTATAAAAAAAAACATCCCAACTACAACTCTATTATAAATGAAGTAGACACTGTTGCTCAAAAATTGATTAAAACAGGTTATATTGATTACGAACAATCACCAATAAAAAAACTTAATGACACTGTATTTAAAATTAAACTTAAACTAAACACAAAATACAATCTCATAAAAATTAATTACAACAACTCTGTTATAGACAAAAAAATAATAGACGAAATCTCAAAGAATAGTTTCGAACATTATTTTATTATTCCATTTAAAAATATTGAAAAAACATTAGAAACAATAAATAATAAAATTTCAAACAATGGATTTCCTTTTTCAAAAATCAAACTTTCAAACCTAAAAAAAGAGAGTAAAAATTCTCTAACCGCAAATTTAATTATTCTAAAAGGTGGCAATAAAAGAAGTTTAGATAAGATTACAATTAAAGGATATGAAAAATTCCCAAAATCATACCTAAAAAGATTCCTTAAAATTAAAACTCAAAAAAAATTCAATATAGAAGAGATAAACAGAAAAATGACAACATTAAAGAGCTTAGGTTTTGCTGAACAAACGAAAAATCCTGAAGCTTTATTTACAAAAGATTCCACAACGTTATACATATATCTTAAAAAAATACAAAATAATGCTTTTGATGGCTTCTTAGGTTTTAACACTAATGAAGAAACAAATAAAATAGACTTTAACGGATATATTAATTTAAAGCTAAATAACAATCTTAACTATGGAGAGTCTTTTAATTTAATTTACAAAAGTGACGAAAGTCAACAAAAGAATTTTGAAATAAATTTAAATTTACCATATTTATTCTCAACTCCTATTGGCACAGAATTATCTTTACAAATCTTAAAGAGAGATTCCTCTTTTACATCTGTAAGTCAAAAAGCAAATTTATTTTATCAGCTAACACCTAAAAGCAAAATATTTTTAGGTGTTGAAGGTGTAGAGTCTAACAATTTATTAAATAACGAATTAAATTTAGACATAGAGGATTACAATAGCAACAATATTAATCTCAAATATATTTTTGAAAACGCAAACAACACCAGTAATCTTTTTAGATTAAACAGCAAAATAAACCTAGAATTGAGTTTTGGAAAACGAAAAACAGAAAATCTAACTGAAGAACAGGAAAAATATAGTATTGACGCGTTTTATACATTTAAAATTAACAAAAAAAACAGTTTTTACACAAGAATACAAGCTGCTACAAAAAACTCTGAAACTTATTTTGAAAACGAATTATTTAGGTTTGGAGGAATAAATTCCATAAGAGGTTTTCAAGAAAATAGTATTTTAGCAAATAAGTTCTATGTTTTTAACACAGAATACAGATACGAACTAAACAAAAACTTATACAGCTACACAATAATTGACTTTTCAAACTACGAAAATAAAATTTCAAATACGAAAGAAAACCTATATGGTTTTGGACTAGGATTTGGACTTTTAACAAGGGCAGGATTGTTAAAATTTAACTTTGCAAACGGAAAATCTGAAAATCAAAACTTCGTGTTTTCAAATAGTAAGATTCACATAAGTTTAGTCTCATTTTTTTAAACTTCTTTAACTAAAAAAATTTTTTTTTTGAAAAAAAATCAAAAATTTAACCAATAAATATTGTTTTATTAACTTTTTATTATGATTTTTGGCACAGACTAATTCAAATAAAATATAAAATGAAAACAAAGTTTAGTGGAATTTTAACGCTATTGCTAGCGTTTGTTGTGCAACTCACGTTCGCACAGGGAAAAACAATTTCAGGTACCATCTCCGATGGAGATAATTTACCGTTACCTGGAGTAAATGTTCTTGTTAAAGGTACTAGTAATGGTACTACAACAGATTTTGACGGTAAGTATTCAATTTCAGCAAACACAGGAGATGTTCTTGTATTCTCTTATGTTGGTAATACAGTAGAAAAAACTGTAGGAGCAAGTAACGACATAAGTTTTATTATGAATGAAAATGCTTTAGAAGAAGTTGTAATTACTGTTTTAGGTGTTGAAAGAAAGGCGGATGAGCTTACATCTTCTACACAAATAGTAAAAGCTGAAACTTTAACACAAGCATCTAACCCTAACGTAATACAGAGTTTAGCTGGTAAAGTTTCTGGTTTAAAAATTAATACAACTAACAACGGAGTTAATCAATCAACTCGTATTGTATTAAGAGGTAACAGATCTTTAACAGGAAGCAACGAGGCTTTAATAGTTATTGATGGAGCTATTTCATCTGCTAACACTTTAGCAAATTTAGCACCAGAAATTATTGAGTCTACAAATGTAATTAAAGGAGCTGGTGGTAGTGCACTATATGGTTCTCAAGGAGCAAACGGTGTAATTATCGTTACTACAAAAAGAGGTACTGCTGATGAAAAAATTAACATTGCTGTTAATACATCAATCTCTTTTGAAGACATATCTTTTCTTCCACAACGTCAAACTAAGTACGGTCAAGGTTGGAACGGAGGTCATGTAACTTATGAAAATGGTGGATGGGGACCAGAATTTGATGGTTCTATTCAGCCTGTAGGTTTAGCTCAAGCAGATGGTTCATACATTATGGCACCATACTCTCCTATTGAAGATAACATTGAGCAATTTTTCCAAACTGGTACTATTGCACAAACAGGTGTATCTATCTCTGGAGGTGATACAAATTCTTATGCATTATTATCTGTTAACCGCCAAAACACAGAGTTTGTGGTGCAAGATGATAAATTAGGTAGAACAAACGTTTTATTTAAGGCTGGTAAGAAAATTGGAAAATGGGATATCGGTGGAAACATTAACTATGTAAATTCAAAAACAGAAACTACAACTTCTAGTTTATTTACAGAGTTATTACAGACAGCTACAAACGTTCCAGTTGAGCAATTTGCTAATTCTGGAAACGAAGGACACTGGACATCTTATTACAGAAGTCCATATTGGATGAGAGATAATATTAGAAATACTACAGAGTCTGACCGTTTTAACGGTATCATAAACTTAAAATATGAAATAAACGATAATATTAGTTTAAGCTCATTAACAAGTTTAAGAACTTTTAGCAGTAATTTTGTTGGGTATACTAATGAATACACTGATACTTCAGGTGTTGGTGGAGGAGATCACTCTACTGTTTCTCAATTCTCTACTAACAATCAAGAGTCTAAGAATTTTTATAACGATATTTTCGTGAACTTTAACTACATGTTAACTGATGATTTATCATTCAAAGCAACATTAGGAAACAACGTTCAAGATAACTGGTCTTCTTTAACTTCTGTAAATGGTAGTAATGTAACAATTCCTAACTTTTACAACATTAGTAACATAACTGGTATACCAGGTGTTAGCAATAGTTCTTTTAGAAGTAGAAGTTATGCATTATTTGGAAGTTTCGATTTTGGATTTAAAGATTATTTATTTTTAACTTTAACAGGAAGAAACGATTGGACTTCAAGATTAGCTGCAGATAGAAACTCATTCTTCTATCCAAGTGTAGGTGTATCTTTTGTACCAACAACTGCTTTTCCTAGTTTAAAAGATGGTGGTGTTTTAAATTATGCTAAAATATCTGCTAACTTAGCACGTGTAGGTAACGACAGAGTTGGAACTTACGAAACAAATAGTACACTTAATCAAGTTGCTGGATATCCTTATGGAGGTTTAAATTCATTTGCAATAGATGCAACAGTTGCAGATCCTTTATTAGTAAACGAGTTTATTGACTCTAAAGAAGTTTCTTTAAACTTAGCATTTTTCAAAGGAGATAGAATTACTTTAGGAGCGTCTTACTATATTACTAACAACAAAGACTTAGTAACTAATGTAAGTACTTCTACAGCTTCTGGTTTAACAAACTCAACAATTAATATTGGTGAAACAGAAACTAAAGGATATGAAATTGATTTAGGAATTACTCCTATTAGAACTGCAGATTTCAGATGGGATATTAACATGAGTTTATCTTCTGATGAAACAATTGTTAAAAAAGTATCTGATAACACAGACGAAGTTTCATTAGGAAATGGTAATGCAGATGTTGGAATTTTTGCAACAGTAGGTGAGCCATTCCCATTAATTAAAGGTACAGGATACCAAAGAGATCCTCAAGGAAGAGTATTAATTGACCCAAGTACAGGAAACCCATTAAAAACATCAGAGTTTATTAATTTAGGTGTTGCTAACCCTGATTACATTGTTGGTCTTAATACAAGCTTAACATATAAAGGTTTTAGATTAGCTGGTGTTTTTGATTACAGAACTGGTCACCAATTTTGGGCTGGAACTAAAGATTGGTTATCATGGAGTGGACACTTAGTAGAGTCTGCAGAAAACGGTAGACGTGGATTTATTTTCCCTAACTCTGCTATAGAAACTTCTCCAGGTGTATACCAAGCTAACACAAATGTTGTAACAGCTGGTACAACTTATGCTAACTACTTAGATTATTTCTCTAATGAGTATAGAGATGTTTCTGAAAACTTTGTACTTGATGCTACAGCTTTTAAAGTAAGAGAACTTTCTTTAAGCTATGCTTTCAATAAAGATGTACTTAATGCTCTAGGGTTTAGTGATTTTAGAATCGGTATTAACGCAAGAAATCCATTTGTTGTTCTTCCAAAAGAAAACAGAGGTTATGCAGATCCAGAATTTTCAAACACTACAGGTAATGCACAAGGTTTAAGTGTTACAGGACAATATCCTGCAACAAGAACTTACGGTATGACTGTTAATTTAACTTTTTAATTAATAAATATGAAAACGAAATATAAATTTTTACTACTAGTAATTCTCGCAATTACTACATCATGTAGCGACTACTTAGATATCAACGAAAGTCCAAATAGTCCTTCTTCAGAACTTGTTTCTCCAGATTTAATCTTGGCAGGAGCTTTAACTCAAACGTATAGAACTCAATCGAGAACTATGAATATTTTGGGTAATGTTATGATGAATAGATGGGGAGCCAACGTAAATGCTTTTACAGGTGGTTTTTCAGAAGAATTCTCATTAGCAATAGATAACAATTTTTATTCTGGTATTTTTACAGGATTATATTTATCAACAGCAAATTTCCAAGAGATTATTGATAATCCAGGTGATGAATATGCTAACCATAAGGCAATTGCTAAAATCATGAAATCATTCTATTTTCAATATTTAGTTGATTTATATGGAGACATTCCTTATTCTCAAGCACACCAAGGAATAGAGAATTTAACTCCTGCTTATGATGATGATAAAGCAGTTTACAGACAGTTAGTTGCAGAAATCGATGAGGCTATTAGTCTTATTCAAAATCAAGGTACTTCAGCAGTAGCTGTTGGTGCTGAAGATGTTGTTTACAACGGAAGTATGACAAATTGGATTGCATTAGCAAATACAATTAAATTAAGAATCTTATTAAGAGAGTCTACAAAAGCTTACGATTTAAATGATGCTGAATCTGCAACCTATTTAGATGCCCAATTTGCAGCTTTAGATGGTGCTACATTTATCGGATCAGACGCAACAATAAACCCTGGTTATTCTGATGGTGAAGTTGCTCAGCAAAATCCTTTTTACGCAATAATGTTTTCTAATGATGAGTCAACATCTGTTAACTATAACTTTTACAGAGGTTCTGATTACGCAATAGAATACTTAAAAGGTAATGCTTCAGGAGCTGTACCAGATGCAAGATTAACTGCTATTTATGGAGAAGACGATGACGGTGGATATACTGGACACGTTCAAGGTGCTGATGGAGATAACTCTCCAGCAACTTTATCTCCAATAGGTCCTGGTTTAGTAATTAACTCTGCACAAGATGGTTACATTATGTTAGCTGCAGAAAGTTTATTATTACAAGCTGAAGCTCAATTAAGAGGAAAAATCTCAGGAGATCCTCAAGCAAGTTTCCAAGCTGCTATCGATGCTTCATTTAATCTTTACGGATTATCATCTGCATCATACAACCCAACAGCTCCAGGAATTGCATGGGCTGGTAGTGATGATGATAAGTTAGAAGCAATAATGAGACAAAAGTGGACTGCTCTTAACGGTATAAATGGTATTGAATCTTATATTGAGTTTACTAGAACTGGATATCCTACAGGAATTCCATTAGCTTTAACAGCACAGTCTACTACAAGACCTAAGAGATTATTATACCCTTCTTCTGAGCTTACGTCTAATGCATCAAATGTACCAAATGTAACAAGTACAGATGCATTTGCAACAGGTCCATTTTGGGCACAATAAAAAAAAACTATAAAAAGAGAAAATTATGAAAAATTTAAAAATTTATTTTGCAGCTGCAATCTGCTGCTTATTATCTGTTTCTTGTCTAGTTGACGATGAAATAGATCAAAATGATCAAACATACAACGGACCTCTAGTTGTTGGTTTTAAAGGAGCTGAAACTTTAGGTAATTTTGTTGAAGAGCCTGGAGCTGTATTTCCATTCGATATTCCTGTTCACCTAATTGGTGGTGCTTCAGGGCAACCTTCGAATGCTACTATTACTATGTCTTATGAAATCGGTGATTTCTCAGACTTAAAAATAGATAGTGAGGAATTAGCTGAACTTAACACAATGTTAGATGTTAATAATACACCTAATGATCCTTCTGATGATGAAAGAAAATATCCTATCGCAGAAGAAGGAACTCATTTTGATTGGGTAGATACAACTTTAGAAACTACAATTCCTGCAAATTCAACTTTTGATTTAATTCCAATTGCAGTAAACAATGATGCTTTAGATAATGCAAAAACAACTGTATTTGTTGTAAATTTAAAGACGTTAGTAACAGTTGATAATGTTGTTATTTCTGAGCAATTAGAGTCTACATTAGTTAAATTACAATTATGTCGTACTGACTTAGCAGGAACTTACACTTTATCATCAGATGTATTAGGACCTGGAACTTACACAATTTCACACTTAGGTGCAGGAAATTATGAGTTAAGTAGTATGTTTGGATGGTCAACTAGTGGTTACACATCTTACTTCTATGCTTGTGCTGGTCAGTTAATATTTACAGAATGGGTATTCTCTAACGAAATCATTCAAGGTTCTCCTGGTTTTGTTAACGCTTCTGGTCAATTAGTTTTCCCTGAATTTGGAATAGGTGGTTCAGCTGGACCAATATATTCAGGAGCTACAATTACATTAACATTACAATAAAAACTTATAAAAAATGAAATTTAACTATATAAAAAGTATTCTACTTTCTTTTTCACTTGTAGCTTTAAGCTCTTGTGTAGATGATGATGCAAATTATACAACATCTGTAAAGCCAGTAGTTTCAAAAACTAGTCAATCTGCCACTTCTGTTATGGAAGGTGAAACAATAACTGTTTCTTTAGAAACGAATATGACTTATAAAGAAAGAATGGATTTTAAACTAGAGCTTGTATCTGGTGGACAAAATGCAGATTATTTTGTTAGTGATGCCGATGGTGCAGAAGTTGGAGCAACATCTGTAGATGATGGTTTTGGAGCTTTTGGTTATAAAATTGAATTCCCAGCTTACGCTACTACACACTCATTTAACATTACAGCTACAAGAGACGTACTTGCTGAAGCAACTGAGAATTTAGTTTTTAAATTAACAAGTACAGATAATGGTAATGGATTACCTGCTAACGGTGCTATAATGATTAATCTTGAAGTTACTAACCTTGTTAGTGATGAAGTAGTTGTAGTTCTTGATTTTGATAAAACTGTAACTTATAATACTATCGAAAGAAATATTATAGAAACAGATTTAGATGATGAAACTGTAGGTCATACTACTAGCTTATGTAATTTAGCTGATTTTGATTTATATGTTGGAAGTTTCTATTCTTGGGCTAGTTGTCCTGAAGAAGTTAGTGCAGAAAACGCTGCTGCTAACCCTGGAAATACAACTGCTCCTTCTGGTCCTTTAGCTGATGGTGATTATCCAATTGTAGCTGATTTATGGGGATTTGATTTAGGTTTAGATGCTGATACTAACGAAGTATTAGATGGTGACTTTGCTTTACCTTTTACTCTTTATGTTAACCATTTTGGTACATTTAATGCTAGTCTTGATTTCCCATCTACTTATTTTAGTAATAACACACCTTCAGATAGTGGAGGAAATGGTGAAACTTTATTAGGATTCTTAAGAGTTGTTGGTGGAGATTATTCATTATTAAACGCTAATGGAGAAGTTGTTGCTGCTGAGTAATAACTCCTAAATAATTAAATTTATAAAAGAGTCTGATTTATATCAGACTCTTTTTTTATACCTTTACACCAATGAAAGAAAACACTCAAATATTTGGTTTAAGAGCAGTAATAGAAGCTATAAACGCAAATGAAACAATAGATAAAGTATTTTTACAAAAAGGTCTTAAAGGAGAATTATTTGTTGAATTAGAAAGTTTAATAAAACAAAATGGTATAAATTCTTCTTATGTACCTGTGGAAAAGTTAAACCGTCTTACTAAAAATAATCACCAAGGCGCAGTTGCACAAATATCTCCTATCGAGTTTCATGATTTAGATACTTTAGTAGAAAAAACATTAGAAAGTGGTGCTACTCCTCTATTCCTTTTATTAGATCAATTAAGTGATGTTAGAAATTTCGGTGCTATTATAAGAACCGCAGAATGTACAGGTGTTCATGGAATAATAGTACAAAAGAAAGGTGGTGCCCCAGTTAATGGTGATACTATAAAAACAAGTGCTGGAGCTGTATTTAAAGTTCCTATATGTAAAGTAGACCATATTAAAGATGCTATGTTTCATATGCAGGCTTGTGGTATAAAAGTAATAGCAGCTACCGAAAAAACAGAAAACACAATTTTTGATGTTTCTTTTAAAGAACCTTGTGCAATAATAATGGGTAGTGAGGGACGTGGAATAAATCCTTCTGTATTAAAACTAGTAGATGCAAAAGCTAAGTTACCTTTACTTGGTGAAATAGAATCGTTAAATGTTTCTGTTGCTTGTGGTGCCTTTTTATATGAAGCGGTAAGACAACGTTTGTAATTTTACTCTTTATTTTCTTTAAAAATATAATTGATTTTTGATATTTCTGAAGAAATTTCATCTGTTTCAGCGAACCATTCGGTTTCTGGAGGCAATTCTATAAAGTTTCCATTTTCATCAAAATATTTTAAAAATTCATCATCCTCTTCATTGTAATCTGGTTGTTCCCAAACGTAACGTTTTGGTTTTGCTATTTCTTTTCTAAATATTAAAGCGAATATAAAACCGACTAATAAACCTGCACTATGTCCTTCCCAAGAAATTTTCTCATCTATTGGAAAAGCGTACATAAACATACTACCATAAATAAAAACAACCACTAAGGATAATGCAATTAACCTATAGTTTTTGGCAAAAATTCCTTTAAAAAAATTAAAGCTAAATAACACATAAATTAAACCACTAGCTCCTATATGATAGGATGGTCTTCCTATTATCCAAGTAAGCAATCCAGAAAATAATATACCGAAAACAACTACTTTAAATGCAATTGGTCTATAAAAATAGAATAACGCAGAAGACAATACAAATAATGGAATAGTATTAGAATATAAATGTTTTATTCCAGAGTGAATAAATGGACTAAATATTATACCTCGTAAACCTTTTAAAGTTTGTGGATAAACACCATATTTATTAAAACGTAAACCAAAACGAATTTCTACAGCAAAAACTAACCAAATTAATAGCACAAATAGTATTGGATACAAAATGGTATCTATACTAAAAGTAAAAGGCTGTATTTGTTTTTTCATATAAAATTAAATATAGCAATTTGCAATCCAAATTTTAAAAAATGTTACAATGTCAGTCCTACTTAAATAAAACCTTTATTTATTTTTTAAAATACTAAATAGACACTAGCTCGTTTCTTTATTTATGAATTACATAACATTATTTTAAATCAAAAAAGTTTAATTTTACTATATGAATACTCCTCTTGCCGAAAGATTAAGACCAAAAACACTAGCAGATTATGTTAGTCAAGCTCATTTAGTGGGTGAAAATGGAACATTAACTAAGCAAATAAATTTAGGCATGATTGCTTCCATGATTTTTTGGGGACCGCCTGGTATTGGCAAAACAACATTAGCCAATATAATTGCAGAAACTTCAGGAAGGCCTTTTTATACTTTAAGCGCTATTAGCTCTGGAGTAAAAGATGTACGTGACGTTATTGAAAAAGCAAAACAAAGTGGTGGTTTATTTACAACAAAAAATCCTATTTTGTTTATAGATGAAATTCACAGATTTAGTAAGTCTCAACAAGATTCTCTATTACAAGCAGTAGAAAAAGGTTGGGTTACATTAATTGGAGCAACTACTGAAAACCCGAGTTTTGAAGTTATTCCAGCATTATTGTCACGCTGTCAGGTTTATATTCTTAAACCTTTTGAAAAAAAAGATTTAGAGGTGCTTTTAAAGCGGGCAATAGAAACTGATGAGGAAATATCTAAAAAAAAGATAAACCTTAAAGAAACTGAAGCGCTTTTGCGTCTTTCTGGAGGTGATGCTAGAAAATTACTTAACATTTTTGAACTTATTGTAAATTCTGAAGATTCTAATGATATAACAATAACAAATGATTTAGTATTAGAAAAGGTACAAAACAATACAGTGCGATATGATAAAACTGGCGAACAGCATTATGATATTGTTTCGGCTTTTATAAAATCTATACGTGGTAGCGATCCTAATGCTGCAGTATACTATCTAGCTAGAATGGTTGAAGGTGGCGAAGATGTAAAATTTATTGCACGTCGTCTTCTTATTTTAGCTAGCGAAGATATTGGTAACGCAAACCCAACTGCTTTAGTAATAGCAAATACAACTTTTCAAGCTGTATCTACTATAGGTTATCCAGAATCTAGAATTATTTTAAGTCAATGCGCAACATATTTAGCTTGCTCTCCAAAAAGTAACGCCGCTTATATGGCCATAGGTAATGCTCAACAATTAGTTAAACAAACAGGAGATTTATCTGTACCATTAAATATCCGTAATGCACCTACAAAATTAATGAAAGAAATAGGTTATGGTGAAAATTATAAATATTCACATAATTACGAAAACAACTTTGCTTCGCAAGAATTCTTACCAAAAGAAATAGCCAACACTAAACTTTATGAGCCAGGAAATAATAGTAGAGAAAAAGCACAACGCGATTTTTTAAAAGCACGTTGGAAAGAAAAATATGGATACTAAAATTTAATATCTATAGATTTAACTTGTAAATCTTTGCCTTTAGCTTCTGCTATTACCCACTTATTATTTAGCTTATAAATTACGGCATCTCTATTTTTAACTATATACAAATCTTCTTTCCCTGAAAAGAAAATTGTGTATACCTTATCGTTATTACTATTCACAAGATTATAGCCCATAAATCCACCATCAATAGCTTCGGCTTTAAACTTAGTGTTTTCTACTAGCGGCTTTTCTATTAATTCTAATTTTTCTGTTATAGTTTCTTTGGCTTTAGCTTCTTTTAAAACCTTTATTTCTTCTTTTAATTTTACTATTTCATCTTGCTGCTCTCCTACTTCTTCAACAGTATTATTAACTAATGCATTATCTGGGTTATACTTATAGTTTGCCGCTTCAATACTTTTAAAAGCATTTCTTAATGCTTGGTTATGAGCTACATTATATTTTTTCTCTCTAGATTCTCCTTGCGTACTGGTAAATATAATTTGATCTTGACAGTTTTTTAATTGTACTGTTAGTTTAGTTTTAAAAATAGTAGACTCTTTTAAAACATCTGCTTTTAAAGCTAAACAGTTATTTTTCCCATAATCACTTGGAAATGTTTCACCTTCCATTAAAGCATCAAAATTGTACTTTTCAAAAAGAAATTTTGTTAACGAATTAAGCATATACTCATCCGGCTTATTTGCAAAATCATAATGTTTTGGTACAATAACATATTTATAATCGTTTAAACTGGTTTGCGCTGAAACTGAAGTTAGTGCAATAAAAGCAAGTAAAATTAAAATTGTTCTTTTCATAATAATATTTATAAGTATTTTTTTAAATCTAGTAAATGTTTAATTTCTTTTATTTCTTTTTCTAAAATTACATTATGGTAATTGTAACATATAGCATCTAAACCTATGTTTAATGCTCCAAGAATATCGGCTTCATAATTATCACCAATCATTATACCATTTTCTTTTGTAATATTAGCTATTTTTAAAGCGTGATTAAACACTTTAGGATTAGGTTTTTTTACACCAACAGCTTCAGAACTTGTAACTGTGCTAAAATAGTGTGCAATATTAGATTTTTCTAATTTTGTTTGCTGTACTTCTTTAAAACCATTAGTAATTATGTGTAATTTATATTTTGGTTTTAAATATTCTAAAATTTCAATAGTACCTTCAAAAACATAATTGTATTCTGTTAAATAATTTATATAATCTATTGATAACTGATTAATTACACGGTCTTCAACCTTAATTTTTAAAGCATCAAAAGTTTCTTTTAACCTTCCATATCTTAATTTACTTTTAGATACTTTCTCATCTCTATATAATTTCCAGTACTTAAGGTTTATAGGTTTATATATTTCTGAAAAACGTTCTAAATCCAAGTCGACGTTATTCTTTTTAAAAATTATGTCGAAGGTCAAAGCAGAGTTTTTATCAAAATCCCATAGTGTATGATCTAGATCAAAAAATATATCGGTTATTTTATTTTTTATTTGCGGCATCTAAAATAATATTAAAAAGCTCTTTGTAATTTTTCCAAGTTTCTGAAGCACTAAATGTATAGTTATGAAAAACTGAAACAAATTCTCCATTTACATTTTTTACTGCGCTAATAATTTGATTTAGGTGCATTTTTTTATCTAATAACGATTGGTATTTTAATAACGCATAATCTAAAACGTGATAAGTATTAATACGAAGTGGTGTTTGTACTTCGTAATCTAAATCGTAAAAGAAAAAAGGAGTACACGTTCCGGCTCGAAATCCTATATGGTTTATATAGCCCATAGTATAATCTTCGGTTATTTCTAATTCCACAAGATTTCTATAAGATTCTGGTAAATTTAATTTAGAATAAGATTGCCTTGATGCTTTTAAATCTTGATTAATAATAGATTCCATTCTTAGTTTTTCGGTTTTAAGAATTGAAATATTATTTAAAGCAAAAAAAGAGGCTTTCAAACCAATTTTAGAGTAGTCTCCTACTTGCTTTATTAACGATACAAATTTACTTTTTTGTACATTAATATTTTTGTCGTAAGTAGAAAAATCACCTACTAAAAAAAAGAAAATAAATTTAAATTTAACTTGCTTTTGTTTGTTTATAATATACTTAAAAGTATCAAAAGGATCATGTTTTAAACCAAATAGAACAGAGTACCGTTTGTAAACGTTTTTTAACCTTAATCGAAAAAGATCACTTAATGTACCACCAATAGTTCTCATTATTCCATTTAATTTATAACTATAAGCTTTTGGAACATCTATAATAGGTGTTACTTTAAAATCTCTTTCTTCAAATATAAAATCTGGATATTGTTCTTGTAAAGCTTTTTTAAATTTATAAGCCCAAATATCTACAACTGGCTGTCTTAAAAATCCATTGTTAAAAGCTAAACTTTCTTCGGCAGTAAATCGTCCAAATTCATCTTTAACGTGTGGTAAATATTCTTCGTAGCGGCTTAATAAATAAAAAGAAGCTGCAAAAATATCGAAAGGTAAAGCGCTTTGCTCTCCATTAGAAAAAAAACATTTTGTGTCTTCCCAATCGCTTACTTTTGTTTCTATATCGCTTAAGCCTTGTTCGAAAAGTAACTCGTTAGAACGTATAAAAAACTCTTTTCCTAAAGGCTGTCTTGTATAAGACATTTTCAAGCTATCGTGTGCAATAAACTCTTCGATTGTAGTAGTAAAACTAACTGGTATATCTAAAATTCGGGTACAAACCTGCTTAAAGATATAACGCAATCTAGGTGTAATTTTATGTGTATAAACTAATAGCATATTTAATTGCAATATTCTAGAGCGGTTAGCTTTTTTAAAACAATAGTCTCAAAAGTAATAAAAGCATCTTAATTGTTACTTATATTTATAATATAGTCGTAATAACTACACTATATCTTTAAAGAATATTCTCATCGGCAAAACTAAAATATGCGTTTTCTGTAACTATTAAATGGTCTAAAACTTTAATATCTAAACTTTCTGCTGCTGTTTTTAATTTTTGGGTAAGTTGTTTATCGGCTTCACTTGGTTTTAAGTTTCCAGAAGGATGATTATGAGCCAATACAAGACCTACTGCTCCAACCTCTAAAGCTGTTTTTAAAACCAAACGCACATCTACCAAAGTGCCAGTTATACCACCTTTACTTAATTGGTTTTTTTGTATTACTTTATTAGAATTGTTTAAGTAAACAATCCAAAATTCCTCGTGTGGCAACTCACCAATTACCGGTTGTAAGAATTCAAAAACCGATTTACTAGACGTAATTTTTTTACGTTCTAAAGCCTCTACGCCTCTTCTACGTCTACCTAATTCTAATGCTGCGATTATAGAAATGGCTTTCGCTTCACCAATACCTTTAAATTGCGTAAGCTGTTTTATAGATAGCTTACCAAGTTCACTTAAGTTATTTTCTGTACTTGCTAAAATACGTTTGCATAATGCTACTGCACTCTCCTCTCTATTTCCAGAACCTATTAATATAGCAACCAACTCGGCATCGCTTAAACTTGCTTTACCTTTATCTCGAAGTTTTTCTCGAGGCTGATCGTCTTGCGACCAGTTTTTTATAGAAAACGAAGCGTCTTTTTCTGTCATGTAGTAAATATAATTATTGTAAATTTAAGTCCATTAAAATTTTATAATTAATTAAAAGGTAACTGCCTTTACAATAATAAAACTAGTATTGAAATATCCACCGAAACATCATCAAGACAACGATAGAACTCACATAGTAGAAGTGATTAAAACCTATCCTTTAGCAACTATTATTTCGGTAAAAGATAACGAGCCTTTAATCACACATTTACCTTTAATTTTTAAAGACGATAAATTAGTTGGACATATTGATATTTACAATCCACAAACCAAGTTACTAAAAGACAATAATGATATTACAGTGCTCTTTAATGGTCCGCAATGTTATATATCACCAAGTATTTATACTACTACGCAATTACCAACATGGAATTACATAAGAGTACACTTAAAAGGAAAAGTTAATGCTATTGAAAACACTAACGCTTTAAAAGAATCCTTAATTACAATGACAGAGTTTCTTGAAGCTCCCGACCATAAATATGTGTTAGAACCAGAAAACCCAAGATTAGATGCTAACCTAAAATACATACAATTATTCGAAATTGAAATTGAAAACTGGGAAGGTAAATTTAAACTTTCTCAAGATAAACTTCCTAAAGATATAGAAAATGCTAGAGCAGAATTACTTCGTACTAACCAAGAAAGTATTAAGCATTTTTTAGATACAGTATTTTAATAATAGAAACTAGCTTAATCTTGGTATTTGACTTTATTAAATAAAACTGCTAACTTCGATTAACGTTTGATATAAAACATTGAAGAGCTTTTATATCAACTAAAAATTGGCAGTAATACACCCCAAACTACTCTAAGAAATATGAATTGCAAGAAATGTAACGAAGAAATACCTCTTGTCGTAAATTACGAAAATGGATTTGCTAAATTATGGTACTGCTCGAAATGCGACTTTGAAGAACGAGAAATAACTGAATGTGAACATGAATTTGTAACATTAAAATATGAATACAGTTCTACTTTAATTAACGTCATGACAAAATGCACAAAATGTGATAAATTTTTAAAAGCACATAAACATCGAGATGTTGATTTAAGTAATCTGAATTCAAAAAATTTAGAAGAAGGATTTGAATATCAAGACAGATTAAAAGAAATAAGAATCCTATTTGCAAAGAAAATAAATGAATTAAGACTCGAACAAAAAAAACTGACAAACGAATGGTCTATCCAACAATGGTATTATGGATATCTGCAAAGTAATATTTGGAAGAAAAAGCGCGAATGGGTTTTAAAAAATGTCGATTATAAATGTGAGAGATGTGGAAAAAAAGCATTACTCGTTCATCACAAAACTTATGACAGAGTAGGATATGAAAATCCAGAAGATTTAATGGCTGTTTGTAAAAGTTGCCACGGAAAAGAACACAGCGAAAATAGAGATTTAGATATTGTATCTCAATTTAAACTTGACAACAATATATAAAAATAATTGCTTGGTCATTACTTACTCGGAAAATCCTGCGGATTTTCCTCTGGTTCGTTTTCTTTCGCTAACTTAGTTCCAATCAACGCAACTACTCATAGCCGAGACCTTTAAACAAACCTTTCAAAAAACTTACCTAACCAACGCCTTCAAAGCCTCAAAATCTAATCCTCCATAATTACCTGAACTCATTAATAATAATGCTTTCTCATTAAAATTTTGAGAAAATAAAAAGTCTTTAAACTCCTCTGGATTGGTATAAATAATTAAATCGTCGCGCTCGAAAGCACTAGCTATTTGCTCGTGTGTTACCTCTTCTAGCTTTTTTATTTCTACCGCATGCGGTGAGTAGAAAACAACAGCAACATCTGCTGCATCTAGTGCACCTTTATACTCTTTTAAAAATTCGGCATTTAAGCTACTATAAGTATGTAACTCTAAACAAGCTACTAGAGTTCTATTTTGGTATTGCTCTTTAACAGCATTAGTAGTCGCTTGAACCTTACTTGGCGAGTGTGCAAAATCTTTATAAGCTACACTGTTTTTGCTTTCTGCTATTTTTTCTAAACGTTTACTTGCACCTTTAAAGGTTGAAATGGCTTCGTAAAAATCGTCTTCGTCAATGCCCATGTGTTGGCATATCCATTTTGCGCCAGCAAGGTTGTTTAAATTATGTTTTCCAAAAACTTCTATTGGCAAAGGTCCTTCTGGTGTTTCTAATAATGTTTCACCATTTTCAACTGTATATTCTGGTGTTTGGTAAGCTATTTTTCTAATTGGGTTTTCGCTAGCTTCTACTACTCTTTTAACCTCAGCATCTTCTTCGTTATAATTTATACTACCGCCTTGTACAATAGAGTCTACAAAAATACTAAACTGTTCTACGTAGTTTTGGTATGTAGGAAACACATTAATATGGTCCCAAGCAATACCGCTTAGCAATGCAATATTGGGTTTGTAGAGATGGAATTTTGGTCGTCTGTCTATTGGTGAGCTTAAATACTCATCGCCTTCAAGTACAATAAAATCGTTGTCTTCGGTTAATTTTACCATAACATCGAAACCTTCTAATTGTGCACCAACCATGTAATCGACATCGCGATCGTGGTAGTGCATTACATGCAAAATCATAGAGGTTATGGTTGTTTTACCATGACTTCCTCCAATTACTACTCGGGTTTTATGTTTAGATTGCTCGTATAAAAACTCTGGGTAACTGTATATTTTTAAGCCTAATTCTTGTGCTTTTAATAGTTCAGGATTATCTTCTTTTGCATGCATACCTAAAACAATAGCATCTAAAGTAGGTGTTATTTTTTCTGGAAACCAACCAAAAGTTTCTGGTAATAAACCTTTACTTTTTAATCGAGATTTTGATGGTTCGAAAATAGTATCGTCGCTTCCTGTTACTTGGTATCCTTTGTTATGTAATGCTAATGCAAGGTTATGCATAGCACTGCCTCCTATGGCTATAAAATGTACGTTCATAGAGTTTTTTAATGGACTGTAAAGATATGAATTGTAATACTAAATTTTAATAAAGTACAAGGATTTCTGCGTTAGGGATTGAACGGTATGTTTGAGCTCTTTTTTGTTTTTCTCAAAAAAAGCGAGTAGTAAAAGCCCGACCTTTAGGTAACGCCCAAATTTTAAAAATTATTAAATAGAGGCTTTAAATGTTTTAAAAACTTCAATTTTTGGAAGGTCTGTAATTGCTTTATCAATCCATTTAAGTGCTTCGCTTTTATCGTTTTTATGCTTATTAATTTGTGCCAACCTGTAATAAGCCCATGCTTTTGGCACACCGTCTTTAGCAGTATAATTTTCGATATAAACTTTAAGGCAAAATTCTCCTTTTTCTAATTGTACGTTATAATCTGCGCACACTTTGCCTATTTGGTAGTGCATAGCGTTGCGTTTGTGTTTTACATGTGCTGCTTCAAGGTTAGAAATGGCTTCGGTAGATTTGCCTTCCTTTTCGTAGAGTTTTGTTAGCTTATCGTAACAGGTAATAGAACCTCCTTCTTTTATTGCTTTTTTATAGAATTCTTCGGCTAGTTCTGGTTCATTATCATACTCATAAATATAACCTTTGGCTAAATAACCATCGACTTTAGAAAGGTTTTCAAGCTCATTCGCATATTTTAAACTTTTATTTTTACTACCACCAACAATGCCTGGTAATTGCATATACAATTCTACTAAAGCCCAACGTGTGTCTATATGTTGTGAATCTAACTCTGCTGCTTTTAAGAAAGAACTTTTTACATCTCCTATAATACCTAAAGCTCTAATTTTACTAACGCTTAAAGCTTTCATACCTAAAGCGCCTCCATATTTATAATGAAAATTGGCTTCACTAGGTTTAGCTTCAACTAACTGCTTATAATATATTATGGCATCATCCCATTTTTTTTGGTGACCGTAAGCATCTCCTAGTAATTCGGTAGCTTTTAAATTAGTAGGATTCGTGTTTAAATAATTAATTAAAACGGTTTCTGCTTTAGAGAAGTTTTTATCTTTAATAAATGCTTCTGCATCGGTTAAACTTGATTGTCCTATTAACAATAAGGGACTTAATATTAAAATAAATAGTATTTTTTTCATAGTTTATAAATCAAAGCTAAAATAATCATCTATTGGTATTGTTTTTGATTTTTAGAAAGAAAATAAAAGCTTTACTTTTAAAATCGCTTAGTTTACTCATTCAAACGCTTGTGTTACACATTTAGTGTTTTATAAATTTAGCTTTCCAATTATATTGCTTCAAAAATGTATAAAATGAACAAAATAGTTTCCATATTAATGATTATTCTTTTTGCTAATACGTCCTTCTCTCAAGACAACAACTATTCCAAATTATGGAATGATGTTGAAAATTTTGAAATTGAAGGCTTGCCTAAATCGGCATTAAAGGCTTTAGAAGTTATTGAAGACAAAGCGAAAGCCGAAAACAATGCGTCGCAGCTTGTTAAAATTATGTTGTTTAAAAGTAAATTCATGCTTACGCTTGAAGAAGATGCACAACTTAATATTATTGAAGCTTTTAAAGCTGAAATTAAAAAAAGCAATGCGCCAACTAAAAACGTTCTAGAGAATATTTTAGCAACATTATATTGGCAATATTTCCAGCAAAACCGTTGGAAATTTTATAACAGAACAAAAACAAATGACAAAGTCGATTCTAACGATTTTAGAACTTGGGATTTAGAGACACTTTTTGCAGAAGTACACTTGCACTATAAAAACTCGCTTAATAATGGTTTAATTTTACAACAAACCAATTTAGATAATTTTGATGCCATAATATATAAGCAAAAAGATTCCAGAATTTACAGACCAACATTATTCGATTTTTTAGCGCACAATGCACTTATTTTCTATAAACATCAAGAAACACATATTACAAAACCTGCTTATAAATTTATAATAGATAATCCACAATATTTATCTGCTTCAAATGCGTTTGCTGCCTCAAAAATTGAGACTAAAGACACCAGCTCTTTAGAGTTTAATGCACTAAAATTATATCAGGAACTTATAAAATTTCATTTAAAAGATAAAGAGCCTTATGCTTTAGCAACTGTTAATATAGAACGCTTAAATTTTGTAAAACAGTATGCTACATTTAATAATAAAGATGCTATTTATATAAGCGCGCTTAAAGCTGAAATTGAAAAACATAAAACACACGAGGTTTCTGCTTTATATAGTTTTCAATTAGCTTCAATTTATAATGCTCAAGGTTTAGCTTATAATGCCAAAACCAATCCAGATGCACGTTGGAAAATTAAGGAAGCAATTGCCATTTGCGATGCTACTATTTCAAAATTTCCAAAAAGCAAAGGTGCAGAACAGTGTAATGTTTTAAAACAAAACATGCAAAATCCAAGTTTACAAATACTAACAGAAACAATACTTCCTATTCAAACCGAAGCAAAACTTTTAGTCACTTATAAAGCACTGGACGCCATTAACCTTAAAGCTCACAAACTAACAGAAAAACAGTATAACACTTTTTCTAAAATTTATAGAAACGATGAAAAAGAAGAGTTTATAGCTGGACTAAACACTTATAAAACATGGGATGCTTCACTTAAAAATGAAAAAGATTACCTGGTACATTCTACAGAAATTTTAATGCCTAAGTTAGATAATGGCCGCTACCTTATAACTGCTAACACTTCAGCATTAAAAGAAAATTTCTCAGCACATACTTTAGTACAAGTTACTAATATTGCAATGTTAGAGTACGACGATTCTACAAAAAAACACTTGCAATTTATAGATAGAAATAATGGAATTCCTATTGCAAATGCAAAAGTTAAATTAGATTATACTTATGGAAACGAAAAAGTAGAAACTATAAATAAAACTACAGATTCTAATGGAAAATTAAGTATTAGCAAATCGAAAAAAAATCGAAATAACATACAAGTAAAAATTTCGACTTCTAGTGATGTTGCCTATTACTCTAACCTATATATCAACAATTATTACAGAGACAGAAACAGAGACGAAAAACCAAGATATAACACCTTTGTATTTACAGACAGAAGTATTTACAGACCAGGACAAACAGTTTATTTTAAAGGTATTTCTATAAAAACTCATGATAATAAATCTGAAGTTATTACCAATCAAAACATAACAGCAAAGCTATTTAATGTAAATGGTGAAATGGTAAAAGAACTCGATTTAAAAACTAACGATTATGGTTCTGTTACTGGAGAGTTTATTTTACCAGAAGGCGGATTAACTGGTAATTTTTCTATTCGCTTACAAGGTAATAACTACAATAGTGGTTACGCTAATATTTCGGTTGAAGAATATAAACGACCAAAATTCGAAACCAATTTTAAACCTATTACCGAGACTATAAAAGTTAACGACAGTGTAAAAGTTATAGGTGAAGCTTTAGCTTTTGCTGGCTCAACTATTAGCAATGCAAAAGTAGTGTATCGTGTAAAACGAAATGTACAATTTCCACGTTGGTATTATTGGAGAGGACCAAAAAATACTGTAGATCAAGGTCAAGAAATTACACAAGGTGAAACCACGACTGATGCTTCTGGAAATTATGAGATTACTTTTAAAGCCATTCCAGATGAAAGTGTAGACAAAGAAAGCTTACCAATTTTTAATTACGAGATTACCGCTGATGTTACAGATATTAATGGTGAAACAAGAAGCACAACAACTATTGTAAATGTTGGCTACCATGCTTTAACCGCAACTATTTCAATTAATAATACTTTAGACAAAACTAATAAAGACCATAAAGTAGAAATAGATACACGTAACTTAAATGGAGAATTTGTACCTGCAAAAGGAACATTAAAAATTTATAAACTAAAAGCTCCAGAACATGTGCTACGTCCAAGACCTTGGAATGCTCCAGACTATCAAAATTTTACCGAAACCGAATTTAAAAAACATTTTCCTCACGAGGCTTATACAAACGAGCACCAAACTGAAAACTGGAAAAAAGGTGAGTTAGTTTACGAGAAAAAATTTGACACCGAAAAATCTAAAGAATTAGAATTAGGAAACATTAAAAAATGGCAATCTGGAGAATATATTCTTATTCTGGAAACTAAAGATAAATTTGGTCAAGATGTAAAAGATGAAGCTAAAACAAGAGTATTTAGCGAGAAAGATGAACTATTGGCAGATAATCAGTTGTTTCAACTAACAACAGATAAAGAACAATACGCAATTAACGATACTGTAGAATTGTCTTTAGCTACTGCTGCAGAAAATATTTGGATAACAGTTGACATTGAAAAAGACCATGAAATTATTAAAACTGAAATTATAAAATTAAACAGAAACACAAAAACCATAAAAATTCCTGTTACTCCAAAAGATGTTGGTGGCTTTGTTGTGCATTATAGTTTTGCCGCCTTTAATAGTTTTCACAGCAATTCGGTTAAAATAAATGTGCCTTATCCTAAAACCGATTTAGAAATTGAAACATTAACCTTTAGAGACAAACTTCAACCAGGAACTGACGAGACTTGGAAATTTAAAATTAAAGGACCAAAAGGCGATAAAGTTGCAGCCGAGTTATTAGCAAGCATGTACGATGCCTCTCTAGATGAGTTTAAACCACATAACTGGTATTTTAATCGTATCTATCGTTATAACTACTACTCTAGCTTTAGACGTCATGCTTATAAAAGTTTTGGTAATACAAATTTTAATGTACTTAGAAACGCATCCTTTAAAAGCTATGCACAACCTCAACAATATGACCAGTTAAATTGGTATGGTTTTAATTTAAATAATAGATGGCAGTACCAACAATATTTAAAATCACTTCAAAAAACTGTTTCTACTTACGATAAGGATTTAAAAGCAGGAACAGTAACAGGTTTAGTTTTCGATGGTGGAAATCAACCAATTGCTGGAGTTAATGTTATTGTTAATGAAAAAAGAAAAGGAACAACAACAGACAGTAATGGTGCATTCACTATTAATGCAAAAACTGGCGACAAATTAACATTAAGCTACGTTGGCAACCAGAAAACAATAACAATAGGTAAAGAAAATACTTTTAAAATCTATTTTAATGATAATTCTTTAGGTCAAGTGGTTGTTACTTTGGGATTAGAAAAAAAAGAAGCAGAACTAACATCATCAACAAAAAGGATAACTGCTGATGAATTAACACAAGCATCTAATCCATCAGTCATGGAGCAGGAAGAAGATTTTGCTTATTATAGAGGGAACAAAGTAACTCTTCGTGGTAATAGCTCTATTTCAGGAAATGAAAAAGCCTTAGTTGTAATTGACGGAGAAATTTCTACAAATGAAATTCTTCAGTCTTTAAACCCAAAAAATATTGTTTCAATAAATGTATTAAAAGGAGCAGAAGGCACCGCTTTGTATGGATCTGAAGCAGCAAATGGTGTTATTATAGTTACTACAAACGGTAACGATTCTTTAGAAGATTTCAGTCAAGTAAAAATTCGTAAAAATCTTCAAGAAACGGCATTTTTCTTTCCGCAATTACAAACTAACGAAAAAGGCGAAGTGTCTTTCAGTTTTACAACACCAGAAGCATTAACTAAATGGAAATTACAATTATTAGCACACACCAAAACTTTAGAACACGCTACAACATCACTTACAACAGTTACCCAAAAAGAATTAATGGTGTTACCAAATGTACCACGTTTTTTACGAGAAGGCGATCAAATTAGTATATCTACTAAAATATCTAATCTTACTAAAAAGGAATTAAATGGTGTTGCTGTGCTTCAGCTGTTTAATGCTTTAACAGGTGAATCAATAGATAATGATTTATCAAATTCTAACAATAATAAAAGTTTTACTGTAGATGCTAAAGGCAATACAAGTGTGACTTGGAATTTAAATGTATCAGATAATGTACAAGCTATTCAATATAAAATAATAGCAAAATCTGGTAACTATAGCGATGGCGAACAAAATGCATTACCTGTTTTAACAAACAGAATGTTAGTAACAGAGAGTTTACCAATGTGGATTCGTAGTAATCAAACAAAAACATTCACTTTAGATAAATTAAAAAACAATACCTCAACTACACTTAAAAACCATAAGTTAACGTTGGAAATGACAAGTAATCCTGCATGGTACGCAGTGCAAGCTCTACCTTATTTAATGGAATATCCTTATGAGTGTAACGAGCAAACGTTCTCACGTTATTATGCAAATGCGTTGGCTAGCCATATTGCAAACTCGAATCCTAGAATTCAGGAAGTGTTTAACCAATGGAAAAATACAGATGCTTTATTAAGTAACTTAGAGAAAAATCAAGAATTAAAATCAATATTAATTCAGGAAACACCTTGGTTACGCGATGCACAAAGTGAAACCGAACAGAAAAAACGCATCGCGTTGTTATTCGATTTAAATAAAATGAATAACGAACTATCTAAAGCAAAAAACAAATTAAAACAAAACCAAATGTCTTCTGGTGCTTGGTCTTGGTTTGGAGATTATCGCGAAAACAGATATATAACACAACACATTATTACCGGTTTTGGACATCTTGATAAATTAAATGTCATGTCGAGCGCAGGCGACACGTCTCAAATGATTGATAAAGCGCTAAATTATCTTGATTCAGAATTTGTGCAAGAATATAAAGACATTAGAAAATACGATAAAGATGCCGATTTAAATATCGATAGATTAAGCTACACGCAATTACATTACCTATACATGCGAAGCTTCTTTAAAGATAATAAACCAAGTAAAGAAGTTAGTGAGATTATGGAATATTACCATTCTCAAATTA
Organism: Lacinutrix venerupis; assembly: GCF_001971745.1. Lineage (NCBI taxonomy): Bacteria > Pseudomonadati > Bacteroidota > Flavobacteriia > Flavobacteriales > Flavobacteriaceae > Lacinutrix > Lacinutrix venerupis. Next base: position 837,680 of record NZ_CP019352.1, on the reverse strand, counting down.
AAAACTATTGGTTAAAAAGACCTTTATATGCAAAAGGTATGATGGCTTTAATCACTTATAGAATGAAAGATGAAGTAACTTCTGCTAAAATTTTAAACTCACTAAAAGAAACAAGTATTACTAGCGAAGAATTAGGTATGTATTGGAAAGAAAACACCAACTCATGGCATTGGTATCAAGCACCTATTGAAACACAAGCGTTAATGATTGAAGCATTCTCTGAAGCAGGAACTATTATTCAGAGCGAAGCTAAGAATCTCGCAACTATAGACGAACTTAAAATTTGGTTACTTAAAAACAAGCAAACCAACCGTTGGAAAACTACCAAAGCCACAACCGAAGCGGTTTATGCTCTATTGCTTCAAGGTAGTGATTGGTTAAGTGTTACAGATATGGTAGAGGTTGTTATTGGTGGACAAAGTATTAATCCTTCAAAATTAGAAGCTGTAAAAATAGAAGCAGGAACTGGTTATTATAAAACGTCTTGGAATGGCGAAGAAATTAAACCAGAAATGGCCGAAGTAAAAATTACTAAAAAAGGAAATGGTATTGCTTGGGGAAGTATGTACTGGCAATATTTCGAAGATTTAGACAAAATTACCTCAGCTGAAACACCTTTAAAACTGAAGAAAAAACTCTTTAAAAAAACGAATACGGATAAAGGTGAAGTAATAACAGATATTACAAAAGACACCAAACTTGAAGTTGGAGATTTAGTTCGTGTTCGTATAGAATTACGTAGCGATCGTGCCATGGAATTTGTACACATGAAAGATATGCGAGCTGCAGGTTTAGAACCTGTAAATGTGTTATCTCAATACAAATACCAAGATGGTTTAGGTTATTATGAAGCTACAAAAGACGCATCAACAAATTTCTTTTTCGATTATTTACCAAAAGGCATTTATGTTTTTGAATACGATTTACGAGTAAGTAATGCTGGAAATATGAGTAATGGTATTACAACCATACAAAGTATGTATGCTCCTGAATTTAGTAGCCATAGTGAAGGCAGTAGAATTACGGTTGAATAATTTCATAAACATTATTATTTTTATAAAAAATAGCCCAATAAAAAAACCTCGCAAATGCGAGGTTTTTTGTGTTAAACTAATATAGATAATTATTATTTTTTATCGTCTGCTACTTCGTTTAGTTTGTTGATTTCCTTATTATATTTTTCTCTAGCATTATCAACATTTTTATTTAGCTTCTCATTAGCCTTACGGTTTATTTTCACGTAAGTATCAAATGTTTCGTTTATTTCTTCTACCAAATCATCATACGCTTCATTAACCTCTTCTAGATCTCTTTTATACTTTTTCTCATTAGTATTATCTGAACTCATAAGAGCTTTATATTCCTTTTGCAAATCTTCAATATCTTCACTTATCTCTTCGGTCATCATCCATTCTGGTCTAGTTGTACTTAAAGACGCAATGGTACTTTCAAAATTTGGTAATGCAGTTTGCATTGTATTTAAATCTGCATCCTCTAATTTCTTCATCTCGATAGATAATTTATTAAATCCGTCCCAACCACTAATTTGTAAAGCCTTTACATCATTATTTATTGAACGTTCTACAATTTCTCCATCTACAGATGTTACTTTATTATAAGCCATCATTTGTTCTGTATCAGAATTAGAAGTATTCTCTTTAAGCATATCTTCTTTCTCAGAATTCATTTCAACCTTATTTTCTTCGTCCATATCTTTCATGTCTTTAGATTTATTTTCGTCCATACAAGACGTAAAAATTAATCCGGACATTGCTAATACCGATATTGATGTTTTTAAATTTTTCATAATATTTAGTTTTTTGGTTCGGTACAAAGTTAAAACCATGACATGCTTTAATAAAGAAAAGAATAATAAAATCGTCTTAAATTTTTGATAATAATTAACAAAATCACAATTTTATTTAACAAATATTAAAATAAAACATAATATTTTATTAAAAAAATAAGATTTACTCAAGAATATAAACAAAAAAAGCCTTTTCAAAATGAAAAGGCTTTAAGGTTTTAATATGTCTGTTCTATTTTAAACTGGCTAAACTTGTATTTAATGTTTCAATTTTAGCTAAAGCATCTGCTTCTTTTTTCTTCTCTGCTGCAACTACTTGTTCTGGTGCGCCTGCAACAAAACGTTCGTTTGATAATTTCTTTTGTACAGATTTAAGGAATCCTTCGGTGTATTTTAATTCTTCCGTTAATTTAATAATTTCTGCTTCAACGTCTATTGCACCTTCCATAGGTATAAAATACTCGTTAGATTTTACTCTAAAGGTTAATGCTCCTTCTACGGCTTCATTAACGTAATCTATACTTTCAAGATTTCCTAATTTAGAAATAACCTCGTCGAAAACAGTATTTGCTTTTTCATTATTTATTACAGAAAAACCAATAGCATCTTTAAAAGCTATATTTTTTTCTTTTCTAACGGTTCTTATTCCTGAAATAACTTCTGAGGCAAAATCGAATTGAGATATAAGTTCTTTATTAATAGGTTTTGCTTCTGGCCATTTTGCAATTATTAAAGCTTCTTCTGGTGTACGTTCTGAAATATATTGCCAAATATCTTCGGTTAAAAATGGCATAAAAGGATGAAGTATTTTTAAGTTGTCCTCAAAAATAGCCATTACATTATCGTAAGTTTTAGCATCTATAGGTTGTTGGTAAGCAGGTTTTACAATCTCTAATAACCAACCACAAAAATCATCGTAAATTAATTTATATGTTGCCATTAAAGCATCGCTTAAACGGTATTTACTAAAATGGTCTTCTATTTCTACTAATGCTGTTTGAAACTTAGCTTCGTACCATTCTAAAGCTATTTCACTAGATTTTGGTTGTGCAATTGCATCACTAACTTCCCATAAGTTTGTTAAATTAAAGGCATTCCATATTTTATTTCCAAACTTTTTACCTTGGTCGCAAAGTGCTTCGTCAAACATTAAATCGTTTCCTGCTGCACTACTTAACAGTAAACCAACACGAACTCCACCAGCTCCATAATCGTCAATTAACTTTAATGCATCTGGAGAATTCCCTAAAGATTTAGACATTTTACGACGTTGTTTATCGCGAACTAAACCTGTTAAATATACATTATTAAAAGGTTTTTGGTCTTTATATTCGTAACCAGCAATTATCATACGTGCTACCCAAAAGAATAAAATATCTGGACCTGTTACTAAATCGTTAGTTGGGTAATAGTATTTTATTTCTTCGTTTTCTGGATTACGAATACCATCGAAAACACTCATTGGCCATAACCAAGAGCTAAACCAAGTGTCTAAGGCATCGGTATCTTGTTTTAAATCTTCCGCTTTTAAATCTGTTTTACCAGTTACTTTTTGCGCTTTTTCAACTGCTTTTTCTATATTCTCTGCAACTACAAAATCTTCTTTTCCTTCACCATAGAAATAGGCAGGAATTTGTTGTCCCCAAAGTAATTGTCTAGAAATATTCCAATCGCGAATGTTCTCCATCCAATGACGGTAGGTGTTTTCGAATTTCTTTGGAAATAATTTAATTTCAGGATCTTCGCCTAAAACGGCTTCTATAGCTGGTTTTACTAGTTCTTCCATTTTTAAGAACCACTGGTCGCTTAATCTTGGCTCGATTACAGCTTTTGTTCTTTCACTAGTTCCAACTTTGTTAATATGTGTTTCGGTTTTAACTAAAGCACCTGTTTCTTCTAATAATTTTGAAACGGCTTTTCTAGCAACAAAACGATCTTGGCCTTCAAATTGTAAGCCAAAACTATTTAATGTAGCATCTTCATTAAAAATATCTATTACTTCTAAATTGTGTTTGTCTCCTAAAACTTTATCGTTTTCATCATGAGCAGGTGTTACTTTTAAACAACCTGTACCAAATTCTAAATCTACGTATTCGTCTTCTATAATAGGAATAACTCTTCCGCAAATAGGAACAATAGCTTTTTTTCCTTTTAAATGAGTAAAACGCTCATCTTCTGGATTTATACAAATAGCAGTGTCTCCAAAAATAGTTTCAGGACGTGTTGTAGCAATGGTTAAAGTATTATCACTTCCTTCAATTTTATAATTGATATAGTATAAGTTACCTTGGCGTTCTTCGTGTATTACCTCTTCATCAGACAAAGTAGTTTTGGCTTCAGGATCCCAGTTTACCATACGGTAACCTCTATAAATAAGACCTTTTTCGTGTAAATCTACAAAGACTTTAATTACAGCTTCAGACATGTCGTCGTCCATTGTAAATTTTGTGCGTTCCCAATCGCAAGAACATCCTAATTTTTTAAGTTGCTCTAAAATAACGCCACCATATTCTTCGGTCCAATCCCAAGCATGTTTTAAAAACTCGTCTCTTGTAAGGTTATTTTTATCTATACCTTGCTCTTTTAAACGTGCTACAACTTTTGCTTCTGTTGCAATAGAGGCATGATCTGTTCCTGGTACCCAACAAGCATTTTTTCCTTGTAATCGTGCGCGACGTATTAAAACATCTTGAATTGTATTATTTAGCATGTGTCCCATATGCAATACACCTGTAACATTAGGAGGCGGAATTACAATGGTGTAAGGTTCTCTCTCGTCTGGTGTAGAATGAAAATAATTATGTTTCATCCAGTAGTTATACCACTTGTTTTCTACGGTTTTTGCATCATATTTAGATGGAATGCTCATACTTTGGAATAGTTTTTGAATATTGATTAGCAAAAATACTTATATTTCTGTTTCTGCGAAATATTAAAGAGTATTAATGTATAGTTAAATAAGTTGAATGTACTTGTGAGATTGCATTACATCTAATATTTTTGCAGATAGAGGAAAAAGGAGTTAAATTTACAAAACCATTATAAATCAAAATAAAATGAAAAATTTAATAACATTATTATTTGTCGGATTAATTACATTTTCAATTAATGCTCAAGAAAAAGTAGCAAAAATTGAATTTAAAGAGACTACAATTGATTACGGAACTATTGAAAAAGGCGCAGATGGCGTAAGAACATTTGAATTTACAAACACTGGAGACGCTCCATTAATTGTATCTAAAGTTAGTTCTAGTTGCGGTTGTACTGTACCTAAAAAACCTAAAGCACCTATTATGCCAGGAAAAACTGGTGAAATTGAAGTTAAATATGACACAAAACGTGTAATGCCAATTAGAAAAACAATTACTGTTTTATCTAATGCAGAAACTCCAACTGTATCTTTAAAAATAAAAGGAGAAGTTATAGATCCTTCTAAAACAAGTGTACTTGAAAAGTCTAGAAGTAAAAGCGTAATGGAAAAGTAAATCTATACTCCATAAAATTTATAAAAGCCGAAATTTTTTTTCGGCTTTTTTATTTTATTAAAGATTCTAATCTAAATATAGCGTTAAATTTAATTCCATAACGCTCTAATTCCATCGTTATTTTTTTTCCTTCTTTACCATAAAAGTGAAATATTAATTCCTGTAAACTGTATTTTAAAGTATCATGGCCGTTAATTTTGGTAATTATATCTCCTTTTCTTATTCCCACCCTAGCGGCTGGAGAATTAGCTCTTACCGAAGAAACAGTATATGCTTTTTTAGCTACATACTTTCCCGTATTTACATATACGGCCTGAACGTTTATAATATCGCCATCCATTGAAAATTCGTTTTTTGAAATAGTATTTTTATCATACTCTGTAATTAATCTAACACCTTCATTTTCTACTTCAATACCACTTTTATTATAACTAAACTCTTTATTAAAATTAAAATTTCGCTTTAACACCATACGTTGCTTACTATAGTCTAAAGTAATATTAAAACGCTTTAAAATTTCTCCGCCAACGCTACCTCTTCGACCTTTTATCTCCCTTAAAACAGAAGTGTAACTTTTATCTGGGAAAGCTACTAATGGATTATATAAAGTATAGGTGTTTAATTTTAAAGCATTAATTTTTGAACGCTTACCATGAACACTACCGCTTAAGCCGTAACCTAAAAAATCGTCGAAATAATTATCTTTAATAGATATACCTAAAGTATCATTCTCAAAAAGCCATAATGCATCACTACTTCCAGAATCTATCAATAATTTTACGGGAATAGTTTTACTCCCTATATCTACAGCAATATTAACATATGGTTTATTATTATAAAACTCTAAATCAAAGCTTTCGCACCTACTACATGATTTGTATTTATACCCATCTAAAGCAGTTAATTTAAGTTGCTTTTTACTATAGTTTATATCTACAACAAAATCTTTTAATAAATCGTAACCAATAATGCCATGTATTGCCACACCTAGTTTAGGTGCAAAATTTATTGAAGAATCATAAATCACATAAAAATCTTGATTATTATTTACTGCATCTCCAATTTTAAAAGTGTTACCAGAAGATTTTAAAGCTTCAATTTCACCGTTATTCCCTAAACCTTTAAGGTAAATTTTTTCGGCATTTAAAATTTCTAAAGAGTCTGATGATTTTAAAAAATTAAATATAATTGGCTTACTAACTCCAGTGTCTAACAAAAAAGAAAGTTTAACTCCATTTACTTCAACAGGAATAATTATAACATTATTAATAATTTCGAAATTAATTTTATCTATTCCTTTTTTATTATTAATTACATAACTTCCTTGTGTAAAGCAAAGTATTGGAAACCATAAGAATATAAAAAGCAATCTCAATTTAATTATCATAGTGATTGAAGTTAAGAAATTTATTAACATAGATTAGACTTTTTTTTTGCAACTTTGTTTTTTAAAATTAATTCTATGCCATCGATTTCTAAAAAAGGGCAATTAATGCCACAATCTCCTATAAGAAAACTTGTTCCATTTGCTGAAAAAGCATACAAACAAGGCAAAACAGTATACCATTTAAATATAGGACAGCCAGATATTAAAACACCTCAAGTAGCTTTAGACGCAGTTAAAATACACTCTTTAGATATTTTAGCCTATACAAGATCTGAAGGTTCTGAACAATACAGACAAAAAATAGCAAAATATTATGCTAACAATGACATTCATGTAAATCACGATGATATTATTGTAACCACAGGAGGAAGTGAAGCGCTTTTATTTGCTTTTGGAAGTATTATGGACGTAGATGATGAAATTATTATTCCAGAACCTTTTTATGCCAATTACAATGGATTTTCAACAGCCTCTGGTGTAAAAGTAGTACCTGTTATTTCTAAAATAGAAAACAATTTTGCACTGCCTCCTATCGAGGAATTTGAAAAATTAATAACACCAAAAACAAAAGGTATATTAATTTGTAACCCAGGAAATCCAACCGGTTACTTATATTCTAAAGAAGAAATAAAAAAATTAGCAGATATAGTAAAAAAACACGACCTATTTTTAATAGCAGATGAGGTTTATAGAGAGTTTGCCTATGATGGAGCAACACACTACTCTATATTACAAGAAGAAAGCCTGAATGATTATGCCATAGTTATAGATTCTGTTTCTAAGCGTTATAGCATGTGTGGTGCAAGAATAGGATGTTTAGTTTCAAAAAACAAACAAGTTATACAAACAGCATTAAAATTTGCTCAGGCGAGATTAAGTCCGCCAACATTAGCACAAATTGCTAGTGAAGCAGCTTTAGAGACACCGCAAAGTTATTTTGACGATGTTATTGAAGAATATGTAGATAGAAGAAACACTTTAATTTCTGAATTAAATAAAGTAGAAGGTCTAAAAGTTGCCAATCCAAAAGGTGCATTTTATTGTATAGCAGAGCTTCCAGTAAAAAATAGTGATGCTTTTGCTCAATGGCTTTTAGAAGATTTCGACGTTAATGGAGAAACAATTATGGTTGCTCCTGCAGCAGGTTTTTATTCTACTCCTGGTGTTGGTTTAAATCAAATTAGAATTGCATATGTTTTAAACAAAGAAAGTTTAATTAAAGCAGTAAACATTCTAAAAGAAGCTTTAAAAGTATATAAAGACTAGTGCAAATACAGCATAACATATCATTAAAAAAATTTAATACTTTTGGAATAGAGGTTAATGCAAGGTATTTTATCTCTGTTAACACATTAGCTGAATTAATTGAAGTTTTAAAAGTTAAAGACTATCCTAAAAAATTAATTCTTGGTGGTGGGAGCAATATGCTTTTAACTAAAGATGTAGAAGCCTTAGTAATCCACATTAACTTAAAAGGTATTACTATTGTTAAAGAAGATACTAATCACGCAATAATTACAGCTAATGCAGGAGAAAATTGGCATGAATTTGTACTTTGGTGTTTAAGTAATAATTTTGGCGGCTTAGAAAACATGTCTTTAATACCAGGAAATGTTGGCACATCTCCTATTCAAAACATTGGTGCTTATGGCATAGAATTAAAAGATAATTTTATATCCTGCGAAGCATTAAACTTAGAAAACTTAAAAATCGAATCTTTTAATAATAAAGATTGTAATTTTGGTTACAGAAACTCAATTTTTAAAAATGAGGTTAAAGGTAAATACATTATTACTAGTGTTACTTTTAAACTTACAAAAACTAACCACCAATTACACACTAATTACGGAGCCATAACTTCTCAATTAGAGAATATGGGTATTACTACGCCAACTATTCAAGATGTTTCTAATGCAGTAATAGCAATTAGACAAAGTAAACTTCCCGATCCAAAAGAAATTGGAAATAGCGGTAGTTTTTTTAAAAACCCAATAATATCCACAAAAGCATTTAACCAATTAAAAACTAATTTTCCAGAAGCTCCTAGCTATCCTATTTCTAAAACAGAGGTTAAAGTTCCTGCAGGTTGGCTTATTGAAACAGCAGGTTTCAAAGGTAAAACTTTTGGAAATTATGGTGTGCACAAAAAACAAGCATTAGTTTTAGTAAATTATGGAGGAGCAAAAGGGCAAGAAATACTTGAACTTTCTAAATTAATACAAAAAACAATTTATCGTATCTTTAATATTTCTATTGAAGCAGAAGTAAATATTTTATAAACAATAAGTTTGCAATCTTAAAGTTAAAATAATAAACAAAAGACACCTACAAAGTTTGAGCACTGTAATTGAACAAGATATAATAATTTTATTAAAAAATGGAGACAAAAAAGCCATTTCACTTCTATATGAAAACTATTCTGGTGCATTGCTAGGTGTAGTAAAAAAAGTTATTTCTGATGATGACATTGCTCACGATGTACTACAAGAAAGTTTTATAAAAGTTTGGAAAAAAGGAAAAACTTACGACCCAGATAAAGCTAAGTTATTTACATGGTTATACCGTATTTTCTATAATTCGGCAATAGATAAAGTACGCTCTTTAAACAATAAGATAAAAAAAGAAGTCCAAATTGAAGATTCTAACGTATATAAGCTGACGACCAAGAGTTTAAATCAAGACACGCTAGATATACAAAAGCATTTAAGCAGTTTAGATTTAAAATATCAGGTAGTGCTAAACGCGCTTTTTTTTGAAGGTATGACACAACAAGAAGCAAGCGAAGAATTAGATATTCCATTAGGAACAATTAAATCCAGATTAAAAATAGGATTAAGAGAATTAAAAAAAATTTACAACCCTTAATTGTAAAAACACTAAAGTGATGACTGTTGATAAAGACGCATTTTTAAAAACAGATTTGTTAGAAAGATACCTAACAGGTTTAACAAACTCTCAAGAAAATCTTGAGGTTGAACGCTATATAAATACTTTTCCAGAAGTAAAAGAAGCATACAATAAACTTGAAAACAAATTAGAACTAGTAGCCTTTGCTAATGCTGAAGAAGCTCCTAATTATTTATTGGATAACATTTTAGAATCTTTAGACGAGAAACCTGTTATTGCATTAAAACAAAAACCTAAAAAATCTTGGTTTAATTTTGGAATTGCAGCCAGTGTTGCTGCTTTAATTTTTGCAGGCAGCTCTGTTTATTTTTACTTTCAAAATCAAGATTTATTAAATGAAAACCAAACTATTGTTGAAGAATTATACGATTTAAGAGGTGACATAAACGAAAATAATTTAAAGTTAAATGCGTTAGCAGAACAATTTTCACAACTTAATAATCCTGAAACCGAAAAATATATTTTAAAAGGAAATCGTCGTGCAAAAAACTTAAAAACTGTTGCGTATATTAATCCTAAAGAAAAAACATCCATGATAGATGTTGTTTCTCTCCCTACATTACCAGAAAACCAAGAATATCAAATTTGGGCAGAGTTACAAGATAAGCAAGTAAATTTAGGTATTTTAAGCGTTAGAGATAGACAATTACAACAAATTCCTTATACTAAAGACGCATTAGGTTTAAGTATTACTATTGAAGAAAAAGGAGTTAAAACAAACAGCAATAATAACGATACTCCTGTTGCAGAAATAGAATTAAAATTAGAAGACTAATACTCTAAAATATTCATAAAACAAAAACGCCTTGCAATTGCAAGGCGTTTTTTGTTTCTACTAATTTTAATACTAGTCTTTATTAAAAAAAGCTTTATGTATAAAACCTGCTACAATTGCTCCTGCTATTGGTGCTAACCAAAACAACCATAATTGAGAAGTAAAATCACCGCCTGCAAATAAAGCTTGACTAGTTGATCTAGCAGGATTTACAGATGTATTTGTAATAGGAATACTTATTAAATGTATTAGTGACAACGCTAAACCTATAGCTATACCGGCAAAACCTTTAGGTGCTTTGGGATAAGTACTACCAAGAATAATTAATAAGAAAAATAAGGTTAATAAAAATTCGGCTACAAGTGCAGAAGTCATAGAGTAACCTCCTGGAGAAAGCGCTCCATATCCATTAGCAGCAAAACTACCAATATCCGTAAAGCCATCTTTACCAGAAACAATTAAATACAAAGCTCCTGCCGCTACTATAGCTCCTACAAGTTGCGCTAAAATATAGCCTAATAATTCTTTTGCGGGAAACTTTCCACCAGCCCATAGCCCTATAGATACAGCTGGATTAAAATGAGCTCCAGACACATGACCTACAGCATAAGCCATAGTTAATACGGTTAAACCAAATGCTAGCGAAACACCTACAAATCCAATTCCTAATTCTGGGTATCCAGCTGCAAAAATTGCACTACCACAACCTCCAAATACAAGCCAAAAAGTTCCAAAAAATTCTGCTAAAAGTTTTTTCATAATGTTGATTAATTTTAAAATTATGATTTTAAATTAGTTACATAAAATAATTTAGTAGAGATTGACAACTACATTTTTTGCCAAATACGTTAAAATGCAAAAAACATGGTTTAAAAAAGCAAATACATAACTTCTTTTAAATCATATAAAACTATTACCTTTGCAGTATTATAATTTCAAACATATATTTACGTGAAACTTTTACTACTTACGTTATCATTATTAGGAATTGCATTTGCAGGAATTGCTATTAAAATTTGGGCAAAAAAAGATGGTAAATTTGCAGGAACTTGTGCTAGCCAAAATCCAATGCTTAATAAAGAAGGTGATGCTTGTGGATTCTGCGGAAAAACTCCAGACCAATTCGAAAATTGTAACGAACCACAACACTCTTAATTTTTAATGAGTTTACTTGACGTTGCTTTCTACAGCTTTGTTGTTGTAGCACTTATTCAAGTAGTATACTATGGTGTTCTTTTTGGTAGTTTTTCATTTAAAAAGAAAGAACCTTCAAAACCGCAAAGCGTTCCAATTTCTATATTAATATGCGCTAAAAATGAAGCTAAAAATTTAAAACAATTTTTGCCTTCTATTATTGAGCAAGACTATTATAATTTTGAAATTGTATTAATAAACGATGCTTCTACAGATAAAACTTTAGAAGTCATGGAGCATTATTCAGAAAAACATAATAATATTAAAATTGTTAATGTTAGAAATAATGAAACCTTTTGGGCTAATAAAAAATATGCTTTAACACTTGGTATAAAAGCTGCTCAACATGACCATCTATTATTTACAGACGCAGATTGCAAACCCATTTCAAAACAATGGATTAGTGAAATGGCGTCTCATTTCACCAATAAAAAAACAATTGTTTTAGGATATGGTGCATATCACAAAATACCAAAATCGTTTCTAAATAAATTAATAAGATACGAAACACTTTTAACTGCTATTCAGTATTTTTCTTTTGCAAAACTAAATATGCCATACATGGGAGTTGGCAGAAATTTAGCATATCATCGTGATGAATTTTATAAAACAAATGGCTTTATAAAACATATAAAAATTCGTTCGGGAGACGATGATTTATTTATAAACGAAGCTGCAAATTCAAAAAACACAACTATTTGCTATACAGATATAAGTTTTACAAGTTCCATTCCTAAAAAATCATTTAAAGAGTGGTTTAGGCAAAAACGCCGCCATGTTTCAACAGCAAATAACTATAAGTTTAAGCACAAAGCATTGCTAGCATTATTTTATATATCTCAAATACTATTTTGGTTATTATTAATAATAACATTTACACTTCAAATTTATTGGGAACTGGCTATTGCTATATTAGTTATTAGATTATTAATTCAATACTTATCAATTGGTTTTTCTGCAAAAAAACTAAACGAAATAGATATTCTTTATTTACTTCCATTACTTGAAATATTCTTAATTGGTTTTCAATTAACTATATTTATCACAAATATTATTTCAAAACCAAAATATTGGAAATAAACGAAGCCATAGCTAAAGCAAAAGAAAATAACCAAAAAGCATTTAATTTTTTATTAGATGAGTTTTGGGACTATGTTTATGGTTACCAATTAAAACGAGTATCTAGCGAGCATGATGCAGAAGATATAACTATACAAACTTTTTCGAAAGCTTTTGATAAAATCGATACTTTTAATGAGAAATATAAGTTTAAAACGTGGCTAATTACTATTTCAAAAAACATTCAAATAGATTTACAACGTAAAGAAAAAAGCTCTATAAACTCTAAAATTACAGATCATGAAAATGATACAGTTTATCGCGTTATGGACGATTCTCCAACTGTTGAAGACAAACTTATTACAGAACAAAATCTAGCCAAATTACTTCGTGATATCAAAAAATTAAAACCTCATTATCAAGAAGTAATAAACCTAAGGTATTTTCAAGAATTAACCTATGCCGAAATAAGCCAACAACTTAATGAGCCAATGAATAATGTAAAAGTAAAATTACTTCGTGCAAAAAAATTATTGGCAGAAATAATTACCAAATAAAGGTTAAACTAAAACAACTGCTAAAGGTTTAATAGAATACTTTGTATCTTTGTAAACCGAAAGAAAAATTCTATGAGTACAGAAACAGCATCAGTAATTCTTCCTAAAGAAAGACAGCCTAAACCAAAATGGTTACGTGTAAAATTACCAACTGGAAAAAAATACACAGAGCTTCGTGGATTAGTAGATAAATACAAATTAAATACTATTTGCGCGTCTGGAAGTTGCCCAAATATGGGAGAATGTTGGGGAGAAGGCACTGCAACTTTTATGATATTAGGAAATGTTTGTACACGATCTTGTGGTTTTTGCGGTGTAAAAACTGGAAGACCAGAAACGGTAGATTGGGATGAACCAGAAAAAGTGGCACGCTCAATAAAAATAATGAAAATTAAACATGCCGTTTTAACTAGTGTAGATAGAGACGATTTAAAAGATATGGGAAGCATAATGTGGGCAGAAACTGTAAAATCTGTACGTAGAATGAATCCAGAAACCACCTTAGAAACTTTAATTCCAGATTTTCAAGGTATAGAAAAACACATCGATAGAATTGTTGATGTTGCACCAGAAGTAGTGTCGCATAATATAGAAACTGTAAAACGTCTTACCAGAGAAGTTAGAATACAAGCAAAATACGAACGTAGTTTAGGTGTTTTAAAATATTTAAAACAACAAGGACAACGCAGAACAAAATCTGGTATTATGTTAGGTTTAGGCGAAACTCGCGAAGAAGTAATTGAAACATTACACGATTTACGAAATAATGATGTAGATGTTGTAACTATTGGGCAATACCTTCAACCAAGTAAAAAACACTTACCTGTTAAGCAATTTATTACACCAGATCAATTTAAAGAATACGAAACTATTGGCTTAGACCTAGGTTTTCGACATGTAGAAAGTAGCGCATTAGTACGTTCATCTTACAAAGCTCAAAAACACATTAACTAAATGGTTACTGTTGCTATAAATGGTTTTGGGCGCATAGGCCGCCGTGTTTTTAGATTACTTGAAGAAAAAAACAATATAAAAGTTGTTGCAATTAACGACTTGGCAGATGCAAAAACATTAAGTCATTTATTAAAATATGATAGTATTCATGGTGTTTTTAATGCCGAAATAGCACATACCAAAGACTCTATTATTGTAAATAAAAATAAAGTTGCGCTTTTAAATGAAGCTCATCCAAAAAATATTAACTGGCATTCATATAGCCCTGATTTTGTTATTGAAGCAACAGGAAAATTTAAAACTAAAAAAGAGTTAGATTTTCATATAAAAAATGGAGGAAAACGTGTAATATTAAGCGTTCCTCCTATTGATGATGAAATAAAAACAATTGTTTTAGGTGTTAATGAAACTATTTTAAATGGTAACGAGAGCATAATTTCTAACGCATCTTGCACAACGAATAATGCTGCTCCAATGATTGATGTTATTAATGAGCTTTGCGGTATTAACCAAGCTTATATTACAACAATTCACTCTTATACAACAGACCAAAGTTTACACGATCAACCTCACCGCGATTTACGTCGTGCACGCGCAGCCGGACAATCTATTGTACCAACTACTACTGGAGCTGCAAAAGCACTTACCAAAATTTTCCCAGAATTAGCTAATGTTATTGGCGGTTGTGGTATACGTGTTCCTGTTGCAAATGGTTCGCTTACAGATATTACTTTTAATGTAAAAAACACAGCATCGATAGAAGCTATTAATAATGCCTTTAAAAAAGCATCAGAAAAAAAATATAAAAATATTTTAGAATATACAGAAGATCCAATAGTTTCTATTGATATTGTTGGCAATTCGCACTCGTGTATCTTCGATTCTCAAATGACATCTGTAATTGGTAATATGGTAAAAATTATTGGTTGGTACGATAATGAAACTGGTTACTCAAATCGTATTATAGACTTGATTACCAATTTATCGCAAAAAAAAAAATGCATTTAACGGTTAAATAAGTATATTTGTTGTTAGTAAATATCCTAAAATGTCCCACTTTTATAAAACCTTTTTTATACTATTCTTACTCTTTGGAGCTCTTGTAAATGCGCAAGAACTTTCTTTAGAGGAGTTAGATATACTTCAGGCAAAAGTAAATACGGATCTTTCTTTTGCTCAAAAAAACATAGAGAACTCTTTTTATTTTCAAGCGAAAACAAACATAGACAGTGCTTTAGAAAATGCTAAAAAACTTGATAATAAAAAAAGCTTAGGTTTAGTTTATTCTAAATTAGGTAAAATTCAACATTTATTAGAAGAAGATAGCGAAGCTACAAATACACTTATTAAAGCTATAGAAATACAACGCTTTGCAAAAGATAATATAAATATTGCCGAAACATACAAAACACTTGCAGATGTTTATATGGCAACAAAAAAATATGAAAAAGCCTTAGATTATTATAAATCTGCAGAAACACTTTTTAATCAAGAAGATTTACCTAATTACGAAGCAGAAACATTATTAAAAAAAGGACAAGCCTACCTTGCTTTAAAGAATTTTAAAAAAGCTGAAAGCACTTTAAGTAAAGCGGTTTCTCTATCTCAACGATATAAGTTAAACAAACTATTAAGTAGTAGTTTAATTTATTTAGGCGAAGCACAAGCAGAATTAGGCAGACTAGGTATCGCGTTAAAAATAGCTCAGGAAGGTTTTACAATTGCTAAAGAAGATAAAAATTTAGATGTTTTAAGTGCTGGCTATTTAACCTTAAGTAACCTATACGAAGCTGATGGTAATTACAAACTAGCCAATAAATATTTAAGATCTCATTTAAAACTATCAGATTCTTTATTAAATATTAAAAGAGCATTAGTTTCTCCAGAAAAAAGAAACGAATACTTAATAGCTAATCAAATTCAGTATCAAAAAAATAGTAAAGCAGATTTAGAAGAGGAAACTAGTGCAAATATCATTACACAATTAATTACAATTTTAAGTATTGCCTTAATTACAATACTTTCTCTGTTAACTTTATCTCTTTACAAAAACAATAATATTAGATTAAAATCTAACAATATATTACATAAAAAAAATAGCGAACTTATTATTAGTAAGGAAAAAGCAGAACTAGCCTCTAAGACTAAAGCTAATTTTTTATCTACCGTAACTCACGAATTACGTACACCTTTATACGCAGTAACAGGCTTAACAAATATGCTTTTGGACGAGAATCCAAAACCAGAACAAATACCACATTTAAAATCTTTAAAATTTTCTGGAGATTACTTACTAACTTTTATAAATGATATTCTTCAAATTAATAAAATTGAGGCTAATAAAGTAGAAATTGAAAAAGAAGTATTTAATTTAAAAAAGAAAATAGCTAATGTAATTTCTGCTTTAAACAACTCTGCAGCAGGAAACAATGTAAATTTACATTTTGAATACGACGAAAATTTACCTCATAATTACAATGCAGACCAACTTAAAATTTCTCAAATTTTAATTAACTTAATTGGTAACTCTATCAAGTTTACAAAAGATGGAGATATTTGGGTTCGCGCCACAAAAATTAATGAGAAAAACGAAATATATAATATTAGGTTTGAAGTTCAAGACAATGGAATTGGGATAAGCAAAGAAAAACAAGAACACATGTTCGAAAGTT
This sequence comes from Lacinutrix venerupis, assembly GCF_001971745.1. Lineage (NCBI taxonomy): Bacteria > Pseudomonadati > Bacteroidota > Flavobacteriia > Flavobacteriales > Flavobacteriaceae > Lacinutrix > Lacinutrix venerupis. The sequence continues at coordinate 820,883 of NZ_CP019352.1, read as the reverse complement.
TCTCTCAAGGCTCTATACAAATTAATAGAAAGTATGGAGGAACTGGTTTAGGACTTTCTATTGTTAAAGGATTAATAGATATTTTAAATGGTAAAATCTACCTTAAAAGTGTATTAGGTCAAGGCTCTAGCTTTTATTTTGAACTTCCCTTAGAATATGCAGAAGAAGCGGTTAAAAAAGAACAATTAAATTACTTTAAAGATATTAACGAATTAGAATTAAGTAACATTAAGATTTTGGTAGTTGAAGACAACAAAATTAACCAAATGATTACCAAAAAGATCTTAAATAAAATGAAGCTTAATTGCGAAGTTGTTGAAAACGGTGAGCATGCTGTTGAAAAAGTAAAAGAAAACCAATACGATGTTGTGCTAATGGATATTCACATGCCTGGAATAAGTGGTATTGAAGCAACAAAAATTATACGAACATTCAATAAAGACCTTACTATTTTTGCACTTACTGCCGTAACTATAGAAGATAAAATGGCAGAATTTGATGATGCTGGATTTACAGACATTATTAGCAAACCATTTAAGCAAGAAGATTTCGAAAAGAAACTTTTTGAAGCTTTAATTCTTAAAGAAAAAGCCTAACATTTAATAGCAGCCTTAACAAGGTTATTAAAATCGATCTGTCTATCTATAGCAATCTTTATAGGCAAATAAAAAAGTTTATTACTTAAAGTCGGTTCTGCAATTAACCTAACATAATCTTTTTCGGTAGTTATAATTAAATTATTTTTAGCAATAGACTCAATCTCTTTTTTAGAAAAATTATGATGATCGCTAAACTCTAAATGATTAAAATTTAAACCACTATTTTTTAAAAATACAACTAAAGGTTTTGCATTTGCAATTCCAGTAACAAGTGTAAATTCTTTTAAATTATTTAAAGCTACTACACCACTATTTCCTATCACTTCTTTCGCGTAACTAATAGAGCTAAAAAATACATGTTGATAATCTTTAGGTCTCAATTCAGCTATTATACTAACTTTCTTTTCTTCAGATAAATTATCAGGACATTTAGTAACCACAATTATTTGTGCTCGTTTTGCTCCTTCTCTAGGTTCTCGCAAATTACCTGTTGGCAAAACAATGTCTTTAGCATACAAATTAGAGTAAGTAGTTAATAATATATTAAGTTTTGCCTCTACTTTTCTATGCTGATAAGCATCATCCAAAATAATTAACTCTGGTTTATTGTTTAATGCTCTTAAATTTAAAATACCACGTTGTCTATTTTCATCTACTGAAACGCGAATACTATTTTTAAATTTATTGTAAAACTGAAAAGGCTCATCGCCTAAAGTATTAGCTGTAGAATTTTCTGAAGCCAAAACAAAACCCTTTGTTTTTCTTCCGTAGCCGCGACTTAAAGTAGCTAAATTATAATTTTCATTTAATAACTTTATTAAATACTCTACCATAGGAGTTTTTCCTGTTCCACCGGCACTTAAATTTCCAACACATATAATAGGAAAATTATAATTCTTAGATTTTTTCATACCTAAATCGTATAATTTATTTCGGCACCAAGTAACTATAAAATAAATAGGTACAATAGGTAATAATAAAAGTCTAATAAATTTCATCAATCAAGTTTCAACATAACGAAAGTAAAAATTTTATATTTGTTATTCTTAAAAACTGTAAATCAATTCCTGAAACTTATGATAATTCAAGATGTTATTAATCACCTAGAAGACTTTGCACCTTTAGCTTATGCTGAAGATTTTGATAATGTAGGTTTACTTGTAGGCGACAAAAATGCTAATTTAACAGGAGTTTTAGTAACTTTAGACACCTTGGAGGCAGTTGTGGACGAAGCCATAGAAAACAATTGTAATTTAATTGTTAGCTTTCATCCTATTATTTTTAAAGGTCTAAAAAAGCTTACAGGAAAAACTTATGTAGAACGTACAGTGCTTAAAGCTATAAAAAATGATATTGCCATATATGCAATACATACTGCATTAGACAACCACATACACGGTGTAAACGATATTATTTGCGAACAATTAAAACTTGAAAATCGAAAAATTTTAATACCGCAAGCGCAAACTATAAAAAAACTAACCACATATGTTCCCAAAGCAGAAGCCAACAATTTAAGGCAAGCAATATTTAATATTGGTGCAGGAAATATTGGAAATTATAGTAATTGTAGTTTTAATGTAGAAGGCATTGGAACATTTAATGGCAACGAGAACTCTAATCCTGTAATTGGAAAAAAAGGAGAAACTGCTTTTGAAGAAGAAACTAAAATAACTATAACTTTTGCAAAACATTTAGAAGCTAAAGTATTAAAAACACTTTTTGAAACTCATTCTTACGAAGAAGTTGCATACGAAATAACTACTTTAGAAAACACTAATCAAAATATAGGTATGGGAATGGTTGGTACTCTACAAAAACCAATGACAGAAACTGATTTTTTAGTTTATTTAAAAACAAAAATGAATGTTCAAGCCATCCGCCATTCAAAATTTCTAAATAAACCTGTACAAAAAATTGCAGTATTAGGAGGCTCGGGAAGTTTTGCAATTGCAGCCGCAAAGGCAGTAAAAGCTGATGTTTTTATTACTGCAGATTTAAAATACCATGACTTTTTTTCAGCAGAAAATAGTATTCTTCTAGCAGATATTGGACATTATGAAAGTGAACAATACACAAAAAACGGTTTAGTTGCACATCTTACAAAAAAAATTAGTAATTTTGCAATCGTTTTATCGAAGACAAACACCAATCCTGTTAAGTATTTTTAAAATATGGCAAAGAGTAAAGAAATAAGTGTAGAACAACGTTTAAGAGCTTTATACGATTTACAATTAATCGATTCTAGAATCGATGAGATAAGAAACGTTCGTGGAGAACTACCTTTAGAAGTTAGCGACCTTGAAGACGAAGTTACTGGATTAAAAACTAGATTAGAAAAACTTGAAGATAATTTAACATCTATCGATGCACAAATTAGCGACAAGAAAAACCTAATTGAAGAAGCAAAAACTTTAATAAAAAAGTATAGCGAGCAACAACAAAATGTTAGAAATAACAGAGAGTTTAACTCACTTACTAAAGAAGTAGAATATCAAGAACTTGAAATTGAATTAGCTGAAAAACACATTAGAGAATTCAAAGCTCAAATAGAGCAAAAGAAAGAAGTTATTGAAAAAACTAAAGAGCACACAAAAGAACGTGAAACTCACCTTAAACATAAAAAAGGTGAATTAGATGCTATTTTAGCAGAAACTGAAAAAGAAGAAGAAGCATTACTTAAAAAATCTGACGACTACAAAAAGAAGATTGAAGATCGTTTAGTAAAAGCTTACAACCGTATTCGTACTAATGTAAAAAATGGTTTAGCTGTTGTACCAATCGAAAGAGGTGCATCTGGAGGTTCTTACTTTACAATTCCACCACAAGTACAAATGGAAATTGCTTCTCGTAAAAAAATTATTACAGATGAGCATTCAGGACGTATTTTAGTTGATGAAGCTTTAGCTGAAGAACAAAAAGAGAAAATGGAAAAATTGTTTAAAAAACTATAATCCATTTCTAAATAATACAATCAAAGCCTTCATAAATTATGAAGGCTTTTTTTATAGCTTGTATTAAAGTTATAACAATCCTTTTTTATGAAAATTTTAATACAAATGCTATTTAGTATTTATATATTATTACGACTATTTTAAAAAAAATTCTATGAAAAAGACACTTTTATTATTAGCTATTGCAACATTATTTAGTTGTAAAAACACAGCTCAAAGCTCAGAAAACAATAAAACACAAGAATCTATAAAAACGGCAACACCAATAGAAGTTCCTTTAAAAAACGGCATGGCTAAAGCTTATTTTGCAAGCGGTTGTTTTTGGTGCGTAGAAGCTATTTACGAAAGTGTAAAAGGTGTAGAAGAATCTATTTCTGGTTATGCTGGAGGGCATACAAAAAATCCAACATACGAAGCTAGTAATACTGGAAGAACTGGGCATGCAGAAGCTGTAGAAATTATTTATAATCCAGACATTGTAAGTTTTAGTACATTAGTCGATGTTTATTTTGCTTCGCAAAATCCAACTCAAGTAAATGGCCAAGGTCCAGATAGAGGCTCTCAATATCGTTCAATAATTTTTTACCAAAACCAAGAACAAAAACAAATTATTGAAACTAAAAAAGCTGCATTATCAAAAAAATTAGGAACAACAATTGCTGCCGAAGTATATCCGTTTCAAAAATTTTGGATAGCCGAAGATTATCATCAAAATTACGAAAAATTACATCCAAACAATTCTTACATAAAAAATGTTTCTATACCTAGATTAAAACGTTTTCAAGCTAAAATGCCAGAGGTTTTAAAAGCTAATCATTAATACAAAACAGTTAAATATTTACTCTTTATAAAACAGTACTCTTTTAAAACCACCACAATTATATTACATTTACAAAGTAAATCTACCAACGTATAAAAATTACTACAATTGATATCAAAATCAACCATAGACCAAGTATATGAAACCGCTCGATTAGAGGAGGTTATAGGCGATTTTGTTCAATTAAAAAAAGCAGGTAGCAATTTTAAAGGATTAAGTCCTTTTAGCGAGGAACGATCGCCAAGTTTTATGGTATCTCCTGTTAAACAAATTTGGAAAGATTTCTCTAGCGGAAAAGGAGGAAATGTCGTTGCATTTTTAATGGAACACGAACATTTTACCTATCCAGAAGCCATAAAGTATTTGGCCAAAAAATATAATATTGAAATTGAGGAAACAGAACAGTCTAACGAGCAAAAAGAAGCCCAAGACAAACGCGAAAGTTTATATCTAGTAAGCGAATATGCAAACACATATTTTAAACACATTTTGCATAAAACAGATAAAGGCAAATCTATTGGTTTAAGCTATTTTAAAGAGCGTGGTTTTACAGAGGAAACTATAAAAAAATTCGATTTAGGTTATTGTACAGATTCTTGGAGCGCATTTACAGACGAAGCTTTAAAAAAAGGTTATAAACTAGAGTTTTTAGCCGAAACTGGTTTAACTATAGACAAAGGAGACAAACAGTTTGATAGATTTAAAGGACGTGTTATGTTTCCTATACAAAGCATGAGCGGACGTGTTTTAGGCTTTGGAGGACGTATTTTAACTAATGATAAAAAAGCTGCTAAATATTTAAATTCTCCAGAAAGCGATATTTACCATAAAAGTAAAGTTTTATATGGTATTTATCATGCAAAGCAAAGTATTGCAAAAGAAGACAATTGTTATTTAGTAGAAGGCTATACAGATGTTATTCAGTTTCATCAAACCGGAGTTAAAAATGTTGTTTCTTCTTCTGGAACAGCATTAACAAGCGATCAAATTCGTTTAATAAACAGACTAACAAAAAATATTACTGTACTTTTTGATGGTGATGCTGCTGGAATGCGTGCATCATTACGTGGTATCGATCTTATTTTAGAGCAAGGCATGAACGTTAAAGTTTGTACTTTTCCAGAAGGTGAAGATCCAGATAGTTTTGCAAAAACAAATACTTTAGAAGAGTTAGAACACTACTTAAATGAAAACGCTAAAGATTTCATTCAATTTAAGGCTTCAGTTTTGTATGAAGATTCTAAAAACGATCCTATAAAAAAAGCTGAAACTATAAGCGATATAATTAATAGTATTGCTAAAATTCCAGATCGCATTAAACGAGAGGTTTACATTCAAGAATGTTCAAGAATTATGGATATAAGTGAAGGTGTTTTGTTTAGTACCTTAGCTCAGTTAACTCAAAAAGAAAATAAAAACCAAGCCAAACAACAACAAAAACCGCAGCAAGCTTTTGAAGTTATCAAGCAAGAGCCAGTAAAAAAATTAGATGTACAATTTATTTTAGAAAGAAAAATTATAGAAATTCTTTTACTTTATGGCAATAAAACCGAAGATTTTGAAGATTTGGTTTTAAAGGAAAACGATAATGGTGATTTAGTTTTAGAGCCTGTTATTCATCAAGCAAAAGTTTTTGAAAAAGTATTTTTAGACCTGCAAGACGATGAAATGGAATTCTCTAATGAGCAATTTAAAAATTTATATTATAAGATAATTGAAACATTAAATCAGAATCCAGAATTTTCATCAGAAAACTTAATTAATACGGTAGATGCAGAGGTTGGCAATGCTATTACCACTATATTAATGGAAGACGAACGTTATTTCCTGTCTGATTGGGAACGCAAAAATATTTTCCCAAAATCTAAAAACGACACTGTTGCACAATTGGTTAGCGAAACTATTTTATGCTTACGTTGCCATTTAATAGACAGAAAAGTACTTGGTTTTCAACAACAAACTTTAGAAAACAAAAACGAGGTTAACAAAAATATTTTAGAAGAAGTAAAAGATTATTCAGGGCTAAAAATGTTATTATCAAGAAAATTAAACCGAGTATTATAACTCCATGGTTTTAGATTGATTAACTAAATCTACTAAATTATCTACATTTAATTTTTTCATTAATCTTGCTCTATAAGTACTTACCGTTTTCTCATTAATTTTAAGTTCCGAAGCAATATCCTTATTACGTTTTCCAGATGCAAGTAATTTTAACACCTCGACTTCTCTAGTAGAAAGTTTTTTGTAATAAGAACTACCTTTAAAGTCTTTAGAGTTTTTATTTAAGCGCTGCATTAAATTATTGCTCAAATACATGCCATTATTATATACTTTTAATATAGCTTCTCTAAGCGTTATAATACCGGCAGTTTTTGGCACAAATCCATTAGCACCAGCTTTTATAGAGCTTACAGCGTAAACATCTTCAGACTGCGCACTAAACATTATAATTTTCGTGTCTGGAAAATCTTTTTTTATGCGTCTAATAGCTGTTAAACCGTTAAGTTTAGGCAAATCAATTTCTGTTAATATAACATCAACAGGCGTGCTTTTAAGAAATTCGAAGATAGCTTCGCCATTATCAACACTGCCCATGAACTTAATATCACGTGATACATTAAATACAAGCTCCAGACCTTTGCTTACAATAGGATGCTGATCAACCACTAATAGCTTGACCATAGTTTACAAGTTTTACTTTTAATTTAAGTAGTTAACTCAAAAAAAAAATTATATAGATAAATAATAATAGCAAAACAAAGGTAGGAAATATTATTACAAATTTAACAACTACTTGAATTCCTTAGGAATTTCGCAAACAGGAATTTGTACCATCTTGTGTTTGTTGGCATTATTGTATCTTTTATAAATATTAAAAACCTCTTTTTCTCTTCCTTTGAAATCTTTTTCCGTCATCCCATTCTCACATTTTTCCATTGCCCATTCTAATTCTGGATAAGAAGCACCTATTTGTTGCTCATCACTTCTCGCATCGCCAAAAAGACCATCACTTGGTGCTGCAACCATTATGGAGTTAGAAACTTCTAAATATTCTCCAACAGCATAAACTTCGCTTTTTAATAAATCTGCTATAGGACTTAAATCTACACCTCCATCGCCATACTTAGTATAAAAACCAACACCAAAATCCTCTACTTTATTTCCAGTACCGGCTACTAGCAAACCTAATAATCCAGCATGATAATATAAAGTAGTCATCCTTAAACGAGCTCTTGTATTAGCTAAAGCCATATCTACAACCTCCTGTTTACCTTCTAAAGAAACTTCGGTTTTAAACTCCTCAAAAACTGGAGTTAAATCCGTTCTTGTAGCACTTACATTTGGAAATTTAGCTTTTAATTTTTTAATATGCTCTTGCGCACGAGACACATGGCTTTCTGCTTGGTGAATAGGCATTTCAATACACAAAACATCTAATCCTGTTTTTGCACATAATGTTGATGTTACAGCAGAATCTATTCCACCTGAAATTCCAACAACAAAACCATTAACTTTCGCGTTAACAGCATACTCTTTTAACCATTTTACAATATGATTTACAACTTTTTCTGTTTGCATTTTTTGAAGTATTTTAAACAAAGAATAGTACCTTTGCCTAACAAAAATAAAGCAAACACACTAGTTATAAAAATGAAAAGCCTTTTGAAACCTATTTATCTTCTATTAATTTTATTTTTAACTATATTTTCTTGTAAAAAAGATGATAAAATTGAAACTGAAATTTCGAAAATAAATATCGATTTTTCTATCGAAAGATTCGACAAAGCTTTTGCACAAGCTAAAGAAAAAGACCTAACTGCTTTAAAAGAAACTTTTCCTTTTATGTTTCCCAAAAAATATAATGATGCTTTTTGGGTTGAAAAAATGAAAGATACGCTACAAGTTGAATTACAAAATGAAGCCATTAAAAAATTTGAAAACTTAAGCAAAGAAACAAACGAGATAAAATCTTTATTTAAACATTTAAAATATTATTTTCCTCAATTTAATACACCAAGAATAATTACTGTAGCATCTGATGTAGATTATAGAAATAAAGTAATTGTAACAGATTCTATTGTTGTTTTACCGCTAACTAATTACTTAGGTAAAACACATTATTTTTATCAAGGAATTCAAGAATATATTGCGCAGGATTTAGAACCAAATTTTATAATTGTAGATTTAGCAGATAAGTATGCTAAGCACTATACTCCTCTTCAAGAAAGAAAAACTTTTTTAGAAGATTTAATTTACGAAGGAAAGCTGCTATATTTTAAAGACAAAGTCATTCCTTTTAAAACAAATGCAGAAAAATTAAATTACACAAAAGACCAATATAATTGGGCTCAAAATAACGAAGAATATATATGGCGTTATTTTGTAGATAAAGAACTATTATTTAGCACAGACAATAAATTAGCTAGTCGTTTTATTAATCCTGCTCCTTTTTCAAAATTTTATTTAGAACAAATAGACAGTGAATCGCCAGGAGAAATTGGTAAATATATAGGATGGCAAATAGTACGTGCTTATATGGAAAACAATACAATCTCTTTCAAACAAATGCTTACTAAAAGCGCAGAAGAAATATTTGATAACGCAAAATACAAACCTAGAAAATAATGGCAAATTTAAAATCTAAAATCACCTTAAACGTAGAGTTAGACGAAAATAGAGTTCCAGAAAAATTAAATTGGACAGCACAAGATGGAGGTATAACAAATGCTGAAGCAAAAGCAATGATGCTATCTGTATGGGATAGCGCCGCTCAAGAATCTTTAAGAATAGATTTATGGACAAAAGATATGCCTGTAGATGAAATGAAAGTTTTTTTCCATCAAACCTTAGTTGCAATGAGTAATACTTTTAATCGAGCAACACAAGATGAAAAAATGACCGCTACAATGAAAGATTTCTGCGATTATTTTGCAGAAAAATTAGAATTAAAAAAATAACCTATCACAAATAATATAATTAAATTAAGATTTTTTTAATAATTATATTTTTAGCTCTCTTTATATATTTTATATCTTGGTGAGAATTAATTTAAACGTACTATTTATGAAAAAAATTACTTTATTTTTTATTTTACTCACTGCTTCATTTTCTTTCGGACAAGTTGTTCTTTCTGAAGATTTTAACTCTAGTTTAACTATCCCAGCAGGATGGTCTAACAATGATATTGCTGCTGCTGGAGACACTTGGACTATTGAAGATAGTGGAGAGGCTGCTTTAGCTGGAGCAGGAAACACATTAATATTCACTACTGGTGGTGCAGATGGTAATTATGCCGCTTTTGATAGTGATGGTACAAGTGACAACAGTTTACCAGAAAATGTAGCGTTAGAAAGCCCTATATTTAGTTGTGCAGCTTTAACACAAGTAACTTTAGAATATAATCATTTATTTGCTGGTAACTTTGGAGGAGAAGGCCTTGTTGAAGTTTCTGCTGATGGTGGAACAACTTGGAATAATGTAGCTACTTACAATGCCGATAATTATGCTGGAGGCTTAATTACTGCGGATGTAACTACAGAACTTGCTGGAGCTTCTAGTGCGCAAGTTCGTTTTAGATGGACTGGAGATTTCTCTGTTGCTTGGTATGTGGATAACGTTAGCGTTTACCAATGTGCTGAAACTGCTGCACCTAGTTGTGTTACTCCTATTACTCCAATAGACGGAGAAACATCTGCTGGTACTGGAAATGGGACTGATATTGATGTAACTTTTTCTTGGACTACAGATCCAAACGCAAGTAGTTATGAGTTATTTATAAATAATTTTTCTCAAGGTATACGTACATCTGGTGTTACCTTTTCTGGTTTCACACCATCTACAGCTTATACTTGGAGCGTAGTACCATCAAATTGCTTTGGAGAAGCTACAGGATGTGCTACATGGAATTTTACCACAAACAGTGACATATCATTATCTACTGAAGATTTTGAATTAAATAATTCTATTTCTCACTTCTATAATACAGATACAAACAATTTAACATTAACATCATCAACGTTACCTTTTTCAAGCGTAGAACTTTACAGCATATTAGGTCAACAAGTGTTAAGTAAAAAATTATCTCAAACTAATGAGTCTCTAAATTTATCTCATTTAAATGATGGTATTTACATTGCTAAAGTTAGTATTGAAGGTAAAACTGAAACTATAAAATTTGTAAAGAAATAAATACTAAGTATTTATTTTAATAATTAAAAAAAGCCTCATTTTATAACTAAAATGAGGCTTTTTTATGTTAATTAAGCTAATACAGTTTTATGTTTTGTTCGCTAACTGTCCGCAAGCAGCATCAATATCTTTCCCTCTACTCCTACGCACGTTTACAACTATTCTATTACGCTCTAATTCTTGTATATAATTATCTATAGCCTTACTAGATGCCTGCTGAAATTCACCATCATCTATAGGATTGTATTCAATAATGTTAACCTTGCAAGGCACATATTTACAAAATTTAATTAAAGCTTGAATATCTTCCATTCTATCATTAATGCCATCCCAAACCACATATTCGTACGTTATTTTTCGTTCTGTTTTTTTATACCAATACTCTAAAGCTTCTTTTAAATCTTTAAGCGGAAATGTTTTATTAAACGGCATAATTTTAGTTCTCACCTCGTCTATTGCAGAATGAAGTGATACCGCTAAATTAAATTTAACCTCATCATCTGCCATTTTTTTTATAATCTTAGGCACACCAGAAGTAGAAACTACAATTCTTTTTGGAGACATCCCTAATCCTTCTGGAGAAGTAATTTTTTCTATAGACTTAATTACATTATTATAATTCATGAGTGGCTCTCCCATTCCCATAAACACAATATTACTTAAAGGTCTATTAAAATATAATTTACTTTCCCTATCTATAGCTACTACTTGATCATAAATTTCATCTGGATTAAGATTACGCATACGTTTTAAACGTGAAGTCGCACAAAATTTACAATCTAAACTACAACCTACCTGACTAGAAACACAGGCAGTAGTTCGTGTTTCTGTTGGAATAAGAACAGATTCCACAATTAACCCATCGTGCAACTTTACAGCATTTTTTACTGTACCATCGCTACTACGCTGCATAGTATCTACTTCTATATGGTTTATAACAAAATTATCCTCAAGCATTTGGCGAGTTTCTTTAGAGATATTTGTCATATCCTCAAAAGTATGAGCACTTTTATTCCACAACCATTCGTAAACTTGGTTCCCACGAAAGGCTTTATCTCCTTCTTTTACAAAAAAATCTCGAAGTTGCTCTTTTGTTAATGCACGTATGTCTTTTTTCTTATCTGTCATTTGTTTTGCAAAAATAGAATATTTTAAAATACTATCTCTTTAGTATAACAAAACTATAAGACAAAAACTTATAATTAATACATATCCTTTGTAATACTGCATAAAAAAAGCAACTTTTTTCAAAGTTGCTTTTTTTATTTAACATTATTAAGGTTTATTTATCGTCTACTTTAATCTTTGTTTCTCCGTCTTCAGATTTAATTTTAACTTCTTTTTCTTCAGATTCCATCTTGATTTTAGTTTCATCACCATCAACCTTTTTTTCAATTTCTGCTCCATCAGCTTCCATCTCCTCAATTAGTTCTTCAGCTTTTGTTTGGTTTTCTTCTCTACAAGACGTAAATGATATAGTCATTAGCGCTAATGCTATTAGTGGTAAAAATATTCTTTTCATTTTTATTGTTTTAATAATTAGTTATATCTAAATGTAAAAATATATTTAATATTATCAAACCAAATGTTAAATAATAGCATTTAATTTAACAAAAATGTTAATAATCAAGTAACCTTTCAATTTTAGTCTTCACTTTTTCTGTTGAAGGAATCATAGTTTGCTCTAAAGTTGAATTTAAAGGTATAGCTGGCATATTCTCACTACCAATAGTCATTACTGGTGCATCTAAATATTTAAAGCATTCTTCTTGAATTTTACCAGATAATGCTCTAGCAAAACTATTATTTGAAGGCTCTTCGGTCACCACTAAACATTTTCCTGTTTTCTTGACCGATTTCATAATCGTGTCTTCATCTAAAGGAAATAACGTACGTAAATCAATCACTTCAATTTGGTCTTGCATGCCTAATTGTTCTGATGCGTTCATTGCCCAATGCACTCCCATTCCGTAAGTAACAATAGTTAACGTTTCTACATTTTCTTGTTTCCAGATTTCTTGTAAAACCCAAGCTTTACCGAAAGGTAAAACATAATCTTCACTTGGCTCTACAGATGTTGCACCTTGTGTTCCTGGTACTTTAGACCAATACAAACCTTTGTGTTCTAAAATAACCACTGGATTTGGATCGTAGTAAGCCGCTTTCATCAACCCTTTTAAATCTGCTCCATTACTTGGATAGGCTATTTTTATACCACGAATATTTGTTATTACAGATTCTACCGAAGATGAATGATAAGGTCCACCACTTCCATAAGCTCCAATTGGTACACGTAGAATCATACTAACCGGCCATTTTCCGTTAGATAAATAACAACTTCTACTAACTTCTGTAAATAATTGGTTTAAACCTGGCCAAATATAATCGGCAAACTGAACCTCAACAATAGGTTTTAATCCAACTGCGCTCATACCAACGGTTGAACCTACAATAAACGCTTCTTGTATTGGTGTATTAAACACGCGGTCGTCTCCAAATTTTTGAGCTAATGTTGCTGCTTCTCTAAAAACACCACCTAATCGCCCACCAACATCTTGACCGTAAAGCAAGCATTCTTTATGCTTTTTCATTAGTTCTTCTACGGCAAAAAGTGCACAATCTACCATAACCACTTTATCTGCGCCTTCTGGTGAACGCGTTCCTTTTTCTTCAGTAATTGGTGTTGGTACAAAATCGTTTGTAAATAAATCTTCCGGTTTTGGATCTTTGGCTTGTAACGCCTTTTCAAAGTCTGATTGTACTTTCGCTTTCGCGGAATTTTCTATCTCTTCGACTTCTTTTTCTGAAAAACCGGCATCTAATAATTGTTGTTTGATTACTGGATAAGGATCACGAGAACGTGCCTCGTCTAAATCGTCGCGATACCATTCCATTCTTACACCAGATGTGTGGTGATTTAGTAACGGCACTTTTGCATGTACTAAAAATGGTCTGCGTTCTGTACGAATGGTTTCTATTACTTTTTCTAATGCTTCGTAGCTTTCTGTAAAGTTTGCACCATCTATTGAAATGGCTTCTAATCCTTTAAAACCTTGAGCATATTCAAAAGCATTTTGCGCTCTAGTTTCTGCTGCATTTGCAGAAATATCCCAACCATTATCTTGTACTAAATATAAAATTGGCATTTGTTTTAGCGCTGCCATTTGAAAGGCTTCGGCTATTTCACCTTCAGTTACAGAGGCATCGCCTAAACTACAAACGGTGATTGGTTTTAAAGCCGTATCTACTGTGTTTGAATTAACAGGATCTGATTCTAAACTATAATCAGCCAAACCTTGTAATTCTTTATACTGCATTCCCATAGCAACGCCTGTTGCTGGTATGGTTTGCATTCCTGTTGCAGAAGATTGATGTGGAATTTTTGGCTTATCGTCATCTTTTAAACTTGGATGTGAGTAGTATGTTCTTCCGCCAGAAAATGGATCGTCTTTTTTTGCTAATAATTGCAACATTAAATCGTAAGGTTCTAAACCAAATGATAATAACATAGCATCATCTCTATAGTATGGAAATGCATAATCTTGCGGTAATAGTTGCATACCTAAAGCTATCTGGATAGCTTCGTGACCACGAGATGTAGCATGCACATATTTAGAGACTTGTTTAAAATTAGCTTCGTATAATTCTGCCATAGCTTTTGCTGTGCAGAGTTTTGAAAATCCTTTTTTTAGTGTTTCTTTTTTCATATTTATGCCTGCGAAAGCAGTATCTATTTTGTTATAATCTCAAAATCAATCTTTTTTTATTAGTCTAAAAGATTTTTTTGTTAGCGTTAGTTTGCGTTAGCGATTGATGTGGCATCCTTTTTTGCCATTAAAAGCAAAAAAGATATAACGGAAAGCGCGACCCTTGTGGTAAAGCCCAAATTATTTTAAGCTAATTGCTTTTCTACTTTAAACATCCAACCAAATTTGTCTTCTACACGTCCTGTTTTTATATCATTTAATGTATTATTTACTTCTAAACCAACTGGACTTTCGTTAGATACGTGTATAAGCTCATCGCCTACGCCAATGTCTTGAATGTAAGCAATACCAACGGCTGTACCTGTACCGAAAGCTTCTTCTAAACTCTTGTTTTTTGCTGCTTCTTGAATTTCGTCTATGGTGATTGCACGTTCTGTAACCTCGTAACCTTTATCGCGAAGCACATCTATTACACTCATACGCGTGATGCCATCTAAAATAGAACCGTCGCGTTTTGGTGTGATGAATTTTCCGTCGATTTTAAAGAAAATATTCATGGTTCCAACTTCTTGAATGTATTTGTGCTCGATTGCATCTAGCCATAAAACTTGATCGAAACCTTTAGCTTTTGCCAACTCTGTTGGACGAATAGCTGCGGCGTAATTTCCGGCTGCTTTTGCTTCTCCTGTTCCACCATTTACGGCACGTATGTAATGTTTTTCGGCCCAAAGTTTAATTCGCTTACTAAAAAATGGTCCTGCTGGCGAAGCCATGATTATAAATTTATAATGTGTTGCTGCACGCATACCAATAAAGGCTTCGTCTGCATACATAAATGGTCTTAAATAAAGTGCGCTACCATCGGTTGGTGGAATCCAGTTACGCTCTAAATCGACTAATTGTTTTAATCCTTCTACAAATAAATCTTCTGGAAAATGTGGCATTCCCATACGGTCTGCACTGGTGTTTAATCGTGCTGCATTTCTATCTGCTCTAAATAACATTGGGTTTCCATCTGCATCTACTGTTGCTTTCATGCCTTCAAAAATAGCTTGACCGTAATGTAATGCCATTGCTGCTGGATGTGTAGGAATCATTCCCATTGGCTCTATTCTTGGGTTTTCCCAAACGCCGTTATTATAATCACAAATAAACATGTGATCTGTGAATGTTGTACCTAATGGAATGTTGTTAAAATCTATGCCTTTGACTTTAGATTCGGTTACCTTATTTATAGAAATGTTGTGTTTCATAATTTTATGCCCACGATAGTGGGTATCTCATTAATTAAACTTTATTTTTTTTTGGATTCCGCATCAAGTGCGGAATGACAATATTATTTATATACTTTTCCTTTTATTAAGGAATTACTGTCTACATAGGAATTAGTTAAATTTTTCGGTTAACATCAAACTGCTCGAAATAATCGGCTACGCGACGTACGAAGCTTCCGCCAAGGAAACCATCGACAACTCTATGATCGAATGATAATGATAGATACATCATGCTTCGAATAGCGATTTCATCTCCGTTTTCGGTTTCGATAACTTCTGGTCTTTTCTTTATGATTCCTAAGGCTAAAATGGCTACTTCTGGTTGGTTTATTATTGGTGTTCCCATAACGCTACCAAAAGTTCCTACGTTAGAAATGGTGAATGTGCTGCCTTTAATATCGTCTCCTGCTAGTTTGTTTTCTCTTGCTTTTCCTGCAAGTTCGTTTACGTTAGTTGCGAGTTCTTTTAAATCTTTTGTATCTGCATTTTTTACCACAGGAACTATTAAATTTCCACTTGGTAATGCGGTTGCCATACCAATGTTTATATCTTCTTTTACGATGATATTATTACCATCTACTGAAGCGTTAATGTTTGGAAAATCTTTCACAGCTTTGGCTACTGCTTCTACAAATAATGGTGTGAATGTTAAACGCTCACCATACTTTTCTTGAAACGCGACTTTATTTGCATTTCGCCAGTTTACCATATTGGTTAAATCGGCCTCAACATAAGCTGTAACGTGTGGCGACGTGTGTTTTGAATACACCATATGATCTGCAATCATTTGGCGCATGCGATCCATTTCAATCACTTTTCCTTTGCCTTTATCGAATTGCAATTGTGGAATACGATATGCTGTTGGATCTTTTTCGGCTACTGGTTGTGCAAATTTGTATGGTCTGCCATCTTCTATGTATTGAAATACATCACTTTTACGCAATCTGCCTTCGTGACCAGTTGCTGGAATTCTGGCTAATTCTTCAAAACTGATATGCTGTTTTTTTGCTATTTCTAATACTAATGGTGAAAAGAATGTATTTGTATTTGAAACCGAAAAAGCATTTGAAGTTGAAGCTGATGCTTGCTGAACTGGTTTTGGTCTTTTTGGTGCCTTTTCTTTCTTTTGAGGCGTCTCGACAGCACTCGACGATGCTTTTGTTTTATTAGAAGATTTTACTTCTTCTGAAACTTCTAGAATAGCTATTACTTCTCCAACTGGCACAACGTCTTTGGCTTGAAATAAAGTTTTAACCAATGTTCCTGATGCTGGTGCAGGCACTTCGTTATCAACTTTATCTGTAGCAACTTCGAGTATAATTTCTCCTTCATCAAAACTATCTCCTTCAGAAATTAACCAATTAATTATGGTGCCTTCTGTTATACTTTCGCCCATTTTGGGCATTTTTAATTCAAAATTTTTCAACATTTTCAATTTAAATATCAGAAATAAAAATAAGTATATTCAATATTTTATTTAGTTAAAATCTTGCTTTAAAAACTATAACAGAATATAATTCTATAATTTTAAATTATAAAAGAATAAAAAACTTTTTATTAATATATTTGCCTTATCTAATGAAATAAAATTCTATGGCTTTTACAATGGATAAAATAGATGCAGAAATTCTTTCTCTTCTTCAAAAAAACAGCAATCGAACAACAAAAAGTATTGCTAACGAATTAGGCATGACAACCACTCCTATTTTTGAACGTATTAAAAAATTAGAAAAAGAAGGTTATATAAAAAAATATGTTGCTATTTTAAACAATAAGAAAATAGGTTTAAAACAGACTGTTTTTATAGGAATTACTCTACAAGGACACACTAGAAGTTATCTTGAAAAATTTGTAACTCAAATAAATAGTTTTCCTGAAGTTATTGAATGTCACAGAGTGAGTGGGAATTTTGACTATCTTTTAAAACTTGTTGTTGAAGATATTGAAGCTTATGAAACTTTTATTATTTCGAAATTAACGTTATTACCTTATTTAGGAAATGTACAGAGTTTAATTACACTCTCAACTGGCAAGGAGACTAACGAGATTGATTTGAGTGCTATTTTATAGCTTAAAAAACTAATCTATTTAAATCTATTTTTTGAAGGTTTCACGAAGCGTTTTATAAACATCTTCTTGCTTTTTCATGTTTTCTGGCACTTTTCTTAAAGGCTCAACAGCTTTTAAACTTTCATGACAATCTGCTGGTAATTGTTGATATAATTGCGTGCCTTTTGTTTTCCATGCTATCATTTCATCACTTACTTGCTTAATTACTTTTGCTGGATTACCAACAACTAAGCTACGTTTTGGAATTATAGTTTCCGCCTTTACAAATGCCATTGCTCCAACTATAGATTCATCACCAATTTCGGCATCGTCCATAATTACAGTATTCATTCCAATTAAACAATTACGCCCTAAATTTGCACCATGAATAATTGCGCCATGTCCAACGTGAGCGCTTTCTTTTAACGTAATAGATTTACCTGGAAACATGTGTACTGTACAATTTTCTTGTACGTTTACTCCATCTTCTAAAATAATTTGTCCCCAATCACCACGAATTGCAGCTCCAGGACCAATGTAACAGTTTTTACCAATAATAACATTTCCTGTTACTGCAGCCAATGGATGCACAAAACTTGACTCGTGAACAACTGGAACAAACCCATTAAAACTATAAACCATAGCAATATAAAATTTTTAAAAAATGTTAAATACTTATAAAAATGACAATAAAATGTAAGGTTTTGTATATTTAAACATACTATTTAATAACAAATAATTTAAATATATGAATCACACATCATCATCATTCGATATAAAAAAAGAAGATATACCTCAACTTAAGTTTTCTAAAAATGAAACGTTATTAAGCTTAAAGAAAAGAAAATTAAGAGCACATTATTTAGAACGTGCTACCCAATTAGGTAATTTACTAAAAACAAAAGTTAAAATTTATTTTATAGATAACTCTAATAAGCTAATGAGCGTAAATACTACTATTTGGGCAGTTACTTCTAATTTTGTTGTGTTAAAGCAAGGTATAACCATACCTAAACACAGTATAATTTATGTTGAATAATTAAAAGCTTATTTAAAACCTTTTAGTTTTTCCTTTGTAAATTCTGAAAGCACAAGTTTTCCGCTAGTTGCAGCACGTTCTGCCAACAACTCATCCCAATGATCTGTACCTTGCCAGAATACTTTTTTCATTTCGCGCATAGCATCTGTATTGTAAGTGCATAAATGTTCTGCTGTTGTTTTAACAGCCTCATCTAGTTCTTCGTTACTTTCAAAGACATGCGTGAATAATCCTTTTTGTTTAGCCCATTCTGCAGAATAAAACGTATTCGCGTCTATTGCTATTTGCGACATACCGCTTAAACCAATTTTGCGCTCTATTGCTGGTCCAACTACAAATGGTCCAATACCAATATTCAACTCACTTAATTTTATAGCTGCATATTTTGAAGCCATACAATAATCGGTTGAAGCTGCTAGTCCAACACCTCCACCAACGGTTTTACCTTGTATGCGACCAATGATAAATTTTGGACATTTACGCATAGCGTTAATTACATTTGCAAATCCAGAAAAGAATACTTTTCCAGTTGCTGCATCGTCGATGTTTATGAGTTCGGTAAAACTTGCTCCCGCGCAAAAGGTTCTGTTTCCTCCACTTTTAAGCACAATTACTTTTATAGCATCGTTAGTTCCTGCATCTGTGATGGTTTGCGCTAATTCCGCTAAAACATCTCCAGGAAGAGAGTTATGTGCTGGGTGGAAGAATTCTATGTATCCTACTTCGTTTTCTATGGTTTGTTTAACGTATGGTTTTGTCATGATTTTTCTAAAATTAACTTCTCAATTTTATTAATATATTTTTTAGCGTTTTCGTTTTCAGGGTCTAAAACTAAAGATTTTTTATAGCTATTTAATGCATTATTATAATCTTCAGTTATAAAATAGGCTTCAGCTAAACTATCATAAAAATTAGCATTTTCAGGATACTCTTTTGTAAGATGAATAAAAAAATCAACCGCTTTTTTTTGTTTATTTTCATTCAGTAATTGATATCCAAAATTATTCAAGCTTCTTAAATTTATGAAATACTTTGCAGTATCTGTTTTCAACTCTCTAAATTCTTTAAAAGTATTTTCAGAATTTCTTAAAAAAGAATGTTTCAATTTTGAAGCTAAATTAAGTTTGGGATATTTTATTAAATCTGCTTCAATTTCGGTAAAAAACAAATTTGCCCAATCATTAAAAGCAGATTCTGATACATTGTTTATAATTACTACAATTCCATAATCGGAATCAGGACAAATTAACAATCCACTTTGTATTCCTTTACTTGTACCAGTTTTTGAATAATAGTAACCTTCTTCTTCGCCAACGCCAATATTTTGCCACAAGTAACCAATATTTTCATCGTCTTCTTTGTCTTCAAATAATGAACGTGACGCTTCCTTTACCCAAGGTTTATTTTTACTTTCAATAAGATATTGCATGTATTTTGCCATATCTGGCAAAGTTGAAATTGCACCACCAGCTGCACCATATATTGGACAATAATCAGTCATTGCTGGTTTACCATCTCGATTTCCTTTAACTAAATTAGCTTTAAATTTTTCTGATTCGTTTAAAAATGTGTTGTTCATTCCAATCTCAGAAAACAATTCTTTTATTTGAGTCTTAAAAGACTTTTTATTTACCTTTTCTAAAATAGAAGCCAAAATCTCAGGCCCAATATTATTATACATAAACTTAGTTCCTGGCTTGTTTACGACCTCAACATTTTTTAAATCTTCTAATAAATCTTGAATCGTATATTCCGCATTTTCATCACCGTTTTTTAATCGGTTGTAATAAGTTTGCAAACCTTTTGTTGTTTTACTTTTTAGACCTAAACTGTGAGTTAGTAAATGCTTGATTGTTATTGGTTGACCTTCAAATTCTAAATTTTTATAGTCGTCACCCAAATACTTGCGAATGTCATCGTCTAAACTAATTACACCAGACAGCACAGCTTTAGAAATTAATGCACCAGTGAAAGTTTTGGTAATAGATGCTATTTCATAAAGCGAACTATCATTAGGTGTATTTTTTTTTCCATTTTCTATTTCGCCATAATAATTCTGATATGTTTTACCATCTTTATAAACCGCTAATGCAATTGAATTTATGTTACCTTTTTGCAACGTGTTTTTAGCGTATCCATCTATTAAAAAAGTTAATTCGCCAAAAGTTTTATCTTCGGAAATTTCAATCTTTTCTGCTGTTTCTTTTAAATTGTTACAGCGGAAAACTAAAACACAAATGATAATGAATTGAATTAGTTTCATGTTTCTGAATGATTGTTTTTTATATTAATCCGAATTGCTCGAAATGATGGTTAAGGTGTTTTCTTTCTAATAAATACGCTTCGTATTTATTCAACTCACCAAAAACCAAATTTTTCAATTTTGCCTCAGGATTTTCTTTAAAAAACTCTATATATTTTTCTCTTTGCGCTTTAAATTTTTCAATAGCAGTTTCTAAATCTGGATGTTTTAAATCGTCGAGCGTTTCTTTTTCTAAATGTGGAAATTGAGAGTTTTTAGGAAACTTTCTGTAATCATATAAACTATGGTGCACTTTTTCTAATATCTTTTCTGGTGTTGCAATTTCGAAATCTTGAATTTCTCCAGAAGCAATTTTGTAAGTATATTCTAAATGCTCAATCATGTGTTGTGGTGTCATGATTCCCCATTTAGGTTTCGCATCTGCTTTTAAATTAGAAAGACATTCGTCAATTTTTTCCAAAGTCATTTCAACAAATGTTTCTTGCTTTTTTTCTACCATTGTTAAAATGGTTGCAACAGCAACTAACGGACTATCTTTTTCGGTTTTCTGACTTTCTGGACGGTTTTCAAAATTAGCATCAAAAACCTCAACGTGCCATTTTACGATTCCGCTTGGATGTTCAGCAGAAGCAACATCTCTATCTACTTTTTCTTTACAAGTTAAACGTACATAAATAGTATCGTTATGATATAGTGGTCGTAAAAAACGAATACTATCTAAACCATAATTAGCTGCTACAGGCCCTTTATTTGGGTACACAAACAATCCTGCAGCTGCAGAAATAATAAAATATCCATGCGCTGTTCTCTTTTCAAAAATACTTCCATCTAACGACGTAATATCGGTATGCGCATAAAAATGATCCCAAGTTAAATTGGCAAAATTCTGAATGTCATTATCGGTTAAAGTTCGCTTGTGCGTTTTTAAGGACATTCCTGGTTGAATATCTTCCCAATGGTATTGAAATGGATGCTGCTCTGCTTCCTTGTATTTTGCATTTTGCTGGTAAATTCCAGTAATTTCTGTAATGGTTGTTGGCGAACCTTGAATGGCTGTACGCTGTAAATAGTGTTTAATACCACGCATTCCTCCCATTTCCTCACCTCCACCAGCACGTCCTGGACCACCATGAACTAAATATGGTAATGGTGAACCATGACCTGTACTTTGCTTCGCGCTTTCTCTGTTTAAAACTAAAATTCTTCCATGATGACTTGCTGCATTTACCACATAATCTTTTGCAATTTTATCATCGTTGGTTGCAATGGAAGACACTAGAGATCCTTTTCCCATTTGCGCTAAAGTAATAGCTTCGTCTAAATTTTTATAAGGCATTATGGTACTTACAGGACCAAAAGCCTCACGTTCGTGAATAACTGTATTTTGAAATGGATGGTCTGCTCGTAATACAATCGGACTAATAAATGCGCCTTTTTTGGCATCTGCTCCAATGGTACTAATTTCGTCTAAATCACCATACACAATTTGTGCTTCTTTGGCTAAATCGTTAACCGAATCTCGAACAGCTTGTACTTGTTGACGACTAACTAAAGAACCCATTCTAACTTCTTTTAATCTTGGGTCTCCAATAGTTACTTTGTCTAATTGTTTTGCTAATGCAGTTTGCACATCGTCTACTAATTTCTCAGGAACAATGATGCGTCTAATTGCTGTACATTTTTGTCCAGCTTTTACGGTCATTTCTTTTCTAACTTCTTTTATAAACAAGTCAAATTCTGGCGTCCCAGGAACTGCATCTTCTCCTAAAATAGACGCATTTAAAGAATCGGCTTCCATAGTAAAAGGTACCGATTCTTGAATTAATCTTGGATGCGCTTTTAGTAATCGTCCGGTTTGTGCAGAACCTGTAAAGGTTACTACATCTTGAGATTCGACTGTGTCTAGAATATTTTTAACCGTTCCGTTTATAATTTGCAAAGCGCCTTCTGGTAAAATTCCAGAATCTATAATGGTTCTTGCAACTGCTTCTGCTAAATACGATGACGAAGGCGCAGGCAACACCACAGCAGGAACTCCTGCCATCCAGTTTACTGCGCATTTTTCTAACATTCCCCAAACTGGGAAGTTGAATGCATTTATATGTACTGCAACGCCTTTTTTAGGCACCATAATATGATGTGCCATAAAGCGTCCGCCACGAGACAAATCGATAGCATCGCCTTCTACATGATACGGTTGATTAGGAAATAATTTTCGTAATGATGCGTTGGCGAATAGGTTACCAAAACCTCCTTCAATATCTATCCAACTGTCTACTTTGGTTGCTCCAGTTCTGTAACTTAAATCGTAAAACGCATCTTTTCTTTTGGTAAGATACAATGCTAGTTTTTTAAGCATGTTTCCACGCTCTTGGAAGGTCATTTTTCTAAGTACTTCACCTCCTTTTGTTCGTCCATAATTAAGAATTTCAGGAACGTCTAATCCTTCTATGGCAACACTTGTAAAGGCTTCGCCTGTTACTGCATCTAAGATTGGTGTTCCTTCTTCTTTTCCTGTTGTCCAAGAACCTTGAACGTAGTGTTGTATTTTTTTCATATCAAATGCCTGCGAAGGCAGGTATCTTTTATTTATTAATTCTATTTTGGCGTTACCTAAAGGTCGGGCTTTCCGTTATATCTTTTTCTCATACTTCAAAAAAGGATGCCACTACAATCCCTAACGCACTTATTTGCTATGTTTTTTTCTTAACCAAATTTTATTATCCATTTGCTAAGAGATTCCTACCTAGGCAAGAATGGTAAATCTTTAATTAATCACTAACCTTAGTTGATATGTGCGTTAGTGATTGAGGCTTTGTTGAAACTCTTTTTTGTTTTTCTCAAAAAAAGCGACTGCCGAAAGCGCGACCCTTGTGGTAACGCCCAAATTATTGTTATATTAAGCGAGAATCCTTAAAATTCTGCCTGTAATTTTTCCTTCGATAGATTTTACATAACCATCTACAATTTTGTCCATAGACACTGGTGTATTTCCCGGAAAATAATCTTTGTATTTTTCGTAAGCATCTTCAACCAAATCTGAAGAAACTGCATTTATTCTTATACCGTTTTCTAACTCTAAAGCGACTGCTTTTACAAAACTGTGAATTCCTCCATTTACCATTGCAGCACTAGTTGTCATATCAACTGGATCATCTGCCAAAATTCCTGTTGATAATGTAATTGAACCATTATGATTTAAAAATTCTTTACCAATACGAACGACATTAACTTGTCCCATTAGTTTACTTTTTATACCAATATAAAAATCTTCTTCTGATAAATTATTGAACTTATCCCACTTTGCATCACCAGCAATGGCAACAATAGCATCAAGTTTACCAATAGTTTCAAACATAGATTTAATAGATTTAGATTCTGAAAAATCTACATTTACATCACCTGAATTTCGTCCAGCAACTATAACTTCATGTTTTACTGATACTCTTTCAGTTACTTTTTTACCTATGGTTCCGTTTCCTCCTATAATTAGTATTTTCATATTAAACGCGTTCTATAATTGCTGCATAACCTTGTCCAACACCAATACACATGGTTACCAATGCATATTTTTTATTTTGTTCGTGTAATTCTAAAGCTGCTGAATATGCAACTCTAGCACCTGTTACGCCAAGTGGATGACCAATTGCTATTGCACCTCCGTTTGGGTTAATTCTTGGGTCGTTATCTTTTAATCCCCAAGCACGAATGCACGCTAAAGCTTGTGCTGCAAAGGCTTCGTTAAGCTCGATAATGTCTATATCATCCATGGTTAAACCTGCTTTTTCTAACGCTTTATTTGAGGCTTGTACAGGTCCAATTCCCATGATTCTTGGTTCGACACCAACCACTGCAGAACTTACAATTCTTGCTAATGGTTTTAAATTGTACTTTTTTACTGCATCTTCACTTGCAATAATAGTTGCTGCAGCACCATCGTTTAATCCAGAAGAATTTCCTGCGGTTACGCTTCCACCTTCTTTTTTGAATGCTGCTCTTAGTTTTCCCAAAACCTCTAAGGATGTTGTTGGTTTTATAAACTCATCTTTTGAAAATTGAATAGGATCTTTTTTACGTTGCGGAATATGGACTGTTACAATTTCTTTTGCTAGCCTTCCGTTTTCTTGTGCTTTGCTCGCCTTTTGCTGACTCCAAAGCGCGAATTTATCTTGGTCTTCGCGAGAGATATTATATTTTTCGACTAGGTTTTCTGCAGTCATTCCCATACCATCAGTACCATACATTTCGTGCATTTTCGGATTTACAAATCGCCATCCGAAAGTAGAGTCGTACATTTTAGAATCGCCTCCAAATGCTGATGATGGTTTTGCCATGACGTATGGTCCACGTGTCATATTTTCTACTCCTCCGGAAATAAACACATCGCCATCTCCAGCTTTTATAGCTCTGTTTGCGTGAATGATTGCGGATAGACCAGAACTACATAATCGGTTTACAGTTTCGCCAGGAACTGTAAATGGCAATCCCGCTAAAAGTGAAGACATACGCGCTACATTACGGTTGTCTTCTCCTGCTTGGTTTGCACAACCCATTATCACATCGTCATATGATTCTTTTGGAATGTTTGGGTTACGTTTTACAATTTCTTGAATTACTAATGCGCCTAAATCGTCTGTACGAACAGCAGATAAAGTTCCTTTGTAGTTTCCTATTGGTGTTCTTATTCCGTCTATTATGTATGCTTCTTTCATAATTATTATTTTATGGATTCCGCATCAAGTGCGGAATGACAAACCGTTTCTATTTTATTCTTCCCAAGATTTACTTGTTCTATAAACTACACCTTTAAAAAGTGCGACTAATTCTTCTCCTCTTTTGACTTCAATGATATTAAAGCCTAATTTATTTTTTACGTTTTCTATTACAGATTCAGCTGTTAAATAATCACCTTCTTCTAAAGCCTCAATGTGATTAATACTTGTTTCTATAGAAACTGCATATTTACCATGTGTGTTTGCTGCAAATCCAAATGCTGTATCTGCTAAGGAATAACTGATACCTCCATGCGCTTTACCCATACTGTTTAGCATTTCTTTTCTTACAGTCATTGCTACTTTGCAGCGACCAATTTCGCATTCTAGGATTTCTATTCCTAGCCAGGTGCTATATGCATCTTGAGATAGCATTTTATGTGGAATGGCTTCGCCTTTCATTTAAAAAAAAGTTTTATTTCCTCTGTTCATTTTTCGTAATAACGGACTACAACGGTATCTATCTTCATGGTATTCGTTATATAATTCATCTAATTTAGACACACACCAATCGATACCTTTTTCGTCTGCCCAAGCCAATAATCCTTTAGGATAATTTACTCCTTTGGTCATGGCATTATCTATATCTTCAGCTGAAGCAATATTTAAGAATAGTGCATCTGCTGCTTCGTTGATTAGCATGACTAAAACTCTGTTGAAAATAGCTTCAGATAATACTGCATCTTTTGTTGGTTCTGGTTTTACTGCTCCTTCAGAATAATCGTA
Source organism: Lacinutrix venerupis (assembly GCF_001971745.1). Taxonomy (NCBI): domain Bacteria; kingdom Pseudomonadati; phylum Bacteroidota; class Flavobacteriia; order Flavobacteriales; family Flavobacteriaceae; genus Lacinutrix; species Lacinutrix venerupis. The sequence goes on along the minus strand of NZ_CP019352.1, from coordinate 794,488 downwards.
ATAACCTTTTCCAGATTTTCGTCCTAAATATCCTGCTTCAGCAAAGCGTTTTTGTGTGAATGCTGGCTTATATCTTGGGTCGAAATAAAATGCTGTAAATACGGTTTCGGTTACTGTGTAATTGACATCGTTTCCTATAAAGTCCATCAACTCAAATGGTCCCATTCTGAAACCACCTAAACTTTTCAAACTGTAATCTATGGTTGCGAAATCTGCTAATCCTTCTTCGTAAATTCTTAGTGATTCGCCATAAAAAGGTCTTGCTACTCTGTTTACTATAAATCCTGGAGTGTCTTTAGCTACTGCTACTACTTTTTTCCAATCGGAAATCGTTTGTATTGACTTATTAAGAACCTCATTAGACGTTTGAATAGCAGGAATGACCTCAACCAATTTCATTAAAGGTGCTGGATTAAAAAAATGAATTCCAACACATCGCTCCGGCTTCTCTAACGAAGCTGCAATAGAAGCTATGGATAAACTTGATGTGTTTGATGCGATAATACAATCTTCAGAAACATAGCTTTCTAGCTCTGAAAACACTTTTTTCTTGATGTCAAGGTTTTCAATAATTGCTTCGATAGTTAGATTAGAATCTGCTAAATCTTTTAGGCTATCTACATAAGAAATGTTAGATTGAATTCTATTTTTTTCTTCAGTATCTATTCGACCTTTTTCAATTAAACGATTTAATATTTTCTCCAAACTCGCTTTTGCTTTATCTAAAGCTGCTTGGTTAGTATCGTATAATTTAACTGTACAACCAGAAGTTGCTGCGACTTGCGCAATACCACTTCCCATAGTTCCTGAACCTATAATTCCTACGTTCATTTAGTTTCCTTTAAAATTTGGTTTTCTTTTTTCTATAAAGGCTGCAACTCCTTCCGCATAATCGTTAGTACTTGCTGCTTCTATCTGTAATTTAGACTCTAAAGCCAATTGCGCTTCTAAATCGTTTGTCATGGACTTGTTATATAACTCTTTTATTAACCCTAATGCTTTGGTTGGCATATTTGCTAATTTCACAGCTAGCTTATTAATTGTTTCTTCGAATTCTTCCGTAGAAACACATTTATAAATCATTCCCATTTTTTCAGCTTCCTCAGCACCAATTTTATCACCTAACATTGCTAAAGCTAAAGCCTTTTGAAAACCAATTAATCTTGGTAAAAAGAACGTTCCTGCACTATCTGGGACTAAACCAATTAAACTAAATGCCTGAATAAAACTTACTTTTTCGTGAGCTACAACAATATCACAAGCTAAAGCAATATTGGCTCCTGCTCCTGCTGCTACACCATTTACTGCTGCAATAATTGGTTTTTTAATAGCGCGAATTCTTGTAATAATTGGGTTGTAGTGCTCATCTAATATTTTTTTAAATCCTGGATTTAAATCTGGATCTGTAACTTCTTTTAAATCTTGGCCAGCACAAAATGCTTTACCGTTTCCTGTAAGTACAATCGCTCTTACATTTTCGTTTTTTTCGCACGCATCTAAAGTGTCGTGGAGACTAAATGCCATTTCACGGTTGAAGCTGTTGAATACTTCTGGTCTGTTTAGCGTGATATATGCTACTTTATTTTCAATTTTAAGCTCAATACTTTTGCTCATATTTATTTTTTATTATGGATTCCGCATCAAGTGCGGAATGACAAATCGTTTTATTTAATAATCTATCATTTGAGACATTTAAAATAATCAAATGGTTCTTGGCAATCGTCACACTGAAATTGTGCTTTGCATGCTGTAGACCCAAACTGACTTATTAATCTTGTATTAGTGGAACCACAATTGGTACATTTTACCAATCGTTTTCTATTTAATAATACATCTTTATCTGCTTCGGCGTTTAAAGGTGCTGCTATACCGTAATCCTCTAATGCTTTTCGACCTCTTGGTGTAATCCAATCGGTTGTCCAAGCTGGAGCAAGAATTAATTCGATTTCGGAATCGTATCCTGCAATTTTTAATGCTGCTTTTATATCGTCTCCAATTACATCCATTGCTGGACAACCACTATAGGTTGGTGTAATTTCAACTTTTACGATGTTATTTTCGATAACGGCAGAACGTACAACTCCCATATCCATAATGGATAATACTGGAATTTCGGGATCTGAAACCTTTTCCAGAATTGGAATTAAAATTTCGTCTATGTTTTGTTCTGTTGTTGTCATGTTCACTTCCCATGAAAATGGGAATCTTTTATTTTGCTTCTCGATACAATTTGTTCCTTCTTCACAAATCACTCGAAGTGACTTTTATTTTATGAGATTCCTGCCTTCGCAGGAATTTTACCATTCCATATTTGGATAGGTACGTTGCATATATTGTAAATCGCTTAATAAATATCCTAAATGCTCTGTATGAATACCTTGTTTACCTCCTTTTTGAAACCATTTAGATTCTGGTGTTTCTAAGGTTGCTTCGCTTAAAACAGCATCTACTTTCTCGTAGTATGCTTCTTTTAAGGCGGTAACATCTACTCCAATTCCTTCTGCAACCATTGCTTTATCTGCTTTTGTTTGATGAAATAATTCATCTGTGTACGTCCACAAATCATTTATAGCTTCCTGCATTTTGGCTTTACTTTCTTCTGTACCATCTCCAAGACGCTTTAACCAATCGGTAGAAAAGCGTTGATGATAGCTTACTTCTTTAATTGATTTTGTTGCAATTGCTGACAGTGTTAAATCTTTACTTTTTTCTAATTGAGTTAAAAACAGAAAGTGATACACATCAAATAAAAACTGACGTGCGATTGTATATGCAAAATTGGTATTTGGTTGTTCAACCAATAATACGTTTACATATTCTCTTTCTTTACGAAGCATTGCAATATCATCTTCCGTTCGCTTATCTCCTGCAATTTTTGCTGCATATTGATAATAGCTTCTTACTTGACCGAATAAATCTAGAGAAATATTAGTACAGGCAATATCTGTTTCAAGACTTGGTCCGTGACCTGTAAGTTCTCCTAGTCTTTGACCGAGGATAAGACTGTTGTCTGCTATGCCTAATATATAATTGTATAAATTCTGATTCATAGTTTCCTAAATGAGATTCCTGCCTACGCAGGAATTTGTTACATATGTTTTACTTCGTCTGGTAAATCGTAAAATGTTGGATGTCGATATACTTTATCGTGAGCTGGTTCGAACATTTCTCCATTGTTTTCTGGATTGGATGCTGTAATGTGTTTAGATTCTACAACCCAAATACTAACACCTTCGCTTCTTCTTGTGTATACATCGCGTGCATTTTCTAAAGCCATATCTTCGTCTGCTGCGTGTAAACTTCCGCAGTGTCTGTGTTCTAATCCGTTTTTACTTCTTACGAAGACTTCCCATAAGGGCCAATTTTTTTTATCAGACATAATTTATATGTATTAATTTAAAATTGAATTCGAAATAGATAAATCTATAATTTCAATTTCAAGTTTTTTTATCCTACTTGTTTTTGTTTTCTCTCTTGTTTCTTTTCGGCATGCGCCATTGCTGCATCTCTAACCCATGCTCCATTTTCCCATGCATCAACTCTTGCTTTCATACGTACTTTATTCATTGGTCCATGCCCTTTTACAACTTGCCAAAACTCATCCCAATCGATTTCACCAAAGTCGTAACTACCACGCTCTTCGTTCCATTTTAAATCTGGATCTGGAATTTTTAGTCCGATTAAATCTGCTTGCGGTACGGTTTGATCTATAAATTGCTGACGTAAATCGTCGTTAGACTTACGTTTTAGTTTCCATTTCATAGATTGTTCTGTATGAATTGACTCTGCATCTGTTGGACCTAACATCATTAAACTTGGCCACCACCAACGGTTTAATGCATCTTGTGCCATTTCTTTTTGCTCTGGTGTTCCGTTTGCTAGCTTTATCATGATTTCGTAACCTTGACGTTGGTGGAAACTTTCTTCTTTACAAACACGAATCATTGCTCTTGCATATGGTCCATAAGAAGTATTACACAATGGCACTTGATTGATTATTGCTGCACCATCTACTAACCAACCTATGGCTCCCATATCTGCCCATGTTACTGTTGGGTAGTTAAAAATAGACGAATATTTTGCTTTACCTGTATGTAACTGTTCGTACATTTCTTCTCTAGAGATACCTAAAGTTTCGGTTGCTGAATAAAGGTATAAACCATGTCCGGCTTCGTCTTGTACCTTTGCTAATAGAGCCACTTTTCTTCTTAATGAAGGTGCTCTTGTGATCCAGTTTCCTTCTGGAAGCATACCAACAATTTCGGAATGTGCGTGTTGCGACATTTGCCTAATATGTGTTTTACGGTATTTTTCTGGCATCCAGTCTTTTGGTTCGATTTTCTCGTCTCTTGCGATACGTGCTTCGAATTGTTCTTCTAAACTTTTTATTTGTTCTTCACTCATCTTTCTAAGCTTTTAACTATTAGCTTTTGGCTTTTAGCTTGTTGAACTTCTTTTTTATTAGCTGTTGGCTGTTGGCCTTTTGCTGTTGGCGCGTTAAGGATGGAGCAATTGTTGGAGCTCATCTTTGATAGCGACTTGCGAGAGCCTGACCCTTTGGGTAACGCCAAAATTATTATTTGAGATTCCTGCTTTCGCAGGAATTTGTTAGACGTCGAAATCGACGACTACTTTATCTGTTGTTGGTACTGCTTGACAGCTTAGCACCAGGTTTTGCGCGACTTCTTTATCGTCTAGCGCGTAATTTATTTTCATTTCTACTGTTCCTTCTACGACTTCGCATTTACAGGTGCTGCAAACGCCACCTTTGCAGGCGAATGGCAAATCGGCTCCTGCGCCTAAGGCTGCATCGAGAATGTTATCGTACTCTTTGGTCATAGTGAAAGCGAATTCTTTTCCGCCATCGACTATGGTTACTTGTGTTCCTTCTACGTTTTGTTGTGCTAGACGCTCGGCTCTTTTAATATCTTCGTCTGAAAGACCTGTTACGAATAGCTCGAAATGCACGAGTTCTTTTGGTAAACCTGCGTTTATTAAATAGTCGCTTACGTAGTGTACCATTTTTTCTGGTCCGCAAAGGAAAACTTCGCTGGTGTCTGGAATATCGATGAATGTTTTGGTAAGGATTTGCATTTTTTCATCATCAAATCTACCATTAAACAACTCGATATCGCGACGCTCTTTAGTTAAGAAATAATAGATTTCTAGTCTGCCAAAGTATTTGTTACGAAGTTGCTCTAAGGCTTCTTTAAAGATAATTGATTTTGCAGTTTTATTTACATAAAACAATTTACATGTTGCATTAGGCTCTGCTTGCAAATGTGCTTTTAACATGGAAAGCACTGGTGTTATACCACTTCCTGCTGCAAAAAACAGATAGTTTTTTGAGGCTTCCGGCTGTACTTCTACTCCAAATGTACCGCTTGGCACCATAACTTCAAGCTCGTCTCCTGCTTTCAAATTTTCGTTTACATATGTTGAAAATTTACCTCCCGAAATTAGCTTTACTGCAACTTGCCACTGGTTATCGTTTGGTGAAGAGCATAACGAATAGGAACGACGAACATCTTCGCCATTTATGTCTGCTTTTAGTGTTAAATGCTGACCTTGACGGAATTTAAATTCGCTTTTTAAATCATCTGGAACAGCGAAAGAAACAACCGAAGTATCGTCTGTTTCCTTATATATATCTTGTATTTTAAGTGTATAGAATTGTGCCATTATTATTTTTTAACCCTCAAACTAACACTTGTTAGTTAGCGTTACAAAGTTAAGAAATAATTTGATACCTAAATGTTAATTCCGTGAATGAGTACTTTATTTAAATTATTTGCTAAATCGTTTGCGTTAAGTTCTTCTTTTTTAGGAATCCAAATGTAAAGTGATCGTAATGTGGTAAGCATTGAAAACATTATTATTTCTGGATTTACTTCTTTAAGCTCTGACGATTCTATGCCTTGCTGTATAATAGAAAGAAAATCTTTTTCGTAATTGTTTCTTAAGCTTAAATAATAATTTAATTGGGTTTCTAAGTGCATCCAATCGTTATTTAAGGATGCCATACCATAAATGTTTTCGCTCGCGATTTTAACGTGTAAAGCGACTATTTGCTTTAGCTTCTCTATACATGATAGTTTAGAATCTTGTACTAACTTCATGCCTTGCGTAAACTCTTCGGCAATTGATATTATAATAGTATTTAAAATATCTTGTTTAGAATTAATATGATTGTAAAGACTTGCCGCTTTTATTCCCATAGCTGTTGCCAAATCCCTCATAGTAACCGCACTGTATCCTTTTTCTTTAAACAGTTTTGCTGCTACCCTAATAATTTCTTCTTTACGCGTTTCTTGTTTCAAGTCTTTATTGTATTTAATTATTGTAAATTTATACAAAAAGAAAGACTATGGGATTTTTAGATTTTATTTTTGGAGCAAAAAAACGACAAGTTGAAACATATTTAAATAATGGCGCAGTAATTTTAGATGTAAGAACACAACGCGAATGGAATAAAGGCCATATCGAAAATGCTGTACACATACCAATAGACGAGTTAAACAATCGTGTTGATGAAGTTAAAGCTTTAAACAAACCAGTTATTACTTGTTGTGAAAGTGGAGTTCGCTCTGCTAAAGCCGCTAAATTTCTAAACTTAAATAATATTAGTGCTATAAATGGTGGTGGCTGGATTGGCTTAAAAAAGAAACTATAATTTTAAACCTTGAAGCTCTTCAACTGCTTCTATTGTATTTTGATTATACTGTAATGTCCAACCTAAAGAATTGGTAAGAATATAAAATTTAGCCAACTCACTTATTAATCTATTTTTGGCGTTAGATTTTAAATCTGAAGCTTCAATTTTTTGCATTAATTGTTGGTTTACCGTTTTTTTAATAGCATTATAATCTTTGGCTTCAAACGGATTTAAAAAATCGGCCTGAATATCATAATATTCAAAATCTGGACTAATTTTTATTTCTTCTTCTGGAATATTTAAAATAGTTAGTGTCTTTGTGCTTTCATCTATTTTATATTCAATTTTACTTAAATCGTAAGCTATAGTTACATCTGCATTAACCACAACTAGTGCTTTTTTATCTACAGAAATTAAATTCCCAAATAAATTTTTTGAATTATTATAATTAAAAACCTGACTAAAATGACCTTCGGTCACTACAAGTTTACCTACATTTTTAAGCGACTCTTGAATTAAAGCAGAATGCTCTTGAAGTATAATTTTATCATCTTTTTTATCACTACAGTACTTAAAACTAAAAAGTATTATTAAGGTTATAACTACTCCAAAAAGTATTTTTCTCATATATCTAATTTAGTAAAAAATTAATTTACAAGTAATAAATCGATATTAAAAAAAACATCAGTACACAAGTTTTTAATACTTGAATACTGATGCTTGGGAATAGAGTTGATTAATAGCAAAACCAATTTAAGCTTAATTATTCTAAGTTCTTTTTTTATTCGATAAAATTAACAAAAAACTGTTTAAATGTATATTTGACAGAAAATTCATCAAAAAAATACTAACATCACAAAGAATGAAGCTCAAAGTTGAATTCTGTTTAAAATAAAATATGAGAGAATCGAGTTGTTAAAGATTCTTTTTTAATATCTAAGTTTAATAAAAACTCTTTATGAGCTTGAGAATTACTATTAAATGGTTTATGCTGAAGTCCTTTTTGCACAACATCAACTTCCTTCATGATTTGAAGTGCATCCAAATTTAACCAAACTTCTATAAATTTTTGCCATATATATTTAATAGCAGTAGTATTAGGATGCAACATATCGTCTTTATAAAAACGGTAATCGCGAAGCTCATCCATCATAATTTCATAAGATGGAAAATATAAAGTTTCTGTATTTAAAACTTGATGTATAGCAGAAATTAAGTGCGATTTACTTTGCATATTTTCTACAAAACCATCCTTTATATGCCTAACAGGAGAAACCGTAAAAATTACTTTTGCTGTTTTATTAACCGCTCTAATTTTAGTTATGCAATTTTGAAGACTTTTCTTTATACTCTCAATCGATAATAAGTTTTTTTTGAATGCTTTTTGAGGTACTTTATGGCAATTAGCAACAATTTTATTTTCTTCTACTAAATTATAAACCCAAGCTGTACCTAAGGTAATTATGATATGTGTTGACTCTAAAATACTTTTTTGAAGAAATTGAAGTTGTGTATTTAAATCTTTAAGCAAATCTTCTTTTGAAGCATTACTTAATACCGAATGTGCATCGAAACAATGCCATTGTTCGTTGTGATAAAAAACGTCGCTATCTAAATATTTTTTTTGCTGAAGCGCTCTTGATATTACTGTTTCTATAGCTTTAGGATGAAACAAAATACCAAAAGGATTTGAAATACTTTGAAATTTAAAATACTCTAATTTATTACCTATATTTTCTGAAAAACAAGAACCCAAAAGCAAGAGTTTTGAATTATAATCTATAAGATTATGCTCTTGCTTTTTTAGTTTTATGTTTGTTTGTAATTTCATTTATAAGCTAATTCTCAAATACAAAATGTATTATTGAATATATTTTTTCGCTTCATTTAAAGCGTCTGGAATACCAGCAGGATTTTTTCCGCCAGCGGTTGCAAAAAATGGTTGTCCGCCGCCGCCGCCATGAATTAGTTTTCCTAATTCTCTAACTACAGTTCCTGCGTTTAAACCTTTTTCGGCTACTAATTCTTTAGAAATATAACATGTTAACATAGCTTTTCCGCCAGCATCAGAACCAAATAATAAAAATAAATTCTTATGTTTTTGTCCCAACTCGAAAGCAACATCTTTAATACCTGAGGCATCTAAATCTACCTTTTCAGCTAAAAATTGAACTCCATTAATTTCAGTTAAATTGTTTGCTAATTCGCCTTTTAAATTTTTGGCTTTATCTTTTAGTAAACTTTCAATTTGCTTTTTTAAATCGCTATTTTCAGTTTGTAGTTTTACTAAAGCTTCTTTAGGATCTTTTGCATTGTTTAATAGAGATTTCATTTCTGAAAACACCTTACTATTTTCTGCATAAAAATCTTTAACAGCATCACTAGTAATAGCTTCAATTCTTCTAATTCCTGAAGCAACTGCACCTTCTGAAACTATTTTAAAATGCCAAATGTCACCTGTGTTTTTTACGTGAGTTCCACCACATAATTCTATAGACTGGCCAAAACGAATTGTTCTTACAGTATCGCCATACTTCTCACCAAATAATGCCATTGCTCCATCTTCAATCGCTTGATCCATTGGCACATTTCTATTTTCTTCTAAGGCTAGTTTTCCGTCAATTCTTCGGTTTACAAAATCTTCAACCTCTTGTAATTGTTCGTTTGTAACTTTAGAAAAATGAGAAAAATCGAAACGTAAGTATTTTGAGTGTACCGCACTACCTTTTTGCTCTACGTGAGTTCCTAAAATCTCACGCAATCCTTGGTGCAATAAGTGTGTTGCTGTATGGTTACATTCTGTTCTATAACGCTGTTTAGCATCTACAACAGCTTTAAACGTTTCGTTAATGTGCTTTGGTAGATTTTTAGTAAAGTGAATGATTACGTTATTTTCCTTTTTAGTATCTAAAATATAAACGACATCGCCATGAGCATCTTCTAAATACCCTTTATCACCTACTTGTCCGCCACCTTCTGCATAAAAAGGTGTTAAGTTGAATACTAGCTGATACATTTCACCATCTTTTTTAGAGGTTACTTTTCTATATCTTGTTAATTTTACATTAGCCTCTAAAGCATCGTAACCAATAAATTCTTGTTCAACATCATCAATTAAAGTTGTCCAATCATCAGATTTTAAAGAAGACGATTCACGACCGCGACTTTTTTGTTTTTCAAGTTCTGCGTTAAATTCTTCTACATTATAAGTGTAACCTTTTTCACGTAAAATTAAATCGGTTAAATCTTCAGGAAACCCATAAGTATCTTTTAACTCAAAAACTTTAGCGCCTAAAACTTCTTCTCCTTTTGTAGTTTCTATAATACGGTCTAGTAATAACAAACCTTGATCTAATGTTCTTAAAAACGACGTTTCTTCTTCTTTAATTACATTTTCAATAAGTTGTTTTTGTATTTTTAATTCTGGGAATGCTTCACCCATTTTATCACTTAAAACATCTACTAAACGGTAAATAAATGGTTCTTTTTTATCTAAAAATGTAAAACCATAACGTACTGCACGACGTAAAATGCGACGTATTACATATCCCGCACCTGTATTACTTGGTAATTGTCCATCTGCAATAGAGAATGCTACTGCACGCACGTGATCTGATATTACACGAATGGCAATATCGGTTTTTTCATCTTTATTATATTCTTTATCTGTAATGGTTTCTATTTCACGTATAATTGGTGTAAAAACATCTGTATCGTAGTTAGATTGTACGTTTTGCAGAACCATACATAAACGCTCAAATCCCATTCCTGTATCTATGTGTTTGTTTGGCAAACCTTCAAGCGATCCATTTGCTTTACGGTTGTATTGCATAAATACCAAGTTCCAAATCTCGACTACTTGCGGATGGTCCATATTCACTAAAGACTTACCGTCTACTTTTGCTTTTTCTTCGGCAGAACGAATATCTACATGTATCTCACTACAAGGTCCGCAAGGTCCTTGCTCACCCATTTCCCAAAAGTTATCTTTTTTATTTCCTTTTAAAATACGGTCTTCGCTAATGTATTGTTTCCAGATATCGAAAGCTTCGGTATCCATTTCAAGTTTATCGGTATCTTCGCTACCTTCAAAAACAGTTACATATAAAATGTCTTTATCTATTTTATAAACTTCGGTCAACAACTCCCAAGCCCAAGCTATTGCTTCTTTTTTAAAGTAATCTCCAAAGGACCAATTTCCTAACATTTCGAATAAAGTATGGTGGTACGTATCGTAACCAACTTCTTCTAAATCGTTATGTTTACCAGAAACACGCAAACATTTTTGAGAATCTGCTATACGTGTGTTTTTAGGCTCAGAGTTTCCTAAAAAATATTCTTTAAAAGGCACCATTCCTGCATTTACAAACATTAACGTTGGATCATCCTTTAAAACCATAGGAGCAGAAGGCACAATACCGTGTTTCTTTTTTTCGAAAAAATTTAAAAATGTAGAGCGAATATCTTGAGATTTCATCTGTTTACTTGTTGCTTTTATATTAATAAATGAAACTCACTTTACAATTTAGATTCTGTTAAACCTAATATTTATAGCTTATTTCAAATAGTATTGTTAATAATCTTGCTTTAACTAATCGCGAACGTTAGAAAACAATTTATATATTTGTTTTGCGTTTTTTAATAGTGTAACTTGATTTTGAGTTACATTTAACTGCAAAAATAGTATAATTTACACAATGAGTAAGGTAAAATATTATTATGATTCTGATACACTATCGTATCGTAAAATTGAACGTAAAAAACGTCGTACTTTAAAGTACTTTTTGGCCTTTTTATTTTCTTCTGCTTTATTTGGATTACTTTTTGTTTTTTTAGCAAGTCAGTTTTTTAAATCTCCTAATGAAAAAGCACTTGAAAGAGAATTAAGTAATATGCAGTTACAATTTGAGTTATTAAACAAAAAAATGACTGAAGCTGAAGCTGTACTTGCCAACGTAGAAGAAAGAGATAATAATATTTATAGATTGTATTTTGAATCTAATCCTATTCCAGAAGAACAACGAAAAGCAGGATTTGGAGGCGTAAACAGATACAAAGCTTTTGAAGGTTTTGATAATTCTAAACTAATTAAAGAAAGTAATAAACGTTTAGACATACTACAAAAACGAATTGTTGTACAGTCTAAATCTTTAGACGAAATTGCCATTTTAGCTGCAGAAAAAGAAAAGCTTTTAGCATCCATTCCAGCAATTCAACCTGTAAACAATGAAGATTTAACACGAATGGCTTCTGGCTATGGTATGCGTACAGATCCTTTTAATAAGACAAGGAAAATGCATTGGGGAATGGACTTTACTGCTCCTCGAGGCACGCCTATTTATGCTGCTGGAGATGGCGTTGTAGAACGAGCAGACAGTAACAGTTCTGGCTATGGTAAACACATACGTATAGATCATGGTTATGGTTATGTATCGCTATATGCACATTTATACAAATACAATGTTGGTAAAAACCAAAAAGTAAAACGTGGTGATTTAATTGGTTTTGTTGGAAGTACAGGCAGAAGTGAAGCTCCACATTTACATTACGAAATATTTAAAGATGGAGAACGTATTAACCCTATTAATTTCTATTACGGTAGTTTAACAGCAGAAGAATATAGTAAACTACTCGATCGTTCTTCTATAGAAAACCAATCTTTAGATTAATGCAAATAAACCTTCCAGAAAAAAGATATTATGCCATTGGCGAAGTAGCTAATGCCTTTAACGTAAACACGTCTTTAATTAGATTTTGGGAGAAAGAATTTGATGTTTTAAAACCTAAAAAAAACGCAAAAGGCAACCGTAAATTTACACCCGAAGATATTAAAAACCTTCAATTTATTTACCACTTAGTAAAAGAGCGTGGCTTCACATTAGAAGGTGCAAAAATTCATATTAAAGAAGAAAAGCAGAAAAGCCTTACTAATTTTGAAATAATTAGTAAATTAGAAGGCATTAAAGCACAATTAATAAAATTAAAAAATGAATTATAAAGAACTACCTGAACACTCAACTAAAAAACCAAACACCATGAAAAAATTTCTTATACCACTTGTAGTTATTGGAGTTATTATTTTTGCTATCTACTCTTGGGGAGTTGGCATTAACAATACAGCTGTAGAACTTGAAGCTAATGCAAAAACAGCTTGGTCTAATGTAGAAAGTAGCTACCAAAGAAGAAGCGACCTTTATAATTCTATTATAAAAACTGTACAAGGATCTGCAGATTTTGAAAGAAAAACTTTAAATGAAGTTATTGAAGCAAGATCTAAAGCCACTTCTGTTAATATAGACGCTAATAATTTATCACCAGAAAATGTAGCAAAATTTCAACAAGCACAAAGCCAATTAAGTGGTTCTTTTAGTAGACTTATTGCATCGTTTGAGCGTTACCCAGAATTAAGAACTACGGAGCAGTTTAAAGAATTTCAGTCTCAACAAGAAGGAACAGAAAACCGTATTAATGTTGCAAGAGATAGATATAATGATGCCGTAAACAAATACGATATTTATACTACAAAATTCCCAAACAAAATACTTGCAGGTATGTTTGGCTTTAAAGAAATGGCAAGATATAAAGCAGACCCAGGTTCTGAAAAAGTTCCAGATGTAGAATTTAAATTCGATTAATTTATTTAAATACATGCAAAATCCTGTTGAAGCATTTTTAACCACTATTGAAGAACAAGAGATTGTTGCTGCCATTCGTGAGGCAGAACAACAAACTTCTGGTGAAATTAGAGTACACATCGAAAACACTTGCAAAGGCAATATAGAAGATCGCGCTTTGGAGGTGTTTTCTATTTTAAAAATGCAAAATACAGAGTTACATAATGCTGTTTTAATTTATTTAGCAGTAAATGATAAAGCATTTGCTATCTATGGAGATAGAGGAATAAACGCTGTAGTCGCCGATAATTTTTGGGATGACACAAAAAATGTAATTCAAAATCACCTTAAAAAAGGCAATAGAAAGCAAGCTTTAGTTGATGGTATTTTACTTGCTGGAAAGCAACTAAAAGAATTCTTTCCTATTTCTAAAAATGATAGAAATGAATTAAGTAACACTATTTCTAAAGGATGAGTTTTTACAAACAATTTTCTGTGAGCAACTATCAGCCATTTGTAAGCCTATACAAAAACAATTTTGTACTTTTTTTAGGTCTTTTACTTTTAAGTAATTTATCTTTTGCTCAATACGATATTCCAGATACTCCAAAATTTCAAACTAGTGTTTACGATTATTATGGTTTGCTTCAATCTGGACAAAAAACAGCTTTAGAAAACAAACTTGTAAAATATTCTGATACAACCTCAACTCAAATTGTGATAGCAATTATATCTTCAACCAATGGAGAATACATAAATTATCTTGGTACGCAATGGGCACAAAAATGGGGCATTGGAGATCAAGAAAAAGACAATGGTATTTTTATATTATTAGCACGAGATGATAGAAAAATAAGTATTAGCACTGGTTACGGTACAGAACATTTAATGACAGATGCCATATCACGACGTATTATAGAACGAGATATTATCCCTTATTTTAAACGTAACGATTACTATGGCGGTTTAAATCGTGGTGCAGATGCTATTTTTGAAGTAATGCAAGGCGAATACCAAGGAACAAGACAAACCAGTAGCGAAGCCTTTCCTTTTGCTGTAGTATTTTTTATGTTTATTGTTTTTGTAATTATACTTATATCTATTTCTAAAAACCGACGTGGTGGCGGGAATGGAGGCGATAGGTTTGACGGCAGAAATACCACACGAGACATCCTTGAAGCTATAATATTAAGCAACTCTGGGCGCGGAGGTTACAGAAGTGGATCTGGAGGTTTTGGAGGTGGTTTTGGCAGTGGAGGATCTTCAGGTGGTTTTGGAGGTGGCTTTGGCGGCGGCGGTTTCGGCGGAGGTGGAGCTTCTGGCGGATGGTAATTTACGTTTTTAACACTTACCATCTAAACATATTAACACTGCTAATATATTTCAATTTTAAAAATGAAAAAACTTGCCATTATTTCAATAATTTTATTGCTTATATCTTGCAAACAAAATAATCCCAAGACAATTGTTGCAATTGATGTTGTGCAAGATTATAGCCAATTATTTTCAGCTGAAGAAAAACAAACACTTTCAGAAAAAATAATTAATTACGAAAAGAAAACAACCAATCAAATTTGTGTTTACACTATCGATTCTCTTCCACAAAACACAAATTCACTTTATTATGCTACAAATCTAGCTATGGAACTTGGTGTAGGTACTAAGGATAAAAATAATGGTCTTTTGCTTTTAATATCGAAATATGATAGAAAAATAGCCATTGCTACAGGTACCGAAACAGAAAAAACAATTACAGATCTTATAGCAAATGAGATAATTACCACTACTATTGTTCCAAAATTTAAAGAAAATCTTTATTTTAAGGGAGTGAGCAATAGTTTAGACTCTATTATAAAAAAATGGAATTAATCGAAAAAATAAATATCATTATCCTTACTTTCTCCTTTAGAACCTAAGCTATTAAATTTCCAACTAAAACTTAACATAAAGTATTGCTGTAATACTGTACTCTGTGAATCTTGAATATAATCCTGTGTTGCAATACGTCTAGCGTTTGTATTTTGATTTAACAAATCGTAAACTTTAAGAGTTAAAGCTCCTTGATCTTTTAAAACAGAATAAGCTAAAGTTGAGTTCCAAAACCATGCTGTTTTTTGAAATCCGTCTGCAATATTAGGATTATAATTAAAACTTACATCGTTTCTCCATTCAAAGTTTTTTGGTAGAAAAGTTGCTGTTCTAACTCCGGCATCATGACTAGTAAAGTTTCTATCTTCAAAAGCCTCTATATCATAAGTATTTTTAGTGTATGTAATTCTATAGTAAGGCTTAAACTCCAGAACCTTATCCCAAATAAAATCGACTCCTATATTTGGCGTTAATGAATTTACTTTACTGTCGTATTGCACATCGTTATTAAAATTTACATTTTTTGTAAAGTTAGTCCAGGCTCCTAATCTAAATTTTATTTTTCTAATAGAATCTAACTTAAAATCTTTACTATACCTTCCATAAATACCCATATTATAATTACCATCTACGTTTTCGTAAGTTGTTACTCTTTTTAAAGTTTCAGGATCTACTGTGGTTTTAGATATAACTTGATTATTAGAAATTTCTGCATTAGCATTTAAATACAAACCTGTTTTTTTCTGCCAATCGAAACCATTATAACCAATATAAACACGATGACTTTTTTCTGGTTCTAAATTTGGGTTACCTACAACAGTGTTTAATGGATTTGAAACATCAGTAAATGCTTGTAACTGTCTTAAAGCTGGCGGATTATTACTTAGTCTATAATTTGCGTAAATTGATGCTTTTGGACTAAAGCGATAATTAAGATAAGAGTTTATTTCTGCATTATTAAAATCGCGCTCTACGTTAAATTGAGGCCTTAAAAGATCATTATTTTTAAGTGTTCTCATATTATAACTAATATTAAAACGTCCTGACAATTTCTCTCCTCGGTAACTTAAAGCAACTCCAGGAATACTTCTAGAATCTACATACTCGAAATCTGTACTTAACTCTGTATTAAAATCTGCATAATCTTGTAATACCTCATTAAAATCGAAAGTACTCTCTCTATTTTCATCTTTATCCCTTGCGTATTGATATTCAAAATTTAAAAATAATTTTTTAGCTACCAAAGGCAATCTATACGTTAATTCTGCACTTATACCGTTACTGTTTTTTTCTCCATCGGTAAATTGATTTCTATTAATAGTTTCTGGATCGGTACCAAAAACTTCGGTATTCGAGTTTATAAAGTCGTCGTTTTCAGTTTCATTTATTCTATTTTCTAATTCAAAACGCAAAAATGAACCTTTGCTACCAAAGCGTTTAGTTAAACTTAACTCATTAGAGAAATCTTTTCCAAAACTTTCGACATTAGAATTTACGGTAGATTGATTTGTTAATACACGATCTTCGTCTAAAGTCTCATCGTTACTACTATAAAGTGTTCTACTTTTAGAGTAGTTAAATGATGGTGCTATATTAATTTGAAATGTTGAATCTGTTTCAATTTCAAATTCTAGGTTTGCTGTATGGCTATCTGTATCGTTTTCGGATTTAGAATTAGTATTATTAAAAAATCTAGAGTCTGACAATATAGTTTCTCGTTGAGAAGACGACTCGTTTTCCGAACTACTTGAAGAGAAAAAATAATCTCCAGAAGCCTCTGTTTTTTCGCCAATTTTATCGGCATAATTTACTCCTGCATTTTGAGAAGTTGTAATACCTACTCCGCCTCCAAAAGAACGACCACCAATAGAAAAAGACCCATTACTACTCCACGATGTGCTTCCTCCACGCCCAAACATTTTAGAAATTTCACCAAAACTAAATCCTGGAGAATTTGTATTATTTCCTCCCGCTAAAACACTTACTCTTTGATCGTTATCAAAATAATTAAGCATTCCTGCAAACTCATAACGCTCATCGGTTCCTCCACCTGCAGAAACGCGTCCAAAAACACCTTTATTATTTTCTTCTTTAATTGTAAGATTTATGGTTTTGTTTTCTTTATCTCCAGCTTCTCCAGAAAATGCTTCTGCTTTAGTTTTTGTATCAACAATCTGGATTTTTTCAATAATATCTTTGGTTAAATTTTTAGTAGTTATAGACGGATCGTTTCCAAAAAAAGGCTTCCCATTTACTAAAATTTTATTTACTTCTTTTCCATTTACTTTAATTTTTCCTTCTTCATCTATTTCTACACCTGGCAATTCTTTAAGCAAATCTTCTACATTAGCATCTTTTTTTGTCTTAAAAGAACTAACATTAAACTCTAAAGTATCTTTTTTAATGGTTACTGGAGCTGTAGATTTAAGTACAACTTCGTCTAAGGCATTAGACATTTCAAGTGGAATTATACCAATATCTTGAACATCTTTATCCATTTTTATTTTTTTATGATAGGTTTTAAAACCTACATAAGAAACATAAAAATTCAAGTACTCATCTGAGGTTGAGTTTTCTAAAGAAAATAACCCATCTTTATCTGAAATTGTATAAGTAACTAAAGCACTGTCTTTAACACGCTGTAGAAAAACAGTAGCTGCTTCCATAGGATATTGATCCTCGGCATCGACTAGCTTACCTGTTACTTTAAAATCTTTAGATTGAGAAAACGAAAATGACACACATAATAGTGCTGCGAAAAAAAATAATTTGCGCATGGTTTGGTTGGTTTTTTAGTGATTGATGATAGAGTTTAGCGTAAAATAAAAACGAAAATACTATAGATAAAGTATGAAACTCTTAAAAAAAATATAAAAAACCAGCCTAATATGTTATTTTTTACGCATATACACACTTACTGGAACACCAGTAAAATCGAACAATTCACGTAGTTTATTTTCTAAAAAACGCTTATATGGTTCTCGAACATATTGTGGTAAATTACAGAAAAAAGCAAATTGCGGTTGTGGTGTTGGCAATTGCATAACATATTTAATTTTTACAAATTTACCTTTGTATGCTGGTGGTGGATAATTTTCAATAATTGGTAAAAATGTATCGTTTAAAACACTTGTTTTTATTTTTTTAGTTCGGTTTTTATAAACCTCAACAGCAGTTTCTATAGCTTTATAGATACGTTGTTTTGTTAAAGCTGACATAAATACAATAGGCACATCTGTAAATGGCTCGCATTGTTGACGTATGTGCTTCTCGAATGCAATTGTTGTTTTATGGTCTTTTTCTACTAAATCCCATTTATTAACTAAAATTACAATTCCTTTTCTATTTCTTTGTGCTAACCAAAAGATGTTTTGCACTTGTCCGTCAAAGCCTCTATTAGCATCTACAACTATTAGACATACATCTGCATGCTCAATAGCACGAACAGATCGCATAACAGAATAAAACTCTAAGTCTTCTTTTACTTTGGATTTTTTTCTAATTCCTGCAGTATCTACTAAGTTAAAATCGAAACCAAAACGATTATATTTGGTATCTATTGCATCTCTTGTTGTGCCTGCAATATCTGTTACTATATATCTATCTTCTCCTATTAAAGCATTAATAAATGAAGATTTTCCAGCGTTAGGACGACCTACAACTGCAAATCTTGGGAGCTCGTCTTTTTCAACATTCTGCTCTTTTTCTGGAAGCGCTTCAACCAAAGCATCTAACAAATCTCCTGTTCCACTTCCATTGATACTAGCTATGGTAAAATAATTTCCTAAACCTAAACTATAGAATTCTACGGCATCTTCTGCACGCTTATTGTTATCTACTTTATTTACAACTAAAAATACAGGTTTAGTAACTCTACGTAATAATTTAGCAACATCTTCATCCATTCCTGTAACACCATCTTCTACATCTACCATAAATATAATAGCATCTGCTTCATCGATAGCTAACTCTACTTGCTTATCTATTTCAGCTTCAAAAATATCATCACTTCCTTTTACATAACCTCCTGTGTCTATTAATGAAAATTCTTTACCATTCCAATCGCTTTTTCCATAATGGCGATCTCTTGTAACACCACTTACGGCATCTACAATGGCCTCGCGACGCTGAATTAAACGATTAAAGAATGTTGATTTTCCAACATTTGGTCTTCCTACAATAGCTACTATATTACTCATAATTTACGTTTTAGTCTGCATTACATATCCTGTAAGCGGCTGCAAAGGTAATGTTTAGTTTAAGATAAAATACACATTTTTTAATTCTTTATAAGTATTTAAAGCAAAAAATGCTTTGTCTAAACATTTAAGACAAAGCATTTTATTATTTTAATTAGTTATTTTATTGTTGGTTTTCGTAGAATGTAACTGTTCCACTATCTTCATTAGATACTATTAATAAATCTCTTCCGTTAGGACTATCTTCTGCAGAAACTACTAATAAACCTTCTGGCGCCTCATCTCCTGTATGAGATAATATTGTTAAGAATGTTGGTGCTGTTGGATTTGTAATATCATAAACCATAATTTGATCTGTTCTTTCTAACCCTACAAAAAGTAAGTAACGCTGGTTACTCATATTTAAAACAGCAACACTTTCTGGCTCTGCTCCTTTATCATCACTTCTCCCATCTTCATCATTAAATTGGTTTGGTGTTAAAGCAAGTGTTTGTGCTGCAATGCTATTACCACTATCGTAAGCTAGTGTTCCGTTTGCATTCCACACACTAAAAGAACGCGCTCCATAACTGTAAATCTCATCTAAATCGCCATCATTATCAATGTCACCTAGAGTTGTTGTTGTTTTTAATCTTCCTAAATTCTCGTCGTTTAAATACTCTAAGGAAGCTGGAAAAACAGTTTCATCTAAAGTTAAGTCTTTAAGTCTTTCTTCTTCACTAAATCCATCATAATCTCTAGCATCACCTTCGTTTGCAGAAATTACATATTCTGTTCCTGCGATATTTACATATACTATTGCGTCTGGCTGGTAGATACCTTTAATTGGCCAATTTTTTAATTCTGTTACAGAATCATCGTCACTAGCATCTAATGAATTTTGTGGTAAACTATGATCTTTAAAACCTAATGGATAAATAGCCTCTATAGTCTTAGATGTTAAATTAACTTTTGCTATACCATTATTCTCTTGTAACGAAACCCACGCGTATTGAGAATCGTCTGAAATAGCAATATATTCTGGTTCAACATCTGTTGCTAAATTAGCATTTGGTCCAAAAACTCTAAATCCTTGTGTTTTTAATGAAGCTTCTTGACTGTTAAATGCTGAAAAATCTAAAGTCGTTACAGAATCGTCGTTTAAGTCTATAATACTAACTGTTCCTAATGGATCTACAGTATAATCATCGTTTGGCTCTCCTTCGTTTGCAGAAACTATTACGTTTCCACTATTTGTAAAAGTTACCATATCTGGTAATGCTCCAACCGTGTACTGGTTAATTAGTGTAGCATCTGCCGTATTGTATACTAATATTTTACCAGGATTTTGCTTAACATCTGCTTCTACTGCAATAGCTAATTTTCCATTTGAAACTGCCACACTATTTGGCGCTCCAAAGGCATTTAAATTTATTGAAGTTTCTTGTACAGGAGCATTTAAATCTGAAATGTTATAAATAGAAATCTCGTTAGATTCTGCATTAGTAATAAATATTTTTTTTGTAATTGCATCGTAGGCAGAGATTTCTGCAGATGCTGCTCCTCCAACATTTATTGTTGCCTTATGTTGAAAATTAACATCGGTATTAACAATTTCTTCTGGAATATTTGTATTGTCATCATCATTTTGACATGCAAATGTTAAAAGCGCTAAACACGCTATCGTACTCTTGTTTAAAAATTTCATTTTTTTGGTTTTTTGTTGACATCAAAAATGAAATTTTACCATTAACTAAACATTAATGCTAATTGAAGAAATAATTAGCATTTATTTAAAAAAACGACTAAAATTTAAGTAAACGTTACCTAAACTTTAATTATTGGTTATAACCAAAACGTTTTAATTGACGTTGATCGCTTCTCCAATTCTTATTTACTTTTACATAAAGTTCTAAATGAATTTGCTTGCCAAAGAATTTTTCTAAATCTTTTCTTGCCTCTACTCCTACACGTTTTAAAGCAGAACCTTTGTGACCTATAATAATTCCTTTTTGTGTTTCGCGTTCCACCATAATTACAGAACGAATTCTAATAATATTTTCTTCTTCAAAAAACTCTTCGGTATCAATTTCTACAGCATAAGGTATTTCCTTTTTGTAGTGCATTAATATTTTTTCGCGAATAGTTTCGTTTATAAAAAAGCGTTCTGGTTTATCTGTTAATTGATCTTTTGGGTAGTATGGTGGAGATTCTGGAAGTAACTCTATAATTTTATCGAAAACCTCTTTTACATTAAAACCTTCTAATGCAGAAATGGCAATAATTTCGGCATTTGGGACTTTTTTTGCCCAAAGTTGTACTTGCTCTTCAAGTTGCTCTTGATTAGATTTATCTATTTTATTTAATAATAATAAAACAGGAATTTTAGCATTGGTAATTTTATTAAAAAAAGCTTCGTCTTTTAATTCCTTTTCACCAATTTCTACCATGTAAATAAGCAAATCTGCATCATCAAATGCCGATTTTACAAAATCCATCATAGAGGCTTGCAACTCGTAAGCCGGTTTTATAATTCCTGGTGTATCACTTAATACAACCTGAAAATTTTCACCATTTACAATACCTAATATTCTATGTCTTGTTGTTTGCGCCTTAGACGTGATAATAGATAATTTTTCACCTACAAAGGCATTCATTAATGTTGATTTGCCAACGTTTGGATTACCTATAATATTTACAAAACCTGCTTTATGACTCATAATAATCTTATTTAGTACACTGCAAAGTTACGACCTTGGTTTATTTATTCCTCTATCGTAAAGCACAATACTTCCTGCAACCGATACATTTAAACTTAATTCACTCTTAAATTTAACTAAATGGTGTGATTTCTCTATAGCTTGTTTAGATAAACCATGATCTTCTGCTCCCAATAAATATACACAACGCCTTGGATGATTAAAAATTTCTAAATCTACAGCTTCATCTGTTAATTCCACACCTACTAATCTTGCGCCTTTTGGTAAGTGGCTATAAAACTCATCAAAATTTTCGTAATGAAAGTAAGGCATAGATTTTACTGCATTATGCGTATCGCAAGCTTGTTTTGCATAACGATTTCCAATAGTAAATATAAAACTTGCTCCTAAATTTTGAGCTGATCTCCATAATACACCAAGATTTTCTGGTGTTTTACCGTTTTGTATTCCAATACCAAAAAACTCATTTTTGAAGTTATCTATCATATTGCAAAAATAATAAAGTTAGATAATGTAAATTATAATTCCTTTAGTTTTGTTAAAATACCCTCATAGTTTATTGGTTCAATTTATCTTTACTTTTTTATAAAATAATTGAAAGCTATTTATTTTAAGTTCGACCAAGATTAGAAGTTTTCAATTAAAAAAACAAAAACTATAATGTCATCACTTAAAATTGTTTTAATCTCTTGCTGTATATTACTATTTTTTTCTTGTAAGCAAAACAAATCAAATGCTATAAAAGACAACAATAATAGTACTGATACTGTAAGCACTGTTACTCTTTCAAAATCTCAAAAAATATTAAATAAAACAATTGCCGCTCATGGTGGTGATTTATACACCACAGCACACTATTCTTTCATTTTTAGAGGCAATACTTATAGTTTTAAAAACACTGTTAATGGTTATGAGTATTGGAAAGAAACTAAAACTGATAGTAATTTAATTCAAGATTACTTAAAAAATGATAAATTTTCTAGAACTACATTTAACGAGAGTAATAAAGGAGAATGGGTAGATTTATCTGAAAAGGAAATTAAAAGCGCCAAAGGTGCAATAAATTCGGTTATTTATTTTGCAACATTACCACATAAATTAAATGACGAAGCTGTAAATTCTAAATACGTTGAAAGCACATCTATTAAAAATAAAAATTACGATGTTATTGAAATAACATTTAACAAAGAAGGTGGTGGCGAAGACCATGATGATGAGTTTTATTACTGGATAAATAAAGACACAAATAAAATTGATTATTTAGCTTATAACTATACGGTAAACAAAGGCGGCGTTCGTTTTAGAAGCGCATACAACCGTAGCGTTGTAGACGGTATAACTTTTCAAGATTACATAAATTATAAAGCAGAAACAGGAACACCATTAAAAGATTTACCAACACTTTATGAAGCTGAAGAATTAAAAGAACTTTCAAAAATTAAAACTGAAAATATTATTAACTTAAACAAAAACTAAAATGAAAAAATTACTATTTATTATTGCAATTGCACTTATAGGAACAACTGCAAACGCACAAAAATTCTCGAAAATGGACAAGAGCCCAATGGATCGTGCTTATTTTCCAGCTGGCGCTCCACATAGAACTTTTGAAAAAGATGTTGCTAAACAAAAAGCTTTAACACCACAAATTAGAGTAACTTATTCTCGTCCTGAAAAAAAAGGAAGAGATATTTTTGGAGGCCTATTAAAATATGGTGAAGCATGGAGAGTTGGTGCAAACGAATCTACCGAAATATTATTTGAAAATGATGTTGTTTTTGGAGGAAAAGATATTAAAGCTGGGCGTTACACTATAATTATTATTCCTACAGAAAAAGAATGGACATTAAATTTAAATACAGATTTAGATGGTTGGGGAAATTATGGTTATGATGCTACAAAAAACATTGCAAGCGTTACAGCACCTGTAAGTAAAAGCGACAAAGAGATTGAAAATTTATCTATTGCGTTATACGAGGCAGCACCTAAAACTGTACATTTAAAAATTGGTTGGGATAACACAGTTGCCGAATTTCCAATTACATTAAAATAAATAATAAACTTTTTATAAAAAAGGCTTCCTAAACAGGAAGCCTTTTTTTTTATTTTATATCTGGAGGATAACCTTCCAAAACTTTATTAACTATAGCTTTAAATCGTGCCTCACGTTTTTCTGGACTTTGGTTTTGTTTAAAAGAACTCTCACTTGTAGCTTGCCAAAATAAACCAGTTTTATTTTCATCTACAAACTCAATTGTAATTTGCCTGTTAATACTAGATTGACCTACAGGAATACCAACCGAAATACCTCCACCAAAACCACGATTACCTCCACCAACTCCTACTCCAACATTATTTCTCGATGCTTCTTGAAACTCATTACTTTTAATATCTATATAAAAACTTGCGTTTTGCGTTTTAACCAATCCCATTTCGTTTAATTTATAATCTAACGCAGCTATTAATCTTTTTTCATCTAATTCATTTAAACCAGATTCTATATTACTAAAAAAATTATACGTTTTATATTCATTAAAATTTGTAGTTTTCTCGTAATCGTAATTAACGTAAATTGGCGCACAAGAAGCTAAACAAAGTATTAATGCAAAATATTTAAATATCTTCATAATTATTTTTTTTGTTTAAAGTTAATTAAAAAAAGACCATTTTTTAAATCTTGAAATCAATTCTTATTTTGATAATTAAAATAATATTTAGATATTTGTCTAAATACCTAAATAATGAATCTTTTATTTAAAGCTTTAAACGATGATACCAGAAGACAAATTTTGGAATTATTAAAAGAAAAAGACAGAACTGCTGGCGAAATTGCAGATGCCTTTAACATCTCTAAACCTAGTATTTCGCATCATTTAGATATTTTAAAAAGAGCCGATTTAGTAAGCAGCGAAAAAAAAGGGCAATTTGTTGAATACTCTATTAACACAAGTATTTTAGAAGATGTTTTGCAATGGATAATTACTTTAAAAAAATAAAATTATGTCTCTAAAAAAAGAACTACCAATAATATTAATTATTTTAATTCCTTTTATCTATTTAGCATTTATATGGAATGTTTTACCAGAACAAGTTCCAATACACTGGAATGCAAATGGAGAAATTGATGGTTGGGGAAGCAAAGCTACTTTACTCATTATTCCTTTTATACTACCTGTTTTAATTTATGTAATATTAAGCCTTGTTCCTAAAATAGATCCAAAGCAAAAAATAGAAGCAACTAGTAAAAAATTCTATAACATTAAACTTCTTCTTACGCTTTTCATGTCGGTACTTGCGCTATTTATTTTATACAGTTCCAAAAGCCAATCTTTTACAAACCCAAACATTATAATAATGTTAATAGGTTTACTTTACGTTATTTTAGGAAATTACATGAAAACTATTAAGACCAATTACTTTATTGGTATACGCACACCATGGACTTTAGAAAACGATATTGTTTGGAAAAAGACACATAAACTAGCTGGTAAATATTGGTTTATTGGCGGCCTATTAGTTATACTTCTTGGTTTTATTTTAGAACCAAAACCAAACATGGTAAGCTTTATAATTATAACAACAATTATAACCATAATACCTGTTGTATATTCTTATGTTATTTTTAAACAGTTAAAACAAACTAGTTATTAAGTGCTTGCCAAAGCAAATCTTTAAGTTCCATTAATCCTTGTTGTGCTACACTAGAAATAAACACATAAGGAATTGGTAAATTGTTATCTAATTCTACTTTTAATTCGGCTTGCAATTCATCATCTAGCATATCAGACTTCGAGATAGCAATAAACCTATCTTTATCTAACATTTCTGGATTATAACGACGTAACTCATCTAATAAAATATCATATTGCTTTTTAATATCTGGCGCATCTGCAGGAATTAAAAATAATAAAATAGAGTTACGCTCTATATGGCGTAAAAAGTAATAACCAAGACCTTTTCCTTCGGCTGCACCTTCAATAATACCAGGAATATCTGCCATTATAAAACTTTGGAAATCACGATGTTTTACAATACCTAAATTAGGTTTTAATGTAGTAAACTCGTAATCTGCAATTTTAGGTTTAGCAGAAGTTATTACAGATAGTAATGTAGATTTTCCTGCATTTGGAAACCCAACTAGTCCAACATCTGCAAGCAACTTAAGTTCTAAAGTAATATCCTTTTGCTCCATAGGAATCCCAGGTTGCGCGTAACGTGGTGTTTGGTTTGTAGAACTTTTAAAATGCCAATTTCCACGGCCTCCTTTTCCTCCTTGAGCTACAATTTTCTCTTCTCCATCTTTTGTAATTTCAAAAAGAACTTCATTTGTTTCGGTATCACGAACAACTGTTCCAAGAGGCACTTCTACATACATATCTTCTCCATCGGCTCCTGTACTTCTTCCACTACTTCCATTACCTCCGTGTCCAGCACGAATGTGCCTTTTAAATTTTAAATGTATTAATGTCCAAAGATTAGAGTTTCCTCTTAAAATTACGTGTCCTCCACGTCCTCCATCTCCACCATCTGGTCCGCCTTTTGCTAAATATTTTTCGCGATGCAAGTGCGTAGAACCTTGACCTCCCTTTCCAGAGGTAACATGCATTTTAACGTAGTCTACAAAATTTCCTTCAGTCATTTTTTCTTTTCGCTAAAGCGAAAATATTTTTTAATTAAAATATATTTTTTTTAAAGAATTAAAGTGCATCAATTGTATTACATAAACGTTTAGTAATATCTTTAATATCACCAAAACCATCTACTCCAAAATATTTATCTTGAGCTGTGTAATAATCTTTTAAGATGGCTGTTTTTTTATAATATTCTTTAATTCTATTTCTAATTACAGTTTCGTTAGCATCATCTTTTCTTCCGCTAGATTTTCCGCGTTCAAGAAGTCTTTCTACTAATACCTCATCTTCAACTTCTAAAGCAATCATGGCATTAATTTGCGAGTCTTTGCTTTCCATTAATTTATCTAAAGCTTCGGCTTGTGCATTAGTTCTAGGAAAACCATCAAAAATAAATCCATTAGCTCCGGCATTTTTTTCTACCTCAGCATTTAACATATCTATAGTTACTTGATCTGGCACTAATTCTCCTTTATCCATAAAAGATTTTGCTAAAGTACCTAAAGCTGTTTCGTTTTTAATATTAAATCTAAATACATCTCCTGTAGAAATGTGTACTAAATTATATTTCTCTTTTAAAAAATTAGCTTGTGTGCCTTTACCTGCTCCAGGAGGACCAAATAATACTAAATTAGTCATGTGTTGTGTTATTTTTAATTGATATACTTCTGGTAAATCTCTTCCTAATCCATCATAATCTAAGCCATAGCCAACAATAAATTTATTAGGAATTTCTATACCAACGTAATGTAGTTTAAAGTCTTTTTTATAAGCTTCTGGTTTATAGAACAGTGTCGCAATTAATAACTGCTTTACATTTTCATTCTTAAAAATACGATGTATCTCGTGTAGCGTTTTACCTGAATCTATTATATCTTCAAGTATTACTACGGTTCTATTTGTTAAATCTTGAGTTAAACCAATAAGACGTTGGATATCGTCTGAAGATTTTACTCCCTCATAAGAAGCCAATTTAATAAAAGTGACTTCACAAGCTTTTGGATATTTTTTCACAAAATCGCTAACTAACATAAAAGAACCGTTTAAAACTCCAACAAAAACAGGAATCTCATCACCTAAATCTTTCGCAAGTTCACTAGCCATTTTAGCAACAGCCGCATCTATCTGCTTAGCAGAAATAAAAGGCTTAAAATATTTATCGTGTAACTTAATCATTATATTAGTTTTGTAAAAGTGGCAAAGATACGTATTTGTTACATGAAATACGATTATTGCTCCAAAATATTAGAGGTCTTTTGCATTATAAAATGTATTTTTGTGATATTATTTTTAACTAAAAAGATTACCACTTTTGTAACAACACAATGAACTATTTTTCTTCAGAATTTAAATTAGGCATCCTTGGCGGTGGACAGCTAGGGAAAATGATGCTTTATAATACCAGAAAATTTGATATTCAAACCTATGTTTTAGACCCAAGTGATGAAGCGCCTTCTAAAATGGCATGTAATGCTTTTTCTAAAGGAGATTTAATGGATTTTGATACTGTTTATAACTTTGGAAAACAAGTAGATGTTTTAACTTTTGAGATTGAAAACGT
Organism: Lacinutrix venerupis; assembly: GCF_001971745.1. Lineage (NCBI taxonomy): Bacteria > Pseudomonadati > Bacteroidota > Flavobacteriia > Flavobacteriales > Flavobacteriaceae > Lacinutrix > Lacinutrix venerupis. The sequence goes on along the minus strand of NZ_CP019352.1, from coordinate 766,260 downwards.
TAATGTAGATGCGCTAGAAAAACTTGAAAGTGAAGGTGTTAAAGTATATCCTAGCTCTAAAAATTTAAGAACTATTCAAAATAAGGCAAAACAAAAATTATTTTATTTAGACCGTAATTTACCAACTTCAGAATTTTCTAGGTTTGCTTATGCTTCAGAAATTGAAGATGCTATTTTAAATGGCGGAATAAAATTTCCTTTTGTATGGAAAAGTGCACAATTTGGCTACGATGGTACTGGCGTAAAAGTTGTACGCAGTATGGACGATTTAAAAGGCCTACCTAAAGGTGAGTGTATTGCAGAAGAACTTATAGATTTTAAAAACGAATTAGCGGTAATTGTTGCAAGAAATCCAGACGGAGAAATTAAAACCTATCCTGTTGTAGAAATGGAATTTCATCCAGAAGCAAATCAAGTTGAATATGTAATTTGCCCAGCCAGAATTCCTGAAGATATTGCAAAGAAAGCTCAAGAAGTTGCTTTAAAAGTCTCTAAAGCATTTAATCATGTTGGTTTATTAGCTGTTGAAATGTTTCAAACTCAAGATGATGAAATTTTAATAAACGAAGTTGCACCAAGACCTCACAACTCTGGACACCAAACTATTGAAGCTAGCTATACCTCTCAATTTGAGCAACATATTCGTGCTATTTTAAATCTTCCATTAGGAAAAACAGATAGTAAAGTTGGTGGTATAATGGTAAACTTAGTTGGAGCCGAAAATTATACTGGCGATGTTGTATATAAAAATATTGCCAAAATTATGAAAATGGAAGGCGTTACACCACATATCTATGGGAAGAAACAAACAAGACCGTTTCGTAAAATGGGACATGTAACCATTGTAAATAAAGACTTAAATGTTGCAAGACAAATTGCTGAAAAAGTAAAAAACACAATTAAAGTAATAAGTAAATAATTATGAGTAAAGTAGGCGTAATTATGGGAAGTGATAGTGATCTTCCAATAATGCAAGAAGCAATAGACATATTAAAAGATTTTAATATTGAAGTAGAAGTTGATATTGTTTCTGCACATAGAACACCAGAAAAATTATTCGACTATAGTAAAAATGCACATACACGTGGCATTAAAGCTATTGTAGCTGGAGCTGGAGGAGCAGCACATTTACCAGGAATGGTCGCTTCATTATCTCCATTACCAGTTATTGGAGTTCCTGTAAAGAGTAGAAACTCTATAGATGGTTGGGATTCAATTCTATCAATACTACAAATGCCTGGTGGCGTTCCTGTTGCAACAGTAGCTTTAAATGGAGCAAAAAATGCTGGAATATTAGCAGCTCAAATTATTGGAGCTAGTGACCAAAGCATATTAAATAAAATTATAGCCTATAAAGAAGAATTAAAACTTAAGGTAGAAATTGCCAGTAAAAAAGTAAGAAAATAAAAAAGCCCAGTCTCCTGGGCTTTTATCGCTATTAATCTTTCTATATGCTGAGTATAAGTACTCACATCAAAAAAACTTATAGCAAAACTCCTAATTTTGTATATTATTCAATTATATAAGATTAGAAACATTTGTAAATTCGATTAAAAGCAAAAATATCCGACAAAAAGCATTGCGATCTAATCTATTTTGTAGGCATAAAAAAAAGCCTCAAAATAATTTGAGGCTTTTCATCGCTATTAATCAATAATTTTAATGAGAGTAACCAGCTCTCTAGAAAAAATATGGTGCAAATTTATAACTAATTTCGATTTTTTACATGTTTTTTTTACAAAAAAAATAACAGATTTAAACTATTACATTACAAATGAACACATTAACAACATATTTTTCGACAAAATACAACTCTGCTCCATTCACAAAAATTAAAAATGAAGACTACAAACCTTCAATTTTAAAGCTTATTAAAGACACTCAAAAAGAAATCGAGGCTATAGTAAGTAATACCGAAGCTCCAACTTTTAAAAACACAATAGAAGCTCTAGAGTTTTCAGGACAGCAATTAGATCGTGTTACTAGCATTTTTTTTAATTTAAATTCTGCCGAAACAAATGATGAAATTCAAAAAATAGCACAAGAAATTTCTCCAATACTTACAGAGTTTGGAAATGATATAACTTTAAATGAAGATTTATTTAAACGCGTAAAAGCTGTTTATGAGCAAAAAGAAAGTTTAAACCTAACAACAGAACAACTCACGCTATTAGATAAAAAATACAAAAGCTTCTCTAGAAATGGTGCCAATTTAAACGAAGACGATAAAATTAAACTTCGAGATATAGACAAAAAATTAGCACAATTAAAACTTAAGTTTGGAGAAAATGTACTTGCCGAAACCAACAAATACGAGCTTCATTTAACTAACGAGAGCGATGTTTCTGGGCTACCAGATGGCGCTAAAGAAGCTGCAAAACAACTTGCAGAAAGCAAAAACAAAGAAGGCTATATTATTACACTAGATTACCCAAGTTATATACCTTTTATGACCTATGCAGACAATCGTGAACTTAGAGAAAAGCTATCTAAAGCAGCTGGAAGCAAAGCATTTAAAGGCGATGATTTAGATAACCAAAATATTGTTTTAGAAATTGCAAACCTACGCTATAAACGCGCAAACATTTTGGGTTATAAAACGCATGCCAATTTTGTTCTAGAAGAGCGCATGGCACAAACACCAGAAAAAGTACTTGCTTTTTTAAACGATTTACTTTCTAAAGCTAAACCTGCTGCAGAAAACGAATTTAAGAGTTTAGAAAATTTTGCAAAAGAAATAGACAATATAGAGCAGTTACAAAAATGGGATGCTGCTTATTATGCCGAAAAACTAAAACAAAAACTATTTAATTTAGATGACGAGCAACTTAAACCATATTTTAAATTAGAAAATGTTATTGATGGTGCATTTACAGTTGCCAAAAAATTATTCGGACTTCATTTTCAAATTATAAATGATGTAGACAAATACCATGAAGATGTATTAACATACAAAGTAACAAATGCTAATGGCGAATTAGTGTCTCTATTTTATGCCGATTTCTTTCCAAGAAAAGGAAAAAGAAATGGTGCCTGGATGACAAGTTACAAACCACAATTTGTTAAAGATGGTAATGAAGAAAGGCCTCATGTATCTATAGTTTGTAATTTTACTAAACCAACAAAAAGCAAACCTTCATTACTAACTTTTAACGAAGTCACTACTCTATTTCATGAATTTGGTCACGCGCTACATGGCATGTTAGCCAATACAGTTTACCCAAGTTTATCTGGAACTAGTGTCTATTGGGATTTTGTAGAGTTACCAAGCCAAGTTATGGAAAATTGGTGTTACGAAAAAGAAGCTTTAGAGTTGTTTGCTAAACATTATGAAACTGGAGAAGTTATACCAATGGATTTAGTAAACAAAATTAAAGAGTCAGCGACTTTCCATGAAGGCATGCAAACACTAAGACAAATTAGTTTTGGATTATTAGACATGGCATGGCATGGTAGCGAATCTTTAGAAAAAGTTAAAAATGTAAAAACTTTTGAAAACAAAGCTTTTGAAGACACAAAATTATATCCAGATGTAGCAGAAAACTGTATGAGTACAGCTTTTGCCCACATTTTTCAAGGAGGTTATAGCTCAGGTTATTACAGTTATAAATGGGCAGAAGTATTAGACGCAGACGCTTTCGACTATTTTAAACAAAACGGTATTTTTAACAAAGACATTGCAACCAAATTTAAAGACAACGTATTATCTCAAGGCGGAACAGAAAACCCAATGACTTTATACAAACGCTTTAGAGGCCAAGAACCAAAGCCAGAAGCTTTATTAAAAAGAGCTGGTTTAATTAAATAATTTAAAATAAAAAAAGACCAACTACTCTAGCTGGTCTTTTTTTTAAAAGATAAACTTTCAAAAATTATTGAAAGTTTAAAAATTATTATATATTTGTGCTATGCAATATCAAGAAGCAAAAGACAAATTTATTAGCACTTGGGGAAGTTTAGGCTCTCTTTGGGGAATTAACAAAGCCATGGCACAAATTCAAGCCTTGTTGTTTATCTCTACCAAACCATTATCTATGGAAGAGATTATGGACGAACTTAAAATTTCTCGTGGAAATACATCTATGAACTTACGCCAATTAATTGATTGGGGAATTGTAAGTAAAACAATTGTTGCAGGAGAACGCAAAGAGTTTTTTACTACCGAAAAAGATGTACAAGAATTAGCCAGAATTGTTGCTAAAGAAAGAAGCAGACGCGAAATACAACCAGTCATTAAAATTTTAGACGAAGTTTCCTCTATTAAAGATGATGGAAATGAAAAAACCAAAGAACTTATTAAACAAACAAAAGCATTACATGAGCTAACAGAAACTATGGATGCCGTAATAAACAAGCTAGTAAACCAAAAGCAAAACTGGATTACTAAGTCGGTTATAAAATTCTTTAAATAAAAAAATTTAAATATAACTTTCAATTTTTTCTGAAAGTTTAATATGTATGAAAAACAAAAAACTAAATAATACAATTACATTTTTTATAGCATTAGTTTGGCTCGTTAACGGTTTGTACTGCAAAATTTTAAATCAAGTACCAAGACATGAAGCTATAGTTGCAAAGGTTTTAAACACTGCACACTCTAGAGCATTAATTATAATCATTGGAGTTTTAGAAGTTTTTATGGCAGTTTGGATTTTAAGTCGCTACAAGCAAAAGTGTAATGCAATAACTCAAATTGTAATAATATTAACCATGAATAGCCTAGAACTACTTAAAGCTTCAAATTTACTTTTATGGCACAATTTTAATATTGTATTTGCCTTACTATTTTGCTCATTAATCTATTACAATAGCTTTCATTTTAATTTAATAAAAGACAATGTTTAAATCACTAAAAAATCATCCATTTGCTGTAGAAGCATTTTTTGAAAGCTCAACAGTATTAACTTTTGCTGTACCAAAAGAGCAATTAGAAAATTTAATCCCAAAATGTTTATCATTAGATACTTTTAATAACAAATGGGCTTTTGTTGCTGCTGCAATGGTGCAAACTAAAGATTTAAGACCAAAAGGATTTCCTAAATCTTTAGGTAACGATTTTTTCTTAATCGGTTATCGCATATTTGTTCGTTACACCAATAAAAAAGGAAAACGCTTACGTGGTTTATACATTTTAAAATCTGAAACAGACAAAACTAAAATGGCTTTTATGGGTAATATTTTTACACATTATAACTATACTACTACAGATATAAAACAAATTATTTCAAAAAATAAAACTGAAATAAAATCGAATAAGTCAAAATTCAACATCTCTATAAATAAAACTGTTGAAACTGTTTCACTTCCAAACAATTCACCTTTTCTAAACTGGAAAGAAGCCAGACGTTTTGCCGGACCATTACCGTTTACTTTCACTTATAACAAACAAACAAAAGAAGTATTAATTATTGAAGGCGTAAGACAAAACTGGAAGCCTAAACCAATTAAAATAGACCATTATAATATAGACTTTTTAAAAAGTTTAAACTTAAAAAATCATGTATTAGCAAATGCTTTTATTATAGAAAACATACCATATTACTGGAAAAAAGGAAAAATAGAATTATGGAACTAAAAAGAAAAAAATTTCAAGGCGTATTAAACATTTTAAGCTTTAATAGACATTTCTACATTTATGGCTTATTAGCTTTAACTTTAATAACCACATTATTTTTATACTTTAACTGGCCGTTGCTAATTTTAAAAATTATAATGCTAGCATTTTTATATGGTTTATTAATGCCACTTATAATATCGGCTTACGTTTACGACTATTCTGGATATTATAATTTTAATTGGTTAAAAAAATATAATTTAAAAGACAGTAAAAATCAATTGATATTAAATATTAATGCTGGTTTTGACGAAACAAGTTTTTCAATAAAAGAAAAATTTCCACTTTCAAAGCTTCAGGTTTATGATTTTTATAATTCTAACAATCACACAGAACCTGCTATCGTAAGAGCCCGAAAAGTTACAAACCAATACCCAAACACAAAACAAATAAGCACTACTAAAATTCCACTAAAAGATAATTGTGTAGATGTTATATTTTTACTTTCTGCCGCTCATGAAATTAGAAGTAATCTAGAAAAAATTCAATTTTTAAAAGAATGTGATCGTGTTTGCAAAACAAACGGAAAAATTATAATTGTCGAGCATTTAAGAGACATACCTAACTTTTTTGCATTCTCTATTGGCTTTACCCATTTCTTCTCAAAAAAAACATGGATTAACGTAATTAAAAAAGCCGGTTTTAATACTATTTTAGAACATAAGTTTACACCATTTATGTCTGTTTTTTCTTTTAATAATTAATTTTATGGTACTTCATTTAAAAATAATAGGTTTAATTTTAATTGCACTAGCGCTAGTTCATATCATATTTCCAAGATATTTTAATTGGAAAGTAGAACTAAAACCACTAAGTCTAATAAATAGACAAATGGTAACAGTCCATACATTTTTTATAGCACTAACCGTTTTTTTAATGGGATTACTATGCTTCACATCTGGAGTAGAAATAATTGAAACAAAACTAGGCAACAAGCTTGCTTTAGGTTTTGGAGTTTTTTGGAGCATTAGAGCTTTTATTCAATTTTTTGTGTATTCTGTTAAATTATGGAAAAGCAAAACGTTCGAAACCATAGTACATATAATATTCTCTATTCTTTGGCTTTATTTTAGTACAATATTTTTAATGATATTTTTTAAATAGTTAATTAAAATTATTTTTATTTACTTTTGAAAAAAATTCTAACTAATGCCAAATCACAAAATAGATCCAAATCAATGGATTACTTTATATAGTGATTACTTATTTAACTATACAGTTTCTCGAGTAAGCGATAGAGATATGGCTCAAGATTTAGTATCCGAAACATTTTTGGCCGGATTAAAATCTATGAAAAATTTTAAAGGCGAAGCAAGTGAGCGTACTTGGCTAATTTCAATTTTAAAAAGAAAAATTATAGATTACTATCGTAAAATAAATTCTAATAAAGGCAAAGCCGAAGTTAGAATGACCTACAATAACGATACAGAGACTGAAGGTGATTGGTTACAAGAACGCGTAGCAGATCCTTTTGATAAAACAGCCGAAGACTCTATCGAAAATACAGAATTAGGTGTTGCTATAAATAACTGTTTAGAAAAATTACCAACAAAACAAGCTCAAGTTTTCGAAATGAAAACGATATTAAATTATGATACCGAAGCTATTTGTAATGAATTAAATATTACTGCGTCTAATCTATGGGTAATCATCCATAGAGCAAGAACTGCAATGGCTGGTTGTCTTGAAAAAAATTGGTTTTAAAATGAGTAATAAATTATTTTTAAGTTGTGAAGAAGCAAACCATACTTGCGATAAGTCGCAGTATAAAGAAGCTACTTTTTTAGAAAAAATAAAATTAAATCTTCACTTAATTTTTTGTGCAGCTTGTAGAAAATATTCAAGAAATAACGCCAAACTAACAAAACTTGTGCGTCAAAAACCTGTAAAATTAAACACAAACGAAAAATCTAAACTACAATCTACTTTTGAAAAAGAGTTAATGAAGCATAATAATTAGTAACCATATAATTGGAATACTTTCAACCCAAAAAGAGCTATAATAATAGCTCTTTTTTTTATTTGTTAATATTAAAAAAAACGCAGTTATAACTGCTACTAATAGAGTAGAAATAATTTCATTTTGAGACAATTCATCTTTAAAAAATTCAGTAAAAAAAAATATTATCAACAATACTAAACCTATTATTTTTGTTTGCTTGACTCCTATTTTTTGAGGGATTGTAGCTAACTTTAAGCTGTCAAATTTTAAATCCCTAATCTCAAAAGGTAACATTAAAACAATTACAAAAATAAAATGCTGAAATGCTAAAAAATAAACATCTGCATTAAAACTAATATTAGCTTCAATCAATGGCAAAAACACTGTTACTCCAGCCCAAACCAAAGCTATAACATAAACTTTTAAACCACTTACATCTCTTAAATTTTGCTGGTGATCTAAATACATTTTTTTTGGTATAAACGGAATGGCGTATAAAAAAGTTATAATCCCAAAAACAACAATAAAAATTAATGTTTTTATCTGCAATTGCAAAGCATAATAACACAATAACAGAAAGCAAAAAAATGAGAATATTTGAATAACTTTTAAAGCATTAGTTAAACTACGATGGTGAAATTTTGCAATACCAAAATACTTTACAAAGTTATAACCTGTAATGGTTGCAAAAAATGTAAAAAGCAAGACCTTTTCGTTATAGAAAACATCATGCTTTATTAACACAATCCAGCTTAACGAACACACAGCTAAAGCAACGTGAATGCTACTATTTAAGTAAAAATCGAAAAACTGTTTTAGTATTCGCATTATACAAAGTTAATCAAACTGTTCATAACCATAGAATTTGGTTAAAAACTTTCAATTTTTAGAGAAAAATTACTTTAAGTTTTCAGTATTTTTGCAAAACAAAATTTACACACAACTACATGAACACACATTCTTTCGCATTGCGCCACATTGGACCAAGAGAAGACGATCAAAAACTAATGCTTGATGCCATTGGTGTTGATAGTTTAGAGCAGCTTATTTACGAAACTATTCCAGACGATATTCGTTTAAAAGAAGATTTAGATTTAGATGCTGCAATGGGCGAATTTGATTATTCATCACATATAAATGAACTTTCTAAACTTAATAAAATTTACAAAACTTATATTGGTTTAGGTTATCATCCAACTATTTTACCTGCTGTAATACAGCGTAACATTTTAGAAAATCCAGGTTGGTATACAGCTTATACACCTTATCAAGCAGAGATTGCTCAAGGTCGTTTAGAGGCCTTATTAAATTTCCAAACCATGGTTATTGATTTAACAGGTATGGAAATTGCTAACGCATCACTTTTAGACGAAAGTACAGCCGCAGCAGAAGCAATGAGCATGCTATTTGCAGTTAGAGACCGTTCTCAAAAAAAGAATAAGGTTAATAAGTTTTTTGTATCAGACCTAGTATTACCTCAAACCATAGATTTACTAGAAACTAGAGCAAAACCTATAGGTATAGAATTAATTATAGGTAACGAGGCAGAATATAATTTATCTAATGAATATTTTGGTGCATTATTACAATACCCAGGTAAAAACGGACAAATAACAGATATAAAATCTTTTATTGAAAAAGCTAATGCCGAAAATATAAAAGTTGCAGTAGCGGCAGATATTTTAAGTCTTGTAAAACTAGAAGCTCCAGGAAAATTTGGCGCAGATGTTGTAGTTGGTACAACACAACGTTTTGGAATCCCTATGGGTTACGGCGGGCCTCACGCAGCATATTTTGCAACAAAAGAAGCGTACAAACGTGATGTTCCTGGTCGTATTATTGGTGTAACAAAAGATGTTAACAACAATAGAGCCTTACGTATGGCTTTACAAACTCGCGAGCAACACATAAAACGCGACAAAGCAACTTCTAATATTTGTACAGCACAAGTACTTTTAGCCGTTATGGCAGGAATGTATGCTGTTTATCATGGACCAAAAGGACTAACTTTTATAGCAGATAATATTAAAAACTCTGCTTCTACTTTAGTTAATGCTTTAGAAAAATTAGAATTAGAACAAGTAAATTCTCATTATTTCGATACTATCCAGATAAAAGCAGACGCGGTTAAAACAAAGTATGAAGCCGAAAAAAGAGAAGTAAATTTTCATTATCCAGATACCAATACAGTTACAATTTCTATAAACGAAACAACCTCTATTTCAGATTTAAATGAAATTATTGAGATTTTTGAAAGCGTTACAGAAAACACAACAGATAGAATAGAAACTATCTCAACTAACACAACAATACCTAAGCATTTAAAGCGTCAATCAGAATTTTTAACAGCAGAAGTGTTTAACACTTACCATTCTGAAACCGAAATAATGCGCTACATAAAAACTTTAGAACGTAAAGATTTAGCATTAAATCACTCTATGATTTCTTTAGGATCTTGTACAATGAAATTAAATGCAGCTGCAGAAATGCTACCTTTAAGTTCTACAAATTGGGGAAGCATACATCCATTTGTACCTGTAAACCAACCAATTGGTTACAAATTAGTATTAAATGCTTTAGAAAACCAATTAACTGAAATTACTGGTTTTGCCGCTACATCTTTACAACCAAACTCTGGTGCTCAAGGTGAATTTGCTGGTTTAATGGTTATTAAAGCATATCACGAATCTCGTGGAGATCATCATAGAAATATTTGCTTAATTCCATCATCTGCACACGGAACAAATCCTGCTAGTGCTGTTATGGCAGGAATGAAAGTGGTTGTTACAAAATCTACAGAAGAAGGTAATATTGATGTTGACGATTTACGTGAAAAAGCAGAATTACATAAAGATAATTTATCTGCATTAATGGTAACTTATCCTTCAACACATGGTGTTTACGAATCTGCAATAAAAGATATCACTAAAATTATTCACGATAATGGTGGACAAGTTTATATGGATGGTGCCAATATGAATGCTCAAGTTGGTTTAACAAATCCTGGAAATATTGGTGCAGATGTTTGTCATTTAAATTTACACAAAACATTCGCCATTCCTCATGGAGGTGGTGGACCTGGAGTTGGACCAATTTGTGTTGCAGAGCAATTAGTACCATTTTTACCAGGAAATCCAATTATAAAAACTGGTGGACACCAATCTATTTCTGCTATTTCTGCAGCGCCTTACGGTTCTGCTTTAGCTTGTTTAATTTCTTATGGCTACATTAAAATGTTAGGCTATAGAGGTCTTAAAAAAGCTACTGAAATAGCAATTTTAAATGCTAACTACATAAAGGAACGATTAAAAGACCACTACCCAACATTATATTCTGGTGAAAAAGGTAGAGCTGCGCATGAGATGATTATTGATTGTCGTGATTTTAAAGCTAAAGGCATTGAAGTTGTAGACATAGCAAAACGTTTGATGGATTATGGATTTCATGCACCAACAGTTTCTTTTCCTGTAGCAGGAACCATGATGATTGAGCCTACAGAAAGTGAAAGTAAAGCAGAAATGGATCGTTTTTGCGACGCGATGATTTCTATTAGAAAAGAAATTGATGAAGCAAATAAAGATGACCATAATAATCCATTAAAAAATGCACCACACACTATGGCAATGGTAACTAGCGACGAATGGACTTTACCTTATTCTCGTGAAAAAGCTGCTTTTCCTCTAGACTACGTTAAAGACACAAAGTTTTGGCCAAGTGTTCGTAGAGTAGATGACGCCTTTGGAGACAGAAATTTAATATGCTCTTGTGCACCTATTGAGGATTATATGGATTCATAATATCGATCTGAACATCGTAAAATATTATAACAAATAAATTGCCTTTAGTTTTCGTTGCTTATATTAGCAAAGTAACTTAACTAAAGGCAATTTCCTTTTTATATGAATATTAAAATTACTGGAACTGGCAGTTTTATTCCTAGCACTGTTGAAAAAAACGAAGATTTTTACAATCATGAATTTTTAAATGCAGATGGCTCTAAAATAAATAGCTCTAATGAAATTATTGTAGACAAGTTTAAAGCCATAACAGGAATACAAGAAAGACGATATATAAAAAACGAATTATTAAATTCTGATATTGCTTTTTATGCTGCCGAACTTGCTATTGCCGATGCAAAAATCGACAAAGAAACTTTAGATTATATTATTGTAGCTCATAATTATGGTGATGTAAAATATAATACAGAACAAAGCGACACCGTACCAAGTATAGCTTCTCGAGTTAAACATTTACTTCAAATTAAAAACCCAAAATGCGTTGGATACGATTTGCTTTTTGGTTGTCCCGGTTGGATTGAAGGTGTTATTCAAGCTAATGCTTTTATAAAAGCAGGAATTGCAAAAAGATGTCTAGTAATTGGAGCCGAAACACTATCTCGTGTTGTAGATAAACACGATAGAGATTCTATGATATATAGTGATGGTGCAGGTGCAGTAATTGTTGAAGAAACAAATGAAGATGGTGGCATTGTAACACATGAAACCGCAACTTTTGCTTTAGACGAAGCTCATTTTATATATTTTGGAGAAACTAACAATCCAGAAAACACAAGCCAAAGACGATATATTAAAATGTATGGTCGAAAAATTTATGAGTTTGCACTAACAAACGTACCTTTAGCTTTAAAAGCATGTTTAGACAAAAGTGGGTATTCAATAAGCGATGTAAAAAAAATATTAATACATCAAGCCAACGAAAAAATGGACGAAGCCATTGTTAAACGTTTTTATAAGCTTTATAAAACCGAAATGCCCGAAGGTATCATGCCAATGATTATTAATACTCTTGGAAATTCTAGCGTTGCAACTGTACCTACTTTGTATGATTTAATTTTAAAAGGTGAATTAGAAAACCAAGAAATTAATAAAGGTGATATTATTTTATTTGCTAGTGTTGGAGCTGGAATGAATATTAACGCTATAGTATACAAGTATTAAATAAAACTCTCATTTTTAGAAAGCAATAATGTACGAAGGTAAATTTCCACACAAAAGATATAAACTCACCTATAAATTTTTAGAAAAACATATTTCTAAAAATGAAAGTATATTAGATTTAGGCGTTGAAAATCCATTTACTAAAGTCATGAAAAACGGCGGTTTTTCAGTAAAAAATACTTCTGGCGAAGATTTAGACGAAAACACAGAAGCTATAGAAAACTCTGAAGCTACAGTTGTAACAGCTTTTGAAATTTTTGAACATTTATTATCGCCTTATACTATTTTAAAATCTATTAAAGCAGATAAATTAGTGGCAAGTATTCCTATGCGCTTATGGTTTTCTTCAGCATACAGAAGTAAAACCGATAAATGGGACAGACATTACCACGAGTTTGAAGATTGGCAATTTGATTGGCTTTTAGAAAAAACAGGTTGGAAAATTGTAGATAGTCAAAAATGGACTAACCCAACCAAAAAAATAGGTTTTAGACCTTTATTACGCTACTTTACTAATCGCTATTATATTGTTTATGCAGAAAAGGTAAAGCATTAACTATTATTGCTATAAACAACAATCCTATAAATTCGTTTTACACAAAATTTATTGTATTAAAATATGCAAAATTGAGTAGTCTCATTAAATTTTCGCAAATTTGAATTTAGAATAATTTAATTATACTTAAAGTTGAATATTTACATTGTTATTCCTGCACATAATGAAGGAGACTATATTTCCTTAATGCTTAACTCTTTAACACAGCAAACACTTTTACCCAAAAAAGTAGTTGTTGTGAACGACAATTCTACAGACAATACTCAACAAGAAATTAATAAATTTTCGAAAAACTATAATTGGATAGAAAGCCTATCTATTCTATCTTCAAAAGCACATATTCCTGGCAGTAAAGTGGTGCAAGCTTTTTATAAAGGTTATAATACTTTAGATGAGGATTATGATATTATTTGCAAATTTGATGCAGATATTATTCTTCCTAAAAACTATTTAGAAACTATAGTTAAAATATTTAAAAAAAATCCCAAAGTAGGTATTGCTGGAGGTTTAGCATATATTAAAAACAATAAAGAATGGGTTTACGAAAATATTGCTTCAAAGCATCATGTTCGTGGTCCATTTAAAGCTTATAGAAAAAAATGCTTTAAGGATATTGGCGGTTTAAAATCAAGTATCGGCTGGGATACAGTAGATATTTTATTAGCTAAATATTATGGATGGGATATTAAAACAGACCAAACTTTACATGTAAAACATTTAAAACCAACTGGACAATCTTATTCTAAAAAAAGCGCATTACTACAAGGTGAAGCCTTTTACAAAATGAGATATGGTATTGTAATTACAGTTATTGCTTCCTTAAAGAAAAGCATAAAACAAAGTAATATTTTGATATTGCAAAATGATTTAAAAGGCTATTTTAAAGCTAAAAAAGAAAAAAAAGAACCTTTAGTTACAATTGAAGAAGGTCGATTTATTAGAAAATTACGCTGGAAAGGTATTAAACACGCTATTTTTAATTAATTTCATTTTTTAAATACTTAATTTGAATTTCTACATCGTCATACCTGCTCACAATGAAGCCAATTTTATTGCTAAAACTTTACAATCTATAGCATCACAAACCTTAGCACCTAAAGCAGTAGTTGTAGTAAATGACAACTCTTTAGACAACACTCAAACTATTGTTGAGGCCTTTACTAAACAATATCATTTTATAAAATTAGTAAACATTAAATCTGCCAATACACATTTACCTGGCACTAAGATTATTAATGCTTTTTATAAAGGTTTTGAAACTTTAGATAAAGATTATGATGTGATTTGTAAATTTGATGCCGACTTAATTTTTCCTGAAAATTATCTCGAAACATTAGCTCATCACTTTAAATCTAACAAAAACCTTGGTATGGTTTCTGGACACTGTTACGTTAAACAAAAAAACACTTGGCAGAGAGAGCAAATAACAGGAAAAAAACATATTAGAGGAGCTTTAAAAGCTTACAAAAAACAATGCTTTCTAGATATTGGAATGTTGAAAAAAGACATGGGTTGGGATACTATAGACGAAATTTTAGCTAAATATTATAAATGGAACATCTTATTAGACGATAACTTAAAAGTAAAACATTTAAAACCAACAGGAGCAAACTACAGTAAACAAGCAAATTTACTACAAGGGCAAGCTATGTACAAAATGCGCTATGGTTTTATATTAACTTTTATCTTAGGTACTTATAATGCTATTAAAAGAAATGATTTTGCCACATTTAACAATTACATTTTAGGGTATTTAAAAGCCCAAAGAGAAAACGCAAAACCTTTTATTACAAAAGAGCAAGGCAAATTTGTGAGGCAACAACGCTGGATTGATTTTAAAAATAAAATAAGTATTTAAAGTATCTCAATTGTTACTACTTTTCCTTCGTTACCGCGAATATTACAAACAGTATCATCTTCAAAAATTAAATACTGTCCTTTTATACCTTTTAAAACACCTTCATAGGTACCAGTTTTTTCTATATTTAAACTTTTAGGTTTTGTTGGGTATTGTAATACTGGAAAATCTATCTGGGTTTCACTATTGTTTTTAATATAATATTCCATAGCTTCTGCAGGAATATACTGTTTTAATTTTTCTCTCCACTCTACAAGATTCTCATCTTTAACTTCGTTTTTTAGCATGGTACGCCAATTTGTTTTATCTGCTACAAAATCTTTTAAAGCAACTTCTGTTATACCTGCAAGATATCTATTAGGAACCTCAACAATTTCTATTGCCTCATGCGCTCCTTGGTCTATCCATCTTGTGGGTACTTGTGTTTTTCTAGTAACACCAACCTTAACATTACTAGAGTTAGCTAAATAAACAATATGCGATTGTAATTGCACTTTCTTTTCGTATTCTAAATCTCTATCTTCTTTTCCTAAATGCGCAGTACTTAATTCTGGACGCATAATCCAATCTGCTGCTTGTGGTATATCAAAAAAACAACTTTTACAAAATCCTTGTCTATAAATAGATTTGTTTAATCCGCAGTTTAAACACTGGTGCTTAACAAATTGAAATTTCAATGTTTTATTTAGTAATTGATTCATATTAATAAAATCGTTTTCAAAAACTAAATAGTATTGAATTGGGCTAGAATATTCTGTTGCCATTTTTGTTAGCACGCCTTGGTAAATCATAAAAAAAAGTATTATTTTTAGTGTCTAAATATACTATAAATATATGCCAATTCCTTTAGTAAATTCCATCGCTTCATGGTTTTTAAAGAAAAGATTTCATCAAATCGATTTGTTTTTAAAATACCCAAACGAAGTACAACAAGAATTACTATTTAACTTAATAGATACAGCTAGAGGTACCGAAATTGGAAAACAATATGAGTTTTCTTCTATAAAAACTTATAAAGAATTTGCCAATAGAGTTCCAATTAAAAATTATGAAGGTTATCAAGATTTATTTGAACGCTCTAGGTTAGGCGAACATAATATTTTTTGGCCTTCACCTATAAAATGGTTTGCAAAATCTAGTGGTACTACAAGTGCTAAAAGTAAATTTATTCCTGTAAGTCAAGACTCACTAGAAAATTGCCATTATGCTGCAAGTAAAGATTTATTATGTATGTATTTAAATAATAATGAAGACTCACAACTCTTTACAGGAAAAGGCTTAAGGCTTGGCGGCAGCAAAGAACTTTATAAAGAAAATGGCACTGTTTATGGAGATTTAAGTGCTATTTTAATTGACAACATGCCTTTTTGGGCAGAGTTTAGTAGCACACCAAGTAACAAAGTGTCTTTAATGAGCGATTGGGAAACTAAAATGGCTGCTATTGTAAACGAAACTATAAATGAAAATGTTACTAGTTTAGCCGGTGTTCCTTCTTGGATGCTTGTTTTACTTAATAACGTTTTAGATAAAAGTGAAAAGGACTCGTTATTTGATATTTGGCCAAATTTAGAAGTTTACTTTCATGGTGGTGTAAGTTTTAATCCATATAAACAACAATACAAAAACATTTTACCTAAAAAAGATTTTAAGTATTATGAAATTTATAATGCATCTGAAGGTTTTTTTGCTATCCAAGATTTAAATTATTCTAGTGAATTGTTATTAATGTTAGATTATGGAATTTTCTACGAATTTATCCCAATGGAAACTCATGGTACGGCTAACGAACGTGTTATACCTTTAAGCGAGGTTGAAAAAGGTAAAAATTATGCTGTAATTATTACTACTAATGCTGGATTATGGCGTTATAAAATTGGAGATACTGTTAGATTCACTTCGGTTTCTCCTTATAGAATTAAAGTTTCTGGAAGAACAAAACACCATATTAATGTTTTTGGAGAAGAGCTTATAATTGAAAATGCTGAAGATGCACTAAAAAAAGTTTGCAAAAAAACAAGTTGCGAAATTGTAGATTATACTGCTGCTCCAATATTTATGGAAGGTAAAGAAAAAGGAGCACATGAATGGTTAATTGAATTTAAAACACCTCCTAAAGACATTAATTATTTTAACGAATTATTTGACAATGCTTTAAAATCTCTAAATTCTGATTACGAAGCAAAGCGTTATAATAACATGACTTTAAATAAGCCTAAAATTAATATTGCTAGAGAGAAACTATTCTACGATTGGCTAAAAGAAAACAACAAACTTGGCGGACAACACAAAGTCCCAAGATTATCGAATACAAGAAATTACATGGAAGAATTATTAAAATTAAACTTTTAATCTTGCTTTGTTTTAATATTAAAGATAACGTTTAAAAAAAATAAAACAAGTTAATAATTTGAAAATCAAATTATTATCATTAAATTTATCAAGCTATTAATCAACTAATTCCTTATTGAAGATAATTTAATTAGTTAATCCATATTCAAAAAAAACCACTCATACTTCTTAATGAGTGGTTTTTTATTTCTTTAAGGTAAAAATAATATTTTTAGGAAAATCTAGATCTTTTCGCTTAGAATCTTGAGTAAAACCATTTGCTAATAGTAATTTTTTTGAAGCTTTGTTTTTGGTATGTGTAAAGGCTTCTATAGCATTTAAACGAAGCTTATTAAAACCAAAAGATATAACTTCTTGAAGCGCTTCCGACATGTATCCTTTTTTAAAATACTCTGGAAGCAAATCGTAACCAACCTCAGCTGTTTTTCTATCTTCAGATAAATTCCACAAACAAATACTACCTAGTTTTTGATTTGTTTTTTTGTTTATTATAGTCCAACTTATCGATTTATTTTCTTTTAAATAAGTTAGCAAGTTTTTTATATGTATTGCTGCTTCCTCTTGTGTTTTATACAATGGTTGCATTATATACTTTCTTACAATAGCATTAGAGCGTAAAGCATAAACAAGCTCAACATCATCCATGTTCGTACTTCTTAAAATAAGTCTTTTGCTTTCTAGGTTTTTAGAATTTATTAGTTTCATATTAAATAAAAAAAAGTCTACTTTCTTTACAAAAGTAGACTTAAATTTAAGTTATTATTTTCTTTTTAAGAAACTGCTTTTAACTGCTTTAACTTAGTTTTTGATAGCTTTTGTTCTGCATATGTTTTAGTAACACTAATCTTTTTAGTATCGCTTCCTGGTAATTCAAACATAGCATCTGTTAAAATTTCTTCGCATAACGAGCGTAATCCTCTTGCTCCTAATTTATACTCTATCGCTTTACCCACAATAAACTCTAACGCGCCATCTGTTATACTAAATTCAATTTCGTCCATAGCAAACAGTTTTTTATATTGTTTGATAATGGCATTTTTAGGTTCTGTTAAAATAGCTCTAAGTGTATTAGCATCTAAAGGATCCATATGTGTTAAAACTGGAAGACGCCCGATAATTTCTGGTATTAATCCAAAATCTTTTAAGTCTTTTGGAATAATATATTGTAATAAATTATCGTTATCTACAATTTCATCGCTCATAGAAGCGCTATAACCAACGGCTTGCATGTTTAATCTTTTTGAGATTACACGATTAATACCATCGAATGCTCCACCTGCAATAAATAAAATATTTTCTGTATTAACTTCTATAAATTTCTGGTCTGGATGTTTTCTTCCTCCTTTTGGCGGAACATTTACAACTGTTCCTTCTAATAGCTTTAAAAGCGCTTGTTGTACTCCTTCTCCAGAAACATCTCTAGTTATTGATGGATTATCACTCTTACGTGCAATTTTATCTATCTCATCTATAAAAACAATTCCTTTTTCTGCTTTTTCTAAACTATAATCTGCAGCCTGCAATAAACGTGTTAAAATACTTTCTACATCTTCTCCCACATAACCGGCTTCTGTTAAAACTGTTGCGTCTACAATTGCCAAAGGTACGTTAAGCATTTTCGCTACGGTTTTTGCCATTAACGTTTTTCCTGTTCCAGTTTCTCCAACCATAATAATATTAGATTTTTGAATCTCTATATCATCGTTGGTAGGTGGCTGTAATAAACGTTTGTAGTGATTATATACAGCTACAGACATTACTTTTTTTGTATACTCTTGACCTATAATGTATTCGTCTAAAAAAGATTTTATTTGTTGAGGCTTACGTAACATAAGCTCTGCAGATAGCTCTGTATTGTCGCTTTGTTTAGACTCTTCTACTACAATACCATGTGCTTGTTCTATACAACGGTCACATATATGCGCATCTAAACCAGCTATTAATAAACTTGTTTCTGGCTTTTTCCTACCACAAAACGAACATTCTAATTCTTCCTTTGCCATTCTCTTTAAGTTAAAAGTTATTAGTTAAAAGTTAAAAGTTTTCACTCTTATATTTCTAACTTAACTTAATTCTTATATAGTATTAATTACGAGCTAAAATCTCGTCTATCATTCCGTATTCTTTAGCTTTATCTGCTTTCATCCAATAGTCACGATCACTGTCTTCATAAACCTTTTCGTAATCTTGTCCTGAGTGCTTACTTATTATTTTATAAAGCTCTTCTTTTAAAATTAAAATTTCGCGTGCAGTAATTTCTATATCACTTGCTTGACCTTGCGCACCTCCTAAAGGTTGGTGAATCATAACTCGAGAGTGTGTTAAACCACTACGTTTTCCTTTTTCTCCCGCACATAATAAAACAGCTCCCATTGATGCTGCCATACCTGTACAAATTGTTGCTACATCTGGTTTAATAAATTGCATTGTATCATAAATTCCTAATCCTGCATAAACACTTCCTCCTGGAGAGTTTATGTACATTTGGATATCTTTATTAGCATCTACGCTTTCTAAAAATAATAGCTGTGCTTGTATAATGTTTGCAATATTATCGTTAATTCCTGTTCCTAAAAAAAGGATACGATCCATCATTAATCTTGAAAAAACATCTAATTGAGAAATGTTTAATTGACGTTCTTCTATAATATAAGGTGTCATACTTTGTGGCATCATACTACTTACAATTTTGTTATAGTATGTACTGCTTATTCCTTGATCTTTTATAGCAAATTTTTCGAATTCTTTTCCGTAATCCATATCTGTTTGTTGAATTTGATAATTTAGTTTAGCCTCTAAATTTCTTTAAAAGGGCCATAAATGTATTGTTAAATCAGCAGTTTTCAAACTTTTTAAGTTGAATTTAACGCTAATAAAATAGGCATTGAATTACAAATAATTCAATGCCTAAATATAATGATTTTATAATTAAATTATTTGTCTCCGTAAACCTCCTTAACAAACTTATCGTAAGTTAATTCTTTTGTTTTTACGTTTGCCTTTTCTTTATAAAGTGCTAATAATTTTTGGCTAACTACTTGCTCGCTTATACGCTTAACTTCTTCTTGATTAGATAGTACTCTTGCTGCAATGTCATCTAACTCTTTATCGCTAGGATTTGTTTGACCAAATTGTGCCATTTGTACTTTAATCATCGCTTTTGCGCTTTCTTTAACGTCTTCGAAATCAACTTTTATTCCGTTTGCTTCCATTAACTTTGCCTCAATAAGTTGGTAACGTAAACTCTTTTCAGACTTTTCGTATTCTTCTTTTGCTGTTGCATCGTCCATTGGATTTTCGCCTGCAGTTTGCATCCATTTTGTTAAAAATTCTGCTGGTAAATCAAACTTTGTATTTGCTACTAAATGCTCTGTAACATCATTTAAGAATTTTTGATCCGATTGTTGTACAAATTGCTTTTCGGCATCTTCTTTAATCTTTTCTTTTAATTCTGAAACCGATTTTACATTATCTTTTCCAAATAACTTATCAAACAATTCTTGATCTAAATCTGCAAGTTCACGTTTGTTTACTTCTGTAATCTCAAAAGTTACTTCTATATCTAAACCATGAGCCTTATCATGATCTACTTTTAATGCATGCATTAATTCGTGATCATCTTCGTAAAGACCTTTTGTTTTAAGTGTAATTACATCGCCAACTTTAGCTCCTACAAATTTCTTTTCGGTAGCTTTTCCTTTAAATTTATCTAAAGTTAGTGTTACTGTGTTTTCTATTTCTTCAGCTTCATTTTTATAAACTCCAGTTATTTCACTGTCTTTAGCTACTTCTTGTAATGCAACTAATTTACCGTATTGCTTCTGGATATTTACTACTTGATCATCAATTAATTTATCGTCTGCAACAATATTGTAATGCGTGATTCCTTTTTTTCCTTCTAAATCTACTTCGAATTCTGGTGCTAAACCTAATTCGAACTCAAAAGAAAAATTATCTGAATCCCAATCGATATCGTCTTGTGGTTTTGGTAATGGCTGACCTAAAACATCTAATTTTTCTTCAGTTAAATATTTATTTAGTCCTTCTTGAATTAATTTATTAACCTCATCGATTAATACAGCTTTACCGTATTGCTTTTTTACCATTCCCATTGGTACATGACCTTTTCTAAATCCAGGAATGTTTGCTGTTTTTCTATAATCTGTTAAGATTTTTTCAACTTTAGTTGCGTAATCATCTTTTTCGATTGCTACTGTTACTACAGCATTTAATGCATCTTTATTTTCTCTTGTAATATTCATTTTGAATAAAATTTTTAATGTAACCAAAAACGGAGTGCAAAAATACTACTTTTTTTACACTCCATCAAAGTTTTTAATTAGTTGTGTTTCAATCTATCTTTTAAATTTTATAGGAATCGAATTTATAGAAATTAAAGGCTTTGAATAAAATACATAATTGTTAGATTCAAAAGTAGCTTTCTGAGTATCAGTTAAATAATTTGTAACGCTATCAATACTTGAATAAAACTCAAGTTTAGCACTGTAATTTTTATTGTATTCAATATTAACTTCTTCTTCACCACGACCTATTTGATTAGAATTCTTAGGAAGGATTATATATGAAGTGAAGAAAAGTGTTTCATTTGGATGAATAACAATCATTTTATTTGTTAACGCTACATTTATAGTTTGCCATCTTCCCGATTTATTTTTTTCTCCAATCTTTCTGTAAAAATCATAATTCAAACTATCTTTTACAAAATTATATATATCATTTTCATTCGAAACAGGTTGAAAAAGAGGATATGTTACTTCGACAGCGTTATTTGAATCATCATAAACTATTAAGTTTTTAAATTCTAAAGACTCATTTTTACTAGGAAAAGCATTACCTGATGAGCAATTAACGTCTTTATAATCATCGCAAACAGAAGCAACAACATAGATGTTACTTGAGTAATTTGTCATTTTAAATTTAACTACATTAAATCCTATTTTTTTTGCTTTTTCAGAATGCACAAATGTTTTAGAACAATCTCCATCTTTGCAGTAAGCGGTTAAATATTCTGTTAGAATCTCCAATTCCAACTCTCCTTTTTGAGAACAACTAAATAGAAAAACACATAAGAATAGAAAAAAAATAAAATCATATTTCATTACTTAATTCTTTTTATCTTTTTTTACAAATGAATGCAGCAGCGATTGTAATATTGATAAAAGCACGCTAAATAAAATTGCCCACCAAATATTATTTACTGCAAAACCATCTATTAATTTATCTGCTAACAAAATAATTAATGCATTAACTACAAGCATGAATAAGCCTAAGGTTACTATGGTAATTGGTAATGTTAGGATAACTAATAAAGGTTTTACCAATAGATTTAAAATTGATAATACTACTGCAACAATAATTGCAGAAACATAACCATCAAGTTGTACGCCATTTAAAATATTTGCAAGCGCAAATACTGCTAAAGCATTTAAAAGAAGTCTTATAATTAAGTTCATATTTTTAGGTTTTAGAATTTCAATTTACAAAATTAATAACTGCGTTATAGAAATCTTTAGGGTTTTCGGCATGTAACCAATGTCCAGCATTTGAAATAGTTTGTATGTTTGCTTTACTAAAATGAGATTTTATTAAAGCTTCATCTTGATTGGCTATATATTCGCTCTTGTCTCCTTTTAAAAACAAAGTATTACCATCGAAATTAGAACCAAGAGGTAAGGCTTCGCCAACTTCGCTTACATTTTCTGTTAAAGACTCTAAATTTATTCTAAGACCCAAAACTCCTTTTTCTACCCAATATAAGTTTTTTAACAAAAATAGTCTAGTACCATAATCGCTAACATAATTTGCTAACTCTTCCTCTGCTTCTCCTCTACTTTTTATAGATGAAAAGTCTAAACTTGCCAATCCTTGCAAGATAGCATCATGATGAATAGGATAAAAACGTGGCGAAATATCTGCTACAATTAATTTATTTACATAATCTGGATACTGAGACGCAAAAAGCATTGCTGTTTTTCCTCCCATAGAATGCCCTAATAAAACGACGTCTTTTAAATTATAATTGTCACAATATAATTTTAAATCTTGAGATAGAACATCGTAATTAAAATCTTCGCTATGGAAACTTCTTCCATGGTTTCTTTGGTCTATTAAATGTACTTGAAATCCTGCTTCGGCAAATTGTTTACCTAATGTTTTCCAATTATCACTCATACCTAAAAAACCATGTAAAATTATAAATGGTTTTCCTTCTCCTATTATATTTGAATTTAGTTGCATTATTTTAATTTATTTAAGTACATATTTACTACATTTTCTATACCTAAATACAAGCTTTCAGATATTAAAGCATGCCCAATTGAAACTTCTAATAGACCTGGAATATTATCTTTAAAAAACTTTATATTTTCTAAAGACAAATCGTGACCTGCATTAACTCCTAAACCTATTTTGTTTGCTAGTTCAGCACAAGTTGCATAAGGTTTTATAGCCTCGTTATTACCTAAACTATATTGGTGTGCAAAACCTTCAGTATACAACTCTATTCTATCTGTTCCTGTTAATTTTGCTCCTTCAATTTGTTTTGTGTCTGGATCTACAAATATGGATGTACGAATGTTATTACGTTTAAATTCTGAAATCACTTCGGTTAAAAAATCTTTATTTTTTATTGCATCCCATCCTGCATTACTTGTTAAAGCATTAATACCATCTGGCACTAGTGTAACTTGAGTTGGTTTAATTTCAAGTACCATATCCATAAATTTTGTAATAGGATTACCCTCAATATTATACTCTGTATGTACAACTGGTTTTAAATCGTAAGCATCTTGATAGCGAATATGCCTTTCGTCTGGCCTTGGATGTATAGTTACACCTTCTGCTCCAAAACGCTGTACATCTTTTGCAAACTGAATTACATTTGGCACATCTCCTCCTCTAGAGTTTCTTAAAGTTGCTATTTTATTTATGTTTACGCTAAGTTTTGTCATTTCTTAATATGTGTTAATTAGTACAAAAATACAAAGTAGATGCACGAGATTGTTCTTATTTTTAATTAATTTGCATAAAATTGAAATGCAGCATGAATCTTTTAGATTACATAATAAACGATATAAAACCATTACTTAATACCGATAAGGTTAAAGAGATTCAATTACTTTTTAACCAATTAACCTATTCTCATATTCCTATTAAAAATGCAGAAGGTGTTTATTTAGGTTGTATTTCAGAAAACGATGCACATTGTTTTGATAGCGAAAAACCTATTCAAGATTACAGATATTCTGGCGAAGGTTTTTTTGTTAGGGAAGACACAAACTGGTTAGATATACTTGAAGCTTTTGCACAAAACTCGGCTAATATTATGCCTGTTTTGAGCAAGAAAAATGTATATTTAGGGTACTACGAGTTAAATGACATTATTAGTCTATTTAATGAAACGCCTTTCTTTTCTGAGGCAGGAGCTGTATTAATAATAGAAAAAGGTAGCGCAGATTATTCTTTTAGTGAAATTAGCCAAATTGTAGAATCTAATAATGGAAAATTATTAGGCTCGTTTATTTCAAAATTTGAAAATGATGTTACTCAAATAACATTAAAAATAGGGAATGCAAACCTTAATGAGATTATGCAAACCTTTAGGCGTTATAGCTATAATGTATTATCTGGACATGAAGATGATAATTATTTAATTGGACTTAAGGAACGTTCTGATTATTTAAACAAATACCTAAACATATAAATTATGAAGGTTGCTATTTACAGTCAGTATCCAAAAAAACAGTCTAAAGATTCTTTAAAAGCACTTACAAAAGAGCTATTAAAACTAAACGCCACATTATTTCTTGAACAAGATTTTTTTAATGATATAAAAACAGAACTTTCAAACCCATCAAATTACAAAACCTTTACAGTTTTAGATAAAAGTTTCGATTTATTTGTTAGTATTGGAGGAGACGGAACAATTTTAAGAGCCATAACTTTTGTTAAAGATTTAAATATCCCAATAATTGGAATTAATACCGGAAGACTAGGTTTTTTAGCAACAATACAACCTGAAGGCATTAAAGAAGCAATTCAGCAAATACAAAATAAAGAATATACTTTAAGTAAACGCACCTTATTATCTATTGAAACTTCTCCAGAGAATAACGATATAAAAGATTTAAATTTTGCTTTAAATGAAATAGCAATTAGTAGAAAAAATACAACTTCTATGATTACTGTTGAAACAAAATTAAATAACGAGTTTTTAACTTCTTATTGGAGCGACGGTTTAATAATTTCAACACCTACAGGCTCTACAGGCTACTCTTTAAGTTGTGCAGGACCAGTAATTACACCAGACACAACTAGTTTTGTATTAACACCTATTGCACCTCACAACTTAAGTGCAAGACCTTTAGTTATTGAAGACTCCACAACTATACAATTAAAAGTTAGTGGTAGGGAAGATAATTATTTAGTTTCTTTAGATTCTAGAATAGCGACTTTATCTAACGACACTATTATAACTATAAAAAAATCTCCTTTTACTATTAATATGATAGAATTAAACTCTGAAAGCTTCCTTACAACCTTAAGAAAAAAGTTGCTTTGGGGAGAAGACAAGAGAAATTAATCGCTTTTTTTAATAAAAAAACTATTCGAACTTTCAATTTTACAATAAATTCATGCTAATACTGTTTTAAACTGTAACTATTTGGCTTAAATTATTATAGGCTAATCTTATTTATTATATTTGCAAACTTTGAAGATTTATGAGGTATTTAACGCTTTTATTAATTACATTTTTAAGCTTACAACTTAGTAATGCTCAAATTAACGAATTTGGTATTTTTGTTGGTGGCAGTAACTTTATTGGAGATGTAGGCGCAACAAATTATATAGCACCAAAACAATTAGCTTTTGGAGCATTATATAAATGGAATAGAAGCAAAAGACACTCTTATAGAATCTCTTTAACCTTTACAGAACTTGAAGGTATCGATTTAGACTCTGATGACCCAAGTAGACAAATTAGAGGTTTAGAGTTCAACAATAATATTCTTGAACTTTCTGCAGGAATGGAATTCACTTTTTTTGATTTCGATTTACACAATGGTGGCAAAGTTTCTACTCCTTATTTATATTCAGGAATTAGTGTTGCTAAACATGATAATTTCTATTACAATTCAGACGGTAGTATTTACGACGAAGACACTTCTAGTTTAGCATTTGGAATACCAATGGTATTAGGTTATAAAGCTGCAATTTCTTCAGAATTTATTTTAGCTTTAGAAATTGGTGCGCGTTATACCTTTAGTGATGAGTTAGATGGTAGTATGCCAGACTCAGAATTAGCAGCTAGTAGAGCCTTTGGAAATTTAAATAATAACGATTGGTACACCTTTACCGGTATTACTTTAACATATACATTTGGTAGAAACCCATGTTTTTGCCCAGGACAATAATTTGGATACAAGTAAAATAAATAAAGATAAGTTACCTAATCATCTTGCCATAATTATGGATGGTAATGGTCGTTGGGCTAAACAAAAAGGACTTATTCGTGCTGTAGGTCATGAAAACGGAACAAAATCTGTTAGAGAAACTGTAGAAGCCTCTGCTAAACTAGGCATAAAAAACCTAACACTATATGCTTTTTCTACAGAAAACTGGAATAGACCAAAGCTAGAAGTAGATACTTTAATGAGGTTATTAGTTGCATCCTTAAAAAAGGAAATAAAAACACTTCAAAAAAATAACATTAAACTTAATGCTATTGGAAACCTAAATAACTTACCAAAAAAGGTTCTAAAAGAACTTAATGAGGTAATAGAATGCACTAAAAACAACACACACATGACCTTGACCTTAGCATTAAGCTACGGTTCTAGAGACGAACTGTTAAATGCCGTTAAGGAAATTAGCCATAAAGTTAAAAATAATATAATTTCTTCAGAAAATATTGACGAATCAATTATTAATGAGCATCTTTACACGCAAAATTTACCAGATGTGGACTTACTTATAAGAACAAGTGGAGAACAACGTATTAGTAATTTTTTACTATGGCAAATAGCGTATGCCGAATTATATTTTACATCAGTATTATGGCCAGATTTTACACAGCAACACTTATGTGATGCTATTATAGAATATCAAAATAGAGAAAGACGCTTTGGAAAAACAAGTGAACAAATTAGTTAAAAACAGACCTTTGAAAACAATTTTACAATACGCATTAATAATAGTATTCGCACTATTTAGTTTTTTTACACAAGCACAAGAACTTTCTTACGAGAATAGTAAAGAATATACTATCGCCGACATAAAAGTAGTTGGTAACACAAGTTTTAGCGAACAAACCATTATTACATTTTCTAAATTAAAAAAGGGAGATGAAATATTAATTCCTGGAGAAGAGATTAGTAATGCCATAAAAAAATTATGGAAAACAAATCTATTTAGTGATATTGAAGTTTACATTTCTAAAACTGAAGGAGATGCTGCTTACCTTGAAATTAGACTATCAGATTTACCTACACTAAACGAATTAAAAATTGTTGGTGTAAAAAAAGGAAAACAAGAAGCATTAATTAAAGAAAACAAGCTTCAAGAAGGTGTTAAAATCACAGAAAACCTAATTACTACAACAAAAAATTACATTCAAAATAAAAATAGAAAAGCTGGTTTTTTAAATACGAAAGTTAATATCAATACCATTCCTGTTGTAGATTCTTTAGACAATGCTAAAGTAAACATGGTGCTTACTGTAGATAGAGGTGAAAAAGTAAAAATTGACGAAATTAATTTTGAAGGCAACACTGTTTTAAGCGACAAAAAGCTTAGAAAAGCCATGAAAAATACGAAACAAAAAAATATTATTCGTATTCTAAAACGATCTAAATACATCGAAGCCAACTTTAAAGAAGATTTAGTTAGCGTTATAGACAAATATAAAGAAAACGGATATAGAGATGCTCGTATTATTTCAGACACTTTAATTAAAAAAAATGCAAAAACAATAAGCCTAAACATTAAAGTTGAAGAAGGAGATAAATACACCTTTGGCGATATTGAATTTATTGGAAATACTGTATACACAGACGATTATTTAAGACGTAAGTTACGTATAGAAAAAGGAGACACTTACAACGGTGTTTTATTAGAAAAACGCATAGCAGACAATACAAGTCCAGATGCAGACGATATTACAAACCTTTACCAAGATCACGGTTATTTATTCTCTACAATAAATCCAGTTGAAGTAAGTGCAGACGAAAATGTAATTGATATGGAAATTAGAATTTCGGAAGGTAAACCTACATATTTCAACAAAATTAGTGTTGTAGGAAACGAAAAAACTAACGACCATGTTATTTACAGAGAAATAAGAACAAGACCAGGAGAATTATATAGTAAATCTAACGTGGTACGTACAGTTCGAGAGTTAAGCCAATTAGGTTTCTTTGATGCAGAACAAATTGACCCACAATTTAAAAACGCAAATCCAGACGAAGGAACTATAGACATAGAATATGGTGTAGTAGAATCTGGATCAAGCCAAATAGAACTACAAGGTGGTTATGGTGGCGGTGGCTTTATTGGTACACTTGGTTTATCATTTAACAATTTCTCTTTAAAAGACATCTTTAAAAAAGATGCTTACAGACCAATACCAACTGGAGACGGGCAAAAACTTGCATTACGTTTACAAGCAAGTCGTTTCTACCAAACGTATAGTTTTCAATTTACAGAACCTTGGATGGGAGGTAAAAAACCAGTACAATTTTCTACATCTCTATCTCATACAAAACAATTTTTGTATGATGCAACAACTGGAAATGCAGACAAAGATAGAAGGTTTAACATTACAGGTTTAACATTAGGTTTAGCAAAACGTTTATCTGTACCAGACGATTATTTTACATTATCTCAAGCATTAAGTTTCCAACACTACGATTTAAAAAATTATAACACAGGACTTTTTACATTTGGAGATGGATCATCTAATAACTTAGCCTATACTATTGGTTTAAGTAGAAACAATACTTTTAACGATCCAGTATTCCCAACAGGAGGATCAAACTTCTCTATTACAGCAAAATTATCTCTACCATACTCTTTATTTAATGGAACAGATTACGAAGCGTTAGCAGAAGAAAGAGATGCAAACGAAGCTCTTTATGCCGACACAACAAACGATTCTGACGTTAGAGCTGCTGCTTCAAACAGAATTTCAGAAATAGATCAAGAACGTTTTAAGTGGTTAGAATTTTATAAAATAAAATTTAAAGGAGATTGGTACACAAAATTAGTAGATAAATTCGTTTTTAAATCTAGTTTAGAATTAGGTTACTTAGGTGCCTATAACCAAGATAGAGGTGTTATTCCTTTCGAGCGTTTCTTTTTAGGAGGAGATGGTTTAGGAACTTACAGTTTAGATGGTAGAGAAGCTATTGCCTTAAGAGGTTATCCAAATCAAGCCTTATCAGATAACGATGGTGGAACTATATTTAATAAGTTTTCATTAGAGCTTCGTTACCCAATTACCTTAAAACAATCTGCAAAAATTTATGCTTTAGGGTTTTTAGAAGGAGGAGCATCGTACAATAGTTTTAAAGATTATAACCCATTTAATTTAAAAAGATCTGCAGGTTTAGGTGTTAGAATATTTATGCCAGCCTTTGGTTTATTAGGTATAGACTTTGGACATGGTTTCGACCCATTACCAGGAGGTACCGTAAAGAACGGTTGGGAAACACACTTTATAATAGGTCAACAATTTTAATTCATAAAAGGTCTTTTTTAGTTAAAAAAAAGACCTTTACTTAACTATTAACTTTAGCAATTTTTTATTTTTGGCACGATATTTTCAATAACCACTTTGAGGATTTGATTAAAGAAATAAAATTTTTACAATTAAAATTCGTTATTTTGAAAACTAAGTGATTCAAAATAAGACAAAATCAAAAACTAGACTCTCTGTTTTTTTTGAATTTATGTTATTAAATATAAAAATATAACCAGATGAAATTTAAAGTTCTTTTTTTATTGACCATAGTATCAATACTATCTTTTCAAGCAAACGCGCAGCGCGGTGTAAGAATTGGATATATAGATACAGAATATATATTACAAAATGTTCCAGAATATTCTGCAGCAACAACGCAGTTAGAATCTAAAGTACAAAAATGGAAAAGTGAAATAGATCAAAAATTAAAAACTGTAGAACAGAAGCGTACCGATTTAAATAACGAAAAAGCGCTTTTAACTAAAGAGTTAATTGAAGAACGTGAAGAAGATATTGCTTTTGAAGAAAAAGAAATTTTAGATTATCAGCAAAAACGTTTTGGACCAAATGGAGATTTAATGATCCAAAAGAGACAATTAATGCAACCAGTTCAAGACCAAATTTTTCAAGCAGTACAAGATATTGCTAAAAATAAAAAGTATGATTTTGTTTTTGATAAATCTGCAGATGTAGTAATGTTGTATTCTGCTGAACGTTTTGATATAAGCGAACAAGTATTAAGAACCATTACACGCTCATCTAAAAGACAGCAATTAAAGTCTAAAAAAGACAAAAAAGCTGCAGAAGAAGAAGATGTAACTGTTGAAATAGACCATAGTAAAGACGCAAGACAAGAAGCTTTAGATAAGAAAAAAGCAGAAAGAGAAGCTTTAGTTGAAGCTAGAAAAAAACAAATTGCAGAAAAAAGAGCCGCTGCAATAGCTGCTAGAGAAAAAGCAAAACAAGAAAAATTAGACGCTAGAAACAAAGCGAAACAAGATAATGAAGGTGAAGAAGAAGAAGAAGGTGCTATAGAAAACAATGTTGAAGAAAAACAAGAAAACAGTGCTAGTGCGCCTAAAACTAGAGAAGAAATTTTAGAAGAACGCAGACAAAAAAAATTAGCAGATAGAGCTGCTAGAAAAAAATTACTTGAGGAAAAAAGACAAAAAATCTTAGAGGATCGTAGAAAAGCAAAAGAAGAAAAAGAAAGTGCTAAAGAAGACGAAAATCAAGACGATTAATATTAATAATTATAACACACACAAATACTAATTTAAAAATGAAACAATTTAAAACATTACTAATTGCAGCAGCATTATTTATTGGAGCAACAAGTTTAACAAATGCACAATCTAAAATCGCTCACATTAATACACAAGAGTTAATACAGTCTATGCCTGCAACAAAAGCTGCTCAAGCAGATATTGAAAGCGTTAGAGCAACTTATCAAGCAGATATTAAAGCAATGAAGCAAGAATTAGACACCAAAACAAAACGTTTTGATGCTGAAGCTTCAACAAAAACTCAAGAAGAGAACGAAAAGCGTTATTTCGAACTTCAGTCTGATACTCAAGCTATGCAAGAATATGCAGCAGACGCTCAGCAAAAATTACAAAAAAAGGAATTCGATTTATTAAAACCTATTACAGAAAAAGCTGAGGCTGCAATATTAAAAGTTGCAAAGGCTCAAGGTTTTAACTACGTAGTAGATTCTACTCCAGGAAGAGGTATTATTATGGCTGAAGGAAAAGATTTACTTGCAGATGTAAAAAAAGAATTAGGTTTCTAAGAAAATCTAAAACAAATAATATTTAAAGCCGACTTATTTAGTCGGCTTTTGTATTTTTATAAGCGAATACTTAAACAACTATGAGTAAACAGCCTATTGGCATATTCGATTCTGGTGTTGGTGGCACTTCTATTTTTAAGGAAATACATACATTATTACCTTATGAAAATTCTATTTATTTAGCCGATAGTATTAATGCGCCTTATGGACCAAAAGGAAAAGATAAAATTTTAGAGCTTAGCATTAAAAACACAGAGTTTCTTTTAGAAAAAAATTGTAAACTTATTGTAGTTGCTTGCAATACTGCTACCACAAATGCTATTAGTGTTTTAAGAGAAAAATATAGTGTTCCATTTATTGGTATTGAGCCTGCTATAAAACCTGCGGCTTTAAACACTAAAACAAAAGCTATTGGTATTTTGGCTACAAAAGGTACATTGTCTAGTGCTTTGTTTCATAATACATCTAACTTATACTCTAACGGGATTACTATTGTTGAGCAAAATGGAGAAGGTATTGTGCAGCTTATTGAAAATGGCAATCTAACATCTATTGAGATGGAAACATTGCTAAAAACCTATTTAAAACCAATGTTAGAGGCTAATATAGATTATCTTGTTTTAGGTTGCACGCATTATCCTTATTTAATACCTATACTTACTAAACTGCTTCCTAAGCATATTAAAATTATAGATTCTGGTTTGGCAGTTGCTAAACAAACTAAAGCTGTTTTAGAATTAAATAAATTATTAAATACTGAGATTCTAAATTCTAAAAATGAATTTTATATTAATTTGAAAAACACAGAAGTGATGCAAGCTTTATTAGGCAATAAATTTAAGGTTGATTTTTTAGCGTTTTAATGACACAGTGTCTTTAGACTTTACAATAACTTTTATTTAAAAACTATAGTTTGATTTAAAACCGCATTAGCGATTGCAGCATTGTTGGAGCTCCTCGATAGAGAGCGACTGCGGAAAGCGCGACCTGAAAGGTAATGCCCAAAATTTATTGTTTATACCAACTTGAATATTTTACATAATTATCTGCAATTCTATTTATTTCGTCATTAATTAGGTCTGGACTAATAGCTTTTACTTTTTTTGCAGGTACTCCTGCATAAATACTTCCGGATTCTACAACGGTGTTTTGTGTAACAACTGCTCCTGCTGCAACAATACTATTACTTTCTATTACGCAATTATCCATTACAATACTTCCCATACCTATTAATACGTTGTCATGAATGGTGCAACCGTGAACTATTGCATTGTGCCCAATAGATACGTTGTTGCCTATATTTGTTGGGTGTTTTTGATAGGTACAGTGTACTACTGCTCCATCTTGTACATTTACTTTATTACCAAGTTTTATGTAATGTACATCGCCTCGCAAAACGGCATTAAACCATATACTGCATTGGTTTCCTACTTGTACATTGCCAATTATGGTTGCATTTTCTGCTATGTAACAATCTTTTGGTAGTTGTGGCGATTTGTCTTGTATTGCTTTTATTATTGGCATAATTAGTTTTTTAATGTTTTTAATTAAGGTTGGTGTTTTATTTAAAATAAGATAGCAATTCTGATTTTTTTGATGGTGATACCATAACTTCTTGTCCGTTACTTAAAACAACGCTTCCTCCTTTTCCTTTTACATATTTTACTACTTCGTTTACGTTTACTAAATAACTTTTGTGCACACGTGCAAAATTGGAGTCTTTTAAGGCTTCTTGAAAATATTTAAGTGTTTTGCTTACTACTTTCTTTTTGTTTGTGTTTAGGTATATTTCGGTGTAGTTATCATCGGCTTTACAAAAAAGGATATCTGTTGTGCTTATTACTTCAAATCCGTCTTGTTGTGGTATGGTTATTTTACCGTTTACATTATTAGTGGTTTTTGGTACTAAAACTTGATCTTGAAGTGCGTTTTCTTTTGTTTTGATTTCTACTACGTAATCTACAGCTTTTATTAAATCGTCTATTGCTATAGGTTTCATTAAATAATAACTTGCATGTGCGTTTAAGGCTTCTATTGCATAATTGTTATAGGCTGTTACAAAAATGGTTTCGAAGTCTCTATCTCCTACTTTGTCTAACAAATCGAAGGCATTACCATAAGGCATTTCTACATCTAAAAACACCAAGTCCAGTGTGTTGTTTCTTATTAACTCTAAACCTTCGTTTATGTTTGATGCTTCTCCAACAACATTTACATTTGGGCAGTATTTTTTGAGATAGTTTTTAAGAATCTCTCTGCTTGCTTGCTCGTCTTCTACTATAATTGAGTTTAGTTTCATATTAATCTCTTTTTAAAGTTACAATAACTTTAGTTCCTCTATCTCCTTCTTCTTGGTAATTATCTATAAAAACATCTACTTTATCTTTATACATTTCGTTTAAAATGGCTACTCGTTTTTTAATATTACCCATACCTTTTGAGTTTTGCTTTTGCTGATTTTCGGTTTTTAATGCTTTAGATTTTTCACGACCTATACCGTTATCTGTAATGGTAATTGCTATTTCATTGTCGCTTTTTTTAGAAATTGAAATATCTAGTTTTCCTTTTTCTTTTTTATAACGCAAGCCATGCCAAACGGCATTTTCTATATATGGTTGTAAAAGCATTGGCGGTATTTGGTAACTGGCAACGTCTATTTTTTTATCTACAGTTATATTATAATCGAACTTATCTTGAAACCTAAAATGCTCGAGTTTGGTATATAACTCTAGTAATTCTATTTCTTTTTCTAAAGGAATAAAATCTTGTTCGCTGTTTTCTAAAACGGCTCGCATTAGTTTTGAAAAATCGCTTAAATATTTGTTTGCTGTGCGCTCATCGTTTGTTGCTATAAAACTATTTACAGAGTTTAATGCATTAAATATAAAATGAGGATTCATTTGGCTACGTAAAGACTTTAAAGCTAATAGATTATTTGCTAAACGTTGCTGCTT
This sequence comes from Lacinutrix venerupis, assembly GCF_001971745.1. NCBI lineage: Bacteria > Pseudomonadati > Bacteroidota > Flavobacteriia > Flavobacteriales > Flavobacteriaceae > Lacinutrix > Lacinutrix venerupis. Next base: position 731,477 of record NZ_CP019352.1, on the reverse strand, counting down.
TATGTATTTATACATTAAATATGCAACAATAAGTAATAGTAATAAGCCTCCAATTAAAGAGTATATTATTATTTTTTGGTTTTTATTTTGTACTTGGTTTAGGTTGTATCTACTTTCTGATAATTCTCGATCATTCTCTAATGATGTTATACGGTTTTGCTGCTCTGCTATATTTTTATTAAAACGTGCTGCCTGTGCTATTTGCTGTTCTTTTTTAATGTATAATGCTTCTACAGATTTAGTATATTCTTCGTAAGTTTTTAAAGCTTTTTCGTAATCTCCAGATTCTTTATAAACTTCGGATAGTTTTCTAGTTGCATCTTTTTCTACAACTAAATCTTCACGTTCACTGGCTTTTGCTCTACTTTTTTCTAAATATGAAATGGCTTCATCGTAATTTTTTTGCATAAATAAAGCATTACCAATTTTATAGTTTTGCTTTTGTGTTGTAAAATCACTTTCGTTTTCTATTACAGAATCTGTTTCTATATCTTCAATATCTAAAATGGCTTCTTCTCTTAAGCGAATTTCATCATCAAAATTACGATTGGCATTATTAAAGTCTGCTACTTTTACTTTTTCCTTTACTGCTCTTTTTTTATTTTCTTGAGATGCAAGGTTAAGAGAGTTGGTATAATATTTTTCTGCTTTATCTATACTTCCGCTAGCATCAAAAGTTTGGGCTATTTTGGAATTTAAATCGGTAATTTTTGGTGTTATAAAATACTTTTTCGCAGTACTTAGTGCTTTTTCAAAAGAGGCTATAGATTTTGTGTAGTCTTTCATTTTATAGAAAACATCGCCAAGTCCTTCATTTAACTCTACTAATTGATAATTGGATAGTTGGCTTTGATTTAATGACTTTAAAATAGAAACACTTTCTTGATAATTATTATTCATCATATAAGCCTTAGCTAATTTTAGTCTAACATCATTAGAACTATAACTATTTAAGCTTATTCTATAATTAGAAACAGCCAAATCGTACTGTTTCCAATACATGTAAATATCTGCAAGAACTTCAAAAGCTTCAGAATTTTGTTTTGCCGAATTACTTTTTTTTAAGCTTTCGGTTACAAATTGTATACTTTTCTCGGCAGATTTCTTCTTATAAACTAATGCAGAATCTATTAAGTTGTTAAAAGAATTGTCTTGCGTTCTTTTGTGTAATTTATTATTCGAGTAGCCTTCTTTTGCTAAAACATTTATAGTAATACGCTCATCACTTTTTATAGTATAATAAATAGTTTCAAAATCTTTATGACTAATAACAAGCTCGTCTCCTATTTTTGCGCGTACTCTAAACTCTCCTGCTCCGTTAGACGAAGTGTAATCGCCACCATTTACCTGCACATTAACATTTTTAATGGCTTTACTAGTTTCTTCATCCTTAACCCAACCTCTTACATAAAAAAAAGCATCACTAGCTTTTTTGGCATCTGTCTCAATAGTATTGTTTTGTTGACTATATGCTGCAAAAGAGAAAAAAATAAGAAGATTTAAACAAATATATATTTTGATATGTTTCATTTTTATAAATACTAAAACATAAACTTACACACTTTAATTTGTATAATAAAATGGCAAAAGTTTAAAGTGAGTAGATTTTTTTTCAAAATTACCTTGTTTACTCATTTAAATAATTCATTCACTCATTATAAAACACCACTTACTCATTATAGTTTTTATTTCATTAATGCTAAACATAAGTTTACAATGTTATTTAAGAGCATTAAAATTTAAAACATAAAATTATGACCACAACAATTAAAATTAGTTTATTAACATTAACAACGTTATGTTTCTTAGCATGCAATGCCAAGAACAATAAACACACAGAAAATTTAGCATTTAACAACTCTAATAAAGTTACCAATACTATTACAGCATCAAAACCAGAAAAAAGATATATAAAAGTGGCTTTGTTATTAGATACTAGTAATAGTATGGATGGTCTTATAGACCAAGCAAAAGCACAACTATGGGAAATTGTAAACGAATTATCTTATGCTAAATGTAAAGACGACAAACCAAATTTAGAAATAGCTCTTTACGAATATGGTAATGATAATTTAAATGCCGAAGAAGGTTATATTAGGCAAGTTTTAGCTTTTAGTGATGACTTAGACGAAATCTCTAAAGAACTATTTTCTTTAACAACTAAAGGAGGTAACGAATATTGTGGTTATGTTATAGATACAGCATTAAACCAGCTAGAATGGAATGATAGTAAAGATGATTTAAAATTTATTTTTATAGCAGGAAACGAGCCTTTTACACAAGGTAAAGTTAACTATAAAGATGCTTCAAAGCGAGCACATAATAAAGACATAACTGTAAACACCATTTTTTGTGGTGACTATAATCAAGGTATTTCTGGCTCTTGGAAAGATGGTGCAGATTTGGCACATGGAGATTATATGTCTATTAACCATAATAAGGAAACTGTTTATATAGCCACTCCTTATGATGATGCTATATTAAAACAAAATAGTAAGTTAAATAAAACTTATATAGCTTATGGTAATCAAGGCAGACAAAAAATTCAATTACAAGCAGAGCAAGATGATAATGCACAAGGCTACAGCAATGCTAATGCTGTAAGTAGAACTGTAAGTAAAAGTTCGCATTTGTACAAAAATTCATCTTGGGATTTGGTAGATGCCTCAAAAGATAAAGAGTTTAAATATGAAAAATTAAACAAAAACGAATTACCTCAAGAACTTAAACATAAAACCACGTTAGAGATTAAAACTTACGTTGCAAATAAAAAAGCAGAACGAGAAGCTATTCAGAATGAAATTCAAGAATTAAACAATAAAAGAAAAGAGTATATTTTAAAAGCTAATAAAGAAAATAGTAATGGACTAGAAAACGCTATGATTAAAGCTATAAAATCTCAAGCAAAAGCAAAAAACTATACATGGAAATAGTTTTTCTATAATAACATAAAAAAAGCCTCGTGATTTTACGAGGCTTTTTTTATATTATTTTTTATTGTGCTTAGTTAATTGCTGGACAATTACAACTGTAACGTTCCTTAGAGCAACCAAAATTATATCCTAAAGTAATTTGGTGAAAGCCACCATTATTAAATACTACCGAATTTGCTTGATAGCTATATGTGTAAGCAAACACAAAATTATTTAAATCAACACCTAAAAGTGGTGTTATGTATTGTAATTTTTGGTTACTTACTCCAGAACCATCAACAAATTCTGCACCATCTAAACTTCTTCTATAAGATATTCCTCCCCAAACTTTACCAAAATCCATTGTTTTGTATGCTTTAAGGTTAACATCAAAAGAAGCTTCTTCTGTTGCATCTCTATACATAAACATAACTGAAGGTTCAAAACTCCAATCGTTATTATAACTACTAAAAGTATTACCTACAGAAAATAAATAAGTTCTTAAGTTTTCATAACTTAAACCTTGTTCATTAAAGTTTATTCCATCATTTTCTAATAAATTCTTAACCGTTGCATGCGCATAAAAGTTATACAAATGGTAAGAAAAACCAAAATCAACATTAAAATTTGTAGCCGATTGTTCTATTCCTGCTATAATTGGATCTGGACCATCAAATAAAAACGATGTTTCATCTAATTTGTATTGAATAGCACCAACACTTAAACCAAAAGATAACATGTTTAAATCTATTTCATTTCTCGAAAACATTATGTGATGAGCATATGTAAAATAAGCACCTGTTTGAGAGTGAAAACCATTTTTATCAGAATATAATATTCCTCCAATTCCAGAAGGAGAATCACCAATTCTACCGTTAATACTTGCTGTTAATAAAGCAGGAGCGTTATCATCTCCAAACCATTGTTGACGACCAGTTAATCTAATTTTAGAACAATTAGCAACTCCAGCCATAGATGGGTGAATAAGGTAATAGTTATCTGTTAAGTAATCTGAATATACAGGAAGTCCTTCTTGTGCCTTTGCAATTTGGCTAGTAAAAAAAACTATTACTGCTAATGTTAATAACCTTTGTAATCTCATAATCTCTGTTTTCAAGGTAGATGTTGGTATTAAATCTAAAGCTAATGCTATTATAACTCTTAATTTGCGATAAAATTATATCGTTGCCAAATATATAAATTTACTTTGAATATTTAGACTATCAAAAGTTAAAGCCTCCAATATAAAAAGGATTTAACAAAAAAGCTAAATTTTTAGATATATTGAACTTATTTTTAAATATCAAATATATCGATATCTGTACATACTTTTAGTATTTTTGCAAAAAAAAATTGTAAAATGGACTCTTTTAAAGTTACTACACAAGAAACTTCAAATCCGGCAATACTAAAATTTGAAGTCAATAAATTTATTACTCAACATCAAAGTTTTGAATTTAACAATATAGACGAAGCTAAAGCCTCACCTTTAGCACAACAATTATTCTATTTACCTTTTGTAAAAAAAGTATATATAACAAGTAGTTTTGTTGCTATTGAGCGTTTTAATATTGTTGAATGGAAAGATGTTCAAAACGAAGTGTCTGAGCAAGTTGAAAATTATTTAAACGAAGGCAAACCAGTAATAAATCAAGACATTGCACCTAAAAAAACACCTGTTACTGTATATGCAGAAAGCACTCCAAATCCTAGTGTAATTAAATTTGTTGCTAATAAAAAAATTGCTAATGCTGCTTTTGAATTTACTTCTATTGATACAGCAAAATCATCTCCTTTAGCTACAGAACTATTTCATTTTCCTTTTGTGAAAAGTGTTTTTATTGATGAAAATTATGTCTCAATAACAAAATACGATATTGCCGATTGGAATGATATTACAAATCAACTTCGTGAATTTATTAGAGGCTATATAGAAAATGGAAAGGAAATTATTTCATCATCTGCTCCAGAAGCAATAGAAAAAAGTACAGAGAAAATTGAAGCTCATTTTGAAACATTAGACGACACCTCTAAAGAAATTGTAAATATTTTAGAAGAGTACGTAAAACCTGCTGTTGCTAGCGACGGTGGTAACATACAGTTTGAATCTTACGATGAGAACACAAAAACAGTAAAAGTAATTTTACAAGGAGCTTGTAGTGGCTGTCCATCTTCAACATTCACTCTAAAAAATGGTATTGAGAATATGCTAAAAGAAATGCTAAAAGGTAAGGTAAACACTGTTGAAGCTATAAACGGATAAATTTTAATGCCTAGGTTTAAAACATTAACATTCATTTAGTTCCACTTATTTTACATTTTTAATGAAAATATGTATTTTTAGATTAATATTAATTTAAAAACTAAAACTTATGGCAGTATTAAAAGTTATCGAAGTATTATCAAATTCTGATAAAAGCTGGGAAGATGCAACAAAAAAAGCGGTAAAACACGCCTCTAAAAGTGTTAAAAACATACGTTCTGTATACATAAAAGATCAAAGTGCAAGTGTTAAAGATGGAGAAGTATCAGATTTTAGAGTAAACTTAAAAATTACTTTTGAAGTAGATTAAACAATCACTTTTATAAAAAATAAATCAAACGCCTAAACATAAGTTTAGGCGTTTATTTTTTTAACGAACTAACACTATTAAATATGAGCTAAGTTATTTTATTTAATGCATCCAAAAAAATAGCGCTGCTATCCTCAACATAAGCGCACTCATACATTTCATTCAATATTGCAATACCTAATATAACATATAATAAAAAACGCCCAAACTTATGTTTGGGCGTTTTAGTTTTTAATAGTTTATACGTTTATCGTTTTAAAGTAAAGTGTGCTTTAAACTGTTTCTTAACCGTAGGATTATTAGGTTCTCTATATTCTACAGTAAACCAGTAATCGCTAGTTGGCATTGGGTTACCATTGTAAGTGCCATCCCAACCTTCGCCTAATGGACTTAACTGTTTTAAGAGTTTACCATAACGATCAAAAATATAGATTACAGCATCTGCTTGACGGCCTATATCGTAAATATTCCACGTGTCATGGTAACCATCGTCATTTGGTGTAAAGTATAATGGATAGTCCATAACTGTTATTGTTGTTGTGCTTTCTCCACAACCTTGTGTGTCTCTTACCGTTATAGTATGTTCTCCTGCTGCAACATCAGAGAAGGTGTACACATAAGCACCCGCAGTGTTTTGTGTGCCTAATTCCCAATCTCCTCCATCTAAACTAAATTCGTATTCAGCTATAGATGTGCTAGTGGTACCTGTTGCTGTTACTAAAATATCATGCTGCTCTGCAAAGGCTAATGTTGTTACCTCTGCTTCTAATACTGGTGGCTCGCTTACGGTAACTAAAGTGGTTACTTCGTCGTTTGAGCATCCTGTAGCATTATCTGTCGCCACTACACCATAAGTTCCGCCTTGTGTTGGTTCTATAAATTCTGAGGTCTCGTTTGGTAATACTGCACCATCTAAAGTCCACTCAAAAGTATATTGTGAAGGATCTAAACCGGTATCTATTACTGGTGAGTTTATAACCTCGCTGCCATTAGTGTTAATACATAATAAGTATGCACTGTCTAACATAAACGATGGCATTGGATTAACCTGTAAGGTAATTTCTGCAGTCTCATAACATGATGAGCTGTCTATCATCGTTCCTGGATTAGCAGGATCGTTTATCATTAAATCATTATCTACTCTTACAATAATAACTTGTGGATTAACCGTGTTAGTGTAAGTAAATGGTAATGGATTGATACCTGCATCTGCATCGGCTTGTGTTTCGTAATACGTTACAGTATAATCTGCTGGATCTTGACCGTCTAATACATCTGCATTTTGAGTGGTTAAATCGAAAACAGTCGTGTCGTTTGTCGTGTCTCCATCAAACTCCATTGTGTCATCACAGGCTTCGTATACAATTGGACCTCCAACTGGATTGGCTTGTGCGGCTTCGTCTACTACTAAATTAAAGGTAAGTGCTGTGGTATCGCATCCGGTTACGGTATTGGTAATATTAACGTAAATGGTTTGTGGATCACTAGTGTTAGTATAATCGCCACTTATTGCTAAATCATTAATACCTGCATCGGCTTCAGCTTGTGTTTCATGGTAGGTTACCGTGAAGATGGCTGGATCTTGACCGTTTAATATGGCTGCTGTCATTGTTGTTAAATCAAAGTCTGCAACGTTATCTGTATTTAATTCACAAATCACATAGTCTTCTACTGGTGTTACTACTGGTAATGGGTTTACAATAATATCGAAACTCACTAAACTGTAACATCCTGTACCGCCTAATCCTGTTGGGTCTGTACCGTTGGTTAAACGCACATAAATGGTTTGTGGTGTAACAGCAACTCCTGGATTTGCTGGATCTTCGTTAATATGCATGCTTGGGTCTGCTATAGCATTGTTACCCATAATAGCATCGTCTTGTGATAGGTAATAACTTGCTGTTACTCCTAATTCTCCATTAATAATAGTGGCTTCGTTTTGTGTTAAATCGAAAGTCTCTAGCATATCGTTTGGCCCTACAATATCAACATCGTCACACAGTTCTAAATCTTCTGGATCTGGTGTTGGTGATGGATTGTTTAAGACACGGATGGTTACGGTTGTAAAACTGAAACAACCGGTATCATTATCGGTCACTCTTACGTATAAGGTTTGTGGACCTGTCATGGTATTCTCGTACGCTGTTGGATCTGGAATGGCATTCGTATCGGCTTGCGCATCGGCCATGGTTTCGTAATAGGTAACTATCCAACTTACATTCATTGGTCCGGTGATTTCTATATCTTCTACCGTTAAATCGAAGAAAGTGAAACCATCATTAGCTTCCATATAATCGGCATCTAAATCATCACATTGTGATAATAAATTGTCATAATTAGCATCGATTACTGGTGGGAATTCCACGCGAATAACAAAACTTCTTGTGGTAACACAGCCATTAGCATTGCTTACTAAGCGAATGTAAATGGTTTGTGGATTAGTAACATTGGTATAGTTACTCGTGTTTACTATTGGGTTGTTACCACTATCGGCTCCTGCTTGTGTGGTGTGGTATGTTAAGGTGAAATCTGCTGGTGTTTGTCCGTTTGCAAAAATTTGTGGATTGATAACGGCATCAAAATCAAATTGAGCAGTACCATCATTATCGGCATCACAAATTACATAATCTTCAATTGCTATTGGTACTACTGGAGATGGTATTACCGATAATGGTAATTCTACTATAGTGTAACAGCTGGTTAAATCGTTTTGTACAAAGGCATAAACCGTTTGGTTAAACTGTACAATATTGGCATACGGGCTACTTAATGGATTGATTCCATTCATAGCATCGTCTTGCGTTTCGTAATAGGTTGTGGTAACGTCTGGTTCTCCGTTTTCTATTATTACTGTTTGTGCGTCTAAATCGAACAGTGCAAATCCATCGTTATCATCATCACATTCTTCTACTACCGCTGGCATTGCTACTGGCGATGGTAGTGGGTTTACTCTAATATCAAAAGTAGTGATGCTACTACAGCCTGTTACATTATTTGTTCCTAATACATAAATGGTTTGTGCATTTGCAGTGTTTGTATATGGACTAAATATTTGGTCGGCTGGATCGTTGGTTTCTGCGCCTATTTGTGTGCTAAAATAGGTTAAGGTAATACCGGTTTGTCCTGCTAAAATATCGGCATTAGCATCTTCTAATGTAAAGGCTTCTACCTCGTCTCCTGGATTATTAACGTCACATAAATTTAATGATGCGGCTTGTGCTAATACTGGTAATGGATTAACGATAAGTTCTAGCTCTATAGTTTTATAGCAACCTGTAGCATTGTCTTCTACACGTATCCATACACTGTCCATATCGGCAGTGGTGTTTACATAAGCGTTTGGTGTAGCTATGGCATTGTTTGGTGCCTCGGCATTGGCTTGTGTTTGGTAGTAAGTAATGGTGTATAATGTTGGGTCTAAATCGTTAGTGGCATCACCATCTAAAAGATTTAGTACTTCTGGCTCTTTAACAGTTAAATCGAAACTTGCAAATCCATCGGCATCATCATCACAAACTTCTAATGGTGTTAAATTTGCTGGTGTAATGATTTGTGGTTCTGGGTTAACGATTAATACTAGTTCTACAAAGGTAGCACAGTCGGTTGCTATTGTTGCGCTTTCTACACGTACATATATGGTTTGTGTGTTGGCTACAATATTATTATAATCGCCTGTTATTGGGTTTACACTATTGTCTGCATCGGCCATGGTTTCATGGTAAGTTACATCTAATCCTGTAGCGCCTCCTGTAATTTCTGCTTCGGCATCGGTTAGTGTAAAGACTCCAAACCCATCACTATCTGGATCGCAATGCTCTAGAGGTGTTGGTGTAAAGGCTACTGGTGCTTGTTCTACTGCTAACTCTAAAGTTGTGGTTGTGTAACAGTTGGTGTTTACATTTAAAACACCGGCTACAATGGTTTGTGGGTTACTAATGTTTGTGTATTGGCTTGGTAACGGATTGCTTTGTGCATCGGCATCGGCTTGATCAAAATAATAGGTTACGGCATAGGCTGGATTGCCTCCGGTAATTTCATTATTTTTTATGGTTAAATCAATCTCTGTTAAACCGTCTGGTGTACCATCGTCACAAACTTCTAAAGTGGTTGGTGCTATGGCTGTTGGTAGTGGATACGCTGTTACAGATTCTGTACTTGAATCTGGACATATTCCATTTGTTAAATAATCTACTACATAAGTATTTCCTGGAGTTCCTCCTGTTATTTCTCCTGTTGTAGCATCTAAAATTGCTAAATCTCCTGGTGGCGTATTAAAACTAAAAATTCCTCCTGGTGTAGCTACTGTATCTATTACTGCTCCATCACAAGTTGGTGTATAAGTAAAAGATGGGTTATCTGTTGTTAAAGTTGTTAATGTAAATATTGTAGATGATGGACATGTACCTCCAATCGTGTACTCTACAAAATAAGTAGTTGCTGAGGCTCCTCCTGTAACAGTTCCCGTAGCTACATCCACAGATGCTCCATCTGTTGGCATAGGATTGAAGCTAAATAAACCTCCTAATGTAGTTTGTGTATCTACTATTCCTCCATCACAAGTAGGAGTCATTGTAAATGAGGCATCAAATGTTTCGTCTACTGTTACGGTAAAAGAACTTGTTGTAGGACAATCACCGTTAGTTGTATAATCTACATTATAACTTGCTGTAGAAACACCGTTTGTAATTGTTCCTGTATTTGTATCTATTATTGCTCCATCAGTTGGCACTGGATTGAAAGCATAAGTTCCTCCTGGTGTAACCACAGAATCTACAATTGCTCCATCACATGTTGGTTGCATTGTAAACGTAGAATCTTCGTTAAGATTTACAGTAATAGTAAAACTTGTTTCACCATAGCATGTTGGATTAGCATTATCATCTACTCTAACATAAATAGTTTGTGGACTAGGCATATTAGTATATGTTGCTGGATTAGGTATAGCATTTGTAGAAGTTGCTATATCTGTTTGATTCTCATAAAAACTAACAGTAAAATTAGCAGGATCCTGACCGTTTAAAATATCGGATTCCAGAGCTGTTAAATCAAAAACTTCTACTCCATCATTACTTGGATCATCGCAAACTACAATGTCTGCTGGCGCAGTTGCATTTGCATTAGGATTAACAATTAAATTAAACACTTCTGTTGGAGATGCAATGTAACAAGCACTATCTTGTACACTTTCAATTCTCACATAAATAGGTTGCGGACTCGATGTATTTGTATACGGACTCGTTAATGCATTAGTACCAGCATCTGCATTTGCAAAATCTAAATGGTAAGTTACGTTAAAATCTGCTGCTGCTTGTGTTCCTAAAATTGAAGCATCCTGAGTTGTTAAATCGAAAGACTCTACTCCATCATTTGTAATATCATCACAAACTTCCATGTCTAAAGTAGGGTTTAAAACGATATTAAGATATTCTAGCAAAAATTCTTCAGTATCATAACACAATCCAGATTGCGTATCATCTATTCTAATATATACTGTTTCTCCATCTGTTCCTGCATAAGCTGCTGGATTTGCTATAGGATTTATATCTGCCTCTGCATCCGCAAGAGAATTATGGAATGTGGTAGTTATTGTTGTTGGGTCTTGAGTTCCAATTGCAGAAGTTTCGTTTGAAGTTAAATCGAATAAAACTGTTCCTCCATTATCACATTCTGTAATATCTGAAACGGATTGTATAGTTGGACCAGGAATAAATTCTACAAAAATGGAATCTGAAGTTTGACACGTTGCCGAAAAAACAATATCTACAGAATAATTACCTTCTTGAGTTGCATTAAGAATTGAACCTGTTTCTCCAGGAATTACATTCCCATCTAGGTACCACGTATGTATAGCCGTAGGTAAATCTGTATCTAATTGTACAGATGTACCTTGACATTCTGCTGTACCGGCAGAAATAGTAATATCATCTCCTAAATCTCCTCCTAAACTAAAAGAACCTGCTCCTAAAAATACGGCTGCATCGTAAGCTGTATCTAAAGCATCTGCTATCACCAATTTAATGGTGTATGGGTTATTAGGTATTACATTAGAAAAAGCTGTCATTGGCACAGTATAACCTAGAAAGTTTATTGGACTGTTTGCACCAGGCTCTCCACCTGCTCCATAATAAGAATCGAAAAATTGAGGATTAGAAGATGGACAACTACCATTCCACATATTATCTCTTACTGAAAAAACAGTAACAACATCTGTAGTTCCTGGCACTAAAGCTAAGTTTGTTGTAACTCCTGTAACTTGATCTGTTAATAAGAATGCAAAAGCATCTGTATAACTACATTGAAATGTTCCATATTCTTCAGACGCAAATATAAAATCGAAACTAATTGAACTTGCAATTGGCACGAAATCGAACTGCAAATAAGATGCATTATTAGTGTTTGTTCCTCCAATTTCAGCCTCTAAATCTGCATCTCCTGGCCATCCGCCACCACCTGCACTTTGGTTTCCATCTTCCGGACCTTCTGCTGCAATAGCACTTCCTGAGGATAATATAATTCCTGCTTCAAAACCAAATGCTCCTGGCAGAGCTGTAAAAGAACCTATACCATCAACAGTACCAAAATCAACTCCTGAACTAGAAATAATATTAGATACTGAAGCACATGGACTATCTATAAGAACATCTTCTACTAATTGCTGGGCATTATAAGTTGTTACATCTACATCTATATATGGAGTTAAAACCTCTACCGTTACTGTAGCTGTTTCTGAACACCCAGTAGGATTAGTATCTGTTACAGTAAATGTTGTTGTAAAAGTTCCTATATTATTAAATTCATGAGTTACAACTTGACCATTTACAGGAATAGAACCATCACCAAAATTCCATGAATAAGTTGCTCCTGTTCCATCATCTGCAAACACAGCACTACCTTCGAAATCTACAGTTGCACCAACAGGTATTTGTATAACACCTGCTCCATTTGCTACAGGATTTGTACTATCTATTGTTGGTGTAATAATTTGGCATGCTTGTAAACACGAAATATCTGCTGCCCAACCTGTAGTATTACCACCTCCATCACTAGTAAAAGCTAATGTAAGACAACCCGTAGGACTAGTAGGTGACGCTGTTATTGTTTGAGGATTATTTGCTGCACCTGCTCCTGAAAAAACACCTATTACAGCTGCTGTTGTATCATCTCCATCATAAATAGTTAATTCGTCTATACCTATTTGAGTTCCAAAAAAAGTAAAATCAAGCTCTATAAATTGATCTGGACCGTCTGGACATAGTGTTAACACAAAATTTTCATCGTTTGAATAATTTGATGATGCTCCACCAGAATCATAAAGTGTTCCTGAACATTGATTAAAGGTTCCATTTTGCATTAAAAGATCTTGAGCAAAAAGAGCCGAGGAACAAAAAAGCAAAACTAAAATTAGCGTAAAATTCTTCATTATGAATGGTTTTTATTTTTGATATAGGAATATGTACAATTATACTAATAAATACTTAAAATACATTGCATTTAATGAGTAATACAACCCAAAAAATGGACTTTCATCTATATGTGTTACTATTACAGTAACTTGATTGTTATATGCATATAACAATCATATTTAATAAACTCCTACCTTTTTTAGAATTATAGCTTAATATTTTTTTTAAATTAAATAAGCTTGATTTTAATTATAAATAAAATTAGGCCTTACATTTTAACGCATTTATTATACTATATAAAGATTTTAAGATTTTTTAAACATAATTAGGGATAACGAATAGATGAATTCTAATTAATTTAGTAATTATTAATAAAAACAAAATAATGGATTTACAAAATTGGATTGACAAAGGTTACGAACTTATGCTAGAGTATACTCCTAAAGTACTATTGGCGATAGTTATATGGATTATTGGAGCATACGTTATTAAATATCTTAAGAAAGGTATTTCTAAAACAATGGATAAAGCTAATTATGATATTAGTCTTAAAAAATTCTTATCAGATTTAATTAGTTGGGTATTAAAAATTATTTTAATAGTAATTATTTTAGGCACATTAGGTATTGAAACAGCTTCTTTTGCTGCCATAATTGCTGCTGCTGGTTTAGCTGTAGGTTTAGCTCTACAAGGGTCTTTAGGTAATTTTGCCGGTGGTGTTTTAATAATGATTTTTAAACCTTTTAAAATTGGCGACTTTATAGAAGCCCAAGGTGAAAGTGGAACTGTAAAAGAAATTGAAATTTTTACTACTAAACTTACAACTCCAGATAATAAAGAAATTATTTTACCAAATGGAAGTTTAAGTAATGGCAATATAACCAATTATTCTACTGAAGATACTCGTCGTGTAGATGTAACATTTGGTGTAGGTTACGATTCTGATATAAAAACTACAAAAGAAGTTATCATGAGTGTAATTAACGCTAATGAACTTATTTTAAAAGATCCGGCTCCAGCAATTAATGTTAACGAACTAGCAGATAGTTCTATTAACTTTTTTACTAGAGTTTGGGTTAAAAAAGAAGATTACTGGACAATTAATTTTTACCTAATTGAACAAACAAAAGAAGCCTTAGACGCTGCCGGAATTGATATTCCTTACCCACATAGTGTAGAAATACAGAAAAACGAGTAATTACTTTTTAGGTTTTGGCTTTAATGCTATAAAATCTTTTAAGTAATAAGGTTCAAAATAAGCGACATCTTCGGTGTCGCTTTTTTTGTATTTTGAAAAAGCTAAAGCACTCATTTCTTTTGCAGATGGTAACTTACCTTCAACAAAAATAGCATTTTCATTATTAATTATTTCTTTTGTTTTCTCTACACCGTTACCAATAAAAGAAACTTTACCTTTTAACAATTCAGCTTTAAAAGATGTTTCATCTAAAATTTGCGCTTCAATCTTTCTTATTTCTTTTAATTCTGAAGAAAAAATAGCAGAATATACTTCCATACGTCTTGCATCAAGCATAGGTATAATTAAACCACTTTCTGCTTTTACCTGATGTGCTAAAGCCTCTAAGGTAGAAACTGAAATTAATGGAATATCTAAGGCATAACATAATCCTTTTGCTGCCGATACTCCAATACGTAATCCAGTGTATGAGCCTGGACCTTTGCTAACTGCAATTGCATCTAATTGATGACGCTCTATATTAGCTTCGCGAAGCGTTTCATCTATAAAAACATGCAAACGCTCTGCATGAGAATAATTACTACTATAATCTTCTTTTAAAAGCAAAGTCTCACCATTTTTAGATAGTGAGACAGAGCAATTAGTTGTTGCTGTTTCTATGCTTAATATTATTGCCAAAATTTATTTATTGTGTTATTGGTTTTCCAAGGTAGAAATCTAACACTTTTGTTTTAAATACAAAATCGTATTTAGCATTAATTAATGAAGATTCTGCATTTACCAATCTTAATCTAGACTGTTCTAAATCGAAAGCATTCATTACTCCAATGTTATATCTCTCTTCTGCATTACCAAAAGCTAATTGTTGAGACTCTAAAGAAACTTTTGCTGCTTCGTATGCTCTTAATGCTGATTTAGCATCTGTAAAGGCACGCTGTATATTAGCTTCTAAATTTAGTTTTGCTTGTTCTAAATTTAACAGTGCGTTTTCTTCTTGTATTTGTGACTTTGCAACTGCAGTTTTATTTTGGTATTGAGAAAAAATTGGTACATTAACATTTAACCTAAAACTGTGTCCTTTGTTTATATCTAATTCGCTAAAAAACGATTGCTTAAAAAACTCGCTATCACGCTCACTCCAAACAGAACTTAAACCATAACTAGCAGTAACACTTGGATAGTAACCACTTTTAGAAATTTCTGTACCTAATTTAGAATTTTCTATGTTTTTTTCTGCTACTTTAATTTCATTTCTATTTGCTAATGCATAATCTAAAATTGGTTCTACATCTGCATACAATAATTCGGCAGAAGGATTTTCTACATCTATAACCTCTACTTGAAATCCTTTGAATGGGACTTGTAAAATTTGAGATAATGTTAATATTGAAAGTTCGTAGTTATTTTCGGCAACGGTAACACTCTGTAAGTCTCTACTTAATGTTGCTTCTGCATCGTAAATATTAGCTTTAGGTTGTACTCCAGCATTAACCAATTCTTTTACTTGGTTTAATTGTTTTTTAGAAAATTCGTATTGCGCTTTAGCTGTTTCTAAGTTTTCCTTATTAAACAAAATATTTAAATAAGAGTTTACAACATTTAAAGAAATGTCATCTTGAATTCTTGCTAATTCCAGCTCATTAGTTTCTAGGTTAAGTTGAGACTGTTTGTATAAATTTGTTCTTCTAAATCCATTAAAAACAGTATAACTAGCACCAATACTATAATTTGCAGAATAAGTTACTTCATTATTAATACGCTGGTTTGATACTGGATCGAAACCAGAACCAATACTTACTCCTGTTCCTATTCCTGCATTTGCTGATGGTAAAAACTGGCCTTTGGCTGCTATAATATCTTGCTCGTTTGTAAGTAATGTGTTTTTAATTTGTAGTATAGAAATATTATTTTCTAATGCATGATTTACACATTCTTGTAACGACCATATTTTTTCTTGAGCATTAATCGATACACTAAATAATAGTGTAATTAAAAAAACTATTCCTTTATAATTAATCTTCATCATTATCTTCTTTAGAGGCTTTGTTCCAAACTTTAATTTTATCTCCTTCTTTAACTCCTTCTGTTATTTCTACATTTATTCCATCAGAAAGTCCTAACTCTACATTCTTTTTCTCAAATTTTCCTTCACCTACTTCTATTTCTACAAAAGGTTTTTCGGTAATTCTATTAAATTGAAGTAAAGATTCTTTAATAACCATTACACTGTCTTTACTTTCCATTTCAATTTCTGCATTAGCACTGTAACCTGCTCTAATTTTAGTAGAACGTTCTACTTCTACATCTGCTTTAATTGTAAACTGTACTGCTCCATTTTCTTCACTTCCTTTTGGTGCTACAAAAGTTAGTTTTGCTGGAAATTCTTTTTCACCAATGGCGCCTAAAATAACTTTAATATCTTTTCCTTCTTCTAGTTTTCCAACTTCGGCTTCATCAACTTTTCCTTCAAAAATCATTTTGCTCATATCTGCAATAAAAGCAATTGTTGTTCCTGCATTAAAGTTATTACTTTCAATAACTTGATCTCCTTCTCGAACAGGAATTTCTAATATTGTTCCGGCAATAAGCGCTGTAATGTTTGTGTTTGCAGATCCTCCTCCAGATATAGAACCTCTTTTTATAATTTGATAATTGTTTTGAGCTTGACGTAAGGTTTCGCTTGCTTGATTTAATGCTAACTCACTATTTTCAAAATCTTGTCTTGAAATAACGCCTTTATCGAATAGAGCTTTATTTCTATCGTAAACAGTTTTAGAGTTATTGTATGCTAATTTTGCAGATGCTATTTGTCCATTTGCTCCAACTAAACTTTGCTCGTTTGGCACTACTCTAATTTTTGCAATTACATCTCCTTTTTCAACTATATCTCCTTCTTCCACCATTATTTTATCTATAATCCCAGTGATTTGTGGTTTAAGTTCAATTTCTTCTTCAGGATTTAATTTACCTGTTGCTACCGTTTTTGTATTAATTGAGGTATAAAATGGTTGTGCTGTTTTAAAATCTTCTACAGATTTTGAGTTAGAATCCTTAAAGTACTTAAGTACCCATAGTAACGCTACAACTAGTGCAAAAATTACGATGACTTTTAATGCTTTTTTCATTTTTAATTTAATTTTTGTACTGAAAAAAAATTCAGTGTACATTGGTTTTAAGCTACGCTTTTATTATTTATTTTGATTGATTATTCTTCTCTTAACGCTTCAATTGGCTTTATACTTGTGGCTTTAAATGCTGGTATTAATCCTATTAAAGTACCTAATATTATTAGTATTATTAATGCTACAAAAACTACAGATATGGATACAGATGCGTTTACAATAACAGCTTCATCACCATGACCAAATGCAGCATCTAAAGCAATTAAAATCCAGCCTCCACTTATTATTCCAAATAAGCCTGCTAAAATTGTTATAAATACTGCTTCAACAACTATTTGTCTTTTTATCTCGAAAGGTGTTGCACCAAGTGCACGGCGCACTCCTATTTCTTTTGTTCTTTCTTTTACTGTAATTAATAAAATATTTCCAATTGCAAATACTCCGGCTATTAATGTTGCAATACCCACAAACCAAGTTAAAAACTGCATACCTGTTAAAAATCCAGTTACTTTAGCAAATTCTTTTCCTAGGTTAAAGCTACCAAAGGCACGATTATCTTCAGGATGTACTTTATTTAAGTTTCTTAATATTAGTTTAGCATCGGCTTCAATTTGAGAGATATCGTATTCTGGTTTTCCTGTAATCATCATCCAACCAATATTTTCTCCCATATTATAGATTTGCTGAAAGGTAGTAAATGGAATGTGCATATCGCTTGTTGGTCCCATATTCTGGTTTCCATTTTCAAACATACCAACGACTTTAAAATTCATTCCGTTTAACTGAATGTATTCTCCAATCATTTCTGCATCTTTATCGAATAGTTGTTTATATATTTCTTCGGATATAACTACAACTTTTCGTTTTTCATCAATATCGGTTTGATTAATAAATCGACCTTGAATCATCTTCTTTTTCTGAACTTTATCTAATAACGGATAGTCTCCATTAACACCAAAAGTTCCTGACAAAAACTTGTGTACAACCAAAGCTTGACTTTGATTTCTTGGCACAACAAATTCTATTCCATCAACATTTTCTTCAATTTTTTTAGCGTCGCTAATTTTAAGTTGTACAAGTCTTCCTTCTTGAAAACCTTTAAATGGTTTACTTGTACTTTGCGCCCAAACAAATACACTGTTTGTTGCAAAACTTCCAAATAATCTATTAAATGAGTTTTCTAAACCACGAGCAGAACCTAACAATCCTATAAGTAATAAAATTCCCCACCAAACACCAACCATTGTTAATGCCGAACGTAGTTTGTTTTTGGTTAAACTATCGTAGACTTCTTGCCATGTATCTCTTTCAAATAAAAATCGCATAATTAATCGTCTCTTAGTGCTACAATAGGTTTAATTCTTGAGGCTTTTTTTGCAGGTAAATAGCCTGCAATTGCTCCTGCTATTATTAAAACAATAGTTGCTCCAATAATTATAGATGTTTCAACACCTGCTTCTTTTATAAAATAGGTTTCTAAAGAAGGAGCTGCTAATTCAACTACTCCCATTCCAATTACCAAACCTACAAAACCTGCTATTACAGTTATTAAAACAGATTCTAATAAAATAATAGATACTATAGATTTTGGAGATGCACCTAAGGCTTTACGTATACCTATTTCTTTTGTGCGTTCTTTTACTATAAATATCATCATGTTACTAATACCTACAACTCCGGCTATAAGTGTTCCAAAACCAATAACTAAAATCATTATATTAATACCAAGCGTCATTTGTCCAATTGCTTTAGAATCGTTTGCTAAGTTTCTTACCCTAATAGCGCGTTGGTCGTTTTGCGAAACTAAAAAACGATCTTTAAGTTTTCTTGTAAGCATATTGCTAAAACTTATTGCCGCATCGAAGTTTAAGTCTGGATTGTAGGTTAAATTTATTTGGTCTATATGTTGATTGTTACCATAAATTTGTTGTGCTGTAGTTACTGGCATATAAATTAGTCTTTCTTCTCTATCTCCACCATCGTCACTAAAAACACCAACTACTTTATATTGAATGCCATTTAAATTTATGTATTTGCCAATAGCTGTAGTTTTTAGAAACAAATCCTCTTCTACTAAGCGACCTATAACAACAACTTTAGTTTTATTTTTTATATCAGATTCATTAATATAACGCCCATAATTAACTTTTGTATTTTCAAGGTATTGATGATCTGGGTTAACAGCTCTAACGCTATAACTACTTTTTTCGTTTCTAAAGGTAGCTGTTACATTTAAATATATTCTAGAGGTTATATACTGTACTTTATCTCCAAATTCCTCTTCAATCCATTCTTGGTCCTTGTTTTCGAATTGTATTTGTCTTCCTGCTTGTAAACCGTTACTAGCTTTAGAAGTTTGACCAGAGTTTATAAAAATAGAATTTGCTGCGTCATCTACAAATGCAGTGTCGAAAGTATTTAACAAACCATTTCCTAAGCCAAAAAGAATAGTAAATAAAAGAATAGCAAAAGCTACAGTAAAGCCAGAAAGTAGACTTCTGGTTTTATTCATATTTATACTTTGGAAGATTTCTCTCCAGAGATCTCTATCAAACATATTGCGACGCTCTTACTTGTTCTACAAATACGTCTTCTATAATTACACCATCTTTTAAACGTACAATACGTTTACACATTTGTGCAATGTCTTCTTCGTGAGTTACCATTAAAATGGTTTTTCCTTCATCGTTAAGAGATTGAATAAAATCCATAATCTCATGAGATGTTTTAGTATCTAAAGCTCCTGTTGGCTCATCTGCCAATAATAATTTTGGATTTGCAGCTAGTGCCCTTGCAATGGCTACACGTTGTTTTTGGCCTCCAGATAACTCATTAGGTAAATGGTGCGCCCAATTTTTTAAACCTACTTTTTCTAAATGATACAATCCTTTTTCTATACGTTCTTTACGTTTTAAACCTTGGTAGTATAGTGGCAATGCAACATTATCTAATGCATTTTTGTAGTTTATAAGATTGAAAGACTGAAAAATAAATCCTAAAAATTTATTTCTATAAATGGCTGCTTTTTTTTCGGTAAGATTTTTAATAGGAACATTATCTAAAATGTAATCGCCTTCATCTGCTTCGTCTAGCATTCCTATAATATTTAGCAAAGTAGATTTTCCTGATCCTGAAGAACCCATAATTGCTACCATTTCTCCTGCTTCCACAGAAAGGTCGATACCTTTTAATACATGTAAACTAGAATCTCCAATAGGATAAGATTTATGTATCTTATTAATTTTGAGCATAATGGTTGGTTTTTTGATTGATGTATTACTACATTATATCCATTAGACTACAAAGAACTTTATTTGTTACAGGAATAATTTAAAAAAAATGTTAAAACTCTATTATGCAAAAAAATGCTTATGTGATTTTTAAAGAAATTAAATATATATTTTACTTTTTTATTTCTGAAATATATCCAGACATAGACAGTACAGCAACTCCTTTCTCAATGTTACATTCAATTAACATTAAATTATTTATACTTCCAATTTTATCTTTAGTTGCAATAAATTTTGTTGAAATATCTAAAATTTGATTTTTTTGAAGTGACTGTTTATCAAAGTTGATTTCTATACAATCACAATTTGAAATAATTCTAGTAATCTTTAATGGTTCTTCTGAAATATTTTTAATGTGATAAGTATATAAGACAGTATCATTAACAGATATTAATCCAAAATCATAATCTTGGTTTTCAATAGATAGTTCCGAATATATTTGTTCTTTAAATTCTTCTTCAATTTCTTTTGTTTCTTTTTTACATGAATGAATAGTGCTAAAAATAATTACCAAAAATGTAACCTTAAAAATTAACTTTGCCATCCTTTTATTCTTTTGGCATTAAAACATCTACTCCTATCATAACATTACCTTTTTTACTTCTGTCACCAAAGTTTCCTCTTTTAAATTCAACAAAACCTAGTCTCCAAGATTTTCCTCTATATTTAGACCAAGTTAATACTTCTTCATTAGAAAATTTAAATCCGTATGCTGGACCTATTCTATCATACTTCTTAGATTCATTTTTAGGGTCAATAAATTCAACACCAATACACATACCTTCTTCTGGTAAATAAATATCGAAGTCCTCTACTTTAATGTTAAGAGTGTAATTTTTGTTTTTTGTTTTAACAACTATATTTTTAGTGTACAATTCGTAACCCGGTTTTTTATTTGCAGCATCATAACTATAAAATTTAATATTTAATGATGCAACAAAATTTACGTCTTTTCTTTTTTTAAGTTTTATGTATACCTTTTTTAATTTACCTTCTTTTCTAAATGGATTCTCTATCAATACACCTGTTTCATAACCAATTAAAGAACTTACCGAAGTAATGCCATTTCTTTTTTCTCCTAATGTGTGTTTTTCTTTATATTCTATCTTTTTTGAATTAATTACAACTTCGTTTAATTCTGTGATTTTTTCTTTTAATAAAACATCTACTTTAACATCTTTTTTGGTTCTAAAACCATCAAGTACAATAGATTTAGAATGATAACCAATCGAGCTAATTCTTAAAGTATCATAAAGATGTTTTGTTATATCAAAATTAAAAACACCTTTACTATCAGTATAAACACCTTTGTTTTTTGTCATTAAAGTAACGTTAGCATACTCTAAAGGTTTTTTAGTAAGTGAATCTATAACTTTTCCTGTTATGTTTTGGGAAAAAGAAAAATTAAAGATTAATAATAAAAGTATTTTAATAAGTAAATTCATAGTATTGAATGTAATAAAAAACTCCAAGCAAAAATATTACTTGGAGCTTAAAAATGACAATTATTTTCAAGGACATTCGAAAACTTCATAGTCATGATCAATAACTTCTCCCGAACTTGAATATGTTACTGTATGTGTACCTACACAACCATTTGTAAATATATGTGCAAATGTTACTTTTCTTTTTTTAGGAAGCGCATCTACAGTTGGTGAATACAACATTGAACCTTCAAAAACTGCTAATAAAGCTAAACTTTTTAATTTTTATAAATTGATATTGGTTAATAATGCTCTTAATTTCGTAAAAAAAATAAAATAAAAAGGCGATTTTTTTATAAAAACTTAAAACTCTATGTTTTGTTTTTCTTCTTTCTAAAATACTTCCAATAAATAGCAAAACCAACCATAAACACAAGAATGTACGGTATCGACATTAAGTAAATAATACCATCGTTAATGCCTTTTGCTGCACCTTGTCCTTCTTCATTTTCCAATACTGCACGACACATAGCGCATTGCGCATTAGTCTCAAAAAATGCGAGAATAGAAAAAATAAAAAATAAGACTTTAGTTTTCATAAATATTAGAGTATTAGTCTTGTTTTAGCTGAAGTTAGATAGCACTATACATAATAAGGTGCAATCATTAAATACACAATAACACCAGTTACTGCAACGTATAACCATAAAGGATATGTAATACGCGCTATTTTTTTATGTCTTTGAAAATTATTAGAAATTGCTCTTACATAAGTTATTAAAACAAAAGGAATAACTGCAATAGACAAAATTATGTGTGTAATTAAAATAAAATAATATACATAAGATATTACACCTTCTCCACCAAACTTAGTAGAATCGCTAGTCATGTGATACGCGATATATAATAATAAGAATAAAACTGATAATGTAATTGCAAATTTCATTAATTTCTCGTGCAGAGCTCTATTCCCTTTTTTAATTTGTATTACCGCAACAATTAAAACTATTGCTGTAATACCATTTATAAAGGCATAAATTGGAGGTAAAAAAGTTAATGGTTCTATATTTAAACCAAAATCTTTTAATTTAATACCAAATAATGCTGCTACTGCTAACGGTATTACAATGGATAGAATTACAATCCATTTATTATATTTTTTTTCGTTTTGTAGGTTCTCTTGAGAATTCATATTTTTAAAGTAATGTGATTTTGAAACAGGATCTAAATAATTTTATAGTGTATTAATAAATTATTCGTTTAAAAGCTTTTTAATATCTTCTTTTAGCATAGTAATTTCCTGCTCATTACCATCTTCGTCCATTTTTTCTTGTTCGCTAATTACACCTTTATAGAAAATTTTAGGGTTTCCAAAACCATCTAATCGAGAGCGAATAAAACCGTTTTTATCTATTAATGCAAAATCTCCAGAGTGCTCAAATCCAATTTCATCGTCTTCAACTTTACCAACAAATATATTAAAACCAACGTTTGCTAATTTGTAAATCTCTGTTTCATCACCAGTCATTAAATTCCAATTAGGATTGGTAATTCCATATCTTTCTGCGTAAGATTTTAAAACTTCTGGTGTATCTAATTCTGGTGTTATTGAAAAAGATGCTACTCCAAAATTATTTTCATTTTTAAATACATTTTGAATATCTACCAAGTTTCTATTCATTCTTGGACAAATTGTAGGACATGTTGTAAAAAAGAATTCTACTACGTATACTTTTCCTTTATAATCATCTTGAGTAATTATTTCTCCGTCTTGATTTATAAAGCTAAAATTTGGTACTTTTTTTGGTTTACCGTTAATTTCTATAAAAGCTAATTCTTCTTTATTTTCAAAATTATTGTCCTGTCCAACACTCATTCTGTTGTTTCGGGTAATATCTTTATCTTTTATGCGATTTATAATTTTTGGAATAAAAATAATTCCGAATAGTAAAATTATAAAAGCAATACCTATGTATGAGTAGTTATTCTTTTTCATCTGTTTTGTTATCTGGATTTAGGTCTTTAGCTCTCCTGTTTGATGAATCTATCTTGTTTCTACCAGATTTTCTATATTCTTCTAATAGCACACGCATATCTTCGGCAGCTAATTTATTTTTAATTATTGACACTTTAGAACAATCGTAAGCTGTAAGTGGATATACTTGTGTTTCCTTTTCCTTCTCTTTCTTTGTTCTATCGTCTAAACGACCACGTTGGTTTAATTCTTTATCTATAACAAAAACACTATTTGTTGCTAAAGTATTATCTAACTGTAAACTTGTTCTTAAACTATTAAACAGCTTATTAATATCACTATCTGTTGCTGCTACAAAGTGCCAATATTTATGTTCACTATATTTATTAAGTTCTTGAATTAATCTGCTAGTACGATCGTGAGAATCTAATGTCACCATCATTACAATTTGAAAATTTTTAAACCCTTTAAATTTATTATAAATAAGTTCCTTTAGGTTTGAAGCTTCTATAATTTTAGATTCTGGATCGCTTCCTAAAAAACCTAAAACGGTAATGTGGTCTTTTAATACAACATCTGAATTAGCAACTGATGATAAATTAGATATGTCTAACACATCTTCCTTTACTACATCAAGCACATTGTAATTATTTGTAGATGGATAAAGCAAGAGTAAAAATGCTACAGGTAGAAAAAACAATATGCCTAAAATTAGGTATTTTACTACTGGTTTATTACTCATAATTAGATCTTGTTATTTTTTTACAAAAATAAAAAAGGTGGTTTAAAAAAACCACCTTTTACTATCTTTTAACTTATATAAGTTTATTAAAAATCACGTTTAATAAATCCGTTTCTATAAACACTTTCTACATAACCTCCTTCTTGTAATAGAATAAATACTAAGTAGCAAATTAAAAATACTGCAGTCCATACAACAGCACGTCTTAATCCTTTAGTTTCATCTCTCATGTGCATAAAGTCCCAAGTAATATAATATGCTTTTACAATGGTTAATATTATGAAAATCCAGTTTAAACCTTTCATTCCTAATACATTTCCCATTAAAACTTCAGGTTTATAGATACCCAATACTACTTCTATTGCTGTTACAAATGTTAAGAAAGCTAGTACTCCCCAAATTTTTTGAGTGTTAGACTTAAACTTCCATAATCCTCTAAATATTTCTAATTTATGTTCGTGTGCCATTTTATATGTTTTTAGATTTCCTTTAACTTTTTTTTACCAAGCTTAGAAAATGAAAAATAAATTTATTTATTAAACTAAGTAGAAGAATGTGAAAACAAATACCCAAACTAAATCTACAAAGTGCCAGTATAATCCTACCTTCTCTACCATTTCATAGTTTTTACGTCTTTCGTAAGTACCTATAACAACGTTAAAGAAAATAATAATATTAATTACAACTCCTGATAATACGTGGAAACCGTGGAATCCAGTAATAAAGAAAAAGAAATCTGCAAATAACGGAGAGCCATATTCATTAACTTTTAAATTAGCACCATGTACTACAAGTTTTCCGTTTGCTTTTAACTGCTTTAAAGACTCTTCTCTAGATAGTACAGTTTTATGTCCTTCCTCATTAATAATTTGATTTCTAATTAAAATATTCTCATTAGAAACTAAACCATTGTATACTTCATCTACAGTATATTCTGGAAGCGCACCTTCATCTACAAACCATAACCCAGATTTTCTTTCGTGTTGCGTTCTTTCTCCATGTGTTGCTTTTGCAAAATCTGCTATAGCTACACGTTCAAATTTTTGCTCTCCATCTACAGTTTTATATTCTCCAAATTGCAAAATATTACCACCTTTAGTTTGTACAGCTCCAAATTCTCCTTTAATAAAAGTATTCCACTCCCATGCTTGAGAACCTACGAATATAATACCACCAATAATGGTTAAGAACATATACCATGTTACTTTTTTCTGGTTCATGTGGTGTCCAGCATCTACTGCTAATACCATTGTAACTGAAGACATGATTAATATAAACGTCATAAACGCCACATAAATCATTGGATAATTACCATGAAAAAAAGGTATGTGAGTAAAAACTTCATCTGCTATTGGCCAAGAGTCAATAAATTTGAATCTTGAAAAACCATAAGCAGCTAAAAATCCTGAAAATGTTAAGGCATCTGATACGATAAAAAACCACATCATCATTTTTCCATAACTGGCCTTTAGAGGATTGCTTCCTCCGCCCCAAGTTTTACCTTCTGTTCCAGTAGTTGCAACTGTAGTATTCATATAGTTGAGTTCGTTAATTTTAAATATTGCACAAAAATAATCATTTTCTTCTACTAAAGAAATGTTAAACTGTAATTTTTGAGCCTTGTTTTATTTGATTAGTAAATTCTCTTTTTCTTCCTTGATATTATTATAAAAATCTAGCCTACAAAATACATGAGTAAATATAAGAATACCCACAGTATATCAATAAAATGCCAAAATGTTCCTGCTAATTCCATACCTAGCATATTATTAGCTGTGTACTTTTGTTTAAAATGATTATAAATTACAACCAACAAACAAATTAATCCGACGGCGACGTGTAATAAATGAAAAAATGCAATTAAAAATATAAAAGACGCTTTAGGATCGCTTGTTTGCCCAGTAAAATAGTATCCAGAATCTATTAATGCTTTAAAACCTTGAAATTGAAGGAAAATAAATATTACACCTAATATAAAGCTAAGTAATAAAAAAGAAGTTGTTAACTTTCTATTATTATTTTTTAAAGCACGTTGTGCTAAAATATACGCAACACTACTTGCTAATATTACAAAAACACTAATTAAAAATACTTGTGGCAACTCTAATTCTTGAGACCAGTCTGGACGTTTTCTACTAATAATAACTGCACTTGTTAAACCAGCAAACGACATAAATAATGCAATTAGTCCAAACCAAAGCATCATTTTTTTAGCTCTGCTATTTTTTTCTTTTAAAGTACCTTGTGTTAAATCCATGATTATCTAATAAATTTATCTACTACGTAAATAATTTGTATTAATGTGATGTAAGATACGCTAGCTAACATAAGTTGTTTAGCTGCTTTTTCTGTCATTTTTTTAAATAACTGAAATGCATAATACAGCATAAATAAACCTAAACCAAAAACAATAGTTGCAGCTATATAAGACAACTCTAACTTTCCTGTTACACCAAAAACTGGTACAATTGAAACTAGAATAGTCCATATGGTATACATAATTGTTTGTACAGCTGTACCTTTATCTTGTTTACCTGTTGGCAGCATAAAAAAGCCTCCCTTTTTATAGTCGTTATATAAAAACCAACCTATAGCCCAAAAGTGAGGAAATTGCCAAAAAAATTGTAAGGCAAATAGTGTTCCTGGCTCTATACCAAAATCATTAGTAGCCGCTACCCAACCTAACATAAATGGTATGGCTCCGGGAATAGCACCAACAAACACTGCCAAAGGTGTTTTTGTTTTTAATGGTGTGTATGCGCAAGTGTATAAAAAAATAGAAATTGCACCAAACATTGCTGTTTGCGGATTTATATAATATAAAATAGCAATACCAAGAATAGTAAAAATAGTAGCGATAACAAAAGCAGTACGCACAGTCATACGGCCAGAAGGAATAGGACGATTTTTAGTTCTGTCCATTAAAGCATCTAAATCTTTTTCTATAATTTGATTATACGCGTTAGATGCGCCAACCATAAAATAGCCTCCTAAAGCCAATAGTAAAAGTGTAGTAAAATCTACAGTATCTGCACCTAATAAATAACCTGCAACGGATGAGAATACCACACTTAATGCTAATCGCATTTTTGTGATTTCTTTAAAATCTGAAATCAAGGAATGTTTTACAACTGTAGTGCTCAAAGTATTTCTTTATTTAAAGCTTTTATAAGCTTTTAAAAATTTGATGCAAAGATACGTTGTAAAGTCTATTCTACAAATCAAAATACCAATTAAATAAGTCTGTTCTAATTCCAAAATTAAACCAAACCGTACTATTGTTTAGTACCGACATTGTTTCTGCTTCAGGATTAAAATTACGGTAACTTACATTTGCAAACACCTTTAAATTTGATGCTGGATTTATTAAGTAACCGCCTTGAATACTAGCATTAATTGTATTAGTTTTAATGCCTTGCCCAATTTCTACTCCAGAATCGAAAGGTCTATTTACTTCACTTTCAAATATATTACCTCCGTAATTAAAATTATCGGCACTATTATTAACATCAAAACCGCGAATACCTGCAATTAATTTTGCCTCTCCAAAAACTCTTCCTTTTCTATAACGCCCAATTAATACCAACTCTCTAAAGTTTGCTCCCCAAAGGTGCGCCATTGGTTGATTGTTATGTGCATAATTTAAAGTTATAGTATTATGTGAATAAGTATAAGGTCTCACCGCATTATATTCGGCTTGAAGTATTAAATCTCTAATTTTAAATGCATTGTAATATTTAGCACCTAATTGTAAACCGAATTTATTTTTCCAACTCTTATTTCCACCTGTAACATCATCAAGAGAAAATTCATCTAAAACAAATTGAGAATACATATTAAAATTATCTGTAAACTTATATTTTGCTGATGCTCCAACAATTGCATTTCCTGCATCTTGTCCTGTTTCAAACTCTATTGCCCGGTAGAAGATTATAGGATTTAAATAATTAATATCGAAACCTCTATTGTTGGTGTTTGCCCAGATTACAGATTCAAACAGCCCTAAATTTAGTCTTTTATTTACATTCCAACTTAAATAATGGTTGGCAATATATTTTGTTAAAAAGGCTCCATCTTCTGTAACTTCTGGTCTAACATCTTTTAACCAAGTATATGTATTTGTATACTTTATTTTCCAAAACTTAGTATTTAGTTTTAAATAAGGATAAGGGCTTGCGACGTCGCTTTGTAGTAAAGAACGGTAACCATCACCTATAAAATTTTTACCATGCCCAAATTGAACATTTATAAATTTTGAAGGCGTGTAAGAAAGATATGCTTCGGCCACCGGATAATCGTATGCATCATCCTTAAATCGCTTTGCAATACCACGACCAGGAATTATTGCTGGATCTCCACCTTCTGGTCTAATACTTTCGGCATAGTTGTTAAAATATTGTGCAAATCGTCCTTGGTTTTCGTAAACTGAAGCAGAGAAATTAAATTTCTTTCCTAATCCTCCTTGTATATATACACCTCTTGTATTATTATAAGTATAACTAAAATCGGCATCTGTATCTTTTCCTAATTGCAAATCAAAAATAGGATCTACCGTAAACCAATAATCTTTTCCTTGTAATTGAACTAAATGCTCATTCCAAAGCTTTTTACCTGCCCAAGTTTTTTTATCTTTTAATAATGCATCATTTTCTGCCTTAAAATCGTGATAAGTAGCTACATCTTCGTAAATAAATGGTTTAGAAGCCGTATGGCTATTGGTACCAATTAAATTTGTAGCACGATCGAACTTAGCATAATTTTCATGTGAAAATGGAATGTTTAATTGGCTACTATATTCACTATAATCGTACTTTTTATAATTAGCATTTATTTTATCGATTTCATTTTTTGCAGCAATTTCTAAAGCATTTAACTCCAAAACTTCGGTTTCTTTATTTTGAAGTGCTAAATCCTCAGTTACAACTGTTTGGTTTTCTAAAGGTATTTTTAAAGTAATTGAATACTGCTTATAGGTTGCATTACCATTATATTTTGCTGGTTCCACTTTTGGAAATTCGCTTATTACACGAGTAGCTTCAGTTTTTAATTCTGGATAAACAGCATCTATATACATTACTCTAAAACCGCCTTCTTTATCTACTTCAAACAAAATAACAACTTCACCTTTATAATTAGAATCACTTATGCTTTTTGGTACTTTAAAGTTTGCAAACAACAAATTAAAGACTTGATTATCAAAACATTTTTGTAAACTAGTTAAAGGCTCATCTTTACAAGAATCAAAAACTGGTGGTATTTCGTTAAAATCTTGAGCGTAAGAAAAAGATTGAAAACATAGTATTAAAATGAAAGTGTAAAACCTCATAGTATATTTTGCATTTAATTTTGCCGAAAGATAACATTTTTAAAATTTTCAAATCTGAAGTTTTAAGTTTTACTTAAAAACAAAAAACCGTTATTACTAAAGATAATAACGGTTTATAATAATTTGTGATTGTATGCTATTGAATATTAAATTGTATTGGCAGCATGTAAGAAACCTCTACTGGGTTATTATTATTTTTTCCTGGCTGCATAGTTGGTATTTTACCAACTACTCTATTGGCTTCTTTTTCTAAATCTTTATGATTGGCTTTAGTTTTAATAATTTCTACTTCACCTAATTTGTTTATTTTAAATGAAACATAAATTCTCTGCTTTCCTGTTATACCCAAATTTGAAGCAACATCTATATCAAACTTACGTTGCACTAATTTTGATAATTTTTCTGATAAACATTGTCTTCTACCATCATTAGTTGTTTCTCCTTCACAACCAGGAAAAATTGGAACTTTTTGTACAGCCATAATATTTACTGGTTCTTCATCTGGTTGCTCAATATTTAAACTAGAGTCATCTGGTGTTAAAATAACTTTTTTATCATCTGGGACAACTACATCAATAATTTTATCTTCTGCTTCTTCAATTTCTTTTTTATCGTCTACAATTTCAAAATCAGGATTTTTACTTTTTGGTTTTGCTACTTCTTTTTTCTTTTCTAAATTTTCTTTTTTTACAATTTTATAAATTTCAGGATCTACTTCATAAATAGTGTTATCTTCTTCTGGAATAACATAAGCAAAATCCTTACTTGTTTTAAAAGACATTTCTAAAGCTGCGTAAGTTGCCAAGAGGCATAGAATTAATCCTACTTGAAAGTAAAGCGTTGAGTTTTTTTGTAAATTCGCATCATGCTTTTGTGATTTTTTCACGTTTTTCTCGTTTTGCAGAACGGAATCGTGATTTTTGTTTAAATTGTTCATAATAATTAAAGTTTACATGTTAATATTATGATAAAATCACAATAAGCATACCAAAAACAAAAAACCCGATACAATTTGTATCGGGTTTTTAATTTTATATAGTAAAAACTAAATTATTAGTCTTGTACGTTAAATGTTATTGGCAAATCGAAAGTTACTTTTACAGGCTTTCCTCTTTGTTTACCAGGCTTCATTTTAGGTATTAAACCTACAACTCTTCTAGCTTCTTTCTCTAATCCAGGATGTGGACCACGAGTTTTAACGTTAACAATGTTTCCAGTTTTGTCAATTGTAAATCTTGCATAGATACGTTGCTTACCACTTAATCCTAATTCTTGTCCTAAATCTAAGTCAAATTTTCTACCAACTAATTTGTTGATTTTATCTGACATACATTTACGCTTAGCATCGTTATTTCCTTTCTCACAACCAGGATATTCCGGTACACTTTCAATTACTGCAAAAGATACTTCTACATCTTCTTCGATTTCTTCTACAACAATTTCTTCAACCTCTACAATCTCTTCTTCTTGATTAGTTTCTGTAGATTCGATAACCGTTTCCTCTATCTCCGCTTCATCTTCAACAACATCAATAACTTCTGGTGCTGGTGGTGGTGGCGGTGGTGGCGGTGGTGGCGGTGGTGGTGCTTGATTTGTAATTGGAATTTCTTCGTCCAATTCATCATCAACATCAATAGACCTATCTTCTACAACACGATCATCGTAGGTTTTATAGTTGATTGCTGTATATGTTAAACCTAACATTAACAACATACCAACTGCAAAGTAAAGAGAGCTATTTCTGCCTACGTTTGCTTTAGGATTTTTCTTTGTTTCCATTAATTAAATTATTTATGCTTTGCTAAAATAACTATTTATTTATCAAAAAAGCAAGCTATTATTATTTTTTAACAAGTGTTTCTTTATTGTTATTAAAAGTATAGATGCAAATACCATACCTAAAACATTAGCAAACACATCGTTATAGTCACTTTGCCTACTTACAGTTATCCAACTTTGAAAACATTCTATTAATATTCCATACACTACAGAAGATAATGCTGCTAATAAAATAGCTTTATTGTAGTGTTTATTTAGTGTATAACGAAATACAATAAACCAAAGAATTACAAAAATAAAATGAACTAAAGCGTGTAATACTTTATCGTTAAATGATGGTATATTTTTTACAACATCATTTATGTTTATTAAGCTTAAAGCTGTTAAAGATATAGTATAAAGAACACTTGCTAAAAGGCTAATTTTTTTAAGCACTTATTAATGCTTTGTAATCTTCGGCTGATAAAAGTAAATCTAATTCTGATGCATTAGCAACCTTTACTTTAACCATCCAACCTTCTCCATAAGGATCTGTGTTTACCTTTTCTGGTTCATCTTCTAGAGACTCATTAAACTCTATAATCTCTCCCGATACTGGCAAAAATAAATCTGAAACAGTTTTTACAGCTTCAACAGTACCAAATACATCTTCGGCATCTAAAGTTTCGTCTACAGTTTCTACTTCTACATAAACAATATCTCCTAATTCACTTTGGGCGAAATCTGTAATTCCTATAGTAATAGTATCACCATCAACTTTTACCCACTCATGGTCTTTTGTGTATTTTAATTCTGCTGGTATATTCATTATATATTTTTTAAAATTTTTACAAATGTATTTAATTGCTTTGGCTTTTCAAACAGAAAAATGGTATGTTATTTAGTTACCAAAATTATACCTTAAGGTTATCCCTGAGCGTATAGTTGTTTGTGGAAAAGCAGTAGATATTGCATATTCTGAAAAAGTATAATCGAAGTAAAAAATACCTGTTAGGTTTTTACTAAAAGAGTAATTGGCATTATACTTTAAACCATAAATTGTTTGTCCGTTTGTTATTTGATTATTTTCTAAATCTAAATATCTTACAATTGTTTTGTTATCTCTTACTGAAAGGTTTGCTTCCATTATAAGATCACTTACAATAGACTTTTTAGGCCCAGCTAATTTAGTTTTAATTCTTACATCTTTAAATCTATATCCTAATTTAATAGCATATTCATTACCTTGAATTTCTGTCATTAAATTATTATCGAAACTTAAAGATAATAGTCTATCTTTTCTAATTTCTGTTCCAACAATTACAGAGTTTTTCATTTCCATGTCTATTTTAATTAATGGACTAAATAATTCTGTTAAATTAATATTGCTGTATAGTTCTGCATTTTTAAAATTACCTGCCTGATCAATATCATCTGCTGGTTGTGATGCATAAGGTAAACTATAATCTACACCGTTAAAATCTAGGTTTGTTCTAAATTGATTAATTGTATAACTTGAGCGATAACCATGAGATAATGATAAACGTTTAAATCGTTTTTTAAACCAATTAAACTTCATTAATCCTGTGTATTTTATATCCCAATTTGGAATTGGAATATTTCTAAAAGCACCTAATTTAGTTTTCTCGGCATTTTGTCCTGTGTAGGCACTTAAAAAAGCTGGCAACAATACCGCTTGACTAGTTTTCCCGTAACCTAATGGAAAACCATCTGCATCAACATCGTTAACATTAGCTCCATTTTGCGCTGCTAACCTTCTAGCTATTGTTAATCTATTTTCTCTAAAAGCATCAAAAGCCTCCGAACTAATATCGTCGCTCTTTCCAAAAGCTGTAGGTAATGTAAATGTTGAAATATTAAAGTTCCCGAATACATTTGGTGTTAAAGAAATGTATTGATTGTCTTCTATTCTATAATTTTCGGTATAATTTTCAGCATAAGTTCTTGAAGCTACTAAATCAATTTTTAAGTCGTTAATAGGTTCTAAATTTGCTGATAAATCAAGTTGCTTGGTATGATTTTTTGTGTATTGCTGATTAAAGTCTGGGAATACTGTTAACCAACCATTTCTTGCTGCTATATCTCTAATATCGCTTTGGCTTCCTAATGTGTAACCAAATGTTGGCTTAGAAGTACTTATGAAACCTGGCGTATCTAAGAAACCTGGTAAAAAGGTTCCATTGTTTTCAGAGTAATTTGCTTGAATTCGTTTTATAGATGTTAAAAGACCTATTCCAAAATTTGCTATTTCTGTTCCTACACCACTGCTCTTTTTAGCCTCTGGTTTTTTAGCTTCTTCTTTTTTAACTGTTCCTGGAGGTGTAGCACCAGAAACTCTACTAACTTTGTTACTGTTTTTTACTACTCTTTTCTTTTTAATACCTAGATATTTATAAAATTTACGCATATCTAATGTTGAATTTATATTATGCGTGTTACCATTAGATATTGAATTTCCTAAATCGTAGGTTAAACCATCATCTGCTACTAAATCTCCAAATAAATCTGATCCTTTTTGCCATTGATAAAGACCTTGGTAAGAATAGGTTGCGCTAACAAAGTCTAGTGCTGGAAATTTATTAAAAGGAATTTCGTAATTTATTCCTAATGTTTGCGAACGTCTATTGGCGTCTCCAACATCAAAATAGCCATCCCAAACATCTCTACTTGGATCCTGCTCTCCATTAATAATATTATCTTTAAAATAGTTTCTTACAATATTATTATTGGCTACTGCAAAATTAAGAGACAGTGATTTAGTTAAATTCCAATTAACTGTAGATTGAAAATCGAAATTATAATTACGTCTCACCAACTCTTCCAATCCAATATTATTGCCTCCTAATTCTACGTCTCTAAAGCGTTGTCTATTAAATTGCCTATTAATATCTGTATTTACAGTAAAGCTTGCTGGTAATAAATTAAGGTTAAAGTCTTTTAACAATTTCCAGTATTTATTGGTAAAAATAGAGTCGTTCTTTTTAAAAGGCTCGAATATTTTAGGCTCAAAGTTATATGCATAACTAGCTCCTGTTCTTGCTTGCTTATCTATAGAACGTTCAATTTCAAAATCACGATGTTCTACTTTGTTATAAGAATGGTTAAATGTTAGGTTTTCTACATCATAAAATCGAGGTTTTGACTCTCCAGTTCGAACCTTTCTAACACCTATAAAATTAATACTTCTTCTTTTAGTATATTCTTCTGATTGTTCTCTTATTGCATCTTTTTCCTCTGTAGTTTCGGCAGCGTCAATTCTATTTTGAAGTTTTAAATCCTTGTATTGTTGGTCGTATTCTGGTGTAATTAATTCTACACCTTGCCCATAATTAAATGGCAACTGAATTCCCCATTTTTTAGGCAGAAGCTGTCCTATGTTTACATTAGTAACTACATCATATTGTTTAACTTCTTCTCTACTTCTTTCTTGTGGACCTTGATCTACAGAACCAAATCCAGCTGTACTCATCCTACCTGTTGCACTAACATTTGCAAAGTCTGCAAAATTTGAATCTACACTCATTATTGCTGCCCAACCACCTTCGTTGTCCATATCAGACAAACGTAACTCGTTAAACCAAACTTCTCCACATTGCTCTATAGTAGAACCGTTTTTTACACCAACCATTAAAGTTCTTACATCTCCAAAATTAGGATTTCCTTTTATTGCTAATCTTGTTTGACCTAACTCATAACCATCGAATTGTGATGAAAATGGTATTTCTACTGGCGCTCCATTAATAACGTCGTAAAATGTAGGATTATCGTTTGCTAGTGTTCCATTTGCAATTCCTAAAGATTTTATTTGCTCTAAAAGTTCTAATGGTAGATTTATTTCGTTTTCTGTTGGCCATAAAGCAGCACTAGTGGTTCCTGTTGATACTTTTAATGGAACTTCTATTTGGTAATAGTTTTGTGTTAAATCATTACCCATTCTTATAAAACCAATAAGATCTTTATCTCCTAATAATCCTGGAATTTCACCTTCTTCTGCATGCATAAACATTCTTAAACGTTTATACTGCCTCATGTCTACACTTATATTTTTATATACAGCTCTTGCATCTTTAGGTTTTAATTCGCAAACATTTACAACTAAAGATTGCTCATTTTGATCTATAATAGTATTATTATTATTTAAACGTTCTGGTACAATACCTGGTGGAGACTCATAACTTCCTTCATTTTCTTGAGTACTTACTACTCCTACTGTAAATTCTGTATCGTCAAAATCTGAAGGTGTTGCTCCTCCATCTAATGCTAATTGATAGCGTCTCCAATCGCTACGAACTAAATCTAAAGTTCCAAAACGAAATGTTGTTTGTTCTGAAAAACCATTTAAATATATACGAGCAAAACGTATAGAACGTAAATCTGTTATACCATTTCTAGCTACTACATGCTCTCCTTCGACTGGTACTCTAAATTGATACCACCTTACCTGTTCTGTTTCTCCATTTGGTAATGATCTATTTCTAATTTTTACATCTTTAATAAATTCTCCTATTGGATTTGCTGCAGTAATTTCGTTAGTGCTATTTAAAGGTAAGTTTTGACGAGTTATTTCTAATTCGTATTCAAAATAACTATCAATGGTATTCATTGTGTTATCTCTATTTATATCTTCTACATCAGGTTGTGTTGTAGAACCTCTATTAGTATCACTAAATGTATCTGGAGAGTTTCCTTGTACATTATTATATTTTTTATAGCGTTGTAAAATATCTCCTTCTGCACTTAAGTAGTATTGGTAATTATCCGCAGATGGATCTGGTAACGCCGAAATATTTGATGGAATTGGTGTTGGGTTATTAGGGTTTATTGTTGGGTCTGTAATGTTTTTTTCTTCTAAATCATCATAACCATCATAACCAACATCTTGATTAGTACGTTCTCCTCCTGTAGAATCGAATGCATATATTAAAGCTTGATTTTGTGGTATTGCCCATGGTGTTATATCACTTTGAAGTAAACTAACATTGCCATCTGTTGGTAATCCATTTTCATATTGCTTTTTACCATCTTTTAAAACATCTTCTGAAATACTCCCCAAATTAAAAAATAGTTTTCCTCCAGGATTTGTTGGGTTATCTTGAAATGGATCTTGCATCCAAAATTCAATATATTCTACATTAGATTGTTCGAAATCTGTAGAAGTTAATTGTCTTGTAATTCCAGCCCAAGCATTTGTTGGTGTAGATATAGTATTACCATCTGGTTCTATATTTGTATCACTAAAATTATATGGTCCTCTTTCGGTTGGATAATATGTTAAATCTAAAGTATTTAAAACAGTTGTTTGTCCTTGTGCAATATCTTGTTGAGGAAATAATTCTTGAACAAAAACACGCGAAGTATATAAATTAGAAATATCGTCGTCGTCTATACCTGAAGGTCTTTGACCACTGTAAAATATAGGATCGATAGTGTACCAGTTTAATAATGCTCTATCATAACCATTTCTAATACCACTAAATGCATCGGCTGCGGTTGTTCCGTTTATTTCTAAAGGACGACTTGATAAAAACCAAGATTGAGCAGATTTTAAATCGATACCGTTTTGACTTCCTTCAAAATCATCAATGTAAGCAGTTGCTTCTCCATTAAGATCTGTACCTTTTGGCGCTCCAGGTAATAAATAAGCAAATTCTCCACGAACAGATAAATTAGATGGAGCATCTGTATCGACATTTGGTAACTTGTTTACTAATCTAGTAAAAAAAGGAACTTCTGTAGAATAGTTACCATTAAAGCCTAATATTGTATTATTAATTGGTTCGCTATTGTAGTTTGCTTTTTGAGTTATTGGTCTTTCGTTTAAATTAATATATGTAGCACCAATTAAAAAATTCTCATTAAACTGATGTTCTACATTTAAACCTGTATAACGTTTTGTTTGCTGGCCAAATATTGAATTGTTTTCGGTAGTAACTTGTATAGGTGTGTTTGATGCTTTTAAAGCTTCGTCTAAAATTTGTACACGCCCTAATTGATAATTTACAGTATAATCTACACCTTCCACAAGCACTCGGCCACCAGCTGTTACTTTAACAGATCCTCTTGGCACATTAAAACCTCCTATTGCTATTCCATCTCCTCCAGAGGATTTATAACGTCCTTTAAGTTGAAATTTATTTTTCTCAACTTCGTCTAAAGCAGCTGTTTTTGTTCCTTTATATAATAAATCGTAAACGTATTTTTCTTGATTTAAGTTAGTATAAGTATCTGCTTCGTAATCTGTAACATTGTTGCCTGGATTACCATCATTATCTAAAACATCGAATAAATAGCGTCCAAAAGGCTCTACTTTAGTAAAAACAATTTTTCCGTTTTCTGGTATTACCGTAATTCCAGAAACAAAGTCAAAAAAACCATCTCCATTAGTTTGTGGATCGTTGTTATAATTTAATCTGTCTAAATTAAATAAGCGTAATAATGTTGTTTGATCTATTGGTTCGCCTTCAAAATCTGTTCCAAATCCACCACTTCCTTCTGCAGCCGTAATAAAGTTTAATGGTGCAGATTCGTTATAAAAAATGTTTAATTTAAAATCTTCTTGACTTAATTGGTAAGCTCCAGTATCGTAAATATTTTTCATCATTAAATCCCAAATAGGCTGAGATACAGATGTAATACTACTTTTAAGAAGTTTTAGTATTAAATTGTTATTTGTAACACTTGTTACGTCTCCATTACTGTTAGTTTCTACATCGGTTGCACCTATTCCATCGTTTGCAAATTCACCAACTTGGTAAACCTGACCTCCAACTGTATATTGGAACGCTACAGCTAAAACTTCGTCATTATTTAAACGCTGATTTAAAGAAATGTAACCTAACTGTGTATTTATAGTATATTCTTGACCCTCTACAAGTTTTCTTGTATTTTCTAATTTAGCATAATCAAAACCTTCATTGAAACCCGGTATTAAAATACCAGCTTGTACTGTTGCAATATCTCTAATTGCATTTGTTATTTGGGAACCTGGTCCACCAATATTTGTTGGATCTAAACGGTTATTTGCATTATCTGGAAAAGCTCCTGGACCTGCTGTTACAACAACTCCTGCATTTCCTATTATTTCTGACTCCCCAATATCTTGAAGTGCTACAATATTTCTTACGTTTTCTGTACGATTACTTCTATTAGTTATCCAAACTTCTGCTCTTGTAATTTGAACATTTGTATTTATAAATGGATAATTTGCTAAAGCTTTATCGTAATTATTTCTAAAGTACTGAGCTAAGAAAAAGTGCCTATTCTCATCGTAATCGCGAATAAAAAAATCGAATTCATCTAGAGTTCCTCCACCTTGGGCAACTACTGACCTTGTATCTGATTTTTGTTCTGAAAAAACAGCAGTAACAGATGTTTTCCCGAATTGTAATTTTGTTTTTACACCAAATAAGCTTTGTGCTCCAGAGATAAGAGAACTATTTAATGGCATACTAACATTTCCTATTTCTAATTTTTGAAGAATAGAATCTTCACCACCTCCAAAAGTTGGATCATATTCTAATTTCACTAATTGCTGGAAATCGAAACTTGCTTCGGTATCGTAATTTGCCGTAACCTGAAGCCTTTCTCCCACTTTACCTAATAAACTTAAGCTTATACGTTGGTCGAAATCAAAAGTAAAATTACTCCTATTTCTTGGAGAAAACGAAGGATTATCTTGCTTAGTAAACAACACCCCTAAATCCATTTCTAAAGAACCTTGTGGTACGACTTCTATAGTATTACCTCCAAAAATTGTTTCAAAAAAGCCTGAGTTTACATAAAATTCTGGTAGTAAATTCTTTTTTGCTTCTTCGGATGTATCTTTTTTACCATCTGTTGCATCAATTTTTTCCTGATAGTAATTTTTTAAATTCTCTTTAAATATTAAATCTTGATATTCTTTAGGCGTTAGAATAATTGGATAGTTTATATTAAAATTCCCAACTGATTCTGTATACACGTAACGATCTGTTTCTGGATCGTATGTATACATTGAAGTTATACTATTAGGATTAGGCATTTCTATATTTGAGAAACTAAATCCTGTTTTTACACTATCATTTTCTACTGTTGGGTCTGGAGTAATTTGTGCAAAAACACTAAAAGATAGTAATAAGGTTATTACTAAAAGTAAATTGTGCTTAATTGATTTATGAAAGTATAGGTTAGTTGTATTCAAAATCTACTATAAATTTTTTAAAGCTTGTTTAATTATGGCTTCTACTGTAGCGTCTGGCTGGGCAGCAACTATTTTATCTACCACACGTTCGGCTTGTTTTTTTGCAAAACCAAGAACTTCTAAAGCAGATAACGCTTCTTCTTTACTTGTATTGTTTTTATTAACAGAAACTTCGTCTATATCGTAAATTTTAATAATCTTATCTTTTAAATCTATAATAACACGTTGTGCTGTTTTTGCTCCTATACCTTTAATTGATTGAATAAGTGCAACATCTTCGGTTGCAATGCCTTCGCGAATTTGCTTTGGTGTTAAAGAAGATAACATTGTTCTTGCTGTATTGGCACCAATACCACTTACCGAAATAAGTAATCTAAACACTTCACGTTCTCCTTTTGTATAAAAACCATAAAGACTATGAGAATCTTCTTTTACTTGAAGATGAGTAAATAATTGTACATTTTCTTGATTTGGGATTTGAGAAAATGTATTCATAGAAATATTGAGTAAATAACCAACACCATTGCAATCTATAACAACATCAGTTGGATTTTTTTCCACTAATTTCCCCTTAATATGTGTAATCATTTACAATTATTTGTTAAGCCCTCAAATGTAATAAAATTCTACGACTATAAACTATTGGTTTTTTTGGCTCATTAATGCTTGTTTTCCTTTTTGTTGCGCATCTATAACTGCAATAGCTGTCATGTTCACAATCTCATCTACACTAGCATCTAATTGAAGAATATGTACTGGCTTACGTAATCCCATCATAATAGGTCCTATAGATTCTGCTTTATTTAATTCTTTTAATAATTTATAAGTAATGTTTGCAGATTCTAAATTTGGGAAAATAAGTGTATTTACTTTATGTCCAGATAGTTTTGAAAATGGAAATATATCTTGAAGCATTTTACTATTTAGAGCAAAATCTGTTTGCAATTCACCATCGACTAACAAATCTGGATGTCTTCTATGTAAATAAGATACTGCTTCGCGAACTTTTGTTGCTGTTTGGTCTTTTGAAGATCCAAAATTTGAAAAACTCGTCATGGCCATTACTGGCGTTAAGCCAAACATTTTTACTACACCAGATGTCATTTGCGCAATCTTAATTAAATCTTTAGCTGTTGGATTTATGTTTATAGATGTATCACTTAAAAACATTGGTCCACGCTCTGTCATCATAACATTAGTTGTTGCAATTCTAGTAGAACCAGGTGCTAAACCTATAAGTTCTAACATAGGTTTTACAACTTGTGGATAACTACGAGAATATCCAGAAATTAAAGCATCTGCATCTCCTTCATTAACCATCATTGCAGCATAATAATTACGTTCACGCATTAACTTTTGAGCTTCTAACAACGTGACTCCTCTACGTTTACGTTGCTTCCAGTATACTTCGGCATATTTATTTTTCTGCTCTACTTGTTCATCTGTTTTTGGATCGATAATTAAAACATCGGCATCAAATTCAATTTCTTCTTTAAGCCTTTCTATTTCTTCTTTTCTTCCTAATAAAATAGGTACTGCAATTCCTTCATCATGAACTATTTGAGCTGCTTTTAAAACATCTATATGATCTGCTTCTGCATATACAACACGTTTAGGCTGAGATTTTGCTCTACTTAAGAGTAATCTAATTATTTTGTTATCGTTACCTAAACGTTCTAATAATGTATCTTTATACTTTTCCCAATCTAAAATTGGCTCTAAAGCAACACCACTATCTATTGCTGCTTTGGCAACAGCTGGTGGAACTTCTCCAATTAATCTTGGATCAAATGGCTTAGGTATTATATATTCTCTTCCAAAAGTTAATCTGGTTTCATTATATGCAATATTAACTTGTTCTGGAACTGGCTCTTTAGCTAAGTTTGCTAATGCTTTAACTGCTGCCATTTTCATGGCTTCGTTAATTTTTGTTGCACGAACATCTAAAGCTCCTCTAAAAATAAATGGAAAACCAAGTACATTATTTACTTGATTAGGATGGTCGCTACGGCCTGTAGCCATAATTATATCGTCTCTAGTATCTATTGCTAATTGGTAGTTTATTTCTGGATCTGGATTAGCCATCGCAAAAACAATAGGATTTTTAGCCATAGATAATAACATTTCTGGAGATACTATATCTGAAGTTGAAAGACCAATAAACA
Source organism: Lacinutrix venerupis (assembly GCF_001971745.1). Classification (NCBI taxonomy): domain Bacteria; kingdom Pseudomonadati; phylum Bacteroidota; class Flavobacteriia; order Flavobacteriales; family Flavobacteriaceae; genus Lacinutrix; species Lacinutrix venerupis. The sequence continues at coordinate 689,389 of NZ_CP019352.1, read as the reverse complement.
CATCGGCATCTTTCATGGCTTCATCAAGCGTGTCTATTTTTCTATGTGTTGCAAATTCTTCTTTTTGTGCTGTTAAATTATCTCTATCATTTCTAATTACTCCTTTACTATCTAACATTACAACATTTTCACGCTTTGCACCAAAGGCTAAATATAAACGTGTACATGAAATAGCTGCTGCTCCTGCTCCACTAACTACAATTTTTACATCTCCAATGTTTTTGTCTGCAAGTTCTAATGCATTTAATAATGCTGCTGCAGATATTATTGCAGTACCATGTTGATCGTCATGCATTACAGGAATGTCTAATTCTTCCTTTAAACGTCTTTCTATTTCAAAAGCTTCTGGAGCTTTAATATCTTCAAGATTTATTCCTCCAAAAGTTGGTGCTATATTTTTAACTGTGGCTATAAAGGCTTCAACATCCTCAGTATCAACTTCAATATCAAAAACATCTATATCTGCAAAAATTTTAAACAGCAAGCCTTTTCCTTCCATTACTGGTTTTGAGGCTTCAGGACCAATATTTCCTAAGCCTAATACTGCTGTTCCATTTGAGATTACAGCTACTAAATTACCTTTAGCTGTATATTTATATGCGTTGTTTACATCTTTTTCAATTTCTAAACATGGTTCTGCTACACCTGGAGAATAGGCTAACGCCAAATCTCTTTGCGATGCATATTTTTTAGTTGGAACAACTTTTATCTTTCCTGGAGTTGGTTTAGCATGGTATACTAAGGCTTCTCTTCTTTTGCTTTGTTTGCTCATATTTTAGCTTTTACTCTGACTTACAAATGTAATCTTTTTGAAAGAAAAGGAATGATGAAAAAAAATATCTTTATAGCAATTAAACTTTTTATATTAAAAATTACTTTTCTTATTAAAAAACAAATAGGCTTAACAATTTTATTGTTAAGCCTATTCTAATTATAATTTATTTGATATGAATTTAATCTAAACTTACTGCTCCGTCTGGTTTAGAAAAAAACCCTTCTTCTACAGTAGGAGAAAAACTTATATCACTAACATCTATTTTTGTTATATACTCTCCTAACTCATTTTGTTTTTCTGTAGACCAATATGTTTTAAAGCCTGTTGCAAAAACAATTCCATCTACCTCTGTTCTTCCCTGAATAACTGTGGTTTTTTCTGGTGCATGACCTCCTTCTGGAAAATATTTTGGATAGGAAACAATATATTTTATGGCGTCAACTTGATTTGTCTTCGCATTTATAAATAGAATATAATAGTCGTCTGGTGCAGAACCAGTACCTGCATTATATGTTGCTTTTATTACTTTTTGTTTTTCTTCTTGAAACACTGTTTCTGGTAATAATTCGAGATTTACACCTTCTCCATCTAAAACAAAAGGATGACCTGAGAAATACAATGGTGTTAATGCCCAAAATGCTGTATCATATGCAAAAGAAGTACTGTCTTTTGCTTTAATCCACGATTCTTTTCCATCCCAACCAAAAATAGATGTAGGATCTGTTATACTATTATGCCTTGCTTTATTACTCCAAGTATCTATAGTTTGATAAGAATCTCTAATACCTTTTCCATTTACAGGTTGATAATTAAAACGTAAAGAAAAATAACCATTTCCATACCATTTATCTAAACCTCCGTGAGCTTCCATTGCGTCCCATAAAACTTTACCCGCTTCTGTTGCGTTTAATCTTTTATTAGCATTAGCAACTCTTGTCTCAATCCAAGATTTTGGTATTTTATATTCATTTTCTACACTTTGTGCTGTTTCTGTTTCCTCGTTAATATTTAATTCTTTTTTGCTTGTTTGTTTACAAGCAGAAATGTTTAACACAAAAAGTAGGCTTAATAGTTTAATTGATGTTTTCATTTAAAGTTTATCTTTTTTAATTAATTTTATTTAGTCGAAAAAAAATGTAAATCATATCAATAATATATAAATTTATTTTAAAAAATTTATATTTCGCTGTAAACCAGAATACTTAGTTCTTTTTACTGCCGACTTTTGAAACACTTTTTTAAATACATCCTCGGTAATTTCTTCCCAATCTTTTTTAGACATACCTAAAAGTTCTGGATGCGGATTAAATAATGGTTCATTATGCGCTTTTGAAAATCTATTCCATGGACACACATCTTGGCAAACATCGCAACCAAACATCCAATTATCAAACTTACCTTTCATCTCGTTTGGCAATTCATTTTTGAGTTCTATTGTAAAATAACTTATGCATTTGCTTCCATCTACCACATAAGGTTCTACAATTGCTTGGGTTGGACAAGCGTCTATACATGCTGTACAAGTACCACAATGGTCTGAAACTATTGTGTCATACTCTAAATCTAAGTCGATAATTAATTCTGCAATAAAATAAAATGATCCTACTTGCTGTGTTAGTAAATTACTATGTTTACCTATCCAGCCTAATCCAGATTTTGCCGCCCAAGCTTTATCTAAAACTGGTGCAGAATCAACAAAAGCTCTTCCGCTTACTTCTCCAATTGTATCTTGTATAAAGTGCGTAAGCGTTTTTAGTTTTGATTTTATTACATGATGATAGTCATTACCATAAGCATACTTCGAAAGTTTTGGTGCTTTATTATCTTTTTGAGTTTCTTCTGGGTAATAATTAAGCAATAGAGAAATAACACTTTTAGAATCTTCAACTAGTTTTGTTGGGTCTAAACGCTTATCGAAATGGTTTTCCATATACCGCATTTCACCATTCATGTTTTTATTAAGCCAATTTTCTAATCGTGGTGCTTCATCTTCTAAAAACTCTGCTTTGCTTATACCACAAGATAAAAAACCGAGGCGTTTGGCTTCGGTTTTAATAAGACTTGTGTATTTAGCTTTGTTATTTATCATTAAAACAAACCTCCTTGTGTTGGTCCTTTAATTTTTCCTAAATGTTTATAAGCTAATTCTGTAACTTCTCTTCCTCGTGGTGTCCTCATAATAAAGCCTTGTTGAATTAAAAAAGGCTCGTAAACTTCTTCAATTGTTTCAGAACTTTCACTTACTGCTGTTGCAATAGTAGAAACACCAACTGGTCCTCCTTTAAACTTATCTATTATAGTTGAAAGAATTTTATTATCCATTTCATCTAGACCATATGCATCTACATTTAATGCTTCTAGACTAAATTTTGCTATCTTAATATCTATATTTCCGTTTCCTTTTATTTGCGCAAAATCTCTAACACGTCTTAACAATGCATTTGCTATTCTTGGTGTCCCTCTACTTCTACCTGCTATTTCTATAGCTGCTTCCATAGATATTGGTACATTTAATATTTGTGCGCTTCGTTGTATAATAGTACTCAATAATTCGGTAGAGTAATATTGTAAACGACTTTGTATACCAAAACGCGCTCTCATAGGTGCTGTTAGCAATCCTGATCGAGTTGTCGCGCCAACAAGTGTAAATGGGTTTAAATTTATTTGAACAGTTCTTGCATTTGGCCCAGATTCTATCATTATATCTATCTTATAATCTTCCATAGCGGAATAAAGATATTCTTCTACAATTGGACTTAATCTATGAATTTCGTCTATAAATAATACATCTCTATCATCAAGGTTTGTTAATAATCCAGCTAAATCTCCTGGCTTATCTAAAACAGGACCCGATGTTACTTTAATGCCTACATTAAGTTCGTTTGCTAATATATTTGCTAACGTAGTTTTACCTAAACCTGGAGGACCATGAAATAAAGTATGATCTAAAGCTTCGTTTCTTTGATTTGCTGCTTCTACAAAAACTTTTAAGTTTTCCAACACTTGATCTTGACCAGAAAAATCTTGGAAGGATAATGGTCTTAACGTTTTTTCAATATCAAATTCCTCAGGTGAAAAGTTATCGTTTGTTGGATTTAAGTTTTCGTTCATATTTATATTCGGCAAAAGCGGTAAAATTTTTAATATAATTCTGAAATACAGAGGCTGTTAAATTTACTTGCTTGTAATTTGTATAAACAAATATAAAGAAAAAGCCTATCGATTAACGATAGGCTATTATATAAAATTTATAAGACTTCTTATTTTTAAAGGAATTTAATGTTGTAATTCCTCTTCACCTTCTTTAAGTGGTACAATTTGAGATACCCAATCTTCATCTTGACCAGGCTTACTATAATCGTATGCCCAACGGTGTACACTTGGTATTTCTCCAGGCCAATTACCATGAACGTGTTCCACTGGTGTAGTCCATTCCATTGTGTTAGATTTCCATGGGTTTTGAGTTGCTTTCTTTCCAAAGAAAATACTACTAAATAAGTTGTATAAAAATACTAATTGAAAAACACCTCCTACTAAAGCAAACACAGTAATTACAACGTTTACATCTTGTAAATCATCAAATAAAGGGAAGTTACTGTTTGTATAATAACGTCTTGGTAAACCTGCCATTCCGATAAAGTGCATTGGGAAAAATACTCCGTAAGCACATATTGCTGTTACCCAAAAGTGAATATATCCTAAGTTTTTATTTAACATACGGCCATACATTTTTGGGAACCAGTGGTATATACCTGCAAACATTCCATAAAGAGCTGATATTCCCATTACTAGATGGAAGTGAGCTACTACAAAATATGTATCGTGAACATTAATATCTAAAGCACTATCTCCAAGAATTATTCCTGTTAAACCACCTGTAATGAAAGTAGAAACTAAACCAATTGAAAACAACATAGCTGGATTCATTTGAAGATTACCTTTCCAAAGTGTTGTAATATAGTTAAATGCTTTTACAGCCGATGGAATAGCAATTAATAGAGTTGTAAATGTAAATACAGAACCTAAGAATGGATTCATACCTGAAATAAACATATGGTGACCCCAAACAATTGTTGATAAGAAAGCAATTGCTAAAATTGAGGCAATCATAGCACGGTAACCAAAAATAGGTTTACGAGAATTAGTTGCAATAATTTCAGATGTAATACCTAATGCCGGTAATAATACAATGTATACTTCAGGGTGACCTAAGAACCAAAATAAGTGTTCAAATAATACTGGAGATCCACCTTGATAGTGTAAAACTTCACCTTGTATAAAAATATCTGATAAGAAGAAAGAAGTTCCAAAACTTCTATCCATTATTAAAAGTAAAGCTGCAGATAATAAAACAGGGAAAGATATTATACCTATTATAGCCGTAACAAAGAATGCCCATATAGTTAATGGTAACCTCGTCATTGACATACCTTTAGTACGTAAATTAATTACTGTAACAACATAATTTAGTGATCCTAATAATGAAGATGCAATAAATATAGCCATAGCAACTAACCACATCGTCATACCCGCTCCAGAACCTCCTTGAGCCATTGGTAAAGCACTTAACGGTGGATAAATTGTCCAACCTGCTGCTGCTGGACCGGCTTCCACAAAGAAAGATAATACCATGATTACACTAGAAATAAAGAATAACCAATAAGAAACCATATTAAGGAATCCAGAAGCCATATCTCGCGCTCCAATTTGTAATGGGATTAATAAATTACTAAAAGTACCACTTAATCCTGCTGTTAGTACAAAAAATACCATTATTGTACCATGAATTGTTACCAATGCTAGGTAAATATCTGCATCCATAACACCTTCTGGTGCCCATTTTCCTAATAATGTTTGAAAAATTACATTAGGCTCTTCTGGCCATGCAATTTGCATACGCATCATTAATGACATTATTACACCTATAACTCCCATAATAGTACCAGTAATTAGGTACTGCTTGGCAATCATCTTGTGATCTTGACTAAATATATATTTAGTTATAAATGTTTCTTTATGATGGTGATCGTCGTGAGCGTCGTGAGTATCTGCGTGTGCTGACATAATCTATATATCTTTATAATCTTTAAATTAATTATTTACTAGAGAATTTTTAAATGCTTTTTGTGTTTTAATCCAAGCATCATATTCTTCTTGAGTTTCTACAATTATTTTCATTTGCATATTGTAGTGAGATGTACCACAAATTTTATTACATAATAATAAATAATCGAATGTGTAAGGTTCTAAAGCTTCTTCACCATTGGCTACTAATTCTTTAGATTTTTCAACTCTAATATTATTAATGTTAGCTACTTTGTCTTTCATCTCTGGTGTATCACGCATTTCTGCAGTAGTTACAGTTGGAGTGAAACCAAATTGAGTAATCATACCTGGAACACAGTTCATTTGAGCTCTAAAATGTGGCATATAAGCAGAGTGTAATACATCTTGAGAACGCATTTTAAATAAGACTGGACGTCCAACTGGTAAGTGCAACTCTGTAGTAATAATATCATCTTGTGCATTTGGATCTGATTCATCAACACCTAATATATTAGCGCGATCAATATCAATTAATCTAACATTTGCCTTACCTAAAGTATTATCTTCACCTCCATAACGTGCTTTCCAGTTAAACTGTTGTGCATATAATTCAATAATTAATGGATCTTCTTCTTCATTAACATTCATTATTGTTGTCCATGTAAATAAACCTTGAATAATTAATATTGCTAAAACTATTACAGGTATTATTGTCCAAATAGCTTCTAATTTATTATTATCAGCATAAAATAATGCCTTTTTACCTTTTTCACCTCTATATTTAAAAGCAAAGTAGTGTAATAAAAATTGAGTTAATGTTTGTACTATGAAAATAATAATCATAGAAATAATCATTAAACTATCTATATCTGGGCCATGCTCTGAAGCAGAATTAGACATTAATGGTAAGTCTCCCCATTTAACAAAACATACAATAGTTATTACGTAGATAAAGATTAAAAATCCTATCATTAAGTAACCATTAATCTTGTTATCCTTATCGTTTGCGACCTGATCATTAGGTGCTGTTGAACTAAGTTGGGTTAAATCGAAAATTTTAACCATTTGCCAAATGGCAACTAAAATAAATACTAATACTAAAATTGATAATAAAGCCGTCATTGTTGTCGTTCTTCTTTATTGAATTTATTAATAATGAAAATGTTCACTTTCTTTAACAAATGGATTTCTTGATGGTGTTAATGGTGCTTTTGTAAGCGCTGTAAACACAATAAAGATAAATAATCCTGCAAAGAATAACATTGATGCAATTTCTGGAACTCCTATGTACCATTGGTCTCCAACTGTTGCTGGCATAATCATGTTGAATACATCAATATAGTGACCTGCTAATATTACAACACCTGCCATAACAATAAACCAAGGAACACGTTTGTAATCGCTATTCATTAATAATAATAATGGAAAGATAAAGTTCATAGCTAACATACCAAAGAATGGTAATTTATAGTCTTCGATTCTTGTTACAAAATATGTTACCTCTTCTGGGATATTTGAATACCAAATTAACATAAATTGAGAGAACCATAAATAAGTCCAAAAGATACTAAAAGCAAACATAAATTTTGCTAAATCATGCAAATGACTGTCGTTTACGTGTGGTAGTAAACCTTTTCCTTTTAAGTACATTGTAATAAAAGCAATTACAGTTACACCACAAACCATCATACCTGCAAATACATACCACCCGAATAATGTTGAGAACCAGTGTGGATCAACACTCATTATCCAGTCCCAAGACATCATAGATTCTGTATAGATAAAAAATACTAAAAAGGCTGCCGATATACGAAATGTCTTTTTAAAGTTTTTATTATCATCTGCTTTATCTTGTGCTATAGAGAACTTTCTAGAAAAATGTCTGTATAATGCCCATCCAGCAATAAAAACTAAACCTCTAATAATAAAGCCCCAGACATTTAACCAACCTGTTTTACCTTGTATTAACTTATCATGAGCTACTACATCTGGATCCATCCAAACAAATATACTGTTATGCCCAATAAAGTGAGATAATGCAGCAATTAATAATACAATTAAAGCTCCTGGTAATAAGTAAGCTGTTATTCCTTCCATTACTCTAAGTAATAATGGAGACCAACCAGCTTGAGATGCATATTGAATAGCATAAAAAGCTAATACTCCTAAAGAAATCATCATGAAAAAGAATGCTGCTACATAAAATGCAGACCATGGTCTATTATGCATTGCATGCATTACATGATTTACATGTTTAGTATGTTCATCTACTACTTCATGTCCACTATCATGTGAGTTATCTTGTTTAGTAGCGTGATCTGCTTTACTTGCTCCATGCGCAGTTGCTTCAACATGATGTACACCGTGTTCTTGAGTTGCTGCTTCTCCATGCCCACCTCCATGGTGAGATTCATTAGCTAACATTGTTTCTACTTCTTCAAATGATTTATTTGAATTTATAAAACCAAAGCCAACACCTAATGCTCCAACGACCATTAAAATGATTGCAGTTAATCTTAGTCTATTTGAAATTTTGTATTCCATTATATAATCTTTAACTAAATCTTATTTTTCTAAATCTGATTTCAATTTCATAACATATGAAACTACTTGCCAACGCTCTTCATTATTTAATTGATTTGCGTAAGAACCCATTGCATTTTTACCATAATATATTGTATGATAAACACTACCTTCGGTAATGGCTCTACCAGCATCATCGTAGCTTGGTATTCCAAGAATTTTTTCTCTTTTTACAAGATTACCTTGTCCATCTCCTTTTGTTCCATGACAAATACCACAATATATGTCGTATAAAACCTTTCCTCTAGCATGGTCTACTTGAGTAGAATCTAAAATACTTTTAAAGTTTGCTTTAGCTTCTTCGTATCCTTCTGTTGAATTTTCAATATCAAAAGGAGTATAACCTCTAGAAATTGTTCCTTCTGGTGGTAACTGTGCTTCTACTCCATTAGCAAAAGCATCAGATTCTTGATATGTATCGTATGGAACTGATTCGTACATGTTAGGCATGTATTCGTAATTAGGTCTCGAATCTTTTTTACAAGCCACAGTAGATATTAATATCAGCGCTAATAATGTTATGTTAAAAATACTCTTCATTGTTTAAAATTAATGCGTATTATTTACTACGTTTATTTCAACTGCACCTGTTTTAGATAATAAATCGTGCAATTCTCTTTCATTTCCATGATTAACTGGAATTTCCATTAAGAAATGGTCATCTGTAGTTCTTGGATCTGGGTTTTCAGCTTTTTTAAATGGCCACATTCTACTACGTAAGTAAAAAGTAATTACCATTAAATGCGCTGCAAAAAATACCGTTAATTCGAACATAATTGGTACAAATGCTGGCATGTTTTCTAAATAGCTAAAACTTGGTTTTCCACCAATATTTTGTGGCCAATCTTCTATCATAATGAAATTCATCATAATAGTAGCTACTGTTAATCCTACACAACCATACATAAATGCTGCGATTGCAATTCTCGTTGGCGCTAATCCCATTGCCTTGTCCAGTCCGTGAACAGGAAATGGTGTATATATTTCTTCAATGTGAAATCTTTTAGCTTTTACCGTTTTAACAGCTGCCATTAAGACATCATCGTCGTTATAAATAGCGTGAATTACTTTGTCTGAAGTTTCCATATGCTACTTTTAGTTTATTAATTTTTTAGCTTGTCCAGACCAATCATCACGTTCTGCTCTTCCTGGAAAAGAACCTGTAATTTCGTCTAACAATGTATATTCTCTATTTGTCATTTTACTAACCTGTGCGAAAGTAAATATTCCAATACTATTTAATGTTTGCTCCATTTTTGGACCAATTCCATTAATTACTTTTAAATCATCAGCAGTTTGTGTTGCTGGATCAAAGCTTCCTACGCCATCTAATAGGTTACTAACTTTAACATCATCTTTTGCAAAAGTTGGTGTTAACGTTGTTTCTTCTTTTAAAGAATAAACAGAAGTTCTTTCGTCTGCTCCTGTTCCCATTAAGCTTTGACCTGAATCTCTAAGATTTTTATATTTATCTCCAGAAGATTTTAATATTGTTTTTACTTCGGCTTGAGCTATTACTGGGAATGTTCTTGAGTACAATAAGAATAATACAAAGAAGAATCCAATTGTTCCAATAAAAATCCCAATATCAACAAAGGTTGGAGAGAACATTGTCCAAGATGATGGTAAATAATCTCTGTGTAATGATGTTACAATAATTACAAAACGTTCAAACCACATTCCAATATTTACAACAATTGAAATTACGAAAGAGAACATAATACTTGTACGTAACTTTTTAAACCACATAAACTGAGGAGAAAATACATTACAAGACATCATTGCCCAATATGCCCAAGCATATGGTCCAGTTGCTCTATTTAAAAACGCATATTGTTCGTATTCTACACCAGAATACCAAGCTACAAATAACTCTGTAATATAAGCTACACCAACTATAGAACCAGTAAGCATAATTACAATATTCATTAATTCAATATGCTGAACAGTAATATAATCTTCAAGGTTACACACTTTTCTCATAATGATAAGAAGTGTATTTACCATTGCAAATCCAGAGAAAATTGCACCTGCAACGAAGTATGGTGGGAATATAGTTGTATGCCAACCTGGTATTACAGATGTTGCGAAATCAAACGATACAATAGTGTGTACAGAAAGTACTAATGGTGTTGCTAAACCTGCAAGTACTAAAGATACTTCTTCAAAACGTTGCCAATCTTTAGCTCTTCCTGTCCATCCAAAGCTTAATAAGCTATATATTTTCTTTTGAAAGGGTTTAATTGCTCTATCTCTTAACATTGCAAAATCTGGAAGTAAACCTGTCCACCAGAATACTAATGATACAGATAAGTACGTTGAAATTGCAAATACATCCCAAAGTAAAGGAGAATTAAAGTTTACCCAAAGAGAACCAAATTGGTTTGGTATTGGTAATACCCAGTAAGCTAACCATGGACGTCCCATGTGAATAACTGGAAATAATCCTGCTTGGACAACAGAGAAAATTGTCATTGCTTCTGCAGAACGGTTAATTGCCATTCTCCATTTTTGACGGAAAAGTAATAGTACTGCAGAAATTAATGTTCCTGCGTGACCAATACCTACCCACCAAACAAAGTTAGTAATATCCCAAGCCCAACCAACGGTCTTGTTTAATCCCCAAGTTCCAATTCCTGTAGATATTGTGTAAACCATACAGCCAACTCCCCAAAGGAAAGCTACTAATGCAATTGAAAATACAATCCACCAGTGTTTATTGGCTTTTCCTTCTACAGGTGCCGCAATATCTACGGTAACATCGTGATACGATTTATTGCCTGTAACTAAAGGTCTTCTAATAGGTGCTTCGTAATGAGACGCCATAATCCTTTTATAATTGTTCGTTAATTAATTTTTTTTATCCTTTCGTATTTCTCACTTTAGTATGATACTGAACATTAGGTTTAGTACCAACACTTTCTAATAAGTGATACATACGATCGTCTTTTAAAAGTTTTGCAACTTTACTTTCTTTATCGTTTATATCTCCAAATACCATTGCTCCGCTTCCACAAGCTGCAGAACATGCTGTTTGGAATTCACCATCCTTAATAACACGTCCATCACGTTTTGCGTCAAGAATTGTTTTTTGTGTTTTTTGAATACACATAGAACATTTTTCCATTACACCACGAGAACGTACTGTTACATCTGGATTAAGAACCATACGCCCTAAATCATCATTCATATGATAATCAAACTCATCGTTACCAGCATATAAGAACCAGTTGAAACGACGTACCTTATAAGGACAGTTGTTTGCACAATATCTTGTACCTACACAACGGTTATACGCCATATGGTTTTGACCTTGACGGCCATGTGATGTTGCTGCTACTGGACAAACAGTCTCACAAGGAGCATGATTACAGTGCTGACACATTACTGGTTGAAAGGCTACCTGCGGATTATCTGCAGCAACTTCTAATTCACCAAATCCACCTAAAGAACCATTATCTCCAAATAAACCACTAAATCCTTCTTTTTTAGCATCATCTGCTTCAAAAGATTCTTCAGAAGAATAATATCTATCAATACGTAACCAATGCATATCACGACTACGGCGAATTTCTTCTTTACCTACAACAGGAACGTTGTTTTCTGCATGACAAGCAATAACACAAGCTCCACAACCTGTACAGGCATTTAAATCTATAGATAAATTAAAGTGATGTCCTATTGAACGATCAAATTCATCCCATAAATCTACGTCAGGAGAAGTAACTGGAGTTTCTTCATGATTTAAAGAAACCATAGGAACTGCATTCCAATGCGATTTATCTTTAGTATTAAAAATCTCTAATGTAGTTTCTTTAACAATGTCTCCACGACCCATTAAAGTATTTTGTAATTGAACACAAGCGAACTCATGTAGTCCAGCTGCTTTTGTTACAGTTACATTTTGTATATTATTGAAACCGTTATATAATGCATAAGCATTTACTCCAGTTTGCATTTCTTCTTTTAAACCAGCTTTTTTACCATAACCTAATGCTAAACCAACTGAACCTTTAGCTTGACCTGGTTGAATAATTACAGGAACAGTAATGGTCTTTCCATTTACAGTAATATCTGCATAACTACCATTTAATGCACCTGTAGCTTCGTGTTCGTTTATTAATTCTAACGCTTTTGCATCTGCTGCAGATACTGTTAAATAATTATCCCAAGAGGTTCTAGTAATTGGATCCGGAAATTCTTGTAACCAAGGATTGTTAGCCTGCTGTCCATCTCCCATTCCTACTTTAGTATATAAAGTAAGTTCCATTCCTTTTGAAGTAGCACTAGCGGCTAAAGCTCTAGCAGCATTTCCAGAAGGTGATACCATTTCATCTTCAGAAACTTCTGTTGTATCTTCAATTAGATCTCCAGAACTTTTAGATATAAATGAACCATCATGCAATGCTTGATTAAACGATGCTCCTCCTAAAATTGAAGTATTCCAAACGTTTTTAACGTAATCGCTATATTTAACATCACTACCTATCCAAAGTAGTAGAGCTTCTTGAAACTGCTTAGTATCAAATAGAGGACGAATAGTTGGTTGAATTAAACCATAATGACCTTTTTTAAACTCTACATCTCCCCAACTTTCTAAATAATGAGGAGCAGCAGCAACGTATTGTGTTGCAGAAGCTGTTTCATCTACCTTCATTGAAAAAGTAATAGATAAATCAGTGTTTTTTAATCCTTCAGCAAATTCTGAAGCATTTGGTAATGTATATAATGGATTTACTCCACTCATAATAATAGCACCAACTCTACCTGCTTTCATATCTGCAACTAAAGCTGTAACTGCTTTATCATTTCCTTGTCTTGTTCTAATTGGTTTTTTAGGATTGAATGCTTTACTACTTAAAGCTTCATTAATTTCTAAAACAACCGTTTGTGCATTTACATCTTGAATACCTGTAACTACAACTCCTGCACTTCCAGCTTTTCTTAACTCTGAAGCTGCATCTTGAACTGCCTTTTCTATTGCTGGCGATAGGCTTCCTGAAAAAGCTCCACCAACTATTAAACTGTGTAATTTCGCTAAAGCTAATTTTTGCTGAGTTGGTGTTAAAGGCACACGCTTATCTGCATTTGCTCCAGCAAGAGACATATTAGATTCGAACTGAATATGACGAGACATTTTTCCATTTGTTGGAACACGTCCTTGAGAATACCCAGAATCGAAACCTCCTCCTTGCCAATCACCTAAAAAATCTGCACCAAAACCAACAATAGTTGCTGCCAATGAAAAATCATAATCTGCTAAACCTCTCTCGTTGTATTTTGCTTGAAAGGCATCTAATGCAGCAGACTCTGAAACAGCATCATAAATCACATGGTTTACATTGCCATATTTTTCTTTAAATTCTGAAATTAGCTTAGATGTAGATGGACTTGCAAAAGTTTGTGTTAATAAAACAATTTGCTTTCCACTACCTTTTAATGCATTTAATTTTTGAGTGGTTTCTGAAGTTAAAGTTGACCATGAAATAGCGCTTTCACCTTTCATTGGACTTTGCACCCTTAAACTATCATATAATCCTAAAACAGAAGCATTAACTCTTGCATTTGCACCACCATCGGTAGCTGCAAGATTATTGTTTTCAATTTTAATTGGACGACCTTCTCTAGTTTTCACTAAAACACTTGCAAAATCAAAACCATCTGCAATTGAAGTTGCATAATAATTTGCAACACCAGGAATAATAGAATCTGGCTGAACTACGTAAGGAATTGATTTAATTACTGGCCCTTCACAAGCAGCTAGAGAAGCTGCAGCTGTACTAAAGCCGACGTATTTTAAGAAATCACGACGCGTTGTAGAAGAACCTTCTAATGTCTCCTTGTTACCAAGAAACTCATCTGTAGGAATTTCATTTACAAACTCGTTTTGTTTTAGCGTCTCAACAATAGAGCTATCTTTTAGCTCCTCAACACTTTTCCAGTATTTCTTGTTTGATGACATATTATATAATTGAATTACTTCTTAATTTATTTTTTATTAACCTCTTTAAGAGATTCTTTTTTTAGATCTTATTAAAATTATTATTTTTAATAATGACACTTACCACACTCTAAACCTCCCATTTGAGCTGCTGTCAACTTCTCAACACCATACTTCTTAGATAGTTCTTCGTGTATTTTAGTATAGTAATTGTTATCTTTTACGTTAACATTTGTCTCTCTATGACAGTTAATACACCAACCCATAGTTAAAGGAGCATATTGATACATAACTTCCATTTCTTCAACTGGACCATGACAAGTTTGACATGCTACTCCTGCAACTGAAACGTGCTGAGAGTGGTTAAAATATGCAAAATCTGGCAGGTTATGGATTCTTGTCCATTTTACTGGACTAGTTTCTCCTGTATACTTCTGTTCTGCATCACTCCAACCAACTGCTTTATAAAGTTTTTGAATTTCAGCATTATAATCTACACCATATTCAGCCATTCCTTCAGATTGTGTTTCTGGAGCAACTTCATAAATTGACTTATGACAATTCATACAAACATTTAAAGAAGGAATACCAGATGTTTTACTAACTCTTGCTGAAGAGTGACAATATTTACAATCGATACCATTATCTCCTGCATGAATTCTATGAGAATAGTGAATTTCTTGAACCGGCTCATAACCTTGGTTTACGCCAACTTGCATAAAGTAACCGTAAACAAAATAACCTGATGCTAATAAAAACAATATAGCCGTTACTAATACTAAAAATTGATTATCAACAAACGCTTTCCATAATGGCTTAGATTTTTCTTTTGCCGAAACCTCAATTCCTTTTGCTTCTGCAAAATTACGCAGCGTTCTGTTTACTAAAAATAAAGCTCCTGCTAATATTGCAAACAATAAAGCTAACGCTCCTAAAATTAATCCGTTTGAGTTAGTATCATTTTGAGGATTAGCATTTACTCCTTGACCATCAACTGGAACTTCAGGAGCCGGTGGCGCAGCAGCTGTATAAGCTAAAATATTATCTATCTCAGCATTTGTTAATTGTGGAAAAGCCGTCATCGCAGTACCATTGTACTCTTCAAATATCTTATTCGCATAAGCATCTCCAGACTTAACCATGCCTGCACTATTTTTTATCCAAGAGTACAACCATTCTCTATCAAGACCCTCATCATCAGCTAAACGCGTTTCAACGTTTGCTAAAGCTGGACCTGTCATTTTTTTATTTAATTTATGACAAGAAGCACAATTAGCATTAAACAATGCTTTACCTGCTACTGCATCTCCATTTTGAGCGGAAAGACTAGTAGAAAAGGCTAGTAAAAAAATTAAGCAGAAATGAAGAATATTAAAACCTAATTTGCGGTGAATCACCTGTTTCATATTATTGATTGAATTTACTTCTAAACTTTGGTATGATTTTTTCATCTATATCTAAAAATACAGTTATAAAAAACTTTAGCAAAAGTAATATATAAAGTCCATTTTAGAAATCTTAAAGAACTCTTAATTTCTAATTTAGAGAAATTCTAAATAAGAAAAAGAGCTTTTCTTTCGTTTAATACTTTTACATTTGCATTAAATTTATTTTAAATATGAATACTAAATCTCTAAAAATCCTATGTTTATCTTTAGGATTAACACTTTCAAGTAGTATTATTTTTGCTCAACAAGGAACTGTTACAATAAATCAAAATCCAGAAATTTCTACTTTATTAGAGTTAAAAAAACAAATAAATGCAGAAGATGAAGACAGCAATCGTTACAAAATTCAGATATATTCTGGTTCTAGAACTCGTGCAGAAAGCATAGAAAATAGTTTTGATAGCTCTTTTAATTCTTGGTCTTCAAAATTAGTTTACGAAACACCAAACTATAAGATTTGGGTGGGTAGTTTTAGAACACGATTGGAAGCAGATAAAGCATTAATGAAAATAAAGAAAAAGTTTCCTAGTGCATTTATTTTTAAACCTAAGAAAAAAGATTAAACATCTTACTTATTAAATTAAGATAAAAGTAAAAGCCGTTTTCAATTATTGAAAACGGCTTTTTTAATTTATAGAGTTAAACACTCTTATTTATGGGTTTTAAAAGAAATTATTTTAATTTCTTCTTAACTTCAACTTCGTGGAATGCTTCAATTACATCGCCTTCTTTAATATCGTTGTAATTTTTAATTTGCATACCACAGTCGTAACCTTTACCAACTTCTTTAACATCATCTTTAAAACGTTTTAACGATGCTAATTCACCTGTATAAACTACAACTCCATCACGTATTAAACGTATTTGTGAATTTCTATATATTTTACCATTCATCACCATACATCCTGCAATAGTTCCAACTTTAGAAACTTTAAACATTTCTCTAATCTCTGCTGTACCAGTAACTTCTTCTTTTACTTCTGGAGATAACATACCTTCCATAGCATCTTTAAGATCGTTAATAGCATCGTAGATAATAGAATATGTTCTGATATCGATTTCTTCAGTATCTGCTACTTGTCTTGCATTACCTACTGGACGTACATTAAATCCAATAATAATCGCATCTGATGCGGTTGCTAACAACACATCACTCTCTGTAATTGCTCCTACTCCTTTATGAATGATATTTACATGAATTTCTTCAGTAGATAGTTTCTGGAAAGAATCTGTTAAAGCCTCTACAGAACCATCAACATCACCTTTAAGTATAATATTAAGCTCTTGGAAATCTCCTAACGCTATACGACGACCAATCTCGTCTAATGTAATATGACGTTGTGTTCTAACCGATTGCTCACGTTGCAGTTGCGCACGCTTTGTTGCAATTTGTTTTGCTTCACGCTCATCTGCAAAGACATTAAACTTATCACCTGCTTGAGGTGCTCCATCTAATCCTAATATTGAGACAGGTGTTGATGGTCCGGCTTCGGCAACATCATTTCCACGCTCATCGTGCATTGCTTTAATTTTACCACTATTTTTTCCAGCTAAAACGTAGTCACCTATTCTTAAGGTACCTGCTTGTACTAATATTGTTGACACATATCCACGACCTTTATCAAGGAAAGCTTCTACAACTGTACCAACTGCTGGTTTATTTGGGTTTGCTTTAAGCTCTAATAATTCTGCTTCTAGCAATACTTTTTCTAATAATTCTTGAACTCCCGTTCCTACTTTTGCTGAAATATCATGAGATTGAATTTTACCTCCCCAATCTTCTACTAATAAATTCATTTGTGCTAATCCACTTTTAATATTTTCTGGATTTGCATCTGGCTTATCTATTTTATTTATAGCAAATACTATTGGAACTCCCGCAGCTTGTGCATGAGATATAGCTTCTTTTGTTTGCGGCATGATATCATCGTCTGCAGCGGCTACAATAATAGCAATATCTGTTACTTGAGCACCACGTGCACGCATGGCAGTAAAGGCTTCGTGACCCGGTGTATCTAAAAATGCTATTTTTTGACCATTTTCTAATTGTACTCCATAAGCTCCAATGTGCTGAGTAATTCCACCTGATTCTCCTGCAATTACATTTTCTTTACGAATATAATCTAGAAGTGATGTTTTACCATGATCTACGTGACCCATTACAGTTACAATTGGCGCACGTTCTATTAAGTCTTCTGGCTTATCTTCTACTTCAACAATAGATTCTTCTATGTCTGCAGTTACAAATTCTACTTTATATCCAAATTCTTCTGCTACGATTGATAATGTTTCTGCATCTAAACGCTGATTCATTGTAACCATCATACCTAAAGACATACAAGCTGAGATAATTTGTGTTACACTAACATCCATCATAGTTGCAACCTCACTTGCTGTAACAAACTCTGTTACTTTAAGGATTTTGCTTTCTGCTGCTTCGATTTGCTCATCGATTTCAGTCTGTTCTCTATGCTGATCTCTTTTATCTCTTCTATATTTAGCGCCTTTTCCTTTACTAGATTTTCCTTGAAGTTTTTCAAGAGTTTCTCTAATTTGTTTTTTTACATCTTCTTCGCTAGGCTCTGCTTTTACAATATTTCTACGGCCTTGTCCTTTTTTACCTTTAAATCTATCATTTCCGCCACGATTATTTCCTCCTGATCCAGGTTTATTGTCTCCTGGTTTTGATATACGACGGCGTTTTTTCTTATTAGAATCGTCAGATTTTTTTACAGGTTCTTTCTTTTTCTTTGGTTTATTAAATTGAGATAAATCTATTTTTTTACCTGCAATTTTAGGACCTGTAAGTTTTTTATACTGAGTTTCAACAGTTTCTGGCTCTGGAGTTGTAGTTTCTGTAGAGGTTGTCTCTTTTGGAGTGACTTTTTCCACTGTTTTAGGCTCTACAACTTTTGGCTCTGATTTTTTAGGCTCAACCTTTTTAGGTTCTTCCTTCTTAGAAATTGTTTCTTTTTTAGCTTCTACTTTAGCTGAAGGTTTAGTTTCTGCTTTTTCTTCTTTTTTAGAAGTTTCTGCTTTTACTTCAGGTTTTTCAACTTTAATTTCCTTCTTTTTAGAATCTAAATCGATTTTACCAACCTTTTTAGGGCCAGAAAGCGTTTTTGTTGCTTTTACAACTTCTTCCTCTTTGGCTTTGGCAGCTGCTTTTGCTTCTTCTTCTTTTTGCTTCGCTTCTATGGCTTTTTCACGTTTAATACGTAAATCTTCCTTTTCTTTCTGCTTAGCTTCACTAACCGCTTGAGATTTCATCTTTTTACTTGCGTCTGTCTCGAATTCGTCTGAAAGAATTTTATATGTTTCTTCAGAAATTTTCGTGGTTGGACGCTTCTCTACTTCGACACCTTTGGAATCTAAAAATTCCACAGCACGATCTAAAGAGATGTTAAGCTCACGTAGTACTTTATTTAATCTAATCGTTTCAGCCATAAATTGCCTTTACCTTAATTTTACTCAAATATATGTTAATCTTCGAATTCTTCCTTAAGAATTCTTATAACATCTAATATTGTTTCTTCTTCTAAGTCTGTTCTTTTTACTAAATCTGCAACATCTTGCTCTAATACACTTTTTGCTGTATCTAAACCTGCTTTGCTAAATTCTTTTATAACCCATGCTTCAATCTCATCAGAGAATTCTCTTAATTCCACATCTTCTTCTGCTCCTTCTCTAAACACATCTATCTCATAACCTGTTAGTTGTCCTGCTAAGCGAATATTATGTCCTCCACGACCAATTGCTTTACTAACTTCTTCTGGTTTTAATATAGCTTCTGCACGTTTATTTTCTTCATCTATTTTAATTGATGTAACACGTGCTGGACTTAATGCTCTTGTTATATATAGTTGTAAATTATTAGTATAGTTTATAACGTCTATATTTTCGTTTCCTAATTCACGTACAATACCGTGTATTCTAGAACCTTTCATACCTACACAAGCTCCAACAGGATCTATTCTATCATCATAAGAATCTACAGCTACTTTTGCTTTTTCTCCAGGTATTCTTACAACGTTTTTAATTGTAATTAAACCATCGAATACTTCTGGTATTTCAGATTCAAATAATTTCTCTAAGAATTTAGGAGATGTACGCGACATAATAATTGCCGGCTTATTTCCTTTTAACTCTACACTATCAATAATTCCTCTTACATTATCTCCTTTTCGGAAAAAATCTGAAGGTATTTGTTTGTCTTTTGGTAAAATAATTTCGTTACCTTCATCATCTAACAAGATTACAGCTCTGTGACGAATATGGTGCACTTCTGCAGTATATAAATCGCCTTCTAATTCTTTAAATTGCTTAAAGATATTTGTATTATCGTGTTCGTGAATTTTAGAAATTAAATTTTGGCGTAATGCTAAAATAGCACGACGTCCAAGATCTATTAGCTTAACTTCTTGAGATACATCTTCACCTACTTCAAAATCTGGTTCAATTTTTCTAGCTGCTGATAAAGAAATTTCTTGATTAGGTTCTTCTACTTCTCCATCTGCTACTACAACTCTATTTCTCCAAATTTCTAAATCTCCTTTATCAGGATTTATAATAATATCAAAATTATCATCATCTCCAAACTTCTTCTTTAAGGCATTTCTAAATACATCTTCTAAAATCGCCATAAGCGTAACACGATCGATTAATTTATCGTCTTTAAACTCTGAAAATGATTCAATTAACGCTATATTTTCCATTATTCTACTAAATTAAAATTTTATCATAACTTTTGCCTCTACAATATCACTGTAAGCTATTGTTTTTTCTTTTTGAACGGTTACTTTACCTTTTCCTACTGGTTTTGGCTCTCTAGCTTTCCATTTCAAATCTATACTATCTTCTGAAGCACTAATTAGTTCTGCTTCAATATTTTCTGTTTTTGTTTTAACCTCTAGTGTTCTACCTACATTTTTTTTAAATTGTCTTGGTAAAGTTAAAGGCGCTGCTGCTCCTGCCGAAGCAACATCTAAAGAAAAATCATGCTCTTCTCTATCAATATTATTTTCTATGGCTCTACTTATAAAGATACAATCTTCTACTCTTACTCCGTTATCTCCATCAATTATAATATTAATTGATTGATCGTTAGAAATAGTAAAATCGATTAAAAATAAATCGGTTCTTTCTGCTAAAGCTTCTTGCAATAAATCTTTTACTGTAGTGTTAAACATTTTTAAGTATAAAAAGAGCGGACTTTTCGTCCGCTCACATTCATTTTTCTTACAACGATGCAAATATACATAGTTTTTATTTATTTTCATAACAATATAAAGCAGACTTTGACTTTTATTTATTAAAAGGCAACAAATTATGCTTTTTTTATACATAGAAAAAAGCTAGATAAACAAAAAACGTATTTACTTACAACCTAAAAGATTAGCTTTTTAGTCATTTTAAACAACTATTATGCGATTGATTTTTTAAAGTCCGTTTTTATTATTAAATTTAAATACCACATAAATAATAAACACTACTAATTATGAAAAAAATTCTTGTACCAACAGATTTCTCTATAGAAGCAGAAAATGCAATAAAAGTAGCTGCACAACTCTCGAAAAAACATAATTGCGAGCTTATTTTATTACATGTACTAGACCTACCTTTGTCTAGTATTGGCGAAGGTGTTCCAACAGATTTACCTGAAGCTGTTTATTTTATGAAACTAGCACACAAACAATTTGAAGATGTTATGTCTAAAGAATACCTAAGAGATGTTGCTGTTACAGAAATGGTAGATTTTCATGATATTTCTACGGGTATTTTAGAAACATGTAAAACTCATGATATAGACTTAATAGTTATGGGTTCTCATGGTGCAAGTGGACTTAAAGAAATGTTTATTGGATCGAATGCCGAAAAAATTGTTCGCACATCGGAAAGACCTGTTTTAGTAATTAAAAATGAGCATAAAGATTTTAATATTGAAGAATTTGTTTTTGCTTCTGATTTTGAAAATGACAATAGAGAAACTTTTAAACAAGCTGTTAAATTAGCTGAAGCTTTTGATGCTAAAATTCATTTATTGATGGTTAACACTGCCTCAAATTTTAAAACAACTGCTCGTGCAAAAGTTAAAATTCAAGAATTTATTGCTGGTACAACATTTACAAATTACACAACAAATATTTATAATGATGAAACTGTAGAAAAAGGTATTTTAAACTTTTCTCACATAATAAATGCAGATCTTATAGGTATAAGCACACACGGAAGACAAGGTATTGCTCATTTTTTAAACGGTAGTTTGAGTGAAGATTTAGTTAACCATGCAAAAAGACCAGTTATCACTTTTAAAATATAACCAATAAAACTTTTTTTTTAATAGGCTTTCAACACTAAATAATTAAAAGCAAAAAATCCTAATACAATACGTATTAGGATTTTTTTTGTTGGCCCACTAGGTTTCGAACCTAGACTCTTCGGTACCAAAAACCGATGTGTTAGCCAGTTACACCATGGGCCAATCTCGTTAAGAGGTTGCAAATTTAAAACAAAGTTTTATTTGCGCAAACATTTTTCTATAAAAAATATATTTTTTTTTAAATTTTTATAAAAATTAAGGATATCACTATAAAAAAGAGCTATTTAACTTAAAGGCTGTTATGAAAATTTTATCATTTCTATTTAATAATTATTA
This sequence comes from Lacinutrix venerupis, assembly GCF_001971745.1. Classification (NCBI taxonomy): domain Bacteria; kingdom Pseudomonadati; phylum Bacteroidota; class Flavobacteriia; order Flavobacteriales; family Flavobacteriaceae; genus Lacinutrix; species Lacinutrix venerupis. The sequence continues at coordinate 666,941 of NZ_CP019352.1, read as the reverse complement.
GTAAATTCGCCATTAAATAAACAATTTACGTGTATGACGTCTTCAAACTTTAAAAAATGGAACAATATTTTAGGATGGTTCGCTTTTTTAATTGCTTTAATAACTTATAGTCTAACGGTAGAACCAACAGTAAGCTACTGGGATGCTGGTGAATATATACTAACCTCAGCAAAACTTCAAGTTGGTCATCCACCTGGAGCTCCATTATTTCAAATGTTAGGTGCCTTTTTCTCTACCTTTGCCATGTCTCCAGAAAATATTGGGCTTATGCTTAATATGTTAAGCGCTGTTTCTAGTGCATTTACTATTCTATTTATGTTTTGGAGTATTTCATTATTGCTACAAAAAATAACAAAGTCTGAAGAGCTTACAAACGCTAAAGCTTATGCCATTTTAGGAAGTGCATTAGTAGGTAGTTTAACTTTTACCTTTACAGATTCTTTTTGGTTTAATGCTGTAGAAACCGAAGTTTATGCTATGGCCACATTATTAATGGCTATTTTATTTTACTGTGCTTTGCGTTGGGATTTTGATATGCATAATCCAAGAGGAAACCGATGGTTAATTCTTATTGCTTTTATTATTGGTTTATCTTTTGGAGTTCACTTTATGGGACTACTAACTATTCCTGCAATTGCACTTATTTACTATTTTAAAAACTACAAAACAGTTACTATTAAAAATTTTATAGTTGCAAATATTGTTGCCGTTGCAATTCTATTATTCATTTTTAAATTATTAGCTCCTAACATATTAAGATTCTTTAGTGTTTTAGAAATTTTCTTTGTAAACACAGTTGGTTTACCTTTTAATTCTGGATCTATAATAGCTGGTATTTTATTAATAGCTGCTATTTACTTTAGTTTAAAATACACTAGAGACAAAGGTTACAAACATATTAATACAGGTATTTTATGCGTTACATTTGTTGTTATTGGTTTTTCATCATGGCTAATGTTACCTATAAGAGCCAATGCTAATGTTGTAATTAATGAAAACAATCCTTCTAGTGCAAGAGAGCTTTTAGCATATTATAACTTAGAACAATACCCAAAAACACATTTGTTTTATGGACCTCTTTTTACAGACCAATACGCACCTTTAAATGCGAATAAAGAAGATGCCTATAAAGACGACAAACCTAAATATGAAAAAGATTTAGAACAAGGAAAATATGTAATTGTTAACGATTATAAAGATGCCTTGCAAAATTACAATTATGATCATGCAGCTATTTTACCAAGAATGTGGAGTGGTGAAAATGCTGAAAACTACATGCTTTTTTCAGGTTTTTTAGATTTTAGAATAAAGGATGATTTTAATATAGATTTATTTACCCAGAAAAAAATAGCAGCTTTTATTGAAAAATATCAGCAAGACCAACTTACAGAACGAGAATACGATGAATTTATGGAACTCTATGGTGATAAGTTAAATATTGCTATGAGTCCAAGAATTCAAAAAGATGTTGCTTTTATTAACCAATTTAAAAGCGAAGTTGCAAAAGGTAATGTAGATTACGAAGGCTACCATAGGTTTTTAAAACAATATGGTGCAGAATATTTAGATATTGAAAAACCTTCGTTTATTGATAATACAATCTATTTAATACAATATCAATTAGGCTATATGTATTGGCGTTATTTTATGTGGAATTTTACTGGACGTCAAGATGATATACAAGGCGAATATAACAACCACGGAAATTGGATTAGCGGTATAGATTTTATAGACGAAATACATTTAGGACAATCTCAAGACAACCTACCTAGTGACGTTAAAAACAACAAAGCAAGAAACACTTACTTTTTCTTACCACTAATTTTAGGTATTATTGGTCTATTCTTCCTATTTAATAAAGACAAGAAAACCTTTTGGGTATTGCTTGTGTTTTTCCTTTTTACAGGTATTGCCATACAAGTTTATACTAACGTTAGACCTTTTGAGCCTCGTGAACGTGATTACTCTGTAGTGGGATCCTTTTACGTATTTGCAATATGGATAGGCTTTAGTGTATATGCTATTTTTGATTTTCTTAAAAACAAAATAAAAACATCCGCTTTTCCATTAGCTATTACTGGCGTTTGCTTATTAATTGCGCCTCTTATATTAGCCGTTAACAATTGGGACGACCATGACCGATCTGGAAAATACACCGCATTATCCATGGCAAAAAAATATCTAGATTCTTGTGGTGAAAATGCTATTTTATTTTCTATTGGAGATAATGATACATTCGCATTATGGTATGCTCAAGAAATTGAAAATTATAGAACCGATGTTCGTGTAGTTAATACAAGCTTATTTCAAACCGATTGGTATATAGACCAAATGAAACGTAAAGCTTATGAAAGTGATCCAATACCATCTCAATTAACACACGACCAATACAAATTTGGTACAAGAGATTACATAAGAAAAGCAATTTATTATAGAGATCCTAAAACAGACGAAGTAAAACCAACCTTTAGTCGAGATACTTTAATGATTAAAGAGTTTATGGAGTTTATCTCTAGTGACAACCCGAAAACAAAATTTAAACGCATTTTACAATTACAAGACGAAGATCTATCTCAATATCCAACACAAGTATTAAGCACAAACTACTTTCCTGTTGAAAATGTACGAGTTCCTGTAAATAAAGAAAACGCTATAAAATATGGAATTGTAAAACCAAAAGATGCAGATGAAATTGTAGATTTTATAGATATTAAAATTGAAGACGGTGCCATTTATAGAAACCGTTTATTAATGTTAGACATTGTTGCTAATAACGATTGGAAGCGTCCAATCTATTTTACCGGTGGTGCTTTTGGAGAAGACGATTATATTTGGATGAAAGATTACTTGCAGCTAGATGGTATGGTTTACAAGCTTGTTCCTATAAAAACACCTACAGATCGTGCCAATCCTTTTGATATGGGACGTGTAGATAGCGAGTTTATGTACAATAAAGTGAAAGCTTGGGATTGGGGAAATAGTGGTAGCGACGACATATACCATGACCCAGAAACACGTAAAAACTCTATTACATATAGAGGAAATCTTGCACGTTTAATAGAAAAACTAATACAAGAAGAAAAACTTGATAAAGCAGAAAACATTGCAGATATAGCAATGCAAAATATGCCTGTAGATAAATTTGGTTATTACACCTTATTAGAACCTTACATTAGTGCATACTATGAAGTTGGAGCAAAAGATAAAGCCAGACAATTATTTCAAGACGTAGCTGTTAAATATCAAGAAAATTTAACTTATTATAGTGAACTTACATTAGAAAACCAGATAAAAAATGGTCAAGAAATTATAACAGACTTAGAGCGTTATAGAGCATTGGTTATTGTACTATTAGAATACGACGAAGATTTTGCTAAAAAAGAATTTATGAATTTTAGTAATTACGAAAAACTTTTTAGTAGACTTTTTCCTGATGACAGACCAGAACCAGAACCAAGAGAAGAAACTGATATAATAAGAGATAGTAGCATTCCAAATATTGAGCCTATAGATATAGAAACTCAAGAATAATTATGAGATTTGTTCCTGCTAAAATACCTTATTTAATAAAACGAATTTTCCCAAACTATGTTTGGGATTTTTCTTCTAATAAGAAAATTCTTTATCTTACTTTTGATGATGGTCCAACACCAGAGATAACGCAATGGACATTAAATACATTAAAAAAACACAATGCGAAAGCTACTTTTTTTTGCATAGGAAATAATGTTACAAAGTATCCAGACATTATAAAAAATATTTTAGAAGAAGGACATAGTATTGGAAATCATACTCAAGACCATGTAAAGGGATGGAAAACATCAACTAAAAATTATTTAGAAAATGTTTTAAAAGCCGAAACCATAATAAAAAATGAGCTTAAAGAGAAACAACAACTTAAGCTTTATAGGCCTCCTTTTGGACAATTAAAAAACAGTCAAGGCAAGGCTATAATACAACTAGGATATAAAATAATAATGTGGAGTGTTATATCTTTTGATTGGGAACATAAAATTAGCAAAGCGCAATGTTTAGAAAATGTAATAAGTAAAGCTTCTAAAAAAAATAATATTATTGTATTTCACGATAGTGTAAAAGCTTCACGAAATATGATGTATGCGCTTCCAAAAGTATTAGAACATTTTAGTAAAGAAGGCTATGTTTTTAAAGCAATTCCTTCTTATTAAATAAAGTCTTTTAATATAGTGATTAAAGTATTTGCATCTTGCTTTCCGCTTTGTCTCCATTTCATTTCTCCATCTTTATAAACAATTAAAGTTGGTAAATTTTTAACTCGCAAAGCCTCAGATAACTCTTTATTTTTATCAACATCAATCTTAATTACTTTTACTTTATCTCCAAGCGCAGCTGCAACTTCACGCAAAACCGAATGCATAGCTGTAGATTGTTCATTCCACTCTGTAAAAAAATCTAGTAAAACTGGAATGTTTACATCGATTAACTCTCCAAATTTTGACATTTTAAATGTATTTGATATATCTGTTATTGTAAATCTACAATATTTTAATTACTTAAAGTTTTTCTAATATAGAATTTAGGCAGTTTTAGAGCCTTTTCTAAGTTCTATAACGGTTATTTCTGGCCAAATCCCAATTCTACCAGGAAATGCTAAGTATCCAAAACCTCTATTTACGTTTAAAAATTTTCCTGCAACTTCATACATTCCTGCCCATTTTGGGTATCTATATTTTACTGGACTCCATTTTATACCTAACGATGGAACCTCGATACCAAATTGCATACCATGTGTGTGCCCAGATAGAGTTAAATGAATATGTTTATTAAAATTAACTACATTGGTTTCATCTGTAACAATATCGTGGTTATTTAAATCTGTTTTATTTAACTCCATTTCTTCAAAATCAAAATGAGAAGGATCGTGAGACATTAAAATATTAAATTCATTTTCACCTATAGATTTTGATGCTTCTTTTAAACTTCCACGCTTTGGAAAATGTCTTGAAGCTCCCCAATTTTCCACACCAAGAATATTAATTTTTTGTCCATTTTTTTCAATTTGCCTATTATCATTCAACAACAAATCAAAACCAATACTTTTATGCACAGCTTCAATTTGACGTTGATTTTCTGCATTTAAATCTACATCTCCACCATAAGCGTAGTAACCATAATCATGATTACCTAAAACAGAATATTTACCATCTTTAGCTTTAAGCTTCCCAAAGACGTCTATCCATTTATTCATCTCTTCGGCCTTTGTATTAACAATATCACCTGTAAATAATATTGCATCACTGTTTTGCTCATTAATTAAATCTATACCATAAGATATTTTTTCTTTACTTTCTAAACTACCCGAATGAATATCACTAATTTGTGTTATTGTGTAGCCATTAAAAGCTTCTGGTAAATCTTCAAAATGTAACACATGCTTAATAACTTTGTAGTTATATTTACCTTGATAAATACCATATAAAATAGATGCCAAAGGAATTGCAGCAATACCTAACGCTATTTTTGAAACAAAGCCACGTCTACTTGTAGAATAAGCTACATTATTAGGATTAGACTTAGACATTTTATTTATAAGGCTTAGTACACCTCTAACTATATCCTCTCCAAACATAAATAGAATTAAAATTAGTTTTGGAACAAAAAGAGCAAATAAAAATGCTATAGCATATCCATGACCCGATGTAAAACTTTCACCACGAACAAAATTAGAATAGTAATAAATAAAATTACCAATAACTAAAGCACTTGCTAACCAATAAACACCATATATTATATAATTTTTAGTAAGTGTTCTAATGGCTTGAAAGGCATAATAATCTATTACTAAAATAATTATAATAAGAATAATCCAACGCAACATAAAATCAATTTTTTAATGCAAATATATTAATTGTAAATGCTAGTTATCTTAGTTATTTGTTAAACGTTAACATTTAAAAAAATAGAGTAAAAGTAATTTGCATTAAAATATTTAGGTTTTACATTTATTAAATATTAATTATATTATCATTCTAACATAAACACACTATTTTGGATCGAAGAAAGTTTTTAAAGAATGCTACATTATCTACTGCTGGCTTTGCTGTTACAAACACATTAATTAGTTGTAATGACGAAACAAAAAATACAAAACCTATTTCTTCTACACAAAAACCTATTCCTGTTTTGCCATTAGTTATTGCCACCTGGAATGTACCAAATGCAACAAAAGCAGCATACAAAATTCTTGAAAATAATGGAAATGCATTAGATGCAGTTGAAGCTGGTTGTAAAGTTGAAGAAGCAGATATTACAAATCAATCTGTTGGAAAAGGAGGTTTACCAGACCGTGATGGTAACGTAACTTTAGATGCCTGTATTATGGATAAAAATGGAAACTGTGGAGCTGTTGTTTACCTAAAAAACATAACTCACGCAGTTTCTGTTGCAAGACACGTTATGGAAAATACACCACATGTCATGCTTGCTGGAAAAGGTGCAGAAGAATATGCTTATAAAATTGGACTTAAAAAGGAAAATTTATTAACAGAAAGTTCTAAAAAAGCTTGGAAAAAATGGAAAGTTGAATCTAAATACAAACCCATAATTAATATAGAAAATCACGATACTATTGGTATGCTTGCCATAGATAAAAATGGTGATATTTCTGGTGCTTGTACTACAAGTGGATTGGCTTATAAAATGGGAGGTCGTGTTGGAGATTCTCCTATTATTGGCGCTGGTCTTTTTATAGATAATGAAATTGGTGGTTGCGTAGCAACTGGATTAGGAGAAGAAGTTGTAAAAACTGTAGGTAGCTTTTTAGTTGTCGAGCTAATGAGGCAAGGCAAAACACCACAAGAGGCTTGCGAAGAAGCTATTAAAAGAATTATTAAAAAACCTAATAGCGATTATAAAAATTTTCAAGTTGGATATATAGCTGTTAATAAAGCCGGAGAAACTGGAAGTTTTGCAATACACCAATGGTTTAGCTCTACTAAATATCAAGATGGTAAAAATGAAAATATTCAAGCAGATTTTATTGTTAAGGCTAAATAAACTATAATTTTATAACCCTAAACTAATACGTGCTTTTTTAGATAATCCATTTACAACCATAGCATAAGAATGATCTATTAACTCCATAATTAAATTAGCATCTAATTCTCCTTTATACAAATAAATAGAATTCCAATGTTTTTTATTCATATGGAAACCAGGCTCAATACTTTTATAAATTGCCCTTAGTTTAATAGAATATTCTGGATTTGCTTTTAAATTTATAGATGCTTCACCTTTATCCCATTTATCTAACGGTGTTAAAGCAAACATTTTTCCTGCAACTTTAAACACTAATGTATTTTCATCAAAAGGAAAATGCTCTGTAGTATGTGGTTTACTTAAACAATAGTTCCTAACTTGATCGATATTCATTAAAAAATATAATAAAGATTATTTCTTTTCTAAATATTTTTCTTTAGAAGTATTTTTAAAAGGTCTTTTAGTATTTTCAACCTTTACATTTGACTTTTTACTAATATGTATGTCTAAACTTTCTAATACATCATTTATATAAAATAAAAATTTGCCCATAGTTTTAGTTTTTAAAGTAATCTATAATATAAACAATCAAAGATTAGTTTTTCATACTTCTAATTCCAAAAAACCGACAAAATGCAAATAATAACGACAAAATGCTTATTTGCTATCAATATAATTTAATCGTTTTTTAGCTCTTTTACAGAATTTTCCTCTATTTCTAAAGCAGAATAATCAAGCTTCCAGCCAATAGTTTCTACAATACCTTCGATTAACAATATAGAGTCCAGTGCTTCTTTTTGGGCTATTTGAAACAATCCACTTTGTGGTACTTTTTCTCTTATATGCAACTTAGCTTCGTTATGTAATGTTGTTAAATCGTTTGCTTGAAATTTGTTAAACATACCATCTCGTTTATCGTAGTATTTAAGATTAGTTTCTATAGATAATATTTCTGGTTGTGGAAAATGCTTTAAAGTTACCAATTTTGTTTCGGCATTGGCATTAATTTGGATTTTAGATAAATCGAATCCAACGTGTGCTTTAGCGTCAATAATAACCAAAGCTTTTTTTCGACTTGAAACCAATTTTAAAAATCTTTCTTTTACATTTTCGTAATGATAGATTTCTGCAAAGTCACCTTCTACACTAATAATTTTACATACTTTTTTAATTTTATCTAATAGTACAACAGATTGTGTTTGTGCTAATTTTTTGCTTTGTATATGCTTAACATAGGTAGAAACACCTAAAGCAGATAAAACTCCAAATATAATTGCAAATACTATTTCCATATTATTCTATCTTGTATAAAACTGGTTTACTAGGTGTGGCATCATTATCGAAAGGTGCAATTTGTAAATTTAATATGTAGCTTCCATCTTCTACTTTATTTGGTACATAAATAAACTCAGTAATAGTGGCATCTTTTCTAATTTCTCCATTAACATTCCAAAAGGCTTTATGTGCTAATAATTGACCATCGTCTTTTTCTTTATCTACACTTGGCAAATCTATTAATAAATGTTTTATACCTTTTTCACGAATAAATACTGCGGCTTCTTCTGTTAAATATGGCCAATTTGTATGCGAGTATTGTTTCGATTTTTTATCTTTTGTATTTGGCATAGTTCTAATAACTAATGCTTCAGGATTTTTTCGTTTTAATAAATATTGTATTTGTGTTTTAGATATTATTTTATCTTCTCCAGCAACTTCGGCAGCCACAGTAATTACTTGAGCTGTAAACATAAAACGCTTTAAACATTTATTAATGCTATAAGTTTTTTCGGTAATATGGCCTACACACTCTGTGTGTGTTCCATGTGCATGCGGATTAAACTGTATATTATTAAAGTTAATTGCTGCTCCTTGTTTTACACTCGCTACCCAACCATCTAATTCTACAGCAGTTATTTTTGGCTCATCTATATACCATGCATTTACATTACTTTTTAAAGCGCGTAATGGCATTGAAATATCTAATGGTTTAGATAAATCTATCTTTATTCTTTTACTTTTAATTTGTATTGTTGTAAGCATATTTTAGTTTAACATAAACAAGTCACTAGCGATCCCATCGCTTAAAAACTTGCCTTTTTGGGTTATTTTTAGTTTTCCATTATCAATATACAATAAATGTTCCTTAATGTGTTTTTGTGCTTGTTCTAACATATAATTTTCAAAAGTAACGCCAAAATCTTGCTGTACTTTTTTTATTGAAACTCCCCAAACAGTGCGCAAACCAGTCATAACATATTCGTTATATTGATCTGTTTTGGTTAAGGTTTCTATTTCAATTGGCAAATCTCCTATTTGTAACGATTTAATGTATTTAGTATTATTTCTAACGTTCCAACCACGCTGCTTTCCTTTAAAAGAATGTGCCGATGGACCTATACCAATATAAGGTTTACCTTGCCAATATGCTGAATTATTTCTGCTAAAGAAACCTTCTTTTCCAAAATTAGACAACTCATAATGCACAAAATTATTAGTTTCTAATTTATCTATTAATATGTTAAATTGTTCTTGAGCTAAAGCATCATCTACATTATCTATAATTCCTTTTTCTATAAATGAAGCTAAAGCTGTTTTAGGTTCTACAGTTAGTGCATAACTTGAAATGTGTTTTACACCAAAATTTAAAGCTATATTTATATTTTCTTCCCATTCTTGGTTTGTAGTGTTTGGTATACCATATATTAGATCGAGAGAAATATTATTAAAATGTTTAGTAGCTTCTTCTAAACATTGTTTTGCTTCTTGAGTATTATGTGCACGATTCATGAGTTTTAAATCTTTTTCATGAAACGATTGTATACCAATAGACAGTCTATTAATTGGACTCTTAGAAATCTCTAATATTCGATTATTACTTAAATCATCTGGATTCGCTTCTAAGGTTATTTCTGGATTATTAGAGACTTTATAATTTTTATAAATAGAGTCTATTATTCTTTTTATTTCCAAAGAAGATAATAATGAAGGTGTTCCGCCTCCAAAATAAATGGTTTCTACAGTAATCTCTTTAAACTCTTTTTTTCTGAGTTCAATTTCAAGAATTAATGCATCAATTAAATCGTCTTTCTTTTTTAATGAAGTCGAAAAATGAAAATCGCAATAATGGCAAGCTTGCTTGCAAAATGGTATGTGAATGTATATTCCGCTCAAATTAGTTTTCAGTTTTCAGTAGCTATTTTTAAGTTAAAACTTGACTTAAATTTATTTTTTTTTATTTCTAATAGAATCTTGTAAAGGTTTGAACTCTTCTTCATTTATCAAAACATTTACATTGCTCCAATCAGTACTTTCTAACATTATCAATCCATATTCACTTGTAAAATAATAATCTGATTCTTCATCTTCTTGTCCAACTATTTTATAATGATATTTATTAACTTTAATCAGTTTATTATTAAATTGAATATTTTGAAAATCAATAAATTTTAAATCAATACCATATAAATTTAAAGTTCTGTCATTGTTGTTTTTTTGTTCAAATCGAAAAAAATAAGAACTATCTCCATCAATGGATCTATACTCATATACTTTTTTATCATTTTCAATGAAAGTATAATAACACATAGTATCAATTGTTCTGTAATTTAAAGGCCCTGATTTTTTTGGACATAATTTGATAGTCTTTTTCTTTTTTACATCCCAAAAAGAATAGTACTATTAATAAATATGTAAGTGATTTCATTTTTTCATAAAAACTTATTCAATTGCAAACTGAGACATCTCATTTCTTTACCCGTTTCTCATTCTGCTTCACAAAACTTGCCCAACCAGAATAACTTTTACCTATTTCTACTCGACCTTGATTATAGAAATGGCAAACTGCTGCTCCTAAACCATCCATAGCATCTAAGTTTTTAGGCAATGTTTTAATACCCAACATACCTTGCAACATTTTTGCTACTTGTTCTTTACTTGCATTTCCATTTCCAGTAATAGCCATTTTAATTTTTTTTGGAGCATATTCTGTAATTGGAACTTCTCGAGATAAACCTGCCGCCATAGCAACACCTTGAGCACGCCCAAGTTTAAGCATACTCTGAACATTTTTACCAAAAAAAGGAGCCTCTATAGCTATTTCATCTGGATGATGTGTATCTATAAGCTCTATAGTACGCTCGAAAATAAGTTTTAGCTTTAGGTAATGATCATCGTACTTTTTTAAATCCAGTTCATTAAGTTGTAAAAACTGCATCTTTTTGTTAACCACTTTTATAAGTCCAAAACCCATAATTGTAGTTCCAGGATCGATACCTAAAATTATTTTTTCTTCTGCCATTTAATTACAGGTTCTACAATTTATTAATGAAACCGAAGCTCCAAAAGTTATAGTAAGCATGTCGCCATTAAAACTTCCTAAACCATCTGTAACCGGATTAAAATTCTTTGCAAATCCTTTAATATAAGAGGCGTCAATAAATAAAGAAACTGTTCTAGAAATATTATAATTAAACTCTATTCCTGCCATTGCATTTAAATATGAATTTTCATTTTCTCTATAAATACCTAAAGGTTTTATCATGGTGAAACCAGGTCCAGCGTGCAACATCATGCCCATTTCTGGCGATAAAGAAGACACAAGTCTTGAAGCATTGTACACAAACTGAGCATTTATTCTAGAGTAATTAGTTTTAAATTCTGTTGTATTATCTTCATTAGAAAAACGATTATAACCAAAATCTAACCGTGCTCCAAATTGAGGTTTAAACATATGCTGGAGGCCTATATTTATGGTTGGAAAATTAATGCTTTTTGCTTGAAAAGGTGATATTAATCCATCTTGAGAAGGGCTATTTACACCAACAGAAAATAAAGCTCTCCATGTATCGGTTTCTTTTTGTGAGAATCCTAAAGTACTCACTAAAAAAAGGACGAAAAAACAATAGTAATTAAATTTAGACATGATTGTATAATATTTGGTTATTTTGCAAGCACTATTCTATAAAACTTTGCACAACGGTTTATCATACAAAACTAAACAATTCTTTTTTGTACTTATTAAATTAAGCATTGTAGTTGGTGCTTTTTATTTTATTTACAACAAATTAGTAAATAATAACAAATTAGATTTTTATGAATTTGCTACATATTTAAATAGTAATAACGTTTTAACAGCTAAAAATGTTATTTTATTAATGTTTTTAAGTTTTTTAAATTGGTATTTAGAAATTTTAAAATGGCAATCACTTGTTTCCTTTATAAAAAAAATATCTTTCTTTGAAGCCTTAAAGCAAAGTCTTGGTGCTCTTACTGCTTCCCTTTTTACACCAAATAGAATTGGAGAATATGGAGCAAAAGCTATCTATTTTGCAAAGCAATACAGAAAAAAAATTTTACTTTTAAACTTAACAGGAAATACAATACAAATGGTTATTACCGTTATTTTTGGAGGTATTGGTTTCTACTTATTTTCACTACGCTATCCAATAGAGATAGATAGTTATCGTGTTCTACGATTTGCCATATTGCTTTTAGTTATTTTTAGTTTATCAATTTTTGGATTACAACAAAAAAAATATAAATCAAACTTTTTTTCAATAAGTAAGTTAAAGCATTTTTTTAGAAAAATACCTTTTAGAATTAGTGTCAACACCTTTTTACTTTCGCTATTTCGTTATTTCGTATTCTCTTATCAGTTTTATTTCCTATTATCTCTCTTTGGTGTAGGATTAAGCTATTTTGAAGCGATGATTATTATAACAAGTATGTATCTCTTGTCCTCGATAATTCCATCGGTTTTTATATTTGATGTGGTTATAAAAGGTAGTGTTGCTGTATATTTATTTTCGTTTGCTGGTATAGATGAATTTACTGTATTATGTGCTATTACACTAATGTGGATATTAAATTTTGTGTTTCCGAGTATTTTTGGGAGTTATTTTGTTTTAAATTTTAATTTTAATAAACAAAACAAATCAGCATGATTACAGTTTTTACATGTATAACCATTTTATATTTAGCATTAATTTTATGGTTAGTTTATGGTTTTAAAAAAGTAAAACATTTTAATGCTGAAAACCTGAAACCTGAAACTAAATTTTCAGTAATTATTCCATTTAGAAACGAAGCCAAAAACTTACCAAAATTGCTAGCTTCTATTAAAACTTTAAATTATTCAAAAAAACATTATGAATTTATTTTTGTAGATGATGATTCTAATGATAATTCTAGCCAAATAATTTTAAACACGCTTAGTTTAAAAGACACCCAAATAAAAGAAAGCAATATAAAGGTTATACAAAACGTAAGAATTTCAAATTCACCAAAAAAAGATGCTATTGTCTCTGCTATAAAAGTAGCTAAACACAATTGGATAGTTACTACAGATGCAGATTGTGTATTACCCAAATTCTGGCTCGACACTTTAAATAGTTTTATCAATAAAAAACCATGTAAAATGATTGTTGCTCCTGTTACATACCATTATACAAACTCATTTTTAAAACGTTTTCAGTTATTAGATTTTTTAAGCTTAATTGGAGCTACAATAGGTGGTTTTGGTATTGGTAAACCGTTTTTATGTAATGGTGCAAACTTAGCTTATAAAAAAGATTTGTTTTTAGAACTTAATGGTTTTAATGGTAATAGTAATATTGCTAGTGGCGATGATATTTTTCTGCTTCAAAAGGCAATTAAACATAATAAAAACGATGTTCAGTTTTTAAAATCTACAACTGCCATTGTAAAAACTAAAGCCCAACCAACACTTAAATCCTTAATATCCCAACGTAAAAGATGGGCTGCAAAGACTTCGAGTTACAATTCTATATTTGGAAAATTAGTAGGTTTAATTGTTTTTTTAATGAATGCTATTTTAGTTTGTTATTTTTTATTATTTCTATTTGGGTGGCTTCAATTTAGTCCATTACTTTATGTCTTTATAATAAAGAGTCTTACCGATTTTCTTCTTATTTTTAAAACAGCTCATTTTTTTAAACAAGAAAACGAGTTATCAAGTTTTATCTTTTCGGCATTTATATATCCTTTTTTTAGCGTCTATATTGCGTGTATTTCGATGTTTACTAAATACAAATGGAAAGGTAGAACTTTTAGTAAATAAACCATAATTGACTTAAAATATTTACTTTTACAATTAAAACCAAATCTATTTCTATTATGAAAAAATTTATTTTATTATTCAGTTTACTAGCATATAGCAGTTATACTTTTGCACAACAAACCTACACTATTGGTAATGAAACCTTAGAATTAAAAACTGAAACTGAAGGTTCTTTAGATTTGCTTTGGAATGTTATTAATGAGCAATATCGCTATTTTATAAGAACAGAAGATGGTAAAATTACAGAGCTTAAAAACACAAAAAACTCGGAGAATAAATATCAAGAAGAATATAAAACGGTATTAACAGATTTAACATCTATAGATGCCTCGAAGGTAAATTTAACTACGTATAGTCTTAAATCTTTTATTGATGAGTTTAATAATACTAAAGATTCTAATTACGTTATAACAGATTCTAGTTCTAAATTAAAATTTAGACTAGGTCTTTTTGGAGGTTTAACCAACAGTCCATTTAACCAAAATATTAATAATGAAAAAACAGCTTTTTTTGGAACAGAAATAGAGGCTGTTTCAGACAATTTAGATTCTAGACATTCAGGTTTTTTAAACGTGAGACATACTACAGATAATGATGACTTTCAATATTCTGCAACACAAATTGCTTTAGGATATAGATTTAGATTTATAAATAAGAATAATATAAATATTTACGCTCAAACCAAATTTGCAACCTATACAAGTGCAACAATAAAAACTACAATCACAAATCCCGAAGATGCAGCTTCTTTAATTACAATAGAAAATACTTCTTCTGGTTTTGATGCTCCTTTTATTTTTGGTTTAGGCGCAGATTTAAGAATTGGAAATGGTTACTTAACTCTTATTTACGATTCGCTTTTTGCTGTTTTTATAGATAACCAAGATAATTTTCCTGTAGATTTTGCTATTGGTTATAAATTTAATTTATAATGTCTTTTTTAAAAACTAATAATCCTGCATTTGCGCCATATTTTTGGGAACAAAAAAATGTTTCTCAAAAAAAAATGACAGTTTCTGGCATTATAACAAAAACCTTTTTAATGCTATTTATTACAACAGGAATTACAGTTTTTGTGTGGAAATTATATAGTAATGGTGTAAATATAAAATGGTTTGCTACAGGTGGTGTACTTGCTGCTATAGTTATTAGTATTGTATTATCTGTTAGGCAAAATTGGGCACACATTTTAGTACCTTTATATGCTATTGCTAAAGGTTTTTTTCTTGGTGGCTTTACAAGCTATATTAAAGCTCAATATCCAGAAATGCCTTATCAAGCTGTAGGTGTAACATTAGTTACTTTTTTTACTATTTTAATGCTTTATCAAACTCGAATTATTGTTGTAACTAAAAAACTTAGAAGTGTAATAATTACAGTATGTTCTACAATATTTCTTGTCTATTTAATTTCTTGGATTTTAAGTTTTTTTGGCATTCGTTCTTTTATATGGGGAACGAGCTGGCTTGCTATATCTTTTAATATAGTTGCTGCTACGTTTGCTGCCTTATCTTTTTTATTAGATTTCGATTTTATAGAACGTTACAAAAACAAAGCGCCTAAATACAAAGAATGGATGGCTTGTTACGGTCTTTTAGTAACAATAATCTGGTTATATGTAGAGGT
Organism: Lacinutrix venerupis; assembly: GCF_001971745.1. Lineage (NCBI taxonomy): Bacteria > Pseudomonadati > Bacteroidota > Flavobacteriia > Flavobacteriales > Flavobacteriaceae > Lacinutrix > Lacinutrix venerupis. The sequence continues at coordinate 651,220 of NZ_CP019352.1, read as the reverse complement.
TTTAAGACTAATGAAAAAGTTAGCAATTAAATTCTAGTTTTAAGTAAAAAATTAATCTACTTTAATAATAATTGGTAATTTAAACTCTGCTTTAACAGGCTGATCTCTTTTAAGTGCTGGATAAATTTGCGGCAAACTATTTAGACTATTACTTATCATGTTTTTAATTTCTGGTATTTCTACCTCTATAGTTTCGCTTAAATTAATGTGTTTTATAGATATTTTACCTGTTTTAGAAACTTGAAATTCTAAAAGAATTGTATCCTCAATATCTTGAGAAACAATTATGGTTTCATTTTGAAGACTATTAGTTATATGTTGCGATAATGTATTTTCAAAACAGCTTTTCCTATCTGTTTTTACTTGTAAAGAATCGCAGGAAGAAAACGTTGGATAATTATCAACATCATTCCAATTAATAGCACTTATTTCTTCTTTAAAAATATCTTCTGAAGCTATTTTTTTTGCATTAAAATACTCGCAAGATGATGCGCATATAATTAACAATAAAACAAATACTCTTTGCATAGTGTAAATTGAAACTGAAAAGTACAATATATTATCTTAAAAATAAAAAAACCGAAGACTTTGCTTCGGTTTTAAAACTTATACATCTTTTAAAAGTATAATTATTCTTCAATTTTAAAAGCTATAGGTAAATCGAAAGTAACTTTAACAGCTTTACCATCTTGTTTCCCTGGTACAAGTTGTGGTATTAAAGAAACAACTCTTTTTGCTTCTTTTTCTAATTCTGGATGCGGTGCTCTAGTTTTTATATTTATAATATTACCTTCTTTATCTATTGTAAAACGAGTATAAATTTTTTGTAAACCTACTAGTCCAAGAGATTTACCTAACTTAACATTCCAATTCTGGCCAACTAATTTATTTATATTTTGGCTAAAACATTTTTTTTGAGCCTCGTTAGAAACTGAAGTGTCGCATCCTGGAAACACAGGAACTTGATCTATTTCAGCGAAAAGAACATTTTCTTCATCCTCAGAAAAATTTGGATATTGTGCACTTACAACATTCATTGATTTTAAGTTTTCCGTAATCATTTTTTCTCTTGAAGAATTGTAAGAAGGATATTGCATAAATGAAGTATAAGATGTACCATCGTTAAACTCAAATTCTATCTCTCTAAATTTCTTTGGTGGTGTTTCATTTAATTTATGTATTGAATATACCATAACATCTTTTTGTTCATCGTAGATTTCCCAGCTAACAAAATTTTTATTTTCTTTTAAAAAGTTCACGTATTTATTATGAATCTCTTTTTTCTCTTCAGACATTTCTTCTGTTTTACCAAGAGTGTAAGAATATTCTTTTAAGTCTAACTCTTCTACATTTTGGGTGTCTGTTTGCTTTTCATTAGAACAGGATGTGTAAAACAACATGCCTATTACCATTGGAATTAAAAGTAAATACTTTACTAAATTAATTTGTTTTGATTTTGATTTGCTTAACATAATGATTCGTTTTTTGATTAATGATTGTTTAAAAAATGGATTGATGAATGATACCTTTTGGGTATCGAATACTTGCGATAACAAGTTTTGATAATAGTTTGTTTTACTACTAGATTTTACGGCTTTAGCATCTGCCACAAATTCATGTAAGTCTGCAATTCTATTTTGGTATAAATAAATTAAAGGATTGAACCAGAATACAATTTTTAAAATCTCGAAGAACAATAAATCTATACTGTGCCTCTCTTTTACATGTTCTAATTCGTGTGCTAAAATGGTTTGTTTATCTTCTGTATTTATGTCTTTCCCAATAAATATGTAATTGAAAAATGAAAAAGCGTGTTTGCTATTAGACAATTCTATTAATAAAGCTTTTTCAAATTTTACTTTTGGATTTTTATAAGCAATTATGGCTATTTTATATAACTTTATTAAAAATAATATTATTGCAATACAGGATCCTAAATACAAAATATAACTCCAATTAAAACTAAAATATAAAGTTGCTTTTTGGGTATTTAAAAACACTTCATTTAACGTTATTACATTACTAGTATTATTACCTATAATAACTTCTGGCAAACTAAAAATGTACTTTTGAGGTATAATGGTTTTAAAACCTTCTATTTTTACAAATGGTAATATAACAGATAATAATGCTGAAGTTAATAAGTAAAACCTATTCCAATTAAAAAAGGTTTCGTTTTTTAAAAACACATCGTAAACCATTAAAAATAGTAATTGAAAAATGATAGTTTGCAATATATAGTGTAACATAATTTTACTTTTTTGTATCCTTTTCTATTTCTTTTAAAACAGATTCTAGGTCGTTTAAATTAACATCGTTTTTTTTAACAAAAAAAGAGACCATACTTTTAAAAGAACCTTGAAAATAATTATCTACAAGCTTATTTATTGATTGGTTACTGTAGTCTTGCTTTTTTAATAACGGAAAATAAATGTGTCCTTTTCCTTTCTTTTTATAATCTACAAAGCCTTTACTTTCTAAAATTCTAACTATTGTAGAAACTGTATTATATGCTGGTTTTGGTTCTGGCAACTCATCGATTATTTGTTTTACATTGGCCATTTTTAAAAGCCAAAGTACTTGCATAATATCTTCTTCTGCTTTTGTAAGTTGTTTCATTTTTTAACTCTTATTTTTAGTAGATTGTTTTTTTAAACTAAATTATTAGTTCAAATATAACTATTTTTTTAGTTAAAACTAATTATTTAGTTACAAATGTAACTTTTAATGGTTTTAAACGTCTTATAAAAAAATACTTTATGGATATATTTTTAGTTTTTGTAGGATTATTATTTATAATTCTTGGACTTATAGGTAGCTTTTTACCTATTTTACCTGGCCCTCCATTAAGTTGGATTGGCTTATTATTACTTTATTTAACAAATGCAGTTCCAAATAACTGGATGTTTTTAAGCATTACATTAATTATTGCCTTATTAGTTTTTACTTTAGATTATATTATTCCGGCGATGGGAGCTAAAAAATTTGGAGGCACAAAAGCTGGTATGATTGGCACAACTATTGGCCTTTTTGTTGGTATTCTTGCTCCAATTCCTGGAGGCATAATCATTGGTCCTTTTTTAGGAGCTTTTTTGGGAGAATTAAGTAATAAAACAGATTCTCAAACCGCATTAAAAGCAGCGTTTGGATCTTTTATAGGTTTTATTACTGGAACATTTATAAAATTTATAGTTTCTGTAGTTTACCTTGGTTTCTTTATTAAAATATTTTGGGATTATAAAGAGATACTATTTTAAAAAAAACCTTGTAATTTCAGAAGAGAAATTACAAGGTTCGTGTAAATTTGCTATTACCAACTAAATTCTAAATCCTACCTAAAATTTAGTGTGTGATTGTTGATAGGACAAATTTAATACATTTAATAATAGCCAATTACGGTTTTTACCGTAATGAAAATTTTAAAATTCTTGAAAGTGCTTAAATAATGGGTATGTTTGGCTAATTTAAAAAAAATGTGTTTTTTGTAAATTTTAACATTTCAGAGAAAAATCCTACTAATTATTTAAAAAACCATAGCCTTTAGCTTTTTCAATTAATGTTTTTTCATCTCCTTCTTCAACCTTAAATATTTCCTTTAATAATTTCTTTTTCTTTTCTATACTGCTTAATGAAAGATTTAATTCTTTAGCAATATCTTTATTCTTCATGCTTTTAGATATTAGATAAAGAATATGATGGTTTACTTCATCTACTTCTAAATTACTAAATCGTGTCCTTTTTATTATTTGATTTACTGTACCACTATAAAATGGAGGATTATGTAAAACTGCTTGAAAAGCACTTGCTAATTCTCTGGATGTAATGTCGCTTTTTATTAAAAAACCTTCTGGATCTATATTATTTATTATGCTGTGTATACGGTAAGATTCGTCGAACATTGTTAGCATTACAATTTTAGTTCGTCTTGTTTTTTTTCTAACATATAAAGCTAAATCTTCACCAGATTTAAATTCTCCATCACTTGAAGGCGGCATGCTAATATCAAAAAAACACACAGTGTAATGCTCGCCAAGAGATATAGATTTATTAATAAGTTCTAAAGATTCGTCACAGTTTGTAGCTATATCTATAATTAATTTTTGAGATTCTTTTTTTGTTGCTAATAAAGTGTTTTGATAACCTTCAATAATCATTGGGTGATCGTCTGTCATCAATATTTTAATAATTTCTTGTGCCATTTTAATTTGGTTCATTATTAATCGGTAACTCTATAAAAATAGTTGTACCAATATTAATTTTAGTCTTTATGTTTAATTTTCCTCCAATAGCTTCAACTCTAGATTTTATATTTTTTAAACCAATTCCATCTTTTTGTTTCGATTTATCGTAACCCACACCATCATCAATTATCAATAAAGATATTAAATTTTCTTGTTGGTGTATTTTCACATTAATAATTTTTGCTTGGGCGTGCTTGTATATATTTTGAAGAGATTCTTGTATTATTCTATAAATATGAATTTTAGTTTTATTTACTAAATCTTCCCATTTTATATCATTATCTATAGAAATATTATAGTCTAATTTGTATGCTAAACATTGTGTTTCTACTAAGGTGCTTACTAAATCTGGGAATCTTGTATTAGAAATAAAGTCTGTATTTAAATCGTGAGAAATTTTACGAATATCTTTTTCTATTTCCATTAAGTCCTTAATATAATTTTCTCGACTAATAATTGCCTCTTGAGAGTTATCCATATTAAGACTATCTAAACTTAATCGCGTACCAAATAATCTTCCTAAAATACCATCGTGCATTTCTTGAGATATTCGTTTTTTTTCAACAGCTCTAGCTTCGTCCATTTTCTCTTGCTGAGAAAGCATTAGGTTATAAATTTCTTCGTTAGCTTCTTGTTGTTGTTTAGCAAGTTGTAGTTCTTTATTTTTTTCTCGTTGCGTTTTAATAATGTATAGAAGTAGTATAGAAAACAAAAGACCTATAGAAATAATAATTAACCATAAATTTTGTTTAGAAATTGCTTCTTTCTCTTGTATAATTACATCTGTTTCGTAATCTATTCTTGCAAATTTATTGCGCCTTGAACGCTCGGCAGTAACCAAACTATCGCTTAGCTTAATGTATTCTCCTAAAAAGATATTAGAAGAATCTTTTTCTAATTGAGATTTTGTTTTTAAAGTTCTAAAAACAAAACTATTAGACTTCGTGTTTTTAGCAATTTTATATGCTAAATCCACATATTTTTTAGCTGAATCTTTTTCTCCTATTTCGCTTAAAAATTCTGAGTAATAAGCACTAGTACCCATAATACTAATTTCATCTTCTAATGCTTTAGAAATTTTAATAGATTCCTTAAATAGAGAATTAACCTCTTGTGTTTCAAAATCTTTATTTAAATATTTTGAATAAGCTAAATTGGCTTTAACAGCAGCATAAGATAAAGAGTCGTTATCTAATAAGGTTTTGTCTTCGAGTATTTCGTTAAAAATTTCAATAGCTTTTTTATAATCTCCTTTTCTTCTATAAATGGATCCTATATTATTATTTGAAAACACATTATAATAATAAGCTTGCGAGTAATTTTTTACTGTTTTTTTTGTTAGGTTATAATATTCAAGAGCTTTATCAAAATTTTTAAGTTCACCGGAAATAATGCCTAAAACATTATATCTTTCCCATTTAACAATAATATTATCTTCGGTTTCGGGTAAGGTTTCTAAAATTTTTAATGCTCTAATTATATTAATTTCTGCTCCTACATAGTCACGTTCATAATATTGTATATCACTCATATTAGAGAGAACATTTATGTAATCCTTTTTATCTCCTATTACATCGTATTGTTTTACAGCTCTTGAGTAATAAAAATAAGCACTATCTGGTTTCGACTCTACATCGTAAGTATAACCTAGTATATAGTTTGCATTTGCTAATGCCGCTGTATCTTTTGCTTTATTAGCTAAATCGACAATTTTAAAATTTACAGATTTTAGTTTTGAAGTATTTAATTGATTTAAATAAATTGAAGATAAAGCTTTATAGCTTTTAATTAATGTAGAATCTTCACTATAACTGGAGGATAAAGTTATTGCTCTATTTGCGTATAATATGCGTTGCTTAAATGTTAGATTACTATTTTTAGAATATTCTCTATATAGTATAATTGAATCTAAAGTAGAGTTAATTCTCTCTTTTTGTGCAAAAGAAAAAAAGACAAAAAAACTACAAAATAATAATAAAAAAGCCCTCAATATAAATTTTGAATTTTATCAAATTTAAACTAAATAAAATAAAAATTTAGTTGAATAAAAACTCAAATTTTTATCTATCCTTGAGTTGGTACTTTTCTTTTATTTTTCAGCTCTATAAATGCAGTTAAGTCTAAATCTGGTTTAGAAAGGTCTTGGTTAGTAGTTTTAACTGTTGCTTCTACTTCGTTTGATGGTAAAACGGCTGTTAATAATCCTATTGAAAAAAGTGCTACTAAAGTTAATTTAAGGGATTTCATAAGTGTATTTTTTATTGTTGCTATTACTATTTATATGTATTCTTTTAAAAAGTCTATCCTTCTGTTGGTACTTTTCTTTTATTCTTCAGCTCTATAAATGCAGTTAAATCTAAATTTGGTTTAGAAATATCTTGCTTAGTGGTTTTAACTGTTACCTCTATTTCGTTTGAAGGTAAGACGGCTGTTAATAATCCTATTGAAAAAAGTGCTACTAAAGTTAATTTAAGGGATTTCATAAGTGTATTTTTTATTGTTGCTATTACTATTTATATGTATTCTTTTAAAAGTCTATCCTTCTGTTGGTACTTTTCTTTTATTCTTAAGCTCTATAAATGCAGTTAAATCTAAATTTGGTTTAGAAAGGTCTTGCTTAGTGGTTTTAACTGTTACTTCTACTTCGTTTGATGGTAAAACGGCTGTTAATAATCCTATTGAAAAAAGTGCTATTAAAGTTAATTTAAGGGATTTCATAAGTGTATTTTTTATTGTTGCTATTACTAGTTATATGTGTTTTTTAAAAAGTCTATCCTTCTGTTGGTACTTTTCTTTTATTCTTAAGCTCTATAAATGCAGTTAAGTCTAAATTTGGTTTAGAAAGGTCTTGGTTAGTGGTTTTAACAGTTACCTCTACTTCGTTTGATGGTAAAACGGCTGTTAATAATCCTATTGAAAAAAGTGCTACTAAAGTTAATTTAAGGGATTTCATAAGTGTATTTTTTATTGTTGCTATTACTAGTTATATGTGTTCTTTTAAAAAGTCTATCCTTCTGTTGGTACTTTTCTTTTATTCTTAAGCTCTATAAATGCAGTTAAATCTAAATTTGGTTTAGAAAGGTCTTGCTTAGTGGTTTTAACTGTTACTTCTACTTCATTTGATGGTAAAACGGCTGTTAATAATCCTATTGAAAAAAGTGCTACTAAAGTTAATTTAAGGGATTTCATAAGTGTATTTTTTATTGTTATTATTTGTATTGAAAATTGTTTTATTAGAAAAGTCTATCCTTGAGTTGGTACTTTTCTTTTATTCTTAAGCTCTATAAATGCAGTTAAGTCTAAATCTGGCTTAGAAAGGTCATGGTTAGTGGTTTCAACTGTTGGTTCTACTTTGTTTGAAGGTAAAACAGCTGTTAATAATCCTATTGAAAAAAGTGCTACTAAAGTTAATTTAAGGGATTTCATAAGTGTATTTTTTATTGTTATTATTTGTATTGAAAATTGTTTTATTAGAAAAGTCTATCCTTGAGTTGGTACTTTTCTTTTATTCTTAAGCTCTATAAATGCAGTTAAGTCTAAATCTGGCTTAGAAAGGTCATGGTTAGTGGTTTTAACTGTTGGTTCTACTTTGTTTGAAGGTAAAACAGCTGTTAATAATCCAATTGAAAAAAGTGCTACTAAAGTTAATTTAAGGAATTTCATAATTATTTATTTATTTAATGTTGCTATTAATTTAATATTAATGTAGAGGTATTGCTACCACTTTGAATAGTACTTAAAAACAAATAAATAGTAAACTATAGACAGAAAGTCTATACAATGGAGTCATTATTGAAGCATGTTAATGCTAAGGGAATCAATAATGTACGGCTAATATAAAAAATATATAATGTTAATTTTTAAAAAAATCGATAAAGAGATCCAAATTACTGCTCAAACGTGAATTGTAGCTGTTTTTTTATTAAAAAAACGTTAAAGAGCAATAAAAATTCTATAAAAACAAAAAAGCTTCACAATTTTCAATAAAGAAAAAAGGAAAGCTTCTCATTGGTTTAAGCTATTTAACTAGCTTTCTACCAGTTTGATGGACTACTACACCCATCAAAACAACACAACTAAATTTTTTGCCAAAAAAAGCTTCAACAAAGTTGAAGCTTTTAGCAATTTTGCGGTCTGGACGGGACTCGAACCCGCGACCTTCGCCGTGACAGGGCGACATTCTAACCAACTGAACTACCAGACCGTTGCATATTGCGAGGGCAAATATACACCGCTATTTTAATACTGCAAACATTTTTTCGATTTTTTTTAAAAAAAAGTTTAAATAAATTTCTGACGCTCTAACATATAGCTAGTTAGGATAGCATCAAAATTTTTATTTATATCTGCTTCAACGTACTTTATTCGGTTTTGACCACATTTTACACGCAAATCTTTAAAATAATCACCTACCAATTTTTCGTAATTATCTTTTACTTGATCACTATATAAATTAATATGTTCTCCAGTTTCTACATCAATAAACCGTTTTGGCTTATTATCAAAATTAAAAATAAGCTCTTTACTTCTATCGAATACATGAAACAATACTACTTCATGCTTATTATGTTTTAAGTGACGTAGTGCTTCAAAAAGCTTAACCTCATCTGTAGAAGTTTGAAACATATCTGTAAATACAAATATTAGTGAACGTCTATGAATTTTCTCTGCTATTTGATGCAAATATTGGTATGTTTCGGTTTGCTTATTTTTAGGTTTACTTAAAACCGCATTACTTAATTGCGCTAAAAGCATTTGATGATGGCGCTCACTTCCTTTTTCGTTAGCGTAAAAATCGTAAGCATCACTATAAATACTTAATCCTACCGCATCACGTTGCTTTTTAAGAATATGCATTAATGATGCTGATGCTAATGCCGAAAATGCAATTTTATTTAGATTATCTATGTCAAAATTTGTTTTTTCAGGATAATGCATAGAACTACTATTGTCTAAAATAATATGACAACGTAAATTAGTTTCATCATCGTAACGTTTTGTATAAAGCTTATCGGTTTTCGCAAAAAGCTTCCAATCTATATGACGTGTACTTTCTCCTTGATTATAAATTTTATGCTCTGCAAATTCTGCAGAGAAACCATGAAACGGACTTTTATGCATACCGGAAATAAAACCTTCAACTACTTGTTTTGCCAAGTGTTCTAAGTTTTTAAATCCGCCTGCTTTATTTAATTCGTCTTGTAAATTCATTTTGTTTCTGTAAAAGCAGAACTCTATTTAAATTATTTAATAAAAAAAAAGAGAATAGAATTAAAACTCTATTCTCTTTTTATAATCTATATTTTATTCTAAAATTCCGTCAACAATTCCATAATCTTTAGACTCTTCAGCTCCCATCCAATGGTCACGATTAAAGTCTTTCATTACCTTTTCGAAATCCTGTCCACAGTTTTCTGCTAATATTTTAGCACTTAACTCTTTAGTTTTTAAAATTTCTTGTGCTGTAATTTCTATATCACTTGCTTGCCCACGAGCACCACCACTAGGTTGATGAATCATTACACGTGCGTGAGGTTGTATAAAACGTTTTCCTTTTGCACCTACAGATAATAAAATAGATCCCATAGAAGCTGCTAAACCAGTACATACTGTAGACACATCACTTTTTAAAGATTTAATCGTGTCGTACATTGCAAAACCAGAAGTAACATAACCTCCTGGACTATTTATATACAATGTAATATCCTTAGTTTCTAAGCTATCTAAATAAAGAAGCCTATCGATAACATGCTTTGCGCTTTTATCGTCTACCATTCCCCAAAGAAACACCTTTCTTTCGTCTAATAATTTACTATCTATTGCGTCTTGCGCTTTTGTTATTTTGCTCATTATAATTTACTTTTTTACTAAAATAAAAAAAGGTTTGCCATTATAGCAAACCTTTATCAATTCTTTATGAAATATATTTCTATAATAAAGCGTCGATAGCTTCAGCATATGCTGTTTTAGGAGCTACTCCAACTTGTCTTCCTACTACTTCTCCATTTTGAAAAACTAAAACTGTAGGTATGTTTCTTACTCCGTATTTTGCTGCAAATTCTTGATTTGCATCTACGTCTAATTTACCAACAACAGCTTTCCCATCATATTCCTCACTAATTTGGTCTATAATTGGTCCAACCATTCTACAAGGTCCACACCAAGCAGCCCAAAAATCTACCATTACTGGCTTATCGCTGTTTAATACTGTTTCTTCAAAATTTGCATCTGTGATTTCTAATGCCATGATATTTATTTTTTAAAATTGAATTTTACTTCTTGTTAATATACAAACTTAGTCAAAATTTTCTCTAAAGCTTACAAACTTATAATTTGTTTAACTTATAGCTGCATTGATTAGGCTTATTTATTTAACAATACACTTAAATTTATATTATATTTTTACTAAGAGTTTAATTTATAATAAATTTGATCTTCATCTAGCGCACTCAATAGCTCTTGTGTTACTTTTACTTTTTGTCTACGACTAGGCATTTCTAATTTAATTTGCTCTCTATTATCGTAAATTACAAAATCGAGCAAATGGCTACCAGGATGCATAGCAATTAATGATTTTAAATTATTAATCCTATCCGGCTCTAATTCTTTAATATTTAATTGAATGGATAATTTTCTAACATATTTATCCATAACATCATGTAACAATTGAAAGCTATTAAACTGTAATCTTGGATCACTCTTTTTACCTGTATCTCTATTTACCCAACCTTCTCGAACAAAGGTCTTTACATGTACAAACGTATTTTTTAATAAAAATGGTCGATGTTTTAAGTAATCTTCTCCAAAAATTCTAAACTCAAAAGAATCTGTATAATCTTCAATTGTAAATAATGCCCAACCTTTCCCTTGCTTACTTACACGATGTTGCACATCTGTAACAACACCTCCAAAAGTAATTTCTTTATTAACGTGTGGTGCCAAATCATTAAAATAAGCTATGGTTCCTGTACAGAAATTTTTCATTTCGGTTCTAAAATCATCTAATGGATGACCCGAAATATAAACACCAACTACTTCACGCTCTTGTGCTAATTTCTCCATAGTTCCCCAAGTTTCACATGGTGGTACTTGTGGCTCGGCTATTTGAACTTCGCTTCCTCCTCCAAATAAACTTACTTGAGCAGAGTTTTCATTTTCTTGATGTTTTGCACCATATTTAATTGCCTTTTCTAAAAAAGTTAAATCACCACCTTCTTTATGGAAATACTGCGCTCGATGCGTATCTGTAAAACAATCAAAACCGCCTGCAAGAGCTAAATTTTCAAAGGCTTTTTTATTAGCTGCACGCAAATCTATTCGTTTAGCAATATCGAATATAGATTTGTACGGACCGTCTTTTTTACGGTTATCTACAATAGTCATTACTGCTCCATGACCAACTCCTTTAATGGCTCCCATTCCAAATCGTACCGCATTATCTTTATTTACAGAGAATTTATAATAACTTTCGTTAACATCTGGGCCAAGTACAGGTAATTTCATACGTTTACATTCTTCCATAAAAAATGTAACCTGCTTGATATCATTCATGTTATTAGACAAAACCGCTGCCATATATTCTGCAGGATAATGTGCTTTTAAATAAGCAGTTTGGTAGGCAATCCAAGCATAACACGTTGAGTGCGATTTATTAAAGGCGTAACTTGCAAAGGCTTCCCAATCTTTCCAAATTTTCTCAAGCTTTTTAGCATCGTGACCTTTTGCACTTGCTTGCTCGATAAATTTTGGTTTCATTTTATCTAGTACCGCAATTTGTTTTTTACCCATTGCTTTACGTAAAACATCGGCTTCACCTTTAGTAAAATCTGCCAGTTTTTGCGATAGTAGCATTACTTGCTCTTGGTATACTGTAATACCGTATGTTTCTTTTAAGTACTCTTCCATTGCTGGCAAATCGTACTCAATATCTTCATCACCATGTTTTCTTCTAACAAAACTTGGTATGTATTCCATTGGTCCTGGACGATAGAGTGCGTTCATGGCAATTAAATCGTCAAAAACCGTAGGTTTTAAATCTTTAAGGTGTTTTTGCATTCCAGGAGATTCGTATTGGAATACACCAACCGTTTCACCTCGCTGGAATAAAGCATAGGTTTCTTCATCATCTAAAGGAAAGTTTTCTGGATCTAACGTAATACCATGCTTTGCCTTTACAATTTTAACCGTATCTTTTATTAAGGTTAAGGTTTTTAACCCTAAAAAATCCATTTTTAATAAACCTGCATCTTCTACAACAGAGTTATCAAATTGGGTTACATATAAATCTGAATCTTTAGCTACTGAAACAGGAACGAATTTAGTAATATCATCTGGTGTAATAATTACTCCACAGGCGTGAATACCTGTGTTTCTTACAGAACCTTCAAGTGATCTTGCAATGTTTACGGTTTCGGCTTGCAAATCTTCACCTTCAGAAATATTTAAAAGTTCGTTTATTTTTTCTAAATCTTCAGCTCTAAATTTACTTCCTAATTCTTTTTCCGATAGTCCAAATATCTTACCTAATTTAGACATTGTTGGTATTAGCTTCGCAATTCTATCGGCATCAAAAAGTGGTAAATCTAAAACTCTGGCAGTATCTCTAATTGATGACTTTGCTGCCATTGTACCATAGGTAATAATTTGTGCTACTTGATTACTACCATATTTTTCTATTACGTAATCCATGACGCGACTTCGACCCTCGTCATCAAAATCGATATCAATATCCGGCATACTTACACGGTCTGGATTCAAAAAACGCTCAAAAAGTAAGTTATACTTCATTGGGTCTATGTTGGTAATCCAAAGACAGTAAGCTACTACAGATCCTGCAGCAGAACCACGTCCTGGACCAACAGAAACATCCATTTTTCTAGCTTCGCGAATAAAATCTTCTACAATTAAGAAATAACCAGGATATCCTGTTTTTTCAATAACGCTTAGCTCGAAATCTAAACGTTCTATTACTTCTTCTGATAGTTCTTCGCCGTATCTTTTTTTAGCGCCTTCGTAAGTTAAATGTCTTAAAAATGCATTTTCACCACGTTTACCGCCATCTTCTAAATCTTCTTTATGCTGAAATTCCTCTGGTATATCAAAAGCTGGTAACAATACATCACGAGCTAATTGAAAACCTTCTATTTTATCTACAACTTCTTGTATGTTAGTAATAGCATCTGGTACATCTTTAAAGATGTTTTTCATGGCTTCTGCCGACTTGAAGTAGTATTCTTGGTTAGGTAAACCGTATCGATAGCCACGACCACGACCTATTGGCGTTGCTTGTTTTTCACCATCTTTTACACACAGTAAAATATCGTGCGCGTTAGCATCTTCTTGCTTTGCATAATAAGTGTTATTTGTAGCAACAACTTTTACATCATGCTTTTTTGCTAAACTTATTAAAGTGGGATTTACACGATTTTCATCTTCTTGATTGTGACGCATAAGCTCCACATACAAGTCATCTTGAAACGTTTCTTTCCACCAAATTAATGATTCTTCGGCTTGATTTTCTCCTACATTTAAAACTTTACTTGGCACCTCGCCATACAAGTTTCCTGTTAAACAAATTAAATCTTCTTTATATTGCTCAATAAGTTTTTTATCTATTCTTGGCACATAATAAAAACCATCTGTAAAAGCATGAGATGAAAGCTTCGCAAGATTATGGTAACCATTTTTATTTTTAGCAATTAATACAATTTGATAACCGTTATCTTTTCTGGATTTATCTAAATGGTTTTCGCACACAAAAAACTCGCAACCTACAATTGGTTTTATTTTTTTTATCTGTGTTGTTTTACCTTCCGCCTCTGCCTCTTTTATTTTATCTTCTGCAAACTTGTTATGCTTATTTACTGCATTTACAAAGTGAAATGCGCCCATCATGTTAGCATGATCGGTTAATGCAACTGCCGGCATATTATGTTCTGCTGCGACAGCTACAATATCTGCCACACTCATGGTTGATTGTAATACCGAAAACTGAGAGTGATTATGTAAATGCACAAAATCTACAGCTTGTAAATCGGCAATATTTTCTTTTATTTCTTCGGAAGAAATACCGCTTGATTGTTCCTTTTGTAGCCTTGCATTAATTTTAGCACTTTCCTTTTTTAAGTTGATGTGCTTTAAACCAATTAATTGTATTGGCTGCGGATTAGCTTCTGAAAACCTCTCGAAATAATCTGGTTGAACATCAAGTTCTTCTTTGGTATATTGTTGTCTTCTTATTAACTCTAAAAAACAACGTGTTGTAGCTTCAACATCGGCAGTGGCATTGTGAGCTTCTGCAAATGGTTGATTAAATAGATATTGATGTAACTCTGTTAAGGTTGGTAATTTAAATTTACCTCCACGACCACCAGGAATTTGGCACAAACTTGCTGTATGCTCTGTACAGGTATCTAAAACAGGTAATTCTTGTAATTGGTTTGCAATGTCTTCACGTACAAACTCTGCTCCCATTATGTTAAGGTCGAACTTTACGTTTTGACCAACAACAAACTTTGTTTTATTTAAAGCTATATTAAATTTCTCTAAAACCTCTAATAACTCAACACCTTGTTCTTGGGCTAATTCTGTAGAAATGCCGTGAATTTTTTCAGCATCATAAGGTATATTAAAACCTTCTGGTTTTACTAAATAATCTTCACTCTCAATACAGTTTCCCATAGCGTCATGCAATTGCCATGCAATCTGGATACATCTTGGCCAATTATCTGTATCTGTAATTGGTGCATCCCAACGTTTTGGTAAACCGGTTGTTTCTGTATCGAAAATTAAATACATAAATAGCTATTATTAAGGTGTTTTGCTAAAAAAGCTGTGAGAAAATATAGGCCTATAAAAATACATAAAAAAGATAGTTTAAAAAGTTAAAGTTATTAAGAGTTATAAAGACTCTATTTTTTAAAATACTTACACCTTTTTAGAACAAAAAAAATCAGCCTTTTAGGCTGATTTTTTTTATAGCAATTTTTTGTTTTTGTTTATGAAACCAATTCTAATTTGGCTTTTTCTGTATTAATTGCAGATTGTATTGCATCTCTATGCTTAGCTATTAATTTATCTATTGTTGGCGGTAAATTTTTTTCGGTAATCATTGTATTATATTCTTCAAGACTTGATTCCTCACCTCTAATAGCTTCTTCTAAAATAGCTTCTTCATTGTTAGATGAAAATGTGTTTTTTAAATTCATCCAGTTTCTGTGCATTGCGCCTTTAAATGTTCCAGAATCTTCAGGTATTTGACCATATTGTAAGATTTCTGTTCTTAACTCTTTTGCAAACGCACTTCTTTCTGAAGCTCTGCGCTTAAAGAACATTTTTAAGTCGTTACTTTCAACGTTTTGATAAGCATCTATATACCCTTTTTCGGCATCATAGTTTTTTACCAATAATTCATTTAATTTGTTTGAAATTTCTTCTGTATACTTCATAATATCTTTTATCATTTTAAATTCCAATACTTTTTTTAATGATGCGTATTGTTTCACATCAACATTCTCAATATAATAGAAACGTAAGGCGATGTCAAGCGATTTAACAGACTTTGTGAGTGTTATAGGGCTTTTTTAAGAGTAATTAACAAAAAAAGAGCGCAGTCTTACGACTGCGCTCTTTTTTAATATTTTTTATCTTGTATTATATACAACTTAAACCATCTATAATATCTTGTATTAATCCATCATCATCACCACAAGCAACTTGCTGTGTTGTTAATGCAGTTTTATAAGCATTACAAACATTAGCATAGTTTGCATCTCCAGGTGATGCAGCATTAAAATTAATTAATGTTGCTGCTACTACTGCAGAAGCTGTAGCACAATTTACATCTGCTCCTCCAGTACTTCCTACTGCAACACTTAATAAAGGTACTTTAAAAAAGAATCCTTTATTAACATTTATAGATGTTAATCCAGAATCGTTAAAAGCATTAAAGTAAAACTCTCCCGACACATAACCTTCTAAAACATTAACTTCTTTTAAATCTATTTGACCCGAAGCAGGATACACTTGCACACTAGGATCTGGTGCATTATTTGAAGAATATAAAACATCCTCAATATCTCTTAAAGAACCAAATGAAGTAGTTTCCACCACATCATGAATTCCTAATTCTGTAGAGTTAACCTCCAAAGTAATTGTTTCAAAGTTGTCCGAACCAACAATAGTTAATACTCCAGAATTACTAATATTAGCTCGATATGATGTAGCTTCCCATAAATTACCATCTTTTTCTCCTAAAAAAGCTGGTGTATTAAATTCTAATTCTTCTCCACATCCAAATAATGTAAAGATTGACAAGAATAAAACAATAATTTTTTTCATAATTTTTATATTTCGAAGACTCAAAAATAAAATAAAAAATAACAATGTGATACAATTACATTAAAAACTTGGTATTTAAATAAATATTGTATCTTTGCACACTTATTAATAATCGAGGTCGCGTACCTCACAAATTAATTTTTATGCCTGTAAAAATCAGATTACAAAGACACGGTAAAAAAGGAAAACCTTATTACTGGATCGTAGCAGCAGATGCTCGCGCGAAAAGAGATGGTAAATACCTAGAAAAAATAGGTTCTTACAATCCAAACACTAATCCTGCAACTATTGACTTAGATGTTGATGGAGCAGTAAAATGGCTACAGAATGGTGCACAACCAACTGATACTGCCAAAGCATTATTATCTTACAAAGGAGCTTTATTGAAAAATCACCTTGCTGGTGGAGTTCGTAAAGGTGCTTTAACTGAAGAGCAAGCTGAGAAGAAATTCGCTGCTTGGTTAGAAGAAAAAGCTGGTAAAGTTGATGCTAAAAAAGAAGGCTTATCTAAAGCGGAAGCTGAAGCTAAAGCTAAAGCGTTTGAAGCTGAAAAAGCAGCTAATGAAGCAAGAATTGCAGCTAATGCTCCAGTTGTTGAAGAAGAAGCTCCTGCTGAAGAAGCAGAAGCAACAAACGAAGAAGAATAGAAAATTAATTTTTTATACTTTTAAACTCCGATAAATTTTTTATCGGAGTTTTTTATTACAAAAAACTAAAAACTATTTTTGGTTAAGCGCAAACAGCACTTATGTAATTATTAATATATTTTCGCAATTGCGAAAACGAAACATAAATTATTAGATGACTAAAGACGAATGCTTTTTTCTTGGGAAAATTGTAAAAAAATACAGTTTTAAAGGTGAATTACTAATAAAGTTAGATACAGACGAACCAGATTTATACGAAAATCTAGATGCCGTATTTATAGATGTTCGTGGTAATTTAATACCTTTTTTTACAGAAAGCTCTCAATTACACAAAAGCGAATTACTTCGTGTAAAATTTGAAGATGTAGATACAGAAGCAGATGCCGATGCTTTAATTAAAAGCGCATGTTATTTACCACTTACTGCATTACCAGAATTAGACGATGATAAGTTTTACTTTCATGAAATTATAGGCTTTACAGTAGAAGACAAAAACTTTGGAACTGTTGGTACAATTAAAGGTGTTAATGATAGTACAGCTCAATCTTTATTTGAAATAGATAGAAATGGTATTGAAATACTAATACCAATGAATGATGAATTTATTGCTAAAGTAGATAAACAAAACAAAACCATTTTTGTTAATACTCCCGAAGGTTTAATTGATTTGTATCTTGAAGAATAATGAGCAAGCCTTTTAATTTTAAACAATTTACAGTAAAACAAGACCAATGCGCCATGAAAATTGGAACCGATAGTGTTATACTTGGTGCTTGGGCAAACCTTACAAAACAACCTTTTGCAACGTTAGATATAGGTGCAGGCACAGGAATTTTATCTTTAATGTTAGCACAACGTAGTCATGCCGAAGTTATTGACGCATTAGAAATTGATGAAAATGCATACGAACAATGTGTTGAAAATTTTGAAGCCTCACCATGGCGTGACAGACTGTTTTGTTACCATGCAGACTTAGCTGAGTTTACCGAGGAGATTGAAGATAAATACGATTTAATTATTTGTAATCCTCCTTTTTATAGTGAAGATTATAAAACTGAAAACAGACAACGCGACTTAGCACGCTTTCAAGACGCCATGCCATTTGAGCACTTAGTAGATAGTGTATCAAAATTACTTATAGAAGACGGCACATTTTGTACCATTATTCCTTTTAAAGAGGAAGATAAATTTATTGCATTAGCTTCGGCTGTAAACTTAAAGCCTAACAAAGTTACTCGTGTTCGAGGCACATTAAATTCTGAAATCAAACGTTCATTAATAGAAATGTCTTTCCGCGAAAGCGATATAAAAATTAACGAACTAATTATAGAAAATGCTCGACATGACTACACTAAAGCGTATATAGATTTAACAAAAGAATTTTATCTTAAAATGTGAAATTTAAATTGGGCAATGTAAGCTTTTTAGTTATTTTTGATAAACTAATAAAATAACGCCTTCTATTTTGAGAATTCCTCACATTTAGAGCAATAAAACTTATATATGAAACCAGATTTATTTGAAGCTCCAGATTATTACAATCTTGATGAACTTTTAACAGATGAACATAAATTAGTACGTGATGCTGCCAGAGAATGGGTTAAGCGTGATGTTTCGCCTATTATTGAAGAAGCTGCGCAAAAAGCAGAATTTCCAAAATCTATTATTAATGGATTAGCAGAAATTGGTGCCTTTGGACCTTACATTCCAGAAGAATATGGCGGTGCTGGTTTAGACCAGATTTCTTACGGTTTAATTATGCAAGAAATTGAGCGCGGCGACTCTGGTGTGCGTAGTACTGCTTCTGTACAAAGTTCGTTAGTTATGTATCCTATTTGGAAATATGGTAATGAGGAGCAACGTAATAAATACTTACCAAAATTAGCTAGTGGCGAATGGATTGGTAGTTTTGGTTTAACAGAGCCAGATCACGGTTCTAATCCTGGTGCCATGGTTACTAATTTTAAAGATATGGGAGATCATTATCTTTTAAATGGTGCAAAAATGTGGATTAGTAATGCACCATTTTGTAACGTAGCCGTTGTTTGGGCAAAAAATGAAGAAGGTAGAATTCATGGTCTTATTGTAGAGCGTGGTATGGAAGGTTTTACAACTCCCGAAACACACAACAAATGGTCGTTAAGAGCAAGTGCTACTGGTGAGCTTATTTTTGACAATGTAAAAGTTCCTAAAGAAAACTTATTACCAAACAAGTCTGGCTTAGGCGCACCATTAGGTTGTTTAGACTCTGCTCGTTTTGGTATTGCTTGGGGAGCAATAGGTGCCGCAATGGATTGTTACGATACTGCTTTACGTTACAGTAAAGAGCGTATGCAATTTGGAAAACCTATTGGCCAATTCCAACTACAACAAAAAAAGTTGGCCGAGATGATTACAGAAATCACTAAAGCACAATTGTTAGCATGGCGCTTAGGTGTTATGCGCGAAAACGGTACGGCAACCTCTGCCCAAATTTCTATGGCAAAACGTAATAATGTAGAAATGGCTATAAATATTGCTAGAGAAGCTAGGCAAATGCTTGGTGGTATGGGAATTAGTGGCGAATACTCAATTATGCGTCACTCTATGAACCTTGAAAGTGTAATTACTTATGAAGGTACACACGATATACATTTACTAATTACTGGTTTAGATGTTACAGGTCTTAATGCCTTTAAATAATATTAAATGACATATACCATTGTAAATAGATATTTGTAATAGTAAAAAAACCAAAAAGTATTAAAATGCGTTTCTATATAGAAACGCATTTTTTAATTTTGTTAAAAAGAAATTAATGAACATAGATCAAGTAAACAAAGAACTCTCTACACTTAGACAGCAATTAATTAACCATAGTTTATATAAAAACATTGAAACGACTGAAGATTTGTCGGTGTTTTTAAAATCTCATGTCTTTGCCGTTTGGGATTTTATGTCGTTATTAAAAGCTTTACAGCAAAAACTAACCTGTACTACAACACCTTGGATGCCAACTGGGAATCCAGAAACTCGTTATTTAATAAATGAAATTGTGTTAGCCGAAGAGACTGATATTACTTTAAAAGCCGAACGCAAAAGTCATTTTGAAATGTACTTAGACGCCATGAAAGAAAGTAATACATCTACAAATGATATAGATACTTTTTTGTTAGATGTAATAGAATCTAAAAATGTAATTATTGCAATAAAAAATAGTAATTTAAATACTGCTTTAAAGAGCTTTTTAGAGTTTACATTTAAAACTATAAACCAAAAAGAAGCTCATGAAATTGCTGCTGCTTTTACCTTTGGAAGAGAAGAATTAATACCAAATATGTTTACTGAGATTTTAAGCAAGTTGCAAGCTAATTTTCCTGAAACAAATTTAGAAGAACTTATTTACTATTTTAAAAGACATATTGAATTAGATGAAGATGAGCACGGACCAATGGCTATGAAAATGATAGAAGAGCTTTGCGGTGAAGATGCTAAAAAATGGGAGGAAGTTATTGCAACAGCTAAAGAAGCTTTAACCGTAAGAATTAATTTATGGAATAGTATTGAGACGGAAATAGCCTCAACAAAGGTTACAGCATAAACACTATAAGTAAAGAATTTTATTTATTTTCGTTTAAACTACCTATTTTATGTTTTCAGCTAAAAAGAGATTAGACCGTGCTTACAAAGGTGCCAAAATTGTGGACTTTGATAACTCTAGTAAAATTGTACTTTTTAGCGATTGCCATCGTGGTGACAATAGTTTTGCAGATGATTTTGCAAACAACAGAAACATTTATTTTCATGCCTTAAAACATTATTACGCAGAAGGTTTCACCTATTGCGAATTAGGTGATGGAGATGAACTTTGGGAAAACCTCTCTTTCGAATCTATATTACATGCTCATAAAAATGTTTTTCTTTTATTAAAAGAATTCCATAAGCGCAATCGTTTACATATGATTTGGGGAAACCACGATATGGTTTATAGAGATCCTAAATATGTTAAAAAACATTTATCTTCTTATTTTGATAAGGTAACAGGACAAGATGTTGAGTTATTTGGAGACATTAAATACGAAGAAGGTATTGTTTTAAAACACTGCCAAACCGGGCAAGAATTATTTTTAACACATGGTCATCAAGCCGATTGGTGGAATTTTCTTTTTTGGAAATGGAGTCGCTTTATGGTTAGAGTTCTTTGGAAACCTTTAAATGTTATGGGCATTGCAGACCCAACGAGTCCTGCAAAAAATTATACAGAGCTTATAAAAATTGAAAAGCGAACAAAGAGATGGATAATAGAAAATAATAACTTAATTACTATTGTTGGCCATACACACAGACCGCGCTTTCCAGAACCTGGAGACATTGCTTATTTTAACGATGGTAGTTGTGTACACCCAAGAAGTATTACTGGTTTAGAAATTGAAAATGGCGCTATCTCTTTAATTAAATGGCAAATTTCTACTAGTGATAATGGAAATTTACAAATTGTTAGAGTACTTTTAGAAGGACCAATTGCTTTAGATAAATATAAAACTAATTAATAGCCAACGCTTCACTTTTTAACTTTGCCTTGGGTGCTAAAGCTTTCATTTCTAAAATGTTTTTTGAGACAATAGATTCTTCTAAATAAGTAGAACTTCGTCCTAAGCTTGTTTTATTATATGGTTCTAAAAGCTCAAAACACCAACTTCCACATTCTAATCTAATTTTTCTATAAGAAGACAAACAGTTACTATAATTTATAAGATCTCTTATAGCCTGGAGACTTTGTACTTTAGAAGCGTATGCTTGACTTACAAATATAATTTCATTATTAATTTTTAGTAATACTCTAAACTCTCCACGTTTAGGTATATAAATTTCATAAACTGCCATAAATAACTAAATCTCTTACGAGAGTATTTACGTACAAAAAAGTGTTTTGGTTTTTTAGTTTTTAACTTTCTGGAGCTAATTCTACTTCTAGTCCTTCTAATTCTGGAGTAATATGAATTTGACAACCTAGTCGAGAATTATCTTTAACATAAAATGCTTCAGATAGCATCGCTTCTTCATCGTCTTGCATTTCTGGAAGTTGGGTATCACTTAACACGTAACATTGGCATGATGCACACATAGCCATACCTCCGCACACACCAATGGTACCTTCTTCGGCAAGCTCGAAAGAACGTACAACTTCCATTAAATTCATTGCCATATCTGTTGGCGCTTGAATGTTATGGGTATTGCCTTCTCGGTCTGTAATTTTTATGTTTATATCTTGTTCCAACCTTATTTTTTTATCTGGCTAATTACTCTATTTTTTTTACAACCGCCTTTGGTGCTTCTTTTCTAGTACCATCAAAACCATCTACTCCTGCTACTGTTGTATATTTCATTACGTAGCGCTTTCCTGGATTTATAATTTTATAAGCAGATTGACACATTAATGTTGCTTCGTGAAAACCACAAAGTATTAATTTTAGTTTTCCTGGATATGTATTTACATCTCCAATAGCAAATACTCCTGGAATATTGGTTTGGTAATCTAAACTATTATTTACTTTAATTGCATTTTTTTCTATTTCTAATCCCCAATTAGCTATTGGACCTAGTTTTGGAGATAAACCAAATAGCGGTATAAAGTAATCGCACTCTATTTCAAATTCTTTTTCTATATGTTCGGCTTGTTTTACAACAACTCCAGAAACTTCTTTATCACCAAGTATACCAACAACTTCGGCTGGTGTTACTAAGTTTATTTTACCTGCATTTTTAAGTTCTTGAACTTTTTCTACAGAATCTAAATGACCTCTAAATTCGTTACGTCTGTGAATTAAAGTTACTTCTTTTGCAACATCACTTAAAAATATACTCCAGTCTAGAGCAGAGTCTCCTCCACCGGCAATTACTACTTTTTTGTCTCTATATACTTCTGGGTCTTTTATAATGTATTCTACGCCTTTATCTTCAAAACTTGCAATGTTATGAATTAATGGTTTTCTAGGTTCAAAGCTTCCTAAACCTCCTGCTATTGCTACAACTGGTGCTTGGTGTTTTGTGCCTTTGTTTGTTGTTACTATAAAGCTACCGTCTTCTTGTTTTTCTATAGTATCTGCTCGTTCTCCTAAGGTAAAACCTGGTTCGAACTGCTTACATTGCTCCATTAACTTGTGCGTTAAATCGCCAGCAAGAATTTCGGGATAAGCAGGAATATCGTAAATAGGTTTTTTTGGGTATATTTCTGAACATTGTCCACCTGCTTGAGGTAATGCATCTATTAAATGGCATTTTAATTTTAATAAACCTGCTTCGAAAACTGTAAATAATCCAGTTGGACCTGCTCCAATAATTAGGATATCTGTTTTAATCATGAATTGTAAATTTCAGGTAACTAAGTTATAGCTTCTTCTATTAAATTAATGTGACAAAAGTCACACTATACTTCAATGTTAATAACTTGTTCTATTTGAGGCGCGTATTTTTTTATAGTCATTTCTACACCAGATTTTAAAGTCATCTGGTTAACACTACAGCCAACACAAGCACCTAGTAATTGTACTTTTACTAACTTATTATCTTCAATAGATAATAAAGAAATATCGCCACCATCGCTCTGTAAGAAAGGACGAATTTCATCAAGCGCTTTTTCTACATTTAATCTTAGTTCTTCTGTAGTCATTTATTATTTTTTTACTGCTGAACAACCTGCCATAGTTGTTATTTTTATTGCTTCAGTTTCAGGTAAATTTTCGTTTCTATTTACCACTTCTTGCACAACATTTTGTGTTAAAAACTCGAACGCTTTTTCTAAAGGCGTCGCTGTTTGTAAAGCTGCCGGTCTACCAACATCTCCTGCTTCACGAATACTTTGCACTAAAGGTATTTCGCCTAAAAGTGGAACCTTTAAATCTTCAGCTAAATGTTTAGCTCCTTCTTTTCCAAAGATATAGTATTTATTATCTGGCAACTCTTCTGGTGTAAAATATGCCATATTTTCAATAATTCCTAAAACAGGAACGTTTATACTATCTTGCTGAAACATTGCTACACCTTTTTTAGCATCTGCTAATGCAACATTTTGTGGTGTACTTACTACAACTGCTCCAGTAATTGGAAGCGATTGCATAATACTTAAATGAATATCTCCTGTTCCTGGTGGTAAATCGATTAAAAGAAAATCTAGTTCTCCCCAAGCAGCATCAAAAATCATTTGGTTTAATGCTTTTGCTGCCATTGGTCCTCGCCATACTACGGCTTGATCTGGCTTTGTAAAGAAACCTATTGATAATATTTTTACACCGTAATTTTCTACAGGTTTCATTTTAGATTTACCATCTACAGTAACTGAGAGTGGTCTTTCGGCCTCAACATCAAACATAATTGGCATTGATGGCCCGTAAATATCGGCATCTAAAACTCCTACTTTAAAACCCATTTTTGCTAATGTTACCGCTAAATTTGCTGTAACTGTAGATTTCCCTACTCCTCCTTTTCCTGAAGCTACGGCAACTATATTTTGAATTCCTGGTATGTTTTTACCTTTAATCTCGTTTGAGCTTGCCTTAGTTGGCGCCTCTACTTTGATATTTACTTTTACTTGTGCCTTATTGTAAACTTGCTCGTGGATTGCCTTAAGTATTTCTACTTCGGTTTTTTTACGTGCTTGTAATGCAGGATTTGCAATTGTTATATCTACAATAACCTCATCTGCAAAAGTGACTACGTTTTTAACTGCTCCACTATCTACCATGTTTTGTCCCTCTCCAGGTACAGTTATGGTTTTAAGCGCATTTAATATATCTTGTTTTGTAATTTTCATAAATCTAATTCAGAATCATTCTAAGCACAAATATACTATTTAAAGCTTGAAGAATAAAGCAGTTAGTTTGAAGATTTTCTATTACTGCATCTATAAATTTTATAGTTCCTTTGTAGGGTCCCAATAAACCTTATCTAAATCTTGAATTTGATTATCTATAACTGTAATACCTTCACTTTCTAGCAATTGCTGCATTAAGTTTGTACCTTTAAAATGCTGTTTTCCTGTTAAAAGACCTTTTTTATTAACTACACGGTGAGCCGGAACGTTTTTAGAAACCGATCCGTTCATGGCATAACCAACCATTCTTGCACTTCTTGGTGCTCCCAAATAATTACCAATAGCTCCATAACTTGTAACTCTTCCATAAGGAATTTGTTTTGCCACTTGATACACTTTTTCAAAAAAATTAAGTGTTTCTGGTTTCATTATATTACCATTCTTTAACAATATTAATAAAAGTGATTATTGAAATTATTCCTGTTATAATTCCAATAATAAAATTCATCCCTTTTTGTGATTTTATTTTTTTACTGTTTATTCTTTCAAAAAAGAAAACGTATATATAAAGCATAACAAAAGTCCCAGTAGCAGCTCCTGCAACATAGGCTGCTATTCCAGTTGGATTTAATTTTATCCATTTAAAAGATGTAAAAGTTATAGCCATATATGCCTGATATGGTATTGGAAAAACATTTAATGCAGACAATAATAAACCTTGAAAAAAACGGCTCTTTTTACTTGTTACATTAGAGTCTACGTTAGGTTTATCTGTCTTTTTAGCAATTACTAAAAAATAAATTGTTATTAAAACAAACAATACAAAAGCTACACGTTGTAAAATATCTACAACATTTGGATGACTACTTAAATATCTTGCAAACACTAAAGCTATTAAAGTTTGTACAATAACAACAATACAAACACCAACAGAGAAAACTAAACCTCTTGTGTGTCCATCTTTAATACTTATTTTAGCTGCAGTCATGTTTAATAATCCTGGAGGAATTACACCTACCAAAGCTACTATTAACGCAATACCAAATGTTAGTGTTATTTCCAAGTATTATTTAATTTTGAACCTAATATACGTAATTGGTTTGTTTTGCTCCAAATATATATTTTCGTAGTGTGTTTGTATACTTGTAACCTCTTCAGGGCTTCCTTCTTGCTTATAAACATTATGGTTAGCATAAAGAACTTCGTGCCCTTCTCCATGGAGTAAGCCTAAAGTATAACCATGCATGAATTCGCTATCCGTTTTCAAATTCATTATACCATCTGGTTTTAATACTTTCTTGTAACGTTTTAAAAACTCAGAATTTGTCATTCTATGTTTAGTTCTCTTATATTTTATTTGTGGATCTGGGAAAGTAATCCATATTTCATCCACTTCATTTTCTGCAAAAGCTTTATCTAAAAGCTCTATTTGGGTTCTTAAAAAAGCTACATTAGGTATATTTTCTTCAATCCCAGTTTTTGCTCCTCTCCAAAAACGAGCTCCTTTAATATCAATACCTATAAAATTTTTATTCGGGTATTTTTTTGCAAGATTTACAGAGTATTCTCCTTTTCCGCATCCTAATTCTAAGACTAAAGGATTATTATTTTTAAAATGCTTTGCATTCCAATGGCCTTTCATTTCGTAATCTGAATCTACCAAATCTTCTCGTTTTGGCTGATATACGTTAGCAAACGTTTCGTTTTCGTTAAATCTTTTAAGCTTATTCTTACTTCCCACTACTTTAATTTAAATTTTTGGTAAAATTAAGGAAATATAAGCGAGTGTGATAATGATTATCTTTGTTATTTATTATGAAGAAAAAAATTCTTGTTGCACCATTAAATTGGGGAATTGGCCATGCCACTAGATGCATCCCTATTATACATTGGCTTTTAGACTGCCATTTTGAACCAATTATAGCAAGTGATGGTGATGCTTTACAACTTTTAAAAAAAGAGTTTAAAGATTTAACTTTTGAAACACTTCCTTCTTACAATATTGAATATTCAAAAAAAAGAAAAGATCTTAAATGGAAGTTAATAGCACAAACACCAAAAATGCTTAAGGCTAAAAAAGCCGAAAAAAAAATTACAGATATTTTAGTTGACAAATATAATTTATCAGGAATAATTTCGGATAATAGATTAGGAGTTAGAAGTGCTAAAATTCCTTCTGTGTTTATTACCCATCAACTTAAT
Organism: Lacinutrix venerupis; assembly: GCF_001971745.1. Lineage (NCBI taxonomy): Bacteria > Pseudomonadati > Bacteroidota > Flavobacteriia > Flavobacteriales > Flavobacteriaceae > Lacinutrix > Lacinutrix venerupis. Next base: position 624,002 of record NZ_CP019352.1, on the reverse strand, counting down.
GTTTTAAGTGGCAACACTTCTAAAATTAGTACTAAAATTCATGAAATAATCATGAATAAATTTGATGCCATTTGGGTTCCAGACTTTAAAGACGAACCTAGTTTAAGTGGCAAACTTGGACACTTAACAAATAAAAACAATTTAAAAGTTAATTATTTAGGGCCTTTAAGCAGACTTAACAAAATTAAAACTGAAGTTTTATACGATGTTATGGTTTTATTATCTGGACCAGAACCACAACGAAGTATTTTAGAAAAAAAACTTATTGAAGATTTAACAAACTTTACTGGTAAAATACTTTTTGTAAAAGGAAAGATAAAAGGTAAACAAACATGTACACAAATTAAACAATTTACTATATACAACTACATGACTTCTCAAGAGCTTGAAAAAGCTATTAATGGTAGTAAAATTGTAATTTGCCGTTCTGGTTATACTACAGTTATGGATTTAGCTAAATTGAGTAAAAATGCTTTTTTTATTCCAACTCCTGGGCAGTTTGAGCAAGAATATCTTGCAGAGCGTTTTAATACTTTAAAAATTGTTCCATCATGTAGTCAAGAAAATTTTAATATTGATGAATTAAAAAGAGTTATGAATTATAAGGGTTTAAATATGGAATATAAAACACCTAATACATCAAATTTATTTAGACTTTTCTAAGGTAAAAGAAAACTCACTACCAACTCCAAATTCGCTTTCAACATAAATATTTTCGTCGTGTGCTTCAATTATATGTTTAACTATAGACAAACCTAAACCAGATCCTCCAACTTTTCTAGATCCTGTTTTATCTACTCTATAAAAACGTTCAAACAATCTTGGTATATTTTCTTTTTCAATACCTTCTCCATTATCTGTCACTCTTACAATAACTTTATTTTTTATAAGGTTTTCTACGCTAATTTCTGTTGTTCCTTTTTCTGTTCCATATTTAATTGAGTTTACAACTAAATTGGTAAGTACTTGCTGTATTTTTTCTTTTTCAGCTTTTACTAAAATAGGCTGAGAATATCTTTTATCTAATGTAAGTGTTATCCTTTTTTTAGCAGCCTTCATTTCTAGCAAATCGAACACACTTTCTATAAGCTCTAAAATATTAAAGGTTTCTATTTCTATTCTAACATCTCCAGCTTCTAATTTTGTAATCATATCTAGATCTCTTACAATATAAATAAGCCTTTCTACTCCTTTATTTGCACGATCTAAATATTTTTCTCGTATTTTCTTATCGTTTGCTGCTCCATCTATTAACGTTTCTATATAGCCTTGAACAGTAAATAAAGGTGTTTTTAATTCGTGAGAAACATTACCTAAAAATTCTTTTCTATATTCTTCTCGAACTTTCAAGGTTTCTATTTCTATTTTTTTATCTCTAGCATACTTATCTATTTCTTGAGTTAAAGTAGCCATATCTGTAGTAATTCTTTTTTTTCTAAAAGTTGTAGACTCTAAAAGAGTAAGGTCTGCATATATTTTTTTAACACGTTTATATATAAAATTTTGTACACGATATTGAATAACTCCAAAAGACAAAGCATAACAAAACAAAGTAAACAAAAGCATATTTACCCAACTAATAGTATAAAAAACGTATAAAAAAACGCTCATTGCGAGCGTTAATACGATAGTTATATATAGTGCTGTTTTAAAAGCAAACTTATAAGTTTTCCTAATCTCCATATATTTTATCTAATGGTTACTCTACAAATTTATAACCAACACCTTTTACAGTTTTAAAAGATTTATTTCCAATTTTCTCTCTCAGTTTTCTAATATGAACATCTATTGTTCTACCTCCAACAACAACTTCATTTCCCCAAACTTCATCAAGAATATCTTCTCTTTTAAAAACTTTACCTGGTTTTGATGCCAATAAAGATAATAATTCAAATTCTTTTCTAGGCAAAATTACCTCTTTTCCTTTTACAGAAATTTTATACTCTTCTCTATTAATTACAATATCTCCAATGGTAACAACAGGCGCACTTTCTTCTTCAGTTTTTAAACGTCTAAGTAATGCTTTTACTTTACTTACTAGCACTTTTGGCTTAATAGGTTTTGTAATATAATCGTCTGCACCAGCATCGAAACCGGCTACTTGAGAATAATCTTCTCCTCTAGCTGTTAAAAAAGTAATTAATGAATTTTTTAATTCTGGCAACTTCCTTATTTGCTCGCAAGTTTCAATCCCATCCATTTTTGGCATCATTACATCTAGAATAATAAGTTGTGGTTTTTCGCTTTTTGCTAAAGCTACACCTTCTATTCCATTACTTGCCGTAGTTACCTGATAACCTTCTTGAGATAAATTATAACCAACAATTTCTAAAATATCTGGCTCATCGTCTACTAGAAGTATTTTAATGTCTTTTTTATTCATTTTAATTTTACATTTCTATGTGGTAAAGATAAGATTAATCAAATAAGTTAACTTTAAAACAAAAATAATAACGATAAGTTAATATTAAAAATTTAAACACTTGTTACCCAAACAAAACAACACCATATAATAAGTTAAAATGTTATCTTATAGTTAAATAACCTTTTAAAGCTAAATAGAAATTAGAAATGGATGCTTTAAAATTAGTATATTTGTTTTCTAAATTTAATAAAACAATTATGAAAAAAATTTACTTTTTATTATTAACTATTTTAATGACTTCTGTTTCTTTTGGACAAGGAACTGAAACATTTGACAACTTTGCCGAAACAGGAAGTTCTTATGCAAATGGAACTTTTACTGGAAACGATGGCTCTACATGGACTTACGTACAATCAAGAGGAGACCAAAGTATTACAGGAAAATCTTTAATGTTAGGTAGAAACAGAACACCTCAAGCAGAACTTACTTCTGGAGTAATCACTGGTGGTATTGGAACAATTAGCTTTAACTATCAAAGAGCATTTAGTACAGCAGTAAACCTTAATATTCTTGTTAATGATGTTGTTGTCGGGAATGTAACTTCTTCAGATGCAAACGTATATAACTCTGGAAGTATTACAGTAAACGAGCCTAATAATGCTGTTATAAAATTTATTAGTGTAAATAATAGTGATGGTCAAGTTACTATTGATGATATTACTTGGACTGGATTCTCTACAGCATGTGGAGTAGCATTAAATGCTGCAACATACACTTGTAATACTAATACTGGTGGCGATAATAACGACTCTGTAACTATTGAAATTCCTTATACAGGATCTGATGCAGCAATAACTAGTGTAACTACAACCTCTACAGGAACTATTGGAGGAGATAATCCTGCAACTGTTGCTAATGGAATTATTACAATAACTGGTTTATCTGAAGGTGATGCTTGGGATGTTGCTTTAGTTGGAGGTGATTGTGGTGCAATTTCTACATCTGGAACTGTTGACGCTGCATTATGTGACCCAGTACCAACTACTTGTTTTGATATAAGCAATGGTGCTGAAACTTTTGAAATTGTTACTGTTGTACCAAATACAGCTGGAGACCAATGGGAACTTAACGCTGGAACTTACAGTTTAAATGCATATTGCGGTAGCGGATGTGCAGAAGCTATTGAAGCTTGGATGGTATTTGGTCCTTTAGACATGACTGGTGTTACAGACCTAGCTTTAGCATTTGATGCTACTGAAGCTTTTGGAGTTACAGATTTAAATATTAAATATACAAGCAATTACACTGGATGTCCTTCTTCTACAACATGGACAACTGCACAAACTATTACAGATGCAGGAACTTATAGTATAGACTTATCTGCTGCCACTGGTACAGATGTGTTTGTAAGTATAGAATATAATGACGATGGAGCAGACGGTTACTCTGGATGGGATTTAAGCAATGTAGCTTTAAATGCTTTTGGAGCATGCCCAACATTAGGAACTAGACCAACATCTAACTGTGCAGTTTGCGATGTTATTTTACAAACTGAAACTTATACATGTGCAACTAACACTGCTGGAGATAATAACGATGGTGTTACTGTTGAAATTCCTTATACTGGAACAGATGCTACAATTACCTCTTTATCTACAACATCTACAGGAACTATAGCTGGAGATGATCCTGCTACTGTTGCAGATGGTGTTATTACAATTACTGGATTAAATGAAGGTGATGCTTGGGACTTAACCATTAACGGTGGCGATTGCGATGCTACAACTGTTTCTGGTACAATTGCTGCTTCAAACTGTGATCCAGTATTTTTAGTAATTAACGAAATAAATGCAGATCCAGACGCTACAGCAGGAGATGCAAATGGAGACGGTGTAGTAGACACATCTGATGATGAATTTATTGAAATTTACAATACAGGAGTAACACCTATAGATTTAAGCGATTATACTATTGCCGATGGAGCATCAGACAGACACGTATTCCCTACAGGTACAATTTTAGCACCAAACAGCTTTATAGTTGTATTTGGAGGTGGAATACCAACAGGAATCCAATCTACTGCTCAAGTAGCTTCTACAGGTGGTTTAGGACTTAACAATGGTGGCGATACTATTACAATTACTAATAATAACGGTGTTGATGTATTAGTAGAAGTTTATACTGCAGCAGGAAACAACCAATCTATTGGTAGAAGTCCAGACTTTACTGGTGCTTTTGTAGACCATAGTACAATTTCTGCTAATCCTGTTTTATTTTCACCTGGTGTAAATAACGACGGTACTTTATCTGTAGATACTTTTAATAATGCTAACTTCTCAATCTATCCAAATCCTACAAACACAGGATTTGTAAACATTACAACAACTTCTAACGAAGCTATTACTGTAACTGTTTTCGATATTTTAGGTAAACAAGTATTATCTCAAAACGTAAACAACAATACTTTAAACGTTTCTAGTTTAAACACTGGAGTTTACATTTTAAAATTAAACCAAAACGGTGCAACAATGACTAAAAAATTAGTTGTTAAATAACACCCAATATTAACTTATTGTTAAAAGGCTGATAATTATTTATCGGCCTTTTTTTTTTATTTAAATTCGCTGCCTAACTTAAAATAACAATTATGAAAAAAATTTACTTTTTAGCTTTAACACTAATCCCTTTCTTTGGCATTAGCCAAAGTATCGTTGTAAACGGCGATTTTGAATCTTTTACTGGAAGTACTCCTGATAGCTGGACTCTAATAGATTCTGGAATTACAACAGAAGAAGAAACAGTTATTATTAATGAAGGTACAAAGTCTTTAAAAATAACAGTAAACACTGCAGCTCAAGCTAATACTGATTTCAGACAAAGTATAAATGTAACAGGAGGTGTTGAATACACATATTCTGTAGACATTTACCATCCATCTGGTGATAATGATGCTAGAGCAAGATTATACATTGATGACTACGAAAACTATTCTGACCCAACAATAACAGATTCTTGGCAAACTATAACTACAATGATAACTCCTTCTTCAGATGGAGTTATAGAAGTTGGTTTGCGTTTTTATGATGTTTCAGGTTTTGATGGATCATCAGTAATATACATAGACAACTTACAAGTTACAGATCCTACTCTTTCAACTCAAGACGTTGAAAAAGCAACTTTTTCTATGTTTCCAAACCCAACAACTAATGGTTTTGTAAACATTAAAACAAGTAATAACGAAACAACACAAGTTGCTGTTTACGATATTTTAGGAAAGCAAGTTATTAATACTACTTTAACTGCAGAGCGTTTAAACGTATCTTCTCTTAAAGCTGGTGTTTATGCTGTAAGATTATCTCAAGGTAATACAGTAACAACAAAAAAATTAGTAATTAAATAATTACAGTTTTTATACTTTTTAAAAGAGCGTTACCAATGGTAACGCTCTTTTTATTTACTTTTGTTTTTCAATTTGAATAATGATAGACACAAACCAAATTTTTAATATTAAAACCGAAGCACAGTTTAACACTTTAGCTTTGCAAGTGTTTAAATTTCAGTTTGAAAACAATCCTGTTTATCGTTCGTTTTGTGATTTATTGTACAAAAACCCAAGCGATATAAAAACAGTTGAAGAGATCCCGTTTCTTCCTATTCAATTTTTTAAATCGCATCAAGTAATAAGTTCCCAAAAAACTATAAAAAAAACATTTAGCAGTAGCGGAACCACTGGAAGCGTAACTAGTAAGCATTACATTACAGATTTAAAGGTTTACGAGGATAGTTTTAACAAAGCATTTGAAACCTTTTATGGTCCTATAGAAAACTATGTTGTACTAGCATTACTACCTAGTTATTTAGAGCGCGAAGGTTCTTCTTTAATTTACATGGTAGACAGCTTAATTAAAGACTCTAAACATACCGAAAGTGGTTTTTACTTAGATAATCTTTCTGCTTTAAGTACAACCTTAAAACGCTTAGATGCAGCAGGCAAAAAGGTACTACTTATTGGCGTATCGTTTGCTTTATTAGATTTAATTGAAAGCAATACATTTAACCTCAACAATACCATTATTATGGAAACCGGAGGTATGAAGGGCAGAAGAAAAGAACTTATTAGAGAGGAGTTACATAGCATTTTAAAACAAGGCTTTGGTGTAAACGCAATACATAGTGAATATGGTATGACCGAGCTTTTAAGCCAAGCTTATTCTAAAGGGCATGGTGTTTTTAATTGCCCTAATTGGATGCGAATTATTACTCGCGACACAGAAGATGCATTAACCATACAAAACACTGGAAAGACAGGAGGTATTAATGTTATAGATTTAGCAAATATTAATTCTTGTTCTTTTATTGCTACTCAAGATTTAGGACGTGTAAATAATAATGGTAGTTTTGAAATTATTGGACGATTTGATTCTAGCGATATTAGAGGTTGTAATCTTATGGTCTTGTAATAGATAACTTTAACAAAACCACACTTGTAAAGTTTTCGTATATATTTCGACAAACAGATTATGAAATATATGCTTTATCTTTTTTTATTTGGAATAATAACAGCACAGGCTCAAACCGATTACAATACTAAAAACGGTTTTGTTGCTGAAGGTTACGACGTTGTTTCTTATTTTAATAACAATCCAAAAGAAGGTAATAATAGTTTTACTACTAACTACGACGGCGCACAATTTAAATTTGAATCTCAAGCCCATTTAGACACTTTTAAAGCAAACCCAGATAAATACATTCCGCAATATGGTGGTTATTGTGCTTATGCTATTGCAGAAAAAGGAGAGAAAGTATCAATAGATCCAGAAACCTTTGAAATTAGGGATGGTAAACTTTATTTATTCTACAATTCGGTCTTTGTAAACACCTTAAAAAAGTGGCAAAAAAAAGATGTGAAAGGTTTAATAAAAAAAGCCGACCAAAGTTGGAGAACTATTGGTTATAAAAAAGATTAATAGTTATGAAAAAGAGAAATTAGTTTTAGTTGGTTGACTAATTTTTAGGAGTCCGTTTGCAGCTTTGCAATCGGGCTTCTTTTATTTTAAGTGTTATAAAAAAACCTCATTACTAGATAGATAATGAGGTTTTAACTTTTTAATTAAATAAATACAACTATACTACTTTAATAATATAAGTGTTTTTCTTTCCTTTATTTAACACTACATACTTACCATTAATTAAATCTTTATTGGTAATTAAATAAGTATCGTTTACTTTTTCTTTATTTACAGAAATAGAGTTCTCTTTTAATGCGCGTCTTGCTTCACCATTACTTGCTAAAAAATTAGTTTTTGCAGCTAATGCAGCAATCATATCTAATCCTTCTTCTAAATCTGCTTTAGATACTTCGGCTTGAGAGACACCTTCAAAAACATCTAAAAACAAGCTTTCGTCCAGCGTTCTAATATCTTCGTTAAAAGTTTTACTAAATAATATTCCAGAAGCTTTTTCAGCATTTAAAAAATCGTTTTCAGAGTGTACAAATATAGTTACCTCTTTTGCTAAACGTTTTTGCAATAAACGTAAGTGTGGTGTTTCTTTATGTTCTTTTATTAAATCTTCAATTTCATTTTTTGATAAAAAAGTAAAGATTTTTATATACTTTTCGGCATCAACATCTGTAGTGTTTAACCAAAATTGGTAAAATTTATAAACCGATGTTTTGTCTTTATCTAACCAAATGTTTCCACCTTCACTTTTTCCAAATTTAGAGCCATCTGCTTTAGTTATTAATGGACACGTCATTGCATATGCTTTTGCTTGGTCTTCACCTTCATGCATACGTCTTACAAGTTCTGTTCCCGTAGTAATGTTTCCCCATTGGTCGCTACCTCCCATTTGTAATTTACAATCCATGGTTTTGTATAAATGGTGAAAATCATAACCTTGAATTAACTGGTATGTAAACTCTGTAAAGCTCATACCAACACTTCCTTCTTCTCCAGAAAAACGTTTTTTAACTGAGTCTTTAGCCATCATATAATTTACTGTAATACGTTTTCCAACATCACGTGCAAAATCTATAAAACTAAAGTCTTTCATCCAGTCGTAGTTATTAACTAAAACCGGTGCATTTTTATTAGAAGATTCAAAGTCTAAAAAACGAGATAAAACACTTTTTATTCCTGCAACATTGTGAGCTAATGCGACTTCATCTAATAAGTTACGTTCGTCACTTTTTCCAGAAGGATCTCCAATCATTCCAGTTGCACCTCCTACTAAAGCCACAGGCTTATGTCCTGCTTTTTCTAAGTGAACTAATAAAATAATTGGCACTAAACTACCAATATGTAGAGAGTCGCTTGTAGGATCGAAACCAATATATGCAGTGGTCATTTCCTTATTTAATTGCTCTTCTGTTCCTGGCATGATGTCGTGCAACATACCTCTCCAACGTAATTCTTCTACAAATGTATTAGCCATTTTTTAATTAATTATAAATATTAAGTCGCAAAGATAAAAATAGCTATATAATTAACTTACAATATTGAATATTTATTACCTTCGAAGTATGATTTTAGTTACTGGAGGAACTGGTTTTGTAGGCGCACATTTGCTTTTTAAATTGTTAAATGAAAAGCATAGTGTTCGTGCTATTTATAGAAATGAAAAAAAGTTTGAAACTGTAAAACGTATTTTTTCTTATTATTCTAATAATGTTGAAGCTCTTTTTAATAGTATAGATTGGGTAAAGGCAGATTTAAACGACATTCCTTTATTAACCGATGCGTTTAAAGATATTACACATGTTTACCATTGTGCTGCATTTGTATCGTTTGAACCCGATAAATTTAATTTACTTAAAAAAACAAATATTGAAGGCACTGCTAATATTGTTAATTTTTGCATTGCAAATAACATAACTAAACTATGTTATATAAGTTCTATTGCTGCTATTGGTGAAGCTAAACCTAATGAGATTATTAACGAAGATACAGAATGGAATCCAGAAGCAGACAATAGTGTTTATGCTATAACAAAATATGGCGCAGAACTAGAAGTTTGGCGTGGTACACAAGAAGGTATAGATGCTGTAATTGTAAATCCTGGTGTTATTATTGGTCCTGGAATTTGGAAATATGGCAGTGGCTCTATTATTAAAACTATACATAAAGGTTTAAAATATTACACAAAAGGTAGTGTAGGTTATGTTGCTGTAAACGATGTGGTAAATGCTATTTTTTTATTAATGCAAAGCAAAGTTAAAAACGAACGTTTTATTTTAGTCTCTAACAACTGGAGTTATAAAAAATTCTTGACTATTTGTGCTAATACTTTAAATGTTAAACCTCCTAAAAAGGAAGCTAAAAAGTGGCTGCTACAAATAGGTTGGAGATTAGATTGGTTAAAACATAAAATTACTGGCAAACGCAGAATACTCACTAAACAACTAGTAGATTCTTTACTTTCAGATTCCCAATTTAGTGGTAATAAAATTAAAGAGTTTGTAGATTTTGAATATTCTAATTTGGAAGATGAAATAGAAAGGACTTGTGAGTTGTATTTGGAAGATAAAAGCCTCAAAAACTTAAATTAAGGTTTGAGACTAAATTGGTTATCAAATTTCTAATCTTTTGGGCTTAAAGTATCAGATTTAACTTTAATTATATTTTCTCCACTAAACCCATTATCAATTTTCTTTAAAACCATTTCTAATTCATCATAAGAATCAATTTTTAAAAGTTTACTTTCACTTGCATTACGATCAAGTTCAAAAACCCAGCCATTACCTACCCTATCCAGTTTTAACATATGTAAAAACTCTTTTTTACTATAACTATTTAATAGAAAAGAATCTAAACGTCTTTCTATTAATTTTGGATCTATTTCTTTTTCTATAGATAAGGACATTTCATAGAGAATAGAGTCGTTGTTTTTGATACTATTAAATTCATTCTTATTAAAATGAATATAATCCTTAATGTTTTTAATAGACTCTCTTTTACTTTTTGCACTAGAAAAGGGCAGATGTGTTACGCAAGAAAATGCAAACCAAAAAGTTATAAATATAAAAAGAGATTTAATTTTCATTTAATTTGTGTTTAATTTACATATTGACAACACCTATAATTAGATAGAAAAAACATGTGAAGTTTATTTAAATAGAAATTAATCTGTAATTTTTTTAGGTATTAATTTAGTAGCGTTTAAAGACTTTAATTGCTTATTATTTAAGTTCTTTCCTTTTTCTATTTTAGCTTTAGCATTTTTAATAGAATCTTTAATCTTTTTTTCTGCTTTTTCTTTTTCAAGAATTTCTTTATAGCCTTCCCTTATTGCTGTTAAACTATCTTTTACACGATTATAAATAATATCGTATTTCTTTATATCGTATGCATAATAGGCATTGCTCTCTGCAAATGTTAGACTATCGGTATTATTTTTATCGTAAATGTATTGGTCTGGAACAATGCCATTTTTTTCAATTTTACTCTTATTTACTCCTTTTGCCGAAGACATAATTGCCATATCTACCAAGATATTTACCATATTATCTTCTGTGATAAGGTTTTTTGGCTTTTCGGGTTTTTCAACATTAAAACAAGAGCTCAACGTTAAAAATACTAGCAAAAATAACAAGTGATTTATTTTCATAACCGTTATTTTACCTATTAAAAGTTAGTTGTTTTGCATATTTAGCATCGTAAAACTTAAAGTTTTTGTATGCTAAACCTCCATTTACAAAGGTATGTGTTATACGAGATTTAAATGTTGTACCTTCAAAAGGAGACCAACCACATTTATATAAAATATTGTCTTTTTTAACTGTCCAAGGATTGTTTAAATCTACTACTACTAAATCTGCATAATAGCCTTCTTTTACATAGCCACGTTTTTCAACTTCAAATAAAATAGCAGGATTATGAGCCGTTTTTTCTACAATCTTTTCTATAGAAATTTGGCCACGATGGTGCATTTCTAACAAAGCAGGTAAAGCGTGTTGTACTAATGGTCCTCCAGAAGGTGCTTTTGTATACACATTATTTTTTTCTTCAATAGTGTGTGGTGCATGGTCTGTTGCTATTACATCTATTCTGTCGTCTAACAATGCTTTTAATAATTGTTCTTTATCTTTTTCTGTTTTTACCGCTGGATTCCACTTTATTAAAGTGCCTTTTTCATCGTAATCTTTATCGCTAAACCATAAATGATGGATACAAACTTCGGCAGTAATTTTTTTATCTTTTAAAGGTATTTTATTTGTAAAAAGAGCCGTTTCTTTTCCTGTTGAAAGATGAAAAACGTGTAATCTTGCTCCTGTTTTTTTAGCCAGTTCAATAGCTTTAGAAGATGATAAATAACAAGCTTCTTCGCTCCTAATAATTGGATGTAAATTTACTGGTATATCGTCACCGTAACGTTCTTTATAAATCTCGGTATTAGCTTTAATTGTTGCTTCGTCTTCACAGTGTACAGAGATTAACAAATTTGTGCTAGAAAATATTTTTTCTATCACTTCTGGATTATCTACTAACATATTTCCTGTAGAAGAACCTAAAAATAATTTTAGTCCTGCAACTTGCTTAGGATCTACTTTTAAAATTTCGTCTAAATTATCGTTTGTGCCACCAAACATAAAAGAATAGTTAGCATAAGCTGTTTCTTTTGCAATAGCGAATTTATCGTTAAGTTTCTCTATAGTTGTGGTTTGCGGATTGGTATTTGGCATTTCTATAAACGAAGTAATACCACCTGCAATGGCTGCACGAGACTCTGTTTCTATATTTGCTTTATGTGTTAAACCTGGTTCTCTAAAATGAACTTGATCGTCTATCATTCCTGGAAGTACATATTTGCCTTCTGCATCAAACACATTTACATCTGCCGACTTAGCACTTATAGAGGTATCTATTTGGGTAATAAACTCACCTTCTATTAGTATATCTCCATTAAAAATGGTGCCTTCGTTTACAATCTTGGCGTTTTTAATAAGTGTTATTTTATTGCTCATTTTATTATTTATTGAATAAACTTTTTAACTTCATTGATATTACTCCAAATATGGCCTCTGAAATAATACCGGTACTTAATTTAGACTGCCCTTTTGTTCTATCTGTAAAAATAACTGGTACTTCAACAATTTTAAAATGTTTTAAATAGGCTTTAAATTTCATTTCAATTTGAAATGCATAACCTATAAATTTAATATCGTCTAAATTTATATTTTCTAACACTTCTCTTTGGTAACATATAAATCCAGCGGTGCTATCTTTAATTCGCATTCCTGTAATTAGTCTAACATACATTGATGCTCCATAAGATAAGATAATTCTACTTAAAGGCCAGTTTACAACATTAACTCCTTTTACATATCGTGAACCAATGCTTATATCTGCTCCGTTAGTATAACAAGCGTTGTACAACCTTATTAAATCCTTTGGGTTATGAGAGAAATCGGCATCCATTTCAAAAATGTATTGATAGTCTCTTTGTAAACACCATTTAAAACCATGAATATATGCAGTACCTAAACCAGATTTTTTATTTCTAACCTCTAAGAATAAAGAATTAGAATATTTTTGCTGGAGTTCCTTTACTTTTTTAGCTGTGCCATCTGGAGAATTATCGTCTACAACCAAAACATGAAATGCTTTTTCTTGCTTAAACACAGCCTCTATAATAGATTCTATATTTTCAATTTCATTATAAGTTGGTATAATTACAACAGCGTCTTGCATTTCCTGCTTTTAATTTGAGACAAATGTACATATTTGGGAGTTAGTTTTTTATAAATATTTCTTAATAAATGATGTGACTCCTTAAGAATTTTATAATAATTTTACAGCATGTTAAGAGAAGTCCTTTCTACTGAATTATATACAATACTATTAGTAATTTGCTTAATTATAGTTGCTATAGCTAAATTTTTGTTTCCTAAAAGATTTTACGATTTTTTATCGTTATTAGTAAACTTTCGCTATTTAAAAGTGTATTCTAGAGAACAAAAGTTTTTTGATTTGTTTGAAGGACTCCTTTTTATTAATCTTATACTTGGCCTGTCTATATTTTGTTTACTATGTTTTAACTTAAACGTAAACATAGTAGAATCTAATTATTTATTACCTCCAAAATTAGCTTTTGGTATTGGCGCTTTATTACTTATTAAAATTTTATTAGAGCGTTTAATAGGCAGTATTCTTAGTATAGATACTATAATAGAAAGCTATATTTTTCAAAAAGTAAGTTATAAAAATTTTATAGGATTACTATTAATTGCTATAAATGCTATTTTAATTTATTCGTGGCAACCAACGTATTTTAACACCACTTTATTTGTTATAATTTTATTAATAATAAACAGCTATGGCATATTATTATTTATAAAAAATAATCTAAAAAAAATAAAAAGGAATTGGTTCTATTTTATTTTGTACCTTTGCGCACTCGAAATTTCACCTTATCTAGTTTTGTATAAGTTATATACGCTACAATAAGGCCTAAAAAAGCTATTAAAAATATGAAAGTGAAAACCATTTTAGTATCGCAACCGGAACCTAAAATTGAAAATTCGCCATATTTCGACTTGTCTGAAAGACAGAAAGTTAAAATAGATTTTCGTCCGTTTATTCATGTTGAAGGTGTCCCATCTAAAGAAATAAGACAACAAAAAATTGATCTTAGTAAGTTTACTGCTATTATTTTAACAAGTAGAAATGCCGTGGATCACTTTTTTAGAGTGGCCGAAGAAATGCGTTTTAAAGTTCCAGACAGCATGAAATACTTTTGTCAATCTGAAGCTGTCGCATACTATCTACAAAAATATGTGGTATATAGAAAGCGTAAAATATATGTTGGTAAACGTACATTTACAGAGCTTTCGCCATTAATTAAAAAGTATAAAGACGAATCATTTTTATTACCTGCAGCAGATAAATTAAAAGCAGAAGTACCTGAAGTTTTAAACAAGCTAGGTGTAAACTGGAAAGAAGCTGTATTTTATAGAACGGTAATTAGTGACTTATCTGATTTAGAAAATGTAACTTATGATATATTAGTGTTTTTTAGCCCAAGTGGTATAGATTCATTATTTCATAACTTCCCAGATTTTAAACAAAACGACACACGTATAGCAGTATTTGGTAACACAACAATTAAAGCTGTAGAAGCAAAAGGATTAAGAGTAGATATTGCTGCTCCAACTCCAGAAACACCTTCTATGACAATGGCTTTAAAAAAATATATAACTGCTGCTAATAAAAAATAATATTCTATAATTATAAATAGATTAAAAAAAAGGCTTCTCTATTAATAGAGAAGCCTTTTTTAGTTTAGCAGATAATTATTTATTTTAGTAACCGTAGCGTTGCGGTCCACCACGTCTTATTTCTTCGCTTGCATTATCTTCAAACTGTTTAAAGTTTTTTCTAAATGCATTGGCTAATTTAAATGCTGTATCATAATAAGCTTTATCGTCATTCCAAGTTGCTCTCGGGCTCAATACTTCGGTTGGTACTCCAGGACATGTTCTAGGTTGTGCCACACCAAATACAGAATGAATGTGATAATCATCGTAATTATACAAGCCTAAATCACCATTTAAAACAGCATTAATCATGGCACGAGTGTATTTTAATTTCATACGTTTTCCAACACCATATGCACCACCAGACCATCCTGTATTAACTAACCAAACATTTACATTTGCCTCAAGCATTTTTTTACTTAACATCTCGGCATATTTAGTTGGATGTAATGGCATAAACGGCGCTCCAAAACAAGCAGAAAAAGAAGGTTGTGGTTCTTTTACTCCTGCTTCTGTTCCTGCTACTTTTGCAGTATATCCAGAAATAAAATGGTATGCTGCTTGAGCTGGTGTTAATTTAGATATTGGAGGCAATACACCAAAAGCATCTGCTGTTAAAAAGAAAATGTTTTTTGGGTTTTTACCTATAGATGGTTTTTTTATGTTTTCGATATGATATATTGGGTAACTTACACGGGTATTTTGTGTAATAGAAGTATCTTCAAAATCTACTTCTCCTTCTGCATTCATTTTTACATTTTCAAGAATAGCACCTTCTTTTATTGCTGCAAATATTTCTGGTTCTTGTTCTTGAGAAAGGTTAATTACTTTAGCATAACAACCGCCTTCAAAGTTAAACACAGTGTTTTCTGCTGTCCAACCATGCTCATCATCACCTATTAAGCTTCTTTCTGGATCTGTAGATAATGTAGTTTTTCCTGTACCCGATAATCCAAAGAAAATTGCTGTATCTCCATCTTTACCTACATTAGCACTACAGTGCATTGGTAAAGTGTTTTTAAATACTGGAAGTATAAAATTTAAAGCAGAAAATATTCCTTTTTTAATCTCTCCTGTATAACCAGTACCACCAATTAAAGCTATTTTCTTTTCAAAATTTAAAATTGCAAAATTATGTTGTCTAGTACCATCTTCTTCTGCAACTGCCATAAATCCTGGAGCATTTACTATGGTCCACTCTGGACTAAAGTTTTCTAACTCTGCTTCTGTAGGACGTAAAAACATATTATACGCAAACATGTTGCTCCAAGGATACTCGTTTATAACACGAATATTTAGTTTATAATCTTCGTCTGCACAAGCATAACTATCTCTTACAAACACCTCTTTTTCAGATAAATAATCTACAACCTTGTTATAGAGTTTATCAAACTTATCAGCATCAAAAGGGATATTAATATCTCCCCACCAAACGCGGTCTTTTGTAATATTGTCTTTTACAATAAAACGATCCATTGGAGATCGCCCAGTAAATTCACCTGTATTTACAGCAAGTGTTCCATTGGCTGTTTCTACACCTTGATCTTTCTCGATTGTAATTCCTTGTAATTCTTTAGGACTTAATTGATATCGAACAGTAGCATTCTTAATACCGTACTTTTCTAACGAAATCGTTTTCATAGATTGTGTATGCGTTACCATAGTTTATATTATAATTTATATGCAAAATTACACATAAATATGAGATTTTGATAAAATTATATATTATTTATCAGTCTTTTTTACAAATTCAATAAATAAAAGCAGCCAAGACAAGATAAGTAATAACCCGCCAATTGGCGTAATAAAACCTATTGAGCTAAAATTAATTGCAGTTAATCCATTTGTTGCTAAACAATAAATTGATCCAGAAAAAAATAAAACACCAAAGCCTATTAAGTAAAAAATATATTTTTTTGTTTTTTCTGAAATACTATTAAATCCTCCTATAAATAACAAAAAAAGAGCATGATACATTTGATAACGCACTCCAGTTTCAAAAGATTGAAAGGATGAAGGCGATATTTTAGGTTTTAAACCATGAGCTGCAAAAGCTCCAATTATAACTGCTAAAAGACCAAAAACAGAACCAAGAATTAACACCTTTTTATTCATATATATTTATATTTTAAGATTAAATAACACTTCAATTTATTACATTCGCATTAAAACTCAAAAATACTTAACAATCCATAATATGAGAAATATTTTAGTTATTGGTTCTGGAAAATCTGCTTCCTATTTAATAAAATACCTTTTAGATAAATCTGAAACCGAGAATCTTTATATTACAGTTGGAGATTTAAATATTGGAAATGCTTCCAAACTTATAAGAAATCATAAAAATGCAACTGCTATTGCCTTGGATGTTTTTAATCAAAAATCTAGAGTAGAAGCCGTTAAAGCTGCAGATATTGTTATTTCTATGCTACCAGCTCGTTACCACATTGAAGTAGCTAAAGATTGTATTACTTATAATAAAAATATGGTTACTGCATCTTATGTTAGCGATGAGATGCAAGCATTAAATACACAAGCAATAAATAAAGGCTTGATATTTATGAACGAAATTGGAGTAGATCCTGGTATTGACCACATGAGCGCTATGCATGTTATAGACCGTATAGAAGAGCAAGGCGGAAAATTAATTTTATTTGAATCTTTTACAGGTGGATTAGTTGCTCCAGAAAGTGATAATAATTTATGGAATTACAAATTTACTTGGAATCCAAGAAATGTGGTACTTGCAGGACAAGGAAGTGCTGCTAAATTTTTACAAGAAGGAACTTACAAATATATTCCTTACAATAGATTGTTTAGAAGAACAGAGTTTTTAGATGTTGATGGTTTTGGTCGTTTTGAAGCTTATGCAAATAGAGACTCTTTAAAGTATCAAGATATTTATGGTCTTGAAGATGTTAAAACATTATATAGAGGAACAATAAGACGAGTAGGCTTTAGTCGTGCTTGGAATGTATTTGCTGCTTTAGGCATGACTGATGATAGTTATACTATAGATGATAGTAAGAATATGACTTACCGAGATTTTGTAAATTCGTTTTTACCTTATAGCCCAACAGACTCTGTAGAGTTAAAATTTAGACATGCATTAAAAATTGATCAAGACGATATTATATGGGATAAATTTGTTGAGTTGGATATTTTCAGCGCAAAAAAAATGGTTGAACTAGATAAGGCTACTCCTGCTCAAATTTTACAAAAAATACTAATGGATAGTTGGACACTTGAGCCTACAGATAAAGATATGATTGTAATGTACCATAAATTCGGGTACGAATTAAACGGTAAAAAACACCAAATTGATGCAACAATGGTAGCTCTTGGCGAAGACCAAACCTATACGGCTATGTCTAAAACAGTTGGCTTACCAGTTGCCATTGCAACATTGGCAATACTAAATAATAAAATAACTACTCCTGGAGTTTTAAGACCAATAAACAAAGAAGTTTACGAACCTATCTTAAAAGAACTTGAAGAATACGGCATAATTTTTAATGAAAAAGAAGTGCCATATTTAGGATATAATCCTTTACATGTTTAATAAATTAATTCACACCTAAAAAAAGCTCTATTATATATATTTACATAAAATTAAATAACAATTTTAGTTTAGTACTATTTTAGTACTTTTATGTTTTAATTTGAAAACACAAACAAGCCTTGAAAGTTATAAATCAAAACATACACATAGATGGTATCGATAAGAAGATACTTCGTGCTTTAATGACAGATGCAAGAACTTCTGTTTTAGAAATTGCTAGACAGGTTGGTATTTCTGGTGCGGCAATACATCAACGCTTAAGAAAACTTGAAAAATCTGGCTTAATAGCTGGATCAAAATTTATAATAAACCCTAAAGTTTTAGGTTACACTACAATGGCTTTTGTTGGCGTATACTTAGATAAAGCTGTTAGCAATCCAGATGCTGTTAAACAATTAAAAAAAATACCAGAAGTTTTAGAATGCCATTACACTACAGGAAATTGGAGTATTTTTATTAAAATACTTTGTAAAGATAATGAGCATTTAATGCATCTATTAAATAGCGATATTCAATCTATCTCTGGTGTTTCGAGAACAGAAACATTTATCTCATTAGACCAGCAAATTGAAAGACAAATTAAAATATAAAAAAAGCTCCTTTAAAAGGAGCTTTTTTTATATTCATTATACTACTGAATAATAAGTTTTTTTACTATTGACGCACTTTCTGTAGAAATATTAATTAAATATAAACCAGAAGATAGCTTAGAACTTAAATCTAAATTTTTACCTGTAGTTATTCCATTTAAATTTTGAGAAGTAATAATACGACCGTTAATATCTGTAACAGTTACATTTTTTAAAGATATACTAGAGTTTTTAATTGTAATATTTCCGTTAGATGGATTTGGAAAAATAGAAATGGCATTTTCTAACATTGCAAACGCTTCTATATTTAAAGTTTCTCCAATTGTTACATTAATATTATGAAAACCAAAATCGGTATTATCACTTATATCTGGTTGTATAATTTTAAATTCAGAAATATTCATTGCATTGGTTGTGTTAGTTATATTAATTGCTCCACTACCAAATAAATACTCTTGATTTGCTGAAATTTCTGCATCATCTTGATTAACAATAGATATAAAACCATCCTCTAAAGTATCGTAATCAATACCATTTAATGTAAAAGCTACTGGGCTACCGTTTTTAGTAATTGTTATAAAAAAAGTATTAATAGATGCGCCACTACCAAAGTAAAATATTAAATCATTTCCACCCAAATTATCTAAAGTTTCAGCACCAGAACCAGGAACATCGGCTGTTAATATATAAGTGTCTGTACCATCTGTTAATGTTTCGGTAATAGAAGTATTATTATCAACAGCATTATCGATAGTGAAATTTAAAGTTTGAGCATTACCATTAAAATAAAACAATAGCAAAAAGCAACTAAATGTTAATAAGGTTTTTGTTGTAAAAGAGTAATTTTTCATCATATATATTTATTTAAAATTAAATTGAAATTCAGGAAAAATAAAGGCAAGAAAATACATTACTTGCCCTTAATTAATATTAATTTCGAGGTGGAAAAATACCCACCAAAGCAATAATATAGTTTACAGATTGATAAGGCTGGATATTATTTACAGGTAGGTTTCCTCCAGTTTTTCCAATTGTAACACTATCTGCAGCCATTGTTGCATTTTTTCCCATAGCAAATACACCACCTTCAGCTATATATGCATTTTCTGGATTAGGTCCAGTATTCTCTCCTCTAGGAATTGGGCTTACAGCTTGCACTGCTCCTGTATGATTATGTTCTGGTAATTGATTTACTGATAGTTGATTTGTTTCAGAACCACCTTTTTGACCCAATCTAACAGTAGTTAAACCTGGACCAGTACCTGCGTGAATAGGCACTCTACCTCTAAGATCTGGCAATCCAAAAGTTGTCCTACCATCACCTCCATATGTTGTACCTAAAAGAGAAAATAGTGCTTGGTTTTGTGCTATTGATAATAATTGGCCGTCACATAATGCCCAACCTCGTGGTGCAAAATTACCTGCAAACATAATAATTTGTGCGATGTACTGTTCCATAATATTAAGTTTTTGTTGATTAATAACATCCTCAAATATACTGACTATCAACACTTTAAAATAGAGAGAAAACACTCGAAGCATAAAGCAAGTATAAATACCTGATTTTTATATCGATCTATTTATTTAAACTTAATTTCAGTAACTTTAAATTCTATTAATCGAAAAAAACCTAATATTATGAGTACAAGACCAGTTGATATTGATAAAGCAATAATATATGCTAGGAAATGGCAACACGAAAATACAACGCATGCCAAAGCCTTTTTAATTCCAGCAGGCGATCTTATTGCTTGTTTAGAAGAAATGGAAGTATTAGTAAACGATGGAGATGGAAATTATACACTTAATAATGTAGAGAATTCTGGAGTACGCACTTATATGGCTATTAAAAGACCAGAAGGAACACCAGCAAGTCCAGAAACTGAAAAATTACTAATTGTAGGCACAAAGGTAGATTGCACTGGTAAGCACAGAGATATAATAGAAGGCGAAAGGCCATCAGGATGTAAAGATAAGGCTGTAGAAACAGCTGTTTCTGCACTAAAAGGAAGCGGTGTTTACGATTTTACTGCTCCATGTCCAAGTGAGTGTGACCCTAATAGTCCTTTATACAACCCATAAAAATTTGAAAAAAATATTTGATGACGTATTTGAAAATTTAGGTGTTATTCTGCTATTTATAAATGCATTACTTTACTCCTATAGTTATTTTAAAAATAAAAAAGATAAAGCTCTTAGATATTTTTCAATATACTTAAACCTTACTTTTTTAGTGTTAAGTTTAAGTATAGTAATAATTGAATATTTCAATAAGACTAATAATTTATTTTTATCTCATTTTTATTTTATTTTTCAGTTTATCTTTTTATCCCTTTTTTACAAAAAGTTTTTTACTAAAACACAAAAAAATTGGGTTAACATTAATTTTGTTATAATAACCGTAATTTTAGTTATTCAATATTACTCTAACGTATCATTATTTTATAAGTTTAACTTATTAGAAATTTTAATAACGTCATTACCTTTAGTAATTTATTCAATCATTCATTTATATAATTCTTTAGGAAAACCTGGAAAATACATGTATATAAATTCAGCAATATTAATTTACTTATCTGTAAGCACACTTATATTTATCTTAGGAAATTTAATTAATTCTATAGATAGGTCTTTAGCAAATAATGTATGGGTTTTAAACAAGGTATTTTATATTGGTTATCTTTTATTAATATTATTTGAGTGGAGAATTAGTTTATGGAAAACGAAAAATTAATTATACAGGCGCTAGTGTATAGCATTATATTTTTAGTTTTAATAACTACTGGACTAATTTTATTTTTTCATTACTCAAGACGAAAAATTTTACAAAAAGAGCTAGAAAAAGTAGACTTAAAACTTGAAAACCAACAAAAAATATTACAAACATCTATTGCTATTCAAGAAACAGAACGTAAAAGAATTTCGCAAGATCTACATGATGCAATAAGCTCTAAACTTAATATTGTTAGCCTCTCTACCAATATGCTTTTAGACGATTCTTCTATTACCGATAAGCAAAGAGCATCGTTAAATCAAATACTAGAAATCACCTCAACAACATTAGAAAGTTCACGTAAAATTGCACACGATTTAATGCCTCCAATTTTAGATAAATTTGGACTTAAAGTAGCTTTAGAAGAACTTTTTGAGAATGTTTCGACACATACTACTATTGATATTGAACATAATATAGATGAGTTAACAAGGCTTTCAGAAACAAATCATCTTCATGTATTTAGAATTGTTCAAGAACTTATTAATAATTCTATTAGACACGGTAAGGCTAATGAGCTTGCTATTTTTATAGAAGATAACCAAAAAGGTTTTATAATTCATTTTCAAGATAATGGTATTGGTTTTAACGTTAAAAATATTTGCAAAAAAAATGGTATTGGCTTGCAAAATATAAATAGCCGAGTTAAAATTTTAAACGGAACACTTAAAATTGAAAGCACAAAAAACAAGGGAAGTCTTTTTAAAATACAATGTAAATATCATGAGCAAAATTAACATAGCATTAGCAGATGATGAATTGCTATTTCTGCAAGGCTTAAAAGCTATTATTGCAAACGAAGAAGATATAAATATTTTGTTTGATGCAGAAAGTGGAGACCAATTAATCGAAAAGTTAAGAGCATCTAAAACACATCCAGAAATAATAGTTACAGACTTGAAAATGCCAGGAATTAATGGCATTGAGGTTACAAAAATTATTAAAAAGGAATTTCCTGAAATAAAAGTAATAGCGCTAACAAGCTATTTCAGCAAGCCTTTTATTTTAAACATGATTTCTATTGGAGCTGTTGCTTATTTAGCCAAAAATAGTACTCCTAAATTAATGATTAAAACAATTAAAGAAGTTTACAAAAAAGGCTTTTATTACGATGAACAAGTTCTAAAATACATTCATGAAAGCATTACAAATCCAAAAGACCAAAAGATAAAATCTACATTTGATTCTAATTATTTTACTAAGCGAGAAATTGAAGTTTTAGAGTTAATTTGTAAACAATACACAACTAATGATATTTCTGAAAAACTTTTTATAAGCCCAAGAACTGTTGAAGGACATCGCAATAATTTACTTGCAAAAACAGAAGTAAAAAATGTTGCCGGATTGGTTATATATGCACTGAAAAACAAAATAATTTCTTTAGAAAATGATTTATTTTAAAAAACAAAAAAGCTCCTTAATTAAGGAGCTTTTTATATTATATTAACTTGTTATTAAAGCTCTAATGCTTTTTTAACATCATTATTCATTAATATTTCTACTGGGTTCTCTAAAGCCTCTTTAACAGCGACTAAGAAACCTACACTCTCTTTACCATCAATAATTCTATGGTCGTAAGATAATGCAACATACATCATTGGATGAATAACCACCTGACCATCTACTGCAATTGGTCGCTCGATAATGTTATGCATTCCTAAAATTCCACTTTGTGGTGGATTAATAATAGGTGTAGATAACATACTTCCAAATACACCTCCATTAGTAATGGTAAATGTACCTCCTGTCATTTCATCTACAGTAATTTGTCCATCTCGAGCTCTTAAAGCCAAACGTTTTACTTCAGATTCTATACCTCTAAAAGTTAAGTTTTCTGCATTTCTAATTACAGGAACCATTAATCCTTTAGGTCCAGAAACGGCGATACTAATATCTACAAAATCAAAACTTTTCATTTCTTTTCCATCAATCATAGAATTAACTGCTGGATACATTTGTAAAGCACGTACAACTGCTAAAGAAAAGAACGACATAAAACCTAAGCTAACACCATGTTTAGCCTTAAAGCTTTCTTTATATTCTTTTCTAAGTGCAAAAATTGGAGCCATATCTACTTCGTTAAAAGTAGTTAACATCGCTGTAGTATTTTTAGCCTCAACTAAACGCTCTGCTACTTTACGACGTAACATAGACATTTTAGTGTTTGATGAGCCACGGTTTCCACCGGTTGGTGTTCCCATAGATGGCACTGCTTTTACAGCATCGTCTTTAGTTACACGTCCATCCTTTCCTGTACCCGAAATTGTTTTAGCATCCATACCTTTTTCGGCTAAAATCTTTTTTGCAGCAGGACTTGCAACTCCTGATGCATAGGTTTCTTTAGCTGGATTTGGTGCTTTATTGTGGTTCTCTTTATTTGGTTCGGCCTTTTGATCTTTTGCAACATCTTTTTCGGCATTAGAGTTGCCTCCTTCATCACCACCTTCATAAGTTGAAGATTCTGGTGCTTTTGCTTCAGTATCAATTAAACATACCACTTGCCCAACAGCAACGGCGTCTCCTTCCTCGGCTTTTAAAGTAATAGTTCCACTTGCTTCGGCAGGAAGCTCTAAAGTGGCTTTGTCACTATCTACTTCTGCGATAGCTTGATCTTTTTCTACATAATCACCATCTTCTACTAACCATTCTGCTATTTCAACTTCTGTAATAGATTCGCCTGGCGAAGGTACTTTCATTTCTAAAATCATTGTACTGTATTTTGTTTTAGTGTCTTGTTTTGACTTTTGTTATGTTATTCTTGTATTGGATACATTTGTAATCCACTTATTTTATTATTATCGTCTAAAAGAAAATAAGCTTCTCCTGCTCCATTTTCGAAAGTGAATTTATAATTATGTCCTGTTCTTATAATCTCTTTTAAATCTACTGCAGTTATATTACCTAAAGCTTCTGCTTTAACATTAGTTTTAAAAAATGATTTTGTTTTTTCTAAAGTTAATGTTTTCTGAAGGTTAGCATTAAACATATTATAAATTTCTTGGTAATTACCTTCATTATAATTGGTTTGGAATTCTGAAACTACAGTTTTATAGTTTGCTTTTTCTGTTTGAGCAAAACCTAAAGAAAAGGTTAGTATTGCCACTATTAATAATAGCTTTTTCATAATTATTTAGTTTATGCGCTTAGCGCTGATTATTTTTTGTTTTATCAAATACGTAATCTATTACTTCTTGATGACGCTTTTTTGATCTTGTGCTACTTCCAGCTGCTGGTGCTCCATATGCTCTTCTTGATGCTAACCTAAATGTTTTTGCTTCATCTAAATGCATTAACATATGGCTGTAAGCTCCCATATTTCTTGGTTCTTCTTGCGCCCAAACAATTTCGTCTACGCCATTGTATTTTTCTATTACCTTTTTAATATCTTCAACTGGTAGAGGGAATAGTTGCTCTATTCTAACAAAGGCAATATCATCTCTTCCTAGTTTTTCACGTTCTTCGTCTAAATCGTAATAAAATTTTCCTGTTAAAAATACTAAAGATTTTACTTTATTTACGTTTACCGCTTCATCATCAATTACCATTTTAAAGCTTCCATTTGCAAAAGAATCTACTGTAGATACACATTTTGGATGACGTAATAAACTTTTTGGTGTGAAAACTATCAATGGTTTTCTAAAATTAGATTTCATTTGCCTTCTCAACAAGTGAAACATGTTTTCTGGAGTTGTACAATCTGCTACATACATATTGTCTTTAGCACAAAGTTGTAAATAACGTTCCATTCTTGCAGAAGAATGCTCTGCTCCTTGCCCTTCGTAACCGTGCGGCAGCAACATTACTAAACCGTTTTGTGTTTTCCATTTATCTTCTCCAGCCGAAATATACTGGTCTAACATTATTTGTGCACCATTACTAAAGTCTCCAAACTGTGCTTCCCAAATGGTTAATGTTTTTGGGCTTGCCATGGCATAACCATAATCGAAACCTACTACACCATATTCTGATAATAATGAGTTATATATGTAAAAATTACCTTGTTTGTCGCTTATATTATTATGTAAAATAATTTCTTCTTCGCTATCTTCTACCTTAACAACAGCGTGTCTATGTGAAAACGTTCCACGTTCTACATCTTGCCCAGAAATTCTAACACTATAACCTTCTGTTAATAATGATCCATATGCTAAATGCTCTGCCATTGCCCAATCTAATTGATTGTCGTCAAACATTTTTTGGCGTGATTGCACTAGTCTTTCAATTTTACGAATGAACTTTTTATCTTCTGGTAAGTTAGATAAAACTTTAGTTATTTTAGCTAATTCATCTTTAGACACTTTTGTATCTACAGGTTTCATCATTTCCACCTCATCTACCGATGCAAATTGCTCCCAAGTAGATGCCATGAATTCTGTAATAATTGTTTTATCTTCTTTTCTTGATGCGTCTAGTTTTTCTTCTAAACTATCTTTATATGCTTTTTCTAATTCTTTTACATGATCTTTATTAATAACACCTTCTGCTATTAATTTGTCTGCATATATATTTCTTGGATTGGCGTGTTTTGCAATCGCTTTATATAATTTTGGTTGTGTAAAACGAGGTTCATCTCCTTCGTTATGACCATATTTTCTATAACCCAACATATCTATAAATACATCACGCTTAAATTGCATTCTAAAATCTAATGCAAATAAAGCGGCGTGTACTACAGCTTCGGCATCATCGGCATTAACATGTAATACTGGTGATAAAGTAACTTTACCAACATCTGTACAATACGTACTTGATCTAGCATCTAAATAGTTTGTTGTAAAACCAACTTGGTTGTTTACAACTATGTGTATTGTACCGTTGGTTTTATAACCATCTAATTGTGCCATTTGCACAACCTCGTACACTAAACCTTGTCCTGCTATTGCGGCATCTCCATGAACTACTATTGGCAATACTTTACTAAGGTTGTCTTTATAAAAACGATCTTGTTTTGCTCTTACAATTCCTTCTACAACCGCACCAACAGTTTCTAAATGTGATGGGTTTGGAGCAATACTTAATCTTATTTCCTTTCCTGAATCGGATTGTCTTTTACTAGTCCAACCTAGGTGGTATTTTACATCTCCATCAAAAACCTCTTCTTCATAATCTTTACCATCAAACTCGCTAAAAATGTCTTTTGCACTTTTACCAAAAATATTTGTTAATGTACTTAAACGACCTCTATGTGCCATTCCCATAACAAATTCTTCTACACCTAAGTCTGATGCTTTTTCAATCATAGCATCTAAAGCCGGAATTAAAGCTTCTCCTCCTTCTAGAGAAAAACGCTTTTGCCCTACATATTTTGTATGTAAAAAACTCTCGAAAGACACTGCTTCATTAAGTTTTTTTAATATGTGCTTTTTTTGATCTGAAGAAAATTTTGGCTGATTATCATTAATATTCAGCTTATTTTGAATCCATTGAATTTCTTCAGGTTTTCTAATATACATATATTCAACACCTATAGAATCGCAATAAATACTTTCTAAGTGTTTAATAATTTCTTGTAATGTTTGAGAGCCAATACCTAAAATTTCTCCTGCATTAAAAACTGTAGATAAATCATTTTGAGTTAATCCAAAATTTTCAATTTCTAAAGTAGGCGCGTATTTTCTACGCTCTCTTACAGGATTGGTTTTTGTAAATAAGTGACCTCTATTACGGTAACCATCTATAAGTTTAACAACCTGAAATTCTTTTTGAACATGTTCTGGAATTTGTGTAGAAACGCCTTCGGCAATTTCTCCATCCATACCATAATTTTCAGTACCAAAGTCGTAACCTTGAAAAAAGGCTCTCCAACTTGGCTCTACAGAATCAGGGTTTAATTGGTATTGTTCATATAAATCAGCAAAATATGCTGTGTGTGCTGCGTTTAAAAAGGAATATTTATCCATATTAAGTATAAGACGTGTTCGCTTTAACAAATTTAATCAAAAATACAACTTTCTATAAAAATAGAGATGCTTTTATTATATTTATAACATTCTAATTTAACTAAATCAATTTTTATGAAAATTTCTAAGAATAATTCTCTTAAAATTATTGTATTTACATTACTAAGCATTTTTTTTACAACATCTGTAATTGCGCAAAGCAACAATGCAAAAAATAATTTTTGGGAGCATGTTCGTTTTGGAGGAGGCTTAGGATTAAGTACAGGTAATAATATTTTTAGTGCTACGGTAGCTCCAAGCGCTATTTATGATTTTGATTCTCAATTTTCTTTAGGTGTTGGACTAAACTACACTTATTTTAGTAGAAAAAATATTGCAAAATCTACTATTTTGGGAGGTAGTATTATTGGATTATTTAATCCAATTCAAGAAATACAACTTTCTGGTGAATTTGAACAAAATCACGTGAGTAGAAATTTTGATAATCCTGCCATTGTTGATGATGAATATTGGGTTTCTTCATTCTTTATTGGTGCTGGATATCGAACAAACAATATCACTATAGGTGTAAGATACGATGTTCTTTACGATGAAGATAAAAGTATTTATGCAAACGCTTGGGCTCCTTTTGTTAGAGTATATTTTTAATTACTGTTGCTACACTTAAACGCTTATTATACTTTTGTTTGGAATTGAAAAAAGTTTAGATAAAAATGAAATTTAAAATTACTATAGTTTTACTTTTAACTCTTTTAGTAAGTTGTGGAGGAGATAAAAACGATAAGAAAAAAGAAAAATTTTCTTATCAAAAAAATTCGACTACAGAACAAACATCTAAAACAAAAACAGAAAAAATTCCTGCTTCAAAAAAAATAGATTTAACAAACAAAGGTGTTGGCCCGATACAATCTATAACTTTAACAGAAAATATAAATAAAAAAATGGCAGCTAGTGGCGCAGAAGTATATAAAAAAATGTGCACTGCTTGCCATAGGGTTGATAAAAAATTTATTGGACCTGCTCCAAAAGGAATTTTAAAACGTCGAACTCCAGAGTGGATTATGAATATGATTTTAGATCCTGAAAAAATGGTAAAAGAAGATGCTTTAGCAAAAGAATTATTATGGGAATTTAATGGCTCACCAATGATAAATCAAGGCGTAACAGAAAAAGAAGCCAGAGCTATTTTAGAATATTTTAGAACTTTAGAATAAAACTATTTAGAATATTTATTTTTAAACCAAACCTTTTGCCATTCTCTTTTTAAAATTAAAAAAGACACTTGCGCAGCCAACTCAATTGTATCGTCTCCACTTAAAGCTTTTATGTTTTTTTCTGGTACATCTATTATATAAAGCAAATTTAAGTACTCAGCAAATTTTTCTTGAATAAGCTTATAAACTGTTTCGTGAAGTAATAGTTTTAAACTTGACGGTAAAATTTCTTCATCAAAATCTAAATCTATATTAGCAAATAAAAAGTCTTTATTTAGTTGGTGAATTAACTTACTATATAAGTCTAATTGTTTAGCTTCCTCTATTAAGTCTTGAAATGTTGCTGGTAGTTGCATAAGTGTTTTAGCAAGGCTAAATTAATTAAACTTTACGGGTCATTAAATTAGTACCAAAACTTTTTAAAAGTAATTTTTTATCATCAGAAATATTTAATGTTTCTAAAACTAAAAAAGCTTTTTTGGTATAATTTTCAATTTCTTGCTGTGTAGCTTCTGCAGATCCACTTTCAATAAAAAATTGTTTTACAGTTTCTATTTTTTCAAAATTATCTTCTAAATTAACTGTAAATAATTGTTCTAATTGATTTTTTTTCGAACCATCTAAAAACTGTAAAGCCTTTAAATATAGAAACGTCTTTTTATTTTCAATTATATCTCCCCCTACTTGTTTTCCAAAAGTTTCTGGATTTCCAAAAGCATCTAAATAATCATCTTGTAATTGAAACGCAATACCTAACAATCTTCCAAATTCATAAATACCATTTTGATCTTGTTCTGAGGCTTTTGCTATTATAGCTCCCATTTGCATAGCAGCACCTACTAGAACTGCTGTTTTGTACTCAATCATTTTTAAATACTCTGGTATAGTAACATCGTCTCTAGTTTCAAAATCAACATCATACTGTTGTCCTTCACAAACTTCTAAAGCTGTTTTACTAAATAATTTTGCTAATGCTTGAAAAACTTGTGGATCGTAATTCTCAAACAATTGATACGCCATAATTAGCATTGCATCTCCAGATAATATTCCTGTATTTACATCCCATTTTTCATGAACTGTAAGTTGCCCTCTTCTTAAAGGAGCCGCATCCATAATATCGTCGTGCACTAAAGAAAAATTATGAAATATCTCTATACTTAAAGCAGCGTCTAATGCTTTTTTGTAATCGCAATTAAAAATATCTGCGCTCATTAAAGTTAAAACAGGACGTAAACGTTTACCTCCTAATTTAAGGATATAATTAATAGGCTGGTATAAATTTTTAGGCTCTCTGTTTTTAGAAAAATTTTCTAAATAACTTAAAAATTCACTTTGGTAGTCTTGAGTATTTTGCATCGTACAAAAATAATGTAATTGAGTTTATTTAAAGAAATAAATCTGTCAATGTTAAAAAAAGATTAAAACTCTAGAAACTTTTTGGGTTTTTAAAGTTTCCATAACTATATTTGCACAAAAATAAATATGACATCTACCTATTTGGATTAGGAACTTATGAAAGAGAAAATTATATTAAAATCTTCACATCTATTTTTAAACTTAGGTTTTAAAAGTGTGACTATGGATGATATTGCTAATGAAATGGGTATTAGCAAAAAAACCATATATCAGCATTTTAAAAACAAAACAAAATTAGTAGAAGCTACTGCCATGAGTGTTTTTGAACAGATTTCGTGTGGCATTGATAGTATTTGTGAATTAAACAAAAATCCTATTGAGGAAGTATATGAAATTAAACAATTTATTATGCATCATTTAAAAGATGAAAAATCTTCTCCTCAATTTCAACTTCAAAAATACTACCCTAAAATTTATGCAAATTTAAAAAACAAGCAATTCGAGAAAATGCTAAGCTGTGTTACTCAAAATTTAGAACGTGGTGTAGCTCAAGGTATTTATAGAGATACAATTAATACAGATTTTGTTGCAAGACTTTACTTTAACAACATGATATCTTTAAAAGACCAAACACTTTTTCCTGCAGAAAAATTCTCGATATCTATGTTAATGGATAATTATTTAGAATATCACCTAGGTGGTATTTGCTCTATAAAAGGATTAGAAAAATTAAATCAAATAAAAATAAATCAAAATAAATAATGAAAAATACACTAACATTATTAATCGTATTCTTTATTTACCAAATAGGTTTTTCTCAAGAACAACCTAAAAGTCTCTCGCTGCAAGAAGCAATTGACTTTGCTTTAGAAAATAATAGAACAGCAATTAATGCGACTAAAGATATTGAAGCCGCAAAACAACAAAAATGGGAAACAACAGCATCAGGTTTACCACAAATAAGCGCAGGAATAAATTATCAAAATGCTATTAAGCAACAGGTTACTCCTGTAGATTTAAATGGAGATGGAATTGACGAAGATTTTGTTTTGGGAGACCCTCAAAATATTACTGCAACTGCCACATTAAATCAGAAAATTTTTGACGGCTCATACCTAGTGGGATTACAGTCTGCAAAAGTTTTTTTAGAAATTTCTAAAAATGCAAAAACAAAAACAGATTTAGAGGTTAGAAAATCTGTAATTGATGCTTATGGCAATGTATTACTAGCCGAAGAAAGTATTGAAATTTTAAACAGAAACATTGAAGTTTTAGAAAAAAACTTGTTTGAAACCAATAAAATTTACGAAAACGGTCTTGAAGAAGAAGAAAGTGTAGAACAACTTAAAATTACATTATCAAGTGTCGAGAGTCAATTAAACAACACAAATAGATTAAAAACTTTAGCATATCAAATGTTAAATATTACCATTGGTCTAGATCTTAATTCACCAATAGTATTAACTGATGATTTAGAAAACTTAACAACTCAAAATGTAAACTTAAACCTGCTAACAGTAGAAGAAAATGTTGAAAACACTATCGACTTTTTAATTGCAGAAAACGATAAAGTATCAAAAGAGTTATTAGTAAAGTTAGAAAAAAGTAAAGCCTTACCTACTTTAAACGCATTTATAAATGGAGGTTACGCTGCATATAGCGACACATTTAGTTTTGCTAACAGTTCTCAAAGATGGATTGGATCTTCGGTATTTGGAGTAAGTTTAGACATTCCAATTTTTAGCTCTGGTATGAGAAATGCAGCAACACAACGTGCTAAAATTAATTTAGAAAAAGCAGAAACAGAGCTTACAGAAACCGAACAACGTATAAAACTCCAAATAGCATCTGCTAAAAGTGACTATCAATTTGCTATTGAAGATTATCAAAACAAAAAAGAAAATTTAGCCTTAGCAGAACGTATTGAAACAAAAAACCAAACTAAATTTTTTGAAGGAATTGGTTCTAGTTTTGAGCTTAGACAAGCACAAACTCAACTTTACTCTGCACAACAAGAATTGCTTCAAGCAATGTTAGATGTTATTAATACCAAAGCAACTTTAGAAACAGCATTAAATACAATTATACTAAACTAATCAATCATGAAAAATATATATTCAATATTAATTATCACTATACTTTTAGCCTCTTGCGGGAAAGGACAAAAAAACTCTACTGAAAAAGTTTTAGAAAGCAACAATCTAGAAACTATACGCACAAAAAGAGGAGAGTTAGTAAACCAGCAACAAGCTATTAACGATGAAATTAAACTTTTAGACAATAAAATTAAAGAATTAGACACAACTAAACACGTTCCATTAATAACAACTTTTTCTGCACAAACAGAAAAATTTGAACACGTATTAGAACTTCAAGGAAATGTTACTACAAAAAATCTTCTTACTATAACACCAGAATACAATGGTATTTTAACAAATGTATACGTAAAAGAAGGACAACAAGTAAGTAAAGGTCAAGTTTTAGCAAAAATTGATGATGGTGGATTAAGCCAACAATTAGCTCAATTAAATATTCAAACAGATTTAGCAAAAACCACTTACGAACGTCAAAAGCGACTATGGAACCAAAACATAGGAAGTGAAATTCAATATCTACAAGCAAAATCTAGTTACGAATCTCAACAAGAAGCAATAAACCAATTAAAACAACAAATTTCTAAAACTACTGTAAGAGCACCTTTTTCTGGAACCATAGACGATGTTATTACAGAACAAGGTAGTGTTGTTGCCGCAGGACAAACACCTATATTACGCATTGTAAATCTTAACAATATGTATATTGAAACTGAGGTTCCAGAACGTTACGTTTCAGATGTTGTAAAAGGTAAAAATGTAACGGTTAACATTCCTGTATTAAACAAAACAATAGAAACAAAAGTTAGACAAGCAGGAGACTTTATAAATCCTGCAAACCGAACATTTAAAGTTGAAGTAGAAATCCCTAATAAAGATAAATCTATTAAACCAAACTTAACTGCACGATTAAAAATTAATGATTATACTAATGAAAACGCCATACTAATTCCACAAAGTGTAATTTCTGAAAACGCAGATGGAGAGCAATATGTTTACGTCGTAGAAAGTAAAAATGAAAAAGGAATTGGTACTGCAAAAAGAGTAATTATTGAAACAGGAAAAACCCAAGGCGATGTTATTGAAGTCTTAAAAAATCTTGAAAAAGGTACAGAGATTATTAAAGAAGGTGCTCGTAGTGTAAAAGATGGGCAATCTGTAGAAGTAATTAACTATAAAGAAGAAAACAATGACTAATAATAATAAAAAAAATACTGAAAAAGAGTTTAGTTGGTCATCGTGGGCAATAAACAACAAAACCACAATGTATGTGCTTATTGCTGTTTTTTTCTACCTAGGGATATCTGCCTTTTTTAGTATGCCAAGAGAAAATTTTCCTGAAGTAAATGAAACAAAAATTTACGTAAGCACAGTTTACCCAGGAAATACAGCCGAGGATATAGAAAAACTAATTATAGATCCTCTAGAAGACAAACTAAAAACAGTAAGTAATGTTGTAGAAACAACCTCAACATCTCAAGAAGACTATGGGATGTTAATTGTAGAGTTTGATGAAAACATTACAGTAGAAAGAGCCTTACAAAAAGTAAAAGACGAGATAGACACAGAAACATCTAACGAAGATTGGCCAACATTTAACGGCGCAAAAGTAGAACCAGATGTTTTTGAATTAAGTCTATCTGAAGAAATGCCAATTCTTAACATTAACATTTCTGGAGATTACACCATCGAAAAGTTAAAAGATTTTGCCGAGTATCTTCAAGATGAAATTGAAAATTTACAAGAAATAAAGAAAGCAGACATTAGAGGTGCTCAAGAAAAAGAAGTAGAAGTTGCCGTTGATATTTATAAAATGATGGCAGCAAAAGTAACTTTTAGCGATATCCTTGGAGCTATTGGTAATGGTAATGTAACACAATCTGCCGGAAACTTAAAAACAAGTGGCCAGAGAAGAACTATTAGAATAATTGGAGAAATTGAAAAACCTTCAGAATTAGAAAATTTTGTTGTAAAATCTGAAAACGGAGATGCCATTTACCTAAAAGACGTTGCTACTGTTTCTTTTAAAGAAGAAGACAAAACAACTTATGCAAGAAAGTCTGGAAAGCCAGTTGTAATGCTAGATGTTAAAAAACGAGCTGGAAAAAACATGGTGGCAGCTGCAGAGCAAATTCAAGTTATTGTAAAAGAAGCTAAAGAAAATGTATTCCCTCAAGATTTAGAAGTATCTATTACTAATGATCAATCTCCTGTAACAATAGGTCAGGTTGATGATTTAGTTAATAATATTATTTTTGGTGTTATACTTGTTGTAACCGTTTTAATGTTCTTTTTAGGATTTAAAAATGCACTTTTTGTTGGTTTTGCTATACCAATGTCTATGTTCATGTCTCTAATGATATTAGGCCTTATTGGTTACAGTTTAAATACAATGGTACTTTTTGGACTAATTATGGGACTCGGTATGCTTGTAGACAACGGTATTGTTGTTGTTGAAAATGTCTACAGATTGATGGAAGAAGAAGGCATGAGTAGAATTGAAGCTGCCAAAAAAGGAATTGGAGAAATTGCTTTTCCTATTATAATTTCTACAGCAACAACCGTAGCTGCCTTTGTACCATTAGGACTTTGGCCTGGTATAATGGGAGAATTTATGAAAATTTTACCTATAACACTTTCCATTGTTTTAGGTTCCTCTTTATTTGTTGCTATATTCTTCAATTCGGTTTTAGTATCTCGATATATGACTATTGAAGATAAAGATATGCCACTAAGTCAAATTATTAAAATAACAATTATTATTGGCGTTACAGGCATACTTATTCTACTATTTGGAGGTACTTACAGAGGTTTAGGAACAATAATGGTATTTACCGCTATAATGCTTTGGGTGTACCGCTTCTTTATTAGAAAATGGGCAAATAACTTTCAAAATAAATCTTTAGTAAAACTTGAGTCTTGGTACGAAAGACAGTTGCGTTGGGCTCTATCAAAAAGAAAACCTTATTTTTTAAGTGTGGGTACCTTTTTGTTACTTATTGCAGCGTTTATAGCTTTCGGCATTTCATTAGCTACACAACGTACTAATGTAGAATTCTTTCCAGACAATAAGCCTAATCAAATTATTGTATACATAGAATATCCTGAAGGAACAGCTATTGAAAAAACAAATGCTATTACCAAGCAAATAGAAAAACGTGTTTATAACGTAATTAACCAAAACCAATATATGGATGGCAACAGAAACTTTATGGTAGAAAGTGCTGTATCTCAAGTTGGTGAAGGAGCAGGAAATCCTAATACAGATTCGGGTTCTTCAGCAGAAATGCCACACAAAGCAAAAATTACTGCTTCTATGCGTGAATACAAATATCGTCGTGGTGAAGATAGTGAGTTGTTACGTCAAAAAGTACAAGAAGCATTAGTTGGTATATATCCAGGTGTATTAATTTCTGTAGAGAAAGATGTAAATGGGCCACCTGCTGGTTCTCCAATTAATATTGAGATTGAAGGTGACGATTATGTTGAACTTATATCTACAGCAGAAAAAATGCGTGAGTTTATAAATTCTAAAAATGTTGCTGGTATTGATGAGTTAAAGATAGATGTTAATAAAGATAAGCCAACAATGCTTGTTGAAATAGACAGACAAAAAGCAGGTGAATTAGGAGTTACCGCTAACCAAATTGGTAGTCAACTTAGAAATTCGATATTTGGATCTAAAGCTGGTATTTATAAAGAAGACGGTGATGATTTCGATATTTACGTTCGTTTTAACGAAGAAAATAGATACAATACAAGCGCTTTATTCAATCAGAACATAACATTTAGAGACAACACAGGACAGTTAAAAGAAATACCATTATCTGCAGTTGCAAAACAAAAAAACAACTCTGGATTTAATGCCATTAAACACAAAGATGGTAAACGTGTAGTTACTGTATATTCTGCATTAGCTCCAGGTTTTACAGATGCTGGTGCTATTGTTACTCAAATTCAAAATGAAATGAAAAGTTTTGAAGGTTTACCTGAAGATATTCATATTGATTACACAGGACAAATTGAAGAACAAAATAAACAAATGGCGTTCTTAATGGGTGCATTTTTTACTGGTCTTGGTTTAATTTTCTTCATCTTAATATTTCAATTTAACTCAGTTTCTAAACCTACTATTATTATGATAGCTATTTTCTTGAGTTTTATTGGTGTATTTGGAGGAATAGTAATTTCTGGTAGCGCATTCGTTATCATGATGACTATGGTAGGAATTATATCGTTAGCAGGAATTGTAGTAAACAATGGTGTGGTACTCTTAGATTATGCACAATTATTAATAGATAGAAAGAAAAATAAACTAAACCTAGAGGAAACAGATTATCTTAAAAACGAAGACCTTTTTAATAGTATTGTTAAAGCTGGAAAAGCACGTTTAAGACCCGTATTACTTACAGCTATTACAACAATCTTAGGATTAATTCCATTAGCTATAGGTTTAAACATTAATTTCTTTACACTGTTTGCAGACTTTAATCCTAACATTTATATGGGAGGAGATAACGTAGTATTTTGGGGACCACTAGCATGGACCGTTATTTACGGATTAATTGTAGCCACGTTTTTAACCCTAATAGTTGTACCAATTTTATTCTTTTTAAGTATAAAACTTAAAATGTGGATGCGCATTAAATTTACCTCTCAACCTTTAAGAGCCAACGAAGGTGAAGCTTTTAAAGAAATTGAAATAGCTGCACAACCTAAAATTGAGAATTAATTATAATATATAAATAAAAAAAATCCGAAGTAAATGCTTCGGATTTTTTATTTTTGCACCTTATAAAAACACACTATGTACAGAAGTCATAATTGCGGTGAATTAACTGCAAAACATATAAATACAGAAGTTACCTTATCTGGTTGGGTGCAAAAGTCAAGAGATAAAGGTTTTATTGTTTGGGTAGA
Source organism: Lacinutrix venerupis (assembly GCF_001971745.1). Lineage (NCBI taxonomy): Bacteria > Pseudomonadati > Bacteroidota > Flavobacteriia > Flavobacteriales > Flavobacteriaceae > Lacinutrix > Lacinutrix venerupis. The sequence continues at coordinate 586,973 of NZ_CP019352.1, read as the reverse complement.
CTTACGCGACCGTTACGGTATTACTCAACTTGTTTTTGATGAAGAACGCACAAGTAAAGACTTACTTAAAAAAGCTCAAGAACTTGGGCGTGAGTTTGTAATACAAGTAAAAGGAAAAGTAATAGAACGTGCTTCTAAAAACCCAAATATTCCAACAGGAGAAATAGAGATTTTAGTTTCAGAATTAAATATCTTAAACGAAGCTCTTTTACCACCTTTTACAATTGAAGACAAAACCGATGGTGGTGAAGATATTAGAATGAAATATCGTTACCTAGATATTAGACGTAATCCTGTAAAAAACAGTTTAATATTTAGAGCTAAAGTAACACAAGCTGTTAGAAACTATCTTTCTAACGATGGTTTTATAGAAGTAGAAACACCTTACTTAATTAAATCTACACCAGAAGGCGCACGTGATTTTGTGGTACCTTCTCGTATGAATGAAGGTGAGTTTTACGCACTTCCACAATCGCCTCAAACATTTAAGCAATTGCTTATGGTTGGTGGTATGGATAAATATTTTCAAATTGTTAAATGCTTTAGAGACGAAGATTTACGTGCAGACAGACAACCAGAATTCACACAAATTGATTGTGAAATGGCATTTGTAGAGCAAGAAGATATTTTAAATGTTTTTGAAGGTTTAACAAGACATTTACTAAAAGAAGTAAACGGTGTTGAAATCGACAAATTTCCACGCATGCTTTATGATGATGCAATGCGTTTATATGGTAACGACAAACCAGACATTAGATTTGGAATGGAGTTTGGCGAGCTTAATGCAGTAGCACAACACAAAGATTTTGGTGTTTTTAATAATGCTGAATTAGTAGTTGGTATTGCCGTTCCTGGAGGAAATAGTTATACACGTAAAGAAATAGATAAATTAATAGATTGGGTAAAACGTCCACAAGTTGGTGCTTTAGGTATGGTTTATTCTCGTTGTAATGAAGATGGAACATTTAAATCTTCTGTAGATAAATTTTACGATCAAGACGATTTAGCTAAATGGGCAGAAGTTACAGGTGCTAAAGCAGGTGATTTAGTTTGTATACTTTCTGGAGAGACAAATAAAGTACGAGCACAACTTAGTGCCTTACGTATGGAATTAGCAGAACGTTTAGGTTTAAGAGACCCAAAAGTATTTGCTCCACTTTGGGTAATAGATTTCCCATTATTAGAGTTAGATGAAGAAACTGGGCATTACCACGCTATGCACCATCCATTTACATCTCCAAAACCAGGTCAAATAGAATTATTAGACACTAAACCAGGAGAAGTAAAAGCCAATGCTTACGATTTAGTTTTAAATGGTAACGAAATAGGTGGTGGTTCTATTAGAATACATGACAAAGCAACACAAGCCATTATGCTTAAACATTTAGGCTTTAGTGAAGAAGAAGCCAGAGCTCAATTTGGTTTCTTAATGGATGCTTTTGAATATGGAGCACCGCCACATGGAGGTTTAGCTTTTGGTTTAGATAGATTGGTGGCTATTTTAGGCGGACAAGAAACCATTAGAGATTTTATTGCATTCCCTAAAAACAATTCTGGTCGCGATGTCATGATTGATGCTCCTGCTCCTATTGACGAAGAGCAACTTAAAGAATTAAATTTAAAACTAGACTTACAATCATAAAAATAAAAAATCCTGCAAATTGCAGGATTTTTTATTACATTTAATTGATGCCTAAAAAAACACTTTTAAAACGTTTTCTTATTTGGAGATATAAAAATATTTCCGAGAAAAACTTTACTTTTATTTTAAGTGCTTTAGTTGGTTTATTAGCTGGATTAGCAGCAGTAACTCTTAAAAACATAACATTTACAATTGAAGCACTTTTAGCAAAAGGTATTGTATTTTCTCAAAATCAGTTGTATTTTATTTTACCTGTTATAGGCTTATTATTAGTGTATTTATTTGTAAAATATATTAGTAAAAAACCTATTGAACATGCTATACCTTCGGTATTATTTTCACTTACACGTAAAAGCGGATTTTTAAAACGTTCCAAAATATATTTTCCATTAATTGCTGCTCCTTTAACGGTTGGTTTTGGTGGATCTGTAGGATTACTTGGTCCAGCAGTTTCTTCAGGATCTGCAATAAGTTCTAATTTAGGCAGGTTATTTCATATTAATAGGAAAACTAGAACTTTATTAATTGGTTGCGCCGCGGCAGGAGCAATATCTTCTATTTTTAAATCGCCAATTGCAGCCATAATTTTTGCTGTAGAAGTTTTTGCTTTAGATTTAACTTTTGCTTCTTTACTACCATTACTAATAGCATCAGTTTCTTCTGTAATTACATCATACTTTTTTTTAGGAGACGATTTACTTTTTAATTTTAATTTTTCAGATAAATTCCAAATAAATGATATCCTTTTTTATGCCGTTTTAGGAATTGGAACTGGCTTTGCATCTGTATATTTTACAAAAATGTATTTTGCAATTTTAAAATTTTTCGAACGCTTTAAAACAGCATTTCAAAAATTAATTATTGGCGGTTTAGCCATTGGTATTATGTTGTATTTCATTCCGCCTTTATACGGTGAAGGTTTTGGATTTATAAACAATTTACTTGCAGGAAACCACATTCTAGCTTTAGGAAAAACACCTTTTGATGCTTTTAATCAAAATATATGGGTAGTAATAGCACTACTTATTGGTATTACTATTTTTAAAGCGGTTGCCATGACTACAACATTTGCTGCTGGTGGTGTTGGTGGTATATTTATTCCAACAATGGTTATGGGTAGTGCTCTTGGTAATGCTGTTGCAAAAGTGATAAACAATATTGGTTTAGGTTTTAATGTTAGCGAAACAAATTTTACATTAATTGGTATGGCTGGTTTAATTGCAGGTGTTTTACACGCACCTTTAACTGCTATATTTTTAATTGCTGAAATTACTGGTGGATATGAGTTATTTATACCCTTAATGATTGCAGTTGGCATATCTTTTAGCATAAAAAAAAGCACTATAGATTATACTATTTACACAAGAGAACTTGCCGAAAAAGGACAGCTTTTAACACATAATAAAGATCAAAATGTATTAACATTAATGACTTTAGACTCTATAATTGAGAGTGACTTTGCTCTATTAAATCCTAAAATGACTTTAGGAGAAATGCTGCACGAAGGTGTTGCAAAATCAACACGAAATTTATTTCCTGTTGTTTCGGAAAACGGAAACTTATCTGGTATAATTTTACTGGATGACGTTCGCGATATAATGTTTGACCAATCTTTATACGAATGTACTTTAGTTGAATCTTTAATGCATAATCCGCCAGATAAAATAGATTATGGTAAAGATTCTATGCAGGCTGTTATGCAAAAATTTCAAGACTCTGGCGCATGGAATTTACCAGTTATTAAAGATGAAAAATATATAGGTTTTGTATCAAAATCTAAATTATTAACTGCCTACAGAAGACAATTAATTAATGTTTCTTCTTAATATTAAATTGTAATTTTGCATTTATGAAATATATAATTTGGTTTTTCTTTATTATCACTCTTATTAGTGTAATTTGTGGTTTTGCTTTTAATTTAGCGTACTCTAAAAAACTTATAGGTTATGGTGTTTTAGGCTTCTTTTTTATTGTTATACCACTATTTTCTTGGTATAGGTGGAAAGATAAAAATCCTAAAGATTATATGCTTAACAAAGAGAATTTAGACAAAATGCGTAAGCGTGAAGGCGACAAACGACGTTAATTTAAATTTCGTTTTTCTATAAAAAAGCGTTTCATTAAGCTAGATGCTTCTTCGGCTAATATTCCACCTTCTAACTTTGTTTTAGGATGCAGCTTAGTTTGTAAATTTATACAACCTCTTTCTTCATCTCTTGCGCCATAAACTATTTTAGATATTTGACTCCAATATAAAGCTCCTGCACACATTTGGCAAGGCTCTAAAGTAACATACAATGTACAATTTTGTAAATATTTACCTCCTAAAAAATTAGCCGCCGCAGTTATTGCTTGCATTTCGGCATGAGCAGTTACGTCGTTTAAAAGCTCGGTTAAATTATGCGCTCTGGCAATTATTTTATCATCTATAACTATTACAGCACCAACAGGAATTTCGCCTTTTGCATAAGCTTCCTCGGCTTCTTGTAATGCTTTTTGCATAAAATACTTATCGTCGTATGGTTTTATCATATTATAAAAATAAAAAAGGCAACCGTAAAACGATTGCCTTTTGAGTATTTATTTAAAAATTATTTCTAATTTTTAAGAATCTTATCATTCGTATTAATACCTTCTCCTTTAATAGTTAAAATATACATTCCAGATTGTAATGAACTAATATTTAACTGAGATTCGCTAGATAAATTAGTGTTTTTAGTTAACACCACTCTTCCATTAATATCTGTTAATGTCATTGTTACCTCTCCAAAATTCTTTTTAACCTTAATATTAACTACATTATTTGCAGGATTTGGGTATATAGAATATTGACTACTCACATTAAACTCATCAACACTTAAGCTTGTACAGTTCTGTAAAGATGGATCTGTAGAAGGTGGCATAGTAAAATCTTCTACTTGATCTTCCATATTACTTGAAGTACCTTGCGATGCATTAAACCCTAATCCTCTTGCTGCAAAAACCTCCCAAATTAAACATTGGTCTTCTCCTCCTGTTAAAGCCATATCTGCGGCAAGTAATGCATCTCTTCCATCTACCATTCCTGGATTACAAGTTTGTAATTTTAATCCGTCTATAACTAGTTGCATAACTTTATTATTACCTCCAGTACCATTATAAAAATCTGCATCAAAACCATATTTATTTTGGTAAGCCCAATTTAAATCCCATAAAACTGTTCCCCAAACAAAACCAATATTATGGACAACTCTATTCCAATAAACTGGATTTCCATTTTGATCGTTACCTAAAAAAGTATTATCGTTTGTAGCATTATACGTATAATTATTTACTGCAAAATCTGTACTATATTGTGCTGGTCTAATACCATTACCATCAACCGCTTGACCAACTGCATAAGTTGCAATACCTCTACCAGTTTCTGGCAAGTCTGTAGCTTTCATTGTTAACATTAAAGCAAACCAATCTGACCAACCTTCTCCCATTTGTTCTGGATTAGTTAAACAACTAGAATTAGAAGGTCCGCCAGATAATCTTGTTGAAATCCCATGACCATATTCATGAGCAACAATACCATTATCTAAACTACCATCTTTTTGGTATGGACCAACTGAAACTAAAGATGCGTTAATTGTTTCTCCATTTAAAAGTGCTGCAATAATTGCTTCTCCTTCTGCTTGACTAACCAAAACCGAAGGAATAGTTACTTGGTTTCCTACTGCTCCGTCTGCCATATTAGTTAATAAAGGATCTGAAACATTATTTACTACTATAACACCTACTGCTCCTTCGTTTTCTGCTGCTAAAACTTTACTTGCAAACTCACACACTCCTCTTCTTACAATAGCAATTTTTCCATTAATTGCTGCTCCATTAATAATTGTGTTACAAGCATCATTAACATCTGTTGAAGCTGGTTGCCCAAAATTATTATCTACTACTAAAGCTACATCTGCTGTAAGTGGTGCTGGAGGCAAAGGTGCTCCAAAACTAGCTGTACCACAATTATAACCTCCTGCTAATGTTCCATTATTAACTGTTAATGGGAATCCTGTAGCTGCTCCAGATGCAGACCATAAAAACATAGTCATGCTTGGGTTAGAACCATCTGGTGGAGTACCAAAAGTGGCATTATTTATACCACTTCCGTCATGTGCATCTGCATTTACACTATCTCCATCAAAACCACCATTTCCATAGTTGTTTTCTTGAAAATTACCTGAAACTTCGTTAAAACCATATTGGTACCACACATCATGCATATAATTATTCATATAGAATAAATTAGTAATAGATGTATCTATATATCCACTCGGGTCTTGATTACTATTAAAAGGAAAATTAAACGTTAAAGTAGCTGTACCATTTGGTGAAGCGCCTAAATTATTATTGTTCCCAGAAATATCTTCTTGCGCCCAAACATTATTACCTCTTGTTGTAGTAAACTCTGCTCCAGAAGCGCCATCTGTATCATGCCACCCAAAAGGAGAAGCTACATCATCTGCAGGATCTGTAATTAATTGAATTGATCCATGATTTGGACTCTCAACAGGTATAGGAAAAACATTATAACTAGAACCATCTGCCATTATCGTAGCCGAAGATTTAAATAAATTTAAAGCATGGTTATTATTAGTTGTATGTAAATGGTTTTTGTGATTTTCATCTTCAAAATTACATTTTACAATCCAATCGTTAGTATCTAAAACTTCACCTGTTACAGCATCTACCCTTACACTATACCAGTTATTACCGTTTAATGCATGAATACTTAAATCCCAAGCAAGTTTTATAGAATTATCATTAGTTTTTTGGAAAACCAATGATACTGGAATATCTGTTTGAGAAATATTACCATTATTAAAAACATAATTATTATCTCTATTACTAATTAAAGTTAAATTAGAAACAGTCCCTAAATTATAAAAATCGACAACTATATTTATTGCTGATTCTGCATTTACAACTGGAACTAGAGTATTAACTTTAGAAGAAATATTATTAATTAATCCATTAGTATAATGAAAAACATAATTATCTTTTATTGCAACATTTGAAATTGCATTATGAATTTTTACACCTTGATATGCCTGATTTATATAAATGTGATTAATTTTAGTTTTTTCTGAAAAATAACTATCATTTACTATCAGACTTGACAAATCACTTTCAACTAAATTATATTTTTCTTTATTTTGGTTTAACCAATTTTGAATAAGTGATCCAAACTGGTTATTATTTAAAGTGTTTTGTGCCTGTACTAATTGAATTGTAAATAAAAATACAATTGTTAGTATTCCTGCAATGTAATTTTTCTTCATAATATTGTATAATTTATAGATATCTTATAGGGAGGTCGCAAATATAGCAAGTAGCTTACAATTATTACATTAATACTAGTGTTTTATTGTTAATTTATACAGTTTTAATAGGTCTTTTTAATAATTTTACACTCTTTTTACACAACAAATGCAAAATCAACTTTTAAATACTATTAATTCTATAGCTTCTTTAAAGAAGTTAAACCAAAAAGAACTAAGTATTTTAACTTTAGAACTTCGGGAATTCATTATCGAAGCAGTTGCTGCTAAAGCTGGCCACTTAGGTGCTAGTTTAGGTGTTGTAGAGTTAACTATTGCCTTGCATTATGTATTTAACACTCCTAAAGATGAATTAATTTGGGATGTAGGGCACCAAGCATATGGACATAAAATTTTAACTGGCAGAAAAAACGAGTTTCATACTAATAGACAAAAAAATGGCATTAGTGGTTTTCCTAAGCGTACCGAAAGTATGTTTGATAGTTTTGGCGTAGGCCACTCTTCTACTTCTATTTCTGCAGCTTTAGGTATGGCTATTGCCTCTAAACTAAAAGGCGATTTAAAGAAGCAACATATTGCTATTATTGGAGATGCATCTATTGCTAGCGGCATGGCTTTTGAAGGCTTAAATCATGCTGGTGTTACAGATTGTAATTTATTAGTTATACTAAATGATAATGCCATAGGTATTGACCCAAGTGTTGGAGCACTTAAGCAATATTTAACAAATGTTAAAAAAGGCACTCAAAAACAAGATAACATTTTTGAAGCTTTAAATTTTAATTATTCTGGTCCCATTGATGGGCATAACTTACCTCTTTTAATTTCTGAACTCGAACGTCTAAAAACTATAAAAGGCCCAAAATTTTTACATGTTATAACAACTAAAGGTAAAGGTTTAAGGCAAGCTGAAGAAAATCAAGTTGTATATCATGCTCCCGGAAGATTTGATGCTAAAACAGGTGATTTATATAGCAAAGAAATAACTGTACAACCTCCTAAATTTCAAGACGTTTTTGGGCATACTATTGTAGAATTAGCTAAGCAAAATAATAAAATTGTAGGTATAACACCTGCAATGCCCACTGGTAGTTCTTTAAAATTTATGATGGATGAAATTCCAGAGCGTGCTTTTGATGTTGGTATTGCAGAACAACATGCTGTTACACTTGCTGCAGGAATGGCTACACAAAATTTGATTCCTTTTTGTAATGTATATTCTACTTTTTTACAACGCGCTTACGATCAAGTTATTCATGATGTTGCTATTCAAAATTTACCTGTAGTTTTTTGTTTAGATCGGGCTGGTTTAGTTGGCGAGGATGGAGCAACACATCATGGTGTTTTTGATTTAGCTTATTTAAGGTGTATTCCAAATCTTCACATTTTTGCGCCTAGAAATGAAATAGAATTACGAAACATTATGTACACGGCACAGTTAGGGTTACAGCATCCTATTGCTATTCGTTATCCTAGAGGTCGCGGCAGTATTATTGATTGGAAACAACCATTTACTAAAATTAATATTGGTAAAGGCACCTGTATTAAATTAGGAACTAAAACAGCTATCCTTTCTATTGGAAGTATTGCTAATAATATAACTAATGCACTAGAATTATTAGAAAACAGCTCTTCTTTTTCTCACTACGATATGCGTTTTGTTAAGCCTTTAGATAAAAATTTACTTCATTCTATATTTAAAAAATATAATACTATTATTACCATTGAAGACGGCTGTATAAAAGGAGGATTTGGAAGTTCTATTTTAGAATTCGCTTCAGATGAAAATTACGATAATAAGGTACATGTTAAAGGAATTCCAGATAATTTTATAGAACATGGTACAATTTTAGAGTTACAAAAATCTATAGAATTAGATCCTAAAAGCTTAAGTCTTTTTTTAAAAAAAATGGCAGACTAAAAATTATAGCCTGCCAAATATTTTTAGTTTATATAGTCTTTTAATTTGTACTAAAAGACCATTCTTGACCTATTGTTTTTACACCATTTCCATCTTTAGTATCTACTCTCCAAAAGTAAGTAGTAGCCGCTACGGTTGTAACATTAAATGTAGAAGTTGACACATCTGTTTGTGTTATAGATGGATTTGTTGTTTCTCCAAAATATAAATCGTACGTTAACGTATCGGTAGTATCAACATCACTTCCAGTCCAATCTAAAGTAACGGTTCCAGCGTCTATAGAGGCTTCCAACTCTGGAGCATTTAAAGAAGCTGCAAATGGAGCGTAATTAGACTGCCCTTCACTTTCTGTATAAAAAGCATAAGTAGGAGATGCTGTAGCTTCATCTTGACTATCAAAAGCTATTACATTCCAATAATAAGCAATACCTGGCTGTAATGATACAGTTTGATTTGTACTAGTCGTTGTTAGTTGCTCTACAATATTTGTTTGATTTCTATCTAATGCTATAGTTAATCTATAATTTATAGTATCTCCGTCGGCATCTGTTGCTGCAGCCCATTGAAAATTAACATTGCTGTCTATACAAAGTAAATCTGCCGTAGGATAATTTAGAGTATTTACTGCTGTAGGAGCTGTATTAGGAATTGGTGTTGGCAATACAGCACCAGCGCCATCATCGCTACTACTACAAGATGTAATTATAACAAAAAGTACAATAGGTAATAATTTTATTTTCTTAATCATATCCTTTATTTTTTAATTATTTTAATAACTTCTTTAGTTTCTAAATTCAGATTAATAAAATACATTCCTGAATTTAAGTTAGCAAAAGGAATCTCTATGAAATTAGATTTATTAATTTTATAGCTATTATTTAAAACTAACTTACCGTTTACATTAAAAACCTGAACATTAATTTCTGATTGATTTATAGTATTTGGTAATGTTATTTTAAGATCATTAATTACAGGATTTGGGCTTGCAATAATATCTAAAACATGCTCTATTTTTGTTTTAAATGTCCCTTCACAAGCTTTAGCTGTTTTAATTTCTAAGTCTCCAGTTCCTAATACCTCGATATCGAATATTGGATTACTTGTTATTTTAATAACTTCGTTTTTAAACAATACTGTGTATGGTGCTGTACCTCTACTTACATCTACATTTATAACATTAGAATCTAACGTATTATTTACTATTTCTAATTCAATAACCTCTGCTGCTTCAATATTAATTTCAAAACACTGTTCGTAATCAACACCTACCTCATCTACAGAAACACAAACAGAATAAGTTCCTACTGGAAGCTCTGAAAAAGTATAACTATTATCAGTAAAAGATTGTGTTAGACTTAAGCCATTACCAACTAAAGTTGCAATATAACTAACATAAGTTTCGTTTACATTAACTACAACTTTACCATTGTTTTCACCAACACATGTTTCTGATATTATTTCTAAAGAAATATTATCTGCGTTTGTGTAACTAGTATCACATACATCTCCTATTCCGTTACCATTTGTATCGGTTTGATTTGTATTAGGAATGTTTACGCAATTATCAACATCGTCAAAAATAGTATCGTTATCTGTGTCTTGACATGCATCACCAACACCATCTCCATCTGTGTCTGCTTGGTCTGGATTAGCAATTGTTGGACAATTATCGTTAATATCTATAATTCCATCTTGATCTGTATCTTGACATGCATCACCAATTCCATTTCCATCTGTATCTAACTGATCTGCATTTGCTGTATTTAAACAATTATCTACACCATTTAACACACCATCACCATCCTCGTCTCCATTAGCATCTAATGTAAATTGCCCAGAAAAAACTCCTCTACCATAAGTTGCCGCAAATACCATATTGTCATCTCTTAAATCTAAATCTAAAACTTTTACATTAGACATGCCATTAAAAGCCTGATTCCATGTTGGATTAGCATCAGAAAAATTATTTGTAAACCAAACGCCTAATTCTGTTCCAATAATTACTTCGTTTAAACTTAATGGATTTTGAAGTATTGTTTTAACCGGCATATCTGGCAAATCTCCTTCTTTTGCTTGCCATGAAGCTCCTCCATTATTTGTATACCAAATACTTTGCACACCATAATTATGCACAGTTACAAAAATTTCGTTTTCAGATTGACCAAATTCTATGTCTGAAATACTACCCACTATTACATTGTTTAATTCTATTTCGGTGAAAACTGGGTTAGATTCATTTGCATTTTCTATCTTAAATACATCGCCTAAAATTGTTCCAACTAAAAGTGTTGAAGAATCTGTTGTATAAGGAGAAACTGTTAAAGCTGTTGGCGCAGAATCCATTTCTGCATTTGTTAAGTTTGTTGCCGAAACTGTTGATTGAGATTTTATACCAGAATAGCGTCTTATTATACTATTACCATTTGCAGAATAATTAGAATATAAAATATCTAAATTGGAATCTAAAGCTTGTGGGTTTACAAAAGACCCATTACTTTCATTTTCACTATTAATGGTTATGCTAGCATTTGTATCTAAATTATAAAGATTAATACCAATATTATATACAAAGTTTCTTATTACGTATCTATCTGTTCCATCTTGATCGAAAAACGTATGTGCTCCATCTCCTCCATAAATTTCGGTTGCTGCATCTGGTTGATTTGGGTTTGCATTTGCAAATAATTGCGTTCCATTATCCTGCAATCCTCCTGCAAAATAATCTCCAGTAAAGGCTGTAGTTGGTCCAACTCCTACGGTATAGAATTGCGCTGTATTAAATTCGTTATTTCTAGAACTGGATGTTGTACCAGCATCTGAAGAAAAATACACACCTCCATCATTACCAAAAGCTACTATAGATGATGAGCCATTTGCAAAAGACATTGCGTGTTGATCGGCATGAACAAGAGGTATATTTAATGCCGAAAGATTATTATTATTAGACCATTTAGATATTTGCGCCCAGCTTATTCCTGCGTTTGCCGATTTAAACAAATCTATTCCTCCAGTAAATATAACATTATCATTATTAGGATCTACTTCTAACATTAAGTTATAAAAGGCTTGACTTCTAGTAAAGTCGTTAGCATCTATTCCTGTATCTGCATCATTAGGCAATGTTAAATTTGAGCTTGTAGAAAAACCGTTTTCTGTTTTTTCCATAATTACAGGACTTGCATCAGTGCTTCCTTGAGCTAAAACAAAAACTTTTTCTGAGTTAGTAGAAGATACTGCTATTTGAGTTCTAATAGCATTTGGTACTGTTCTCTCTAATGTAAAACTTGAGCCATCTGCCGAACGAAATATTTTTCCTCCACCATTATTAAAAACAGTACTATTTGTTGTTGAAACCCATACATTATTATCTGCTCCTATTTCTATATCGTTAGGACAATGTTTATTCCCTTCTGTAGTTAAAGGCAAAGCTATTTCTGTCCAGTTTATTCCATTATCTACAGATTTATATAAGCCAAATTCTGTACCTGTTAAATAATTTGGAACGTTAGCTTCTCCATAAAAACTATCTCCAGCAGCAACATAAACTTCTGAAACACCAGCATTATCTCTAACTTTAACATCATTTATAAATTGTATTCCAGGAACCAAGAGACCGTTAAACTCTCCCATTTGTGGATTTAAAGAACCTGTAACAACACCAGCATTAACTGCAGCTTCAATAATATCTCCGTCTGTTTGAGAGATTATAACCGCAGGAATTGTTATAGTATTATCATCTCCAGACATGTTTATTAATGGTTCGTCAACATTATTCATTATAATTACTCCTATAGCTCCAGCATTTTGTGCTGCTTTTACTTTTTCTATAAATGTACAAGTACCTCTACGTATTAAAGCTATTTTTCCTGTCATGTCAATGGTTGAAGGTCCACAACCTTCTAAAGCATTTGTAGAAGTTTCTCCATTAGTACCTGTAAAAGGAACTGTTCCATTAGCTAAAATTAACTCTGCAGAAATAACAGAAGTAATTTCTGGGCCAAAAAAACTTGTAGGATTAGACAAATAATCGCCTGCTATTCCACTTGGTGAATTAATAGTTATATTATTAACAATTGCCTCTTGTGTACTCGGTCCAGAAATACCACCTAGAACTTTTGCCCAAGTATCGCCTCCATCTATAGACTTCCAAAGACCATCACCATTAACATCTCCTCCAACATAAGACTCTCCAGTTCCAACATAAAAAATATTTGTATTGTTAGGATCGTAAGTAATACAGCTTACTGCTAAATTTTCTGGAATATCGACTCTTGTCCAAGCTGTATTTGGATCGGATATTTTAGTATTTTTCCATAAACCACCGCTTACACCTCCCGCAAAAAGTGTTTCATTAGTTGTATCATTAGGATCAAACATAATAGCTCTTGTTCTTCCTCCAACGTTATTTGGACCTCTTTCTATCCAACTATTATCTATTGCATCACCAGGAACTCTAGCAGAAGCTAAAAAGGCTTCTCTTTTTGCAATTTGGTTTTCTTTTATTTGTTTTAAGTTTTCAAAGGTTGGCCTTCCTAAAACAGGATTCATTGTTAGCTCCCATTCTTGCTCATAAAATTTATTTGGCGGTAATCCTGCTGCCTTTCTTTGAGGTTTTGTAAGTTTCATTACCTCTTTAAAAGGACTGTTATCTAGATTTTTTTTGTGAGTTTTTTTAACAAGATTGTTTTCTTTATAATCTTGATTTTTAACATTATTTAATGTAAAAAACGCAACTAAAACTAAAACGCAAGATGTTAAAATAATAATTTTCTTTTTCATAGTATATTTCTTAATTTCTAAAAACTAAATCCTTTTATTTTTTTATATTGAATAATTGCCTGACTATCACTTAGTAAAGATATATAATGACAAACACTTAATAATCTCTCGTATAAATTTTTATGATCTGTTTTTATAGTCTTTGGTAATCCTTTTAAAATAAGTTTATCGTAGTTTGAAGCTGTGTTATTAAAACAATTATTTACTGCAACAGTATAAGTTTCTAACAATGTATTTAGCACACCATAACCAGCAACTTCTTTATCTACAACCTCTGTAGATTGGTATATTTTTTCGACACTTAGTTTTATTATATCATTAATTTGTGCTTCGTATTTACTTTTATCTAATAATGCCTCGCTAAAAGTTCCTGCTAATATTGCCTCTTCGTTTTTCATGAACATTTCAATAGCTTCATCTATTAAAGCTCCAATTGCTAATGCTCTTAAATAGCTTATACGGTCTTCAGTATTAGATAGAGAATGGTATTTTTCTGTTTTAATTTTATCTCTAACTAAATTAATTAAATACTCTAACGCAAATGCTTCTGGAATCAAACCTAAATTAATACCATCTTCAAAATCTATTATTGTATAGCAAATATCATCGGCAGCTTCTACTAAAAAAGCAAGAGGATGACGCGCAAAACTAATATTTGTATCGCTTCTTTTTTCTAAACCTAACTCTTTTGCAACGTCTAAAAAAGCTTCTTTTTCATTTTGAAAAAAACCATATTTTTTATCTGCAATATGTTTGCTTGGTTTTTTAGGAAGTGATTCTTTTGGATATTTAGTAAAAGCACCCAAAGTTGCATAACTTAATCTTAAACCTCCTTCTCTACCAACTCTACTTTGTGTAACAATTTTAAAACCATTTGCATTTCCTTCAAAATCACACAAGTCTTGATATTCTTTTTCGTTTAAATTTTCTTTATGAATCTTTCCTTTTCCAGATCTAAAAAATTCTCCAATAGCTTTTTCTCCAGAGTGACCAAATGGTGGATTTCCTATGTCATGTGCTAAAGCTGCCGCTGCAACAATAGCTCCAAAATCATGTGCTTGGTAACCATGAATATTTTGCAAATGTGGATGTTTTTCTAAAAGTTTTTGTCCAACACGTCTTCCTAAAGAACGTCCAACAACACTAACCTCTAAGCTATGGGTTAAACGTGTGTGGACAAAATCGGTTTTAGATAGTGGTATAACTTGAGTTTTATCTTGAAGGCTTCTAAATTCTGACGAAAAGATAATACGATCATAATCTACTTCGAAACCTAAGCGTGTCTCATCTTGTTCTTTTCGCAACCTTTTATTAGTATCTCCAAAACGTTTTAACGAAAGTAATTGCTCCCAATTCATAATATATTATTAAGTGTCTGCAAGATATATAAACTCATGTTAATTTAATGTTTCCTCTTTAAAAAATTAGTAACCTTTATATAACATTAATCTAACCTTTTAATTATGTACCTGTAACCTTTTCTTAACCTAAACTTTTGAAGTTGTTTGTTTCTTTGCATCGAAAATCAAAAACTAAAACTATAAACAAACAATACAATGAAAAATCTATTATTATCTGCTTTAGCAATTAGCGCATTAGCCTTAACAGGATGTATTCAAGATGACGACACGCCTATTATTGTAGAAGAAACAACTATAATAAATAATAACAACTCTGGATCTGAAGGTAATGCAGATTGTATTACAAAAACAGGAGGAATTGCCTTAGACGAAACTTGGACAGCAGACAATTGCTATATATTAGATAGAAAGGTTGTTGTACAAGAAGGAGTAACTTTAACTATAGAGCCTGGAACAATAATTAAAGGAACAGCTGGTACAGGATCTTTATCTTCTGCTTTAATTGTTGCTAGAGGAGGAAAACTTATTGCAGAAGGTACTGCTACACAACCAATTATTTTCACTTCAGTATCAGATAATATTGAAATTGGTTCTACTTCTGGAACTAATTTAAATGAAAATAACATTGGTCTTTGGGGAGGTGTTATTGTATTAGGTAGAGCTTCTGGTTCTTTTGCTGGTAACGTTACAGAAAGACAAATAGAAGGAATTCCTGCAAGTGATTCTTTTGGATTATATGGTCCTGGAGATAGTCCTGCAGTTGATGATGATAACTCTGGAATTTTAAAATATGTTTCTATCCGTCATGGAGGTTCTTTATTAGGAGCAGAAAACGAAATCAACGGTTTAACTCTTGGTTCTGTAGGATCTGGAACAACTATTGACAATGTAGAAGTTATTGGAAATAAAGATGATGGAATCGAATTTTTTGGAGGAACAGTAAACGCTTCTAACTTATTAGTTTGGGCTGTTGGAGATGATGCTCTTGATGTTGATGAAGCTTACTCTGGAACTATTGACAACGCAGTTGTTGTATTAGGTGCTAACTCTGATCATGGATTAGAAATTGATGGACCTGAAGGAACATTAAATGGAGCTTGTACAATAAACAACTTAACAATGATTGGTAACGGTGATGTAGGATCTGAATATGCTGATTATAGAAGTAATGCTCAAGCAGCAACAAACAATGTTTATGCTTATGGTTTTGGACCATCTGCAGATGTTGAATTAGATAACGATGGTGTAGCAACTAACTACAACAATGGTTTAGTATCATTTAGCAACTGGCAAGTGGTATTACCAACAGGTGTTAATGCTGCTGGAGATATATTTGTAAATAATGGATCTGTAGCTACTCCTGGATATGGAACTGAAGCTACAGCTGTTGCTCAAGGTTCTCAAACTACCGGAGCTAACACAGCTAACCTTAGCTGGACTTATGCTAATACAGCAGGTGGATTAGGATTCTAATAAAAACCTATAATCAAAAATACTGCTCATAACCTACTAAGTATGGGTATGAGCAGTATTTTTTTAAAATATATTTCAAAAATGAAAAATATAAAAAACATACTTTCTCTTTTTTTATTTCTTATAACAGCTGTCGCTTTTTCTCAATCTGGACAAGTAGCTGGAAAAGTAATGGATGGAGAATTTAATGATGTTTTGCCTTTTGCAAATATTTTGGTAAAAGGAACTGCTAATGGAACCACTTCAGATTTTGATGGTAAATACAATCTAGATCTTGAAGTTGGAACCTACACTATAGTTTTTTCTTTTGTTGGTTATCAAACCCAAGAAATTACTGATGTAAAAGTTACTAGTAACAACGTTACAGATTTAGAAGTAACATTAAATCCTTCTGAAAACGCATTAGAAGAAGTTGTATTAACTGCATCTTCAAAACGTAATACAGAAGCGGCTGTTTTAAGTCTTCAAAAAAAATCTGTTGTTATGTTAGACGGTCTTTCGTCTCAAGGCATTAAAAAAACTGGAGCTGGAGATATAGCAGCTGCTGTTAAAAGTGTACCTGGAGTTTCTGTACAAGGAGGAAAATATGTCTATGTTCGTGGATTAGGAGACCGTTATACAAAATCTATATTAAACGGTGTTGATATTCCTGGTTTAGATCCAGATAGAAATACAATACCAATGGATATTTTTCCAACAAATATTATAGATAATGTTATTGTATTAAAATCTGCTTCTGCAGAATATCCAGCAGATTTTACTGGTGGTATTGTAAATATAGTTACTAAAGATTTTCCTACTAAAGCAGAATATTCTGTTTCTGTTGGAACTGCATATAATCCAGATATGCACCTAAAAGACAATTATCTAACTTACGAAGGAAGTAAAACAGATTTTTTAGGTTTTGATAACGGAAAAAGAAACCGTAAAATAAATAGATACCAACCTATTCCTGGTACTTTTGATAACAAAATCTTGTTAACATCACTTACAAAACGTTTCGACTCTCAATTAGGAGCAGACACAGAAACAAGTAATCCAAATTATAATTTTGGTTTTACATTAGGTAACCAATACGAGGTTAGCGACACTAATAAACTAGGATACCAAGCCTCTTTTTCTTACAAAAACAACACTACGTTTTACGAAGATAGAGAAGACGGTACTTACATTAAAAACCGTTTCGATCCTTCTGTAAACGAGTTAGGTTTAGATAGATCTGTTAAAGGATCTTCTGGGCATAACGAAGTTACAATGAATGGACTTTTAGGTTTAACTTTTAAAACACAAAACTCTAAGTTTAAGTTAACAGGTTTACATATTCAAAATGGAGAATCTTCTGCTGGTGTTTACGATTTAAAAGTTAGTGAGGATAATGCAGGTGGAGCATTTATTACAGGTACTGGAGATGAGCTATTATATACACAACGCTCTATTACTAATTTCTCTTTTGTTGGAGACCATATATTAGATGCTAATTCTGGATGGAATATGGACTGGGTATTTTCTCCTTCATTTACCTCTGTACAAGATAAAGACCATAGAGTAACACCATTAAGAATTGTTGATATTGGTGCAGACATTCAATATCAAATAGATCCTAGTGCTATTGGTAACCCTACACGTATTTGGAGAAACCTTTCTGAAGAAAGTTGGGTAGCAAATGCTAAAGCCGAGAAAAAATACGAACTGTTTAGTAAACCAGCTAAATTAAAATTTGGTGGTGGTTACACATTTAAATATCGTGATTTTAACTCAGATCAATATATATTTGAAACAACATCTCCTATTGTAGAAAATGGAGACGTAAATACTTTATTAACCGAAGAGAACATTTGGACTCCATCTACTGGAGAAGGAACATACTTAGATGTTAATAATATTTTTCAACCTAAAAACTCTTATGAAGGAGAATATAACGTAGCCTCTATGTTTATTTCTAATGAGTTTAATGCTACAGAAGCTCTTAAAGTAATTTTAGGATTAAGAACTGAGCAATTTAATTTATATTATACTGGAATTGTAGATGAGGAAGCTGTAACTGGTTTAAAAACTATAGATGAATTTGATTTTTTCCCTTCTGCAAATTTAATTTATGCACTTTCAGAGCAATCTAATTTAAGAACATCTTACTCACGTACAACTGCAAGACCTTCTTTTAAAGAAGCATCTACTGCAGAAATTTTTGATCCTATTACTAATAGATTTTTTATTGGTGGTTTAGATAACAAAACTTTCGATCCAATTGTTCCAACTTACATTAACAACTTTGATGTTAGGTATGAGTTATTTAGAGAAAAAGGTCAAATGTTTGCGATTAGTGGTTTTTACAAAAGCTTTACAGATCCTATAGAATTAACTTTCTTTCCACAAGATCCAAGCCAACTTACTGTTGCTAATTTAGGTGATGCAGAAGTTATTGGTGGTGAAATTGAATTTAGACAGAATTTAGGATTCATTTCTAATGGTTTCGAAAATTTTAAATTTAATGCAAATGTTTCGGTAATTAGTTCTAAATCACAAATGACTGAGCAAGAATATAACCGTAGACTTGGTAATGCTAGAACTGGAGAAACTATAGACGATACTCGTGATTTACAAGGTCAATCTCCATACCTTATTAACGCTGGATTAGATTATAACAATAGCGACAAAGGTTTTAGAGCTGGTTTATTTTACAATGTTCAAGGAAGCACTTTAGAGGTTGTTGGTACAGGAGACATACCAGATGTTTACACAAAACCTTTTAACAGCTTTAACTTTACATTAAACAAAACGTTTGGTAAAGATGGAAGGTCTGCAATAGATTTTAAAGTAAATAATATTTTAGGAGACGAAAGAGAAAGCCTTTACGAATCTTTTGGTGCAGAAGATCAGATTTTTTCTTTAAGAAATCCTGGAAGAGAATTATCTTTAAGTTATAGTTATAAGTTTTAAACACTTATAGATTTTATAATAAAAAAGCTCCAAGAATATTCTTGGAGCTTTTTTAATTGTATAAGTTATAACTTAATCACGTATAGCAACTGTAGATTTATTTTCCCACTCGCTTACACTTGCAATATTATTATTTAAATAATCTACTTCTTTTAATGTTTCTTTATTCCAAAAAAACCATTTTCCAACTTTAATGCCATTATCATATTTTCCAACTGCTACTTTGTTACCTTCGGCATCAAAACTTGTCCAAGTTCCTTCAAGTTTATTGTCTTTATTAAAAAAACCTGTTTGTGCAACTTCTCCATTATCATGGTAAAAAGTAGCTTCAGTTTGATTTCCTTTTTTTTCAAATTTTGGTTTAACATCTTGCGCAAAAGTAAAACTTACGGCAAACATTAATATAAGTGCTAATATATTTTTCATTTGTTTAAATTTTAAAGTATTAATTAATAATTACTTAACAAATATACATTTAATTTTACATTTAAGCAACATTTACATAACATTAAATTAACATTGGATCGTATTTTATTGATTGTCAGTGTTTTAAATTTGGTCGCTTTAATTAAATAGAGTTATTCATCAGTTAATATCATATTTATAAAGGCTATATAGCACTATTTATTTCTATAAAAAAGGAATAGAACATAACATTAAATTAACATAGCATTCAATTTAAAATGTGAAATTTGTTTAAAAAATTGAAGACAATTAATGGATAATTTATACTTATTTATAGTTATAGCTTTGGCCCTTTTAGCTATTGCAGATTTAGTAGTTGGAGTTAGTAATGACGCTGTTAATTTCTTAAATTCGGCTATAGGTTCTAAAGCTGTTTCCTTTAAAACAATAATGATAGTTGCTAGTGTTGGTGTTGCTGTAGGAGCAATATTTTCTAGCGGATTAATGGAGGTTGCCCGAAAAGGTATATTTAATCCTGGGCAGTTTATGTTTGATGAAATCATGATTATATTTCTAGCAGTCATGATTACAGACATTCTATTGTTAGACTTCTTTAACTCTGTAGGAATGCCTACCTCAACAACTGTTTCTATAGTTTTCGAATTACTTGGTGCATCTGTAGCAATGGCATTACTAAAAGTATATAGTGAAAATGGAGAGTTTTTTGATATTGTTAACTATATAAACACTTCTAAAGCCACAGAAATTATAATTGGTATCCTACTTTCTGTAGTAGTTGCATTTTCAATAGGAGCTTTAATACAATGGGTTTCAAGATTATTACTTTCTTACAATTTTGAACAAAAAGCACATTGGATTGGTGCTGTATTTGGAGGCATAGCTTTAACTTCTATAACTTATTTCATTTTTATAAAAGGAATTAAAGGTACTCCTTTTGCAGATGAAACATACTCTTTCACTGAAGGCTTAACTATAAAAGATTATTTAGAGTCGCATGTTTTAAATATTGTTGTAATAAGTTTACTTTTTTGGTCTATTGTTTCTTATATTTTTACTGCTTTATTAAAAATAAACATCTATAAATTAATTATACTAGTTGGTACATTTGCACTTGCATTAGCCTTTGCAGGAAACGATTTAGTAAACTTTATTGGAGTACCAATTACTGCTTTAAAATCTTACGAAGTTTGGTCTGCTTCTGGTATTGCAGCAGATGCTTTTAGTATGGAGTTTTTACGTGGAAAAGTTGAAACACCATGGTATTTATTACTAATTGCAGGAATGATTATGGTAGGTACATTATGGTTTTCTAGTAAAGCAAAGGATGTTGTTAAAACATCTATAGATTTATCTAGCCAGTCTAGTACTAAAGAGCGTTTTCAACCAAATTTTTTATCTCGATATTTTGTAAGATTTGCAGTTTTAACCTCTCAAGCAACATCTTATATTCTACCAAATTCTTGGCAAAAGGTTATAGAAAAACAATTTACTCAGCCAGAGATACCACTATCTACAAAGGAAGAAGATCGTCCTGCATTCGATTTGGTTCGTGCTGCAGTTAACTTAATGGTTGCTGCTGTACTTATATCTATAGCAACTTCTATGAAATTGCCATTATCAACTACTTATGTAACCTTTATGGTTGCCATGGGAACATCTCTTGCAGATCGTGCTTGGGGAGCAGAAAGTGCTGTGTATCGTGTTGCTGGTGTAATAAATGTAATTGGAGGTTGGTTTTTTACTGCTTTTATAGCTTTTTCTGCCGCTGCAATTATTGCTTTTTTATTGAATTTAAATATTAAAGTAATGTTTCCTATCTTACTATTAACAGCAATTGCGCTATTAGTAAGAAACTATTTTGCACATAACAAAAAAGCTAAAATGTCTAAAGCTGAAGACCAATTGGTTAAAGCCGAAAGCAGCTCTGTTCAAGGTGTTATACATGAAAGTGCAAACAATATCGCTAATGTTGTAAAAAGAGGTAATCGTATTTATACAAATGCTATTGATGGTTTAGCTAAGCAAAATTTAGCGATGCTAAAAAAGAATAAAAAGCAAGTTTCAAAACTTTCTGACGAAGTGGACGATTTGCGCGACAATATATTCTATTTCATTAAAAACTTAGACGATAACAGT
This sequence comes from Lacinutrix venerupis, assembly GCF_001971745.1. NCBI lineage: Bacteria > Pseudomonadati > Bacteroidota > Flavobacteriia > Flavobacteriales > Flavobacteriaceae > Lacinutrix > Lacinutrix venerupis. The sequence goes on along the minus strand of NZ_CP019352.1, from coordinate 564,995 downwards.
GTTATAGCAAGTAATTTTTACATTAATATTCTTGGTCATTTACAAGACATTACGCAATCTCTAGAATACATTTCTAGAGTAAGCCATAAGCATATTAACAACAACCATAAAAAGCTTAAATTTAGCCAAGTAAAAGAGCTAAAGGAAATAGACAAAACTTTAGAATCGCTTTTTACCGATACTAAAAAGGCGTTCAACTCTCGTTCGTTTGAAGAAATTGGAAGTATTATAGACCGTAAGAATGAATTTTTTGGTTTAGTTAAAGACAAAATCTCGATGCAAGTTTCTAGAACTAGAACAGAAGAATCTAGTCCAAAAAACACTACATTATACTTTAGTTTATTATTGGAGACTAAAGATCTATTAACTGCAACAATGAATCTTTTAGAAGAGTATCACGATGCACACGATAGTTCTGTTCCTCCAGCAAGATTAAGCGAAGAAGAATAGAACAAACATAAATAACTATACAAAAACCTCGAATATTCGAGGTTTTTGCATTTAAACGTTAAAATAATTATAAAACACTAAAGTGTAAAGTCCATATAAATTGTTTCCTCGTATTTGTTATTAGTTAAACTTAAAACTTAAATATGAAAAACATTGCAATTACACTAATCACTTTTATTACATTATCAAGTTGTGTTTCTAAAAAGAAATACGTTGCCTTGGAACAAGAAAAAGGTGAGGTTGTAAACCAACTAACTAAAACACAAGTAGAGAAAGAAGAACTTGAAGCTAAATTTGCTAAAATTGAAGCACGAGTTAGCGAGTATAATTCTAAGATTAACACTCTTACAGACGAAGTAGGAAGCTTAACAGAAGAAAATTACACAAAATTTGATGCCGTAGGTAATAAAGCTGTTGTTTCTGAAGAAGCAAAAGTTGGCATGCGCAAAACCTTAAGTAAAGTTAGCCCAGATGTACTTAAATATTATAATACACTGGAAGACTCTATGAACCTTGCTTTATCATTAAATTTAAAACGTTTTGTTGACACTACAGATTTAGATGAAAGTGACGATATAGCTATAAGCATAGACCAAACTGTTGTTATGATTTCAATTTCTGATAAAATGTTATTTAATAGCGGAAGTTACCGCATTAGCAATAAAGCAGATAAAATTTTACAAAAACTTGCCGATGTTATAAACTCTGAGCCTAGCTTAGATGTAATGATTGAAGGTCATACAGACTCTAGATCTATTAATACTGCTAAGGTTACAGACAATTGGGATTTAAGTGTTTTAAGAGCCACTTCTGTAGTTAGAAAATTACAAAACGACTTTGGTGTAGCTCCAGAAAAACTTATTGCTTCTGGTAGAAGTAGCTACCAACCATTAACCGATAATGATACTAGAGAAGGACGTTCAAGAAACCGTAGAACAAGAATTGTTTTACTTCCTAATATCGATAAGTTTTTTGCTATGATGGCATCGAATTAATTGATGTATTAAGTAAATAAAAAAAGCCTAAAATTAAATTTTAGGCTTTTTTTTATTTATAGAAATTACTAATTAACCTTCGCAACTAGTACATTCTTTCTTTTGCTTAAATTTTTGTGCAGCATTCATACTGTGTTGGTAGTATAAAGATTTTACACCTAATTTCCACGCATTAATATAAAGCTTATTAATGTCTTTCACTGGCATATCTGGGTGTACCATAATATTTAAAGACTGTGCTTGATCTATATGGTTTTGTCTATTTGCTGCTTGATAAATAATACTCATCTGGTCTATTTCAGAATACGTTTTAAAGACATCTTTTTCGTGGTCTGTAAGTTCTTCTAAATGTTGTACCGAACCATCGTAATCACGAATACTTTTCCAGATTTCTGTTGTATTTAATCCTTTCTCTTCTAATAAATCTACTAAAAATGGATTTTTAATAGTTGTTTTAATTTTAGCAATATCTTTTACATAACTGTTAGACCAAATTGGTTCGATACCTTGCGATACTTGTCCTAAAATAAATGCAGAAGATGTTGTTGGTGCTACAGCATTTAAGGTAGTATTACGTCTACCATAACCTTTTAATACTTCTGGCTCACCAAATAATTTTGCTAACTCTTGGGATGCTTTTTTAGATTTATCTTCAATAGTTTTAAATATTTCGCTATTTAAATTAAATGCTTCTTGACTATCGAAAGCAACCATTTTAGATTGTAATAATGAGTGCCATCCTAAAGCTCCCATTCCTAAAGCTCTATTTTCTTTTGCAAAATTATAAGCTTTTTCCATAAACAAGAATGTTTGCTGGTCGTCTCTGCTTGAAGAATCTCTATATACTTCTAATTTTGTAATAAACTCTTCTAAAACAGCATCTAAGAAGTACACCATTGTTTCTACAGCATCTGTATCTTTCCACTTATCGTAGTGTAATAAGTTAATAGAAGATAATACGCAAACAAACGACCATCTATCGTTAGTTGGCAACATAATCTCAGAACATAAATTACTTGCGTAAATTTCATGGTTCTTATCTTTATACACATCTGGTGCAGCATTATTAGCATTATCTTTAAAGAAAATATAAGGGTAACCTATTTCTCCTCTACGTTGTAATACTTTTGCCCAAATAGCTCTTTTCTCTTGGTCACCATCAATCATCTCTTCCATCCATTTATTACCAACAGTTACACCGTGTGTTAATTCTTGGATTGGGTTTCCTTCTGTTCCTATTTCTAAAAACTCGTCAATATCACCATGTTCTATAGGTAAGTAAGGAGAAAAACGACCTCTTCTTACAGAACCTTGACTTACAACATCTACCATTTTTTCGAACAACTGCATAATATGTACTGCTCCAGAAGATTCTCCATTGTTTTTAACAGGAGCTCCTCTATGGCGTAACTTACCAAAGTAACCAGAAGTACCACCTCCTAGTTTAGACATCATTCCAACTTCAGATTGGGTGTATAAAATGTCTCCCATATCGTCTGATATATGCGAACCAAAACAACTAATTGGCAAACCTCTTCTTTTACCAAAGTTAGACCATACTGGTGATGCTAATGAATAATAGCCTTCTGCCATATACCCATAAAATTTATCTGCAAAACCATCAATTTTTAAAATTGCTTCTGCTCTTTCTGCTATTTCTCTAATACGCTCTTCTGGTGTTGTACCTTCTGTTAGGTAACCTGAAGACAAGAACTTACGACTATTTTCTGTTAACCATTTTATTTCTGGTTGTTTACCAGCTTCTTTAATGGTTTCTTTTCTAGCGTTAATTAATTCTTCGTAATTTGAAGCTTTTGCTTCCTGGCTTACGTTTGCCTCGATGTTTTGTTGTGTTTCGTTTTTCATTTTAAAATAAATCGTCGCTAGTTATACTTTTTGTTCTTTTGCTGTAGTTTATAGATCGTTTCACAAAGAAATCTCCGTGTTTTGTTCCTATAATTTCGTCGTCAAACCATTCGGTTTGTTCAACTAATTTTTCGTCTATTTCGAATACTTTTTCAATACCTATACTTTGTAAAGAATTATTAAAACGGTTTTTAATAAATTCATTTATAACAGCTTTAGGTAAGAAATCTAATTCTCCTGCTTCAAAAATCCAGTCTATAATTTTACTTTCAGATTCGAAAGCTTCTTTACATAATTCTTGAACTTGAGCAGCATGAGTCTCATCGAACCAAGTTGGATTTTCGTTTTTAATTATTCTAATAATATCGATTCCAAAATCTCCATGAATTTGCTCTTCTTTAGAAGTCGCTTCTACTACATTTGACACTCCTTTAAGCATATTTTTATGCTTATTAAACGCCATTATTATTAAAAACTGAGAGAATAAAGACACATGTTCTATAAATAATGAGAATAATAAAACAGCTTCTGCGTATTCTTTATTATCATCACTTTTAGAGTTTTTTAAAGCCGTTTCTAAATAATGCACACGGCGCATAATTACAGGCTTTTTCTTTATATTTTTAAACTCGTTATTAAGTCCTAATATTTCTAACAAATGAGAATATGCATCTTGATGGCGCACTTCACTTTCGGCAAAAGTAGCACCTACAGAACCTATTTCTGGTTTTGGCATTTTATTGTAAATCTCTCCCCAAAAATTCTTTACTGCAACTTCTATTTGAGAAATTGCAAGCATTGTATTTTTAATTGCGTTTTGCTCTACAATGGTTAACCTTGTTTTAAAATCTTGAATATCACTAGTGAAGTTAAACTCTGAATGAATCCAGTAGGAATGCCTAATAGCATCTACATATTCGTTAAGTTCTGGATACTCATAAGGTTTAAGATTAATACGTTTTTCAAAAATATTTGTTTTTCTATTTCTTGCTTGCTCGTCTCTATATAAAATATAGGCTTTTGCAACATCATGAAACGCACTTTCCATTAGTTTTTCTTCTACAAGATCTTGCACTTGCTCTACCGTTGGAATGTATTTATAATCTTTTTCCTTTCTTTCTAAAAGTGTTTGTAAAACATTTACTGAAATAGTGTTTGCATCTTCTTTCCCTCCGCTTCCTACAGACAGCATTGCTTTTTCAATAGCATTAGAAATTTTATTTAAAACAAATGGGCTTGTTTCGTAATCTCTTTTAATAATTTGTGTAATCTCCATATTCTTTGATATTAATAGCTAAAGTGACACAAGAATGATTGGCATCATTCAATCTTTAATGGTTAATCCGTAAATTGTTTTAAAATTTCCTTTTTAAAAAAAAGGAGTATAATGGTGCGTTATCTTAAAAAAAGTGCATTTTCTATTTCTATATCAACAATAAGATTTGTAGAAATTATACTCTTTTTTTCCTTCAACAAAGATTGAGAATTGTACCATAAAAAGAAAGGGCATTCGGTAAACGTTTTCAACAAGTTTTTAACAAAACGGCACAGCCCTTTGTTTTAGGGTGTTTTTAAGATTTTTTGTTAAAACACTGATTATTAGTGTTTTAAAATTATAATATTTTGTTAACAGCAGTAAAATAAGCATTCTTACTTTTTTTAAAAAAAAGGGATTTACTCTTAAAAAAAGTAATAAAAAACTAATTGAAATAAAATTGAAGACTAAGATTTTTAGTTTTTAATATTAATAGCTTCCAATTTTAAATCTTTAAATAGAAAAAGACAATTATTAAATTCTAGTTTAAGAATGTTTTTAAAATAAAAAAACCAGGATAAACCTGGTTTTCTATAAGAACTAATAGCATAATTTATTAAAGTGAATCCCTTAACTTTCACTTATATTTAGTTAAATAATTAAAACTAATATTTTATAAAGATAATTTCTAAGCACAACAAAATACATGATAATGTATAATTGGCTTAATATTTTGTATAATTGGTTTGTAACACTATAATTACAATAAAAACAATCGCCTAAAAAGCATTAAATTACACTATTTACACATCTATATTTACCACTTACACATTAAATAAAGACCATGTCTATTTTATGTTTTATATTTATAATATAATTTTTTTTAAATGCTTACAGCTGTTATTGTAGATGATGAACCAAAAGCCATACAAGGTTTAAGTTGGGAACTCAAGAATTTTAGAGATGAAATAGAAATTGTTAAAACTTTTTCTATACCAGAAGATGCCTTACTTTATTTAAGTAAACACACTCCCGATTGTCTTTTTCTAGATATACAAATGCCAACCATGGATGGTTTTCAGTTTTTAGAACAGCTTAATCAAAAAAATATTGCTGTTGTTTTTACTACAGCTTATGATGAGTATGCTATAAAAGCTCTTAAAAACGAAGCACTAGATTATTTATTAAAACCTATAGATTTTGACGATTTAAAAGAAACCATCTCTAAAATTAAAAAGTTTAGATCCAGGATTGTAAATTCTAATAAAATTGAAGACATACTAATTAATTTTACCAATACAAAAAACAAGAAAAAAATAACCATTAACACAGATGGTAAACTTCTATTTTTAAATATTGAAGATATTCTTTTTGCAGAGTCCGATGGAAACTACAGCACCATATTTTTAAATGATGGGCAAAAGGTTTTAGTAACAAAAAAATTAAAAGAAGTTAATGCACTATTACCTGAAGGAGATTTTTTTAGAATCCACAATTCATACGTAATTAACCTTTCAAAAATTAAAGAATTCCTAAAAACTGACGGTTATGTTATTATGGAATCTAACCATAAAATACCTGTTGCTAGACAAAGGAAATCTAGCTTTTTAGAAAAACTATAATATTAATGATGGTTAAAATTTTTCTTCATAAAAAAAACTACATAACACTACTTCTACTGTTGTGTTTTATTACATTTTCTCATGCACAAAAAGACAAAGTAGATTTTAAAATATTTGCAGATAGTATTATTAAAGTAAACCATAAAAACTATGGAGATTTAGAATATGCTATCTATAAAAACAAATACGACACCACTAAAATGAAAACACTTTTGCAAAAAAGTGTTACCGCAAATTATAAACAAGGTGAAGCATTTGCCAATATTGCTTTAGGTATACAATTCCGAAATAAATCGTTATTTGAAAAAGCAAATCAAGTTTTAAATAACGCTTTAACTACTTCTAGACAAAACAACTTAATAGAATTTGAAATTGTAAGTTTAAATATGCTAGGAGTTGTTGCAAGAAGACAAGACAAAATTAGGCCAGCTCTAGACTACCATCAAGAAGCTTTATCTATTGCAGAGTCTCAAAAAAACAAATCTAAAAGCATACAAAAGAGCATAGCAGTTAGCCACAACAGCATGGGAAACATTTACTTAAGTATTAGACAATACGACCATGCTTTACAAGAATTTAATAAATCTCTTGCTATAGAAATTGCAAATAAAAACAATCTTGGTTTAGCCATAAACCATCATAATATTGGTGCTGTTTACGAAGCTCACAACAAACTTGATTATGCCTTAAATAGTTATTTTAAATCTTTAAAATATAACGAAAAAATAGATTCAGACATTGGTAGAATAATTTGCAATAACAGTATTGGCGCTATCTATGTGAAGCAAAATAAGCCAGAAGCAGCCCTAGCAATAATAGAACCTACAATTGCTTTAGCCGAAGAAAAAGGAGATAAATTCTATATCGCTTCTGCTTACACAACACTTGGTTGGGCACAAAGTCAATTAGGTAAAAACACTTTAGCGAAAAAAAACTTAGAAAAAGGATTAGCCGTTGCAGAAGCATATAATTTAACTTCGGCTATTGCAAATGCCAATAAAGAATTATCCTCTTTAAATGAAAAACTTGGAAACACAGCTTTAGCTTTAAAACAATATAGAACAGCCGTTAAAGTAGAACAAAGCATTATTAATAAAGAAAATGCACAATACGTTAGCAGTGTTCGTTCGGAATACGAAACCGAAAAGAAAAACGACCAAATAAAGTTTTTAGCAAAACAAAACGAAGTTGCAAATTTAAAATTAGAAGAAAATAGAAACATGGCTATTGCTGCTTTTATTGTAATATTACTATTATCTTTAGGAGCATTTTTTTTAAACAGACACAAGCGTCTAAAACATGAAAAGAAAATTCTTACCTTAGAGCAAGACATGTTAAGAAACCAAATGAATCCTCATTTTATTTTTAACTCTTTAAACTCTATTAAATTATATATTATTAACAACGAAAAGGAAAACGCTGTTTATTACCTTAATAAATTTTCTAAGCTTATTCGTAAAATTTTAATTGCCTCTACCGAAAAAGAAATCTCTTTGTATGAAGAATTAGAAACTATGGATTTGTATATGAATATTGAAAATATTCGATTTTCAAACACAATAAATTACAGCCGCTCTGTAGAAGAAGGTATTGATACAAAAAATATAAAAGTACCTTCTTTAGTATTACAACCTTTTTTAGAAAATGCTTTATGGCACGGTTTATCGTCTAAAAAAGAAGATAAAACTATGACTATTTACATATCAAAAGAGTCTTTAGATTACATTACTATAACTATTACAGATAATGGTATTGGAAGAAAAGCTGCCGCAGAAATTAAAAAGAATAAATTATTAAAAAGAAAATCTGTAGGTATAGAGTTAACCAAGCAACGTTTAGAAAATTTTTCTAAAAACTACACTAATTCATATAAACTATATATAGAAGACTTGCACGAAAATAACATTCCTTCTGGAACTAAAGTTGTTATAAAAATACCAACTAGAGAAATTCATGGTTTAAAAACAGCATAATAACTATTTCATATTATCTGCAACTTTTTCAAGTTCAGCATACCAATCTTCTCCAAATTTTCTAATCAAAGCCTCTTTAACAAACTTATAAACAGGAACCTGTAATTCTTTCCCTAAACTACAAGCATCATCACAAATTTCCCATTTATCATAATTAACAGCAGAAAACTCTGTATAATCTTTTATTCTAATTGGATATAAATGACAAGAAACAGGCTTTTTCCAAGATACTTCTCCTTGATTATAAGCTTCCTCTATAGCACATAATGCTGTGTTTTTTTCATCAAAAATAACGTAAGCACAATCTGCTCCATCTATTAATGGTGTTTCAAGCTCTCCAAAGTCTGCTATAATAGAAGTGCCTTGAGCCTCAATAGCATCTATACCTTCCTGCCTTAAAAAAGGCTTTACTTTTGGATATATATCATCCAAAATCTTAGCTTCTTCTTCTGTTAAAGGAGCTCCGGCATCACCATCTATACAACAAGCGCCTTTGCATGCCGATAAGTTACACACAAAATCGTTATCTATAATAGATTCAGACACTATTGTTTTACCTAATTGGAACATAATTATTATAATCTAGAATAATAGCACAAAGATAATGCGAAATTATTCAACTTTTAAACAATAAACTTTAGCAATAAATTAATGTTAATTTAATATTGGAAATCTCCTTTTAAGAAGTACTTTTGCCGAAAATTTGAGAATAACAGTTTTTAACTGTTAATAAAGCATTTACGAAAAAATTTGAAGAATATATAAAACGTTTCGAGTCTTCAAAAAGAAAAAAACAAATTATGAATTTTAATTTTGACCTTAAAGAAATATTTACCGTTTTTATGGTACTATTTGCAGTAATAGATATTATTGGTAACATTCCAATTATTATAGACTTACGCAAAAAAGCAGGACATATACAAAGTGAAAAAGCATCAATTATTGCTGGAATAATTTTAATTGCCTTTTTATTTTTAGGAAAAAGTATCTTAAATCTTATTGGTATAGATGTAAGTTCTTTTGCGGTTGCTGGTTCTTTTATCTTATTTTTTATTGCTTTAGAAATGATTTTAGGAATAACACTATATAAAGAGGAAGATACAAACCCAATGACTGCGTCTGTATTTCCATTAGCGTTTCCATTAATTGCTGGTCCAGGTAGTTTAACAACTTTATTATCGCTTAGAGCAGAATTTGAAACTGGTAATATTATTATTGCCGTTCTTCTTAACGTACTTTTAATTTTTATTGTTTTAAAAACATCTAGCAGAATAGAACGTCTTATAGGACAAAATGGAATTAGTATTATTAGAAAAGTTTTTGGCGTTATACTTTTAGCCATTGCAATTAAACTGTTTGCAACGAACGTTAAAATTCTTTTTACGTAACTTTACATTATATAACGGGCCCATAAAAATTATAAATACTTTTTAATAGCGCCCTGCTCATAATAATTTAAAAACAAAAAATATAAATATGAAAATATTTACATTAATACTTAACATTATAGCTATTGCCTTAATAGTTTACAATGCAACAAAATTAGATTTTAATGCTCTTTTTAAAGGAGAAAGTATGATAGCTTTAATTACAATTATTGCTGCGCTTTGTGCTATTTTATTACTTCAAATTTTAAGAATTTCTAAAAAAATTGAAACTAAAAGCAGAGGATAAATGTTAGATACTTTAATTATTGGTGGTGGCGCTGCAGGCTTATCTTGCGCCTTAATTTTAGGTTCAGGTTTAAAAAAACCATTTGCAGAAGGCAAAGAAGTAGCCATTATTACTCACCAAAAAACATCTCATTTACAAAATGCTTTATTTAATAATGTTTTAGGCTTAAAACCTGGCACCTTAGGAAAAGATATTTTAACTGAAGGAACTCAGCATTTAAAAAATTTGTATCCTGAAGTTTCACAAATTGACAATGAAAAAGTAACGGAAATTTCTAAAACATCTAGAGGTTTTGTAGTAACCACAAACAAAAACAACTATAACACAAAACGAGTTGTTGTAGCTGTTGGGTATACTAGCTTAATCTCTATAAAAGGCCTAGAAGATTTTATTGAACCGCATCCAAAAGCTGCTATAGAAAAAGATAGAGTTTGGCTTAAAAATACCGATCATTTAATTGAAGAAAATCTATATGTTGCTGGAACTTTAGCTGGATGGCGCAGTCAATTTGCAATAGCATCTGGAAGTGGAGCTCATGTTGCAACAGATATTTTAACACTTTGGAACAATGGAAAGCAAACTAAAATACACGATAAAATTTAATTTAACGAATCTTTATTTAAGCTTAAATTAATTACTTCGTTTACCATATTATCTCCCAAGTTTAAGACTTCTTCAAAAGCACCATTACCGTATAATTGGTCTGCAATTGCAGCCTTAATATAAAGCTTTGCTTCTTCTTTATAAGCAACAAAAACAATATTAGTTTTTCGTTTTACGTTTAAAAAGTCTTGAAATTCTTCAATCACCTCATCTGTTATTTCGTAATTTACTAAATAATCTTCTTTTGTTATATCTTTAAAAGCATCTCTGTCTTTTTCTAATAATTCAAAAGCGAAGTTATTTATAAAACCTCGACGATATAAAAAGGTTATAGTCTCATTTTGCATACCTTCATCTAAAGGCACAAAAACATCTGGAATTATACCACCTCCACCATAAACCACCTTTCCTTTAGGCGTTGTGAACTTTAGCGAATCTGCAATTTCTATTTTTTCTTCATCTAACAATTCTCCGCTAACTTTTCTGGAGTAATAATCATCAAAATAGCTGCTATTTCCATTTTCGTAAGAGCGTTGTATCGAGCGACCTGTTGGTGTATAATATCTTGAAACGGTTAATCTTACAGCACTACCATCTCCCAACTGCATTTCTCGTTGCACCAAACCTTTACCGTAAGATCGACGTCCTACAATAGTACCTTTATCATTATCTTGTAAAGCGCCAGCAACTATTTCGCTTGCAGAAGCAGAGTTCTCATCTATTAAAACAAAAATTTTACCATCCTCAAAAGAGCCTTTACTTGTAGCAAAACTTTTTTCAACTTTACCTCTTTTATTTTTTGTGAATAAAATAAGTTTATCGTCTTCCAAAAACTCATCTACTATTTTTTCTGCAACTCCTAAAAAACCACCTGGATTATCTCTTAAGTCTAAAGCAATCTCTGTAGCACCAGCTTTTTCTAACTTTGTTAATGCCGCTTTAAACTCTTTATAAGTAGATTCTGCAAAACGATTAATTTTTATATAACCTAAATTATTGGTTAACATGTATGCAGCATCAACACTCACAATAGGAATAACTCCACGTTTAACTTTAAATTTTAGTGGTTTATCAAAACCTTTTCTAACTACTTCTAAAGTAACGTCTGTTCCTTTTAAACCTTTAAGTTTTTTAACTAAATCTCCATTACTTAAGTCTCTGCCAAAAAGGGAGTCGCCATCTGCAGTAATTATTCTATCTCCGCCTTTAAGTCCTGCACGTTCGCTTGGTCCATTTTCTATAGTTCTAATTACTGTAATAGTATCTTTAAATGTATAAAAACTAATACCAATACCTACAAAGTCGCCTTTCATGTTTTCTGCTACGCTTTGCATATCTTCTTTAGGAATATATACAGAATGAGGATCTAAATTCTCTAAAATTCCATTAACAGTAACATCTACAATACTATCTGTATTTACGTCTTCTACATAATCATGATCTATATAATCTATAAGTCTATTAAGCTTATCTTTTTTACTATTAGAAGTAAATAAACTATCGGATTTATCGTTAAAATCTAATGAACCACCAATAAAAATACCTATTGCAATTGCTGCACCTAAAAGTAAAGGCAGGTATTTTCTTTTTAAATTCATACTATTTAAATGTTATTTTATTAAGCAGTTAAATCTTCAATTTTAACAATTTCAATACCTGCTTTTTCTAAAAATTGTAATCCAGAGTCGTCTTTATAACCTTCTTTATAAACTACACGAACTATGCCAGCTTGATGAATTAATTTACTACATTCCTTACAAGGTGATAATGTAATATATAAAGTTGCGCCTTTACAAGATTGTGTAGACGATGCAACTTTTAATATAGCATTAGCTTCTGCATGTAATACGTACCATTTTGTATAACCTTCGTCATCTTCACAATAATTTTCAAAACCTGTAGGTGTTCCATTAAACCCATCACTAATTATCATACGTCCTTTAACAATTAATGCACCTACTTGTTTTCGTTTACAGTGCGATAGCTTTCCCCACTCTTTAGCGATTCTTAAATAAGCTTTATCGTATTTGTGTTGTTTAATTTTAGACATATATTTAGCTAGGTATTTTATTTAAAACGGTTAAAATAGATTTTAAATTTGCAAAAATATAAAATATCTACCGTGTTAATTATACTACCCGACACGAATATAGTGTGTTAGTATTTTAATTACAATGCTATTAATAAGATTTAAGAAAAATTTATCGTATCTATTGTAAAAGAGGGCTGTTTAATAACATAGGGATAACTAATCCTACAACTATTGCAGAAACTACCATAACCCAATCTCGTTTAGAGAATCTAAACACTGTTTGCGTTATGTAACCTAAAAATAAAATTATAAATACAATAATTACTTGTGCTATTTCTATACCTAAAGCAAACTCTAAAAGAGTTATTAATTTATTATCTTCTCCTCCTACAAGAAGTTTAAATTCTCTAGCAAAACCTAAACCATGTACTAAACCTAAAAATAATGTTGAAATAAAAAGCACTCCTACTTTTTCTTTTTGCGCTCCTTTTCCAGAAGTAAAAACATTAAAAAGCGCTACTATTAAAATAGTAATTGGTATTAAAAACTCAACTAAATTTCCAGATACTTTTACAGCTCCATAAGTTGATAATATAAGTGATAAAGTATGACCTATGGTAAACATAGTAACTAGTAAAAAAACACGTTTCCAATCTTTAAACAAGTATGGAACTGTTAAAACAATTAAAAATAATACGTGATCGTAAGCATTAATGTCTAATACGTGATTAATACCATACTGTACGTTAAACCAAAGTTCTTGTAGCATTTTATTTTATTTTGGGAGTTGTAAATATATAATAAAAAAGAGAAAATTATCAAGTTAAATTAATTGACTTTATAATAAGAAAACAAAAATTAGGATTTAAATCACTCTATTAATCTAAAGCTCAAAATATTTAGATTTTTATAGCTCAAAACAAACACTCTTAAATTTAAATAAAAACAACTCAAAAACTTATACCAGAAAAAATGTATTAGATTTTTTAGGCAATACCTATATTTGTTTTAAAGCTTAAATATAATTAATGAAAAGTATAAATTTCCTTACCTACATTTTACCAACTCTAATAATATTAGTACTCACCTCATGTAGAGAAGAGAAAAAGCAAGACAAAATATTACAATCGCCTTTTGAAACAGCAATAAAACAAAAAGCACTAATTATTGATAAGCCAGAAAATATTAACACACCCAAAGGTATGGTTTGGGTAAAAGGAAAAACATTTACACAAGGCGCAAAAGCAGGAGATAAATTTGCAATGATGAGAGAAAAACCAGCACATCAAGTTTCTGTTGATGGTTTTTTTATTGATATAACCGAAGTCACTAACAAGCAATTTACTGCTTTTGTAAACGCAACAAAATACATAACTGTTGCAGAAAGACCAATAGATTGGGAAGTAATGAAAGTTGAACTTCCGGAAGACACACCTAAACCTCATGATTCTATTCTTAAACCCGGCAGTTTGGTATTTAATAAAAATGTAAAAACAGTTGCAAACATGGAAAATTATGGCCAATGGTGGACATGGAAAATTGGTGCAAATTGGAAACATCCTGAAGGTCCTAATAGCTCAATTGAAGGTAAAGATGACTATCCAGTTGTTCATATTGCTTTAGAAGATGCTCAAGCCTATTGTAAATGGGCAAACAAAAGACTACCTACTGAAGCCGAATGGGAATCTGCCGCTCAAGGCAATAATAAAAATGCCATTTACACTTGGGGAAACGACAGCTCTATTGTAAATAAAAATGCAAATACCTGGCAAGGGCAATTTCCTATTAAAAATGAAAATAAAGATGGTTTTAAATCTATAGCACCTGTAAAATCTTATCCTGCAAATAGTATTGGCATTCACGACATGCTAGGTAATGTATGGGAATGGACTAACGATTTATACAACAGTAATTATTATAACAAACTAAAAACACTAAAATCTAATATAAATCCTCAGGGAGCAGATAGTTATTATAATTCACAAAATCCATATCAAGTAGAGATGATTATTAAAGGAGGCTCTTACCTATGTCATGAGTCCTATTGTGCAAGTTTTAGAATTTCAGCAAGAATGTCTACAAGTAAAGATTCTGGTTCAGACCATTTAGGTTTTAGAACAGTTAAAAGTTTACCTCTACTTAAAAAAGAATAATTTATTATCGAATAAGAAATATTTGTTAGCTTTTAGCAAAACAATCAACAAAAAAACCGTAAAAACACTAATTATTAGTTATTTACGGTTTCACAAAGTACTCAAGGTGGGAATCGAACCCACACTCCCGAAAGAACTGGATTTTGAATCCAGCGCGTCTACCAATTCCGCCACTTGAGCAATTACACTTTCACAAAAATATATCTTTTTTTAAATAAACACCTTAAAAATAGTAGTGATTATGCTCTAGACAAGAAAAAAAATTATAAATTTGCACCTCATTAAAAATAACGTGGTGTTTATCACCACTTTAATACATTTTTACGATGCCAAATACTAAGCCAGACGCAAAAATTTTTTCAATTACGCAAAGTAGAACTTTAGCTGAAAAAATAGCTACTGCTTATGGTGCTAAATTAGGTAATGTAATCACATCTACTTATAGTGATGGTGAATTTCAACCATCTTATGAAGAGTCTATTCGTGGTACAAGAATTTTTATTATTGGATCTACAAATCCAAGTTCTGAAAATTTAATGGAAATGTTATTAATGATAGATGCTGCAAAACGTGCCTCGGCAAGACACATTACTGCAGTATTACCATATTTTGGTTGGGCAAGACAAGACCGTAAAGATAAACCTAGAGTACCAATTGCTGCAAAATTAGTAGCAAAAATGTTGGAAACAGCAGGTGCAACAAGAATTATCACTATGGATTTGCATGCAGATCAGATACAAGGATTTTTTGAAAAACCAGTAGATCACCTATTTGCTTCAACTGTGTTTTTACCATATTTAAAAGAGTTAAATCTAGACAATTTAACTATTGCCTCTCCAGACATGGGAGGAAGCAAAAGAGCTTATGCTTATTCTAAAGCGCTTGAGAGCGACGTAGTAATTTGTTATAAGCAACGCGCAAAAGCCAATGTGATTTCACACATGGAACTTATTGGAGATGTAACTGGTAAAAATGTAGTATTAGTAGATGATATGGTAGATACTGCCGGGACATTAACAAAAGCCGCAGATTTAATGATGGAACGTGGCGCTTTAAGTGTAAGAGCCATTTGTACTCATCCTATTTTATCTGGAAGTGCTTATGAAAGATTAGAAAATTCAAAATTAGAAGAATTAATTGTAACAGATTCTATTCCTCTAAAGCAAGAAAGTAAAAAAATTAGAGTGATTAGTTGTGCAGATTTATTTGCAGGAGTTATGCATAATGTACACTATAATAAATCTATTAGCTCTAAATTTTTAATGTAAAACTATTGAGCTAGTTTTAAACAAGTTAATTAATAATTAAATATAAATAAAAAATGAAATCAATTACAATCAACGGATCTCAAAGAGAAAGCGTGGGCAAAAAGTCAACAAAAGCCTTACGTAATGCTGGTCAGGTTCCTTGCGTATTATACGGAGGAGACAAAGCAGTTCATTTCTCAGCAGCTGAATTAGCATTCTCTAAATTGGTGTACACACCTAATGCGCATACAGTTGTAATCGAATTAGAAGGTGGAGAAACTTTTAACGCAATTTTACAAGATATCCAATTTCATCCAGTAACAGATAGAATTTTACACGTAGATTTCTATCAAGTATTCGAAGACAAAGAAATTACTATGGATATTCCAGTAAACTACATTGGTAACCCAAGAGGTGTTAGAAGTGGTGGTGTTTTACGTAAAAACAAACGTAGCTTAAGAGTTAAGGCTTTACCAGGAAATTTACCAGATTTCATAGATGCTGATATTGAAAACCTTAAAATTGGAAACAAACTTTACATAACTGCTTTAGAGAACGAAGCTTATACTTTCATGCACCCAGACAACACTGTTGTATGTTTAGTAAGACGTTCTAGAGCTGCTGTCGTAGAAGATGATGACGATGAAGATGCAGATGACGTACCAGCAACTGAAACTGATGATGTAGCTGCAGTAAAAGAATAAATTACTTATTCTAAAAAATAAAAAAAGCATTCTGAAATATTCAGGATGCTTTTTTATTTTTACAAAAAAAGTAACTTCAATATGTTTGATTGGTTATACAAAATATTAAAAGCTAAAAACAATTCAAATACAATTGAAAAAACAAATCCTATGAAAAAATTCTTAATTGTTGGTTTAGGAAATATTGGTGAAAAGTATGAAAACACACGCCATAATATTGGTTTTAAAATTCTTGACCACTTTGCAAAAGAAGAATCTCTAACTTTTGAAACACAAAAACTTGGAGACGTTTCCACTTACAAACTAAAGGGAAGAACTTTTATTTTTCTTAAACCTAATACCTATATGAATTTGAGCGGAAAAGCTATTTTATACTGGTTAACAAAAGAAAAAATACCATTAGAAAACTTGCTAGTTATAACAGATGATTTAAATCTTCCTTTTGGAAGTATTCGTGTAAAAACCAAAGGAAGCGATGGAGGTCACAACGGCTTAAAAGACACTCAAGATAAACTAAACACTTCAAAATATAACCGTTTTAGATTTGGAATAAGTGATGCCTTTAGCAAAGGCAAACAAGTTGATTACGTTTTAGGCGAATGGACAGAAGAAGAAAACACTAAATTAAACGAGCGCTTAAAAAAAAGTGTTGAACTTATTAAATCTTTTGGTTTAGCCGGAATAAATAATACCATGAATACTTTTAATGGTAAATAAAAAAGGAAGCTTTTTAGCTTCCTTTTTTATTTATAATATTTAATTAATAATTACTTTTCTAGCTTCCAAGTTTACACCATCACTAACTTGCAACATATACATTCCAGATTGAACATTATCCAAATTAATAACTTCGTTAAATTCTGTACTCGCTTTATAATTATTAGAAAAAACTTGCCTTCCACTAATATCAAACACCGAAATTAGAACATTTCTATTAGCAACACTATTTAACTTGACATTAAACGAACCATTATTAGGGTTTGGATATATATTAAAATTAGTTAAAAACGGATTAACCTCATCAACAGATAGACTTCCTTGAACACAAAACTCTAAAGTAAACTCTAAAATAGTTCCTCCATCTGCTGGGCCAAAATCATCATCTACAGAAAGTGTCCAATCTCCAACTGTTGTTTCTCCATATAATGTAGACAAATCTCCTTCTGGAATAAATGAACCTGTAAATGGAGATGTTCCTGCTACTATAGAGGTAGTGGCTTCTTGATCAAAAACAGTATTTATATAATCATCGTCACCTGAAACACCATTATCTGTAGATAGTTCTATTATTGTACCACTTGGACTAATTAAAAAGATATCTAAATCATTATTCCAATCGTGTTCTATATTAATTTTAACATTAACATCTGTTATAGGAAGATCTTCTGCAATCGTAATTACAGAAAGGTAATTAGCATTTGAACCTGAAGCAGCAATAGTTATTGGCGTATCTGTAGCTGTAAAAACATTATTACAAGAAATATTAGCTGTTGTAAAATTAAATACAGAAGAAGGACTCGATATACCACATTGATTAGAAGCTGTTACCCTCCAAAAATATTGTGTATTGGTGTTTAAATTTGTTGCTGTATAAGATGCAGATTGTACTGAAGCAGTTTCTACAATTGTTGCAAATCCAGCGTCTGTAGCTATTTCTACTAAATAATCCTCTGTATTTACATCTATATCCCACGTTAATAAAGCATCTGAAGCAACATCCACTGCTCCATCTACAGGAGACACTAAAGTTACATTATTTACAGTACTATTAAAAACATTAAGTGTTACATCTGTACTTTTAATAATTGTACCAGATTGACCTTGAATAGTAAATACATAAGAACCTGTAGCTAAACTTCCAGTATTAGAAACTGTAACTGTACCTGTAGCACCATCGCTTGTTACCGTAGTAGGATTTACCACTGCTATTGCTCCTGTAGGTAAATTTACTACTGATATAATTGTTGGATCACTAAATCCTAAAAAGGTATTATAAGTAAAGTTATAAACAGCATCACTTGGTTGACAAACATCAACGTTAGAATTAGAAACCGATATAACAAATTCAGATTCTTGAATTGAGAAATCCGTAGAATTAACTGCATAGAAAATATTATTATTCCCTTCTACAATAACTCTTGCCATTGTAGTATCACCTCCAGTAATTGGCACAGTAACATCATGAGTACCATCATTTGGCACATTACTAGCCATAGTAAAAGGAAATGTTAAACCTCCATCTATTGATAATAAAATATTTACAGTTGGAGTATTAACTGCGCCTACATCTGTTCCTGCTACATCCCAAGTTATGGTTTGCGTAGAACCAGCATCCCAAGTTACATTTGTACTTTGAGAGGTTACAGCAAAAGGACCACTTGTTCCATCTACCGTTACTTGCATAGTATCAAAAGAGCTTTGTGGCATTTGCCCAACTCCATTTGCTGCTGCTCGATCCCTTACAGTAAGTGCAAAATTTAAACTTCTACTAATATTAGAAACTGTTTCCCACGAGGAATTATCTGTTGTAATACTAGGATTTGTTTCTGTTAATTCTCCATTCAAAACTCTACTTAAAATAGGCATATATCTGTTAGGAGAATCATTTGGAGGTCTAGATCTCCATACCGGTCCTGTATGTGTTGGCCCAAATTGAGCACTTGTAGTTTGTTGACTATCTATTTGTTCCCAACTATATGATAATGTGTCACCACCATCTGCATCTGTTGCAGCTCCTTTAAGAATAAAAGCTGTTCCCATTGGTATAACATAATCTATTCCTGCATTTGCAACTGGAGGATTATTTGTTATTGAGGTTGTTACAGCACAATCATTAGGAGAAGTATCTACATTATTTAATATTTGATTTATACTATGATAATGGAAATAGGCATCACTATGTTGTTGCACATTATTAGCTCCTGTAATACCAGCATAACCCATGATAGTTGTTCCACTTCCTGGTTCTGAATTTACACCTGTTCCTTCTGTGTTATGAGAAAAAGTATGATTTGCACCCATTTGGTGACCTATTTCATGAGCCACATAATCGATATCAAAATTATCTCCTTGTGGAATACCATCTGCGGGCGATGTTTTTCCACTTCCTTTACTTCCGTCTTCACAAACACAACCTATACATCCAGCACTTCCTCCTCCTCCAGAAGCTCCAAACATATGTCCAATATCATAGTTAGCTTCACCAAGATTAGCTGTTAATTCAGCTTGCAACTCTGCATTCCAGTTTCCTAAATTATTAGAATAAGGATCTGTAGCAGGATCTGTAAAAATAAGTTGATTAGCACTAACTATTTGAAAATTAATAGCCATGTCAACCTCAAAAACTGCATTCACTCTAGTAATTGTAGCGTTAATAGCTGCTAAAGCATCTGCCACACTACCTCCATGGTATTGGGTATATTCGCCATTTACAGAAACTGCAAGTCTATAAGTACGTAAAAGTTGATCGTCTGCATCTCTATTTAAATTACTACTGGAAAGTATTCTATTCCCTGCATCAAAATCTTCTACAGTAGAACACACAAAATCACTTACATAATCTCCACGAGAACTTTTGGTATATAGAATATACTCATTAGAGCCATGAGATTCTGGCATCATAAAATTTGCTTCTTGATTTTTATAAGTTATCATTGTTTGTACACCTTGGTGACTAACACTCATTCTTAACTGTGTACTATTATCATTATTAGCATAACCTACATAAGATTTTATATTTGGATAAAGGACTGAAAGTTCTGGAGAAAAAACAGGTGCTTCGTAAATAGTAAACATTTTTATTTCACCATTTTTAGCAGGCAAAGCAACCTGTGTGTTATTTAACAATGAGTTACTACCTCTTAAGGGAGCATTTAAAATATTTTGTTTAAAAGTATTAAAATCTAGTTCAAAAAAATGAACTTTATCCATTTCCAAATGTTGCTTAATAATACCTTCTGTTTTATTAAGGCTAGTTTTCTTTTGCCAAACATTTTGAGATGAAACTGTAAACGAATACAGAAACCCTATAAGGAAGAAGTAAAGTAATTTTGTTTTCATTGTTTTAAGTTTTTTGTTGTTCTATTCTCAAATTTAACTAAAAACAAATTAACAACAAGCACGCAAACAATTAAATATCAGAATATTAAAATAATACTATCTAAAAAATAAAAACGAAAAAAACATTGACAATTAACTGTTAACATTTTCTTAATATTATGTATTTTTTACTATTTTTGAGGAAATTTTACATTAAAATAATATAATCCATAGTTGAAATGAAAAAAATTACTTTAAAACTATTGCTTTTTGCATTGTTTTGTATTCCCACTTTAGTATTGGCTCAAAACAAAATACAGGCGCCAATAGAAAAATGTTATACCGATGCTTATAATGCTAAGTTATTAGAAACAAACCCAAATATGATGGGTAGCGAATCTTTTCGTTTAGCGCTTGCAGAACGTATTGAAAACGCAAGAAACAATGGTAATATGGTTGTTATAGATATTCCTCTTGTTGTACATGTATTACACAATGGAGAACCTATAGGAACTGGACCAAATATTACAGATGCTCAAGTGCTTTCTCAAGTTACTGTAATGAATCAAGATTTTAGAATGATGATGGGCACACCTGGCCAAAGTACAGCTGGTGGTGTTGATGTCGAGGTAAATTTTGTAATGGCACAACAAACTCCAGATGGTTGTCCTACTAATGGTATTAATCGTGTTAATATTTGTCAAGATGGAACCGATCAAGCAGCTGTAAATAGCTGGAAAGCTCAAACTATTTGGGATCGTGATTTATATATGAACATGTGGTCTTCTAAGTATGTAGGAGATTTAGCAGGTATATTAGGTTTTGCTCAATTTCCTGGAGGACCAGCAAATACAGATGGTGTTAGTGCTGGACACACTTATTTTGGAAGTTCGGATTACGATGATGGAACTTTTAACACAAGTCCTCCTTATGATAAAGGTCGTACTATGACTCACGAAGTTGGACACTATTTAGGTTTATACCACACTTTTCAAGGTGGTTGTGGAGGTACTGGTGATGGTATTGCTGATACTCCAGAAGTAGATGCACCAAACTATGGTTGCCCAACAGGACACACTTCTTGTGGTACTGTAGATATGATTGAAAATTATATGGATTACACCGATGATACTTGTATGAACACATTTACTGCTGGTCAAAAAGCAGTAGTTCAAGCTGTTTTAGCAAGTACAAGAAGTGGCTTAACAACATCTAATGGAGCAACGCCTCCTGCAGCTGTAGCTACAGATGTTGAAATTGCTTTCGAAAGTGCAAATGTTGCATGTGGTACAGATTTAATTGCTACTGTATTAATTACAAATTGGGGAACTGCACCATTAACTACAGCTAACATAACTTATGATATAGATAACGGTACACCTGCAAGTTACACTTGGACAGGAGTATTAGCTTATGGAGAATCTGAAGCTGTTACATTACCAACACTTACATCTACTGCAGGTGATCATGATCTTAATATAGCAGCATCTGCTACTGGTGACGGTCGTGCTTGTAATGATACAGACTCTACATGTTTTACTATAACTACAACTGCTGGAGCTTGTACTTCTGTTGCAAATACATCTTATGCAACAAGTACTACAGATGTTATTATTAATGATGGGACAATAGATATTTTAAGTAACTTGAATACAGGAAAACCTTCTGGTTATACAAATTATTCTGGAACAGTAGCTGCTCCAGACTTAGAGCAAAATGGACTTTACTCTATAAGCACTAGTATGAATACGGATGGAAATTACACATGTGTAACTACTGCTTGGATAGATTGGAACCAAAACTGTACTTTTGAAAGTAACGAATTATTAGATTTAGGAGCTGCTACAAATGTAGCAGATGGATTAAGTGCTAATTCTCCTTTATCTTTCACTGTACCTTCTGATGCTGTAATTGGTAATACTACATTAAGAGTTGTAACAAAATTCAATATCGCTTCAGGTCCTTGTGAAAATAACCATGATGCAGAAGTTGAAGATTACGATATTAATGTTGTAGCTTCATTAAGTGTAGATGAGTTTGGTTTATCTTCAATCTCTATTTTCCCTAATCCAACAAATAGTATTTTAAATATTAAAGGAGTAGAAATCGCTTTAGAAAACGCTGAAATTTATAGCATTACTGGTCAAAAGGTTATGACTGTAAATACAAATTTAGAAACAATAAACGTTAGTACAATTGCTAACGGTGTTTACTTTTTAAAGTTAAATACAGCTACTGCTTCTAAAACATATAAGTTTATTAAAAACTAATTTTATATAAATAAATATTTAAAAGCGGATTGAAGTCATTTCAATCCGCTTTTTCTATTTTTGCATTTAAAATGTTAAGCGTTGGAAGTAGATAGAATAAATAACAAGGATACTGTAATAACAATTGGTACGTTTGATGGTGTACATATTGGACATCAAAAAATTATTCAACGACTTATAGAAGTTGGTAAGACAAAAGATCTTACTCCAACTATACTTAGCTTTTTTCCACATCCAAGAATGGTTTTACAAAAAGATGCCAATATTAAACTGTTAAATACTTTAGAAGAAAAGAAAAACATTTTAAAGCAATTTGGGTTAGATAATTTAATTATAAAAAAATTTACACAAGAGTTTTCAAGACTAACCGCAGAAGAATTTGTAGAAACAGTATTAGTAAAACAGTTAAATGCTAAATACATAATTATAGGTTACGACCACCAATTTGGGAGAAACCGAACAGCCAACATAAACGATTTAAAAAACTTTGGTAACCAATATGGTTTTGAAGTTGAAGAAATAACAGCTCAGGATATCGACGATGTTTCAGTTAGCTCTACAAAAATTAGAAAAGCACTTACAGAAGGAGATATAACTACAGCAAACAATTTTTTAGGTTATCCTTTTATAATTTCTGGAACAGTAGAAAAAGGTAAAGGATTAGGTAGAACAATAAATTTTCCAACTGCTAATATTGCAGTTAGTGAGGACTACAAACTTATACCAAAACAAGGCGTTTATATTGTTAAAACTAATATTAATAATGAAATTATATACGGTATGATGAATATAGGAACAAATCCAACCGTTAATGGTAAGACACAAACCATAGAAGTTCATTTTTTTAATTTTAAAAACAATATTTACAACCAAGAAATTAAAATAGAATTATTACAAAGACTTCGCGATGAGCAAAAATTTGAATCTATTAATGCGTTAACAGAACAATTAGTTAGAGATAAAAACAACGCATTACGTTATATAAACACGAATGATTAACAAATTTTTATTTAAACATATTGACAATAGCGCCTTAGTAGTTTTCAGAATTATTTTTGGGCTACTATGCTTTTTAGAATCTGTTGGAGCAATCTTCACAGGATGGATAAAAAGAACGCTTATAGAGCCAGAATTTACATTTACATTT
The DNA here is from genome assembly GCF_001971745.1 of Lacinutrix venerupis. Taxonomy (NCBI): domain Bacteria; kingdom Pseudomonadati; phylum Bacteroidota; class Flavobacteriia; order Flavobacteriales; family Flavobacteriaceae; genus Lacinutrix; species Lacinutrix venerupis. The sequence continues at coordinate 540,966 of NZ_CP019352.1, read as the reverse complement.
ATAGGCTTTGAGTGGTTACAACCATTACCAGGAAACTGGATGTATGTTTACTATGCTGTAATGGGAGGTTTTGGTATATTAATTATGCTAGGCTATAGATATCGCATTAGTGCTTTTATGTTCTTTATTATGTGGTGTGGCGTTTATTTTATGCAAAAAACGTCTTATAATAATCACTATTACTTATTAGTCCTGCTTAGTGGCATTATGGTAATTTTACCTTCTCACAAATATGCTTCTTTAGATGTTAAAAGGCATCCAAAACTTAAAAGTATTTCTATGCCTGCTTGGTGTAAATGGATTTTTGTTATTCAATTATTAATACTTTACACTTACGCCTCTAAAGCAAAATTATACCCTGATTGGTTAGATTTAACAATGCCTACATTACTTATGAAAGGTAAAATTAACTACCCTATTATTGGAGAATTTTTGCAAAACAGTGCTATGCCATATCTTGTAGGATATGGAGGAATTTTATTTGATGGATTAATAATTCCTTTATTACTAATTAAGGCTACTAGAAAATATGCTTTTTTCGCTTCTATTTTCTTTCATTTATTTAACTCTATTGTTTTTCAAGTTGGTGTTTTCCCATATTTATCGTTAGCTTTTTCACTATTCTTTTTTAATCCTGAAACTATTAAAAATATATTTTTAAAAAGGAAAGAATACTATAACAAAGCTGAGGTTATTATCCCAAATTATAAACCAGTATTACTTACTTTAGGAAGCATTTATTTTATAATACAAATTATATTACCAATTCGCCATCATTTTATTCAAGACAATGTTTTATGGACCGAGGAAGGCCATAGACTATCTTGGCGAATGATGCTTAGATCTAAGTCCGGACAAACAAACTACAAGATAGTAAACATTAAAACCAAGAAAAGCTCTATTGTTAATATGAGCGAATTTCTTACTAAAAAGCAAACACGTTTAGCAAGTTCTAAACCAGATATTATATGGCAATTTTCTAGACATTTAAAAAAAGTGTACAAAGAGAAAGGTGAAGATATTCAGGTTTTTGTAGATGCCAAAGTTAGTGTAAATGGAAGACCTTACAAGAGACTTATTGACCCTAAAGTAGATATTGCAAATGCTAAATGGAACTACTTTACACATAACAATTGGATTTTACCATCAAAATAGCATTATAAACTATTTTTTAGCACATAAAATCTTACTACTTTTACCACATTAAAATTGAGTTCCAATTTCGCGTTAGGGATTAAAAGGTATGTTTGAGCTCCTCGCAGAGAGCGAGCCTTGAAAGCCCGACCTTTAGGTAACGCCAAAAACAAAAAATATGTTACAAGTACCATTTATTAGAGACAACAAAGAAGCTGTAATTACAGGTTTAGCCAAGAGAAATTTTGATGCCAAAGAACTTGTAGAGGAGGTAATTAATTTAGATGAAGAACGACGTGCTTTACAAACTAAATTAGACAATACTTTAGCTGAATCTAATTCCATTTCAAAAGAAATTGGTAACTTGTACAAAACTGGTAAAGCTGCTGAAGCAAACGTTTTAAAAGAAAAAACTACTGCTTTAAAAGAAGATTCTAAAGCAGTTACGGAGCAGTTAAATTCTGTTGAAGAAAACTTAAAAACATTATTATACAAACTACCAAACGTACCTCATGCATCTGTTTCGGCTGGAAAATCTGAAGAGGATAACGAAGAGATTTTTAACGAAGGTAACATACCTAAATTACACGACAATGCCCAACCACATTGGGAATTAGCTAAAAAATACGATATTATAGATTTTGAATTAGGTAATAAAATATCTGGTGCTGGATTTCCTGTTTACAAAGGTAAAGGCGCAAGATTACAACGTGCTTTAATAGCTTATTTTTTAGATAAAAATACCGCTGCTGGTTATACAGAATATCAATTACCGCACTTAGTTAACGAAGCGTCTTGTTATGGCACAGGTCAATTACCTGATAAAGAAGGACAAATGTACCATGACTCTAGAGACGATTTGTATTTAATACCTACCGCAGAAGTACCAGGTACAAATGTATTTAGAGATGTATTATTAAACGAAAACGAGTTACCTATTGGTATAACTGGTTATACACCTTGTTTTAGACGTGAAGCTGGTAGTTATGGTGCGCATGTGCGTGGTTTAAATAGATTACACCAATTTGACAAAGTAGAAATTATTAGAGTTGAGCATCCAGACAATTCGTATAAAGCTTTCGAAGGGATGATAGAACATGTAAAAGATATTTTACGCGAATTAAAATTACCATTTAGAATTTTAAGATTATGCGGTGGTGATACAGGATTTCCTGCTGCAATGACTTACGATTTTGAAGTTTTCTCTACAGCTCAAGACCGTTGGTTAGAAATTTCTAGTGTCTCTAATTTTGAAACATATCAAGCTAACCGTTTAAAACTAAGGTTTAAAAACAGTGATGGTAAAAATGAATTAGCACATACTTTAAACGGAAGTGCTTTAGCTTTACCAAGGGTTTTAGCGGGTATTTTAGAAAATTACCAAACAGAAAAAGGAATTATTATTCCAGATGTTTTAATACCTTATACTGGTTTTTCTATTATCGACTAACGATTTAAATCGTTAAAGTGTTAAAAAAACACGTTGTTTAACGAATAATGAGGCAATTATTTCTTTTTTAGATATAATTGCCTCATTTTTATTACTCCCAAATCAACAACAACAAAAAATGAAAAATATTAAGCGCTTGTTTTTACTTGTAGCATTAATTATTTTAACTGTAAAAGTGTTTTCATCGGAATTTAGTAAAATTACTAAACATAAAACCAGCACACTTTTAGTATTAAACAATTAATAATTTAAAAATATAAAGATCCCCAGTCCAGTATTTGAATCATTTTAAATTATAATGGTTAATAGCACATTTATTAAGATTGGTTAATGCCTGATTAATTTCAGGCATTTTTTTATACTGTTTTTTACCAAGTATCCATTAACTTTAGGCATAACATTTGCTATATTTACACAAATAGTTTTTATGCGCTTAATTTATATTTTATGCTTTTTAATTAGCTTCAATGCGTTTTCTCAAGACGATATTGTAGCTCAGGAATATTTTAAAAACGGTGAATTTGAAAAAGCTTTAATTTCTTACAAAAAGCTATACTCCAAAAACACAAAAAATAGACGCTATTTAATTGCTTTAGTAAAAACTCACCAACAGTTAGAGCAATATAAGGATGCAGAAAAATTATTAACAAACTATTTAAGTCTTGTAAACTATCCTCCAGCATTTGTAGAATTAGGTTATAATTACAAATTACAAAACGATACTATAAATGCTAATTACAACTTTAAAAAAGCTATTGACGAAGTAGACTTAAAGCCTAATTACGCCGGCATAATCGGCCGTACTTTTCAAGACCTTTCTCTTTTAGAACAAGCAATTGAAACGTATGAAAAAGCTATGGCTTTAAAGCCAGAATTAAATTTTAATATGCAATTGGCACGTATTTATGGCGAGCAAGGTAATATTGAGAAAATGTTTAATAGCTATATTAATTTTTCAGAAATTAATGACACTTACATTAATACCATTAAAAGAGAGTTTAGCACCTTTATAAGTGAAAACAAAGACAATGAAAATAATATTATTTTAAGAAAAATTCTTTTAAAAAAAATACAAAACGCGCCTAACTTAATGTGGAACGACATGTTAAGTTGGCTTTTTATACAGCAAAAAGATTATAATAAAGCCTTTACCCAAGAAAAAGCAATTTATAAAAGGCAAATGGAATCTTTAGATCGAATTAAAGATTTAGCAAAGATTGCATATACTCAAAATCAACCAGAGGCTGCTAAAAATATATTTCAATTTATTGTAGATAATACACAAGATATTGATATTAAAATAGAAGCACATTACAATTTACTTAAAATTAAAACTGAACAGGCAACAAAAAAAGATTATAAAATTATAAATCAAAACTATTTAAACCTATTAGAAACATTTGGTATATCTGGTAGAACTATAGATTTACAAATTGCTTATGGACACTTTTTGGCTTTTTATCTTAACAAACCAAACGATGCCATTAATTTTTTAAAAGATAGTTTAAAACTTGGTGTTAGTAATTATTATTTATCGCGAATAAAAATGGAGTTAGCCGATATTCTTGTATTAGAAGAAAAATTTAACGAAGCTTTAATTTATTATACCCAAATACAACGTGCTTTAAAAAATAGCCCACTTTCTCAAGAAGCTCGATTTAAAGTTGCAAAAACAAGTTATTATAAAGGAGATTTTAAATGGGCAGAATCTCAGCTAAAAATTTTAAAGGCATCAACATCTCAATTAACCGCAAACGATGCTTTAGATTTAAAATTACTAATTAGCGACAACAAAGGCGAAGATTCTTTACAAACAGCTTTAAAGCATTATGCAAAAGCAGATTTATTAGCTTTTCAAAATAAAAAGGAACAATCAATTTCACTTTTAAATACTATTTTACAAGAACACAAAACCGAAACTATAATTCCACAAACGCTTTTAAAGCAAGCTCAATTATTCGAAGAAAAATCGCAATTTGAAAAAGCAAAAGCCAACTACGAGCAAATAATTTCAGGATATAGAGAAGGCATATTAATTGACGATGCTATTTATGCTCTGGCAGAGATTTATGCAAATAAACTAGCTCAACCAGAAAAAGCAAAAGCGCTTTACGAGAGAATAATTTTTGAACATGCCGATAGTATATATTTTGTTCAAGCACGAAAAAAATATAGAGCCTTAAGAGGAGATGCTATAAATTAAGTAATAGTAATCTAAACAATATTTTTATAACATTTCAACAATAAAAACAACTTTGATTGTAGCCAAAACCAACAGACTTATAATTTCTAAATTTACTATTGAAGACGCTCCTTTTTTCATGAACCTAGTTAATACTCCAAATTGGATAAAATACATAGGAGATAGAAATATTAAAACCATCAAGCAAGCAGAAGAAAGCATAAAAAATGGGCATTTAAAAAGCTATAAAACACATGGTTTTGGGTTTTATATTTTGCGTTTAAAAGAAAATTTAAAACCAATAGGCACATGTGGTTTAATAAAAAGAGAGACCTTAGAAGATATTGATTTTGGCTTTGCTATGTTGCCGCAATACGAAAAATTAGGCTTTGGGTTTGAATCATCTCAAGCCATTTTAGACTTAGCAAGAAATAAATTTAAATTAAACAGAATTACAGCAATAACTTTAGAAACTAATAAAAACTCTATAAAACTGTTACAAAAATTAGGTTTCTTATATGAAAAACAAGTAAAACCTTTTGACGATGACAAAGAACTTCTGTTATTTGCAAAAAATCTATTATAATGATTATATATAACGTTACAGTAAACATAGACGATAGTGCTCACGACCAATGGCTAAAATGGATAAAAAATCATATCCCACAGGTATTAGCAACAGGAAAATTTAAAGAAGCAAAACTCACTAAAGTTTTAGTGGAAGAAGAAATGGGAGGTCAAACCTACTCTATTCAATACAGAGCACATTCTAGAGAAGCTTTAGATGCGTATTACAAAGAAGATGCAGATCGTTTACGTGTAGATGGCACAAAACTATTTGCAGATAAAATGTTATCCTTTAGAACCGAATTACAAGTTGTAGATGAGTATTCTGTAGATATTAAATAGAAAAATATTTACTAAAAAACTCGAAATCTATCTAGAAACAATATAAAACTATGACAAAAAAACAAAAAAATCCACACCAAGTAAAAGCTAAAAAGTTTTTAGGTCAGCATTTTCTAGAAGACGAGTCTATTGCAGAAAAAATTGCAGATGCACTATCATTAGAAGGCTATAATAAAGTTTTAGAAATAGGTCCTGGAATGGGCGTTTTAACTAAATACTTATTAAAAAAGCCAATTACAACCTTTGTAATTGAAATTGATACCGAAAGTGTAGAATATCTTAAAAACAACTATTTAAATCTTGCACCAAGAATTATAGAAAAAGATTTTTTAAAATACGATGTTGCCGAAACTTTTGGAGAAGAACCTTTTGCTATTAGCGGAAACTTTCCTTACAATATATCTACACAAATTGTATTTAAAACATTAGAGTTAAGACATCAAATTCCAGAATTTTCTGGAATGTTTCAAAAAGAAGTAGCCCAACGTATTTGCTCTAAAGAAGGCAGTAAAATTTATGGCATTTTATCTGTACTAACTCAAGCTTTTTATGATGCCGAATATCTATTTACAGTACCACCAAACGTTTTTAACCCACCTCCAAAAGTAGACTCTGGAGTGTTAAAACTAACTCGAAAAAAAAATCACAGCTTACCATGCGATGAAAAATTATTTTTTAGAGTTGTAAAACAAGCATTTCAACAACGTAGAAAAACATTACGTAACAGTTTAAAAACATTCGAATTGAGTGATAATTTAAAAGCAAATGTTATATTTGGCAAACGTCCAGAGCAACTAGATGTTCAAGCATTTATTGAGTTAACAACTTTAATTCAAAACGATAGTAAAGACTAAGATTTTGGTAGAAGAACAAGATGAAAATATAAAATTTACAATAAGTAACGAACTTATTGAGAAGGTAGAGCAATTAGTACAGTCTAAAAACGATGAAGCCATTTTAGATTTATTAAATGAGTACCATCATGCAGATATTGCAGAAATTCTTGAAGATCTAAATACAGAACAAGCATCTTATATTATAAAACTTTTAGATAGTGAGAAAACATCCGAAATCCTTATGGAGATGGATGAGGGCGATAGAGAGAAAATTTTAGCCACACTATCTACTAAAGAAATTGCCGAAGAAATAGAAGAACTCGACACAGATGACGCAGCAGATATGATTGCCGAACTTTCTGAAGAGAGACAAATTGAGGTTATTGCGCAAATTGAAGACGAAGAGCACAAAGCTGAAATTAGAGAATTACTTACCTACGATGAGGATACTGCCGGTGGATTAATGGCAAAAGAATTAGTACGAGTAAATGAAAATTGGACAGTTACAGAGTGCGTTAGAGAAATGCGTGCACAAGCAGAAAATGTTACAAGAGTTCACTCTATATATGTAGTTGATGGAAACGAAAAACTAATCGGGCGTCTATCTTTAAAAGATTTATTAATGGCTTCTCCACGAGCTCACATCTCTACTGTTTATATTCCAAAAGTAGATTTTGTAGATGTTAATGAGGATGCTGAAGAAGTGGCTAGAATAATGCAAAAATACGACTTAGAAGCCATTCCTGTTGTTGACGAAAATAAAGTACTACTTGGTAGAATTACTATTGATGACATTGTAGATGTTATAAAAGAAGAAGCCGAAAAAGATTACCAAATGGCTGCAGGTATCACACAAGACGTAGAAGCAGACGATAGTATATTACAGCTTACCAGAGCCCGTTTACCATGGCTTTTTCTTGGTTTAGTTGGCGGCATTGGAGCCTTTTTAATTATGGAAGGTTTTAAAGGTACCTTCGAAAAATACGCTGTTTTATTCTTTTTTACGCCATTAATTGCAGCCATGGCAGGAAATGTGGGCGTACAGTCAAGCGCTATTATAGTTCAAGGTTTAGCTAACGACGATGTAAAAGGTAGTATTAATAAACGTTTAATTAAAGAAATGTTTTTAGCCGCTTTAAACGGTTTTATATTAGCACTATTTTTATTTGCCTTTGTATGGATAACTAAAGGAAGTTTTCTTACCGCACTTGCAATTTCTGTTTCACTTGTAGCTGTTATAATTATAGCTGGTTTAATTGGGACCTTTGTACCATTATTTTTAGATAAAAAAGGTATTGATCCAGCAATTGCAACGGGCCCATTTATTACTACAAGTAATGATATTTTTGGAATATTAATATATTTTTGGATTGCTAAACTTATATTAGGTATCTAAAATATTTCATCTTTTATAATATGAAAATACTTCATTTAGACACTAATCACTCACTTTTAATTAATCAACTAACCAATTTAGGCTTTACAAACCATGAAAATTATATAGACTCTAAAGAAGTCATTCAAAAAATTATTCATGAATACGATGGATTTATTATAAGAAGTCGTTTTAGTATAGATAAAACATTTATAGATGCAGCTAAAAATTTAAAATTTATTGGTCGCGTTGGTGCAGGATTAGAAAACATAGATTGCAATTATGCAGAAAAAAAAGGAATTACCTTAATTGCTGCTCCAGAAGGAAACCGCAATGCAGTAGGCGAACATACTTTAGCTATGCTACTCTCTTTATTTAATAAATTAAACAAAGCAGATAAAGAGGTTAGAGATGGCAAATGGCTTCGAGAAAACAACCGAGGTTTAGAGTTAGATGGTAAAACCGTAGGTTTAATAGGTTACGGTAATATGGGAAAAGCCTTTGCAAAAAAACTACGTGGTTTCGATGTTAAAGTTCTCTTTTACGATATAAAACCAAATATTGAAGATGAAAATGCAACACAAGTTTCTTTAAAAACACTACAACAAGAGGCAGATGTTTTAAGCTTGCACACTCCAGAAAATGCTTCAACTATTGCAATGGTAGACCAATCGTTTATTAATTCATTTAAAAAATCATTTTGGTTAATAAATACTGCTCGTGGCAAAAGTGTAGTAACTAAAGATTTGGTTTCAGCATTAAAAAACAATAAAATTTTGGGTGCCGGATTAGATGTTTTGGAATACGAAAAATCGTCTTTCGAAAATTTATTTAATGAAAACAATATGCCTGAACCTTTTCAATATTTAATAGAAGCAGAAAACGTTTTACTATCACCTCACGTTGCTGGTTGGACTATAGAAAGTAAAGAAAAATTAGCACAAACAATAGTAAATAAAATTAAAGCAAATTTTTGCTAACTTTAAACCTTAACTAACTCAAGGAAAATGACATACAAAGCAGAAACATCTGAAGAATATATAGCACAATTACCAGAAGACAGAAAAGAACCTATTACAAAACTAGATGAGCTTATTAAAAAAAATATGCCTAAAGGCTTAGAAGCCGGAATAGGTTATGGCATGTTAGCTTATTATGTACCAAAATCTATATATCCAGATGGTTACCATTGTAAACCATTTCCTCCTTTACCATTTATTAATTTAGCCTCTCAGAAAAATTTTATTGCATTATATCATTCTGGTTTATATGCAAAAAAAGAATTGTATGATTGGTTTGTAAATGAATATCCTAAACATTGTAAATACAAATTAGATATGGGAAAAAGTTGCATTCGTTTTAAAAAAATGGACGATATTCCATATGCATTAATTGAAGAGCTTTTAGGAAAAATGTCTGTGGAAGAATGGATAAAGATATATGAAAGCTCAATAAAAAAGTAATTTACAAAGTAAATGTTTAAGGTTTTATTTAATGAGATTATAAAATAAATTCAGAATAAAATGAAAAAAAGAGTTACAGGAATTGGAGGTGTATTTTTTAAAACAAAAGATCCAAAAGCATCAAAAGATTGGTATAAAAAACATTTAGGTTTTAATACCGATGATTACGGTTCTACTTTTTGGTGGAAAGATAAAGAAGGAAAAGATTGTTCTACACAATGGTCTCCTTTTAAAGAGGATACAAAATACTTTGAGCCATCGAAAAAAGATTTTATGTTCAACTACCGTGTAGAGAATTTAAGCGAATTATTAAAAACATTAAAGGATGAAGGCGTTACAATTGTAGGAGAAATGCAAGAGTACGAATACGGTAAATTTGGCTGGATTTTGGATAACGAAGGCAATAAAATTGAACTTTGGGAACCTATAGATAAAGCATTTTTGTAGGTAAATGTTTTTTTAGTAAATTTAAAAAATTATTCAACTAATAAATATTATAATGTCTGACGAAAAAAATTTAAAAAGCGACCTTGACGATATGTTAGGAGACGCAAAAGAAGGAGCAAAAAAAGCTTCTGATAAAGCAAATGAATTTGCTGAAGATGCTAAAGAAACAATAAACGAATTTTCTAATAATGCAAAAGAAGCATTTGGAGGAGATACTGAAAACAAAAAAATGATTGCTGGAATTTTAGCTATTGTTATAGGTTCTTTAGGAGTACATAAATTTATTTTAGGTTATAATAAAGAAGGAATCATTCAAATAATTGCAACTATTGTTACCTGTGGAATCGCAGGAATAATTCCTTTTATTGAAGGTATTATTTATTTAACAAAAACAGACGAAGAATTCTACAACACTTACCAAGTTGGTAAAAAAGGTTGGTTCTAAAAAACTTTTAAAAAACCAAATACTAATTGTATTTGGTTTTTTTAATTAAATAATAATCGTGATATTGCAATATCACATTTTTATATTATGGGATTTACAAAAAAACATATTTTCGACGAGCAACAAAACAAAATTGCCAATTACACAAAAATGATTGCTCATCCTGCTAGAGTATCTATTATACAATATATAAGTAAAAACGAAGACTGTAATTGTAATAGTCTTGTACAAGCTATTGGTTTAGCACAACCAACCATCTCTCAGCATTTATCAGAAATACGTAAGGTTGGTTTATTAAAACAAACTGTTAAAGGTAAAAACCTATTTTATAGTATTAACCAAGATAAGTTAAACGAGTGTAGACGTGTTTTAAATGATTTTTTTGTAAAAACGCAGGTTAACTGCTCTAAAAAATAAAAAGACTATTCTTCAGGGTTTGCTCCTGAAAATTTACTTTCCAACTCTGCTTGAAATTCTTCCATTACTGGTCTAACTGTACTTTCTGGAAGATCTGCAATTTTAATATACATTAAACCATCTACAGCATTATTAAATAATGGGTCGACATTAAAGGCTACAAGCCTTGCATTTTGTTTAATATACTTTTTTAATAACACAGGTAACCTTAATGCTCCTGGTTCTATTTCATCTATTATTTTATCAAACTTATTCAAATCTGCCTCTGTAGCATCGAAAACAAAGTCTTTATCGGCATCTTTTAATTTCACCTTAAACTCTTTTTTAGGATGGACGTATTGTGCCACATATGGATCGTAATAATGAGATTTCATGAACTCAATCATTAAAGATTTAGAGAAGTTTGAAAATTGATTACTTATACTTACACCTCCAATTAAAAATTGATGCTCTGGGAAACGTAACGTTGTATGCACAATACCTTTCCAAAGCAAAAATAAAGGCATAGGTTTTTGCTGATATTCTTTAATTATAAATGCACGACCTAACTCTATAGATTCACTCATCATTTTGTGTAGCTCTGGCTCAAAACGAAATAAATCTTGAAGATAAAAACCGTCAATACCATGTGCCTTATATATTTTAGAACCCAATCCCATTCTATAGGCTCCAACTAAAACGTTAGCTTCATTATCCCATAAAAACATGTGGTGGTAATAGGTGTCGAAATGGTCTAAATCTATAGCTTCGTTAGTTCCTTCTCCTACTTCTCTAAAAGTAATTTCTCTTAGTCTACCAATTTCTCTTAAAATATTTGGAATGTCTTTAGCTGGAGCTAAATAAACTTCGTAATTTTTACTAACAAGTAAACGCTTATCACTTTTTTTAAGTTTTTCAACCTCCTTAATCATGATTTCCGAGGCTATGGGAGTAACTATTTTTTTAGGAATTTTATATCCTTTTAAACTTGAAGAAATTGTATTTATTATCTTCTCCTTTGGTTCGAAGGTATTAGATAACATATACGTTTTACGTCTTATAAAATCTGTAAATTCCTTTAAAGTTTTATGCTCCTCTTGAGATGTTACAGAAATAGGTTTACCAACACGAACTTTAATTATTCTATTTTTTTGTGTTAGTAATTCTGAAGGGAGTTTTGCTGTTCTAAAAATGTCACTTATTTTAGATAGCTTATAAAATAACTTACTATTTTTTGCATGAAAATATATAGGAACAATAGGCACATTAGCTTTCTGGGCTAATTTCATAGCTGCTTCTTCCCAAGGTTTATCTACCATTAACTTTCCATCTTTGTAGGTAGAAACTTCTCCTGCAGGAAATAGACCAAGTGGATGCCCATCTCTTAAATGTTTAATTGCATTTTTAAAACCTGCAAGACTTGACTTTATGTCTTTACGATCTTCAAAAGGATTAACAGGCATTATATATGGCTTCATTGGCTCAATACGATGCAAAAGAAAGTTAGCAATTATTTTAAAATCTTCGCGTTCTTCAAGCATTAATTTTAATAATAAAATACCATCTATACCTCCTAATGGATGATTAGAAACTGTTATATAAGCACCATCTTTAGGAAGCCTCTTTAAATCTTCTTCAGGTATTTCAAATTTAATTTGAAATTCATTTAAAATAGCATCTAAAAACTTTATTTCGCTTAAATGCTTATTTCGGTTGTAAATTTTATTAAGTGTAGAAATTTTTAAAACTTTCATTAATATCCAGCCTATAAACGTGCCAAATACACCGTACTTGTCGAGATTTATAGCTTTTGAAACTTCTTTTGCAGATACTAAAGACATTGTTGGTTTTAATAGTTTTAAGCTTACAAATGTAAGCAATAGATTATTGAGTTACAATTTGAACAGTTTTTTGAAATAACTGCTTCAATAACACTGTTTTATCTTTTTCTAAATTTTTAATTGATGTTTCATCGTAATGTCTAATTGTATATAATGAAACGTTTTCAAAGCATTCTACTTTAAATTTAGCTTTTAAATGTAATAACAATTTTTCTAAATTATTATATGTGTTTTCAAAACAAACCGAAAAACTAATTGCGGAATTCTGGATAACATCTACTTTCATTTTATATAAAGCTAAGAGGTTAAAAATTTCACTAATATTTTCTTCGACTATGTAAGAAAAATCTAAAGTTGAGAGCGAAAGTAAAACCTGCTTCTGTTTTAATATAAAACAAGGTATATTAGGTTCTATTCCTTGAGATTTATTAACTGTAGTACCTTTATTTTCTGGTTTTAAAAACGATTTTACGTGTAAAGGTATTTCTTTTCTTTGTAATGGTTGTAATGTTTTTGGATGTATAACAGAAGCACCATAAAACGCAAGCTCTATAGCCTCTGTATAAGAAATGGTATTTAGTAGTTGTGTATTTTTAAAATGTCTTGGATCTCCATTAAGTACTCCTGGAACATCTTTCCATATTGTTACACTTTCTGCGTTTAAACAATATCCAAATATTGCTGCTGTATAGTCACTACCTTCTCGCCCTAAAGTTGTTGTAAAATTATTATTATCGCTACCTAAAAAACCTTGAGTAATATATAATGTTTCTTTATCTATTTTATTAATAATATTATTTTGTGTTATATCCCAATTTACATTTGCTCGTCTATAATAACTATCTGTTTTAATACAATTTCTAACATCAAGCCACGTATTTTTAAGGTGCAATTCATTTAAATAAAAACTAATAATTGTTGTAGAAACTAACTCGCCATAACCAATTACTTGATCGTATATAAAATTATAATTTGGTGATTTATTACTTTTAAAAAATTGTATTAATTCATTAAAAAGATCATGTATTACATTAAAAACTTGATGTTGTTTATTTAAAAATAAATCTATCATAATCTCTTCATGATAGTTTATTACATGGTCTAACTCTGTCTTATAATTGTTATTATCTTGTAAATATTTCTCTATTACAACCTCTAAAGCATTTGTAGTTTTTCCCATTGCAGAAACTACAATAAGAGTGTTTTTATATCCTACTTTTTCTAATACTTTAACAACGTTTTTTACGCCGTTGGCATCTTTTACAGAGGCTCCACCAAATTTAAATACTTGCACTATATATTATTTAAATAATTTTCAATTCCGTTTTCGTCTAAGTGTACAACATCCCAATCTCTCATTACATTGGCACCTTTTTTCTGGTAGAATTTAATTGCAGGTTCATTCCAGTCTAAAACTTCCCAACTTATGCGTTTTACACCTATGGTTCTTCCATGTTTAACAACTTCATCTAATAAGGCAGAACCTAAGCCACTACCTCTCATACTTTCTTTTACAATTAAATCTTCAAGATGAAGTACTTCTCCTTTCCAAGTAGAATATCGTTTATAAACTAACGCAGCACCTACAATTTCATTATTTTTTTCGGCAACAAAACATGTAAATTTAGGCTGTTTGCCATAACCATCTTCTTCAAGATCTTTTACTGTTACTTCTACGGCATTGGGCTCTTTTTCAAATATAGCAAGTTCTAAAATTAAATCATGGACACTTTTCATGTCGTTTTTAGTTGCTAGTCTTATAGCATGCTTCATAATAAAGGAATTGAAAACCAAATATAGTTTAAAGTTAAACAACCTTATTAAATTACTTTTACTATAACGTTGTAGTTTCTTAAAAAAACCGATATTTGCAAAAGCCAAAATTATAAAGCATGTCAAGAAAAAACCAAACGTTAGGAGAATTTATTATTGAAAATCAGTCGTCTTTTAAATATACTTCTGGAGAATTATCAAGATTAATAAATTCTATAAGGCTTGCTGCAAAAGTAGTAAACCATGAAGTAAATAAAGCCGGTTTAGTAGATATAATTGGAGCTGCTGGCGATACTAATATTCAAGGTGAAGACCAACAAAAATTAGACGTTTATGCAAACGAAAAATTTATACAAACATTAACAAATAGAAATATTGTTTGTGGTATTGCTAGTGAAGAAGAGGACGATTTTATTTCAATAAATAGCCAAGACGAAAACAACCAAAATAAATATGTTGTTTTAATAGACCCATTAGATGGTTCTAGTAATATAGACGTCAATGTTTCTGTTGGTACTATTTTTTCAATTTATAGGCGTGTTACACCTGTTGGTACTCCTGTAACTTTAGAAGATTTTCTTCAAAAAGGGAGTCAACAAGTTGCTGCTGGCTATGTAGTTTACGGTACTTCGACCATGTTAGTTTATACTACCGGAGATGGTGTAAATGGCTTTACACTAAATCCAGCATTAGGTACTTTGTATTTATCTCACCCAAACATGCAATTTCCGTTAGATGGCAATATCTACTCTGTAAACGAAGGTAACTATACACATTTTCCACAAGGAGTAAAAGATTATATAAAATATTGCCAAAAAGAAGAAGGAGATAGACCTTACACCTCTAGGTACATTGGTTCTTTAGTTTCAGATTTTCATAGAAACATGATAAAAGGCGGTATATATTTATACCCTAAAAGCGACAAAAACTCTGCTGGAAAACTACGTTTATTGTACGAGTGTAACCCAATGGCTTTTTTAGCAGAACAAGCTAATGGTAAAGCTAGTGATGGTTTTAATAGAATATTAGATATTGAACCAACAGAACTGCACCAACGAGTTCCGTTTATTTGCGGAAGTAAAAATATGGTAGAAAAAGCAGAAGAGTTTATGCAAAAAGCAAAATAAAGATTATGTTTTAATTAATTTTGCTATTTTTACCATAGTTTATTAAACTAAATAATATGGCAAAAAACGATAATAGCGCAATTAATGCTAATGATCCTACTTCAAAAATAGATGCAATTAAACAGCTTATTTTTGGTGAAAATATGGTTGAATACAACCATGAATTTGAAGCTGTTAAAAAAGATATCCTTAAAAAGAAAAAAGAGCTCGAAAACTTAGTAGATGAAGTTAAGACAGAGTTACTTCAAAATATTGATAATTTAAGTACTGATATTAATATTAGAATAACAGAATTAGAAAATTCGCTAGAAGACAAGGCAGATGCTTTAGAAGAAAAAAAATTAGATCGCAAACTCTTAGGCGACTTATTAATTAAACTTGGCGAGAAAATAAGTAACTAATTTGATTCTCACGCCATGAATCAAGACGAAAGACTTAGTATTTTAAAAGACATCTTACTTACAGATGAGCGTGAGTATGCAAAAAAAGTAGAGGAAAAGCTTAAGATTGTTGAAGACATTGTAAACAAACAAAATGAACTTTCTGAGCGTGTAAATCCTATTATAGACGAAAAACTAAATGATTTTGTAGTAGAAATCCCTAAAACATTAGGGCCAACAATTACAGAAACTTTAAAGTCTGAAATTAGAAACTCTCAAGATGCTGTTGTAGAAGCATTGTTTCCTATTATTGGAAAAATGATAAAAAAATACATACAACAGGAAATGCAAATACTATCAGAACAAATTAACTCTAAAGTAAATAGCACATTCTCTTTTGAAAGTTTAAAACGTAAATTTAAGTCTAAAAGAAGCGGTGTTAGCGAAGCAGACTTAATTTTACAAGAATTAGCACAACCTATTTTAGAACAAATAATGGTAATAGAGAAAGGTTCTGGAATAATAATTTCAGAATATTCTAAAACACAATCCATAGACCAAGATATGGTTTCTGGAATGTTAACTGCTATTAAAAGTTTTGCCGAAGATGCTTTCGAAAAAGAAAACCAAGAATTAAGCTATATAGAATACGATAATTTTCATATTCATTTACAAAATTTTTCTTCCTACTACATCGCTGTAATTATTTCTGGACCGTATAATGTAGTGTACAAGAGCAAGTTAGAAGATAAATTGTTAGATTTTGCTAAAAACTATATTAATGAATATGATATAAAAGACACAAAGTCCTTTACTAAAAAATTAGAACAGTACTTTAAAAACAATGTTTTATAAAAGATTATTATAGAACATACAATTTGCTTACATTCGCATATATAATAGTTATTATTCTTTTTCAATAAAAATCAAGATTTTAGTTTATAAATGAAAATCTCAAAAAAAATAGTTTTATTAGGTCATTTTGGTGTTGGTAAATCTTCATTAATTCGACGATTTGTAGAAAACACATTTTCCGAAGATTATAAAGTAACCATTGGTGTACACATATTTAAAAAAAATGTATCTATTCCAGAAAAAGGCACAGATGTGTCTTTAGTCTTGTGGGATTTAGAAGGAAATGATGACATTAGCAACACTAGGCTATCTTACCTTATAGGAACACACGCATTTATTTATGTTTACGATGTTAGTAGACCTGCTACTTATAAAAATTTAGAAAGCGAATTAGAATTCCTTAAAGAGAAACAAAAAAACACACCAATTACTGTTGTTGGAAATAAAGAAGATCTTGTTACAAAAACATATTTAAAACAAAACGTCGATGATTTTGGCAGTTTAACAGATTTATATGTTAGTGCCAAAACAGGACATAAAGTTGATTTTCTTTTTTCTAAATTAGCTGAAGCGCTTATTTAAAAAAGCTAAAAAGCTAAATAATGTTAGAAGATTACAAGAAAAAATATACCAAACCTGTTTTACAACATGCCATTTTAGACTTTAATGGAAATGTTGTTGAATCTGATAATACACTCTTTCAAGATTTAAAAGACAAATATATTGGAGATATCCATCCTTTTTTCGAAACTTTTAGTGCACTTTTAATAAGTGAAGATAATGAGACTGTATTTTCATGTGTCCATCTTGAAATAGAAAATAGAAATATTACAGCCGATATTATTTTACAAACTTTTAAAGATGGTAAAAATCCTTTATTAATAATTCATGATTTAACTTCGCATTACCTAAACTATCAATCTACTGCGCAAGTAAGAAATGAATCTGTAATTAATTCTCAAATTTTAGAGCTTAAAAATATATATTTAAAAGAAAAAGAAGTTTTCAAAAATAGATTTATTGCAAATTTTAGTCATGAACTTCGCGATCCTTTAACTGGAATATTAACGTTTACAGATATTTTAAGCAAAACAAACTTAGACTTACAACAAAAGGATTATATTAAAATATTACACTCATCGTCGAATTTTTTAAAAAAAATGATAGATGATATTCTTGACATATCTAAAATTGAATCTGGAAATTTAGAGTTGTCCATAGAACCTTTTAACCTTCTTGATTTACTTAATGAAATTAAATTTAATTATAAACTTAAAGCAGAACATAAAGGTTTAAAATTTCTCCATAGTTTTGATGAAAAATTACCTGAAATTATTGGAGGTGATGCTAAAAGACTAAGACAAGTTTTAACAAACTTATTAGACAACGCAATAAAATTTACATCCAATGGTAGTGTTACTTTTAATGTTTCTTTAAATCAAATTAGAGCTCAAAAAGCAAGTATTCATTTTGAAATAATAGACACAGGAATTGGTATAGAAGAAGAAAAATTAGAAGAAATTTTTACGAGTTTCTCGCAAGTAAGTGGAGACGATTCTATTAAAGGAACTGGTTTAGGTCTTGCTATTGTAAAACATTTAGTAGAGCATACAAAAAGTAAAATAAGTGTTTCTTCAACACCAGGAAAAGGATCTACATTTTCAACAAATATTAATTTTGTTTCAAAGCCTTCTTTAAAAATTAAAAAGGATAAGAAAAAACAATCACAACTAACTACTTCTAAAAAATATAATATTTTATTAGTAGAAGACTCTGAAATTACACAACTTTCTGTATTAAAAATTCTGGCTTCTCAAGGTCAATTCTTTTTAGATATTGCAACTAAACCAGATGAAGTTCTTGCAAGAATTTCTAACATCGACAATGAGGTTGATTTAGTATTAATGGATATAAAACTAAAAGAGTTTAGAGGAGATGAAATTGCAAAAAAAATTAGAAAACTTCCAGAACGTCATCAAAAAAAGGTACCTATTGTTGCTATGACAGCTAAAGTGTTTAAAGAAGATTTAAGTCTTTATAAAAAAGCGGGAATAAACGATGTTTTAACAAAACCTTTTAATGAATCGCAATTATTAGATATAATTTCTAAAAATTTGAAATAAACAAAACATAACTTTTTAAGTGGTATTGAAAAAAAATGTATCTTTAAGTCTATTAAAATTTGCCTCTATGTAAAATGCTTGAAAACTACCAACTTCCACTTAAAGAAACTACTAACCAACTCCTTCTAATAAGTAAAGATGGTATTATTTTAGACGCGAAAACTAATATGTTTAAAAATTGTATTGGAAAATCAATTATAGACTTACATCCTTTTTTTTATAGTTTAATAGACTTATTAACTCTAAAAGAAAACACATTTAATTTTGATTGTATTAATCTAGAAATAGAAGGCAAAAATTATACTTTAGATGCTATTTTACATACAAATATAGAAAAAGAACACTCTATCTTCGTATTTCAAGACCTTACAAAGCAGTATACTTTATATCAAAAAATGGCACAAAGAAAAAATGTGTCGGAAATTAAAAAGCAACTACTAGACTATAACAATACAATTCTTCAAGAAAAAGAAACTTTTAAAAATACATTTATAGCAAATTTTAGTCATGAAATTAAAATGCCTATTAGCACTATAAATGGTTTTACAAGACTTTTAGAGAACACAAATCTAGAACAAAGTCAACGCTATAATTTAAAAGTTATAAAAAATACAAACGATAAATTAAACACAATGATTAGCGATATTATTGATATCTCTAAAATTGAAACCAATCGTTTTTCTATATTACCAATACGCTATAATTTAATAGAAGAATTAAACACTATAGCAACAATTTATACCGCTAAGTCTAAAGAAAAAGGCCTAGAATTACATTACACACTCGATCCAAATTGTCCTAAATATGTTGTGGGAGACAAATATAGATTAGTACAAATATTAAATAATCTTGTAGGTAATGCAATAAAATTTACACAAGCAGGAACTGTTGCACTAAAAATAAATTGTGTTAGCACCAATAACAACACAGCACAAATAGAATTTAGTATTGAAGACACAGGAATAGGTATAGAGAAAAACCAAATAGAATCTATTTTTAATGGGTTTTACCAAATAAACAACAACTTAATAAATAATAATGGTGCCGGATTAGGACTCTCCATCACAAAAAAATTAATCCATCAATTAGGAGGAAAAATACAAGTAAATAGTGAAATTGATAAAGGTTCAATATTTAAGGTGTTTTTAGATTTTGAAATATCTCAAAATCAAAAAGAAGATGAAGAAATTACTAAAATAGTTAAAGCCACATCAAAAAATGATTTTAAAATTTTACTTGCAGAGCCCTTACCTATCAATCAGAAAAAATTATTAAAAATTATAAGTCAAATAAAAAATTGCGATATTGTAATTGTAGATAATGGCGATAAAGTAATTGAAGAGCTATATAAATCTAATTTTAGCCTAGTTATATTAAATCTTAAACTACCTACAATGGATGGCCTTGACACTGCTCGATTTATTAGACACTCAGATTATAAAGAAATTAGCAAAACACCTATAATTATACTAAGCGAAAAACCATCTAAAAAAGAAGAAGCTTACTGTAAAGAAAGACGAGTTAACAGCTATATTGGAAAACCTTTTGACAAGTCTGAAATCATTAGAAAAATAAAATATATACTAAAGAAAAAGCAAGCTAAATAGCTTGCTTTTTCTTTAGTATATTATTAAGAATAACTTATTTATTCATCATTTTAATTTCCTCAATAAAAGTATCAAGATCAACACCATCACTAACTAAAGTAAGTGCTTTATCTACAACGTATTTTACATTCTCTGGATTAAAACCTAAACCAACAGCAATTTTACGTAATAAAATTTCTTCATGATCTCCTTTAATATGATCTACATAAACCATACGAGCTAAATCGTATAAACGCTCTAAACGTCTATCGTAAGATGTTGGAGGATTAATTGGGTGAGACTGGTAGTCTTTTAAAATAGTTTTATAATCGCTTTCTCCAATATCTAAATTGCGTGCCAAACGATCTAAAAATGTTTTTTCTTCATCAGAAATAATCCCATCATCCATCGCTACTCTTACAATTGCTGCAAAATGGTCTTCGTTACGTTTTTTAAATCCGCTATCAAATAAATCTGAAAATGACATATATTTTATTGTTTTAGAGCGGCAAAGATAGTTAATAATAAAATCTTTTTAAAGACTCATTTAATCTTTTTTTTAGACATTTATTTATCATTTTAAATCAATATAAAACATCTCTGTTTAACCATTAGTTAATAGAAAATAATAAAATCTAACTTTCCAATTCTTCAATCTATCCCTTATATTTGCAACTCAATACTAAGTAAGTGAGCAAAACATTAATCTCGCAAACCTATTTAAAGTCTTTGCAACTGCAAAAACTTCAGGATTCTATTACCCAAAAACAACAATTTGACAAAGCGCAACACAACACAAAAACTCATATAAAAGGTTTAGTTGGCTCTGCATTATCATTTGTTATTAGTGAAAGTTTTAAAAACGCTCAAAAACCTTTTTTATTAATTTTTAACGATAAAGAAGAAGCAGCATTTTATCTTAACGATTTTGAACAAATGCTAAATGGCAAAGATGTTCTTTTTTATCCTGGAAGTTATCGTAGACCATATCAAATAGAAGAAACAGACAATGCAAACATATTACTTCGTGCCGAAGTTTTAAACCGCATAAACTCTCAAAAAAAACCAGCTTTAATAGTTACCTATCCAGATGCTTTATTCGAAAAAGTAGTTACCAGAAAAGAACTAGAACGTAATACTCTTAAAATAAATGTTGGAGACGATTTAAATATAGATTTTGTAAACGAAGTTCTTTTTGAATACAAGTTTAAACGCGTAGATTTTGTTACCGAACCTGGAGAGTTTTCTGTAAGAGGTGGTATTGTAGATGTGTTTTCTTTTTCTCACGACGAACCTTATAGAATAGAATTTTTTGGAGATGAAGTCGATAGTATTAGAACATTTGATGTAGAAACTCAACTTTCTAGCGAACAAATAAAAAAGATAGGCATTATACCAAATGTCGAAAATAAATTTTTAGAAGAGTCTCGTGCAAGTTTTCTAAAATACATTGCACAAAAAACTGTTGTTTATACTAAAAATATAGATTTTTTATTTTCTAGAATCGATGAGTTTTTTGGGAAAGCAGAAGATGCTTTTAAAAATTTATCTTCAGACTTAAAACACGCAGAGCCTGAAGAGTTATTTTGCAATTCGGCCTTATTAAAACGCCAATTACTAGATTTTAACGTTGTAGAATTTGGTAGCGAATCCTGGTTAAAAACAGAACAAGCAATCACATTTAACACAACACCACAACCTACTTTTAACAAACAATTTAACCTATTAATAGATAATTTAAACAGTAACCACAATAACGGTTACAAAAATTATATTGCTTGTATTAGCGAACAACAAGCCAAACGTTTTCATGATATTTTTGATGATGTCGAGAGAGATGTACATTACGAAACTATAATAGTTTCATTATATCAAGGTTTTGTAGACCACGATAATAAAATAGTCTGTTACACAGATCATCAAATTTTTGAACGATACCATAAGTTTCATCTTAAAAATGGTTACGCAAAAAAGCAAGCTATTACCCTAAAAGAACTTACAAATCTTGATATTGGAGATTACGTTACACATATAGATCATGGAATTGGTAAATTTGGTGGACTTAAAAAAATTGACGTAGAAGGTAAAAAACAAGAAGCCATTAAATTAGTTTATGGTGAACGCGATATTTTATATTTAAGCATTCATTCGTTACACAAAATCACAAAATTTAATGGTAAAGATGGCAAGCCACCAAAAGTATATAAATTAGGTAGCAAAGCATGGAAAGTACTTAAAGAGAAAACTAAATCTAGGGTTAAACATGTTGCTTTTAATTTAATAAAACTATATGCTAAACGTAAACTAGAAAAAGGTTACCAATACAAACCAGACAGTTATTTACAACACGAATTAGAAGCCTCTTTTATTTACGAAGACACGCCAGATCAAATTACAGCAACTGCAGATATTAAAGCAGATATGGAAAGTGAAAGACCAATGGATCGCTTAATTTGTGGAGATGTTGGTTTTGGAAAAACCGAAGTTGCCATTCGTGCAGCTTTTAAAGCAGTAGATAACGGAAAACAAGTTGCCGTTTTAGTACCAACAACTATATTAGCTTTTCAGCACCATAAAACATTTAGCGAACGTTTAAAAGAATTTCCAGTAACAGTAGATTATGTTAATCGTTTTCGTACAGCAAAGCAAAAGCGAGAAACTTTAGAAAAACTAGAAAAAGGTCACGTAGACATTATTGTAGGCACACATCAACTGGTAAATAAAAATGTAAAATTTAAAAACTTAGGATTACTAATTGTAGACGAAGAACAAAAATTTGGTGTTGCCGTAAAAGAGAAATTAAAAACTCTAAAAGACAATGTAGATGTACTTACCCTAACTGCTACACCTATACCAAGAACACTTCAGTTTAGTTTAATGGCTGCAAGAGATTTATCAGTTATAACCACTCCTCCACCAAACCGATATCCTATTGAGAGTAATGTTATTCGTTTTAACGAAGAAGCTATTAGAGATGCCGTAAGTTATGAGATTCAACGTGGCGGACAGATTTTCTTTATTCATAATCGTATAGAAAACATAAAAGAAGTCGCAGGCATGATACAACGCTTAGTACCAGACGCTAAAATAGGTATTGGTCATGGCCAAATGGATGGTAAAAAATTAGAAGAATTAATGCTCTCTTTTATGGAAGGTGCTTTTGATGTTTTAGTAAGTACTACCATTATAGAAAGTGGTCTCGATGTACCAAATGCAAATACCATTTTTATTAATAACGCCAATAATTTTGGATTAAGCGACTTGCACCAAATGCGTGGTCGTGTGGGACGAAGTAATAAAAAAGCATTTTGCTATTTTATAACTCCAGGTTACGATGCCATGACTCCAGATGCTAGAAAACGTATTCAAGCATTAGAACAATTTACAGCATTAGGTAGTGGTTTTAATATTGCAATGAAAGATTTAGAAATTCGTGGAGCTGGAGATTTACTTGGTGGCGAGCAAAGTGGTTTTATAAACGAAATAGGCTTTGATACATACCAAAAAATATTAAATGAAGCTATTGAAGAATTAAAAGAAAATGAATTTAAAGATTTATATGATGAAGATCTTGAAAACAAAGAATATGTAAAAGATATAACCATAGATAGTGATTTAGAATTACTATTCCCAGACGATTATGTTAATAATATTACCGAAAGACTAAATCTATATACACAACTAAACAACTTTAAAACAGAAGAAGAATTAAATAAATTTGAAACAGAACTAATAGATAGATTTGGTGAGTTACCAACACAAGTTGTAGATTTATTAAATAGCGTTAGGCTAAAATGGATTGCAATAAAATTAGGAATTGAAAAAGTAATAATGAAAAAAGGAAAACTAATTGGTTATTTTATAAACGACCAACAAAGTAATTTCTACCAAAGCCCTAATTTTACAAAACTTTTAAAGTATGTACAACACAATCCACATGCTGGTAAAATGAAAGAAAAACAAACCAGAAACGGTTTACGATTATTACTTACCTTTGATAATATTAAAACTGTAGAACAAGCATTATCCGTACTTAAACCTATTTTAAAATAAAATTCTTTTTGGCAAAGTTTTTGCCTTATTTGATATAAAACAATTAAAAATGATTAGAAAATTACTTTTTTTATTCGCATTACTACCTTCAATGCTATTTGCACAGCATACAATAAAAGGAACTTTTACTCCAGCTGAAAAGTTTAAATTTGCATTTTTATACCGTGTTACTGCAGAAACATCTTTATTTGTCGCTAATGCAGATGTAGCAGAAGATGGTACTTTTGAAATCCCTTTAGATTCTAATACCATTCCAGGAACTTATCGTTTGGTATACGCACAACCGCAGGATCAATTTAATTTTGACTTTTTTGTAAATAATAAAGAAGATATTGTATTAAACTTTGACATAGAAAAAGGTTTAACTTTCGACAAATCTTCAGAAAACAAACTATATACTTCTTATAACAGAAGTATGGCTTTAGTAAACAAAAGCATTCGTAATTATTATAGTTCTGGCAAAGAAGACAAAGCTGGATACACCAAAATTTTTACCATTTTAAAAAATACGCAAGATGAATTTGAAAAAGCTTCGGAAGGCATGATTGCAAACAACTTTATAAAAGCTTGCAAACCATATATTCCAAGTAGTTTAGAAGATGTTTCTACTTTTTCTAAAAATATAAAATCTAATTATTTTTCGAATATAGATTTTGGAAACAAAACATTACAAAACTCTAACTTTTTAATAAAAACAACAATAGATTATGTTATAGGTTTTATAGACCGAAATAATCCTGATGCTTCTTACATGGAAAATATAGATACTGTTGTAAAAGCCATTGGTGATAACCCAAAAATTAAAGCCATTCTATTAGAAATTTTATGGAATCAATTCTCGGTAGAAAATAATGAAGTAGTTGCCAATTATATTGGGTCTAAATATTTATTAAACATTGCAAAAGCTAACAACAATAAAGAATTAGCCAACTCAATTACGCTTTTTAAAAATGCATCTATTGGTAATATTGGACCAGATTTTAATATCGAGGTAAAAGATGAAAACGATAAAATAAAAGTTTCTAAATTAAGTAAATTAGAAGGCTCTAATAACTATTTATTGTTCTTTTGGAGCACGACATGTTCTCATTGTTTAGACGAAATACCACAATTAAAAGAATATATTAAAACAAAGAAAAAGGAAAATATACAAGTTGTTGCTATTGCTTTAGATAACGATTTATACCGTTGGAAAGACATGACTTACGACTATCCAGATTTTCTACATGTTTTTGGAGAAGGTAAATGGGACAACCCAATTGGAGATCAATACAATGTAACAGGAACACCAAGTTATTTTGTGCTAGATAAAGACAAAAAAATTATTGGAAAACCAGAAAACATTAATGAGTTTAAAGCATATTATGAAGCTTTAGAAAAAGCTAACATTAATGCCTCTACAGAAGAAACTAAAAACTAGGTTTTAAAACAAAAGAGCGAAGTATAACACTTCGCTCTTTTATTTTACTATATAAAAATTCATTATTAAATAAGAATTAAAACTTTAATTCTTCCACTCTAAACTCTCCATAATTCTTCTAATATCTTTTTGCAGGTAATTTGCAGCTGGTAAAATAGAATCGTAATTAGGTTTTGCATAAAAATAAAGTGAACCTGTTATAAAATGGTTAATACTATCGGTTACATAAAACTGAGATTGAGATGCTGCATTACCACCAACATCGTAAAACATGCCATAAACTCTTCGTTCTGGATTTTCGTAAACAAATTCTTCAATAACATCTGCTTTTAAAGTATGCTCTTGCGTAAAGTTTTGAGCGTTTTTTAAATAAAGCCTTAATAAATCTTCATTATTTTCTATCGCTTTATACGTAATATAAATAGTTCCTTTAAGTTTTGGGTATTCTATATTAATACCATAACTAGTAGTTTCTCCTTTAAGTGTTTTTGTTTTTAAATTTTGGCCTAAAGCATTTCTATCAAAAGTAAAAGGCATTTTAGTTATATCTTCTGTCTTGTAAATAGCCTCAGGATATTCTAAAGCTAAAAAAGCTTTAGGTTTAGGAGTAGGATCATCTGCGCAGCTTACAAAAAATCCTATAGTTACTATTAGTATAACAATAAATTTATTTATTTCTTTCATATAGTATATAATTGTAGACGTAACACTTTGCGTACTTACAGTCTCAATTTTTGTTAATTAGGGCAATGTAATTTTTACTCGCTTAATTCTTTTTTTATCTAAAGCTTCTATTGTAAAAACGTAATTTTCAAAATTTATTTTACTAGCTTGCCTTGGAAAGCTACCAGAAATTTCAAGAATAAAACCAGCTAATGTTTCGGCTTCTCCCTTATTATCTTCAAAAACAGTTTCCTCTTCAAGTTTTAAAATTTTGTAAAAATCTTTTAAAGCGGTTTTACCTTCAAAAACGTAATTATTATCATCTAATTTAGAATAATGAACATCTTCATCGTCAAACTCATCGCTTAAATCTCCAACTATTTCTTCAATAATATCTTCTAAAGAAACTAAACCAGAAGTACCACCATACTCATCTACAACAACTGCTAAGTGTACTTTCTTTTCTTGAAATTCAGACATTAAATCATCTAATTTCTTATTCTCTGGCACAAAAAATGGATCTCTAAGTAATGTAGTCCAATCAAAATTTTTATTATCTATATGTGGAAGTAAATCTTTTACATATAAAATGCCTTCAATTTTATCTACATTATCTTTATAAACTGGTATTCTAGAATAGCCATTTGCTGTAATTTCGGCTATAACCTCACTATAATCTTGTTCTATATTTAAAGCAAAAATATCTAGTCTTGGTCGCATTACTTGCTTGGTATCTGTATTACCAAAAGATACAATACCTTTTAATATTTTATGTTCTTCTTGCGTAGTATCTTCTTCGCTAGTAAGTTCTAATGCTTGAGATAATTGATCTACACTTAAATTAGATTTTTGTTTTCCAAGTTTGTTATGAATACCAAGCGTTATCGCTCGCATTGGCAAACTTATAGGTGAAAAAATAAAATCTAAAACTTTTAGCGGGTAAGCCATAAAAGTGGCAAACTTTAAATTATTTCTACTTGCATAAACCTTAGGTAAAATTTCTCCAAAGAGTAATATTAAAAATGTTACAACTACAACTTCTAGTATAAATTTTACAATAGGATTGTTAATGCCTTGAAACATAAAATTGCCAAGAAATGCAAAGAGAATTACAATAGCTATATTTATAAAATTATTGGCTACCAAAATGGTTGCTAATAATTTTTTTGGTCGTTCTAAAAGCCTATTTATTATCTGTATGGCTTTACTAGACTGTAACTCTTCTTGATCTAAATCTGTTCTAGTTAAAGAGAATAGAGCAACTTCGGCTCCAGAAATTAATGCCGAGCAAAAAAGCAGTACAAATAGCAATATAAAGCCCGATATGGCAGAAAAATCTATTTCTAAAAAGAGTATTAATAAACGCGTGGGTTCAGGATCCAATGTTATAGGTTTAGTTTAAAATGGTAAATCGTCATCACTAGCAGCTTTTCCAGTTGATTCTATATTATTTTCTACTTGCTGTGTCGGTTGAGCCTGAGCTGTGTTTTGACTATCTTTTTTAGTGCTTAAAAAAGTAAATTCGTTAGCTTGAATTTCTGTACTATATCGATCATTACCTGTATCATCTTGCCATTTTCTAGTCTTTATTCTGCCTTCGATATAAACTTTATCTCCTTTAGTGAGATATTTTTCACAAATTTCGGCCGCTTTATTTCTTACAACAATATTATGCCACTCTACATTTGTTACGCGTTCGTTTGTGCTTTTATTGGTATACGTTTCGTTTGTAGCCAATGGAAAACGACCAACACAACCTCCACCTTCAAAATAGTGCATTTTTACTTCATCTCCCAAATGCCCAATTAGCATAACCTTATTTAACGTTCCCGACATACTTTTTTAATTTATAATGCAAAATTACATATTTACTAAATGATAAAGTTAAATTTAAAAAAAAAGAAAGACTATTAAAACTTAAAATGCTAAAAATTAAATCTTTCTATAAAGTTACCTATTAATATAGGTACTGGA
Source organism: Lacinutrix venerupis (assembly GCF_001971745.1). Classification (NCBI taxonomy): domain Bacteria; kingdom Pseudomonadati; phylum Bacteroidota; class Flavobacteriia; order Flavobacteriales; family Flavobacteriaceae; genus Lacinutrix; species Lacinutrix venerupis. Next base: position 512,534 of record NZ_CP019352.1, on the reverse strand, counting down.
AATTCTATTAGTTTATTTATTGATATTCCTGTAGGCAACACATCGTCTAAAGTTACAACCCAAAACTTAGTATGTAAGTGTTGGTGTGAAAGCTTGTGTACAATTTCTACATCGTTATATAATGACAAGCTAAAACTTTTATCTTTTAAAACTGAAAAATCTTTAAGCCTTTCTTCTATCTCTAAAAAATTAGCGGTCTTTTTTGTTTCAACTAAAGGAAACTGATATAAGTTTTGCCAAATCCCTTTACCTTCACGTTTTTCTAAAACTGTTTTTTTATCTGAAGATAAAATTACAATAAAATTGAAATACTTTTTTTTAACCTTCAAACTTTTTAGCTTGACTGGAAATTCTAATATTTTATTTTTTTGAAGCGCAACACATTTAGTATTAAAAGGACAAATATTACAATCTGGATTTTTTGGTTTGCATTGCCTAGCACCAAACTCCATTATAGCTTGATTAAAAGTTGCAGGCTCTCTTTTATCAATTAGCGTTTCGGCTAAAGCTTTAAACTCTTTAAATCCCTTACTTGTATTAATAGGAGTACTAATGCCATAAATTCTAGACAATGCTCTAAACACATTCCCATCGACTACTGGTGTAATTTCATTAAAACATATAGAAGCTATTGCACTTGCTGTATAATCACCAACTCCTTTTAGTTTTATAATCTCATTATATGTATTAGGAAACTCTCCATTTAATTCATTTACTATATATTTTGCAGATGCATGTAAATTACGTGCTCTAGAATAATAACCTAAACCTTGCCAAAGTTTTAAAACTTGAGATTCTCTTGCTTTAGCTAAATCAAAAACTGTTGGAAATTTAGAGGTAAATTTGACGTAATAAGGAAGACCTTGAGCAACTTGTGTTTGTTGTAAAATAATTTCTGAGAGCCAAATAAAATATGGATTAACAGTATTTCTCCAAGGTAAATCTCTCTTATTTACTGAGTACCAGTTAATTAAATTTTTTGTTATATTCATTTATAGTGCTAGATTCGCAAACAAAAGTAATTCTTTATACCATTAAATTTTAATGAATTAGGTTTGAAATATTGAATATTTAATTCCTATATTTGCCAACCCTTAAGAATTTTAATAACACAAACAAGAAAAGAAAATGACTAAAGCTGATTTAGTAGCAAAAATTTCTGAGAAATTAGGAATAGAGAAAGGAGACGTTCAGGCAACAGTAGAAACATTTATGGAAGAAGTCAAAACATCTTTAGAAGGTGGAGACAATGTTTACTTACGTGGTTTTGGAAGTTTTATCATAAAAACAAGAGCTGAGAAAACAGGTAGAAATATTTCAAAAAATACGACTATTAAAATTCCAGCACATAATATACCAGCATTTAAACCTGCAAAAGTTTTTGTAGAAGGTGTAAAAACTAATGTTGACGTAAAGTAATTTACAACATAAAACGAATTATTAATTTAAAACCAGACATCTTATGCCAAGTGGTAAAAAAAGAAAGAGACACAAGGTTGCAACGCATAAGCGTAAAAAAAGAAGACGCGCTAACCGTCACAAGAAGAAAAAATAATTCAAAAAAGTAGTTTTTATAGCTACTTTTTTGGTTTGTTAAAAACAATGTTCTTTGAAAACGAACTTAACTTAAAACACGTAAAACCTTGCGTGTAGTATAAGTTCTTCGGATTTTTATTAAAATCCTGTGTATGTTTTATTAATTTAAAACATGCTGTTTAGTAAATTTTACTAAACAAAATAATGTATAATCCATCTGTTATGCACCAAGTGTATAATGGATTAAAATTAACAGAATGAATAAAGAATTGATTATCAGATCTAATTCTGACGGTGTTGATTTTGCCTTATTAAAAGATGGAAAACTTATTGAATTACATAAGGAAGAGGATAGTAACAACTTTGCTGTTGGCGATGTGTTTATCGCCAAAATTCGCAAAGCTGTTCCTGGACTAAATGCTGCATTTGTAAATGTAGGTTACGAGAAAGATGCTTTTTTGCATTATCACGATTTAGGCCCAAAAATATCTTCTCTCTTAAAATTCACAAAACGTGTAAGCACAGGTAAATTAAATGACTTTTCATTAAAAGATTTCCCATTTGAAAAAGATATTGACAAAGACGGCAAAATAAACAATGTCATCAAGTCAAATCAATCAATGTTAGTACAAATAGTAAAAGAACCTATATCTACAAAAGGTCCAAGAATAAGCTCAGAGCTTTCTATTGCCGGTAGATATATTGTTTTAGTACCTTTTAGCGATCGTATTTCTATTTCTCAAAAAATAGAAGATAAAGCAGAAAAGGACAGATTAAAACGTTTGGTAAAAAGTATTACACCAAAAGGTTTTGGAGTTATTGTACGAACAGTAGCCGAAGGCAAAAAAGTAGCCGAATTAGACAAAGATTTACAAAACTTGTTAGGTCGTTGGACCGCAATGTGTAAAAAGCTACATAAAGCAAATCATCCTTCTAAAGTACATGGTGAGTTAAATAAAGCCTCTTCAATATTAAGAGATATTTTTAACGACTCCTTTACAGGTATTCAAGTAGACGATGAAGCGCTTTACATTCAAATTAAAGATTATGTGCAAGAAATTGCACCAAAAAAAGAATCAATAGTCAAGTTACATCAATCTAATATTCCAATTTTTGAAAAATTTGGAGTAGATAGACAAATAAAAACCGCATTTGGAAAAACGGTTTCTATGGCTAAAGGTGCCTATTTAGTTATAGAGCATACAGAAGCATTACATGTTATTGATGTAAACAGTGGAAATAGGTCTAACAAAGCCAATTCCCAAGAGGAAACAGCCTTAGAGGTTAATTTAATTTCTGCCACAGAAGTTGCAAGACAACTTCGCCTTCGAGATATGGGAGGCATAATAGTAGTAGATTTTATAGACCAAAACAAAGCTGAAAACAGAAAAAAACTCTACAATCATCTTCGTGATGAAATGAAAGACGACAGAGCCAAACACAAAATATTACCTCCAAGTAAGTTTGGTTTGATTCAAATTACAAGACAAAGAGTTCGACCAGAAATGAACATTAAAACCAGAGAAGAAAACCCTAATGGTAATAATGGTGAAGAAGTTGAAGCACCAATAGTATTGGTACAAAAAATTTCTCAAGATGTAGAACGCTTATTCAAAAAAGACTATAAAAAGTTAACTTTAAACACACATCCTTTTATAGCAGCCTTTTTAACAAAAGGCTTTCCATCTATTCGTTCAAAATGGTTTTTTGAACACAAAAAATGGGTAAAAATACAACCTAGAGATGCTTACACATATTTAGAATATCATTTTTTAGATAAAAATGGTAAAGAAATTAAATAAAAAAAAGCCACAACGTTTGTTGTGGCTTTTTTAGTTTAAAACAATTCTTTAAAAAAATATTAAAACATCATATTTTGAGTCTTAAAATATAAACAACTAACTTTATAGCCTCTAAACAAAGTTTATATTTATTAAAACTTCTTAATCTATTTTAGTAAAATTTAAGAATGGTTATTACAGATACACACACACATTTATATAGCGAAGCATTTGATGAAGACAGAGCAGAAATGATGCAACGCACATTAGAAGCAAACATCTCTAGGTTATTTATTCCTGCAATAGACTCTACTTACACTGCGTCTATGCTAAAATTGGAAAAAGACTATCCAGAAAATATTTTTTTAATGATGGGTTTACACCCAACACATGTAAAAGAAAATTATAAAGAAGAATTAGAGCATGTAGAACAAATGCTAAAACAACATAAATTTTATGCTGTAGGTGAAATTGGGATAGATTTATATTGGGATAAAAGCACTCTGCCCATTCAACAAGAAGCCTTTAGACACCAAATAAAATTAGCAAAAAAACATAAATTACCAATTGTTATTCATTGTCGTGAAGCTTTCGATGAAATTTTTGAAATTTTAGAAGATGAAAAAAGCGATGATCTTTTTGGAATTTTCCATTGTTTTACCGGTACAATAGAGCAGGCACAACAAGCAATATCTTACAACATGAAATTGGGAATTGGTGGTGTTGCAACCTTTAAGAACGGGAAAATAGATAAATTTTTAAATAAAATAGATTTAAAACATATTGTTTTAGAAACCGATTCTCCATATTTAGCACCAAAACCTTTTCGTGGAAAACGCAATGAAAGCAGCTACATTATTAAAATAATAGAAAAGCTATCTGAAATCTATAACATTTCGGAAGAGAAAATCGCCGAAATTACAACAGAAAACTCTAAAGCTATTTTTGGTATTTAGCAAAAACAACAATCCTAAAAATAAAACAATTGACAAAATCAATTCCAAACATACTCCTTATATATACTGGTGGAACAATTGGTATGATAAAAGATCCAGAAACTGGAGCTTTACGAGCTTTTGATTTCGACAATTTATTAATTCGTATTCCAGAATTAAAACTTTTAGACTGTAATATTGAAACATTTTCTTTTAAAACTCCAATAGATTCTAGCAATATGGAGCCAAAGTATTGGATAGAAATTGCAGAAATAATTGAAAATAATTATGATAATTTTGATGGATTTGTTGTCCTACACGGAAGCGATACCATGAGTTATACAGCATCTGCGCTAAGTTTTATGCTAGAGCATTTAGCAAAACCAGTAGTCTTTACGGGATCTCAACTGCCAATTGGAGACTTACGCACCGATGCAAAAGAAAACCTAATCACCTCTATACAAGTAGCCTCTTTACAGCATTACAATAAACCAATAATTAAAGAGGTATGTTTATATTTTGAATACAAATTATATAGAGCTAATAGAACAACTAAAATAAACGCAGAGCATTTTGAGGCTTTTGCAAGTTTAAACTATCCAGATTTAGCAGAGTCAGGAGTACATTTAAAAGTAAATAACGAAGCATTATTTAAACCTAATCCTAGAAAAAAACTAGTTGTCCATAAAAATTTAGATAAAAATATCGCTTTAATAAAATTATTTCCAGGCATATCAGAGCAACTATTAAATTGTATTTTCAATACACCTAACCTTAAAGGTGTAATTTTAGAAACATACGGAGCTGGAAATTGCACTACAGAAGATTGGTTTATTTCCCTAATAAAGGAAACTGTAAAAAAAGGAATTCATATTATTAACATAACCCAATGCTCTGGTGGAAGTGTTATGATGGGACAATATGAAACAAGCGAAAAATTAAAAAGAATAGGGATAATTTCTGGAAAAGACATTACAACAGAAGCCGCAGTAAGTAAATTAATGTATTTATTAGGACAAGATATTTCTCATAACTTGTTTAAAACCATATACGAAACTGCTTTAAGAGGAGAAATGGCTTAAAATTAACGGTCAAAATTTGAGTCTTAATTTTTTTTTCTTTTAATTTGAAACCAGGAAATTAAAATAAAGTAGATGTGCGCTAGGAATAAAATTCTAAAAGCACTGTAAATATTTTAGTTTTTAATTCCTTTTTTTTTATATCTTTAACACTTTAACTAATTAATAAAATTAAGATCAAAAACATGAAAAGATTATTTTCTATCCTAGCCATAGTATTTTTAATGGCATTTGGCACAGCTAATGCAACTACAAACGCAGCTACAGTTGCTGCAGCAGTTGCAACTACTCAAGATGCAGCACAAGACGATGCGGCAGAACCAGAATTAACATTCCACCAAGAGCTTAAAAAGCGTTTTATTGAAGGTGGTCCAGGTTTCATGGGTATTGTATTATTATGTTTAATTCTAGGTTTAGCAATAGCTATCGAGAGAATTATCTTTTTAAACTTATCGTCTACAAATACTAAAAAACTAACTCAAAATGTTGAAGACGCACTACAATCTGGTGGTATTGAAGCAGCAAAAGAAGTTTGTAGAAATACAAAAGGTCCTGTAGCATCTATTTTCTATCAAGGTTTAGATAGAGCAGATGACAGCTTAGAATCTGCTGAAAAAGCTGTTGTAGCTTACGGTGGAGTACAAATGGGACAATTAGAGAAAAACGTATCATGGATATCTTTATTCATCGCATTAGCACCAATGCTTGGATTCATGGGAACAGTAATCGGGATGATTCAAGCCTTTGATAAAATTCAATCTGCAGGTGGAATGGATGCAACGTTAGTAGCAGGTGGTATTAAAGTAGCCTTATTAACAACTGTATTTGGTCTTATTGTAGCAATTATATTACAGATTTTTTACAATTATATCGTAGCAAAAATTGATAGTATTGTTAATGACATGGAAGATTCTTCTATCACTTTAATGGATATGTTATCGAGATACAAGAAATAGAGTATTAACTAATTTTAAAACTAAAACAGATTATGCACAAGATTTTAAAAATAGTTGTAGCCGTATTAAGTTTAATTGGTATTATATCATTATTCAGAATTATTGCTAAAGGTGAAGAAGAAGTAAAAGGCCTAGCTGCGGCAGGAGATACTTCTTTACTTGAGCCAATGGCATGGATTGCTTATATTATACTAGCATTAACATTAGCATTAGTAATTTTCTTTGTTATCACAAATTTATTTGGTGGTGGTAGCAACATTAAAAACACTTTAATAGGTGTTGGTGCTTTTGCTCTTGTATTAATTATAGGATACGCAGTTTCTGGAGGAGATCCTTTAGTAGGCGAAGTATACGCTTATGATGGTGTTATGGCTACAGAAACCGAATCAAGATTTGTAGGAGCTGGCTTAATGGCTTTTTATATATTAAGTATTGTTGCTATTTTAGCAATGATATTCTCAGGAGTTAAAAAAATAACTAAATAATTATGGCAAAAAGATCAGCACCAGAAGTTAATGCAGGCTCTATGGCTGACATTGCCTTCTTATTACTTATATTCTTTCTAGTAACAACAGACATCGCAACAGATTCTGGTTTAAGTAGAAAGTTACCACCTTGGGAAGAAGACACTCAAGAACCTGTTATTATTAAGGAAAAAAATATTTTTGCTTTAACATTAAACAGTAATAATGAAATTTTACTAACCTCTGGAGGAGATTCAGAAGTTGTTGCACTTAAAGATTTAAGAGCTGCTACAGTAAAATTTTTAGATAATGGTGGAGGTGAAGGAAAAGATGCTTGTAAAAGATGTAAAGGAGCTGGTGACCCAGCATCTTCAGATAATTTACAAAAAGCAGTAATTTCTTTAGCTAACGATAGATTAACAGATTATAAAACTTATATAGCTGTACAAAATGAAATTTTAGCAGCTTATAACGAAATAAGAAATCGTGAGTTTAAAAGAGATTATCCTAATTTAGAAATGAATTTTGTTGAAGCTACAGCAATGTACCAAGATCCAGTTACTGAGCCTAAAGTAAGAGAGAATTTAAAAGAGAAATTAGAAGCAATTAAATTAATTGTTCCTCAAAAATTCTCTGAGGCTGAAGCAAAACGAGATTAACAAAATAACATAAACACTATGTCTAAATTTAAAAAGAAAAAAGATGGAGGTTTACCTCCAATTTCAACAGCATCTTTACCAGATATTGTATTTATGCTTCTGTTTTTCTTTATGGTTGCTACAGTAATTAAAGAGGATAATTTAAAAATCCAGAATCAATTACCAAAGGCTAATCAAATTGAAAAATTAGATAAAAAGAAACCTATAAGTTATATATATATTGGAAAACCAAGTCCTAATTATGTAGATACTTATGGAACTGAAGATAGAATACAATTAAACGATAAACTGCAAAGCGTTAAGGAAGTTCAAGCATTTATTGCTGCTGAACGAGCTGCCTTAGCAGAAGAATTAGTGCCTACACTTACTGTATCTCTAAAAGTAGATAAAGATGCAAAAATGGGAGTGTTAACAGATGTTAAGCAAGAATTACGTAAAACTAATGCGCTTAAAATAAATTATACTACCAAAAAAGGTGATGCACTTACTAATTAGTAAAAATTATTCTTAATTTTATAAAAAGGCGTTTTGAAATTTTCAAAACGCCTTTTATTTGTCTTAAACCTTCCTATTTTATTATCTTGTAAATATGAAACCATTATTACTATTCTTATGTTTATGTTTTGCTTCTTCCTATGCACAAGAAGAGTTAAGCGATAATACAGAAATAATAGATTCTCTATATAAAGAAGATCAGTTTTATTTTGGATTAACATATAACTTAATTGGAAAAATACCATCAGGATTATCTCAAAGTGGTTTTTCTGGAGGATTTCACTTTGGTTATACTAAAGACATGCCAATTAATAAAAGACGAAACAAAGCTTTTGGTATTGGTTTAGGTTTATCTATTAACTCGTTTAATCAAAACCTTCAAATATTGGAAGACAATAAAGGAGACAATACATTTACAATTATTAATAAAGATGAAATTTCCTTTACAAAAAATAAGTTTTCAACCTATATGGTTGAAATGCCAATAGAATATAGATGGAGAACATCTACCGCTACAGAATATAAATTTTGGCGTATCTACACAGGTTTTAAATTAGGATATGTACTTATTAATAGCAGTAAATATGAAGGTGCACCTAATGATATTAAATTAAATAACATAGATGCTATAAACGACTTACAGTATGGTTTAACTTTAGCTGCAGGATATAATACATGGAACTTTTATTTATATTATGCATTAAATCCTATTTTTAATGATAAAGCTAAAATAGATGGTAATGTTATTGATGCTAATGCCATAAAAATTGGCTTAATGTTTTACATATTATAACCAATATTGAAAAACCATTAACTGTGGAACTAAACCAATAAAAAAACCAAAAATTAGTTCTGTATTACTATGTGCTTTTAAATGTAATCTAGAAGTTGCTATAGCTCCAGCAATTAAACAAAATAAAGCTAAAGAACCATTTAAATTTTTGCCAAAATGTACAGAAATACCAATGGCGAACATTATAACTCCTGCAATAGCAATCATGTGAATACTTGCTTTAAATTTTAATATAGCTAATACCAAACAAATAATATTAGAAATTAAAATACCAATAAAGAAAAAGTATAACTCAATTATTTGATTGGAAGGTAAAACACGCAATAATATCAAAATACATATAATTACATTCAATATTAAAGGAATTATTCGCTCCTTAGTTGTTTCAAGATAAATAGACTTAGTTTTTCCTATTGTTTTAAGTAAAAAATAAAGTAAAATTGGTAATATTATAGTAAGTATGCTAAGAGAAATAAGTTTTGCTTCTATAATATCTCTTGGCAAAAACCTAGGAGATTTAGAAAAATAGAAAACAACACCTAAAACAGGCATTATAATAGGATGAAAGATAAAAGATATACTTTTTATAAGCCAATTCATTAAACTTGTTGCTTTTTAATCAAAGATAAAAAATATAGTAGCTCTTTTATAATAGCCAACTCAATATCTTTAAATTATAAAAAAGCAACTAAATCTTCTATAACATTTTGACCTTTATCTTTATTATACCAATGTTGTAATTCTTCTTTAAATTCTGGTGTTAATGTACCATGCTCTTTTTTATAATCATTAACTAACTTAGTAGCTTTACTAGGTCTAGGACCAAAAGAACTTATTACTTTATTTGTTAAGTTATCAATCATAACTAATTTTGGGATAGATTGTCCGCCATTAGTTAAAAACTGATTCATTAAAGCCTTATTTTCATCTCTTAACACTACTTTATAATCAATATTATCGTTTAATTCTGCAACCTTATTTATTACAGGCATAATATGGGCAGCATCTCCACACCAACTCTCGGTTAAAACTAACCATGTTTGATTTAATGTTGAATTAGATATTTTTTCTTTATCAGCTTCAGAAACTTTTACGGTTTTATCCCAACGTTTCATACGCTTATTATTTAACATAGTATAGTTTACCAAATTATCTGCTTGGTTGAGACCTGTAGTGGCATTATTTTCTACAAGGTTTTTAACTAAATCTCTATATTCTTGATAGGTTATAGATTTTTCTAAACTATCTTTTATTATCGCTTTTAAATCTGTATTTTGTAGTGTTTCCATAGTGTAAAATTACTATTACATTTGTAATTATTTAGTAACAGTTGTTACATTAGTGGTGTAAATTTAAAATCCTTACAATGTCAGAGCATAAATGTGGTTGGTGTATTGGAGATAAGTTATATGAATCTTATCATGATAATGAATGGGGAGTCCCGGTTTATAATGACCATCAATTATTCGAGTTTTTAATTCTTGAAACTTTTCAAGCTGGATTAAGCTGGATTACTATTTTACGCAAACGTGAAAATTTTCGTGAAGCTTTCGATTTTTTCGATTATAAAAAAATAGCCAATTATAACGAAGATAAAAAAGCAAGTTTATTACAAAACGCTGGTATAATTAGAAACAAATTAAAAATAAATGCAACCATTACAAATGCTCAATTATATATAGAAATTCAAAAAGAGTTTGGAAGTTTTAGCAAATATATATGGGCTTTTGTAGATGGAAAACCAATAAAAGGTAAAGTAATAAATTACAAAAAAGCTCCTGCCAATACACCTTTAAGCGACGCCATAAGTAAAGACCTAAAAAAAAGAGGTTTTAAGTTTGTTGGCAGTACTGTTGTATATGCTTTTATGCAAGCCATAGGAATGGTTAATGATCATGAAATTAACTGTTTTAGATATGATGAAGTCTAAAAACATACTTGTATTGCTTTTATTGCTTTCCTCTTTTTGTTTTTCTCAAACAAAAAATGAAAAAGAAGAAAGAATACTGCAAAAAAACTTTCCAGAAAAAACAAGTTTAAGTGTTGCTCTTATTAAACTTAAATCCAAGCGCATTTTATTTTATAAAGAAACCAACAACACAAAAATAAGTTTCGAAACAAAATTCAAATTTAATAAACACCATTATAGTATAGAGTTTTCTGAAAACGGGACTTTAGAAGATGTAGAAAAAACATTAAAAAAGAAAGAGATAAAAAAATTATTAAAAAATGATTTAAACAAAATTGAAACATTTTTCAATAAAAATTATGATAAATGGAGTTTAAAAAAAGTCCAAAAACAATACATTTTTTATGCCAAAACAAAGCAACATATATTTATTAATAACATACTAAAAAACGAAGAAGATAGTGCGTTTAATTTTGAAATTATTGCCGAAGTAAAAGAAAAAAAATCCTATAGCTTAAAGGAGTTTTTATTTGATAATAAAGGAAATCATTTATCAACAAAAAATATTGCAACCTCTTCTTATGGGCATGTATTATATTAAATTAAATATAACTATTGTACTTTTTCTTTTGGGCTGTACAACTACTAAAGCTCAAAATTATTTTTCTTCTTTAGGAGAACATGAAATTAGTGTTAACCATAAAGTTTCAGGTTTATATAATTATAATTTTAGTATTTCCACACGACATTATATTTATAATGATGCACAGTTTATAAATAATGTCAGACAACTTGATTTTAAACATTTCTCTACTTACAATTTAAGCTTAAATAATAGTATTAGTTTTGGTTTTCAATACCGAAATAGAGACTGGTTTGAAACTTCTGAAAATGAAATAAGATTAACACAACAATTTAATACTAAAAGAAAAATACGGGCTTTAAGATTGGGCCACAGAATTAGAGCAGAACAACGCATTCAAAAATCTAAAACAGTTCATAGATTTAGGTACCGTTGTGCTTTAGATTTCCCTTTAAACGGAGAAAAAATAGATATAGGCGAAACGTATATTGTTGCTTCAAACGAAGCACTGTACAGCATATCTAAAAGTACAAAACCTGAATTAGATTATAGAATAACATCACAAATTGGCTGGTTATTTTCTGCAAAACTAAAATTGCAATTTGGTTTAGAATATAGGTTTGAAGCGTTAAATGTAAAAAAAGATCAAAAGTTACATGTTTTAACTTCGGCTGTTTTCAAGATTTAAAATAGATAAAAATTCTTGTCTAGAGATGTCCTTAGCACCCAAACTTTCTAAATGGCTTGTATAAACCTGGCAGTCTATTAAATTATAATCTGTGTTTTTAATAAATGTTATAAATGCTGCTTTACTAGCATTACTCTCTTTTGCAAACATACTTTCTCCGCAAAAAACTCCATTGTTTAAATCTACACCATAAAAACCTCCTACAAGTTTATTATCTCTCCAAACCTCAACAGACTTTGCAAATCCATGTTCATGCAAATTACAATAAGCTTCTAGCATATTATTAGTAATCCAAGTTCCAGCTTGCCCACTACGCTTGGCATTTGCACATTCTGTAATAACAGATCTAAAATCTTTATTTATAGTAATTTCAAAATCACAATTTCTAAGAAATTGCTTCATACTTTTTGAAACTTTTAACTCTTTTGGAAAAAGTACAAATCTAGGATTTGGCGACCACCATAAAATAACTTCATCTTTATTAAACCAAGGAAAAATACCGCTTCTATATGCTAATAATAATCGTTCTAAAGACAAATCACCACCAATTGCAAGCAAACCTTCTTCGTCTGCTTTTTGTACATCTGGGAATAATATATTTTGGTTTAAAACGTGCATATGATGCTAAAATAAAAAAACCTCAATGAAATTAAACATTGAGGTTAAATTGATAAGATTTCTGCATGTGCAGGAATATATTAAAAAGGTAAATCGTCGTGATCTTCTTCTTTTAAATCTGTAGCTGGCTCAAAAGCTGCAGCTGGAGGAGTTTCTGGCATTCCAGCAGGTGCTCCCGATTGTACTCCTTCTATTCTCCATCCTTGAATTGAGTTAAAATATTTAACTTCTCCTTGAGGATTTGTCCATTCTCTTCCACGTAAATTAATGTTTACTTTCACATCTTGCCCAACATTGTAGTTGTTTAATAAGTCTGTTTTATCTTGAACAAACTCAATCATTATGTGTTGTGGGTATTGCTCTTCTGTTGTAACAACTAATTCTCTTTTTCTAAAACCGTTGCTTCCAAAAGTTTGTGTTTCTCCAATTAATTTTACTTTACCTTGTACTTCCATTGTCTATATAATTATTAAATATTCGTCTAATTTAATCGTGTTATTACGATAACAGCACTTTCCAAGCGCTTTCTACATCTCCAAAACTAAGCAAATTCTGTGCCTTTTTATGTTTTTCGATTTCATTTAATGTAATATTGTCATGCATATTTACATATGCTTTAATCTCTGCTTTAGTTGGTAGTGTTTCAACATTACCTAATAAACCTAAATCGTTTCCTGTTAAAATATTACTATTTCTAATATTTTCTGGTAATGCATCTACTCCAATTCCTAAAGTTGAAAGTGGTTTTGGAATTTCAAAAAAACCAGCTTTTGCTCTACTGTAATAACTTCCGCCAGCACGAGAGACTAAATCTAATTTTTCTTGATCTATACTACCATTTTCATTTAAAACTTCATCATTAATATGAAGCTTTACAACTTCACAAATAATTAAATTACCTGCTCCACCTTCTGTTCCTAACTTTACAATATTATTAACCTTGCACTCAAATTGAACAGGTGACTCCGCAACACGAAATGGTTTTACAATATCACTTTTTAACATTGTTAAACCTGCTTTTTCAAACTCGTTTACACCTGCAGCATATTCTGTACTACTTAGTGACATTTGTTGTACTATATCGTAATTCACAACATTTATTACCACTTCTTTTGTGTTTTCTGCATTTTCCAATGTATGTTTTGTTGTATTATCTCTAACACGACGTGCTGGAGAAAAAATCATTATTGGTGGATTTGCACTAAACACGTTAAAAAAACTAAATGGCGACAAATTTGGGTTCCCATTAGCGTCTATAGTACTAGCAAACGCTATTGGTCTAGGCGCTACAGCACTTAATAAATAACCATGTAGTTTTGCTGTAGATATGTCTTTAGGTTTAAAAGATGTCATTAACACTTAAATTTTTAACAAATGTAGACATAATGTGTTTTAACTAAAAACACATTTGTACTCTTATTATACAATATTATTAACAACTTTGCATTATATACTTTTTAAGTATCTTTCGCTTCTAATAAGTAATATACTTATTTTTAAAACTTTTAAAATATTATATGTTTCTCGAAAAAAACAGACAACTTGTTCGTTGGATAATGATTATAGCTTCGTTTGCTATTATCTCTCTAATTCTATGGAATACTTATACTTTTTTTCAAAAGTTTAAAAATGAAGAACGTGCTAAAATGGCTATTTGGAGTGCAGCACAGGTTGAGTTTCAAAGAAGTCTTTTAACAGATGATGTTAATCCATTGGTTGATAAAATCATTTTATCGGATAGTTTAACACCAAAAATTGTAATTAATAATGATGGCGATATAAATACCGTAAATATTAATGAAAGAAAATTAAAAGATTCAATTTATATTAAAAATTTAATTCTTCAGTTTGAAAAACAAAACAAACCAATTGAGCTTACTTATATAGATCCACAAACAAACAAAAAAATTAATGTTGGTAATTTGTATTATGGAGATTCTGAAATTTTAAACAAATTAAAATACTATCCATTAGCTTTATTATTAATTATTTTTTTATTTGGAGCTGTTGTTTATTTCTTTTACCGTAGTTCTAAAATTGCAACACAGAACAAATTGTGGTCTGGTATGGCTAAGGAAACAGCACACCAAATAGGTACACCGTTATCTTCTTTAATTGGTTGGACTGAAATTTTAAAAACCGAAAACACTAATCCGGACTATATTAAAGAAATTGAAAAAGACATAGATAGACTCCAAACAATAACAGAACGTTTTAGTAAAATTGGATCAATTCCAACTTTGGAGAAGGTTGATATTGTTAAAGAAACATTAGAGACTTATAATTATTTAAAATCTAGATCTTCTAAACTTATAAACTTTACTTTAAAGTTGCCAAAAGATCCAATTTACGTAAATTTGAATCCGCAATTATACAGTTGGACCATCGAAAATTTAGTTAAAAATGCTATAGATGCCATGAAAGGTAAAGGCGATTTAACCATTGTTATGACTCAGTTAGAAAATAAGGTAAAAATTAATATTATAGACACAGGTAAAGGATTAACTAAAAGCCAGTTTAAAACTGTTTTCGAGCCTGGATATACTACAAAAAAACGTGGTTGGGGATTAGGCTTATCTCTAGCAAGACGTATTGTTGAAGACTTTCATGATGGAAAAATTAAAGTTGCACAATCTCAAATTGGTAAAGGAACAATAATGCAAATTGCGTTTAAAACCATTTAATTATGAGTGAAAAGTTAATAACCGTTAAATCTGTTTCTTTAAACAATAATTGTCCAGAATGTTTTAATAAAGAAGGTTTAGAGCTTACTTTTAAACAACGTTTTATTGAAACTAAGCTTTACAAATCTATCACTCAAGATATTTCTACCCAAATGTTTTGTAATACTTGTAATACAGAAATTTATCCTGTACGTTGGACCGAGGATATTGAGCGTGTTTATAATTACCAAATGAAAGCTTTTAAACCCAAAAAAGCATCTAAAAAGTATAAGTCCTTATTTTGGATTATCTTAGGAATAGTAGCCGTATTGTTACTAGCTGCAGGAGTTTTAGCTTTTATAAATTTGCCTGAATAGCTTTTGCTAAAGCTTCAAATTCTTGTTTTTCTAAAGCTACTTTTTTAGTAAAACGAGCATCGTCCATAGAGTTTAAAGGTATTAAATGTACATGAACATGTGGCACTTCTAAACCAATTACAGACATACCAACACGTAAACAAGGTACTGTTTTTTCTAAAGCGATAGCAACTTGCCTAGAAAATTCCATTAATTTACCATATTCTATTTTTTCTAAATCGAAAATCTTATTTGTTTCCTTTTTAGGGATACATAAAGTATGTCCAATAGCATTTGGATTTATATCTAAAAAAGCTAAAAACTCTTCGGTTTCTGCTACTTTATAACATGGTATTTCTCCGTTTACAATTTTTGTGAATAATGTTGGCATAACTTTATATTTAAGAATTAAAGATAAAAAAAGATTCCTGCTAAACTGAAATTTATTTCAGAATAAACAGGAATATTATGTATTACAGATTTTTTTCGCGAAAGCGAAATAATTATTATCTGCTTATTTCTACAATATCAAATTTTATAATACCACTTGGCACACTAATTTCTGCAACATCTCCAACCGATTTTCCAAGTAATCCTTGACCAATAGGTGAATTTACGGAAATTTTACCAGCAGCTAAATCTGCTTCTCCATCTGCAACTAAAGTATAATTCATTTCTATACCATTGTTTTGGTTTTTAATTTTTACTTTAGATAATACTAATATTTTAGAGGTATCCATTTGGCTTTCGTCTATAACACGAGCACCAGCAAGTTGGTCTTCTAATTTACTAATACGCATTTCTAGCATACCTTGGGCTTCTTTTGCTGCATCGTATTCGGCATTTTCACTTAAATCACCTTTATCTCGTGCTTCTGCAATAGCATTACTAGCCTTTACACGCTCGACATCTTTTAACTGTTTTAGCTCTTCTCTTAACTTTTTTAAGCCTTCGGCTGTATAATATGATACTTTACTCATAACTTTTTCGTTTAAAACATACATTCGTTAATTACTAAACTCAAAATATCCCGAAACAATTTCGGGATTTAACGAAAAAATCTCGCTTACACGAGATTACATTACAAATATACAAAATATTTAATTCGCAAATTACTTTTGTTGTAAATTGCAAAGCCTTAAAAAAATTAAAAAATGAAATTAAAATCCTTAACATTATTACTCGTATTTGGTGTTTTACTTAACTCTTGTAATAAAGATGATGATAATAACCAAAATACAAATCCATATATTCCAAATGCAGTGTTTGACACTGGAAACCTAATAAATACTAGTTTACCACAATATAACCAAATGCAGTTTCCAGGAAACCATATTGTTTTAAACAGTAATTATGGTATTAAAGGTGTGGTGGTTTACTTCTCTGGTAGTGCTTATAGCGCTTTCGAACTAAGCGACCCTAATCATGCAATAAGTTCTTGTTCAAATTTAACTGTCGATGGCATTATTGCTACTTGTGGTTGTGAAGATGAAAATGCTTACGAAATTTTAAATGGCACAAAACAAGATGGAGGACAATATGCAATGGTTCGCTATCAAGTAGAAGTTATTGGAGACGTTATCCGGGTGTATAACAATTAGGGCAAATCTCGATAATAATCGAGACCAGGCTCTCACTACTCGCTCTCTTTGAGGAGCTCAAACATACCGTTCCATCCTTTTTGCAATAAAAAAAAGCGGCATCGAGCCGCTTTTTTTTATATAAGTATTTTCCTGTTTAGAATTTTAAAGTTGCACCAACAAGAAAGTTTGTAGTTGCTTGCGGGTAATAACCTACACCTTCAATAGTTGTTGTCTCTCCAGCAACAGACCATGTATCATCGTAAGTGTAATAAAAACCGTTAGAAATATATTCTTCACCAAAAATATTATTAACTAAACCAGATAAAAGGATAGACTTGAATATTTTATTGGTTTTAATCTCGTAAGTTACATTAAAATCATTTACAAAGTAGCTTTCTAATTTAGATAATTCGGCTTCTGTATTACTCATAAATTGCTCTCCAACATATTTACTTAAAAACGATAATTGTAAATTTTCCATTGGTTTAAATACTAAAGCGTTAGAAGCCACAACATCTGGAGAAAAAGAAATATCTGTTCTACCTAAATTTACTAAAGCACCGTCTATAGAAGCAATAGTTTCATCATTTTTATTAGAGCTTAAAGTTACATTAGGCTGTATAGAAAATTGATCTGTAATTTTAACAACAGCTTCTAATTCTAAACCTAAGCGAGAACTTTTACCAGAGTTATCTCTTAGTGGTGAAGCTACATCGTCTAATTCACCAGTTAATACTAATTGCTCGTTATATAACATATAATAAACATTTGCATTAAAAATTAAGTTTGAGTTTTTAAATCTCCATCCCAATTCAAAATCATTTAACTGTTCTGGTTTAACGTCTTCATTATTTTTGAAATCGTCTCTATTTGGTTCTCTATTTGCTCTAGCATAAGAGAAATAAAAATTATTTTTGTTGTTTAAGTTGTAAGATAATCCTGCTTTTGGATTAAAGAAACTAAAACTTTTATCAATTTCAAAAAGCTCTAAATCTGAATTTATACCACTAGTATCGTAGTTTACGCTTCTATATTGTAAATCTCCAAAAAGACTTAATTTATTGTTTAATTGGTATGTTGCTTTTGCAAATACACTAAAATCATATTTATCGCCATTACCATCGTAATAACGATCTCTAATTTCACTATTACTAGCAAATTGAGACCATATTACCTCTCCAAAATGCTCACCATGGTAAGAGCTATAAAATACACCTGTATTCATATTTAATTTTTCATCCTTATAATTTACACTAGCATTTAATGCATAAAAATCGTTATCTAACCAGCGTCTTCTAATAACATCGGTTTCGTTTATTGTTTCTCCTCCAATAGTTATTTCATCAAAACCATAAGTTTCAAAATCTTCATCTTCTTTATATTGCTCAAAATAACCGCGTCCATAAGTGTAGTTTAAACCTAAATTTGTAGACCAATTATTATTAAACTTTTGGTTCCAATGTAATTGGTAATGGTCTTGCTTGTAATTATCAACTTCATTATCGTAAAATTGAAGTTCTCCATTTTCATTAAAATAAGCACCAGATACATTAAAAGTTCTATTTTCATCAATATTTGGATTTTCTCCAAGAGATTCTATTTGATCTGGATCAAAACCATTCCAAGCTTGGTATGTTACTTCGTGCCCACCAAAAGTAATGGCTTTAATAAGTGTATTATCATCTATATAAGATCCTTGTAAATAATAAGATTTTAAATCGGATTCTGCTCTATCAATATAACCATCGGAATTTATTTGAGATAAACGACCAGAAATTTCAATATGGTTATCTATTAATCCTGTGCTGTATTTTACGGTATGTTTTCTTGTATTATAGCTACCAAAACTGTTAGCTATTTCACCATTAGCTTCTTTTGAAGCTGCATCTGTTAATACATTAATACTTGCACCAAAAGCACCAGAACCGTTTGTAGATGTACCGACACCACGTTGTAACTGTAAGCTTTCTACAGAAGAAGAAAAATCTCCTAAATTTACCCAAAAGGTTCCTAAACTTTCAGAATCGTTATATGGTATTCCATTAATAGTAATATTTGTAGATTGTGCACTTACACCACGCACTCTAATTCCAGTATAACCAACTCCTGCACCAGCATCACTAGTGGTTACTACAGATGGTAAATAATTAAGTAGAATTGGAATATCTTGACCTAGGTTTCGTTTTTCTAATTCTTCTTTTGTAACGTTAGAATGTGTAATTGGTGAGTTTGCATCTACTCTAAGAGATTTAATTAAAACTTCATCTAAAGTTTCAATTTTTGTAGAGTCTTGCTTAATTTCTTGAGCAAAAGCATTAAAAGTTAGTCCTGCAAAGGCTAAAAATAAAGTTGTGTTTTTTACAATTGATTTCATTCGAAATACATTTAAATCACGAATAAAAAGAGGTAATTATTCTATTATAATAATTAGTTTTTTTTGAAATACATTAATTATCATTTTGTAAACCTACTCACCTGCAGATAAGTAAACACACAATAATTAAAATATTTCTTCAAATTCCTAAACAGCATTACCTGTTCTAGGTTCAATGGGTATGATCTCAGCCGATATTTAGGCACCCCTTTTTTGAGAACGCTGCAAAGGTAGGTCTCTTTTTTTAATTTCCTAAAATATAATTACTAATTTTTTAATCTAAGTTAGGTTTCTGCCTATTTGCTTTACGCTCTTTATTAGCACGTTTATTTTTTAACCTTTTAATAATTACGGCTTTAGGAATTTTTGTTGGAATACGTTTTTTTTCTTTATACAGAGCTAATTTAAGTAGTTCTATAGCTCTTATTGTAGCAATGTTTTTATTTCTATGTTGACTACGGATTTCGCCACATTGTAATATTAAGAGGCCTTCTTTTGTTATTCGGTTTGATAATTTATATTGAATACTCTGCTTTTGTATATTGGTTAATACTAAAGAGTCTTTAACATTAAAAGACAGTTCTATTTTAGAGGATACTTTATTTACATGCTGTCCTCCAGCTCCAGAACTTCTAACACCTTTAAAATTAAATTCTTTAATTATTGCCTCTTCATTAAACATTATACTTGGTGTCTAGGTTTTAATAAATCTGTTACTGTTTTTACTGGATTAAAAGTGACTAAAGGCACTTCTACAAAAATTGTATTCCAATTTGCCATACTACCGTTCCAAAGTCCAGGAGACTCAAGTGCTTTAATGTTTTTTCCTGTTTTAGTTTTCATTGTAACAAATGCTGTTTTTGGGTCTACAAATTTAGAGAGATCAAAAGTTTTTCCTTTATAGTCTTTTATACCACACACTAAATCTACAGGATTAAAATGTGTTGCATTTTTTAAAATATTTTTTTGCTGCTTATTTTTTTTATCTACTTGAGCAGATTCTACAATTTGTAATGAAACAGTGCCACTTTCGCTTTTAACCCAAAATGGTCCTCCACCAGGTTCGCCTTCGTTTTTAACCATTCCGCAAACACGAAAAGGTCTATTAAGCTTATTTTTTAAGTATTCTATTTGATATTTAGTTGAAAATTTTTCGAATTCTAAAGAGATAATAACATTTAAGTTCTTTCTTAAAAAACGTGCTATTTCTAATAGTTTACTTTCTGATATTTCATTATTTTCTAATTGTTTTAAAAACTTAAATGCCTGTTTTTGTTCTTTTAATAAAATACCAGCTAACACTTTTTTATAGTATGCAACTTCAGCCTCATATTTATAAACCACCACATTATCTATATTTTTTATAAAAAGAATATCTCCTTCAAAATCATTTAAATTAGATAATAATGCGCCATGACCAGATGGTCTAAAATGCAGTGTTCCATCTGTGTTTACTATTGGTTCATTTTTAGTTGACACAGCAATGGTATCTGTTTCTTCCTTTTGATAAGAATATGTTATATTAAATGTTGTTTTGGTTTTTTTCTCTACGATAGCTTGTATACGCTTAAATTCATTTTTAAATACATCCTTATAAATTTCTGAAATGGTAAAGTGAATACTAGTTTTATTTTGTGTACACACATATATTGCTGCCTCAAATAAATGCTCTTCAAAAGCAGTTGCAATATGATCTTTATACTTATGAAATGGCAATAGTCCTTTTGGTGAAAAGCTATAATTTAAACGGTCTTCATTTAACATTGTTTTTATAAACTCAACAGCTTTTAAATCTGACGAAAGTGTATCAAAATTGGGAACAAATTTTTTAGTTTCTGTAATAACTATTTCGTAAAAAGGTAATTTTTCTAAACCTACTCCAAAAGCAAATAATTCATTTGCTTTATGTTTGTTAATATAACGGTTTATAGTCTCTTTTTTAGGGTTGAAATTGTCAAGAAATTCAAATAAGAATTTAAACATTCTTGTTGCTGCACCAGAAGCTGGCACAAATTTTACAATATTTAAATCTTCTTTCTGCTCATCGTAATATGCAGCATATTCATTTTTTTCTTCTTCCGAAAAACGAAAAATACCATCACCTACTATAGCTGCAGATTCTAAATTAATATTAGGTAATCCTGTTTTAAAAACTTCAATTTGTTGTAGAACTTTATCAACAGTTAAACCTTTATCTTCAATTTGTTTTATTTGTTTTGAGGTAAAATTCATTTTCTGTTTTTAATCAAATTATCTATATGTTTTATTGCAATTTCAAGACGTTCTTTTTTGTCTCCTTTTAACAAAACATATGGTCTATTATATTTTTTTAAAGCTTTCTCAAAAAAGTTAAACATTGTTTGTCTTTCTTCTGGCTTATCTCTTAAATCGTCGGCCTCCCAAGGCGTATCAATATACGCTAAAAAGTATAAATCGTAAGTGTTTTGTAGTGCATATTTTTCTAATACTGGATCACAAGTTCCAGAATAATATGCTTCGGAATATACTTTGGTTTCGAGTAAATCTGTATCACAAATAAGTACAGAATCTGTTAATTGAGCTAATTCATTTTCTAATGCCATTTGTCCTTCAGCAATTGGCAATAAATCTTTTGGTTCACAAATTTTTTGTTCCTCATCCCATTTACGTTGAAGGTATTCGCGAGCATATTCGCGAACCCAAACCGTATTATAGTGTTTAGCTAATTGCTTAGACAATGTTGTCTTACCAGTAGATTCTGGCCCAAATAAAACTACTTTTAGGCAATTTGCTCTTTCTTGTTTAAACTTTTCTTCCATTGTTTATAAGCTTGTATTGCTAAAATGGTAAATATTAAATATTGTAAAGACAACATGCCTAATCCTCTATAAGCGTAGAGCGGTATTGTAATAAGGTCTCCAATAATCCACAAGGTCCAATTTTCTATTTTCTTTGTCGCCATATACCACATTGCTGTAAAGAAAATACCCGAGGTAATAATATCTATATAATTAGGGATTTCTAATTTGTAACCATAAACATTATATACTAAATACGTTACATACATGGTAATAAAAAACAAAGCAATACCAATTATTTTTTCTTGAGTATTCGTTCTAGAAATTGGTACAATGTACTCATTCTCTTTTTTTCTAGCCCAATTCCACCAACCGTAAATACTCATTACAGAATAATAAAAATTCATCATCATATCTCCAAAATATTCTGCTTTATATAAAAGATAAACTGTAATTATTGTAGCTATTAATCCTGTTGGATAAACAAGTATATTTTCGCGTTTAGCATAAATTACACTTACAATACCAAAAACAAAAGCAATAGCTTCTAGAATAACATCTAAGGTGGATGCATTTTTATAGGCATCAAGAAAAAAATCAAAAATCTGGTTCATAATCGTGCCTATCGGTTTTTACCACTTTCATTGTTAATACTGAAATATCTACATTCTCAAAAGATCGTTTTATTTCTTGGTTAAGAAAAGGCATAAGCGTATCAAAATCACCATAGATTTGAGTACTTAATGGGTTTTCTAAAACTGTAAATTCTGAGTCACGGAGTGCTTTTATAAATTCTATTACATGCTTTTCATAATCATCTTGTAAAGGTGATAATGTTAAATCTACTGATATATTCATAATTATTTTTTTAATTCTTCAAAAAAAGTTTCATCCTCTTCAAAAGCTGTACCTATAACAACCATATTTGCTCCAGATTTAAATGCATTCTCAATAGCTAATTTACTTCTTATACCTCCACCAACTATTAATGGTATATTAATATTATTTTTTACTGCTTCTATAATTTTAGTCGAAACTTCTTTCTTTGCTCCACTTCCAGCTTCCAAATAAACCAATTGCATTCCTAATAATTCCGAAGCTTTTGCAGTATCTACAATTTCTAAAACATTAGTTAATGGTTTAGTATTTGTTACTTTTTGAGTTGAAGTTTCCTTACCTCCATCAATTAAAATATAAGCTGTAGGAATCACCTCTAATTTAGAATCTCTTAATTTTGAAACAGCTTTTACTTGTTGACCAATTAAGTATTCTGGGTTTCTACCAGAAACTAAAGACAAAAACAATATTGCATCTGCCTCTTCCGATACCTGCAAAATGTCTCCTGGAAATAAAACAATTGGCAATGTGGTTAAAGGCTTTATAATTTTTAGCAATTTTTCTGTTGCATAATCTTTAACTGTACTACCTCCAACAAATATATGAGTGGCTATAGATTTATTTACTTTATCTATAAATTGCGATGTATTATTTAAGTTGAATTTATCTGGATCTATTAAAACTGCAAGGTTTTGTTTTTGGGAAACTTTTATGTGATGTAAAATAGATTCCATAATTAAACTAATACATAAGCACATGTAAATCCTTCAAACTCTAGAAAATATGAATTGTACTTATATTTCTTCATTTTATAATCTATCCAAGATACTGTTTCATAATCTTCTAACATAAATGGAATCACCAAAAAGTGCTCTCTAAACAACATACCTGGAGTTGCAAATAATTTGTAGAGCGATTCTTTTATTCCCCAAATAACCGTTAGTTTTCTAATATATTCTAAGTCGTCTTTATTTAAATACTCAAACTCATAATCCACAAACTTGTGAGCTATAATTCCTATCTTTTCGCGCTGTTTTTCAATATCAATACCAACTTTAGTATCACTAATAATCACTCCTGAAAAAGTAAAACTATGCGTTATAGAAATATGTTTACCATCTTTTAAATGCGGCTTGCCATTAGCATCATAATATAAATCTTGATCTGTGTAACCAAACTCCCTAAGTAAATGTCTTACACTTAAAAATCCACGTTGATGTAATTCGCTTTTCATACCTAAAACACGCTCTAAACTTTCAGGTCTTAGGTTTAATGGTGATAACAAAGCATTATAAGATTCTTCAATCTTCCAGATTTTAACAGTAGTTTGTGAGTTTACACTAATGGATTTATAAAGAGGCATTTAATATTTTAAATGTTATTGATTATCTTTGCAGCGCCTAAGGTAGGTATGCCATTTTATTAAGCGAATTTAACTAATAATGTGCGAATCCCAAAGGCGTTTCATTTTAAAAAACAAAGAGAAAAAAGATATGAGTACAAAAACAGTTGCTTACGTACCTAATAAGGTAAAAGATATGTCGCTTGCGGCTTGGGGAAGAAAAGAAATTAATTTAGCCGAAGCAGAAATGCCAGGTTTAATGAGTTTACGTGAAGAATATAAAGACGAGCAACCTTTAAAAGGTGCCCGTATTGCAGGATGTTTACACATGACGATTCAAACAGCCGTTTTAATTGAAACTTTACAAGCTTTAGGAGCAGAAGTTACTTGGAGTTCTTGTAACATTTTCTCTACACAAGATCAAGCTGCTGCTGCTATTGCAGATGCAGGAACTGCTGTATACGCATGGAAAGACATGACAGAAGAAGAATTTGACTGGTGTATAGAACAAACACTTTTCTTTGGAGAGGAAAGAAAACCATTAAACATGATTTTAGATGATGGTGGAGATTTAACTAATATGGTTTTAGATAAATACCCAGAATTAGCAGATGGTATTAACGGTTTATCAGAAGAAACTACAACTGGTGTTCACAGACTTTACGAGCGTGTAAAAAATGGAACACTACCAATGCCAGCAATTAATGTAAACGACTCTGTTACGAAATCGAAATTCGACAACAAATATGGTTGTAAAGAATCTGCAGTAGACGCTATTCGTCGTGCAACAGATATTATGTTAGCTGGTAAACGTGTTACTGTTTGTGGTTATGGTGATGTTGGTAAAGGAACAGCAGCTTCTTTTAAAGGTGCAGGTTCTATTGTAACAGTTACTGAAATTGACCCAATTTGTGCTTTACAAGCTGCAATGGATGGTTTTGAGGTGAAGAAATTAGAAACTGTAGTTGGAAATAGCGACATCGTTATTACAACAACAGGAAATAAAGACATTGTTAGAGCAGAGCATTTTAAAGCAATGAAAGACAAAACTATTGTTTGTAACATTGGGCACTTTGATAATGAAATTCAAATGGCTTGGTTAAATGAAAACTTTGGTGATACTAAAGATACTATTAAGCCACAAGTAGATAAATATACAGTTAACGGAAAAGAAATTATTATTCTTGCTGAAGGTCGTTTAGTAAACTTAGGTTGTGCAACTGGTCACCCAAGTTTTGTAATGAGTAACTCATTTACAAACCAAACTTTAGCACAAATAGAACTTTGGAACAACAAAGAAGCTTATGGAAACGATGTGTACATGTTACCAAAACACTTAGATGAAAAAGTTGCTAAATTACACCTAGAAAAAATAGGTGTTGAGTTAACAGAACTTAAAGATTACCAGGCAGATTATATTGGTGTTAAAGTAGAAGGTCCTTACAAGCCAGAACACTACAGATACTAAATAATTGTAGATATAAAATAAAAAAATCCAAACATTAATGTTTGGATTTTTTTGTGTTTTTATTTAAATAAACTCAAAAAGAGTTTTAAAAAATAAAAATTGTTAATTAGTTAATTTATAAATCCAGTCTCTAAATTTTCTATTAACTTTAATGCTATGAAAAAGCCTCAAGCACATTTAATAGAAAAATCTAAAAAAAATTATCGCGTTCAGCGACCTGTACAAACAGGTTTTTCGAGTCCTGCGACACATTACCATGAACCAAGAATAGACTTAAACAATGTGCTAGTAAAAAACAGTTCATCTACTTTTTATATAAGAGTTGTAGACGATAGTTTTAAAGATTTTAAGGTTAACAAAAACGATGTACTAATAATAGATAAATCTTTAACACCTAAAAACAACCAACTCGTTGTAGCTATACAAGAAGATGCTTTTAGTATTATTAGAATTAACAAAAATATAGATAAACAAATTCAAATTTGGGGAGTTATTACCTATATTATAAAATCGGTTTTATAAATGATTGCGCTTATAGATTGTAATAGTTTTTATGCTTCTTGTGAACAAGTCTTTAGACCCGATTTACAAAACAAACCTGTTGTTGTTTTAAGTAATAATGACGGATGTATAATTGCTGCAAATAAACAAGCTAAAGCATTAACAAACATTCCAATGTTTCAGCCAATATTTAAAATAAAAAAAATATTGGATGCCAATAATGTAGTTTGTTTTTCTTCTAACTACACACTGTACAGCGATATGTCTCGCAGAGTTATGGATACCTTAAAAAATTTCTCGCACATTGTAGAAGAATATAGTATAGATGAAAGCTTTATAGATTTATCACTCTATAACGAAAAAGATTTAGAAACCGTTGCCATAAATATAAAAGAGACAGTTTATAAAAACACTGGAATTCCTGTTGGTGTTGGTATAGCAAAAACAAAATCACTTGCTAAAATGGCTAATAAATTTGCCAAAAAGCATATAGAAAATGACAATGTTTATGTTGTTAATACAGAAGAAAAACGAAAACACCTTTTACAAAACTCTAAAGTAAAAGATATTTGGGGTGTTGGGAAAAAACACGCCGTTCGTATTGAAAATACAGGATGTAAAACAGCATTAGACTTTGCAAACATGGAAGTTGCTTGGGTTAGAAAACAAATGACCGTTATAGGCGAACGACTTTGGAGAGAGCTTAACGGTCTGCCATGTTTAGAGATGATTACCATACCAAAACCTAAAAAAGCAATAGGTACAGCCAAATCATTTGGTTATAAATTAACAGACTATAGACTAATAGAAGAAGCATGTAGTTATTATGTTGCCGAAGTTGCCGATTTATTAAGACAGCAAAAAAGCGTCGCTACTCAAATTCAAGTATTTTTAACCACAAATTACCATAGTGAATACGATAAGCAATATCAGCAAAGTATAACTATTACTTTAAGCAGTCCAACTAATAGTACTATTAAATTAACACAACAAGCATTAACCGGACTAAAGAAAATTTACAAAACTGGTTTTAGATACAAAAAAGTAGGTGTTAATTTGCTTCATTTAGTTTCCGAAGATCAAGTTCAACTTAATTTATTTAATGTAGACCATAAGATTACAAGTAAAAAAATTACAGACACAATAGATATTTTAAATAGTAAATTTGGAAAAAACAAAGTAAAACTAGCAACCGTTGGCAATCGAGAAAAACAATGGGCTTTAATTAAAGAACAGCGAAGCCCTCGATTTACAACACAATGGGACGAATTAATGACCATTGGTAAAAAATAAAAATGAATTACAAAAAAGTAAAAAAAACTTTAGATAAGCTAAACAGTAACATTAACAACCATACTATTTCTAATCCACAGGTTTCAAAAAGCAGCATAGGTTGGCATATAGATCACAGTTTAAAAGTTATAAATAATGTTATTATTGCTCTTCATAAATCTAATCCAGAGCTCTATAAGAAAAATTTTAGCTTTTTAGGAAAAGTGTTTTTTATGCTTGGTTTTTTTCCAAGAGGAAAAGCAAAAGCTCCAAAGCAAGTAAAACCGCCTGAAATTATTTTAAAAGAAGATATAATCTCGCAAATGCAACTTGCCAAGACTAATGTTGAAACTATTTCTAAATTGCACAAAAATGCATTTTTTAAACACCCTTTTTTTGGAGATATAAATAGTAAGAGAATTTATAGATTTTTAGAACTTCACACAAATCATCATTTAAAAATTATTGATGATATTTTAAAAAAATAAAAAAACGCCTTTCAAAAATGAAAGGCGTTTTTTAATATCTAAAAAGAAATTATTTCTAAGCTTCAAAAGGCTCTATAGAAACGTAAGATTTGTTATCTTTTTTCTTCGTAAATTTTACTAAACCATCTACTTTAGCGTGTAAAGTGTGATCTTTTCCTTGGTATACGTTTTCACCTGGGTGATGCGTATTCCCTCTTTGTCTTATGATAATGTTACCAGCAATAGCAGCTTGACCACCAAATATCTTAACGCCTAAACGTTTTGATTCTGATTCTCTACCATTCTTCGAACTACCAACTCCTTTTTTGTGAGCCATGATCTTAAGGTTTTATATTGTTAATAATAAAGTGGTCGCAATTAAGCTTTTCCACCATCTAATTCGTCTTGCCATTTCTTTAATTCATCCCACTTACCTTCAGCAGCTAATTTAGCTTGTGCTGGCCAAGTATCTGTTACGTGGTTTCCACGAACATCTGCGATAATTTCAGAAATTTTTGCTGCATCTGTTTTTGCTAACTCAGCAAAAGTTGAGATTCCTGCTTCCACTAATGTTGAAGCAATTTTAGGTCCAATACCTTCAACTTTCTTTAAATCGTCTGCTTTTCCTGTTGCTTTTTTTGCAGCAGTCTTTTTTGGTGCAGCAGCTTTTGCTTCTTCTTTTTTAGTTTCTTTTTTTGGAGCAGCTTTTTCAGCTTTTTTAGCTGGCTTAGCTCCAGAAGCTACGATGCTTTCAATTACGATTTCAGATAAAGCTTGTCTGTGTCCATTTTTTACACGGTAACCTTTTCTTCTTTTCTTTTTGAAAACAATAACTTTTTCACCTTGAAGGTGTCTTAAGACTTTTGCACTTACTTGTGCTCCGCCTATAGCTGGGGCGCCTAAAGTAACATTGTCACCATCACCAATTAAAAGAACGTTATCGAAATCTACTTTCTTACCTTCTTCTGTTGTTAAACGGTTAACAAAAACTTTTTGGTCTTTTTCAACTTTAAATTGATGCCCTGCTATCTCTACAATTGCGTACATAGCGTAACGTTTTTATTAATTTGTTATTAAAATAATCTGCCTTCTTCTGAGAAAGCGGATGCAAATATACTTCTAATAAATTAATTTGCAAACGTTTTTATTACTTACATGTATTATTTTTAAGCATTTACTTAACTTTAAAATATATTTTTTAGAGAAAAACAACTACGAAACTTTCTTCATTGTTATCTCTCCGTCTTTTTCATTATTTCTGTTTGGTATATTTCTGCTATCTTTAAATAATTGCATACATGTTAAAGTTAGCACTACTGTTGTAGAGAATCCCATAATAGCGACAACAAAACAAACAACTCCAATACCAACACTATAATCACCACTAAAGACCTCTAATAAATTAGATAAAAAAGCAGGATTAATTTCTGTTGCGTAAAGTAAAAAGAATGCTGTAAATATTATAGTTGCAACAAATCCAGCAACTATACCGGAGGTAAAACCACTTGAATAACTAAAGTTTTTGCCAACTTTTAATTTATGGTATTTTATTACTTCGTAAATACCAAATCCTGTAATTAATCCATTACCTAAACTAAACATTGGGTTTGTATGCAAGTTAAATAACGCTAAAAATAAAAAGAATGCAATTAATGTTGCACTTATAATAAAACCGAAACGGATTGGAAGTGTGAATTTTTTCATATTTAACTGATTTTAAAAATATTATAATTTTAAAGTTCGAAAAAAAAACATCAAAAAAAGAGTAGTTCGTGTTAATTTTTATCTAAAAAATTAATTATTGGTTTTATCAATCCTTATTTTTGTTACTTAATTATGTAACATATTTTGTATGTTATAGACTTATATCACAATTAACCTTAAATATCTCACAATGAAAAAAAATTTATTCTCATTAGCTGCACTGCTTTTGGCTGGATTTGCAGCTAATGCGCAAGAAGTTAAATTTGAAGAGTACGATTTAAGTAACGGTATGCACGTTATTTTACATCAAGACAGAACTGCTCCAGTTATTACAACAGCTGTAATGTACCACGTTGGTGCAAAGGACGAGCAACCAGACCGAACAGGTATGGCTCACTTTTTTGAGCACTTATTATTTGAAGGAACAGAAAACATAGAACGTGGTGACTGGTTTAAAATTGTAGCTGCAAATGGAGGTAGTAACAATGCCAATACTACAGATGATAGAACTTATTATTATGAGGTTTTCCCATCTAATAATTTAGAATTAGGATTATGGATGGAATCTGAGCGTTTAATGCACCCGATAATTAATCAAATTGGTGTAGACACTCAAAATGAAGTAGTAAAAGAGGAAAAACGTTTACGTGTAGATAATGCGCCTTACGGTAAATTTATTGAGAACATAAAATTACATATTTTTAAAAAACACCCTTACAAAGGAACTACAATTGGTAAAATGGAGCATTTAGACGCTGCTTCATTAGAGGAGTTTCAAGAATTTAATAAAAAATTCTACGTGCCAAATAATGCCGTTTTAGTTGTAGCTGGTGATTTTGATGTGCCTTCAACAAAAAAAATGATTGAAGATTATTTTGGACCTATACCAAGAGGTGAAGATATTGTAAGAAACTTTCCAAAAGAAGATCCTATTACAGAAACTATTAAAGCTAAAGCTTACGATTCTAACATACAAATACCTGCAATTATGGCTGCTTATAGAACTCCAGCCATGACAGAGAGAGATGCGTATGTTTTAGATATGTTGTCTACATATTTAAGTTCTGGAAAGACTTCAAAATTATACAAGAAACTTGTTGATGATGAAAAGAAAGCTTTACAAGTTGGAGCATTTAATCAAAGTCAAGAAGATTATGGTACTTATATTTTATTTGGATTACCATTAGGAGACAATACTTTAGAAAGCATATTAGCAGGTATTGATGAAGAGTTAGTAAAAGTTCAAAGCGAATTAATTTCTGAAAGAGACTACCAAAAACTTCAAAATAAATTTGAAAACGATTTTGTAAATTCAAACTCTAGTATTTCTGGTATAGCAAATTCTTTAGCGCGTTATTACATGTTATACGATGATGTTAATTTAATTAATAACGAAATTGATATTTACAGATCAATTACAAGAGAAGAAATTCAAGCAGTAGCTAAAAAATACTTAAATCCAAACCAAAGAGTAGTTTTAGAGTATTTACCAGAAGCTAAAGACGAAAACTAATAAATTTAAAAAGACACAAATAGCCTTTAAAATGTTTTTAAAACTATAAAGAACTATTTGACAACTTTTAAAAAATAAATACAAATGAAAACAAAAATAACAGCATTTATAGCACTATTTTTATTATCAATTTCGGTTACCGCTCAAATTGATAGGTCTGTGCAGCCAAAACCAGCAGCTGCTCCAGCAATAACTTTAGAAGTTCCTGGAGAGTTTGAATTAAAAAACGGACTTAAAGTCTTAGTTGTAGAAAACCACAAATTACCTAGAGTATCTTACACTTTAACCATAGACAATCAACCTCGTGTAGAAGGTGAAATTGCTGGAGTTTCAGGTATATTAGGTGCAATGATGGGAAATGGAACAACATCTATTTCTAAAGATGAGTTTAATGAAGAAATAGATTTTCTTGGAGCAAGATTAAGCTTTGGATCTAGTAACGCCTACGGAGGTTCTTTAACAAAATACTCTGAAAGAATTTTAGAATTAATGGCAGATGCTACTATTAACCCATTATTTACAGAAGAAGAATTTCAAAAAGAAAAAGAAAAAGCAATTGAAGGTATTAAATCTAGTTCAAAAAGTGTAAGTGCAATTGCAAGTCGTGTAGGTGGCGCTTTATCTTTTGGAAAAGGTCATCCTTACGGTGAGTTTGTTACAGAAGAAAGCTTAAACAACATCACTTTAGATAATGTTCGTGCTTACTACCAAAAAAACTTCAACCCTAATAACGCTTATTTAGTAGTTGTAGGTGATGTAGATTTTAAAACTGTAGAAAAGCAAGTAAAAAAATACTTTAAAAAATGGGAAAAAGGTTTAGATGTAACCTCATCTGTACCTGCTCCATATAAAAATGTTGGGCAAACAGAAATTAACTTTGTCGATATGCCAAATGCAGTACAATCTAACATTGTTGTTACAAACAATGTAGATTTAAAAATGAATCATCCAGATTATTTTGCTGCTAAATTAGCCAACTACATTTTAGGTGGTGGTGGAGAAGGTTATTTATTTTTAAACCTTCGTGAAGACAAAGCTTACACATATGGTTCTTATTCTAATATTGGAACAGATAAATATGGAGCTGCTAGATTTAGCGCTAGTGCAGAAGTAAGAAATATGGTTACAGATAGTTCTATTGTAGAAATACTTAAAGAAATTGATAGAATTAAAACCGAACCAATTTCTGCAGAGGCACTTAAAAATGCAAAAGCAAAATACGTTGGTAGCTTTGTAATGGCTTTAGAGCAGCCTCAAACTATTGCTAGATATGCTTTAAACATTAAATTAAACGATTTACCTAAAGACTTCTACAAAACATACCTTAAAAAGGTAAATGCTGTAACAGTTGAAGATATACAAGCTGCAGCAAACAAGTATTTTTCAAGTAAAAATGCAAGAGTTGTAGTAGTAGGAAAAGGAAGCGAAGTTATTTCTAATTTAGAAAAAACAAAATTCCCAATTAAATACTACGATACTTATGCAAATGCTATAGAAAAACCAGTGTTTTCTAAGCCTGTTCCTGCTGGAGTTACAGCACAAACTGTACTAGAAGATTACTTAAAAGCAATTGGAGGTAAAACAGCTGTGCAAAACATAACTACTCTAGTTCAAGAAATGAGTGCTTCTTTTCAAGGACAAAATATGGTTATGACTATTAAACAAAAAAATCCAAACTTATTTGCTAACGATGTAAGTATTGTAGGAATGGGATCTGTATTTAAACAAGCTTTTAATGGAGAAACTGGCTACATGGCACAAATGGGAAATAAACAACCTATGTCAGAAGAAATGGTTTCTAAAATGAAAGATAAGACAGGTTTAATTGACGAGTTAAACTTATTAAACGATAGCTCTAAAAAAATATCAGTTTCTGGTATTGAAGCAGTAGATGGTAATGATGCATACGTTATTGCTATTGAAGATAGTAAAGGAGAAACATCTAAAAATTATTACGATGTTACTACAGGTCTTAAAATTAAGTCTGTTTCAACTGCTAAAACTCCTACTGGACAAGAAGTTTCTCAAGAGTCTACTTTTGGTGATTACAAAGTAGTAGATGGCATTAAGTTTCCACATACTACATCTTTACCTATGGCAGGACAAAAAGTAGAACTTAAAACAACATCTATAAAAGTTAACTCACCATTAACAGATGCTGATTTTAATTAATTAGTAAAACTATATAATTTATTAAAACCTGAAGTCGAAAGGCTTCAGGTTTTTTGTTTTTTATTAGCTAAATATACGCCAAGTAAAATAATTAAGGATGCTAAAATTTGTAAAACACTAAAAGTTTCGCCGTCTAGCAATCCCCACATTAATGCTACAATTGGCATAATATAAGTTACTGAAGAAGCAAAGACCGGTGTAGATATTTGAACCAATTTAAAAAACAAAACCTTAGCCATTGCTGTACCAAATAAAGATAAAATAGCAATATATAAAACCGACAATCCTAAATCTGGATTATTAAAGTTTTCTACAGTAAAGAAATTAGTAAAAAATAAAACTAAAACAGCAGGAATAAAAATAGTTACATAGTTCCCAACGGCAATTGCAAGCGGTTTTACATTTTGTAAATAACGCTTAATTATATTCACGTTTGCAGCATACATTAATGTTGATGCAATTATAAAACCAGCAAATAAGTAATTTTGGTCAGGATTAAGTTCTGCTCCTTTTAAAATTAATAATGCTGTACCAATAAAGCCAATAATAACACCTAAAATTTGTCTTTTAGTAGATGTTATTTTAAAAACAGCTAATCCCATTAAAACTGTATTTAAAGGTACTAAAGAATTTAAAACAGAGACTACAGCGCTATCTATTTCGGTTTCTGCAATTGCAAAAAAGAAAGCTGGAATAAACGAACCTAAAAAACCAGAAATAGCAATCCATTTCCACTCTTTTTTTTCTATTGTTTTTATAGTTTTAAAACCTGCTAAAAACAAAAAGAAACCGGTAATAACGGTTCTTAAAGCTCCCAATTGATACGGCGTTAAACCTACCAATCCTTTTTTTATAAGTATAAAACTAGTTCCCCAAATAATAGACAATATAATCAGGTAAGCCCATTTGGATAATTTCATGTAAATAATGCATTTGTTAGATAGTGCAAAAATGAAAATTTTAACGCAATAAATAGATATAATTCTTAATTTTGTAATCTATTATTAAATAATAAAAATTGATACTCATGAAAAATTTAAAAAACATACTAGTAATAGTTATTTTAACTATTACGGCCTTTAATTGCAAAAATGAAACGCAACCAGAAATTAAAACTGTAGAAACAGCAACAGAGGTTAAAAAAGTAGAATTAGATCCTAATGCAACATACGCAAAAGCCGAATTTAAAATTGAAGGAATGACTTGTGCTATGGGATGTGCAAAAACTATAGAGAAAAAAATGGCAAAAATGGAAGGTGTTAAATCTGCAACTGTAGATTTTGAACGTGAATTAGCTATGGTAGAATATGACGAAGCTAAAGTAACACACGAAAGTTTAAAAAACACAGTTACTGGTGTTTCGGACACTTACAGTGTAAAAAACATGAACACCGTTGAACACTTCTCTAAAGCAGAAAAACAATAGAGTATTATAATTTAAATTGTTATAATTAAACTATTTAAGTAGATATTAAACCAGGACTTTTGTTCTGGTTTTTTTTAATTAAAAAAACCAACTCAGATGAGTTGGTTTTTTTCGCTATTAATCAATTATAACAAATAATACCTAAAAATTATTTGCTATGGGAAACTTTTAATGATTTCAAAAATTATAATCATTAAAGTATACTTTTTTTATTTGAACTAATCTATAAAATAAAGGGATAAATAGTAGATTGCTGTCAAATTCTAAATCAAAATTAGAACAAAGAAACAATGCTTACAAAACTATTTTTTTACATTTTGTGCATTTCATCGAAAAAATGAGTATTTCTTAGTTTTGCTTTACGGTAAAAACCGTAATTTTTTCGTTTTGTGAGAATTAACTTTCAATTTGTGCGACTTTTTAACCTAACCATTTATTTAAAGTAGCAAATAACTCGTCTTTAATAATTGGTTTAGACAAGAAATCTACGCATCCCATTTTATAACATCTTTCTTTTTCGTCTGGCATGGTATAAGCTGTTTGCATAATAATTTTAGCCTCAGGATTAATTTTTAATATTCTCTCTAAAACTTCAATTCCACTCATTTCTGGCATTCTAATATCTAATAAAACAACATCTATATCTTTAGTTTTTTTGTACGTTTTAATGGCTTCCTTTCCTGTTTTAGCAAAAAGAATGGTTGCTCCACTATCTCCAAGGACTATTTTAAATAATAAACGAATTAAAGAATCGTCTTCTGCAATTAATATTGTTTTATTTTTTAAAAATGCTTTATTTATAGTTGTTACTATTTTTTCGTTTGCAGTATTATGGTTTAATTCCTTTAAAGGAATTGTAAACTCGAATAATGTACCTTTACCTTCTTCAGATTTTACAAATATTTCTCCGCCTAAAAGCGTTACAATACCTTTACAAATAGACAATCCTAAACCAGTTCCTCCATATTTTGCATTACTCTCGTAATTAAGTTGTTTAAAACGCTCGAAAATTTCAATTTGTTTACTTTTTTTAATTCCCATTCCTTGATCTTTTACAAAGAATTTTAAAAAATTATTTTCTACAGTAAAACCAAATGATATTTCTCCTTTTTCTGAAAACTTTAAAGCATTGTTTAATAAGTTTGAAAGCACTTGTTCTAACCTTTGACTATCGGTTATAATTTCAAGATTATTGTATTTTTTAGGAATATGTGTTTTAAACACAATATCTTTTTTAAGCTTTATTGTTTTTAATTGCTTGTAAGTAATATCTAAGTTTTTTATAAGCTTAGGTACATTACACACTTTTGAAGTTATTTTTAACTCATTGGCTTCTATTTTTGCAACGTCTATTATATCGTCTATTAAATTTAATAATTGTTTCGAGTTGCTATCTATTATATCAAGATATTTTAATCTATCGGTTTTAGATAGGCTATCGTTTTTTAGTAATTCTGAGAAGCCTAAAACACCATTCATAGGTGTTCTAATTTCATGGCTCATATTTGCTAAGAAATAGTTTTTATGAAGGTTTGCAGACTCTGCAGCTTTTTTAGCTCTAATTATTTCTTCTTCAATTAGTTTTTGCTTAGTAATATCCTGTGCTGCACCTCTTAAACCTATAATTTCTCCATCTGCATTTTTTACTGCTTCTCCTTGTGCACGCAACCAACCTTTTTCTCCGTTAGTTTTTATAAGGTTTAATTCTATTACATAAGGGATTCCCAATGTTCTTGTTCTTTCTACAGCTTTATTTAACTTTAGCCAGCTTTCTTTTGTAAACAATTTCTTTTGCTTAGAATAATCTGGAGGTGATGATTTTGGGTCTAACCCATACATTAAATAAAGTTGCTCAGTCCAATATACTTTGTCGGTTTTTAAATTTAAATACCAACCACCAACTAGTGTTAAAGCTTGAATTCTATTAAGCTCTGCTTGGTTTCGTTTTAGCGCCCTTTCTTTATTTTTAAGCTCTGTAAAATCTGTAATTATACCTGCAAATTCTCCCTTTTTAGGAGAAAAACTATTTATTAAAAAGTGTTGTTTTAAAGATTCTATATGGCTTTCTATTGTAAAATCTTTTCCTGTTAAAGCTGTTTCTCCAAATTTTTGAAGCAATTTATTAGGTTTCTCTAATAAGCCAGGTGAAATTTCTGATACTTTTTTACCAATAATATCCTCTGCTTTTAAATTAAATAACTTTTCATAAGTTGGGTTTACATCTATAAATTCCCAATCGATTGGATTATTAGATTTATCTACAATAATTCTAGCATGAATAAAGGCTTCGTTTAAACTTTCAAATAACTTTTTATATTTTAAATCGGTTATTTCAAGTTCATTTTCTATCTCCTTGAGTTTATTAATATTATTTAAAGTAATTACTACTCCATTTATAACTTTATCTGCTGTTATAAATGGACTTATTCGTTTTAAATAAAAATTATTGTCTTTATCCTTTACTTGTTTTTCTACTACTACTAATTTTTCTAAAACTGTTTTAGAATCTTTAAGTATCATCTTTCTTACATCCTCATCAAAATTAGATGTAAATATTGATAGCGGCCTACCAAGATCTATTTCATTTAAATTAAAAACTTCTTTAAGTGCAGGTGTAAATTTTCTAATTCTTAAATCTGTATCTAAAAATAATGTAGCAATATCTGTATTGTCTAATAGGTTTGTTATATCATTATTTAGGTTGGTAAGCTCTTTATTTTTTTCCTGCATTTCTGTGTTTACAGTATAAAGCTCTTCGTTTACAGATTGTAATTCTTCGTTTGTACTTTGTAATTCTTCATTAGAAGCCATTAATTCTTCATTAGAAGATTGCAACTCCTCGTTACTTGTTTCTAGCTCTTCAATTACATTTTGTAATTCTGTTTTAGCAATTTTTAAGTCGTTTTCTAAATCTTCTAATCTTTGATTTGAAGCTTCATCTACATCTATATTATCTACAACTAATGGCGTATCGTATTGTATTACTTTATCATTACTAAATTCAATTAAGTAGCAATCACTTAAATTTTCGAAATCTTTTGGTTTATGAAAATTTAAGTCGAACAAAAAGTTTTGTCCTTCTGTTTTATTTAATATTCCTTTAATTACTACATCTTGCTTATTTGCTTCAAGCCTTCTAATACCGCTTCTAATTACAACAGCAATATCTGCACTAACCATTTTTAACAAGTTAGTTTGAAAAATTCCAGAGTTATGAGAGAGTCTTTTACCTGCATCTCCATTAATAAATAAAATATTAAAATCTTTATCTATAAAAATAGAGGCTGGACTAAATTTTAAGTTTAAATATTTATGAAATAATAATTCTGGTGTTTCTTTAATTTTATATTGCGGAACATGTTTTATTTCTTTAGGATAATTATAAGCTAATGTTGCCACTCTTTCCATACTAGAGTTAGCTATTGGAGTTTGTTTAGAAGATGATATATTTTGGAAAATTTTCCACTTAACATCTAATGTTTTAAAATTCTTAGATACCTCTCCTAAAGACTCACTATTACCTAAAAACAAGTAAGAGTATTGGTTTAATGCAAAATGAAAATTATACATTACCTTTTTTTGAATTTTATTATCAAAATAAATAAGTAAATTTCTGCATGAAATTAGATCCATTTTTATAAATGGCGGATCTTTTATTAAGTTGTGATAAGAGAAAACAATCTTCTCCCTAATACGTTTTATTATTTGAATTTGGTCTCCTATTTTAACAAAATACTGATCTAAATAAACCTTTTCAATTTCGTTAATTATATTAATATGATAAGCTCCTGCTCCTGCAATAGCTAATGCACTTGGATCTATATCTGTTGCAAATATTTTAAAATCAAGGTTTAATTGATGTGT
The DNA here is from genome assembly GCF_001971745.1 of Lacinutrix venerupis. Lineage (NCBI taxonomy): Bacteria > Pseudomonadati > Bacteroidota > Flavobacteriia > Flavobacteriales > Flavobacteriaceae > Lacinutrix > Lacinutrix venerupis. The sequence continues at coordinate 473,719 of NZ_CP019352.1, read as the reverse complement.
TTTTATATAATTATCTATTAATATTGCTAGCGAATACACCTCTTCTCCAGTAGAACAACCTGCTATCCAAACACGTATAACCTCAGAACTTTTTTTATTTTGGCATATTTGCGGAATAACCTTTTCTTTTAAACTTTTAAAAGCTTCGGTGTCACGAAAAAAACGTGTTACTCCTATTAAAAAATCTTCTTGTAATGTTTGTTTTTCTTCAAGGTTGCTTGATACAAAGGTTGCATAATCGTATAAATGCTGTATGTTGGTAACATTCATACGTTTTTCTATACGCCTTAAAAGTGTGTTTTTTTTATACTCCCTAAAGTCGATACCAGAGTGTTTGTAAACTACTGTTAGTATATCGTTAATCAAGCTTTCATTGGATGGGTTTTTATCAAAGTCGTTTAAAAGTAAAGGTCCACTTACAGGATTTTTATGCAAAATTTCTGCTATTTTACTTGGTTCTAATATGTAATCTGCCGTATTGGTTGATATTGCAGAATTTGGCATACCATCAAATTGTGCCGATAGTGGATCTTGAACAATTATAGTTCCTCCTCCTTCTTTTATGGTTTTTATTCCTCTAGAACCATCGGGTCCTGTTCCAGATAAAATAACGCCTATAGATTTCTCTTTATACTCTTCGCCTAACGTGTGAAAAAAGATATCTATTGGTAAATTAAGATTATGTTTAGGTCCTTTATCAAGTAAATATAATTCTGAGCCTTTTACATGTAAATTTTTACTTCTTTGGTTTAAGTAAATACAATTAGGCTTTATTGTTTGCTTATCTTCTGCAGTAAAAATTTGCATTTTTGTATGCTTACTAAGAAGCTCTGGCATTAAACTTTTAAAATCAGGAGAAAGATGTTGAATAATAATAAATGCCATTCCTGTATCGTTAGGAATATGGTCAAACAAAGTTTGTATAGCATCTAAACCTCCTGCAGAGGCTCCAATGCCAACTACATAAGTTTTTGCTTTTTTACTTTTCATTTTAATTATTTAAAAATTAATATCCTGTTTTAAATTTGTAAAACTTTAGATTCTAACTTAAAATAATTGATTTATAGCGTAAATAATTAGATTTCTATATTGGTTAAGTATAGGGATAGCAATTTATTTATAAAAATTCATTTCATCTACATATTCCCAAACTTTTTTAGGTAATAATGGCTTTACATTTTTACCATTTTTTATAGCATTTCTAATCATGGTTGAAGAAATTTCCATAATTGGAGCCTTAACTCTATGTATTTTTTCGTGATTTGTAAATTGAGTTTCTACAATACCTTCTGAAATTCTAGGATACACGTAAATGTTATGGTTTTCTAAGATAACTTCATAATTTTTCCATTTATGGAAACTCTTTAAATTATCTTCTCCCATAATTAAAGCAAAATCATGTATTGGGTACTTTTCCTGTAAATAGGTAAGTGTATTTATAGTATAGTTTGGTTGTGGTAAATTAAATTCTATATTACTCTCTTTTAATTTATCGTAATCTTTAGTGGCGAGATACACCATTTCTAAACGCTGGTGATTATCCAGTAAAGTACTTTTCTTTTTAAAAGGATTGTGTGGTGTTACTACAAACCAAATTTGGTCTAAATCACTATTCTCCACTAATTGGTTTGCGATAATTAAATGCCCAATATGAATTGGGTTAAATGAACCAAAATATAGGCCAATTTTCATTTTTAAACTTTTGTTTCGGTTATTAAAAAATGTCCCACAATATTTTCTGCTTGCTGTAATGCTTTATCTAAATTATCGTTTTCAATAATTACATCAAAAAGCGGTGCTGTTGCTAATTCTGCACTTGCTTTTGCTACACGCATATTTATTTTATCGTCACTTTCTGTTTTTCTTTTTTTAAGCCTAATTTTAAGCTCGTCTATACTTGGTGGTTTTACAAAAACGGCTAAGGTTTGCTCTGGGAATTTACGCTTTATACGTAGTCCTCCAGAGACATCTATATCGAAAATTACATTTTTACCCAAAGCCCATAAACGTTCTACTTCTGTTTTTAAAGTACCGTAAAAATTATCTCTATAAACTTCTTCCCATTCAAGAAAATCGTCGTTTTTTATGTGTTGTTTAAATTCGCTTGCAGATAAAAAGTAGTAATCTTCAGCATGCACTTCGGCACCACGTTTTTCACGAGAGGTTGCTGAAATAGAAAATGCTAAATTAAGTGCTTCTTTTTTTAATAAATGCCTAACAATAGTTGTTTTTCCAGAGCCTGATGGTGCAGAGAATACTATTAATTTTCCTTGCTTCATTTTTATAAAACGTTAAGTAGTTGTTCCTTAATTTTCTCTAGCTCGTCTTTCATTTGTACAACCAATTGCTGCATTGGCGCATAATTACTTTTAGATCCAATAGTATTGATTTCTCTACCCATTTCTTGACCTATAAATCCTAATTTTTTTCCGTTAGAATCTTTAGAATTTAAGGTTTCTATAAAATATTCTAAATGGTTTTTTAAACGCACTTTTTCTTCGGTGATATCAAATTTTTCAATATAATATACTAATTCCTGCTCAAAACGGTTTTCATCGTATTTCTCCTTTAACTCTTCTACACCTTTCTTTAAACGTTCACGTACGCCTTCTACACGCTCAGGATCCATAGTAATTACTTGCTCTAGCAAATTTGCTATAATAGCAACACGGTCTTTAAAATCTGCTTCTAAAACTTTACCTTCATTTAAACGATACTCGTTAATAGCTGCAATAGCTACTTTAATTTCACTTTCTATTTGTTCCCACTCGTTATTATCTATCTCTTCGCGCTCTGTATTTAAAGCATCTGGAAAACGAACAGCCATTTTTAACAAATCTAATTCATTACCATCTACAACATTTTTAAGTTGTTGTATATATTGTTTAACAACTGGAGTATTAATTTTTGTTGAAGTATCTTCTGCAGTTGCTTCTACGTAAATCGAGAAATCTATTTTTCCTCGAGTTAACTCTTTTGCCATTAATTTACGTAAGTGTAATTCTTTTTCTCTATAAATTGAAGGCATTCTAGCATTCAAGTCTAAGTTCTTGCTATTAAGCGATTTTAGCTCAATTGTTATTTTTTTTGTTGGTAATTGTAAAACAGATTTACCATAACCTGTCATTGAATGTATCATAAAATAATTTGTAAAGTTGAGCAAAGATAAGCAAAACAGAATCCTTAAAAAACTGTAACTTTGCTTATTAAAAACCAAAATATGTACAAAAAACAGTTCGAAATACGTTGGAGTGACGTTGACGCCAACAGACATTTAGCCAATTCTGCCTACACTAATTTTATGAGCCATACCAGAATGGCATTTTTAATAGAACATGGTTTCACCATGAAAGAATTAGCTATGCACAATATTGGACCTGTTGTTTTTTATGAGCATATGCACTATTTTAAAGAGGCTTTTATGGGACAACCAATAACGGTATCTTTAGAGGTTTCTGGACTAAGTGAAGATGGAACTTTTTTTAAATTCGACCATAACTTTTACAACCATAAAGGTGAAAATATAGCATTTTGCGAAATGCTTGGTGCCTGGATAGATTTAAAAGCAAGGAAAATGACTAATTTACCACAGCAACTTATGGACTTAGCAGATTCTTTTCCAAAATCTGAAGACTTTAAAATACTTACTAAAGAAGATACTCGTGCTAATGGTCGTACACCTAAAAATTTAAACCTCTAGTTTAACTTTAGGTTTTTTAGTTACTAAATATACTCCTGAAAATATTAAAGCTGAAGCTATTAGTTTTACAGATGTAACACTATCGCTACCCATAATTATTGCAAAAATTCCAGCTATTACTGGCTGCAAATATATAAAGGTTGTTACTGTAGATGCTCTTAAATATTTTAATGCAAGTGGATTTAGTAAATATGTTCCAAAAGTGGCACCTATAACCACAAATCCTATAGAAAAGAAAATATATGGTGTAAATGTAGAAAGCTGAGCAGATATTAATTCTTTATAACCAAATGGAATAACTAAAATTAACCCAAACAAAAACAACCATCTTATAAAAGTAAATGGATGGTATTTATTAGTTAGTTTTTTAATAATTATAATGTATATACTGTAAGACACAGCGTTTATTAGCACAAACAAATTGCCAAGTAAAACATTATCTCCTTCTAAATTAGATTTACCGTATAGACTTAGTACCAAAGCTCCAGCAAAACCTAAAATTACACCTAAAACCTTATAATTTGTAATACGCTCTTTTAAAAAAATGGATGATAGTACTAACACAATTATAGGTGTAGTAATCATAATTACAGAAGCATGAATTGGTGTTGTAAACTCTAAACCTTTAAAAAAGGTTAGCATATTTAAAGCTACTCCAAAAATAGCAGCATAAAATATAATTAAATAATCTTTTTTATCTATTTTTTCTTTAGGTCCTAAAAAACTAAATATCCAAAATAATAAAGTTGCTCCTGCAACTCTAACTAATATAAAACCAAACGGTTTCATAAAACCACCAGACATAACATCTTTAGCAAATGTAAAATTTAAACCGTAAAGCAATTGCACTATAAAGGCAGCTATTAATGCCCAATATCTAGTTTTCATTCAATTCATTTTTAACAGCCTCAACATTAGCCTTAGAGTTACCTATAAATATTTTATTGTTTAAAATAAAAACTGGTCGGCTTAAAAAAGTATAATGCTCTAATATTAAGTTTTTATAATCGGTTTCTGTTAAATTTTTATTTTTTAAATCGCGTTGTTTGTAAAGTGTTGCTCTTTTACTAAAAAGAGCTTCATAACTACCTGCAAGATCTTTCATTTGTCTAATTTGCTCTTCGGTTATAGCTTCAGTTTTAATATTTTGAAGCTCTACATTTTCTGGCAGATTTAACTCTTTTAAAATACGAATACACGTACTACAAGATTTCAAATAATATACTTTATCAATCATCATAATAGTTTTAACACTACAAATTAAATTCATTTAAATGAGATTCTACTATATTTATAAAAAATTTGAATTATGGATTTTACATTTGATGTTTTTGCAAAAACAAGAGGCTTTTTTAAAGCGTATTTAGAAGAATTGTCTTTAGCTCAGCTTAATGCTATTCCTAATGGATTTAACAATAACATTATCTGGAATATTGGGCACAGTATAGTTACAGAACAAATATTAGTTTATAAACTTTCTGGATTAAAACCAAATGTTAGCGATGCACTTATTGCTAAATACAAAAAAGGAACAAAACCAGACGGAAAAGCTACTCAAGAAGAAGTAGACGAATTAAAAGCTTTGGCGTTTTCAACAATAGAACATACAGAGGCAGACTTTGGTTCGAAAGTATTTAAAACATTTAATGAATATACTTTATCTACCACAGGAAATACGCTTACAAACGTAAACCAGGCAATACAATTTGCTTTAATACATGAAGGAATGCATGCTGGTTATATTTTAGCATTGTTACGTGCTTTAAAAGTTTAAGTAATCGTTTACTACTGTATATGGGATGGTAAATTCTATGACATTATTTACCGCAGAGTTGTAAGTATCATAAAATACTATTACACCATCCTCGCTAAACCCAAGGTTTTCAGGTAATTTAAATGTATCGTTTTTAAAAGCTTCTATACGATTGTTATTTGCAGACAATAGTTCTTTATTATAATATTTTTGAGCTATAGCTGTAAAAGACGGAATATCGTTTATTAAGTCTTTTGTTTCTAATTTTAAACCTGTTTTAACATCAAAATTAAAAAACCTAAAAATTAAGTTACCATGAGCACCACCAGTATTAATACTAGAATTCATTGCAATAGAAGCTAACGTTTCATTTGTATAAATAACTTCTCCATCAATTAAAACCTCCCAAGTTGGTAAATTTGTATATAACGTTTTACCTATTTGAGTTTTAAAGTCTTTATAAGATTTTTTAAAATTAATAATACTCTCTTCTGTGCTCTCTTTTGTTTCAGAAACCGAATCAATATTTAATGCATTGTTTACAAAATAATTAAGTGTTGTGTTAATTTGTTTTGCTGCTTCTGTTTGTCCTTTAGCTACAGGAATATTTATCTCAATAATTACTTCATCTTCATCTATAATTGAAATCTCATCAAAAACAACTACCGTATCTTCTTTACAAGAAAAAACAAAAGTTATAATAATAATGACGCTAAAAAATTTTATTAATTTTAAATAATAACTGTTAAACATTAACTAAAGGTTTTATTACAATTTACATACAACGAATTAAAGGCTATTTTTGTTGTAATCAAAAAAAACTAAAAATTGTTTTTAGCTTTAAAATATTAATAAAAATAAGCATATGAAATTCAATACAAAAACCATTCATGGTAAACAACATCCTGATGTAGCTTATGGAGCTGTAATGCCTCCTATTTACCAAACCTCAACATATGCTCAAACTACTCCTGGAGGAAATAAAGGTTACGAATATTCTAGAACCCACAATCCTACTAGACATGCTTTAGAAAATGCCTTTGCTAGTATAGAAAATGGAACGTTTGGTTTAGCGTTTGGTTCTGGACTAGCTGCTATTGATGCTGTTTTAAAGCTTTTAAAACCTGGTGACGAGGTAATTTCTACTAACGATTTGTATGGCGGAACCTATAGATTATTCACATCTATTTTTGAAGACTTTGGTATTAAATTTCACTTTGTAGGCATGAGTAATGCCTCTAATATCGAAAATTATATAAATAATAATACAAAACTTATTTGGGTAGAAACACCTACAAACCCAATGCTAAATATAATAGATATAAAAGCAACAGCAAGTATTGCAAAAAAACACAATATATTGCTTGCAGTAGACAACACATTTGCCACGCCTTATTTACAACAACCTCTAGATTTAGGCGCAGATATTATTATGCACTCTGCAACTAAGTATATTGGTGGACATAGTGATTTAGTAATGGGAGCTTTAGTTGTAAATGACAAAGAACTTGCAGATAAGCTTTATTTTATACAGAACGCGAGTGGTGCCATTTGCGGCCCACAAGATTCTTTTTTAGCACTACGCGGCATAAAAACTTTACATGTTAGAATGCAACGTCATTGTGAAAATGGCAAAGCAATTGCCAAATATCTTGCAACGCATCCAAAAGTAGAAAACGTATATTGGCCAGGTTTTAAAAACCATCCAAATCATGATATAGCAAAATCTCAAATGAAAGATTTTGGAGGCATGTTGTCTTTTACTACTAAAGGAAATAATTACGAAGAAGCTATAAAACTTGTAGAAAATTTAAAAATTTTCACTTTAGCAGAATCACTTGGTGGTGTAGAATCTTTAGCTGGGCATCCTGCTAGTATGACACATGCAAGCATCCCAAAAGAAGAGCGAGAAAAAACAGGTGTAGTAGATTCTTTAATTAGACTAAGTGTTGGTATTGAAGATGAAGAAGATTTAATAAACGATTTAAAACAAGCCTTAGGATAAGTTAAAGACTTTTATAAAACAAAAATGCTCAAGTATAAACTTGAGCATTTTTGTTTTATATTAAAAGTTTAATCTAAATAATAAATGTATCCAAAATTTAGCCAAACCATCCAATCGTTATATTTATTATATTTTAATTCATGATTTAAACCATCTATATAGTCGTTAAAATAATACTGACCTCTTAAATCAATCATTAAATCGGCAGATGTACTTAATTTATAACGTGCACCAATACTAGATACAACAGACCAAGTACTGCCTCCACTAACATCTATAGGTGTAGAATCTGGAGTTACATACCACGGATCGTAATAAGTATTTCCTGGACCAGTAAAAGTAGAACTCACTTCTGGATTATAAGAAACATAATGCGCACCTAAACTTACAAATGGTGCAAATTTATAAGCAAAAGCTTGAAAAGAACGAATACTTAGTGGAAAATATTCAATTTGCATTCCTATGTCAAAATTATTAGCCTCTCCTTTTTGACCTCTTAATTGTTGAGCACCTCTTCCTGTTCTATCTGGCTCCACATATTCTCCAAAATGCTCAAGTTTTGTTGTATTATAAGATATTTCTGTTCTTAATTTAAAGTGATCGTTAAAATAATTGTCGGTAGTATAACAATTACAATCTGCTTGATAAGCAAAATTAATATAGTGTACTAAACCAATGCCAAATCCACTATTTCCTGCATTTGTTTCAAATTCATTTCTTAAACCATAATCAGATTTAAAAGCAACAGGTCCAGTAATTATTCCTATTTCGTGAGAAAAACCTAATTGCGCAAAAGAGACTTGAATAGTAAGCAGTATAATTACAAACTTGGTTAGAATTTTTAAATTAAGCATGGTTATTTCTATAATTTAGAGGCATTAAACAGACAAATATATATAAAAAGCCGATAAACAAACAAAATATATAGGCAAAACGCAACATAATATTTTTTTATTGATATTAAAATAAAAAATAATGATTGCGAAATAGAAAAAAAAGAAGCGTTTTTTTTAAAGATAATGTATCTTTGCTCCACAAAACAAGTAATTCAATTATTAAAAACATAAAATCGTCTGTTAAATGGAAGATAAAATTCAAGCATTTTTAGATTTAGTAAAGGAAAAAAATAGTCATGAACCAGAGTTTTTACAAGCTGTTCATGAAGTTGCAGAAACTGTAATTCCATTTATTGAAGAAAATCCTCAGTACCAAAATAAAATGTTATTAGAACGTATGGTCGAGCCAGAACGCACAATAATTTTTAGAGTACCTTGGATAGATGATAAAGGAAATACACAAGTAAATAGAGCATTTAGAGTAGAATTTAATTCTGCTATAGGACCATATAAAGGAGGTTTACGTTTTCATCCATCTGTAAACTTAAGTATTTTAAAATTTTTAGGTTTCGAACAAGTATTTAAAAACTCTTTAACAACATTACCTATGGGTGGTGGTAAAGGAGGAAGTGACTTTAATCCAAAAGGAAAAAGCGATAACGAAGTTATGCGTTTTTGCCAATCTTTTATGACAGAACTTTATAGACACATTGGTGCTAATACAGATGTTCCTGCAGGAGATATAGGTGTTGGTGGACGTGAAATTGGTTATATGTTTGGTCAATACAAGAGACTTGCTAACGAATTTACAGGAGTCTTAACTGGAAAAGGAATTAGCTATGGTGGTTCTTTAATAAGACCAGAAGCAACAGGTTATGGTTGTGTATATTTTGCAAAAAATATGTTAGCAACAAAAAACGACTCTTTAGAAGGTAAAACTGTGGTTATATCTGGTTCTGGAAATGTAGCTCAATTTGCATGTGAAAAAGTAACTCAACTTGGAGGAAAAGTAGTTACATTATCAGACTCTTCTGGATACATTTATGATGAAGATGGTATAGATGCTGAAAAATTAGCATTTGTTATGGAAATTAAAAATGTTAACCGTGGAAGAATTAGTGAATATGTAGATAAATATACTTCGGCTAAATTCTTTAAAGGAGAAAGACCATGGAGTGTTAATTGTGATGTAGCTATGCCATGTGCAACACAAAACGAATTAAACAAAGAAGAAGCAGAAGTTTTAGTTAAAAACAATGTTATGGCAGTTGCAGAAGGTGCAAACATGCCAACAACACCAGAAGCCATAGAGGTTTTACAAAAAGCAAAAGTTTTATTCTCTCCTGGAAAAGCTTCTAATGCTGGAGGTGTAGCAACATCTGGATTAGAAATGAGCCAAAACTCTTTAAGATACAACTGGACAAGAGAAGAGGTTGATACTAAACTTAAACAGATTATGAATGACATTCATGAATCTTGCGTAAAATACGGAACACAAAAAGATGGCAGTATCGATTACGTAAAAGGAGCAAATATTGCTGGCTTTGTTAAAGTAGCAGACGCTATGTTAGCACAAGGTGTTGTGTAACAAAGAGATAATTTATTTAAAAAAGCTTCCTAAATGGAAGCTTTTTTAGTTTTTGTATATATTTTTGCAATATTATACGTTATCTAAACGTAATTATATGCTATGAAAATAAAAAATATACTTCTAATATTATTTTTCCCTTTAACAATATACTCTCAAGATTACTCAAGAGATTGGAAAGGCTATTTTTCTTATTTAGATATAAACGATATTTCTCAAGGTAATTCTAAAGTTTTTGGTGCCGCAGAAAATGCTGTTTTTATTTTCGACACCCAAACAAACGAAATAAAAGAACTTACCACAATTAATGGACTCTCGGGAGAAACAATTTCAAGTATTCAATATGTTGAAGAAAATGGATTACTACTAATTGGTTTTGAAAACGGATTAATGCAGGTTTATCTAGAATCTAGCCAAGACATAAGAACTGTTGTAGATATTTTAAACAAACCCACAATACCACCAATAGACAAAAGGATTAATAATTTTACAGTATATAATGGCTTAGCATATATATCTACAGACTATGGTATTTCAGTTTACGATATTAACGCTTTAGAGTTTGGCGATACTTTTTTTATAGGACCTAACGGCTCTCAATTAACTGTTAACGATATTGCTGTTTTTCAAGAAGAAATTTTTGTTGCTACAGAAAATGGTCTTTTTAAAGCAGATGTAAACAACTCTAATTTAATAGATTTCCAGCAATGGCAACAATTAGATAATGCTAACTGGTTAGAAATTGAATTTGTAGGAGATAAACTTTTTATTGCTAGAGATAACACAATTTTATATGAACTTGTTGGGAATTCTTTTGTTCAAAGAGTAGATTATACCGGCCAGATAAATCACTTAAGTAAAAACAACAATCAGCTTATAGTAACATTGTTAAATGCTGTATATGTATATAATACAGAGCCATTTACCGAAAACTCTGTTATAAATACATTAGAAGATTATCCAACAAATTTTACCTCTGCAATAATTAATGAAGAAAATGATGTTTTTATAGGCACACAAGGTGTTTTTGTAACTAATAAAACTGGTTTTGGTATTCTAAAAATTAATCTTTCAGATTTAGAACAAATAGACGAAATTCATCCAGATTGTCCTCTTTCAAATAATGCCTTTTCAATACAGGCAACAGATAATAATTTATGGGCAACATATGGAGATTATACTGTTTCTTATAACGCGTTTCCTTTAAGAGAAAGAGGTTACAGCCATTTAATTGGAGAAAATTGGAAAAACATTCCTTACGATAGTTTATTAGGAGCAAGAAATCTAACAAAAATAAATGTAAATCCTCTAAAGCCTTCGCAAGTATTTATTTGCTCTTTTTACGATGGCTTATTAGAGGTTAATAACGATGTTCCTACTAATATTTTTAATGCAACAAATAGTACATTCGAGTCTTCGTCAACTAATCCAAACGTTTCAGATATAAGAAACGAAGGTTCTAAAATAGATAAAAACGGTATTTTATGGTGTACAAATGCCAAGCTATTAGACCCACTTAAATCTTATAATATTACTACTGGAGAATGGAAAACTTATGATTTTAGCGAAATTATAATTGATAGAAACACAGAAATAGGATATAGTAGTATAGATATAGATCAAAATGAAGTACTTTGGATTGGTGGCCACAGAAAAGGAATTTTTGGATACAAACCAAACACCGGAGAATTAAAAAACATAGAATCTGAAGAAGAAAACCTACCTTCACCTTCAGTTAAAACTTTAAAAGTTGATAAACAAAACCAAGTATGGCTTGGTACTGACAAAGGTTTAAGAGTTATTTATAATACAGAAGCCTTTTTTAGCGATCCAAATTTCGAGCCTTCAGAAATTATTATTTTAGATGATGGCGTAGCTAGCGAACTATTATTTCAGCAATATGTAAAAGATATAGAAGTAGATGGTGCAAATAACAAATGGATAGGAACATTAGATACTGGTGTTTATTACTTGTCTTCAGATGGTCAAGAAACCATATACCATTTTACAAAGGACAATTCTCCTTTACCAACAAATCAAGTTATAGATATAAGTTTAGACGAGACAAATGGAATTGTTTACATAGCCACAAGTAAAGGATTAGTATCTTTTAATAGTGAAACCTCGGCACCAGATATTACACTCCAAGAAGCTTATGTATACCCAAATCCTGTAAGACCAAACTTTAATATTAACGACGAAAAAATTAAAATAAAAGGCATTACCGAAAACGTTAATATAAAAATATTAGATATTGAAGGAAACCTTGTTACCGAAGCAGAATCAAGAACAAATACTAAGTTTAGTGGGTATAATTTAGAAATAGACGGAGGAACAGCACTTTGGAATGGTAAAAACATGTCTGGTAAAACTGTAGCAAGTGGTGTTTATATGGTAATGATAGCAGATTTAGATTCTTTTGAAACAAAAGTTCTTAAACTAATGGTAGTTAGATAATGTTACTAACCACAAATGCAATTGTTCTTTCTAAACTAAAATATCGTGACAACGATTTAATTATTAAATGCTATACACAAAAAGAAGGAATAGTTAGTTACCTCTTAAAAGGTATTTTAAAATCTAAAAAAGGTTCAAAAGTTGCCTATTATCAATTACTAACACAACTTCAAATTGTAACAGATTTTAAACCATCAAGATCACTTCAATATATAAAAGAAGTAAAAATTAATCACCTCTACTCTAGTCTTCATACCAGTGTACTAAAAAGTGCAATAGTTATGTTTTTAGCCGAAGTTTTGTCAAGTTCACTTCAAGAAGAAGAGCAAAATGACACTTTATTTAATTACTTAGAAGCAACTTTACAATGGTTAGATACCCAAGATAGTTATGCCAATTTTCATTTATTATTTCTATTAAACTTAACTAAACATTTAGGGTTTTATCCAGACACTTCTAAAATAGAATTACCTTATTTTAATTTAGAAGCTGGTGAATTTCAAGATAAAAAATACAGTAAGTATTCCATATCAAACGAAAATTTAACACTCCTTAAAAAGCTATTAGGCACAACATTTGATGCTTTAGATTTAGTTAAAATTAACGCCAAACAAAGACAATCTTTTTTAGGTCTCATTTTAGTTTATTTTGAACTACATTTGGGAACCTTTAAAAAACCAAAATCACTACAAATATTTAATGAAGTATTTAATTAAAAATAAAAAATACACTTTAATTTCTCTGTTTTTTCTCTGCCTAAGTTTACACACCAAAGCTCAAGATGTTTTAGTTTTAAATAATAGCACGCAAGAGCCAATTGCTGGTACTGCCATATATAATAAAAACAAGTCTAAAAGTGTTGTTACAGATTTTTATGGTAAAGCTAATCTAAATATATTCGACACAGAAGAAAACATCTATTTTAAGCATATTTCATTTAAACTATATATTATTAAAAAAGCACTAATTGAAAATAATAAAGTACTACTTATCTCCAAATCACAAGGTTTAGACGAAATTGTAATATCAGCTTCAAAATTTAAAGAAAATAAAAGAGAGGTTCCTAAAAAAATAGCGAGTGTAAGTGCTTCAGAAATTGCTTTTGAAAACCCACAAACAAGTGCAGATCTCTTAAAATCTACAGGTCAAGTTTATATTCAAAAAAGCCAATTAGGTGGCGGAAGCCCAATGATTAGAGGTTTTTCTACCAATAGATTATTAATAACTGTAGATGGCGTAAGGATGAACAATGCTATTTTTAGAGGCGGAAATATTCAAAACGTTATCTCTATAGATCCTTTTTCTATACAATCTACAGAAGTTTCTTTAGGAGCAGGAAATGTAATTTATGGTAGTGATGCTATTGGAGGCGTTATGAGTTTTTATACAAAAACACCAAAAGTATCTTTTACAGATTCTACTTTTATTAAAACTAATGCCGTATTAAGGTACGCTACTGCAAATCAAGAAAAAACAGCACATTTAGATATTAATTATGGTTTTAAAAAATGGGCTTTTATCACCAATGCAAGTTATACCGATTTTGGAGACTTAAGAATGGGCAATAATGGTCCAGAAGATTACACTAGACCAGAATTTGTAATCACTAATAATAATGAAGACATAATTGTAGAAAATAACAATCCAAATATTCAAAAAACTTCTGGTTACAACCAGTTTAATATCATGCAAAAAGCACGATATGAAGCTAAAAATAATTTAAGTTTCGATTTAGGTCTATTTTATACAGCAACATCTAATACTCCAAGATACGATAGATTAATACGTTATAGAGGTGAAAATTTACGCTCTGCAGAATGGTATTATGGGCCACAAAAATGGTTTATGTCTAATTTAAATGTTACAAAATTAAGTAGTAAAGCTAATCTTTACGATAAAATTAAAGCAACAGTAGCCTACCAAAATTTCCAAGAAAGTAGAATTGATCGCGATTTTCAGTCAGAATTTAAAAATATTAGAGAAGAAGCTGTAGATGCTATTTCATTTAATTTAGACTTAGAAAAAAAAATAACAAATAAAACAGAACTATTTTATGGTATAGAATATGTTCATAATACTATAAATTCTGTAGGTTCTCAAGAAAATATTATAACAAACATAAGCGAACCAACTGTTACACGCTATCCTAATGGATCCACTTGGCAATCTGCAGCAGTATACACAAGCTTAAAATACAAGCCAAATACAACTTTGGTTTTTCAAACTGGATTGCGTTATAACAATGTAACCTCTAAAGCAGATTTTACAGAAAACAACACCTACCTTAATTTACCTTTTACAACAGCAAATAATAACTCGAGCGCTTTAACTGGCACAGCAGGTATAAGCTGGAATCCTAACGATTTATTACAATGGAAACTTAATTTCTCTTCTGCTTTTAGAGCTCCAAATATAGATGATATTGGTAAAGTATTCGACTCCGAACCTGGTTCGGTTGTTGTACCAAACAATAATTTAAATCCGGAATATGCATATGGTGGAGAATTAGGTTTAGCTTTAAATTTTAATAACACTTTTATTTTAGATACAGCAACTTATTACACCTATTTAGATAATGCTTTAGTTCGAAGAGATGGTGAATTAAATGGTGAAAACGAAATATTTTACGACGGCGAATTAAGCAATGTACAATCCATACAAAACGCATCTAAATCTTGGATATATGGTTTTGAGGTTGGAGCAAAAATTAATTTTAGTGAGAAATTAAAACTAACATCGCAATATAATATTATTGGTGGAACCGAGGAGACCGATGGTATAGAAGTGCCTGTTAGGCATGTATCACCAAGTTTTGGAAACACACATTTTGTATGGCAAAATAAAACACTAAAAGCCGATATATTTTTAAATTATAACGACCAATTATCTTTTAATCAAATTGCTCCTTCAGAACAAGAAAAAGATTATTTATACGCATTAGATAAGAATGGAAACCCATATTCTCCATCATGGTACACTTTAAATTTTAGAACCCAATATCAGCTTAATAAAGAAACTTCAATTACTGCAAGTTTAGAGAATATTACAGACCAACGCTACAGACCATACTCATCAGGAATTTCGGCAGCAGGAAGAAATTTAATTGTTGCTTTAAAATATACACTATAAAAAAAGCTCCTTTTTAAGGAGCTTTTTTGTTTTTAACACTTATTTTTTAATTGCTTTTTTAACAATTAACTTTCCGTTAGACAATTCAATTTTAGCAATATAAACCGAACTGTTTAGGTTTGATAAATTATAAACCTCTTTATTTTCGCTTCCGCGGAATTGATAAATACTACGACCTAAAAGGTCTAATATTTCAATATTTTTAATTGTTAACTCTTTAGAATTAATTGAAAACTGTACGTTGTTATCTTGAAGTTCAACAATTGATAGGTTTTGAGAACTAGCATCAAAATCTTCGGTTGATAATGTATTTGCCTGAAATACAATTTTAAAACGATTGTTAAATTCACCAACTTGAGATGTAAAACTATAATCGCTACTAGATAAATCATGAATTCCATTTGTTAAAGCATCTTCCAAATAAATGGTATTATTATTTAAAAAATCGCCTTCCATTTGAGCAATTGAAATAGTATAAATAGTAGGCACATCTACATTAGTATTTATACCAAGAGGAATTTCCTCGTTAATATTTAAATCGTTAGTAGCTTTACCTTGAATAGAGAATTTTTTATCATTACCAGGAATAATTGAATATAAAATAGCGTGCAAACCTACCGGCGTTATTTTTGATGAATCGTAAAAAGAACCATCATAACCTGCAGTAGCAGTATCTAAATAACCAATAGCAATTTGATTTCTTACACCATTATCTGATGTTAAATTAAGCCACAGTGTGTTTTGAACAGCATTATCTTGGTTATTTGATGCTCTAAAAAACTGATCGTTATTTCCTGTAACTCGCATACTGTTATTAAAAATAACATCTCCAGATGTGCTTCCATAACTATCTGAATAATTTACAAAAAAGCCTTGCCCAGATGGAATAAATAAACTTGGTATAACTCCATCTCCACCAGCAATTCCGGTTGTTCCATTAATTACTGCATAATCTGAAGTATCAAAATTTAAATCAGAATTTCCATTAATGTTTGAAGCTGGAGCAGTGTTTTGTGACCACAAATATATTTCACCATCTAAAATACCAGAAGATGTTACATTTTCTGCAAAGAAAGCGTTTACAGATATTGCAGAAGGATATGGATTACCAATAAAGTTATAATTCATATCAGCCGTCGAAGCATCATTTCTAACAACTGGGACATTAATTGTTCCATTATTAAAAGGGCCTTCAAAAATATGCGCATAACTATTTGGAAAAGTAGCTAGTTGAGAAAGCGTAGTTGCATAACCAACACCTGGTAAAAGCACATCTGTTCCTGCTGTAAGTTGCCAGTCGTCTCCATTATCATCTACATTATCTTGCCCAGGAACAGCCGAACCGTCGTTAGCTGTTTCCATTGTTAAGTCTGCATAATTAGCAGCATTATACCAAAATCTTCTATCGGTAGGAGATTGAAAAAACACATCTTGTACTTGTTCTCCAATTACAGGAGAACTCCAGTAAGTATATTCATACCAATTATTTGCTATTGCAGTTTCTTTTGTTACAGTAATTACTCCATTTGCAGGATCTAAAATAGCAGCTTTAGCTTTTGAAATATTTTGTACAACAGAACCATTTTTTTGCACATTAATTACTCCATTTCCATTTACTACAATATTACTTTCAATATCAATAAAAGAATTATCTGCTACAGTTAAAATTATTCCATTATTAACTGTTAATGAGCAAGCTGTAATATTTCCATCTGTTAATGTATTGTAAGGTGCATTAATTATAACTGCAGTTGAAGCAGTTGGAGTTATTGGATTCCAACCTGTTGTTTCCCAAGTTGTGCTCGATGTACATAAACATTCATTATTATGCCAACCTAATGTAGCAGTGTTGTTATTGCTAGTAGCTGTTGATGTAGATGTCCATTGCGATGCATTATATACTACAGTTGGTATTTTAACATCCGAGTTTCTTTTTAAATTTACATTTTGTGCAAAATTAGAATTATCTCCTATTAAACCAATAACATCAATATTTTCTCCATTAATAGTTTGTAAAGCCATAACATCATTACCACTAAAATTCATAGAGGCATTAGTTACACAACGATCTGCAACACCACTTGCACATAATGTAGAGCCAGATCTTGAGATTAAGTATGTTGAATAAGCATTTACAATACCTGTTAAATTAGCAACATTATTTGGACTTATACTTCCATTTGTATAATTAGCAATCCTATAATTTGATAAATCTATATCAACATTCGTAGGATTATACAATTCTATGTATTTTTCGTCAGCAGCACTAGTTGGCTCAAAGTATTCAGATATAATTATTTCAGAGCAATCTGCAATTGGTGTTGTAACCTCTCCTTCTGCATCAACAAATCTATCTGTAGCTCCTAAACTAGTCGCACTAATAGATCCATTATATGTGTTAGCTGTTAAGCCAGCTACTAATCTTATGTATATTGTAGTTAAACCAACTTCATTTGAAGCATTTGGTGTTAATGAAATTGTATTACCAAAACCAGTTCCAGAAGTTGTAGAAATTTCAAAATTGGTGGATGTGGCATCAATAAGAATATCTGTTGTTAAATTATAACCTTGAACAGTAAAACTATCTTCTACAACAGAAGCTTCTCCTTCTACATAACCCATACCTGTAACAACGCTTGGGTTTGCAGTTATTGTTGGCACAACTGGATTTGTACCTATAACTTGAACATCGTCAAACTCCATACGTTCTGTATTACGGTTATTATTCATTATAACCTGTATTTGCAAAGTACTACCTGTTAATCCTGTTTGCGATACTGTTGCAATATTAAACGTGTTAAATAAAAGCCCATTCATTTCGGTTACTGTTATCCAAGCTCCACCATCGATACTATATAAGGTTTCTAAAGTATCATTATCTGCATTGTTATTATATTCACGTGCATTTAATGATAAACTAACATTTGTAAAGCCATTAATATCTATTACAGGAGAAAACCAACTTGCAAAACCATCTAAATCACGACCTTGAAAACGTCCATTGGCATTAGATCCTTGAACACGAAATCTATCGTTAGTTTGAAAAGTAGTTGCAGAAACATCAATACTCCAATCTACTCCAGAAAGGTCTATATCTGTAGTATTTGTTGTATTATTAAATACAGCTCCTTTATGAATTTGATTATTAAAATTTTCGGAATAAAGTACAGTAGTCTGACTAATTCCAATACTACAGACAAATAGAAGTATTAAAAGAATTGTATTTTTTTTCATAACTGAGGGAGTTTTAGGTTAATTAATTAATAGCTTATTTTTGGTGCATGCATCAAAAACAAAAATCTTACACAGTAGAAGAAGCTAAAAAAAAGCTAGAACATTACTGTGCTTATCAAGAACGTTGTCATAAAGAAGTTAAACAAAAATTAAGAGACTTAAATATTATACCTGAAGCAGCAGATATAATAATAGTACACCTTATACAGCATAACTTTTTAAATGAAGAACGTTTTGCCAAAATCTTTGTTCGAGGAAAGTTTAACATTAAAAAATGGGGACGCTTTCGTATAACTCAAGAACTTAAGAAAAAGGACATTTCCAAAATTAATATAAATGCTGCGCTTAGAGAAATTTCCGACGATGAGTATATCGAGGTTTTTAATGCTTTAGCCGAAAAAAAAGCCAATACCATATTGGAAACCAATATACTGAAGAAAAAAAAGAAACTTACCGCGTATTTATTGTATAGAGGTTGGGAATCGCATTTAGTGTATAGTAAAGTAAATGAACTTATTAACTAGAACATAAAAAAGCCTTTCAACTTTATAAAGTTGAAAGGCTTTTTTATTTAAGATTGCTTTTATTTTACAAATTAAACACAGCTCCTACACTTGCTGTAAATTGATTATGTATATAATCTGCTCCAAAATTATTTTCTTTATATTTTGCTAAAGGTGTATTAAATTCTGAATATAAACCAAATCCATTTGTAAAGAAATAACGCATTCCTAAATGGCCTCCAAAGTTTTTTGTACTTAAACTTAAACCTGGATATACATCAAAATTATCGTCTATATTAATAACGTTTCCTAAATTAGCATTAAAACGTGCTTTAATATCGAAGCGATCTCCAAAATCTGCATTTAAGATGTTGTTGTTTTTAACATTTAGAGCATAGGTTGAAGAAACACCTATAGAAATGTTTTCTCCAATTCCATAATCGTAACTAACATTTAGCCCTGAAGCTAAATCTTGAAAATTTCCTCCAATTTGAAATTTTTCATCACCTTTTCCTTCAAAAGCTTGCGCATTTATTAGCGATACACTTAATATTGCTAATACAAAAAATACTTTTTTCATTATTTAATTTATTTAGTGTTTTTAATTGCTTGTTCGTTTTTCCAGTCTATCCAATCTTGACCTTTTAAACGTCGCATTAAGTTGTCAAAATTACGCATTACAATTATATTATAAATAGCTTTTCCTAAGTTTTTTGGATGTCTTGCTATTGCTCGCAAACTCATTGAAAAACCAGGCGTAATATAACGCATATAATGCCAATAACCTTCTGGCATATATAATACTTCTCCGTGATTAAGCTCACACTCCCAACCTTTTGCCTTTTGCAAAGCTGGCCATTTTTTAAAGTCTGGATTGGAAAAATCGATATCTTCTCTAACAATTAAAGAATGTGGTATTTTATACAAATGCTTATTTTGCTTTTGGTCGAATAAAATAACTTGTTTTTTACCTTCAAAATGAAAATGAAATATATTAGCTAAGTCAATGTCATAATGCATAAAGGTATGCGAGTTTGTTCCTCCAAAAAACAGCATTGGCAAACCCTTCATTAAACGTAGCCCAAAGTCTGGATATTTAAAATCGTTTTGAAGTTGTGGTACTTCTTTTAAAATATTCCAAAGAAAAATTCTAAACTTTGTTGGCTCTCGCTTTAACAAATTAACATACTCACTCATCTTCATTTTAGCGTGTGGCTCGTTAAAACCATCTTTATAATCCACTGGTCTATCGTCATAAAGAGGTACAGTTTTATCTCCTGCAATCTCTTTAATATAATCAAGATTCCATTTTTTATAAGCTGGCCAATCTGTTATAAACTGCTCAATAACCACAGGTTTTTGTGGTTTAAAATAATGCTTAATAAAATCCTCTTTTGTAATTGTTTTTACTCGAGGTATTTGTTTTAGATTTAGTTCCAATAATATTAATTTAAAGGCATAAAGTTAATAAAACGTTATGACTCTGTAAATATTGGACTATTTAAAATTATATTTTAAGCCAAATAATAAGTTTCCTTTTGGCATTGGCACAAAATTAGTCTCGCTATATTCTGCATTAAAAATATTGTTTGCAACCATAGAAAGCTCTACTGTTTTTAATTTTAAATTTACACTAGCATCTAAAACTATATAATGCTCTCCAGAGGTTCTTTCGGCATATTTATAAATAATATTTTGAGATAGATTTTTAAAAAATTGTGTCTCTAAATTAGCTGTTATTTGGTGCCTTAAAGAGTTTATTGAGTACCTTGAGAAATTACTTGGCACAGCTTTTAAATCGTCTTCTAAAAAAGTATAACCTGTTTTAATAAACTGATTAAAACCTGCAAAATTTAAACCATAAGATGCGTTTAACTCTATACCTTTTGTATTTAAATCTCTTATATTAGTTGCTTGCCACAAATCTGTTTCATTTTCTTTTACAAAGTCAATTAATTTTTTAGAATCTCTATTAAAAGCTGCTACAGAAGCATTAAAGTTTCCTTTTTTAAATTTTAAACCTAATTCTTGAGCAATAGCTTCTTCTGGTTCTAAATTCTCATCTCCTAATGTTGTTGGATCGTTATAAAACAAATCTGTATAAGTAGGTATTCTATATGTATAACCAACGTTTCCGTAAATTTTAAAATTATTATTTATTTTATAACCAAGATCTATTCCTGGAAATGCATGGTATTTAAAATCTGTAAAATAATTAACAGCTACACCTGGAGTAATATCCAATTTATTATTTAATAATTTAAATCTGTGCTCTAAAAATGCTGTAGTCATGTATCTATCTCTTTCTCCTAAATTATTACTAGATAAAAATACTTTTGCTACATCTACTCCAAAACCAGTAACACCAATTTTTGAGGTATAAGAGGCGTCTATTGAAGCTCCTACCTTATTAGTTTGATGGAAGTTTCTATAAACTTCTGGATTTTTTCTTACAAAAACATATAGATCTTGATTTCGTTTCCAATACAATTTTGGTTTTAGAGTAAGTTTTCCTTTTTTAATATTGGTTGTTATTCCTACCAAGCTTGCCTGAGTTTCTTCGTATTGGTTTTTTGCTGTAGGACTTGCATAAAATCCATTTGCTCCAAATTTTCTTTCTTGAAAGGAAGCTATAAGATTTATTGGTGTTTTATTGGTATTAAACGCTGCTTTTAAAAAGTAATTTTGGTTATTATAATCTGTATTAAATCTATAACCATCTGATGAATTTACAGATGCATGTGCAATAACAGAAGTATTTTTAAAATTCTGCCCTAATGTTGCAGCTACATTTTGCTGATTGTAAGAACCTAATTGATAACCTACAGAACCTATTTTTTCTGCATTTTTTTTAGTTACAATATTAATTGCTCCTGTAAATGCATTTTGTCCAAATACTCTAGCTGCAGGACCTTTTATAATTTCTACACGTTCTATTACTTCTAATGGTAAAGCCATATTCATGGTATGGTGTCCCGTTTGAGCATCTTCAACCTTTATTCCATCTATAAGTAATAATGTTTGGTCAAAACCACCACCACGAATGTATAAATCTGCTTGCATTCCAGAGGTTCCACGACGCCTTACATCTACTCCTGCCACTTGTTGTAATAAATCTGCAACATTAGTTGTTGCACTTTTTTTAATATCTTCTTGAGAAATTACAGATATGGTTCTTGAGTTTTCAGAAAATGGTAAATCTATTCTTGTAGAAGAGATTAAAATAGTGTCTAATTGTTGCTGCTTAAATTCTTGAGCTTGTATTGTTATGGAAATTGCAACAAGTAAAATTGAAAATATTATACGTTTCATAATAAAATTTATAGGTGTTTTTTAACGCCGCAAAATTCGTAACTTTCCGGATCACTAAAGTAGTCCAGTTTTAAAACAATGAGTAGTCCGGATAATAATATATTAAAATCTTTAATTCATTTTGATAAATCAACAAGTACTGCAATTTATATTCAAATTGCACAACAGATTATTAATGCAATACAACGTGGCTACTTAGCCGAAGGTGTAAAGTTACCTGGAACAAGAAAATTTAGCGAGCTATTTGCTATAAATAGAAATACTGCAGTTGCTGTTTTCGATGAGTTAGCCTCACAAGGTTGGGTAGACATAGTCGCTAACAAAGGAACTTTTGTTTTAAAACCCGAAAAAAAAACAGCCGCTATTAAAGGAAAATTACAAGGTTTTGAAAAGTTAAATGCGCACCCAGAAGCAGCAAGTTTTTCTTTTCAGTCATCTTTTAATTTAGCTTCAACCGAAGAATTTTTAATAACTAAATATGTAATTAACGACGGACAACCAGATTTAAGACTGCATCCCACACATCAATTTTCGAGATGGTACAGTGCTTCTATGAAACGTGCTTCGTTAATTTCGAAATGGAATCAAACTCAAGACCAATCTTACACCACATTTAGCAAACAACTTTGTAATTATTTAAATGCTACAAGAGGTTTTCATATAAAACCACAAAATATTGTAAGTACACGAAGTACAGAAATGAGTTTATACATTGTATCTCAACTTTTAATAGAAAAAAATGATATTGTATTAGTTGGTAATTTAAGCCATTATAAATCTAATATGATTTTTCAGCAAGCAGGAGCCAATATAAAAACCATTCCTGTAGATGCACATGGTATTGATGTAGATTTTATTGAAAAGAATTTTACTAAAAAAAGTATTCGTTGCGTTTATGTTTGCGCTCATCGCCAATATCCTACAACTGTAAAGCTAACAGCAGAGCGAAGATTAAAATTATTGCAATTAGCAAAAGTGTATAAATTTGCAATAATTGAAGACGATTTTGACTACGATTTTCAATTTAATGGTTCTGCTATGCTACCAATGGCAAGTGCAGATAGCGAAGGTTTTGTTATTTATTTAGGCCGCTTGGGTCAATCGTTTTTTCCAAGTTTTCAAATAGGATTTGTTGTTGCTCCAGAAAATATAATTAATGAAGCTAAAAACTATTTGCAAATTCTAGATAAACAAGGCGATTTAATACAAAAGCAAATACTTACAGAGCTTATTGAGGAAGGAGAAATACATAGACTAATTAAAAAAAATATTACTGTTTATAAACAAAGACGCGATTTTTTATGCGAATGTTTAAATGTTTACTTTAAAAACCATGCTACTTGGCATGTGCCTACTGGAGGTTTAGCTATTTGGTTAAATTTCAAACCTATGATATCTCTTGTTCAATTAGCTCAAAAAACTAAAAAAAACAATTTACTTTTACCTAAAACAATACTTTACCAAAATAAAGATATATGTGCCATACGGTTAGGTTTTGGGCATTTAAATAATGAAGAAATAGAAAATGTTATTAAAATTTTAAAACAATCTTTTGATGAATTATAGAAATGTTCTCTTTCTTTATTCTATAAACGAACTAAAAATAGTATAAAATTTATCTGGCTCTTCAAGATAAGGGTTATGCCCACTATTCTCAAACATTTCAAATTGTGCTTGCGGCATAAATGTTTTATATTGTACTGCAAATTCTGGTGTAGAAACACCGTCATAACGTCCTGCGATAATAAGTGTCTTTGCTTTTATATTTTTTAAATCTTTTCTGTAGTCTTGATTTATCATGCTACCAGAAACATCAAAATCTCCATCTTTACCTATTATAGAAACATAGACATCGTTTGCCCAACCTCTATACTTTTCTTTAGGCGAATTTTGCTTTAATTTAGTATTGTGGTAATAAATATATTTTGTTGGAAAACTAGCATAAACATCTGCCAATTCTTTGTCGCTAGACACGTAGCCTAATGCACGTAAAGAATCTACTCTTTTCCATTTTTCTGGAAAATGTGTTTTAGCATAATGGTTGTAACTATCGCAATTAGCTTGCCACATGGCTCCGCTATGAAAACCATTAATTAACACCATTTTATCTACATTATCCATATATTTTATAGCATAAGCTTGTGCTGGTACAGTTCCATACGAATGACCAACCAGCGAAATTTTATTAAATTTTAAAAGAATGCGTAGTTTTTCAATTAATTCCACATCATGCTCTACACTATATTCTTTTGGATCTTTAGCATCATCACTTTTTCCACGTCCTAACCAATCGAAAAATACAACAGTATTGGTTTTATAATACTGCCCAAAATTTCCTTGCATGTAATCATGAGAATTTCCTGGTCCACCTGGTAAAAAGAATATAGGATCGCCAGAACCTTTTTTTTCTACATTAATTTTATAACCATCTATTTCGTAGAATTTAGACTCAAATTTATTGAATATATCGGCATCTTGTTGTGCACAACTGCCTACTGAAATTAAAAAAAGAGAACAACAAAATAACTTAAGAAATGGTTTCATAAAATTGACTGATTTACTGTAAATATAATATTTTAACTCAAAAAAAGCTTTTACTTAATATGTTTAAGTGTAATGTATTATTTAAATTAGATACTTATATTAATAATTATATTTATAATAATTAATTAGAATAGTAAATATGGAAAACGTAAAACAAAAAAGTTGGTTTAGCAGAAATTGGGGATGGCTACTTGGCGGTGGTTGTTTATCTTTAATTGTTATAGTTATTTTAGTAGGTGTTGGTTTATTTTATAAAGTTTCCGATTCTATTTCTGGATCAGAACCTTATATATATGCGCTTTCTAAAGCATCCGAAAATGAAAAAGTTATAGATTTTTTAGGCGAACCAATAACAAGTAATGGTTTTGGTAACACAAGCTACAAATCTAAAAACGGTTCTAGTACCGCTACTTTAAATATTCCTATTAAAGGCCCAAAAGATGAAGCTATTATTTTTGTGTCTGCCGAAAAAATAAATGATGAATGGACTTACAATTCGCTTTACGTTAAAGTAGATGGTGAAAATGAAATTATTTACTTAAACGATAATACAAATAGTGAAACTGAAGAATCTTTTGACGATTTTTAAAAAACTATTGTATTTCAAATTCTGTTTTACAAATTTCGCATTTATATTTGTGCTTCGCAGTTATTGGTAAAGTTCCAAATAACACTCCAAAAATAAAACCGAAAAAGGATTTAAAGTCTTTAATAGTAGAAAATAAGTCTATTTTTTCGCTATTACAGTTAGGACAATGTATTGCATTACCATTATCATCTATAGAATATTTATGGATAGAATTTAAAATATGCTGTGCCTTCATTGCATCTTTACTAAGTACTTTCATTTTTATTCCTCCAATTGCATTACTTACCAAAGGATCTGTTTCTATAGTAAAATTGTCGCTTAAAAATACTTGAACTCCTTCTGCTTCCAGACGGCCTTTAATAATTTGAGCTTCGGTAGAATACTGGAATCTTGCTATAGTTTTAAAAGTATCGCTCATAGTAATTTGTTTTTGCTAATCTACGTAAACTATTTCTCCAGTAGAGATATAATGATCTCTATCCATCCATTTAAAATTTTTATTTTCTGTAGCGTCTAGTAAATGTGCATTTAAAGCAAAAGCAACATGAGCACCGGTTTTAAACGCACGGTCTTTAGAATAAAGATTACAAACCTCAATTTTTTTATTGGTGTTATAAAAAATATTAATTATGTAAACAGCATCTTTAACATTCATTGTTGCCGAGCTTGCCCACACTGTAGTACTTTCGGTTGTAGCAAATATAGAAACATATTCTACTTCTGGTAAAGGTTGCCACTTTCCAAAGTTTAAACCTAAAATAGAGTAGATTTTTCTGTATGTTTTATTTTCTAGGTTAATTTCTGTGCCATTGGTTTGCAAAAGCAAAACACTAAATGCTATTGGAACAATGTATTTAATAGAACCAAAAATCACTAAATACAAACATAAAACAGCTATTATTATACCAAGTATTGTTTTCCAAACAGGTACATTTTTTACATATTTTAGTGTTGATTTCATGCAATAAATATAACTAAAAAACTGACAGCCCTTATAAAGCTACTTAACTTAAAAGTTGATTTTTAACTGCACACTAACGCTTTTCTGCTCCACCTTTTTAGTCTTTTTCTCGGTATTTAAATTTGATAAAGAAATACCTAAAAGACGTACAGAATTACTTAGCTTTTCTTGATAGAGGAGTTCTTTAGCTGTCTCTAAAACTACACTTTTATCGCTTATAAAGTAAGGCAATGTTTTACTTCGTGTTTGGAGTGTAAAATCGCTATACTTAATTTTTAAAGTTACAGTTTTTCCTGCCACTTTACTTCGGTTTAATCGCTTAGAAACCTCTTCGGAAATATGCTTTAGTTTTTCGAGCATAAATACTTCTGACGATAAATTTTTACTAAAAGTACGCTCTGCGGCTAGACTCTTTCTTATTCTATTTGGTTTTACTTCGCTATTGTGTATCCCTCTAACTATGTAATAGTAGTATTTACCAGATTTTCCGAAATTTTGCTCTAAAAACTCTAAAGATTTAGACTTTAAATCGTGTCCTGTATAAATACCTTTTTGGTACATTTTTTCTGCAGTTACCTTGCCAATACCATAAAATTTTCTAATATCAAGCGCTTCTAAAAACTCTAAAACCTCTTCTGGATTTACTGTTTTTTGTCCGTTAGGTTTGTTGTAATCGCTAGCAATTTTTGCAACAAATTTATTTACAGAAATTCCTGCAGATGCAGTTAAACCAACCTCATTAAAAATACGAGTTCTTATCTCTTCAGCAATAAGCGATGCACTAGGATTTCCTTTTTTGTTTTCTGTAACATCTAAATAAGCTTCATCTAAAGACAATGGCTCTACCAAATCTGTATAGTCTAAAAAAATTGCTCTAATTTTTTGAGAAATTTCTTTGTAACGGTCAAAACGAGGTTTAACAAATATTAAATCGGGACATAAACGTCTTGCTTTTACACCACTAATAGCACTGCGTACTCCAAACTTACGTGCCTCGTAACTTGCTGCACTTACAACACCTCTATCTCCACCTCCACCAACTGCTAAAGGTTTACCAATAAGTTCTGGATTATCCATTTGCTCTACAGAAGCATAAAATGCATCCATATCTACATGAATAATTTTTCTTATTGGTAAATTGTTTAACATGCTGTAAATTTACTAATTATTGAGTACGCAATAATCTATAATAAATTTTAAAATGATTGAAATAGAACGCAAATTTTTAGTAAAAAATAATGCTTTTAAAAGTGATGCTTTTAAGCAAACTAGAATTGTTCAAGGTTTTTTAAGCACAAATAAAAAGCGTACTGTTCGTGTTAGACTAAAAGGTAATACTGGGTTTCTAACAGTAAAAGGAGCGTCTTCTAAAAATGGATTATCGCGTTTTGAATGGGAAAAAGAAATTACTAAAAATGAAGCTGAATCGCTCTTAAAACTTTGCAAAAAAGGTATAATTGATAAAATTCGTTATGAAATAAAAGTTGACAACCATATTTTTGAAGTCGATGAGTTTTTTGAAGATAATGCAGGCCTAATTGTTGCAGAGGTAGAATTATCAACAGAAAAAGAAAGCTTCACAAAACCAAATTGGTTAGGTAAAGAAGTTACAGGAGAGACTAAATATTATAACTCACAGTTAAGTAAAACACCATACTGTAAATGGTGATTAACAATAAAAAAGCATCAACCTTATAATAAAATTGATGCTTTTTTTAGTAACTATTTAAATATTAAGATGCTTTTTTTAAATCCATATTAATATTACTATTAATTAACTTATGCCACTTTTTAATTCTTTGTAATTCGTAATTTTCCATAAAGGCTTCTTGATTATTAAAAAATGACAAGACTTTATCTTCATCTTGCATAGAAAAAAATGTTATTCTCAATTCTAAATACTGTAATCTTGTTACTTTATCTTTTCCTTTTTTATAGTCTGAAATCAATGCGCAAGATTTAACTTTAGAAAGATTTATATTAAATATCTTATCGTCTTCTTTATTAAATTGAATATAAGTTAACATATTGTTTTCTTCTGCTAAACCAATATATTTATTATTCCAAACTTCTTTTAATTTATAATTAAAGCCATTGGCTTTAGTTATTTTTTCGGCTTTATTTTTTGTTTTTGATGTGCTATTGAGTCCTTTATAGATAAATATAAAAAAAGGTACAAAAACACAAGATACTACTAGTATCTCTAATACTGTAAGTGATAATTTCATTGTTTATTTAGATTTAATGTATAGTAAATCAACACTAAACTCATTAAAAAGTATAGTGATGCAATAGTTTTTAAGTAACTAATGCTTTTATGTAAACCAATGAAATGGAAAAATAATTTTTTTTGTAGTTAGAGCAACGTTAATAAGATTACTTGTTTTTTGATAAAACAAATAATTTTCTTGTTCCTCTTTAAAAACTACATTTATTAAACCTAATAGTTTAAAAAATGTAATATTTTCTTCTTGAGACAGATTAATTGAAAAATCTATTTGAGAGTTTTCAATTACACCTTGATTATTAAATAAAGAACTTGATTGTATTGTACTTTTTGGCGTACTATTTTTTTTTACAATAGCAGTATCACTTTCTGTAAAAAAGAAAGAAGATATAGCTAATAAAAGCGTTATAACTATATAGTTAAACTTTGCCATTGTAACACAACATTTAAAGCACAAAGGTATGCGATTATTTGTTAAGTATATACTAATTTTTTATAAGTATAAATATATATGTTTTAAATAAACCTAAGATGGTAATTTATATGGATTGTAGTAATAGTAAGCCCATAGCAATACATATAAAAGGAAGTGCTATAAGTAAAGAAAAATTATATTTTGGGGACTTTTTTTTATTGAATTTAGCATTCATTACTTTTCTAGTATTACCATTATAAGTTATCCAGTTCTTAAAATGAATACCTATGGATAACATTACAAACAATATCCAAGCTTTATCACTAGACATTGCATCTACATGCATGTTACTAAAAAAAGCTGCAAAAAAACAGCCTAATAAAAAGGCTATTGTTATTTGTAAAAGAGAAGTATAATATAAGGCTATATTATTTGCTTTTTGTTTGTATTGTTTTTTATACTTAGAAAATACGAAGTAAAAAATTTGATCGAAAATAGTCATGCTATAAAAGTAAAAAACCTGATAGAATGTTCTATCAGGTTTTTTTATTAATTTAAAATATATTTTAATTACTTAATACTCTTACGTTATCAATATGGTATCTAGTTGTTGCACTTGGGTCTGAACCTTCATAAAAGAAACCAATATGTACGTCTCCACTGTAAGCAGAAATATCAATAGCACTAATTGGCTCTAAACCACCAAATGTATTAGTTACTCCATAAGGAATTGCAGCATTTAATGGTTCCCATGTTGCTGTTTCTGGATCTCCTGTAAAATCTTCTGAGATGTATGCAGATAATATAATACCGTTTGAATATGCAATTTCAAGGTCGAAAGTTAATATAGCGTCTGAATCTGCATCTAAAGTAATTGCTGGTGTAACTAACCACACATTAGCCTCTGAATTGTTTGAAGAGAAAGCAGAAATTCTAGCATAATCATTGTTATCGAAACCACTAATAAACCAATCTGTACTTGTTCCACTAATGTTTACATTTGTCCAACCTTCGTTTGTTAATCCTCCAAAATTCTCGAAATCTTCTTCAAAAGTTACTGTAAAATCATCGATATTAAATAATGAACAACGTGCATTATCTAACATTACATCGTCAGTAGTGTTTAATGCTAATACATGTGTACTACCATCGAAAGTTTTACTTACTACTGCTCTTAAAGAACCATTTCCTGTTGGTAAAAGTTCTTCTTTAAAAGTAGAAAAACTACTTGTTTCTAAACTAATTTCTGAGTAGTCAAAACCTCCACAAGCTTGTAATGTACGTTGTGTATCAAAAACCTCAACAGCATCAAAATAACGTTCACCATTTAAATCGTCTGCAAATTCTACATTATCTACCTGTACAAAAACACCTACTATAGCATCTGTAATATCAGCAAAAGCAACTGTTAAAGGTGTAAGCTCTACTGTTGTTTCTGAACGTAAAATATTAGTTTTAATTTGATTTTGATTTACTCTATCTACTGTACCACCAAAACTATCAAATTCTGTAGTACCACCAATAGTAATAACTCCACTTCCTGTTCTTTCTTCTCCAATATAAAGTCCTTTTAAGTTTATATAAACTTCACGTCCTTTATTAAATTGGTTGTAAGTATCTGTTTGGTCGATAGCTACTTTAAAAGCGCTTGTAGGATTTTCAGCTTTATTTTGAATGTAAAATTCTTTAAAGAAGTTTCCTGTAGCATCAGAAGAACTAATGTATCCTTTTATATAAATATCATTTTCTACTTCAAAAGGAATTGCATCATCATTATCTCCATCGTTATTAGGATCTGAATTATACAAGTTTTTTGCATATTCAAAATCAACCTCTGTAGAAGTTGCTAACATATTAGCTAAGGCTTTATTTTCTTCAGTTCCAAGAATATTTGGTACTGCGTAATCATCGTCTTCTACACAAGAAGTTATAGCTATTAAAGCCATAAAACTTAATGCTAATGTTATTAATTTATTCGTTTTCATAATCGTAATGTTAATAATTATTAATTTTTCTTTTTTTTTAAAATCTAAGATACACATTTACAAAGTAATTAGCACCTCTACCGTACCAATATTTAGCTCCAAAGACTCTTTTCTCTAAATTAACATCGTCTCTTAATGCTCTATAATCTGCACGTCTACCTTGCTCGTAACCACCTGTTTTATATTCCTTATCTAATAGGTTTCCTACACTTGCAAAGAACCCAATATATTTGTCTCCAATTTTCCATGATTTTCCTCCTACAAGATTAACAACCATATAGTTATCAAATTTTTCTTGTTTTAATAGCTCTTTTGCTACTTCTGGATCATAATCGTTATACGGTAATCCATCTGCATCTGTATAAAATGCATTAGATCTTGCTAATGGACTAATGTCTACATATGCATTATCAAAAAAGTTTGCTGTTGCTCCAAACCACCAGTAATCTGGGTCTCTATATTCAAAACCTACAGAGTATGCTGTTTGTGGTCCACCAGCTACTTTATAATCTTTTAAGTTTGATGTAGTAACATCTGTTACAAGGTTAACATCTTCTCCATTTTGTGTATCTACAAAATCTTCTGATGTTGAGTTAATATATAAATTAGGGTTGTTATCGTAAGTATATTGTCCTACAGAAGCAGCACCTTTTAACTTAATAGTTGGTGTTATTTGTGCTTCTATACCTAATTCTCCTCCAATATGCTTTTTTTCTACTCCAGTTAATACTTCTTGAATAAATCCTGTATTACTTCCTTGAGTAAAGAAAAATGAGATTTCGTTAGCATCTTCTATTTTAGTATAAAAACCTGTTAATTTTGCTTTTATTATAGGAGATCTAAAAATATAACTTGCATCAAAAGATGTTACTTTTTCTTCAGTAATATCGATTCCTTCTTCTTTTTCACCAAATCTTACACCAACATAATCGTGGCTTTCTCTTGAGTTTGTATAAGTGTTTCTAATAGATGGTGCTTTTGTAATATAACCTCCATTAAAATCTAATAAATGCTTACCAGTAATTTTATATGTAAATCCTGCTTTTGCTCCAACTCCAGTAAATTCTAATTTATCTCCTTTTCCAAAAGAGTTACCAACGTTATTTCCGTTTTCAAATAAACCTTCTCTTTGGTAATCTGTTTTTGTTAAACTTCCAGCTAAGTAAAAATCTACTTTATTGTATTTAAACTGTGCTTGTGCAAAACCAGATAATTCGTTTACATAAATATTATAGTTGTATCTAAACTTATCTCCTTCGTAAGCCACATAACCTGGATTGTTTTCATCAAAGTTATTCTGGCTAAAGTTATCTACATTAGAAACTCCTGTTGTACTTCCTAATAAATCAATTATTTCTGCGAAATTTTCAGAATCTAATTTTCTATAGTTTGCACCAGCATGAAATAAGATGTTTTCATTTAATTCTGTATTAAAAATAGTGTTAACTGTTAATTGCTTATCGTCATTTCTATCTTCATACAAAGTGTATGCTGCATTTGTTCCAGATATATTGTTTGTTAAATTGGCATCAATAATTCTTTCCCAATCAATTTGTCCATCATTTAAAAACTCTTGTTCTGCTAAATAAGCTCCAGCTAAATCTCCGTCTTCTAAATAATCACTTGGTAAATCTTGGTAATAAGCTGGACTTGGATTTGCACCACCAGCATAATCTAAACGGCTGTTACCAACTTTTCCAAATTGGTATCCAATGTTTGTATTTAATGCTGTTTTAGATGACATATCCCAAGTATGATTTAACATTATAATTGGCTCTTCTACCTCTTTAATACGTGAGTTCTTTTTCTCTCCGTCTAGGTATCCCCAATATTCGTTATACTTAATACCTTTTAAATCGTAAACTTCTTGTGTATTTGCTGAAGATTTTCCTCTTCTATTAGGTGCATAAATTGAAGTAAAGTTTATACTATGCTTATCGTTAATTACTTTCTCTACAGATGCAAAAAACGAGTTAGAGTCGTAAAGTGAAGCATCTTGGTAACCTTCGTCTCCCCAACGGCGTCCAAGCATAATTGTATATGCCCATCCATCTTCCATTAAACCAGAAGAGTAGCTAGCCATTAAACGGTTTGTATAACTTCTGTTAGAAGATGAGTATGTTACACGTCCACCTTCTCTATAAGAAGATGCTTTAGTGTTTATATTTGTAGCTCCTAAAACACCACCAAATGTATATGCTGAAGGCGATAGACCTTGAGAAAACTCTTGGTTTCTTACAACATCGTTTAGTCCTCCCCAATTACTCCATTGTGGTCTTCCAGTATCAAATTTATTCATTTTAATACCGTTAATTAAAACAGTACCATTATCTGAATCTAATCCTCTTACTCTAAAGAAAGATGAGCTAAATTCGAAAGCCGCTGTACGTTGAAAAATGTCTAAAGAAGATGATAATAATCCTGAAATATTATCAGAACCGCTTGTATCATCATTTAATTCATCATCAGAAAGTGTAATTGTAAATAAATCTACTTGACTGCCTTTGTCTACCTCAAGAGTCATGTCTTGAATATCAACAGTTTGACCTTCATTTACAATAATAGGATATCTTTTTGGCAGAAATCCTGGTTTAGTAATTTTTAGCATTTGCTCTCCAAAAGGAATTGGCTGGCTAAATTGAAACTGACCAAGACCATCTGTCTTTTCAGCTTGTCCTGTTTCCTCAACAGTAATTGTTACATCTGGAAGTGGTTCATCTGTAACAGCGTCCTTAACGCTACCTTTTACAATAGTGTCTTGAGCGAAAGCTGTTAGGACAGAAAACATTCCGAATAAAAAAATAAAAATAATTTTTTTCATGTTAGAAATAGATAGTTAAAAATAATTTACACATTAAATAATAGTTATTTAAGGCGTGCAAAGTTACATTATTTATTAGAAACATTTACCTTTGGCAGGAAATTTGAACGTACGCATAACATAAACATAACATTATAACTAATGAAGAATTTAAATCTATGGCTTACAATCGCGCTTATTACTGCTTTTATAAGCGTTAATGCTCAAGAAGAAAAGAAGTATAAAATTCACACTGTGGCTTTTTATAATCTTGAGAACTTGTTTGATACCGTAAATGATCCTGAAAAAAACGATGAAGCAAGTCCTATGATGGAAATTAAAGCAAATCGTGAAGAAATTTACAAAAAGAAAGTACATAACATGGCTCGCGTTATTTCTGATATTGGAGCAGAAACAACAGGAAATGCTCCTGCCATTATTGGAATTTGTGAGGTTGAAAACGTTAATGTAGTTGAAGATGTTGCTAATGATCCATTATTATTAGCCAAAGACTACGGTATTGTACATTTTGAATCTCCAGATAGACGTGGAATTGATGTGGGTTTAATGTACCAAAAAGAATTATTCCAGCCAGTATCTAAAAGCTCTCATACGTTAAAAATATACGATGATAACACAAAAAAACGTGTTTACACTAGAGATCAATTATTAGTTTCTGGAAAACTTGATGGAGACCTTATACATGTTATAGTAAACCACTGGCCATCTAGAAGTGGAGGTGAAGCAAGAAGTCGCCCTAAGCGTATTGCTGCTGCAAAATTAAACAAACACATTATAGACTCTTTACAAGCAATAGATCCTTACGCTAAAATAATTACAATGGGAGATTTAAACGATGATCCTACAAATGAAAGTGTAAAAGGAATACTTAAAGCTCAAGCAAAGAAAAAAAATGTAAAAATTAAAGGTATCTACAACCCATACATTAATATGTTTAAAAAGCAAGGTTTAGGAACAACTGCCTATAGAGATGCATGGAGTTTATTTGATCAAATAATGGTTACAAAGCCTTTAATAGAAACAGACTATTCTTCTTTTAGATATTACAAAGCTGGTATTTATAATAAAAACTATTTAAGTAATAAAAAAGGACGTTACAAAGGCTACCCATTAAGAAGTTTTGCTGATGGAGGATTTACAGATGGCTTTAGTGACCACTTTCCTGTATACATGTATTTAATTAAGGAAACAAAATAATATTTACAATTAACCTATATACAAGCGCCAACTTTATGTTGGCGTTTTTTTATACATTAGTTAAACGTGAAAAATTACATCTCTATAATATTAATATTTACATTTTTTTGGTTAAACGCACAAAAGACCGAAGAAAAAACAATAACAAACAATGCAATACAATATATTACTATTGAAGGTGATGCTTTTTTTAAAATTGATGTTAAAACAACAACAAATAAAACTATAAAAATAAATTCTAGAACAGAAGGAGAAGATGCATTAGATACTATTATTTTAAAAGAAATAAAAAATGACTCTTTAATAATATCAAGTATTTACAAACCATTAGTTAAAAATTATAACGATAAATTAAGCGTACATAAAGTAACTTCAATTGAGCTTCTATTAGAAATTCCAGAGAATTTAAATCTATATTTTAAAAGCAAAATTGGTTCTGCAAAAATATATGGGCGCTACAAATCATTGTTTTTAGAATTACATCAAGGCAATGCGAATATTTTTAATTTTTTAGGAAATGCAATAATCAACACTTTTAATGGAGATATTAATTTAGAAACTGCTAATGCAACAGTAAAAGCTAAAAGCAAAACAGGAAGTATTAACTATAACAAAATAACTTCCGGAAAAAACCAAGTACAAATTAACACTATTAATGGAAATATTAATATCTATAAAACTAAAAAATAGTCTTATTTTAGCTTTAAATCATATAAACACCTTTGAAAAAAGCTTCCATTTTAATTATTATAATTTTACTCATCGACCAGATTAGTAAAATATACATAAAAACACATTTTCAGTTACACGAATCTGAAACAGTTTTTAGCTGGTTTAAAATATATTTTGTTGAAAATGATGGTATGGCTTGGGGAACCAAATTAAGCGACATTTTACCTTTTATTGGAGATAGAACTGCAAAATTATGTTTAACTACTTTTAGAATCTTTGCCATTTTAGGCATTGGTTA
Source organism: Lacinutrix venerupis (assembly GCF_001971745.1). Taxonomy (NCBI): domain Bacteria; kingdom Pseudomonadati; phylum Bacteroidota; class Flavobacteriia; order Flavobacteriales; family Flavobacteriaceae; genus Lacinutrix; species Lacinutrix venerupis. The sequence goes on along the minus strand of NZ_CP019352.1, from coordinate 437,493 downwards.
TTGGTTAGTTAACGCCATTAAAAAGAAGCACTCTAAAACCTTAATTTTTGCTCTAATATTTATTTTTTCTGGAGCTTTAGGAAATATTATAGACTCTGTTTTTTATGGTGTAATTTTTAATGATAGCTTTGGACAGGTAGCTACTTTTTTACCAATAGATGGAGGTTACGACAAAGCTCTATTTGGCAATGTAGTAGATATGCTATATTTCCCAATGTGGCAAGGTAATTTACCTGAATGGATACCATATTTGGGAGGAGAAAATTTTATATTTTTTGAGCCTGTATTTAATATAGCAGATGTTGCTATTGCAATTGGTTTTGGTATCTTATTATTTTTCAATAACAAGGCGTTTCCTAAAAAAATATTATAATTTAAATGTATATATTTTTTCTGGTGTTACACAATAATCAATAGCAATATCCGAATCTAAAACAGGAAAATCTTCTTCTTCTACATTAAAAAAAGACAAACCTATTTTAATAGTTTCTGGTTTACAACTTGCTAAAAAATTATCATAAAAACCTTTACCATAACCAATACGATTCCCTTTTTTATCAAAAGCCAAAAGAGGTAAAAACACCACGTCAATTTTAGAATTATTAATCTCTATTCCGTTAACTGGTTCTGGTATGTTATAATTATTTATTTTTATTTTAGTAGCGTCTGTAAGCAAGAAGTTTTTAAGTGTTCTTGTTTTAAAATCACTTTTTGAGATAACAATATTCTTATCTTTACCAGATAGAATATTAAGAATAAAATCTGTATTAACTTCTTTTAAACTTTCTATAGTTAGAAAAACATGGTAGAATTCATGATCCCAAATATTTAAAGTTAAAAGTTTATTTGCAATCTCAATACTTAAATCATCAATAGTTTCTTGAGATAACTTACTTCTAATGGCTTTATATTTTTTTCTAAGTTCTTGTTTAGAAACCATGTTTAGTTTTATACTAATTTTGTTGAAATATGAAAAAGTGCATCTCCTTGATAAACAATTGGAGATTCGTTTACATTAATAATGTAACCTCCGTTAGAGGTTTTTACAAAATGATTAAACTTACCATAAGGATCTGTAATATTTCCAATAACATCTCCTTTTTTTACTTTAGCTCCAATAGCTATTGAAGCTTTAAACATACCCGAATAACTAGCACGTATCCAACGGCTTTCTTTAATAAAAACACAATCTTTTTTAGGTGTTGAAACTTTAAACTTTTTATGAAGCATTCCATAATGACTCATAATACGTTTAGCGCCATTAACTCCAGTGTTTGTTACTGTATTATCTATATGAAAAGACTTTCCTCCTTCAAAAAGTAAAATTGGCTTTTTTAAACGTTTACAGGTATTTCTAAAAGATTTATTTAAATTTTTAGAATATAAAACAAACGGTGCTCCAAATATTTCTGCGGCTATATCAATATCTTTATTTCCCTCAGCTATTCTTATTTGAGGCGCATTAAACCTCATTGCTCCACCGGTATGAAAATCCATAATAAAATCTGCGTGCGGTACAATTTCAGAAACTAAAGAATATGCTACTCTACTTGCTAAAGATCCAGACTTACTTCCTGGAAAGACACGATTTAAATCGCGTCCATCTGGAAATTCACGCTCCATATTAATAAAGCCAAAAATATTAAGAACTGGAATACAAATTGTAGTTCCTATTCTAGGTTTATTTATACCTTTTGCAATAATTTGCCTTACTATTTCTACGCCATTAATTTCATCACCATGAATACCTGCTGTAAATAAAATAACAGGTCCAGGTTTTTTAGAACGTTCAATTATAATAGGAACATCTACAGGAGTTCTAGTATGAAGTTTTGCTAGATTAAAAGCAACTTCTTTACTTTCTCCTAATCCAATTTTTTCACCTAATATTTCTAAAATGTCGTTTGTTTTATTAATCATTTATTTAAACACTTTTTTCAATAAATGCAATAATATTTTTTGCAATATTTCTTCCTGTTGCAGATTCTATACCTTCTAATCCTGGAGTTGAGTTCACCTCAAGCAACAATGGTCCACGAGCAGACTGCAACATATCTACACCACAAACTGGTAGTTTTAATGCTTTAGCAGCATTTATTGCTACTTTTAATTCGTCGTGACTAAGTTTTATAATGTTAGCACTACCACCTCTATGCAAATTAGACCTAAACTCTCCTTCTTTTCCTTGGCGCTTCATTGCTCCAACCACTTGCCCATCTACAATAAGCGCACGTAGGTCTGCTCCTTTTGCTTCTTTTATAAATTCTTGCACTATAACTCTTGCTTGTAACCCATTAAATGCTTCAAGAACAGATTCTGCTGCACTTTTAGTTTCAGCCAAAACAACTCCTAAACCTTGAGTTCCTTCTAATAATTTAATAATTACAGGTGCTCCACCTACATGCTCGATAACTTCTCTAGCATCACGAGAATAGTTTGTAAATACTGTTTTTGGCATTCCAATACCTGCTTTACTAAGACGTTGCAGACTTTTTAATTTATCTCGAGAACGTAAAATAGCATCACTAGTTACAGTTGTAAACACATTCATCATTTCAAATTGTCTTACTACAGCACAACCATAAAATGTAACGGATGCTCCAATTCTTGGAATAACAGCATCTACGTAATCTAAATAACGATCTTTATAGTAAATTGAAGGTTTTTCTTTTTCAATAATAATATCACATTTTAAAGGATCTATAACCTCTACTTTATGACCTCTTTTTTCACCTTCTTCTACTATTCTTTCTGTAGAATATAGATATGCATTTCTAGATAATATAACTATGTTCATTCTTTTATTTTACTTAGTGTTAAAAGATAGATTAAATACATCTACATCTACCATAAATTTATTTTTTAAAAATTGTCTTCCAATTAAAACAGGAAACTTCATTTCTGCTCTTGTGCTTAGCGTTAGGTTTATTTTATATGTTTTACCAAAAAAAACAACATCTGTTTTAACTTTATACCTATTTTCTACAAAACCATTACTGCTTTTTACATCTGTAAAGGTATAATTTTCAAAAACAACTTCTTTTCCATTAAAATTTGGATGCCCTTTACTGTAAAAAGTACAACGCAAAGTGTTGTTTTCTTCTACTATTTTAGAACAATGGATTGCAGAAGTATAAGCTCCTGTATCTATTTTAGCATCAATTTCAAATAAATTAAGTTTTGGAAAATCGATTTTATCTGTTCTTCCTATAATTTTTTTATTCATTTTTTTCTTTAAAAAGTGGCGCAATGTACTGAATTAGTTTTTTAAAAAAATATAAATTTTAAATGATAAAATTAAGCGTTGTTTTTTAATACAACTTATAAATAATTACCTTTGGGATATGGCAAATCCTTCGTTAGATATTCAATTAAAAACACTTCCAAATGCTCCGGGAGTTTATCAATATTTTGATGCTGAAGGTACTATTATCTACGTTGGTAAAGCAAAAAATTTAAAAAAACGTGTTTCTTCATATTTTACCAAAACACATGACAGTGGTAAAACTAGAGTGTTAGTTAGAAAAATTGCAAACATTAAACATATTGTTGTTGAAACAGAAAATGATGCACTTTTACTAGAAAACAATCTAATTAAAAAACACAAACCAAGATACAACGTTTTATTAAAAGACGACAAATCTTATCCTTGGATTTGTATTAAAAAAGAACGATTTCCAAGAATTTTTCCAACTAGACGCGTTATAAAAGACGGTAGCGAGTATTTTGGACCTTACACAAGTATGAAAACAGTAAAAACTTTACTGGATTTAATTAAAGGTTTATACAAACTTAGAACGTGCAACTATAAACTATCTCAAGACAACATAGCATCTGGAAAATTTAAAGTGTGCCTAGAATACCACTTAGGAAATTGCAAAGGTCCATGCGAAGCTCTTGAAACAGAAGCAAGTTACCAAGAAAACATTACTGCAATTCGAGAAATTTTAAAAGGAAATTTTAAAGATTCTTTAGACCAATTTAAAGAGCAAATGCTAATTTTTGCAGAGAATATGCATTTTGAAGAAGCTCAAAAAATTAAAGAAAAAATCGAAGTTTTAGAAAACTATCAAGCAAAATCTACCATAATAAATCCTAAAATTAGTAATGTAGATGTGTTTTCTATTGTAAGCGACGAGAGTTATGGTTATATAAATTTTCTTCAAATCTCCTATGGTTCTATTATAAGGTCTCACACATTAGAAATTAAAAAGAAACTAGATGAGTCTGATAAAGAATTACTAGAACTTTCAATAGTAGAACTTCGGGCTCGTTTTAATTCGAACTCAAAAGAAATTTATGTTCCTTTTAAAGTAAATGTTGGAGAAAATATTAAGGTATCTTTACCACAACTTGGCGATAAACGTAAAATTTTAGACCTCTCTATTCGTAACGCTAAATATTATAGAATGGAACGTTTTAAACAAGTTAAAATAACAGATCCAGATCGCCATGTTAAAAGAATAATGGCACAGATGCAAAAAGATTTACGTTTAAGTGAAGAACCTAGACATATAGAATGTTTTGATAACTCAAACATACAAGGTACAAATCCTGTAGCTGCTTGTGTTGTTTTTAAAAATGGAAAACCAAGTAAAAAAGATTATAGGCATTTTAATATAAAAACGGTTGTTGGTCCAGATGATTTTGCTTCTATGGAAGAGGTAGTTTACAGACGCTACAAACGATTATTAGATGAAAACGAACCATTACCACAATTAATAATTATAGATGGTGGAAAAGGACAACTATCTTCTGCATTAAAAAGTTTAGATGCTTTAAACTTACGTGGTACAATTGCCATTATAGGAATTGCCAAACGTTTAGAAGAATTATTTTATCCAAATGATCCAATTCCCTTATATTTAGATAAAAAAAGTGAAACATTAAAAATTATTCAACAACTTAGAAATGAAGCACACCGTTTTGGCATAGAACACCATAGAAATAAAAGAAGTAAACAAGCGCTAAATACTGAAATGGAAACAATTCCTGGGATTGGAGAAAAAACTATTGTAGATTTATTAAAGAAGTTTAAATCTGCAAAACGAATTGCTAATGCTAAACTAGACGAACTTGAGGATGTCATTGGAGTCTCAAGAGCAGAAAAAATTTACAGTTACTACCATAAAACCGAAAAAGAATAAATGAAAACATTTATCATCGCTATTTTACTATTAACAATTGCAAATACTAACCTATTTGCTCAAGAAAAAACTGAAAAAGAACCTAAAGTAGGATTAGTTTTAAGTGGTGGTGGTGCAAAAGGTTTGGCACACATTGGTGCCTTAAAAGTAATAGACAGTCTTGGCCTAAGAGTAGATTACATTGCAGGAACAAGTATGGGAGCAATTGTAGGTGCGCTTTATGCTTCTGGATATTCTGGAAACCAATTAGATTCCATATTTAGAAGTGTAGATTTCGATAAAATATTAAACGACGAAGTACCAAGAGCAGCAAAAACTTTTTACGAACGCGAAAATCAAGAAAAATATGCTGTTATATTACCTTTTGATAATTTTAAAGCACAATTGCCTTCTGCTTTATCTCGCGGCCAAAATACATTTAACCTATTATCTAAATTAACTTTACATGTTAATAATGTTACAGATTTTAGCAAACTCCCAATTCCCTTCTTTTGTATCGCTACAGATATTGAAACTGGACAACCTGTAATGTTAGAAAAAGGAAATTTAGCACAATCTGTAAAAGCCAGCGGAGCATTTCCGTCACTTTTTCAACCTGTAAAAATAGGCGAACAACTATTAATAGATGGAGGTGTAACAAATAACTATCCAATAGATGAGTTAAGAGCTAAAGGAGCCAACATTATTATAGGTGTAGACGTACAAGATGGTCTTGCCAATAGAGCCGATTTATCTTCCGCTCCTGCTATTTTATTTCAGATAAATAATTTTCGTACCATAAATGATATGAAAATTAAAGCGCCAAAAACAGACATCTACATTAAACCAGACATAACAAAATTTACTGTAGTTTCTTTTGATGATGGTCCACAAATTATTGAAAATGGAGAAATTGCAGCAAAACTAAAAGCTAATGAATTAAAGGAACTTGCAAAAAAACAATTAAAAAAAAGAGACAGTTTTTTTAAACCTAAAAAATCTGATAGCATTTATATAAACCACATCGTTATTAATGGCTTAGAAAACTACACAAAATCTTATGTGGTTGGTAAATTAAAATTAAAATCTAAAGAAAAAATTAGTTACAATAAATTTATTAGCGGTTCAAACAATCTTGTTAGCACCAATAATTTCGATAGTTTTACTTATAAATTAGTTCCATCTGTAGAGAATAATATTTCTGGATATAATTTACATGCAGACCTCGATGAAACAGATAAAACCATGTTTTTAAAGTTTGGTTTACATTACGATGGTTTATATAAAAGTGCATTTTTATCTAACGTAACAAAAAACCAAGTATTATTTAAAAGCGACGCATTATCGTTAGATTTAATTGTAGGCGATAACGTTAGATATAACTTTAATTATTATATAGATAAAGGTTTTTATTGGAGCTTTGGTATAAGTTCTAATTATAACGAATTTGAAAAAGGTGTTGCGGCAGGAGCAATATTAGCTGAAGAAGATATAACATTTAATAGACTCAATAAACTAAACGTTAAAATTACAGATTTAACAAATAAAATATTTGTTCAAACACAATATCAAAACGATTTAAAACTAACACTTGGCGCAGAGCTTAAACATTTAAAAATTAAATCTGAAACGTTAAGATCAGATATAAACCAAAGAGAAACTGTATTTGACAATAGTGACTATTTTAATGCTTTTGGAAATTTACGTTTTGACTCATACGACAACAAATACTTCCCAAATGAAGGCTTGTATTTTAATGCAGATTTTAAATATTTTTTATTTTCGTCAGACTACACCAATAGCTTCAGCCCTTTTTCATTAATCAATGCTAAAATAGGTTACGCCTATTCCTTATCTCCCAAATTAAGTGCCACTATTTCTAGTGAAGCAGGAGCTAAAATTAACGGCAAAAACACTAGCTATTTTGATTATGTTCTTGGTGGTTATGCAAATAATTTTATTAATGGTTTTAGATCGTTTTATGGTTACGATTACTTATCACTACCTGGCGGTAGCTTTATTAAAGGAACTATAAATTTAGATTATGAAATTTTTGACAAAAACCATATAACAGCAGCTGCAAACTATGCTAATATAGAGGACGATTTATTTAGTTCTGAAGATATTAATTGGTTTTCGCTTCCAGATTATTCTGGTTATGCTTTAGGTTATGGATTAGAAACATTTTTAGGCCCAATAGAAGCTAAATACACTTTCTCTCCAGAAACAAAAGAAAGTTATTGGTTTTTTAATTTAGGTTTTTGGTTTTAGAGCTTATATTTTTTAAACTCCAAAAAAATCACGATATTTGTTATAAATGAAGTATCGCTGGCAGGACATATTAACCTTTTTAAAATTTCTTATAAAAAGAAATCCAGAGTGATTTTACACTTTCCTTATTTCGCATTTAGTATAAGTTGAAAACACAACTTTAATCTTTAACAAAAAAACTAAAAAATGCCATTCTATCATAAATTAGGAAACATCCCACATAAAAGACACACACAATTTAGAAAAAAAGATGGGTCTTTATATTACGAGCAACTTTTTGGAACCATAGGTTTCGATGGTATGAGTACAAATTCGTATCACGAACAAAGACCAACACAAGTAAAAGAAATAAAAGGACAATACAGTGTTGCGCCAAAAATTGCTAAAAAAAATCACATACAATCGTATCGATTTAGAGGGTTTCAAGTAAAACCAGAAAACGATTATTTAAAAAGTCGTAAAGCCGTTTTAACCAATAGCGATTGTACAATAATTCTATCTGCACCAAAACAATCTACAACAGATTATTTTTATAAAAATGCTGATGCAGACGAGATGATTTTTATCCACAAAGGCTCTGGAAAACTACGCACACACCTTGGTAATCTAGATTTTAAATACGGAGACTATTTAATTATACCTCGAGGTATAATTTATAAAATAGACTTCGATACAGAAGATAACAGACTATTTATAGTGGAGTCTCGCAGGCCAATTTACACGCCAAAACGCTATAGAAATTGGTTTGGGCAACTGCTAGAACATTCACCATATTGCGAACGCGATTTACGCAGGCCATACGAACTAGAAACCAATAACGAATCTGGAGATTTTTTAATGAAAGTTAAAAAACAAGACGAAATTTTCGATATGGTTTACGCGTCACACCCATTCGATGTTGTAGGTTACGATGGCTACAATTATCCATACGCATTTTCAATACACGATTTCGAGCCTATTACAGGTCGCGTGCATCAACCGCCACCAGTACATCAAACATTCGAAACAGATGCCTTTGTAATATGTAGCTTCGTACCACGTTTATACGATTATCATCCACAAAGCATACCAGCACCATACAACCATAGTAACATAGACAGTGACGAAGTGTTGTATTACGTAGATGGCGATTTTATGAGCCGTAACGATATAGACCAAGGTCACATTTCACTGCATCCAGCAGGAATACCACATGGTCCGCATCCAGGAACAACCGAAAAAAGCATAGGTAAAACCAAAACCGAAGAACTTGCGGTTATGGTGGACACCTTTAAACCACTAATGGTAACAGAAGAAGCTATGAAAATAGCAGACGAAGATTATTACAAATCTTGGTTAGAACATTAAAATAATTATCATTCCTGCGAAGACAGGAATCTATATAAAAAACATCATGAGTAAAAAAGAAATAAAATCAGTAAACTACGGTTTAGAAAAAATATTTGAAGGCGCACAAGATTTCCTTCCACTTTTAGGAACAGACTACGTAGAATTTTACGTAGGTAATGCCAAGCAAGCAGCGCACTTTTATAAAACAGCATTTGGTTTTCAATCGCACGCATACAAAGGTTTAGAAACAGGCTCAACAGATTCTGTAAGTTATGTATTAACACAAGACAAAATTAAGTTAATGCTAACAACGCCATTAAACAGTAAGTCACCAATAAACGACCATATTGTAAAACATGGCGATGGCGTAAAAATAGTAGCACTTTGGGTAGAAGACGCTAGAAAAGCTTATGAAGAAACAACGTCAAGAGGCGCAAAATCTTACATGGAACCAACAGTTGAAAAAGACGAGCATGGCGAAGTAGTAAGAGCAGGAATTTACACATATGGAGAAACAGTACATATGTTTGTAGAGCGTAAAAACTATAATGGCGCATTTTTACCAGGATTTGTAAAATGGGAGTCAGATTATAATCCGCCAACAGCAGGATTAAAATACATAGATCACATGGTTGGTAATGTAGGTTGGAACCAAATGGATGTTTGGGTAAAATGGTATGAAGATGTAATGGGCTTTGAAAACTTTTTATCTTTCGACGACAAGCAAATACATACAGAATACTCAGCATTAATGAGTAAAGTAATGTCTAATGGTAACGGACGCATAAAATTTCCAATCAACGAGCCAGCCGAAGGTAAAAAACGTTCTCAAATAGAAGAATATTTAGACTTTTATGAAGGTGCAGGTGTACAACATATAGCCGTAGCAACAGACGATATTTTAAAAACAGTATCGCAATTACGCGCAAATGGTGTAGAATTTTTATCAACACCACCAGACGAATATTACAAATCTGTACCAGGAAGATTAGAAGAATTTAGTCACGAATTAAAAGAAGATATCGAAAAGCTGAAAGCATTAGGTATTATGATAGATGCAGACGAAGAAGGCTACTTACTTCAAATTTTTACAAAACCAGTAGAAGACAGACCAACACTCTTTTTCGAAATTATACAACGTATGGGAGCAAAAGGTTTTGGAGCAGGAAACTTTAAAGCTTTGTTCGAGTCTATAGAACGTGAGCAAGAAAAACGCGGCACACTATAATTAATGCTTCTTGTTAATAATTCATTAAAAATGCCATCAAATTATTAGATGGCATTTTTTTGTTTTATATTTTTGGAATAGTAATTGTAATCTAACTTAATAAGGCAATATATGCTTTATAATTTTGTTGAATACATTATATAACATTATGAAAAAATTACTACTTATACTAATCGCAATAGCCTCTATAAACCTAACATCTGCTCAAGAAACTGCTTTTCAAGACGGTGAATGGTTTAAATTTAAAATGAGCTATAGCAACTTTCTTAAAGCAGGAAATGCTACACTATCTGTTAATAAAACAAAATTAGATGGAAAACCTGTGTTTCATGTTGTTGGAAAAGGCTGGACTACCGGAATGATTAAATGGTTTTTTAAAGTTACAGACCGTTATGAAAGTTATTTTGACACAGAAAAATTAATTCCATATAGATTTATAAGAAATATTGATGAAGGAGGACACAAAAAAAATATTGAAATAAATTTCGACCATAATGCAAATACAGCCTTAGTTCACAATAAAAAACATAACACTAAAAAAACAATAACTACAAAACCAAATGTTCAAGACATGGTTTCCATGTACTATTATTTAAGAAATAATATTGATGCTTCTACATTAAAAATAGGAGACGAAATAAAAACCGATATGTTTTTCGACGAAGAAAATTATGGCTTTAAGTTAAAATATTTAGGCGAAGAAATAATTAAAACAGAATTTGGTAAAGTAGCAACTCTAAAATTTAGGCCTTACGTTATGGCTGGTCGAGTATTTAAAGAAGAAGAAAGTTTAACACTATGGGTTTCAAAAGATAAAAATAAAGTACCTTTACGAATCAAAGCAGATTTAGCAGTTGGCTCTTTAAGAGCTGATCTTGAAGCTTTTAAAGGATTAAAACATCCATTTAAAATTATTTTTGATAATTAAAATGAATTTAGACAACAAAATAACCGACCAACTAAACGATAAATACAGAGCATTAGACCAAAATGTAAACACACATTTAGAAGGCTTACTACATAGCAAACCAATAGATTATTGGGATTACATTCAAACCGATGCACTTTTAAACCTTCAAGTACAACGTACAACGTTGCCAGATGAAATGGTATTTTTAATGTACCATCAAGTCAACGAATTGTTGTTTAAAATGATTCTTTGGGAAATTGACCAAGTTGCTAAAAAAGAAGATATTACAGCTGCTTTTTTCGAAACTAAAATTATGCGTATTAGTCGTTATTTCGATGTACTTACTTCATCATTCACCGTGATGAAGGACGGTATGGATGTAGAACAATACAATAAGTTTAGAAACACGTTAACTCCTGCAAGTGGTTTTCAAAGTGCACAATATCGAAAAATCGAATTTGCCTCTACCGAACTAATAAATTTAATAGACAATCGCTTTAGAGAAACAATAGACCGTAACACATCTTTCGAGCACGCATTCGAACATTTATATTGGCAAGCAGCAGGAAAAGACTACAAAACAGGAAAAAAATCCTATACATTAACAGTTTTCGAAGAGAAATACAAAGACGAATTTATTAGATTTGCAGAGTTCTATAACACGCATAATTTGTGGACCATCTTTAAAAGATTACCACAAGAGGTTAGAGAGGATCAAGATTTAATTAAAGCAATGCGTCATTACGACTATACTGTAAATATTACATGGGTAATGGCACATTATAACACAGCTAACCATTATCTTAATATTGGTGGTAAAACAGCAGAAGCGACAGGAGGAAGCGAATGGGTAAAATATATGCATCCAAAATATCAAAGAAGAATATTCTTTCCAGATTTATGGAGCCAAAAGGAATTAGAAGATTGGGGAAAAAATATTTAATAATATTAATATGTTTAATATCTTTTTTTGGTTGTAAAGAAGATACTGAAAATAACGAATCTTTAGATACTGTATTAGTTGAACAACCCGAAGAAATTTATGAATTTGGGTTTAACTTAAACGAATATATTGTAAAAAAAGACACCATAAGAAAAGGAGATACTTTTGGTGATATTCTTCAAAAAAACAATTTAAGCTACTCTAAAATATATCAAATAGCAGAGCAAACTAAAGATAGTTTTGATATTACAAAACTTCATTTAGGTAAACCTTATACTTTACTGTGTGATAATGATTCATTACAAACACCAAAATGTTTCATTTATCAACCCACAAAAGAACGCTATGTAGTTGTAGATTTTCAAGATTCTATTAAAGCATATACAAGCTACAAACCTATTAAATACGTTGAAAAAACAGCTTCAGGAATAATAACATCAAACATATCACAATCTATGGACGATGAAGGTAAACCATTTGTTTTAGCCCTAAAAATGAGTGATATTTATGCCTGGACCATAGACTTTTCTAGACTTCAAAAAAACGATAAGTTTAAAGTTATTTATACCGAAAAATATATAGACGATTCTATTTACGCTGGTATTCACGAAGTAAAAGCTGCCTATTTCGAACACAACAAAGAACCATTTTATGCTTTTGAATTTGAAACAGATTCTGTTTTAGGCATTAGAGATTATTTTAGTGATGAAGCAAAAAATTTACGTCGTGCCTTTTTAAAATCGCCTGTTAGCTTTAGTCGTATATCATCTCGATATAATTTAAAAAGACGAATAGCCTTATACGGAAACAGAGTAAGACCACATAAAGGAACAGATTTTGCTGCCAAAGTAGGAACTCCAATTATGTCTACAGCAAATGGTACAGTTATAGAATCTGCAAGACGTGGTGGTAATGGTAATTATGTAAAAGTTAAACATAATGCTACCTATACTACACAGTACCTACATATGTCTAAACGTAAAGCTAAAGTTGGAGATTTTGTAAAACAAGGTGAAGTTATAGGTTATGTTGGCATGACTGGTAATACCTCTGGTCCTCATGTATGTTATCGTTTCTGGAAAAATGGAAAACAAGTCGATCCTTTTAAAGAAAAACTACCTGAAGCAAAACCAATTTCAGACAGCTTAAAAGTAAAGTTTTTAGAATATATAAAACCTTTAAAAAAACAATTAGAATTACTCGATTACCCACAAAAATCTAATAAATCTGATAGTTTAAAAAACAACCTCCAAGAACAAAAATTAATCACTTAGAGAAAACAAATATGGCACTACCTTCTATAAATCCAACAACTACAGACGCATGGAAAGCGCTTCAAAATCATTTTGAAAAAGTAAAAGAAATAGAAATTAAAGACCTATTCTCTAAAAACAAAGATAGAGCAAACAACTTCACAATTAATTGGGAAGACTTTTATGTAGATTTTTCTAAAAATCGAATTACAGAAGAGACGTTTAAACTACTTTTAGACCTCGTAGACCAAGTAAAATTAAAAGAAGCTATTGCATCATATTATTCTGGAGATAGTATTAACAAAACAGAAAATAGAGCTGTTTTACATACTGCTTTAAGAGGCAAAGAAACAGATACTGTTTTGGTAGATGGCAAAAATGTAATGCCGGAAATTTTTAAAGTAAAAACTAAAATTGAAGCATTTACTAACGAAATTGTAAACGGAAACAAAAAAGGATACACCAATAAGCCATTTACAGATATTGTAAACATAGGTATTGGCGGTAGTGATTTAGGACCAGCAATGGTTGTAGATTCTCTTCAATTTTATAAAAATCATTTAACCACTCATTTTGTAAGTAACGTAGATGGAGATCACGTAAACGAAGTGTTAAAAAAACTTGATCCAGAAACTACTTTATTTGTAATTGTATCTAAAACATTTACAACACAAGAAACATTATCTAATGCCACAACAATACGACAATGGTTTCTTGAACATGCAACACAAAATGATGTTGCTAAACATTTTGTAGCGGTTTCTACAAATATTGAAAAAGTAAAAGATTTTGGCATAGACGAAAACAATATATTTCCAATGTGGAATTGGGTTGGTGGACGTTTTTCTTTATGGAGTGCCGTAGGTTTAACAATAAGCTTAGCTGTTGGTTTCGATAATTTTAATAAATTATTAAAAGGAGCTAACGCAATGGATATTCATTTTAAAAACGAAGAATTCAGCAATAATATTCCAGTTGTTTTAGCTTTAATAAGCGTTTGGTATAATAACTTTTTTAAAGCAGAGAGCGAAGCAGTAATTGCTTATTCTCAATACTTAAATCAGTTTGCAACTTATTTGCAGCAAGGCATTATGGAAAGTAATGGAAAATCTATAGACAGAAATGGAAATAGAGTAAATTACGAAACAGGAACATTAATTTGGGGAGAACCAGGTACAAATTCACAACATGCCTTTTTTCAACTTATACACCAAGGCACAAAGTTAATTCCTGCAGATTTTATTGGTTTTGCTCAAAGTCTTCATGGCAACAAAGACCATAACGATAAGTTAATTTCAAACTACATTGCTCAAACCGAAGCTCTTTTAAACGGTAAAACAAAAGAAGAGGTGTTAGAAGAACTTAAAGAAAAAAACTTATCAGAAGCTGAAATTAATGAGCTATTACCTTTTAAAGTATTTGAAGGAAACAAACCTACAAATACAATTTTTATAAAGAAATTAACTCCGGAGAGTTTAGGAAAACTAATAGCAATGTACGAACATAAAATATTTGTACAAGGTATAATTTGGAATATATATAGCTATGACCAATTTGGTGTAGAATTAGGCAAGCAACTTGCTAGCACCATTTTAAAAGACATTAAGTTTAACACTTCTGTTAATCATGACGCTTCTACTCAAAATATTTTAGAATATTTTAAAAATTTTAGATAAATATTGTTGAATATTTGTTAAAAAAACAACTTCTTAATATTTAATTTTCAGTGAATTATATAATATTTTAGCTGTAAACCAAATATGTTAACATTAAGTTAATATAAAAGCTATAATTATGCCTAATTTTGCAAAAAAATTATACAATATAACTTTAATCCCACACAATGAAAAACACAATTAAAATTTTGTTTTTTGCAGTCGCTATTTTAAGCTCTGCTTTTACTATGGCTCAAAGTACAGTTACAGGTACTGTATTAGAACCAGAAAATAACATGCCTTTACCAGGTGTAAATATCCTTGAAGCTGGAACTTCTAATGGGATTTCTACAGATTTCGATGGTAATTTTAGTATTGTAACTCAATCTACAGATACTAAAATAATTATATCTTATGTAGGTTACCTATCTCAAGAATTTACAATTACAGGTAATAAAGACCTTGGGCAAATTAAATTAACACCTAGCGAATTTGGATTACAAGAAGTTAACATTATAGCTTCTGTAGCAGTAGACAGAAAAACACCTGTTGCTGTATCTACTATTAGAGCTAGTGAAATTTCTTTAAAATTAGGAACACAAGAATTTCCAGAAATTTTAAAGTCTACTCCAGGAGTTTACGCTACTAAAAGTGGTGGTGGTTATGGAGATGGACGTATTAACTTACGTGGTTTCGATTCTGAAAACGTAGCCGTTATGATTAATGGTGTACCAGTAAACGACATGGAAAATGGTAGAGTATACTGGTCTAACTGGGCTGGTTTAGGAGATGTTACAAGCTCTATGCAAGTACAAAGAGGTTTAGGAGCATCTAAAGTAGCTGTACCTTCTGTTGGTGGTACTATTAACATTATCTCTAAAACTACAGATGTTGAAACTGGAGGAAATGTGTACACAACTTTAGGTAATGACGGTTTTGAAAAATATGGATTAACATATTCTACAGGACTTATGGACAATGGTTTTGCTGCAACTATTTCTGCTGCAAAAACAGATGGAGATGGTTACGTGGATGGTACAGAGTTTAATGCTGTATCTTACTTTATAAACTTATCTAAAGAAATTAACGATAAGCATAAAATATCTTTTACTGCTTTTGGTGCTAAACAACGTCACGGTCAAAGACAAAGTAGCCATTCTATAGACACTTATAGAGCTAGCGAAAGAGGTATTAAATATAACTCAGATTGGGGATACAAAAATGGTCAAGTAACTCACTCAGAAGATAACTTTTACCACAAACCTCAAATATCTTTAAACCACTATTGGGATATTTCTGAAAAAACATCATTATCTACAGCGGCATACGTATCGTTTGGTTCTGGTGGTGGAGGTGGAACCGGAGGAGATGGTAGTAAATTCTCTTTTGATAATGCCGATTACAGAATTGGAAATTTAGGAACTATCAATTTTGATAAAATTGTAGCAGAAAACCAAGCAGCTGGTGTTAATGGATCAGAATCTTTTTTAAGAGCGTCTAGAAACGATCACAAATGGTATGGAGTATTAACTACTTTAAAAACAGATTTATCAGATAATATCGTTCTTTTAAGTGGTTTAGATTACAGAAACTATAAAGGTATTCACTTTACAGAAGTTACAGACTTACTTGGAGGTCAATATGCATTAGATGATAGTGACGTAAACAACCCAAATAACCAAGCACAAGTTGGAGATAAAATATTTTATGATAACGATGGTAAAGTAAACTGGATAGGTGCTTTTACTCAAGCAGAATACTCTAAAGATAAATTATCTGCATTCGTATCATTATCAGCTTCTAATACTGGATATAAAAGAATTGACCGTTTTCAATACTTAGATAGTGACCCATTAAGAGAAACAGATGTTTACAACTTCTTTGGTTATGGAGCTAAAGGTGGTGCTAACTATAATATCGATGAAAACCACAATGTTTTTGCAAACCTTGGTTATTTTGAAAAAGCACCATATTTCAATGCAGTTTTTGCTAGTAACAACAATGTTGATATTAATGACAATGCAGAAAACCAAAAAATTACAAGTTTTGAATTAGGATATGGTTTTAGAGGAGAAAAATTATCAGCTAATATTAACCTTTACCACACAACTTGGAAAGACAGAACAGAGGTTGCTAGATTCCAATTACAAGACGGTTCTAACGCCTTTGCAAACATCTTAGGAGTAAATGCATTACACAAAGGTATTGAAGTAGATGTAAGATATAAAGCAACAGATAACTTAACACTTACAGGTATGGCATCTATTGGAGATTGGAGATGGCAAAACAATATTGAAGGTGTTGAAATTCGTGACGAAGCAAATGAATTAGTGGACACTGTAGATATTATTATTGAAGACCTTCACGTAGGTGATGCAGCACAAACAACTTTAGCTCTTGGAGGAAACTATAAGTTAACACCAAAAACAACATTTACATTAGATTACAATTATTTCGCTAACTTATATGCTCAATTCGACCCTAGTGATAGAGGAGAAGTTGGACCAGACGCTTGGGAAGTACCAGCATACGGTATCTTTGATACAGCTATAAGACACAGCTTTAGTTTTGGAAGTTTTGATGCTACTTTAACAGGAAGAATTAACAATATATTTGATACAGAATATATTGCAGATGCACAAGATGGTTCTGAACAAGGATCTATTGGAGATGCAGACTATATCGCACCTTCTTCTGCAAGAGCAGCAAATGTATATTACGGTTTTGGAAGAACATTTAGTGTTGGGATGAAACTTAATTTTTAAAAAAAAGAAAAATGAAAAAAGCAATTTATTTATTAGCATTAGTTGGAGCAGTCCTTACAGGTTGTGATCCACTAGACGACATCAATAACGAGATTGATGCCTTACCAGCAGCAGCAAATGTTGGTGAATTTGAATACACATTAACAGATGAAGATTACGAAAACTTTAATTTAGGTTTTGGAAATTTTGATTCTGAAGAGCAAGCAAAAGATTCTATTCCAAGTTTATTATCAGAATTATATCCATTATACGGACAAAATTCTTCAGTTTTAGTAAACTACAATCTTTATATTGGTAATGCAGAAGGTGTAAGCGATTATACAAATTCAGATATTTATGAGCTTACTAATTCAGATTATGCTTCTACAGGGAGTGATGCTTTTGGATTTTATCCAAATGTAAATGCTACATCTGAAATCCCAGATGTTTTAGCAACACAAATTTCTGCTCCAACAGAAGGACAAATTGTATTAGCAAAATACGACCAATACACAGAAACACCTACAGTAGGTTTAGCAAGTATAGTAGAATATAATTTTGTTGGAAGTTTTGAAGGTTGGACTTCAGTTGAAGAGTCTGGAGCAGATGCTGTTTGGACTTCAGAAAGTGGTTATGTTCAAGGTAACGGTTTTTTTAATGGAACTCAAAACTCTAACGTAGAGTGGTTAGTTTCTCCTACAGTAGATTTAGCTGGAGAAGATAACTTAAAGTTTCAAATAACTCAAGAATTAGACTTCGCTGGAGATACATCTTTAATTAAAATCTTAGTATCTACAGATTATTCTGGAGACGTTTTAACTGCAACTTGGGATGAGATTACACTTGCTAATCCAGCAACTGGAGATATGGCTTCATCTGAAGATTATGATTTTTCAGCTTACGATGGACAACAAATCAATATTGCTTTTAAATACACTTCTATAGCTGATGATCCTCTTACTCCTACTGAAGATGAAGGAGACGCAGCACGTTGGAGAATTCAAGACTTAGCAATTAAAACACTTGGTGCTACAGGAGAAACAAACTCTAAAGGAGAATACTTTATCTATACATCAGGTAGTTGGGAAGCAGTAGAAAATATATACTACTTAAGCTCTGCAGATTTCGATTCAATGGGAACAGGTTCTGGACAGCCAGGTCAATATGATAACTTTAGTAGCTCTGTGTCACCAGACAACTATTTACCAACGTTCTTAGAGTTAAACTTCCCTTACGGTCAAGAAGAAGAAGAACTTTTTGTAATTTATGATTACTACTCTAGTTCTACTGGAGCTCAAATAAGAGGTAATTTATACACGTTTACAAATGGCATGTGGAACGCACACGAATCTACAATCGAAACTTCTTTAAAATTTGGATTCGATAACGGAGCATGGGTTCCAGATAATACAATTAGAGTTACATTAACTGGTACAGAGTTTTCATATATTATTAGTGAATATGGAACTACGCCTGGATTTGAAGAGCCAGTTGCAAGTTTAAACCAATATTCTAATTTCGATAGACGTTCATCAGATCCTGCTTACTGGAGTGAAGATATGTTAAAGACTGTTTTTATCGATTTATTAGAAAACGTATTAGCTCCTGGAGCTGAAGATGAACAAAAATACGTTTTAAGCTATGCTATCTACGACGGTTCAAGCGGTGTAGAACAAATGGCATTTATTAAACTCAATGGAGAATGGGACATTAATCCTGAAGGTTAATAAAATATAACATAAAAATTAAAAACCGCTTCCTTTAAAGAAGCGGTTTTTTTATGCCTTTATTATTACTACATTTGTTTAAACAACTAAAAACACACTAACTATGATTAAAATGTTGCATTCGTACTGGGCATATCTGGTTTTTATAATGATGATAATTGCTACAGCAAACGCACTAATTAAGTATTTTGGAAAAAAAGAATATGAGGCTAAAGATTTTAGAATTGCTTTATTTACATTAATTGTATCCCATATTCAATTATTAATTGGAATAATATTATGGTTTACACAGGACTATTTTAGTGAAATGTCAATGAAAGATATTATGGGTAATTCAGTTTTAAGATCTAATGTTGTTGAGCATCCTGTTGCAATGATTTTAGCAGTTGCATTTATTACAATAGGTTACTCTAAACATAAAAAGAAATTAACCTCAGCCGGTAAATTAAAACCACTAGCTATATTTTATACTTTAGCTTTAATTTTAGTTCTAGCAAAAATTCCATGGAGCGTTTGGTTCTAAACAAAATAAAAAAACGCCAACTTTATTAGTTGGCGTTTTTCTATATAAATAAATATTTTAAATATTATTTCTGTATGTTTTTAGCTTCAATACTAAGTGTAGCATGAGGCACTAATTCTAAACGCTTAGGATTAATTAATTTACCTGTTACACGGCAAACACCATAAGTTTTATTTTCTATTCTAATAAGAGCGTTTTTAAGATCACGTATAAATTTCTCTTGTCTAATTGCTAAAGCAGAATTAGATTCCTTACTCATTACAGCACTACCCTCATCAAACGCTTTAAATTGCGGAGAAGTATCATCTGTACCATTGTTATGATCATTCATATAAGCACTTTTAATAAGTTCTAAATCATGTTTTGCATGATCTATTTTTTCAAGAATAAGTGCTCTAAACCTTTCTAATTCTTTATCAGAATATCTTACTGTATGTTCTTCTGTTGCCATAATATTAATTTTTTGTGATAAATAACTTTGTATTTATATTATCGAAAGCAATATCTATACCATTATCCATCTGTTCTACAACATCAAGGTTATCTGTTAATGTTTCTGCCTTGATATATTCTAAATTTGTTTTTACAGCTTGAGCAATTTGTTTATCGTCTTGCAATTGTACAGAAATTCTATCTGTTACTTCAAATCCTGAATCTTTACGTAAATTTTGAATACGGTTTACGAGCTCACGTGCAATACCTTCTTCGCGTAATTCATCAGTAATTGTAACGTCTAGAGCTACTGTTATTGCTCCTTCATTTGCTACAAGCCATCCTTCTATATCTTGCGATGTAATCTCTACATCACTTAGTTCCAAATTAATGATTTTTCCATTACAATCGACATCAAGACTACCATTTTGTTCTATTTTTTTTATGTCTTCTGATGTCATTTTGCTTATCTCACTGGCAATCAACTTCATATCTTTACCAAAACGTGGTCCTAATGCTTTAAAATTAGGCTTAATTTGTTTTACCAAGATATCTGATGCATCTTCTAAAAGCTCAACTTCTTTAATATTTACTTCACTTTTTATTAAATCTGCCACTGCTAAAATCTCTTCCTTTTGTTCTTGAGAATCTATAGGAATCATTATTTTTTGTAATGGTTGTCTTACTTTTATTTTCTCTTTAGCACGTAATGATAACACTAAAGATGAAATTGTTTGCGCAGCTTCCATTTTACGTTCTAAGGCTTTATCTATAAAGCTACTATCGCTCTCTGGAAACTTTGCCAAATGTATACTTTCAAATGATTCTGTATGTGTCGCTTTTGTTAAATCTAAGTAAAGTTTATCCATAAAAAATGGTGCAATTGGTGCGCCAAGTTTAGCTATGGTTAACATACAAGTGTATAATGTTTGGTAAGCAGAAATTTTATCTTGCTGGTAATCACCTTTCCAAAAACGTCTTCTACTTAAACGTACATACCAATTACTTAAATAATCTTGTGTAAAGTTTGAAATGGCACGCGCTGCTTTTGTAGGTTCATACTCTGCATAATACTCATCTACTTTTTGAATTAATGTGTGTAATTCTGATAGAATCCAACGGTCTAATTCTGGTCTTTCGTTTAAAGCGATGTCATCTTCAGCATAAGAAAACTTATCTAAGTTTGTATATAAACTAAAGAAAGAATAAGTGTTATACAGTGTACCAAAAAACTTACGTTTTACTTCTTCTATACCATCTAAATCGAATTTTAAATTATCCCACGGATTTGCGTTTGCAATCATGTACCAACGTGTGGCATCTGCTCCATAAGTATCTAAAGTTTCAAAAGGATCTGTAGCATTACCTAAACGCTTAGACATTTTCTGTCCGTTTTTATCTAAAACCAATCCGTTAGATACTACATTTTTATAGGCTACAGAATCGAAAACCATAGTTCCAATAGCATGAAGCGTATAGAACCAACCACGTGTTTGGTCTACACCTTCGGCAATAAAATCTGCTGGAAACGATTTGTTTTCGTCTATTTTCTCCTTATTTTCAAAAGGATAATGCCACTGTGCATAAGGCATAGAACCAGAGTCGAACCAAACATCTATTAAGTCTGCCTCACGTTTCATTGGTTGCCCACTTTTTGAAACTAATACAATATCATCAACTATATTTTTATGAAGATCTAACTTAGCGTAGTTTTCTTCAGAATTGTTTCCAACTTCAAAATCTTCAAAAATATCAGCTTTCATAATGCCAGCTTCAACGGCACGTTGCATTTCGGCTTTTAATTCTTCAACAGAACCAATACAAATTTCTTCTTTACCATCTTCTGTTCTCCATATTGGTAATGGAATTCCCCAATAACGCGATCGCGATAAATTCCAATCGTTTGCGTTTGCTATCCAGTTACCAAAACGGCCTTCTCCAGTAGATTTTGGCTTCCAGTTGATACCTGTATTAAGTTCGTGCATACGACCTTTTACGTCTGTAATTTTAATAAACCAAGAGTCTAATGGATAGTACAATATTGGTTTATCTGTACGCCAGCAATGTGGATAGTTGTGCTTGTATTTTTCTACCTTAAAGGCTTTGTTTTCTTCTTTTAATTTAATGGCTAGCTCAACATCTATAGAACGTTCTGGCGCTTCTCCATCTTTATAATATTCGTTTTTAACGTACTTACCACCAAACTCTGCCATTTCTGGTCTAAATTTACCTTGCAAATCTACAAGTGGTACTAAGTTATCGTTTTCATCTTTTACCAACATTGGTGGCACTTCTGGAGTTGCTTGTTTTGCAACTAAGGCATCATCTGCTCCAAAAGTTGGTGCTGTGTGTACAATACCTGTACCATCTTCGGTAGTAACAAAATCTCCAGAAATTACTCTAAATGCATTTTCTGGATTGTCGTTTGGTAAGGCATATGGTAAAAGCTGTTCGTATTTAATACCAACAAGGTCTTTTCCTTTAAACTCTTTTACTACAAAATATGGAATTTTTTTATCGCCATCTTTATATTCTAAAAGTGCTGCTTTTTCTTCAACTCTTTTAAATTTCCCATCAAACTGTTTATTAACTAAAGGTTTTGCCAAAATAACATTCATAGGTTTGAATGTGTATTGATTATAAGTTTCTACTAAAACATAATCAATTTTTGGTCCTACCGTTAATGCTGTATTACTTGGCAATGTCCAAGGTGTTGTTGTCCAAGCTATAAAATGAATATCGCCTTCGTTTTGTAAAAAATCTGGAAGCGTATTTTCTATGGCTTTAAATTGAGCAACTACTGTAGTGTCTGTAACATCTTGGTAAGCTCCAGGTTGGTTAACCTCATGCGAGCTTAAACCAGTTCCTGCTTTTGGTGAATAAGGCTGTATTGTATAGCCTTTATACATTAAGTTTTTAGAGTAAATTTCTTTTAACAACCACCAAACAGACTCCATATATTTTGGTTCGTAGGTAATGTATGGATCATCCATATCTACCCAATAACCCATTTTTTGAGTTAAGTTATTCCAAACGTCTGTGTAGCGCATTACGGCTTTACGGCAAGCTGCATTATAATCTTCTACAGAAATGGTTTTACCAATATCTTCTTTTGTAATACCTAATTCTTTTTCTACACCAAGTTCTATTGGTAATCCATGTGTATCCCAACCAGCTTTACGCTTTACTTGGTAACCTTTCATGGTTTTATATCGTGGGAAAATATCTTTTATAGCACGCGCCAATACGTGGTGTACTCCTGGTAAACCGTTTGCACTTGGTGGACCTTCGAAAAACACATAAGGTTCTGCGTTTTCTCTAGTTGTTATACTTTTTTCGAAGATATTATTTTCTTGCCAATACGTTAAAATTTCTTTTGCTACGTTTGGTAAGTTAAGTCCTTTATATTCAGGAAATCCTGTGCTCATTTCTTATAATTTCAATATGAAAAGCGAAATTAAGAAATTCTGTTTAAAAGAGTGGTTTTATGTATAAAAAAAGCTTCAGTATAAAATTACACTGAAGCTTTTATTTAAAAAGAATTTAAGTTATCTACATCTTGATAATCTTTTTTGTTACAATTGTTTTAGAATCACTATTAATATTTACAAAGTAAACTCCATTATTTAGTTTAGATAAACCTGAAAACTCTATTTGGCTGTTACCATTTTCTACATCAATAGTTTTAATAACTCTACCTTGTAAGTCTAAAAGTGTTATTGAAAGATTACTAGATTTATAGTTGTTTGGTAGTTTTATAGTAAAAATACTTGTTGTTGGATTTGGGTAAATTTTTACTTGATTTGCCACAAAATTAGTAGTTGATAAAGTAGGACTTGTAATATTTACAGTATAGTCTTCAAATTCACCTCCATTGTTCGAATCGAAATCCAAGTGGCAAGGATCACTTCCTGTATAATACGTTCTAGATGAAATACGCATTCTAGTATTACCTATTAATGCTGAACTTGGTACAACAAAGCTACCTTGAGCAACAGCATTATGAGGAAACAAATCGTCTCCTGCTGTAGTTCCCCAAACACGCTCTGTATTATCAAACGTACCGTCTTGATTATAATCTATCCAAACAGAGTGTCCTGTAGTTTTATTCCATGGATGCGTATTGGTTAGAGTTATGTCTATATCAAAATTCTCATCTGTCTCTAAATTAGGCACTGTAACATTTAATGTATGGTTTGAATAACCTTCTACATCATCGTTTTGATTTGATGAATGGTTTAATATTGTTACAGATGATCCATTTCTAATTTGAACATTGTTAATATAAAAATCATCGGCATAATAATCTACAATTGGTGTACAGTAGGTTACATTTGTAGTTGTAAAATTAACTGTTGCACTGTAAGATGATTGCGCATTTCCACAATCTGAATTGACTTGCACATCATAATTTGTTGATAGGTTTAAACCTGATAAAATAATTGAATTTGTATTAGTTGTTGTGTTGCTCCAAGTTGAAGTACCTGTTTCTCTATATCTTACTTGATATGCCGTAACACCTAATACTTCATCCCAAGTAATGTCCGCACTAGTACTTCCAGGAGTGACAACAATATTAGTAGGTGAGTTTAACGTGTTAACTGTAACATTTTGATTTGCTGTTACTATTGTACCATTATCATTAAAAGACCAAACAATAGTACCACTTTGACCTGCTGTGTAAGTAGTTTGGTCTGTTGTCGTGGCAGTTAAATCTACGCATCCATTTGTAGTAACTATTGGCGCATCTATAGTGATTTGACAATCACTTACAATGTCTTCTAATGTAGGTGCTGTTATTGGATTTGGATTTGAATTAGGCTGAACAGTTACTGTTGAAGTACATCTATCTTCATTACCATCATTATCTGTTACGGTTAACCAAACGGTTTGCGGACTTTCTGTATGTGAGCAATCAAAAGTATCTACATCTATAGTTAAAGAGGCAATACCAGCAGAACCGCCTGTAGATCCATTATCAACATCTGCTGCAACAATGGTTGCGTTTCCATCTGGATCTAAAGTTACAGTAATGTCTTGACAGTTTGCAACAGGAGGATTTGCAACTTGTGGTCCTACGTATTCTATTTTAACAATTGTTCCACCATTTTCAATAGAAACTCCTGATCCAGAAGAAGGTCCAGAAGTACCTCCACTGTTATCTGTAATAGCATATATTGTTAAACCATCTGGTGAAATAGCGATATCTCTATATCTATCATTAGAAGAGTGAAATTCTTCATAACCGCTAATAGAACCTTGGTCATCATCACCAACAATATCATTTCCTTCAGGCGTTAGTTTTGCTCTATATATTGTTCCTTTTTTTAAGGTAGATACTAAAAGTGAGCGTCCCCATCCAGGAATATTATTAGTTTCATGAATATCAATACTTGACGGTGCTACAGTTGGCCATGTAAACCATCCTCCTGGCGGATCTGTAGATACGGTGCCACCATAGGTTCCAATTGGTGGTTGAAAGTTAGCTGGCACATCTGCAGCTGTAGGATAAGATTCATACTCTGTAGCTGTATCTGCTCCAGATGGGCAGTTATGATCACTAAAATCTCCTGAATTACAAGCGCCTTCTAAAGAAGACCAATTACAATATGTATAGGCCATATTATCATAATATCCTGCAATTTGTGGCCAACCGTAATTACCTCCAGCAACAACAATATTTATTTCATCATCAACTTTTGCACCATGCTCTGAATTGTATAATGTGCCATCTTGAGCGAAAATAATTCCTTGAGCATTTCTATGTCCATAAGTATAAACATGACTTTGAACTCCTTCTAAAATTGGATTATCTGTTGGTATAGAACCATCAAGATTTATTCTTAATGTTTTACCTGGATAATTACTATAATCTGTAGAAGATGTTGGTAGTACTTGAGATAAGATTGGATTACAAGCATAGTCGAATTGATTGGCTCCTTGATCTCCAATAGTATAATATAATTTAAAATCTGGACCAATAATTAAACGTCCTGAATTATGATCTGCACTTCCAGGAAGTCCTTCTAATATTGTACCATTTGCATCTAAAGAAGTATCTTCTGTTAATGTTCCGGTTGCGTTATTATATACTAATCTAACGATTCTTAATTTTAAACCTCCATTTGTATACGTATATGCTGCATACACATAATTATTAGTAGTTGTTGCAATATTAGTATATAGCGCTGGATGAATAGCCATACCCATTAATCCACCTTGCTTTGAATTTGTAATTTTAGCATCCAAATCAATCATGGTTGTAATAGCTCCTCCAGAGGTACTAATTCTTACAATTTTTTCTCCTACACGCTCTGTAAGCCATAAATTATCATCTGGTCCATAAGTAATTTCCCATGGAAAATCAAAAGCAAAATCTGCAGTAAGATTAGTTGTATTCCAATCTGGTCCACTAGTAACTGAACTAGAAAGAGGAGTCATTGGTCCTTGTGCGCGAACTATATTAACACAAGATAGCAATAAAGCGATAAGTAGTATTTTTTTCATAAGTTTGGGTGTAGTAATTTATTATATATGGCTAACTGATTTGTTTTTTTGATATATTTTTTTAGAAAATAAATTATCGATAAAACGGCGCAAATATCGGCTACGATGTTTATGTTGCAAAATAAAACTCAAAAAAAACTTCAGTATAATAAATACAACTGAAGTTTTTTAGCATTCTATTTTTATTTTTTTATTCTACAATAATCTTTTTGTCTATTGTTTGATTATTTTCTGTTGTAATACTAACAATATATAAGCCTGAACTTAAATTAGAAATAGACATTCCATTTTCTAATACTTGCTTGTTTACGTTTAATTTTTGAAAAATATTTTGCCCTAATGTATTATACAGCGCCAACTGCTTAACATTTGATTCTAGATTTCTTACAAATAAAGTTTCTCGTTTATTGTTGTAATAAATTACTGCATTATTAATTGCTGTAAAATCTTCTGTGCTTAAACCTTCTTCTTGTGAAAAAACAACATCAAAACGATTATTAAATGTTCCTGCTTCCGATGTGAAGTTATATGCTTGATCACTTGTTAAATCGTGATAAACACCTAATAAATTGTCTCTTAAATAAATTTCTTGATTAGGATCTATATTTGTTATTTCGATACTTCTAATTGAATACATCTCTGTTCCTGATGCAGTAAACGTTAAATCGACAACTTTGTCTGGTGTTATTGGTGCCAATGCTTGTATTACATATTGATCTCCATTTAATAAACTTCCTAAATCATTTATTAATGGTGTATTAATAAAGCCTCCATCAAAACCATATTCTCTACCTTCATCTGTAAAAGTATCATGAAAGCCTAAAACCATTGTTCGGCTTGAGGTATCACTCATTAGTAATTCTAATCTTAATAATGAATAATCTGTGTTGTTTTCTTCATTACTATCTGCTTCTATAGATGTTTTACTACTATTTTTAAAGAACGTTGAGCCTACATTTGGGTCACTAGACGAAAAATCGCTTTCTTTTATAAATTCACGTTGTCCATTATTAAACTCTACAACGCCATCTCCTACTATTTCAACAAAGAAACCTTGTGCTACTGGAATATAAAAAGATGGTTTTCTTGTTCCTCCAGGCATAGAACTACTATCAAAACTATACGGATATTGTTCTGCTTTAACTGTTGTTAACCTGTTTATAAATGCATAGCCACCTTCGTAATAAACAAAATAATGATTTGTACCTCCCCAATGTTCCCATAAACGAATTGTACCATCTAGCACTTCGTTTCCTGGTTCTGTATTATCTTCAATAAATTTCCTTGCATCTATTGCAGATGGATATGGGTTACCAAATAAGGTTAAAGTTTCTGAAACATTTTCTACACTACCAGCACCTCCTGTATCTATAGCATTTATTAATACAGTACCATTATTTGGTTTTCCTTCGAAAATATATTGTTGGCTTGTTCCAACTCCTGTTCCTTTTTGAGAATAACCTAAGCCAGGTGCAATAGCTTCGGAAATATCTAAATGATTCCAATCTTCATAAACAACTCCGTTTTGAAATGCGTATAACCATGTTTTACTTATTTTACCTGTTTCGTTATAACTATCTGTAAATAAAACAGCATCTCCGTTGCCATCTTTTAGCATATCTATGCTATAAGATTCGTTATTAATATTATTTGTTGATGCATTATTATCTGTTAATAATGAAACAGATGTTGCTCCTATTGGAGAGCTCCAATAGTTATACCTGAAAACATTACTTTGTCCTTCTTGTCTTCTTAAGATTTTTCCAACTGCAGAAGTTACTAAATCACTATTTAGACCTTGTACTAATTGAGAATCGCCTTGTAAATCTATTGTTCCTTTTAAGTCTAAATACCAACTGTTACTAATTGCATTATCTCCATTCACAGTTAACGTATTATTAGTATCGACTAACATACCTAAACTTGTAATTGAAGAATTAGTTGTTAGATTATGTTTTACATCTATAATGCTCCAGTCTTTTAGGTTTGGAACATCTGTAATATCCCAAACATTTCCATGTAGCCATGTTAAAGCATCTGTAAAATTACCGTTTTGTGCTGTTCTATAAGGTAGTGGAGCTGTTTGAAAATAAATATTTTTAATATTATATAATTTAGCACCTGTTACTTGGTCTATTGCTGCTGTAACTTTATCGTCTGTTATATCTCCTTTATAGCCATCCATTTTATAGTAACGAACCAAATTAGAACCTATAGAATTCTCAGAGGTGTTTTTTGGAATTATTTTTCCTTGGTTAAAGCCTTGTCCTTCTTCTAACTCTTGATATACTGTTCTTTGTATTTCTGCTTCGGTTAAGCTAGTGTTAAAAACTCTAACCTCATCTATTTCACCATGGAAATAGTTTGCATCTGTATCTGCTAATCTTCCTATAGTAAAATTAGAAGTGTCTGAATTAATTCCTCCAAAACTTAAAGGAGCTCCTTGAGCCTCTCCATTTACATAAAGAATGGTTTCAGTTCCATTAGTTGTTGCTGCAACATGTGTCCAAATAGCATCTACAACTGTGTCTGTAGATGTTAAAACTGCACTTCCATTTAGCATTACAGAAATGGAATTATCAGAATCATTAACTACCAAATAAAAATTTGATTGTCCGGCTATAATTCTATTAGTATTTAATGTGTTATCTCCTTCAGATTTTATCCATGCCATAATAGAAGCATTTCCATTATTTAAAACATTACTATCTTCTACATAATCATTTCGCCCATCAAAGAAAAGAGCGTATGAATTATCTAAATCTAAAGGTGATCCATAGAAAAAATTATTTGTATCGAAATTGTCTAATACTCCATCATGATCTGCATCTAAAGTACCGTCTATTACTCCATTGTTGTCTGAGTCAAAACCATTGTAAATTGTTGTGCTAATATCTGTTCCATTGCTAGCATCGTTAGCATTATCATTACTATCAATATCTAAATAATCTGGTATACCATCGCCATCGGAATCCTGTGGAAATTCGTAACCATTAATACCTGCTCCGTGATCATTTGCATCTGCATCATTATCGTTACCATCTATTAAAGCTAACAGTCCATCATTATCAAAATCGTCATTATTGATACCTGTACCAGCATCTACACCATCTCCAACACCATCTCCATCTACATCTAAGTCTCCAAACCCATCATTTTCTACAACATCAAAAATGGAGTCGTTATCTGAGTCTAAGTCTAAATAATCTGGTGTTCCATCTCCATCTGTGTCTAATGCTGTTTGTCCTTCTAAATTATCATGCATTCCATTTCCATTAGCATCTACCCATGAAATATCTGACCAAACTAATCCATCTCTATCAAAATCATTTACACTTAAATAACCACCAAATTCGTATACATTTGGTATACCGTCGTTATCGTTATCTAAATCAAACACATCTGCCACACCATCTCTATCAAGGTCACAAAGCGTTTGTGTAATTCTAATATCATCTATAGCCAAATCGTTTCCTAATCCTCCTGGAGAATTATTAATAAATTGAATTATAAATTCTGTTTCATTAACAATTACTGAAGTTCCAAATTCTTTCCATAAAGAATCCACACAACTGTTTCCAGAGGCACATCTTGTTATATCTCCTGTATTATAAGATGCTAATTCTGTAGCATAGTCTGAAGTTAAAAACTTTACTGTTATATTAGGATTAATTCTTGGTAATTCTCCTGGGCTAAATCTATTATCTGCATTGTCTATATTTATAGCCCAAAAATTATAGTTTATTGGCACATTTGGTAAAACTCCCGAAATAGCTGTTTCATAAAATACGCCAGGATCTTCTGCTGCATTAAAAATAGCCATTCTACCATTGGTGTCTCCTGGTGTATGGTCTTCTCCTTTATACCAAGCGTAATATGCATAAGTTGCAATATTTTCTCCTGTTGCTGTTACTGTAGTATTTGCAGCATCTCCATTGGTTATAGAATAGTGTACTGTATATTCTCCATCATTTAAGTTAACATCTCCATCGCATTCGTCACTACTTTGACCGCTTACACCATCTTCGTAGCAGTATGATGTTGTTACACCTTCTGTATTACCATTAATTGAAGATCTATCTATTCCTGCTCCAAAGTCTTCATTTAAAAATTCTGTTTCTACAACTGAAGCATTACTATACATTAAACATTGTAACTGCTCTTCTCCATCTGCGATACCATCGTTATCGTCATCTATGTCAATATTATCTGAAACGCCATCTCCATCGGTATCTGGGTACAAAATATCACCTTCACCTTTAATAGAAAATGTAAACGGATTTTCGTCTGGATCGTCTGAGGTAATAACAACCACTGCTGTTATATTATTATCTAATGTACTTGGATCAAAACTTATAGTAAAGGTTTCGCTTGCACCAGAAGCTATACTTGTTCCTGAAGCTGGCTGTGCGGTTACTGTAAAATCTGGACTAGAACCTGCTTGCATTTGAACAGGTAATGTACCTAAAACTAATGGTAAAGATCCATTATTTGTTATAGTAAACACTCTTGATTTAGCACCTCCATTAATATCATAAGTACCAAAATCTGTAAAACTAGAATATGTTGTTTCTGTTTGCCCGTTTATTATTTCTGTATTATTTCCTGAAACTACAATATCTTGAGGAGCATAAGGATCTAAACTAATTTTAACTTTATAATCTTCGTAATCTAAAACATTACCTCCTGTTTCTCCACAAGCACTATTTGGAGACCAATATTGTCTTATTCCAATACGCATAGTAGTTATTCCTTGAGCAGCAGAAAATGGTATAGGTATTGATTGAGCAGCATAAGGAAATTGCGTATTAGGTTCTTCTCCTCCTCCTGGCCCACCAGAACGGTATACTCTTTCATTTCCATCATCAAAAATCCCATCTTGATTAAAATCTATATATGCAACCCAACCAGATCTATGGTTTCCTGCATTTAAAGTTGTATTTCCACCTACTAAAATAGAAAGGTCATAACTATTACCATAATATAAATCTGCAGCAGGCAGATGAGTAAAACTCTCATAACCGCCACCATCTCCAGAATTATTATTTATATCTACTGTCTCTCCTAATAAAGTAACATTAGATATATAACGTACTCCATTTGAAGTTGCGGTAGGTGTGCAATAATCGTATAAAACATCAACACTTACTGTAGCTGTTTCACATTGATTTATATTATTACATAAGTTATATGTAAAACTATCTGTACCTATATAATTATTATTTGGAATATACTCAAAAACACCATCCGATACTTCTGTTACAGTTCCATTAGTTGGTGATGTTAGCAAACTATAATCATCAACACCTGTACTTCCTGTAGTACCAATATAATCATTTGCTGCAACGTTTATTTGGTTATCTATTCCAGCAGTACTATTTCTAACAACACTCATTACATCATCTCGTGCTATTGGTGTTGCAGATACTGGATTTATATACAATGTGTAATCTTCAATTTCTGCTCTATCTACAAACGTACATGCATCTATAATTGACCCATTACTATATGAAGCTGCTATTCTTAAAATAGCAGCACCAGATACAGCAGCATTACTTACGGTAAATGATGCATTTGTAACTGCAGTATTATTATTATTATTTACATGATTTCCAGAATCGTAAACTTCTACATAAGTACCATCTCCTTGGTAATCTATCCACATTTTTACTTTTACTCCTCCCCAAGTTTCTTTTATATGATCTATAGTCACATTATAAGTACTCCCTATTACTACTACTGTAGATAATGAAGAATAGTCGCTATAGACAGCGTTATCACTACCTGTATAATTATTAATTTGGCTTGATCCTTCTCCTTGTATTAATACATTGCTAATATTAAAATTATTCCAAGGCTGCATACCTGTAGGGACACATTGACTTGAAGATAATTTAAACATAAAAAACAGTAATATAAAAAATACAGTTTTTACATACTTAGCTTCACTAAATATCGAATGCTTTACAATTTGAAATAATTTGCTTTTAGGAATTATTAAAATTGCGAAAAAAGGGTTAGTTTTCATTTAAGTAGGTTTTAATTTGGAGAATAGCTATAATAATTTAGTTACAAATATAATTATCAAACAATTACATTTATGCTAAAAAACACAAAAAAAAAGGCAAAAAGTCAATTTAACCCATAAAATGACAAAAAGTATCGACGAAAAACACTTTTTAATAGATGAATGTAGAAATAAATTTAGACAATAAAATCTACCAAATCTTCAATTTTAGAAATCAACTGAATTTTTATTGTAGTGTTTTGAAGAGATATTTTATTATATTTTGAAACAAAAATAGTAGAAAAACCAAGTTTTTCTGCCTCAAGAATACGTTGCTCTACACGTTGTACCGGTCTAATCTCACCAGATAAACCAACTTCGGCAGCAAAGCAATAATTTGACTGCAAGGCTTCATCTTCGTTTGAAGAAAGAATAGAAGCTACTACTGCTAAATCTATTGCCGGATCATCTACAGTAATGCCTCCTGTTATATTTAAGAAAACATCTTTTGCACCTAAACGAAAACCTGCTCTTTTTTCTAAAACAGCCAGTAACATATTTAATCTTTTTGCATTAAAACCTGTTGCACTACGTTGCGGAGTCCCATATACAGCAGTACTTACCAAGGCCTGAACCTCTATCATTAATGGTCGCATACCTTCTAAAGTTGCCGCAATTGCGTTACCAGAAAGTTCTTCGTCTTTTTTAGAAATTAAAATTTCGCTTGGGTTACTTACTTCTCGTAAACCTGATCCTTGCATTTCGTAAATACCAAGTTCATGCGTGGAACCAAAACGGTTTTTTTGTGCTCTTAAAATTCTAAATACATGATTACGATCGCCTTCAAATTGTAACACAGTATCTACCATGTGTTCTAAAATTTTTGGTCCAGCAATGTTGCCATCTTTTGTAATATGGCCAATTAAAACAACAGGTGTATTAGTTTCTTTAGCAAATTTAATAAGCTCCGTAGTGCATTCTTTTATTTGAGAAATACTTCCGCTTGACGACTCTATATAATCGCTATGCAGCGTTTGAATGGAATCTATGATAACAATATCTGGTTCTAAAGCTTCAATTTGCTTAAATATATTCTGTGTTTTTGTTTCTGTTAAAATGTAACAACTTTCGTTATCTGGATTAATACGTTCTGCACGCATTTTTATTTGTTTCTGGCTTTCTTCTCCAGAGACATAAAGTGTTTTATATGGTAATTTAAGAGATATTTGAAGCAGTAATGTACTTTTACCTATACCTGGTTCGCCACCTAAAAGCGTTAAGGAACCTGGTACAATTCCGCCTCCTAAAACGCGATTAAATTCTGCATCTAAAGTATCTAATCTCGCTTCTTTAGACGAATCTATTTGTTTTATTGTTAACGGCTTCGAAACACGTTTTTGAGTATTTGTAGGTGTTTTCCAATCGTTTTTTTCTGGTTTTTGTACAACCTCTTCTACAATTGTATTCCACTCTTTACAAGCTGTACACTGCCCTTGCCATTTAGAATATTGCGTACCACAACTTTGACAAAAAAAAGTAGTTTTAACTTTTGCCATTAGTACCCAAAATCTGCTTTAATTTGTTCTGAAAGTTCTAAAACATGATCTTTTGTAATACCACCAGCTTCTTCTAAAATATAAGCCGATTGATATGTTTTCATTGCTTTTTTAGGGTTCCCTGTTTCTTCATAAAAACGCCCTAAATAATAATTCCCTAAAAGTGTATTTGGATATTCTTTTCTTGCTAATTTCCCTAAAGCTTCAAAATACTCATACTTTTCGGTTTTTTTAATTGCAGCAGCAATTGCTCTAAAATCGTTAATAAGAATTTGCTTATTTAAACCAAAAAGGTCTTCTATTGTTTCATACTTTTCTACTAAATAATCTACTGGAGAACCTTCTAATTTTAAAATAGTGTCTTTATATTCTTGTTTAGATATTGGTCTAAAAACAAAAAAGATATCTTCTAACGCCTTTGGTATAGCGTGTGCTGGAAGAGAATAATGTGTAGGTCCTTCAAAATTATCAAATGTACTTAAGACACTTTCGTTATTTATACCTTTTATAGCAGTATTTAATGCCTCGGTTTGTGCTTGAATATCTTTAACGTCGTTATTAGAAGTAGCTAAATAGTAAAATGTTTTTGTAGTAATATTAGGAAGTCTCTCGGTTAAAAAAGCTTGCATATCTGGAGCCATATCTGGGCTTAAACTTACATAAGCATTAAATAATGGTATTTCTTTTAATAAATAATAATTAATGAAATTTGCAGTAATACCATGCCCAACAGCTACTTTAAATTTTTCTGTTCTATATGTTTTTTCGATATAAGGAATAAGCTCTTGACCAACAAAATCGAAAAAGGCCGCACCAGTTTCCATTGGTAAAGAATTTAACTCAGAGTATAATGTATCGTCATTACGTTTATCGAACTGGTTAACACCAACAACTATAGCTTCTGGAATATCTTCCCAATATGCTGCATATTCTACATTCCCTGCAACTATTTCAAACATATAATCTCCGTCTAAAACTACAATTATTGGATAGCTTTTATCGCTAGATTTATAGCTTCTTGGTAATTGAATTTTTATCTCCCTAGCTTCACCTAGTAATTCAGAATTAAAATTTTTATATGTGACTTGCGCTACACTAAATTGAAGCGAAAAAAAGATAACAAATAGGTATAAAATATTTTTCATGATAAGAAATATAAAATTAGAAATGCAATGTACAAATTATTTCTTTCTATTATATATAGGTAAAAATAATAGAGACAGACCTCCCAAAACAATAATCATAGCGGTTTGAGAAGTCCACATTATCCAACCAAATGCTATACTTGGATCTTCTGGAATAGAAAAAATTGCAAATGCTCCAAAAACAGCTACAGGATAAGAACCTAAACCTCCATTTGTTGCTGCAATACTAAAACTTGCCGCAATAAAACCTATTAAAATAGCTCCAAATGGAATAGGTTGCAAACCTGTAATAGCGAAACTTGTTACATAAAACATAAGCACATACATTCCCCAAATAAACAAAGTGTGAAATATGAAAGCCCATTTTTTCTTCATCTTGAAAATACTTAATGCACCTTCAATAAGTCCGTTTACAAATGATTTTATTTTTAATGCTATTTTAGATGTGCTTTTTCTTATATAAAAAAGAAAAAATAATCCCATTCCTAAAAGGATTATAAAAGCTGTAATTACTTTAATTGGATTAAACTTATCTATAAAAAAATTATAAATAAAATTAAACTCTAAAAACAAAGTAATAACGATAATAAGCAGCATTACAATAACATCGGCAACACGCTCTGCTACAATGGTTCCAAAACCTTTTTCAAAAGGCACGCCTTCATAATTTGTTAAAATTGTAGCTCTTGCAACTTCTCCTGCTCTTGGAATAGTGTAGTTTATTAAATAGGTAGCAAAAACAGCCATTAAGCTGTTTCCAAATTTTACTTTATAACCTAATGGTTCTAATTGAAATAACCACCTATAAGCTCTAGACAAATGACTTAACAATCCTAATACAACACCTAAAACAATATAAAAATAGTTTGCTGTTTTAAAATGCTCTATCAATTCATCAATAGAAATTTTAGATAAAGAATACCATATTAAAAAAACTCCCAACAGAATTGGGAGCAAAATTTTTAATGTTTTTATTATGGATTTATTCAATTGTTATTTTAGTAAATTAGTTGCTTCATCCGGAAAGACCAAAGAAGGCTTAAATACTTTAGCCTCTTCAATATCCATAAATCCGTAGGTAATTAAAATTAATACATCTCCCGGAGAAACTAACCTAGCAGCCGCTCCATTTAATGTTATTTCTCCGCTATTTCTTGGCCCAGGAATAGCATAAGTTTCTAATCGTGCTCCGTTATTATTGTTAACAATTTGAACTTTTTCTCCTTGTATAATATTAGCCGCGTCCATTAAATCCTCATCAATAGTAATACTACCAATGTAATTTAAGTCTGCTCCGGTTACTTTTACTCTGTGAATTTTAGATTTTACTACTTGTATTTGCATGGTGCAAAGGTAATTAATTAAGTGCTAAATTATCTATTAATCTTATGTCATCTGCATAGGCAGCAACAAACGCACGATAGGTTTTTGTTTTAGATTTTCTTTTTACTGGCTTTAGGGTTTCAACATCTGCAATTATAAAGTATTCTAATTCTAATAATTTATTTTTAGCAAATTGCTTCTCTGCCCATTCCGTAACTTCTTTAGCACTTTTTGTGCCAAACTTTTCTTTGGCAGTACTTAAAGTTTTATAAATAAAAGGAGCTTCATTTTTATATTCTGGTTTTAATCTTGCATTTCTAGAACTATATGCCAAACCACTGTCTTCTCTAAAAATTTCGCATCCTTTTACAACTACTGGTATATTATATTTTTCGACCAATTTTTTAATAATTGCTAATTGCTGAAAATCTTTTTCACCAAAATAAGCATTATTCGGAGTAACAATTTCAAAAAGCCTTTTAACAATGGTGCCTACACCATCAAAATGACCTTGCCTAAACATCCCTTCCATTTCAAATTCTAAACCATCAAAACTAAATTGTTCTGCTTTTGTATTACCTTCGTAAATATCGTCTACACTTGGCGCATAAACTAAAATATTTTTAGATACGGTTTTTAAAAGAGACACATCATCATCTAAAGTTCTTGGATATTTTTTTAAATCATCAGCATTATCAAACTGTGTAGGATTAACAAAAATACTAACCACACAAACATCATTTTCTTTTAGTGCTTTTTTAACTAAAGACAAATGACCTTTGTGTAAAGCGCCCATAGTTGGGACAAAACCAAAAGTTTTTCCTTTTAATTTCTCTGTAGAAATATGGTCTTGTATTTTAGATTTTTGGGTGAAAATTGTCATTTTTAATATAAAATTAACGCTTGCAAACATAATATATTAGTCGCAATCTGCATAAATTTTTGTACTTTTGCGTGTTTTTTAACTTTACTTTTTTGTGTTTAATTACTTTTTAAGTGTTTTATATGAGGAAATTAAGAGATAAAAACAAAGTATAAATCGAATAAAACTAATGTATGAAAGATAAGAGAATATTATATGTGTCGTCTGAAGTGGTACCCTATTTACCTGAAACTGAGATTTCATCTATGTCATTTGAAACTCCAAGAATGGTAAACCAACAAGGTGGACAAATTAGAATATTCATGCCTAGATATGGGAATATTAATGAAAGAAGACACCAATTACACGAAGTAATTAGACTTTCTGGAATTAATTTAGTTATTAACGATTTAGATATGCCGCTTATTATTAAAGTTGCCTCAATACCAAAAGAACGTATTCAGGTATATTTTATAGATAACGACGAGTATTTTAAAAGAAAAGCAACATTAACAGACGAAGATGGAAAATTATTTTCTGATAATGATGAACGCGCCATTTTCTTTGCAAAAGGAGTTATAGAAACTGTTAAAAAATTAAATTGGTCACCAGATATTATTCATGTTCATGGATGGCTTGCTTCCTTACTACCACTATATTTAAGACAGTTTTATAAAGACGAACCATTATTTAACGAAAGTAAAATTGTAACATCTGTATACAATCAAAGTTTTGAAGACACGTTAAATAAAGACCTTATTAACAAAATAGCTTTTGATAATATTGATAAGAGCACAATAAAAACTCTAGAAAAACCTACTTACAACAATTTAATGAAGGTTGCTATTGATAATTCTGATGCCTTAATAATTGGTTCTGAAGAAATTCCTGAAGAATTAAAAGAATATTTAGACAAAGCAGACAAACCTGTTTTAGATTTTAAAGAAAAAGACGAATTTGCTGAAGCTTACACAACTTTTTACAATGAAAGTGTTTTGTAACACACGAAGAAAAAATTTTATGAAAAAAACAATTAAAAGCCTAAAGTCTATAACTGTTCTTGGCTTAATTTTAGTAATATCTATATCTTGCGATAAAGACTTTACAAATATTGAAAGTGACATTCAAGGTGTAAAAAACTTTGATGCCACAAGTAAACTTTTCCCATTTACTGCTAAAACACAAAATTTCACACCTTATGCTGCAAATCCAGCAAGCGATTTAATTGGTGTTAAAACGAATAATTTAAACGGAAACCTTTTTGGTATATACACAAACCCAACCGCAACTTTTGGAACAACTGTAGCAAACGTTATTACACAAGTAGCGCCAACCGAATATAATCCAGATTTTGGAGACGAAAATAGAACTGTAGAATCTGTATGGTTAAACATACCTTATTTTTCAACTTTAGAAAGCACAGACGAAGATGGTAATAATACTTATACTTTAGATTCTATAATTGGAGATACAGATCAAAAATTTAAACTATCAATATATAGAAGCAACTATGTATTAAGAGATCTAGATCCTAACTCAGACTTTCAAAATGAGCAGTATTATTTCTCAAATCAAGGTGGACTATTTGAATCTAATTTAACTGCTGCAGATTTAATTTACGAAGATGATGAATTCGTTATCAGTGACGAAGAACATAGGATGCCAGAATTAAATGACGATGGAAGCGTAGTAATTGTTGATAATGTAACTCAAATCGAAGAACGTTTTATTCCAGGAATTAGAGTAAATCTTTTAAAAAACAAT
This sequence comes from Lacinutrix venerupis, assembly GCF_001971745.1. Classification (NCBI taxonomy): domain Bacteria; kingdom Pseudomonadati; phylum Bacteroidota; class Flavobacteriia; order Flavobacteriales; family Flavobacteriaceae; genus Lacinutrix; species Lacinutrix venerupis. The sequence continues at coordinate 398,188 of NZ_CP019352.1, read as the reverse complement.
CCAGACGATGCAGATAATAGCAACAGAACATTTTGGGAAAATATTTTCTTTGCCAATCAAGGAAACGAGGTTTTAAGTACCGAAAGTAATTTTAAAGATTTCTTTAGAGGAATAATTATAAAAGTTACACCTATAGACAATGTAAACCCAAAAGGAAGCCTAACTTATTTAAATTTTAGTGATGCAAATCTTCTATTCGACTATACAAACCAAGAAGAAATGGACGAGGAAGAAGATGACGATGACATTGTAGATAGAGAACCAACAGTTTATACTTTAGAATTTAACGACAACATAGTAAATACATTTGAGCAAACAAATACAGAAAATCACGATGGTGATGAAGATAACCTTTACCTAAAAGGCACAGATGGCTCAATGGCTACAATAGAATTATTTTCTGGTAATATTGAAAATGATGAAGGAGAAATGGTTCCATCTTTAGACTATTTTAATAGCAAAAAAGACGAATGGATAATCAATGAAGCAAATTTAGTTTTTTATGTAAATAAAAACCTATTAAACAGTAGCCGAGAAGAAAAAGATGAACCTAATCGTTTAACACTATACGATTTAAAAAACAACTTACCTATAATCGATTATTTTATAGATGCCACTACTAATACAACAGAACCAGAGCTATCTAGAACAGAATTCTCTGAAGTATTACAAAGAGACAGCGACAACAAAGGTGAACGTTATAAAATAAGATTAACAGCACATGTAATTAATATGCTTAAAAGAGACTCTACTAATGTAAAATTAGGATTGTTTATTGCAAATAATGTAAACGTTATTTCCGAATCTAAAATTCAAGGTTTAAATGGAGATGATGACGATAGTACGTTAGATGTCGTACCAAGCACAAGTGTTTTAAGCCCAAAAGCAACAATACTTCACGGTTACGATAATAATGAAGATACAGAATTTAGAGCAGAATTTGAAATTTTTTATACAGAACCTGAAAATTAAAAAAATATGTGTGGTATAGTTGGCTATATTGGTAAAAAAGAAGCGTATCCTGTTATTCTAGAAGGATTAAAAAGATTAGAATATAGAGGGTATGATAGTGCAGGTATTGTATTATACGATGGAGAAAATTTAAAATTATCTAAAACTAAAGGAAAAGTTTTAGACTTAGAAAATAAATTTGCGGAAGAAACAAGCACAAATGGATCAGTAGGAATTGGTCATACACGTTGGGCAACTCATGGTATTCCTAACGACGTTAATTCTCATCCACATTATTCTAATTCTGGAGATTTAGTAATTGTGCATAATGGAATTATAGAAAATTATGCTTCTATAAAACAAGAACTTTTAAAAAGAGGCTATACTTTTACTTCAGATACAGACACAGAGGTTTTAATAAACCTTATAGAAGATGTAAAAAAGAATGAAAAAGTTAAATTAGGAAAAGCAGTACAAATAGCACTAAACCAAGTTGTTGGAGCATATGCAATTGCTGTTTTCGATAAAAATAAACCAAACGAAATTGTTGTTGCAAAACTTGGTAGCCCATTAGCTATTGGTGTTGGAGACGGAGAATTTTTTATTGCAAGTGACGCTACTCCTTTTTTAGAATATACTAAAAAAGCCATTTATTTAGAAGATGAAGAAATGGCAATTGTACGTTTAAAAAAAGGTATAAAAATTAGAAAAATTAAAGACGATTCTTTAGTTGACCCATACATTCAAGAGCTTCAACTTAATTTAGAACAAATAGTAAAAGGTGGTTATGATCACTTTATGCTAAAAGAAATCCATGAACAACCGGTAGCAATTAAAGATACTTACCGTGGTAGATTATTAGTAAAAGAAGGTATTATTAGAATGGCCGGAATCGATGATAATCTTGAGCGTATATTAAACGCAAATAGAATTATTGTAATTGCATGTGGTACCTCTTGGCATGCTGGTTTAGTTTCAGAATATATTTTTGAAGATTTAGCTAGAATTCCTGTCGAAGTAGAATACGCTTCAGAATTTAGATATAGAAATCCAGTTATTACAGAAAAAGACGTTGTAATTGCTATATCCCAATCTGGAGAAACTGCAGATACTCTAGCAGCAATTAAATTAGCAAAATCTAAAGGAGCCTTTGTTTTTGGTGTATGTAACGTTGTTGGATCATCTATTGCAAGAGAAACTCACGCTGGTGCATATACTCATGCTGGACCAGAAATAGGCGTAGCATCTACAAAAGCATTTACTACCCAAATTACTGTTTTAACATTAATTGCTTTAAAATTAGCAAAAGAAAAAGGAACAATTTCTAAATCAGAATTTCAGCATCATTTACAAGAATTAGAGCTTATTCCAGACAAAGTTGAAAAAGCATTATTACAAGATGAGCACATTAAAAAAGTAGCTGAAACTTATAAAGACGCAAAAAACTGTTTATACTTAGGTCGTGGATATAATTTTCCAGTAGCCTTAGAAGGAGCTTTAAAACTAAAAGAAATATCATACATCCATGCAGAAGGTTATCCTGCCGCAGAGATGAAACATGGTCCTATTGCTTTAATCGATGAACAAATGCCAGTTTTTGTTATTGCAACAAAAAAAGGACATTATGAGAAAGTAGTAAGTAATATTGAAGAAATTAAATCTAGGTCAGGAAAAATAATTGGTATTGTTACAGAAGGAGATGTGGATGTAAAAAATCTTGCAGACCACGTTATTGAGGTTCCTGAAACAATTGAGTCTCTAACTCCACTACTTACCACAATACCTTTACAGTTATTGTCTTACCATATAGCTGTAATGTTAGATAAAAATGTAGATCAACCCAGAAATTTAGCTAAGTCTGTTACGGTAGAATAGCATTTCTATTCAAAATATCAAATACTTAATAATCATCATTATAATTTATGTAATTCGTAAATTATAGTGGTGATTTTTTTGTTTTTTTTATTATGCACGCATAATTTCTATTAACTTTTTTTTAAGATATACTTAAAAAACGTATATTGGCTCTTAAATAAATTAACTAAATCTAAAAAATGAGAACAATCTTATCTATTGTATTGTTGTTTTTTTGTGCGCTAACTTTTGCGCAAACAACAATAACTGGTACCGTTATGGACAATAACGGCTTACCTATTCCGGGCGCAAATATAATAGTAACAGGAACATCTTCTGGAAACGTTACAGATTTTGATGGAGGATTTACACTTTCAACAGATAGTAATCCACCATTTTCAGTACAAGCTAGTAGTGTTGGTTTTTCTACAGAAGTCATGGAGGTTACTGCAAACAATCAAAAATTAAATTTTGTTTTACAAGAAGGAAGTATTCTTGATGAAGTTGTTCTTTCTGCTTCTAGAACTCCTGAGCGTATTTTCGAATCTCCAGTTACAGTAGAACGTTTTGGACTTAAAGAAATTAAAAATACTGCATCTGCAGATTTCTATGATGGATTAGAAAACCTTAAAGGTGTAGATGTTAATACAAATAGTTTAACGTTTAAATCTGTAAACACTCGTGGATTTGCAACATTTGCAAACACTCGATTTATGCAATTAGTAGACGGAATGGACAACTCTACTCCTGCACTTAATTTCCCAATTGGAAATTTAGTTGGTATGATTGAAACAGATGTACAAAGTGTAGAACTTCTACCAGGAGCATCTTCTGCCTTATATGGTGCAAATGCCTTTAACGGTATTTTATTTATGAGAAGTAAAAGCCCTTTCGATCACCAAGGAATAAGTGCATCTTTTAAAAGAGGTATAACGTCTCAAGAAGCTGCCGGAGATAATCCTTATACAGATGTTGGAGTAAGAATAGCTCATAAATTTTCAGATAAATTTGCAGCAAAGGTAAACTTCGGTTACTTAAAAGGAACAGATTGGGCTGCAACTAGCGAAGTAGATAAAATAGATCCTACAAGAACACGTGCTAATACTAACTACGACGGTATTAATGTTTATGGTGATGAGGTATCTACAAATATTAGAGCTGCTTCAGGACTTGGTTTTATTCCAGATGTAGTAGTAAGTAGAACTGGATATAACGAACGTGATTTAACAGAGTATAATGCACAAAGTATTAAAGCCGATTGGGGACTTTATTATAGACCAATAGAAGACAATAGTTTAGAGATTTCTTATGTTGGAAAAGTTGGTACAGGTACTACAATTTATCAAGGAACAAATAGATATAATATTGATGGTTTTTTTCAGCAACAACACAAATTAGAAGTTAAGAATGATAACTTTTTTATAAGAGGATACGAAGTTTCTGATAAAGCTGGAGATTCTTACGATATGGTGTTTACTGGAATTAATATTAACAGAGCTTGGAAAAGTGACGAAGACTGGTTTGGCGATTATATTGCTAGATATGCAGAAATTGAATTATCAGGAAACCCATTAGGTTTATCAACTCAACAAAAACATGATGCAGCCAGAGCTGCTGCAGATACTGGACGTTTTTTACCTGGAACGCCAGAGTATAAAGCTGCTTTCAATAGAAGTATTAATGATCCAGACTTAAGTACAGGTTCAAAATTTCAAGATGCCTCTAAATACTTTCATAGTGATGCAAATTATAATTTTAGTCACTTAATTGACATTGCAGAAATTCAAGTTGGAGCATCTTATAGAAAATACAACTTAAATTCTGGAGGAACAATCTATACAGATAATGATGGCCCAATAGAATATTCAGAATTTGGAATCTATACTCAAATTCAAAAAGATTTTGAATTTAATGAAGACATGAGTTTAAAACTTACAGCTTCTGGTCGTTTTGATAAATCCGAATTATTTGATGGGTTTTTCTCTCCAAGATTATCTGCTGGTTTAACTATAAATAGAGATCACAATATTAGAGCCTCTATTCAAACTGGATTTAGAAACCCAACAACTCAAGATTTATTTATTGGTTTAGATGCAGGTAGAGCTATATTAGTTGGTTCTGCTCCAGAAAACTTAGATAGATATGTTAGAACTTTTGGAGTAAGTCAGGTAGGTCAAGATCAATTTGGACAAGCATCAACAGTAACACAAACAGGTGCTAATGCATATAATAACTCATACTCTGCTAATTCGGTTACAGATTTTGCAAATAGTGGAAATCCTGCGTTATTAGAAGTTGCAAATCCAGATATTATTAAGCCAGAACAAGTAACTTCTATGGAAATAGGTTATAGAGGAAAGTTCAATAAATTAATTGTAGACTTTAGTACTTACTATAACAAATACAAAGATTTTATTTCTCAGGAAGTTGTTGTTGCTCCTTATTATGGTGTTGCTGGTGACAATGGTTTATCTTTAGCTGCTATTGCCAATGGAGATTTCCAAACTTATAGCGCTTACACAAACTCTGAAGCAGATGTAAACTCTTATGGTGCCTCTTTAGGTTTATCTACTAAAGTATTTAATGGTTTTGATTTAAGTGGAAGTTACACATTTACAAAACAGGATTTTGACAGTGAAACATATCCAGATTTCCAAACAAATTTTAATACTCCAGAACATAAATTTAAAGCTTCTTTTGGCCATACAGAGGTATTTAAAAACTTCGGATTCAATGTAGCATATAGATTTAGCGATGATTATTTTTGGGAAGCAACATTTGGAAATGGTATAGTACCAGAATTTCATACAATAGATGCTCAGTTAAACTATAAAGTACCAAGCTTAAAATCTGTAATTAAAGTAGGAGCTACAAACCTTACTGGTAACGAATACTTTACTGCATTTGGAACAGGATTTATAGGATCTATGTACTATGCATCATTAACAATTAATAACTTATAATAATGAAAACATTTAAAAACTTAAAATATTTAGGACTTGTTGCTTTAGCTATAAGTATTACAGCGTGTAATAAAGAAGAAGACTTTGAAGAATTTTTAGACCAACCACCTGTTGAAGAAGCTGCTTTACCAGCTTTAACTTCTGGTGATGCAGATTTTTCAAACTACGTAGCAATTGGCGCATCATTTACTGCAGGATTTACTGATGGTGGTTTGTTTATTGCAGGACAAGAAGATTCTTTTCCTAACACATTATCAAAACAATTTGCAAAAGCTGGTGGCGGAACCTTTACACAACCCTTAATGGATGATAATACTGGAGGTATTCTTGTTGGCGGTACAGTTGCCAGAGGATATAGATTTGTATTTGGAGGAGCTGGACCAGTAGCATTAGACGATTTTTTAGCAAGCCAAGGCGCTCCTGTTCCACCTATAACAACAGAAGCTGGAGTAAATATAGGAAGTGATTGGAATAACTTTGGTATTCCTGGTGCCAAAAGTTGGCACTTAGTAGCTCCTGGTTATGCAGCTGCAAATCCTTTTTATGCAAGAATTGCATCTAGTGCATCTGCTACTGTTTTAGGAGACGCTGTAGCACAAAACCCAACCTTTTTTACTTTAAGTGAAGTTGGAGGAAACGATGTTTTAGGATACGCTCTATCAGGAGGAGAAAGTGATACTACTGCAGAAAATTACGATCCAATTACACCTGTTGCAACTTTTGACGACGCATTAAATGCTTTAATTGCAGGATTAACTTCAAACCCAAACACTAAAGGAGCTGTTGGTAACGTACCAGATATTACAAGCCTTGCTCACTTTACAACAGTACCATACAATCCATTAGAGCCTTCTAATCCAGATTTTGGTCCTCAAATTCCATTATTAAATTCAATATTTGGAGCATTAAATCCAATATTTAATGCTGTAGATCCAAGTAGAGCAATTGTATTTTCTGAGACTGAAAACAGTCCAGTAGTTATTTTCGATGAAAATTTAGCAGATATATCAGCTACAATAACAAATGCATTAAGTTCTAGCCCTACTTTTCCTGCGTTTATTGCACAATTTGGATTACCACCAGCCGCTGCAGATACAGTAGCTGCTCTTTTGGGTAGTACTTATGGACAAACAAGACAAGCAACAGAAAATGATTTATTTGTTTTACCAAGTTCTTCAATAATAGGAACTGTAAATAATGCAAATGTAGCTATACTTATGGGACAAGGTTTACCACAAGCATTAGCTGGACAATTTTCAGTAGAAGGTGTAACTTTACCATTAGCAGATAAATGGACATTAACACCACAAGAACAACAAGAAATTGCTACTGCTACTGCAGCTTATAATTCAAGTATTTCTTCTATAGTATCTAGTAACGGATTAGCTTTAGTAGATTTAAATACTATATTAAATCAAGCGGCTTCAGCTGGTATTCAATTTGATGATTACAACATGAATACATCATTAGTATTTGGCGGATTAGTTAGTTTAGATGGTGTACATTTAACTGCAAGAGGCTACGCATTAATGGCTAATTCATTCTTAGACGCTATTGACACTACATATGGTTCTAACTTTAGAGCTTCAGGAAATGTTGCTAAAGCAGATGATTTTGGAGTAAACTACTCTGCATTGTTACCATAATTAGTAAAAAAAAGAATATTTAAAAACGCCTTCAATATGGAGGCGTTTTTTATACTTAAAAAAGCTTTAAAAACAACTTTTTTTTAAAATAAAAACACCTATCTTTGCACGCGAAAACCGAAGGTGTTTTCAAACAATTAAATCGCATAATATTAAATAGATAAGTAATGTCAAAAGTTACAGGTAAAGTTGCACAAATAGTAGGTCCAGTAATCGATGTAGAATTCGGAGCTGGTGCTGAACTTCCAAAAATTTACGATTCATTAGAAATTAACAAGCCTGATGGTTCAAAATTAGTACTAGAAGTACAATCTCACATTGGTGAAGATACTGTACGTACTATTGCCATGGATTCATCTGATGGTTTAAGTAGAGGAACAGAGGTTAACGCTACTGGAGCTCCAATACAAATGCCAATTGGTGGTGATGTTTACGGACGTCTATTTAATGTAATTGGAGATGCAATTGATGGTTTAGGAGATTTACCTAAAGCTGGTGATGCTGGATTACCAATCCACAGAAGTGCACCAAAATTTGAAGATTTATCAACATCTACAGAAGTTTTATTTACAGGTATTAAAGTAATTGATTTAATTGAGCCTTATGCAAAAGGAGGTAAAATTGGATTATTTGGTGGTGCCGGAGTAGGTAAAACAGTATTAATTCAAGAATTAATTAACAATATCGCAAAAGGACATGGTGGACTTTCTGTATTCGCAGGAGTAGGTGAAAGAACACGTGAAGGAAACGATTTACTTCGTGAAATGTTAGAGTCTGGTATTATTAAGTATGGAGATGACTTTATGCATTCTATGGAAGAAGGTGGATGGGATTTACAAAAAGTAGATAAATCTGCTATGAAAGATTCTAAAGCAACTTTCGTATTTGGACAAATGAATGAACCACCTGGAGCTCGTGCTCGTGTAGCACTTTCAGGATTAACTATAGCAGAATATTTCCGTGATGGAGCTGGAGACGGACAAGGAAAAGATGTACTTTTCTTCGTTGATAACATCTTCCGTTTTACACAAGCTGGATCTGAGGTATCTGCCTTATTAGGTCGTATGCCTTCTGCCGTAGGTTACCAACCAACATTAGCAACAGAAATGGGTGCGATGCAAGAACGTATTACATCTACTAAAAAAGGTTCTATTACATCTGTACAAGCAGTATACGTACCTGCAGATGATTTAACGGATCCTGCACCAGCAACAACCTTTGCACACTTAGATGCAACAACAGTATTATCTCGTAAAATTGCAGAGTTAGGTATTTATCCTGCCGTAGATCCATTAGATTCTACGTCAAGAATTCTTACTGCAGATATTTTAGGTGATGAGCACTATAACTGTGCACAACGTGTAAAAGAGTTATTACAACGTTATAAAGAATTACAAGATATTATTGCCATATTAGGTATGGAAGAATTATCTGAAGAAGATAAAATGGCTGTAGGTAGAGCAAGACGTGTACAACGTTTCTTATCTCAACCATTCCACGTAGCAGAGCAATTTACTGGTATTCCTGGTGTATTAGTAGATATTAAAGAAACTATTAAAGGTTTTAATATGATTATGGATGGTGAGTTAGACCACTTACCAGAAGCTGCATTTAACCTTAAAGGTTCTATTGAAGAAGCTATTGAGTCTGGAGAGAAAATGTTAGCAGAAGCGTAAATTAGTTAGCAGTGTTCAGTATTTCGGTCCTTAATGCGACTGCAAACTGCAAACTGCAAACTGCAAACTAAAAGAATATGTATTTAGAAATTGTATCACCAGAAGCAACTTTATTTAGTAGTGAAGTAGATGCTGTTACTGTACCAGGGATAGATGGTGAGTTTCAGATGCTTAATAATCACGCAGCTATTGTTTCTGTTTTAAAAGAAGGTGTTATAAAAATAAACACACACACGCAAACTCATCTTGTTTTTGATGATTTACATGGAAGTGTTACGCCACATCCAGATGATAATAAAGTTTTAACTGTAAAAATTAATTCTGGAACATTAGAAATGAAAGATAATAAAGCAATCATTTTAGCAGATTAATTCATTAATAATATACAAAAAACGCGAAACTAAAGTTTCGCGTTTTTTTATGCTTAAATTTTAAATATTATACTTTTTTAATAACGTTTGTTACGATTCCCCAAATAAGAAAATTATTCTCTTCAGTAATATTTATAATAGGATAATTAGGGTTTTCTGGTTGTAACCAAACCTCGTCTTTAGTCACTCTTAAACGTTTTACAGTAAATTCTCCATCTAAAAAGCAAACTGCTATTTTATTATTTTCTGGTTCTAAACTACGATCAATTACTAACAAATCATTATCATCCAATCCTGCACCAATCATAGATTGACCACTAACTCTGGCATAAAACGTAGTTTCTTTGTTTTTTACTAGCTCCTCGTCTAATGATAAATGTTGTTCATTAAAATCTTCTGTAGGAGAAGGAAATCCAGCTGAAATTCCTGTATCGAAAAAATGTCCTGCTAAACCATCTACAACTTCTGGTGTATAAAATGTTAAATTACCTTGTTTATGAGCTATCATAATATGTTCAAATTAATAATTTTAAATATAAATAAAACATTTTAAAAGCTAACACGTTTTATTCTACTGTATAAAGATAGGCATAACTGTTATAAATACAATTACTTAATTTTAATCAAGGTATGGTTCTACAATTATTTTTTATGTAATTTTAATTGAATACGCTTTCTAGAAACATCTACTTCTAACACTTTTACTATAATTTGTTCGTGTAAATGCACATGTTCATTTACATCTTTTACAAACTCATCAGATAAATTGGACACGTGTATTAACCCACTTTCTTTAATTCCTATATCTACAAAACACCCAAAAGCTGTTATATTATTTACAATTCCTGGTAGTAATTGACCGGTATGTAAATCTGTTATAGACTTAATATTTTGATTAAAACTAAATACTTTAGCACTTTCTCTAATATCTAAACCAGGTTTCTTTAATTCTTTAATAATATCTTGTAATGTTAATAGCCCAATGGTTTGTGTTTCGTATTTTTTTAAATTAATTTTTTGTAAAATCTTCTCATTACCTATTAATTCTCCTAATGTAACACCTTCATCTTTAGCCATTTCTTCAACAACTTTATAACTTTCCGGATGTACAGAAGAGTCGTCTAGTGGGTTTTTAGCATCTTTAATTCTTAAAAAAGCTGCTCCTTGCTCAAAAGCTTTATCGCCTAAACGTGGAACTTTTTTTATATCTTTTCTAGATTTAAAAACACCATATTTGTTTCTATAATTAAATATGTTTTCGGCTAATTTTGGTCCGATACCAGATACAGAACTTAATAATGGAATACTTGCTGTATTTATGTTTACACCAACAGCATTTACACAATTTTCGACTACAACATCTAACTCTTTTTGAAGCTTATTCTGGTCTACATCGTGTTGATATTGACCTACACCAATGGACTTTGCATCAATTTTAACAAGTTCTGCTAAAGGATCTTGCAAACGACGACCAATAGAAACCGAGCCACGAACTGTAACATCATAATTTGGAAACTCGTCTCTTGCAATTTTTGATGCCGAATATATACTTGCTCCTGCTTCGCTAACTACAAATACCTGAATGTTATTTTTAAACTGAATTTTTTTTACTAAAGCCTCTGTTTCACGTGAAGCTGTTCCGTTTCCAATAGCAATGGCTTCAATTTTATAAGCTTCGGCTAAAGACGCTATTTTTTTTATTGCAGCAAAACTATCATTCTTTGGTGGATGTGGATAAATAGTTTCGTTGTGTTCTAAACCTCCTTGAGCATTTAAACAAACTAACTTACATCCTGTTTTAAAACCAGGATCGATGGCTAATACTCTTTTTTCTCCAATGGGAGAACCTAATAATAATTGTTTTAAGTTTTTAGCAAATACGGTAATTGCAGCTTCATCTGCTTTTTCTTTAGCCTTACTTAAAGCTTCATTACTTAACGAAGGAAACAGCAAACGTTTGTATGCATCGGAAATGGCAAGCTCTATTTGATCTGCACACGTATTATTACTGCGTATAATTCTATTATCTATGCGTTCTAAAGCTCGAACATCATCAATATTAATTTTAACTCTTATAAACCCTTCTTTTTCGGCTCTTAATATTGCAAGTAATCTATGAGATGGTATGCGTTGCAAACTTTCGGACCAATCGAAATAATCACGAAATTTTTGTGCTTTTTCATCTTTAGCTTTTGTTTTTACAACTTTTGTTGATATTTGAGCATGTCTTTCTAGTTGATTTCTAAGTGAATTTCTAATATCTGTTCTTTCATTAATCCATTCAGAAATAATATGTCTTGCTCCTTCTAAAGCATCATCGACGTTTTTTATTTCTTTATTTATATATTTATAAGCTATAGATTCTATGTCATTAGCTTTTTGAGACATTATTATTTTAGCCAATGGTTCTAAGCCATTTTTTCTGGCTGTTTCTGCTTTAGTTTTACGTTTTTTCTTGTAAGGTAAATACAGGTCTTCAAGCGTAATTAAGTCTATACAACTTTCTATTTTTTGCTTTAATTCTTGTGTTAAAACATTTTGTTCTTCTAATGCTTTTAAAATGGCTATTTTTCTTTTTTCTAAAATTTCAAATTGTTCTTTATATTTAACAATATCTCCTATTTGAACCTCATCTAAATTACCTGTTGCCTCTTTTCGATAACGCGAAATGAAAGGAACTGTACAGTCCTCGTTTAACAATTTAATCGTATTTTTTACAGACGATTCATTTAACCTAGTGTGAGATATAATATATTTTAAAAGCATAAAAAAAGACCTTATATTTTAAAAATAAGGTCTTGTAATATATTAACTCTGCTTAATTTTCCGAAGAAAAAATAAAAGATTTTTTAGTTTTCACCTGCTTCTTTTTTAGCATCATTTTTCATTTTTTCGTTTGGTAAAATAGCAATATTTACACGTCTATTTTTTGCTCTACCTTCTGCAGTACTATTATCGTTTGTTGGTTGTGCTTCTCCAAACCAGTTTGTAGTAAGTCTACCATTGCTTATACCTTGACCAGTAATATAATTTGTTACTGCATAAGCTCTGTTTTTAGATAACGTCATGTTGTTCTCCTCGCTTCCAACACTATCTGTATGCCCAACAACTAATATATTAGTATCTTGATATTCTCTAAGTACGTTAACTAACTTATCTAAAGTAGCTTGAGATGCTGCGTTTACATTATATTTTGCGGTATCAAAATATACACCACTATTTTCATCGAAGGTTACAACAATACCATCATCTACACGCTCTACAACTGCTCCAGGAATTTCCTCTTCAATTTTTTGAGCTTGTTTATCCATCTTATTTCCTATAAGCACACCAGCTCCACCACCAATAACACCACCAATAACAGCTCCTAATTCGCCATTACCTCCTTTACCTACGTTATTACCAATAATGGCTCCTAAAACAGCACCACCAGCAGCGCCTATAACACCACCTTTTTGTTTATTATTAGCATTTTTTGTTGCTGTACAGTTAGTAAATGATAATGCTAACATTAAAGCAAATGCAATACTTGATATTTTATATATATTTAATTTCATAGTTTTTTAAATTTTTGAAAAGTTCATATTAATTGTAAATGGTTCTCCATCTACACTTACCGTTTGTTGCCATTGCATACTTATATCTGACAATTGTGACAACTTCATTCTAAAACCTTGATTAGTTTCACTTTTGCCTTTAGCATCTGTTGGCTTTAATAAAAAATGATATAAGCCTGTAGTTTCATCTGTTTCCTGAATTGTAAAGATAAAGTTCCTGTCGCCTGTTGCACAGCTTCCATTAGTAATACTGTAAATTCCAGTATTATTATTTGGTATAAATTGCCATGTACTTTGCTCGAAACATTCTTTAGAAGTATCACCTAATAACGTGACATTATAAGTTCCTGACTTGCTATAATCTACAGAACTTAAAACCCACTCACCTTTTATAGTTTTTTTAGATTGTCTTACAACTTTTGTACCTCCACAAGACCATAAAAAAGTTGCTGTGAATAATAGTAATAATAGTTTTTTCATTTTGGTTATAAGTTTGATTTATTTAAAATTAATATTTAAAACTTTTATTAATATTAAAAAAAATACAATTAATAAATATTTAACTAAGTAGAGATCATGCAAATTAGAGATGCATTTAATAAGTGCTTAGAACTATTCGAAAGCATACAATTTAAATATGTCTGCTTTGTTATCTAAAGTTCCCAATACTAATTTGTCTTTATATTTAAAAACAGTTTGTAATTTGGCATTTTCAAGTTTATAAATAGTTTTAAACTTATCGATTTTATTAAAATCGTTCTGCGGTATCTCACCTATTTTATGATCTAAATCTGAATTAAACAGACATTCAATTCTAGTAGATTTAGTGTGAGTGTATGAGTTATATGAAGAATATATAATACCTGTTATAATTCCACCTATGGCTCCTCCACCTGCAACACTAAATGCTGGAGCTGTTTGCACTTGTTCACTTGCACCTAGTGTTACTACAAGATCGTTATCTTTCTCGTAAGCACAAATTCCTATTTTAGAAGCTGTTACTTTCCTCAAAAATTTTGAAGTTTTTTCTAATTCTCTATAGCTATCAAATTCTCCACCTTCTTGAATTATTGGTGTGTTTTTAAAGGTTATTGGTTGCCCTTTTTCAATTTTAAAAGCTTTAATTAACGTTTTTTCTTTTAGGTTATAAACAGTAAAATCCAGATGCTTGGTTGTTGAGTAGATGCTAAAAAAATAATTGTTTAAAATGTAAGAATTGGAATTAGAGCTCAAATTATTTTTTGAGTAATTTACATTCTCAAAAACATCAAAACTATTAGTGTTATTATTTAAATCAATTTTAAAAAAGTATGTGTATTTATCAAATAAGTTATTGGTAATTGTAAGTTTACCTTTTTTGTAATAAATCTTTGTAAACGCTGCTGTTTTTTCTAATGAATTAGGAATATCATTATCCACAATTTCTACAGTTGAATAAGAAGGATTACCAATTATTAAATCGTACAAATTATACTCGTAATCTTTATTTGTTTTAATACTGTACTGAGAAAAATCGAATGTTTTAGCACTTATCTTTTGATTGTCTACTAAATTATAAGTTCTAAAAATAGATTTTCTTTTATCTATAGTAAGAATATTAACTGTGTTATTGTCTACTAAAAATTCTAACACTTTTTCGTTGTCAAATTCAATCCCTAAATCATCATTAATGTTAAAAGATTTCTTTTTAATATCAATAGAAAGAGCACTAAAATGTGTGTTTCTAGAATTGCTAAAAAACAAAGTATAAACATTATTATTATAAATAGCGCCAACTAATAATTTTGCTTTTTTAGGTAGATTAACAGCATTAATAGAACCAATTAGTTCTTGGTTTTCGTTATAAAGCTTTGCAAATATTACTCTTCTTGCTTTAAAAAAAAGTGCTAATTCTTGAGTATCTGCATTAACTATTGGCAATACATCTTTAGGTGTATTAGCATCAGACTCTCTAGAGATATCGCTATCTATCCAACTGGTTTGAGAAAAAGAAAATGATGCTATAAAAAATAACATCAATACCAAATAGTTTTTCATGTTTAACTTATTGACGTTCCATTACTAACACCAGCTTCGCTTTCGCTAACCATAGTATCAGGATTTACAAACACTAGTTTCCCTTCTGGTGTTTCCGTCATTAAAATCATGCCTTCACTCTCTACTCCACGCAACGCTCTTGGTGCTAAGTTTACTAAAACAGTTACTTTTTTTCCAACAACTTCTTCTGCTGTAAAGCTTTCTGCAATTCCAGAAACTATAGTTCTAACATCTATTCCTGTATCTACTTTTAATACTAAAAGCTTTTTAGCTTTTGGCATTTTTTCAGCCTCTAAAATGGTTCCAACACGTAAATCTAATTTTGTAAAATCGTCGAAAGTAATAGTATCTTTTTGTGGCTCAACAACTTTATTAGCTGCTTCGTTAGCTTTTTTACTTGCTTCTAATTTATCTAACTGTGCTTGTATTTCGCTGTCTTCAATTTTAGAGAATAACAACTCTCCTTTTCCAATGGTATGGTTTGCTGGAAGTAGAATTTCTTTAGAAGTAATCTCACTCCAAGATGTTTGTAATTCTTCTGAAGATAAATTAAGAATATTTTTTAGTTTAGTTGATGTAAACGGCAAAAACGGTTCTGATAATGTTGCTAAAGCAGATGCAATTTGTAATGCAACAAACATTATTGTTTTAGTTCTGTCTCCATCTGTTTTAACAAGTTTCCACGGCTCTTCATCTGCTAGATATTTATTTCCGAGTCTTGCTAAATTCATTAATTCTTGAGAAGCTTCTCTAAAACGGTAGCGTTCTATAGAACTTTCTATAACACTTGGATACGCTTTAATTGCTGCCAAGGTTTCTTCATCTATAGTAGAAAAATCACTTGGAGTTGGTATTACACCGTTATAATATTTATTTGTTAATACTACTACACGGTTTATAAAGTTACCAAAAATGGCAACTAACTCGTTGTTGTTTCTTGCTTGAAAATCTTTCCAAGTAAAATCGTTATCTTTTGTTTCTGGAGCATTTGCAGTTAATGCATAACGTAATACATCTTGCTTATCTGGAAAGTCTTGTAAATATTCTGGTAACCAAACAGCCCAGTTTTTAGATGTTGATAATTTGTTGCCTTCTAAATTTAAAAACTCGTTGGCAGGAACATTATCTGGTAAAATGTAAGATCCTTCTGCTTTTAGCATAGCTGGAAAAATTATACAATGGAATACGATGTTATCCTTACCAATAAAGTGTACTAGTTTAGTGTCTTCATCTTTCCAATACGGTTCCCAATCTTTACCTTCTCTTGCAGCCCATTCTTTAGTTGCAGATATATAGCCAATTGGCGCATCAAACCAAACGTAAAGTACTTTGCCTTCGCCACCAGGTACCGGAACTGGGATTCCCCAATCAAGGTCACGTGTTACGGCTCTAGGTCTTAAGCCATCGTCTATCCATGATTTAACTTGACCGTAAACATTAGGTTTCCAGTCTTTTTTATGACCTTCAAGAATCCAATCTTTTAAAAACTGCTCGTGCTTATTTAGTGGTAAAAACCAATGTTTTGTTTCTTTTAAAGTAGGAACATTTCCTGTAATTGCAGATTTAGGGTTAATTAAATCTGTAGCATTATGGCTAGTTCCGCAATTTTCGCATTGGTCTCCATAACTTTCTTCATTACCACATTTTGGACATGTACCAACAACAAATCTATCTGCTAAAAACTGGTTAGCTTCAGCATCATACAACTGTTCTGATACTTCTTCTACAAATTCATTTTTATCATACAATGTTTTAAAAAACTCTGATGCTGTATCATGATGAATTTTAGCAGATGTACGTGAGTAATTATCGAAAGTAATACCAAAATCTTCAAAAGAATCTTTAATTATTTTATGATATCTATCTACAATTTGCTGTGGTGTAACGCCTTCTTTTTTTGCTTTAATAGTAATTGGTACACCATGCTCATCACTTCCACAAATAAAAGCAACATCGTTACCAGTTAAACGCTTATATCTTGCATAAATATCTGCAGGCACATAAACACCAGCTAAATGGCCAATGTGTATTGGTCCGTTAGTATATGGTAATGCAGCAGTAATTGTATATCTTTTTGACATCTTCTTTTCTTTTGAAGCCGTAAAAGTACACATTTTGATAGCCATTTAGAAAAAAAATGTACATTTACAACATGTCGAAAATTAGAATAATATTGTTTTTGTGTAGTGCTATTTTTCTATTTGGAAATACCAATGTAATTGCACAAAATAAAAATGAAAATAAATTGATACAACCACCTTATTTAAAAGCAGGCGATACCGTTGCTATTGTTGCGCCTTCAGGAATTTTAAAAAACAGAAATGATGAAGTTGCTCGCGCTAAAAAGCTTCTAGAAAGTTGGGATTTAAATGTTGTAATAGGTAATAATGTTTTTAAAAAAGACAATCATTTTGCTGGAACCGATGCAGAGCGCTGCGAAGATTTCCAGAAAGCATTAGACGATAAAAGTATAAAAGCGATTTGGAGCGCACGTGGTGGTTATGGTACTGTTAGAATTCTAGATAAACTAGATTATTCTAAATTTTTAGAGCAACCAAAATGGATTATTGGTTATAGCGATATAACAGCTTTACATAACCAATTACATACTATAGGAGTAGAAACAATTCACGGTATAATGTGTGTGAGTTTGCCTAATGATTTAAGTGAAATTGAAGAGAGTATAGAAACGTTTAAATCTGCAATTTTTGGAGCGCCTTTAGCATATACTTTAAAAGGTTCAACATATAATAGAGTTGGTACCGCTAAAGGACAGCTTGTTGGTGGAAATTTAACTATTTTGCATACTATGTTAGGATCTAACACTAGTATTGATGTGGATGGAAAAATATTATTTATTGAAGAAATTGGTGAGTATAAATACCATATAGACCGTATGTTACAAAGTATGAAACGCGCCGGTTATTTTGATAATTGTAAAGGTGTTATTGTTGGAGATATGAGTAGAATGAGAAAAAACACAACACTTTGGGGAAGCAGTGTGCAACAATTAATTTTAGATGCATTACAAGACTATAATTTTCCTATAGCGTTTAATATGCCTGCTGGCCATGAAGATGATAATAGAGCCATGATTTTAGGAAGAACAATAGAGTTAGTAGTAAAAAGTTCGCAGTCTACAATCACTTTTGAATAGTGATTTTTATAAGTGCTAAATGTTGCTAATTACGTAATAAAAACTATTTATTAATCTATGGCAAAACATAACGAATTAGGTAAAAAAGGAGAACAATTAGCAGTAGATTTTTTATTAGAAAAAGGCTATGAAATTGTAGAGCGTAATTACCGTTTTGATAAAGCCGAAGTTGATATTATTGCTAAACTTGAAGATATTTTAGCGATTATAGAAGTTAAAACACGATCGACTACAAATTATGGAAACCCTCAAGATTTTGTAAAGCCAAAACAAATACAACGTTTAGTAAAAGCAGTTAACGAGTACGTTATTGAAAACAAATTGGACGTAGAAGTGAGGTTTGATATTATTGCCATAGTAAAAGACAGTAAAAAATTTAATATAGAACATTTAGAAAATGCTTTTTATCATTTTTAGTGTTTTTTAAAGCAAAAAACCAGAATGTTTAATACATTCTGGTTTTTCTATAATATATAATCGGCTTATTTAAAGACGAAAAAAATATTTTAATCTAATTCAGGGATACGTAAAACTTGTCCTGGGTAAATTTTATCTGGATGCTCAAGCATAGGCTTATTAGCTTCAAAAATTTCTGGATATTTCATGGCATTACCATAGAATTTTTTAGCAATTTTACCTAAAGTATCTCCGCTTACTACAGTATGAAATTGAGCTTCTGGTTCTTTATGTTCAACCGTCATTTGGTCGTCTACAGTTGCAATACCGTTACTGTTTCCTACTACTAAAATTGCTTTTTCACGAGTGGCTTGATCGTATGCTTGACCAGAAATTGTAGCTGCATCGTCATCTATATGCACACTTAAACCTTCAACTTTTAAATCTAAGTCTCTAATTGTTTCTTCTAGTTTTCTTGCAGCAGCAGCTTCTTCTTTAAGTTCTGCGGCAGCAGCTTCTGCAGCTTCTTCTTTATCTGTTTTTCCGATGCCAAATACTTTAGCTCCTGCGTTTTTAATGAATGAAAATAATCCCATAATTGTATTTTGTTTTAATTAGTTAATAATTTTAAGTCTTGTAAAGTTGGAGAAAAACTACTTCAATTGCAACTTATCACTCTTATTATTCTCTTAAATTTCGATGAATAACAAAAAAACTGCTTTAAACATTCTTTTTTAAAGCAGTTCTTGTTTTTGTGTAATTTATAGTTCTTCTCTTGTATTTTCTCTTATGTTTTCTTTTTTAGCGCTTCTTTGTATACGCTTTTTCTGTCCTGATGTCTTAGATTTATCCACTACATCTTCTTTTAAATACTCAATATAACCACGACCAGTAAACTCGTATACCGTTCCAGAATCTGCATGTAATAGCTCTATTCTTTGGTCGTTTATTACGCTCAATTCAAAATATTCATTATCAAAATAATCGTAATCTAGAGTTAAGTTTTTTAAATAAAAATTACCGCTTATATTTTGTACTCCATAATCTCCTGTAAAATCCCAATAAATATTATTTGGATTTATACCTGATGGATCTTGAGAACTTCTAAAAGTAGAATCGTTTCCGCCAGATAAAAATTGTAACCAATTTTCGTTATCAAATTCGTTTAATACACCGTAGTTACTAGTGTATGTTTTTTCCCATGCTTCATATTCTTGAACAAAATAATGGATGTTATCATAAAAAACATAATCATAATCAAAATTAGAACGTTGGTAACCGTTTAAAAAATATGATGTATCGTTAAATGGATTATACAGTTCTATTGTGTTACTATCTATTTGGTAAACATCAAAGCTATCATATCCATCAATATCATGATCAATATCTAAAATCATGTTATAAGCATCGTAATAACCTATTGGAATTCCAAAACCATTACCTTGATTTCCTATACCAACTAAATTATTATTAGCATATAACACTCCATTTCTAAAAGATACTGTAAAAGCAATTTGTAAAAACGGTGATTCTCCATAACCAATAGTTTCATTAATATCTACATACCACAACTCATAAGAATTTAATAACTGATTTACAGATATTCCTGGTGCTGTGTTATTAATATAATCGTCTTCTACCAAAACTTCTGTATAACAAGAAGTAAATAATGTTGCCATTAAAGCAAAAACTGAAAGTAATTTTAATGTCTTCATAATCGTTTCGTTTTAAAGATTGATATAAATCTAATTTCAAAAGGCATGCCAAAAAAATATGTTAATGATTTTCAGTATCTTAAAAACAATTTATAAATGCGTAATTTTGAATTATTAAAGAAGTGAGATTTCCGCCTTATCAGGAAATTAAAAGAAACTATTTTCAATGAGTAAAGAATTAAAATACGCTGTTTTTGGATCTGGAAGCTGGGCTACGGCAATAGTTAAAATGTTATGCGAAAACAAACAAGAAATAGGATGGTATATGCGCAGCGTTTACACAAAGGAGCATTTATTAAAAGAGCAGCATAACCCAACATATTTAAGTTCGGTAGAATTTCATTTGGAACAACTTAAATTAAGTAACGATATTAACGAAATGGTTGCATATGCAGATGTTTTAATATTTGTAATACCATCTGCTTTTATTGCAGATGAATTAAAAAAACTTCATTTAGAACTTACAAATAAAATTGTAGTGAGTGCTGTAAAAGGTATTATTCCAGAAACAGGATTACTATTAGGAGAACATTTTCATAAAAATTATAATGTGCCTTTTGAAAACATTGGTGTTATTGCTGGACCTTGTCACGCCGAAGAAGTTGCGCTAGAAAGACTCTCTTATCTAACTATTTCTTGTGCAGATGCCGAAAAGGCACAATCTATTGCAGAAGCCTTATCTAGCGACTATATAAAAACAAAAACCAGTGATGATGTTATAGGTACAGAATATGCCGTAATGCTTAAAAACGTATATGCAGTAGCAGCAGGAATTGCACATGGTTTAGGTTATGGCGATAATTTCCAGAGTGTTTTAATGAGTAATGCCATACGCGAAATGAAGCGTTTTATTAAAAAAATGCATAAAATGAAACGTAACATTAACAACTCGGCATATTTAGGAGATTTACTTGTAACAGGTTACTCTGTATTTTCTAGAAACCGCATGTTTGGAAACATGATTGGTAAAGGTTACACCGTAAAATCTGCACAAATGGAAATGAATATGGTTGCCGAAGGTTATTATGCCACAAAAAGTGCCTATTTACTAAACGAAAAAAACAAAAAGAAAACAAGGCTACCCATAATAAATGCCGTTCATGCTGTACTTTATGAAGGTAAAGATGCTAAAAAAGTATTTAAAAAATTAACCGATAAATTAGATTAAAAAAAATCCCTTTAGTTAAAGGGATTTTTTAATTTATATATTTTTTTGGGCGTTACCTAAAGGTCGCGCTTTACGTTACAATCTTTTTAATCGTGCCTCATAAAAAGGATTTCTACTGCAATCGCTAACGCACACCAAATGAGATTAATTACTTAACCAAAACACCTTTTAATTGCATTAATGGTACGCTTTGCAAAGCCTTATCGTTAATCGTATTTTTTCTAAACAAATATGTTTTATCATACATTGTATTACCTTCAAAAAAAGTAATTTTAAAAGTATTATTTAAGGCCAATACTTTAGTTTGTAAGTATTCTATTTTAGCATAACTTCTTGCTGGTAGCTTAGCTATAGTATGGCGCATTGGTGGCGTCATTTTAGTATCGTTATAACCTTGAGACACTATAATTACTGTATCTAAATCTTGATCACTATTATTTATAATATAAGCATTCCAGTCTAACGTTTTATATTCTATATGTTCTTCCTGGACAACAGCAACATGTATATCTTTAACCTCAGGTATAGTAATGTCTTTTTTCATTTATTTAAATCTCTTAAAACTTAATTTTGTGCAAATTTAAACAATAAAAAAGTCTCTTATCTTTAATTAATAATAAACGTATAATCTATATCATCAACATTTAAAATTGTATTAAAAACAGCTTCCTTTTTATTAGTAATTAATGCTTTAAGCTCTGCCACTTCCTGCCTATTAAACATTAAAACTAAATTTTCTTGTAAGGTTGGAATTGGAATTCTACGTCTAACATTAATGTTAGAGTACTTTCTTTCCCAAAATTCTGATTCAATTAAAAGTACATATTTTCTAAACTGGTTATACTCTACAGGCGTAAACTCAAAATAAATATTATTAAATTCTAAATGAAACCGCTGGCAGTTTCTACAAAAATTTAATTCGCCTTTAGCTGTTTTATTAATCGCTTGTATTCCTTTACACATAATATTGTTTTATAGATTAATAACAGTCGGTTAATATTTGTTTGTTCTGCTCGAAAACACTTAATGGTTGCTGTAATTTTTTAGTAGTAATTTTATTTAATACTTCTAACACTTGGTTTTGCATAGCAATAGAACCACAAATCATTATTACACCTTTTGTATTTAAAACATCTGCAATAATTGTATATTGTTTTTCAAGAATATCTTGCACATAAACTTTATCACTAGTTTCTTGAGATAAAGCCACATTAAAACTAGTTAATGTGTTATTTTTTAAACTACTATCTATAGTGTTTTTATAAAGTTTTAACGACTGTTGTGTTCTGCCTCCCCAAAACAAATGCTTTGTAATAGGTTTAGACTGCTGTATCATACCTAAAAAAGGGCCAATTCCTGTACCGTTTGAAATAAAAATAACACTTTGTGCTTTTTTAGGCACATTAAAATTTGAGTTCTTGTTAATTACAGCTTTTATTTGTGCATTCTTTTTTAAATTATAAAAATAATTTGAGCATACACCAAACTCATGTTTTTTTACACTTATAACAATATTACCATCTATTTTTCCAATAGAATATAAACGCTCTATTTTATCCTTTTTAGGAATTACAGATAGTAAATCTCCAGACTTAAACTTAAGTTTTTTATTAGGTTTTAAAGTAATTAAAAAAGTGTTATCTATATTAGTTTCTGTTTTATTTATTACTGTAAATAATTGTTCTTTTCTTGGTTTATTAGATACTTTTAAATTTGCTATATCCAAACCAGATGCAACAATATTATTCCATTTTTTAGCCCAATTTTTAAATTCGGTTTCAGATTGGTTATGAATTTTAAACAACTCCATATTGGGCTGAAACTGCTTATGCACTTGTAAGTTAGCATCTACTAATTGTGCGTATTTACAATATTCTGGGTATTGTAGAGACCCAAATCCTACAACGGCATAATGTATTAAACGCTCTTGTTTTACAGTGTTTAATAACGTTAAAAACTTTTTAGCGTTTATTGGTGCTTCACCTTCACCATAGGTAGATGTTAATACAATTAATTGCGAAGCACTTTTGTAACTGGTATAACTGTTTAAATCTGAAATAAAAACACGATTGCCTTTGTCTAATAAACCTTTAAAAAAGGCTGTTGCTAAATGGTAAGTGCTACCAGTTTCAGATCCTACAAGAATTATAATATCTGCATTATCCTTAGTGAATTTATTTTTTGGGATTACTGTTTTTTTACGTCTATCTATAGTCATTTTAAAACCAGAATAGATAAAAAACAAAATATTTATACACGCAATTAATAATATGATAGACCACAGTATACTGCCTTTTCCCGTGTGTAAAACTAAACTCCAATTAGATAAAAAGGTTACGATTGGATTTTTTACTTCGCTTAAAACTTGACCAGAATATTGGTGTACAAGAAGTTCTTTATTTTTTAATTTTAGAGAAAAATAATCTTCTTCATCTGTAGAAAACGGAAACTCTAAAGTTTCAACATGATCTAAAGTAGTGGTTTTAAACACTGAAGTTTCAGGCATGATTTCTGCTTCGGCTGTAGTTTCAAAATTTATAGTGTGTTTCTCTTTTTTTTCTTCAATTATATCAAACTTTAACAACGATAAATACACACCTGTAAGCGTGATTATTAGTATTGGTATTAAAGATAGTCTACCTAAAATAACATGCCAATATTGGGCAAAATCTTCATTTACAACTTTTGAAAAAAACTTTTTAATTCCGCTTTGGCGCTTAATAATTAAAATGGAACCTGTAACGGCAATTAAGAATAGTAAAAACGATCCTAATCCTACAAAAAAACGACCAACGCCTTTTAAAAACAAGGAGCGGTGTAAATTGGTTGTAAACTTAAAGAGGTTTGAAACTTCGGGCTTTTCGCCTAAAAAAGAAGCGTTTTTAGGATTAAAATAACCGTTTAAAGATTTACCATCTTTAGTTATTACAGAAGCAGACACAAATTGATTTGCATCTACTTCTATTGTAATAATTTCTGGATATTGTTTTTTAAATGAAGCAACTGTTTGCTCTACATTTAACTGCTCTATACCATCTATTTTAAAAGGTTGTATTTGTTCTGAAATTGGTTGAAAAGCCAACACAATTCCTGTAACTGTTGCTAAAAAAACAAATACAAAAGAAGTTATAGCTAATGCTAAGTGACTATACCTCCAAATAGAAATGATCATAGATACGTGTTTAGTTAGGCATTAAACGTATATAACGTATAAATCCTGTGCCTTCCTTTTTACTTTTTACACTCTCTGATGTTAGTAAAAACTCAACGTCTTTTGTGTAATATTCTTGGTCCTCTACTGCTGTTTCAAAACGTATACTGTAACCAGAATCTATTTTAGAATCTTCTATTTCTATAACGCTAATAGCACGCTCGCCACCAGAAATTGTTGCGCCTGTTAAAGCATCAATATTTGTGCGTACTTTACCTTGAAATTTCCACCATTGTGTAATGTCATGATACCATTCTTCATCATCACCTTGCACGTAAAGTGTTTTTTCGTACTCACCTTCTGGATTAATTAATGAAATTGCAATATATGCGCCTTCACCAGTATAATTAGTCATTTGCACCATGCACTTGTATTTAGTTGAAGGCGCAATTGTTGAAAAAGAAAACATAACCAGACTAAGTACTGCTAGGCTAAAAATTAGTTTAAAATTTTTCATTTTGTAATATTTATTTTAAAAAGTTTATTGAGATGTCTTTTTGAGATAACATTTCGTTTTCTGAAGCTAAATCAAAAGCTGTTTCATCAAAAGTTGTTTTAGCATTTTTGTTTGCACCAATGGCTAATAAATGCTTTATTAACTTAACATCTGTAGCTTTCATAGCTGCCAAATGTAGTGCTGTATAACCGTCTTTATTAACCGCATTTACGTCAACTTTAAACTGTGCTATTTGCTTTAAAAATTTAACGTTGTTTTTATCTAAAGCTAAATGTATTAATGTGTTACCGTTATCTTGAGGTTTTGTAAATTCTAAACCACTTTTTTGTAATAGTTGTAATTTATTTTCAAAGTCTTTCTCGTTTCTAGCACTATAAGATTCTATTAAATAGTACGCTAAGTTATTTCCTTTTGCATCTTTTACTTCTATATTGGCATCCTTAGATAATAGCAACTCTACAACTTCTACACTATTGTTTTGTACGGCAAGCATTAAAGCGGTTTCTCCTTTTTTATTGGCTTGTTCAATATTTTTAACTTGGCTTAAAAGGCTTTCTATTACCTCAACCGAGTTACTTCTCACTGCATTTAAAAATGGTGTGTTTCCATTTTTATCGGCAGTATTTATATTGTTGCCTTTTTCAATAAAATAGTTTATTACTTTAAGATCTTTATTTCTTGTAGCAACATTGTGCAATGGTGTAACACCATCGTTTGTTTGTGTTTTAGGATTTAAACCAATACTTTCTAAATACTCGTAAACCTCTATACCGTTTGTGTTACCTCGTGTTCCTTGACTTGCAAAAATAAATGCTTGGTCATTTCCTTTTAAGCCTTTTGCTTCTAAACTTTTTAAAACTTCAATGTTTCCGTTTTTTGCAACGTAATTAAATATACCGTTACCATCTTTATCTGTACTCTTAATATCTAAGCCCTTATCTTGAAAATACTCTACCAATTCAAAGTTACTTGTTGCTGCTAATAATAAAGCATTAGCTCCGTTATGATTAACATCGTTTTTTAAATTGGCTCCATTTTCTAAACAAATGTTATAAACCTCTGTATTGGCTTGTCCTGCGTTTGCTGCGAAATTTAATACCGTATAACCGTGGTCGTCTAAAATATCTGTTTTTGCGCCTTTGCTAATAAGGTACTGCATTATAGTATCGTTACCGGCATAGGCTGCCCAAAAGATATAAGTACGACCATCGTGTGTTAATTTATTTACATCGTTTCCCTCTAGAGATAACATAAATTTTAAAACGTCGTTTGGTGCCGACTGTAAAATTGCATATACCAATGGATCGAAGTTATTATTGTTTAATTGCGATGGATTATTACCTTCTGCAATTGCAGTTTTTACAGTTTCAATAGTAACTGTTGGACTCCAAAACTTTCGGTTTAATAATGCGTTATCTTGTGCTGTAATTTGTATACTTATAAAAAGTATTATAACTGATATTAATTTTTTCATTTATTTAATTATAAAGCTTTCAATTAATGGGTTTATTTGCGCTTCTGTTGCGTAGTTCTCATCATCAAATAAGTATTTAAATAATACTTTATTATCTACTTTGGCGTGTAAAGCTAAATTTTGGTTTCTTGCAAAAACCTCATCCCATTTAGTACGTACTTTTGCCCATTTTTCTTGGCTATTTTTCCACCAATCTTGAGATGCTTTACAACGACTATTGTCTACTTTAACATAGGTATTGTATCCTTTTTCTTTTGCCAAAACTACATCTTCTTTTCCTGTTTCTCTAATTACCTTTTCGTTATCTTGGTCATGTAACCAACCGTACTTAGTAATCTCATGTCTATTACCTCTTACTGTTACGTTGTAATCGCTTCTTTTTGTGTACTCACGTCTTGGTAATGGAGCAGTAGTTGTGTTTTCCCAAAAACTTTTTCCATCTACATGCACCCATGTTGCAGAACCTTCATAACGAGGACTATCGTCTACTTGATAT
Organism: Lacinutrix venerupis; assembly: GCF_001971745.1. Lineage (NCBI taxonomy): Bacteria > Pseudomonadati > Bacteroidota > Flavobacteriia > Flavobacteriales > Flavobacteriaceae > Lacinutrix > Lacinutrix venerupis. Next base: position 371,059 of record NZ_CP019352.1, on the reverse strand, counting down.
ACTTTTTGCGTCCATTGGTTTTTAACTTCTTTTTTAGGCTTAGATTGGTACGTCCATTTATTGTCGCCATTAAACATATAAAAATCTGTATTCTCAAATAACCAATCTTGCCTCCAATGCTTAACAATATGTGGTGCATCTGGACTACCTACTTGTAATAAATGCTGAATCGAAATTTTATTATCATCATCTTCTACTAATTGTGCCCATTCTAAACCTGAAGCAATCTTAGTGTCTGAAGGTTTATATAAAGAATCTTGACTATAGTTAAATGTTTCGGTGAAATTAAACGTCACCTCATAACAACCACACATGCTTTTTATAGCTTCTTGGTCTTTTTTCTTCTTGTTTTGAGCTGTTACAGATAGCGAAAACACTATTAATAATAATGGTAAAACTGTTAATCTTTTCATTTTTAGATGTTTATGATTTTATTGTAAAAAAATGTCATTCTTATTTAGACTGAATTAAAATAAGATATATATTTGCAGCAAATTTAATCAAGAATGATTCTAAATAAAAACTATTTAACGGTTTATTTTTCTTTTTTTTTAGTTGCGAGCTTATTTGCGCAACAAAAAAATACTGCAATTGTAGATTCTACACGCGTAACAGATCTTGAAGAAGTTATTATTACTGGACAATACAACCCACAGTCTATTAAAAAATCTGTACATAACGTTATTGTTATTGATAGAAAAAAAATAGATCAGCAAGCTGCAAATAATCTGGCAGACTTACTAAACTTTAACCTAAATTTAAACATTATACCAAGTGCGTCTACTGGTCGCTCGACCATTTCATTTTTTGGTTTAGATGCGCAATACTTTAATATTCTAGTAGATAATATTCCTTTAGTTAGTGATAATGGATTAGGTAATAATATAGATTTAACACAAATAAATCTAGATGATATAGAGCGTATAGAAATTGTAGAAGGCGCAATGGGAGTAGATTATGGAGCCAATGCAGTATCTGGTGTTATTAATATAATAACTAAAAAAAATATTGATCACGATTGGCAAATACAAACCTTTGTACAAGAAGAAACAGTAAGTGATGAATACGCTTGGTTTGATGAAGGAAGACATATACAAGCAATAAATATTGGTCATAATTTTAACGAAAAATGGGCTGCTAAAATTGGTTTTAACCGTAATCAATTTGCTGGTTTTTTTAACGAAAGACAAGGTGAAGATTACTATTTAAATGATGGTTTACGCGGTTATGATTGGTTACCAAAAACACAACTTACCACTAAAGCAAACCTAAATTATAATGCAGATAATTTTAAACTATTTTACAAGTTTGAATATTTTAACGAAGAGCTAAATTTTTATGATGCTGCAGTAAGGCCCAATATAGATGTTGCTAACCAAACTAGTAATCCATCTGCTACCGATAGAGTTTATACTACAAATAGATTTGTAAATAATTTAAATTTAAGTGGACGCTTAAATTCTGGTGCTAATTATAATGCTTCATTATCTTACCAAACGCAAAAAAGAGATTTAAACGAATATAATTACTATATAGTTACTAAAGAAAAATCTGACGAAACCGATGAGGAATACCAATCTAGCGATGTCTTTTTCTCTAAAGGAACTATAAACAATCTTTCTAATAGTGATAATTTTAATTACCAATTAGGTTACGAAACCAGATTTATAACCGGTTTTGATACTCAAGCATCGGGAAATATTACACAACAAGATAAAAAATTAAAACAGAATAATTTTGCAGTATTCTCTTCTTCTGAACTTGAATTAACCAACAAACTCTCACTGCGTCCAGGACTTAGATACGAGTATAATTCTAAATTTAAATCAAAACTATTAGGATCATTTAGTGCCAGATATTTATTTAATAAAGGTTACGAGCTTCGTGCTAGTATTGGCTCATCGTACAGAACGCCAAACTTCGAAGAATTATACTACTACTTTGTAGATTCTAACCACGATGTTAGAGGTAATGAAAATTTAAATCCAGAAGCTGGTTTTTCAGCATTTTTAAACTTTAAAAAACGTAGTTGGTTTAACAACACGTCTATGGTTAACAATTTAAAACTAAGCTATATAAATTTAGAAGATAAAATTGAACTAGCCATTGTTAATCCAACACCTTTACAATACCAATACATAAATATTGATGCCTATAGGTTAATTGGTTTCACATCTGAAAACGTTATTAAACAAAATAATTGGACGTTTAATTTAGGTGCAACTGTACAAGGTATATCTAGAGTTATGAATGACGAAGTTAATGCCGAAAATGACTTTTTATATGCTTTCCAGCTTAATACAAGTGCAAGTTATTTAATAGAAAAATGGGACACTGCTTTAACTGTACTTTTTAAACACAACGGAAAACAACAAAACTACATTGCAGAAGGCAGCGATGCTAACGGAAATAGCACCTTTAAAAAGTACAATACCAATGCTTATAGCTGGATGGATGCTTCTGTTAAGAAATCTTTTTTAAACAATAAACTTCAAGCTACAGCAGGAGTTAGAAACTTATTAGATGTTACAAGTGTAGATATTAATGGTGCTTCAACAACTGGAGCACACAGCGCTAGTAATAGTAGTCTTTTATTAGGCTACGGACGATCTTATTACCTAAAACTATTATATAATTTAAATTTTTAAACAACAATAACATGAAAAACAAATTTTTTACTCTAGCACTTTGCTTAACTGCATTAGTATTTACTAATTGTAGTAGTGATGATGATAACAATACTGTTGCAGGACCATTAAATATTATTATTGAAGGAGCTGCAATAGCACCATCTGTAGGAGGACCAAACCAACAAAACCAAGTATATGTAGATTTAAGCACAAATACAACAACAAGTGTACAACGCGATTCTTGGGATTTAGGATTTTACTCTGGATCAGATTTTAGAGTTGTAATTAATGGATCTATAGCTATGGCTGCTGCACAATTAACTGCAACAGATATTGATGCAGTAACCTCTAGCGACCAAGAAGTACAGGATTTACAACCTATGGTAAGAACAAATACTTATAATGAAGTTAGTATGCAATATGTTGATGACCCTTCTGGAGATTTAAATGCTACTGCTATTTCAGAAATTTCTGCTACAGATAGCAATAACAATGTTTATTTAGTAAACTTAGGGAACGAAGTTGGTACAGAAACTCCAGCTACAGGTAGTATTGATACTTCTGATGACCCAAGAGGTTGGAAAAAAATTAGAGTGCTTCAAGATGGAGCAAACTACATTTTACAATATGCAGATTTAGATGCTACAACTCACCAAGAAGTTACTATTTCTAAAAATGCTAATTACAACTATACTTTTTTTAGTTTTAATACTAATAGTGAAATTGTTATAGAACCAGCAAAAGAAGATTGGGATTTAAATTTTACAACGTTCACTGATGAAGTTTTTATTGGTGCAGATAGTTATGGACCTTATTTTTATTCTGATTTTGTTTTAAGCAATATTAAAGAAGATACAAAAGTTTACATGATAGATACTGAAGTAGAAACAGATTTATCTTATGATAACTTTACTCTAGCAGATATTGACAATACATTATTTTCTTTAGACCAAAGAAGTATTGGAAGTAGCTGGAGAAATAGCGGAGGACCAAATTCTTCTCCATCTTTAAAAGATAATGTATTTTACATTGTTAGCGATACAGATGGAAACCTATATAAACTTAAGTTTTTAGCTTTATTTAATGAAGCGGGAGAGCGTGGTTATCCAGAATTTGTATATAGCTTATTACAGTAATTAAAACACAAGGCTAATCTTTAAATATTCAATACAGATTATTAAAAGATTACAATAACAAATTAAAAATCCCAATGATATCTACATCATTGGGATTTTTAATTTATAATATTTATTTAAGTTTTATAAAGCAGATTTAAATTGATCTAAAAATCTAATATCATTTTCACTTAACAATCTTATATCACTTATTTGATGAAGTAACATAGCAATACGATCTATACCAACACCAAAAGCAAAACCAGAATATTCGTTAGCATCTATTCCACAATTGGTTAATACATTAGGATCTACCATACCACAACCACCAATTTCTAACCAACCGGTTCCTTTGGTAATTTTATAATCTGTTTCTGTTTCAAGTCCCCAATAAACATCTACCTCTGCACTTGGCTCTGTAAAAGGAAAATACGATGGACGTAATCTAATTTTAGCTTTACCAAACAGTTCGGTAGTAAAGTATTGTAATGTTTGTTTTAAGTCTGCAAAACTTACATCTTTATCTATATATAATCCTTCTAACTGGTGAAAAAAGCAATGTGATCTAGCCGAAATTGCTTCGTTTCTATATACTCTACCTGGCGATATTGTTCGAATTGGAGGTTGATTATTTTCCATATAACGCACTTGAACAGAGCTTGTATGTGTACGTAATAAAATATCTGGATTAGTTTGTATAAAAAAGGTATCCTGCATGTCTCTTGCTGGATGATATTCTGGAAGATTTAATGCTGTAAAGTTATGCCAATCATCTTCAATTTCTGGTCCTTCACTTACATTAAAACCAATACGAGAAAAAATATCTATAATATCGTTTTTAACAATAGATATAGGATGCCTTGCTCCTAGTGTAATAGGTTCTCCAGGTCTTGATAAATCTAAATTGCCTAAACTATCGGTACTAGTATTCTCTAACTCTTCTTTTAAAGTATTAACTTTATTTTGAGCAGTATTTTTTAATTGGTTTATTACTTGACCGAACTCTTTTTTTTGCTCGTTAGCAACATTTTTAAACTCGGCAAAATAATCGTTAAGTAAACCTTTTTTTCCTAAATATTTTATTCTAAAAGCTTCTACTTCTTCTTTAGATTGAGCTTTAAAACTTTCTGCTTCAGCAATGAGTTCTTTTATTTTATCTATCATAACGTCATTATAAAATGATGGCAAATTTATAAATTTTATCTCTATTAAATGCCTTATTGTATTTATTGTCTATTAAAAACAAATTAATGCATTTCTTCTGCATCTGTATATTTAAAATAAAACGTATCGTTTTAAAAATTACTATAGTTTAGTTTATATATTCTGTTTCAACAAAATAGTTAACAATAGCTTCTTTCATTAAAACGCTTTGTTCTCCTGCTTTTAGGCTTGGCAATTGCTCTTTAATTAGGTAATGTGGCCAACCATCTTCATCCACAAAATCTAATTCGTAATAACCATATGGTACTAATAGTTTACAAATGGCAATATGCATTAAATCTAGTTTGTGGTCTTTTTTAAATTTGCGATCTAATTGTCCTAATTCTTGAATTCCTATTAAATAAATTATAGCATCTAAATCAAGTTGCTCTCCATCTGCAAATTGGTTAGACAGTTTTTCTACTACCAACTCCCATCGTTCTTTTAATTCTTGATCTCTTGACATGTTCTTGTTAAAAGTATAAGGTTTGAAAGTTGCAAAGTTAGGTTATATTTGCTAAAAATATAATATTATGGCTGTTATTGATATTGTTTTAGGAGCTTTACTGCTTTTTGGCTTGGTTCGTGGTTTTTTAAAAGGTCTTTTTGTTGAAGTAGCTTCTTTAGTTTCGCTAGTTGCTGGTGTTTATGGTGCTATTCATTTTAGTTATTTTGTTGCCGATTTTTTACAAAGTAGGACAGAATGGGCCGAAAAAACTATTAATATTACAGCTTTTGCAATTACTTTTGTTATTATTATTCTTGTTATTTCTTTAGCAGGAAAAGCATTTACCAAACTAGCAGATTTTGCTTCTCTTGGCATTTTAAATAAACTACTTGGAGGCGTCTTTGGCGCTCTTAAAATAGGTTTAATATTAAGCGTTTTATTAATTGTTTTTAATAAAATGAATAACACAATTACTTTTGTAGACGAAGAGCATATTGAAGGTTCTATACTTTACGAACCTGTTAAATCTATAGCTCCTATTATTTTTCCTACTATTATCAAGTCTGAAAATGATGAAAATGATATTAATGCAGAAGATGAAAATAAGGTGTAAAAAACTTATATAATACTATTAAGTCTAGTCTAGGTTTTGATAATATGCTGGATTTTATCTCTTTTTTGCTTAAAAATATTATCTAAAAAAAAAATTTAATACACATCTTTTACATTAGATTTAATCCATTTCAAGCATGATTTAAAATCTTTAAAAATATGCTCGTTTGGAATAAATTCTGGAATAATACCTATTCGCTCCATCATATAACGTGGTTGCCTAAGCAAGCCAACAAATAAAACTCTTACACCCTTCTTTTTTAAATCTTGAAGCATATCTTCCATAGCATATAAACCAGATTGATCCATATATTGCATACGGCCTAACCTTAAAATAACTGTTTTTGCCGTTTCTGGAATTTGTTCTGTTAATGCTTGAAAATCGCTTGTAGACCCAAAAAACAAAGGTCCTTTAAGATGCTTTATAAAAACCTCTTCTTTTAATGCTGAAGGAAAATTATCTTCATCGTCCCATGCTTCTTCTTTTAGTGATTTTACATCGGAACGCTCTGCAGTTAAATCACCTATTTTTTTCATAAACATAAGAGATGCTATAATTAAACCTATACCAACAGCATAAATTAAATCCCAAAATGTAGAGAGAAATAAAACTAAAAGCATTATTAAAACTTCAGAGCTTAGTTTAACAGGTCCTAGTTTGATATCTTTAGGTAAACTTGGTATAGCTTTAAGTCCTTTATAATCCATAACACCAATACCTACGGTTATTAAAATTCCTGCCAAAACTGCTGCTGGAATTTTTGATGCAACATCACTTAATGCTAACATTATTAATAATAACATTACACCTGCAATCATACCAGATAATTTAGTTTTTCCTCCGGCATTAATATTTACAACGGTTCTAATGGTTGCACCAGCTCCTGGAATTCCTCCAAAAACAGCGGCAATACTATTACCAATACCTTGACCAATTAATTCTTTATTAGGTTTATGTTTAGTTTTGGTCATATTATCTGCCACTACACTAGTTAATAATGAATCTATTGCACCTAATAAAGATAATGTAAGTGCTGTAAAAATGTATGGAGTAATGCTTCCTAGACTAAAATTTGTAAACATTTCTAGTCTTGGAATTGGTATTCCTCCAGGAATTTCTGAAATAGGACGATAACCTAAATTAAATCCATAAGCAATTCCCGATACTATAACTAAGGCTACCAATGTACTTGGTATTGCAGTTGTAATACGCTTAAAACCATAAATTATAAATATGGTACCTAATGCTAACATGAGCTCCAACCAGTTAATATTTTTTAATGCTCTAGGTAACACTTTTATGGCTCCTACAGTACCAGATGCTTCTTTAGCTGCTAACGTTTTTGATTCATTTAAAATTTGTTCTGGTGTTATTTTTTGTGCTCGATTAATGGTTTCTTTAAAATCTTCAAGTACTAAAATTCCTTCTCCTGCTTCTTCTTTAAGAATATTCTCTAATATAACCTCTTCGGCTTGTGGCTTAAATTGTGCTACAAACTCTATATCTTCTTTAGGGTAATAGCCAATTGAAGGCAAAATTTGTGTTAATAATATTATTACTCCAATTGCCGTCATGAAACCTGACACTACAGGATAAGGTATGTATCTTATATATTTTCCTAAACCTAAAAATCCAAGCCCAATTTGTATAAGGCCTGCTAAAAGAAATACGGTTAATATTGCTGGTAATGCTTGCTCTACACTACCATCGTTAGCAGCTACAATACCTGCAATAATTACCATACTAACAGCTGTCATTGGTGCTGTTGGTCCAGAAATTTGAGTTGCAGTACCGCCAAAAAGTGCAGCAAAAAAACTTATAAATATTGCTCCATATAGTCCTGCTTCTGGGCCTAAACCTGAAGAAACACCAAATGCTAAAGCTAACGGTAAGGCAACTATTCCTGCAGTAATACCGCCAAATGCATCACCTTTAATATTTGAAAATAAATTCTTCATAGTTTATTAATATTTGTATTAAAATAGTCTAATTTTTACATAAACAGAAACGTTTGAGCAAAGTTTTGTTTAGAAATTAACAAAAGCAATAATATTAATTTGATCTCTTCCTGAGTTTTCAAAAAACTGATTCATATAACCTAATTCTAGTCTTAAATTATCTGAAAAGGTATAACCTAAACCACCAAATACTCTGTTTCTATCAAAAACAGAAGACTCTGTGTTTAAAAATATTTCGTTATACAAAGACATGTACAAAGGATTTTTACCTTCTTCTTTATACTGAAGCGGTATTTTTATTCCTAAAAAATATCTAAAACGCATTTTAAAATCATCTTCAACAAAACGTTGTTCAAACCTATATCTATGACTTAAACCTACATTACCTACTTTTTGTTTTGTAGTAAATTGCTGGAAAATTCGATGTTCATTTACAGAGACTTTTTCATCTGTATCACCTATATAATTTTCAGATAAAATATATCCATATCCTAATAAAATATTATCGTTATTATCAGATAAATTATAACCTACTCCTGTTCTAAGTAGTAACTGCTCTAAGTCTCCAACGGCATCGTAATTTCTATATTGAACTTCATTATGAATATTCCATTTAGAATTTAATTTTTTATTACCAATGTAAATTAACCAATTTCCTAAATTACTATCTTGACTCATTGCAAAAAAAGGCAACACTAATACAATGATTAGTGTTGCTATTTTACTAGTCTTTTTTAAATTAAATCGACTCATTTATATGTATGTTAATTTTAGTAAAACTCTACAGCACCACTATTAATATTATACATAGCACCAACAATTTTTATTTCACCATTCTTTTCCATCTCTGTTAATATTGGACTTTCTGCGTGAATTCTATCTATTGTTAATTCTACGTTTTTCTTAGAAACCTCATCAACAAAATCTAAATTTTTAGAAGTTCTTAAACTTTCGTCTTTAGGCTCTGAAACAGCATTTACTGCCGGTGTAATTTTTTCTATTAACTTTGTTAAATTACCCATCTCTGCGTGATCACAAGCTCCTTTTACAGCACCACAACTTGTGTGGCCAAGCACTACTATAAGTTTTGTTCCTGCTAATTTACAAGCAAACTCCATACTTCCTAAAATATCTTCGTTTACAAAGTTACCTGCAATACGTACACTAAAAATATCACCTAAACCTTGGTCAAAAACCAATTCTGCTGATACTCTTGAATCTATACAACTTAAAATAGTTGCAAATGGAAACTGGCCATCACTAGTATCGTTAACTTGTTCTAAAAGATTACGATTAGCTTTTAAATTATCTTGAAATCTTTTATTTCCTTCTTTTAAGTACTGTAATGACTTTTCTGGTGTCATTGTAGCTTGTGTTTCTTTTGTATGCGCTTTCATATGTATATGTTATTTTTTATTTAATTGTTATTATGCTTCAGAAACTAGTAATGAAACATTTATATTGTTTACCACATCATTTAGTGGTATGTTTTGTGTGCTTTTATTTTGTTTTTTATTTCTATCTACACACAGTAAATTTATGTTATTTTTTAAAAGATAAGAAGATAGTGTAGTTAAAGCATTATCATTTTTTTCGAACTTATACTCTATTACTTTTTCTTCAATTAAACTTGAGATATTTTCTTCTTCAATATGACTATTTATAATTTTAAAAGATTTTAAAGGTGTTGTTGTATGTGTTATTAAATCTTTAGAAAAATTAGTATTAAAAATTTTATTAGAATCATTTAAAACACCTAAAGTTATTTTTTTATCTGGTTCTAACGCATTTTTATTTGAAGTAATCATTATAACTCCATTAAAAGATTTTAATACAAAACGTGTTATGCTATCTCCAATTAACTTAAATGTTGAAGCATCGCGTTGTCCTAAAACAATAATGTCTGGATTATAAAGCTTAATTTGTTTCTTTATCTCTTCTTTAATATTTCCAAAAGCATAATCTCCACTAATTTTTAAATTATGTGCTTTTGAAAATTTGTTTACTAAGTTATCTATTCGTTTTATAGTATTGTTATGTTCTTCGTTTAAACTTCTCATTGCAGAGAATTGATTATCTCTCTTAACAATATCTGTGTGTTTTTTAACGTGAAATAAGTTTATTTCTCCTCCAATAATTTTAGCTAAGCCAACGCTACTTTTTAATAAAGTACTTTCCGGTTTTTTAAAATCGGAAAGTACTAATATTTTGTATCTATTGTTTTTCATAGCGCTTAGCTTAAACTAATACTAGATTTTGGTCTAAGCTGGAAGAATTCTATAAAACTTGGTGGGTTTTCTACAACACCACGTTTAGAAATTAATTTAATATCGATATTTCTTTCTTTTGCTTTAAATGCAAAATCTTCAAGAATCTCAACAATGTCATAATCAAGATATCTAGTTTTTGTAATGTCAAATTCTAAATAAGTATCTCTTGGTAAACTATCTAATTCTTTTAAAATGGCTCCTTTGTTAAAAAATGTTACTTCTTCGGCAAGTTCCATAGTAATTTTATGTTTACCATTACTCTTATCTTTTATGTGTAAGAAGTGAGAGTTCTGGTAGCTTTTTAATAAAATAACTACAATACCAACTGCTAAACCTAAACCAATACCTACTAATAAATCTGTAAAAACAATTCCGGCTACAGTTACAAAAAATGGTACATATTGTTTCCAACCTAACTTATACATTTTTAAGAATAATGCTGGTTTTGCTAACTTATAACCAACAATTAATAAAATTGCTGCCAATACAGATAACGGAATTTTATTTAATAAAGATGGTATTAAAATAACCGAAATTAATAATAAGAAACCATGAAAAATAGTAGATAATTTACTTTTTCCTCCAGATTGAATATTAGCAGAACTTCTTACAATTACTTGTGTAATTGGAAGTCCACCTACTAATCCAGATAATATATTACCTGCACCTTGTGCTAATAATTCTCTATTTGTTGGTGTTACATTTTTGTCTGGATCCAACTTATCTGTCGCTTCTACACATAATAAAGTTTCTAAACTTGCTACAAGTGCTATTGTGAAAGCTACAACCCAAATTTCTGGATTTGTTATTGCTGCAAAATTAGGGAAACTAAATTGACCAAGAAAAGAATCTATACTATCTGGAACAGGAACACTAACTAAATGAGAATCTGCAATTGCAAGAGTCTCGTTAGATTGTGTAACCATATAAAAAATAATACCAACTACAACTGCTACTAATGGTCCTTGTATAATTTCAAAAAACTTTCCTTTTTTAACTAACACATTGCTCCATAATAGTAAAATACCTAATGCTATAAAGCCAACTACCATTGAGCCTATTATTAGGTTATCGAAAATATTAAATAAAGCAGAAAATGTGTTTTCTCCAGAAGCTTCTACAAAGCTATCTGCTCCTTCTGGTTCTGCATCGTAACCAAAAAAGTGAGGAATTTGTTTTAAGATAATAATAATTCCTATTCCGGTAAGCATTCCTTTAATAACAGATGATGGAAAATAATATCCAATAATTCCGGCTTTTAAAACACCAAAAAGTAATTGAATTACTCCACCAAGTACCACAGCAACTAAAAAGTTTTCATAACCACCTAAAGTTCCTATAGCTGTTAATACAATAGCAGCTAAACCTGCTGCAGGTCCACTAACTCCAATTTTAGAGCCACTTAAAGCTCCTACTACAATACCTCCAATAATTCCGGCAATTAAACCAGAGAAAAGAGGTGCTCCACTGGCTAAAGCAATACCTAAACATAAAGGTAACGCGACAAAAAATACTACGACACTTGCAGGCAAGTCGCTTTTTAATGTTTTAAACATTTGATATAATGATTTTATACTACTGAAGTTTTTTTCAGTAGTGATTTTAATATTTTTTTTATTGGGGACAATTAAATGTCTAACGAAAAAATATTAAATAAAATCTGGCGGTGGAGAGGTAAAGCTTAAATGAGGCTTTGCGTATTTTTTAAAAAAATAATCTAACTCATCAATATTATATAAATCGCTAAATAAGCTTTCTGTATTGTCGTTTTTAGGAAAAACTATTTTTAAATGTGTAGTTTCTTCTTCCTCTTCTGAAAGACTATAGAAAACAGATATATCTAAAGAATCGTCTACAACCATAATTATTGATGGCGCTGTAATAATAGCCATAAATAATATAGTTAAAAATATCGATATCTTTTTTCTCTGCATGCTCAGCAATTTATTGAAGTTGCAAATATAAATCTAAACGATCATTTATTTGTTAAATAAAGTCTAAAAAACATTTAACAGTTTAATGTCTTCATTTTTAAGCCATCCTGTTTTACCGTCACTTAATTGAATTTTTTTCCAATTCTTAACCGTATCTAAAACTTGAACTTTGGTTCCTTCATGAAGAACAAATGCTTCATCACTTCGCAAATTTGGTTCGCTTTTAACTTGTGATTCTTTAGCAAACACTATTGCTGGACTATATTTTTTAGATAAATTATAAGTGTAAAATGTAAATGCTAAAGCAATAAAAGCTAAAACAATTAATGTAAAACTGCTTATAAAGTAAAATCGTTTTTTTCCAGTTTTAAAGGTAAAATAATATAATAAATAAAACAACACAAAAAGAACTACTAAAAACACCGATAATTTTGCCCAACTATCAACAGTTAAACTATTTGCTGCTTTTTTTACAAATCGCTTTAAACCTACTTCTGGTAGCGTATCTATAGCATCAATACGCATATTGTTAGCAAAAGCTAAGTTGTTTTTTATATCCTCATCGTTAGGTTTTAATAATAAGGCTTTTTCATAATAATATATTGAAGGAGCAATATGATTAAGTTTATAATGCGCATTAGCAATATTAAAATATAACTCTGCAGAATGTTTATCTGTTTCTAATATTACTTTATATCTATCTAATGCTTCTGCAAAACTACCTGTATTGTATAAGGTATTTGCTTGCTCAAATATTTTTTCGTTTTGTGCTGAAACACTTACGAAGAAAAATAATAATATGTAGAATATGTTTTTCATATTTACTTTTCGTAAAAACTAAAGTCTATCTAATTTGCTTATCTATTAAGTTAATTGTGCTAGCTGCTTTATCATAATCTTGCTGCATTGTTACTGTTGTTATAGGCGTGTATCTTGCTAATTCACAATTTTCAAGTATATTTTCAAAATCTAAAACAACGGTGTTTTCAACTTCACGCTCTGCTAAAAGTGTTCTTATTTTTTCTTTACTTAAGTCGCTTGTTTCAATATTTAATTTTGCTTTTAAATAATTATGTAAAGCTTTTTCTAATGAGACGTAAAATGCTTCTTTTTGTCCTAATGCTTTTTTAGCTTCACTTAAATATTTTTTAGACAATCTATCTGCTTTTCTTAGTCTATTACCTACAACATCTCCAGCACGCTTTTCTCTTTTTCTTCTAAAAACAATAGCAAGAGGAATGGCTAAAAATGGAGTTAATAAGCAAGTCCAGAAAGCTGTTGATTTAAAAAACTGAGCTTTATTTTTTGAAACTAAATTCGCTTCTGTTTTAATAAATGCAAATTGATCGTTATTTAGAATAACATTTTGTTTTGGAGCTCCTTCTGCTGTTAAATTATTATCTGAAGCACCATAAACAGGACCTTCTAACACGTTAATAATGTTTTCGTTTGAAGATATACGCTTATAGGTTTCTGTTTTTAAATCGAAATAAGAAAAGGAAATAGTTGGTATAGGATATTTTCCTTTGTATTGTGGTACAATAGTGTAACTATCTGAAACTTCACCTTGCATACCTGCTAAACTAGTACGCACATTTTCGCTGTGTTCTGGTTCGTAAACTTCTAATGAGTTTGGTAAGGTTAATTTAGGTAATGATAATAGTTTTAAATTTCCTTTACCAGATACCGAAACTTTTGCTTGTAAAGATTCGTTGGCATTTAATTCTTTTTTAGATGTGCTTAATGTAAATTTAAAGTCTCCAACTGCTCCAGAAAAATCTAGTGGTTTTCCTGCTTCTGGAAGTGGTTTTACATTAATTACATGTTTTCCTGCCGCTACAGGAACATTAACTTTACTCATTAAACGCTGTCCAAAAATATCTCGTCTTTTCGTTGGAACTTCTGCTGTAACATTTAAACGTAAAGGTTCTATTGTTAATTTTCCTGTTTTTTGAGGATATAAAACGGTTCTACGTAATACAACATATTGGTAGTCTTCTCCATTATACTGCCCTCTTTCTATTTTAAGACCTTTTGGGTTTATATGTTGGCTCCAAAAATCGTCATATTCAGGATCGTCTGTTTCTCTCCAATTACTTACGCCTGTATTTGGCGCTACATAGAGTTTATAAACTACTGTTATAGCTTCGTTTAAATATGGGTTTGTTTTAGATATTTCTGCAACTAAGTGAATATTATCACTTGCTATTACACTATTTGGGTCTTTAGGTTTTTGTATTTCTTTAGTTACAGTAATTACAATAGAATTAGTTTTATAGGTAACACCATCTATTTCTATACTAGCAGACTCAATCATTAAACTGCCTTTTCTTTTTGGTGCTAAGAAATAACTGTATGTTTTCTCGAAAGAACGTTTTCCGTTTATCCAAGAATTACTAACAGATTGATTAGGACCTCCAACAATATCAAAACCATCAAAGGTTGGAGCGTTAAAGTTGTCTCCATCTTTATTCATAGAAAAATCAACACGCAAACGCTCGTTTAAACCTAAAGTTTTTTTACTTACTCTAGTTTGAAATTGCACTTGGGCACTTAATATACTTGATGAAAGTATAAATAGTAAAATTGCTATGTGTTTTATTGTTTTCATTTATAATGTTAAAAAACTCGATTTTAAATAAGTGTTTTCTTAGTTAAAACTCTTTGTTTTAAACTTTATTACCAATCTTTTTCTGTTTGAACTTTAGCTCCTTTTGCTTTTTCGGCATTCATTTTATCTTGGACCTTTTGTTCTTGATTATCCATTGCTTCTAATAAGTTTTGGATTTGTTGAGGCGATAATTTTCCTGGTTGTTGTTGTGGTTTGGGTTGTTCTTTTTTCTCATCGTTACCTTCACCATCTTTATCTTTTTCTTCATCAGGCTTACCTTCGTCTTCGTTTTGGTCGCCTTCTTTTTTATCATCGTCTCCTTGATCCTTATTATCTTCTTTATTCTCTCCTTCATCTTCTTGCTCTTTTTTATCTTGTTCTTTCTGGTCTTCGTTTTCTTTTTTATCTTTATCCTTATCGTCTTTATTATCTTCTTCTTGTGGAGGTTCTTGGTTTTTAGCGCATTCTTTTGCTAAAGCAAAATTATAACGTGTTTCCTCGTCTAATGGATTATTTCTAAGTGCATTTTTAAAAGCTTCTGCTGCTTCACTACATTTATCTTCTTGCATTAATATGTTTCCAATATTATGGTATGCTCGATGTTTTTCTAGTTTATCTGTAGCATTTTTAGCTGCTTGTTGATTACGATATAACGCTTCATCATAATTTCCTTTTTTGTAGTATGAATGCCCTAAGTTATATGTTCCAGCAACACTTGTTGGTTTTCCAGAAATAGCTTTTCTATATTCCATTTCTGCTGTTACAAACTCTTTATTACTAGCTAAATCATTAGCGTCGCTAATTAAATTATTTACTTTTTGATTTAATTTTTGAATTTCTTTTTCTTTATCCTCTTGCTGTGCGAAAGCTAATGAAATAGTAAAAATTAATATGTAGGTTATTATATTTTTCATCTTTTGCTGTTGTAAAAACAGGAGTCTCTTTTAAAATTATTTAGCGTATAAATATATAAAAGCTTTGAATTGTCTAGTGTTAAGGATTTTATAAAAATTAAATTGAAAATTTTTTCAGTTTATTGTATTAAAAATTCTCGTTAAACAAATTCAACTTTTTTAGCCAAGCTGTTTTTCGTTCTAAAAAGAAAATATCTAAAAATAAAAGTAATATTCCTAAACCTAAAAACCATTGAAATTGAGATTCGTAAGCTGCAAATTGTTTAGATTCAAATTCGGTTTTATCCATTTTATTTAAAATATCTCTAATTTGCTCTACCACATTATTGGTGTTATTACCATTTATATAAACACCGTTAGCTTCTGTGGCTATATTTTTTAAAGTTTCTTCGTTTAACCTAGTAATTACGGTTTCTCCTTGCCTATCTTTTTTGTAGTTTAAAACAATTCCATTTCGCTTTATAGGTATTGGGCCTCCTTTTTCACTACCTACACCAATAGTAAAAATTCTAATTCCAGCTTCGCTAGCTTCTTCTGCTACGTTTGCTGAGGCTTCACTGTGGTCTTCTCCATCTGAAATTATAACTAAAACTCTATTGGTTTGCTGGTCGTCGTCGTAATATGTTTTTGCAAGTTCTATAGCCTCGTTAATTGCTGTTCCTTGAGAAGATAACATATCTGTATTCATGTTTTGCAAAAACATTTTTGCAGAACCATAGTCTGTAGTAATTGGTAATTGCGGAAATGCTTTACCTGCATATGCAATAATACCCACACGATCACTAGCTAAATTATTAATTATTTGTGTTACTAATTGTTTAGATTTATCTAAACGGTTTGGTGCAATATCTTCGGCAAGCATACTTTTAGAAACATCTACGGCAAAAACAATATCTACACCTTCGCGTTTAACTGTTTCTAATTTTGAACCAATTTTTGGGTTTACTAAAGCGATTGTTAAACTAGCAAATGCTAAACAAAGAACTACAATTTTAAGTACCGATTTAAATACTGATTTATTAGGACTTAACCGTTTTAAAATAGCTTGATTAGCAAATTTATTTTGCGTGTGCCTTTTCCAAATTTGAAGCACTAAAAAAAGGACTAAAATTATAGGAATAACTAGTAATGCCCAAAACCATATTTTTTCTTCTAACTGCATTTTTTATTAGTATTCTATATAAGTAAACATTGTATTAATGCTTACTCAAAATTTTATTTAACTGTTTTATTTATAACTAAATACAATATGTTTTTTACTTTTTACAACTGCTTTGCTAGTGATTATTTTTTTTAGATTTTATACAAAACTTCTAAAAATAGTAATTCGTAATAACAACTCAAATAATAGTAAAATTCCCGCAACCCAAACAAACCATCTAAATTTTTCTTCGTAATTATAAAATTTAAATTCTTCTATTTCTGTTTTTTCAAGTTTATTAATCTCGTCGTAAATTTCTTCTAGCTTCTTGTTATTTGTAGCTCTAAAGTATTTTCCTCCTGTAACTTGTGCAATTTCCTTAAGCAAAGCTTCATCTATTTCAACCTTAACTCTCTGATAATGAAATTGCCCATTAGGCTTTGTTGCATATGGCGAAAGCGCCATACCATTAGTACCTATTCCAATAGTGTATGTTTTTATTCCAAATTCTACAGCTAATTCGCTTGCTATTTTAGGATTCATAGCTCCAGAGTTATTTACACCATCTGTTAGTAAAATAATTACTTTACTTTTTGCTTTACTATCTTTTAATCGGTTTACAGCAGTACCTAATCCCATACCTATAGCTGTTCCTCCTTCTATTATTGTATTATATTTAATATCGTTAAGAGAATTTAAAACAATGCTTTTATCGCTTGTTATTGGCGTTTTTGTATAACTTTCTCCCGCATATTCTACAATACCTATACGGTCGTTAGGTCTACCTTTAATAAACTCTGCAGCTACTTTTTTTAGAGCTTGTAATCTATTTGGTTTTAAGTCTTTTGCTAACATACTCGCAGAAACATCTATTGCCATAACAATATCTATTCCTCGAGTTGTTTTTGTTTTTGTTGAAACATCTACAGTTCTTGGCCTTGCCATTGCAATAATTAAAGCTGTTAATGCTATTAACCTTAACCCAAACAAAAGGTGTTTTAATTTAGGCAACCATGAATTAGTAACTTTAAAGCCTTTTAAACTTGATATTTTTAACTCGGCTGTTTGAT
This sequence comes from Lacinutrix venerupis, assembly GCF_001971745.1. Lineage (NCBI taxonomy): Bacteria > Pseudomonadati > Bacteroidota > Flavobacteriia > Flavobacteriales > Flavobacteriaceae > Lacinutrix > Lacinutrix venerupis. The sequence goes on along the minus strand of NZ_CP019352.1, from coordinate 353,152 downwards.
GCTTATTTTTAAAATAATACCATAGTATCGCTACTGGTAGTAGTAATAACAACCAGAAAAAACCTTTATTTAAAAATTCTATACCTTCAAACATTATTTTGTTTTTGGATTTAACTCTATTGAGTTTAATATACGTTCTACCATATCGTCTGCATACGTATCGTTATCTGGATAAGTAATAACCACTTGTTGCAATACGTTTTCTGCTGTAAATAATACAAAACTAAATTTTGCTTCTCTTAACTTATCGCTTCCTGCTATTGGAATATTCATGGTTCCGTGAGATTTTAATCCTTCGGCTCCATTTGGAGTTTTAAATTTATCTTTTAAAGCTATAATGTTTTTTGCTCCTTTAGCTTCCATACTTTGCAGTGCTTTTTCAGACAATGCAACTAAATCCACTTCTGGAGTATTTGCTTGTTCTTGAGTTTCTGCATTTCGCATTTGCTTAGGAAACTGTATTGTATTTACAGTTACATTAAACACATCTAACATTGTGCCATAAGAAAAACTACTAGTTTTTGGTTGGTTCTCTTGATCTTGAGCTACTGGAATTTCAATTCGTTTTAAAACTTTTGGTGTTGAAATGGTAATTGGCGGAAAACCATACTCGCTTGTTACCCATTCTCCTTCTAAAAGCTCTTTACTTTCATGACCTAAAATAGTATCTTTTACATAACCAAAACCATATTTGTAACCAAAACCTACCAATGTCCCTAATAACAAAAATGCAACAATACCAACAGTTAGCACGATTTTTTTAGTTTTCTTTCTACGTTCTTGGTCTTCTTTATATTGTTTATCTAAAAGTTTTTCTTCTTCGGTTGGTTCTGGCAACGCTTCTTTAACGTGGTCGATTTCTAAATCTATTGTTTTTCTATCTATTTCGGCTAATGCAATATCTGGTGTTCCTTTTGCAAATTTTACTAGATCGGCACGCTTTAAAATGGTTTCAATATTATTAATATCGTCTTTGCTTAATTCTATTTGATTGCCTTCTTTTAATAAATTTAATCTAGTAATTAACTCGTCTGTTGTACTTTCCAGCGCACGATCATACACTTTCTCGTCAAGATATTTTCTAATAATGAATGTTAAATCTGAATAATAACCTTTTAAGTTTTCATTTTGAAGATAATTACTTTCATCTAACTGTTTTAATGCTAATTTTGCACGGTCGTAAGGTGGTAATAATGCAATTTCTTCTTCTTTGGTTAATGGTTTTACTCTCCATATAAACCACCATAATAAAAAAGCTATTAAGGCAATAATAAAAATTGTTAATAGTAGATATTTCCACCAATTTCCAACACTTTTTTCTACTTCTATAATTGGTTTAATGTCGTACAAACCTTGTTTTGTTGTATCTACAACAATCTCTCTAATTTCTACATTTAAAGAATCTGTAAAAAATGTTTTAGTACCTATTAATACTTTTTGTCTTGGTATAGTATACTTTCCAGAATCGAATTGTGTTAATCCGTATTTTTTAATAAGATTATATCTATTGTTTTGCTTTGTTGTATCTATTGTGTAAGACTCAATCATTTCCATAGGAGAAAATGTTTGGCCTTCTGGGAAAATAACTAAAGATGTTGTATCTGTATCTACCTCTATTTTATAAGTAACCTGTGCACCAATTTTTATTGAAGTAGAGTCTATGGATGATTTAACTTGACTAAATGAAAACAGTGAAAAAAGAGCAAAGAAAAAAGATAAAACAATAGTTTTATTTTGCTCTGTTCTCATTTTTATATTTAATTGTTTTTTTTTCATTTTTATAATTAGGGCTTAGATTTAAACTAAATCAAAGATTCAATTTACCTTCTTTTAAAATAGCCTAGTAATTTTTTTACATAACTTTCGTCTACTCGACAATCTATAGTTCCTGCTCCAGATTTAGCAAAGCTATCTTTATAATATTCTACTTTTTCATTATAAAACTTACTGTAATTTTGTCTTACTTTTTTTGACGAAGTGTTTACTAGCATCATTTCTCCAGATTCTCCATCTTGCATTTGTACAACGCCTAAGTTAGGTATAGTTTCCTCACTTTTATCGTACACTCTAATTCCAGTAATATCATGCTTTCCCGCAGCAATTTTAAGTGTTTGTTTATAATCGTCGGCAATAAAATCGCTAAGTAAAAAAACAATGGCTTTTTTCTTCATAACGTTACGCATAAATTTTAATGCTTCTGCAACGTTTGTTCCTTTACTTTTAGGTTCAAATTCTATTAATTCTCTAATAATTCTAAGAACATGCGAGCGACCTTTTTTAGGAGGAATGTACAACTCTACTTCATCTGAAAATAATATAAGACCTATTTTATCGTTGTTTTGTGTTGCCGAAAAGGCTAATGTAGCAGAGATTTCGGTTATTATTTCATTTTTAAATTGCTGGTCTGTACCAAACAATTCTGAACCAGAAATATCCACCATTAATAACATGGTTAATTCTCGCTCTTCTTCAAAAACTTTTACATGTGGCTGGTTTGTTCTAGCGGTAACGTTCCAGTCTATATTTCTAATATCGTCTCCGTATTGATACTGTCTTACTTCAGAAAAAGTCATACCACGACCTTTAAAGGTCGAATGGTATTCGCCTCCAAAAATATGATCAGACAAACGACGTGTCTTAATCTCGATTTTACGTACTTTTTTTAGTAATTCTTTAGTATCCATTTTCTTTTAATAAGCAATCATCAGCATGCAGTATGCAGTCCGAAAATGCAAAATCGTTATATTTTATTAATTTATTGTAATAAATCAGGATTCTAATAAATAATTGAATACTGATTATTGAATACTCGTTTAAGGTACCTCAACAACATTAACAATCTTATTAATAATATCTTCGCTAGTAATATTTTCGGCTTCAGCTTCGTAAGTAATTCCAATTCTATGTCTTAAAACATCGTGTACTACAGCTCGAACATCTTCTGGTATTACATAGCCACGACGCTTAATAAAAGCATAACATTTAGCGGCTGTTGCTAAGTTAATACTTCCACGTGGCGAAGCTCCAAAAGATATTAATGGTTTTAAATCTTGTAATTTATATTGTTCTGGATAACGTGTAGCAAATATTATATCTAGTATATATTTCTCAATCTTATCGTCCATATATACTTCTCTAACAACTTCTTGTGCTCTTAAAATTTGCGAAACAGAAACTACAGGATTTACTTTATCCCAAGAGCCTTTTAAATTAGCACGCATAATTAATTGCTCTTCATCTTTTTTAGGATAATCTATCACCGTTTTCAGCATAAATCTATCTACTTGTGCTTCTGGTAACGGATACGTTCCTTCCTGCTCTACAGGATTCATTGTTGCCATTACTAAAAAAGGCTTATCTAAAACAAAAGTTTCATCTCCAATGGTAACTTGTTTCTCTTGCATCGCTTCTAACAAAGCAGATTGCACTTTTGCTGGCGCTCTGTTAATTTCATCGGCTAAAACAAAATTGGCAAATATTGGACCTTTTTTAATAGAGAAATCATTCTCTTTCATATTATATATAAGCGTACCAACAACATCTGCTGGTAACAAATCTGGAGTAAATTGAATACGGCTAAAACTACCATCTACTGCTTTAGAAAGCGTATTAATAGCTAATGTTTTTGCTAAACCAGGAACACCTTCAAGTAAAATGTGTCCACGGCCTAAAAGTCCAATTAGTAATCGTTCAACCATGTGTTTTTGACCAACAATTACTTTATTCATTTCAAGTGTCAATAAATCGACAAAAGCACTTTCTTTTTCAATTTTTTCGTTAATTGATTTTATATCAATTGTACTTGTTTCTTCCATCATTATATAAATTTTAAAAGTCGAATATACTATCCGAAATTACGATTTGCAAATTGTTAATTTTTTTAATGCAATCGTGTTAACAATTGGTTAAAAATTCAAGCATATAAAGGAAGTATTAATAATATGTTTGGTATTTTTAATGTTTAAATTATTTATCATTAAAAATAGCATAAAGCAAAAAAATAAATAAGCAAATGGCGAACAAAAATTATTCAAAAATTATTGCCGGTACAATGACTTGGGGAGCTTGGGGAAACTCACTTTCTCAACCCGAATTTATAAAACGTATAAATCACTGCATAGAGCATGGAGTTACTACTTTTGACCATGCAGATATTTATGGAGATTATACCACAGAAAAAGAATTTGGAAATGCTTTTTCTAAAAGTAACATAAACAGAGAAAACATTCAATTTATATCTAAATGCGGTATACAATATCTTGGTAAATCGAGACCAGAACTTAAAGTTAAACATTATAATTACACAAAAGAATATATTATTGCTTCCGCAGAAAAATCCCTAGAAAACTTAAAAACAGACTATTTGGATTTGCTTTTATTACACAGACCAAGTCCATTAATGCAACCCGAAGTTATAGCCGAAGCGTTTGAAATACTTAAGAAATCTGGCAAAGTAAAACATTTTGGCGTGTCTAACTTTAAAACCTCTCAAATTGAATTAATTTCAAAACATGTTGAAGTTTCCGCTAATCAAATAGAATTTTCTTTAACTCAGCATGGCGCTATGCATGATGGTATTCTTGATTATATGCAAATAAATAATATAAAAGCCATGGCGTGGTCTCCATTAGGCAATGTATTTAAAGAAGACACAGAACAAACAAGACGCATACACAAACAATTAGGTAAGTTATTAGAAAAATATAATGCTACCGAGGATCAATTACTTTTAGCATGGATTTTAAAACATCCAGCAAACATTCATCCTGTTATTGGCACCACCAATTTAAATAGAATAACAAATGCTACAAAAGCATTAAATATAGATTTAGAATTAGAAGATTGGTTTTTAATATTAGTAGCCGCTCAAGGACACAAAGTACCATAAAGTAAATAGCGAAATAAAAATTATGAATAATAAAAAAACAGCATTAATAACAGGAGCTACAAGCGGAATTGGTAGAGCAACTGCTTATAAATTAGCACAACATAATATTAGATTAATTATTTGTGGCAGAAGAAAAGAGCGATTATTGACAATAAAAGAAGCTTTAGAAAAACAAACCGAAGTGCATATTTTAAATTTTGATGTTCGGGATAAAAAAGCTGTTTTTTCAGCAATAGAATCTTTACCAGAAAGCTTCAAACAAATAGACATATTAATTAACAATGCCGGAAACGCTCATGGTTTAGACCCAATAAACAAAGGCGATATAGAAGACTGGGATGCCATGATGGATATTAATGTTAAAGGCTTACTTTACGTAAGCAAGGCCGTAATTCCACAAATGACAGAACGTAAATCTGGGCATATTATAAATATTGGATCATCGGCAGGAAAAGAAGTGTACCCAAAAGGTAATGTTTATTGCGCCAGCAAACACGCTGTTGTTGCATTAACTGAAGGTATGAGAATAGACTTAAACCCATACGGTATTAAAGTAGCAGCTATAAATCCTGGTTTAGTAGAAACCGAATTTTCCCAAGTTCGTTTTAAAGGCGAAACAATAGCAGATAATGTGTACAAAGGCTACAAAGCTTTACAACCAGAAGATGTTGCCGATGTAATTTACTTTGCCATTTCAAGACCTCCACACGTTAACATTGCCGATGTGTTAATGTTTTGTACCGCACAAGCCAGTAGCACTATTGTTAAAAAGGAAAAAACATAAATTGAATACTAAATATTTTCAATAAATACTCATGATTAATAAACGCCTTTTAATAAAAAACTTACTCGCACATAACGACGAGAACAGTTTTTATGACAAAAAGCGTAAAATTGATATTGGACAAAAAGAAGGAAAAGCAAAGTTTTTAAAACATGTTTGTGCTTTATCTAATAGCAATCCTAAAAACAATTCTTTTATAGTAATTGGTGTAAAAGATGAAGATAATTCTATTATTGGAGTAGATTTTTTCGACGATTCTAAAATACAAAACCTAATAAACGCCTACCTTAACAATCCTCCAATTGTACAATATGAAAACATACCATTTCCACATTTACCAGATGACAAGGTTGTAGGCTTAGTAACCATTCGTGCTATTGATGGCTTAACATCTTTAAGAAAAAATATATGGAAATACTATGGTGGTTCTGTTTTTTTTAGAGATGGAAGTATGAGTATGCCTAAGGTTTTTAAAAGCGACATTAAGGATGTAAATTCTAAAATTGTTGCAGAAATAGAAAACCATTCTCATAATAACATAGAACATACACTTGATAGCACTTTTAATTTCATGAACAAGCGTAAAGACTTCAAGCCTCAATATAAAGTTTTTAAAGAATATTTCGTGGTGTGTTGGGCTGGACAAAAAAAGGAAGTAAAAGATGAAGTTTTTTTCTCACGTGTTGATATTGAATTAATTAATGAACAAGTTCGTTTATTTTATTCTACTTTAGACGAAGTTGCTATTTCTTTTGATAAAGACAGCTTTAAAGTAATTGAATATGTATCATTAGGTCTTCATAGTAATTATAAATATTATCCGTTAGAAGAAACAATAATTAAATTTCATGATAATGCAAATTATAGTATAAATAGCACTTTAGTTTTTCAGCCTCCACAATTTGATAAAAAAATATTACACCACATCTATAACAGTAATAATTCTTTAATCGAGCAGATACAAAAAGGAATAAGGCTAACACCTTCTCAAGAAATAGACCTCTACAACCTACCTGCAACTTACCTAATTTGTTATTTAAATGGTTTTAATGAAGCTATAGACAAACTTAACAGCTCTAAACCTTTTTTAAAAAAACATAGCAATAAAGTATACAAAAGATATAAAGAATCTATAAGAATATTACGCAAAGTAAAATACAATTAATTACAAATTAACCACTTACACAAAATTAACTACCAATTATACATTTAGTAACATATAAAATAAAATGTTCCCATATCTTTACAATGCTATTAATCAATCCTATAGACCTTATTTCTCCCATTACAGCAATGGCATTGAAATAAGGTTGTTCAAAAAAAAAACCGTCTCATTCTGAAACTTTCAGAAGAAACGGTTTTTGAATTTTTAATTCGGAATTTTATCTATTTCCCACCATCTAAAGAGTCTTGCCATTCTTTTAATTTTTGCCACTGTCCTAGAGCAGCCATTTTAGCTTGTTCTGGCCAAGTTCCTGGTTTATGAATTTCAAAACGTTTACCACCACTTTTTAAAACTTCTAGACATTTTTCTACAGTACAATCTGCTAATCCTGCCCAAGTTGTAATATCATGATTATGAAATAACTCTTTTATTTTTGGTCCAATACCTTCTACCACAGTTAAGTCATCCTGTTTTATTGTTTTTCCAAAAAATAATTTTGCAGATGCCGCATCAAAAGCCACTGCCACTGTTCCACTTGATTGTTTTGGAGCTACAGCAGTTAAACTTGCAGCAGCTGATCCTCCAGAAGAGTTTCCTCCAGAGAATGTAGATTTCTTATTTGCTTTACAAGCCTCTAAATCTGCTTCAAGCTTAGAAATTCTATTTTTATAAACATCAACGTCTATTTCATTAGAGGTTTCATTATTTCCTCCACCTAAAAGCTTTCCTAATAGATATCCTAAAATTGCGCAAATAACACCAACTAATAATGGTATTAGCCAGCATGGAATGTTTGATATTAATAATAAAGTCATAATTATATGTTTTCAATGTTAGTTTAATGTTACTACTACTCTTCGGTTTTTTGCTTTTCCTTCATCAGTATTATTATCTGCAATTGGTTTATCTGGACCTTCTGAAGATGTTTTAATTTTACTTGAAGAAACACCATTACTTACCAAATAATTTTTGGCAAATTCTGCTCTATCCAAACCTAATCTTATATTGTTCTCTCTATTTCCAGTATTATCCGTATGCCCAATAATTTTTATAGAAGCACTATCCAATTTATCAACATATTTCACCATTTTAAATATTTTTTCACGCTGCTTAACATCAAGGTTTATAGATGCAGAAGCTGTATTAAAATATAGCACTAAAGGATCTGCAATAATCTCATCGTGCAGTTCTTTTAAAGCATCTGCTTCGCTTGTATCATTCTCGTCTTTAGTAATTATGCTATAAGATACTGGTCCGTAATATATATTTGAGTCATCAGGAGTTAAATCATCATTTAATTTACCATAAGTATTTATCATTTTAGAAGACATCCCGTGAGACACAAAATAATTTTTTATTGCATTTGCTCTTGCCAATCCAAGATTTGGAAATGCAGAAGTATTATTTTCTTCACTTGTATAATATCCAGTAATATCTATAGCTTTTCCAGGATTATCATTTAAATATGTAGACATTTTTTCTATTTCTACTTTTAAATCATCTGAAACGGGCTCTAACAGAGAAAAGGCCGAACCTTTAAAATTAAAATTATCACTACTATTAAATTCTAAACTACTTTTAGAATCTATTGCAGAAAAAACATTTTTTGTTGCAATTTTTACTTCTGGTTCTCTAACGATATTTTCGACTTCCGCTTCTTTATTTGCTGCTTCTAAACAAGGTTTACAACAGAAAAAATAATACAAAATAGTGCCGATAATAATGGTTAGCAAAATACCAAGAAGATAACTGGTTTTTTTACTCATTATATTTTGATTTAGTGTTAGTGAGCCTTAAGTTATTAAAAAAGTGTTAATTTTTAACTTTTTTTGTAACAAAATAGAAATCAAATAGTTAAAATTCGGTAAAATTACCAAAATAAGCGATTAACTTACATTGTGTAATTATAAGTGTTTTTCATAAAAAAAAGCCACATCTCTCGATGTGGCTTTTTAACTAACAAATAGTTATATTTTACAAATCAAACTTTATACCTTGAGCTAAAGGTAACTCGTCTGAGTAATTTACTGTATTTGTTTGGCGTCTCATGTAAACTTTCCAAGCATCAGATCCAGACTCACGTCCACCACCTGTTTCTTTTTCACCACCAAAAGCACCTCCAATTTCGGCACCAGAAGTTCCTATATTTACATTTGCAATTCCACAATCTGATCCTGCAAACGACAAGAATTTTTCTGCCTCTTTCATCTCATTAGTCATAATAGCAGACGATAATCCTTGTGCTACTCCGTTTTGAGTATCTATTGCATTTTCAACATCTCCAGAATATTTCATTAAATATAAAATAGGTGCAAAAGTTTCAGTTTGTACTATTTCAAAATCATTTTCTGCTTCAATAATTGCTGGCTTTACATAACAACCAGACTCATAACCTTCACCTTCTAAAACGCCTCCTTCAACTAAAACGTTTCCACCTTCGGCTTTTGCTTTTTCAATTGCTGTTAAGTAAGTGTTTACAGAATCTTTATCTATTAATGGTCCTATATGATTTTTTTCATCTAAAGGATTTCCAATGGTTAATTGCCCATAAGCACCAACAATAGCATCGCGTACTTTATCGTAAACACTTTCATGAATAATTAATCGTCTTGTAGATGTACAACGTTGTCCACAAGTTCCTACCGCACCAAATACTGCTCCTGGAACTACAACTTTTAAATCTGCAGTTGGTGTAATAATAATAGCATTGTTTCCTCCTAATTCTAATAGAGATTTTCCAAAACGTTCTGCAACTGTTGCACCAACAATACGTCCCATTCTTGTAGAACCTGTAGCAGAAATTAATGGAATTCTAGAATCTGTAGTCATCATTTCTCCTACCTTATAATCTCCATTAATGATACAAGAAATACCTTCTGGCAAATTATTTTCTTTTAAAATTCCTGCAATTATATTTTGGCAAGCTACTGAGCAAAGTGGTGTTTTTTCTGATGCTTTCCAAACACAAGTATCACCACAAACCCAAGCTAAAGCTGTGTTCCAAGCCCAAACCGCTACTGGAAAATTAAATGCAGAAATAATACCTACAACTCCTAACGAATGCCACTGCTCACGCATTACATGTCCTGGACGTTCAGATGGAATTGTTTGTCCGTTTAATTGTCTAGATAAACCTACAGCAAAATCACAAATGTCTATCATCTCCTGAACTTCACCATAACCTTCTTGAAGCGATTTACCCATTTCGTAAGACACTAACTTACCTAAAGGCTCTTTTAATTCTCTAAGTTTATTACCAAATTGTCTAACAATTTCACCTCTTTGTGGCGCTGGCATCGCTCTAAAAGTTGTAAAAGCAGAAGTTGCTGCTTCCATTACTTTCTCGTAATCTTCTTTTGTTGTTGTAGAAACTTTAGCAATTAAAGAACCATCTGTTGGCGAATACGAAGAAATTTCTTCTCCACTTCCAAAGTTATTTGAACCAGTAGAAGTACCATGGTTTACATCTTTTATGCCTAATTGCTCTAAGGCTTCTTTTATTCCGAAATCAGTTGAAACTGCTTGCATATATCTCTATTTTTTACGAATTATTAAATTTTGAAGCGAATATACTAATAAATATGCGTTTTTACAGTTATAGCTTTCTTAAAAAAATGTAACTTTAATGCTAATAAAAACCTCCAAAAAAAATGAAAAAAATTGTCTTCTACATCGCACTTTGTTTATTAGCATATAGCTGTGGCGAACTCGTACCAAATCCAGATGATAATCCTGAAAATATTACAAGAGAAAATACAAATACAGAAAACACATCTAAAAAAGTAAACGATTTTGCTATTGTTATACATGGTGGCGCAGGAACTATTTTAAAAAAGAACATGACAGATGAAAAAGAAGCCGAATACAAAGCCAAATTAGAAGAAGCTATTAGAACCGGTTATACCATTTTAAAAAACGGAGGAAGTAGTCTTGATGCTGTTGAAAAAACCATAAATATTTTAGAAAATTCTCCGCTTTTTAATGCAGGAAAAGGCGCGGTTTTCACAAATGCCGAAACCAATGAGTTAGATGCTTCTATAATGGATGGAAAAACGCTAAATGCAGGCGCTTCCGCAGGAACAAAAACCGTAAAAAACCCAATTAATCTTGCTAGAGCAATTATGGAAAAATCACCTCATGTCATGATGGCTGGTGAAGGTGCAGAAACGTTTGCAGAAGAACAGAATCTAGAACTTGTTTCTCCAGATTATTTTAAAACTGAAAACAGACTTAAAACTTTAAAACGAGTAATTAAAAAAGAACAAGAAAATACTCTTGAAAATAAATCGGCTTTTTACGATGCAGATATTAAAGACAGTAAATTTGGAACAGTTGGCTGCGTTGCCTTAGATAAAAACGGCAATTTAGCCGCTGGCACTTCAACCGGAGGCATGACAAATAAACGATATGGTCGCGTTGGAGATGTGCCAATTATTGGCGCTGGAAATTACGCTAATAATGCAACGTGTGCAGTTTCTGGAACTGGTTGGGGAGAATTTTTTATTCGCGCAACGGTTGCTCACGATATTTCTGCACTAATGGAATACAAAGGTTTAAGTTTAAAAGCGGCTGCAAAAGAAGTAATACAAAAAAAGGTTCCTAATTTAGGTGGAAATGGTGGTATTATTGCAGTAGACAAAAACGGCAATATGGTAATGGATTTTAACACCGCAGGAATGTATCGCGCAAGTATGAACGATAAAGGCGAATTAATTGTAAAAATCTACTCCAAATAAAACTTTAACAAAAATCTAACAATCAACCACAAACTAAATTTAAACAATTGAGCGTAATTATATTAACAAGAATACTCTCACCAGATTTTTCTTATCACTGTAATTCACTTTTAAACCAGCAACTATGCAAATAAAATCATTTTTTGCCTTGATTCTCTGTATCTTCTTGGCACAGTCTTGTAAGAAAAAATCAACCGAAACCGATAACCTTTTTAAGTTTAGAGACTATATTAGCTATACTACTTCTGGACGTGTTTCTACCTCTAGTAATATTCAAATTAGTTTAGCTAAAGAAGTCGAAGGTTGGGAAATAGATAATATAATTGAAGACGATTTAATTAGCATTACACCTCACGTTTCTGGAAATTTAACTGTTGCTAACAAACATGCGTTAACATTTACACCAAATGAAGCTTTAGAAAGTGACACAGAATATTCTGTTACTGTAAAATTAAAAGAAATATATCCAGATATTCCATCGGAATTTTCAAACTATACATTTCAATTTAAAACCATAACACCAAACTTTAATATTGTTACTAACGAGTTACAATCCTATAGCAAAGAATGGCAATACTTATTAGGTGTCGTAAAATCTGCAGATAACATTACAATAGATCAAGCCAAGCAATTAGTTGAAGCTTCGCAAGGCGGAAAAGATTTAAAAATTGAATGGAATGAAAACAGATTACCATCAAGACAATTTGAATTTAAAATAGATAGTATAAACCGAAAAATTGAAGACAGCGAAATTATTGTAAAATGGAACGGAAAAGCCATTAAAGCAGACAATTATGGAGAGAACACAGTAATTATTCCTGGTAAAAACAACTTTATAATTACTAAAATAGATGTTATACAGAACCCAGAACAGTACCTTTCTATAAATTTTTCCGACCCTATTAAAAAACAACAAAATTTTGATGGATTGGTAACCATTCAAAATATCAAAAATTCAAAATACGTGGTCGATGGTAATGTTTTAAAAGCCTATCCAGATTCAAAAATCACAGGAAACGTACAGGTTGATGTATTTCAAGGCATTAAAAACACCGAAGGCTATAAACTTAAAAAACCATTTTCTGAAACTATTTCTTTCGAAGAAATAAAACCTCAAGTTCGCTTAGTAAATAGTGGTGTTATTCTTCCTAATTCACGGGAATTAAAATTCAATTTTGAAGCCGTAAATCTTAAAAAAGTAGACTTAAAAATTATAAAAATATACGAAGACAATGTACTTCAGTTTTTGCAAGACAATAATCTTCAAGGAGGTAACGATAATAGTATTAGACAAGTAGGAAGACGCATTGCAAAGCAAACCATTACCTTAGTAAACGATGGTATTGAAAATGACGGAAAATGGAAAACATACAGTGCAGATTTATCTAAATTTTTAACTGTAGATCCAGGTGCTATCTATCGCGTAGAAGTAAGCTTCAAAAAAGAATATTCCTTGTACGATTGTTCTGTAAATAGAAATATTACAAATTCTGAAAACAACGATGATTATTATGAAGATGAGTACTACGAAGACGATTATTACTACGACGAATACAGCGAAAGTACCACAGAAGACGAAGACCGCAGAGAAGAAGAATACTGGGATAATGTAACGTACAGATACAGAAATTACAACTACAATTGGAGAGAACGCGACAACCCATGTCATGATGCATACTACAATCAAGATCGTGAAATTTCACAAAATTTATTAGCATCAAACCTTGGCGTTATTGTAAAAAAAGGAGCAAATAACAACTACTATTTTGCAGTTACAAATATCTTAAATACTAATGTTGAAGCTGCAGCAAAAATAACGCTTTACAACTACCAACAACAGGAAATTTCTAGCACTAGAACAGACCAAGAGGGTTTAGCTAAAATAGAAACCAACAATCACGCTTCTTTTGCAATTGTAAGCAAAGGTAAAAATAAAACTTATATAAAGTTACGAGATGGTCAAGCACTATCACTAAGTAAATTCGATGTTTCTGGAAACCATTTACAACGTGGCTTAAAAGGATATATTTATGGAGAACGAGGCGTTTGGCGACCTGGAGATTCACTTCATCTTACTTTTATTTTAGACGATAATGGTAATAAATTACCAAAAGGTCATCCAGTAAAAATGGAAGTTACAGATCCTAACGGAAAATTAGCCTACAAAAAAATTACAAGCGAAAACATAAATAACTTTTACACGTTTACAGTACCTACTTCAACCGAAAACAAAACAGGAAACTGGAATGCAAAAGTTAGTGTTGGTGGTGCTACGTTTTACAAAGGTTTAAAAGTAGAAACTGTAAAACCAAACCGCTTAAAAATTAAAGTCGATTTTAATAATGAAGTGCTTTCCGGTAGCGAAGCCTTAAACGGAACACTAAATGTTAATTGGCTACATGGAGCACCTGCAAAAAATGTAAAAACTGAAATTAAAGCCAAATTCAGTAATGCATATGCTCCTTTTAAAAAATTTAAAGACTATACATTTAGAGATCCTTCTCGCTCGTTTTCTCAAGAAGAACTAAACGTTTTTGAAGGCAATGTAAACGAAGATGGTTTTACCGAAATTAAAAACAAACTAAGCGTTGGGCAAAATGCTCCTGGCATGTTAAACGTACAATTTTTAGTACGTGCTTTCGAAAATGGTGGCGATTTTTCTATGGATGCTTTTACAAAACAATATGCACCTTACAAATCGTTTGTTGGATTACGTTCGCCTAAAGGAAGAGCTTATGGCTCGTTTTATACAGACGAAAATCAAACCTTCGATATTGTGGTTGTAGACGACCAAGGAAAGCCTATAAAAAGAAACGGATTAGAGGTAAAAGTTTATAAAGTTGAATGGCGTTGGTGGTGGAATTCGTCTTACGATAATTTATCAAAATACACCTCAAGTTCTTTTCATAAACCATATATGAATAGTAAAATTAATACCGATGCTAATGGTAAAGCCAGCTTCAATATTAATGTTCCAGAAAAAGATGGCGGACGCTATTTAATTCGTGTTTACGATCCTGAAAGTGGTCACGCAACCGGTCGTACAGCTTATTTTTATAAAAATTGGTGGAAAAAGCAACCAACAGGCGATAAAGAGGCAGCAAAAATGTTAGTTTTTTCAGCAGATAAAGAAAATTATAATGTTGGTGAAACTGCTAAAATTACGTTTCCTTCTGGAACCGAAGGTCGTGCATTAATTTCTATAGAAAATGGCACGGAAGTTATAGAGCATAAATGGTTAAAAACAAAAGCTGGTGAAACGGTTGTAGATATTCCTATTACTAAAGCAATGGCGCCAAATGTGTTTGTAAACATTTCATTATTACAACCGCATGCTACAACTGCTAACGACTTACCGTTACGTCTTTATGGAGTTATTCCAATTTTAGTTGAAGACCCAAACACCAAATTAGAACCTGAAATTAGAATGCCTAGCGTTTTAAAACCAGAAGAAGAATTTACTGTTATTGTTTCAGAAAAAAACAACAAACCTATGACGTATACTGTGGCAATGGTTGAAGAAGGTTTATTAGATTTAACGCGATTTAAAACACCAAATGCTTGGTCGTCATTTTATGCACGCGAAGCTCTAGGCGTAAAAACTTGGGATATTTTTGATGATGTTGTTGGCGCATACTCTGGTAGTATCGATCAAATATTTGCTATTGGTGGAGACGGAAGTGCTGCCGAAGGAAAAAACAAAAAAGCAAACCGTTTTAAACCTGTTGTTAAAGTTTTAGGTCCGTTTACATTAGAACCTGGCGGAAGAACAGAACATAAAATTAAAATGCCTAATTATATTGGCGCTGTGCGAACTATGGTTGTTGCTGGAAACACAGAGACTGAAGCTTATGGAAGCACAGACAAATCTGTTGAAGTTAAAAAACCTTTAATGGTTTTAGCGACGCTACCTAGAAAACTAAGTCCTGGTGAAAAAGTTACACTTCCTGTTACTGTTTTTGCTATGGAACCAAAGGTTAAAAATGTAGATATTAAATTAAAATTAAGCAACGGCATTTCTGTTGTTGGTGAGAAATCTAAAAGATTATCTTTTGCAAAACCAGATGAGCAAATGGCTTATTTTGAGCTTGATGTTAGCAAAGCAAATGGTATAAATACAGTAGAAGTTATTGCAACTGGAAATGGTGAAAAATCAACCTACAAAGTAGAACTTGATGTTGAGAATGTAAACCCAACAACCTCTAAAGCGCTCGATCAAACGTTAGAAAAATCGGCTTCAGCTAGTTTAGATTTTACAACTTTTGGTGTTGAAGGTTCTAACAGTGCAACGGTTGAATTTTCAACAATGCCACCAATGGATTTCTCTCGAAGACTTCAATATCTTATTCAATATCCTCATGGTTGTGTAGAGCAAACGACGTCAGGAGTGTTTCCGCAGTTATATTTAAATGAAATTTTTGATATTCCGTTAAAGAAAAAACAAGAAATTCAATCTAATATAGAAAATGGCATTAAGCGTCTTGGAAATTTTCAAAGACCAAATGGAGGCATGAGTTATTGGATGGGAGAAAACACTGCTAATGATTGGGGAACTAGTTACGCAGGACACTTTATGCTTGAAGCCGAAAAACTAGGATTCGTACTTCCTTTAACCTTTAAAAGTAATTGGATTAAATATCAAAAAGAAGCAGCAAGAAGTTGGAGACCAAGCTACAAAACATACAATAGTGATTTAGCACAAGCATACAGATTGTACACTTTAGCCTTAGCAGGAAGTCCAGATTTAGGTGCTATGAACAGGCTTAAAGAATTTAGCGAAATTTCTAACGAAGCAAAATGGAGATTAGCTGCTGCTTACGCTCTTGCAGGACAAACCGAAGCTAGCAACGCTATTTCTAAAACAGCAAACATAGAATTTGTAGCACCAAAATATAACTATTACACCTATGGCTCTATAGATAGAAATCGTGCCATGGCATTAGAAAC
This sequence comes from Lacinutrix venerupis, assembly GCF_001971745.1. NCBI lineage: Bacteria > Pseudomonadati > Bacteroidota > Flavobacteriia > Flavobacteriales > Flavobacteriaceae > Lacinutrix > Lacinutrix venerupis. The sequence goes on along the minus strand of NZ_CP019352.1, from coordinate 336,632 downwards.
AATGGTACTTACCAAAGATTCTAGAATGCAAGAATTAGCAAAAACATTGGCTAAAGATTTATCGAGTAACCGTTGGATGAGTACACAAACTACAGCTTACAGTTTATTAGCAATGGCTAAAATGGTTAAAGCAAACGGTGGAAAATCTCTTGATTTAGAATATACAATCAATGGTAAAACCGAAACCATAAACACCAAAAGCGCAATAGCTCAACGTGAATTAAAAGTAATAAACGGAAACAATAAATTAAGCTTTAAAAACAAACAAGGTAATGTGGTTTACGTTCGTGTTTTAAATTCTGGAAAATTGCCTTTAGGTGAAGAATTAACAGAACAAAGAGGTTTAAGTACAAGTGTAGTTTATAAAGATTTAAAAGGAAATGTAATCGATATTAAAAATCTTAAACAAGGTCAAGATTTTGTGGCAACTGTTACTGTATCTAATCTTAAAAACGAACGTGTTACAGATGTTGCTTTAACACAAATATTTCCTTCTGGTTGGGAAATTGTAAATACGCGTTTTACTGCCTTTGGAAGTAATACCACAAGCCAAGCACGATTTACAGATATTCGAGATGATCGTGTAAACTTTTATTTCGATTTAAATAAAAAAGGAAAATACGGTACAAATACCTTTAATGTTATGCTTAACGCATCATACTTAGGCACCTATTATTTACCAGGTGTTCAAGCGGAAGCCATGTACGATAATGAGTTTTTAGTACGCACAAAAGGACAATGGGTAACCGTAGAAAAATAACAAATTCCTGCGCAAGCAGGAATCTAAAAAACAAAAAAAAGACCACTATGATTTGAAATTGAAGATAATAAAGGACGCTTTATTAAAACGCTTTCAGGTGATAACAAACCAACTAAAATGTTTAACTGTCATATTAATTTAAAAACAAAACATTATGAAAACGACAAAACATTTTATCACAGCAATTGTATTATTATTTGTAGCACTTGGTTACAGTCAAGACTATGCTTACGTAACAGCAGACAGCGGTTTAACGGTTAGAGAGCTTCCAGATATTGGTGCTTCAAAACTAGGAAAACTTATGTACAACGAAGCTGTTGAGGTTGTAGAAAAAACAGATAAAAAACTGGTAATTCTAGACCAAGGCAAAAAAGTTGAAGGCGAATGGGTAAAAATTAAAATGAATGGCTATCAAGATTTAAAAGGCTATGTTTTTAATGGTTTTTTATCTGAAAATAAAATGGCTAAAATTGTGAATATTAAACTCACCGAAGCAGATATTAATATTAAAAATTTAGCTATTTATAACGACGATGAATTGCAAGATTTAACAACAAAAAACAATCTTAACATAGATATACATGTTAAAAATACTCCTGGTAAAAAAACCATTGAAGTTAAAAATAACAATTATAAAAGTGTAAAAATTTTACAGCGCTATCAAAACACAATAAATATCTTAGATGAAGATTCTCTTTGCGATTTAAGTGAGTGGAAGCAATTTCAATCGGACTGGAAACCAATTAAAAAAATAAATAAAACAAGGTTCGAAACATTAACTTACACCGAAGCAGATACAAAACAATTTGTTCCTTTTGGCATTGAAGATTTAAAAACTATAGTTTCAGAAAAATGTGGAGAAAATTGGGTAAAAAACGTAGAAAATATAAGTAATACGCATCAGTTTCCTATTAGTGTGTCAACAAATCAAGTATTTTTAAAATTCATATTAACAGATTTCGACGATAATATTACTGAAAAAACAGTAACATTTACAGTACCAAAACACGAAAATTAATTAAAAAAGATTTCCGCTTTCTCGGAAACTAAAGATGAAAAACTTTAAACCATACTACGCAGTGATTTTTACTTCTACTAGAACTGAAGGCGACAACGGTTACAGTGAAATGGCAGAATTAATGGAAACTTTAGCTAAAAAACAAACTGGTTTTATTAGCATAGATTCTGCCAAAAGCGAAGTAGGAATCACTGTTAGTTATTGGGAAAACTTAGAAGCAATACAACTCTGGAAACAACAAACAGATCATGTAGTTGCACAACAAAAAGGGATTAAAGATTGGTACTCTTGGTACAATGTAAAAATTTGTAAAGTGGAACGTGAATACACTTTCAAGCGCATGCAAGAATAAAAATGAATAAAGCATTTGCCTACATAAAAAAGCACAAAATAAAGTCGGTAATTATCGTTATACTTTTGCTTGTCTATTACTTTTGTTTACCAAAGCAACTCTTTAAAGATCCAACAGCAACGGTAATCACCAGTAGCAACAATACATTATTAGGCGCACAAATTGCCAAAGATGGCCAATGGCGATTTCCTAAAAACGATAGTGTGCCAGAAAAATTTAAAACCTGTATTATTAATTTTGAAGATGAGTATTTCTACAAACATCCTGGTTTTAATCCTGTTTCAATATTTAAAGCACTAAAACAAAACATTAATTCTGGAGCAGTAAAACGAGGCGGAAGCACATTAACTCAACAAGTTATTCGTTTATCACGAAAAGGACAATCGCGAACGTATTTCGAAAAAATTAAAGAAATTATTCTTGCCACGCGTTTAGAAATTCGCGAAAGCAAAGATGAGATTTTAGCATACTATTCTAGCTACGCTCCTTTTGGAGGCAATGTAGTTGGTATTGATGCTGCATCTTGGCGCTATTTTAATAGAAATCCACATGAATTATCTTGGGCAGAAAGCGCAACTTTAGCCGTTTTACCTAATGCGCCAAGCTTAATTTATCCTGGGAAAAATCAAGAGAGATTATTAAAAAAAAGAAACAGATTATTACAAAAACTCCTTCAAAATAAAATAATAGATTCCCTAACTTATAATTTATCTATTGCAGAAGGTTTACCTCAAAAACCGTATCCATTACCTCAAATCTCACCGCATTTACTTCAAAAAATAGTAAAATCTAATTCTGGAGAACGCATAAAAACAACAATAAATTACAAACTACAGCAACAAGCAAATAATGTGGTTTACAACCATTATAACTTATTAAAACAGAATGAAATTCATAATATTTCAGTTCTCGTTTTAGATGTAAAAACACGCCAAGTTTTAACATACATTGGTAATGCACCAACAGATAAAAAAAACCAGAAAGATGTGGATGTTATTACTAAACCCAGAAGTACAGGTAGTATTTTAAAACCATTTCTTTATGCCGCCATGTTAGATGCAGGTGATTTATTACCAAACACACTTGTGGCAGATATTCCTACTCAATTTGGAAGCTATGTGCCAGAAAACTACAATAAAGAATTTGATGGTGCAGTTCCTGCAAGCCGTGCATTGTCGCGCTCTTTAAACGTTCCTGCAGTAAGAATGCTTAAAGATTTTGGGTTAGATAGATTTCACCACTATTTAAAAGATTTAAAACTGAAAGACATAAAATACAATGCAAACCACTACGGTTTATCTTTAATTCTTGGTGGTGCCGAAAGTAATTTGTGGGATTTATGTAAAAGCTACGCGAGTTTTTCTTCAACTTTAAATCATTTTAACGAAACATCAAGTGAGTATTTTTCAAATGAATTTTGTGAACCCACTTTTTTAGCTTCAGAAAATATGGACTTCGGAAAAAAATCTACAGAAAAAACATTATTTGACGCTGCATCAATTTACCTTACTTACGAAAGTTTAAAACAAGTAAACAGACCTGAAGGTGATGAAAATTGGGAGTTTTTTGATGATTCCAAACAAATCGCATGGAAAACAGGAACCAGTTTTGGCTTTCGAGACGCTTGGGCAATTGGCACTACAAAAGATTATGTGGTTGGTGTTTGGGTTGGTAATGCAGATGGCGAAGGAAGACCTGGTTTAGTTGGTGTAGAAGCTGCTGCTCCAATCCTGTTTGACGTTTTCGATTTGTTACCAAATAGCGAATGGTTCGCCAAGCCTTTTGATGAAATGACAGAAATAAATGTATGCAAACAAAGTGGTTATAGAGCCGGACAATATTGCGAACACAGCTTAAAAACATTTGTTCAAAATAGCGGACTTAAAACAAAACCATGTCCTTACCATAAATTAGTTCATTTAGACAATTCTAAAAGCTATCAAGTAAACACTTCATGCGAAACAATAAACAACATAAAAAACACTTCTTGGTTTGTGCTTCCTCCTTTAATGGAATATTATTATAGGAGTAAAAATCCATTTTACAAAACACTTCCTCGATTTAGAAATGATTGTATTACTATTGAAGATGAAAAAATGCAATTTATATACCCAAAAAACAATGCAAAAATTTTCCTTCCTAAAGATTTTAACGAAGAAACTAACGAGCTAATTTTAAAGATTGCACATTCAAAAAAAATGAGCACTGTTTATTGGTATATTGACAATAAATACATAGGAAAAACCACTGAAATTCACGATATAGCAATCAAGCCTTTAGAAGGCAAACACACCATTACCGCCATAGACAAAGTTGGCAACGAATCCCGAATAAACTTAGAGATTAGTCAATAATTTTAGAATAATATTGAATACTTGAAAATTTTAGTTCATAATGCATCACTTCATCGAAAAAGAATGCATTACGTCTATCTGTAACAAGATATGTAATAAATTAGCATATATTTAACAATCAATTCTTGTTTTAATAACATACTAACACTGATCATATAATGAAAAAGATTACTTTATTGTTGATTTTACTTTTCATAAGTTTATCAATAAATGCTCAAACTTATTTAACCGAAAATTTTGACACAGAAATTCCAGCATCTTGGACTATAGATGATGGTGGTGATGCCACTGGAGATTCCTGGATTTCTGGACAACAAGGATTTGCAAACAACAGCCTTGATGGCACAAATGCTGCTATTGTAGATAGTGATGCAAATGGAAATGGTACACTGTTATTCGAAACATTAACCTCTCCAGCTTTTGATACAACAGGAGCCACTGCTATTTTTTTAGATTTCACTCAATACTTTAATAATGGTAGTACAGATACTGCCACTGTAGAAGTTTGGGATGGTAGTGCTTGGGTTGCTGTTTTAACACAATCGGCAGATGCTGGTACTTTTGCAACACCAGATGAACAACACATTGATCTTACAGCATATTCTAACAATGCAATGCAAGTTCGTTTTGTGTATGATGACAACGATATTTGGGCTTGGTATTGGTTAATTGATAATGTTATTATTTACAATGCTACTTGTCCTAATCCAGATAACTTAACTCTTATTAATACAACTGCAACAGAAGCAAATTTTTCTTGGACAGCAGGAGGAACTGAAACGGCTTGGGAAGTTGCTGTGCAGCCTCAAGGAACAGGTTTTCCTACCGGATCTGGCACTGCAACATCAACAAATAATCCATATTTAGCATCAGGTTTAACACCAGCTACAAATTACGAAGCTTTTGTAAGAGCAGATTGTGGTGGTGGTGATTACAGTATTTGGATTGGTCCAATAAATTTCGCAACAGAATGTACAACTTTTATAGCACCATACACAGAAGGTTTCGAAAACGGAGGTGCAATACCTTTATGTTGGTCGATGGATGGAGGTCAAGATTGGTTCTTTGATGATGCTCCAGGTTTTAACCACATTGGAGACAATGGAACAATAACTGGTAATACAGCTACAAACGGATATTTTGCATGGGCAGATTCTTCAGGAAATCTTGGTGCAAGAACATTAACCACTCCTTTAGTAGATGTCTCTGGACTTACAACACCAGCTATTACATTTTATGAAATTAGTGATAATGAAGGAAATGATAATTCACAACTAGATGTAGAAGTTTGGGATGGTGCTGCTTGGAATTTAATGGCAACATATAACACAAACACAAGTGGTTGGGAACAACGTACAATTAACATTAGTACTCTTAATATTACTGGAGATGTTCAAGCAAGATTTATTTTTTCTGAAGTAATAAATTCAGGAGATTTTTATGATGATATTGCAATAGACGATGTTACTTTTGATGAATTACCATCATGTGTTAACCCATCAAACTTAGCTGTAGACGCTACAGCAGCAACTACTGCAACATTATCATGGGTTTCTAACGGTACAGAAACAGCTTGGGAAGTAGCAATACAAGCTCCTGGAACAGGAATTCCTACTGGAGCTGGAGATGCTGCAACAACTAATCCATATACAGCAACAGCATTAACACCAGCAACAACATACGAATATTATGTTAGAGCAGATTGTGGTGGAGGAGATTTTAGTGATTGGATTGGACCATTAACTTTTGATACAGAATGTACAACATTTGTAGCACCTTACACAGAAGGATTTGAAAACGGAGGAGTTATTCCATTATGTTGGACAATGGATGGTGGAGAAGACTGGTTCTTTGATGATGATCCTGGTTTTAACCACATTGGAGATAATGGTACAATTACTGGAACAACTGCAACAAATAATTATTTTGCATGGGTAGATTCTTCTGGATCTAGTGCTCCAGCAACATTAACAACTCCTTTTGTAGATGTATCTGGCTTAACTACTCCAGCATTATCATTTTACGAAATAAGTGATAATGAAGGAAATGATAACTCTCAATTAGATGTAGAGGTTTGGGATGGTGCTGCTTGGAATTTAATGGGCACATATAATACAAACACAAGCGGTTGGGAAGAAAAAATAATAAATTTAAGTACACTTACAATTACAGGAGATGTTCAAGCACGATTCATTTTTTCTGAAGTTATTACACCATTAGATTTTTATGATGATATAGCTATTGATGATGTTACTTTCGATGAATTACCAACATGTGCTAACCCATCTAACTTAGCTGTTGACAGTACAACTGACACTACAGCTACATTATCTTGGGTTTCTAATGGTATTGAAACAGCATGGGAAGTTGTTGTTCAAGCTCCTGGAACAGGAACTCCTACTGGAGCTGGAGATGCTGCAACAACTAATCCATATACAGCAACAGGTTTAACAGCTATTACAGACTACGAATATTATATAAGAGCAGACTGTGGAACAGAATTTAGTGACTGGATTGGTCCATTTACATTTACAACAGAATGTGCAACATTTACTGCTCCATATACAGAAGGTTTTGAAAATAGTGGTACTATCCCAGATTGTTGGACAATGTTTGGTGGTGAAGACTGGGAATTTGCTGATAATGGTGGATTCGAACATATAGGTAATAACGGTACTATAACTGGAACAACTGCAACAAATGGTTATTTTGCATTTGTAGATTCTTCTGGATCTGATGCTCCAGCAACATTAGTATCTCCTCTTATAGATGTAACAGCTTTAACAGCACCAGCTCTATCTTTTTATCTATTAAGTGATAATGAAGGAAATGCCAATTCTCAATTAGATGTTGAAGTTTGGGATGGAGCAGCATGGAATCCTGTTGGAACATACAATACAAATACCAATGGCTGGGAATATATTATAATTAATATTAGTACATTAACAATTACAGGAGACATACAAGTTCAATTTATATTCTCTGAAGTTATAAATCCTACAGATTTCTATGATGATATTGCGATTGATGATGTAACAATAGACGAGTTACCTCCTTGTTTATTCCCTAACAATATAACAACAGCTAATATAACAGAAACATCTGTAGACATTTCATGGTTACCAGGTGCAGGAGAAACGGCATGGGAATATGTTGTACAACCTGTTGGAACAGGAATTCCAACAACTAACGGTACAGCTACAACAAGTACAACCGTTACAGAAAATGGACTTACAGCCGGAACAGCATACGAAATTTATATAAGATCAGATTGTAGTGCTTCTGGTGATGGATTTAGCGATTGGACTGGTCCTATAACTTTTTCAACATTACCTGCTAACGATGAATGTGATGCAGCGATAATGTTTACAGCAAACGCAGATGGGAATTGTACAAATTTTATAAGTGGTTCTTTATACGGAGCTACACAATCAACACAAGCAAATCCTTGTACTGGAACACCAAATGATGATGTATGGTTTTCTTTTGTTGCCGTATCTACAGATCATGCAATCAACATTAGCAACATTGTAGGTTCTACAACATTTTTATCTCATGGATTATATGAAGGTACAGATTGTGATAACTTAACAAATATAAGCTGTAGTACAGCAAACGAAAATATAGTTAATGGCCTTACTGTTGGAGATACTTATTATATTAGAATATTCTCTAATGGCTCAACACCTACGACAACAACTTTCGACTTATGTGTATTTACAGTTCCACCTCCAATTTACGTAACTTTATCAGATGATATAAACGGAGATAACGACGAAAATGATGACATCTACAGTGTACAAGGTTTAGTTGAAGATGTATTAGTAAACTCTCCGTGTTCTACAATATCAAACATTACATCTTCTACAGGAACAGATTTTGGTTCTGATAATGGAATTGGTTATTTTGAAGCTAATGGTTCTGGATTCCCTTTTGAAAGTGGAATTGTAATGACTACAGGTAATGCTGCTGATGCACCTGGACCAGAAACAGGAACTGTTAGTAGTGGTGGTTGGCCAGGAGATGCAGATTTAGAAGCAGAAATTAATGAAGGAACAACTAATGATGCCTCAATTATAGAATTCGATTTTGTACCTTTTATTGAAGATATGTCATTCGAATTTATATTTGCTGCTGAAGAATATGGAACATTCCAATGTGGATATTCAGATGCTTTTGCATTCTTATTAACAGATACTGTAACAGGTGTTACAACTAACCTTGCAGTAGTGCCAGGTACAACAACACCAGTTTCTGTATTTACAATTAGAGATAATACATATAACGCAAATTGTCCTTCAGCTAATGAAACATTATTTGATGCTTACTATGGAGCAGGTGGCTTACCACCAATCTCTAACCCAACCAACTTTATAGGTAGAACAGTACCATTAATAGCACAATCTACAGTAGTACCAAATAGAACTTACCATATTAAATTAGTTATTGCCGACGATGGAGATACTGCTTACGACTCAGCGGTATTCTTAAAAGCTTCTAGTTTTGAAATTGGTGAAGTAGATTTAGGAGAAGATATTCTTCTAGCAAACGGAAACGCAAATTGTGAAGGTGAAAGCGTAACTTTAGATATTGGAGTACCTGTTGGTGATAATGCAACTATTACTTGGTATACAATTGATGAATTTATGATTCAAGAGCCTATTATAAATGAAACTACTGGACTTCCTGAAGATGGATTAACTTTAGAAGTTACAGAAACTAACACTTATCAAGTAGAAATAGTTTTAAACCAGAATGCTTCATGTTTTGTTATAGATAATATTATTGTAGAATTCTTCCCAAGTCCTGAGTCACCAGATTCGTTACCAGACGTTCTTGGCTGTGACACAGATAATACGGGTCAGGCTTTCTTTGATATTACCGAAAACGAAGCATCAATTATTGGTACTCAAACCGATGTATCCGTAACTTATTACGAAACTCAAGCCGATGCTGAAGCTGAAACAAATGCAATAGCTAACCCAACAGCTTACCAAAGCACTCCTCCAACTATAATTTATTATAGAATAGAGAATGATACCACTGGTTGTTTTAAGGTTGGTACTTTTAACTTAGCATTAGCACCAAAACCTGTTCTTGTTCAAGCTGAAGACATTCTTGGTTGTGATGATGACGAAGATGGTATTTCTAATTACGATTTAACTTCTAACGAAGCAGTAATAATTAATAACCAAACAGGATTCAACTTCTCGTATCATACTAATTTAGCAGATGCTGAAGCAAGTACAAATGCTATTACTAACCCATCTGATTTTGATGGAGGAGCTCAAACTATATATGTAAGAGTAGAAGATGCTTCAAGCGGTTGTTTTGAAACAACAACGTTTAATTTAGCATTTGGCATATCACCGGTAACAACTTTTGATTCTGCTATTAACTACGAAGTATGCCCTAACGCTACAGTTCCAATCACTGTAACAGCAATAGCAGATAATTATTCGGAATCTGAAGTAACAATTACTTGGTATAATGAAGGTGTATTAGTTTCTGGACAAACAGATTTAACTATAGATAATGTATTAACATCTGGAACATATACAATTGAAGTAATGTTTAACGAAACAGGTTGTACAGCTAGCGAAGATATTTTTGTAGATGAACTAGAATCATGTATAATTCCACAAGGTATTTCGCCAAACGGAGACCAGAAGAATGACACGTTTGATTTAAGTAGTTTCGATGTTCAAAGCTTAACTATATTTAATAGAAATGGAGTAAAAGTTTACGAGAAGACGAATTATACAAACGAGTGGCATGGTCAATCATTAGATGGCGATGAGTTACCAGTAGGGACATATTACTATGTAATGAACTACCAAGGTAATAAAACAAAAGCCGCTTGGGTATATATCAATAGAGAAAACAAATAATCCAAACCAACTAGAAACCAATAATAATACAGATGAAGAACATACTATATATCGTATTCCTAATAGTTGTAGGAGTACAAGCGCAGCAAGATCCACAGTACACGCAATATATGTACAATATGAATGTGATCAATCCTGCGTATGCAGGATCAAGCGAAAGCGTATCCATAGGCGCATTATACCGTAGTCAATGGGTAGGTTTAGAAGGCTCACCAAGCACAGCAACCTTAGCGATACATTCTCCGGTAGGTAACCGAGTAGGATTAGGTTTATCATTAATTAGTGATGAGGTAGGCCCAGTAAGTGAGACTAACGCTTATGTAGACTTTTCTTATACTTTACCAGTAGGAAATGTTACAAAATTAGCTTTTGGATTAAAAGCAGGAGCAACTTTTCATGATATTGGTTTAGCAGGTATAGACACTATAGATCCTGATGATCCATTTTTCTCACAAGATGTTAATCAAACAACAGCCAATGTAGGAGCCGGATTATATTTATACCAGCCAAACCGTTGGTATTTATCAGCATCGATGCCAAACATTTTAAATGGAACACATTTAGATAGTGAGGGTAGAAAAATAGGTTCAGAATCAGAACACTTATTTGCAGCAGCAGGTTATGTATTTGATTTATCAGAGAACTTTAAATTAAAGCCACACGCTTTATTAAAGTATGCCTTTGATGCACCAGTAAGTTACGATGTTAACCTAAATTTATTTATGTACGATGTTGTAGAAATAGGAGCCGGATACCGACTAGACGATTCGTTTAGTGGTATGGTAAACTTTATGGTATCACCATCGCTTAGAATAGGTTATGCTTACGATGCTATTCAATCAGAATTAGATGTTGTAACAGATGCCTCACACGAGATCTTTGTAAACTTCGATATTAATTTACCAAGAAAAGTATCACGTTCACCACGTTATTTCTAAACCACAAAAGCTAACACAAAAGACAAGGACCAGATGAAACACTTAAAATTAATCATAACACTAGTCATACTAAGTAGCTTTAGCGTGACAGCACAAACAAAGGCAACAAAGAGTGCCGATAAGCATTTTGATAAATACCAATTTGTAGAAGCCATAGAAGACTATAATAAATTAGTTGAAAAAGGTGAAGCAGATGCATACGTTTATGGACGATTAGCAGAAGCTAATTATAACATCTTTAATACCACAGAAGCAGAGAAATGGTATGCAAAAGCATTGGAAACTTCTCAAGAACCAGAAATGATTTTCAAGTATTCTGAAATGTTAAAAGCCAATGGAAAGTACGAAGCATCTAACACGCAAATGAAAAAATTTGCATCTATGCGTCCAAGTGACGATAGAGCAGCAATGTTTATGAGCAATCCAGATTACCTTCCTAAAATTTTAGATAGAGGAAAGAAATTTAATGTTCAAAACATGGATATTAATACAGCAGTATCAGACTTTGGAGGTACACTTAAAGATGGAAAATTATACATCTCTTCAGCAAGAAATAATGCAAGAAAAAACTATGGCTGGAATGAACAACCATTTTTAGATATGTATTCATTTACACAAGCAGAAGATGGGTCGTACCAAAACGAAACAATGTTAGGAGATAAAATGAATACAAAGTATCATGAAGGATTAATGTCTTTCTCTCCAGATGGAAATACGGTATACTTTTCAAGAGAAAGTTTCTATGAAAACATTTACGAAAAAGACTCTGTATCTAATACAAAATATAGTGTATTACACCTGTTTAAGGCTAACAAAACAGGAGATAAATTTTCTAACATAGAAGCTTTACCAATAAACAGTAAAAACTATTCTATAAAAAATCCAAGTGTAAGTCCAGATGGTTCAACACTATATTTTGCAAGTGATATGCCAGGAGGATTTGGAAAGTATGATATTTACAAAGCAAGCATCGATGAAAATGGACAAGTAGGAACGCCTGTAAATATGGGACAAAAAATAAATACAGAAGGTCATGAAATGTTTCCATATATAAGTGATAATAATACACTTTACTTCTCATCAATAGGACATTTAGGACTAGGAGGAATGGATGTATTTTACACTAAAGAGATTGATGGTAAAATGGCACCGGTAAGAAATGTTGGAGTACCAATAAACTCTAATGGAGACGATTTTGCATTCTCAATAAATGAAGAAACAGGAGATGGTTTTGTATCTTCTAACAGAGAAGGCGGAAAAGGAGATGACGATATTTATGCATTTAAAAAAATACAACCACTTTGCGATGTACAAATCATAGCAACTATTGTAGATAACAAAACAAAAGCACCATTAGCCGGAGCAACAGCATCTTTAGTAGACGACCAAGGGAATGTTTTAGCTACTAAAACAGCAGACCAGAATGGTAAAGTAGAATACATTATAGAGTGTGATAAAGATACAGAACTGCAAGTAACAATGCAGGATTACGAAAGCAACACGCTAGCTATTAAAGGAACAGACGAGGAAGAAGCACTTGTAGAAATTGCATTAAATCCAATAGAAAAAATTATAGAGGTAGAAGAAGTAGTATTAAATCCAATCTATTTTGATTACGATAAATCTAACATTACAGCAAAAGCAGCCTTTGAGTTAGATAATTTAGTACAAGCCATGAATAAGTATCCAGATATGGTTATTTATGCAACATCGCATACCGATATTAGAGGAGGTGATAACTATAATTTACGTCTTTCAGATAGAAGAGCAAAAACAACAGTACAATACATTATCTCTAAAGGTATAGATGCATCAAGAATCTCTGGAGCAGGAAAAGGAGAAACAGAATTAGCAATAGACTGTGGTGATAACTGCACAGAAGAGCAACACCAAATGAACAGACGTTCTCAGTTTAGAATCATGAGCGGTGGACCTAAAGCTAATTAAAAAACAGCTATACAAAAGTTTAACCAACTAATACAACCAACAAAAAAAAGCCGCAACTAAGTTGCGGCTTTTTTATTTTTAAAAATTTTATTTCCCTCCTAACATTAATAATTCATTACAAACAACTTCTGTTGTATAACGCTTTATACCATCTTTATCTTCCCATGCACGAGTTGTTAGTTTTCCATCTATAGCAACCTCTTTCCCTTTTACCACATATTTCTCAATAACATCTGCTGTTTTTCCCCAAGCAACTACTTGATGCCATTGGGTATCAATAATTTTTTCACCTTGCGAGTTTTTGTAACTTTCGTTTGTTGCTAAAGTAAATTTTGCAAGTTTTTTACCGGATTCTAAATTAACAATTTCTGGATCTTTACCTAAATTACCAATTAACTGTACTCTGTTTCTTAACGTATTCATAAGATAAGTTTATTTTAATATTGAATGTCATTAGTTCGATTCAACACTGCAAAGATGCGATGCAGAGAAAGAATTAAACGGTATTTACACATTTAATGTCGGATGTAAACATTTGTAGTCGTTTGTAAACGAATAAATTGTATCTTACAAATCAACTATTTATAAATAAATGATTGTTAATATAGAAACCAAAAGGCTTATACTTAGAGATATAAGAACTGAAGATTTAAATGGTATGTTTGAATTAGATTCTAATCCAAATGTTCATAAATATTTAGGTAATAATCCTGTTAAAACTAAATCTGAATCTTTAAAATATATTGAAAAAATTCAAAAACAATATAAACAGTTTGGTATTGGTAGATTTGCTGTTATTGAAAAAAAATCTAAACAATTTATTGGTTGGTCTGGTATAAAATTTAATACAGGACCAAAAGAAGCTTTAGGAAGCAAAACAGATTTTTACGATATTGGATACCGCTTTATTGAGCACTATTGGAATAAAGGTTACGCAACAGAAACTGCTATTGTAGCTCTTGATTACGGTTTTAAAGAATTAAAATTAAAAACTATTGTAGGTGCTGCAGAAATTGGGAATATAGCATCAAATAGAATTCTTGAAAAAATAGGTTTAAAATATAAAGAGCAATTTCCATTTGAAAATGAGATGATTAATTGGTACGAATTAAACACAGAAGACTATGCAAAAAAAATGTCCTGAATGTGGTGATAAAATTGTTGGGAGAATAGATAAAAAATTCTGCAGCGATGGATGTAGAAATGCACACAACAATAAAGTAAATAAAGATGGAAAAAATCTTATACGTAATATAAATAACCGACTACGTAAAAATTGGCGAATTTTAGAAAGTTTAAATCCAGAACAGAAAACAAAAACTACTAAAACGAAATTAGAAGCTAAAGGATTCGATTTTAATTATTTTACAAGCATTTACACAACAAAAGCAGGCAAAGTGTATTACTTTGTATACGACCAAGGTTATTTGCCTATAGAAGGCGAATTTTATGCTATAGTAAAGAGAAATTAAACTTATTTAATACAAACAAATATTAAGGCTTCCAATTTTGTTGTTTTAATTGCATAGCAGCTTTTAAAATATCTTTTTGGCTTATTTGCCCAACTAATTTTCCGTTTTCAACAATAGGAAAACGTCTTCTTTTTGAGGTTAAAAAAACTTGTGCAGCATCAAAAACATTTAGATTACCATCTATAGTTTCAACATTAGTTATCATATGTTTTTCAATAGAATTATTATCCATTGGCATGTTATGATACCTACTATCACTAATTTGTTTGATACAATCACCTTCTGAAATAATTCCAATTAATTCATTATTATCATTTACAACTGGACCTCCAGAAATTTTATATTTAATTAATGCATCTACAACTTCTTCTACTGTTTGTGTAGCTTTAAAAGTTATTAAATCGCGTGTCATAAAATCACTCACTTTAAAATTTTCTTTTAAAATACTATTATTTTGCTGAGTCACTTTTCGTGCTCCTTGAAAGCTTTTAATTCCCATAATTTTAAGTTTTTTTGACATTAACAAACAACTTAAATCTACTCATTTTTAGACATTTAACCTAATTATTTAATAAATTTTAGTATTTAAAGTTATGCATAAATAGATGTTAAAATAAAAAAGACCTCGTAAAAAACGAGGTCTTTTTAAATTATTTATTACAAAATTTTACTACCAAATTCTCACACGCTTCTCTGGCGCTATATACATTTTATCACCTTCTTTAATATTAAAAGCTTCGTAAAATGCATCTACGTTTAAAAGTGGTTGTACAGCTCTATTCATTCCAGGAGAATGTGGATCTGTTTTAATTTTAGTTTTTAAAGCATCGTCTCTCATTTTAGTTCTCCAAACTGTTGCCCAACTCATAAAGAAACGTTGCTCTGGTGTAAAACCATCAATGTTTTCTGGTCTTCCAGATTCTTCATAACTTAACTGTAAAGCATCATAAGCAGCTAAAACACCTCCTAAATCACCTATGTTTTCACCTAGAGTAAATTTACCGTTTATGTTAACTTCTGGTAACACTTCAATAGCATCGTATTGTGCTGCTAAATCTGCTCCTAAGCCTTCAAATTTTGTTAAGTCCTCTTTAGTCCACCAATCGTTTAAGTTTCCATCTTTATCGTAACGTGATCCAGAATCGTCAAAACTATGAGAAATTTCATGACCTATTACTGCTCCAATACCACCATAATTTACCGCGTCGTCTGCTGTATAATTATAGAAAGGTGGTTGTAATATTGCTGCAGGAAATACAATTTCGTTATATGATGGGTTAAAGTAAGCATTTACTACTTGAGGCGCCATATACCACTCGGTCTTATCTACTGGTTTTCCTAGTTTATCGATATCTTTTTTAAAGTTCCAAGCTCTAGCATTTAAAGAGTTTTGAAGATATGAGCCTCCTTCTTCGGTACTTTTTATCTCTAAAGCAGAGTAGTCTTTCCACTTGTCTGGATAAGCAATTTTAATTTGAGTTGCTTTTAGTTTTTCTATAGCCTTTTCTTTAGTTTCTGGGCTCATCCACTCTAAATTATTGATTCTGTTTTCGAATGCTAAAATTACATTCTGAATCATTTTTTCTGCTTTTGCTTTTGCTTCTGGCGGAAATTTTCTTTCTACATATAGTTTTCCTAATGCTTCTCCTAAAGTCCCATTTAAGCTTCCTAATGCACGCTCATCTAAAGCGCGTTGTTTTTTAGCTCCATTTAAAGTTTTACCATAAAATTCCCAGTTTGCGTTATCTAGTTCTGTAGATAAGCGTCCTGCTGCATTATTAAATGTTCTCCATCTTAAATAAGCTTTCCAATCGTTAACATTACCTTCTGCAAGAATTTCTTGTAAACGATTATAATATCCTAAATCCCCAACAATTACTGTGTCTAAGTTTTTTGCTCCAATACCATCAAAGAAATTTCTCCAATTTACAGCTGGCACCATTTTTTGTAATTCTTCAATTGATCTTGGATTGTAACGTTTACGAGCATCACGTCTATCTACTTTATCCATTTTAGCTTCTGCTATACGTGTTTCGAAGGCTAAAATTTTATTGGCTTGCTCTTTTGCTTCTTCTTCTGTATCTCCTAAATACTGTAACATTCTAGAAACATGTTCTAAATATTTTGCTCTTTTTTCTTTAGAATCTTCATCGTCTTTTACATAGTAATCTCTGTCTGGCAAACCTGTGCTACCTCCTCCAACATAGGCAACATTTCTATTACTATCTTTTGGATCACTTCCTACACCAAAACCGTAAAGTCCGCCACCACCTTTAGGCTCCATCTCTATCATGTAAGCTTGTAAGTCTTCGATTGTTTTTATAGCTTCAATTTTAGCTAAATAAGGCTCTAAAGGTTTTATACCTTGCTCATCTCTACCCACAGTATCCATTATTGTTTGAAAATAATGAACTGCTTTTTCTTGGTCTGATCCTGGAAGAACTTTAATAGTTTCCATTTCTTCATTGGTGTTCATAGCTGCTTTTAATATAGCTAAAGCATCTGCATCGGTATTTTTTCTAAGTTCAGAAAAACTTCCCCAAGTAGAACGATCGTCTGGAATTTCGTTTGTTTCCAACCACTTTCCGTTTACATATCTAAAGAAATCGTCGTTTGGCTTAACAGATTTATCCATAAAATCTAGGTTAATACCTGGTGTTTCTTCAAGTTTTACCATTTCTTTTTTAGGTTCTTCTTTACAAGCAACAACAGTTGCAATAGCAAAAGCACCTAATAATGATAATTTAGTGATTTTAGTTTTCATTTGTTTTAGTCTTTAGTTGATATTTAGCGTGTAATTTACACAGATATTTAGTAATTTTTATTTGATTTAACATAAAAAGAAGTTTTAACTAAAATATTGTAGACATTAATAAGTATATACTTACTTAAGTTTTAGCTTTTTAATATAAAGACTATCAAAACTAGATTTTAATTTTACAACCTCTGTTATATTTTCATTGGGAATGGCAATAGATAAAACGTAATGGGCCACTTTCCACTGGTTGTTTTCAAGTTTTAAAATACCAGATCCTCTACATAATTTCATTTGAGTGTCTAACAACTCATCAAACCAAGCTATTTTATGGTTGTCGTAAACATAAATATTTCTATCTACAGCAGTAAAACTCCAAGCTTTACCTTTATCGAAATATGGTTTTGAAAAAGATTTAAAGGCATCGTTTTGCCAATTTTCTGTAGCATCTGTACCAATAAAAACTCCATCTTCTGTCATTAAATTAAAGTAGTTATCGAAATTTGCTTCTGCTGCTGCTTTATGCCAATTATCTAATGTTGTATTAATATTTGTTTCTATTTCTTTAATTGAGATAGTTTGATCTTTATCTGTATTTACTTTTACTTCTGTTTTACAAGATACTAAAATTAATCCTGCTAAAAATGGTATAATTATTCTCATAACGAATCTGGTTTTATAATGTTTTGTGCTTCTTTTTCAAACTTTTTATTTATTTGAAGTGTAACGTATGAAAAGGATTGAAACAACTCTTTTACACCTATTAACTTTTCTTTTTTACTAGAAGTATTTAGGTTTATTATTTCTCTAAATTTTAAAAGTTTTGTTCTTAAAATTAAAATTCTTGCATTAATTGATTCACTATTAATAGCTTCTGGAATAGTAGTTTCTAAATCATTTAATATTGTTATAAAAACCTGGTCGTCTGTTCTAAAAAACTTAAAATCACCTTGCTTTACTTCTTCTATAGCTCTATATACTATATTATAAGCTTCCCAAGAATCTAAAGTTACTCTTGCTTTATTGTCTATACCGTATTCAATAAAATTTATTTTAGAAATATCTTCTTTAGTTATTTTTGTTGAGTCGTTTACCTCTACACTAGTTTCTATTGAAGAATTTGACTTATTATTACAAGATGAAAGTATTATTAAAAAGGCTAATATAATTATGTGTTTCATTTTAAATTTATATTGTTTATTACAAATATATTGTATTCAAGCTTTTAAGTTCTTAGTTATATCATAAAAATAAAGTCTCTTTATTAATATTTTAGTTTTAACTAAATGTTGAATAAAATCTTATTATTTTTGGGACACATTTTACACCTTAATAGTTATGTCATCTAAAATTTTAATTATTGGAGCTTGTGGCCAAATAGGCTCTGAACTAACATATAAACTTAGAGAAATCCACGGAGACGACAATGTAATTGCTAGCGATATTAGCTATAACAACCTTGGCATTGTTAATTCTGGAATTTTTGAAATTATAGATGCTATGGATTATAAATCCATTCTTGTTTGTGTAGAGAAGCATAAAATTGATACTATTTATTTAATGGCTGCTATGTTAAGTGCAACTGGAGAAAAATACCCAATGAAAGCATGGGATTTAAATATGACTTCTCTATTTCATGTTCTTGATCTTGCAAAAGCTAAATTTATTAAAAAAGTATTTTGGCCTTCTAGTATTGCTGTTTTTGGACCTTCTACTCCTAAGGAAAATACACCACAATATACAACCATGGAACCAACAACTGTTTATGGTATTACTAAACAAGTTGGAGAACGTTGGTGTGAGTATTATAACGAAAAATACGATGTAGATGTAAGAAGTATTCGTTATCCTGGCATTATTAGCTGGAAAACTTTACCTGGTGGTGGTACTACAGATTATGCTGTTGAAATTTACCATAAAGCACTAGAAGAAAGCAAATACGAATGTTTTTTATCTGAAAAAACTGCGTTACCAATGTTATTTATGGACGATGCTATTAAAGCAACGGTAGATATTATGGAGGCTAAACCTGAAGCTATTAAAATAAGATCGTCTTATAATTTATCTGGAATTAGTTTTACACCAGAAGAAATTGCGCTATCAATACAAAAGCATATTCCAGATTTTAAAATGAGTTACAATCCAGATTTTAGACAAAAAATTGCAGACTCATGGCCAAAAAGTATTGACGATACTCAAGCTCGTGAGCAATGGAACTGGAAACATAGCTTTGACCTAGAAGCTATTACTAAAGAAATGTTGACGCAACTAAAAGCTACTAAAAAATAGCTTTTAATTACGCATAAATTATTAATACCCAACTTTAGCTCTAACACGCTTTAAAACAGCATCCGCTACAACTCGTGCTTTTTCTGCGCCTTTGGCTAATGCATCTTCTATTTTGTCTAAATTACTCATGTAATAATTGTAACGTTCTCTTTGTGTTTCGAACGTTTTTAATATTAATTCAAACAAAGCTTGTTTAGCATGACCATAACCGTAATTACCATTTTCGTAATTAGCTTTCATTGTTGCTATTTCTGCTTCAGAAGCCATTAAACTATAAATTGCAAAACAATTACATGTAGACCAATCTTTAGGGTCTTCTAATGCTGTACTATCGGTTTCAATACTCATTATTTGTTTACGCAGTTTCTTTTCTGGTAAAAAAATGTTTATTGTATTTCCTTTACTCTTACTCATTTTAGCACCATCTGTTCCTGGAATAATCTTACCATCTTCCTTTAATTCACTTTTAGGAATAACAAAAGTTTCTCCCATTTTTGCGTGAAAACGTGAAGCTACATCACGAGTCATTTCTATATGTTGTAATTGGTCTTTACCAACAGGAATAATTTCGGCATCATACAATAAAATATCTGCTGCCATAAGCATTGGGTATGTAAATAAACCAGAGTTTACATCCTCTAACCTATCTGCTTTATCCTTAAAACTATGTGCTAATGTTAAACGTTGGTACGGAAAAAAACAACTTAAATACCAAGACAATTCTGTTGTTTGCGGTATATCACTTTGTCTATAAAAAACTGTTTTTTCTATATCTAAACCTAAAGCTAACCATGTTGCTGCTGTAGAATACATGTTATTTCTAAGTGTTTCACCATCTTTTATTTGAGTTAAAGAATGCATATCTGCAATAAATAAAAACGATTCGTTTGCTGTATCGTTTGCTAAATCCATTGCCGGCATTAAGGCTCCTAAAATGTTTCCTAAATGTGGTGTTCCTGTACATTGTATTCCTGTAAGTATTCTTGCCATGGTACTTTCTGCTAAATCTTAAATTTTTAATGCGAATTATTTAAAATTCGACGTAATTCTATTCTGAAAAAACAAAGGTATTTTTTTTCGTTTAAAATAGCTCAAAACAATTATGTATTTTTGGTGGCTATGATTGTATTTAAATACATTTTTTGGTTTTTATATCGTATTTGGTTTTACATATTGGTTGCATTACCAATTATAATTATGTTTCCATTACTTATTCTTTCTATTCTAAAAGAATCTTGGTATCCATTCTTTTTTAAGTTGGCTCGTATTTGGGCTCGCTTTATATTAATAGGTATGGGTTTTAAAACTAAAACTATTAAAGAGCAATATCCTGAAAAAGACAAGAGTTATATGTTTATAGCTAACCATACCTCTATGGCAGATATTATGCTAATGCTGGTTACTGTAAAAAATCCATTTGTATTTGTTGGTAAAGCAGAATTAGCAAAAATTCCTTTATTTGGCTTTTTTTACAAGCGTACTTGTATTTTAGTAGATAGAAATAGCCCTAAAAGTAGACAAGCCGTTTTTTTAAGAGCACAAAAACGCTTAAAGCAAGGTTTAAGTGTTTGTATTTTTCCTGAAGGTTTAGTGCCAGAAGAACATATTCTTTTAACAGATTTTAAAGATGGTGCTTTCCGTTTAGCCATTAACCACCAAATACCTATTGTACCTATTACTTTTGGAGATAATAAAGAACGTTTTTCTTATACTTTTTTTAGCGGAAGTCCAGGAAAAATGAGAGTGAAAATTCACAAATTTATAAAGACTGAAGGCTTAACTAAAGAAGATGCTAAGAACATAAACGAACAGTCTAGAACTGTTATTTACAATCAGTTATTGGCTTTTGGAAGTAAGTAGGTTAACTGCTAACTAAGTTTTAAAATCCACGCTCTTTTTGCAGCTGTTCGTAAGCTTTTTGTACTTGTTTAAATTTGTCTTCGGCTCCTTTTTTATGTTCCTCTCCTAAGTGCTCTACTTTATCTGGATGGTATTTTTTAGCCATTTTTCTATAGGCTTTTTTTATCTCGTCGTTAGTAGCAGATTTTGTGATTTCTAGAATTTTATAAGCATTATTACTGCTATTATAAAACATTGCTTTTATACTATTATAATCTCCTGAACTAATCCCTAAATAACCTGCAATAGTATAAATTTGGCGCTCTTCATCTTCGGTTACCATACCATCTGCTTTAGCAATATTAAATAAGAAATGCATAAGTTGTAAGCGAGAGGCATGATCCATCATTTGTTGTATTTGCATACAAACTTGACGTAGTGGTATGGTTTGCTGACTTACTTTTTTAAATAATGAAAACGCTTTATTAGCCCTATCCTTACCATACATACTAACAAACTGAGAACGTACATAATCCAACTCACGTTGATCTTGTTTACCATCTGCCTTTATAACTACGGTTGCCAAAATTAGTAAGCTTACCTCAAAATCTCCAGAAGTAGTTTGTGCTCTTCTTTGTTGCTGCGTTCTATAATTTGGGCGTCTTTGTCTACCTCTTGTTTGCTGGGTATCACTATCTCCTAATAAAAAACCTCCATTTCCAGAAGCAAAGGCATCACCAATACTGCCTAATGCTAATCCAATTATTGCTCCTATTGGTCCTCCAAAAGACCAACCTAATGTGGCGCCAATCCATTTTAATCCACTCATTATTTTACCATTGTATTTTAAGATTGTAAATATAATACTTTGTTAGTTGTCAATACTCTTGTTTTGTTACGACTATTATTTGGTATGTATATTAAGAATTTTCACGTTTAAATAGCATAATCTAACTTTTTTAAGTTTTTGCTAAAAAGAGAATAGTAATAGTCTGAACTTATGGCACCATAAAAGATATAAAGCAATGCCATATTAATTATTGCATGGTTTTTGATTAACTTTGCATAAGTAGATATAATAATATTAAAAAATAGAAGATATGTATCCAGCAGAAATGGTAAAACCTATGAGCGAAGATTTAACAAACGCAGGTTTTGAAGCATTACACACAGCAGAGTCTGTTGACGAAGCTATAAAAAGAGAAGGAACTACTTTAGTGGTGGTAAACTCGGTTTGTGGTTGTGCAGCAGCAAATGCACGTCCAGGTGCAAAAATGAGTTTAAATAACGATAAAAAACCTACCAATATTGTTACTGTATTTGCAGGTGTAGATAAAGAAGCAGTAAACCAAGCAAGAACACATATGGTACCTTTTCCTCCAAGTTCGCCAAGTATGGCTTTATTTAAAAATGGAGAATTGGTACATATGCTAGAACGTCATCACATTGAAGGTAGACCTGCAGAATTAATTGCAGAAAATTTAATGGATGCTTATAACGAACATTGTTAGAAAACATTAAGTTTTTATAACAGCTTATTAATAGTATTTAGTACTAAGTATTATTTAAAAACCACGTTTTTTAAACGTGGTTTTTTTATTTTTGAAAGATAGATTTATTACTACATCATGAGAAAAATTCTAGCATACCCTTTAACATGTATTTATTTCCTATTTTTTGGGCTAACTCTACTAGTTTTTCACCCAATACAATGGTTTTGCTTTAATGTTTTTGGTTACACTGCACATAAAAAAAGTGTAGATATTTTACAGTTTTTTTTAATGCGTTGTATTAACCTCTTAGGTTCTACGCATCAATTTATTAATCCTTATAAGCTAGATAATTCTCAACCTGTAATAATAGTTTCCAACCATCAAAGTATGGCAGACATTCCACCATTAATGTGGTATTTTAGAAAGCATCATGTAAAGTTTGTAAGTAAGAAAGAGTTAGGCAAAGGTCTACCTAGTGTTTCTTATAATTTACGACATGGAGGTTCTGCCTTAATAGACCGTAAAAATCCTAGACAAGCCATTGCAGCTATTAGAAAATTTGCAGATTACATAGAAACTACAAACCGTGCAGCAGTTATTTTTCCTGAAGGCACTAGAAGTCGTGACGGCAAACCTAAAGCTTTTCACACAAAAGGTTTAGCAACATTAATAAAATATGTACCAAGTGCTATTATAGTTCCTGTTACTATTAACAACTCGTGGAAAAACTTACGTTATGGTAAATTTCCAATGGGAATTGGAAATCATTTAACCTTTACAGCGCATAAACCTGTTAAACCTAGTGATTTTGAAACTCAAGAGTTATTACTCAATCATATTGAAAATACAATTAAGAACAGTGTAATACTATAAAGTTATGTCAATAAAAAATGTAAGATTAGAAGTGATGAATTTTCTGGAAAAAGACATAGAATCACTTATAGAAAAATATTTAATTCCTGTTGAAACCATATGGCAACCATCGGACTTTTTACCAAACTCTGAAGGCCCAAATTTCTTTGAAGAAGTAAAAGAAATAAGAGAACTCTCTAAGGAATTGTCTTATGATTTTTGGGTAGTTTTAGTTGGAGATATGATTACCGAAGAAGCGTTACCAACCTACGAATCTTGGCTAATGGATGTTGAAGGTGTAAATCAAGTAGGTAGAAATGGATGGGCAAAATGGGTAAGACATTGGACGGCCGAAGAAAACCGTCATGGAGATGTTTTAAACAAATACCTATACCTTTCTGGACGTGTAAACATGAAAGAAATAGAGCAAACTACACAGCATCTTATTGCAGATGGATTTGATATTGGCACAGCTCAAGATCCTTATAAAAACTTTGTTTATACTAGTTTTCAAGAATTAGCAACATACGTATCTCACAATCGTGTTGCAAAATTAGCAAAGCAAAAAGGCAATAAACAATTAGCTAAAATGTGTAAAATTATTTCTGGAGACGAAATGAGACATCACCATGCTTATAGTGAATTTGTAGAGCGTATTTTTGCTGTAGATCCAAGCCAAATGATGTTAGCATTTCAATACATGATGAAACAAAAAATTACTATGCCTGCTCATTTTTTAAGAGAATCTGGAGGAAAAATTAGTACTATTTTTGAAGAATTCTCTAATACAGCACAACGTATTGGTGTTTATACATCTATGGATTATATAGAAATTCTACAAAAATTAATTAAACGTTGGGAAATTGATAAAATCACAGGCCTTACAGATGAAGCCGAAAAAGCTCGTGACTATTTAATGAAACTACCTTCTAGAATGATACGCTTAGCAGAACGTATGAAAATTCCAGAAAACTCTTATCAATTTAAATGGGTTGAACCAGCAAAACTATAATATGTTTAATCAAGATATAATTGAAGCTACCAAGGCGTTTGTAAAAAAAGAATTTGTTGGCGCCGAAGGTGGACACGATTGGTTTCATACTTTAAGAGTTTACAACAATAGTTTGCTTATTGCAAAAACAGAAAATGCCAACGCTTTAGTAATTGCATTAGGCGCACTACTTCATGATATTGCAGACAGCAAGTTTCATAATGGAGACGATACTGTTGGGTCTAAAAAAGCAAGAGAGTTTCTTTTTAAACTAAATGTAGATTCTGCAATAATAGAACACGTTGTTGCTATTATTGAAAACATCTCTTTTAGTTCTAATATTGGCAAAAAAAACACTTTCAACTCTATAGAATTACAAGTGGTACAAGATGCAGATCGCCTAGACGCAATTGGAGCAATTGGTATTGCACGTACTTTTAATTATGGTGGTTTTAAAAATAGAGCGCTTTATAATCCAGATATTAAGCCAAATCTTAATATGACTAAAGCAGAATATAAAGCATCAACGGCGCCAACTATTAATCATTTTCATGAGAAACTATTACTTTTAAAAGACACTATGAACACCAAAACAGCCAAAAAAATTGCCAAACAACGCCATAATTATATGGTAGGTTTTTTAGACCAGTTTTACGGAGAGTGTAATGGAGAGCGTTAATAAATTAAATAAAAGTGAAGACTACCAAACCAAGATTAATTTTATACGTGGTTTTAATTATAGCCGTTTTTACCAACTTTATGTTTAATGGCTTTTCACAAAATTTTATAGACTATAAAAGCTTATGCTTTGCATTGTTGCTTTTAGGAATTGTTTTATTAAGTACATTCCGTATAAAAAAAGAATAATTGAAACCTAATAAGACTATTGTATAATCTGCTTCATTTCACCTCTATATTTAGATGCATTTTTTCCAGTAATTTCTTTAAACAACTTATTAAAGTGAGAAAAGTTATTAAAACCACATTCAAAACATACATCTGTAATACTCATTTGTGTTTCTACTAATAGTTTTGTGGCATGTACAACTCTATATTCGTTTACCAATTTTGTAAATGTTTTACCTGTTGCCTTTTTAAAATAACGACAAAAAGCTGGCACCGTCATACTCACTTGTTCAGCAATAGTATCTAAACTAATATGTTCTTTAAAATTACTATATACGTATTTATAAACAATATCTATTTTTGCATTGTCTTGTAAGTGGGTTTCAAAAGCGTAGCCGTCTGCATTTAATAATGTATAATCTTCTGCTTCTGCTAAAATATTAAGGATATCCAACAACTTTATAACACGTTTAAATCCTTCATATTTAGGAAGTTTTGTTATTTTATCGCCTACCTTTTTCTTTGTTTCTGGTTGAAAAAGCACTCCTTTTTTTGCGCGTTCTAATAATAAAGAAATACTTGCCATTTGTGGAAGGCTAAAAAAATCTTTACCTAAAAATTCTGGATGAAACTGTATTAAGGTTTCTTTACCTTTAGCCGTTAGCCTATTTTCAAATCCGTTATGTGGTAAATATGAACCTATTAATAAAAGTTGACTATTATTAAAGTAAGACATATGATTACCAATATGTCTTCTACCTTTACCTTTATTTACATAAACTAGTTCTATTTCTGGATGAAAATGCCAAAAAGCCTGGTCTCTTTTTCTCTTTTTTAATTTATTTACTGCTAAAATAGAGTTTCCAAATCCAGGAGAAATTTTTTCTAAAATGGGTTTGTTATTCAAATGAATGTATGTTTTAAAATTAATGTAAAATTAATACTTCTGTTTTTAAAAATATATACAAAATTACCTTTTATTTATCTTATTTTAACCTTAACACTCATTTAAGACTTTAAAAGTGTTAATATAACATATATATTAGCAAAAATAGACGTTTTCTAAACTACCCATTACACATACCTTTGTAGTGTTAATTATAAATAAATAACATTATGAAAAAAGCAATTAAAAAAAGTTTATTATTTGTTGCTGTATTGGTAACAATGGTGAATTACGCAAGTAACGTATCTCCATTAAATGAAGATGACAACGTTAAAAAAACAGTTTTAACATTAAACAATGTAAAAGAAGGTCAACAATTATTAATTAAAGATAATAATCAAGTTATACTTTATAAAGAAGCAATTTCAAAATCTGGAGAATATAAAAAAGGATTCGATTTAACAGCTTTACCTAATGGAGATTATTACTTTGAACTTAATAAAGATATTGTAATAGAGGTTATTCCTTTTAAAGTTAAAAACAACCTAGTTACTTTTAATAAAGAAGATAAAACGCAAATTTTTAAGCCTTTTGTAACTTTAAAAAACAATACTCTATTTGTATCTTCTCTTTCTTTAAACGCTTCTCCTATTGAGTTTGTTATATATTACAAAAACGGTTCAACAACCGAGCTAATTCACGAAGAGAATATTAAAGATAAAGTAAATATCCAAAAAGCATACACATTAGATGCTACAAAAAAAGGAGACTATGTATTTGTTACTAAAACACAAAACAGAGTCTTTACAAACAATATTAACCTTTAGGCTCTAAGATAAGAGAGAGTTTAAGACCATTTAGTTAGTTAGTAAAAAGTGAGCTTTAAAAAGCTCACTTTTTTATTTAAATAAACTTAGTTGCCCATCTTTAAATTCCTTGTATAATGTAGTATTGAGATGAGGCATAGCTTTATTTTTAAAATACTTTAATTTGGCAAGTTTTACTAAGTCGTTAATTTGTTTAGCAATATTTCCTTCACCATGCATACGTGTACCATAACGACTGTTATTTAAACTACCTCCATGACAGTTTTCAATTTGATGTAAAACTTTTTCTGCTCTATCTGGAAGTGTTTTTCTTATCCAATCTGTAAAAATTTCTCCTATAGCTCCATTTAATCTTACAATTGTGTGTGCTATGTTTAATGCTCCAACTTCGGAAACAGCTTTTGCCAAAGGTAAAATTTCATGACTATTAATAGATGGAATAATAGGTGCTAGCATAACATTTACAGGAATACCATTTTCACTTAATATTTTAACTGTTTCCAACCTTTTTTTAGAAGTTGCGGTTCTTGGTTCTAAAATACGCCTTGTTTTTTCGCATAAAGAAGTAATAGAAATATTAACCGAAATTAAATTGTCTTTTGCCAATGCTTTTAAAATATCTAGATCTCGAAGTATTAATGCGTTTTTTGTAATAATAGCTACAGGATGCTTATACTTTAAAAATACTTCTAAACATTGCCTTGTTATTTTATAGTCTTTTTCTGCTGGTTGATAACAATCTGTGTTACCAGACATAACAATTGTTTGCGCCTTCCAAGATTTCTTTTTAAGCAATGCTTCTAAAAGTTTAGAGGCATCTTTTTTTACTAGAATACGACGTTCGAAATCTAAACCAGCACTGTATCCCCAAAACTCATGACTATTTCGGGCATAGCAATAAATGCATCCGTGTTCGCAACCTTGATACATATTCATAGAATATGCCATACCAACATCGGGACTTTTAACTTTATTAACTATTGTTTTGGGAAAAACAGGAAGATAAAGTGTTTTATTTTTATCTGGTTCTTCACCTTCTTTATGGCAAAATTCTAAAAAATCGTCACGCTGCTCATGGCTTAATTCAAAAAAACGATTGTGTACATTGAGTTGTGCACCTCGTCCTTTTATAATAGACTTGGAGTTCATAATGCTAAAAATTAAAGGTGATTACTATTATTGTAGTTACCTAAAATTAGCTATTTTTTTAAAGCAAAATTGTTAAAGTAACTGTGTATTATTAACAACTTCTACAACTACACTAAATTAACATAATTATACAAAATATTAACCTTTATGTTGTTTTAAATATCGCATTGTGTTAATATACTATATAAATAAGCAAATATATAATCTAATAAATCTTACTATGTTATATAAATTTGCACTTTAAATTTAAATATAAAATGAAAAAAGCAATCAAGAAAAACATAGTATCTGTAATAAGCTCTTTTAACTATTATAGTTAAATATATAATTACAGAATTTAGTATACACGCTAACAAAAGAAAGCTTCAATTAAATTGAAGCTTTCTTTGTTTTAATAAAACTCAATTCAAGAGTTTTAAATATTATTTCCCAGGAAATTCTGCCTTACGTTTTTCTAAGAACGCTGTAGTTCCTTCTTTAAAATCTTCGGTTCCAAAACAATTTCCAAATTGTTCTATTTCTGTTTTATAACCATTTATACCATCTACATAATTAGCATTTACAGCAGTTATAGCTTTACTAATGGCTACAGAAGAATTTCTCATAATTTTACTTGCTATTTTTTCGGCTAGAGGTATTAATTCTTCTTGAGATACAACATGGTTTACTAAACCATAATCCTTAGCTGTATTAGCATCAATCATACCTGCTGTCATTATCATTTCCATAGCACGACCCTTACCAATTAATTGTGGCAAACGTTGTGTTCCTCCATAACCAGGTATTACACCTAAAGAAACTTCTGGTAAACCCATTTTTGCATTATCACTTGCTATTCTAAAATGTGCTGCCATTGCCAATTCTAATCCACCTCCAAGTGCAAAACCATTTACAGCTGCAATAACCGGTGTGCTTAAATTTTGTACAAAATCGAATAACAACTCTTGACCTTTTGCCGCTAATTTTCCTCCATTTTCTACGTTAAAATTTGCAAATTCACTTATATCTGCTCCAGCTACAAAAGCCTTTTCTCCAACTCCCGTAATTATTATCACTTTTACAGAAGCATCGTTATTTGCAGTTTTAAACGCATCATGAAGTTCTTCAATTGTCGCCTTATTTAGTGCGTTTAATTTTGAAGGTCTATTAATTGTAATTGTAGTAATAGCGTTTTGAGATGTTGATATAATGTTTTCGTAATTCATAATAAATATGTTTATTTCTTTTAATTACTCAGCTTTATAACTGATACTTAATATTTTGTGAGTTTTAAAACTCTTATTTAACTAAAGGTTTATTTTTTAGGAAAAATTACGGTAAATGTTGTGCCTTGATCCTTAATAGATACAAAAGTAATAGTTCCATTATAAGTTTCCACAATATTTTTAACCATTCCTAAACCTAATCCCATTCCACTAGACTTTGTGGTAAATTTAGGTTCGAAAATTTTTAATTTATTTTCTTCGGAAACGCCAATTCCATTATCTGATACTGTTATTTTTATATTTTCATTATCATCGGAAACGTTAACAATTATTTGAGGCTGCCTATCTTCAGGAATTGCTTGAATACCATTTTTAATTAGGTTTGTAACCACTCTTATTAATTGGGTTCTATCAAACTTAGCTATAATTTCTTTTTTATCAGATTGAAATGTAATGTAGTTTTCATTGAAAATATCGAGTGTTAAATCTACTATTTCAACAACATTAAGTGTTTCGTTTTTTTGTGCCGGCATTTTTGCAAAATTAGAAAAAGCGCCTGCAATAGAACTCATTGTGTCTATTTGCTGAATTAAAGTTTTAGAGTATTCATCTACTTTTTGATGAATATTTTCATCGTTTGGATCGAATTTTCGTTGAAAGCTTTGTACTGTTAATCGCATTGGTGTTAATGGATTTTTTATCTCGTGCGCCACTTGCTTTGCCATTTCCCTCCATGCTTGCTCTCGCTCGCTAGTTGCTAATTGCACAGCACTTTCTTCTAACTCATCAATCATATTATTATAAGAGTTTACTAGTGCAGAAATTTCTTCGCTATTATCTGTTACATCTATTTTAGAGTTTCGTTTTTCTAGCTTTGTAGCTCTCATTTTTTCACTTATAGTTTTAAGTGATTTTGTTATATATTTTGATAAGAAAAACGCCAATGAGATAGCAGCCAACATTACTAAAATAAAAGTGTAGGCTAAACGTCTTAAAAATTCGTTTAGCTCTTTAGCAAGAAAATCGTCTTTTTCTAAATAAGGTAAGTTTAAAATTGCTAAAGGTTTAAATTTAGCGTCTGTTATATAGTTATAAGAAGATCTGTATGTAGCATCTTCGTCTTCTCTTTTTACTACTACACGATGCTCTGCTGTATTTAACAACCTATTTAATACTTCTGCATTAATACATTTAGTTGTTTGTTCTGGTTTTAAATCACTTTTAGAAGATATTAATAAAGAACCTTCTAAATCGTAAAGATTAATTTGAATATTATGTACCTCGGCAACCTCGTATATTTTAGATTTAAATATTACAGGTACTTTTTCCGTTATAACTTCAAAAGAGGTTTGTTTTATTACATAGTCTAAGCTTGTTATAATAGCTTTTTCTTTTCTAATTAAACGTTCTCTGTGATAGTCTTGAGTTTCTTCGTTATATTGATATATTACAACTACTGCTATTAAAATAGAAGATAACAATACCAGCAAAATCATTGCTATAAAAATTCTAGTTCGTAAAGACAGTTTTTTTAATTTCATATGTTTTTTCTGTTTCTACGTTTAGCCTTTTTAGCTTGTTTGGCTTGATATTTCAGGTATTTATGGTGTGCTTTTATTGTTTTTTCATCTAAATAGCCGTTTGCATCTAGATTGTAACCCAGGTTTATAAGTTGTTTTTGGTACGAAATAAATTTTTCTTGTTCTTTACCCGTTTTCTTTACAGTAAAAACATTAGTTCCTGGTAATTTATTTTTTTCAGATTTGTTACATTCTACTTCTTTCCATTCCACAGGCTTATCATAATAGAAACAACGCTCATAACATTTTCCTTGCTTAAAATTTGAAGGCAAGCTTATATTTTGAGCATTTATACCACTAAATGTAAAAGATATTACTGCTAGAAAGAATGAAAACCTCATAAAATTAAATTTCAATAAATATAACAATAATCAAACCAAAGTTGTTGTATATAAATTTGAAAAGCAATACTATTTTTTGTTTACTAGGCTTCAGGATTTTTTTTTCGAATAGACTTATATAATTTAAAACCTAGCATTAACAAAATGCCTAAAATAAAAATACCTATTACTCCAAAAATCCAATTAAAAGCACTTTTTAAAAGCACCAAAAAAATTACTGCAAATAAAATAAATGTGGCTCCTTCATTCCACAAACGCATAAAATTAGATGTTTTTTTTACTATACCTTTTTGTAATTGCTTAAAAAAAACATGTGTTTGTAAATGGTATATAATTAGTAAAACTACAAAACCTAGTTTTACTTGCATCCAATCTTGATATATTAAATATGGATTTAAATAAAATAAAGTTAGCCCAAAACAAAAAGCTAAAATAGCTGATGGCCATGTAATAATAGTCCATAATCGCTTTGCCATTAATGCTAATTGCTTACCTAAAATTTCCTTTTCTGGAGATGGTTTATGGGAAGCTTCTATTTGATAAACAAATAATCTTGGAATATAAAACAATCCAGCAAACCATGTTATTATAAAAATAAGATGTAGCGCTTTTATGTAATTATAGTAATCTTCCATTAATTATGCTTCAACACCATTTTTAGACCAATTATTTATTTTATTTGCTAAAAAGGTTACCCAATCTTTATTAGTATTTAAGCATGGAATTGTTGTAAATTCTTTACCACCCATTTCATGAAAAATTTCTTCGCCTTCCATAGCAATTTCCTCTAAAGTTTCTAAACAATCACTTACAAATGCTGGTGTTGCAATCGCCATTGTTTTTATTCCTTTTTTTCCTAAACGCTCAATAGTTCTGTCTGTGTATGGTTGTAACCATGGATCGAATCCTAAACGCGATTGAAATGATGTTGAATATGTATCTGGTTTTAGTTCTAAATATTCTGCCAC
Source organism: Lacinutrix venerupis (assembly GCF_001971745.1). Taxonomy (NCBI): domain Bacteria; kingdom Pseudomonadati; phylum Bacteroidota; class Flavobacteriia; order Flavobacteriales; family Flavobacteriaceae; genus Lacinutrix; species Lacinutrix venerupis. The sequence continues at coordinate 303,879 of NZ_CP019352.1, read as the reverse complement.
CAAACGTGTTACTTCTAAACATTGATGACGATAACAAAACTCGTGAGCTTTACTTGGTGTTGCACAACAAGACCCATCTATTTTACAGTGCGATTGTGTTACATCACTCTTTTTAATATGGCGTTCTGGAACACCGTGGTAAGAAAACAATAAATACTCATAATCTTTACCTTTTAACTCGTTTTTTATGCTGTTTGCTAAAATAGAAATATAGTCTGGATTGTTATAAAATGGTGGTAAAGAGTCTATTTTTAAATTTGGAAAAAATTCTTCGCGTAATTCTTCGGCTAAAACCAAAATAGTCTCTGTTGTTGCCATAGCAAATTGAGGATATAAGGGAATTAAAAATACCTCGTCACAACCTTTATCTACTAATTCTTGTAATCCTTTTTTAATGGTCATACTTCCATAACGCATTGCTAAAGCTACTGGCAAACTAGTTTCTTCTTGAACTTTGTCTTTTAATCTTTCAGACAATACAATTAATGGAGAACCTTCGTCCCACCAAATTTTCTTGTAAGCCGCCGCAGATGCTTTTGGTCTTGTATTTAAAATAATTCCTTTTACTAATGCTGTTCTAGCTACTAATGGAATATCTATTACACGTTCGTCCATTAAAAATTCGCCAAGATATTTTTTTACATCTTTAGGTTCTGGACTATCTGGTGATCCTAAATTTACAAGTAATGCTCCTTTCATATAATTTTTTAAGAAAAAAGAAATCTTTTTTATTGTTTATGCAAAAATACAACACAATAATATATTAAACCATATATTAAATCGTTGCTTATGTTATAAACACGTTAAAATCCTATAATTTATCGTTAGTTACTACGAATTAAATATATTTATATTCGCTTAATATTAAATACATGCAAAAAACGCTAAAAACACTTTTCCTATTTATAGGTTTTGTATGCTTCTCTCAAACACAAGAACAAAGTTTACTTTGGGAAATATCGGGTAATGGTTTACAAAAACCATCTTATATATACGGCACCATGCATGTTAGCAAAAAAGTAGCATTTAGATTAGACGATGTTTTTTTTGAAGCATTAGCAAAAAGCGATGCTATTGCTCTTGAGAGCGATCCTTCTACTTGGTTAGACTACAGTTATGATTCTGCTATTTTAGCTCCTCAAAATATAAACACCAACTATAAAGAAGGTTTTTACTCCTCTAAATTTAGTTTAAAGCAACCAAACGAACTATTAATAAGAAGTGCGATTCGTCAAGATAACCGTATGTTAAATGGTTATTTGTACCGAAAAAACTCGAATACAGATAATTTTGAAGAAGAAACCTACCTCGATATGTTTATTTATCAAGCAGGTAAAAAGAAAAATAAGCCAATTATAAGTCTTGAAGACTTAGATGAAGCAGAGTTTTTAACCAGCAAGGCACGCACAAATGCTTACAAGAAAAAAATAGATCCATGGCTAACCGAAATTTATAAAAAAGAGCCTCCTTATTTATTACAAGAAAACACTTATCGCGAACGTAATTTAGCACTTTTAGACTCTATTGGAGAGGCTTCAAACACACAGTATTTTAGAGAAAATATGCTTTACACTCGAAACGACAATATGGTTAAAGTTTTAGATAGTGTTATGCAAGAAAAATCAATTTTTGCCGGTGTTGGCGCTGCACATTTACCTGGAGAACGCGGGATGTTAAAATTGCTACAAGATAGAGGTTATATCGTAAAAGCATTACTTAGCACACAAACTAAAAACGGACAAATAAAAAAACAAAAATTAGAAAATTTAATAGTTCCTCCTGTTTTAAAAGAATATGCTACCGCAGATGGTTTTATAACCATGAAAAGTTTTAGTGATTTAAAAGAATATTTTTACAACGGTCAAAAATTTTCAATTTCTCCAGACATGACTAATGGTGCTTTTTTAACTGTTAGCAGGTTTAATATATTTGATTATTTACCAGTCGAAGAGAAAATTACTTTAGAGCGATTAGAAAATTTTTTATTTGAAGACATTCCTGGTGATATAGTTTCAAAAGAAAAAATAACAACTCCTTTTCCTGGTTTAAGTATTTTAAATAAAACCAAGAAAAACGACTATCAAAAATATCATATCTATAAAACACCTTTAGAAATTATTGTTATAAAATTTGGAGGACCTAAAAACTATGTTTTAGATTATGAAAAAGAACTTTTTGAATCTATAAAATTTAAAAAACCTTCTAATAAATTAGAAAATTTTAAATCTCCTTTTGGTAAATACGAAGTGCGTTTGCCTAAATTTAACACACAAGACAACCTTAATAATGCTGGAGATAAGCTAATTCAAGCCAATATGGGTGACGATTTTTATTTTATAAAAGAAGCTGTAAATCAAGATACCTATTACATTGAAGAAGACGCTTTTGAAGCTAAATACATAACAGAAAATTTTTTTAAAGATTTAAAAATCAAAAACAACATATTTGGCGAGTTTAATAATGAAACCTACAAAAGCTACGAAGCTATTGGTGCTTTTGATTCGGTTTCAAACAGAAAAATTCATCTTAAAACTATTGTAAAAGATGGTAGTTATTATCTTTTAGGTTATTCAGGAAATGAAAAAGCAAAAGCAGATGCTTTTTTTAAATCTTTTAAGTTTAAAAACACAAACTATAATGGTTTTAAAACTATTACAGATACTTCGCTGTATTTTACTGTATTAACAAATACAAAACCAGTAATTCCTAGATATAATCGTTATAAAAATAATAACAAAAAGGATTACGAAGAAAACACAAAACAAGCTACTTACTACTCTAAAGCTAACGAACAAATATCGGTAATTAGAACTAAGTTTCACGATCTTGAAATGTATAACAACATTGATAGTTTATGGCAAGAAATAGAAGATTCTAGACTACCTAAATTTAAAAATGAGGATAATAAAGTACTTCAAATAAATAACAAAAAGAAAACACAAAAAAACAACACATATACTTATAGTTATACCTTAACCGATTCTCTAAGTGCAAAAGCAATACGCGTAAAACACATTGTAAAAAAAGGCGTATTATTTACTATTAAATCTTTAAACGATTCAATAGATAAACCATCTGCTTTTATTACCAATTTTTACAAGACGTTTAAACCCATAGATACTATTATGGGAGAAACTATTTTTAAAGATAAAACCCAACGTTTTTTTAATGCACTAAAAGAAGATGATAGCTTAGTGATAGATACTTATCACTTATTAAAATTCAATAAATCTCATACAAATACTATTATTGAATTAGTTAAAAATTTCGATTTTCCAGAGAATAAAGAAGACATAAAAATTAATTTTATAAGTGAATTAATAGAGTTAGACGCTGCAAAATCTTTACCTTTTTTAAAGACGCTTTATGTTAACTCATATTCTAATCCAAAAATTCAATCAACCATTTTAAAAGCGCTTTTAAACAAAAAAAATAAAAAATATTATAAAGAAGTACTAAACTTAATGCAAAAGGATCTACCATTAGAAAAATACGCAGTACAGTCACTTTTTTATACGTATAAAGACTCTCTAGAACTTAAAAAAGAATTATTTCCAGAACTTTTAGAATACACAAGTATTCAAGAATACAAAGAACCTATTTATAATATTTTAGCCAAATTAAAAGATAGCAGTTTAATAAAAACTAAAGATTATAAAAAGTACAAAAAAACTATTATTAATGATGGTAAAATGGAAATAAAACGCAGTTTAAGCGAAAAATCCGGCTACCAATCTAGAAAAAGTGCATTATATAGTTATGTTAAATTAATTTTCCCTTTTAGAAAAGAATCTGCCGCAGAAAGCTTTTTCCAAAAACTACTAGACAGTGAAAATGCAGAAGCCTTAACAACATACTACGCATTATTAGAAAAAGCAAAAGAGCCTATTCCTGCAAAACTTAAAAACAAAACTTTAGACGAGTATAAAAATCAAGCCTTGTTAGTCGATAAGTTGTATGCGCTAAGCTTAAAAAAACCTTATTTAACTAAAGAAATTTCGCAGCTTAAATATGCAAAATCTTACCTATTTAGCAATGTAAATATTGAAACCGGAATAGACTTTATTTCTTTTGTAACACAAAAAGGTTTTGAAACAGATAAAGGAAAAAAAGGAACAATTTATTTCTTTAAGCTCGACTCTAAAAGTGAATATGGAGACTCTAAAAAAATGTATTACGTTGCTTTTTTAGAAACAAAAAAAGAAAACGAACTAGCCACAGAAGTTTATTTTCAATCTAATTACAATGGAACTTATATTAGTGAAAATGAAAAAGAAGAAGAAGTTATTGAAAACGTTCTAAAATTAGTAAAATATAAAAATAGAAAAAGAATTAATTCAATTTATAATTAGTTTAAAACACTCAATAAATCTAGCCAACAGACTGCACATATTTTTTAGGCGTTGTTCCATATTTTTTCTTAAAAGCAGCAATAAAATGGCTCGACGTACTATAGCCAACACGCAAACCAACCTCGTTAACATTATGTGTTCCAGATTCTAGTAGTTTTCTAGCTACCTCCATTTTATAATCTAACAAAAAACTAAAAACACTATCACCATAAATTTGCTTAAAGCCTTCCTTTAGTTTTTTAAGTGTTAAACCTATTTCGTCTGCCAACTCTTGTAAACTTGGCGGCTCTGCCATTCTAGAAATAACAATATCTTTTGCTTTTCTAATTTTTAAAACATTAGCTTCATCTACAAGAAAAGGACACTGTTCAATATCTGCATCTTCACTTCTATTAAAATATAAGCTCAATATTTCATAAGCTTTGGCTTTAAAATAAATGTTTTTAATTGAAGCATTTAAATTATAATTAACCAATTGGTTTAACGCTATTGCCATAGATGGAGAAATTTTACCATCTTTATAATACTTTTTGTCGCGATTATCCTTACTTAAAAATGTAATATAGTCTGCTTCTTGAGAAAATAAACCATGAAATTTTTTAATAGAAATAATAACCGATACCAACCAAGAATTTGGTTTTACTTCTAAATGAATTGGTAAATCACGCTCAGGATTATAAAGTAAAAGAGAAGTCTCCTCTGCAACATTTAAGGTGTAATTTCCATTATTAAATAAAAATAGACTCTCTCCTTTTAAGCAAAAATGAAACTGTATAAAACTACTATCTATTTCACGCTCTATTATTTTAACTTCCTGTGTATCATTTTGATGTGTTAAAATAAAAACACCATCATCGGCACGTGTTTCTACAAAAAAACCTTTAGCGATACTTTTACTATTTTTATTTTCCATATATATTATAACTCTATTTAGATTTGTTCTAAACTACAAAACAAATAACGCTCGTAATTATAGCAAATATAGCACTTTTCAAGATTTATCATTAAAAACAACGACAAAAAACCACTAGCGACACTATTAGTTCTTTTAGCGTTGTTTTATCACCTATTGAGATATTATTTTTGCTGTCGTTACATTATGAAGCAATATCACATTTCAAAAGGTTCTACATTTTACGCCATTGGCTTAAGCTACAAAAAAGCTGATGCCGAAATTCGTGGTCATTTTAGTTTAAGTGATGACGCTAAAATTAATTTGCTTAATCAAGCAAAAAATAATGGTATTGAAAGCCTAATAGTAACTTCTACTTGCAATAGAACCGAAATATTTGGTTTTGCAGAACATCCTTTTCAACTTATTCAATTACTTTGTGAAAACACAAAAGGAACTGTAGAAGAGTTTCAAAAAGTAGCATATGTTTATAAAAATAAAGATGCTATTTCTCATATGTTTCGTGTTGGATCCGGGCTAGATAGCCAGATTTTAGGCGACTTCGAGATTATAAGTCAATTAAAAACAGCTGCAAGAATATCTAGAAAACATAAATTATTAAATCATTTTATTGAGCGTTTAGTAAACTCTGTTATTCAAGCTAGTAAGCGTATAAAAAATGAAACCGATATTTCTTCTGGTGCAACATCTGTATCATTTGCATCGGTTCAATATATAATGAAACATGTTGAAAACGTTTCAAATAAAAACATTTTATTATTTGGAACTGGAAAAATAGGAAGAAACACCTGCGAAAATTTAGTAAAACATACTAAAAACGAGCAAATTACACTAATAAATAGAACCAAAGATAAAGCAGAAGCTGTTGCCGGTAAATTTAACTTAGTTGTTAAAGATTATGCAAATCTTCAAGAAGAAATCAATGCTTCAGATATATTAATTGTTGCAACAGGAGCTCAAAATCCAACAATAGATAAACATATTATTCAGTCTAAAAAAGACTTATTAATTTTAGATTTATCAATTCCTAAAAATGTAAATAATAACGTTCAAGAATTAGATAACGTTAAACTTATACATTTAGATGACTTATCGCAAATTACCGATGAAACTTTAGCTAACAGAAAGCAACACATTCCTTTAGCAGAAAGTATTATTGAAGAAGTAAAATTAGAATTCAACAATTGGCTTGAAACAAGAAAATTTGCACCTACAATTAAAGCTTTAAAAGTAAAGCTACACGATTTTAAAAAATCTGAATTAGATACACAACGCAAAAAAATTGCAGATTTTAACGAAGAACAAGCCGAATTAATTAGCAATAAGTTAATTCAAAAAATAACAAATCACTTCGCTCATCATTTAAAAGACGAAGCCATATCCACAAACGATAGCCTGGAACTTATTCAAAAAGTATTTCAGTTAGAACCTATAAAAAATGTCTAAAATTATAAGAATTGGAACTCGCGATAGTGAGTTAGCGCTATATCAAGCCAACGCTGTAAAACAACAATTAGAACATTTAGGACATAAAGCAGTAATTGTTCCAATAAAATCTACAGGTGATATTGTTTTAGACAAACCATTATACGAGCTTGGTATTACTGGAATTTTTACCAGAACTTTAGATATTGCCATGCTTAATGGAGATATAGACATTGCTGTACATTCTTTAAAAGATGTACCAACCGTTTTACCAAAAGGAATTGTACAAGCTGCAGTTATGAAACGTGGAAACGTTCGAGACACTTTAGTATTTAAAGGTACCGAAGAGTTTTTAGGTGCAAAAAATGCAGTATTAGCAACAAGTAGTTTACGCCGAAAAGCACAATGGTTAAACCGCTACCCTACACATACTATCGAAGATATTCGTGGAAATGTAGCAACTCGCTTACAGAAATTAGAAGAAACAAAACATTGGAATGGAGCCATTTTTGCAGCAGCTGGACTTGGCCGTTTAAATGTTCGTCCTGAAAATTCAGACAATTTAGAATGGATGGTTCCTGCTCCAGGACAAGGCGCTATAATGACTGTTGCTCTTGAAGAAGATGAAGAAACAAGAGCTATTTTAGCAGAAATTAATCATGAAGAAACACAAATTTGCGTACAAATAGAACGTGAATTTTTAAACCGATTAGAAGGTGGTTGCACAGCTCCTATTGGCGCTTTATGCTACATAAAAGACGAAGAAGTTAATTTTGAAGGTGTTTTATTAAGCCCAAACGGAACTAAAAAAATAAGCGTTCAACGTGTTAAGCCATTAGGGCAGCATAGCGACATGGCACAATGGTGTGCAGATTATGTTATAGAAAAAGGCGGAAAACGTTTAATGGATAACATTAAACAATCTACCAAACCAATAAATGTTTATTCTACAAAATCATTTACAGAAGATCAACGCTTGTTGTTTAACGAAAAAGTAAATTCAGACAGCAGTGATTTTGTAAAAATAAGTTTAAACAGAATAGCTCCAAGACTATTAAAAAACGAAATAGAAAATGTAATAATTACAAGTAAAAATGCTGTTGAGGCACTACTTACTAACTTTTCTCCTATAGAATTACAATTTAAAAACATTTACTGTGTTGGACGTAGAACAAAACGCATGGTAGAAAAAAGAATTGGTAAGGTAAAACATAGTGAGAATAATGCTAAAAAATTAGCAGAATATTTAGTTGAGTTTATGGATGGTACAGAAGCTACATATTTCTGTAGCGATTTAAGGTTAGACGATTTACCAAACATACTTAATGAAAACAATATTAATGTAAAAGAAATTGAAGCTTACCAAACAAAATTAGACAGTGTTAAAATTAGCGATTCTGTAGAAGGTGTAATGTTTTACAGTCCATCTACAATAAAAAGTTTTAAACAAGAAAACACAGTAAAAGATAACATGATTGCTTTTTGTATTGGAGACTCTACAGCAAAAGAAGCGAAGCTTTACTTTAAAGACGTTAGAGTAGCAAAAGTTCCAACCGTAGAAAGTGTTATTGAGTTGGTAAACGAATATTATATATAGAATTTAATAGAGAGTTGACAGAGTGGCCGATTGTGCTACCTTGGAAAGGTAGTGTACTTGCAAAGGTACCAAGGGTTCGAATCCCTTACTCTCTGCAAAAAAACCTAAATTAGGTTTAAAAGAAATAATACCATTAAAAATATTCCTGAATTCTCAGGAATGACAGAAGTATGATTAAAAACGATTTATTTTTAAGAGCATTAAAAGGAGAAACAGTAGAACGTCCACCAGTTTGGATGATGCGTCAAGCAGGTCGTTATCTTCCAGAATTTATGGAAATTAAAGCTAAATACGATTTCTTTACACGTTGCCAAACACCAGAATTAGCAAGCGAAATTACCGTACAACCAATACGTAGATATGGTATGGATGCTGCAATATTATTTTGTGATATTTTAGTAATACCACAAGCAATGAATATTGAAGTACAAATGAAACCTAATTTTGGACCTTATTTACCAAATCCTGTTCGTACTCAAAAAGATGTTGACAATGTAATTGTACCAGACGTAAAAGAAAGCTTAAGCTACGTTTACGATGCTATTAAAATGACTAAAGAAAAACTAAACAACGAGATTCCGTTAATTGGTTTTGCAGGTTCACCATGGACAATTTTATGTTATTGCGTACAAGGTCAAGGCAGCAAAAACTTTGATAAAGCAAAAGAGTTTTGTTTTACAAATCCAGTAGCAGCACACCAATTACTTCAAAAAATAACAGATACAACTATTGCTTACTTAAAAGAAAAAGTAAAAGCAGGAGTTAACGCTGTACAAGTATTCGATTCTTGGGGAGGCATGTTATCGCCAGTAGATTATCAAGAATTCTCTTGGAAATATATACAACAAATTATCGATGCCTTAAAAGACGAAACACCAGTAATTGCTTTTGGTAAAGGTTGTTGGTTCGCACTTGGTGAAATGGCAAAATCTGGAGCATCTGCTTTAGGTGTAGACTGGACGTGTTCTGCACATAACGCACGTTATTTAACCGGAGGAAACATTACTTTACAAGGTAATTTTGATCCTACACGTTTATTTTCGCCTCCAGCAGAAATAAAAAAACAAGTACACCAAATGATTAATGATTTTGGTAAAGATAAATACATAGTAAACCTTGGTCATGGTATTTTACCAAACATTCCATTAGAAAATGCTAAAGCGTTTATTGATGCTGTAAAAGAGTATAAAGCATAACATATAAATGCTTATTTTGGTTGTTCAATTTGTAACAGGTAAGGCAAATTTTCGTCTACTAAGTTATTCAACTTAAAACCAAAAATGATTAAAAATATAATTAAAGGTATTAAAGCATACACTGGAGCTTTCTCGTTAATTTCAAAATTAAAACTTTGGAAGTTTTTTTTAGTTCCTGTTATCATTAGTATTATTACAGCAACAATTATAGGTCTTACAGCATATAGTTTGTCTGACAATATTGGGAGATTTATAGCCAAAATATGGCCTTGGGAAAAAGGGATAGAAACCTTTACTTCTATTTCAAGCTTTCTTGGAGCTGCAATAATAATTATTTTAGGTTTTATACTTTATAAACATATTGTAATGGCGCTTTCTGCGCCATTTATGAGTCCGGTTTCAGAAAAAATTGAAACGCATCTTACAGGCAAACACAAGCATGAACATAGAATAACATCGTTTAAAGAACAATTATGGAGAGGTATTCGTATTAACGTTCGTAATCTACTTAAAGAAATCCTATTTACAATTCCTTTAATTTTAATAAGTTTTATTCCTGTAATTGGCTTTGTTTCTACCATTTTAATATTCTTAGTTCAAGCTTTTTATGCCGGTTTTGGGAATATAGATTACACACTAGAGCGTCATTTTAAATACAACGAAAGTATTGCATTTGTAAGAAAAAACAGAGGCTTTGCCATAGGAAACGGCATAGTATTTATGTTGTTTCTATTAATCCCTTTTATTGGAATTATAATAGTTTTACCACTTTCAGTTATTGCAGCAACTACGCAAACAGTAGAACGTATTCGAAATGAAAACGAACTTATAAAAGCAGATAACGCATAATATGATTCAAGCATTTAATGGTTTCGAAATAAGTCCAATTCACGAAGGTGATGCTTGGAAAATTTGTGATTTTATGGTTACAAATCAAGATCGTTTTAAACGTTATTTTCCAAAAACTTTAGAGCAAAACTTAAATCCTACACTATCGCAATTATTTGTAGAAACCAAAGTAAAACAGTTTAATAAAAAAGAGGAATTTTTATTTACGCTAAAACATGCCGAAACCAGAAAGCTCGCAGCAATTATTTACATTAAAGAGCTAAATTGGATAAAAAAACAAGGCGAATTTGCTTACTGTATAGATTATAATTTTGAAGGACAAGGTTTAACCTCTAAAGCCATAGGATATTTATCAAACCATGCATTTAACAATTTAGGCCTTGAAACGCTTCAAATAATAGCTTATAAAGACAATAAATCTAGTATTAAAGTAGCTTTAAACAACGGATTTACTTGGCAAAAAACATTACCAAAAGAATACACTCCTATAGGTGAAACACCTTTAGACATGGAGTTATTTGAATTATATAAAATATAGATATGAAAGATAAATTCTTTAACTACATACACGAATTACAAGACACTATTACTGCCGCTTTTGAAACCATAGACGGTAAAGCCAAATTTCAAGAAGATATTTGGAAACGTCCTGAAGGTGGTGGAGGAAGAACACGAGTTATAGAAAACGGTAATGTTATAGAAAAAGGTGGTGTAAATATTTCTGGTGTACATGGTAAACTGCCAGACTCTATGCAAAAATATTTTGGTGTAGAAGATGCCGATTTTTTTGCCTGCGGATTAAGTCTAGTTATTCACCCAAAAAACCCAATGGTTCCAACCGTTCATGCAAATTGGCGCTATTTTGAAATGTATGATCAAGACGGTAATATTGTAGACCAATGGTTTGGTGGCGGTCAAGATTTAACACCTTACTATCTGTTTGAAGAAGATGCGAAACACTTTCACCAAACCTGTAAAACAGCATGCAACAAACACAATCCAGAATTCTACCCTAAATATAAAGCACGTTGCGACGAGTATTTTTATAATACTCATAGAAACGAAGGTCGAGGTGTTGGTGGTTTATTTTTCGATTATTGTAAAGCTACTGAAGAAATAAACATGAAAAACTGGTACGATTTTGTAACAGAAGTTGGTAATAGTTTCATTTCGGCATATCTTCCTATAATGGAAAAAAGAAAAGATTTACCATACACCAAAGCACAACGCGATTGGCAAGAAATTCGTCGTGGTCGCTATGTAGAATTTAATTTGGTACACGATAAAGGCACCCTTTTCGGTTTAAAAACAAATGGTAGAATAGAAAGTATTTTAATGAGTTTGCCTCCGCACGTTCAATGGGTTTACGACCATAATCCAGAACCTGGTAGCGAAGAAGAAAAACTAATTAAAGTATTAAAAAATCCTGTAGATTGGGTGTAATATGAATTGCTACTGCGGAAATAATAAAAGCTATAAAACTTGCTGCGAAGTATTTCATTTAAATAATGGAAAAACCGAAACTGCCGAACAATTAATGCGGTCTCGTTACAGTGCTTTTGTATTAGCAAATGGCGATTATTTAATGCAAACGCACCATAAATCTACAAGACCTATAAAAGAAAAGAAAGCCATTGTAAAATGGGCAAAATCTGTGCAATGGATTAAATTAGAAATTCTAGATACAACAACAGGTTTAAAAAGCCACAACAAAGGTACCGTTACCTTTAATGCTTATTTTTACGAAAATGGAAAAGTAGATGTTATACATGAAAAATCTGCTTTTGTAAAAGAAGATGAACAATGGTATTACTTAGGTTTTGCTTAAAGCTACTTCCAAACTAAAACCTCTTTAGTTTTCTTAGTAAAAGCATTATAAACATTATACAATCTTGCTTTTAATAAGAGTTTTCTACCATCAAATCGTCTCGTGTAAATTAGCTTATTTCGACCTAGATATTTTCTCCAGTTTTTTTGAAATAATAATGCATTTTCTTTTTTATCTCCAAAAACATCTGGAACAGAATAAAAACTTTCTACATCTAATTTTTTTCTAAATAAATTTGTTTTCACAATTAAATAGCGTGGAGAATTTATAGGTTCTAATAGCTGAGTAAGTGCTTTATTAAAAATAGAATTTTCTAAAGCATTTGCTCCTACTAAATTACAAACAACATCGCCTCTGCCATAAATCTGAGAGGTTACATAAACATTATTAATATTAGTGTTAAGAAGTTTTAAATCGTTTAAAGTATCTAAAACCGTCTGTCCCATTTTGCTAATTTTTTTATATAGAAAACCATAACGTAAATACAACTTAAATGCTTTGTAAAACTTATAGCCAAAGGTTAAAAAAAGAGCTACTAGTAGAGAATAAATAAAATAAAGAGCACCTTTTTGTAAAATAAGTTTAAAACTATAAACCACAAATTCTACATAAAATAACATAAATGCAATAATAATTTCTGCTATAAAAAAGCGTAATGCATCAAAATAATATATCTGTTTTTGCTTTTTAAAAGGCATTTTACCAAAATGAAATAATTTTAACTGTCTTGTTAATTTTGTGCCGCTTCCAATACTGGTTTCCCATTTAGCAATAACATTATTTCTTTGCTTTGCTTGATTTAGAGTATGCTTATTTAATCCATCAATCTGTTCTGGTAGAATATTCTCTAGAAAATATAAACGTTCAAAGCCATTAGAAATAAACGGAATATCGTTTTCTGTAACACCAACAAAGGCTTCAAAACGGCGTTTTAATATTTCAACCTCTCTTCCTCCATCAGTTTGTGTGGGATCTATGCTTGCCAAATGCCATATATTTCCTGTTTTATTTGGCATATTAGCATTTGTTCTAATTGCTCTACCTCGCATTTGATTAGACGATACAAACGAGCCAACAAAAGATGCCAAAATTAAACTGTTTATAGAAGGCGCATCCCAACCTTCACCCAATAAAGATTTTGTTCCTACGAGTACTTTAATTGTACCTTCTTCAAATAATTTAGTAATACTACTAACTATCGATTTTTTAGCATTTGTATTTGGTGTAATTTGCACAAAAGAATTATCGACCTCTAAAGGTTTTATTAAAAAATCTTCTCTTTTTTCTATTTCAAATAAACACTCTAAAACAGATTTATGAATAATAACAATGCTTCCAGAAAGCACTGCTAACGATTTATTATTTTCACAATAACAACGCACATATTGGAAAATAGACATCACTCCTATTTTATTTATAGTAGTGATATCTTTAGTTGTTAAAAATTCTTTTCTAATGTAATCTGTAAGAATAACACAGCGTAAATTTTCTTTTAAATAAGTGCTTTCAGAATTTATAATACTTACAATACTTTTTAGTTTTCTTGGACTATTAGCTAGTGACTTATAAATTAAATCTTTACCTACAAAGTCTACCTTTTTTTTATCGAAAACATGTAAAAGCCTAAGTTGCTTTTCTAGCTTTTTTAAATATGCTTCATGCTCGTATAATTGTTCTCTGTCTTCAACTAATATATTCTGAAACAAAATTTCTAACCAGTTTAATTCAAGGTTTGGAAATTTAATCTCTTCATTTTTTTCGAAACCAAGAATCTCCAATTTCTTTTCATTTATAGTTAAACCACAAGCATTTAATGTTATAAATATAGATGATAAGTACTCGGTATTTGCGTACAACTCATCTAAATGCCAATTAGGGTTTTTATAATATCGGTGATTTTGTAGAAAGTTTATAAAATTGTCATCTTTTAAAAGCTGATCTTTAAAATCGGCTATTTTTTGTCTAAATTCAACTATAAAATTTATTTCAACAGCTTCTGGTTTAGAAAAATAAACATAATCTTGGTGCGCGCATAAATCGCCTTCTTTAACCAAATCTGGCACAGCAATTTCATCATCTACCTCGCCACAAAGTGTAAAATATTTAGAAACTTCTGCTCTACTACTATCGTAAGGCGGTGTTGCTGTTAACGATACCATATAGAAATCACTATTATTTTTTAAATCCATTAAGCACGTCCACCAAGCATTTTTTAAATGGTGTGCTTCGTCTAAAACAAGCGTTTCAATTTCATAGGTTTTAAAAAATTGGTAGTAATCTTTTTTATCTTCAAATGTTTTATAAAAAGCATGTAGCGATTGGTAGGTAGCAAATGTAACGTCACTTGGTGCTTTAATATCAAAAGAAAAACTATTAAATTTTTTGTTTTCAGAAAAAAAAGTTTGCAACCTATCTTTCCATTGATTTCTAATGGTTAATGTTGGTGCCAATACTAATGTTTTCTTTCCTAAACGTTTAAAAATCTCAATTCCTAAAATAGTTTTTCCAGAGCCTGGAGGAGCAATTACATGAAAATGATTGTCTGCCATATGGCTTTCAAAATGCTTTAGCAGTTTTGCCTGGTAGCTTCTCCAAGGAAAAATAAATTTTAAAGCATCTAAGGATTCAATCAATTCTAAAAATGGGTTTTAATGTTTAACTTTGTATTCGATAAAAGTAATAAAAACTATGTATCCAATTAGAAGAAACAGACGCTTAAGAACAAATAAAGCTATTAGAAGTTTAGTTAGAGAAACTATTATTTCACCAAACGATTTTTTAGTACCACTTTTTGTGGTTGAAGGTAAAGGTATAAAAGAAGAAATTGCCTCTATGCCAAATTATTATCGCTATAGTTTAGATTTATTAGAAGCTGAAGTAAAAGAACTTTGGAAACTAGGTTTAAAATCGGTTTTACTATTTGTAAAAGTACCTGATAACTTAAAAGACAACAAAGGAACCGAAGCTTTAAATCCAGATGGATTAATGCAACGTGCTATTAAAACAGTTAAAAACGTATGTCCAGATATGTTGGTGATGACGGATGTTGCACTTGACCCATATTCATCTTTTGGGCATGATGGTATTATTGAAAATGGTAAAATTGTAAATGATGACACCGTTGAAGTTTTAGCCGAAATGAGCTTATCTCATGCTCAAGCTGGAGCAGATTTTGTTGCTCCAAGTGATATGATGGATGGGCGAATTCTTGCAATTAGAGAAACCTTAGAAGACGAAGGTTTTACAGACACCGGTATCATGAGTTATTCGGCAAAATATGCATCAGCTTTTTATGGCCCATTTCGTGATGCGTTAGATTCTGCTCCTGTAGATGCACAAGAAATACCAAAAGACAAAAAAACGTATCAGATGGATTATGCTAACCGTTTTGAAGCCATTCGTGAAACCGAAATGGATATAGATGAAGGCGCAGATATTGTAATGGTTAAACCAGGTTTATGCTATTTAGATATTGTTCGAGAAATTAAAAACGAAGTCGATGTTCCTGTTGCAGTATATCAAGTTTCTGGAGAATATGCTATGCTAAAAGCAGCTGCCGAAAAAGGTTGGCTTAACCACGACGCTGTAATGATGGAACAGGTTACAGCTATTAAACGCGCCGGCGCAGATATAATTGCTAGTTATTTTGCTAAGGATGTTGTAAAATTAATATCGTAAATTAGCAACAACATTAATTTAAAAAGTCCATGGGATTATTAATATTTTACGGAGTTATCTCCATATTTTTCTCTTTTTTATGTTCTATTTTAGAAGCTGTACTTCTAAGTGTAACACCAACATTTATAAACGTTAAAAAACAGGAAGGCAAAAGCTATGCTTTAGCATTAGAAGCTTTAAAAAAAGATGTAGACAGACCTTTAATAGCCATACTTACCTTAAATACAATTGCGCACACTGTTGGTGCAATTTTAGTAGGTAAAGAAGCAGAAGGTTTATATGGAAATGGTGATGGTTACGGCGTGTTTATTGTTTCGGCAGTAATGACAATTTTAATTTTAGTCGCTTCAGAAATTATCCCAAAAACCATTGGTGCAACCTATTGGAAAAGCTTAGCTAATTTTACAACCAAAGCACTTAATATTTTAATTTTCCCTTTAAAATGGACTGGACTATTATGGATTATGCAACTTACAACAAAACTAATTGGTGGTAAAGGTCATGGTAGTGTTTTAAGTAGAGAAGGCTTTTTAGTTATGGCAGATATGGCACATGAAGAAGGTGTTTTTGTTGATAATGAAAGTAAAATAATTAAAAACCTTTTAACATTTAAAGAAGTACTTGTTAAAGATATCATGACGCCAAGAACTGTTATGAAAATAGAAAACGAAACTACAACAGTTGAAGATTTTTTTAATAAAAATATGAATGTGCGATTTTCTCGTATTCCTGTTTTTCAAGATACCGAAGACAATATAAAAGGTCTTGTTTTAAAAGATGAAATATTTAAAGAAATGGCTTTAGGTAATGGTTCTAAAAAACTTTCCGAATTAAAAAGAAACATTGTACATGTAGATCGTGAAACACCTATTCCAACCTTATTCGAAAAACTTGTAGAAGGTAGAAATCACCTTGCCTCAGTAGTAGATGAATATGGAACTGTTAGTGGTTTGGTAACTATGGAAGATGTTATAGAAACGCTTCTTGGTTTAGAAATAATGGACGAAAGCGATAATGTTAGCGACTTACAACATCAAGCCAGAAAAAACTGGGAGGCAAGAGCCAAAAAGCTGGGTATTATAGAAAACATAGAGGAAAATCAATAAATGGAACAAGAAACCTGCTATATCAATTCACCTTTAGGCATCACTAAAATTGTTGGTGATCAAGATGGTATTGCTTCGGTTTCTGTACTAAATAAAAACGAAAAAGTATCCGATATTATTCCTGAAGTTTTAGAGGATTGTGTACTTCAATTAAAAGAATACTTTCAAGGAGAGCGCGAGATATTTAGCTTAAAATTAAATCCAAAAGGAACCATCTTTCAAGAACGTGTTTGGGCTGCTTTACAAACTATTCCTTACGGAAAAACAACATCATACTTACAATTATCAAGACAGTTAGGAGACGAAAAAGCCATTAGAGCCGTTGCAAATGCCAATGGTAAAAATCCACTTTGGATAATTGTTCCTTGTCATCGTGTTATTGGTAGCGATAGTAGCTTAACTGGTTACGCTGGTGGCTTACATAGAAAACAATGGCTATTAGAACACGAAAGCCCTTATAAACAACAACGTTTATTTTAATGTACAGAATTATAACCAACTTTTTAAAACGTTTTTTTAAAACGTCTACTATTTATAAATATGGTTTTAATTGGTCTCCAATGTATAAACGAAGTACAGCAAAATTAATCCAGGTTAGTGATAATTTACAGTACGTAAAAATCAGGTTAAAACCCAGTTGGAAAAATCGTAATTATGCGGGCTCTATTTTTGGAGGCTCTATGCTAAGTGCAACAGATCCCATTTATATGATACAACTTATACAAATACTTGGTGATGACTTTGTTGTTTGGGATAAAGCAGCAAGTATAAAATATAAACGACCTGCAAAAGAAACTATTTATGCAGAGTTTATTTTTTTAGATGAAGAAATTGAAGCTATAAAAAGCGAAATAAAACTTAAAAACGAAGTTAATATCACCAAGAAATTAACCTTAAAAAATACAGACAACATAGTATTTGCTGAAATTGAAAAGACTATGTATGCCGCAACAAAGTCTCACTATAAACAAAAACTAAAACAAAGAAAACAACAACAAAATACTGCGCAATAAAAAATTATTAGTATCTTATTTTCAAATTAAATTAACTAAATGAAATTTCTAAAAAACCTCTTAAAAGTACTTGTAGTACTATTTGGCTTACTTATTGCCATACTTTACATTACAGATACAGATTATTTAATAAAAGCCGTTCGCACCATTTATATGCGAGGTTACACAACAGCCTTTTTAGACGACTATAAAAAATTCGATAACCGCACCATAGATATTGGTACACCTCAACCTTGGCCAAACCATAAAAATTATAATACCGCTACAGAAACTGAAACTTTAAATAAAGCCAATAAAGATTGGGGAACTATAGCTTATGTAATTATTAAAAACGATAGTATTTGGTTTGAAAACTATTATGATGGTTATAATGAAAACTCAAAATCTAATTCGTTTTCAATGGCAAAAAGTTATGTATCTGGACTAATGGGAAAAGCAATAATGGAAGGCTACATAAAAAGTGAAGACCAACCTGTTTGCGATTTTCTACCAGAATTTTGTGGTGGCTTAGCGACAAAAATGACGGTTGGAGATTTATCTACAATGAGTTCTGGTACTAATTGGGATGAAGCCTATTACTCTCCATTATCTATTACAACACGTGCTTATTTTGATGATGATTTAGCTAAAGTTATGAATGGTTTAAAAGTAGTAGAAGAACCAGGAAAAGCTTTTAAATACGCTAGTGGCGATACACAAATGTTAGCAATGGTAATTGAAAAAGCTACAGGCAAAAAATTATACACATATTTAGAAGAAAGCTTTTGGAAACCTTTAGGTAGCGAAAACCAAACATTATGGCAGGTAGATAGTGATGATCATGATTTAGTAAAAGCGTATTGTTGCATTGCCAGCAATGCTAAAGATTTTGCGCGTTTTGGTAAACTATATAAAGACCATGGAAAATGGAATGGAAAACAGGTTTTAGATTCTGCTTTTGTTGCAAAATCTTTAACACCAAAATTTGATCCTGTTTATGGTTACGGTTGGTGGCTTAAAAACCATAATGGAAAAGATTTTAAAATGATGCGTGGACACTTAGGACAATACGTTATAGTGCAGCCAGAAGATAATATAATCATTGTTCGTTTAGGACACCAAAAATCACCAGATGCTGGTATTGGACATTATACAAAAGATATTTCACTTTATATTGATGAGGCTTATAAGATGTTAAACCAAAATAAAAACTAATTTTAAAAACATTTGTTTTTGTATAGTATGCTATGATTTCTAAACTCAACTTAGAAAATATTTTATTTTTAGATATTGAAACAGTTCCAGAAACTGAAAATTTTTCTGAATTAGACCAAACCAAGCAAGAGCTATGGGAAGCTAAGTCGCGATACCAACGTAAAGAAGAATTTTCTCCAGAAGAGTTTTACGACCGTGCTGGTATTTGGGCAGAGTTTGGTAAAATTATATGCATTTCGGTAGGTTATTTTACAATTCAAGGAGATACACGACTGTTTCGTACAACTTCTTTTTATGGCGAAGAAGCTACACTTTTAAAAGAGTTTAAAAATTTAATAATTTCTCATTTTAGCCAAGCTAAACATTTATTGTGCGCTCACAATGGTAAGGAGTTTGATTTTCCATACATTGCCAGACGTATGATTATAAATAATATTGAGTTACCATATAAACTTAATCTCTTTGGAAAAAAACCTTGGGAAGTACCTCATCTCGATACTTTAGAATTATGGAAGTTTGGAGACTATAAAACATACACTTCGCTAAAATTAATGACAAACGTTTTAGGCATACCATCTCCAAAAGACGATATTGATGGTAGCGAAGTATATAAAACCTACTATAAAGACAAAGATATTGACCGTATAATTATCTATTGTGAAAAAGATACCATTGCAGTAGCTCAGATTTTTTTAAGATTACGAGGTGAAAGTATTTTAAGCGATGATGAAATTATTCACGTATAATCTCAACTTAATTACCTTTTACAATCTTCAAGTCCCCAATTATCTAAACTTCTTAAAATAGCTTCAAGAGATTGACCTCTTTTACTCAAACTATATTCAACTTTAGGAGGAACTACTGGAAAAACTTTTCTATAAATAAGTCCGTCTTTTTCTAAATCTCTAACTGTTTGTGTAAACATTTTATTTGAAATACCAGGAATTTTCTTTTGTAATACTCCAGAACGTAAACTTCCTTCTAACAAATGAAATAAAATTAAAGGCTTCCATTTTGTACCTATTAAATTCATTGTATAATTTAATGGACAACTATTTTCTTTATTCAAATTTTAAACTTTATATTATTGATTATCATTATTTTACTCGTTTAAGTAACTATAGTACTTTTAGGTAAGTTATTGCTAATAAGGCAAATATAAATTAATTTTGTAATCTAAAATATAAATTATGACAACAAATAAAAATTATCCAAAATCATTTTCACACATTGGTTTAACTGTACCAAATATAGAAGAGGCTGTAAAATTCTATTCTGAAGTAATGGGTTGGTATGTAATTATGGAGCCTTCAAAAGTAAAAAAGGAAACAGATACTGCTATTGGCCAAATGTGTATTGATGTTTTTGGTGATGATTGGACAGAATTTGAAATTGCTCATTTAGCAACTTCAGATGGTATTGGAATTGAATTATTTTCTTTTCCAAACGGAATTAAAGAAGCTCCTGAATTTAATCCTTTTAATACTGGACTTTTTCATTTTTGCATACAAGATCCTAATATTGAGTCGCTTATTGAAAAAATAATATCTTACGGAGGAAAACAGAGAATGCCAATTAGAGAATATTATCCAAATGATAAGCCATTTAAAATGTGCTATGTAGAAGATCCTTTTGGAATTGTTTTCGAGATTTATACACATAGTTATGAGTTAACCTATTCTTCTGGTGCTTATTCAAAATAATATTATAGCTTGATTTTATAAAAAATAAATAGTGTAAATTAAAAAAGCCCAAACTAACGTTTGGGCTTTTATTTTTAATAACAAGTCTTAAACTTATTGCTTAATAAACTTTCTTGTTTCGGTTGTATTGTTCACGTTAAACTGAATCATGTACATTCCTGATTCAAGATTTGCAACATTAACACCTTGAGCCGAAGTTCCTTTTGCTACTTGTTGACCTAACATATTCACAATAGTAAATGGTAAGTTTTCTATATTAGATTTAACAAACAGTATGTTTCCTTTTACTGGATTTGGATAGACTGAAATATTAACTCCTAAATATTCTACAAAACCTTCGTCTGTTGTTCTTGCAGTTCCACAAGCACCTAAATTAATCCATCCAGATGAAGTTCTTTCGTATAAACTGCCTTGATAAGTTACTTGGTCTCCAACCGAGTATGATTGACCTGAAACATAAGGAGAAACACCAGCACATTTATCAGATGAGGCAGCTCCATTGCTTAAACCAATAGCATCTATAGCCATGTCTCCTTGCCATGTTGTTCCTGTAGTTCCATCAAATCTTAAACTAACATTATTACCTTCGTAAGAAGATAAATCTATACTAGCGTCTTGCCAAGAATTTCCTTGGTTTCCAGATCTAGTCCAAATAGTACTCCAAGTTGAACCGTTATTTGTGCTTATTGCTACATTTAAGCTTCCCATTGATGACGCTCCATACATGTGATATTTAAAACTAAATGTTGCTTGGTTTTGTCCTGTTAAATCAAAACATGGAGAAACTAAAATAGCTCGTTTAGTAGAATAGTTAGGCGAAGAAGATTCCATATAAACATATTGAGATCCTGCTGCTGCACTTGATGGCCCAGTATTGCTTGAAGGCGTAGACCCAGATTGTCTTGTCCAATTAAAATCGTCTCCAGATCCTTGAGTCCATAATCCAAAATTAGACTCGAAACTTTCACTATATGGGAAAGATGAAATTGCTCCTGTACATCCTGTTGGTGGATTTGATCCTCCAGATGTTATATTTACAGTATAATCCTCTACCTCTCCATACGAGAATGTTTCGCAAGATGTTGGTATACCATTATATTTCATAGATACACGTAAACGCTTATCTCCACTTGTAGTTCCTGCTGGCACTGTAAATGTCCCACTAACTGGAGAAGACTGCGTTGCTGCAAGAGAGAAAATTTGTTCTCCAGAATCTGTAAAATCTCCATCGTTGTTATAATCTATCCATGCTGCGTAACCTTCGCTATATGTTGTTCCTGTCCAGGTTGGTGTTACCGTAATTGTGTAACTTGAACCTTTACTTAAATCTGTAGAAGTACTTGTGAAATCTGAATATAATTGTGCTCCAGAAGATTTATTAATACTTCCTACTTGCACTCTTGAAATATACTCATCGTTTACACTATTACCTTGAGATGCACAATATTGTGTACCTGTTTGACATGGAGTACAAGAACCTCCACAATCTACTCCAGTTTCATCTCCGTTTTGTATACCGTCTGTACACGTTGGTTGTGCTACTGCTCCACATTTATCTGATAATGCTAAAGAACGTCTAACTCCTCCAGCTTCTAATACTGCACGCATTCTATTTTTTTGTCCTGTAGTAAACAAGTTCATACAAGAATCATTAGTATAATCCATATAATTTTGAACCATATCTGTAGAACCACAAGAAACTTGACCAACAGGACAACCTCCATTAGAAGTTTGATGAGTTGGTGTATCGCTCACAAAATCGTTTCCACAGTTGCTATCTCCCCAAATATGACGAAGATTTAAAAAATGACCTACTTCGTGAGTTGTTGTTCTACCGCCATCAAAAGGAGCACTTACTGCGCCCACTCTTCCAAAATAGTTGTAACCCATTACAACACCATCTGTTGCTGCACTTCCACCTGGAAATTGAGCATAACCCAAAATAGTACCACCATTACTTAACATTTGTGGTACAACCCACATATTTAAATACTGACTAGTATCCCAAGGATCTATTCCTCCTGTAGAAGATCGTTTCATGTCGTCACTAGTTCCCCAATCACGACGTGTTGTAGATTTTCTTGTAATTCCAGTAGTAGCATTTCCATTAGGATCTACAGTTGCAAGACAAAACTCTATTTGAGTGTCTGCTGCTTGTGACCATGTATTATCTGCATCTGGATTAGTTCTTCTAAAATCTTCGTTTAAAACATCTAATTGAGACTGTATTTGTGCTACGCTAATATTCTCGGTAGCATTTCTATACAGTACATGTATTACAACCGGCAATGTTATTATATCTCCTACTACTTTATTTTGGCTATTACTATCCATTTGTTGTAGTTTCTGTCTTGTAAACGTTTCAATGTCTTCCATGCGTTGAGCAAGCTGAGGATCATTTTGTTTTCTATACTCCAAATTTTTCATTGTAGCACATTCTCTATCCACTTGTGCAAAAGCACAAAACGCAAATAAAAAACTCATAATTGATAATGTAATTGTTTTTTTCATGTGAAATGTTTAAAATATTAATCAAAATTTTATTAAATCGATAAGAAATGTATTAAAATAAAATAGAATACATATTTAATTTTCGGTTTTTTCGCTAAAAAACTGTTAATTTTTTTAACATTTGCAATTGATTACGGCATTTACCGTAATTTTTCGTGTAAAAATTCTATTTTTACTAAACATGAATCACTTACTTTCTATAAACAATTTATCTGTTTCATTTTTTTCTAGTAAGAAAGAAAACAGAATCATTCATAACATTTCATATTATTTAAAAACTAACGAAATACTAGGCATTGTTGGCGAGTCTGGTTCTGGAAAATCGGTATCTTCATTGGCTATTTTAGGGCTGCTTCCTAAAAAAATTTCAAAAATAACTTCTGGAAATATTCTTTTTGAAGAAAATGATTTAACCACACTAACACCAAAAGCTTTTCAGTTTATAAGAGGAAAAAAAATAGCCATGATTTTTCAAGAGCCAATGAGCTCTTTAAATCCATCTATGACTTGTGGTAAACAAGTTGAAGAAATATTGTTTCAGCATACAAAATTATCTAAAAAAGATATTAAAGCAGAAACACTCTTATTATTCGAAAAAGTAAAACTACCAGATCCTTTCCGTGTTTATAATTCTTACCCACATGAAATTTCTGGTGGTCAAAAACAACGTGTAATGATAGCTATGGCTATTGCTTGCAAACCACAAATTTTAATTGCAGATGAACCAACAACAGCTTTAGATGTTACTGTACAAAATGATATAATAGCTCTTTTAAAAGAATTGCAAACTGAAACTAAAATGAGTATTATTTTTATAACTCATGATTTATCGTTGATTTCTCAAATTGCAAATCGTGTTTTAGTTATGTATAAAGGTAAAATTGTAGAACAAAATACGGTTGAAGCTATATTTAAAAATCCAAAACACGACTATACTAAAGCATTAATAAACTCTAGACCATCCTTAACCACAAGGTTAAAAAGACTACCAACTATTAATGACGTTATGAATAGCAATGTATTAAACGAAGAAATAACTTCTGAAATAAGAGCTAAAAATCATGAAAAAATATATAGTAAGACGCCTTTATTAGAAGTTGTTAATCTTGAAAAAGAATATATTTCAAAATCTGGATTGTTTTCTAAAGCAGAGAATTTTAAAGCTGTTAATAATGTTAGTTTTAAATTATATGAAGGAGAAACACTTGGTTTAGTAGGAGAATCTGGCTGTG
Organism: Lacinutrix venerupis; assembly: GCF_001971745.1. Lineage (NCBI taxonomy): Bacteria > Pseudomonadati > Bacteroidota > Flavobacteriia > Flavobacteriales > Flavobacteriaceae > Lacinutrix > Lacinutrix venerupis. The sequence goes on along the minus strand of NZ_CP019352.1, from coordinate 279,282 downwards.
GAAAATCTACATTAGGAAATGCTATTTTACTTTTAGATAAACCTACTAAAGGACATGTTTTGTTTAAAAGTAAAGACATTGTTAACTTATCGGCTTCTGAAGTTAAAAAGCTAAGAAAAGATATTCAAATAATTTTCCAAGATCCCTATTCTTCTTTAAATCCTAGGTTAACTGTAGGAGAGGCTATTATAGAACCTATGGTTGTTCATAATTTATATAATAATACTGATGAAAGACGAGATAAGGCTATTGAAATTTTAGAACGCGTAGGCCTTGATGCTTCTCATTTTAACAGATATCCACACGAATTTTCTGGAGGACAAAGACAAAGAATAGGCATTGCTAGAACTGTTGCATTACAACCTAAATTAATAATTTGTGACGAATCTGTTTCTGCTTTAGATATCTCTGTTCAAGCGCAAGTATTAAATTTATTAAACGAATTGAAAGAGAAATTTAATTTTACTTATATATTTATCTCTCACGACCTTGCCGTGGTAAAATATATAAGTGACCAATTATTGGTTATGAATAAAGGGAAAATTGAAGAATTAGATGATGCTGATATTATTTATAACTCACCAAAAAAAGAATACACAAAAAAGTTAATTAATGCTATACCCAAAGGATTATAGCATAAATACTTTTTTAGTTAAATACATTATATTTCCTATAAGTTTAAAAGTTTTCTTTACTTTTTTATATTGGTTTAAAAGAAATAAATCTGAATTCATAACGTAGGCAGTTTATGATAAATTTGAGTCAAATTATAAAGCTTTTAAACTTACATTTTGCATAACAAAGCAATTAAGCTATGGTACATTTGGCTATATAATTTTCGATAGGTTTGGGACTGCTAATATATATTAGATTTTCATATTTATCAGCCAAAAAGCATAATTATTCGACGAAACGCATAAAATTTTAACATTTAATGCGTTTTTACTACATTAAAGATTCATTTCTGGTATTTCGCCCTCAACAATTAAGTTACCTTCTGTAGCTTTTTTAATCTCATCTACAGAAACTCCTGGTGCGCGTTCTAATAATTTAAAACCCTTATCTGTTACTTCTATAACCGCAAGATTAGTTACTATTTTTTTAACACAACCAACACCTGTTAATGGCAAAGAGCATTTTTTTAGCAATTTTGATGCTCCAGCTCTATTAGTATGCATCATTGCCACTATAATATTTTCTGCACTTGCAACTAAATCCATAGCTCCACCCATACCTTTTACCATTTTTCCTGGTATTTTCCAGTTTGCTATGTCTCCATTTTCTGCAACTTCCATAGCTCCTAAAATAGTTAGATCTACATGTTGACCACGAATCATAGAGAAACTCATAGCGCTATCAAAAAAACTAGCGCCTGGTAATGTGGTAATGGTTTGTTTTCCTGCATTAATAATATCGGCATCTTCTTCGCCTTCAAAAGGAAATGGTCCCATACCAAGTACACCATTTTCACTTTGAAATTCTACTTCTATATCCTCTCGCACATAATTTGCTACTAAAGTAGGAATACCAATTCCTAAATTTACGTAGTAACCATCCTGCACTTCTTTTGCTATACGTTTTGCTATTCCTGTTTTGTCAAGCATAATATTTTATTTTTTGTCTTCGCTTACGCGGAAAATTTTATTAATTACTTTAAGCATATAATATGTTTTACATGCTTAAATACGAATAAATTGAAACTACATTTACTCTTTTTGTCTTACCGTTCTTTGTTCTATACGTTTCTCGTAATTTTTACCTTTAAAAATACGTTGTACAAAAATTCCTGGAATATGTATTTGGTTAGGATCTAATTCTCCAACTGGTACTAACTCTTCTACTTCGGCTACTGTAATTTTTGCGGCTCCGCACATTACTGGATTAAAGTTTCTAGCTGTACCTTTAAATATTAAGTTTCCGGCTGCATCACCTTTCCAAGCTTTTACAAAAGCAAAATCGGCTTTAAATGCGTGTTCTAAAACATACATTTTACCATCAAACTCTCTAGTTTCTTTTCCTTCGGCAACTTCTGTTCCATAACCTGCAGGTGTATAAATAGCTGGAAAACCAGCTTGTGCTGCTCGACATCTTTCGGCTAAAGTACCTTGTGGAATTAATTCTACATCTAACTCTCCAGAAAGCATTTGGCGTTCGAACTCATCATTCTCACCAACGTAAGAAGACACCATTTTTTTTATTTGCTTTTTTTGTAATAATAAGCCTAATCCAAAATCATCTACTCCTGCATTATTAGAAATACAGGTTAAACCTTTTATTCCACTATCAACTAATGCTTTTATGGCATTTTCTGGAATTCCAGATAAGCCAAAACCACCAAGCATAAACGTCATGTTATCACTTATACCTTTTGTAGCATCGTTAACCGAGTTTACTTTTTTGTTAATCATTGTTTTGTTTTTATTGTGGCTTAAATTTATGAAATAAAAAAGCCATTTCGTATAGAAATGGCTTGAAAATTTAATGTTCTTACAAATATTAATTGTCAATTAATAATTCTGCTTTTATAAGAATATCTTTTACTATTATACTATCTAATTTAATAGTATCTTCATTTGTTTTTTTAATAGACAATTTATATTTATTAAATAATTCTGAGTTTCTTAGTTTTGGTTTATTATCCCTATCATAACTTAAATAAACATCTAAAGGTGTGAAATTTGTTACAGAAACTGCATAAGGATTCGGTTTGCTAAAAATTCTCATTCCACTTAAAACAGGTGTTTTTTCCCAAGTTAATTGATAATTATTATACTCTAAGGTTTTAACTTCTTTATTTGGAAATTGCAAACTAATAAATGCTGGTAACATAAGTAAAAGATTAAATACAAAGTGTAAAAGAATCGATTTTTTTATATTGAAATTTAGCACAACCCACAATAGCAATAAACCTACAGCAAATTGTCCAATTATTGGAATAACAGTAATAATATTATTAAAATGCTCTAGCTTATAATGTGCTAAAGCAAAAACAACTGCGCTGTAAACAAAAAGAATGTGCTTATTACTATAATTTTTTTTATACAAATTAATAATAAGCAATATTAAATAAGGGATTGCAATTATTAATACGAAGTAATTTTTTATTAATAGTAAAAGAAGAGGTATACCAATAATAGATATTATTTGCAATATTCTGTTTTTAGTATAGAATCCTCTAAAGGCAAGCTCTTCGATAACAGGAGCAAATATAAGTGCCGAAAAAACAAGTGGCAAAAAACCTAAATTAGGATTAAATCTATTTGGAGCTTCACTAATTTCATTTAAGGAAAACCATCCAAAATAAATTAAAAGATAAGCGCAATACCCTATTACTGCAGTAATTAATAAATAGTTGTATTTATATTTTTTTATAAAATTCATATTAGTTTAAAAAAGTTAATCCTTTTATCTCTTTATTTTAAATTATCATTTAAAACAGGAAGCAGCAAGCTTGCTAAAGCACAATATAACTCGTAACAATAAGATTATTACTTTAAATAAAATTCCAATATGGCGAATCTAAAAAAGAAAAAATAATATTATTTAATTTTTTAAAGGAGGTTTGTGCGTTTTGTCGAAAATGCAATGTTTGACTGGTTTTTGATTACGGTAAAAACCATAATTTTATAAAAAAATTTATTTCTAACATTTAATCTTCGTCAGCCAACATAGCCTTTAAATCATTACTATAAGATGGATAAGTGAAAATGAGTCTTTTAAATTCTGAAACAGTCATTTTATTAGAAATTGCCATAGAAAACAAGTTAATATTTTCATTAGCAAGTTCACTTAAGATATGTGCACCCACAATCTCTTCGGTACGTTTATTTACTATTATTTTATAAGCGTATGTATTTTGATTGGATTTTTTCGCATTAAACCAATCTGTTGCTTCTCCTTTAAAAACTAAAATGTTTTTATAGCGTTTTTTTGCTTCATCTTCCTGCAAACCAATACTAGATAAATTAGGTTGAGTAAATACAGTTGATGGAACCACAGGAAATTGAAATTCCTTTTTATTATTATTTATTATATTTTCTCCAACTATATAGCCTTGTAAACCAGAAAGTGGTGTTAGCGGTAAAGATAAACTAGATACATCGCCACAAGCATAGACTTTTTTATTGGTTGTACTTTGAAGAAAATCGTTTACTACAATTCCTGTTTCGTCTAATTTTATATTTGCATTGTCTAATTTTAAATCTTTTACAGAAGGCACTCGTCCTGCTGTATTAAAAACTTTTCGACTTTTATGACGCTTTTTCTTTCCATTTTCTTTGTACTTTATTCTCAGGTTTTTGTTTAATTTTTCAATTGAAGAAACTTCGGAATTAAAGATAAAATTGACTCCTAAGTCTTTCATTTTAACAATTAATTTTTCTACCAAAAATTGGTCGAAATTTGAAAGTGCTTTATCGCCTTGCTCAAAAACAGTAACCTTACAACCTAATATAGCCAACATAGTTGCAAACTCCATACCTACATAACCAGAACCAATAAAACTTGCGCTTTTTGGAATTTTTTCCATATTTAAAATAGTATCGCTAGTTTCAAGATATTGATTTCCCTTTATAGGCAATATTCTAGGTGTATTACCTGTAGCAATAACAAAATAATCTGCCGAAATAGTTTTCCCTTCTACTAAAACTTGATTTTCATTAATAAACTCTGGTGATTGATGGTATAAATCAATTTTTAATTCTTTTAGATTTTCTTCGGTTTTTACTGGAATATCTTCAACAAATTGCGTTTTAAATTGTTGTACTTTTTTCCAACTTATTTTTGGTAGTTTTGAAACTCCTATTTTTTCTAACCTATGTGATTGTTCTAAAAAAGCAGAAAACTGGATAAGTGTTTTTTTAGGGTCACAACCTCTATTGGCGCAAGTACCACCAAACTCTCGATTATCGGCAATAGCAACGGTTAATTTTTGTTTTACACATGCTTTTGCAACAGTTTGTCCAGCAATTCCGGAACCAATAACGAAGACGTTGTAATGTTTTGTTTTCATAATTTTCAGTTTAAAAACTGAAGTTATAAAAGCAATTTTTATTTTATATTAATTATAGCTTAAAGTTTTGATGTTATTACTTTTTTCCACCAACCACAATTACAATTTCTCCTTTTGGTGGCTTGTTTGTATAATGTGCTAAAACGTCTTTAGCTGTACCTCTAATGGTTTCTTCGTATAGTTTAGTAAGCTCTCTCGATACCGATACTGGCCTATCTTCTCCAAAATATTCACAAAAATGTCCAAGAGTTTTTATTAGTTTGTGAGGACTTTCGTAAAAAATAATGGTTCGGGATTCTTCGGCTAGTAATTTTAAACGTGTTTGCCTTCCTTTTTTTACAGGTAAAAAACCTTCGAAAACAAACTTATCGTTTGGCAAACCAGAATTTACTAATGCAGGTACAAAGGCTGTAGCGCCAGGCAAACAGTCTACTTCAATTCCATTTTCTACACAAGCTCGTGTTAGCAAAAAACCAGGATCGCTAATGGCTGGTGTTCCTGCGTCGCTAATAAGCGCAATAGTTTCTCCGTTTTTAATACGCTCTACCAAACGCTCTACCATTTTATGCTCGTTATGCATGTGGTGACTTTGCATTGGTGTTTTAATCTCAAAATGTTTTAATAATTTACCAGAACTTCTAGTGTCTTCGGCTAAAATTGAATCTGAAGATTTTAAAACGGATACCGCTCTAAAGGTAATATCTTCAAGGTTTCCAATAGGTGTAGGTACAATATATAGTTTACTCATTATTACTTGCTTGTAATTTCAAATTTACAATCTTTTATATGTTTTTTACGCAACCTTTTATTAAATTGTCATCTATTAATAAAACCAACCAATGCAAAAAATCGCTATTTGCTTACTATTATTTTATTTTTCTTTTTTTAGTGTAAAAGCACAAACTACAGATTTATCTATTGTGGTAGAAGCCCAGAATTTATCTAATACTTCTGTTTCGCAAGTTAATATCTTTCAAGATTTTCAATATTTAATAACTATTTTAAATTCTGGAAACGCAGTAAGCAATGCTACATTTTCTCAAACGCTAAGTACAAATGTTAGTTATTTTACAGCTATGGGACAAAACCAAAATGGAGGTGCAAGTGATGTTTCGAATTTGGTTTTTGCTGGTAATACACTTACAGGAACTATTGCAAATATGCCAAGTAACTCTAGTGTAGAGGTGTTAGTAAACGTTCGTGCTCCTATTTCTCCAGGTGGGATTGCAACTAATGTTACTGTTTTTCCACCAAGTGGCACTACAGATAACAACAACTCTAATAACCAATCTATAATATCTATAGATGTTAATGATTTGCCTATTGATTTTTCTGTTGTCTATTCTCAAGTTTCACCACCTGAAGGCACAGGTATTTCTAATTGGGATGATACGGTTACCTATCAATTTACTATAACTAATAACAGTAGTATTGCGTTTCCTTTAGATAGTTTTTCTGGCAGATTACAACTAGCTAATGCTATAAATTTTGGAGTTCCAAACGTGCAGTTTGAATCTATGTCTTGCTTAAATGGAACCAATGGCACCATATGTCCTGATGTTTCTAGTTTACCACAATTAACTACTCTTGTTTCTACCGCTAGCCCTCAATACACTTCACTTTTTCTTTATGATGATCCTATTTTGTTTAATGCTAATAGTTCTTTAAGTTTTGAGGTAGTATATAAATATTTAGAACCTGCCTGCAGTATAGATATTGCGCCTTTGGCAATAGATGGTTATATACATATTGAAATTCCTCATGCTAACCAATCGTCTAACAACTCTAACACTGTTTTTACACAACTTATTGAGACCTCTGTTTGTGCAACAACAGATTTATGTATTGAAACTACACAAATAACACCTTTACCAACACAAATGGTAAATTGGGATGAAGAAATTACTTTTGAAACCATTGCTTGTAATAATGGTCCGCTAGATGGCTTTGGTCGGTTTTTTCTTCAAAATTTATCTGTAAATATAGAGTGGGACATAGTGTCTGTAACCTGCGATGCTACTACTGGACCCATAACTTGTAACGATTTTACTATTACAGATCAAGATATTTTTTGGACAACAAGTAATTTTATTGTACCCGCAAATACAACTATAACTTTTACTACAGTTGTAAAATTCTTGGAACCAGACAATTGTTCTACAGGTACTCCAATAGCTTCGGAAGGACATGTAAGAAGTGGTGCTAACCTTTTAGATACCAATGTTCTAGAAAGTAATACTGCAAATAATGCTGAAAGCGATTTTGTAATTTTGCCACCTCTATCAATTTGTGATCCTGAAGATATAGTAGACTTACAAATTACAAAAACACAAACAAACCCAATTTTACCATTAGGAAGTGATAATACTAATACTGTGGGCTGGCAACCGGTTACCTACGAGATTACTGCTACTAATCCAAATACAGATACAGATGCAATAGTAGAAATTATAGACTATATGCCTGTTGGAGCTAATACACTTGCAACAGCTTCTTTAGTATCTGTAAATTGCATCTCTACAACTGGCACAGCAACATGTCCTACAATTAATAACGCAAATATTGGTATTGAAATGGATGGCCTTCCTCAAGGCGGATTAGAAGATGTGTTTTGGAGTATTGCTCCTGAAGACAATTATACTTTACCTGCCCAAAGCTCAATTACTTTTGAAGTAGTTGTAGACTGGCAACCAGAATGTTCTAATAATGCAATACCTGTAACAAATGGAGCTAGAATTAATAGTGTTGATGGCATACAAGATTCTAACCTAACTAATAACCAACAAAGTGTGGTAACTTATTTTGCACCATGTGTAGATTTAATAGTACAAACGTATCCACAGTTTACTCAAGTTGTTGTAAACCAAAATTTTAATTGGATTATAGACATTACAAACAGTAATACAAGTTCTAATGCTATTAACATAGATTTTCAAGATATTATAGGAAGTGAATTTACAATTAATGGTACACCTACTTGCGCTGTTACTAATGGTAATGCAAGTTGTACCACATTTACAATGACAGGAAATACTATAACAGGAGTAATACCTAATATGGATGCCGCATCAACAATACAAATTATAATTCCTGTTACCGCTCCAAGTTATGGTGGTGCTTTTTCTAATAATGCACAAGCAATACCAAACCCAAGTGATAATCAAGAATTAACTATTGAAACTAATATTTCTATTAGTAATGTACAGGTTATTGCTCCTAGCGTTGTAAAATCTTTTACACCTAACCAAATTATTGTTGGGCAAGAAAGTATATTAGAATTTACGGTTAATAATTTAGCTGGAAATCCCGCACAAAATGATATAGATTTTACCGATAATCTCCCTAACGGATTGACTATTTCCGGTCCAATAACTTGGACACAAAGCAATGGTTGTACTGCTACTTTTTCTGGAAATAGTGGTGATACAAGTATAATGGTAAACGATTTAATATTTCCTAGTGGTGTAGCAACTTGTACATTTGCGGTACCGGTAACCTCGACTATTATTGGTAATTATTTAAATAATAACGATAATTTTACAGATCAAAACAATATTGACTCTTCTTTAGCCAGCGCAAGTTTAGATGTTATTGCAGATAATACAAATGTGGATATTGAAGTATTAAAAACTGTATTGCCAACACAAGCTTTTGTAGGAGAAAATGTAACCTTTACCATTAATGCTTCGAACCTTGGAACTTCTGAAGCCACAAACATTTCAATATTAGAAAATTTACCTAGTGGTTATCAGTTTATATCGGCTTCTGTTAGTACAGGAAGTTATGATAACACAACATATTTATGGAGTTTAAATAATTTATTACCTAACCAAACTGAAACTTTAACTATTGTTGCCCAGATTGTAGCAGATAATAACTTATTAAATGTTGCTAGTTTAAACAGTGTTACACAAACAGATAGAGACCTTACAAATAATGAAGACACAGCCGAAGTAATTATTTTAGAAACCGATGTAGATATTGAAGTTTTAAAATCTGTATCTCCACAACTTGTAAGTATTGGAGAGACTGTAACATTTACAATTACTGCAACAAATGTAGGTACAACTAATGCTACAGATGTTTCAATATTAGAAAGTATTCCAAGCGGTTATAATATTTCAAGTTTTAATACTTCATATGGTACATATAACAGTAATACTTTTCTTTGGAGTTTACCTAACTTAATAGCTAATCAATCTGAAACATTAAATATAACAGCACAGGTAATTTCATCTAACAACTTGCTGAATATAGCTTCTTTATCCGGTGTAACAGAAATTGATAGAGATGAGACAAACAATGAAGATTCTGCAGAAGTAACTGTAAATGATTGTTTAAAAATTTCTCAAGGTATATCGCCAAATAATGATGGAGATAACGAAATGTTTACTATAAATTGTATTGAAGATTATCCTGAAAATAATGTGAAAATTTTTAATCGCTACGGTAAGTTAGTATTCGAAACCAATAACTATAAAAATAATTGGAATGGTATTGCTAATACTGGTTCTCCAAATTCAGGCAATTTACTACCAGTAGGAACTTACTATTATAGTATTACTATAGACACAATAAATAGACCTTTTGTTGGCTGGTTATACCTTAATTATTAATTACATTACCTCTTACTTTTTTACCTAAAAAATAAGAGACTAAAATAAAAGGAATAACAAAATAAGATAAACCAATATCATGGTTTGCATTAAAATGTGCGGCACTTGCTAAAATAGCATTAAAAAAGAATCCTGCATACGCCCATTCTATTAACCAATTATTTTTACGTAATAAAATTACTATTACACCAATAATTTTTAAGCTGGCTAAAGGATAGATTAAATACGTAGGATGGTTAAGTGCTTTAAAAAAACCTTCTACCATATTGTATTTGGTAAAGTACATAGTTGCAGAAAATAAAAAAACACCACAAACAAAGAGTGTAGAAACCCAGTAAATTATTTTTTGAATTTTCATTCTAAAATTTAATTAAATCTAGCCTCAATAATCTCCATAAAACGCTCCGTATATTCCTCTTTAGATTCCCAAGACTCATAATCTGGTTTTACAGTAGTTTCAATAAAATTTTTAGCTTCATTAAAACTAGTCATTGTGTTTAATTGCGAAATAACACGATCGTATTCCACATTTTTCCCATCAAACAAATGTTTAATAAAAGCTAATTTATCATTTAAACCTATACTTAAACCACGTGATTTTAATTTATCGTTTAAAGATTTCTTTTCTGGAGGTTTAACATCACTAACTTTATCGAATACAGGTATTTTATCGAAATCTGCTGTTATTTCTTCAAAATCATTTTTATGGTATTTAGGTTTAATAGCTTCAAAAACATCATCAACCTGTTGCGTTTCTTGTGGCATTTGTGCAACCATGTCTTTAATTTTCTCCATTAAAGGCTCCATTATTTCTTCGTCATCGCGCTCATCTACATTAACATAAGTTTTATTTCCAACCTCAATATTATCGCTTACCGTATTGTTAAATGCGGTATCTAACATACCAAAGAACGAAGAGTCGTTGCCAATAGTTGGCAAATCTTCCTCAAAATTCTCTTGTGCAAATTTTAAAACTGTAAGTTTTTCGTATAAAGCAGCCACTTCTGTATGCATTTTATTTACATCCTCTTTTCCTTTTAGTTTAAGAATCTTATGAGCAATACTCATTAATTCGGATTCTAATTTCTTCTTCATAAAATTAAATTTTTTATAATTATTGAAATTTATACAATTTAGGCCTTAGATTTTTAATAAATTTGAGCCACCTTTATAGCAACGAGAAATTTATCTCGTTTGTTTGATAAAATTACGAAATGTTTCTTGAAAATACAGTAAATCAAAAAGAACAATTTGGTTGGATTGAAGTTATTTGCGGATCTATGTTCTCTGGAAAAACCGAAGAACTAATTCGCAGACTAAAACGTGCTCAATTTGCAAAACAAAAAGTTGAGATTTTTAAACCTGCAATAGATGTTCGTTATGACGACGAAATGGTGGTCTCTCACGATGCAAACGAAATACGCTCTACACCAGTACCTGCTGCAGCTAATATTCCTATTTTAGCAGACGGTTGTGATGTAGTTGGGATAGATGAAGCTCAATTTTTTGATGACGAGATTGTACGCATTTGCAACGATTTAGCAAATAAAGGTATTCGAGTAATTGTTGCTGGCTTAGATATGGATTTTAAAGGTAATCCATTTGGTCCTATGCCAAATTTAATGGCAACTGCAGAATATGTTACTAAAGTACATGCTGTTTGCACAAGAACAGGAAATTTAGCTCAATTTAGCTACCGTAAAAATAAAAGTGAGGATCTTGTATTATTAGGTGAAACCGAAGAGTATGAACCTTTAAGTCGTGCAGCATATTACAAAGCAGTAACAAGAGAAAAAATAAAAGCTTTAAATGTTAATGATGCTCAAGAGTTAAAATCTAAAGATAAAGATGCCTAAAGGTCAAGAAACCGTTCTGGAAATAGACTTAAACGCTTTAAAACACAATGTTACTTTTATTAAATCTAAACTTAAAAGCAACACAAAGTTTTTAGCTGTAGTTAAAGCATTTGCTTATGGCAGCGATGCTATTGAAATAGCAAAATATTTAGAAACTTTAAATGTAGATTATTTTGCTGTTGCTTATACAGATGAAGGCATAGCTCTTAGAAACGCAGGTGTAAATACACCAATTTTAGTATTACATCCACTTCCTATAAATTTTAAAGATATTGTAGAATACCGCTTAGAGCCTAATATTTATTCTCAAAGAGTTTTAAATAATTTTATAACAACATCTAAAGAACTAAAACAAAACAATTATCCTATTCATTTAAAATTTAATACAGGTTTAAATAGATTAGGTTTTGCTGAAAATGAGATTACCACTATTGCTAATAAACTACAAGAAACACAAGCTATTAAAGTAAAATCTATTTTCTCTCATTTAGCAGCAAGTGAGGATAAAAATGAAGAGAAGTTTACCTTAAATCAAATTGAAAGCTTCAAAAATATTTCAAAAAAAATAATAGATCTTTTAGGCTATCAACCTATTTTACATCAATGTAATACTTCTGGAATATTAAATTATCCTCAAGCGCATTTTAATATGGTAAGAAGTGGTATTGGGCTATATGGTTTTGGAAATGATAAAGAAATTAATAAAAAACTTAAACCTATTGCAACTTTAAAAACAAGTATTTCGCAAATACACACTATAAAAAAAGGAGATAGTTTGGGTTACAACCGCGCATTTATTGCAAAAGAAACCACAAAAACCGCTACTTTACCTATTGGTCATGCAGATGGTATAAATCGTCTCTTTGGTAATGGAAAAGGATTTGTTTACATAAATAACCAAAAAGCACCAATTATAGGAAATGTTTGTATGGACATGATTATGGTAGATGTTACAAACATTGCATGTCAAGAAAGTGACGAAGTTATTGTTTTTGGTCCACAACATTCGGCAGAAGATTTAGCAGAAAGTATAAATTCTATTTCTTACGAATTGCTAACATCCGTATCTCAACGTGTTAAACGCACGTTTTATCGATAACTATATAAGCTTTTACATTACGTCCTTATGATTTTTTAAAAAATTAAGCTAAATTTAATTTTATAATTAATAATTCAACTAATATTAAAAATTAAAATTATGCTTAAAGAATTTAAGGATTTTATTATGACAGGAAATGTCATAGATTTAGCTGTAGCAGTTATTCTTGCTGGAGCTGTAGGAATGGTAGTAAACGGCTTCGTATCGGACATTATGATGCCAATTGTTGGTAATTTTACTGGCGGTGTAGATTTTGCCGATTTAAAATATGTATTATCTCCAGCTACAATAGGTGCGGATGGAGTTGTTACAAAACCAGAAAATGCTATAATGTATGGTAAATGGATAAACTCAATAATAAACTTAATTATTGTTGGATTTGTATTATTTATGATTGTTAAAGCTTATAATAAAACAAAAACTCCTCCGGCTCCAGCTGCTCCAGCAGGACCATCTGAGTTAGACATATTAAAAGAAATTAGAGATGCTTTAAAAAAGTAATTTAATTTTTTTAAAATATTTTATAAAAATCGGTTTTGTATTGCAAAACCGATTTTTTTTATGCTGTATTTTTACGAAAAAAATAATTATTTTTTTTACACTAACTATTACAAATACAATAGCTTTGTAATTCTATTTTAATTTAGAATAAAATATTAAGTTATGAAATTAGCAGTTATTGGTGTTACAGGCATGGTTGGTGAAGTTATGCGCACAGTACTAGAAGAACGAAATTTTAAAATTACAGAATTTATTCCTGTTGCTTCAGAACGTTCTGTAGGAAAAAAAATAAATTTTAAAAACAAAAAGTTTACAATTGTAAGTTTGGCAGATGCAGTTGCAATGAAACCTGACGTAGCTTTATTTTCGGCAGGCGGAAACACATCTTTAGAATGGGCTCCAAAATTTGCAGAAGTTGGTACAACCGTAATTGATAATTCTTCGGCATGGAGAATGGATCATTCTAAAAAATTAATAGTTCCAGAAATTAATGCAAGCGAGCTTTCAAAAAGCGATAAAATTATTGCTAACCCTAATTGTTCTACCATACAAATGGTAATGGCTTTAGCACCACTTCATAAAAAATATAAAATAAAGAGAATTGTAGTATCTACATATCAATCTATTTCTGGAACTGGTGTAAAAGCAGTACAACAGTTAGAAAATGAAATGGCTGGTATAGATGGTGATATGGCTTACCATTATCCTATTCATAAAAATGCAATTCCACATTGCGATGTTTTTGAAGAAAACGGATATACTAAAGAAGAAATGAAATTAGTGCGTGAAACGCAAAAAATTCTTAACGATAAAACTATTGCCGTAACTGCAACAGCTGTTAGAATTCCTACTTCAGGAGGACATAGCGAAGCTGTAAATGTAGAATTTGAAAACGATTTTAATATTGCAGATGTAAAGCAATTATTAACTGAAACAGATGGAGTAACATTACAAGATAATTTAGACACAAACACCTATCCAATGCCACTATACGCTAATGGTAAAGATGATGTTTTTGTAGGTAGAATTCGTAGAGATGGTTCACAACCTAATACTTTAAATCTTTGGGTAGTAAGTGATAATCTTAGAAAAGGTGCCGCAACAAATACTGTACAAATAGCAGAATATTTAGTAAAAAATAATTTAGTGTAATTATAATATTGTTAAAAACAGATTTAAACACACTTATTAAAAACCTAAATTACTTTTAATTTAAAATTAATAGTAAATCATTTTAGTCTTTAAAAGCGCTTTCAATTATAAGGAAGCGCTTTTTTTGTTTATTTTTATACTCTATAAAATTTAGTAGCCATGAAAAAATTAGCAATTTGCTTAATAACACTTTCAATTATTATGTCTTGTAAAGAAGAGCAAAAAAGTAAAAAAGAAATTACACTTAACTATCCAGAAACACATAAAACAGATACTGTAGACACATACTTTGGAACAGAAGTTAAAGACCCATACAGATGGCTAGAAGATGATAGAAGTGAGGAAACTATGGCTTGGGTAAAAGCACAAAATAAAACTACATACGGCTATTTAGACAACATTCCATTTAGAAATGAATTAAAGGATAGATTAACAAAATTATGGAACTACGAGAAAATTGGAGCGCCTTTTAAAGAAGGAGATTACACTTATTTTTCTAAAAATACAGGACTTCAAAATCAATATGTAATTTATAGATATAAAACAGGAGAAGACCCAAAAACTGCAACTGTATTTTTAGATCCAAATAGTTTTAGTGATGATGGTACAACCTCATTGGGTGGCACAAGTTTTTCTAAAGATGGAAAAATACTAGCCTACGCAATTTCTGAAGGTGGAAGCGACTGGAGGAAAATATTAATAATGAATACAGAAACAAAAGAAATTATTGAAGACACCATAGTAGATGTAAAATTTAGTGGTATGTCTTGGTACAAGAATGAAGGTTTCTATTATTCTAGTTACGACAAACCAAAAGGAAGTGAACTTTCTGCAAAAACAGATCAACATAAAGTGTATTACCATAAACTAGGTACTTCTCAAAAAGATGATAAAGTTATTTATGGTGCAACTCCAGAAGAAAAACACAGATATATTTATGCAAGTGTAACAGAAGATAATAACTACCTATTAATATCACCTCGTACATCTACTTCTGGAAACAAACTTTACATAAAAGATTTAACTAAAACCAACGCTCCTTTAATAGAAGTTATTGGAAATACAGATAGTGATACTTATTTATTGGAAAATGTAGGCTCTAAACTTTATCTAGTAACAAATTTAAATGCACCAAATCAAAAAATTGTTACAGTAGATGCATCAAATCCTACTCCAGAAAATTGGGTTGATTTTATACCAGAAACTAAAAATGTTTTGAGTCCTTCTACAGCAGGTGGTTATATTTTTACTAATTATATGGTAGATGCCGTTTCTCAAATTTTTCAATACGATTACTCTGGAAAATTAGTTAGAGAAGTAAAACTACCAAGTATTGGAACTGCTGGAGGTTTTGGAGCTAAAAAAGAAGACAAGGAATTATACTACTCATTTACAAACTATGTAACACCTAATAATATTTATAAATATAATATTGAAAATGGAACTTCAGAACTATATAAAAAATCGAGTATAGATTTTAATTATGATGATTATGAAAGCACACAAGTTTTTTATTCTTCAAAAGATGGTACAAAAATTCCAATGATAATTACACATAAAAAAGGTATTGAGCTTAACGGAAAAAACCCAACAATTCTTTATGGTTATGGAGGTTTTAATATTAGTTTAACGCCAAGTTTTAGTATTGTAAATGCTGTTTGGATGGAGCAAGGTGGTATTTATGCTGTTGCAAATTTAAGAGGTGGTGGAGAATACGGAAAAGAATGGCACGATGCAGGAACACAATTAAAAAAACAAAATGTTTTTGATGATTTTATTGCTGCAGCAGAATATTTAATAACAAAAAATTATACCACATCAGAATATTTAGCAATAAAAGGAGGATCTAACGGAGGATTACTAGTTGGTGCTACTATGACACAAAGACCAGATTTAATGAAAGTTGCTTTACCTGCTGTTGGCGTTTTAGATATGTTACGTTATCATACATTTACAGCTGGCGCTGGCTGGGCATACGATTATGGAACAGCTGAGGATAACAAAGAAATGTTCGAATATTTAAAAAACTATTCTCCTGTACATAATGTAAAAGAAGGAATACAATATCCTGCAACTTTAATAACCACAGGCGATCATGATGATAGAGTTGTACCAGCACACAGTTTTAAATTTGCGGCAGAATTACAAGCAAAACAATCTGGAGATAATCCAACATTAATTAGAATAGAAACAGATGCAGGTCATGGTGCAGGAACTCCTGTAAGTAAAACTATAGAACAAGCTGCAGATGTTTTTGGATTTACACTTTATAACATGGGTTATAACGTATTGCCTAGTAAAACGAAAGATGAATTTAAAGACTAG
Organism: Lacinutrix venerupis; assembly: GCF_001971745.1. Taxonomy (NCBI): domain Bacteria; kingdom Pseudomonadati; phylum Bacteroidota; class Flavobacteriia; order Flavobacteriales; family Flavobacteriaceae; genus Lacinutrix; species Lacinutrix venerupis. Next base: position 262,722 of record NZ_CP019352.1, on the reverse strand, counting down.
AAATTTATAATATATTTTAGACCTTAAAATCTTTATAGACTTTAAGGTCTAATTATATTTATACAATATGTTAAAAGTAAATAACCTATCATTTAATTATAATAAATCTCCAATATTAAAAGCACTTTCTTTTAATGTAAAACCAGGAGAATACCTTGCTATAATTGGCGAAAGTGGTTCTGGAAAAAGCACACTTTTAAAAGTACTTCGTGGTGAATACGACTTAAATAACGGAACTGTATTCTGGAAAAAAGAACAAATTCTTGGTCCAAAACATAATTTAGTAATTGGTTATGATTTTATGAAATATGTTGCTCAAGAATTTGAGTTAGAACCTTTTATTTCGGTTGCAGAAAATATAGGACAACATCTTTCAAACTTTTACAAAGAAGAAAAAAAAGAACGCATTGCAGAACTTCTACAAGTTGTAGAGCTTACTGCTGTAGCAACAACTAAGGTAAAGCTATTAAGTGGTGGACAAAAACAACGTGTTGCATTAGCACGAGCCTTAGCAAAAGCTCCAGAAATTTTATTATTAGATGAGCCTTTTAGCCATATAGATAATTTTAAAAAACAATCGCTAAGGCGCAGTATTTTTAAATATTTAAAGGATAAAAATATTACCTGTATTGTTGCCACCCATGACAAAGAAGATGTTTTAGGTTTTGCAGATAACATGCTTGTTTTAAACAATAACAAAATTGAAGCTTACAACACTCCTAAACAATTATATAAAGACCCAAAGACTGCTTTAGTTGCTTCTTTTTTTGGAGAATTTAATATTATAAATAATGATATTTTTTATGCTCATCAATTAAAAATAGTAGATAGTTCCAACTTAAAAGCAATTGTAAAAAACAATTATTTTAAAGGACATTATTATTTAATTGAAGCAAATTTAAATGGAGAAAATGTGTTTTTAAAAAACAGTAAAAACCTAGAAAAAGGTGCTATTATTTATTTACAGAAAATTAAAAAACCTCACTAATAACAAATTTAGTATCTCTAAAAACTACTGTATCGCCAACTGTTTTAGAAACTAATAAAAGACCTATTGGTGTATTAGGTGAGATTGCATAAAATTTAATATTATCAACCTCTAATTCACCAGCACTAATACTAATAAAGTAATTTGCTTTATTAGTATAAACTACACTTCCCGGTTTTATTATTTTAGACTGATTAGTAATATCAATTTTAGATAAATTTGTTTTAATTTTTATAATTTCTGCAAGTTGATTTCCGGCTTTTTCTCTCTCTAATTGTAACATTGCTCTGCCTGTTTCATGCTTATCTCCTGCACTGCTTTTTGTTTCGGAAAGTAGAGATTCTTGTATTTCATTCATTGTAGCTTTAACTGTTAACAAACGATTATCTATGGCATTTAAACACAAGTTATATAACTTTTCTTTTACTGTCATTATTTAGTTTTTAAGTTTAAAGTACCATAAAATTGCATTTGCTTTACAATCCATTGTTTTCTTTGTTGAATAAAAGAAGAAGCTGGGTTTGCTTTATATTTTCTAGGGTTGGGTAATATAGAAGCTATTGCAGCTGCTTCATAACTTGTTAATTTAATTGCAGGTTTATTAAACCAAAATTGTGACGCTGCTTCAATTCCATAAACATTATCTCCCATTTCTATACTATTTAAATAGACTTCTAGAATACGCTCTTTAGTCCAAATTTTTTCAATTAAAAATGTAAAATAAGTTTCTAAACCTTTTCTAAACCAACTTCTTTTTGGCCACAAAAACACATTTTTTGCCGTTTGTTGGCTTATGGTACTTCCTCCTTTTATACGTTTTCCTTTCTTATTATGCTCGTAAGCTTTTTCAATAGCTTCAATATCAAATCCATTATGTGAAACAAATTTTTGATCTTCACTACAAATAACTGCTAATTGTATGTTCTTAGACATTTCTTCAATGGGAATCCAATTATGTTTCCATAGTTTTTTTTCTGATGGGTTTTCAAAATAGCGAATTACCATTAATGGTGTTACAGGAACAGGTGCAAATTTAAAAACCACAACTAATCCTATTGAAAGTAAAACACTCCAAAAAAATAATTTAACTAAAAATCTAAACAGTTTCTTCATAAATTATTTTAAAAAATCTGCTAATTGTTTACCAATATTACTTCCAATAGCAACTCCCATTCCTCCTAATCTAACTCCACAAAACACATTATTACTCAATTGCTTTATAATTGGCTTTTTTTGGCTTCCTACACCCATAATACCACTCCAGCGATGTTCTATTTCAAAAGCTGTATTTGGTAAAATAGTAGATTTAAGCAACTCTTCTAACTTATTTTGAATAATATTAGTTAAAGCCATTGTAGTAGTTTCTTCGGTTTTAAAATCTAGATGCCTACCACCACCTAAGAGTATTCTATTATTTATGTTTCTAAAATAGTAATAGCCTTCTTCTAAATGAAAAGTACCTTTTATTTGTAAATTTTTAATTGGTTTTGTAATTAATACTTGTGCTCTTGCTGGCTTTACTTTTTCTTTAATTAACTGTGAAGCAAAACCGTTAGTTGCAATTAAAAGTTTAGATGTAGTAAATTCAAACTGATTAGTTTTAACTTTAACCGATTCTCCTATATCTATAAAAGATTCAACAACCGTATTGTTTAGTATTTTAACTCCTTTACTTAATACCAATTGTGTTAATGATAACATCATTTTACCGGTATCTATTTGGCCTTCAAATTGGTTAAAAACAATCTTTGGTTTAATGTTTTTAAATTGAAAGTTATTTGGTTTTATGCTAAAAACATCTGCTTTAAATAATGGTTTTAAAAATTTATTAATGCTTTCTTTTTTAGATAAGCAGTCTTCAAATAATACATTATTTTTTTTTGAAAACAATTCGTAGCCGCCCAATGGTTTATAATCTATTACCTTGTCTCCTAAAGTTTCTCTTAGTTGTTTTAAGCCATCTTGTCTCTGTTTTACTATATCTAAAACCTCTTCGTTAGAATGTTGCTTTAAATCGGCTAGTATTTCGCTTAAACTACCAAAACATGCAAATCCTGCATTTTTTGTACTTGCTCCTTGTGGTAAAACACCTTTTTCAAGAATTAAAATATTGGCTTTTGGAAACCTCTCTTTTAATTGCAAAGCACAGTTTAAGCCCACAATACCACTTCCTACTATTGTATAATCTACATTGCTTAGCCATGTTTTTATTTCCCAAAAAGACATCTCCATAAAACGAAAATAGCTTAAATATTTAAACTATTATAAAATAAAAAAACTCCGAAATTGCTTTCGGAGTTTTTAATTTATTTAAAAGTAGAAAATTATTCTACAATAATCTTTTTAGTTATTGTTCTATCTCCGTCTTTTACATTTAATAAATACATTCCAGATTGAACATCTCCTAAGTTAATAGCTTCATTAAATGCTCCTGAAGTTGTGTAAGATTTATTATAAACCGAACGACCTCTAACATCAAATATAGAAATAGCTATATCATTAGATACTGAGTTAAATTTAATATTAAACTCTCCGTTGTTTGGGTTTGGAAAAACTGAGAATGAATTTTCTAAATCAAAATCTGTTGTTCCTAAAATTGGAATATTACCTGTTTCGCAAATGGTTAAAGTTAAACTATTCCAAGTAGCTCTATTTCCATCTACTATAATATCTCCAATATTAAAAATCCAGTCACCTAAAGAATTTTCTCCGTCTGCAAAACTTAAAGGTTCTAGAGGTTGAAGAGAAAGGTTAGTATTTGTACTTGTACATGCATTTGGAATACCTTCGTCATCGTAAGTTATTAATGCATCTGGTAATCCAGCACATCCATTATTAGTACCAGATTGTAAGAAATGTAAATTTGTTTGATCTCCAAAAGGGCCTCTTATAGCCATTGCTAATTCAGCATTATTTGTAGTAGTAACATCTACGCTTATATTTAAATCTGAAATAGTTTTAGAGTCGTTTACTGTTAAAATAAATCCTCCAAAGGTTGCATCGTTTTCTTCTAAAAGCGTATTTGCTGCAAAAAAGTAATCTTGGCAAACATCTCCTGGTCCGTAAGTATAATTACCTACTGCAAAATATTCATCATTAACATTAAAGAATATATTGTTAGAAGCCTTAACCATAATTCTACAATATGGTGCACTAATATTACTAGGTACAGTAATATTATAAGATCCTGTATTTGGTACATTAGTAGCTAAAACTACATCAAAATCTTCTGCATCTTGAGTTTGAGATGTAGATAATAAAATATCTACGCTTGATTCGTTTATACCATTTCCTGTAGTTCCTGCAACATCCCAAGTAATAGTTTCTGTACTTCCTGGCGTCCATACTATTTGATCTGTATCTTGCGAAGTAACTATAAATGGTCCAGCAACTGCATTTACATTAACTGTCATTTCATCTACAGCAGTCTGTCCTCCAGTAGCATCGTTATCTCTAACTGTTAATCTAAAATTTTGAGATCTTGCTACAGAAGCAAGTTTTTCCCAAGTTGTAGAAACACCTCCGTTAGCTACAACACTTGCTAATTGAGGTATAACTCTTGTAGGACTTGATGTTCCTTCAAACGATCTTACCATTGGTCCTGTAAAGTTAGTTTCTTCTGGTAATCCTGCTGGTCCTAAATCGTACTGTTCCCATGTGTAAGTATGCGTAGCTGTTCCGTCAGCATCTGTTGATGATCCAGTTAACATATATGGTGTAGATTTTGGAATAGTATAATTAGATCCTGCATTTGATGTTGGAGCACTGTTTCCTGTTGGAGTTGTAGTTGCACATTGACTGTTTCCAGAAAATACATTATCCCAAATCATTTGTAAACTTTTTTGGTGGAAATAAGCATCACTATTACTTTGAACGTTTTGTGGTGCACAAATACCTGCATATGCCATAATTGTAGTACCACTTCCTGGCTCGTAAGCGTTAGTAGCTTCTCTATTACTTCCAGCACAATTACCTGTGTTTCCATTAAATGTATGTGGTGCTCCAAATTGGTGTCCTAATTCATGAGCAACAAAATCTACATCGTAAGCATCGCCAACTGGTGCTGGTAAACCTGTGATACCTCTTGCTTTGTTTCCTGTACAAGGAGAATTTAACTGTGCTAAACCTCCACCACCTGTACTAAAGGTGTGACCAATATCATAATTTGCAGTACCTATAGCACCATCGATTACTGTTTGACTTTGGTTTATTAATGTTCCTGCATTATCATTGTTAAAATTATCTGAATTGATAAATACAATTGTATCATTATTTGCAACAAGCGTCATTGTTATAGATAAATCTCTTTCATAAATTTGATTGTTTCTATTTATTGTAACAACAATCGCTGCCATAACTGCAACTTTTTTTGAAGCTTCAGTATCTCCAGCTGCAAGTCCTGCAGCCATCCAGTGAAAAGAAGAATATTCAATAGTTGTAGCTATAGCTAATCTGAAATTTCTTAATAAACCGTCATTAGCATTCATTTGTGCTGCACTATTAGAAGCTCTATTTTCATAAATTTCTTCTCCTTCAATTACTCCACATTCCCATGGCTCATTAAGCATAGGTAAATCTTTTTTAGAGTATACTATATAGTCATTATTGTTTTTTGAATATGGATCAATAAATTGAGTTCCATTATTGTTAGACATAGACATTGTGTGTAGTCCTTGAGGAGTAATACTAAATCGAATTACAGTTCCTGGAGTATTAACACTTTCTCCTATATATGTTCTTAATTGTGGATATTTGTTTTGAAGTGCTTCTTCCATTACTGGTGCTTCCTTCACTCTATAAGATTCAAACGTTCCTTCTGCTGTTGGAAAATCTACTATAACATTAGACGTTCCAGCAAAATTATTTCTATTTGGAGCGTTCTGTAATTGTTGCTTTAAAGCGTTAATATCTAACTGATAAAATTCTGCTTTATTTGGTTCTGTTTTTCTATAAACTAATTCGTTATTAGATGCTTTGCTGTAAGACGTTTTAGTCCAAAAAGATTTCCCATTTTGGGAAAATGCTGGTAGTGTTAATAGTACTGAAAGTACTAAAGTAAAAAACCAGTTAAAGTAAAGTTTTTTCATGATTATTTTTTATTTTAATAAATGTGCTTAAATATATGCTGATAATGAAGAATGGGCAACTATTTGAAGTTAAAATTTATGAATATGCTACTAAAAGCAGTATATAATTATAATTTTAAGATATTTCCTTTCTTTTAAGGATATAATTTTTTTAGTCAATTAAAAAATAGTGTAAACTACTAAATAAAAAAAAATAATTTTTAGCAATAAGTATTTTTAAAACTAAAACAGCGACTTAAATATTTAAGTCGCTGTTTTTTTTTAATCTTCAATTGGTTTTTGCATTACAAAATCTTCCATAAATTTTGTAGTATAATTCCCTGATAGATAATCTGGATGATCCATTAATTGTCTATGGAATGGTATTGTTGTTTTAATGCCTTCTATTACAAATTCATCTAAGGCACGTTTCATTTTATTTATAGCTTCTTCTCTTGTTTGCGCAGTTGTAATTAACTTAGCAATCATAGAATCGTAATTTGGCGGGATAGAATATCCTGCATATACGTGAGTATCTAAACGAACGCCGTGTCCTCCTGGTGCATGTAAAGTTGTAATTTTACCTGGTGAAGGTCTAAAATCGTTATATGGATCTTCAGCATTAATTCTACATTCTATAGAGTGTAGTTGTGGTAAATAATGTTTTCCAGAAATTGGAACTCCAGCAGCAACAAGGATTTGTTCACGTATTAAATCGAAATCAATTACTTGCTCTGTAATTGGATGTTCTACTTGAATACGTGTATTCATTTCCATAAAATAGAAGTTACGGTGTTTATCTACCAAAAATTCTACTGTTCCTGCTCCTTCATATTTAATGTATTCTGCTGCTTTTACGGCTGCTTCACCCATTTTTTTACGTAAAGCTTTGGTCATGAATGGAGAAGGAACTTCTTCTGTAAGTTTTTGATGACGACGTTGTACAGAACAGTCTCTTTCTGATAAATGACATGCTTTACCATTAGAATCTCCTACAATTTGAATTTCGATATGGCGAGGCTCTTCAATAAGCTTTTCCATATACATATCATCATTTCCAAAAGCTGCTTTAGATTCTTGTCTTGCAGATTCCCATGCTTCTTGCAGATCTTCTTCTTTCCAAACGGCACGCATACCTTTTCCACCACCACCGGCAGAAGCTTTTAGCATAACTGGATAACCTGTTTCTTTAGCTACTTTTTTACAATCTTCAAAATTCTCTATTACTCCTTCACTCCCTGGTACACATGGTACTCCTGCAGCAATCATTGTTGATTTTGCATTTGCCTTGTCTCCCATTCTATCAATCATTTCTGGAGAGGCTCCAATAAATTTGATGTCGTGTTCGGTACAAATTTTAGAAAATTTAGCATTTTCTGATAAAAATCCATAACCTGGGTGTATAGCATCTGCATTAGTAATTTCTGCAGCTGCTATTATGTTAGACATTTTTAAATATGATTCGCTACTTGGTGCTGGACCAATACAAACAGCTTCATCTGCAAATTTTACATGAAGACTATCTGCATCTGCAGTAGAGTATACTGCTACTGTTTTAATGCCCATTTCTTTACAGGTTCTAATAACACGTAGTGCTATTTCTCCTCTATTGGCAATTAATATTTTTTTAAACATAATTCTTTTGAGTTTATAAGTTTATAGGTTTACTTGTTTATTGCTCTAATTAGTAATGTAAGAGCTTTAAAATTTAAACTTTAAACTTCAGATTATGATGGGTCTACCAAAAATAATGGTTGATCGAACTCTACTGGAGAAGAGTCGTCCACTAAAACTTTAACTATTTTTCCTGAAACTTCAGATTCTATTTCATTAAATAATTTCATAGCTTCAATTATACATAGTACATCTCCTACTGCAATAGATTGTCCTACCTCAACAAATAATGGTTTATCTGGAGATGGTTTTCTATAAAATGTTCCAATAATTGGAGATTTTACAGTTATATATTTAGAATTATCGTCTGCTGCTGGTGCTGCTGGAGCCTCAGTTGCTACTGGCGCTGGCGCTGATGGAGCAGCTTGCATTGGCATTTGTGGCATTTGTGCCATTGGCATTTGCTGTACAATTGTTGTTTCTTCAGATCCTGTTTTTATTGTAATCTTAACGTCTTCTGTTTCTAATTTAACCTCACTTGCACCAGATTTTGCTACAAATTTAATTAAGTTTTGAATGTCCTTTAAATCCATAATATAAGAGTTATTAAGTGTTTTTGTTAGTTTTTAAGAATTATAGGCCCACTTTAAATATATTGAGCCCCAAGTAAAGCCGCCTCCAAAGGCAGCAAAAATAATATTATCTCCTTTTTTTAGTTGCGATTCGTAGTCGTTTAATAATAATGGTAATGTGGCAGAAGTAGTATTTCCATACTTATCTATATTCATCATTACTTTTTCACTATCTAATTCTATACGATTTGCTGTTGCATCTATAATACGCTTGTTTGCTTGATGTGCTGCTAACCAAGCTATATCGTCTTTATTTAAGTTATTTCTTTCTAGAATTTTAACTGCTACATCTGCCATATTAAATACAGCGTTTTTAAATACTGTTTTCCCGTCTTGAAAAACAAAATTTTCTTTTCTTTCTAAAGTTTCTGCTGTAACAGGATAAGAAGAACCACTTGATTTTACTTGAAGAAACTCTCTTCCAGCACCATTACTTCTCAAGTATTCGTCTTGCAATCCTAATCCTTCTTCATTTGGCTGAAATAAAACGGCTCCTGCTCCATCTCCAAAAATGATGCATGTTGCTCTGTCTTCATAGTTTATCATTGAAGAGTTTTTGTCTGCTCCAATAAGTAATACATTTTTATAACGTCCTGATTCTATATACTTGGCTGCTGTAGACATCCCGAATAAAAAGCTTGAACATGCTGCTTCCAAATCGTAAGAAAAAGCGTTTACGGCTCCTATTTCGGTTGCTGTATAGGCTGCTGTTGATGCTGCTTGCATGTCTGGAGTAGCTGTTGCTACAATTACCAATTCTATGTCTTCAGGATTAACGTTAGATTTTTCAAGAAGGTTTTGCGCGGCTTTTATAGCCATATAGGAAGTTCCTTTACCTTCTCCTTTTAAGATACGACGCTCCTTGATACCTGTTCTTGAGGTTATCCATTCGTCGTTGGTATCGACCATAGATTCTAAAATCTTATTGGTTAATACGTATTCTGGCACATAAGCGCCTACAGCTGTAATTGCCGCAGAGATTTTACTCATATTTTTAAGTTAATTTGACCAAAAAATGACTAAAAACACCAAATTTTGGCGTAATTTTAATCAAAATAGGAAATTTTGGTTAATTAAGTGCAAATTAAGTTGTTTTTAACTTAAAGAAAAATATATCATAAAAAAAACGCTCACGAGGGAGCGTTTTCTGTATGCACGCATAATAAATTATGCGATATTTTCTTCTGCTACTGCATTGTCAATTAAAACTTGACCTCTATAGTAAAGTTTACCTTCAAACCAATGTGCTCTATGGTATAAATGCGGCTCACCTGTTGTTGGGCAAGTTGCAACCTGTGGCGCAGTTGCTTTATAATGTGTTCTTCTCTTATCTCTTCTTGTTTTCGAGATTTTTCTTTTTGGATGTGCCATTTTATTTTTTTATTTATCCGTTAATAGTTTCTTTAATGTATTCCACCGAGGATCTATTTCCTCTTGGTCTTCTTTTATATCCTTTTCTTTAGGACTTAATTCTTCTAATTTTTTAAGTATGTCTGAATCTAATGTTCCATCTTCAACTCCTGGATGAACTCTTTTTGTTGGCATTGCTAATACAATTAATTCGTATACATATTGTTGTATATTAATTTCGTATTCTCCATGAGGAATGATTAATATATCTATATTTTCATCATTATATTCCTCTCCAAACTTAACAACTAAATCAAACTCATTATTTAATGGTTGATTATAAGGTTCGTTTGTTACATCACAATTTATATTAACTGTACCAGATACTTCAAAATGTAGTTCTAAAAGTGTTGTTTTCTTTTCTAATTCAACATCTACTTTTAAATTACTACTATTAAAGTCATCATACTCAAAATACTCAAAGAACTTATTGTCAATTTCGTAATCAAAATGATGTTTTCCTACTTTTAGTCCTACAAATGGTATTGTAAACTCTTTCAATGGCTTCATTATCACATCTCTTTTGAGCCTGCAAATATACAAATATTTATTTATTGAACAGACTTATTAACAATTTTTTGTTTACTTCTTTTTAGATTCGTATTTTCTCTCGTCAAATCTCTTTCTTTTACTAATAGCAAGCGGATTTTTATTTAGCTCTATAAATTCATTTCTATTATTAAAAATACTTACAGCTGTAAATATTGCTTCTTTAAAAGAACTTGTATCTGCTTCACCTTTTCCTGCTATTTCATAGGCTGTTCCATGATCTGGAGAGGTTCTTACTTTATTTAATCCTGCTGTAAAATTTACTCCTTGCCCAAAAGATAAGGTTTTAAATGGTATTAGACCTTGATCGTGATAAGAGGCTATTATTGCATCGAAATTTTTATAATTATCGCTACCAAAAAAACTATCTGCTGCATATGGTCCAAAAACTAGCTTGCCGCTTTCTTTAATTTTTTGCAATGTTGGACGCATTACAACATCATCTTCGTTTCCTATAACTCCATTATCACCATTGTGAGGATTAATTCCTAAAACAGCAATTCTTGGTTTATTTATTCTAAAATCTTTTTTTAACGAGTTATATACTGTCTCTATTTTTTTTGTAATTAATTCTGAAGATATATGACTAGACACATCTTTTACAGGCACATGGTCTGTTAATAAACCAACTCTTAACGTGTTTGTTACCATAAACATTAAACTATCTCCTTCTAATTCTTTTGCCAAATAATCTGTATGGCCAGGAAATTTAAAAGTTTCAGATTGTATATTGCTTTTATTAATTGGTGCTGTAACTAATACATCTATAGTACCTTCCTTTAAAGATTGGGTTGCTGCTTCTAAAGACTTTATTGCATATTCACCTATTTTTACATCTTGTTTACCAAAATTAATATGTACGTTCTCTTTCCAGCAATTAACAATATTTACCTTTCCATGTATAATTTCTTTTACATTGTTAATTCCATTTAAATTTATATTTAATTTAAAATGGTTTTTAACAAAAGACATTGTTTTGGTAGAGGCAAAAATAACTGGAGTAAAAAAATCCAACATTCTATTGTCTTCAAATATTTTTAATACAATTTCAGAACCTATACCGTTTAAATCTCCTATAGAGATACCTACTATTATTTTTTCTTCTCTCTTCATTAATAATGCTAACTATTGTTCGTAATTTTACACTCGCAAATTTAACCAAATAATATAGTAAAAAGTATGTTTACAGGAATTATTGAAACCTTAGGTTATGTTACAAATCTTAATTATGAATTAGAAAATTTAAATATTACTGTAAAAAGTAATATCTCTAAGGAACTAAAGATAGATCAAAGCGTTGCACATAATGGTGTTTGTTTAACAGTAATTGAAATTATAGACGATTGCTACACTGTTACAGCTATTAAAGAAACTCTAAACAAAACTAATATTGGAAAATTAAATATTGGCGATGTTATAAATTTAGAGCGCGCTATGAAATTGGGAGATAGACTAGATGGACATATTGTACAAGGACATGTTGACCAAACTGCAGAATGCACTAATATAAAAGAAACTAATGGGAGTTGGTTATATACTTTTAAATATGACTCTTCGCTTAATAATATTACTATAGAAAAAGGCTCTATAACCGTAAACGGTGTTAGCTTAACAGTTGTAAATTCTAAAAGAAGTGAGTTTAGTGTAGCAATAATACCATACACACATGAGCATACTAATTTTAAAAATTTTAAAATTGGCTCTACTGTAAATTTAGAATTTGATGTTATTGGAAAATACGTTTCTAGATTAAACGCATTAAATAAATAATTTAAATATGCTTTTTTCTAAGATGGTATATTTTATAAATACCAAATATTAAGCCAGCTCCTAATAATACAAGTATTCCATTATCTATTGGTAATGGTAAACCAACCGGCCCTGGACCTGATGGCGGAGGCGGAGGTGTTTGGGCTGAGCATACAAAACTTATTAATACAAATAAGGTTGAGGCAATTGTTTTTTTATCTTGTATCATAATTTCAGGCTGTAAATGTATAAAAAAAACCTTCTAAACAAAATTTTTGACTACATATTCGATTAAAAAATATCTATAAACGGTATTTATTTTCGATAAAATGCTTAAAAAAGGATAGTTTAACAGTTTAATAAAAAAGGAAAGAGAACAAAACCCAAAAGTTTTTAATTAAAAAATCTTTTGGGTTCTATTTAGTTTTTTATTTCCAAAAACCTTCAATCTCTTCAAGAGATTTGCCTTTTGTTTCTGGTATAAATTTGTAGGTTACAAATACAATAATTAATATAAAAGCAATAAATATAAAGTACGGTAACGAACCATTCCAAGGAGCACTATTATTAGTTTCACTTCCCATTACTACAGGAAAAGATTGTGATACTATATAGTTTGCTGCCCATTGTGCAGCAACAGCTACAGACATAGCTACGCTTCGTATTTTATTTGGAAACATTTCTGATAGTAAAACCCAAACTACAGGACCCATAGATAGTGCAAATGAAGCGATAAACATAAGTACACCAATTAATGAAACCATACCAACATTTTCTTGTTGTAAACTAACTCCTAAGAGTAAAAATCCAACTATCATTCCTATAGAACCTATATAAAGTAAAGGTTTTCTACCAAATTTATCTACTGTAAACATCGCTACAAATGTGAAAACTAAATTTACAAATGCTAATAATATTTGTTGCGCTAACACATCTTCTTTACCAAAACCTAATGCTTTTTCAAAAATATCTGCTCCATAGTATAATACAGCATTAATACCTGTAAACTGTTGAAGCATTGAAAGTACTGTACCAATTGCTATTATTACAAAAATAGCTTTAGAGAAGTAACTTACCTTAACGCCATCATTATCTTCATTTATAGATTTTTTAATAAGGTCTATTTCTTTTAAAGCATCTTTTTCATCTTCATTTATTTTTTTTAAAACAACCAATGCTTCATCATCATTTCCTTTTAAAGCCAGCCACCTTGGACTTTTTGGTACAAAGAATAATAAAATTAAAAACATTAAACTTGGCACTAACTCTGACCAAAACATTTGGCGCCACCCAAAAGCTATATTCTCTTCTATTGTTAAATCTTTTCCTATGTAGTATGTTGCAAGAAATACAACAAAAAAACCAATTACGATTGCTAACTGGTAATAAGTAACCATTCGTCCTCTAATATTTGACGGTGCAATTTCTGCAATGTACATTGGCGCATTCATTGATGCTACACCAATACCTAAGCCTCCTATTATTCTAAAAAATACTAACATGCTTACAGACTGAGGGAATATTTCTGGTAAGCCAGAACCATAAGCAGATAGAGAGAAAAATATAGCTGAAATTATTAACGACCATTTTCTTCCAATTTTTATACTTAATGGACCGGCTATAATAGCGCCAATAAAACAACCTAAAAGAGCACTACCAACAACCCATCCTTTTAGAGCATCACTTAAATTAAAGTATTCTGTTAAATAAAACTGTGCTCCATTAATTACACCTGTGTCGTATCCAAATAGTAAACCTCCTAAGGCAGAGACGGCAGCTATTAGCAGTAAAAAAACTCCTTTTTTCATTTTAAAAATATATTTAGTTAGTATTTAAGCTCTAAATATAAGGTATTATCTGTTTAAAAAAAGAATACAGTTTTAAAAACAAAAAAGCCTTTCAATCTCTTGAAAGGCTTTACAATTTTTAAGTGGTCCCACTTGGGCTCGAACCAAGGACCACCTGATTATGAGTCAGGTGCTCTAACCAACTGAGCTATGGGACCAAAATTGGTCTGCAAATCTAATATTATTTTTAAAAGACCACAAGAATTTATTTCTTTATTTCTTATTTTATTTCTTGACAGAGCTCAATAAGCACTCCATTAGACGATTTAGGGTGTAAAAAAGCAACTAATTTATTATCTGCTCCTTTTTTTGGTTTTTCATTTAAAACAATGAAACCTTCAGACTTAAGTCTTTCAATTTCAGCAACAATATCATCAACATCAAAAGCGATATGGTGGATTCCTTCTCCTTTTTTTTCTATAAATTTAGCAATTGGACTGTCATCTTTAGTTGCTTCTAACAATTCAATTTTATTTTCTCCTACTTGAAAAAAAGATGTATTTACACCTTCAGATTTTACTTCTTCAATTTTATAATGTGGTTTTCCAAAGAGTTTATTAAATAATTCGTTTGAATTTTTTAAACTTTTTACGGCAATACCTATATGTTCTATTTTATTCATATTTAATTTTTTAAAGATATAATGTAATTTATACTTAAAAAGGTACAAATTTTGCTTTCAAAAATACTATAATATTTAAAAAGCGTATTTTTGCATTTCAAAGCAATTTAATAAAGCTTTGAATTAATACAACAGATGAAAACAGAAGAAAGTCAAAGACAAAAAAAAATAGGATCGGTTTTACAACGTGATCTAGTAGATATTTTACAAACGGCAGCTACTCAAGGCGGTATGCGTGGTGTTATAATATCGGTATCAAAAGTTTCGGTAACTGTAGATTTATCTGTAGCAAAAGTATATTTAAGTATTTTTCCTAATGATAAAGCAAAGGAATTGGTTGAAGGTATAAAATCTAACCAACCTTTTATTCGTCATGAATTAGCTCAACGTACAAAAAACCAATTACGTAGAATGCCACAACTTTACTTTTTTGTGGATGACTCTTTGGAGCATATTGATAAAATTGAACAGTCTTTAAAAGGAATTGATAATCCTTTAAAAGATCCTGATCTTCTAGGAAAACGTAAAAAATCTTAAAATTCTTTTGAGCTTTTCTCTTTATATAGCAAAACGTTATTTACGCTCTAAAAGCACTAATAATGCTATAAATTTTATAACATATATTGCTATTGCCGGTATTATAATAGGTTCTGCATCTTTATTTGTAGTGTTATCTGGTTTTGCTGGCCTTAGAGATTTTACTCTTGAATTTACAACAGTAATTGATCCAGATTTAAAAGCCGAAGCTACCATTGGCAAATCTTTTGTTTTAGATTCTATTCAAGAAAAACAGCTTCAAGACATTCAAGGTATAGCAAGTTTCTCTAAAGTTATAGAAGAACGAGTTATCTCTTCTTTTGATGATAAAAAACAACCTTTAATTATTAAAGGTGTTGATGCAAATTATAATAAAGTTTATGTTTTAGATTCTATTTTATGGAAAGGCAGCTGGTTAACAGATAAAACAAATCAAGTTGTAGTAGGTTATGGTGTTTCTAATAGTTTAAATATAGGTTTATTAGATTATGGAAAACGTATTACTTTATTAGTACCTAAACCAGGAAAAGGACAAATTACCTCGTTAAACCAGGCTTTTAATCAAATAGAAACTGTAAATGTTGGTGTTTTTACTGTAAACGAACAATTAGACGATTCTTATATTTTTTCAAGTTTAGAAGCTGCACAACAATTGCTTAGTTTTAATAAAAATCAAATTACAAACATTGAATTTAGGTTAAAAAAAGGAGCAAACGAAGACAGTATAAAAACCCAAATTCAATCTGTTTTAGGAGATAATATTACATTAAAAAATACTGCGCAGTTAAACGATGCGTTAAACAAAATGTTAAATACCGAAAATCTTCTAGTGTATTTATTATTGACGTTAGTCTCTATTATTTTAATATTTAATGTTATTGGCTCAATAATAATGATGATTTTAGATAAGAAAAAAACACTAACTACACTTTATAGTATAGGAGCAACACTAAAGGATATTAGAAGAATATTTTTTATACAAGGTGCAGCAATGACAATTATTGGATCTTTAATAGGTTTATTTCTTGGCTATTTAGTTTCATTAAACCAAGTATATGGTCCAGAGTATTTAAAAGTTTACATTACACAAACCTTACCGTATCCTCTTTCTATAAAATTAGAAAATATGCTTATTGTTTTTGTTACTATTACTGTCTTAGGTTTAATAGCATCAAAAATAGCTTCTACTAGAATTTCTAAAAATATGGTTAAAACAGGATAGTATTTTAAGAGACTCGCCTAATTATTAAACTCATTAAAATATTTCTCTACTAACTTAAAAAGGAAAATAAACACACCATTTAATCCTTTTTGCAGCGCACATATTTTTTTAGTTTTAATTAAAAAGAATAATTAGAAGTCATTATTCTGTAAATTGAAAATCGCCAAATTTTTCTAAAACCTCATCAAAAGCAGCAAACACATCTTTTGAGTCGTCACTTGTTACCATTTTCATACGATATTCTTTAAAATGTGGAATTCCCTTAAAATAGTTTGTGTAATGCCTTCTGGTTTCAAAAACACCAAGTACTTCACCTTTCCAATCTATAGACATTTGTAAATGCCTTCTGGCTGCTTCTACGCGTTCTTGCATAGTAATTGGTCTATAATGCTCTCCTGTTTCAAAAAAGTGTTTCACTTGTTTAAAAAACCATGGATTCCCAATTGTAGCTCTACCAATCATACAACCATCTAAACCGTAATCGTCTCGCATTTCCATTGCGCGTTCTGGAGAAGTAACATCGCCATTACCAAATACAGGAATATGCATTCTTGGATTGTTTTTTACTTGAGCAATAGGTTTCCAATCGGCTTCACCTTTATACATTTGAGCTCTGGTTCTACCGTGAATTGCAATAGCTTTACAGCCTACGTCTTGTAAACGTTCGGCAACCTCAACAATTTTAATAGAATCGTGATCCCAACCTAAACGTGTTTTAACAGTAATAGGAATATTGGTACGTTTAACCATTTCGGCAGTAAGTTTCTCCATTAAACAGACATCTTTTAAAATACCTGCTCCTGCACCTTTACTTACAACCTTTTTTACTGGACAACCAAAATTAATATCTATAATATCTGGTTTAGATGCAGAAACAATATCTATAGTTTCTAGCATACTATCCATATTAGCACCAAAAATTTGAATACCAACAGGTCTTTCTTTTTCGTAAATGTCAAGCTTCATAACGCTTTTTGCAGCATTACGTATTAAACCTTCACTACTTACAAACTCGGTATAAACAACATCTGCACCTTGCTCTTTGCATAATGCTCGAAATGGTGGATCGCTTACATCTTCCATTGGTGCTAAAAGCAATGGAAAATCTGGAAGTTCTATGTTATCTATTTTTACCAAAGTGTTCAATTTTGTGGCAAAATTAATGCTTTTTCTCTAATTCTTTATAAAAGGACCTTATAGGTTTTAAAAACTATAAGCTTTGAAATAAAATTTCTAATATATTTATAAAAAAAATAATCTTGCAAATTCCATTTGAACCCGTAATTTTAGGTTACAACATAAATATACATCTTGTTTTAGAGTACTTGGCTTTTTTTATTGCTTTTCGCTATTATGTTTATTTAAGAAAACATAGTATTGATGTTATTTCTGGAAGCAACAGGTTGTCTATAATATTAGGTGCTGCAATTGGTGCTTTAATTGGTTCTCGTTTGGTTGGCTTACTTGAAAATCCATTTGTAAATTGGACTCAAGCAAATATTTTAAACCTTCTAAACACAAAAACCATAATGGGCGGATTGTTTGGCGGATTACTTGGTGTTGAATTAGCTAAAAAATACATTGGCGAAACACATTCCTCTGGAGATTTATTTGTTTTTCCTATACTATTAGGCATTTTTATTGGTCGTATTGGTTGCTTTTTATCTGGCGTAAAAGAGTTTACTTATGGTAAAGAAACCTCATCAATTTTCGGTATGAATTTAGGCGATGGTTTACTTAGGCACCCAACTTCTTTATACGAATTGTTTTTTTTAATACTCTTATTTGTTTTTTTAAAATACCTTCAAAAAAAGGCTACTTTAAAAAATGGAGACTTGTTTAAAGTTTTCATGTTAAGTTATTTTGGCTTTCGTTTTTGTATTGAGTTTTTAAAACCAAATGTGTTTTATGTATTAGGACTAAGTAGCATTCAAATTTTATGTGTAATTTGTTGGTTGTATTATTATAAATTCATCTTTCAAAAAATAAAAAATGCCCGTTAGAAAATATACGTATTACGATTTTACACTAAGCTTATGCCCAGAATGTTTACGACGCGTTGATGCCAAAATAGTTTTTGAAAATGAAAAAGTTTACATGTTAAAACGCTGTAATGAGCACGGCAATAGCAAGGTACTTATTGCAGACGATATTGAGTACTATAAAAACATAAGAAACTATAATAAACCAAGCGAAACACCATACAAGTTTAACACCAAAACACATTATGGTTGCCCTTACGATTGTGGTTTGTGTCCAGACCACGAACAGCATTCTTGCTTAACCGTTATAGAAGTTACAGACCGTTGTAATTTAACTTGCCCAACTTGCTATGCAGGTTCCTCACCTACTTATGGAAGACATAGAACTTTAGACGAAATTAAAGCTATGCTTGATACCATTGTAGCTAATGAAAAAGAACCAGACGTTGTGCAAATTTCTGGCGGAGAGCCAACAATACATCCACAGTTTTGGGAAATTATGGATTATGCAAAATCCTTACCAATAAGGCATTTAATGCTTAATACAAACGGTATAAAAATTGCAAAAGATCTCGCTTTCGCGGAAAGACTAAAAACCTACGCTCCAGATTTTGAAATTTATTTACAATTTGATTCGTTTGAAAACAGTGTACTTAGAGAACTTCGTGGTGCCGATTTAAATACTATACGTAAACAAGCGATTAAAAATTTAAACTCTGTTAACCTCTCAACAACATTAGTTGTAACACTTCAAAAAGGATTAAATGATAACGAAATTGGAAAAATTATTGATTATGCTTTAAAACAAAAATGTTGTCGTGGTGTTACACTACAACCAACACAAATTGCAGGAAGATTAGATAATTTTAATCCCGAAACAGACCGAATGACACTTACCGAGGTTAGACGAAAAATAATGGAACAAACCTCAATTTTTAATAGCGACGACCTTATTCCTGTACCATGTAATCCAGATGCTTTAGTTATGGGTTATGCGCTTAAATTAGGTGAAGAAGTTTTTCCTTTAACACGCTATATAAACCCAACAGATTTACTAGATAACAGTAAAAACACTATTATTTATGAGCAAGACGAGCAGCTACAAGATAAAATGATAGAACTCTTTAGTACAGGAAACTCTGTAGAAGTTGCCGAAGAAAATTTAAAATCTATTATGTGTTGTTTACCTAATATTGATGCGCCTAACTTAGGTTACGACAACTTATTTAGAGTTATTATTATGCAATTTATAGACGCTTATAATTTTGATGTTCGCGCTATAAAAAAATCGTGTGTACATATTGTGGATAAAGACAATAAAATAATTCCTTTTGAAACCATGAATTTATTTTATCGCGATGATAAAAAAGAACGATTAGAAGAACTTAGAAACGAGATATAATTATGAAAACATTTTTGTTGGAAGCAACCAGTGGTGGAGGTTACGAAGGTATTATAATTTTAATAATTGCCATAATGTTTGGGCCAGCTATTTTACTTGCTATTATTGGTCTTATTCTTTTAAAAAAGAGTAAAAAAGCAGCAAAAGTACTATTTATTCTTGCTGTAGTTTATGTACTTGTAAGTTTAGGAATTTGTGGAAGTATAATGGTATAAAATTCAAAATACTTTAAAAAACTAAAAAATAAAGCCACACATTAAAACGTAACTTCTGTTTCTATTAATTCTTCACCTCTTTTTACGGTTACTTTCGTAGTGTTTCCTTTTTTAAAAGTCGATAAAGCTTTCATATAACTCATCATGTCTGTAATATCGTTATCACCAATTTTAATTACAATATCTCCTTTTTTAATTCCTGCATTTGTAGCTGGAGTATTAGATCTTGTACCATCTATACGCATACCTTTACCATCGTACAAATAGTCTGGTGTAACACCTAAACCTACTTCAAATTTTGGAACCTCACTACTTTCATTTTTAGTTTCTCTAAAAGGTAATTTTCCGTTATTGTCTAGGTCTGTTATTATTTCAAAAATATAATTTGAAATGGTTTGCATACCTTCATAATTTAACTTCTCGGTATCATCACTTGGCTTATGGTAATCTTCATGCTGACCTGTAAAAAAATGAAGTACAGGGATTTCTGCGTTATAAAAAGAAGTATGATCACTTGGCCCAACACCAGACTCTTTAACTACCAATTTAAAGTTAGAATTGTTAGAAGTAATTGTTTGTTTTAAAATAGGAGACGTGCCAACACCATACACAGCTAATGTGCTATCTGCTTTTAGGCGTCCTACCATATCCATATTAATCATGTAATCTATTTTTTTAGTATCGATAGTTGGATTTTTTACAAAATAATTAGAACCTAATAATCCCATTTCCTCTCCAGAGAAAGCCATAAATAAATAATTGTTATTTATATTTTTTCCTTTTAATCTATTGGCTAAATTTAAAAGTACTGCAACTCCACTCGCATTATCATCTGCTCCATTGTGTATAGCTGTTTCTCCTCTATGTAAAGAACCTTCTGCGCCTAAACCTAAGTGGTCGTAATGTGCACCAATTATAATTGTATTCTCTGCATTGTTATCTATAAAGCCTATAACATTTGTTCCTGTTATTGTACTATCACCATCTTTTACAGTATAATTAACTTCTTGGTGTGGATCTGTTTTTGGGCGAAATGAAAATGACTGAAAATAGCCTTCTGTACCTTTCTCTTGTAATCCTATATTTTTAAATCTTTCTGCAATATAAGCAGCTGCTTTTTGTTCTCCATTACTTCCAGTTTGTCTACCTTCTAAAGCATCGGAAGCCAAAAAAGTAACATCATCTTTTATTGAAATTGTTTTAATACTTTCATCTGTTTCTGTTTTACAAGCCATTAAAGACATTAAAAAAAGTGAAGTGATTATGTATTTCATAATAAGAATATTAGTTTTGTACAAAATTAGGCATTAAATGCCATTTATTAAAGCAAAGGATGAAAACACCTATATTCTATTTATTACTTACCTCAATACTTTTTTTTTCTTGTAAAAATGAAGTGAAAAATGAAACTGAAAAAACAGAAACTGTATTAGAAAAAGCAGAATCAAACAATCCTTTAATATATCCTGAAGAAACTCATTTTAAAAGCTTGCGCCAAGTTACTTTTGGTGGCGATAATGCCGAAGCTTATTGGAGTTTTGACGATAAGCAGCTAGTTTTTCAATCTAACTATACTAAATGGAATGTTAGCTGTGACCAAATGTTTTTAATGAATGCTAACGATACTTTCGACAGTATTGCACCTCCAATGGTAAGCACAGGAAAAGGTAGAACAACTTGTTCTTATTTTATGCCAGATAACAAACATATTATTTACGCATCTACACATTTAGCAAACGAAAATTGCCCAGACACACCATTACGTAAAAATGGAAAATATATTTGGCCAGTTTACGATACTTTCGACATTTTTGTTGCTGATTTAGATGGTAATATTGTAAAACAATTAACCAATGAAAAAGGTTACGATGCTGAGCCAACAGTTTCTCCAAAAGGAGATAAAATTGTATTTACATCTACTAGAAGTGGTGATTTAGAATTATATACCATGAATATTGATGGTAGTGATGTTAAACAAATTACAGATGAATTAGGTTACGATGGAGGTGCATTTTTCTCTCCAGATGGTACCAAAATTATTTTCCGTTCTTCTAGACCAAAAACTGAAAAAGAAATTAAAGATTATAAAGATTTATTAGCTGAAGGTTTAGTAGAACCAACAGATATGGAACTTTATATTTGTAATGCAGATGGAAGCGATTTACGCCAATTAACAGATTTAGGTAATGCCAATTGGAGTCCATTTTTTCATCCAAGTGGAGAAAAAGTGTTATTTTCTTCTAACTTTGAAGCAGAGCGTGGTTTCCCTTTTAATCTATATTTAATTGATATTGATGGTAAAAACCTTGAACGTGTTACGCATAGTGAAACTTTTGATGCTTTTCCTGTATTTTCTAACGATGGTAAAAAACTAGCCTTTTCGTCTAACAGAAATAATGGAGGTGGACGTGATACAAACTTGTTTATTGCAGAGTGGAAAGATTAAATATATTCTCTTAAAACATAAAAAGGCATTAAATATTTATACTATTTAATGCCTTTTTGTTTTAAAATATACGCTTTTACTTCTCTAACCTACTACGCTCTTTAAGTTCTTTAGTACGTTCATTTGTTTTTAAAGTAGTGTTACCAAACTTATAATTAAAACCTAGCTTTACATAACGGTTATCTAAATTTGTATAGTTTCTATTATTTTGATTTCCAAATTTAGACACTACACCAAAGTCTTGACTATTAAACAAATCTGCAAAAGCTAAAGACAAAGTACCTTTATTTTTAAAAACAGATTTACTAAACGTTAAGTCTGATACTAAACGAGAATCTACTTTTTGAAATCCTTGTTGATTTTTACCAACATAAGTTAAAGTAAAATTAGCATTAAGCGATCTATCTTTTAAAAACGAGAAATTATTATTTAACATAGTATAATTACTCCATTGGTCTATTTTAATATGTTGGTTATCTATAAAAGCCTCGTCTTGTACATTATACAAAGAGGTTACAAAATAAACAGACCAATTATCTTTTATATTAAAATAGGTAATAAAATCAAATCCAAATTCTATTGTATTACCAATATTTGTTGGAGAATAAATTAATAAATTATTAATATTATCCTGTCTTGGAATTTCGTTTATTTGATTAGATATATCTTTATAATATGCTTCTACTGTGTAGCGCGAACCTATCTGCGATCCTATAATATAGTGATTTGTAAATGAAGGTAACAAATTAGGGTTACCGGTTACAACTGTATTATCATTTAAAAAGAAATTAAACGGATTTAATAATTGATAACTTGGTCTAGAAATACTGCGGTTATAATTGGTATAAAGGCTTAAATTATCTTTTAAACTATACATTAAATTTAATGTCGGGAACAATTCTAAATAATTTTGCATGTTCTCTACATTATTAGAAACAGAAAGCCCATCTATATTTGTGTTTTCAAGTCTCAAGCCTCCTCTAAAATTCAATTTTCCCCAAGTTTTATCGTAACTAGTATATGCCGCAAAAATAGACTCTTCATAATCATAAATATTAGAATTTTCTGCATTTAAAATTGTATTACCCGTAACGGTATCATTATCGAACTGTGTAATATCACTATCTGTATTTATGTTTGAAGACTTCACTCCAATAGCAAATTCCGATCCATCATTTCCTGGTAATATATAATCTATTTGAGAAGTTTTAATATTTGTAGCTTGATGGCTAACTGTATTAAAACTAGTATTAAAATTATCTACGCTGTTTGAAAAGAAATATTCGCTATTTACATTTTGATCTCTCTTATAGTTATAGTCTGTATAATGAGCATTAAATGTTAGTTTCCCATGGTTTTTAAAACGATGTACAAAGTCTAAATTAAAACCTAGGTTATGTTTATCGTCATTAGATTGGTTAAGAGAATTAAAATTATAAATTGGAGTATTTGTGTTATCAAAAATTAATGTTTGACCATGTATATTATAATCGAAAAACGGAACTATTAATCCATTTGCAGAAAAACTTAACGTGTTACTATCGTCTAGAAAATAATCGAAATTTAAATTAACATTATGTGTTTTAGAAGTTGTATTTCTATTATTATTTGTTTCCCATTTTTCATCTAAACTACCTGAATTATCAAGATAATTAACACTGTTATCATTCTCTCTATTAATTTTACTTTGTGTAAAACTGTAATTTAAATTTACGTTTATTTTATTTGTTTTATAAAACTGATTTATACCAGCATTATATCTAGGAAAAACACCTTGTGTATAATTACCATACACATTACCACGATAACCAGTAATTAAGTTTCTAGTCATAACAATATTTAAAACGGCTCCGCTTTCGGCATCATATTTTGCTGGTGGATTTGTTATAACTTCTACTTTTTTAATAGTATTTGCAGGAGAGTTTTCTAAAAGCTGAGTAATTTCGGTGGCAGAAAGGTTTACTTTTTTATCATTAATATAAACTGTTGGTACAGTATTTTTTACAGTTATAGCATTATTTAAAATTAAAACTCCTGGAGTGTTACGCAATACTTCTAATAAACTTCCTTCGCTTAAAGCCGTATTAGCAACATTAAATATTAAACGATCGGATTCTTTATTTAAAGTAGGTTTTGCAGACACAAGATTAACTTCATCTAAGGTTTCTGAATTTTCTTTTAATACAATAGATCCAAAACTCTTATTAGAAGAAAGTTTAAATTCTTTAGTAAAAGTTTCGAAACCCATAAAAGACACGCTTAAAGTATAATTATTAGCTTCTACATTTGTAAAAATAAAACTACCATCTTCAGCTGTTGTTTTACCTGTAACTAGTGCTCCAGATTCATTTAAAATTAAAATATTTGCATAAGGTATAGTTTGACTTTGCTCATCTAATAACGTTCCAGATACTGTAAATTCCTGTGCAATAATTTTAGAAGAAGAAAGGAAAAGCAGGGCGTATAAAAAATATTTCATTTGTAAAATTAAGATAGGATGCAATATAATGATTGTTTTTTTAAAATTATTACGGTAAAAACCGTAAATTTTAGGTATTTGTATTACCAATAAAAACTAGAAAAATCGCCAATTTTTGCCTTATATTTGCAAACTCTTGCTTTTATTAAGAGCACATAGATTATGAAGAATATTAGAAACTTTTGCATTATTGCACATATAGATCACGGAAAAAGTACACTTGCCGATCGTTTACTCGATGTAACAGGCTCTGTAACTGCTCGTGAACAACAAGCTCAACTTTTAGATAGTATGGACTTAGAGCGCGAACGTGGTATTACCATAAAATCGCACGCCATACAAATGGACTATGTTTTAGATGGCGAACACTACGTTTTAAATTTAATCGATACGCCAGGTCACGTAGATTTTTCTTACGAAGTTTCTAGATCTATTGCTGCTTGCGAAGGTGCTTTATTAATTGTAGATGCAGCACAAAGTATACAAGCACAAACCATTTCTAACTTATATTTAGCTTTAGAAAATGATTTAGAAATTATACCTGTACTTAATAAGGTAGATTTACCAAGTGCAAATCCAGAAGAAGTAACCGATGATATTGTAGATCTTTTAGGTTGTGACCCAGAAGAAGTTATCCATGCAAGTGGTAAAACTGGTTTTGGAGTTGAAAATATTTTAAAAGCAATTATTGAGCGTGTTCCTGCTCCAAAAGGAGATCCAGATGCACCATTACAAGCCTTAATTTTCGATTCGGTTTACAATACATTTAGAGGTATTGAAACTTATTTTAGAGTATTTAATGGCGAAATTAAAAAAGGACAAAAAATTAAATTTGTTGCCACAGATAAAGAATATTTTGCAGACGAAGTTGGTACTTTAAAACTCAACCAAGTTGCTAAACAAAGTGTAAAAACAGGAGATGTTGGTTATTTAATTACAGGTATTAAAGCTGCAAAAGAAGTTAAAGTAGGAGATACTATTACAGATTTTGCAAACCCAACAACAAATGTAATTGAAGGTTTTGAAGATGTAAAACCAATGGTTTTTGCTGGTATTTATCCTGTAGATACAGAAGATTACGAAGAGCTTAGAAACTCTATGGAAAAGCTACAGTTAAATGATGCTTCTTTAGTTTTCCAACCAGAAAGTTCTGCAGCTTTAGGTTTTGGTTTCCGTTGTGGATTTTTAGGAATGTTACACATGGAAATTATACAAGAGCGCTTAGAGCGTGAGTTTGACATGACAGTTATTACTACTGTACCAAACGTATCGTACTACGCCTATACTAATAAAGAACCAGATGTTCCTTTAATTGTAAATAACCCAAGCGATTTACCGGAAACTACTATGATTAATAGGGTTGAAGAACCTTTTATTAAAGCAACAATAATTACAAAGTCTGATTTTGTTGGTAACGTAATGAGTTTGTGTATCGAAAAACGTGGTATGATTACTAATCAAACCTACTTAACACCAGAACGTGTTGAGCTAACTTTCGATATGCCTTTAGCAGAAATTGTTTTCGATTTTTACGATAGACTTAAAACCGTTTCTAAAGGTTATGCTTCTTTCGATTATTCTCCAATTGGTATGAAAACATCAAAACTTGTACGTTTAGATGTATTATTAAATGCACAACCTGTAGATGCACTTTCTGCATTAATTCATGCAGATAATGCACATACAATTGGTAAAAAAATGACAGAAAAACTTAAAGAATTAATACCACGTCAACAATTCGATATTCCAATTCAAGCTGCTATTGGAGCAAAAATTATTGCTCGTGAAACGGTAAAAGCATTACGTAAAGATGTAACAGCAAAATGTTACGGTGGTGATATTTCACGTAAACGTAAGCTATTAGAAAAGCAGAAAAAAGGAAAAAAACGTATGCGCCAAGTTGGTAATGTAGAAATACCTCAACAAGCATTTATGGCTGTTTTAAAGTTGAATGATTAATTTGAGTTTATAGTATAAAAAAACCTTCAGTTTTCACTGAAGGTTTTTTTATTTTAAATACATTAAATTATCTTTTAAACTTCTTCGTTTGCTACAACTTCAACATCAAAAGGTTTTCCTAAATAAACAAGTAGTGAGTTTTCGTCTATAGATTGTATATCTTTATTGTAAGATGAAATTATCTCAAATTCTCCATTGCTGTTTTTAATAAAAAGCGGAATTATTTCTTTATCATTATTACATATCTCTATTAAACTATCGTAATGCTCTTTATCTTTTAATTCAATTTCTTGAATGCTTGGATACTTTCTAGTAACGTTTGTTAATGTGTTATAATCGTCGGTATGGCTAAATAAACCTTCTTTAGGGTTTTTAGACATATCATTCATCTCATCTGTGGTAACTAGTCTAAACGCTCCATTTTCACCAAATTGCTTACTAAATTTGTTAATTGCATATTGATTTATATCTGAACTTCCAGTTAATGCCATTAAATATCCTACATCATTTAATTCTATATTATCCATTAAATTATCTGAATAGATATTTGTTGTAAAAGCTTCTAAACCCAGTTCTTTAGCTTTATTTATATTGCTTTGATTACTATCTATTAATACAACATGTCTTCCATTAGATTCTAAAAAATGTCCTAATAACCTTGAAACCTTTGAAGCTCCTACAATTAAAATACCATTAGATTTTGTTAAAAACACGCCAACTATTTTTGCAAATAATCGAGCAGTAGTTGCATTTAATAATACAGTCCCTAAAACTATTACAAATACTAAAGGCGTAATATATTCTGCACCAGTAATACCTTCTTTAGCTAGTTTTAAACCAAATAAAGAAGCAATACCTGCTGCTACAATTCCTCTTGGTCCTACCCAACTAATAAATAGTTTTTCGTTGAATTTTAATGATGAACCATAGGTACTTAAAAATACGCCTAAAGGTCTAATTATAAAAACAATAATAGCAAATAATAATACTGTGTTCCAGCTAAAAATTAAATATAGCTCTTCCATATTAATATTTGCAGCCAATAATATAAATAGAATAGAAATTAATAATACACTTAAAGATTCTTTAAAGTATAATATATCTTTAAGGTGTGGAGATTTAGAATTACCTAAAACCATTCCCATAACCACAACAGCTAATAAACCTGATTCGTGTGCAAAAACATCGGATAATACAAAAACACCTAGCACCGTGGCTAAAGTGAATACATTCATTAAATAATGCGGAACTAACTTTTTGTTTAAAATAAAATTTAATCCATGAGCAAATGTAAAACCAAAAGTGGCTCCAAAAAGAACAATTTTACCAAACTCTATAAATGCAGTTTTTGTAAATTCTCCTCCTGCATCAACACTTATAAACTCAAAAACTAAAACGGCTACTAATGCACCAATTGGATCTATTAAAATACCTTCCCATTTTAATACTGCCGATACATCTTTTTTTAATGGAATATTTCTTAAAATTGGTGTTATTACTGTTGGTCCTGTTACTATTATTAATGCAGAAAATAAAAATGAAATTTTCCAACTTAAATCAAAAATATAATGTGCTGAAGCTCCAGCTGCAAAAAAAGTAACTATAGAACCTATAGAAATTAGTTTAGTAATTGCAGGAGCAACATTTTTTATTTCTCCCATTTTTAAAGTTAAACCTCCTTCAAAAAGAATGATACTTATGGCGAGTGAAACAAAATAAAAGAGGCTTTCTCCAGGAAATAAACCTTCTTCTCCATTCCAAATTGGTTCAATCCATTTGGTACCATCATCACTTAAAAATTCTGCCGCTATTGGTCCTACTAACAGACCTATTAAAATTAATGGTAAAATAGCTGGAATTTTAAATTTCCATGCGACCCATTGAGCCAAAATTCCTAAAATAATAATACCTCCTAATTCTACCATATACAATTGGTTAGTTGTTAAAAATGCTAAATTAAAAATATTTAAATTAATTATGTAAAACTTCCAAGATTACTTGAATGCTTGTAAGGTACTACGAAAAAATCTATCTTCAATTTTTTTAAAACTTTTTTAAGTTTCCTTAAAAACAACACTTATTTATCATTTTGTAATTTAATAAGCATTAAATTAACTCGTAATCACTTAGCAAGTATAAATAAATTAAAACGATACAATTTTACTAGGTTAATTATAACAATTAAATTCTTAATAAAAACTTAACGTTTACTTACAATCCTTACATTTTTCATAATTTGCAGCTATGAATTTATATCCTATTAACGCAGGTAATTTTAAACTTGATGGTGGCGCTATGTTTGGTGTTGTACCTAAATCTTTATGGACAAGAACCAATCCAGCAGATAGCAATAACATGATTGATATTGCTGCTCGTTGTTTATTAATTGAAGATGGAAAACGTCTTATTTTAATAGATACAGGAATGGGAAACAAACAAAGTGAAAAATTTTATGGTTACTACCATCTTTGGGGAGACGATACTATTGATAAATCTTTAGCAAAATATGGTTTTCATCGTGATGATATTACAGACGTTTTCATGACGCATTTACACTTCGATCATTGTGGTGGTTCTATACAATACAATAAAGACAGAACACTTTTAGAACCCGCTTTTAAAAACGCTAATTTTTGGAGTAATAAAAATCATTGGCAATGGGCAACACAGCCTAATCGTAGAGAAGTTGCATCATTTTTAAAAGAAAATATTTTGCCAATGGAAGAAAGCGGACATTTAAAATTTACTAAATTACCACAAAACACTTCAGAAGATATTTTAAAAAACTCTGATCTAGGATTCGATATTTTCTTTGCTAATGGGCATACCGAAAAACAAATGATTCCTATGCTAAATTATAAAGGGAAAACTATTTGTTTTATGGCAGATTTATTACCAACTGTTGGTCACTTGCCTTTACCTTTTGTAATGGGTTATGACACAAGACCTCTATTGACATTAGACGAAAAAGAAAAATTCCTCAATTTAGCGGCAGATAATAATTATTACTTATTTTTGGAGCACGATGCACATAACGAACTTATAACTGTGCAACATACAGAAAAAGGAGTGCGTTTAAAAGACACTTTTTCTTGTAAAGACATTTTTAATATATAACAACTAAATAAATACTTATAAAAAATGAAACTAATTAATAAAACACTATTGTTTTCAGTATTTTCGGCAGCTATTTTATCAAGCTGTGGTGGTGGAGCACCAATTTTAACTACTCCAGTAGAAAACATAGATAGCTCTCCTTTAAAAGAAGCTGAATTAACAGATGCTGAAGCTAAAAACTGGGGACACCTTGACCTTGCAAAGGATACTATTCCAGGAATGAGTGTTGATAAAGCATATTCTGAGATTATTAAAGGTAATAAAGGACAAAAAATTATTGTTGCTGTAATTGATTCTGGTATAGACATTAGTCATGAAGATTTAGATGGTGTACTTTGGACTAATAAAAAAGAAATTCCTGGAAATGGAATTGATGATGATAAAAACGGTTATGTAGACGATATACATGGTTGGAACTTTTTAGGAGATGGATACGATGAGCAATTAGAGTATATACGTTTAGTTGCAAGCGGAGATACAAATGCGCCAAGATATGCAGAAGCTAAAGCAAAATACGATACAGATTATGCTAAAGCATTAGCAGGTAAACAACAATACGAAGGTATTTATAACTCTGTAAATGATGCTCATAAAACATTAACAGCTCACTTTAATAAAGAAGATTATACATCTAAAGAAGTTGCTGCCATTACTACAGATGATGCAACTTTAAAAGCTGCAGCAGATACTGCTACAAGTATGTTTGGGCGTGGAGCTCCTTCTTTACCAGCAGTACTTGAACAAGTTCAAGGCGGATTAGATTATTACGGAGATCAAGTTGCTTTTAACTTAAATAAAGATTTTAACGGAAGAACTACTGGAGATAACCCAGACGATTTTAACGATAAACCAGGTTATGGTAACGCTAATGTAATGCCAGTAAAAAAATCTGAAAGCCATGGAACTCACGTAGCTGGAATTATTGCTGCAGAGCGTAACAACGGCTTAGGAGCAAATGGTGTTGCTAATAATGTTGAAATTATGAGTATTCGTGCAGTACCTAATGGAGATGAGTACGATAAAGATGTTGCAAAAGCAATACGTTATGCAGTAGATAATGGAGCAAAAGTTATTAACGGAAGTTTTGGTAAGAGTTTTTCACCTCATGCGGATTGGGTAAGAGAAGCTATTAAATATGCTAGTGATAACAACGTTGTTTTTGTTCATGCTGCAGGAAACGATGGAAAAGACGTAGATACAGAACCTAACTTTCCAGACGATAATGTAAACTATGTAGAAGTAGGTAATACTTACATTCGTGTTGGTGCTTTAGCTCCTAAATACGGAACTGGTATGGTTGCAGGTTTTTCTAACTACGGAAAACAAAATGTAGATGTTTTTGCTCCAGGAGCACAAATATATTCTACATACCCAGAGAATGAATATAAAGCAATTAGTGGTACATCTATGGCCTCTCCTGCTGTTGCTGGAGTTGCTGCTTTAGTTTGGTCTCAATATCCAAAACTAACTGCTGCACAAGTAAAACAAGTAATTTTAGATTCTGGTTTAGCAATTAACACTAAAGTTGTTGTTGGTGGAAACGGAGAAGATGTTAGAGATTTTGGAACACTATCAAAATCTGGAAAAATGGTTAATGCTTACAATGCATTAATTATGGCATCGCAATTATCTAAATAATTAATAATTTTAAAAAAACCTCAGTAGCCAAAAGTTACTGAGGTTTTTTTGTTTAAAATAAATTAAAATGAAAAAAGTTCTTCTATTTAGCCTTTCAGCTTCATTATTTTTAATGGGTTGCGGCTCATCTAAAAGTGTATCTACTCCAATATCAAATCAAACTAGTACAAATACCACTTCTAATAAATCTACTTATTGGCAACAACATGTAGATTATAAAATGGAAATTGATATGGATGTTAATAACTTTCAATATCAAGGAAAACAAAACCTAGTATACACAAATAATTCTCCAGATGTATTAAAAAAAGTCTTTTATCATTTATATTTTAATGCTTTTCAACCAGGAAGCGAAATGGATGCTAGATTACAGTCTATAGTAGATCCTGATTCTAGAATGGTAACAGAAGTTAATGGAGAAAAGCAAAGTAGAATTAGCACGCTAAAGCCTAACGAAATTGGTTATATAAATGTTAGCGATTTAAAACAAAATGGAACTGCAGTAAAACATGAAACTGTTGGTACAATTCTAGAAGTAACATTAAATAAACCTATTCAACCAGGAGAAAGTGTAACTTTCGATATGGTTTTTAATGCTCAAGTACCTGTACAAATTCGTCGTTCTGGTAGAAATAATGCAGAAGGTGTTGCACTTTCAATGACACAGTGGTATCCTAAATTAGCAGAATACGATTTTGAAGGCTGGCATGCAGATCCATATATTGGTAGAGAGTTTCACGGTGTTTGGGGAGATTTTGATTTAAAATTAACTATCGATAAGGATTATGTTGTTGGTGGTACAGGCTACCTTCAACCCAATCCAGAAATGAATGGTAACAAAAAAACACTTCATTTTAAAGCTCCTAATGTTCATGATTTTACTTGGGCAGCAGATCCAGATTATATTCACGATACTGTACAAGTACCAAATGGTCCAGTATTAAACTTTTTTTATAAAAAAGATTTACCAGCAGAAAACTTAGAAAATTGGAAAAATCTTCAGCCTAAAACTGTAGAAATGATGCAATATTTTAGTGAAAATATAGGTAAATATCCTTACGACCAATACTCTGTTATACAAGGAGGAGATGGTGGTATGGAATATGCTATGTGTACTTTAATTACTGGAAAACGTAAATTTGGTAGCTTAATGGGAGTTACAGCTCACGAGTTAGCACATACATGGTTTCAATTTTTATTAGCTACTAACGAAGCTAAACACGAATGGATGGACGAAGGTTTTACAAGCTATATTAGCGATCGTGCAATGGACTATATTACTAAAAAGAATGCAGATAATCCTTCTTTAGGTGCATATAGAGGTTACGATTATTTAGCAAAATCTGGTAAAGAAAAACCACAAACAACACATGCCGATCGTTTTGAAACTAATATGGCTTATAGTATTGCTGCATACAACAAAGGTTCTGTATTTTTATCTCAATTAGGATATATTATTGGTGAAGAAAATTTAAAACAAACCTTAAAACAATATTTTATAGATTGGGCTTTTAAACACCCAACACCAAACGATTTTATTCGTGTTGCCGAAAAAGTATCTAATTTAGAATTAGAATGGTACTTAACAGATTGGACTATGACGACAAATACAATAGATTATGGTGTAAAAAGTATTAATGGTAATACAGTAACTTTACAACGTATTGGCGAAATGCCAATGCCTATAGATTTAGAAGTAACCTATGTTGATGGCTCAACAGAAAGTATTTACATTCCTTTACAAATGATGCGTGGTGAAAAACCAACAAATGCAACTATTATAAAGGATTGGGCTTGGGCTCACCCAACATATTCTTTTGATGCAAAAAAAGAAGTTAAAAGTGTAGAAATAGATACCAAAAATTTAATGGCAGATATAAACAAAGAGAATAATAAAAAATAAAAATCTCTTAAAATATAAGTTTAAAACCTCATCAATTGATGAGGTTTTTTATTTTCTTAAAAATTTAATTTCTACTTGATGTTTGTATATTAGCATCTTATTGCTATTTTTAAAAAGTAGCATTTTCTTTTACTATATAATGAAACTTACCTATAACAAACACGAAAAACTTAAAAGCCAAAAAACTATCGAACAATTATTTCTCGAAGGAAAATCGGTTTCGGCATATCCTTTGCGGTTAGTCTATTTAAAATGTGGAGATTCTCGTAAAGTTGGTGTTTCGGTTAGTAAGCGTAATTTTAAAAAAGCTGTAGATAGAATTCGTATAAAACGTTTACTACGTGAAGCTTATAGATTAAATAAAAGCATGTTAATTAATAATGATGTTAACAATTATGCGTTAATGATTTTATATATTAGTAAAGATATGCCAGATTTTGAATTGGTTAATACCAAAATGAAGAAAGCATTAACAAAATTTACAGATACTATTTCTAACTTATAGAACTATGAAAAAATTATTAAAACAAAAAGTACTAATTCCTGTTCTAGCACTTACAATTTTACTTACAGGTTCTGCATTTAAATCTTACAATAGCGATTTTTTTGAAATTGCAAAGCAAATTGAAATATTTACAACTCTTTTTAAAGAGTTGAATATGAATTATGTAGACGAAACAAATCCTGGAGAATTAATGGATAATGCCATTAAAAATATGCTAAATGAGTTAGATCCTTATACTAAGTTTTATAACGAACAAGATGTAGAAGCAGCTAGAATTAAAAGAACAGGAGATTATACAGGAGTAGGCGCACAAGTACGTATTTTAAAAGATAAATTATTAATTGTCGAACCATACAAAGGTTATCCAGCAGATAAAGCTGGTTTAAAAGCAGGAGACGAAATTATAGAAATAGATGGCCAAGTAGTATCAGATTATAAAGATGATGCAGGAAACCTGCTTAAAGGAATTCCAAATTCTGAAGCACAAATTACTTATGTAAGACAAGGCAAAACTGCTAATACAACAGTAAAACGTAGTGAAATAGAGATAAATGCAGTCCCGCATTTTTCATTAATAAATGAAACGACAGGTTATATTGTATTAGGAAAATTTAATGAAAAAGCTTCACAACAAACCGGTTACGCTTTAAAAGATTTAAAAGCACAAGGAGCAAAAAATATTATACTAGATTTACGTGGAAATCCTGGTGGATTATTAAGAGAAGCTGTAAATATTGTTAATTTATTTGTTCCAAAAAATCAATTAGTAGTTACAACAAAATCTAAGGTTAAAAAATATAATAGAACATACTATACAAAAAAAGATCCTATAGATACCGAAATACCAGTAATTGTACTTATAAACGGTAGTAGTGCATCAGCTAGTGAAATTGTTTCTGGTACTTTACAAGATTTAGATAGAGCAGTAATTGTAGGATCAAGAAGTTTTGGAAAAGGCTTAGTACAACGTCCTAAAAAATTAACTTATGGTACGCAGTTAAAAGTAACTATTTCTCGTTATTATACGCCGTCTGGTCGTTGTATACAAGCTTTAGACTACTGGAATAAAGATGAAAAAGGAAATGCAATACGTGTAAAACAAAAAGATTATAACGTTTTTAAAACTAAAAACGGTAGAAAAGTATTTGATGGTGGTGGTGTTTTTCCAGACGAAGCATTAGATTACTCTAAAAACTCTGCTATTACTAAAGCTATTTTAAGCAATCAAAGTGTATTTGATTATGCAACAAAATACTATTACGAACATCAAAATATTAAAGATATAAACAATTGGGAGTTTACAAATTCAGATTTTAATGATTTTAAAAATTTCTTAAAAGCTTCAAATTTTTCTTTTGAAACCGATACTGAAAAGTCTTTAAATAAAGCACTAGAAATTGCCAAATCTGAAAATTTAGACGATGATATAAAACGCGATTATAATACATTAATCCAAAATTTAGGTCAAGCAAAATTAAAAGCTGTAGACGACAATAAATCTCAACTTATGAGTTTATTAAGTGATGAAATTATTAAACGTTATGTATACAGAGAAGGATTGTATGAGTATTATAAACTACATAATAAAGAAATAAAAAAAGCTACAGAAATATTAGCTAATCCTATTAAATATAATAGCTATTTAAACTAAAAACATATAAATTATTATAGATTAATTTATATAATAATCTATTTATTAAAATGAAATTTTTAATCACCATATTATTTTTTGTATCCTATTTTGGGTTTTCTCAAACTCAATTTACACACGATGTATATTTTGATACAGATAAATATATCGTACCATTAACCGAGGAAAATAGGCTACTACTCTTTATTTCATCGTTAGATAGTATTCCAGTAGAAAAAGTTTCTATCTATGGTTTTACAGACGATAGAGGTTCTAATGAATATAACTTAGAATTATCTCAAAATCGTGCAGATGCTATAAAAGAAATGTTTTCTGGCTATGGCATAGATCCTAATTTAATAACAAATGTAAACGGAAAAGGAGAAATACTTTTAAAAGTTTTACATGAAGATGAAGTACACCAAATTCGTGGTTTAAATAGGAAAGTAGAAATAATTGTAACTAAAAAAATTAATAAAAAACAGATAGAAAATAGTATCGAAGAAAATGTTGATGTAGACGATGGTCCAAAAGAAAAAACAACAAACGATATTAAAAAAGGGACTATAAAAAAGGGTGATAAAATACGTTTAGATAAAATTTATTTTAAAACAAGTTATAGTTATGTAACCTCAGATTCTAGAAAAACATTAGAGGAATTGGCTAAAATAATGGTTGATAATAAAAACATTTATTTTACTATTCAAGGTCACGTGTGCTGTACTCAAAACAGTCGTGATGCTGTAGATAAAAAAACAAGAAAAAGAAACTTATCTGTAGCAAGAGCTAAATATATTTACGATTATTTAGCAAGAAAAGGTGTAGATAAAAAACGTATGAAATATGTAGGTTTACGCAGAAAATTTCCTCTTGGTGGAGAACCAAAATTCGATAGACGTGTGGAAATTTTAATAACTTATGTTGGCAAATCTGAGTAAAAATATACTATTGTAGTAATACTTCTATTAAGCTATTTTTTTATGTAATCTTCTAAGTGTTAATTAACAAGGTTAAAATACACTACTGTTTATCTCTTACAATTTACACTTTATCTTATAATTTGTTTTTAAACAAATAATTTTGAAACTGAACCGTATTTTTTCTTTTAATTAAAAAGAACATTTATGTTTGGTATGCTATTAATCAATTATATGTAAGTAAATAATTTTTAGTAGAGTTTTTTACTTATAAAGTCTGTGTAAAAATTTATACAGACTTTTTTTATTTTTTATACAGCATTCCAATGTGTGGAATTCCATCTTCAAGATACTCCTCTCCCACTTCAAAAAATTCTAAATTATTATAAAATTTTTTTAAATAACATTGTGCCGAAATTTTAATTTCTGATGTATTAAAATATTTTTTAATAGCTATAATAGATGCATTCATAATATCATAACCATACTTATGTTGCCTTTGGTTTTTAGCAACCACTACTCTACCAATACTTGACAATTTAAAATAATCGCCAGGTCTAAATATGCGAGTATAAGCTACTATTTTTTCGTTTTTGTAACCAATAACATGTAATGCTTTCTGATCTTTAAAATCTATGTCTTGATATACACAGTTTTGCTCTACTACAAAAACTTCACTTCGTAATTGGAGTAAATTATATAATTCTTGTGTTGTAAGTTCATTAAAAGCTTTAATTTTAATTGTTATCATAATTTAATCTTGTACAATTACATCTTTAACATCATCTTTTTCAAATTCTGGTTGAATGTTAACATGATTGATATCAAATTCTTTAAATAATAGTTTTTCTATTTTAGTTAGAATAACATCAAATTCTGTTAATGTTATATTATGTTCAAAATCTACATGAGCTTCAAAATGTATTTCTTCTTCATTTAATTGCCAAACATGTACGTGATGTACGTTTTTTATTTCTTTAAAAGCATTTAATTTTTTAATTATTAATTCTATAGGAATTGTGTCTGGAGTAAACAACATTAATACTTTTGTAGATTCTTTAAGTAAATGAAAGCCCATCCAAATTAAATAAATAGCAATAGCTAGTGTTAAAGCGCTATCTACCCAAAATAAATTGTAAAACTTCATTAATAATCCACCTATTAAAACGGCTACACTAGCCATCATATCTGTTAAAAGATGTAAATACGCACTACGCATATTCATATTAGATTTACTATCTTTTTTAAGTAATAATACGCTAAATCCATTTCCAAGAATTGCTATAAACGATAACCAAATAACTAGACTACTTTCTATTTCCTGAGGATTTTTAAACCTTTTTATAGCTTCTATAATAAGTAAAATAGCAACTATTATTAATGTTGAAGAATTTATAAAAGCAGCTAAAATTTCGGCACGTTTATAGCCAAATGTTTTATGTAGTGAAGCTTTTCTTTTTGTTAATTTATCTGCTATATAGCTAATTATAAGTGATACAACATCGCTAAAATTATGTAAGGCATCACTTAATAAAGCAAGACTTCCAGATAATAATCCACCAATAATTTGGGCAACAGTAATTATTATATTTAAAAGTATAGAAATTAATAAGTTTCTTCCTTTTAAATTAACATGATCATGTGTATGGTTATGTTGATGGTTTTGTGACAATTAACAAGGTATTTTGTCTACTCTATTTTGGTGTCTTCCACCTTCAAATTTAGTATTTAAAAATGTATCTACCATTTCTATAGCCTGTTGTAATGCTGTAAATCGAGCTGGAATACAAATTATATTTGCATTATTATGTTGCCTTGTTAAAGCTGTAATTTCTTTTGTCCAGCAAATTCCTGCACGTATTCCTTGATGTTTATTAGCTGTCATGGCAACACCATTTGCACTACCACAAATTAATATACCAAATTCAGCATTATTTTTTTCAACATCATTTGCAACAGGATGTACAAAATCTGGATAATCTACACTATCGGTAGCATCTGTTCCTTGATTTATAATGGTTATTCCATTACTTTCTAAATGTTTTATAATAGCAAATTTGTAATCTGTTCCAGCGTGGTCGTTTCCTATAGAAATAGTCATAATCTAATTTATTATTTGTTTCGTTTTTTATCGAAAACAAAATTATTTTATTTAATGCTGTAAATTTAATAAAACGCTTTTTTAAAACATTAATATGTTATTAAAACTTAATTAAATAAAAAAAACTTGAGTAAATAAATACTCAAGTTTTTAAATAATTGATTAATAGCTATTTATTTAATCCATTATTAAATTATAAAACCATCCCTTAACTTGATTTTATAAATATATATTTAATGATTAGTATGAAATTTCAAAACTTAACTGCAATGCTAAATAATATAAATTAAAAATTTAAAAAAATGTTACCAAATGCTTTATTTTGGTTACCAAATACATCACTAATAAGGTTTTATATAATGTAAACTAATGTATATAAATATAAAATGTAAAAATGTTAACAACTACATCTTTTAATATTGACTATTTGTTAATATCTAATCATAGTTTTTTAAAACTTTTATTAGGATTATTCAATAAATTTTTCAAACAAAAACATAAATTTAAACACCAAAAAAGTTATCTATTTTCTTTTGGTTAATTATCATTAAAAAAAATGGATATACAAACACTAAAAAATAAAATACTTATTAAAAAAAGGTTGTCAACTAACGTTATAAACAGTTGTTAATAGTGTTATTAATTTATATAAAAATCAATACTTTAAGATGTTTATAACGTGTTAGCAGAAACAGAAAAGTAACATTTACAACTATTGGCTAAAAAAGTTATACCGCTATTAACAAGCTATAATAATCATTATTATTTTTTTAAATTTTTAAAAGAAAAAGATTATAATATATATATATGTGAATAAGTGTTTACGTTAACATAATATTAAATAGATTTCTATTAAATATTAAAAGCGTAGCTTTGTATAAACTTAATAATCAATCTTCTCCTTATAAATTAAGTTTAAATAACAGAATTTCACATAACTTAGAAATTCAATTAGATTACAAATTAAATGACAAAAAAAAAACATAGGAAACCAAGTCATAACAAGATTTCCAACCTAACAAATACAATTCTAAGTATTTTAAAAAAAGATAGAAACCAATCCTTTAACTATAAACAAATTGCAGCTAAACTTGGCGTTAACGATGCTAGTAGCCGTAACCAGATTATAAAAAAATTAGCGCAACTTAAAGCTAAAGAAGAGATTAAAGAAATAGATCGTGGTAAGTTTCAAATAGTAAATAATACAGAATACCATACAGGAATTTTTGATGCAGCTCAACGTGGTAACGGATACGTTATTTGCGATGATTTTGAAGATGACATCTATATAGCATCAAACAATGTTAATAAAGCTTTAAATGGTGATGAAGTAGAATTATACGTTTATAAAAGAAGAAAACGTGGCAAATTAGAAGGCGAAATAACTAAAATTATTAAACGTGCTAAAACAGAGTATGTTGGAATAATTCAACTTCATAAAAATAATAATTTTGCTTTTGTAGTGGTCGATGGTAATAAAATGAAAACAGACATTTTTGTACCTATTAACAAAACTTTAAAGGCCGAAGATGGTGATAAAGTACTTGTAACACTAGAAGATTGGCCAGAAAAAGCCGATTCTCCTAACGGTAAAGTTTTAAAAGTATTAGGAAAAGCTGGTGAGCATAATACCGAAATTCACGCCATTTTAGCAGATTATGGTTTACCATACGAGTTTCCAAAAGAAGTAGAAGATTATGCAAATAATATAGATTTAAAAATACAACCAGACGAAATAAAAAAGCGTCGAGATATGCGTAAAGATTTAACCTTTACCATAGACCCAAAAGATGCTAAAGATTTTGATGATGCATTATCTTTTACCGTTTTAGAAAATGGAAACTACGAAATAGGAATTCATATAGCAGATGTTTCGCATTATTTACAAGAAGGAACCGTTTTAGACGATGAAGCTTACGAGCGTGCAACATCTGTATATTTAGTAGATAGAGTAGTGCCAATGTTACCAGAAATTTTAAGTAATGGTGCATGTTCATTACGTCCGCATGAAGAAAAATATACATTTTCTGCAGTTTTTGAGCTCGATAATAAAGCACAAATTAAAAAAGAATGGTTTGGTAGAACAGTAACTTATTCTGATGCACGTTTTGCATATGAAGAAGCACAAGCCATTATAGAAAATAAAAACAATACCATTCCAGCCGAAGTTTCATTAACAGGAAAAGAATATAAAACAGATCAAGCCATTGCAGACGCTGTTTTAAAAATGGACGAACTTGCAAAAATAATGCGTGGAAGACGTATGCGAGATGGTGCAATATCTTTTGATAAAGTAGAAGTTAAATTTAATTTAGATGAAGATTCAAATCCTATAGGAGTATTTTTTAAAACCAGTAAAGATGCTAATAAATTAATTGAAGAATTTATGTTATTAGCAAACCGAAAGGTTTCAGAATTTGTTGGTAAACAAAAACCAGAAAAAACATTTGTTTATAGAGTACACGACGAGCCAGACGAAAGTAAATTAA
This sequence comes from Lacinutrix venerupis, assembly GCF_001971745.1. Classification (NCBI taxonomy): domain Bacteria; kingdom Pseudomonadati; phylum Bacteroidota; class Flavobacteriia; order Flavobacteriales; family Flavobacteriaceae; genus Lacinutrix; species Lacinutrix venerupis. The sequence continues at coordinate 221,703 of NZ_CP019352.1, read as the reverse complement.
TGGCTTTGCAAGGCGTAGTCTCTAAATTTGGACATAAAATTAACTTTAATAGTAAAAATGGTATAGCATCTTCTTTAAATAAGTTATTGAACGATGTACAAGGTAAAAAAGAACAAAATCTTGTAGATACTTTAGCTATTAGAACTATGTCTAAAGCAGAATATACAACACATAATATTGGTCATTATGGTTTAGCTTTCGACTACTACAGTCATTTTACATCTCCAATTCGTCGTTACCCAGATGTTATGGCACATCGTTTATTACAAAGGTATTTAGATGGAGAAAAATCTGCAAACGAGGAGGTTTACGAAGAAAAATGTAAACACTCTAGTAATATGGAAAATCTAGCAACAAAAGCCGAAAGAGACTCTATTAAATACATGCAAATTCGTTTTATGCAAGATCATCAAGACGAAGAATTTGTTGGTGTTATTTCTGGAGTTACAGATTGGGGAATTTATGTAGAAATAATTTCTAATAAATGCGAAGGAATGGTTAGAACTCGTGATATAAAAGGCGATTACTATGAATTTGATCAAGATCAATTTGCTTTAATAGGGCAAAAAACAAAAATAATGTATCAGCTTGGAGACGAAGTTATTGTAAAAGTAAAACAAGCCGATTTAGTAAAACGACACCTAGATTTCGAATTAATTGGAAAAGCAAATAGTTAAATTGTATAAACTTAAATTTTGTAACATTTTTTATAAAGTAACAACTAATAAAAAAAATAATTATGGTTTTAACTACAACAAATTCAATTGAAGGTTTCAGAATTATAGAATATAAAGGAATTGTAACAGGAAACTCTTACGAAACAAAAACAAATTTTTCTTTTAATTCAGGCAAGAATAAAGCTATTATGGATAATGTAATTAACGAAGCTAAAGAAGTAGCTTTTCAAAAATTACAAAACAATGCTAGAAATTTAAATGCAAATGCAGTTGTTGGAATAAATGTAGATTTTGAAACCGTTAATGGTTCTTATTTTTTTGTATCAGTTACTGGAACAGCTGTAAACGTAGCTACAGAAAAATAATTTTGTAATACTGTAACATTTTAAACTTTTAATACTCTTTAAAAGAAACAATACTTTATTATGAAATATATTACAACAGTAGTGCTTCTTTTTATGTCTATTGCAATATTTGGACAAAATCCAAAAGAGATGAAAGTACAAGATTTTAATACAGTTAAAGTCTTCGATTTAATACATATAAGCTTAGTAAAAGCTAATGAAAACAAAGTTATAATTTCTGGACAAGATGCAGATGATGTAGAAATTATTTCTAAAAATGGAATATTAAAAGTACGTATGAAATTTGATCGTATTTTTGATGGAACTAAAACTTTTGTAGCTGTACATTATACAAATTTAGAAGTAATAGATGGAAATGAAGGTGCTAAAATTGTTGGAAACGAGTTAATAGTACAAGACAAAATAGAACTTCGTGCACAAGAAGGAGCTGTATTAAAAATAGGATTAGATGTAAAAAATCTTGAAGTAAGATCTGTTTCTGGTGGTATAATTGCAACAAAAGGTAAAGCTCAATCTCAAGAAATAGTATTAAATACTGGAGGCATTTATGAAGGTCGTGAGTTTGAAACAGAAAACACAATAGTTAAAATTAAAGCAGGTGGAGAGGCAGATGTTAATGCAAGCGAAACAGTAGATGCAAGAGTAACAGCAGGTGGTGATATTTACATTTATGGAAATCCAAATAATGTAACTAAAAAACACACGTTTGGAGGTAAAATAGAAATTAAAAAATAAAATTTACCCGATATTTAATTAAAGAGCTTCAGAGTAATCTGAAGCTTTTTTTATTTTAAATCATTTAACTAAAAATAGTAAATACTTTACTTTAACCACTTAATTTCTTTACTTTGTAATAAACATTTACTTTTTATATGATTGAAGATATTCAGGCGGCAATACCATTAGGCTTTTTTCTAGCTTTTATGATTGGTCCTGTATTCTTTGTATTATTAGAAACTAGTGTAATAAAAGGATTTCGTGCTGCTTTAGCTTTCGATTTAGGTGTAATTGTAGCAGATATTTTATTTATTGCTATTGCATATTTTTCAAGTTTTCAACTCTTAGAAAACTTAAGTAATCAACCAGGACTTTATGTATTTGGTGGTACTATTTTAGCAATTTATGGCTTTATTATTTTTTTTAAAAAACCTAAAAAAGAAGCTATAGAAACTATGAAAATAGTAATACCTAAAACCGATTATTTTAGATTATTTATAAAAGGTTTCTTTTTAAACTTTATAAACATTGGTGTTTTAGTATTTTGGTTAGGAGTAATAATTGTAGTTGGTCCAAGTTTAGAAAATAATGCAAATAGATTTGTAGTATTTTTTGGTGCTATGATTGGAGCTTACTTTGTAACAGATATTTTTAAAATACTATTAGCAAAACAACTTAAAAATAAATTGACACCTAATGCTATTATAAAAGTTAAACGTTTATTAGGTTTAATTTTAGTAATCTGTGGAATTGTACTTATAATTAAAGGTTTCTTACCAAAAGATAGTTTAAATCCTCAAGAAATATTTGAGCAAATAGAAGAGAAAACTCATTAAAAAGCCCTTATTAATTACTATAAAAATTTTAAAATAAAAAAAGCGTTACTTTTTAAATAACGCTTTTTTAGAGGTGTCGAGCGGATTCGAACCGCTGTAGATGGTGTTGCAGACCACTGCCTAGCCACTCGGCCACGACACCTTAATTGGAAGGCAAATATAAAAATAATTACCTTTTAACACTACATAGTTTAACTTTTTCTTTTTTCAGTTAATTCTATAGTTACCATTTCAACATCTCCTCCTATAGGCGGATTTATTTTACTTACAGCAACTGTAGCAACGGTAACTAACTTATCTTCAGCAAATATACGGTCTAAAATACGTTTAGCAACATGCTCTAAAAGTGCACTTGGAGTTGCCATTTCTTCAATAACAACTTTGTTTAAAAAAACATAATCTACAGTATCACTAAGTGCATCAGAGTTAGCACTTTTTTGTAAATCGGCTTTTACCTTTAAATCTATACGATAATCACTTCCAATAGCAGTTTCTTCTTTTAAACAACCATGATATGCATAAACGCGGATATTTTCAACTTTAATTATTCCCATTAAATTATTTTAATTAGTAAAAAAGTCAAAGATATTACTAATTGCACTAGTTTTAGACTTAAAAAACTCTGTATATGTACACTTTTTACATGTTACAGTTGTAAATCTCTTATTTTGAATGTTAAAAAGTTTTGAAAACAGACCTCCAGTAGCTTGCATTTGGTCTATATCGCATGAAGTATTGTGGCATTTTGGGCATTCGTAATTCATAATTTTAAAATTTTACTTAAACAATTCAAAGTATAAGTATTATAAATATATATTTTGTTACGTAATTTCATTAATTTTACAGCTTATTAAAATTGATTTAATAGCATTAATCAATAGTTATATTTATGTCTACAGAAACCAAATCGCTCAATTTTTTAGAGCACATTATTGAAGAAGATTTAACCAACGGATTATCTAAAGATAAATTACGTTTTCGTTTTCCACCAGAACCAAATGGTTATTTGCATATTGGCCATACTAAGGCTATAGGAATAAGTTTTGGACTAGGTGAAAAATATAATGCACCAGTAAATTTACGTTTCGACGATACAAATCCTGCAAAAGAAGAACAGGAATATGTAGATGCTATTAAAGAAGATGTATCTTGGTTAGGATACAAATGGGCAGAAGAGCGCTACTCTTCAGATTATTTTCAAGAACTTTACGATTGGGCAATACTACTAATTAAAGAAGGAAAAGCCTATGTAGATTCTCAATCAAGCGAAGCTATGGCAGAGCAAAAAGGAACACCTACACAACCTGGTGTAGATGGACCTTATAGAAATAGAACGATTGAAGAAAACTTAGCTCTTTTTTCTAAAATGAAAGCAGGAGAATGTAATGAAGGCGAACATATTTTACGAGCTAAAATAGACATGCAACACGTAAATATGTTAATGCGAGATCCTATTATGTATCGTGTTTTAAAAAAAGACCACCATCGTACAGGTAGCGATTGGTGTATATATCCAATGTACGATTGGACCCATGGAGAAAGCGATTATATAGAGCAAATTTCTCACTCTTTATGTTCGCTCGAATTTAAGCCGCATAGAGAACTTTACGATTGGTTTAAGGAACAAGTATATAATTTTGCAAAGAACAAGTATCCAATGCTTCCTAAACAACGTGAATTTGCACGTTTAAATTTAAGTTATACCATAATGAGTAAACGAAAGTTACTTAAATTGGTTGAAGATGGTATAGTTTCTGGTTGGGACGACCCAAGAATGCCTACCATTTCTGGTTTACGCCGTCGTGGTTATACACCACAATCTATTAGAAAATTTGTAGAAACTGTTGGTGTTGCCAAGCGAGAAAATATAATAGATGTATCTCTTTTAGAATTTTGTATTCGTGAAGATTTAAATAAAAAAGCCGATAGAGTAATGGCTGTTTTAAATCCAGTAAAACTAGTGATTACTAATTATCCAGAAGATAAAGAAGAATGGCTAGAGGCAGAAAATAATCAAGAAGATGATAGTGCTGGTTTTAGAAAAGTACCATTTTCTCGCGAATTATACATTGAAAAAGAAGATTTTAAAGAGGAAGCAAGTAGCAAATTTTTTAGATTAAAATTAGGTGGAGAAGTAAGGTTAAAAAATGCCTACATTATTAAAGCAGAAAGTGTTGTAAAAGATAATAATGGAGAAATTACAGAAATACACTGTACATATTCTACCGATACCGAAAAACGTGTAAAAGGTACCTTACATTGGGTATCTATAAAACACGCTATAAAAGCAGAAGTTCGTGAATATGATAGATTATTTACAGACGAAGCTCCAGATAGCCATGCAGATAAAGATTTTATGGAATTTATTAATCCTAATTCTTTAAATGTAATTGAAGCTTTTGTAGAACCAAGCTTAGTAGAAGCCAAAATAGGTGAGCAGTTTCAATTTCAACGCTTAGGTTATTTTAATGTGGATAAAGATTCTACTGCAAAAAAATTAGTGTTTAATAAAACAGTTGGTTTAAGAGATTCTTGGGCGAAAGTAAAACCTAAAACAAATAATAATAACCAACAAAAACAATCACAACAAAATAAGCGTCCAGCAATAGAGCAAATTAAATCTTACGGTAAAAAGTACGATAGAATGAAGGATGAGCAACGTGAAAAAGCTAAATTAGAAATCCAAGAACTAGCTAAAAATATTAGTTATCAAGATATAGAACCACTCTTTGGAACAGCAGTAAAAAAGGCTGGAACACGTATAATTACCATGATTAGTTTAGGCGTATTATTAGAAAATGGTTTAGAAAAAAATGAAGCAATAAACGAGTTTATTTCTAAAGCATTAGACGATAAAAACGAATTATTAGTAACAGAAGCTAAAGCATTAGCCTAAATTTAAATAACATATATAAAAAGCCTTTAAATATTAGTTTAGAGGCTTTTTTGTATCTTTAAAACAACTAACCTAACACAAAATAATTATGGAATTTAATTTTTTAGCAATTTTAGTTGCTGCAATTGCACCTATTCTAATAGGTTTTTTATGGTATAATCCAAAAACTTTTGGAAATTCATGGATGCGAGAAGCAGAAATGACACCAGATAAAATGAAAAGTGGTAATATGGCTGTTATTTTTGTACTTACTTTATTACTATCATTTGTTTTAGCTTTCTTTTTACAACAATTAACCACACACCAAATGGGAGCTTATAGTTTAGCACAAGGTGAACTAGGCGAAACAGCAAATTATAAAGCTTTTATGGAAGAGTATAAAAATGAATTTAGAACTTTTAAACATGGTGCTTTACACGGTATTTTAGCAGGTGTTTTCTTATTTTTTCCTGTAATAGCAATCAACGGTATGTTTGAGCGAAAAAGTTGGAAATATATTTTTATTAATTCTGGATATTGGATTGTTTCTTTAGCTGTAATGGGAGCAATTGTTTGTGGTTGGATTTAATAATGTAATTTTATAAAAAAATAAATTTAAGACTGATGGGTTGCCATCAGTTTTTTTATGAATAAACTACAAGTTAAAATATATAATAAAGTTTCTCAACTTCCAGACTCCTGGAATGCTTTACCTAATAATGATGTTTTTTTAAAAACACCATTTTTAAGCGCATTAGAGCAATCTTCTCCTAAAAACATTACTTCATATTACATAGCTTTTTTTAAAGCTAAAGAGCTTGTTGGAATCGCTATAATACAGCGAGTAGAAATGTATCTTAAAGATATTTTTAGAAATAATAAGGATAAGTATTTAACTCAAAAAACAAAACAGTTAATATCTAAAATAGTTAGAGGTAATACGTTGGTTATTGGTAATATAATGCACACAGGACAACACGGTTTATATTTTAATATAAAAGAGATTAGTTATAAAGAGTATTTAGAGCAATTATCTTTAGTTATTGATGAAATTAAAACTAATTTAAAACAAGAACAGAATAAAAAAATTAGACTAATAGCTTTTAAAGATTATTTTAAAAACGATGTAATCCATAATAATCAGGACTTTTTTAATACCCAAAAACTTTACAAAGTTCAAGTACAACCCAATATGGTTTTTAATATACCAGAATCGTGGAATACATTAGAAAACTATACATCTTCCTTTACAAAAAAGTATAGAGATCGTTTTAAATCTGCCAAAAAAAAGGGAGCACAAATTACTAAGCAAGAATTAACTATTAAAGAGTTAAACATGTTAGAATCTAAAATGTATCAATTATATAAAAATGTATCAGACAATGCGCGTGTAAACACTTTCATATTAAACCAAAATCATTTTAAAATTTTAAAAAGAGAACTAAAAGATAATTTTAAAGTGTTTGGTTATTTTTTAGAAGAAGAACTTGTTGGTTTTTATACTTTAATTTTAAATAACTCAACATTAGAAACCTATTTCTTAGGCTATAATCATAAATACCAACATAAAAACCAATTATACTTAAACATGCTTTTTGATATGGCACAATTTGGCATTAAAAATAATTTTAAAAAAATTGTTTATGCAAGAACTGCAATGGAAATAAAAAGCTCTATTGGTGCAAAACCAAAGCCTATGTATATTTATATGAAACATACAAACTTTGTAGCAAATTCAATGCTTAAGCTTATTGTTAAGTATTTAAATCCAACAATAAAGTGGAAAGAAAGACATCCTTTTAAGTATTAATTAACTTTAAAAATTTCTAGTTAAGTAATTGTTTTTATAATTTTAGAGTAAATCAAAACATTATGGAAAATAGAGACCTTCTTACTAAAATTAGTAATATAACTAGAGAAATTGAAGATAATTATCCTGAGGTTTATAAACATTTGGATGAAATTCCTCAAACAATCCCTTCAGAAGAAAATCCAGAAGTTCATAAAAAACAACTAGAAAATTATTTAAATAGTTTGCAAAATATTTTAGCTAAGGCAAAAGAAAACCCGAAGCTTTAACTTCGGGTTTTCTACTATTTATAACTAGTTAGCTATTGCTTATCTAGTTTCTTTTTTAGTTTAGCTTCTTTCATAGCCTCTCCAATTTGATTACTTGCTGCAAAGCTAGCAACCATATCGTTAAGCATATTACTTCCAGCTTGTGGTGAGTTAGGTAATAAAATTAAATTACTATTAGTTTCACCACCAATAGCTTGTAAAGTATCGTAATGTTGTGTTACTACAATTAAAGCAGAAGCTTCTTGAGAGTTAATACCAACTTTATTTAATACCTCTACAGATTCTTCTAAACCTCTAGCAATTTCACGACGTTGGTCTGCAATACCTTGTCCTTGTAAACGTTTACTTTCAGCTTCAGCTTTTGCCTTTTCTACAATTAAAATACGTTGTGCATCACCTTCATATTGTGCAGCAGTTTTTTCTCTATCTGCAGCATTAATACGGTTCATAGCTTCTTTAACTTGTTGATCTGGATCAATATCTGTAACTAAAGTTTTAATAATATCAAAACCATAATCTAGCATAGCATCGTTAAGTTCAGATTTTACTGCAATGGCAATATCATCTTTCTTTAAGAATACGTCATCAAGAATCATTTTTGGTACTTCGGCACGAACAACATCAAAAACATAACTTGTAATTTGATCGTGTGGGTAATCTAGTTTGTAAAAAGCATCATAAACCTTTTGGCTTATAACACGGTATTGTACAGATACTTTTAAACGTACAAAAACATCATCTTTAGTTTTAGTTTCTATAATTACATCTAATTGCTGAATTTTTAAACTTAAACGTCCAGCAATTTTATCAATAATAGGAATTTTTAAATGTAACCCAGATTGTCTTATACTATGAAATTTTCCAAATCTCTCAATAATAGCTGCTGTTTGTTGTTTTACAACAAAGAATGCAGAGATTAAAATAATGAGACCAAAAAATAAAATTGGAATTAAAATAAGTTTACCCATAACAGTTTTAAGTGGTTTAAAAAAGCTAATAATATTAGCTTTTACGATTAATAAATATGAAATACTAAAATAAGCTATATTTGCTCATAAACACCCAAATTAAAGATGAAAAGAATACAACTTTCCTTATTAGTAGCACTTATACTATGTTTTGTTACAAAAAGTTTTTCGCAACATAGAAATATAGATATTAAAAATGGCTTTGGTTTGTTTGGTGGTATTACACAATTCGATATTATAACAGACAATTTTGAAACTACAAAAGGAAACGGTTGGGTTGCTGGAATGAGTGCAACTGTAGAAATTCCGCATAAATGGTATAATGCAAGTTATGGCATGCAATTATCAGAAAATAATTTTGGCATTGCTGGAGTTTCTAATTTAGATTTTACAACCCAAGAATTAGAATATAAAGTGTTTACAGCACAGGTTCTTTTTCTTTGGCACGCAAAACTTGCAGGAAGTTTTTTAACTTTTGATTTTGGACCAATGCTACAATACAATAGCGATTTAGAATTAAAAAATGAACAACAAGAACAGTTTTTAGTAACCAATTATACAGCTTTAACGGCTAAAGAAATTGAAGATATTTCTAACTTTAATGCCAATGGAGTGGTAGGTTTAACAGCTGGATTTAGTATTATAAAATTTAAAGCACAATATATTTATGGTTTTTTAAATACACTTAATGCATTAAACTCTAACAATAATATAGATATGGAGGATAATAATAAGTTTAAAGGAAATCAATCTATGTTTGCTTTTTCTGCAATGATTACGTTTTAAAAAATTGTAACTATCTTGTGCTTAATTAATTAATTAATTAACGAATTATGAAACAAAAACTACTTTTTTTATACTTTATGCTTTTTAACTTATCTATAGTTTTTGGGCAAATAGATGGCGAAACTATTGCTCGTAATTGGTTAGAAAATAATAAGCATGAGTTAAATATTCAAGATAATCATACTCTAGATATGCAATTTAGTAGAGTAGGACCTTCTGGTGAAACGTTTCGTTTTTATCAAATGATGAATGGTGTACAGGTTTTTAATGCAGAAGTTACAGTTCATTTATCTAACAGAAAAAATGTAACATACCACGCAAGTACTTACGATTCTAGTATTGAAACCATAAATACAATACCAAGTATTTCTCAAACAGAAGCTCAACAAAGCGCTTTAACAAATTTAAATGTTGAATTAGAAGATGTTGTAAATTTAGAAAAGAAACTTTTTATAATAAAAAGCAATAACCAAACAACACTTGCTTACCGCTTTTTAGTAAATGCTTATACTAAACCTGGAGCTTGGGAGGTAATGGTAGATGCTCAAACAGGAGCTATTTTAAGTAGTAAAGATGTTGCTTTTTATTATTCTCATGGAGATAAAGATAAAAAGCACAAAACAACTCCATTAAAAACAAAAAACACCTCTTCAATTATGATGGCTTCTGGAACTGCAATGATATACGATACAGATCCATTAACAGCAACTACAAGTGCTTATGGCGGACAATATGTAGATGGAAACGATGTTACTAATGCTGCTTTAGATGCAGCAAGAACACCTGTTACACTTTTAGATATTGAATTATCAGGTGGAAATTATACTTTAAAAGGTCCTTACACACAAATTGCAGAACTAACAGCTCCAAATAAAGGTTTATTTATTCAAGCTTCAAACAATTTTGAATTTAATAGACAAGAAGATGGTTTTGAAGCTGCAAACGTATATTACCATACAGATAAATCTATGCGTTATATTAATTTAGATTTAGGTATTACGTTAGCACCATCTCAAAATGGTGGTGTAATCCGTTTCGATCCGCATGGAGCAAACGGTGCAGATAACTCTTATTATACTAGTGGAACTTTAAATTTTGGTGAAGGTTGCGTAGATGATGGTGAAGATGCCGATGTAATTTTACACGAATTAGGTCACGGTTTACACGATTGGATTACTAACGGAGGTTTATCTCAAGTAAACGGATTAAGTGAAGGTAGTGGAGATTATTGGGCAAACTCTTACAAAAGAAGTTTAGGGCAATGGTCTGCAAGTGATGCTGCTAGAAATTGGGTTTTTGGTTGGGATGGACATAATGCATGTTGGCCAGGAAGAAGTACAGTTTACGGAGCACAATATCCAGGAGGATTAGTAGGACAAATACACACCGATGGACAAATGTGGGCAACTACATTAATGGAAATTTGGGAAGATATAGGTCGTGAAAAAACAGATAAAGCCTTTTTAGAAGGACTTGGTATGACTAATAGTGGTACTAACCAACAAAATGCTGCAATAGCTGTAAGGCAAGCGGCAATAGATATGGGAACAGCTCATGGTTATACTTGTGCAGATATTCAAGCCATGACAAATAGATTTACTGCACAAGGCTATAATTTACCTGCTTATACTTGTAATTTAAGTGTAGATGAATTTAATGTAAATACAATTTCAATATTCCCAAATCCAACAAATGGAGTTATTACTTTTAAAAATATAAATGAAGAATATAATGTTACTGTATTTAATATGTTAGGTCAAAAAGTTAAAGACCAAATAATAAATACTACTAGTAAAACAATGGATGTATCTCATCTTTCTACAGGAACTTACTTTGTTAAGTTTAATGGAGTAGATGCTGTATTAAAGTTTATTAAAGAGTAAAAATTAGATTTATTTATAAATAAAAAAGCGAGCTAAATGGCTCGCTTTTTTTCTATATATATTTTAAATTTTATAAAACTGAAATTACTTTTTCTATACGCTTTATAGTTTCTGCTTTACCAATCATGTAAATAATATCAAAAACATCTGGACCTTGTAAAGCACCAACAAGAGCTAAACGTAAAGGCATCATAACTTTTCCAAAACCTATTTCGTTTCCTGTAATCCAACCTTTTATTTCCTTTTGAAGCGTTTCTACTTCAAATTCTTCAATATTAGATATTATTGAAACAAGTGTCGTCATAAGTTCTTTTGTTTCGTCTTTAAAAGCTTTTTTAGATGCTTTTTCATCAAAACTTTCTGGTGCTACAAAGAAGAAGCTACTTAAGTCCCAAAAGTCGTTTACAAACGTTGCACGTTCTTTTACTAAATTAACAACCATAGCAATGTAATTAACATCGATATCTTTTAACTCGTCATGATTATTTTTAAAAGCTTCGGCTAACTCATCGTTATTTTGTTCTTGCATGTAATGGTGGTTAAACCATTTTGTTTTATCTGGATCAAAACGTGCTCCGGCTTTATTTACACGACTTAAATCGAAAGCAGCAATAAGTTCTTCTAAACTAAAAATTTCTTGTTCTGTACCAGGATTCCAGCCTAAAAATGATAAGAAATTAATAACAGCATCTGCAAAATAGCCTTCTTCTTTATAACCTTTAGATACATCTCCATTTGGTGATGTATACTCTAAAGGAAATACTGGAAAACCTAATTTATCGCCATCACGTTTGCTTAATTTTCCTTTACCAGTTGGCTTTAAAATTAGTGGTAAGTGTGCAAATTCTGGAGCATCCCAACCAAAAGCAGTATATAATTGCATATGTAATGCTAAAGATGGTAACCATTCTTCACCACGAATAACATGAGAGATTTCCATTAAATGGTCGTCTACAATATTTGCTAAATGGTAAGTTGGCATACCATCGCTTTTAAATAACACTTTATCGTCTAATATATTAGTGTCTATTTTTATATCACCACGTATAATATCTTTTAAATGTAATGTTTGGTCTTGAGGCGATTTAAAACGAATAACATAATCATCACCATTATCTAATTTAGCTTTTACTTCTTCTTGAGAAAGAGATAAAGAGTTACTTAGTTTTAAACGGTTATGCCAGTTGTAAATAAATGTTTTTCCGTTAGCTTCATGGTCTTTACGGTGTGCATCTAAACTCTCTGCAGTATCAAAAGCATAATATGCATTACCAGATGCTATAAGTTGCTCGGCATAATCTTTGTATAAATCTTTACGTTCGCTTTGTCTATAAGGGCCAAATTTTTCGTTTTTATTTGGACCTTCATCAAAAGGAATATTACACCAATTTAAAGCATCAATTATATATTGTTCTGCGCCTTCTACATAGCGGTTTTGGTCTGTATCTTCAATACGTAATACAAAAGTACCATTATGTTTTTTTGCAAATAAATAATTAAAAAGAGCAGTTCTAACTCCTCCTATATGTAAAGGTCCAGTTGGACTAGGTGCGAAACGCACACGAACATTTTTAGACATCAATTTAAGTTTTAAGTGCACAAAGATACAATTAACACATAATTATTAGAGTTTGAAAAATAAAATTGTAGTTTTATAAGTTGTAAACAAGTGGTTTTAAGCAGTAGTTGTTAAAAAAGAATTTATAAATTAATGAGCAATTTTAAAAATATACAAACTAAACTTGAGCAATTCATTAAAAAATATTACACCAACGAGTTAATTAAAGGTGCTATTTTGTTTTTTAGTATTGGTTTGTTATATCTGTTAATTACCTTATTAATTGAACATTTTCTTTGGCTAAATTCTACCGCTCGAACAATTTTATTTTGGTTATTTATAGCCGTAGAAGTGGCGCTTTTTATTAAGTTTATAGTTATTCCGTTAGCAAAATTATTTAAACTTCAAAAAGGGATAAATTATGAAGATGCCTCGTTAATAATTGGTAGTCATTTTCCAGAAGTTAACGATAAATTATTAAATGTTTTACAACTTAAAAGCTCTAATTCGGACTCAGAGTTATTATTAGCAAGTATTAATCAAAAATCCTCCGAATTAACGCCAGTACCATTTAAGCTCGCTATTAATTTTAAGAAAAACACTAAGTATTTAAAATATACTGCTATTCCATTAGCAATAATATTAATCACAGCAGTTTCAGGTAAATTAAATTGGTTTAGCGATAGTTATGAACGTGTAGTTAATTATCAAACTGCCTATGAGCCACCAGCTCCTTTTCAATTTTTTGTATTAAACGAAAGCTTACAGGCTGTTGAAAATAAGGAATTTAGATTAATTGTAAAAACTGCTGGCGATGTAATACCAGAAACAGCACAAATTACTTTTAACAACGAAACATATTATTTACAACAACACGGAGCGGGAGCTTTTGAGTATGTTTTCGAGCAACCTAAAAACAATATAACTTTTAATTTATTTGCTAATAATGTAATATCTAAACCTTATACTGTTTCTGTTGCTCCAGTACCAACACTATTAAGTTTTGATATGGTTTTAAACTATCCAAACTATACAAATAAACGAGATGAGGTTTTAAAAAGTACAGGTAATTCCATTGTTCCAGCAGGAACTAATATAACATGGAAATTAAATACAAAAGCAACAGATTATGCTACATTGTATGCAAACGATACAATACAATTTAATACCATAGAAAACAACAAGTTTTCTGTACAAAAAAGAGTATATAATAATTTAGATTATAGTATTGCAACAAGTAACAAGCAACTAAAAGATTACGAAAATTTATCCTTTAACATTCAAGTAGTTCGTGATGAATATCCAGAGCTTAAATTACAAACTAAAATAGATTCTTTAGACCAACAATCTTTATATTTCTATGGGAAAGTTAGCGACGATTATGGTTTAAATAAATTACAATTAGTTTATTATCCAAGCGAAAATGAGAAGGATAAAAAAATAGAGCGTATACCAATTTCGGGTTCAAATTTTAGTGAATTTGTTAGTGCTTTTCCTAATAATTTAGAAATAAAAGAAGGTACGAGCTATAATTTATATTTTGAAGTTTTCGATAATGATGCAGTTAATAAAAATAAAAGCACTAAAAGTAGTGTGTTTAGTTATAGAAAACGTACTGCAGATGAAGAGGAACAAAAACAATTAAATGAACAAAATGAAACCATTCAAGATTTAAATAAATCTTTAGAAAAATTCGATAAGCAACAAAAAGAATTAGAAGAACTCTCTAAAACACAAAAAGAAAAATCTGAACTTAATTTTAACGATAAAAAGAAATTCGAAAATTTTATAAAGCGTCAAAAGCAACAAGAACAAATGATGCAGAAGTTTAATAAAAAACTTCAAAAAAATTTAGAAGACTTTCAAAAAGAAAATAAAGAAGAAGATCAATTTAAAGAAGATTTAAAAGAGCGTTTAAAAGAAAATGAAGAGCAGCTTAAAAAAGACGAAAAACTTCTTGAAGAATTAGAGAAACTTCGCGAGAAAATGAATAAAGAAGAATTCTCAGAGAAGTTAGATAAACTAGCGCAAAAAGCAAAAAACCAAAAAAGAAGTCTCGAACAAATGCTTGAATTAACGAAAAGATATTACGTTAATAAAAAGATGGAAAAAATTGGAAATGAATTAGATAAGCTTGCAAAAGAACAAGATAAACTTGCAAATAAAGAGCCAAAAGAGAATACAAAAGAAAAGCAAGAGGAATTAAATAAAAAGTTTAAAGACATACAAAAACAATTAGACGAACTTGAGAAGGATAATAAACAATTAAAACAACCCATAGATTTACCACGAGACGAAAATAAAGAAGAGAATGTAGCACAAGATCAAGAAAAAGCTACAGAAGAATTAGATAAAAAAGAACAATCTCAAACTGAAGAGCAGAAGCAAAGTCAAAATTCAAAAGCTAAAAAAAATCAAAAAGGTGCTGCCCAAAAAATGAAAGAAATGAGCATGAAAATGCAAGCACAAATGTCTCAAGGAGGACAAGAAGCTTTACAAGAAGATATAGAAACCTTGCGTCAAATTTTAGATAATTTAGTACTTTTTTCTTTTGATGAAGAGCGTGTAATGAAGCAGTTTAAAAGTATAGAAGTTAACCATAATGAATATGCGACATATTTAAAAAAGCAAAAAGAATTACGTACACATTTTGAACATGTAGATGATAGTTTATTTGCATTATCACTACGTCAACCAAAAATTTCTGAAAAAGTAAATAGAGAAATTTCCGAAGTTTATTCTAATATAGATAAAGCATTAGCAGATTTAGCAGAAAATAATTTATATAGAGGAACATCTTCACAACAATATGCAGTAACATCTGCAAATAATTTGGCAGATTTTTTAAGCAATGCTTTAGACCAAATGCAAAATGCTATGGCAATGCCATCATTAGGAAAAGGTAAAGGAGAAGGCGGTATGCCACTTCCCGATATTATTATGAGTCAAGAAGAACTCAATAAACAAATGGAAGAAGGTACAAAAAAAGGCAAAAGCGGAAAGCCACAAAGTGAAGGTGGCGAGAAACCTGGAGAAAAGCCTGGAGATAAACCTGGTGAGAAACCAGGTAAAGGTAAAAAGCCTGGAGAAAATGGTGAAAATGGTGAAGACGGAGAGAATGGCGAAAGTGGAAAAAATGGTAAGAAGGGAAAAAACGGAAAAGGTGAAGGAAAAGGAGAAGGTAATGGAGGAGGTAAAGGTGAAGGACAAGATGGAAACGATGGATTTAGTGAAGATATAAATGGAGAATTATATAAAATATACCAACAACAACAATTAATACGTCAAGCTTTAGAAAATAAACTTGCTATGGATGAAAAACTAGGAAAAGGTATTCCTGCAAATGCAAAGCAATTATTAAAACAAATGGAAGATGTAGAAGATAATCTTATAAATGGCGGTTTTACAAACGAAACTTTATCCAAAATGATGAATTTGCAACATCAATTATTAAAACTTGAAAAAGCAACATTAGAGCAAGGACAGGATACAAAACGTAAATCTGAAACAAATAAAAAAGATTTTTCAAATACTACAAACAATCAAATTCCTAAAGCAAAAGAATATTTTAATACAACCGAAATATTGAATAAGCAAGCCTTACCTTTGCAACAAATTTATAAACAAAAAGTACAAGAATACTTTAAAGAAAAGAATGATTAGTTTTAACTACGAAAACGATTTTAAGCTTGTTAATGAAGCTAAAATTTCAAAATGGATATCTTCTGTTATTTTAAACGAAAACTGCAAGGAGGATGAAATAAACTATGTTTTTTGTGATGATGATTACCTACATAAATTAAATGTAGATTTTCTAAATCATGATACATTAACAGATATTATTAGCTTTGATTATTCAGTAGGAAAAAAGCTACAAGGAGATATTTTTATTTCCACAGAAAGGGTAGAGGATAATGCAAAAGATTTTAAAGTTTCTTTTGAAACAGAACTCCATCGTGTTATTGTTCATGGAATTCTTCATTATTGTGGGTATAAAGATAAAACAGATATTGAAGCAAAGCAGATGCGAGATAAAGAAAACTTCTATCTTAATACACTTATATAGAATTCATTAATTCGTAGTATATTTGCAGACTTTTTTATTTTAATAATATAATGTTTCACGTGGAACATTGTATTTTAAATTAAAAGAAAACTTAATTGTTTCACGTGGAACACTAAAAAAAATAATTCTGTAGTTACAGATGTAGTAGTAGCTAAATTTAAGAAGAAAGAAATTATGTTTAACGAAATTTATGATGTTATTGTTGTTGGAGCAGGTCATGCAGGAAGTGAAGCTGCAGCTGCAGCTGCTAATATGGGAAGCAAAACATTGCTTATTACCATGAATTTGCAAAACATAGCACAGATGTCTTGTAATCCGGCCATGGGAGGAATTGCTAAAGGACAAATTGTAAGAGAGATTGATGCGCTTGGTGGTTATAGCGGAATTGTAAGTGATACGTCTGCTATACAATTTAAAATGCTAAATAAATCTAAAGGGCCTGCAATGTGGTCTCCAAGAGTGCAAAGTGATAGAATGCGTTTTGCAGAAGATTGGAGAATGCTTTTAGAAAATACTAAGAACTTAGATTTCTATCAAGAAATGGTTTCTGGGTTAATTGTTGAAAACGGAAAAATAGCTGGAGTAAAAACATCTTTAGGAATCGAAGTAAAAGCTAAGTCTGTTGTTTTAACAAATGGAACTTTTTTAAATGGCTTAATTCATATAGGTGATAAAAATTTTGGTGGTGGTAGAGCAGGAGAAAAAGCTGCTACAGGAATTACAGAACAGCTTGTAAATTTAGGTTTCGAATCTGGTAGAATGAAAACAGGAACACCTCCAAGAGTAGATGGTCGTTCTTTAGATTTTTCTAAAATGACAGAGCAACCTGGTGATGAAGTTCCAGAAAAATTCTCTTTTTTAGATTCAACAAAACCTTTAGAGAATCAAAGATCATGTTACATGGCGCACACAAGTGAATTGGTTCACGATTTGCTTCGCGAAGGTTTCGATCGTTCTCCAATGTTTAATGGTAGAATTAAGAGTTTAGGACCAAGATATTGCCCAAGTATTGAAGATAAAATAAATAGATTTTCAGATAAAAATAGTCATCAATTATTTGTTGAACCTGAAGGTTGGAATACTGTAGAAATGTATATAAATGGTTTTTCTACTTCTTTACCAGAAGATGTTCAGTTTAAAGCGATGCGTTCTATTGTTGGTTTTGAAAACGTAAAGTTCTTTAGACCTGGTTATGCAATAGAATATGATTATTTTCCACCTACACAATTAAAACACACATTAGAAACTAAGTTAGTAGATGGATTGTATTTTGCTGGTCAAATTAATGGAACTACAGGATACGAAGAAGCTGCTTCGCAAGGTTTAATGGCTGGAATAAATGCATCTTTAAAAGTGCAAGAAAAAGATCCGTTTATCTTACAAAGAAATGAAGCATATATTGGAGTTCTTGTAGACGATTTAATTACAAAAGGAACAGAAGAACCATATAGAATGTTTACGTCTCGTGCAGAATATAGAACTTTATTAAGACAAGATAATGCCGATTTTAGATTAACACCTCGAGCTTATGATTTAGGTTTAGCTAGCGAAAAACGATTAAGAAGAATGGAGGAGAAGCGTGAAGCTTCAGAAAAATTTGTTCAGTTTTTTAAAGACACAAGTGTCACTAAAGAAGAAGCAAATCCTATTTTAGAATCTAAGAACTCTGCTAGTGTAAAACAGCAAGGTAAAATGCATAAAATATTTGCAAGACCAAATATTACTATTGAAGATATGCGTAAAATTAAATCTGTAGACGATTATATTAAAGAGCATAATTTAGATAGGGAAATTATAGAGCAAGCCGAGATTCAGGTAAAATACTCTGGATATATTGATAAGGAAAAGAATAATGCAGATAAATTAAATAGATTAGAAAATATTAAAATACCTCCTAATTTTAATTATTCAAAATTGCAATCTATGAGCTTAGAGGCAAGAGAAAAATTAAACAAAATTCAACCAGTTACAATTTCTCAAGCGTCTAGAATAAGTGGTGTTTCTCCTGCAGATATTTCTGTTCTTTTAGTATATATGGGTAGGTAAAAATTTAGCAATTAATTTAACGTTCCACGTGGAACGTTAAATTAATTTTTCTTTTTTATATTCTTTATATTAGGAATTTTTCTAAATATTCAATTATAGAATTTATTTAAAATATTTAAATAAAGAGCAATTTTAAGATGAGTTTTATATAAAGTATAAACCTATTCCAATTGGAAATAATAATACTAAAAAGATGTTTTTCTTAAAGAATATTGTATTACAAAAAACAATAAAAAGCATTATTAGAAAAAAATAAATTAATATGCAGGTAAAAGATTTTTCGGTTTCTGGAGAAGAATTCCAATTAATAAAAAATAAAGAATTGGGTTATTTAGAAACGACACCGCAACCATCTTTAAAAAAGCTATCTAAATATTATGAAAGTGAAGATTATATTTCGCATACTAATAGTAAGCGAAACTTGTTTGAAAAAGCATATCACTTTATAAGAGATATTTCCTTAAAACGAAAATTAAAACTGATTAATTCATTTAATTCAGAAGAAAAAAAAATACTAGATATTGGATGTGGTACAGGATCTTTTTTAAAAATAGCTAAAGACAATAATTGGAATGTTGTTGGAATAGAGCCAAACGAAAAAGCAAGAAGTATTGCAATTGAGAATTGTGGTAACTCAATTTTTGATACTAATAAAATAGAGGAACTTAAAGATGGTAGTTTCGATGTTATTACACTTTGGCATGTTTTAGAACATCTTCCAAATCTTGATAGACAAATAGCGTCTTTAAAAAGGCTTTTAAAAGCTAACGGAACTTTAATAATTGCTGTACCAAATTTTAAAAGTTTCGATGCAAAATATTATAAAGAGTTTTGGGCTGCTTATGATGTACCAAGACATTTATGGCATTTTTCTAAGGAATCTATTATTAAATTGTTTTCTACAAAAAAAATGATAGTAGTAAAATCTCTTCCTATGGTTTTTGATGCTTATTACGTGAGTTTACTTTCAGAAAAATATAGAAATACATTCTTAAGAATAATACCCGCATTTTTTATAGGATTGGTTTCAAATTTAAAAGCTAAGCAATCTGGAGAGTATTCTTCTCTTATTTATGTGATAAAAAACAGCAAAAACTAATTTTAACACGTTTTAAAGCTGTTTATTTTGTTTTAACATATGTTTTACTACTAAATCTCTAAAACAAGCTTAAATATACCTTAAAATAATTCAATTTTAATAGATGTTTATTATTTATAAAATGGTTTAGTATAAATTATACTTATAGTTTGTTTTTCTCCTTTAATTTAGATAATTATTATAGCCACTTTTCTATTTTTGCGCAAACAGAAAATTATTTTATAAAATGAAAAAATTAATATTAGCAGTAATTGTATTAGTAACTTTTGCATCTTGTCAAGAACAAAAAATAGGATTTGTAGATAATGGAAAAGTTATTAACGATATCCAAGAGAAAAAAGATATCGAAACTAAATATGATGGTTTAACAGAAGCTTTTAAAAAAAGAGCAGATAGTATAGGTCAAACTTACCAAGCCGAATATCAAGGACTTCAAGCAAAGGCAGCTAGAATGTCTCAAAGTAAACAACAAGAAGAAATACAAAAGTTTCAAGCAAAAGCGCAACAATTTCAACAAATGATGCAAGCAGAGCAACAGCAAATGCAAACAGCTTATCAAACAGAACTAGATTCTGTAATTTCTAAAATGAAAACTACTGTTGAAGATTACGGTAAAGCAAATGGTTATAAATTTATTTTTGGAACAAACGAATCTGTTGGAACTGTATTATACGGCGATGAAGCTTCAGATTTATCAGATATTATAATTAAAGAAATAGATTCTAAATACAAAAAGTAATTAGTAATTAATCTTTTTCACTTTTAAAAAACGCTAAATAACTATTTAGCGTTTTTTTTTGTTTATTAATCCCGTAGAATTCAGTGCAATAAAATAAATTGCCTATATTTAGATCAATAATTTAACGCTATTAATTATTCTATTTTAAGATGATGAAAAACTGCATAACCATCAGTTTCATCGTCTTTACTTTTTGTGGGTTTTTATATGCCCAAGAAGCAGTTCCGTTCAAAGTTCAAAATGAATTTTTTATTTACGGAGATGCTGCTGTTATTGGTAACAATATACTAAGTAAAGACGCTAAAAAACCATTTAACGACACATCATTAACTAATGATGATATAAATATGGTTTTTGTTGATATTGACAACGATTCCTCTACTTTTAGCTCGAGTTCTGCTAGCTTAAAATTACCTAAAAATCACAGCAAAATTGTTTATGCCGCTTTATATTGGTCTGCAACTTATAGTTATGAAGAAGGTTATAGAAAAGAATCTGCAGGACAATTTATATTTCAAGGAAAACGTGTAAATAATAGAGAGAACATTCATAAAATAAAATTTAAAACGCCAAGCGGAGACTACAAAAATATTAACGGAAAAGTGCTTTTTGATGGTGCAAAAAACACTTCTTTTAGGCTAAACTCGCCTTACGTTTGTATGGCAGATGTTACTAAACTGCTTCAAAAAAATGATATAGTAAATGGAGAGTATACTATAGCAAATGTTATGGCAACAAAAGGATTTGTATCTGGAGGAAGCGCTGCAGGATGGTTACTTTATGTTATTTACGAAGCTCCTACAAAAAATCCTAAATATATTACTACTTACAATGGTTTTGCACATGTAAATAACCAACCATTAAAACTAAAATTTAATAATTTTAAAGCCTTAGAAAAAGGAGAAATACAAACAAGTTTAACGTTTGCTGCTTTAGAAGGCGACTCTGCATTAAAAGAAGATGAGTGTATTTTAATTAATCCAATTTCAAAACGCCTCTCACTTTTAAGCACAGAAAATAGGCCTAGAAATAACTTTTTTAATAGTAAAATTACTTATAGTAATACAGCTTTTAATGAGCGATATCCTAAAAGCGAAAACACCTTAGGTTTTGATATTGTTTCTATGGATGTACCAAATGAATCGCAACCGTTAATAGACAATACAACCACAGAAATTGAAATGGCTTTTAATACTAATTCCGATAGATTTTATATGTTTTTTACTGCTTTTCAAACAGAAATAAGTAAAACTTTTTATGAGGAAAATAAAGGCAATACAGTAATAGAAATTACAGATGTAGAAAAACCAAAAAAAATAGTTAGTGAAAAACCTAAAAAGGAAAAAATTACTAAAAAGAAACAGTTAAAAAAAGAAATAAAAAATACTGAAATAGCCAAATTAACTGTTCCTCAAGAAAAACAAAAAGTAAATAAAACTAATCAAGATATTTTTACGCCAGAAAAACAATTACCTTCTCCAGAAGCATATAAAACAAAAACAATAGAAAAGGAAAAACCACTACCTGTATGGTTACAAAAAAAACAAACTGAAAATAATGTAACTATTACACAAACAGATATTTATCAGCCAAATATAACTCTTCAAAAACCAGTATATTCAAACACTTCTCTTGTAATGAACAGAGAAAATTATGAGAAATTATTAACCGTAGAAGATTATGTTTACGAAACTCAAAAATTTAAAAGAATTCTTAACCAAGAGCCAAATATAATAGCTGGAGTCGAAAAAGGATACTATATAATAGCCGGATTATTATACGACTTAGATTATGCTATTAATTATCAAAAAGAGCTTCAAGAAAAAGGAGTAAATTCAAAAATTTTTAAAGACATATCTAAAGGTCATTATTACGTATATCTTTTTAATTCTGAAAATTTTTACGATGTATTCATGCTTAGAAAAGCATTTATTAAAAGCGAATTTTTAGAACAAGTTTGGATACTAAATATTAATATAGAAAAACAGGTAATAAAGAAGCTTTAACAATAAATAGAGAAGCTTTTGGATTTATAATTGCAAACAATTACTAAAAGATTACATTATTCCGATTTTTTATGAAGTAATCTCGTTAATTTTATAGATAAATCGGTGAGAATAATTTTAGAGTTACCATTACGCTCAATATGGTAAATAGCGTCTTGTATTTCGTTAGAAATGTCTAAAATATTGTTGTTATGTACAAAAGGTGCAAAATTTTCAAGTTTAAATTTTTCGTTTTTAACTTCCATATAAACTAATTCTTCTGCATTGTAGTTTAATAGCAAAGCTTGACGAAAAAAATCTAAACAAAAGTTTAAAAAATGTTTTTGAGTTTCACGGCCAGTTTTAGCAATATCTTCACTCCATTTTATTAAATCGTGAATAGCTGCTTTGTTACCTTTAGCTTTAAAAGCAGAACGAATCCAGAAAATAAACCAGTCTTCAAACTGAGTGTCTTCACTATCGCTATATACTAAATCGCATGCTTTATTATAGTTTCCATTAGCTTGATGTGCTAATTTTGTTGCTATTGTTTCATTTAAACTATAATTTTTTATAAGAGCATTTTTAATATCAACTTCGGCTAGTGGTGGAAAGTGTAATATTTGACAACGAGATCTAATGGTATTAATTATTTGCTCTTCTTCTTCAGCAATTAAAATAAAAATTGTTTTATTTGGAGGCTCTTCAATTAACTTTAAAAGCTTGTTTGCAGCAGCAGTATTCATTCTATCTGCCATCCAAATAAGCATTATTTTGTAACCACCTTCGTAAGATTTTAAGGATAAAGATTTTATAATATCTTGAGCTTCATCCACACCAATTTGGCCTTGCTTATTATCTACACCTAATTGTTTATACCAATCAAAAAGATTTCCGTACGGTTGTTTGGTTAATAAATCTCTCCATTCTTCTAAAAAATGACTAGAAACAGGATGTCTTTTAATTTTATCGTTAGTAGTTACCGGAAATGCAAAATGTAAATCTGGATGAGAGAAATTTTTAAATTTTAAATTACAAGCCTCATTGCCATTATTATTTTTACCGTTAGTATTAGAGCATAAAACATATTGCGCATAGGCAATTGCCATAGGTAAAGTTCCAGAACCTTCCGGTCCTATAAAAAGTTGAGCATGAGGTACACGACCATTATCTACACTAGTAGTTAGGTGTTTTTTTATATGTGTCTGTCCTATTATTTCACTAAAAAGCATAAGGCAAATATAGTTTATAGCTGTTATAGTTTAAATTTAAGCCTAAGGAAATTACTTATTTTTGTAAAGTATCGGTTTAAAATTCAATTTTAAACAGTGTAACTCAAACACGTTTGTTAGTATTTATCTATATTTGAAGCATATAAAACGTATCGCTATTTTTTATAATAATGAAAATAATATTAATGAAATATTTATTACTAATTAGTCTTTCCTTTTTAGCTTTTTTTAATGGCTATTCTCAAGAGCAGACTATTAAACAAAGCCTAGAGTATGATGGTGTGGATTTTAAATCGGTTAACGAATTTTATATCTATGGAGATAGTAAAGTTATAGGAAACAGTGTTTTAGGAGAACATAAGGTTAACGATTTTGATGATATAACAGTAAGTAATGATGATGTAAAAATGAAATATATAGACATCGACGACGACAAATCTACCTTTAGTTCAAGTTCTGCTAAATTAAAACTACCAGATAATTTAAAAAAAATAACCTATGCAGCCTTATATTGGACAGCAACATATAGCTTAGAGCAAGGAAAACGAAGAAAGGTTAAAGATAGTTACGAATACAAAGGAGATTTTAGACATAGTCACGCAATAGATACAATTAAATTTAAAACGCCAAATAGCGAATACCAAACTATTGCAGGAGAAATTATTTACGACGGAGCCGAAAATCCAACACATGCAATAAATTCACCTTACGTTTGTGTTGCAGATGTTACAAAAATACTTAGAGAAGCACAAGATAAAAATGGCGACTATACTGTAGCTAATGTAAGAGCCTCACAAGGTTATATTTCTGGAGGTAGCGCTGCTGGATGGATGCTTTATATTATTTACCAATCGCCTACAGATAACCCAAAATATATTTCATCTTATAATGGTTTTGCTTTAGTAAATAACCTACCAGTAGACATTACTTTTAGAAATTTTAAAGCAGTAGATCAAGGAGATGTTAAAACATCGCTTGTAGTTTCTGCTTTAGAAGGAGATTTAACATTACTACAAGACGAGTGTGCAATAATTAAAAGAGATGGTTCTTACCAGTCACTTAGTAATGGATCAAGGTACCAGCAAAACTTTTTTAATAGCAGTATTACAAATAACAGTTTAGTTAATACAGACCGTGTTCCAAGCAGTAGAAACACATTAGGTTTCGATATTGCAGAATTAGAAATACCAAACTACAATAACTCTATTATTGATAATAATATGAGTTCTACAACATTAAGATTAAAAACAAAATCAGATAGATATTATATGTATTTTGCTGCTTTTCAAACAGAAATTAGTCAAGATTTTTTTGAAGATGTTGTAAAAGAAAAAGAGCCTGTTAGCAAAGTTTCCACTATCGAGCCAGAAGTTATTAGAACCACACAAGCAGAGGTTAAAAAAAACAATAGAAAATACGTATGGAAACCACCAGGAAAAAAAGGTTTTGACTCTAAAGATTTTAAAATGTTAGTTGCAAAAAAACCAACAATTTTTAATGGTGTTAGTAATGGCTATTATGTGGTAACTAATGTGTTTTCAGAACCTTATAGAGCTAGAAAATGGGAAGCATTTTTAATTAAAAAAGGACATACACCAATTACAATTACTAATCCAAAAAATAATTGGAATTTTGTAGCTGTGCTGCAAACAGAAAGTGCAAAAGAAGCCTTTACAAAACAACAAGAATTAATTCAAGAATATAAATTTAGAGACACTTGGGTATTAAAAGTTAATTTAGATTAAAAAAGATAAAACAAATATGAAAACGATAAAAGACTTCAATTTTAAAAATCAAAAAGCTTTAATTAGAGTAGATTTTAATGTGCCATTAGACGATAATTTTAATGTAACCGACGCGACAAGAATTTCATCTGCAAAGCCAACATTAATAAAAATATTAGAAGACGGCGGAAGTTGTATTTTAATGTCTCATTTAGGAAGACCTAAAGGAGTGCAAGATGAGTTTTCTTTAAAACACATAGTTAGTAAAGTTGAAGACATTATTGGAGTCGAAACAAAATTTGTATCAAATTGTGTGGGAGCAGAAGCAGAGGAAGCTGCAGCAAATTTAAAACCAGGAGAACTTTTAATTTTAGAGAACTTACGTTTTCATGAAGAAGAAACTAAAGGAGATAAAGATTTTGCAGAAAAATTATCGAAACTTGGAGACATATATGTAAATGATGCTTTTGGTACCGCACATAGAGCGCATGCATCTACAACAGTTGTAGCACAATTTTTTCCAGAGAAAAAGTGTTTTGGCCATTTATTAGCACAAGAAATAGAAAGCATAGACAAGGTTTTAAAATCTGACGACAGACCAGTTTTAGCAATCTTGGGAGGAGCAAAAGTATCATCTAAAATTACTGTAATAGAAAATATATTAGACAAAGTAGATGATATTATTATTGGTGGAGGAATGGCCTTTACCTTTGTAAAAGCTCAAGGCGGAACCATTGGAGACTCTTTAGTTGAAGACGATAAATTAGAAATGGCCTTAGACATTTTAAAACAAGCTAAAGCAAAAAATGTAAATATTCATTTACCTGTAGATTCTATTATAGCAGATGCTTTTAGCAATACTGCAAATACTAAAACATCAGATATTACTGCTATTCCAGAAGGTTGGATGGGATTAGACGCAGGACCAGAATCAAGAAAGCAATTTCATAATGTAGTTATGAATAGTAAAACAATTTTATGGAATGGTCCTTTAGGTGTGTTTGAAATGGAAAGTTTTGCAAATGGAACCATTGCTTTAGGAAACTCTATAGCAGAGGCTACAAAAAATGGAGCATTTTCTTTAGTTGGTGGAGGAGACTCTGTTGCTGCAGTAAAACAATTTGGTTTTGCAAATAAAGTAAGCTATGTAAGTACTGGTGGAGGAGCCATGCTAGAAAGCTTAGAAGGTAAAACACTACCGGGAATAGCTGCTATTTTAGATTAAAATAGTACTTATACCATTTTTGTAATTATAGCGTTAATTTAGCACAACTATTTTTTAAATGACATTAGTTTTAAAATATACATTTCTCTTTTTTTCTGTTTTATTCGGAATGCAATTGTATGCGCAAGATTCGCTAAATGTAAAAACAACAAGGCTTTCAGAATCTGAATTAATTGCAGGCGAAAGCTATGTAATCGATACCATTGTAGACGGTAAAGTTTTTTTTAAAAAATCTATAGAACCTATAAAGGAAATAGATTTAACAAAAGAATTACAAGACCACGAAATGGCATCAGAATTCGATAAAAAATGGATGGAAGAGCTGTATAGCACCTCTCTTTTTGACACTATTTATCGAGAAGTAACAGATCTAAAATATGAGGCTGTATATTATCCAGAACTTTCTACAGATACTTTAAAGGCACGTTTAGAACGTTTAAATGCAAGGACTCCTTTTAATGTAGAATACAATCCGCAATTAGAAAACTTAATAAAACGTTGGTTAAAAAATAGACATCAGTCTATGGAGCGTTTAATGGGATTAAGTAAGTATTATTTTCCAATGTTTGAGCGAGAATTGGATAATTATAATATTCCTTTAGAGATGAAATATCTTGCCATAGTAGAATCGGCTTTAAAACCAAGAGCTAAATCTAGAGTTGGAGCAACTGGTTTATGGCAGTTTATGTTTGCAACAGGAAAACAATATGGGCTGGATGTAAGTAGTTATGTAGACGAGCGTAGTGACCCTATAAAATCTACAAAATCAGCGTCAATATATTTAGCAAAATTATACGAAATTTTTGGAGATTGGGATTTAGCATTAGCGGCATATAATTCTGGTCCAGGAAATGTAAGTAAAGCTATTAGGCGTTCTGGAGGTTACAGAAATTACTGGAATATTAGACCTAATCTTCCACGTGAAACAGCAGGTTACGTTCCTGCTTTTTTAGCTACAATGTATATATTCGAATATGCAAAAGAGCATGGTTTTATACAGCATAAACCTCAATTTAATTATGTAGAAACAGATACTATTCATGTAAAACAGATGATTACATTAGATCAAGTTTCAGAATTTACTGGTGTAAAAATGGAAGTCCTTCAGTTTTTAAACCCATCATATAAATTAGATGTTATTCCATATATAAAAGGTAAAAATTATACTTTAAGATTACCAAGAGATGTAGTAGGTATTTTTGTAAATAATGAAAAAGACATGTATGCTTTTGCTAAAGCAGAATTTGATAAACGAGAAAAACCATTACCTAAACTTTTAACTGCAGATACTAAAACAAGATATAAAGTAAAACAAGGCGATTATTTGGGTAAAATTGCAAGAAAATTTGGTGTTCGAGTTAGCCAACTAAAACAATGGAATGGTTTACGAAGTAATAATTTAAAAATAGGGCAACGTTTAACGGTATATCCTCGTAATCCATCGGCAATAACTAAAGCTGCTTCAAAACCTAAAAGTACTGCAAATTTTAAAGGAAAAACATATACCGTAAAGAGTGGAGACTCATTATGGAGTATTTCTCAAAAATTTTCTGGAGTTTCTGTTCAAGATATTAAAAATTGGAACGATATTAGTGGTACTAATTTAAAAATAGGAATGACTTTAAGAGTTTCTAAAAGTTAGTTATAAAAAAAATTAAATTATGCGTAAATTTATTCTATTAGTAACAATCGTTGCTACTACTTTATCTTGTAATAATAATGGTAAAAAAGAAAACATTAAAATACTACCAGATTCTGCAGGACCAGTTAATAAAATAGCTATTGTAATAAATAATGAATTATGGGAAAATAGCGTTGGAGATACTGTAAGAAGTATTATGGCGCAATCAATAGATGGATTGCCACAACCAGAACCAATGTTTTCTTTAAATCAAATACCAACTCAAGTTTTTACAGGATTTGCAAAACAAAATAGAAGTATTTTAAAAATAGAACAAGGAAAAGCAGATTTTAAAATTGAAAGAGATGTA
The DNA here is from genome assembly GCF_001971745.1 of Lacinutrix venerupis. Lineage (NCBI taxonomy): Bacteria > Pseudomonadati > Bacteroidota > Flavobacteriia > Flavobacteriales > Flavobacteriaceae > Lacinutrix > Lacinutrix venerupis. The sequence continues at coordinate 192,852 of NZ_CP019352.1, read as the reverse complement.
CACGCAAGACCGCAAAAAATTGTTACAATTTCAGGAAAAGATATAGCCGAAATTAAGGAGCAAATAATAAATAAAGCAGATAATATTGTTGAGGCTTTAAAAGAAGAGGAAATAAGGTACAAACAATCACAAATGAGTAAATCTCTATCTAATACTACAGATGTTCAAGAATCTTTAGGTATTAAGGTAAAGTTTCCATCTTATTACAGAGTAGCAAAAACAACAGCAACACCAGAAGATAAATTTAATTGGATAAAACGAGATTTACCAACAGGATATACAAATGTGTTGTTTTACGAATTACCATTAAGCGCTATTAAAAAAAATGACAGTTTAGTAAGTCAAATAATAAAAACAAGAGATTCTATTGGAAAAAAATATATTGCTGGTCCTGTAGACGGTAGTTATATGGCAACAGAAATGGCTTATGCACCACATGTTTACGAAACAATTATAGATAATAAACCTACAATAGAAGTTAAAGGTCTTTGGGATGTAAAAAAACAATTCATGTCAGGCCCTTTTTTAATGTATTTAATAGAAGATAAGGTAAATAATAGGTATTTGGTTGCAGAAGGATTTGTTTATGCTCCATCGGTTTCTAAACGCAATTATGTTTTTGAATTAGAATCTATTATAAGATCTATTAAAATTAATTAATAATATTTTTTAATATAGAGCACAAAAAAACCATCGCATTGCGATGGTTTTTTTGTGTTATTTAGTTTAGAAATTTACTTTTTTTCTTCAGCTTTTTCTTCGTCTTCTTTACTAGCGTCTTTAAATTCTTTAATTCCGCTTCCAAGTCCTTTCATTAATTCAGGAATTTTTTTACCTCCAAAAAGTAATAAAATAGCTAAAACTATTAATCCTATTTGCCATGGGCCTGGTGCTAAAAATATACTTAGTGATATCATAATAATTGTATTTAAAGCACAAAGTTAGTAATTAAAGTTTTTATAATGCGTTAAAACTTGTAAGATTTAATTTTTATTAAAAAATAAAACAAGCTATTAAAAAAAATATTAAGACAAGAAACTTAAAAATAGTTTAGTGTATAAAAAATGTTACATATTGGCTAAAAGATAGTTTTTTAAACCACAATTTTAGTATAATTTAAAATATAACTTTCAATGTTTTTTTATTAAGAGATTTTATGAATGAAACTCTAATTAATAAATATAACATGTGCTTGAGTATTTTAATCAAAGCAACATATAATAATAAACAAATACAAAGTAAGTGTCCTTAATTTTATAAAATAAAGTATTATCAAAATTTTATTAAATATTTAAAAAACAGCTATTTGTGTTATTTTTAATTTAAATTAAATAAAAAAAGTCTTTTTAAAATGTTTTACAAAAAAGCCTTTTTTATATTTGTTACAACATAGGTTATGAAAAAAAAGAAATCAAAAAAAATATCAAAAAAATTACTTCACAAGTATCGTTTGGTGATTTTAAATGAAGATACTTTTGAAGAAAGGTTATCGTTTAAATTAACAAGGCTAAACGTTTTTGTATTGGTTGGTATTTCATCTATTGCATTAATAATTTTTACTATTTTACTTATTGCTTTAACACCATTAAGAGAATATATTCCAGGATATTCTTCCACAGCTTTAAAAAAGAAAGCAGTAGAACTTAATTACAAAACAGATTCATTACAACAGGTAATTACAAATAATGACCAATATTACGCATCTATAAAAAAAGTATTAAAAGGAGAAATTAGCGCTGTAAATTTTAATCGAGACTCTATAATTGAAGCGGCAAATATTGAGACAAACGAAATAGATTTAACAGCAAACAAAGCAGATTCCATATTAAGAGCAAAAGTAGATAAGGAAGATAAGTATAGTCTTTTTGAAACAGCAAAATCAAAAACCAATTTTGTTTTATTTCCACCTGTAAACGGTGAAATTAGTGAACATTATAACACAAAAGAAAAACACTATGCAGTAGATATTGTTGTTGCAAAAAACACACCAGTAAAAGCAACAGCAGATGGAACAGTTATTTTTGCAGAATGGACTGCACAAACAGGTTTTGTAATTTTAATAGAGCATAGTCATGGCTTACTTTCTGTATACAAACACAATGCAACATTAACCAAAGAACAAGGAGATTTAGTAAAAGCTGGAGAAGTAATTGCTACTTCTGGAAATACAGGCGATTTATCTACAGGGCCACATTTGCATTTCGAATTATGGAGTGATGGCTATTCTGTTAATCCAACAAATTTTATAGATTTTAAGAAATAAATATGTCGTTAAAATCAATCTTAGCAAAATCATTTGCAAAATATATTTACTATAAAGTTCAAAAATGGTCTAATAATCCTATTGATACTCAAGACAAAGTATTTAAGAACTTAATAAACGAAGCAGCCCAAACTAAATTTGGTAAAGATCATGATTTTGCTAGTATAAATAATCATAACGATTTTGTAAAACGAGTACCAATTCGTGATTATGAAGCACTAAAACCTTATGTAGAAAGAGTAGTTGCAGGAGAAAAAGATATTCTCTGGAAAGGTAAACCACTCTATTTTGCCAAAACATCTGGTACAACTTCTGGAGCAAAATATATTCCTATTACTGCCGAAAGCATGCCTAATCATGTTAATGCGGCACGAAATGCTATTTTATTATATATCCATGAAACAGGAAATTCTAAATTTGTAGATGGCAAAATGATTTTTCTACAAGGCAGTCCTGTTTTAAAAGAACAAAACGGAGTACAATTAGGGCGTTTATCTGGAATTGTAGCACATTATGTACCAAAATATCTTCAAAAAAATCGTCTTCCTTCTTGGGAAACTAATTGTATAGAAGACTGGGAAACTAAAGTAGATGCTGTAGTAGAAGAAACTTTACCAGAGAATATGACAATTATTTCTGGTATACCATCTTGGGTTCAAATGTATTTTGAAAAGCTTCAGAAAAAAACAGGACAAAAAGTTGGCGATATATTTAAAAACTTTAACCTATTTATTTTTGGAGGTGTTAATTACGAACCATACCGAGCAAAGTTTGAAAACCTTATAGGAAGAAAAGTAGATAGTATAGAGCTATATCCAGCAAGTGAAGGTTTTTTTGCCTTTCAAGACAAGCAAAACGAAAAAGGAATGCTGCTTCAATTAAACTCTGGAATGTTTTATGAATTTGTTTTGGCTGAAGAGTTTTTTAATGAAAATCCAAAACGAATAACTATTAAAGACGTAGAATTAAACAAAAATTACGTAATAATAATTTCTACTAATGCAGGACTTTGGGCTTATAATGTTGGAGACACAGTAATGTTTACAAGTATAAAACCATATAGAGTTATTGTCTCTGGGCGCATAAAACATTTTATTTCAGCATTTGGAGAACATGTAATAGGTAAAGAAGTAGAGCATGCTTTAAAAGAAGCTACTAAAGGCACATTGGTTAGTATAAACGAGTTTACTGTAGCGCCTCAAATTAATCCAGAATCTGGTTTACCATATCACGAATGGTTTATTGAATTTGAAAATAAGCCAGAAAATTTACAAGATTTAGCAATAAAAATAGATAATGCATTACAACAGCAAAATAGTTATTATTTAGATTTAATTGTTGGTAAGGTTTTGCAACCGTTAAAGATATCTGTAATACAAAAAAATGGATTTCAAAACTACATGAAATCTATTGGAAAATTAGGTGGGCAAAATAAAATTCCACGCCTCTCAAACGATCGTAAAATAGCAGATGCTTTAAATACCGAAATAATATTTAAATAATAGTATATTTGCCAGCTAAGGAAATTACATGAGTAAAATTAAAAAACACGAAAGAACAAGAGCTCAAGAAAGCTCGAACGCTATTGAAAGAATGTACATTACAATGAGGCATTTATTCAACCGCGGTTTTTATAAGCCTATGGGCGTGTCTGGAGAAACTCTACGTGAAGCTCTTTTAGTATTAAGACCAGAAATTTATGGTTCTATAGCAGACGAAAAAGCTGAGCTAGAAGGACTTTTGTATGTTATAGATAGATTACCTATAGGTATAGAAGAGTGTCGTTTTATTAACTTAACAAGTGACGAAGGTTATGCTAATTCTCATTTTGAAGCCATAATACCTCCAAAAAGAAGACGAAATTGCTACAGGATTGATGCAGAGCAAATGAATATTGAAATTACACGAGGAAGAAGTGAAATTTACGATATTTTAACACATTTAACCTTTTTATTTGTTGAGTCTCATAAAATTTTTAAAAGAGTAGTTATAGATGATAAAGGCTCTACAACTAGAGACTGGATTAAACTTGAGGCAGCAGTTTTAAGTAAAAAGAAGCTAACAAAACCAGAAAGAGAAATTGCAATAACACATACGGCTAATATTTTAGGACGTACATTTAAAGAATTAACAGATGTTTATCCTGTTTTTGCTACAGCTAAACATCCAGAACGTTTATTAGAAATAGTATATTGGCTAGGTAAATTAGCAATAGATGAGGTTGTTAATAATAATAAGCGTACAGTAACTTTTAGTCCTGTTTTAAGAGAGCGTTTAGGGCATCATATTCATGGAGAACGTTGGGCAAACACTATAAAAGAGACATTAAAAGCAAACGGTTTATTATCTAGACCAATTCATATAGTTAGTGCAAATCTTCATAGTGTAATGAATACGCTTTATGCACCACAAGCTTTAAAAACGTTATCAGCAAAAAAGAATATATTTGAGGTTTACGAAGCTTTAAGTAGCTCAGAAAACGAGAATTTACGCAATAAAGTAACACAAAAAGCGTTACAGCAAGGGATGATATATATCAAAGATAGCTCTGGAACTAACATAAATGTTCAGATTTTTGATACCGCTAAATTTGATATAAGCCATACCGATTTAGATATAAAAAAACAAAAAGAGTCTAACGAGAATAAGCCTGTACTTTTTGTAATGGATTATGCATTTGGAGAGCAAGCTTACGAAACTATAGATGAATTTTTAAAACCATTTGGAGAAGGAAAAGATAAAATACATTTAAATATTGAATCTATTTCAATAATGGGAAAAGCTGGAATTTTAGAGGGAGGAAAAGGAGATATTATGATTCCTTCTGCTCATATTTTTGAAGGAACAGCAGACAATTATCCTTTTAAAAACGAATTAAAAAAAGAGCATCTTGAAGCACAAGGAGTAGATGTTTACGAAGGTAGTATGATAACTGTTTTGGGAACATCACTTCAAAACAAAGATATCTTGAAGTTTTTTAATACCTCTACATGGAATGTTATTGGGCTTGAAATGGAAGGAGCCCATTATCAAAAAGCAATTCAAGCAGCATCAAAAGTAAGAGGAAGTATTAATCCAGACGTAAAAGTAAGATATGCATATTACGCCAGTGATAATCCATTAGAAACAGGAAGCACATTAGCATCTGGTGGTTTAGGAACTTCTGGTGTTAAGCCAACCTATTTAATAACAAGAAAAATATTGCAACAAATATTTAATTAATATAGTAATGAATAAAGAATTACCGTCGAACAAAAACAACAATGAAGAGGTTGATTTAATTGTGTTTTTTAATTTTATTGGAAATGCAATAAATAAATTAATCGATTCTGTAAAAACTATTTTAGTTTCTATTTACGGTTTGTTTATTTCTATATTAAAAGTAGTATTTGTTAATATTAAAATATTATTAGGAGTTTTAGTTGTTGCATTTGTACTAGGTGCTTTTATAGATTTTAAAAGTGATAAAAAGTATTATTCTGAAATGTTTGTTATGCCAAAGTTCGAATCAAAATACGAACTAATTAATAATATAAAATATTTTAATTCTCTAATTAAAATTAGTGATATAGAAGAGCTGTCTAAGCAATTTAATATAACAGAAGAAGAAGCAAAATCACTTATTGAATTTGAAATTGAAATAGGTCCAGAATCAAAAAATGAACAGTTAGAGAGTTTTAATGGATTTTTGAAAACGTTAGACAGTATAACAAGAACCAAAATTACTTTGGATGACTATTTAGAAAATAGAAATATTTACACAGCCAATGTTTTTCTGCTTAGAGCGCGCTCAAAAAACTATAGAATATTTAAGAAACTAGAAGTTGGGCTTTCAAAATCTATAAGCAGTGAGTTTTCTGATATAGAAAAGAAAAAGAGAGATTCTGTACTTGTTTTAGAAAAAGAAATATTAGAACAGAATTTGGTTGAAATTAGGAAAATGAAAAACACCTATCTAGAAATTTTACAAAAAGAAGCCGATAAAAATACTGTATCTTCAAATATAGCCAACTCATTGGGTTTTCAAGTTGAAAAAACAGAAACTAAGGAAGACGAATTATTGTCTCAGGAAATAGCTGTTTTAAACAAATTAAATGCTTTAAAAAAAGAATTAGTTATAAACGATGAAATTTTTTCTAAAATCTCTGCATTTAAAGAAAAAGGATTAGTAGAAAATATTTGGTATAAAAAATTTAAATTAATATTACCTTTTATAGGATTGATTATATTAGCTTTAATAACTTCTTTTTTTAGATTTTATAAGCACGTAATTAATTATAAATAAAAATAAATTATTTCTTAATGAGTGATACTAACAAACCAGTAAAAGAAACAAATAAGGATGAAGAGGTAGATTTAATTGTATTTTTTAATCTTATTGGAGCTGCCTTAAATAAAGTATTTAACTTTATTTCTTTTGTCCTTAAAGCTGTTTTTTCAGTTATTATTTATACTATAAAAGTATTTATTGATGGTTGGAAAATTATTTTAGGTGTTATTGTAATTTCATCTATTATTGGATATGCTCTAGAAAAAACAACACCTAAATATTACCAATCAGAGATGTTGGTTAGACCATATTTCGATTCAAAATTTCAATTGGTTAATAATATTAGTTTTTTCAATGCTTTAATTACAAATAAAAATTATGACCAATTAAATTCAATTTTTAATTCAGACAGTACTTCAAATGTCGACGTTAAAGACATTAAAGGTTTTACTATAGAACCAGGACCAGAAACTGAAAACGATCGTATTTTGCAATATCAAGATTTTGTTCGTGAATTAGATAGTATAGGTCGTTTACAAGTAGATTATGATAGATTTATAGAAAATAGAAGTATTTATTCTGGAAGTATTTTTCTAATAACTGCAAAATCTAATAATAAAGATATTTTTAAAGATTTAGCTTACGGTATTAACTCTGCATTTACAAATGAGTATTCAAACTCAAAAAAGATAAAGGATACATTATTATATAAAATACAAAGAGAAAATATCGAAGAGAGTTTAGAAGAGGTTCAAAAACTTCAAGATATTTATATTCAAGCTTTACAAGAGCAGGCAAAAAGTCCTAGTCAAAGAGTAAGTGCAGGAGAGTATTTATTAACTAAAGAAAAAGAGTTAGATACTAAGGAATATGCCTTACTTGATAAAGAACTTGCTTTAAGAGATCAATTAAGAAAATTAGACGAGAAACGAATTACAGAAGATGTTTTTGTAGATGTAATCTCTAGTTTTCAACCAGTAGGAAGACAGGAAATAGGCTTGTTAGACAGATATTCTATTGTTTTTCCAGTTCTAGGCTTTATTTTATTATGTTTATTATATCTTATTAGAAGAGTAATTTTTTATGCTAAAAACTATGAAGGATAAAACTATTTTAATTACGGGAGGAGCTGGTTTTATAGGATCTAACTTTATACCATATTTTTTAGAAAACAACCCAGAAACCCACTTAGTAAATTTAGATAAATTAACTTACGCTGGAGATATAACAAATATAAAAGAGATTGAAAACAATCCTAATTATACTTTTGTTAAAGGAGATATTTGTAATAGAAAACTAATTGAAGATTTGTTCGATACGCATAAGTTTTCTGGAGTAATTCATTTTGCTGCAGAGTCTCATGTAGATAACTCTATTAAAAATCCAGGAGCATTTATAGATACTAATATTACTGGAACATTTAACTTATTAGATGTTGCAAAACAACATTGGATGAATGGGCCTAATCAAGTAAAAAAGGGTTTCGAAAATGCTAGATTTCATCACATTTCTACAGATGAGGTTTATGGAACTCTAGGAGAGACAGGTTTGTTTACAGAGCAAACACCATATGCTCCAAATAGTCCATATAGTGCATCAAAAGCATCTTCAGATTTTATAGTTCGTAGTTATTTCCATACTTATGGCATGAACGTTGTTACAACCAATTGTTCTAATAATTATGGGCCAAAACAACATGATGAAAAGTTAATTCCTACAATTATAAGAAAAGCCATTACTGGAGAAAATATACCAATTTATGGCGACGGTAAAAACATTAGAGACTGGTTATTTGTACTAGACCATTGTAAAGGTATAGAGTTAGTTTTTAAAAATGGAGAAGCTGGAGAAACATATAATATTGGAGGAAGAAACGAAAGAGATAACTTATATATAGTTAATACAATTTGCAAGATTTTAGATGAAATTAAACCAGCTGAAACATCTTATAAAAAGCAAATTACTTTTGTAACAGATAGGCCTGGTCACGATTTTAGATACGCTATAGATGCCTCTAAAATAGAAAATGAATTAGGTTGGGAAGCCGACGAAAATTTTGAAACAGGTATTAAAAAAACAATAAGTTGGTACTTAAATAAATATAGCTCATAATATGAAAGGTATAATATTGGCAGGAGGTTCAGGAACACGTTTACATCCATTAACTTTAGCAGTAAGTAAGCAGTTAATGCCTATTTACGATAAGCCAATGATTTATTATCCCTTATCTACATTAATGTGGTCTGGAATTAAGGATATTCTTATTATTTCTACACCTCACGATTTACCATTATTTGAAGCTTTACTTGGAGATGGAAAAAAGTTTGGATGCAATTTTGAATATGCAGTACAAGAAGCTCCAAATGGTTTAGCAGAAGCATTTATAATTGGAGCCGATTTTATAGGTAACGATAAAGTAGCACTAATTCTTGGTGACAATATTTTCTATGGTACTGGTCTAGAAAAGCTTTTACAGGATAATAATAATCCAGAAGGCGGTATTATTTACGCTTATCATGTACATGATCCAGAACGTTATGGTGTTGCAGAGTTTGATGATAATGGTAATGTTATTTCAATAGAAGAAAAACCAAAAAAACCAAAATCTAATTACGCAGTACCAGGTATCTATTTTTACGATAATGAAGTGGTTAATATTGCTAAAAATATAAAACCAAGCCATAGAGGAGAATTAGAAATTACAGACGTAAATAAAGAGTATTTAAGGCAAGGAAAACTAAAAGTAAGTGTCTTAGACAAAGGAACCGCTTGGTTAGACACAGGTACTTTTAAATCTTTAATGCAAGCCTCTCAATTTGTTCAAGTTATAGAGGAAAGGCAAGGTTTAAAAATTGGTGCTATAGAAGAAGTTGCATATAGAATGGGTTATATAGATAAAGCACAATTAAAAAAACTTATAGAACCATTAGTTAAAAGTGGTTACGGTAAACACCTTTTAAGCATTTTAGAACATTAATATTAGTATAATGAAAGTTTTAGAAACAAAATTAAAAGACTGTTACATTATAGAACCTAGAGTTTTCGAAGATAAAAGAGGTTATTTTTTTGAAAGTTTTAATACCAAACAGTTTCAAGAGTTAACTCACTTTAAAAATACGTTTATACAAGATAACGAGTCTTTTTCTACTAAAGGCGTTTTAAGAGGCTTGCATTATCAAACAGGAGAGCATGCACAATCTAAACTAGTTCGAGTTATAAAAGGTAAAGTTTTAGATGTAGCAGTAGATTTAAGAAAAAACTCAAAAACTTTTGGAGAATATGTTTCAGTAGAACTTTCAGAAGATAATAAAAAGCAATTGTTGGTACCTAGAGGTTTTGCTCACGGTTTTGTTGTACTTAGTGATACTGCAATTTTTTCATATAAATGCGATAATTACTATAATAAAGCTTCAGAAGCTGGTATTATTTTTAATGATAAAGATTTAAATATAGATTGGCAATTGCCTCAAGAGGAGCTTTTAGTTTCAGATAAAGATAGTATACTTCCAGCGTTTAAAAATGCTGTTATTGAATAAGAATTAAGTATATCTATAAGCTAAGAGTTAAATAATATTTTGCAGTAATAAACAATAGGTTTACTTATATAAAGAAAGATAAAAATGAAAACTAAAGTTTTAGTTACTGGTGCAAATGGTCAGCTTGGTCAATGTTTACAGTTATTGGCTTCAAAAGCTAACATTGAATTTACCTTTTTAAATAGTAAAGAATTAGATATAACCTCAGAAAAAAGTATAAAAAACAACTTTAATTCTACTTATAATTTTTGTATTAACTGTGCTGCGTATACAGCAGTAGATAAAGCTGAGGAAGAAAGAGATCAAGCTAATTTAATAAATAATATAGCTGTAAAAAATATTGCAGAATCTTGTAAAGAAAACAATATTACATTAATTCATATCTCTACAGATTTTGTGTTTAATGGAAATAAAACCCAAATGTATTCTGAACAAGATAGCACTAACCCAATTTCGGTTTATGGGCAAACAAAGCGAGATGGCGAAAAAGCTATAGAAAGCATATTAACTAAATATTTTATAATTAGAACCTCTTGGTTGTATTCTCAATTTGCAAATAATTTTGTTAAAAGTATGCTTAACTTATCTAAAACTAGAGATACACTTGGTGTGGTAAGCGATCAAATTGGTACTCCAACTTACGCTATAGACTTAGCAAAAGTTATATTAGAAATTATTAAACAAGATAAAAATTACGGTTTATATCATTATAGCAATAAAGGTGTTGCTAGTTGGTACGATTTTGCTAAAGCAATTTTTAATAAAACAAATACTAAAATTACTTTAAACGCCATTCCTACATCATCATATCCAACGGCAGCTAAAAGACCAAAGTATAGTGTTTTAGATAAAACTAAATTAGTAGAAAATTTTAATATTGAAATCCCAGAATGGGAAGATAGTTTAGATACTTGTTTAAAAGCTATATTTTAATATAACATCTATTATTATGGCTCATAAAATTGCAATTATAGGATTAGGGTATGTAGGTTTACCATTAGCAGTCGAGTTTGCTAAAAATAAATTTAATGTCATTGGTTTTGATATTAATGAAATTAGAATAAAAGAATTAAAGGCAAATAAAGATAATACATTAGAAATTTCAACTAAAGTATTACAATCTACTAAAACACTTAATTTTTCTAGTTCATTAGAAGACTTAAAAACCGCAAATATTTATATTGTAACAGTACCAACACCAATTACAAAACATAAATCTCCAGATTTAACACCAATAATTAAAGCAAGTAAAACAATTGCTAAAGTTTTAAAAAAAGGAGATATAGTAATTTATGAATCTACTGTATACCCTGGTTGTACAGAAGAAGTTTGTGCTCCAATATTAGAGTCAGAAAGTAAATTAGTATTTAATAAAGATTTTTTTTGTGGCTACTCTCCAGAGCGTATAAATCCTGGAGATAAAACGCATACAATAAGTAAAATTATAAAAGTAACTTCAGGTAGTACTCCAGAAGTTGCAACTATTGTAGATAATTTATATAAATCTATTATTACTGCTGGAACTCACAAAACAAGCTCTATTAAAGTAGCCGAAGCAGCAAAAGTAATTGAAAATACGCAACGCGATTTAAACATTGCATTTATTAACGAATTGGCTATTATTTTCGATAAGTTAGATATAGATACTACTCAAGTTCTAGCAGCAGCAGGAACAAAATGGAATTTCTTGCCATTTACACCAGGATTAGTTGGTGGACACTGCATAGGCGTAGACCCTTATTATTTAACACACAAAGCAGAATCTGTTGGCTATCATCCAGAGGTTATACTATCTGGAAGAAGAATAAACTCAAACATGGGAATGTTTGTAGCCAATAAATTAATTAAATTATTAGCACTTAAAGGAAGCGAAATAAAAGGAGCAGATGTACTTGTAATGGGTATAACATTTAAAGAAAACTGCCCAGATATTAGAAATACAGGTGTAATAAATGTAATTAAAGAGTTAAATGAGTTTGGTTTAAACGTAGATGTTTACGATTCTTTTGCAGATAAAGAAGAAGTAAAACAAGAATACGAAATCAATTTAATTCCAGAAATAACAAAAAATTATAAAGCCATAGTATTAGCTGTTAAGCACGATAAATTTAACATTTTAAATTGGAAAAATATTATAAGTACAGATACTGTGGTGTTCGATCTAAAAGGATTTCTACCGGATAATTTAGTAACTGCAAGACTTTAAGTGTTTTATACAAATTTAGAGCTAATTTATTAGTTTTAGTTTAATTGTTAAAATATTTATAAAAACAGTACTTTTGCAACTTTAAAAGGAAAACTTTAATGAAAAAGAATTTAATTATTTTTGGAACAAGACCCGAAGCTATTAAAATGGCACCTTTAGTAAAGGAGTTTTTAAAAAATAGTGAGGAATTTGATACTCGTGTTTGTATTACTGCTCAGCACAGAGAAATGTTAGACCAAGTATTAACATTTTTTGAAGTAACACCAGACTATGATTTAGATTTAATGAAACCAAATCAAAATTTATATTCTCTAACAGCAGATATTATTACAAATTTAAAGCCAATACTAGAAGAATTTAAGCCAGATTATGTTTATGTACATGGAGATACTACTACCACCATGGCTGCAAGTATAGCTGCATTTTATTCAGGAGCAAAAGTATGCCACGTAGAAGCAGGATTAAGAACTTTTAATAAGCGTTCTCCTTTTCCCGAAGAAGTTAATAGAAGTATTGCTGGTAGTGTTTCAGATTATCATTTTGCACCAACAACAACATCTAAGCAAAATTTATTAAACGAAAACATTTCAGAAAACAGCATTCTTGTTACTGGAAACACAGTAATTGATGCATTAGATTTTAGTTCGGGTAAAGTAACATCTTCTCAATATTCAGATAAAGAAGTTGAACAATTAATTTCAATAGTAGATAACTCTAAAAAATTAATTTTAGTAACAGGACATAGAAGAGAAAACCATGGTCAAGGTTTCATTAATATTTGTAGTGCATTAAAAGAAATTGCAGAGCAAAATAGCGATGTTCAAGTTATATATCCTGTACATTTAAATCCAAATGTACAAAAACCAGTATATGAATTATTAGCAGATATTGATAATGTGAAGTTAATAGATCCGTTATCATATCCAGCATTTGTATGGTTAATGAATAAATCATATTTAATTATTACAGATAGTGGTGGTGTGCAAGAAGAAGCACCAAGTTTAGGAAAGCCTGTTTTAGTAATGAGAGATACTACCGAAAGACCAGAAGCTGTAGATGCAGGAACTGTTTTTTTAGTAGGAACAAACAAAGAAAAAATAGTAAAAGAAACAAACAACTTATTAAATAACGAAGACGCCTACTTAAAAATGAGTAAGTTACACAATCCTTATGGAGATGGTACTGCTTGTAGTAAAATAGTAAACTTCATATCTAACTTATAATCATGAATAACAAACCAAGTGTTGTAATGGTTGGTTTAGGCTACATAGGCTTACCAACAGCAGCTTTAATTGCAAGTAGAAACATAAAAGTTACAGGAGTAGATATCCACCAACATGTTGTAGATACAATTAACAAAGGAGAAATACATATTGTAGAGCCAGATTTAGATGGTTTAGTACACCATGTTGTTAAAGAAAATTACTTAACAGCTAGCACAACTCCGGTTGAAGCAGATGTATATTTAATTGCAGTTCCAACACCATTTAAAGGTGATCATGAACCAGATATTTCGTATGTAGAATCTGCTACACGTGCTATTTTACCAACTTTAAAAGAAGGAGCTTTAGTAATTATAGAATCTACAAGCCCAGTTGGTACAACAGAAAAAATGGAAAAAGTTATTTTTTCTGTAAGACCAGAACTTAAGGGTAAAATTTTCATGGCTTATTGCCCAGAACGAGTATTGCCAGGAAATGTAATACATGAGTTAGAGCATAACGATAGAGCAATTGGTGGTATTAACGAAGCTTCAACAGAAAAAGCTGTAGCGTTTTACAGACATTTTGTTAAAGGAGAATTACACAAAACAAACTCTAAAACAGCCGAAATGTGTAAGCTTGTAGAAAACTCTTCTAGAGATGCACAAATAGCATTTGCTAACGAGTTGTCTATGATATGTGATGAAGCAGGAATCAACGTTTGGGAGCTTATTAGACTAGCAAACAAACACCCAAGAGTTAATATTCTACAACCGGGAACTGGAGTAGGTGGACACTGTATTGCAGTAGATCCTTGGTTTATAGTAAGTGAATTTCCAAAGCAAGCAAAAATTATTCGTGCGGCAAGAGAAATTAACAACTATAAAACAGAATGGGTTATAGAAAAAATTAAAAGTACAGCACTACAATTTGAATTAGATAATGGTAAAAAGCCTAAAATAGCAGCAATGGGATTAGCTTTTAAACCAAATATAGACGATTTAAGAGAGTCTCCAGCTTTAAATGTGGTAGAAGCTTTAATTAAAGATAACTTTAATATTATGGCTGTAGAGCCTAATATAACCTCACATAAAACTTTAGAAATATACAATGCAAAAAATGCTTTAGAACAAGCAGATATTGTGGTGTATTTAGTTTCTCATAACGAGTTTAAAGCATTAGAATCTACAGCAATTACATTAGATTTTTGTAATGTTACTAAGCAGTAGAATATTATTGTTTATTGTATCTTTGAGTTAGAGTAATAAATCTTAAATTTTATTAAATGAGAATTATAGCATTAATTGCAATTACAGTATTGTTTTTTTCATGTAAAAATGAAACAAAAAAAGAAGTTGCAGTAGAAGAAAATATGCCAAAAACTGAGGTTGTGGAAACTGATAATTTCCCAAAACTTGAAGGAGTGCCACAATCTTTAAATTATATTTTTGATGAAGGTTATTTATATTCTCAAGGCATACAAATTAGCGAAGTAGCTTCTTATAGAGCAGGAGAGAACAATTATAATTTTGTGATTTATTTAGATAAAGACACAGACCTTGAGGAATTAGAAAAAATGACTTTAGGCTTTGTGGTGTATCCAAAAGATCTTTCTGTTTTAACAACTGCTAAAGAAAAGAAAACAAAAAGTAAAGCATCTGGTTACAGTCCAGAAGTTTATACTTTAGATAACTCACTAGTATTATCTATTAAAGATTTTAAAATTGACACTAACGAGTTTAATTTAATTAAACTATACTTTTATAATAAAAATGGTGTATTAAATGATAAAATTTTAAAATTAAGTAACGTAAAGTTATAAATTACAAGAACCATTTTGCCAGTAAGAGAAACAAACAAATATATTGTGTTATTGATAATGGGTATTATTTCTATAATACCTATTTTCTTATCGAATACTTTTGCTGCAAAATATGAGATTACCAACTACGTAATAATCCAGCTAAGTTTATTTTGGTTGCTATTTAAATTTAAAGAAGACCGTTTTAAATTTTTATTATCCCCTAGTTTTCTTGCTGTAACATATTTAAACCTTAATTTTATAATTGGTTCTTGGGTATTCTCAAACAATCTGGTATTTACCAGACTTCTTCCAGATTATAAACTTTGGGAGCATGCTTCATCTAGATTATTTATATTTAATATTCTTAATTTTTTTATAATACTATCTTACTTTGTTACTTTAAACTTAAAATTTAGTTTAAAACAACAGATAAATCTTAATAAAATAAACCAAAAGTTTCTGTTTTACACAACAGTTTTTCTATTTATTACATTACTAATTTTATCTCCATACTTAGAGTTTTTAGGTTTTTTACTAGTTGTTTTTAAAACAGCATTAGCACTTATATTAATTGCTTATGCTTTTAAAAAATTCAAGCTTAAATATAGAATAATGCTCTACTTTGTAATTCTACTTATTTTTGTAATTTTCTCTGTAGAAAGTAAAAGAGAAGCCATATTTCTTATTTTACCAATCGTATTATTAGAAACCTCTAAGTTAAAATTAAGGTTTAAATTTAAGCAAATATTTATTCTGTTCGCCTTAGCACTTGGTTTATGTTATTTTATAATTACTATGTCTATATTAAGAAACTATGGAGGCTTTAAAGCTAAAAGTTTTTTAGAAGCAACAACCTATGTTGACGATTATATACAAACAAAAACATTTGTAGCTGGTTTTATGAATAATCTTGAAATCTCTACAACATATTTACACTCTAATAATGCAATAGAGTATTTAAAAAAAGATAAGCTAGATTTGGTGTATGGAGAGACTATTATAAAACCAATATTTATATTTATACCAAGATCTTATTTTAAATTTAAGCCCAGAAGTGCTATAGATATTTATACATCTGAATACGATATAGAATTTAGAAATCGTGGAGGTTCGTTTCCAATAAGTATGCAGTCTGAATTGTATTTAAATTTTGGTTATCTATCTTTTATATTTGGCTTTATTATATTTACTTTTTTTAATAGTGTTTATAAAAATGCTTTAAAACTAATTAAAAACAACGAAATACTTAACTACATATATTTGTTATATATGTATGAGATTTTTCTATTTGTAATTAGAGGATCTGGATTAGATATATTTTCTGTATACTCTATTGTATTTATAATATTCTTTATTTGTTTTAAACTGTTTTTAAAGATTGTGTATGCACTTACTAAAACATAATATCCAAAGAGATACACTTCAAAGCATGCTTTTAGTGATGTATGCTTTTTTTATGCCTCTAAGTTTGTTTTTAAATGCAAATACAGTAATTCTAATTCTTTTAGTACTCATTTTTATTGCCGACGTTTATAATAAACGAGCCATTAAATTTAAAACAACTTTTAGTTTGGTTGTTTATTTCATAATATTAGTCTGTTCTTTAATTTATACAAAGGCTCTTGATTTTGGAATAGAAACGGTAATAAAATCCATTACCTTAACTTTATTTCCATTAGCGCTATCTACTACATCGTTTGTGTCTGAAAAGCAATTAAAATCTATTGCAATAGGTTTTTTTGTAGGTAATATGGTGGTGTTTATAATTTCGATTATCTATGCTATAGGCGTATATAAAATCAATCCACTGCCTTTAAGAGAAGGTTTTTCATATTTTACAAATTATGTAGATATACATTCTTCTTACTATTCAATATATTTAATATTTTCTACAGCATTAATATTTTGGGCTTTTAGAAAAGACAAACGGTTCAACCTTTTTATTAAAATAGGACTTGTAATAGCAATTGTGTTAATGCAACTATATTTAAAAAGTAGAGCAGGATTATTATCCACAGCTGCATTAATATTTATATATGTTATACTAAATTACAGAAAACGAATAATTATATTTAGTGCATTAGGCTTGGTGGTTTTTATATTTCTATTTAACAATTTAGATTTTTTAAATAGAAATTTAAACGAGTCTACTAACGATAGGTTTAGTGTTTGGTCTAGTGCAAAAGATGTGATTGTAAATAAACCAATATTTGGTGTAGGTATTGGTGATTACCAATATGAGTTAGATAAACAATACTACCTTAATTTATTCAATCATGGAATAGACGATAAGTTAAACAGCCATAATCAGTTTTTAGAAACTACCGTGGCAACAGGTATAATAGGTTTAATAGCATTTTTAGCAATTTTTTATTTTTTGATGAAACGCTATTTTGAAACCAAATCTCATATTATTTTATACTTTGTCATACCCACTATAATTTTAATGATGTTCGATTCTGTTTTATTACGACAGCACGGCATTTATTTTTTCGCTTTTTTTACAACATTACTGTTAAAATATAAGCCAGAATGAAAAAACAAACGTGTTTCATATTTGCTTTTTTATCTATTATAATAGCGCAATCTCAAATTGATTTAAATAGATGTAAAATTACACAAAACCAAAGTTTTGCTGTTAGAACATTGCTTTTAACAGATTCTCTTTTTGTACAGCAATCTTATAACTTGAGTACGCTTTATGTTTCTAAAAACGATGGATCTGGAACTATAACCATATTAAACGGGTCTCCTTTGGGTATCAAATTAGTAGCCGTAGATAGTACACAAAAGTACATAGCAATTGTAGATTATGATAAATCTGTAAAAATTATAGAGCATAACACAAAAGAAGTAGTAAAGCACTTTAAGATTGAGAATTCTAAAATTACAGCAATAACCTGGTATAAAAACAAACTTATTCTAGGTTTAGAAGATGGGAGTAATCAAATTCATTGTCTTAATAAAGAGAAGCCTATTCTAACTAAAACACACAATGCGGCAATAATAGACTTTAAAGTAGTTAATGAATATTTATATTCAATTGCTCAAGATGGTTATTTAAAAAAAATAATGCTTAATAAAACTTTAAGAATAGAAAAATCGTTAAATCTAGAAGCAATACCATCTGCTTTAGCAATAAATTTTAAAGCAAATAAAATTGCAGTTGGAATGTTTAATGGAGATTTAAATATTATAAACCTTAATACATTTAAAGTAGAAAACACTTTAAATTTGCATGATAATATTATTACAAAAGTTAAGTTTTTCGATAACCAAAGATTGGTGTCTTCTTCCTTTGATAAAACAATGAAAATTTACAATTTAAAAAAAAATAATAAAAAAGAATTAGTGTCTTGTAAAGACTATATTATGACCTTCAATTTTAACAAACAAAAACTACTATATTCTTGCAGAAATGGTACTTTAGTTTATATAAATTTAGATTGTAATAGTAATGAGATACTACTTAAAACACTATCAACTTTTGAATAAAAACATCAAAAATTTAATTTGAAAAAATTATTAAATAGCCTCTCGAAAAATAATTTAATAGTAGACTCCTTTTGGGCACTGTTAGGTAATGTTGTATTTAAAGGTTTATCACTTTTAGGAGGAATACTAGTGGCTAGACTTTTAGGTAAAAACATATTTGGTGAGTTTAGTATTATAAAAACAACCTTTATTTCTATTGCTTTTATAACCACATTAGGCTTTGGTTACACAGCAACAAAGTTTGTTGCAGACTATAAAAAAAACCATCCAAAGAAGCTTTATGCTATTTTTAAATTTACTCAAAAAACAATACTCATTCTTACAAGTATAGCTTTTGTAATTGTTTTTATTTTTTCAAATAAAGTTGCTTCTTTAATTTTAGAGGATAATGCGTTATCATCTTACATAAAAGTAGTTTCCGTACTTATCATTCTAAACAGTTTAAATTTTCTTTATGTAGGCTTTTTATCTGGCTTAGGCTTGTTTAAAAAAATGGCTAAAATCAACTCTTATATTGGAGTGTTAACCTTTTTGTTTAGTGTAGGTTTTACTTACTTTTTTGGGCTAATAGGTGCCTTATCTGCTTTAATTTTGGTGCAATTAATTAATGTAGTTGCTAACTATAATTTAATTAATAAAAACTTAGAGAAAAATACCATACAAAAGGATAAAGTATTAAACCGTAAAATTTTAATTTACTCCTTACCAATAGCTATACAAGAAACGGTATATGCTGTAATGTCTTGGTTAATTAATTTTTTAATAGTGTTATATGTGTCTTTTGGAGAATTAGGCATGTATACAGCAGCAATACAATTAAATGCTATAATTTTATTTATTCCTGGTATATTAAGAAACGTAGTATTATCTCATTTATCAAAAAATTCTGATGACGAGGGTTCCCACAAAAAAGTGTTAACCACAATACTTACTATAAATTTTTTAGCCACATTAATTCCTAGTCTTATTGTATTTATATTTAGTGATTTTGTTTCTACTTTTTATGGTAGCACTTATCAGGGACTGGGAGACTTAATTAAAATTTCTATTTTTACAACCGTATTTGTAAGTATAAGTAACGTGTACGTACAGGCTTATATGTCAAAAAACATGAACTGGACAATGCTTGGTTTTAGGATTTTTAGAGACGGAGGTATTATATTATTGTTTATATTTTTGGTTAAACAAAACCAATCTGGAGCTGCATCTATGATTTATTCAAACTTAATTCTAAGTGCGGTATTTATGCTTATAATGATTATTTTTTATAGGCTGAAAACCAATAAAATTAATAATGATAAATAATAAAGAAAAAACATTAGTAAATATTGGAGTTTTCTCTTTTTATATTATCATTTTATTTGATTTTATAACAAAAATTTTGCTAACCTATTCTGTAGAAGTATTCAATCGCTATAGCTTAATCCCTAAATTAATACTTAATATATTATTGTTGTTTTTAGTTTTAAAATCGACGCCTTTTAAAAGAAACAAGTATGTTATTTTTTTCTTTATAATGTTCTGTTTAACACTATTGTCTTTTTTCCAACTTTATAATCAATACGATTTTAAAACAACATATAAGCAAGTTTACGGTTTACTACTATATTCCTTTCCATTTATATTGGTTACTTATTTTAAAACATTGGACATAAGCAAAAAAGAGATGCTTATTCTAACTTTAAAAAAGCAAATAATAATTATTGGTGTAATTAGCAGTGCCTTAATTATACTAGGATTAATTACAAATATAGAATTATTTAGGTCTTATAGTTTTTCAAATAGATTTGGTTTTAACGGTGTTTTTTTAAAAACATCCGAAGCGAGTTACTTCTATATATTATTAATAGCGTTAACAGCTTATAAAGCAAGAAAAAGCAAAAAACAATTAATTTTATTAATATTTTTTATAACAACGGCCCTATTAATAGGCACAAAAATAGTATGGCTATTTTTAGCATTAATATTATTTATAACAATTTGGTTTTATTATAAAAAAGTAACACTAATAGCTGTTACAATCTCAGGAATAATATACCTAGTTTTTAGAAAAGTAATAGATTTATTTTTAATTAAACTCCTGCCTAATGGAGAGATTTTATATAAGGAAAACGGAATGTTTACAGTATTAACCTCTACAAGAGACTTATTGTTAGAGCAAACTATAAAGTTTAGTAGCGAACATTGGGGAATTATTAACTATCTGTTTGGAGGTAATAAGTATTGGATATATAAAGTTGAATTTGAAATTTTCGATTTGTTTTTCAATTTTGGGCTATTAGGTTTAGTTGTTTATTTTCTATTTATAAAAAACTGTTTTTATAAAAAAGTTAATAATGATTATGCAAAATTCACTTTGTTTCTTGTATTAATATGCGCTTGTTTTGCAGGAAATTTTTTTAAAAGTTTTCTTGTATTTACAGTATTCTATATCTCTTTTGAATATTTAAACATGAAAAATAAGTTTAAAAAACAGAGAGAATAATATAATCTTTAAAAGGAACAAATTAATAAATGTACTTACCTTTGCGGTGAATTAAAATATTCTTTATTCTAACCACATGAGTGTCAATCAAAAAAAAGTTTTAATAATTACCAATAAGGTACTTAATTATAGAAACGATTTATACGAACTTCTAGGAGAAAAAGTCGATTTAACAGTTGTTCATGCTGGAGATTTTAAAGACAATAGAAGCTATAAATTAATAAAACTTGAAAAGCTTAATTTTAAAACATTCTATTATTATAAAGGGCTTAAAAGTTTTCTTAAAAAACACACGTTTGATACCATAATATCAATTTACGATTTATATTTTCTAAACAATTATAATTTAGCTGCATCAAAATTTAAAAATAAATTGTTGTTTTGGGGAATTGGCATTTCATCATCAAATGGGTTAAAAGAAAAAAAGCTTACAGATATATTTCGTTTAAAATTGGCAAGTAAATCACAAGGAGTTATTTTATACAGTGAAACGGTAAAAAACATATACTTAGCAAATGGTTTTAAAAAAGAAATATTTGTTGCAACCAATTCAACCTTAGTATCCTCACAAGCTAGCGAAAAATTAGAGCCATCAAATACAATAAATTTTTTAAGTATTGGAGCCTTAAACAAAAGAAAGGGAATTGATGTTTTTTTAAAAGCATTAGCAAAAGCTAAGCATGAAAGTAAAATTAATAACTTAAGAGCTTTTATTGTAGGTAGCGGTGCCGAAAAAGAAAATTTAGAAGCCTTAGTTAAACAATTAGATATTGTAGAGAATGTAGTATTTTTTGGTAGGATATCTAATCCAGAAAAGCTAACCGAATTATATCAAAAATCAATATTTTCTTTTAGTATTAATCAAGCAGGATTAAGTGTTTTACAAAGTCTTGGAAATGGTGTGCCATTTGTAGCCTCCCAAAACGCTATAACCGGAGGAGAATTGTTTAATATTAAAAATGAAGAAACCGGTTTTTTAATACCATCTGGAGATGAGCAAGATCAAATTCAGTATTTAACAAAACTAATAAAAAGGACAACTGAAGATAAAGAGCATTTTATAAAAATGAGAAAAGTTTGTAAAACTTATTATTTAAATGAAGCCAGCCTAGATCACATGATAGTGGTATTTTTAAAAGCAATAAATAGTATATGAAAACAATATTAGTAAACGCTTCTGCAGCGAATACAGGAGGAGCAGAAACTATTTTAAGAACTTTTGTAAGCGAGATAAAAAAAGAAACCCAATATAAGTTTGTAATCCTATCTCCGCATAAATTTAATCTTGCAGAAAAACACATAACTTTTGAATATGCTAAAACTTCAGGTTTTAAAACCGTTTGGTTTACAATAAAAGGCATTGGGAAATACGTAAAAAAATACAGCCCGAATAAAATAATAAGTTTTAATAATTTAAATTATATTTTTAAACCTGGCATAGGTATTACCTATTTTCATCAGCCAAAAGCATTAGAAAAAGGATATTCAGATGTAAAAATCAAAGTATATCAATTCATTATTTCTAAATTCTTAAAAAAGAATACCTTCATTGTACAATCTGAATATATTAGAAATAAATTTTTAAAAATGTTTAACTATGAAGAGGATGAAGTTATATCATGTTGGCCAGGATTTATTATCCCAAAACAAGACACCTCTTTAAACTCAAAAATTTCAAGCAATTTTAAACATAAAGGGTTATTACCTATTGCTTATGCATCGCCACATAAAAATGTAAAATCTCTGGAGGAGATATATGGCTTTTTAGAAGAAAATAACATAGAAATCACCACTTTATTAAATCCAGCAAATAATTATTTATCAGCATCTAAAAATATAAATTCCATTGGTGCCATTACAAGGCAACAGCTTTTTGGCCTTTACAAAGACATAGATTTTTTAATTTTCACCTCAAAAGATGAAACCGTAGGTTTACCAATATTCGAGTTTTTACAAACAGGTAAGCCAGCATTTGTTTATGCTGCAGATTATGCAATAGAGTTTAATAAACAATTTGGTAATCCTGAAAATTTAGTGCTATTCAAAGACGCAGAAGAATTTAAAACATTATTTTTGCAAAAAATTAATTGCACATCAAAACCTTTTGATTACTCAAAAGGGGAATGGTATAAAATTATAGATTTAATATGAAGCAAATACTCCAATCTTTCAAAACAGGTAATACAGAACTTGCAGATGTTCCAGCACCTAAAGTTAAAAGAGGTCAGGTACTTATACAAACAACAAGAAGTTTAGTTTCGCTAGGTACAGAACGTATGCTTGTTGAGTTTGGAAAAGCATCACTTATACAAAAAGCAAGACAACAGCCAGACAAGGTAAAAATGGTTTTAGACAAAATTAAAGCCGAAGGTTTAATGCCTACTATTGAAACAGTTTTTAATAAGTTAGAGCAGCCATTACCATTAGGATACTGTAACGTAGGTAAAGTAATTGCAGTTGGAGAAGGTGTTTCAAATTTTAAAATAGGAGATCGCGTAGCCTCTAATGGACAACATGCAGAGTTTGTTTGTATTCCACAAAATTTAGTGGCACACGTACCAGATAGTATAACAGACGAAGAAGCTGCATTTACAGTAATTGGGTCAATAGGACTTCAGGGAATAAGGTTAATAAAACCAACAATGGGAGAAACTATTGTGGTTATTGGTTTAGGCTTAATTGGTTTAATGACGGCAGAAATGCTTGTTGCAAATGGTTGTAAAGTAATTGGTTACGATTTGGACGATGCTAAAATAGAAATAGCAAAATCTAAAGGTATTATAGCTTTTAATCCTTTAAAAGGAAATGATCCGGTAAAATTTGTGTTAGAAAACACGAAACATATTGGAGCAGATGGTGTAATTATTACAGCATCAGCAAAAACTAATGATATTATTTCTCAAGCTGCTAATATGAGTAGAAAAAGAGGAAGAATAGTATTAGTAGGAGTAATTGGTTTAGATATTTCTAGAGCAGAATTTTATGAAAAAGAATTAAGTTTTCAAGTTTCTTGCTCATACGGTCCAGGAAGATATGATGATGATTACGAACAAAAAGGAATCGATTATCCGTTACCATTTGTACGTTGGACAGAAAAAAGAAATTTTGAAACCGTATTACAGCTAATAGAGACTGGAAAATTACAGGTAAAAGAACTCGTTTCAGATGTAACACCATTAGAAGAGTTTGATAAAATTTATGGTAATATTGGGCAATCAAAATCTATTGCTTCTATTATAAAATATAATGAAAACAGTGTACCAGATCATAGCATTACTGTAAATAAAAAAACATTAGAAGCAAATAAAGGTGTTATAGCTTTAGTAGGAGCAGGAAACTTTGCTAAAATGACCTTGCTACCAGCTTTAAAAGGAACAGATGCGCAAATAAAACACATTGTATCTTCAGGTGGCGTTAATGGTACAGCACTTGCAGAAAAGCATAATATTGCACAAAGTACGACAGATTACGATTTAGTTTTAGACGATGAAGATGTAAATTTAGTAATGATTACTACAAGACATAATTTACATGCTAATATGGTAATTAAGGCTTTAAATAAAGGAAAACATGTATTTGTTGAAAAACCTTTAGCTTTAAATGCAGAAGAGCTTGAAAGCATAGAAGAAGCTTATAAAAATAATAAAGGCACATTAATGATAGGTTTTAACCGTCGTTTTTCTCCACATACTCAAAAAATAAAATCTATAATTGGTGATGCACCAATGAATGTGATTGCAACAATGAATGCTGGCGCAATACCTTCAAATGTTTGGGTACACGATATGGCAGTTGGTGGCGGAAGAATTATAGGCGAAGCATGCCACTATTTAGACTTAATAGTGTACTTAACAGGAAGTAAAATTAAAGCCGTTTGTATGAATGCCTTAGGAGAGAATCCAGAAGAAAATACAGATAACGCTTCTATTTTAGTGAAATTAGAAAATGGTTCTACCGGAGTTGTAAACTACTTCGCAAATGGTGCAAAATCTTATTCTAAGGAACGTTTAGAGGTTTACTCTCAAGAAAAAACTTTGACTATGGATAACTTTATTAAAACCACAGGTTACGGTACTAAAGGCTTTTCTAAATTAAAAACTAAATTAGATAAAGGCCATAAAAATCAATTTTCTACTATTTTAACTGAATTAAAAAAGGGAAGCGTAGAGCTAATTCCTTATAATGAGTTAATCAATGTAACCAAAGCAAGTTTTGCAGCTATCGAAAGCCTAAAAGAAGGACAATGGGTAGAAGTTAAATAATCTTTTACATATTTAATATTTTAGTATGATTCATAAAATAAAATTAGTTTTCAACTTGTTGAAAAACATGGGATTGCGATATGTTTTATTTAGAATCTATTATGCGATTTCAACAAAATTAGGATGGCAAAAAAAAGCATTTCCTATAAATCCTGAGTTTAAAACATTTATAACTCTAGAAGAGTGGAAAAATAATTTATCTCCATTTTTCTTCTACGGAAAAGATATACATAAGCTTCCAAAAAATAGAGATGAGAAGTTAAAATCTACTTTTCAAAAGATAGAGAATGGAACCTTTACTTTTTTTAGTAAACAAGAATTAAGCTTAGGAAAACATTACGACTGGATTACAAATCCAATAACAAATCATAAGTATGATATTTCAAAGCATTGGAGTGAAATACAAGATATTTCATTAGACGCTGGAGATATAAAATTTGTTTGGGAGAAAGCAAGATTTTCATTTTTATATGATGTTATTAGATACGATTATCATTTTGATGAAGATCAATCGCAATTGGTTTTTAATGAAATTAAAGATTTTATAGCTAAGAATCCTATAAATCAAGGTCCAAACTATAAATGTAGCCAAGAAATAAGCTTAAGGGTTTTAAATTGGACATTTGCTCTCTATTATTACAAAAATTCAGAGAATTTAAACGAAACACTGTATCAAGAAATAATGAATTCAATATACTGGCAATTGCACCATGTATATAATAATATTCATTTTTCAAGAATTGCTGTAAGAAATAACCATGCTATAACAGAAACCTTAATGTTATATTTATCTGCCAAATTATTTCCATTCATGGCAGACACAAAAAAATGGAGCATAAAAGGAAAGAAATGGTTTGAACAAGAAGTAGAATATCAAATATATAAAGACGGTACATTTCTTCAATATTCTATGAATTATCACCGTGTGACCGTGCAGTTATTGACATGGGCAATTCAATTATCTAAGTTAAATAATGAGAAATTTAAACCAGTTGTTTACGATAGAGCAGAAAAATCATTAAGTTTTTTAGAGACTTGTTTAGATCCGGTTTCTGGAGAGTTACCAAATTATGGATCTAACGATGGCGCTTTATTTTTTAAGCTAACAAATAAAGACTATAGAAACTATAAATCGCAATTAGACGATTTACGTTTAGCTCTAGGTAATAAATATTATTACAAGTCCGAAAGCCAGTTTTGGTATGGTTTTAAAAACGAAAAACAAGTAAATAATATTCAAATTCCAGACATAAATGTTTTTGATAAAGGTGGATATTACATTATTAAAGATCAAGATGTAAAAACATTTATACGTTGTGGGAAATATAAAGATAGGCCTGCACAGTCAGACAATTTACATTTGGATATTTGGGTGAATGGCAATAATATTTTAAGAGATTCTGGTTCTTATAAATACAATACAGAAAAAGAACTTATAAATTTCTTTAATGGTTGCGAAGGTCATAATACTGTTGGTATTGAAGGCGAAAATCAAATGCTAAAAGGCAGTCGTTTTATATGGTATAATTGGGTTAAATATGCTAAGGCAACCTTAATTAAAAAGCAGGATAATTATATATTTAATGGTGAAATTAAGGCTTTTAAAAATTTAGGAAATAATATTTTCCACAACCGAAGGGTTGAAAAACCAGTTTCTAAGAATATTTGGAGTGTTACAGATGAGTTTAAAAACACTAATAATTTCACAAAAAACCAATATTGGCATATAAATCCAGAATTTTTAGATAAAATAACTATCGAAACAACCGATGCTACTGGAAATAAATTAAATCCTTTAATAGAAGAAAAATACTTTTCTAGTTACTACGGTGTAAAAGAAAAAAGTATTAGGCTTACCTTTGCCACTAAAACAAACACCTTTAATACCGAAATTAAAATAAAGTTATAATATGAAAATATTACTCATACATCAATATTTTTTAGAAAAAGGAGACGGTGGAGGCTCACGTTTTAATGAGATGACACAGGTATGGGCAAACCAAGGTCATGAAATTACGGTTTTAGCAGGGATGGTACATTATGCAACAGGTAAAAAACCTGAAAAATATAAAGGAAAGTATTTTTTTACTGATTTAGATTTTTATAATAATGTAGATGTCATTAGATCTCATGTATCCGAGAGTTATAATACTAATTTTTTAGGAAGACTATGGGCTTATTTTTCATTTGTTTTCTCAAGCATTTACGCTGGTTTATTTAAAACTAATAAAAAATTTGATGTTATTCTTGTTACATCTCCTCCACTATTTGTAGGTATCACCGCTTATGTTTTATCAAAAATAAAAAGTGTGCCGTTTGTTTTCGAAATTAGAGATTTGTGGCCAGAATCTGCAATAGATACAGGTGTATTAAAAAATAAAATGATAATTAAATTCGCTTATTGGTTTGAGCGCTTTATTTATAAAAAAGCTACATTAATTAATGTGTTAACACCAGCGTTTAGAGAGAAGTTAATAGTAGATAAAAAAATTGATCCCAAGAAAGTTATTTTTATACCAAATGCAGCAGATTTTTCTTTAGCAGAAAGCATTCAGGAAAATTTTGACGCTACTGCTTTTAAGAAAGAACTTAATCTTCAAGATAAGTTTGTAATAACTTATGTTGGAGCTCATGGTGTTGCTAATCATTTAATTCAATTAATAGAAACTGCAGAGAGGTTAAAAGACACCAATGTTGTATTTCAATTAATTGGAGCAGGTATGCAAAAAGACATGCTAGTTGAAGAAGCTGCTAAAAGAAAATTGAATAATATAATTTTTAGAGATCCTGTTCCTAAAAAAGAAGTGTTTAAGTATATTTTAGCTTCAGATGCTGGTGCATCTGTCTTAAAAAAAGTTGATACTTTCAAAACAATATACTCTAATAAAACATTCGATTATATGTCTTGTAAAAAGCCAATTTTACTTGCGATAGATGGTGTTTCAAGAGATTTAGTTGAGCAGGCTAAATGCGGTTATTATGTTGAGCCTGAAAATCCAGAAGAAATAGAAAAAGGAATTAGGTTAATGTTGGCTAATAAAGAGTCTCTTAATATAATGGGAGAAAATGGTTTTAACCATGCTAAAAAATATTTTGACAGAAGGGATTTAGCTTCAAAATATACTAATAAAATAAAAGAAGTTTTAGAATAATGTATATCAGGTTAATTAAACCAAGTTTAGATTTATTGTCGGCATTAATAGCTTTGGTGTTATTTAGTCCATTATTTATAATAGTATTAATATTATTAATTTTTAATAATAATGGTAAACCTTTTTTCTTTCAAGAAAGACCAGGAAAAAAAGGAAAAATTTTTAAAGTCATTAAATTTAAAACAATGACAGATAAAAAAGATTCTAATGGAAATCTATTGCCTGATGCAAAAAGATTAACACCTGTAGGGAAATTTGTTAGAAAAACATCTTTAGACGAGTTACCACAACTTTTAAATGTGCTTAAAGGAGATATGAGTTTAGTAGGACCAAGGCCTTTACTTCCAGAATATCTTTCGTTGTATAACGAAGTACAAAAAAAGAGACATGATGTAAAACCAGGAATAACTGGTTGGGCTCAAGTTAATGGAAGAAATGCAATTACATGGAACAAGAAATTTGAATTAGATGTTTGGTACGTAAATAATATAAGTATTATTTTAGATATCAAGATTTTATTAAAAACAATATTAAAAGTTGTTCAATCTGAAGGGATTAATGGAGTAAATGCTGTAACCACAGAAAAATATACAGGAAATAACTAATGAAGTATTTATTTGGAGCAAGCGGCCATGCAAAAGTGGTGTTAGATGTTATTGAGTCTAAAAACATTAATATTGATGGTGTTTTTGATGATAATAAAAAAGAAGATTGTTTTCAAGGTTTACCTTTTTTAGGCAAATTAGAACCTGGAAATAAGGCATTAAATCAAGGTGAATTTATTATAGCTATAGGAAACAATAAAATTAGAAAAGAAATTGTAAATAATACAAAGACAAAATATTTCAACGCTTACCATAACAATAGTTTTATATCTAGATTTAGTAAAATTGGAGAAGGAACTGTTGTTATGAATAATGCAACCATAAACTCAGGAGCTATAATAGGGAGTCATTGTATAATTAATACAGCCTCTATAATAGAGCACGATTGTGTAATAGAAGGTTTCTCACATATATCGCCTAATGCAACTTTAACAGGAAATGTAAAGGTAGGAGAAGGAACACATATTGGTGCAGGTGCAATTGTAATTCCAAATATAACTATAGGAAAATGGTGTGTAATTGGAGCTGGAGCAGTAGTAATAGAAAATATACCAGACAACTCTGTCGCCGTTGGAAATCCTGCTAGAATAATAAAAAAAGTATAAATAATGAACCAAAAAATATGGCTATCCTCTCCACACATGGGAGGTAATGAGCAAACGTATATAAAAGAAGCTTTCGATACTAACTGGATTGCGCCGTTAGGACCAAATGTAACAGGTTTTGAAAAAGATTTAGAGTCTTATTTAAAAGAAGATGTACATGTAGCAGCATTATCTTCTGGTACTGCAGCAATACACTTGGCATTAGTGCAATTGGGAGTAGGTTTAAACGATGAGGTATTATGCCAAAGTATGACGTTTTCTGCATCAGCAAATCCAATTGTTTATCAAGGTGCAAAACCAGTATTTATAGATAGTGAAGAAGATACATGGAATATGTGCCCAATTCACTTAGAAACAGCTATAAAAGATAGAATAGCAAAAGGAAAAACACCAAAAGCCATAATAATAGTTCATTTATATGGCATGCCTGCCAAAATGGACGAAATATTAGCAGTGGCCAATACATATAATATTCCGGTAGTAGAAGATGCTGCAGAAGCATTAGGCTCAACGTTTAAAGGTAGAAAATGTGGAACTTTCGGAGATTTTTCAATTTTATCATTTAATGGAAATAAAATTATTACAACCTCTGGTGGTGGAGCAATGGTTTGTAATAACATAGAAAAGAAACAAAATACTATCTTTCTTGCAACGCAAGCCAGAGATCAAGCAACTCATTACCAGCATTCTCAAATTGGTTATAATTATAGAATGAGTAACATTAGTGCAGGAATAGGAAGAGGTCAAATGGAGATCTTAGATAAGCATATAAACTTAAGACGCGAGATGAACAGTTTTTATAAAGAATTGTTTAGTGATGTTGAAGGTGTAGATGTATTTACAGAACCTAATGAGTATTCGTATTCAAATCATTGGTTAAGTTGCATCGTTGTTAATGAAAATGCACCATTTACTAAAGAAGAACTGTTTAATAAAATGCTAGAAGCTAATATAGAAACAAGACCGCTATGGAAACCAATGCATTTGCAACCTGTATTTAAAAATGCACCATTTTATGGAACTAATATTAGTGAAACATTGTTTGAAAAAGGACTTTGCTTACCAAGTGGCTCTAACCTTACAGAACAAGATAGAGATCGAATTTTTAAAGTTGTAAAAAGCCTTAAGTAAAATTTAATTCTATCTAATTTAAACTGTAAAGTACAGTTATATTTCTATATTGTAATTATAATTATGATATTTGTACACTCAAATACAACATTTTAAATGCTTAGAAAATTAAAACAAGCTGTATTTCAAGTTTTAGAGTCTAGTCGAAAAAAAATAGATTTTAAAAACATTAACTATCTGCCAAGATGGGCAATATTGTGTTTTGATAGTGTAATTTTATTAACAGCATTAGTAGTTACTAAAATTATAATAGGTAATTTAAAAAGCGGAAACGTCTATTTTTCTTATTTACCAACCGGACAGGAGTTAATAGTTGTTCTTGTTAATATATTGTTTTTTATTTTTTTTAGAACCTATGCTGGTTTAATTAGACATTCTACATTTATAGATGCTGTAAAACTGTTTTTAGCCTCTGCTACTACATTAGTAACAACATTAGCCATACATTATGTTTTTTTCCTATTTACTGAAGAAAGCATTTTTTTAGTACCAGAAATTTTAGTGTATGCAATTGTTTCTTTTTGTGGATTATTTCTTTTCAGAATTTTAGTAAAACATGTTTTCGAAGAATACTTATCATATCAATATGAAGAAGACCAAATAAACGTATTAGTTTATGGAACTGGTGAAAATGCCATAGCAATTGCTTCGGCATTAAAATCAGAAAAACCATCACGTTATAAAGTATTGGGTTTTATAGATAGAGAAGGTAAAAATAAAAGTAAAGAAATATTAGGGCTTCCAATTGTTCAATTGCATAGAAAAGTTGCCGTAACATTAAGAGCATATGGCGCTCAGGCACTTATTATCGCAGATAATAAAATAACAAAAGAGGCAAGTATAGCTATTATAGATAACTGTTTAGAATATAACTTTAAAGTATTTAGAGCACCATTAATTTCGGATATTGAAAACAATAAAAGTTTATCTAATCAAATAGAAAAAATTCAAATTGAAGATATTCTAGAAAGAGACCCAATAAAACTAGACAATAAACTTGTTGCAAAAGAAATATACAATAAGTGCATTTTAGTTACTGGAGGAGCAGGATCCATAGGTAGTGAAATAGTTAGGCAAGTAGCAAACTATAATCCTAAAAAACTATTAATTTTAGATAATGCCGAAACTCCGCTTTATCGCATTCAACATGAAATTAATCAAAATTTTCCAAATCTAGATTTTGAAGCCATTATTTCCGATGTAAGAAATAGAGAAGTAATAGACGAAGTTTTTAGTAAACATAGGCCTAACGTTGTATACCATGCGGCAGCATATAAACACGTGCCATTAATGGAAAAACATCCATCGCAAGCTGTTTTTGCAAATGTAGTAGGTTCTAAAAACGTAGCAGATATGTCTAGCAAATATGAAGCTGAAAAATTTGTTATGGTCTCTACAGATAAAGCTGTAAATCCAAGTAATGTTATGGGAGCATCCAAACGCATTGCCGAAATTTATGTTCAAGCCCTTCAAAGTAAATTAAAAAAAGAAAATAAAACAACCACACAATTTGTAACAACAAGGTTTGGTAACGTTTTAGGCTCTAACGGCTCTGTAGTACCTTTATTTAAAAAACAAATAGAAGAAGGCGGACCATTAACTATTACGCATCCAGACATTATTAGATATTTCATGACTATTCCAGAAGCTTGCCAACTAGTAATAGAAGCTGGTGCAATGGGAAATGGAGGAGAAGTATTTATTTTCGATATGGGAGAAGCAGTAAAAATTATAGATTTAGCTAAAAAAATAATTCGTTTAGCTGGATTTGTACCATATAAGGATATAGATATAAAAGTTATTGGTTTAAGACCTGGTGAAAAATTATACGAAGAACTTCTAAACGATAAGTCTGAAACACTACCTACTTACAATGAAAAAATAATGATAGCAAAAATCGAATGCTATGATTATGCAACAATAAATAAACTAATAACAGACCTTACCGCCTCAGCAAAAGATGGTAGTAAAAACGAAATTGTACTTAAAATGAAAGATATTGTTCCAGAATTTTTAAGTATGAATTCAGACTTTGAAAGACTAGATAAAAAAATAGTCTAAAAAAATATAAATCACTTTAAAGCGTTCTTTTAAAAAGAAGCGTTTTTATAGAAACAAGCATACAATTTTTAAATGAAAATAGCAGTAATAGGCACAGGATATGTGGGTTTAGTTACAGGAACATGTCTTGCAGAAACAGGTAACGATGTCCTTTGTATAGATATAGATAAAAATAAAGTAGAACAAATGCAAAGTGGTAAAGTACCTATTTACGAGCCACACTTAGATGTTTTATTCGAAAGGAATATTAAAGCAAATCGCCTAAAATTTTCAACAAGTTTAGAAGAAGGTTTAGAGCATGGCGATATTGTATTTCTAGCTTTACCAACACCAGAAGACGAAGACGGTTCTGCCGATTTAAAGTATATATTAGGAGTAGCAAACCAAATAGGGAAACTTATTAAAGGTTATAAAGTTATAGTAGATAAAAGCACTGTTCCTGTTGGTACTTCCGAAAAAGTAAAAGCAGCAATTGCAAAAAATGCAACAGTAGATTTTGATGTAGTTTCTAATCCAGAATTTTTAAGAGAAGGTTTTGCCGTAGACGATTTTTTAAAACCAGAACGTATTGTTGTAGGATCCAGCAGCGAAAAAGCAATAAAGCTTATGGAAAAACTGTACAAACCTTACGTGCGTTCAGGAAATCCAATAATAGTAATGGACGAAAAGTCTGCAGAGCTTACTAAATATGCCTCAAATGCTTTTTTAGCCGCTAAAATTACATTTATGAACGAGATAGCTAACTTTTGTGAAAAAGTAGGAGCAGACGTCGATAAAGTAAGAATTGGTATGGGAACAGATTCAAGAATAGGAAAACGTTTCCTTTTTCCAGGTATTGGTTATGGAGGTTCTTGTTTTCCTAAAGATGTAAAAGCGCTTCATAAATCTGGAAAAGATTCAAATTATAATTTTCAGATATTAGATGCTGTTATCAATGTAAACGCAAGACAAAAATTAGTTTTAATTCCTAAAATAGAGAATCATTTTAATAATAATTTAAAAGGAAAAAATATTGCTGTTTGGGGATTGGCATTTAAACCAGAAACAGACGATATACGTGAAGCTCCGGCACTTTATATGATAGATAGTTTACTAGAATCTGGAGCAAATATTACAGCTTTCGATCCAGAAGCAATGCCTAACGTAAAGCGAAAACTTGGCGATAAAATAAAATATGCAGACGGCATGTATAATGCTTTAGAAAATGCCGATGCATTAGTTATTTGTACAGAGTGGAGTATTTTTAGAACACCAGATATTGATAAAATGAAGGCAAATATGCAAAACAATATTATCTTTGATGGTAGAAATTTATACGATGTAAAAGATATAGAAAACGAAGGTTTTACATATATATCAATAGGAAGGTAATGGGTTTAAAAAAAGTACTAATAACAGGAGCTGCAGGATTTTTAGGGTCTCATTTATGTGATCGTTTTATTCATGAAGGTTATCAAGTTATTGGTATGGATAATTTTATAACTGGCGATAAAAAAAACCTTGCGCATCTTAAAAATCATGAAAACTTTACTTTTATAGAGCATGATGTTACTAAGTTTATAAAAATTGAAGGTAATTTAGACTATATATTACATTTTGCATCACCAGCTAGCCCTATAGATTATCTTAAAATACCAATTCAAACATTAAAAGTAGGCTCTTTAGGTACACATAATTTGTTAGGCTTAGCTAGAGCAAAAAAAGCAAGACTTTTAATTGCATCTACTTCAGAAGTATATGGAGATCCTTTAGTGCACCCTCAAACCGAAGAATATTACGGAAATGTAAACACCATTGGACCAAGAGGTGTTTATGATGAAGCCAAACGTTTCCAAGAGTCAATTACAATGGCTTATAATAGATTTCATGGTTTAGAAACACGTATTGTTAGAATATTTAATACTTACGGTCCAAGAATGAGGCTAAACGATGGTCGTGTAATTCCAGCATTTATGGGTCAAGCTTTAAGAGGAGAAGATTTAACTGTATTTGGAGATGGTAAGCAAACGCGCTCTTTTTGTTATGTAGACGATCAAATAGAAGGTATTTATCGTTTGTTATTAAGCGATTATAGTTATCCAGTTAATATTGGAAATCCTCACGAAATTACCATTAGTGATTTTGCAGAAGAGATTATAAAACTTACCGGTACAACTCAAAAAGTTATATATAAAGATTTACCAGTAGACGATCCTATGCAAAGACAGCCAGATATTACTTTAGCAAAAAAAATCTTAGGTTGGGAGCCAAAAGTAAATCGTTCAGAAGGTATGAAAATAACATTCGATTATTTTAAAAGTTTAAGTGAGGAAGAACTTAATAAAAGTGAGCATAAAGATTTTTCAAGCTATAATAACAAATAGCAAATGGAATATAAACGTGGAAGATACTCTTGGTTATTAAGACCTTTTTTGGTGGTTTTTGATTTGCTAATAATTAATCTTTTAGCGTTTTATTCCTTTAATTTTAACGAAGAACATCTTCATTTTTTTTCATCAGCTTTCTTTAATAATAAGCACTTACTTTATATAATATATTCTATTATATTTTGGATTTCGTCAACAGCTTTTATAAATTTTTATCATGTCTATAGGTATACATCTGCACTAAATATTATTACATTATTAATAAAGCAATTTCTAATATTTTCAATATTAGTATATGCTTTTATTGGTGTTTTTAGGAGTGTAAATATACAAGCCTTTGTTACAATTAATTATTTGTTTTCTGCATTTGCTATTATTGGTTTTGTAAAACTTTTAAGTTATTACTTACTAAAAGCCTATCGTTTAAGACTAAAAGGAAATTTAAGGCGTGTAGTTATTATTGGTGATACAAATGGAGCTAAAGAGCTTAAAACTATTTTTACTAATAAAAAAGAGCTAGGATATAACTTATTAGCACGCTTTAGTAATAATAAGTCTCCAGAAATTACAGGAAGTATAAGTGACAGTTTTTTGTTTTTGGAAGCTAATAGCGGAATTGATGAAATTTACTGTGCAATGGATGAGCTTACAGAAAATCAAGTTAACGATTTTGTAAAGTACGCAAACAATCACCATTGTAATATTAAATTTATTCCAGAAACTAAAAAACTATTTACCAAACGTTTAAAAACAGATTTTTATAGTTATCTTCCAGTATTGTCTATACAACAAGTTGCTTTAAATCAAGATTTTAATAAGTTGGTAAAGCGTGTGTTCGATGTTGTGTTTTCATTATTCATTATTGTTTTTATACTTTCTTGGGTATCGGTTATTTTATTTATTTTAATAAAATTAGAATCTAAAGGACCGTTATTTTATAAACATAAACGTAATGGAATAAATTATAAAGTATTTACATGCTATAAATTTAGATCTTTAAGAACGGTAAAAGAAGTAAAAGGAACTTACGTTAAAGAAAACGATAATAGATTAACTAAAATAGGTAAGTTTTTAAGAAAAACCAGTATAGACGAGTTGCCACAATTTCTCAATGTAATATTAGGAGATATGTCTGTGGTTGGTCCAAGACCTCATATGCTTTCTTATACAGAAGACTACTCAAAAAAAATTGATAAATATAACTTTATATTTCGTCATCATGTAAAACCAGGTATAACAGGATTAGCGCAAATAAAAGGTTACAGAGGAGAAATTAAAAGTGATGAAGATATAATAAACCGAATTAAATTCGATAATTTTTATATTGAAAACTGGTCGTTATTATTAGATATTAAAATAATTATTCAAACTATTTTAAGCATCTTTAAAGGACAAAAACAAGCCTATTAATTGTGAAAGCACTCGTTTCTATAATAACACCACTATATAATTCTGAAACCTTTATTAGCGACACAATTACCTCTGTTATAAATCAAACCTACTCTAATTGGGAATTAATTTTGATAGACGATTGCTCAACAGATAATACCATTAAAATTGCAGAAAATTTTATTTTTAAAAATCATAGAATAAAATTACTTAAAAACGAAAGCAATCAAGGAGCAGCTATATCAAGAAATAAAGGTATAATGGCTTCAAAAGGAGATTATATTGCATTTTTGGATGCAGACGACCTTTGGAAACCTATTAAACTAGAAAAACAAGTGGCTTTTATGAAAGCTAATAATTGTTATGTTTGTTTTTCTAGTTACGAGCAAATAGACGAAGAAGGAAAACCATTAAATAAAATGGTTAAAGCGTTACCAGTTTTAACGTATAACAAATTTTTAAAAAGTAACTATATAGGTAATTTAACAGGAGTTTATAATGCCAATGTATTAGGAAAAATAACTTCAGCTAATTTACGTAAACGTCAAGATTGGTTATTGTGGTTAAACGCAATAAAAGCTTCAGGAAAACCGGCTCAAGGACTACAAGAATCTTTAGCATTTTATCGCGTTCGTGAAAACTCAATTTCATCAAACAAAGTTGCTTTGTTAAAACATAATTATTGGGTTTACAAAAAAGGTTTAGGATATTCTACAATTAAGTCAATGTATTGTATGGTAATATTTTTATGGGAGCATTTTTTTGTAAAAAGTAAACAAATAGTTTCTATTTCTTAACATAAGAAATAAACTGTTTTACTTTACCACTTTTTGCGCGTTCTAAGCTTTCTTTTCTATCAAAAGAAACATGTAAACCAGGTTCTAAATAATCATCTAAAGCCTTTTTTATAGTTTCTTTTTGTATTTCTGAGAGTTCTTCTTCTGCAACATAACTTACTTTAAAGGTGTCAATTTTAAATTGTTCAAGCATAAACTCTTTAATTTTAGAAGCATCTTCAATAATAGTTTTTGTAACATAATACATAGTAAAACCAGCTGCAGTTTTTCCGCTTGGCAAATTTAATGTGTCATTTGTTCTTCCTGCTAAAGACTCAAGAATAGGCTTGGTTAAAGTGCTTTTTTTAGAGAGCGTTCCAATATCTCCTAAATCGTATCTAATAAATGGATGTGCTTTATTGTATAATGATGTAATTACAATTCTACCTTGTTCGCCGTAAGGTAAAATATTATCATTTTCGTCTAAAATTTCAACATATAAATCATCACTATTTATTAACCATTCGTTTTTACTATTTTGAAAAGCAATTAATCCTAATTCTGCACAACCATATTCGTTAATTACAGGCACACCAAATTGTGTTTCAAGTATTTTCTTATCTTCTTCAAATAAAGTTTCAGAAGTTGCAATACAAGCTTTTAAGCTTTTACATACGTCTTTTAAAACAATAGTTTCTCGCTTTAAATATTTTGCAAAAAGAGTTAGTGCATTAGAGTAACCGTAGAGATATTCGTAATCAAATTTGCTAAATAATGTTACGTTTTTAGCAAGTTGTTTATCACTCATATCAAAAACCGAAAATCGAAACCGGTTACTTAATTTATCTTTTAAACGTTCTTTATAATAACTTTTTTTGTCTAATGGAATACCATAAAAACGAGCTTGTTTAGAGGTGTTTATGTCTAAGTCATGCCAGCCATATCTATCCATAAAAATAGACCAAGTTAAAGCGTGGCAAAATTTATCTTTAGCAAACGATAACGGATAACCAGAAGAACCAGAAGTGTTATTTACTTGACAGTTTTTGGTTGTAAAGCCTTTAGATAATCTATTGTTTAATGGTTGTTGTAAGTTTTTTTTAGTTAAAACAGGAATACTATTCCAATCGTTCACGTTTGCTTTATTTGCAAACGATTTATAAAATGTGTTTTGTTGTAAATGGTAATTTATAATTTCGGTTCTTTTATTAATAATATATTGAGCTTTGTCCTCAACAGATAAGCCTTTAATACGTTTTAAAGCAAGTTTTGCTTTTTGTATAGGAAAGCCTTTTAATTTTAGAGAAAGGTTAAATAGATTCAAAAGAAAAAATTATAAATATGAATTTGTAAAGTAAATAATTATTTTTGCGGAAACAATCACAACTATGAATATTTTAATACTAGGTTCTGGAGGAAGAGAACATACAATTACATGGAAATTAGCACAAAGTAACAAATGTAGAAATTTGTTTGTTGCACCAGGAAACTCTGGGACAGCTAATATAGCTACAAATGTACCAGTAAATGTTACCGATTTTCAAGCCATAAAAGAAGTGGTATTAAATAATAAAATAACAATGGTTGTTGTTGGTCCCGAAGATCCTTTAGTACAAGGTATTCATGATTTTTTTCTTGAAGATGAGGCGCTTAAAAATGTTGCTGTTATTGGACCGCAAAAGGCAGCTGCGGAATTAGAAGGAAGTAAAGAGTTTGCTAAAGAATTTTTATTTAGACACAATATTCCAACAGCAGCTTACCAAAGTTTTAATGCAGAAACAGTAGAAGATGGGTACGCTTTTTTAGACACTTTAAATCCACCTTATGTACTTAAGGCAGATGGTTTAGCAGCAGGAAAAGGTGTTGTTATACTTGAAGATTTAAACGAAGCTAAAGCAGAGTTAAAAGCAATGTTAGTAGATGCTAAGTTTGGAAATGCAAGTACAAAAGTTGTTATAGAAGAATTTTTAGATGGAATAGAATTAAGTTGTTTTGTTCTAACCGATGGTAAAAATTACAAAATTTTACCAACCGCAAAAGATTACAAACGTATTGGAGAAGGAGATAACGGTTTAAATACTGGAGGAATGGGAGCAATTTCGCCTGTGCCTTTTGCAGATGAAGAATTTATGTCTAAAATCAAGGAGCGTATTGTAATACCTACAATTAATGGTTTTAAAAAAGATAATTTACCTTATAAAGGTTTTGTGTTTATTGGTTTAATAAAAGTAGGAAATAATCCTTTTGTAATAGAGTATAATGTACGTTTAGGTGACCCAGAAACAGAAGTAGTTTTACCTCGTTTAAAAAATGATTTAGTTGAGGTATTTCAAGCAGTTGCTAACCAAACATTAGATACAATTGAAATAGAAATAGATGAGCAAGCAGCAGCAACAGTAATGTTAGTTTCTGGTGGCTATCCTGAAGCTTATGAGAAAGGAAAAGAAATTTCTGGAATAGATAACATAGAAGACTCTATTGCATTTCATGCAGGTGCACAATTAAAAGATAATAAAGTTGTAACTTCTGGAGGAAGAGTAATGGCTATAACAAGCTATGGAAATACGTACAAGGAGGCCATAAAAAAATCTTACCAAAATATAGAAAAACTACATTTTGATAAGATGAATTATCGAAAAGATATTGGGTTCGATTTATAAGTAAGAATGAGAAGAAATACTCTTATCTTCTTCATTATTATCGTTAAAACCTTTTAATTGTATCATCCAGTAAACCATTGCTATAGCACCTATAATCATAAATAACCAATTAACACCGTTAGCTAAAAACCAGTTTTCTAATTCTAAAAATCTAAGCATATCTAAAGGTGCAAATGCAACATCTACAAAAAAGTCTTGTATAGCGTAAAATAAATCTTTCATAATAATAGTAGTAAATTTATAAAGCAAAAATACAAAAACAGATAATGATTACAAGCATTTTTAGTAAATCTAAACCAATTAATTTTTTAATTGTTTTTTCATTGTCTCTTTTGGCATTACTTATTGCTACCAATAAGTATAGCAATATTGCGTTAAATACCACTTCTGTTTTTAAATTAATAGCAGTTTTTGCGTGCTGTTTTTTATCTATTTTATTGGTAGATTTTATTGTTACAAAAAACTCGTTATCTCAAAAAGGAAATACAGAGGTGTTGTTGTTTAGTATCTTTCTTCTTACGGTACCACAAGTATTTTTAAAATGGGAAGTTGTATTATCTAATTTTTTAGTACTACTAGCATTAAGACGAATAATTAGTTTAAGAACCCAAAAAGAACATATAAAAAAATTGTTTGATGCAGGTTTTTTAATAGGCTTAGCCAGCTTGTTTTATTTTTGGTCGCTTCTCTTTTTTATTCTCATATTTATAGCGTTAATATTCTATTCAGAATCTGAGATAAAAAAATGGATTACTCCTTTTCTTGGTTTATTAGCAATTATAATTTTATCCATATCCACATCTATAATAATAAAACACGATTTCTTTTCGTACTTAAGTATAAATCCTAAGGTAGGTTTTAATTTTACTGTATATAATTCTATCCAGTTTATTGTTGCAATTACGGTATTGTTGTCGTTTGGTTTATGGTCATCTTTATTCTATTTAAAAGATATTAATAAAAAGAAAAAAACATTTAGGCCATCTTATAAAGTTATTTTTATGGCGTGCGTTGTAGCATCTTTAATAGTTATAATTTCTCCTAAAAAAAACGGTAGTGAGTTTCTTTTTTTGTTTGGACCTTTAACTATTATTTTTTCAAACTATATAGAAACTATAGAAGAAAAATGGTTTAAAACACTTTTTGTTGTTTTGTTATTAATAGTACCAGTTGTATTATTAATGTTGTAGTTTTTGCCCAAAAGCCAAATCTCCTGCGTCACCCAAACCAGGTACTATATAACCTTTGTTGTTTAGGTCTTTATCTACTGTTGCAATCCATAAATGCGTGTTTTCTGGAAAATGTTTTGCAGCAAAATCTACACCTTCTTGAGCTCCAATAACAGCAGCTAAATGGATTTCTTTAGGAGTTCCAAATGGTTTTAAAGCTTCATAAGTAGCTAGTAAAGATTGTCCTGTTGCTACCATTGGATCTGCAAGTACTAATGTTTTACCTTCTAAACTTGGGCAAGCTAAATACTCTACTACAATTTCAAAAGTATCAGGATTTTCTTTGTGATGTCTGTAAGCAGATATAAAAGCATTTTCTGCCTTGTCAAAATAATTTAATAAACCATTATGTAAAGGTACACCTGCTCTTAAAATAGAGCATAAAACAACATCACTATCAATAGTTTTAACAGTAGTTTTTGCTAAAGGAGTTGTAATCTCTTGATTTTTAAATTTAAAGGATTTGCTCATTTCATAACTTAAAACCTCTCCAATACGTTCTATATTTCTTCTAAAGCGCATACTGTCCTTTTGTATATTGACATCTCGTAGTTCGGAAATAAAAGTGTTTAAAATTGAATTATCTTCAGATAAATTATGAATATGCATTATTGTGAATCTAAGTTATTGAATGGTAAAGTTAAATATTTATCCGTAATTTTACATTTCAAAAAATTAAATCAATATGTTTTCAACTAAAGCCAACGCTATTTTTCAAGAAGTAATAGCTAAATATCACGAAATTAACACTGTAGACCAGCCGTTTACAAATAAATATGAAAAATCAGATTTATTAGAGCACTTATTATATAGAAAATGTTGGATAGATACAGTACAGTGGCATTACGAAGACATTATTAGAGATCCACAAATAGATCCTGTTGCGGCTTTAGAATTAAAGCGTAAAATTGATGCATCTAACCAAGATAGAACAGATATGGTAGAGTATATTGATAGTTATTTTTTAGAGAAATATAAAGATGTTTCTGCAAAAAGCAATGCTACCATTAATACCGAAAGTCCTGCTTGGGGAGTAGACAGGCTATCAATTTTAGCATTAAAAGTTTATCATATGGAAGAAGAAGCAACAAGAAGTGATGCTTCTGCTGAACATAGAGCTACTTGCCAGAAAAAATTAGACATTTTGTTAGAGCAGCGCGTAGATTTATCTACAGCAATAGACACTTTATTAGAAGATATTAGCAAAGGAGACAAATACATGAAAGTGTATAAGCAAATGAAAATGTATAATGATGATGAGCTTAATCCTGTTTTAAGAGGACAAAAGTAATTTTTGCTGTAACAGCAAGAGTTCCCATAATAAACCTATGGCATTTTCTTAATAATAAGTAAGTAAATTCTATATGCCAAAACCAAAGCACATTTTAGTAATTCGTCTCTCTGCAATGGGAGACGTTGCTATGTCTGTTCCTGTTTTAAGGGCTTTTATACAACAACACCCAAATGTCAAGGTAACAGTTTTAACACGAGATTTTTTTAAGCCTTTTTTTAGAGATTTAAAAAATGTAACTATTTTTTCTCCCGACTTAAACGGAAAACATAAAGGTTTTTTAGGTCTTTATAAATTATCTAAAGAATTAAAAAGTCTAAGCATTGATGAGGTTGCAGATTTACACAATGTATTAAGAACAAAGATTATTAAG
Organism: Lacinutrix venerupis; assembly: GCF_001971745.1. NCBI lineage: Bacteria > Pseudomonadati > Bacteroidota > Flavobacteriia > Flavobacteriales > Flavobacteriaceae > Lacinutrix > Lacinutrix venerupis. The sequence continues at coordinate 149,691 of NZ_CP019352.1, read as the reverse complement.
TTTTTTTTCTTCGGAAAAACCTTTAAACAAATTGATAAAGGAAGAGAGGAAAAGAAAGCATTGGTAGTAGGACAAAAATTTGAACAGTTAAAAACTACACACGAGCGTTATGCCGATGTTTTTAGAAAATTAGGTTATACTATTAACCTTTCTAATCCTAATTTTCCAGAACAAAAAACACTGGATCAAAGCACACAAGATTTAATTAAAAAAGATAATAAAAATTGGATTGGCATTGCGCCTTTTGCTCAATATCAATCTAAAATGTATCCTTTAGATTTATTAGAACGTGTAATATTTGAATTATCAAAATCTAATAAAATACTCTTATTTGGTGGTGGTAAAAAAGAGGTTAAAATTCTAAACGCTTTTCAAGATAAATATAGTAATGTTATAAATCTAGCAGGAAAATTATCTTTAAGTCAAGAGTTAGATGTTATTTCTAATTTAGATGTTATGTTAGCTATGGATTCTGGTAACGCACACATAGCGGCAATGTTAGGGAAAAAAGTAGTTACTATTTGGAATGTTACACATCCTTTCGCTGGATTTTCTCCATTTAATCAACCAGAAGATTATTGTTTACTATCAAATAGAAGTCAGTTTCCTTTAATACCTACTTCTATTTATGGCAATAAATTTCCAGAAAATTATAAAGAAGCTTCAAGAACTATTGCTCCAGATACGGTAATTAAAAAAATAGATTTTATTTTAGCTAATAATAAATAAAAAGCCTCACTAAAAGTGAGGCTTATAAACTTGTAACGTATTAAAAATATCTACTGTTTTATCCCTTAAACTAACAAATTTTTAGCGTTACAATAATTACAAAGCTATGCAGTTAATCGAGATAATTATAATAAAACTGTAGTATTATTCGGTAATTCGACAAAAAGACTTAAAAAACAGATTAAAAACAATTAAAAACGTTTTTGTGTTATACATCATCATAATCTACAACAATTTTAGAACTTTTAGGATGTGCCTGACAAGTTAAAATTAAACCTTCGGCTACTTCATTATCTGTTAAAATATTGTTTTGTCTCATAGTTGCTTCGCCTTCTGTAACTCTAGCAATACAGCTACTACAAATTCCACCTTGACAAGAATAAGGTGCGTCTAAATCTTTGTCTAAAGCAGCTTCTAAAATAGTTTGTGATTGTTTCATAATAAAAGTTTCCTCTTCATCATCAACAATAACTTTAATTTTGGTTTCTCCAGTATTTACAGCATTTTCTATAATTTGCTCTGTTTTGGCAACTTTAAAAAGCTCAAAAAATACGTTGTCTTTATCTACATTATTTTCTGTTAAAACATCTTTTACTGTGTGTATCATTGCTTCTGGACCACAAAGATAAAATGCATTTATAGTAGTATGTTTATATTTGTTTTTTACAATTAAGTTTACGGTACTTTTCTCAATACGTCCAAATAAAGCGTCTGGTTCTTGAGATTGGCTATACACAAACTTAACATCGAAACGGTCTTTATATTGGTGGTGAAGATTTAATATTTCATTTAAAAAAATAGTATCTTCTGTGGTTTTATTACCATAAACTAAAACAAATGTGCTGTTAGGTTCTTCTTCTAAAACAGTTTTTGCGATACTTAATATGGGAGTAATACCACTTCCAGCAGCAAAAGCAGCAATAGTTCTTGTTTTGGAACTGTCTGGTAAAAAGATAAATCTACCTTGAGGTTCTGCAACTTCTAAAACATCATTCTCTTTTAATGTGTTATTTGCATATTTTGAAAAAGTTCCATTTTCTACTTCTTTTACAGCTACAGTAATATCTCCACTTTTTGGAGAAGAGCATAAAGAGTAATCTCTTCGTATCTCTTCACCATTTATAGAGGTTTTAAGGGTAATATATTGTCCTGCTTTAAAGTTAAAGTTTTGCTTTAAAGTATCTGGTACATTAAAACTTAATGTAACAGATTTATTTGTTTGACGTGTTATTTTTTTTATTGATAATTTATGAAAATTAGCCATGTTTTTATTTTTTGTAAAAATAGTGAACAAGAAATTAATTTCATTTTGATTGTAACAAAAACTATGTTAATATTACTAACTATTAAACCAAAATAATAACTATGCTCAAACATTTTATTAGTTTAGAATGGAAATCCTTTTTTAGGTCTGCTTCTTTTAAAGTTAATTTGTTTCTTAAAATATTAATGGCTATTGCAGCATTATTTATGCTTATTTATGCTTTAGGAATTGGAATAGGCGCTTATTTTCTTATCGAAAAGTATGTAGATCCAGATCCGTTAAAAATTGTAAATAAGTTTTTAATTTTCTATTTGGTTGCAGATTTGGTTATGCGTTATTTTTTACAAAAAATGCCTATTGTAAATATAAAACCATTACTGTATCTACCTTTAAAAAAAGATCAAGTGGTAAGTTTTGGTATTAAAAAAACAATGATATCTTTTTTTAATATTCTGCACGCTTTCTTCTTTATACCGTTTTCTTTTGTATTAATTTTTAAAGGAGGATACGACGCTTTTGGAGTTATAGGGTGGCATTTGGCAATGTTAGGTCTTTTTTACTGTAATAATTTCATAAACATTTTTGTTAATAATAAAGATGTTGTTTTTTACTCGGTAATAGGTTTAATAATTGCTTTTGCTGCGATGTATTATTATAATATTTTTAATATTACATTATTTACACAACCAATTTTTCAAGCATTTTACAATCAGCCTTATTTAGCAATAATTCCTTTGGCCTTAGCATTTATACTATATAAAACAGCATTTGCATATTTTAGAAATAACTTTTATTTAGATGCTGGTTTAGCAAAAAAAGTAAGTATTGCCGAAACAGATAATATGGGTTGGTTAGATCGTTTTGGTAGTGTTTCTACATTTTTAAAAAACGACATTAAACTTATTAAAAGAAATAAACGCTCAAAAACAACTGTTATAATGAGTGTTATTTTTATTTTTTACGGGCTACTTTTTTTTACTAATTCTATAGAGATGTACAATGGGCCTTTTTGGCGTGTTTTTGCAGGGATTTTTGTTTCCGGAGGTTTTCTATTTAGTTTTGGACAATTAGTGCCGAGTTGGGATAGCGCTTATTATCCATTAATGATGAGCCAAAATATTCGTTACAAAGAATACTTAGAATCTAAATGGTATTTAATGGTTATTGCAACCGTTATTTCTACTATAATAGCATCATTTTACTTGTATTTTGGCTGGCAAGCATATGTTGCTGTTGTAGTTGGTGCAATTTATAATATAGGTGTAAACTCTCATGTAGTACTTTGGGGAGGTGCATATATAAAAACTCCTATCGATTTAACATCTAACAAGAAGGCGTTTGGAGATAAAAAAGCATTTAACGTAAAAACTTTATTATTAACCATTCCTAAATTAATATTACCAATTGTAATTTATGCTATAGGTCACTTTGCACATAGCGACATTTTAGGTTTTGCTTTAGTTGCAGTAGCAGGTGTTTTAGGGTTTTTATTTAAAAATAAAGTATTTAAAATAATAGAAAAAATATATAAAGCAGAAAAGTATAAAACTTTAGAAGCTTATAAACAAACAAATTAAAAAAGTTATGATTACAACATCAAACCTTTCAAAAACTTACAACGGAGTAACAGTTTTAAATATTGAAAATTTAGATATTCCAAAAGGACAAAGTTTTGGATTAGTAGGAAATAATGGTGCAGGAAAAACAACATATTTTAGTTTGTTACTAGACCTTATTCAACCAAGTACAGGACATATAAAAAATAATGATGTTTTAGTTAACGAAAGTGAAGATTGGAAACCATTTACATCAGCTTTTATAGACGAGACATTTTTAATAGGTTACTTGACACCAGAGGAGTATTTTTATTTTATTGGAGAACTACGTAATCAAACCAAAGAACAAGTCGATACGCTTTTAGCTCAGTTTGAAGACTTTTTTCATGGAGAAATTTTAAATAAGAAAAAATATTTAAGAGATTTAAGTAAAGGAAACCAAAAAAAAGCAGGAATTGTTGCTGCACTTATTGGTAACCCAGAAGTTATTATTCTCGATGAACCATTTGCAAATCTCGATCCAACAACACAAATTAGATTAAAAGGAATTATTAAAGACTTAGCACAAACTAAAGGAGTTACTGTATTAGTATCAAGCCACGATTTAATGCATGTTACAGATGTTTGCGAACGTATTGTTGTGTTAGAGAAAGGTCAAATAGTTAAAGATTTAGCAACTAATCCTGCAACTTTAAAAGAATTAGAAGCTCATTTTTCTGGAACAGCAGAGGTGTGATTTTTTATAAGCTAAAGTCTAAGTATAAATGTTAATTTTAACAATTACATTTATAAATGTATTTTAGTTATAGATTATAGTTTTTAATACGTTATGGTGATCTAACTTTTTCAACTTTCAGCATATTTTTTACTAAAAACGTAAAAAGATGCTTATTTTTACAAGCTTATGTAGATAACTATACTAATTTCAAAAGTTTTTAGTTATCTAAATTAGACTAAACACTATAGCGTTGAAAACAGTAAAATACTTCATATTACTTACAGCCATTTCGGCATTGTTAATTACAGGTTGTTCGCGTAAAAACGACAGTTTTATTAGCCGTAATTATCATGCAGTAACAACCGAATATAATATATTATACAATGGTAATATTGCTTTCGAAAAAGGTAGAAAAAGCTTAAACGAAGCTTATAGAGACAACTATTGGGAGATTTTACCAATAGAGCGCATGCAAATATTAGATGAGGTAATTTTGCCAGGCCAATCTAAAAACGCAGATTTTACTCTTGCAGAAGAAAAAGCTGTAAAAGCCGTACAAAAGCACGGTATGAATATTCAAGGCAAAGAGCATAATCCACAAATAGACGAGGCTTATTTACTGTTAGGAAAATCACGTTATTTCGATCAACGTTTTGTGCCAGCCTTAGAGGCTTTTAATTATATTTTGTATAAATATCCAGCAAGTAGCAATATAAATCAAGCAAGAATTTGGAGAGAAAAAACCAACATGCGTTTAGAAAACGACGAGTTGGCAATTAAAAATTTAAAAACACTTATAGAACAAGTAGAGCCAAAAGGTCAAGATTTAGCAGATGCCACATCTACAATGGCACAAGCCTATATAAATATAAAATCTTTAGATAGTGCTTTAACACAAATTTCTATTGCTGCCGAAGCAACTAAAAATCGTTTCGAAGAAGGAAGATACTATTTTATTAAAGGTCAATTATATAATGCATTAGAAGATAAAGATAGTGCAAACATAGCTTTTGATAAGGTTATAGATTTAAACCGAAAAATCCCACGTAAATACTTAATAAGTGCTCACGTAGAAAAAGCTAAAAATTTCAATTACGAAAAAGGAAATAAACAAGAGTTTTTAGAGCATTTAAAAAAGCTAGAAAAAGATAGAGAAAATAGACCTTTTTTAGACCACATATATCACCAAGTTGCGCAGTATTATATAAACCAAAAACAAGATTCTTTAGCTACAGTTTATTATAATAAGTCTATTAGAACAAACTCTTCAGACAAAATTCTAATGGCAAGAAACTACGAAATTCTAGGAGATATGAATTTCGATGTTAATAATTATAAGTTAGCAGGAGCATACTACGATAGTACAATGACTAAAATGGTTGAAAACAGTAAACCATATAGAATTATTAAACGTAAAAGAGAAAATTTAGATGATGTTATTTATTATGAAGGCGTAGCCGAAGTCAATGATAGTATTTTAAATCTTGTTAAAATGGGTGAATTTGATAGAGCGCGTTTTTTCGAAGATTATGTAGCAAAGTTAAAATTAGAAAGAGAAGCAGAAGCAGAACGTTTAGCTATACAAGAACAAAAAGCCATTTTATCTCAAAACAATTCTGGTCAAGCACAAAATAATAGCTTTAAGCCTAAAGGAAATTCGGCAAATGCCTCATCATTTTATTTCTATAATGACCAAACGGTTGCTTATGGAAAAAATGAATTCTTACGTATTTGGGGAGATAGAGAAAATACAGATAATTGGAGATGGTCAGATGGGTCAAAAGCCACACAATTTGCAACAACATCTAATGCTGAGAATTTAAATCCAGAAAATAATAAACTTTTAGATGTAGATTTTTATTTAGCACAAATTCCTTCAGACGAAAAAGAAATAGATAGTATCTCTAAAGAAAGAAATTTTGCATACTACCAATTAGGATTAATTTATAAGGAAAAATTTAAAGAGTACGATTTAGCAAAATCTAGATTTACAGACTTATTAAATAATAATCCAGAAAAAAGATTAATACTTCCGGCAAAATATAACTTACTTAAAATGTATGAAACTTTAGGGAGAACTGCAGAAGTAAATATTCTTAAAAACGAAATAATTACAAATTATCCAGACTCACGTTATGCACAAATTTTAAGTAATCCAGAAGCTGCATTAGCAAAAGACGAAAGTAGTCCTAAAAGTATTTATGAGAATACATATAAGCAATTTGAAGCTCAGGAATTTGAAAGCGTTATAAAAAAATGCGTAGAATACATTAATACATTTGAAGGTGATGAGATAGTGCCAAAATTCGAATTATTAAAGGCATTTGCTGTAGGAAGGTTGCACGGTTTTGAAGCTTATAAAAAAGCAATTAATGAAGTTGCTGTTAATTATGCAAATACAGAAGAAGGTATACAAGCACAATCTATTTTAGATACCTCTATAAAAGGATTAGAAAACTCAGAATTCGAAGACGATTTAACCGCTACTAAATGTAAGGTTGTTTATCAATTTCCAAGTGCATCAAAAACTGAAATTGATACATTTAAAAAGACATTAGACGAAACCATAGAATTAGCCAAATACAATAATTTATCTACATCAATAGATGTGTATAGTAAAGATAAAACATTTGTGGTAGTGCATGGTTTAAGAAGTATAGAAGCAGCAAAAGGCTTTACAGATATATTTCCATCAGAATTAAAATATAAAATCGATCGTCCGTTTTTTGGTATTTCAACTAACAATTATAGGACAGTTCAAATTCATAAAAACTTACAAGCCTACATGGCAAATAAATAATTTAAATTAATAACCATGTTTTCTGATAATAAAAAAAACAAACAAAACGAAAACTCATCAATTCAAAACATAATAGCTAAAGGCACAAAAATAGTAGGTACTTTTAGTAGTGAAGGAGATATTAGAATAGATGGCATTATAGAGGGAGACATTATTACACCTGGAAAAGTTGTTGTTGGAAAAACAGGAGAAATACACGGTTCTCTAGAAAGTAGTAATGCCTACTTTGAAGGTAAATTAATTGGTGAATTAAAACTAACAGGTACATTAACGTTAAGGTCTTCTGCTTATATTGAAGGTAATGTAATTACAGAGAAATTAGCCGTAGAACCTGGTGCAACATTTAATGTATCTTGTGTTATGAAATCTACAGTAAAAGATATTAAAGGTGAGCAAAAAACAAAAAAAACAGCTTAATCCATATGTAAGGTTTACATCTATTGCCATTCAAATGGGATTAACCATTTATCTTGGCAATCTATTAGGCGAATGGTTAGACGAAAAATATAATACAACATATTGGGAAACCTCTATTAGCTTATTAGCTGTATTTATTGCCATATATAGTGTAATAAAGCAAGTTATTAATTTTACAAACAAACAAAAGTAAATGGTAAAGCAAGTTTTAACCGCTTTTTTTTTATGCTTAATTTTAGCAGTTATATGTATTCTAATTAATACTCAATTATTAGTTACACCATTACGTTTTTCTATAAATGCTATTTATGGTTTTCATGCAATAGCCTCTTTTATAGTATATGTGTTAGTGTTTTTTATACATCAAAAAATGCCAAACCAAGCAGGATATATATATTTAACCAGCGTATTTGTAAAAATGGGCGTGTTTGTTTTAATATTTAAAAATACTGTTTTTTCTATAGATGAGCTTACAAAACCAGAACGTATAACCTTGTTAGTTCCCCTAATATTGTTCTTAACTTTAGAAGCTGTTTTAGTATCAAAAATATTAAGCCAAGACAATAAGTAAATTAGCCTTTTTTTAAGGTAGAAAAACTTAGTTTAAAAAAGGGTTTGGAATTTTAATTTATTGTGTACCTTTGCACAAATTTTTAAGAGAGCATAAATTTCATATTTTTAACAAGAGTTATGGTGATTGCAAAAAAATCTATTAAGTTACTAGCTGTTTTATTCATGGTTTTTGGCATGTTTACTGTTCAGGCAGAAAACGATACGCCTCAGCATGGAGACGTTTCTGGAAATCAGGTAGATACGCCGGAAGAGATTAATTCATATATTCAGCATCACTTAAAAGACTCGCACGATTTTCATTTTTATACAGATAATTCAACTGGGAAGCATTATAGTTTTCCGTTACCGGTTATTGTTTGGACTAGTGAAGGTTTAAAAACTTTTATGTCTTCAGCTTTTCATCATGATGATGCTGGGCACGAGATTGTTGATGCAGGTGGAGTTAAGTTAACAAAAATACACTCTAAAATTTACGAGTTAAATCCTGGAGAAACAGAGGTTGCTTTCGATGAAGAGCATCATGCAACAAATGCAAGTAAAGTTATAGATTTTTCTATTACTAAAAGTGTATTTGGAATGTTAATTACAGGGCTAATTATGTTATTAGGTTTTGGAGCTTTAGCACGTGGTTATAAAAAAGGAAATACAATACCAAAAGGTGTTGGTCGTGTTTTAGAGCCATTGGTTTTATATGTTAGAGACGAAATAGCAAGACCAAATATTGGAGAGAAAAAATATAAAAAATTCATGAGTTTTTTATTAACAGTGTTTTTCTTTATATGGATTTTAAATTTATTAGGTTTAACACCATTAGGTTTTAATGTAACAGGACAAATTGCTGTAACAGCTGCAATGGCGATATTTACAGTAGTTATTTATATGTTTAGTGGAACAAAAGATTTTTGGGCGCATACTTTATGGATGCCTGGTGTACCAGTAATCTTACGTCCTATATTAGCAGTTATAGAGTTAGTAGGTTTTGTAATAATCAAGCCATTCTCTTTATTAATACGTTTATTCGCAAACATTACAGCAGGTCACTTTGTGGTAATGAGTTTAGTAGCGTTAATGATAACAATGAAAGCATCTTTTGGTCCAGCAGCATCAACAGGTATGTCTTTAATTTTAACCTTATTTATTATGGTTATTGAGCTTTTAGTAGCTTTTTTACAAGCATTTATTTTCACGATGTTATCATCGTTATTTATAGGTATGGCAGTCGAGGAACACGATGACCATCATTAATAAGAATTTGTTTAATTAATATTTATAAAAACCAAATTAGTATGTACAATTTAATTGGAGCAGGATTAATCGTAATCGGAGGAGGAATCGGATTAGGTCAAATTGGAGGAAAAGCAATGGAAGGTATTGCTCGTCAACCTGAAGCAGCTGGAAAAATCCAAACTGCGATGATCATCATCGGTGCCTTATTAGAAGGTTTAGCATTCGGTGCATTAATCTTAGGGAAATAATATTTCCTTTAAAAAAACAAGAGCATTTCTGCAACGGTTGGTTGCAGAAATGTTTTTAAAAAAATTAAACAAACAATAATTTATAATACATCATTATGGATCAGTTATTAAACGATTTTTCGCCAGGATTGTTTTTCATGCAAATCATTATATTAATTATATTAATAGTGTTAATGCGTGCCTTTGCTTGGAAACCAATATTAGGAGCTTTAAGTACAAGAGAAGAAGGTATTCAAAATGCATTAGATTCTGCAGAAAAAGCAAAATTAGAAATGCAAAATCTTCAAGCAGATAACCAAAAGTTATTAAACGAAGCACGTGCAGAACGTGAAGCTATGCTTAAAGAAGCTCGTGAAATGAAGAACACAATGATTGACGATGCTAAAACTGAAGCAGAAGCACAAGCAAGCGCAATGATTGCACAAGCACAAGCAGCTATAGAAAGTGAAAAGAAAGCAGCAATGGCAGAATTAAAAAGTCATGTAGCTGGTTTATCTGTTGATATAGCAGAAAAAGTAGTACGTCAAGAATTATCAAATAAAGATAAGCAATTAGCATTGGTAGATTCTTTATTAGGTGAAGCAAAATTAAACTAGTCTAAAAAATGGCAGGAGCAAGAGCAGCAATACGTTACGCAAAAGCAGTGTTAAGCTTAGCACAAGATCAAAATACAGCAGAAGCTGTAAATAACGATATGAAGCTAATAGCAAACACTATTGCAGGTAGTAAAGATTTACGCGACATGCTTAATAGTCCTGTAGTAAGTCCTTCAATAAAAAAAGCATCTTTATTAGAAATTTTTAAAAACACTAATGCGTTAACAGTTAATGCAATAGATACTTTGATTGCTAATAAAAGAATTGCTATATTAAACGACGTTGTAAAACAATATTCAATATTGTTCGATCAACATAAAGGAACTCAAGTTGCTACAGTAACAACAGCATTACCTTTAACAGACGATTTAAAGTCTAAAGTTTTAGCAAAGGTTAAAGAATTAACAGGTAAAGAAGCTGAAATTAAAAATATTATAGATGAAAGCATTATTGGTGGTTTCATTCTTAGAGTAGGTGATTTACAATATAATGCAAGTATTGCAAACCAGCTAAGCAAATTAAAAAGAGAATTTACATTAAACTAAGATATTTATATCTAAATAAATAATAAGATGGCAGAAGTAAAACCGGCTGAAGTATCAGCAATCTTAAAACAACAACTTTCAGGATTTGAAGCAAGTGCTTCGTTAGACGAAGTTGGAACAGTATTAACTGTAGGTGATGGTATCGTACGTGCTTATGGATTAGCTAACGCTCAATATGGAGAATTAGTAGAATTCGAAGGAGGTGCAGAAGGAATCGTACTTAACTTAGAAGAAGATAACGTAGGTATCGTACTTTTAGGAACTTCAATAGGAGTTAGAGAAGGTTCTACGGTAAAACGTACAGAACGTATTGCTTCTGTAAAAGTAGGAGAAGGTATTGTTGGTCGTGTTGTAGATACTCTAGGAAACCCTATCGATGGTAAAGGACCAATTGCTGGAGATACTTACGAGATGCCTTTAGAGCGTAAAGCACCAGGTGTTATTTATAGAGAGCCAGTAACAGAGCCATTACAAACAGGTATTAAAGCAATTGATGCTATGATTCCAGTTGGTAGAGGACAACGTGAGTTAGTTATTGGAGATCGTCAAACAGGAAAAACAACTGTTTGTATTGATGCTATCTTAAATCAAAAAGAATTTTACGATGCTGGTAATCCAGTATATTGTATATATGTTGCTGTAGGTCAAAAAGCATCAACAGTAGCAAACATTGCTAAAACTTTAGAAGAAAAAGGAGCTTTAGCTTACACAACAATAGTAGCTGCAAATGCAAGTGATCCTGCTGCAATGCAAGTTTATGCACCAATGACAGGAGCATCTATTGGAGAGTACTTTAGAGATACTGGTAGACCAGCTTTAATTGTTTTTGATGATTTATCAAAACAAGCCGTTGCTTACCGTGAAGTATCTTTATTATTAAGACGTCCACCAGGACGTGAGGCATATCCTGGAGATGTATTTTACTTACACTCTCGTTTATTAGAGCGTTCGGCAAAAATAATCAACGACGATTCTATTGCTAAAGAAATGAATGATTTACCAGAAACTTTAAAACCAATGGTTAAAGGTGGTGGTTCTCTTACAGCTTTACCAATTATCGAAACACAAGCAGGAGATGTTTCGGCTTATATTCCAACAAACGTAATTTCTATTACAGACGGACAAATTTTCTTAGATGGAGATTTATTTAACTCTGGTGTACGTCCAGCAATTAACGTAGGTATTTCTGTATCTCGTGTTGGTGGTAATGCACAAATTAAATCTATGAAAAAAGTATCTGGTACTTTAAAATTAGATCAAGCACAATTCCGTGAATTAGAAGCTTTTGCTAAGTTTGGTTCAGATTTAGATGCTGTTACTTTAAACGTAATTGAAAAAGGAAAACGTAACGTAGAAATTTTAAAGCAAGGACAAAACGATCCTTACACAGTAGAAGATCAAGTTGCAATTATATATGCTGGTTCTAAAAACTTATTAAAAGATGTACCAGTAGATAAGGTAAAAGAATTTGAAAGAGATTTCTTAGAGTTCTTAAATGCTAAACACAGAGGTGTTTTAGATACTTTAAAAGCAGGTAAATTAACTGACGAGGTTACAGATACATTATTAACTGTATGTAAAGACCTTTCAGCTAAATATAGAGCATAATTAACATTTCCACGAAGGTGGAAATCTTATTTCATATTTTAAAATATGGCAAATTTAAAAGAAATACGTAATAGAATATCTTCGGTATCTTCAACGATGCAGATTACTAGTGCCATGAAAATGGTATCTGCTGCAAAATTAAAGAAAGCTCAAGACGCTATTACAGCAATGCGACCTTATGCAGATAAGTTAACAGAGCTTTTACAAAGCTTAAGTGCAACTCTTGATGCAGATACCGGAAGTCAATATTCTGAACAAAGAGATGTTAAGAATGTACTTATAGTTTCAGTATCTTCAAATAGAGGATTAGCAGGTGCATTTAACTCGAATATAATCAAGCAAACACAAAATTTAATTGATAATGTTTATACGGGTAAAAACGTATCGGTAATTGCAATAGGTAAGAAAATTAACGATGCCTTCTCTAAAAGAGGTATTGTAATTGCAAACCATAGTGATTTATTTGATGATTTAACTTTCGATAACGTTGCTGAAATTGCAGAAATGTTAATGGAAAAATTTGTTTCTGGCGAATTTGATAAAATTGAAATTGTTTACAACAAGTTTAAAAACGCTGCTACACAAATTGTAATGACGGAGCAGTTTTTGCCAATTGTTCCTGTAGAGGGAGGTGCAGAAATGAATGCAGATTATATATTTGAGCCTTCTAAGTTAGAAATAGTAGAGCAACTAATTCCAAAATCTCTTAAAACACAATTATATAAAGGCATTAGAGATAGTTTTGCAAGTGAGCACGGTGCACGTATGACGGCAATGCACAAAGCTACAGATAACGCTACAGAATTAAGAGATCAACTTAAATTAACTTACAATAAAGCACGTCAAGCTGCAATTACTAACGAAATTTTAGAGATTGTTGGTGGTGCAGAAGCTTTAAATAACTAAATATCATTCTAAATATATATTTAGAAATATTACAATAATTTAAAAAACCTTATTCAATTTGAATAAGGTTTTTTTATGGAACAACTTTTGATTCTTTATCTTTATAATCTTATAATACAAATACACTTATTATGAAATCGGTTAAAGCAATTACTTTATTTATATTATCTTTTGTTTTGTTTACAAGTTTTACACAATGCTCGAGCTCAAAAAACACTATGGATAAAGAAAATAAAGAAAACATAATTAGTCCAGAAGAGGAATCTAACAAAGATAAAGGAGATGTTGTAGAAGTACCAGATACTACAGGAACTATGCAAGGCAGAGGAAAAGAAATGCCACTTTTTATTAGAGACACCTATTTTCAATCATGGTTTTCTGGCCAAAAAGCTGGAGGTTCTGGAATACATATTTATTTTCCAACCTTAATTAACAAACAAAATTATAAGCTTGAAAAAGTTTATTTTCGAGGTATGATTGGTGATATGCAAGAAGAAAATAATATGCATTTTGCAAATTTAAAATCTAATAAAAATAGGCTTGTAATGAGTAATGATGAAAATGCAGAATACGGCAATACAAAACCAGAGCCATTTCCATTCGAATTAAAACCAAACGAATGTATGATAAGTTATAAGCATGGAGACAAAATTAAATATTTTCAAGTTTATAATATTAAAGAAAAAGCATCTGTTAACTATCCATCGGCACCAATAAAACATAATTAATTCCTAATATATTAGAGATTACTATATTTAGATTAAACAATACAAAACGGCTTGAGCGGATTTAAATCTCTTTTTAAACAAACATTTATTTATGGTTTAGCAACTGTGCTGCCAAGAATGCTTAGTTTTATTTTAGTTCCGCTTTATACCAATCCAGCAGTACTATCGGTTAAAGAGTATGGTCGTGTCTCATTTATTTTTGCATACTTTGTTCTTTTTAATGTTGTATTAGCCTACGGTATGGAAACTGCTTTTTTCCGATTTTTTAATAAAGAAAAAAGTCAAGAAAAAGTGACAAGTACAGCTGCAATTTCGTTAATATTAAGCTCATTTGCATTATTAGGAATAGCTTTTTTATTTAGAAATCAAATTTCCAGTTTAATAGACATTGAATTAAAATACCTTAATTTGGTATTTATTATTTTACTTTTAGATGCTTTAGTAATAATACCATTTGCATGGTTACGAGCTACAGCACAACCAATGCGATATGCAATAATTAAAATTCTAAACGTAGCTATTAATTTAGGTCTTAATGTTTTTTTACTATTATATTTAAAAGAGTTGTCTTATGAGAATTCTCTCTTTTCAAGTATTTGTAAAGATAACTATGAAATTAGTTATATATTTATTTCAAACCTTATTGCAAGTAGTATAACCTTACTATTATTACTACCATTTTATTTAAAAATAAAATTAAAGTTTGATACTGTATTATGGAAAAACATGATGCGTTATGCTATGCCTGTTCTTATTGCAGGAATAGCTTATTCTATTAATGAAACTTTCGACCGCATTTTATTAGAAAAGTTATTGCCAAAAAACATAGCCGATGAGCAAATAGGTATGTATTCCGCTTGTTACAAATTAGCTTTATTTATGACCTTATTTGCAACTGCCTTTCGTTTAGGTATAGAGCCTTATTTTTTTAGTCATTCTAAATCTAAAAACCCACAAAAAAACTATGCTAAAATTTTAGAATACTTTGTGGCATTTGGATCTATAATTTTTTTAAGTGTAGTTGTTTTTGCCGATATTTTAAAACCTTACATTATTAGAAGTGAGGCCTATTATGAAGCAATGTGGATAGTTCCATTTATATTACTAGCTAATTTTTGTTTAGGAATTTATCATAATCTTTCTGTTTGGTATAAAATAACAGACCGTACAAAGTTTGGTGCTTATATTTCAATATTAGGAGCCATAATAACTTTGGTTATTAATTTTATATTAATTCCTATAATAGGCTTTAAAGGCTCTGCGATTGCTACACTCTCAGCTTATTTAGTAATGATGTTGTCCTCTTTTTTCTTCGGAAGAAAATATTACCCAATTCCATATAATTTAAAAAAAATAGCACTGTATTTTGGGTTATCAACGTTAATTTCAATGTTGTATTTCTATCAATTTAGAGGTAATTATGTTATTGGAATTGGAGCATTAATTGTATTTTTAGGCATCGTTTTTCAGCTTGAGAAAAAAGAGTTTAAAACATTGCTTAAAAAATAAAATCATGCAAATAAAAATAATTAATAAATCTAATCATGCTTTACCGCATTACGAAACTATTGCGTCTGCCGGAATGGATTTAAGAGCAAACTTAACAGAGAATGTTGTTTTAAAGCCTATGGAGCGCACAATAGTTCCAACAGGCTTGTTTTTAGAACTTCCAATAGGTTTAGAAGCTCAAGTAAGACCAAGAAGCGGTCTTGCAGCTAAAAAAGGTATAACAGTACTTAATGCTCCAGGTACAATAGATGCAGATTATAGAGGAGAAGTAGGTGTTATTTTGGTTAATTTGTCTACTCAAGTATTTGTAATTGAAAATGGAGAGCGCATAGCGCAATTAGTAATTGCAAAGCATGAAAGAGCAGAATGGCAAGAAGTTGAAACACTTTCTAAAACCGAACGAGGAGAAGGTGGTTTTGGCAGTACAGGAATAAAATAAAGATATTAATAAAAAAAATCAAATTAAAATATAATGAAGATTATTGTACCAATGGCAGGAAGAGGTTCTCGACTGCGTCCACATAGTTTAACAGTGCCAAAACCATTAATTCCAGTTGCAGGACAACCAATTGTACATCGTTTAGTAAAAGATATTGTTAAAGTTTTAAATCAACCAATAGAAGAAATAGCTTTTGTTTTAGGCGATCCAGCTTGGTTTGGAGACGACGTAGTTTCAAGTTTAGAAGATTTAGCAAAAAGCTTAGGAGCAAAAGCCTCTATTTATAGACAAGACCAACCATTAGGAACAGGTCATGCTATTATGTGTGCTAAAGAATCTTTATCTGGACCCGCAGTTATTGCTTATGCCGATACTTTAATTCGTGCCAATTTTAATTTAGATCCAGATGCCGATGCCGTTATTTGGGTAAAACAAGTCGATAAGCCAGAAGCATATGGAGTTGTTAAGTTAAACGATAATAAAGAAATAGTAGAATTAGTAGAGAAACCAGAACAATTTGTTAGTGATTTAGCAGTAATAGGAATTTACTATTTTAAAGAAGTATCTATTTTAAAAGATGAGCTTCAAAAAGTACTCGATAATAATATTATTAATGGTGGCGAATACCAAATTAACGATGGTATTAAAGGCATGATGGCTAATAATAAAATATTTAAAACAGGAGAAGTAAGCGAATGGATGGACTGTGGAAATAAAGCAGTCACACTAGAAACTAACCAACGCATGTTAGGCTTTTTGCAAGCAGATGGAGATGAGCAATTAATAGCCTCTACAATTAAAAACGATAATTCTACTATTATAGAACCTTGCTATATAGGTGAAAATGTAATGCTTAAAAACGCAACAGTTGGTCCAAATGTTTCAATTGGAAATAATTGTGTTATAGAAAATAGCACCGTTAAAAATAGTTTAATACAAAATGAAACAACGGTAAAAAACGCTAATTTAGACGAGGCTATGATTGGAAATCACGTAAAATATGATGGAAAATTTACTAAAATTAGTATAGGAGACTATTCTGTTTTGGAATAAATATTGATATTAAATAAACATGTACATTGTTCTTTATTCATTTGATATAAAACCAAACCAAGAAGACAACTTCTTAAAAGCTTGGAAAGCATTAACTAAGCTAATTGTAAAACATGAAGGAGGTTTAGGTTCTAGATTGCATTTAGAAAAGCCATTAAAGTACATTGCTTACGCACAATGGCCAGATAAAGAAACATTTACTAATGCAGGAAATAAATTACCAAAAGAAGCAGATAAGTTTCGAAATATAATGAGAGAATCTTGCGAAAAGTTTGAAATTTTAAATAAACTTAAAGTAGTAGAAGATTTGCTTTTAAAATAGACATGATTAAAAAAAACCTTAAAATATTACTTTTTATTTTCGGCATTTTCTTGTTACCGAAAGGTGTTTTTGCGCAAGTAGATTTTAACGCTACTCCAAATGACGATTTAGGAAATGTTACAGATGAATTTCAAGAATTATTTTACGAGGCACTTAAGCAAAAAGCAATAGAAAATTACGACAAAGCCATAATTGCATTACAAAAATGTATAGATATGGACGATTCTAAATCTATATTATATTATGAATTAGGAAAGAATTACAATAAACTTAAAAATTTTGGTGCAGCAGAAGATGCTTTAAAAGAAGCTGTAAATAAAGAGCCAGATAACGAGTGGTATTTAGACGAATTATACGAAAGCTACGCACAACAAAAAGATTATGATAAAGCAATAAAAACCATAAAGCAACTTGTAAAATATCATCCAGATTATAAAGAAGATTTAGCATCACTTTATGTAAGAACAAAAAAGTATAAAGATGCTATAAAAGTATTAGATGATTTAGATGATGAGTTAGGAGTTTCAGACCAAAGAGACCGTTTAAGAAACCAAATTTATAACGCGACAGGACAAAAAAAGCAACAAATTAAAAAGCTTGAAGAAAGAGTAGACGACAATCCTGAAGCAGAGAGTAATTATTTAGCTTTAATTTTTAGATATAGTGAAAATAACGATCCTAAAAGAGCTTTCGAAACAGCAAAAAAACTATTAGAAGTTCATCCAGAGTCACAATTAGTCCATTTAGCATTATATAAATTTTATTTAGACGATAATAAGGCAGAAATGGCTATAGAGTCTATGAAAATAGTTTTAAACAGTAGGCAAATAAAACCAGAAGCAAAATTAAAAGTATTAACCGATTTTGTAAATTTTGTAAACAAAAATCCAAAGTACGAAAAAGATTTAGTCGAAATTACAACATTAGTAACAGAAAGCGCTGCAGACACAAAAACATTTGTAGAAATTGCACAGTATTATTTAGCTAAAAAAGATAATGTTAAAGCTATTGAATACTATAAAAAAGCACAAGACCTTGAACCTGATAACTTTGGAATATTAAGAAATATTATTTTATTACATATCGACTTAAATGAGTTTGATATTGCGAAACAAAAAAGTGCAGAAGGAATAGAAAAATATCCATCGCAGCCAGTACTTTACCTTATTAATGGTGTAGCGCTAAATCAATTAAAAGAGTACAATAATGCTATAGAAATTCTTGAAACAGGCTTAGATTATATAATAGAAGACGCAAAAATGGAAGCCGATTTTTATAAACAATTAAGTAAGTCTTTTACTGGTCTAAACAATTTAGCAAAAGCAAAAACGTTTAGTGATAAAGCTAAAGCACTAGAAATTTCTAATTAAATGATAATTAAACCTAAAATAATTTCGCTAATACTTATATTAAGTATTGGATTAGTAAGTTGTAAATCTGCAAAAACTATTACAGATAATGGTACGCTAAACAGTAATCTTTCCGCAAAGCAAATTATAAAAAATAGTGATAAGAATACTTCAAAATTTAATACGTTAAGTGCGAGATTAAAAATTGAATCTAATGATGGTAAAAATTCACAGTCCACTTCTGTTTCCTTAAGAATAGAAAAGGACAAAACAATCTGGATGAGTAAATTAGGTATTGTTAAAGCTTTAATTACACCAAATAGAGTTGCATTTTATAATAAATTAGATAATACTTATTTTGATAGTGATTTTACTTATCTAAGCAGCTTGTTAGGTACGGAACTAGATTTTAATAAAATACAAGCTTTACTTTTAGGTGAGCCTATATATAAACCAAATACTAAAGATTACGAAGCTTCAGTATTCGAGAAATCTTATATGCTACAACCTAAAAATCAAAATAATTTGTTTGAGATTTTTTTATTGTTTAATCCAACACACTTTAAAATGGATTCTCAGCAAATAGCACAATCTAAAGACAATAGACATCTTGAAATAAATTATTTAGCATATCAAGAAGTAGAAAACGAAATTCTTCCAGAAGCTATAAATATTATAGCCTTAGAGCACGAAGACCAATTAAAAATTGATTTAGAATTTAAAGGTGTAGAATTAAACCAAAAGTTAAGGTTTCCGTTTACAATTCCTTCAGGTTACAAAAAAATAGAACTTAAATAATGCGAGCGTTTCAATACAAAATAACACTTTTTAATATACTGTTTTTTTGCAGTTTTTTTGTTTTTTCTCAAGGAGGAAAGCAAAAAGAATTAGAAGCAAGACGTTTGGAATTATCTAGAGAAATTCAGCAGATAAATAAATTATTATCTTCAAATCAATCTAAAGAAAAGTCTCAAATTTCACAAATTGAAGACTTAAATCATAAACTTAGTGTGCGCGAAAACCTTATTAAGGTAACTAATCAGCAAGCGAATTTGTTAACACGAGAAATTAATACTAACCAGAAGCAAATAACAGCAAATAGAGAGGAATTAGAGCTTTTAAAGAAAGGATATGCTAAAATGCTACAAAAAGCCTATAAAAATAAAAATAAGCACAATCGCGTTATGTTTTTATTGTCTGCAACAAATTTTAAACAAGCATATAAAAGAATTCAATATTTAAATCAATATGCAGATTATCAAAAAGAGCAAGGAGATAAAATAAAAGAGAAAACTATAGCGCTGCAAAAGGCAAATTCAAACCTGTTAATTCAAAAAGAAGCAAAAAGTAAATTAATTGCAGAAAATAAAAAAGAACAAAAAGCTTTAGAAGCAGAGCGTAAGCAGCACGAAGCTATAATGAGTGCTATAAAAAAAGACTTAAATAAATATACTGCTCAAATTAAAGCTAAAGAAAAGGAGGCAAGACGAATAGATAGAGAAATCGATAAATTAATTGCCGAAGCTATTGCTGCTTCAAACAAAAAAGCTGGAGCAAAAACTACAACAAAATCTAAAAGTTTTGCTTTAACGGCAGAGGCAAAAGCCTTAGCTGCAGATTTTCTTGGTAATAAAGGTAAATTACCTTGGCCTGTAGGAAAAGGTGTTGTAAAATTACGATATGGAAAACAGCCATCTCCAGTAGATCGAAATTTAACAATTAACAGTAATGGTGTTAGAATTTCTACCGAAAAAGGAGCTCAAGTTAGAGCTGTGTTTAATGGTGAGGTTATGGGTATTTTAAAACCTAAAAGAAGTAATCCAATTGTAATGGTAAAGCATGGTAATTATATAACTACATATCAAAATCTTGGAAAGATTTATGTAAAAACCGGCGATAAAGTAACTACAAAACAAGATATTGGCGAGGTGTTTACAAACCCAACAACAGGAGAAACTGTATTAAAATTTAGAATAGATAAGGATAATAAAACACAAAATCCGTCGAGCTGGATTTATAAAATGTAATTTAATAAAGTAATTATTCAAATAAAGCCTTTAATTCTGTAGCATCATCTGGTTTCATTTTACCAGCCAAAACTAAGCTTAATTGTTTTCTTCTTAAAGCGCCTTCATAGCGTTCAATTTCAATTTTTGTTTCTGGAATTAATTCTGGAACTCTTACAGGTCTTCCTGTTTCATCTACAGCAACAAAAGTGTAAATAGCTTCATTGGCTTTCGATTTAACACCAGACTCTCTGTCTTCTATCCAAACGTCTATATAAATCTCCATAGAGCTTTTAAAAGCACGTGAAACTTTTGCATCTACAGTAACTACACTTCCTAAAGGAATAGCACGATTAAATGCCACATGGTTAACAGAAGCCGTTACAACAATTCTTCTAGAATGACGGCGTGCACTAATTCCAGCAGCTCTATCCATTCTGGCCAATAATTCACCACCAAAAAGATTGTTTATTGGGTTGGTTTCACCAGGTAAAACCATATCTGTCATTATTGTTCTTGAGTCCTTTGCTGTTTTAGCTTCCATAATCTTGTTTTGTCCTTTCTACAAAGGTAGAAATCTATTATTTTTCTAGTATTATGCACAGTATGTAGAATACTGCAGATAACATTTTGTGTTTTAAAAATGCAAAGGTAAGCCGATTTAAAAAGTCAGCCTTAAATTTTAGGAAATTTTATGAGAAAGTTTAATTAAGGTCCTTAACCAGTAACCAAGCAGCATCATTATTATTGTTACGAATACTGTTTAACTCACGAAGGGCTTCATTTCTATCATTAAAACTAGCATAAGCAACTTGGTGTAAACCATACTTGTTTACTCCTATTTTTCTTGCCTTAAAACCTTCTTGTTTAAGTTGAGCTACTTTTTTATCGCAATTTTCTTCAACTCTAAATGCTCCAGCAACAATGTGATAATTTCCAGATTGTTTACTAACATTTAATGTAGCTGCAGGTAATGGATTACTAATTACAAAGGTAGCTTCTTGAATTTTGTTTTCTAATTGATTGTTAGCTTCTTCTTGTGCAATTTGGTTATGTGTAGCAACGCTGTCTGCATAATGTTTAGAAGCTCCAAAACCTCCAATTGTTAACGCAATTAATGCAATAGCAGCATACTTAAAGTAAGATTTAGTTTTACGTTTTTCTGGCGTTATAGTTAATGGAATTACTTTTTCAATAGTTTCTGCTTCTTCTTTGTAAACTTCACGCGTTACAGCAGGAGATACTAATTGAGATAAGCCAAAAGCATCGGTTAAATAGTTTAAATGATAACTAGGATTAAATTCTATTTTTCCTTCGCTATTAAGCTTTAAATCGCCTATATTTTGAAGAGATAAAGTTTCACCTTCAATTAAACTAGATTTTAGAGATTTTACGCGTTTTGAAATCTTTAACGTGGCAGCTTCAAACGGTATTTTTTCAGCATCAGCAATGTAATTTGCTAATAAACCATCATTAGTCTGTATTTGTTCGTTAAACGATAACTGTTTTTTTGGTGGATAAAACGCGTTTGTAGATTCATGCACAGTTGCAGGAACACGTTGTGATAAAAAAGCACCAAAGTTAGGTACAGTAACACATTCGTAACGGTATAATAAATCGCTTATGTAAGTCTCTAATTGCATAAAAACAAAGTTAGTATTTTTTGTAACCTAATAAAATGTTGGTACTATTATTTATTAACAGCATTAAAATTCTTTTATTGTAGACTCAAAATCAATTAGATAAAATGACAGAAAACGACTTAATTTACGTTTTAGCTTTACAAAATGTCATAAAAATAGGTGATGTAACAGCAAAAAAACTGATAGCTCATTGCGGTTCTGCAGAAGCTGTGCTTAAAGAAAAGAAACAAAATCTTTTAAAAATTGATGGAATTGGTAGTGTAACAATTTCTGATTTATTTAACCCTAATCATTTTAAAGCAGCTCAAGCTGAGTTAGAATTTATTAAAGCTGAAGGTTTAAAAACACACTATTTTAACTCTGATACCTATCCTGAAAAATTAAAACATTGTATAGATAGTCCAATATTACTTTTTGAAGCTGGTAATATAAACCTAAATAAAAAACATATTATAAGTATTGTTGGAGCAAGAAAAATCACCACTTCAGGGATTGCTTTTTGCGAAAAGTTAGTAGAAGAACTTGCTATTTATAATCCTGTAATAGTTTCTGGTTTTGCCTATGGTACAGATATTACTGCGCAAAAGGCTGCTATAAAACATAATTTGCAAACCATAGGTTGTTTGGCTCATGGTTTAAATCAAATTTATCCAAAGACCCACAAAAAATATATGGCAGATGTTGAAAACAATGGTGGTTTTTTTACAGATTTTTGGAGTACTTCTAGTTTTGATAGAAATAATTTTTTAAAAAGAAACAGAATAATTGCTGGAATTAGTGAAGCAACAATTGTTATAGAAAGTGCGGAAAGAGGTGGTAGTTTAGTTACTGCAGATATTGCAAACTCATACAACCGAGATGTATTTGCAGTTCCTGGTCGTACAACAGATTCGCAAAGTACTGGATGTAATAATTTAATAAAACAACAAAAAGCACATTTACTCTCAACACCGTTAGACGTGCCGTACTTATTAAATTGGCAATTAGAAGAAGAACAAAAGCAGCCAATACAAAAACAACTTTTTGTAGAGCTTGATGATAACGAAAAAGTAATTTACAATTACTTAAAAGCCCACGATAAACAAATGTTAGATATTATAGCTTTAAACTGTAATATGCCTACTTTTAAAGTTGCTGGTATTTTGTTGAATATGGAATTAAAAGGAGTGGTAAGACCATTACCAGGAAAACTGTTTGAGGTTATTTAAAGCAGGTAAATTTATTCCATAAAAAAAGCCCTACATTTCTGTAAGGCTTCTGTAAACTTGCTCCTCTTCTTAGGCTCGAACTAAGGACCCTCTGATTAACAGTCAGATGCTCTAACCAACTGAGCTAAAGAGGAGTGTTTTTCGCTGTTGCGAGCGCAAATATAAAATGTTTTTTAGATACTGCAAAATATTTTTTAATTTTTTTAATTAAAAATTGCTTTGAAGATATCATTTCCGTTTGCAAAGAGCACTAAACCTATTAAAATAAAGAATCCAACTGTTTGTGCATACTCCATAAATTTATCGCTAGGCTTGCGTCCAGAGATCATTTCGTATAGTAAAAACATTACATGTCCACCATCTAAAGCTGGTATTGGAAGTAAGTTAAGCACACCTAACAT
The DNA here is from genome assembly GCF_001971745.1 of Lacinutrix venerupis. NCBI lineage: Bacteria > Pseudomonadati > Bacteroidota > Flavobacteriia > Flavobacteriales > Flavobacteriaceae > Lacinutrix > Lacinutrix venerupis. The sequence continues at coordinate 125,846 of NZ_CP019352.1, read as the reverse complement.
TATAGATAAAAAAGCTGTTATGCTCCAAAAGTTTTGCCAATTCCAATAATCTGGAAAAATATTTAATATAGCATAAAAACCACCAACGCCTTTATAAGCTCCAGTTTCTACATTTCCTATTTCTTTAAGTTGGCCAAAATATTTGTTTATTTGGCCTGTAAATTTATTGTAACCAGCACCAAAGCTTTCACCTAAAGTATATTCTTTAGTTTTCATTTTATAGTAACCTAGTTTCTCCATTGTTTGTGGACCGGCTCCAGAATAATAAATAATACCCAAGTTAGCTTCGTCACTAACTTTTAATTTTTCGGTAATTAATTTTTCATCTCTTAAAACTGTAACATCAACTTCTTGACCTTTATAAGCGTTTAGAGCTGGTTTTAATTGGTCTATATATTTAATGTTTTTATCTCCAAAAGTTCTTAAAATATCTCCATCCTTTAAATTAACTCCTTTATTTATTGAAGAATCTGGAACTTTAGAAATCATTAATGGGTAACGCATTTCAAATAAATCTCTACGCTTACTATCCGAAAACTGTCCTAAAAAATCTACAGGCATTGTAATGGTTTGCTGTACACCATCTCTTTCAAAAGTTATGGTTTTTGCACCTATAAAGTTTCCTTTAATATCAGATACGTTTTCAACATTATATTCTCCAACTTTTATAATGTTATCACCAGTTTTAAAACCTAAATCTGTTAGTAGAGGATTTTCTACTAAATACCCATCTTGAATACTTGTTGCATCGATAAACTTATCTCCATAAACAAAAGATAAGAAAAAGTATATAACGTATGCTAATATAAAGTTAACCATAACACCTCCAAGCATAATAATTAAGCGTTGCCAAGCTGGTTTACTTCTAAACTCCCAAGGTTTTGGTTCTTCTTTCATGGCTTCGGTATCCATGCTTTCGTCAATCATTCCAGCAATTTTTACATATCCACCAAGCGGTAACCAACCAATACCATAAACAGTTTCACCTATTTTTTTCTTAAAAAGTGAAAATTTAACATCAAAAAACAAGTAGAATTTCTCTACTCTAGTTCCAAATAATTTTGCTGGGATAAAATGCCCTAGCTCGTGAAGTATAATTAATAGTGAAAGTCCCAGTAAAAACTGAGAGATTTGTATAATAATTCCCATGTAATTTATCTATTCATTTTTATAACGCCCAAAAGTAAGTATTTAGACTTACTTTAAAAAGCTATTATGACTTTGCTTTATGTTTTAACAGCAATTTATGAGCCAAAAAAATGGTTTAACACATGTACGCTTTGTATTTTTGTAAAATATTGACTCAATTCTATTAATATGCTTTCTTTTTTTAAAGATTATAAAAAATTCGCGATTGGTTTTTTTATCCTTTCATCAATTATAATTTTAATAATATATAATATTTTAAATGTTGAAAAACCTCTACCTGTATATCAGCCAAATAATGTTGAAACGACACTGGTTGATAGTACAATCCAACATGTGAAAAAATATCATAAAATAGCCGATTTTAGCTTAATTAATCAAAACGGGAAAACAATAACCCAAAACGATTATAAAGATAAAATTTATGTAGCCGATTTCTTTTTTACCACCTGCCAGACTATTTGTCCAATAATGACAGATCATATGTACGAAATACAAAAAGAATATAGTAACGATGATGATGTTATGTTGTTGTCGCATTCTGTAACACCAGTTATAGATAGTGTAGAACAACTTAAAAGATATGCTGTTAAAAAAGGTGTTAACGATGCTAAATGGAATTTAGTTACAGGAGATAAAAAACAAATATATGAGTTGGCTAGAAAAAGCTACTTAGCAGTAAAATCTGTTGGTAATGGAGATAAGTTTGATATGATACACACCGAGAACTTTATGCTTATCGATAAGAAAAAACAAATTCGTGGTTTTTATGATGGTACAGATCCAGAAGCCATTTCACAATTAATTTTAGACATAGAAAAGTTAAAACGCAGTGAGAAACTGTAGTTTCTTCACTACAATTTTTTAGCTTAAGTTTTTTCACTTACTTTTGCTTCTTTAAAATCAATCTAAATAAGCTTGCAACATACAATAGTACATTTAAAACGCGGAGAGAAAGGAGTTATAACAGATGTTTCTTCAGAATTAATACCTTTAAAACTTCTTGAAATGGGTTGCCTACCAGGAAACTTTGTAGAATTGGTACAAGTTGCACCATTTAGTGATCCATTATATTTAAATATAAATGGCAGTCATTTAGCTATTAGAAAGGAAACAGCTATTCATATTTTAATAGATAAAATAGATGAGTAAGCAAATAAATGTCGCTTTAATTGGAAATCCTAATACAGGAAAAACCTCTGTTTTTAATGCTTTAACAGGCTTAAATCAACAAGTTGGTAACTATCCAGGTATAACTGTAGAAAAAAAGGAAGGTATTTGTAAATTACCAAGAGGCGTAAAAGCTCATATTATAGATTTACCAGGAACGTATAGTTTAAATGCTTCGTCTTTAGACGAAAGTGTGGTTATAGAGTTGCTTTTAAATAAAAATGATAAAGATTTTCCAGATGTTGCAGTTGTAGTTAGTGATGTCGAAAATTTAAAACGTAATCTCTTACTATTTACTCAAATAAAAGATTTAGAAATTCCATGTTTACTAGTAGTAAACATGGCAGATAGAATGCGTAGAAAAGGAATTACGTTAGATATTGGCTATTTAGAACAACAATTAGAAACTAAAATAGCTGTTATTAGTACACGTAAAAATGAAGGTATAGAAAACCTAAAACAGCAAATTTCGAATTATAAAGAACTATCTGTTAAACCATGTTTAAATGCTTCAGAAATAGATACTGAATATTTTAATAGACTACAAAAAGCATTTCCAAATCAATTATTATATAAACTTTGGTTGGTTATTACCCAAGATGTAAACTTTGGTAAAACCGATAGAAAAGATATTGATGCTATTGCTAGTTTTAAAACAAAATCTAAAGGAGATCTTAAAAGACTTCAGCAAAAAGAAACTATAAAGCGTTATCAATTTATTAATAATGTTCTAAAAAGAGGGCAAACTATAGATATAACACAAGCTACAGATGTTAGAACTAAGTTAGATCGTATACTAACCCATAAAATTTGGGGTTATGTAATTTTCTTTTTTATTTTACTTACCATTTTTCAAGCCATTTACGATTGGTCAAGTGTGCCAATGGACTGGATAGATTCTTCGTTTGCATCGTTAAGTAATTGGGTAAAAGAAACTTTTCCAGGAGGAGGAAAAGTAACAGATTTAATTGCCGAAGGTATTATTTCTGGACTTGGAGGTATTGTAATTTTTATACCACAAATAGCCTTTTTATTCCTATTTATATCCATATTAGAAGAAAGTGGCTACATGAGTCGCGTCGTATTTTTAATGGATAGAATAATGCGTCGTTTTGGATTAAGCGGTAAAAGTATTGTACCATTAATCTCTGGTACAGCATGTGCTATTCCAGCAATTATGGCCACCAGAAATATAGAAAGTTGGAAAGAACGATTAATAACTATTTTAGTAACACCATTTACAACCTGTTCTGCGCGTTTACCTGTATATTTAATTATTATCTCATTAGTAATTCCAGAAGGCAGAATACTTGGTTTAAGCTACCAAGCACTAACTTTAATGTTATTATATTTAATTGGTTTTGGTGCAGCAGTAGGTTCTGCTTGGATTTTAAATAAAGTTTTAAAAATTAAAAGCAAAACCTTTTTTGTAGTAGAAATGCCAAATTACAAAGTGCCACTGTTTAAAAACGTAGCACTTACCGTATTAGAAAAAACAAAAGCATTTATTTTTGGTGCTGGAAAAATAATACTAGCCATATCAATTGTACTTTGGGTATTAGCATCTTATGGTCCAGGAGAACAATTTAATAATGCCGAAAACATTATTACAGAGCAATATGCCGCACAAGATTTAACAGAAGATGAGCTACAACAAAAAATAGCATCACATAAATTAGAACACTCATTTATTGGCCTAACAGGACGCGCAATAGAACCAGCAATTAGACCGTTAGGTTACGACTGGAAAATTGGCATAGCCATAGTTAGTAGTTTTGCAGCACGAGAAGTATTTGTAGGAACTTTAGCTACTATTTACAGCGTAGGTAGTGACGACGAAGAAACTATAAAAAACCGAATGGCAGGAGAAGTAAACCCAATACTTGGCGGTCCATTATTTAACTTTGCATCTGGTATATCCTTACTATTATTTTATGCCTTTGCTATGCAATGTATGAGTACGCTTGCCATAGTTAAAAAGGAAACCAATAGCTGGAAATGGCCAACATACCAATTCGTTATTATGACAGCGATTGCTTATATTGTAGCTTTATTATCATTTCAATTTCTAAAATAATGAGCACACTATTTCAAGACATAATAGTATTTACCATTTTAGCAGTCGCTTTAGTGTTTTTATTTAAAAAATACATCTGGAAAAAGAAAGCAAAAAAAGCTTGTGGCAAAGACGATTGTGGCTGCCATTAAACCATAATAAAAATATTTAATTTGGGCGTTACCAAAAAATGCAAAAAGGCATTTTTTAGTCAGGCTATCACTACTCGCTCTCTGCGAGGAGCTCAAACATGCCGTTCTATCCTTAACGCAAAAACAATAACGCAGTAAAAATTAGTTTTTAACAGAAAGCTGTACATAATAATCTTCAGCTTTAATTTTAGTGCCATGCTCTGGATAAGGCGCAATATTTAAACCAGAAACCTTTAATTTTTCCGAAGAAAACAAATTCCCTAAAGCATTTTGCAGTTGGCTAGAAGGAGAAAAAACCAATCGTTTTTGTTCTATTTTTTTTCCGTTTTCAAAAACATCAACTAAAACGATTGCTTCGCCTGCCCAAACGCATTGCACACCTTTTGGACAGCGCGAATCGCTTTCAACTGCTACAAATTTAAACTCAATATTTTCAACCTTAATAGTACTGCCATACATTAATTTAGATACAATTTTTGGAGCATCTACTTTTACACTTGTAGAGTCTTGAGCAAAAACTGAATTAATGATTAATACAGCAAAAATTAGTAATAGTTTTTTCATGATAATTAAACAAATTAGAAAATAAATATAGCTTAAATCATACCAAAATTACAATAATTAAAAATTTTAGTTACATTTGTAAAAAATTTAAGTAAGCTTAAAAATTAATTAAAGCAATTAAAAATGTCTGTAGCAATAGAGAATTTTGTAAAAGCTATTTACAAAAACAACAATAACGATGTTAACGATACCAAACCAGGTAACATTGCAAAAAAATTAGGCATATCTAACGCAGCAGCAACAGATATGGCAAAAAAATTAGCCGCAAAAAATTTACTTAATTACGAAAAATACCAAGCCTTACAACTTACAAATAAAGGCGAGAAAATGGCATTAAATGTTATTAGAAAGCATAGGTTATGGGAAGCGTTTTTACATAAAACATTCGATATGACTTTGCATGAAATACATAGAGAAGCAGAATTTTTAGAGCACGAAACCTCAGATTTTTTAGCAAATAAAATTAGCGACTATTTAGGTAATCCAAAATTCGATCCGCATGGCGATCCAATTCCAAACGAAAAAGGAGAAATTACAACTATAGACACATCAATTAGCTTATCAAACACTCAAGAAGGCAAACAATATATTATATCACGATTAATGAGTGATGATAAAGAATTCTTTGATTTTTGCGCACAAAACGGTCTTAAATATGGTAATTCCATATTGGTAACAAAACAGTTTAGCAAAAATAAAATGACTCAAATATCAATTAACAATAACACCATTCTTTTAAACGAAGATTTTACAAACATAATTTACGTCAATGATCTCAACTAAAAATTTAAAAACAATTACAACTGGATTTTTATTTTCTGTTGTATCTTTTTCATTTGCACAAGAAAACAAAACACTTGAGCCATTAATAACAGATAGACCAGATGCTACCGAGTCTCCAACAGCAATGCCTAAAGGATTTCTGCAAGTAGAAACTGGTGCGTTTTACGAAAGTTTTGAGGAAAACAACATTAAAACCGAAGACTTTACTTATAACACTATGTTGGTGCGTTACGGCTTACTAAATAATTTAGAGTTACGCTTAGGTTATGATTATACAGATAGCACAGTAAAATTTAATGGTAGTAAAATTGCATCAGCCAATAGCTTTTCTCCTTTGCTTTTAGGTTTTAAAACAACCATTACTCAAGAAAACGGCTGGATGCCAGAAATTGGTTTTCTTGGTCATTTAAACTTGCCGTTTTCTGTAAAAAAAGAATTAAGGCCAGAAAATACTGGAGTAGATTTTAGATTTTCTTTTGCACATACATTAAGCGAGAAATCTAGTTTATCTTATAATTTAGGCGCCGCTTGGGAAAACGACAATCCAGAAGCAGCTTACGTTTATACAATTGCTTACGGCTATAGCTTAACTAATAAGCTTGGTGCTTATGTAGAGTTATATGGTGATTTTCCAGAAAACAATAAAGCTAACCATCTTTGGGATGCAGGATTTACTTACTTAGTTTCAAACAATTTTCAGTTAGACGCAACCGTTGGCTCAAGCATAACAAACGGGCAAGACATATTAATAAGTGGTGGATTTAGTTTTAGAATTCCAAAGTCTTAACAAATTAACTATTAGTATATAAATACAATAAAAATGAAAAAAACAATACTACTTTTAGCAATTACACTATCTTTTTTTAATTGTAAAAATGACTCAAAAAAAGACAATAGCAAACTAAATGTTGTTACCACTACAACCATGATTACAGATTTGGTTAAAAATATTGGAGGCGATTTAGTTAGCGTAAACGGTTTAATGGGTTCTGGTGTAGATCCGCATTTATATAAAGCTAGCGAAGGCGATGTTACCAAATTAGTAAATGCAGATGTTATTTTTTATAACGGTTTACATTTAGAAGGAAAACTGGTAGAAGTTTTCGAAAAAATGAAAACACAATCACCAATTGCTTTGGCAGATGGTTTAGATAAATCGGGCTTAATTGGTTCAGATTATTTTGCTTCAAATTACGATCCGCATGTATGGTTTAATATTTCTTATTTCAAACAATTTGCTAAAAAAGTAACACAAGTTTTAGCTGAAAAAAATCCTGAAAATGCTGCGCGTTTTACTGAAAATGAAAAAAATTACCTTCAGCAATTAGAAGCTTTACAAGCAAAAGTGTCCTCAACAATTGAAACACTTCCAAAAGAAAAAAGAATACTAGTAACTGCACATGATGCCTTTAATTATTTCGGAAAAAATTACGGTTTTAATGTTGTTGGTTTACAAGGATTAAGCACTGCAACCGAAGCAGGCGTACAAGACGTTCAAAAATTAGCTACCTTTATAATAGAAAATAAAGTGAAAGCCATTTTTGTTGAAAGTTCTGTACCAAAACGTACGATTGAAGCTTTACAAGCAGCGGTAAAATCTAAAAATCACGATGTGGTTATTGGTGGTACTTTATATTCTGATGCGCTTGGAAACGCAGGAACTATTGAAGGTACATATATTGGTATGTTTGAGTACAATGTAAATACAATTGTAAACGCTTTAAAATAATATGAAAACTAAAATAGCCGTAAAAGTAGACGACCTTACAGTAGCTTACAACTACAAGCCAGTACTTTGGGATATCGATTTAGAAATTCCAGAAGGAGTATTAATGGCTATTGTAGGACCAAATGGCGCTGGAAAATCAACACTTATAAAATCTATTTTAGGCATTCTAAAACCCATTGCAGGAAGCGTTACTATTTATGGTAAACCTTATGAAAAACAACGCAGACTAGTTGCTTATGTACCGCAAAAAGGAAGTGTAGATTGGGACTTCCCAACTACTGCCCTAGATGTTGTAATGATGGGAACCTACGGTAGTTTAGGTTGGATAAAAAGGCCAAGACAAAAAGAAAAAAAAGCAGCACTTGAAGCTTTAGAAAAAGTAGGAATGCTAGCCTTTAAAGGCAGACAAATTAGCCAGCTTTCTGGAGGACAACAACAGCGTATTTTTTTAGCACGCGCTTTAGTGCAAAACGCTTCTATCTATTTTATGGATGAGCCGTTTCAAGGTGTTGATGCAACAACCGAAATTGCAATTATTAATATTTTAAAAGAATTACGTAAAGCAGGAAAAACTGTTATTGTTGTGCATCACGATTTACAAACTGTACCAGAATATTTTGATTGGGTAACTTTTTTAAATGTGAAAAAAATTGCCACAGGTCCAGTAAAAGATATATTTAATGATGATAATTTAACCAAAACTTACGGTATAAACTATAAAGTAAGTATACAGGAGTAATCAATTCCTGTGAAGACAGGAATCTCATAAAATGAAATTATAAATAACAAATATTGCGAAAACAGGATGAAATTCTGCCTTCGCAGGAATTATGGACATAACAGAATATTTTTCATTAGTATTTAGTGATTATACACTACGCACAATAACACTTGGAACAGCCATTTTAGGCGCTGTAACAGGCATGCTTGGTAGTTTTGCTGTACTTAGAAAGCAAAGCTTACTTGGTGATGCTATTTCGCACGCTGCCTTACCAGGTATTGCAATTGCCTTTTTAATTACCGGTGCAAAAGATTCTAACACTCTACTTTTAGGTGCTTTAGTTAGTGGGCTAATTGGAACATTTTGGATTCGTGGTATTGTAAAGAAAACACATTTAAAAAGTGATACTGCTTTAGGGTTAATATTGTCGTTATTTTTTGGTTTTGGTATGTTATTATTAACCTTTATACAAAAGCAACCCAATGCGAACCAAGCAGGATTAGATAAATATTTATTTGGTCAAGCAGCGACTCTAGTAGAAAGTGATGTTTGGTTAATGGCTATTATTACTGGCTTATGTTTGTTTGTTCTATTACTATTTTGGAAAGAATTTAAAATTTTGCTTTTTGATGCAGACTATACTAAAACACTTGGATTTAACACTAAGTTTATAGATGTTTTAATCACTAGTTTTATTGTATTAGCTATTGTATTAGGTTTACAAACTGTTGGTGTTGTATTAATGAGTGCTATGCTGTTAGCACCAGCTGCTGCTGCACGACAATGGACAAACAGTTTATCTACAATGGTAGTTTTAGCTGCTATTTTCGGCGCATTTTCAGGTGTTTTTGGTACAGCAATTAGTGCCAGCCAAACCAATTTATCTACTGGACCTGTAATTGTTTTAGTGGCTTCGGTTTTTGTGTTTTTCTCTTTTGTTTTTTCGCCAAGTCGTGGCTTACTGTTTAAACAAATTAGGGTTATTAAAAACCGTCGCGATTTAGAGCTTCATAAAACATTAGCTTTTATGTATCATATTGCAGAAACGCATGATAATATTTCGCATCCGCATGCTATTAAATTACTAAATAACTTTCAAGGTTATACAAAATCTACATTGCAAAAATTGGTAGAAAAAGATTATGTAAAATTAGAAGGTAAAATGTGGCGATTAACCGAAACAGGTTTTAATACTGCTGCAAATTTATATACAAAACAATCTACAGACGATGAATAGCGCTCAAATTGAAATACAACTTATTGCAAGCCTAGTCGCTATTGCTTGCGCTATTCCTGGTACTTTTTTAGTGCTTAGAAAAATGGCTATGATAAGCGATGCTATAAGTCATTCTATTTTACCTGGAATTGTCATTGGATTTTTTATTACACATAACCTCAACTCACCATTGCTAATTTTATTTGCTGCTTTTACAGGTATTATTACTGTGGTTTTAGTTGAGTATATTCAAAAAACTGGATTGGTAAAAGAAGACACAGCCATAGGTTTAGTGTTTCCTGCTTTATTTAGTATTGGTGTAATATTAATTGCTAAAAATGCTAACGATGTACATTTAGATGTAGATGCTGTTTTACTTGGTGAATTAGCCTTCGCACCTTTTGATAGGTTGCTAATTTCTGGTGTAGATGTTGGGCCCAAAGCACTGTGGATTATTGGTGTTATTTTGTTAATTACAGTAATACTATTAATCGCATTTTTTAAGGAGTTAAAAGTAAGTACGTTTGATGCTGGATTAGCGGCATCATTAGGTTTTTCGCCAGCGATAATACACTATGGATTAATGAGTGTCGCATCTGTTACAACTGTTGGTGCTTTTGATGCTGTTGGTGCTATTTTAGTTGTTGCCTTAATGATTGCTCCTGCTGCAACCGCCTATTTATTAACTACAGATTTAAAGAAAATGCTTGCTTTAGCTATTGGTTTTGGTGTTTTAAGCGCAATTTCTGGTTATTGGTTTGCACATTGGTTAGATGCCTCTATTGCTGGATCTATTACAACTATGTTGGGATTACTTTTTTTAATTGTTTATTTATTTGCTCCAAGTAAAGGTATTATTGCGGTTATGTATCGTGAAAAACAACAACGTACAGAAGTGTCTCTGTTAACGTTTTTACTGCATTTAAAAAACCACAATGAGCTTGAAGAACGCCATGTTAATCACTTACGAGAGCACATTAATTGGCAAAAAGTTAGAGCTAAAACAGTATTAGAACTGGCAACAAAAAACAATATGATTAGTGTTGAAAATAATATTGTATCTCTTACCGAAAAAGGAGATAAATTCACCTCTAAAGCAATTGATTACATTATAACTAACGAAGATGCGCAAATTGAGGATATGAAAGATGATTTCTTTTTGTTTAGAGGTTAGTTATTTGCATAAATAAAAAACCAGTTACATTTTTGTAACTGGTTTCTACTTTTATATTTATTTTAAAAATTATTATATTTCTGTAATTCTTAACGTGTTTACCATTCCTTTTTCCTGAATAGGCATTGCGGCTAAACTTACAAGCATATCTCCTTTTTCAAGGTAACCCATTTCTTGAGCCATTTTATTAACATCTTCTATAGTTTCATCTGTACTTACAAACTTATCGTAATAGAAAGCTTTAACTCCCCAAAGTAGATTAAGTTGCGTTAAAATACGTCTATTAGATGTAAATACTAATATATGAGATTTTGGTCGCCATGCTGAAATTTGAAAAGCAGTATATCCACTATTTGTTAATGTAGAAATGCCTTTTGCATCAATTTCGTTTGCCATTTGTGCTGCATGATAACAAATAGATTTTGTTATATAACGTTTTGTTCTAATAGTTGGTGGCATGTGTGGAACATTAATTAAATCACTATCCTCGACACTACGAATAATATCTGCCATTTGCTTAATAACTTGAACAGGATATTTACCTACACTAGTTTCTCCAGATAGCATTACGGCATCTGCACCGTCCATAACAGAATTTGCTACATCGTTAACTTCTGCACGAGTTGGTGTTAAACTATCAATCATAGTTTCCATCATCTGCGTAGCAATAATTACCGGTATTCTAGCTTTTTTAGCACGTAAAACTAATTTTTTCTGTACTAAAGGCACTTCTTCGGCTGGGATTTCTACTCCTAAATCTCCACGAGCTACCATTAAACCATCACAATAAGCAACAATTTTATCGATGTTTGCTACACCTTCTGGTTTTTCAATTTTTGCAATAATTGGAATTTTATGGTCACTATGTTCTTTTATAAGTTCTTGTAATACCATTAAATCTTCTGCATGACGTACAAAAGATAGTGCTATCCAATCTACTTTTAGTTCGCAAGCAAATTTTGCATCTGCTATATCTTTTTCTGTTAAAGCAGGTTGAGATATATTTGTATTTGGAAGATTTACACCTTTTTTAGAACGTAAAGGACCTCCTTGAATAACTTTAGCTTTTACTTCTGTTTTTTTATCTGTTGAAACAACTTCGAAAATTAATTTTCCATCGTCTAAAAGAATACGCTCACCTTTTTTAGCATCTTGTGGAAACTTATCGTAAGTCATGTAAACGCGTTCTTTTGTACCTTCAAAACGTTCTCCAGTTGCAAAAATTATTTCATCTCCAGGTTTTACAAATACCTCACCTTTCATTACACCAACTCTAAGTTTTGGGCCTTGTAAATCGGCAAGAATAGAAGCGTTGTAACCAAATTCATCATTAAGTTCGCGAATTGTTTTTACACGTTCTTTTACATCTGCATAATCAGCGTGAGAAAAGTTTATTCTAAAAACATTAGCACCTTCGTCTAACATGCCTTTTAAAACTTTTTTTGAACTTGTTGCAGGACCTAATGTCGCTACTATTTTTGTCTTTTTTCTTTTAAACATTAGTTAAATATTAGTTGATTTTTAGATTTTAAACTTTCAGTATCTATACTGTAAGCTGTAATTACTTGATTTATTTTTAGTATTTTCTCTAAAATAATTTTCTCCTTATTTGGCGAAAAATTATTACTTATTTTAAGTAAATAGTTTGCTTTACTATATTCAGACACCAAATGATGTGTTTTTGTTATAACTTGATTTGCACTAAATAGTGAATCTAAACCGTCGTTAAAATCATTTGTAATTATTTTACAGTTATTAGATACTAGATTCCAGATTTTAAACTGTGTTTTGTCTTCCCATTCAAAAATAGAAAAGGCTGTTTTCTGGTTGTTGTTATCGATGTCTTTGTCTTGTCTCTTGAGTTTTAAGTCTAAAACTTTGTTTAATAAAAAGGCCAATCGATAATCTTCAATTGTACAATGAATACCAATAAGTGAGAAATTTTCTTCTTCTAAAAAATCATCTAAAACGAGTTTTTTTATTGCCATATTAATACTATTTGCACATAGACAGAATTGTAAATATAGTATTTAAAATGGTTTGTAGTACCTTATTTTACTGAATATTAACAAGAATATAATACGAAAACGTTGTAGTGTTTGTGTGTTTTCTTTTTAGGCTTAAAAAAAACTAAAGATAATTAAGAAAAAACTTTTGATATTTGATTTTGAAAAACAAAAAAAGCACGCTTTGAGGCTTTTTCTTCAGCTTTCTTTTTTGATGTAGCTCTTCCTTTTGCAACAATTTTATTGTCTATAGATAGTTTTACAGAGAAATGACGCATATTATCGTTACCAGTATCTTCATAAACATGATAATCGAAAGTCTTTTTTTCTTTCTGGCACCACTCAATTAATAAACTTTTATAGCTAATTACTTTGCCTTCTAGCTGTTCTATATCTACAAATGGTGTGATAACGCGTTTATAAATAAATTTTTCGCATGCTTTATAGCCATCGTCTAGATAAATGGCTCCAACTAAAGATTCAAACAAGTTACCATGTATATTATCTCCAAATTGGCCTTTAGGTATTTTGCTTTCAACTAAATTTATTAGTTTTAAATTGCGCCCTAGTTCATTTAAATGCTCTCTACTTACTATTTTAGAACGCATTTTTGTAAGATAGCCTTCGTCTCCGCTAGGCACTTCAATATACAAGTGATGTGCAATTACTGCGCTAAGCATAGCATCGCCTAAAAACTCCAAACGCTCATAGTTAACAATATTGCCTTTATTGTTTTTTATATTCATAGAACGATGTGTAAACGCTGTTTTAAAGTGTTTAATCGTTTTTGGCTTGTAGCCTATAATTTCAGAAATTGTTGTAAAGAATTCTCCTTTATCTTCTTTAGACTTTGAGAATATGTTTCGAATTCTTTTCATTCAAATTCTAATCTAACTTTTTAAATAATACACAAGCATTATGTCCGCCAAAACCAAAAGTGTTACTCATAGCAACTTTTATATCACGTTTTTGAGGTTGGTTTAGCGTTAAGTTTAGATTAGGATCTATATTTTCATCAATATTTTCGTGGTTAATAGTTGGAGGAACGATACCATGCTCCATTGCTAAAATAGAAGCAATAGATTCAATAGCACCAGCAGCACCAAGTAAGTGACCAGTCATTGATTTTGTAGAATTAATATTAATTGTTTTAGCGTGGTCGCCAAAAACTTCTGTAATTGCTTTAAGTTCTGCAACATCTCCAAGTGGTGTAGATGTTCCGTGTGTATTTATGTGGTCTACGTCTTCAGGCTTTAAACCAGCATTTTCTAGACAATTTCTCATTACTGCCATAACACCTATTCCGTCTGGATGCGGTGCTGTCATATGGTGAGCGTCGCTAGACATTCCTCCACCTACAACTTCGGCATAAATTTTTGCGCCTCTAGCTTTGGCATGTTCATATTCTTCAAGAATAATAGCTCCAGCTCCTTCACCTAATACAAAGCCGTCTCTTGTGGCGTCAAAAGGTCTTGAGGCTGTTTCTGGGCTTTCATTTCTTGTAGATAATGCATGCATAGCATTAAATCCTCCCATTCCAGCGATAGTTACTGCGGCTTCACTTCCTCCTGTAACTATAACATCGCATTGTCCTAAGCGAATGTAATTTAAAGCATCTATCATAGCGTTAGCAGATGATGCACAGGCAGATACGGTTGTATAGTTAGGTCCCATAAATCCATTTTTAATAGATATGTTTCCTGGTGCTATATCTGCAATCATTTTTGGGATAAAGAAAGGATTAAATCTTGGTGTTCCATCTCCTTCAGCAAAGTTTAATACTTCGTTTTGGAAAGTTTCTAAACCTCCAATTCCGGCTCCCCAAATAACACCAACTCTAAGTTTGTTGATGGTATCTAAATTTAGGTTCGCGTCCGCAATAGCCTCATCAGATGCGACCATTGCGTACTGCGTAAACCTATCCATTTTTCGCGCCTCTTTTCTGTCTAGAAAATCGGTTGCGACAAAGTTTTTTAATTCACAAGCGAATTTTGTTTTAAACTTTTCAGTATCAAAATACGTAATAGGTGCAGCACCACTTTTACCGTTAATTAAGGCATTCCAATATTCATCTTTGGTATTACCAATTGGTGTAAGTGCTCCAAGACCCGTAACTACAACTCGCTTTAGTTCCATAAAATTCGTGCTTATTTTGCAGCTTCAATATATGATACAGCTTGACCAACTGTTGCAATGTTCTCTGCTTGGTCATCTGGAATTTGGATATCGAATTCTTTTTCGAATTCCATAATTAATTCAACAGTGTCTAACGAATCTGCTCCTAAGTCGTTTGTGAAGCTAGCTTCTGTTACAACTTCGTTTTCGTCAACACCTAATTTGTCTACGATTATCGCTTTTACTCTTGATGCAATGTCTGACATAATTTTAATTTTTTTAGTTTTAATTAAGAGGCAAAAATAAAAAACTTTATTTTAAAACCATTCTTTCTTTTAAAAAAGACTCCGAAAGTTAATAATTTATTTCGAGGAATTTTGGTTTTAGCCCGTAATTGTTAATAATTATTCTTTTTTTTGTTTGAAGATTTAACATTGAATACTAGAAAATGAAACGTGTAGTAATTTTTGCGTCCGGTAGCGGAAGTAATGCTGAAAATTTAATAAGGTTTTTTCAAAATAGAGACAATGCGTCTGTAATTCAAGTACTAACTAACAATCCGCATGCCAAAGTGCTAAATCGTTGCAAAAAACTGAAAATTAGCGCTTTGTCTTTTAATAAAATTGCTTTTACAGAGACTGAAGATGTTCTAAATATTTTGAAATCTGTAAAGCCAGACTTGATTGTTTTAGCTGGTTTTCTCTGGAAATTCCCTGAGAATATTCTAAAACATTTTAATAATAAAGTAATAAATATACATCCAGCATTATTACCAAAATTTGGAGGTAAAGGTATGTATGGTATGCATGTTCATGAAGCAGTTATAAGACAAAAAGAAACCGAAACAGGTATAACAATTCACTACGTAAATGAGAATTATGATGAAGGAGCTATCATTTTTCAAGCAAAATGCGAGGTGAAAACGTCAGATTCTGCTCAAGATGTAGCAGAAAAAATTCATGAATTAGAAATGAAACATTTTCCTGAAGTGGTTGAAAAAATATTAAACTCACAATAAAAAAATTTGATTTTCGCTTTCACTTAAAATTATTATGAGTAAAAAAAAGAAAAAATATTACACTGTTTGGAAAGGGCATAAAACAGGCGTTTTTGATTCTTGGAATACATGTAAATCATTAATTAAAGACTACGAAGGAGCTCAATACAAGTCTTTTGCAACCTTTGATGCTGCAAAAGAAGCTTTAAAAGGTAATTATTTCGATTATATAGGAAAAAACAAAAGTTTTAAAAGTGAGCTTTCTGCAGAGCAACTTAAAAAAATAGGACTCCCTAATTATAATTCAATAGCTGTAGATGCAGCTTCAAGTGGTAATCCTGGTATAATGGAATATCGTGGTGTAGATACTAAAACAAAACAACAACTTTTTATCCAAGGTCCGTTTGAGCAAGGCACAAATAATTTGGGAGAATTTTTAGCATTAGTTCATGGTTTAAGTTTTTTAAAAAAACATAATAGCGATCGTATTATATATACAGATTCTAAAACAGCAATGAGTTGGGTTAGAAAAAAAACATGCAATTCTAAATTAGAGCGAAACTCTAAAAATAAACCTGTTTACGATTTGGTAGACCGTGCAGTAAAATGGTTAAAAGAAAACGATTACAAAACAACTATAGTAAAATGGGAAACTAAAGCTTGGGGAGAAATACCTGCAGATTTTGGTAGAAAATAAGAATTACATTAATTAATTTAAAACTATATAAAAATCGTATATTTGCCGCTTAAATTAAAACGCTTTTATGAGCAAATTAGTAATAGTAGGTACAGTAGCTTTTGATGCTATAGAAACACCTTTTGGTAAAACCGATAAAATTCTAGGAGGAGCAGCAACTTATATAGGTTTATCTGCTTCAAATTTTGACAATGTAAATGCAGCAGCAGTATCTGTTGTTGGTGGAGATTTTCCGCAAGAATATTTAGATCTATTAACAGATAGAAATATTAATATAGAAGGTATAGAAATTGTAAAAGATGGAAAAACTTTCTTTTGGAGTGGTAAATATCATAACGATATGAACTCTAGAGATACTTTAGCAACAGAGTTAAATGTATTAGAGCATTTTACACCTGTAGTTCCAGAGAGTTATAAGGATGCAGATATTGTTATGCTTGGAAACCTACATCCACTTACACAGCAAAGTGTTTTAGACCAAATGTCTAAAAAACCAAAATTAGCAATTTTAGATACCATGAATTTCTGGATGGATATTGCTATGGACGATTTAAAAGCTGTTTTAAAAAATGTAGATGTTATTACAATTAACGATGAAGAAGCTCGCCAGTTATCTGGAGAATACTCTTTAGTAAATGCAGCTAAGAAAATTCACGAAATGGGACCACAATATGTTGTAATTAAAAAAGGAGAGCATGGCGCACTACTATTTAATGAAGGCAATATGTTTTATGCACCAGCATTACCACTCGCAGAAGTTTTTGATCCAACAGGAGCAGGAGATACATTTGCAGGAGGTTTTTCTGGATATATTGCAAAAACAGGAAACATCTCTTTTGAAAATATGAAGAATGCCGTTATTTATGGATCTGCATTAGCATCTTTTTGTGTCGAGAAGTTTGGCACAGAGCGTATGCTTACTTTAACAGATGAAGAAATATTTGAGCGTCTACAACAATTCAAGGATTTAACACAATTCGAAATAGAATTAAAATAAATTTACGCGCTCATTATTGAGCGCGTTTTTTATTTATTAAAATTTAGTAAATAATAAATAAATTTAGCGACTAAATTTATAGCTAAAATTAACAACAACTCACAACACAACAACAATGAGTGATGCTTTAAAACACGAGTGCGGTATTGCACATATTAGACTTTTAAAACCTTTAGAATTCTATAAAGAAAAGTATGGAAGTGCATTTTATGGAGTAAATAAAATGTATTTAATGATGGAAAAGCAACATAATCGAGGTCAAGATGGTGCAGGCTTTGCTAGTATTAAATTAGACACTAAACCTGGAGAACGTTACATAAGTCGAGTTAGGTCTATACAACAACAACCTATTCAAGATATTTTTGCTCAAATTAACGAACGTATTAATAACGAGTTAGAAGCACATCCAGAGTATAATGATAATGTAGCGCTTCAAAAAAAGCATATTCCGTATATTGGAGAAGTGCTTTTAGGCCATGTACGTTATGGTACTTTTGGTAAAAACAGTGTAGAAAGTGTTCATCCATTTTTAAGGCAAAATAACTGGCAACACAGAAATTTAATTCTTGCCGGTAATTTTAATATGACCAATGTAAAAGAACTTTTTGGTAATTTAGTAGAGCTTGGTCAGCATCCCAAAGAATATACAGACACTATTACCATAATGGAAAAAATAGGTCATTTTCTTGATGATGCTGTAAGTAAAATTTATAAAAAATTAAAAAAAGAAGGTTACAAAAAAAATGAATGCTCACCTTTAATAGCAGAGCGTTTAAACGTTGCAAAAATATTAAAAAGAGCTGCAAAAAACTGGGATGGAGGTTATGCCATGGCAGGATTAATGGGTCATGGAGATAGCTTTGTTTTAAGAGATCCAGCAGGAATTCGTCCAGCATATTATTACAAAGACGACGAAATAGTTGTTGTAGCTTCCGAAAGACCTGTAATACAAACTGTTTTTAATGTAGAATTTGATGATGTAAAGGAACTTGAACCAGGTCATGCTATTATTACAAAAAAGTCTGGAGAAGTTGCTATTAAGCAAATTTTAGAGCCGTTGGAACGTAAGGCTTGTTCTTTTGAACGTGTTTATTTTTCGAGAGGAAGTGACGCAGAAATTTATCAAGAACGTAAAATGTTAGGGCGTCTATTAATGCCTGAGGTTTTAAAAGCCATAGATAATGATACAGCAAACTCAGTATTTTCATATATTCCAAATACAGCTGAAACTTCTTTCTTTGGAATGATTGAAACCGTTGAAGAACACTTAAATCAAAGAAAAACTCAAGCAATTTTAGATGGAGGAGGAAAGCTGTCTAAAGAAACTGTAGTTGAAATTTTAAAAGAAAGACCTCGTATAGAGAAAATTGCAATTAAAGATGTTAAGCTAAGAACTTTTATTACTGAAGATAGTAGCCGAGATGATTTAGTAGCACATGTTTACGATGTTACCTATGGTGTAATTAAACCAACAGACAACCTTGTTATTATTGATGATAGTATTGTACGTGGTACTACTCTAAAAAAGAGTATTATTAAAATGATGGATAGATTACATCCTAAAAAAATTGTAATAGTTTCGTCTGCTCCGCAAATACGTTTTCCTGATTGCTATGGTATTGATATGGCAAATTTAGAAACATTAGTAGCATTTAATGCAACCTTAGAATTATTAAAGGAAAACAATAAGTATCACCTTGTAGAAGAGGTTTATCATAAGTGTAAAGCGCAAGAAAGTTTAGCAGATAAAGATGTAAAGAATTTTGTAAACGAAATATATAACCAGTTTACAACTGAGGAAATATCAGCTAAAATATCTCAATTGTTAAGTGATGATTCTGTAAATGCAGAAGTAGAAATTATTTTTCAATCTGTAGATAATTTACATAAAGCATGCCCTAAAAATTTAGGCGACTGGTATTTTACAGGAAATTACCCAACAGTTGGAGGAAACAGAGTAGTAAATAGAGCGTTTATTAATTTCTATGAAGGAAATAAAGAACGAGCTTATTAATTGATTATCAGTATTTTATTTCATTTTATCTAAGTTTAATGCTTTTAATCTAAAAGATTTTTTAAACGATAATTTTTAATATATTTTTATTATACCATAACA
Organism: Lacinutrix venerupis; assembly: GCF_001971745.1. Classification (NCBI taxonomy): domain Bacteria; kingdom Pseudomonadati; phylum Bacteroidota; class Flavobacteriia; order Flavobacteriales; family Flavobacteriaceae; genus Lacinutrix; species Lacinutrix venerupis. Next base: position 106,207 of record NZ_CP019352.1, on the reverse strand, counting down.
TAAGTAGGTTAAGATTATGGTAGATTTGGGGCAAAAAAAGCTGAACTAAAGTTCAGCTTTTTTTATGCAAATAGTTTACTTACAAGTAATTAAGAACTTTGTATTTTATCTAAAAGTATTCTAAAACGCTCAATACTGTCGATGAAATGTATTTTAGCAGATATATTTGCCATTTATCTAAAAAAACAATTTTATTAAAAACTCTTCTTTATATTTGAGCTTACCATAACATAAGTAGGTTAAGTTCATGGTAGATTTGGGGCAAAAAAGCTGGACTCTCGTCCGGCTTTTTTATTTGTAAAAAATTAAAATATTTCTCTTTTAAAATTTTTAATTTATATATAAAAAAGCTGTTCTGGCACAGAACAGCTTTTAAAAATTATTGGGTTGTTAATTTAACAATATACTAAGCAAAAGTTTAACCAACTAAAATTAACTTAAAACTTAAAATTTATAACTAATACCAGTATATACACCAATAATGTATGGTCTAAAATTGCCAGAGGTTTCGTTGTAAGCATTAATTTGATACTTGAAAGTTGGCTCTAAATTAAATTTAACAGTTTTACTAAATTTATAATCTATACCAATTCCAGCATTAGCACTAAAACTTAAATTATTAATATTATTTGCCTCTCCAATTTTTGTTTTTCTATTTTCAACTTCAGTGACAACTTCATTATCACTTAAAAAGAATGTGCTAAATCCGCCTATTAAGTTTAATCCAAAACGTTTTTTTATTACAGAGTATTCAAGTTCTAAAGGAACTTCTAAGTAACTAAGTCTTTGGCTTAGTGCAGCATTTAAATTATCATTAACAACTTCACTAATTTGTTGAACAGAAAAACTATTAGAACTTAATACAGATATATTTTGACCACTACTTGTAGGTATAAAGTTTATATTACGTAAAGGTACATTGCTAGGTGTATTAGTAACGTTTTCATAAACAATAATGTTTGCAGTATCGTAGCTTAAATTAAGTTTATTAATTCCAGATCGTACTTTTAATTTATCGTTTAGGGCATAACCAACATTTATTCCATAGCTTGTGTTTACTTCTCCATTTTTAGGATTATCAATAAATTGATCGTGAATGTGAGAACCTTTGCCAAGAGTATTATAATAAACAGGTGCGGCATTTGCGTTTACCGTCCACCTGTTTATTTTTTCTTCTTTTTCATCAAGATTTTCAATCTTGGCAATAGCTTCTTCTATGGCGTTAGACGAGTTTGCGCTGTCTAGCTCCATCAATTTTTCTTCTTCTTTTTCCGTTTCACTTTTAGTTGAAGCAACATTTGCATTAGTTGCTACATTATCTTGTATAATATCTTTACTATTTATATCAATTTTATTAGAATTAATAGTTGTATTGCTAGTGTTACTATTTAAAACAGTAGCATTTTGATTTGTTTTAGTTTCGTTTAGTGTGCTATTAACAATAGAATTATTATTTGTAGTTGCTTTATTCGTTAAATTATTATTAGTCGATTTTAGTGGTTTGTTTTGGTTAATAAAATTATTTTTGCTTGTTGCACTTTTTGCAACATTATATAAATTTTTATTACCTAGATTTTTTCTATTTAAACTGTTTTTAGGGTTTAAAGAATTTGAAGAAGAATTAATTTCTGAATTATTAGTTTCAATTTTATCTTTACTTGAAGCAGCTACTGGATTAGTAATTGTTTTATTTTCTTGTAAAGAATTATCATTGTTTTTAACAGAACTATTTTTAGTATTAGTAGGTGTGTTGTCTTTTTGGCTATTAGTATTTACAATAGTTGTATTGGTTTTGGTATTTTGATTACTAAATATAAAGTTTCCAACAGAAAATAGTAATAGCAATATAGCTGCAATAGCACTTAAACGTAGCCAAAGAGGAAAAACTGTTTTAGTTTTCTCTGGTTGATGATTTATTTTACTTTGAATATTTTCCCAAACTTTATTGCTAGGCTTGGCTTCAAAATCTTTAAACTTTTCTTGAAAAAGTCTGTCTATTTGTTTTTTATCACTCATTATAAAGATTGAGAATTTAATCTCGTTTTATATTCTATTATTTTATCTTTTAAGGTCTGTCTAGCTCTTGCTAAGTTAGATTTTGATGTTCCAGATGTAATATTTAACATTTGTGCTATGTCTTTATGAGAATAGCCATCCATAACATATAGGTTAAAAACCAAACGGTAACGGTCTGGTAATTCTTGAATAATTTTTAATAAATAATCTAAAGGGATGTTATCTTCATCTTCAATAGTAATTGCTTCATCCTCAATTAAATCTTCATTTACAATATCAAAAACACCTTGTGTTCTATAACGCTGTAATGCGGTATTAATAGTAATTCGTTTTAACCAACCTTCAAAAGAACCTTTGTTTTTATATTGTTCTATTTTTTTAAAAATAGTAATAAACGCATCTTGTAAATTATCTTCTGCTTCTGCATAGTTGCGTGAATACTTTAAGCTTAAAGAAAACAATTTGCTTGAGTAGAGCTTATATAGTTCGCTTTGTGCTTTAGTATCATTAATCTTACAATTTTGTATGAGTTTCTCTAAACTCAAATTAAATCCATGTTTTTAATTAGTAATTATCCTAATACAGGAACTTCTATTGTTAAATAAACATCTTCTCCTTCATCATTTTTGCTTTCCCAAAACTTAAATACATAAGAACCAGTTTCTGTTGCTGTAAAATTGAAACTAGCCTCAAATGGTGTATTTAACTCTTCACAGTTTGTGTTATTTTGAAAAACAGTACCAATAATAACAACTGTTCTATTATTTTGGTTTTTTTTATAAAATATATCACTAAAAGTGTGACATGAAGTTGGTTTTAAATAAGTTACTGTAATTTCATAAGTTTCATTTAAAACAAATTCATCTGGTAAAATTACCGATTCAACTGGCATTGGGTCTTGGTACATTACAAAAGAATCGTCATTTGTGCTGCAAGAGAACAATATAAGGCCAATTATTAAAACAATAATTTTTTTCATTTCTAGTTACTGTTGTACATGTATTTATAAGTAGATGTGAAAATGTTTAAAAGGTTGCGTATAAAAATAAAAAAATCCCGAAAAAATCGGGATTTAATAATTACATATCGTCTTTAATTGCTTGTTTTATTTTTTGTTCAAGCTCTTCAAATAGTTCCGGATTGTCTTTTATAATAGCTTTTACAGCGTCTCGACCTTGTCCTAATTTGGTGTCTTCATAACTAAACCAAGAACCTGCTTTCTTTACAATCTCTTTTTCTACGGCAACATCTAAAATTTCACCAACTTTGCTAACACCTTCACCATACATTATATCAAACTCAGCTAATTTAAAAGGCGGTGCTACTTTGTTTTTAACAACTTTAACTCTTGTTTTATTACCCATTACCGAACCGTCTGTACCTTTTATTTGGGTAGAGCGTCTAATGTCTAATCGTACCGAAGCATAAAATTTAAGTGCATTACCACCAGTTGTAGTTTCTGGGTTACCAAACATTACACCAATTTTTTCACGTAATTGGTTAATAAAAATTACTGTACAATTGGTTTTACTAATAGATGCTGTTAATTTTCTTAGAGCTTGAGACATTAAACGAGCGTGTAATCCCATTTTACTATCTCCCATTTCACCTTCAATTTCACTTTTTGGTGTTAAGGCTGCAACAGAATCTACTACAACTATATCAATAGCTCCAGAACGAATTAAATTATCTGCAATTTCTAATGCTTGCTCACCATTATCTGGTTGTGAGATTATTAAATTGTCTATATCAACACCTAATTTTTCAGCATAAAAACGATCGAATGCATGTTCTGCATCAATAAATGCTGCAATACCTCCTGCTTTTTGAGCCTCTGCAATGGCGTGTAATGTTAATGTTGTTTTACCAGAAGATTCTGGACCGTAAATTTCTATTACTCTTCCTCTTGGATATCCACCAACACCTAAAGCAATATCTAAACCTAAAGAACCAGAAGGAATGGCTTCTACATCTACAACTGCAGCATCACTCATTTTCATTACAGTTCCTTTTCCGTAGGCTTTATCTAATTTATCTAAAGTTAGTTTTAGTGCTTTTAATTTTGCGTCTTTTTCACTGCTCATAATCTTTTTTTTATCTATTTGTTGTGCTAAAATACCACTTTTTTAATCTTTTTTTTAATTTCTCACGCAACCTTTTAAACATTTTTACATCTACTAATAAAGGTGGGAAAATTTTGGCTATGAAAAAGAAAAATTAACCTCACTTTTTAAACTATCATGTTCAATTTTTAAGTGTAATAACATGAGATATTTAAAAAAAATATTAACATCAAAAACATTAGGTGTTTCAGTAGCCGTTTTAGTAAACAGCAGCTGTAAAGCCGATGGAGGTTAGCTCGTTAAATTTTTTAGAAATAAAAAAAATTAATAACGAGTTAGTCTATTAAAAGTCCTTTGCAAAGTGCAAAGGACTTTTTTTGTTTAAAACTAAAAGTAAATCAATCAAAAATTTATTTTATAAGTTTTAAATATTTTGAAGCTGCTTTTAACTTAATTACCAACATCTTTAATAAGTTCAAGCTTGTTCAGTTCATTAAATATAGTACCTTTGCAAAAATTATTCTTTAACCTTAAAAACTAGTATAGCATGCAACTGTACAACAAATTAAGCGCCAAAGAAAGAGCAGAGCTTATAGAAAAAGCAGGAAAAGATCGTTTAACATTATCGTTTTACGCTTATGCTCAAATTGGCAATCCACAACAATTACGCGATAATTTATTTATTAAATGGGACAGTTTAGACGTTTTAGGACGTATTTACATTGCTCATGAAGGTATTAATGCGCAACTTTCTTTACCAGCCGATAATTTTGAAGCTTTTAAAACACATTTAGATAGCATAGATTTTTTAAATGGTATCCGCTTAAATATTGCTATCGAGCAAGACAATATGTCTTTTTTAAAGCTAAAAGTTAAAGTGAGAGATAAAATTGTAGCCGATGGTTTAAACGACGATTCTTTTGATGTTACAAATAAAGGAATACATCTTTCAGCTAAAGATTTTAACGAGATGCTGTCTAACCCAAACACAGTTTGCGTAGATATGCGAAACCATTACGAAAGCGAAATTGGTCATTTTGATGGAGCTGTTACTCCAGATGTAGATACATTTAGAGAGAGTTTAGATATTATTGAAGCAGATTTACGAGAACATAAAGAAGACAAAAACCTTTTAATGTATTGTACTGGAGGAATACGTTGTGAAAAAGCGAGTGCTTATTATAAGCATAAAGGTTTTAAAAACGTATATCAATTAGAAGGCGGTATTATAGAATATACTAGACAAGTAAATGCAGAAGGTATAGAGAATAAATTTATTGGAAAAAACTTTGTTTTCGATGATAGGCGTGCCGAAAAAATAAGTGACGATGTTATAGCAAAATGTCACCAATGCGGTAGTCCTTTCGATGTGCATACCAATTGCGCAAACGATGCCTGCCATTTACTTTTTATACAATGCGATAGTTGTAAAGAAGAAATGAATAATTGTTGTTCAACTACATGTCAAGAAATACATGCTTTACCATTTGAAGAGCAGAAAGCATTAAGAAAAGGACAAGGAAATAGTAATGATATCTTTAAAAAAGGAAGAGCAGACCACTTACCTTATAAAAAAGATTTGAGAAATATATTTGAAACCTTTAAAAAAGAATAATTGCTCAATACATAAACTATATTTAACCTCGCAAATTTTAAAATCTGTGAGGTTTTTTTATAAATTTAATTGTTTTGTTTGCTTAAAAAATGGACACATTATATTTTATAAGATTTTATTTATAACAACTTAATAAACAAATATTTAAAGTGAAATTAAATAAGATTTAAAATCCAAAACATTTAAATTTTTTAGGTCATAATAATAATCTTATCTTTACCGTTAGCTTTTATATAAAGCTGAAAAGAGTTTACTTCAGTTAAAATAAAAGAATATTAATCGTCTTCTGAATTCATGTTAGAACCTTGTAATTAAGTATAATATGTTCAGAATCAATATATAAATACAAATATGGCTTGCACAAGTTGTACAACTAAAGACGGCTCACCTAAGGGCTGCAAAAATAACGGTACTTGTGGTACAGACAGCTGTAATAAACTAACCGTTTTCGATTGGTTAGCAAATATGTCTGTTCCTAACGGAGAAAAACCTTTCGATTTTGTTGAGGTTCGTTTTAAAAACGGAAGAAAACATTACTATAAAAACACAGAAAATTTAACTTTAGCAATTGGAGATATTGTTGCAACACAAGCACAAGCAGGTCATGATATTGGAATGGTAACCTTAACAGGTGAATTAGTACGCGTTCAAATGAAACGCAAAAAAATAAAAGAGAAGCCAGAAGATGTTTTAAAAATATATAGAAAAGCATCACAAAAAGATATCGATATTTGGAGCGATGCACGCGATAAAGAAGAACCTATGAAGGTTCGAGCTAGACAGTTTGCTATTGACTTAAAGCTTCAAATGAAGATTTCAGACATTGAGTTTCAAGGCGATGCAAGTAAAGCAACTTTTTATTATACTGCCGAAGAACGAGTAGATTTTAGAGAACTTATTAAGGTTTTTGCAAGAGAGTTTAGAACACGAATAGAAATGAAACAAGTAGGTTTCAGGCAAGAAGCCTCAAGACTTGGCGGAATTGGTTCTTGTGGTCGTGAGTTATGTTGTTCTACATGGTTAACAGATTTTAGATCTGTAAGCACAAGCGCAGCTCGATATCAACAATTATCCTTAAATCCGCAAAAATTAGCAGGGCAATGTGGTAAATTAAAATGCTGTTTAAACTACGAATTAGATTCATATCAAGATGCCTTAAAAGCATTTCCAAAAACAGACACAAAATTATATACAGAAAAAGGCACCGCAGTTTGCCAGAAAACAGATATTTTTCAAGGATACATGTGGTATGCCTACGAAGGAGAGTGGATGAACTGGCATAAAATAACAACAGATCAAGCTAGAGAAATTATAGAGTTAAATAAGAAAAAACAAAAAATTGCTAGCTTAGAAGAATACGCATCAGAGTTAATAGAAGAGGCTAAAGTTGAGTTCGAAAATGTAGTAGGGCAAGATAGTTTAACACGTTTCGATAGTCCAAAAGGCAATAAAAAACGTAGAAATAACAAGAACAGAAACCGTAATAAAAAAAACAATTCAAATACAAACCCAAACAATAATACTAATAAAAGGCCTCAAAATAAAAAAACCAATAAGCCAAAACCAAAACCAAAATCTAGGCCAAGGCCACAAGGAAAGTCTCAAAACAATACCAAGAATGCAAAATAAAACGTTTTACTTTTTTTTATTTTTAAGCTTATTTTTGTGGTCTTGCGATTCCAAAAGTGTATTCGATGATTATGAAACAGTTCCAGAAGTTTGGAATAAAGATAATACTGTAAGCTTTAAAGTAAATCCACCAGACTCAACAAAAGCATATAATCTATTTGTAAATTTACGTAATACTAATGCCTACAAATACAGTAATATATTTTTAATTGTGGAAATGAATTTTCCTCATGGAAAAAGTATTGTGGATACTTTAGAATATAAAATGGCAAAACCTAATGGAGAATTTTTAGGAACAGGTTTGTCAAGCATAAAAGAAAATAAATTATGGTATAAAGAAGGTGTTATTTTTAACGAAACCGGAGAGTATACAGTAAATATAAATCACGCTATGCGTGAAAATGGAGAAGTTAATGGTATCGCTAATTTAGAAGGTATTACAGATATTGGCTTTAGAATAGAAAAAACAGAATAAATATAATTTTTGCAGCATAATTTAGCTTTGTTAATTACTGTAGAAATAAATTAAAATATTAAATATTAGGCACTTATTTATAAATGGCAAAGACAACAACAAAAGATAAACAAGAGCATCAAGGTTTCGAAAAATACGTGCGTTGGTTTTGGATGCTTTTTTTAGGAGGTATATTATCTTTCACACTACTATTTTTATTAGCTTCTTGGAGTGTTTTTGGAGAAATGCCAGACCATACGGTATTAGAAAACCCAAAAACAAATTTAGCTACAGAAATTATTTCTAGCGATGGTAAAACAATAGGGAAATTTTATTTTGACGATAATAGAACTCCAGTAAAATACGATGAACTTCCTAAAAACTTAGTAGAAGCTTTAGTAGCTACAGAAGATGCAAGATATTACGAGCATTCTGGAATTGATGGAAGAGGAACGTTAAGAGCTATTTTAAAACCTGGAAGTGGTGGAGCTAGTACAATTTCTCAACAATTAGCAAAAAACTTGTTTCATGGAGAAGGCTCAAGAAATATTGTTATGCGTGTCCTTCAAAAAGCAAAAGAATGGATTATTGCTATTCGACTTGAAAGACAATATACTAAAGAAGAAATTATTGCAATGTATTTAAACATTGTAGATTTTAATAATAATGCAGATGGTATTCGTTCTGCATCAAATATTTATTTCGATAAAGAACCACAAGATTTAAGTGTTAAAGAATCAGCCATGATTGTTGGAATGTTAAAGAATCCTTCTTTATACAATCCAAGACCAAATCGTAATCCAGTAGGTGTAAAAAATAGAAGAAATGTTGTATTATCCCAAATGGAGAAATATGGCTACATTTCTGAAGCAACGAAAGATTCACTTCAAAAAACAGAATTAGATTTAAAATATTCTCCACAATCTCATAGAGATGGTACAGCCACTTATTTTAGAGAATATTTAAGAGCTTTCATGAAAGATTGGGCAAACGACAAAGCAAATAGAAAGCCAGATGGAACTAAATATAATATTAATAGCGATGGTTTAAAAGTCTTTGTTACTATAGACTCTCGTATGCAAAAATATGCAGAAGAAGCAGTAGGCAGGCATATGCCAAGATTACAAGCAGAATTTTTTAATCAAAATACACCAGAAAGAAACCCAACAGCTCCATTTTTAGACCTTACTAAAGAAGAAGAAAAAGATTTAATGACAAAAGCGATGCGTCGTGGAGAGCGTTGGAGAATTTTAAAAAACCAAGGTAAAAGTAATAAAGAAATTGAAGCTTCTTTTCAAGTACCTACAAAAATGACTGTATTTAAATGGGAAAACGGTAAAGCTAGCGAAGTGGATACCATTATGAAACCAATAGATTCAATGCGTTATTACAAGTCGTTTTTACGTACAGGAATGATGAGTATGGATCCGCAAACAGGTCATGTAAAAGCGTGGGTTGGTGGTATGAATTATAGACACTTTCAATTCGATATGGTTAAACAAGGTAAACGTCAGGTAGGTTCAACTTTTAAACCGTTTGTTTACGCTACTGCAATAGACCAATTACACATGTCGCCTTGCGATAAATTACCACTATCTCAAATAACTATTGAAGCCAATAAATATGGTAATCCAGAACCTTGGTCGCCAAGTAACGATGGAGGAGATTATGGAGGAGATAAAACGCTTAAAGATGCTTTAGCAAATTCTGTAAACACCGTTACAGCAAGGTTAATGGATAAAGTTGGGCCGCAACCAGTAGCAGATTTAGCAAGACGTTTAGGTGTAACTTCAGAGATTCCAGAGGTGCCTTCTATTGCACTAGGAACACCAGATATTAGTGTTTACGAAATGGTTGGAGCATACTCTGCTTTTGCAAATCAAGGTGTGTATACAAAACCTGTAATGATTGAGCGTATAGAAGATAAAAACGGAACTGTTCTATTTCAATTTACACCAGAAACTAGAGATGTTTTAAGTGCAGAATCTGCTTATGTAACCGTTAAGTTAATGGAAGGTGTAGTACAATCTGGATCTGGAAGTAGATTAAGAGGTAAGTGGAGAGGAAACCAAACGGTCTATAAGGAGATTATAACAGGTTATCCTTACGAATTAAATAATCCAATTGCAGGAAAAACAGGAACTACACAAAACCAAAGTGATGGTTGGTTTATGGGTATGGTACCTAACTTAGTAACGGGAGTTTGGGTTGGTGCAGAAGATAGAGCTGCTCACTTTAAAAGTATTACCTACGGTCAAGGCGCAGCAATGGCATTACCAATTTGGGGAATGTACATGAAAAGTTGTTACGAAGATGAATCGCTTGAAGTTTCAAAAGGAAATTTTGAGAAACCAAAAGACTTATCTATTGAAGTAGATTGCGATAAATATCAAGCCGATAATCCAGATGGAGATAACGATACTCCAACAGATGATATACCTGATGGTTTGGAGTTGTAGAAATTAATATTATAAAACAAAAAGCCCTTAAAATAATTATTTTAAGGGCTTTTTGTTTTTAAGTGCAACATTAATTAAACATGCTTTCCAACCTCAAAACCATGTTTTCCTAAGTATTGATTCCCGCTATCAATAGCATCACCTTCAAGTGTTGTTCCCATAGAATCGTTCCAACGGTTTAAGTATCCAAATAAAGAAATTACACCAAGCATTTCTACAATTTCACCTTCGGTCCAATGTGTATGTAAACGTTCTTTTATATCAGCATTAACTGCATTTGGTACTTGCGAAGCAGCTAAAGAAAAATCTAAGGCAGCACGCTCAGCCTCGTTAAAAGCAGGATGCGTTCTATACTCCCAAATATTGTCTAACTGTTCTTGTTCTGCACCGTAACGCTCTGCTGCTCTAATAGCATGTGCTTGGCAATAACGGCAACCAGTAGCATTACTAGAAACCCATGCAATCATACGTTTTAAGGCTGAGGTTACACGACCTTCATTTGCCATTACAGCTTTATTTAAATTTATAAATGCTTTAGAAATAGCAGGTCTACGTTGCATGGTTAGCACAGAGTTAGGACAAAAGCCTAAAGTTTCATTAAAGAACTCTGCTAGTTTTTTAGTTTCTAAGTCGTATTCAGCATCTAATGGTGTAACTAATGGCATATATTTGTTTTTTAATAGTATTTTTGAAAGTATCTAAATTAACAAAAAAATATTCAATTATGGCAGATAAAGTAACAACTGTTTGGAAAGAAAAAATGATTTTTGAAAGCGATAACCCAAGTGGATTTAACTTTAACTTAGGTGTAACAGAAGAGGAAAACGATCCTTACAAACCATTAAGACCTAAGGCAGCAATGTTATCGTCTTTAGCAGCATGTTCTGGTTTAGATGTTGTTTCTGTTGCCGAAAAAATGAAAACAGAGTTTTCAGATTTCAACATTGAAGTTTCTGGAGAACTAACAGAGGAACACCCAAAAACATACCATACAGTAACTGTAGATTATCATTTTTATGGTAAAGATTTAAACGAAAAAAAAATAAAAAAGGCTGTAGATTTATCTATTGAAAAATATTGCGGTGTTATGGAAATGTTTAGGCAATTTGCAACAGTAAAAACTAAAATTCATTACCATTCAATTTAATAAATTGTTTACAATAGCGATACTGCTTAAAACCTAAACATCATATTTTTAATGCGTTGGACTTTAAAACCTAAACCAAATCAAGAAACTGTACAATTTTTACAACATGCGTTACAAGTAGAAGAACCTGTTGCTTCACTTTTAGCACAACGCGGTATTGAAACCTACGAGCAAGCAAAAGATTTTTTTAGGCCTAATTTAAAAGATTTGCACAATCCTTTTTTAATGAAGGATATGCAAAAAGCGGTCGAGCGTATTGAAAAAGCAATAGAAAACAACGAAAATATTTTAGTGTATGGTGATTACGATGTAGATGGTACAACTGCCGTATCACTTATGTCATCATATTTAAAAAGTGAATATCCAAATGTAGCGACATATATTCCAGACCGTTATAACGAAGGTTACGGCATTTCTTTTCAAGGTATTGATTTTGCCGAAGACAATAATTTTACATTAATTATAGCCTTAGATTGTGGTATAAAAGCGATAGATAAAATCGCTTACGCGGAAGAAAAAAACATAGATTTTATTATTTGCGATCACCACAGACCTGGAGAAAACGTACCAAATGCAGTAGCCGTTTTAGACCCAAAACAAACCGATTGTAATTATCCTTACAAAGAATTGTGCGGTTGCGGTGTAGGTTTTAAACTTATACAAGCATTAGCTTCAAAAAAAGGAAAAAACGTTGAAGATTTAAAAGAGTATTTAGACTTGGTTGCTACAGCCATTGGTGCAGATATTGTACCTATTACAGGAGAAAATAGGATATTAGCTTACTTTGGTTTGCAAGTTATAAATAGTGCTCCAAGAGCTGGTTTTAAGGCGATAATAAATCAAATAAAAAAAGAAACACTTACCATTACAGATGTTGTGTTTGTAATTGCACCAAGAATAAATGCTGCAGGTAGAATGAAACATGGGCAATATGCTGTAGATTTATTAACCGAAACTAATGTAGAAACAGCCCAAGTTTATGCTCAAGAAATTGAAGATTTTAATACTGATAGACGTGCAGCAGATAAACAAATTACAGTAGAAGCATTACAACAAATAGAAGACAATAACGAAAAAGATCGTTTAACCTCTGTTGTTTACCAGCCAGATTGGCACAAAGGCGTTATTGGTATTGTTGCTAGTAGATTAATAGAAACGTATTATAGACCAACATTAGTATTCACTAAAAGTGGCGACAAATTAGCCGCATCGGCACGTTCTGTAAAAGGCTTTGATGTTTACAATGCTTTAGAGGCTTGTGCAGAACATATAGAACAGTTTGGTGGCCATAAATACGCTGCAGGCTTAACACTTAAAGAAGAAAACTACGAAGCCTTTAAGCAAAAGTTTGAACAAGTGGTACAAGCGACAATAGACAAAAGATTGTTAACTCCAGAAATTACAATAGATAGACAAATTGAACTTAACGATATTTCAGATAAATTCTACAGAATATTAAGTCAGTTTGCACCTTTTGGCCCAGGAAATATGTCTCCTGTTTTTATGAGTGACAATTTGCATGATACTGGTTATGGCAAATGCGTTGGCGAAGACAATAAACATTTACGAATAACAGTAAAGCAACCCAATAGCAACCCAATAGTATGCATTGGTTTTGGTCTTGGAGACAAACTTAATTTAATTAAAAACAACAACCATTTTAAAGCTGTTTATTCTATAGATGAAAATGAGTGGCAAGGCAATGTGAGCTTGCAGTTGAAGTTGAGAGATTTACAGGAATAATTTATATTTTTTCGTTATAACTAATATGAAATTAAAAATCACGTTACTATTTGTTTTGGTCTTAGGAATAATTAATGCTCAAAATTTAGTAATAAATCCAAGTTTTGAAGAGTATAAAAAATGCCCAAAAAACTATAGTGAGTTTAATAATAATGTTTTAAGCTGGACTACAGCAAATAAAGGTACTAGTGATTATTATAATAATTGTAATACTACTTTTGGCAGTTTTAATCCGCGAGGTTTTCAGAACCCTCAAAATGGTGATGGTTTTGCAGGAATTGTTACTTATTACGAAGACAGATACAGTGCTGTAAGACATTACAGAGAGTATGTTCAAGGTGAGTTAAAAACACCTTTATTAAAAAATAAACGTTATTCCTTAAAAATCAGGATAAGTCTTGCAGATGAGTCTAATTTTGCTATCAATCAATTATCAGCCGTTTTTTTGGAGCATCCAATTAATATAAAAACTAAATCTTTTATTGATTTAAAAAACTTGAAAAAGGACTCTGTTATTTATAGTGAGGTATCTTTTAAAAAAGACACATATTTTACTACTAAGAAAAACTGGGTGACATTAGAAAAAAACTTTATAGCAAAAGGAAATGAAAAATATATTTGCTTTGGGAATTTTAATTCAAATGAAGCAACAGAAAAAATTAAAATAGGAAAATATTTTCTTCCTATAGAATCTTATTATTTTATAGATAATATAAAAGTTTCTCCTTTAGATACACAAGGTTTTTTAGCAAACAATCTTTACGCTTTTAGTAATGTTTTATTCGATTTTGATAAAGTTGTATTATTAAGTTCTTCATTAAAAGAATTAGATAAATTATACATTCATTTAAAAGAAAATAAACATCTTAATATAGAAATTTATGGCCACACAGATAATGTTGGAACTTTAAACCGTAATGAAGAGTTATCACTGCAACGTGCTCAATCTGTTTCAAATTATTTAATTAATAAAGGTTTAAAAAAAGAAAGAATACAATGGTTTGGTTTTGGTAGCTCTAAACCATTAGTAGAAAATTCTTCAGAAGATAATAGAGCAAAAAACAGACGCGTTGAGTTTAAACTAATTGAAAAAAAATAAAATATAAGCACGTGTTACTTTACTTTTGTAACTTTTAAAATTATAAATTTTTAATGTCTAAAAACGATCCTTACGCAGCACTTAGGTTTAAAGAGTTTAACCTTTTTTTAATCATGCGTTTTTTATTGGTTTTTGCTTGGTCTATGCAATTTATTGTTATAGAATGGCAAGTTTATGCTTTAACTAAAGATCCTTTATCGCTTGGTATTATAGGTTTAATGGAAATTATTCCAGCTTTTACAATGGCATTATTTGCAGGACATATTGTAGACCAACGCGAGAAACGAAATTTACTTGCTATTTGCTTAGCTGCATTTTCAATTATAAGTTTTGCTTTGTTTTGGTTAACGTCAGACACTGTTTCTCAAAGCTGGTCTAAAGACAGTTTGTTATATTCTATATATGCTTTAGTGTTTTTTGGTGGTTTTTTACGTTCCTTTTTTGGTCCAACTATTTTTTCTTTAGTTGCTTTAATTGTGCCTAAAAAAATATATCCAAATGCAGCAACATGGAATAGTTCTACTTGGCAAATGTCTCGTGTTTTAGGCGTTGCCTTTGCTGGTTTTTCTATTGGTTGGATTGGTGTGCATTATTCATTATGTATTGTTTTTGCCTTGGTTATGGCGGCATTATTTATGGTTTTTCAAATTTCTAGAAAACCAATATTAAATCCTAAAATTGGAGAACCTGTAATGCAAAGTTTAAAAGAAGGTGTAAGCTTTGTGTTTAAAACAAAAGCCATTTTAGGAGCTATAACACTAGATATGGTTTCGGTTTTATTTGGTGGAGCAGTGGCACTTTTAGCTGTTTTTGCCGAAGATATTTTAAAAGTTGGTCCGCAAGGTTTTGGTATTTTAGTCGCCGCGCCATCGGTTGGTGCTTTTTTAACCATGTTAGTTACTGCATATATTCCAATAAGTAAAAATGCCGGAATGAAACTGCTAGTAGCTATTTTTGGCTTTGGAGTTTGTATTGTAGTTTTTGGTTTATCATCAACCTTTTGGATTTCTGTTGTGGCACTGTTTTTTAGTGGTGTAACAGATGGTGTTTCTATGGTTATTAGGCAAACCATTCTTCAGCTTAAAACACCAGATAATATGCGTGGTCGTGTATCGTCTGTAAATTCAATGTTTGTTGGTAGCTCTAACGAGTTAGGCGCTTTTGAAAGCGGATTAACAGCAAAACTTATGGGTACAGCTACTGCCGTTGTTTTTGGTGGAAGTATGACGCTAATTACGGTTGTTACAACTGCTATTGTATCTCCAAGTTTTAGGAAACTTGATTTAACTAAAGATTTTGAAGCAAACAATTAAAACCAAATTCCCTTATATTTGTTTAAACCTTTTAATATTAGACACCAATGAAAAAAATACTCTTCTTCATAATTGCTATTATTATTTTAATGTTTGCTTATTCAGAATATAAAGAATACCAACGTTTTCATCCAGAAAATGCAAATTTAAAGGTATCTGAAACAATAGATGTAAATTACTACAATCAAGAAGTAGTTTATAATTATTATGATGCTTTAGAAGCAGCAAATAATTATATGCAAATGCAATGGAGTGCAAACGGTATTGATGTTAGAAGTCCAGAAGATGATGATGAAGAAACTGTTTTAGCTGTAGCCGAATATGGAAAAAAAATTGCTAAATTAAATTATTTTAAAGCTGTTTTGGAGCAATCTAAAACTTTAAAAAGTAAAGGATTAAGCAACAACGATATTAAATTTTTTGAATCTGAAGGTGTTTCTATTGCAGAATACAATAAAACTAAAGCTGAAGAGGATTTTAAAAAAGAAATACTTAGTATGTTACCTCAAAAACCGTTGTATTCTGGAGAAAAAAGTGTTTTTGTATATGAAATGCAAAAGCTTTTAGTAAAAAAAGGTTTCGATATTTCTGTAGATGGTGTATATAAAAATATAACGTCTGAAGCTTTAAAAAGTTTTGAAGAAAAGCAAAATTTGTTTCCTGATGGAAAAATTGATGTAATAACGTTAAAAGCTTTGCTTAACTAGTATTCTTTTAATTCCATAGTTTCACCATCAAACACTCCATAAGTGTAATAACTTATCCAGTCTCCTAAATTTATATATCGAGATTTAGAGTTAAGAGCGATATCTAAAGGTAAATGTCTATGTCCAAACACAAAATAATCTCTGTGTTTGGTTTCTAGTTTTCTTTTACAATATTGTACTAGCCACTCTTTGTCTTCACCTAAAAATATAGCATCATCATCTCCAGAAATCATTTTGTTTTTAACCGAAAGATACTGTGCTATACGCATACCAAAATCTGGATGCAGCCATCTGTATAACCATTTAGATATTGGGTTTGTAAACACTTTTTTCATGCGTTTATAACCTTTGTCTCCAGGACCTAATCCATCTCCATGGCCAATAAAAAACGTGGTATTATTGAAAGTGTACTCTTGTGGTTTGTGGTAAACAGGAATGTTTAGTTCTTCTTCAAAATAACCATTCATCCATAAGTCGTGATTACCAACAAAATAATATATAGGGATTCCAGAATCACTAATTTCGGCAAGCTTACCAAGTGTTCTTGTAAATCCTTTTGGAATAACAGTTTTGTATTCCATCCACATATCAAACAAATCACCTAAAAGGAAAATTACTGCTGCATCTTTTTTTATTTCATCTAACCAAGCTACAAATTTTTGTTCGCGAGGCAAAGACTGCTCTTTTGTTGGAGCACCAAGATGATTATCTGACGCAAAATATATTTTTTTTCCTTTTGGAATTTGCATAGTAATTAATTTTCACTCGCATACCACTCTGCATAAGAACTCTCTGTTTCTTGTAATTTTAGCGAGTGTAATTGAATATTTTCTGGTAAACGTTTTTTAATTTTTTTAGCAAAATCGATAACCATCATTTCACTTGTTGGTTGGTAATCTACTAAAAGTACGTTATGACCTCTGTTTTGTAGTTCTCTTGCTAAATCAACGTGTGGTGTGTTTTTGTTAAAAACAGTTGCATGATCGAATACATCAACAATCTCTTCTTTAACTATTTTTTTTAAATCTGAAAAATCAATAACCATCCCAAACTTAACATTTGTATTATCGGAAATTGGCTGCCCAAAAACAGTAACAGACAGTTTGTAGCTGTGACCGTGAACGTTTTTACATTTTCCATCGTACCCGTAAAGTGCGTGGCCTGTTTCAAAAGTAAAAAGTTTAGTTATTCGAATGTTTCCCATTATCTGCGGTTTTTATATCTATTATAAACGTAAATTATAATGATAATAAAGGCTAGTACTGCAAAAAAACCACTACCTCCTAAAAAGTTTAATATTTCCATGTTATTTTTTTTAATAAGCCTAAGGCTCGCGTCAAAGTTAATTCTTTTGTGATTGTGGTAAAAATTCTTTTCTAAATTTTATGATTAAAGGAAATCCGCGAGCTATAATCCACAGTGTTAAGGCAATAAAAATACCATTTAATTTAAAGTTGTAATAATCTAAAATAAATAACGCAGGTAGGAAAACAGCAAAAGTTGATATTAATAATAGATTTCTTAAATCTGCCATTTTGCCTAAACCCTTAAACATACCATCAAAAATAAAAGCTAACGCACATAAAGGTTGCATGGCTAATACAATCCAAAAAATACTATAAAACTGTTTTAAAACTTCTGGTTCCTTTATAAAAATATTACCTATTGAATAATAAAAAAGCGCTCCCAATACAGCCATAAATAACCCAATTAGAATACCATATTTTATTAATCGATTACTTAAAGAAATAAGTTTTCCATATGCTTTTGCGCCTAATAATTTACCAGAAAGAATATTTCCTGCACTTGCGTAACCATCTATTAAAAATGCACCCAAAAACCATATGTTT
Source organism: Lacinutrix venerupis (assembly GCF_001971745.1). Lineage (NCBI taxonomy): Bacteria > Pseudomonadati > Bacteroidota > Flavobacteriia > Flavobacteriales > Flavobacteriaceae > Lacinutrix > Lacinutrix venerupis. The sequence continues at coordinate 88,112 of NZ_CP019352.1, read as the reverse complement.
ATTGCTATTGTGTATGCTGCAATATATTCTTTACCATAGCTCGTGGCATATTTTGTTGCAAAATATAAAGTAACGTTTAAAGCTATAGTTCTAACAATTAAATTTCCAATCATTAATAAAAAACGATTCATTTCTTTATTTAAAGGTAAACGAGCAATTAAAGGGATGTTTGTTTTTTTAATTAAATATAAAGCCGAAAGTACAGCCATTATCAATTGAGATATTACGCTAGCATAAGCAGCTCCATGAATATGCATAGCAGGAACGATATTAGCTACACCGTAAACTAAAGCATAGTCTAATATAATATTAGAGCTTGCTCCAATTATTGCTATTACCATTGGATAAAAAGTGTTTTGAAGGCCTCTAAAAGTGCCAAAAACAGCAATGGTAAATAGAGTAAAAGGAAATCCGAAAACACGAATTCTATAATAGTCTATGGAATATTCTAAAATTAGATTTTCTGCATTGTAAAGCTTAAATATAGCTTCTGCAAATGGATAGGTTGTAATAATAATTATTATACTTAACAATGTAATTATAAAAATTGCCTGAGCAGGAAGATTTTTAATTTCATTTAATTTATTAGCTCCCAAATATTGAGAAACAATAGAGGAAATTGCACTACGTGTTTGGCCAAAAACCCAAATTAACATAGATAAAAAAGTAGATACAATACCAACAGCAGCAAGAGACTCTGTAGCATTAAATTCTATATTTCCAACAATTGCCGCATCTGTTAAAGACAATATAGGCTCTGATATACCTGCTATAAGAGCAGGAATTGCAAGCTTGTTAATGTGTTTAATACTAATATTAGAACTCAAATTAATCTTAATTTAATGACCATGCTAATGTCGGAAGATTTGCAACAAAAATAGTGCTTTGGTAGACTAAAAATATTTATTTAAAAGGTTATAAAATGTCCTGTATTAATATTTAATAGACTTAAAATAATATTATTTGTTACTTTTGCTGTAAGAAAAACATTTAATTATATGTTTTATATTAAAATAAATCATATTTTTTAAAACCAATTTATATTAGACTACGTATGTACGTAGCATGTTCAGCTTTAACAATCCCTCTACACATAAGTTGCACTTTATTTTTTTGATTACTAACCCAAATCAACTGGAAAATGTGTCGAGTAATATTACTTATTTTTTGCTTGTTTTCGAGTGCGCTATTCGCTCAAAACACGCCATTTAATCCTATAGAAAGTAAAGGTAAACTTTACGAATACGCTTTGTTTGCTAAAGCTGAAAATCCAAATTTAACTATTGAGGATATAATTAGTAACCAAAGTGATATTGTATATAATCCTCTAACTAGCGAAAACCAAAGTGTTGGCTTCTCTTCAGACGATTACTGGTTAACTTTTAGTTTAGAAAATACAACTAATCAAGAAAACACTTACTATTTAGAAACAGCTAGACCTGTTACAGATATTGCTAATCTATATCAAATAAATAATAACGATATAAAACATTTTAGTAGTGGAGATGCAATACCATTTAAAGATAGGCAAGTTAAACACCGTAAAACTATTTTTAAAATAATTTTACCTAAGAATAGCGAACAAAAGTTTTACATACATTTAAAGAGCGATGGAGAAACTTTAAATTTACCTCTTACTATTTATTCACCAAATGAATTTTGGAAAGTAAACTATGCAGAACAATTATTTTTAGGTTTCTTTTATGGATTATTATTTTTAGCCTCATTAATTTATTTGTTTTTCTTTACAAGCTTATCTAATAAAACATTTGTTTATTACAGTATATATGTTTTTTCTATTGCTTTAATGCAAACAGCGTTAGATGGTATTATTTTTCAATATCTACTGCCGTTTGGAGGTTATTTAAACGATAGAGCAGTTTTAATAGCAGCCCTTTTTTCTAACTTTTTTCTTTTAAAATATTGTGAGCATTTTTTAAAGGTTAAGTCTAGAACTAAACTAATAAAATACGCTTTTAAAGTACTTTATGTAGTAGTTATTGCATTAGGTTTATTGTTATTTATTAACGACAAGACAAAGGAATTAGTTTACCCAATTAGTAATGTAAATGGTTTATTAAGTTTAATATTAATACTTGTAACATTATTTTATTTACGTTATAAAAATTATAAAATAGATTCATTTTTTTCAATAGGTATATTTTTCTTAGTTATTGGTTTAATGGGATTTGTAATGAATAATTTAAGTTTATTACCTAATAACTTTATTACAATGAACAGTGCAAAATTTGGTATTTCATTTGAAGTAATATTTCTATCACTTTCTATGACTAATTTAATTAGAGACTTGAGGTTAGAAAAGGAATCTTCTCAAATTGATGCTCTTAATAAATCTGAAGAAATTAGCGAACTTAAAAGTTATTTTATGTCTAATATTAGCCATGAGTTACGTACTCCAATTAATGCAATTATGGGTATTGCTGCAGATGAAATGGATAAAAAGTTAGATAATGAAAGTCAGAAAAATTTTGAAATTATTAAGCATGCCTCTTTAAGCTTACTAAGTAATATAAACGATATTTTAGATTTTGAAAAAATTGAAAAAAGAGAATTACAGTTAAGACCCAATCCTTTTAATCCTAAAGAAGCTATAGAGCAGATTAGTAATAATTGGCAACGTATGGCAGAGCAAAAAGGGTTAAAATATAATATTAATGTTAGTGAATCTATTCCTTATAGCGTTTTAGGCGATTCAGAACGTTTTGTACAGGTTATAAATAATGTTTTAAGTAATGCGGTTAAGTTTACTAGTTATGGTACTATTAACTGTTCTGTTATAACAACTAATACACCAAACGGAAATACCAATTTTAAAATTGAAATTTCAGACACTGGTGTTGGAATTGATGTCGATAAAAAAAATCATTTGTTTAATAGTTTTGGACAAATGCGACTAAATAATAAGCGACGATTTGGTGGTGTAGGTTTAGGGTTAAGTATTGTTAAACATTTAATAGGTTTATTTGAAGGAGAAATTAATATTGATAGCGAACTTGGAAGAGGAACAAAGGTTTCTATTTCAATCGACTTTAAAACATTAGAGGAAAGCCAACCAATAAAAGAGCCTGTTCAAGTTAAAACAAAAGGAAATGAACTAAAAGTTTTAATAGTTGAGGATAATGAATTAAACCAAATGATAATGAAAAAGATTCTTACAAAATTATCTATAACCGATTTTAAACTAGCGGCAAACGGAAAAGAAGCTTTAGAGTTATTAAAAAATAATGTATTCGATATTATTTTAATGGATTTACAAATGCCAGTTATGGATGGTTATGAAACTACAACCATTATTAGAAATAATCCTCCATTTAGCATTATTAAAGATATCCCAATTATTGCTGTTACTGCTGACGCAACAGAAACTGCTAGACAAAAAGTTATTGCTGTTGGGATGAACGATTATATAACAAAACCTGTTAATAGAGAATTGTTATTTAGAAAAATAAATATGCATAAAAGCAGTGTATTAAAAATTGCTTAGTTGTTTATAAAATTAATACTCTTATCTACTACTTGTTTTAATTCTTTTGGCATTGTACTATTTAACCAAGGATGTTTAGTACTAAAAACATGATCGCTGTTTTCTATAGGAAACAATTCGCTATGTTTACTCCAATTATGTAACATTTCTGCCTCATTGTACTTTATAGACTTATCATTTTTAGCATGAATTATAAGGTGTTTTATTTGTAGCGATTTTTCAGATTTTTCAATATTTAATCGTTCCTCGTTTGCTTTAAAGTCTTTGTAAAACTGATAATTATGAGGCATTTGCTGTTTTGTCCTTCCGTTTAAAACATATTTTACACCTAGTTTCTTCCATTCTTCTAAGTCTCCAATGGTAGAAGTTCTTTTGCTAAAATCACTTACACTTGCAAATGTTATAAGTTTTTTTATTCTGGCATCTTCAGCAGATTTAATTATGGCAATGCCACCACCTCGCGAATGACCTATAACTACAATATTATTAATGTTAATTTCATTTTTATATTCGTAATCATTGGCTAAAAAATAATTTAATATAGCGTCTAAATCGTCTAATTCTTTAGTGTAATTATTTTCAGCAAATGCATTTAAATCTGGAAAATCTATTGGGTTTTCTATAGTTCCTCCATTATGCGAAAAGTTGAACTTTACAAAAAATAGGTTAGCATTCATAAAGGCCTCTGCCATTAAATTCCAGCATCCCCAATCTTTAAAACCTTTATAACCATGACAAAAAACTACAAGAGGTTTTTGTTTTTCTGTTTTATTAAAAAAAGTGTCAAAAACAATTGGTTTTTGATTGTTTCTGTTTAAAATTTGATTTTTTTTAATCATTATACTTCTTTTTCAACAAAATTAATTTCTGGATTACATATCTCTATTATTAATTTTTTTAATTCATTAAAGTAGCTATTTAAGTTTTCTTGAGTAATTAGTGAGTTTTTTTTGCCACCTTTTTGTGTAAATTTTATAAAACCAGAATTAAGGTTTTTAAAAGAAATTATTCCTGCTTCAACAGGAAAATCTAAAGGCTTTAAAGCGTTCATCATATAAGCATAAGCTAAAATTTGAAAACTTTTACTGTATTTTTTATAGTCTAAATTTATGTCTTCCCAATTTGTTATAGATACTTGATTGTTGTTTACTTTACCAGTTTTATAATCTATAATTCTTGTAATACCATTATATAAATCTACACGGTCTACTGTTCCTTTTAATTTAACATTAAAATTTAATTCCGGAATATTTAATGGGACCTCTGTTTTTTGTTCTAAAGCTAGAATTTTAATGGTATTTCCTGCTTTTAAATCTTCTATTTCTAAATTTAAAAAATTTTGAACATAGCGTTTGGCAATTTCGAATATAATTAGGTTTTTACCTTTGCTCATATCGCCTTCAGCATAAGTTTTTTTAAAGAACATTTCAATATTAGACTCTATTTTAGGCATCATATCTTTAATGTCTTCAATCTTTAGTTCCATATTAATATATGGCTTGTAAAGTGCTTCTAATGTATCATGAACAACTGTACCCATGGTATTTGCGGCTACGGTTTCTTCTACTTCTTCTATATTTTTTATACCTAATAAACTCTGGTAATAAAAGTCTAATGGGTTTCGTATATAATTTGTTAAAGATGAAGGTGAAAACCCTCTTTGTGCAACTTCTTTAAGTTGATTTATTACAGTTTTTGTTTTAACTATTTCCTTTAGTTTATTATTAAATCCTGGAACTTTAGGAGTAATAATTTTATGATTAATTTTATGAATATTTTCAAGTTCTAATTGGTTAATAAATCTACTTTTTTCTCCACCGGTTAATACATCAACTTCAGTGTTGTAGAGAATAAATATATTTTTTGCACGTTGTAATAACCTGTAAAAATGATAGGTGTATACAGCATCTTTCTCTTTATATGTTGGTAGTTTATTTTCAATTTTAATATCAAAAGGAATAAAAGAGTTATTTGTTTTACCTGATGGTAACACGCCCTCATTTACACTCGAAATAATTACGGTTTCAAAATCAAGAACACGAGATTCTAACATTCCCATTACTTGTAATCCTTGTAAAGGCTCACCTTTAAAGTCTAATGTTTCGCTGCTTAAAAGTTCGGTATAGATACTAAATAGAGCAGAAATATCTTGTATATGTTTATAGGTATTATTTAGCCTAAAAAGCTCGTTAAAGAGTTTGTTAAAACGAAATAAATATTCTAAAGATATTAAGTTGTCTTCCTTATTAGTAGATAGGTATTCTTTTACCTTGTTAATTATTTTAAAACAATTTTCAATTGCTTTGTTTGCATCATCTTTCCAAGGATTAAAAATAAGCTCTATAAGGCTAGCGTTGTTTTTAGCATATTGTCTAATTTCTGAAACAGTTAAGTATACGAGGTTATTTTTTTTTATAGTATCTATTACTATTGAGGCTGTATTTATTGTTCCGTTTAAAAATAAGGGATTAATAAATTGATGAGATAGCAGACCAATAATGTCTTTATAATAATATTTTTCTGATGCTTTTTTGTGTACACTAAATAATTGTTCGAATAGCGATGCTAATGGTATGGAACTTAATGGAAAGCCCATGGTAATATTTAATTTAGAAATAGATTCTGGAACAGAATTTAGTATTGGAATTAATAAATTTTCATCACCAAGTACTACAGCAGTACTTTTTAAATTTGGATTTTTAGTTTCTAATTTTTTTAAAATAGAGCCAATGGCTTTTGCTTGTCCTATGTTTTTTGGAACACCTAATACCTCTATATTTTTATCGTTTTTGTAGTGTTTAGTAACCCAATTAAAAGGATGTTTTTCAAAATGTTTCCATTTGGTCTTGTGCGCTCTAGTAAATAATCCTGCATCATGAATTTTGTTTTCTATAAAGGTTTCATCTATATCCCAAAATATCTCTGCTAAATTATTTTTTAAAAGTTCTTGAATTATAGTTTCTTCCGCAGTATTTAAAGCATTAAAACCTAAAAATATATGCTTACGCTTTGTTAAGGTGCAGTAATTTTGAATATTTTCAACGGCTTCTCTGTATATTAAGCCTTGGTAGCCAGTTTTTTTAGCAATTAAATTTTGGGTGTAATGTTTATAGTAGAGTTTTAATTTGTTCCAAAATTTTAAATAGTTTTTTATAACTTCTGTTTTGTCGTTTCCTACAGACCAATGATCCAATTCTTTTACTGCAGCTAAGTAATCGAATATTTGGTTTTGTGGTATAAGATAACGGTCAATTTCATTAAAGTCTTGAAGTAGTATTTGCGCCCATTTAGAAAATACTTCAAAGCTTTCTTGCTCTTGTTTTGGAGTTAAAGCTAAATAAGTATTGTAAAACTCAAATAATAACTCTGTATTGTTAATAGTTGTAAGTTCTGCTAATTCTTCAACAAACTCTTCAATACTAATAATAGTAGGAGAGAAAATTGTTTTTTTTACAACAGCAGATAGTTCTTGCCTTAAAAAAACTCCTGCACGTTTACTGGGTAAAATAAAGTAAAGGGTAGATAAATCTTCTCCTTTATCTTTAAGACTTTCTAATACATCGAAAATAAAACTCTTCATTGTATAAAAATAAAAAACGCTTCGGATAACCGAAGCGTTTTTAATAACTTATTTAAAAGTATTGAGAAACTTATTTTTTAAGTTTAATCTCAGTACGTCTGTTGTTAGCTCTACCGTTTCTTGTAGCGTTAGAATCTACTGGGTAATCTTCACCAAAACCGTAAGCAGTTAATCTATCTTTAGAGATACCGTTAGCAATTAAGTAATCTCTTACTGCGTTAGCTCTTCTTTCAGATAATAATTGGTTAGAAGATTTAGCTCCTACACTATCAGTATGACCTTCTAATGTAAAGTTAGAGTCTGGGTATTCTTTTAAAATAGCTGTAATATCTTGTAATGCAGAGTAAGCTGATTTTTGGAAGCTTGATTTTCCTGTATCGAATAAGATAGTTCTAGCATAGCTATTTAATTTGTCCATAACTTCTTGAGTTGGTTGAACAACTACTTCAGGACAACCATCGTTAGCAGCAGTACCTACTTCTTTAGGACATTTGTCAACATTATCAGTTATACCATCTCCATCTGTATCTGGCCAAGGGCATCCGTTGTTTGCAGCTGGACCAGCTTCGTTTGGACATTTATCTTTAGCATCTGTTACACCATCAGCATCAGCATCTGGACAACCATTTAAGCTCTTAAGACCTTTAACAGTAGGACAATCATCGCTACCATCTACAACACCGTCACCATCAGTATCAGGACATCCGTTAAACTCAGCTAAACCAGCTTCGTTAGGACAAGAATCTTTAGAATCTTCGATTCCATCACCATCAGTATCAGGACATCCGTTGAAAGCTTCTAAACCAGCAACTTCTGGACATGCATCGTTTTTATCAAATATACCGTCACCATCAGTATCAGTTCCTCCAAACTTAACAGTAAATCCTGCAGTATGTTGGAAGTGAGTATCTAAATAATCTTCAAAAGAATGCTTGTACTTAGACTCTACAGAGAAACCAACGTTATCTGTAAACCAGTATGTTAATCCTAAAGAACCGTTTAAAGTTCCAGCACCATTATTATTGTTTCCACTAATTCCATTGTTGTTATAAGGACCTTCTTCAACCCAAGTATAACCACCACCAACTCCAACAGTTGGATCTAATCTTCCACTATTAATTAAGTTTGATAAGTGATATCTTACGTTACCATCTAAAGCATAGTAATTTAAGTCTCCTACAGGTGCGTCTCCATAATTCTCTATTTTGTTGATAGAACCACCAACTTGTAAAGAAAAGTTGTTACCCATATACTTAGATACAGATATTGTAGATAAAGATGGAAGAACGTTCCAATGATCTCCTACGTTAAAAAATTCGTCGAATGTAGCATCTGCAGAAGGGAAACCTTCGTTAGTTGGGTAGAAATCTACTGCGTTAATTCCAAAATTAATAGCCCAAGGATTGTCTTGGTCTTGTGCATTCACATTACTAAAACTTACTACAAGTACTAGAGTGAATAATAATCTGCTAAGATTTTTCATATTCAAAAATTTAATTTTTAAGTGTTAATTAAAAGCAAAAATAAGTTGTTAAACATTATTAACAAAGACAAATATATAAAAATATTGATTATTGTACTAAAATGTTAAAATTAATAATGGTTATTTAATAACCTCAAGAGTTTTTCCAACCTTTATAAAAGCTTCTATAGCCTTATCTAAATGGCTTATTTCGTGAGCTGCAGATAGTTGAACTCTAATTCTTGCTTTTTCTTTAGGAACGACAGGAAAAAAGAAGCCAATTACGTAAATTCCTTCATTTAATAACATATTTGCCATTGTTTGAGACAATTTAGCATCGTAAAGCATAACTGGAACTATTGCTGAGTCTCCATCTATAATATCGAATCCAGCAGCTTTCATTTTTTCTTTAAAATAATTGGTGTTTTTTTCTAATTTGTCTCTTAACGAAGTGTCATTTTTAAGCATATCGAATACTTTAATAGACGCACCAACAATTGCGGGAGCTAATGAGTTAGAAAATAAATATGGTCTAGATCGCTGGCGTAAAATATCGATAACTTCTTTTTTAGCTGTAGTATATCCACCCATTGCACCTCCCATTGCTTTGCCTAAGGTTCCTGTAATTATATCGATTCTGCCTAAAACATCTTTATCTTCTAATGTTCCAATGCCTGTTTCTCCTATAAAGCCTGTGGCGTGACACTCGTCAATCATAACTAATGCATCATACTTATCTGCTAAATCACATATTTTATCTAATGGCGCAACTAATCCATCCATAGAGAAAACACCATCTGTTACTATTATTTTGTGTCTTGCTCCGTTTTCGTTAGCTGCAATAAGTTGTTTTTCTAAATCTGCCATATCGTTATTTTGGTAACGATAACGAGCTGCTTTACATAAACGAACTCCATCTATAATGGAAGCATGATTTAAAGAGTCTGAAATAATAGCGTCTTCTTTACCTAATAATGGCTCAAAAACACCACCGTTAGCATCGAAGGCTGCAGCATATAAAATAGTGTCTTCTGTACCGTAAAAATCTGCTATTTTTTGCTCTAATTCTTTATGTATGTCTTGAGTTCCACATATAAAACGAACAGAACTCATACCAAATCCATGAGTGTCCATAGCATCTTTTGCAGCTTGTATTACTTCGGGATGTGAAGATAAACCTAAGTAGTTATTAGCACAAAAATTTAAAACAGTTTCACCTGTATTTAAAGTAATTTCGGCACCTTGTGGAGAAGTTATTATACGTTCTTCTTTATAGAGACCATTGTCTTTAATGTCTTGAATTTCTTGTTGTAAATGTTGTTGTATTTTACCGTACATTTTTTTAGTTTTTTAGATGATTTTTCAAAGTTATAAAGAATTAATTATAACTTTTAATGGTTATGTTTTTATTAATGTAAAGAAGTATTTTTTTAGTTACTTTAAAATTCATTTCCTCTAAAACATCTTGGTAGTCCTGTAGTTGATGTTGATATTTAGGGTTGTGCAATCCTGTTTTGTAGTCTATAATTATAACTTCGTTTTTACTATTTATTACTAGTCTGTCTGGCCTATATAATTTACCTGTTTTAGAAATAATGTCTCTTTCGTTATAAACAGTATTGTTTCCAGAAAAATAACTTTTTAAATCTGGATGATTTATAATGCTAAGTATGGAAACTTTTAAATGTTTTGCCTGAGTGTTATCTATTATACCATCGTTTTCAAAATTTTTAATTGCAGAATCTACATCGCTTTCAGTTTTAATATGTTCCATTATGTCATGGACTAAATTTCCTTTTTCTAATGCATCTTCTTGTTTGGTGTCCCATAAGTAACCTGAATTGGCAATTACTTTAATATTATGGTCTTCTTTAGCTGTAGAAATAAATTCTTGCTGCTCTATAGTTTTTATATCTTGTTCTTTTTTTATGGTTTTGGGTTTTAAGGGTGAGCCAAAACTATAAATGGTTTCATTATCATTCCATTTATTAATATGCATTAAATAGTCTATTAATAATCCTGAATACGATTTTAAGTTTAAATCTCCTTTTGCATTAACATCTTTTTTGCCAATTATATATAGTTGTTCTACTGGTCTTGTTAATGCAACATATAATAAATTTAAACTGTCTAATTCCAATTCAGCTTGATGTCTAGTGTAAATAGCATTGCCTTCCTCACCGTAATCTTCAAAGGCTTTACTATAATTTAATAAAGCGTATTTAAAACCGTTGTAATTTTCAGGATTTAATGCAAACCATTCTTTAGGTTCAATATCTTCATAAATATTAATGTCTGCATAAGGAAATATAACAACTGGAAATTCCAAACCTTTAGATTTATGAATGGTCATTATTTGTATGGCATCTTGTTCTTGAGGAGATACGATACTTAGTTTGTCTTTTTTTAAATTGAAATATTCTAAAAATGAACTTAAATCTGATATGTTTTTTTGTGAGTATTCTAAAACGGTATCTAAATAAAATTGAACATGAGCGTTAGAAGTTTCTACTAAATTGAAGTCCCTAACCACTGTTTCTGCTAAATCGAATAAGCCTTGTTGTATTAATTCTTTCGGGTTTATAAAGATATTAAACGCTTCAAAACTTTTAAAAAAGAGGTCTAATTCTAAAAATAAATGATTTTTAAAAAACTCATGTTTGTCTTCTACATTAAATTTTTCAGCTAAAAAATCTAAAATATTTACTTTGCATTCTGTATCGTTTGGATTTATTAAAACCGTGAGAACATTGTTAATAAGCTGTACTTCTGGCGAAATATTAATTAACATAGTGTCGCTAGATGTAATTTTTAAATTTTCGCTACTTAAAAATTCTGCAATAGCAATACCATGTTTTTTCTTTCTAACAAGAATACAAATGTCCTTTAAGGTATATCCTTTTTCTAGACAAGAGTTTACAGTGTCGAGAACATGTTGTGTGTAAACAGTGTCCTTATCATCATCTTCATCTTTAAAGTCTATAAAACTTAAGTTTACATAACCTTGTTCTTTTTTAGATGGTTTTTGGTATGATTGTGCATACAAATTAGCATAATCTTCTTTACTAAGTGTTGCTTGCGAAGAAATATGTTTAAATAAACTATTATTAAAATTTACAATTGTTTCTAGACTTCTGTAATTATAATCTAAGTTTTTAACGTCTTGCTCAATATGAAAAGGTTTAGCGTTTTTGTTAAATAGGTCCATAAATTGCTCAGCTTTTCCGCCTCGCCATCTATAGATTGCTTGTTTAGCATCACCAACAATCATAGCAGTGCCTTTTTCTGCTTTAATATTTTCGCCAGATAAAGTATTATCTATCAACGGTGTTAAATTTTCCCATTGCATTTGCGAGGTGTCCTGAAATTCGTCTATAAAATAATGTTTAAATTTCTCACCCATACGCTCATAAATAAAAGGTGTTGGTTGTCCTTTTATTTCTTTACTAATAATGGCGTTAAATTCGCTAATTAGCATTTTATTTTCTTCAGTTTTAATGTCTAATAACTCTTTGTTAATAAAGGTTAAAACAGAAAGAGGCGTTAGATTTTTGTAAAATGCTTTTAAAAATTTATGCTGATATACTGATTTTTTTATAATATGAAAAAGTATTTCAATTTCTGGTAATATTCTATCGATTACAGATGATTTAGATAAGTCTAATTTTTTATTATAAATACCTTTATTTATGGCTAAGTTGGTTTCTAGTTTATTGTCATATATTCTATTGAAATTTAAAGTTTTAACTTTAATAAAATGATTAGGCAGTGTATTTCTTGTAAAATCTGAATACTCCAATCCATTATCTGTTATAAGCTGAAGTACCAAATCGGCAGACTCAATAATTTTTTTTTCAGTTATTTTTATTTCAGAAAACAATGTTTTCTTCAAAATTGAAAAATCTTCTAATTTTTTGTCATTTAAAGTTTTTACAAATTCTAAATCACTTTCTTTAGTTAATAATTTAGCAATTTTATTAAAGTCTAAGGCAACGTCCCAACTTTTATCGTCGTCTGCTTTTTCAATAGCAAAATCAATTAATATTTTAGTTAATTCTTTATTTGTTCCTGCTTTAGCAATTAAACGGTCTACAGCTTCATTTAATAAGGATTCTGTGTCTAATTCTACTTCAAAATTAAGAGGTAATTTTAAATCGTGAGCAAAAGTTCTTATTAATCTGTGGTTAAAACCATCTATAGTTGCAATATCGAACGCTGCATAATTATGCATGATTGTGTTTAATATTGTTTCAGATTTTTCTTGAAGTTCCTCAGGCTTCAATTTTAAATCGTTAACAATGTCTGTAAACATTGGATGCGGTTGTTTTAAATTTTCAATTTCAGAAAAATGTTTTAACATTTCTAAAATACGTGCTTTCATTTCACCAACCGCTTTATTGGTAAACGTTATGGAAAGAATATTTCTAAACTGATAATTTCCAGAAGCTGAAAATAAAATTTTAAGATATTCTTTAACTAGAGTAAAGGTTTTTCCGCTTCCAGCAGAAGCATTATATACTTGAAAAGAGGAGTTTGAAGACATTAGTTAAATTTGTTTACAAGATAAAAACATTTCTTGTCAAGACTGTTTAAATATCTTTTTTTTAAGAAGAAAATAAATCAATTTAAACTATGTTGTTAAAGTATTATTAAAAGAGCTGAGTTAATTTGCCTTAAATTTTTAATTGATTTGTTAAAGTGTTAAATTTACATACAAAAGATTATTAACAAAAAACAAATAAAATTATGGCTTTCGAATTACCGAAATTAGGATACGCATACGACGCTTTAGAACCAAATATCGACGCTCGTACAATGGAAATACATCACACTAAACATCATAATGGATATACAACTAAGTTAAATGCTGCAATTGAAGGTACAGATTTAGAAGGGAAATCTATAGAGAACATATTAAGTAATCTTGATATGGATAATAAAGCAGTTAGAAATAATGGTGGAGGTTTTTATAACCACTCATTATTTTGGGAAATAATGAATCCAGAAGATAAAGGACGTTTATCTGGTGAATTAAAAGATGCTATTGAGGCTGCTTTTGATTCTGTAGATGCTTTTAAAGATGCATTTAGTAAAGCTGCGGCTACACAGTTTGGTTCTGGATGGGCTTGGCTTTGTGTACATAAAGGTGGTAAAGTAGAAGTTTGCTCTACTCCAAACCAAGATAATCCACTAATGCCAGGTGTAACTTGTGGAGGAACACCAATTTTAGGATTAGATGTTTGGGAGCACGCTTATTATTTAAACTACCAAAACAGAAGACCAGATTATATTGATGCTTTTTTTAAAGTAATTAACTGGAACGAAGTAGAGAGACGTTATGCTTTAGCTAAATAAGCAAAACATATTATACAATAAAAAAGAGCTAGTTTAAACTAGCTCTTTTTTTATGTTCTTAAATTTAATTATTTACTTTTTAGACATAATTAAATAAACAGGAAAATGGTCGCTATAACCACCCTTATAGCGTTTGCCAACATAGGTTCTATATGGAGAACCTTTATATTTTCCATCATATTCTTTTAAATAATCTTCATCAAAAATATTTGCTTTAACATAGCGAAGAGCATTTTTCTTGCGTTCAAAAAAATTATGTGTAATTAAAAACTGGTCGAATAAATTCCATCTATGGTTATGGCTAGTTGTACCGCGATCTAAAGATAGTAATGTGCGCATTGGATTAAAAAGACCATGACTTTTTTCTAAAGTTTTTACGCTTTCACTTTCAGGATCATCATTAAAGTCTCCCATTATAACAACCTTAGCATTTGGGCTTTTTAGTTTTAGCTCATCAATAATTTCTGTTACTTTTTTAGCGGCTTTTAAGCGTTTGTGTTTTGTTTCTACATCTCCAGTTCTTCTCGAAGGCCAGTGATTTACAATTAAATGTAATTCTAAACCTTCAAACAAGCCACTTACTAGTAAAATATCTCTAGTTAAATCCTCTACACCAAATTCATCAATAAGTTCTAATTTATAGCTTTTAGAATAGGCTACGTTAAATACAGTATCGTCATATAATAGCGCTACATCAATACCACGCTCATCTGGCGAGTCGTAATGTACAAATTTGTAATTATAATCTTCTAAATGCTTAGAGTTTACTAAGTCTTGTAAAACAGCTTCATTTTCAACTTCGGCTAATCCAACAATTGCAGGATGCCTTTTTACATCCTCTTTTCCAATGTTAGAAATTACATAACCTATTTTTCTAAGTTTATTTTTATAGCGTTTTATACTCCATTTTTTTTCAGAACTTGGAGTCATATCACTATCTCGAGTTAGCTCATCATCATAAACATCAAAAAGATTTTCAATGTTATAAAAAGCTATAGTGTGGCGTTTTTCTTTAGATTTAAAGAAGTTTAGTATCAAATTAAAAAAATTTATAGAGTTAAAAATAGAAAAATTATTCTGCTTTCATTTATGTAACTTTGTGTTTTAAAAATATTTATGCTAGAAAAAAAAGATATAGAACTAGAAAGCGCTGTAATTATAGGTGTTGTTACTAAAATTCAAGACGAAGACAAATCTAAAGAATATTTAGATGAATTAGAATTTTTAACATTCACAGCAGGCGGAGATGTTAAAAAACGATTTACCCAGAAAATGGAAATGCCAAATCCTAAAACCTATATTGGTACTGGTAAAATGGAGGAGGTTAGAAAATATATTCACGATAATAATATTGGTACTGCTATTTTTGATGACGAATTATCTGCATCACAAGAGCGAAATATTAGTAAAATATTAGAATGTAAAGTTTTAGATAGAACCAACCTTATTCTCGATATTTTTGCACAACGAGCGCAAACAAGTTATGCAAGAACTCAAGTAGAATTAGCACAATGCGAATATTTATTACCACGATTAAAAGGAATGTGGACTCACCTCGAAAGACAAAAAGGTGGAATTGGAATGCGTGGACCTGGAGAAACAGAAATTGAAACAGATAGACGTATAGTTCGTGACCGTATCTCTTTACTTAAAGATAAAATTAAGGTTATAGATAAGCAAATGTCTGTGCAACGTGGTAATAGAGGTAAAATGGTGCGTGTAGCTTTAGTTGGTTATACTAATGTTGGGAAATCAACCTTGATGAATACTATTAGTAAAAGTAAAGTATTTGCAGAAAATAAGCTTTTTGCAACTTTAGATACTACAGTTAGAAAAGTAGTTATTCAAAACCTACCATTTCTCCTTAGTGACACTGTAGGTTTTATAAGAAAACTACCAACGCAATTAGTAGAAAGTTTTAAAAGTACGTTAGATGAGGTGCGCGAGGCAGACTTATTATTACATGTAGTAGATATTTCTCACCCTAATTTTGAAGAACACATAGCTTCTGTAAATAAAGTTTTAGGAGAAATAGACAGTAGTAATAAACCTACTATTATGGTGTTTAATAAAATTGATGCCTATAAAGCAAAACCTTTTGATGATACAGATTTAATAGCAGAAAGAACCGAAGAGCATTACAGCCTTGCCGAGTGGAAAAAAACATGGATGAGTAGAGTAGGCGAAGATAACGCCTTATTTATCTCAGCATTAAACAAGAAAAATTTAGAAGACTTTAAAAAGCGTGTCTACGATGAGGTTAGAGATATACACGTTACACGTTTTCCATACAATCATTTTCTGTATCCAGATTATGATTATGACAATATGGGAGAAGAAGAATAAATTAATAAGGGCGTTACCTAAAGGTCAGGCTATCCGTTATATCTTTTTTTTGCCATATATGGCAGCAAAAAAAAGGATGCCACTACTATCCTTAACGCAAAAAACAAAAGCACTTCTTCCTATTAGAAGTGCTTTTATTTTTAATACAATTACAACCAACACAATCCATAATACCGTATCTAAATAAAGCAACTTATTTTCACGTAATAATTATACATGATAAAACAAAAAATAAAAGCATTACTAAAAAATAAATGGGTAAAAAAAAGCCTTTTAGCAGGAGTAATAGTACTAGTTTTAGGCATTATTTTTTACCTAAGCATCTATTTTGGAGCCTTTGGAAAGCTACCAAATACTGCAGAATTAACAAACTTAAAACAAGCCGAAGCCACCCAAATTTTAGATAAAGACAGCACACTTATTGGTAAATATTACATTTACGATAGGCAGCCACTAACATATCAAGAATTTCCTAAACACCTTCTAAATGCTTTAATAGCAACAGAAGATGTTAGGTTTTACGAGCATGATGGCGTAGATAATGTAAGTTTATTACGTGTTTTTTTTAAAACTATTCTATTTCAAGACCAATCGTCTGGTGGCGGCAGTACAATAACATTACAGTTAGCAAAAAATTTATTTGGAAGAGAAAATCACTTTGCTTTTAGTACAGTAATTAATAAAATAAAAGAGTCTATTGTTGCAAAACGAATAGAGAAAATTTACACCAAAAAAGAAATACTAACACTTTACCTTAACACAGTACCGTTTCCAGATAATACATATGGTATAGAAAGTGCATCGCGTAAATTTTTTAATGTTTCTACAGCTAATTTAACAGTGTCGCAAGCAGCAACATTAATAGGAAGTTTAAAAGCAAATAGTTATTATAATCCTAGACGAAATATAGAAAACAGCCAAAAACGTCGAGATGTTGTACTACAGCAAATGTTTAAATACAATTTTTTAAAAGGAACAGAATTAGAAAAAGCAAAACAAGACTCTTTAAAATTAGATTACCAATCTTTTAATCACGATTTAGGATTAGCACCTTATTTTAGAGCACAATTAAAAAAGGAATTAAGCACCATTTTAGCCAATTATAAAAAGCCAAACGGAGAACCTTACGATTTGTATAACGATGGTTTAATAGTACACACCACATTAGACCAACAAATGCAAGAGTATGCAGAAGAAGCTATGCAATCTCACTTAGCAAAATTGCAGCAAGCTTACGAAGCTTCTTACGGTAAAAATGCACCTTGGAAAACTAATAAAAAGTTAATTGAGAGTGCTTTAAAAACATTACCAGAATATAAAAAACATAAAGCTTCAGGTTTAAATCATGATCAAATTATAGATTCACTTTCTGTAAAACATGAAGTAGAATTATTTAATTGGGATGGTGTTACAAAAGCACAATTATCTACAATAGATAGTTTACAACATTACTTAAAGTTTTTAAATACAGGTATGATAGCTTTAGATCCTAAAACAGGAGCAGTAAGAACTTATGTTGGCGGTGCAGATTATAGATTTTTTAAATACGATCATGTTTCGCAAAGCGAGCGTCAAGTAGGTTCAACATTTAAACCTTTTGTGTATACCGCAGCTATAGAAAATGGTATGAAGCCATGTACTTATTTTTCGCCAAAAGCCATTACTTATACAGATTATAAAAACTGGACACCAACCAATTCTGGAAATAAAGCCGAAGATCCACACATTAACTACAATTTAGAAACAGCTTTAAGTCAATCTATGAACACTATTGCAGTTAAGGTTTTAAATGAAGTTGGTATTGACAATGTGTTACAACAAGCTAAAAAATTAGGTATATCAAAACAACTACCTAAAGAACCATCTTTAGCGTTAGGTGTGGCCGAAATTAATATAAAAGAACTTGCTGGTGCTTATGCTAGTTATGTAAATAATAGTAAGCCAGTTAAGCCTTATTTTATTACTAAAATTGAAGATAAAAATGGTGTAGAAATAGTGTCTTTTAAACCAGAAGAAAATACAACTAAAGCTTATAGCGATGATACTAGACAAGTAATGCTACAAATAATGAAAGCTACAGTAAACTCTGGAACCGCAGCAAGACTTCGCTCTACTTATAATCTTAAAAATAATATTGCAGGAAAAACAGGTACAACTCAAGATAATAAAGATGGTTGGTTTGTAGGAATAACACCAAATTTAGTAACAGTAAATTGGGTTGGTAACGATAATTATAATATTGGTTTTAAAACTACTGGATTAGGTCAAGGCGCAAATTCTGCACTACCAATTTTTGCTAAATTTTATCAGAAATTAAATTTAGATTCAAAATATAATTCAATAACAAAAAGTAATTTCGAAAATCCTTCAGCTAGCGTTATCGATGCTTTAAATTGTGAAGATGAAAAGCGAGATGGTTTCTTAAAAAGGCTTTTTGGTAAAAAGAAAAGCGAGCGTAAGTTTAATAAAAAGCATTAGATTTTTATAAATTCTTTTTATTCTGCTCTTTTGTAAAAGAAATCTACTTTTACTTGTTCATTATCCATTTTACCTTCAATCCAAGCATGTATTGAATCTTTTACTGGATTTGAATATGATATTTTTGACGGAAAATCATGTTTTAAATTTTCGAAAGTAGAAATATTACTATTAGTAGGTTTAAGTATAAAAGTTACTGGCTTATTGTCATTTTCATTATAAGCCACAACCGTAAAAGCTACTGTGGTATCAATTTGTTGTAGTGTAATGCGCTCTGCAAAAACGGTGTCGTTTTCTACAATAGTATAGCTATGTGCTTTTAAAGTACTATCATTTGCTTTTTGCCAGTTTTCGAAAGATTGTTTTTTTTCAGTAATATTAGTCCAGTTTCCAACTAGCCATTGTAGTTGTTCAATTTTTTCATAATTTTTTTTTAATACTTCTGTTTGTTTTACTTCTTTTTTACAAGAAAAAAAAGTTAGGATTAAACATGATATAAGTACTTTTTTCATTTTAAAAGTTTTAAAAACAGAAAGATACAAAAAAACGCGTTTCTTAAAAGAAACGCGTTTTTTAAAAATGTTATAGTTTATAATCTATAGGTTATAGCTTAAACCTAATAACCAGTAAGATTGTAATTTGTTATCTACATTATCAAATGTTGGAACTGCTTGAGCAGGAATTGCTAAAGGATCAAACTGTCCTAATGCATAGTTAAGTGCTTCTTGTTTGTTGCTTCTTAAACCAAAATCAAAACCAACACCAATCATTTTCCATAAAGTATAGCTAAATGAGTTTGTCCAAGTTACATTAGATAAGTCTCCACTTTTATAGCTCTGGAAAGTAGATAAGTTAGACTTAAAGCTAATTGCACCAATTTGTCTTGTATAATCTGCAACAATTTTTGCGCCTAAAGAAGAATCAAAAATAGCGTCATTATCTGCAAATACAAAGTTGTAGTTTAATGGGTGTACAACAACAATTAAATTTTCTAAAGGTGTCCAAGTTCCACCAACACCAACGTCTAAGTATCCTGGGTCGTTAAAGTTGTCTAATAATGTTGTTCTATATTCTGCTAAACCAGAAACAGCAAAGTTTTTAGTAAGGTTTCTTCCGTATAAAGAAGAAATGTTAAAAACATCTGTAGTTGGGTTAAAATTGTCATCATCTGTAGGATCATTTTTATCGTCTAACTTAACCCAATTTAAGTTAGTTGTTAAAGAGTTTCTCCAGAAAAATTTATCTTCAATTAAATTAGCAAAACCATTAATAGAAACACCAATGTTTCCAGAAGCATTATCTGGAGTACCTTGAGAGTACCAGTTGCTAAAGTTAGAAATAGTACCACCTACAGTACCAAAAAGACCTTTTCTCCATCCTGGAAGTGCATCTATTTGTGCTTGTATTGCATTCGCTTCGGCTTGAAACTTGTCTGCCTCAGCTTGTTTTTCTGCTTTTTGAGTTTTTAACTCTTCTTTTGTCTGTGCGTTAATTGAAAATGTTCCAATAGATAACGCTAATAATAATAAAAGTTTTTTCATTTTGAATATTAAAATTTTATGTTGCAAAAGTATAGCAATTAGAAGTAATTGCTAAAATTATAACGACTATTTAGTGTAAAATATAGATTAAGTGATTGGTTTAAACGACAACTAACGTTTAAATAATGGCACAGATGAGCAAGCTTCACCAAATAGTATGGATTTTACAACTGGTTTTAACTTGTTACTTACCATAATTAATGCGCTATCTGGTACTGGTTTTTTAGAGCAACCTTTAATAATAACAGGTTTGTCTTTATAAATTTCTGTGTCTAAATTGGCTATTATTTCTTGGTAAATTTCTGTTTCTAATGCTTCTAAATTACCTAAAACTGTTTTTTTTGTATAAGGTTGAAGTTGCAGTGTAATTAACATAAATGCCCAAGCTGGTACAATAGCATCGGTAGAGCAGGTAAGTGCTACGTATTGGTCTTGGTGTTGCGACCAATTGTAATTTTTTACGCTTTCACGAAAATCTTTTTCACGTAAAACAAAACCTTCATACAACCAGTCTTTAATATCAAAAACAATGCGTTTACCTTCAGGATAAAAATCCTCAAGATCAAAAACAACTAATTTGCTGTTTGCTACGCGATTTATAATTTCTTCTGCCATAATACAAATTTAAATATTTATTGGTATCCTTCTGCTTGTAGTGTAAATAATTCTGCGTACAATAATTTGTTTTGCATTAATTCTTCGTGCGTTCCAATTTCTAGTACGCGTCCTTCTTCGAGCACTAAAATTCTATCGGCTTGCCTAACGGTACTAAATCTATGAGAAATAATAATACTTGTTTTACCTTGTGTTAAGCCAATAAAACGGTCAAACACTTCGCTTTCTGCTTTGGCATCTAGTGCTGAGGTTGGCTCATCTAATATCATGACTTTAGCATCTTTCATGTAGGCTCTTGCTAATGCTACTTTTTGCCATTGACCTCCAGAAAGTTCTTGTCCTTTTGCAAAACGTTTTCCTAATTGTTGGTTGTAACCAAACTTTAAATCTTGTACTACTTCGTTGGCTAAACTAAGTGCTGCTGCGTTTTCAATTTTAGTTTGGTTATCTATTTCATCTATATCACCAATGGCAATGTTTTCTTTAACTGTAAACTCGTATTTAAAGAAATCTTGAAAAATGACACCAAAATATTCTTGATAGTCTGCTTTATTAAATCTATTAATATTAATACCGTCTAATAATATTTCTCCCGAGGTTGGTTCGTAAAAACGTAATATAAGTTTAGTTAAGGTTGTTTTTCCTGCTCCATTTTGTCCTACAAAGGCTAGTTTTTCGCCAGCTTTCATTGTAAAACTAATACCTTTTAATATTTCGTTATCTGATCCTGGATAGGCAAACCTAACGTTTTTAAATTCGAATCCCTCTTTTATGGTTTCTGGAAGTGGAGTATCTTCTTTATGGTTAGGTTCTATAGATATGTCTAAAAAATCAAAATAATCTTTTAAGTATAAAGCACTTTCTGTAATTCTTGTAAACTTTGAAAAGAAGTCTTGTAAATTTTTGGTAAGCCTGTTAAATGATCCTGATAGGAAAGTTAATTCACCTAAGGTAATAGCTCCAGAAATTACTCTATAAATAATAAATACATAAGCACCATAATAGCTTAAAGTACCTAAAACATTAAATAAAAAACCTAAAGCCGATCGTTTTACTGCGAGCTTTTTGTTTAAATCGTAATATTCTTGAGAGAGGTTTTTAAACCTATTAACAACAAAATCTGTTAGTCCAAAGAGTTTTATTTCTTTTGCTGTTTTATCGTTAGCGCCAATAAAACGTAAGTAATCGAGTTCTCTACGCTCTGCAGTCCAACCGCGTGCTAAAGAATACTGCTGTTGGCTAAACCATATTTCGTTTATAAACGATGGTATAATGCTTAATACTAAAAGAATAATTAAGTAAGGTTCAAAATAAACTAATCCGGCAACTAAGGTGAGTATAGAAATAAGGCTTTGTACTTCTCCTAAGGCGTTAGACATTAATCCAACGCGTCCAGTTGTTTGTGTTCTAGCGCGCTCTAATTTATCGTAAAACTCAGAGTCTTCTAAAAGACTTATGTTTATTTGATTTGTTTTTTTTATAATTCTTACTGAAGAGTCTATAGAATAAGAATCGCCTAATAAACCATCTGTTAGCGAAATGGCTCTACTTACTAAGTCTGATAGAATAATTAATCCAAATTCTACGGCAACATAGGTCCAGAGTAGTGTTAAATCTGAAACATCTGCTTTAGATTGTAAGATAATTTCATCAATAATAATTTTACCAATCCAAAGTATAATAACTGGTAAAAGAGCACCAATAAGCCTACAAAAAGCAGAAAGTAAAAACAGTTTTTTATTAGTTTTCCAAATTTCTTTGAAAAATCTAGGAATGAAAACCAGCGCACTAAAAGACTGTTTTAAACTCGTTTTTTTATTGTCTTTAAGTGATGTTAGTTTACGTTTTGGCATTTAATATTATTTATAACATACCAAGTTCCAACTTAGCTTCTTCACTCATTAATTCTTGAGTCCATGGTGGATCGAAGGTAATTTCAACTTCAGCATCATTAACGTCTTTAATTGATTTTACTTTTTCTTCTACTTCTAAAGGAAGTGTTTCTGCCACTGGACAATTAGGTGTTGTTAATGTCATTAAAATTTTAACATCGTAGTCTTCGTTTACAAAAACGTCGTAAATTAAACCTAATTCGTATATGTCTACAGGAATTTCTGGGTCATAGATGGTTTTTATAACGGCAACTATTTTTTCTCCTAATGCTGTGGTGTCTATTGTTGTATCACTCATAATTTACTGTTTTTTGTTAATGTGTTTTTCTGTTGTTATAAAATTGTTTTTATAAAAAAACCACTTAACTTAATTGAGTTTGGTACGCAATGGCATACATTTTAATTTGTTTTATCATGCTAACCAAACCATTTGCTCTTGTTGGAGACAAATGCTCTTTTAAACCAATTTTGTCTATAAAATCTGTGTTAGCTTCAATTATATCTTTTGGATGTTGATTAGAGAATGCTCTAATTAAAATAGCAATAATACCTTTTGTAATTATAGCATCACTATCTGCTGTAAATTCCAATGCATTATTTTTTAATTCAGCATGTACCCAAACTTTACTTTGGCATCCTTTAATAATATTGTCTTCGGTTTTAAATTGTTCATCAATTAAAGGTAGGTCTTTGCCTAAATCTATCATATATTGATAGCGTTCCTCCCAATCTTCAAACATTGAAAACTCGTCTATAATTTCGTCTTGTATCTCTTTAATACTTTGCATTTATCAAGTTAATTTTTCTACTACAAATTTACTAAATTCTTTAGTTCTTTTCTGTTGTAGATTTGCCAATATTTACTAGCATACTAACTAAAGGTTCAATTTCTTTATTAGGTTTTCCGGCATCAAAAGCAGGAGTTTTATATGTTTCTCCATCTTTTGTGATTGAAAAATATGCTAATGGAGCACCATCGTATTGGTGAGCTTTGCTTGGAGGCTCTAAAGTTGTAAGAGTTTTTAAATTTAAATTTGAAACCATAGCCATTACTTTAGCCCAATTCTCGTTCGAACAATTAGTTGTCTTAGGTGTATTGTCGTTTCTATTTTGTACACTTACTGTTTTATCTTTTAAAGTTATTTTTTTTGACGCAGCTCTAGTTGAAGTACTATATTCTATACTAATATTATGGTCTTGCATTATTTTGGCATCTGTATTTTTTATAGCAGAAAGTAGTTCTTTTTCTGCTTTTTTAAATATGATTTTATTGTCTTTAATTTCAAAACTAGTAGTTTCGTTTAAAGCAGTTATCATCTGTTGTTCTGCTAAATTATTTTGTTCTTCGCACATTTTTCTAGTTAAACCTAAACCGCTAAAAACAAGACTGTTTTTATTTAAAGTATAATTTCCAAAAAAATTATTGCATCCTGAAAAACCAGAGACACGATTGGTTGTTTCATCAAAAGTAATCGTAAGATTTTTTGAGTTTGTATTTATAACATTAAATGTGCCATTTAATGTTTGTTGGGTTTTATTTGTGTCACTATCTACTAAATTTGTAGTGGCTTTATTACTGGCTCCACAAGCATTTAATATAATAGCAAAGAGTAACATTGTAATTGTTTTCATAATATAATAGTTAATTATTTATAGTATAATATTACAAAAAAGAAGCCAAAGTATTTATGACAACATCATTTTTGCTTTTTTAACACCTTCTATTAAGGTGTCTATTTCTGCTTTAGTGTTGTAAAAAGCAAAAGAAGCGCGTATAGTTCCTGGAATTTTATAATAATCCATAATTGGTTGTGCGCAGTGGTGTCCTGTTCTTACGGCAATTCCCATTTTGTCTAATAGTGTACCAACATCGTATGGATGAATACCTTTAAGGTTAAAACTAATAACAGATGTTTTGTTTATTGAAGTGCCATATATTTTTAAACCTTCAATTTCTAAAAGTCTTTTAGTTCCATAATCTAAAAGTTCTTTTTCGTAAGCAGCAATATTATTAAAACCAATAGCATTCATATAATTTAATGCAGCTCCAAAAGCTATACCGCCGCAAATATTTGGCGTTCCTGCTTCAAATTTATGCGGTAAACCTGCATAAGTTGTTTTTGTAAAACTTACTTGGTCTATCATTTCTCCGCCACCTTGATAAGGCGGTAGTTTATTAAGCCATTCTTCTTTTCCGTATAACATGCCGACACCTGTTGGACCACACATTTTATGTGCCGAAGCAACGTAAAAGTCTACATTTAATGCTTGCACGTCTGGTTTTACATGTGGGCAAGATTGTGCTCCATCTATTAAAACTGCAGCACCAACATTATGCGCTTGTTCTATAATTTTTTCGATAGGATTTATAGTACCTAATGCATTAGATATATGATTGACAAATACTAGTTTTGTTTTGTTTGAAAGCAATTTAGAGTAGCTATCCATTTCCAACTCGCCATTTTGGTTCATTGGTATAACTTTTAAAAGGGCTCCAGTTTTTTCGCATAGCATTTGCCAAGGCACAATATTACTATGATGCTCTAAAGCCGATACGATAACTTCATCGTCTTTTTCTAAAAGTGAAGCAAAGCCATGAGCTACTAAATTAATACTTTCTGTTGTGCCAGAAGTTAATATAATCTCGTAAGCATGTTTTGCATTAAAATGATGCTGAATAGTGTGTCTTGCAGCTTCATATTTATCTGTAGCTTCTTGACTTAATGAATGCACACCTCTGTGAATATTAGCATTATAATTACTGTAATAATCTACAATAACATCTATTACTTGTTGTGGAGTTTGTGAGGTTGCAGCATTGTCAAAATACACCAAAGGTTTACCATTTACTTTACGATTAAGTATTGGGAAATCTGCTCTTATTTTTTTCCAATCTAACATAATACAAATTTAAGGTTTGTTTGATAAAAACAAGTGTAAAGAAAAATATAAATGATAAAAATATTTAAATTTTATGCAAATGCATTTAAATAAAATGTATATTTGAAATATGTATAGTAAAGAATTAACAAAAGGAACGTTGCAACCTATTATTTTAAAGCTTATAAGTGAGCGTAACCAAATGTATGGTTATGAAATAACACAGGAGGTAAAAAAAATAACTCTTAATAAGATTGATATTTCTGAAGGAGCACTGTATCCAATTTTACATAAATTAGAAGCTAAAGGGACATTAAAAACTGAAAAAGTATTTATTGGTAAACGAGTAAGAAAGTATTATAAAGTAACTCCTGAAGGAAAAAAAGTTGTAGAGGAAGTGACTGAAGAGATTAATAATTTTATAGCAACATTAAATTTAATATTTAACCCAAAACCTATTGTATAATGCAAATTGAAGAGGAACATATAAGATTTATAGAAAACAGTTTAAAACTTTATGGTATTAATTCTCAAGATTTAAAAGAAGATTTAGTAGACCATATTTGTAGTTATATTGAAAGTAGAGAGTCTAATAATTTTAATGAATTATATAAAGAAGCAATACAAAAATTTGGTGGTTATTCTAGTTTTCAAAACTTACAATTAGAAACTAATTTTCAAAAATTTTCTAAAAAAGCTAAAGTTGTTAATGTCTTAAAGTTTATAGTAGGCTTAATAATGGTTATCTTGCTGGTAATTGGTTTTCTTTTTAAGATAATGCATTGGCCTTATGCAAATGCAATGTTAATTGTTGCAATATTACTATTTGCGTTTCTATTAATACCACTTTTGTTTTACTCTAAACATAAAAAAATACGCTACAAATTCTCTTAATAACTTTTAGTATGAAAAAATCATTTTATGTTATTGGCTTTTTAACCTTTTTTACTTTAGGAATAGGAGCTATGTTCGAATTTTTAACTTGGCCTTATAGAGGTATTATAGTTTTCATTGGTTTTATATTTTTAAATTTTGGTTTAATACCAATGTATTTTTATCAAAAATATAAACTCGCTAGGAACTAAAATATAAAAGCCTCAAATACTTATTAAGTTTGAGGCTTTTTATCTAATATAAAGCTTTTTGTAGTCTACAAATCGAAGCCAATATTAACACCTAACTTGTTTGCTATTATTTTAGTAATACGTTGTTTTAATTCTGGAATTTTTACAGAACTTAAAACGTTATTACTAAAAGCAAACATTAATAAAGCTCTTGCTTCTTTCTCTGGAATACCACGTTGTTTCATGTAAAACAATGCACTTTCATCTAATTGTCCAATGGTACAACCGTGAGAACATTTAACATCATCTGCAAAAATCTCTAATTGAGGTTTTGTGTTTATCGATGCTTTATCGCTTAATAAAATATTATTATTAGACTGGAATGCGTTAGTTTTTTGTGCTTCTTTTTCAACAACTACTTTACCATTAAAAACACCAGTTGCACTGTCTGCAAAAATACCTTTATAATCTTGGTGGCTTTCGCAATTTGGCTCAATATGATGTACTAATGTGTTGTGGTCTACATGTTGCTTATCTCCAATAATGGTAATACCTTTCATGGTAGAGTCCATACGTTCACCATTTTGGTAAAAGTTAAGATTGTTACGTGTTAATTTACCTCCAAAAGAAAAAGTATGGACAAAACAGTTAGTTTGGTCTTTTTGGTTTACAAAAGTGCTATCTATTAAAGAAGCATTTTTATTATCGTTTTGGATTTTGTAGTAATCTACAATTGCACGCTTATTAGCAAAAATTTCTGTAACACTATTGGTTAAAACAGGATTATCTGTTAAACTTTGGTGACGCTCAATTATTTGTACATGAGAATTCTCGTCTACAACAATTAAATTTCTAGGTTGAAGCAATAATGCTGCCTCGTTTCCTGTAGAAAAGTGTATAATTTGAATTGGTTTTTCTACCAATTTGTTTTTTGGAATATGTATGTAAGCTCCTTCGTTAGAAAATGCTGTGTTTAGTGAAGATAAGCTATCTTTAGTTGCAATTTTATTAAAATAATTTTCGATAACTAACCTATACTTTGGCTTATTTAAAGCAGCAGACATTAAGCATACATCTATACCATCGTGTGTTACTTGTGATAAATGAGAAGAATATTTTCCATCGATAAATACAATTTTATAAGTATCTATATCGTGAATAAAATACTTTTTTATGTCTTTATAATCTATAGCATTCTCTTGCTTCGGGAATACACTATAATCGTGTTTTAAAACACTATTAAGCGATGTGTACTTCCATGCTTCTTCTTTTTTTGATGGAAAACCTTTGGCTTCAAATGTTTTAATAGCTTCATTTCGAATATTGTGTATATGCGAATCAACATCGACTTCATTTTCGAATGCTAAAAAGGATGATACTAATTTTTCTTTTAAACTCATTATTTTTAAGTCTTCAGTACTCAGTTTTCAGTCTTCAGTTTACTTTTTGGTATACTGTTTCTGTTTTCTGCCTACTTATAATTAAACATGGGTAATCAAATTTTAGTAAGTAACTATTTACTGATGTTGATTACTGCTTACTATTTTATGCGTTCACTTCTTCTTTAATCCAGTCGTAACCTTTTTCTTCAAGTTCGTGCGCTAATTCTTTTCCTCCAG
The DNA here is from genome assembly GCF_001971745.1 of Lacinutrix venerupis. NCBI lineage: Bacteria > Pseudomonadati > Bacteroidota > Flavobacteriia > Flavobacteriales > Flavobacteriaceae > Lacinutrix > Lacinutrix venerupis. The sequence continues at coordinate 59,775 of NZ_CP019352.1, read as the reverse complement.
ATTTAACAATACGTCCATCTAATAAAACATGTACAAAATCTGGAACTATATAATCTAATAAACGCTGGTAATGTGTAATTACTACAACAGCATTGTCTTTAGATTTTAATTTGTTTACTCCATTGGCAACAATACGAAGTGCATCAATATCTAAACCAGAATCTGTTTCGTCTAAGATGGCTAACTTTGGCTCTAGCATTGCCATTTGGAAAATTTCGTTACGTTTCTTTTCTCCTCCAGAAAAACCTTCGTTTAAAGAACGCGATAAGAATTTTCTATCTATTTCTAATAATTCGGATTTTTCACGAATAAGTTTAAGCATATCTTTTGCAGGCATATCTTCTAAGCCTTTTGCTTTACGAGTTTCGTTTATTGCTGTTTTTATAAAGTTTGTTACAGAGACTCCAGGTATTTCTACAGGATATTGAAATGATAAGAAAATACCTTTGTGTGCACGTTCTTCGGCAGCTAAGTCTTCTAAATCTTCTCCATTTAAAACAATTTGTCCTTTCTCGACTTCGTATTCTTCTTTTCCAGCTATTACAGAAGCTAAAGTACTTTTACCTGAACCATTAGGTCCCATAATTGCATGAACTTCGCCTGCTTTTACTTCAAGGTTAATACCTCTTAAAATAGATTTGTCGTCAACACTTGCGTGTAAATCATTTATTTGTAACATAGTTTTATTTTCCAATTTTAATCACTTCTTTTTTTACAGATGGTTCTTTAACACTAATAATTTCTTTAATATCAATACTATATGGCCATCCTTCTTCACCTTCTGGTTTTGGTATTATTTTACCACGAACTTGAACAAGTACACCATCTGTATCTTCTGTTCTAAATGGTTTACCCATTTTATGTAATTCGTGCATTTTTTCATTTAATACAACACCGTATATAGCGCTGTTTCCAACTTGTAAAACTGCAGCGTCTTCATAATAAGAAAATTCACCATTTAATGTGGTTAAACCATCATTTTGTTCTACTGTTTTATTTGTATCGTCTATTGGTGTTTCTGTTTTTGCATCATTTTTACAATTTGTAAAAATGGAAAACATAAGCAGTAAGGTTAATATTTTTTTCATTTTTATTTATTTAAAAACAACTTGCTATTTGGTGTAATTTTTATCCTACAGAACCTTCAAGGCTAATTTCTAATAGTTTTTGTGCTTCTACTGCAAATTCCATTGGTAATTTGTTTAATACATCTTTACTAAAGCCATTTACAATTAATGCTATTGCCTTTTCGGTATCGATTCCACGTTGGTTACAATAGAAAATTTGGTCTTCACCAATTTTACTTGTTGTAGCTTCGTGCTCTATCATAGCACTTTTGTTATTTGCTTCTATATATGGAAATGTGTGTGCACCACACTCGTTACCCATAAGTAAACTATCACATTGGCTAAAGTTACGTGCGTTTTCTGCACGAGAGCTTACTTGTACTAATCCACGATATGAATTTTGAGATTTTCCAGCTGAGATACCTTTAGAAATAATGGTTGATTTGGTGTTTTTTCCCAAATGAATCATTTTTGTTCCTGTATCTGCTTGTTGATAATTATTTGTTACAGCAATAGAATAAAATTCACCTACAGAATTATCTCCTTTTAGAACGCAACTTGGATATTTCCATGTTACAGCACTTCCTGTTTCAACTTGAGTCCATGAGATTTTAGCATTTTTTTCGCATAAACCTCTTTTGGTTACAAAGTTATAAACACCACCTTTTCCTTCTGCATTTCCTGGAAACCAGTTTTGTACTGTTGAGTATTTTATTTCTGCATCGTCAAGCGCAATAAGCTCTACAACTGCAGCGTGTAATTGGTTTTCATCACGACTAGGAGCTGTACAGCCTTCTAGGTAAGAAACATAACTACCTTCGTCTGCAATTACTAATGTACGTTCAAATTGTCCTGTTCCTGCTTGGTTAATTCTAAAATATGTAGACAATTCCATTGGGCATTTTACGCCTTTTGGAATATAACAGAAAGAACCATCACTAAATACTGCAGAGTTTAATGCTGCATAAAAATTGTCTTTAGTTGGAACAACTGTACCAATATATTTTTTAACCAATTCTGGGTGTTCTTGTATGGCTTCAGAAATTGGCATGAAAATAATACCTTTTTCTGCGAGAGTTTTTTTAAAGGTTGTTGCTACTGAAACAGAATCTACAACAATATCCATAGCAATATTGTTCATTTTCTTTTGTTCGTCTACAGAAATTCCTAACTTTTTATACATTGCTAGTAAATCTGGATCTACATCGTCTAATGTTTTGTTTGGGTCTATAGACTTTGGAGCAGAATAATAAGCAATAGCTTGAAAATCTGGTTTGGTGTAATTAACATTTGCCCAATCTGGTTCTTCCATAGATTCCCAAACTCTAAAAGCTTCTAGTCTCCATGCGGTCATCCACTCTGGCTCTTCTTTTTTCTTAGAAATAGCACGAACAATATCTTCGTTTAAACCAATAGGAAATGTTTCAGATTCTATATCGGTATAGAAACCGTACTCGTATTCCTTTGTTTTTAATTCTTCTCTTAAATCGTCTTCAGTGTACTTCGACATAATACGTTCTTTCAATTTTTATAATGAAAATGATTCTCCACAACCACAGGTACGGTTTGCGTTTGGATTATTAAACACGAAACCTGTTCCGTTTAAACCTCCAGAGTATTCTAAAGTGGTGCCAATAAGATATAAAAAGCTTTTTTTATCGACTATGATTTTTACATCATTATCTTCAAAAACTTTATCATCTTCTTCCTTGATTTTATCAAACTTTAAATCGTAAGATAAACCAGAGCAACCTCCACTTTTAACACCAACACGAACAAAATGTTCGTTTGGATTAAAGCCGTCATCTGTCATGAGTTCAACGACTTTCTTTTTAGCTGTATCAGAAACTTTAATCATATTCTTATATAGAATTATCTAAATAGGTTGCAAAGATACAATATTGGTCTGTGTTTACCATACAACCTAACATTATATTAGCATATGGTTAAATAGGTGTTTTTTATAGCCTTTTTTCTTTGTGTTTTCTTACTCTTGAAAGTCAGGGTTGGTAAGAAATGATGGGTCTGAAAGTGATAATAAAAAAGCTTTTAAATCTGCTTTGTCTTCTTCTGAAAGATTAACACCACCAAATTCTACTTTTTTCATAAGCGGATCTATGGTTTCAGAATCTTGTAGTCCTGTGCTGTAAAATTCTATAACCTGGTCTAAAGTTTCAAATCTGCCATCATGCATATAAGGAGCTGTATAGGCAAGGTTTCTAAGCGACGGGCTTCTAAATTTGCCATTATCGTTTTCATCTCCAGTAACACTTCCTAAACCTAAATCTGTAAATGTGGCATCTAAGCCATTGTTATGAAAAGAATTATCTGTCCATAGTGGATTATTTGGGTTTCCATGACAATGGAAGCAATCTCCTCTATCTTCGTCCATAAAAACATTTAAGCCATTTTGTTCTTGAGGTGTAAGAATTGCTTGACCTAATGAAAATTTATCGAATTTTGAATTTGCCGAAATAAGTGTGCGCTCAAATTGAGCTATAGCTTTGGTAGTGAGCTCTTTTGTAATTATTGAGGTTTTAAATGCTAAACGAAATAATTCTGGATACTCTGCATCGCTTTGCAGTCTATCTACTACGTTGTCCCAATCACTATGCATTTCTATAGGATTTTGAACAGGTTCTAATGCTTGACGCTCTAGGCTTAGCTCTTCTCCATCCCAAGTAAAGCGCTCGTTATAATTCCAAGCTAAATTAAATAATGGCATAGAGTTCCTGTCTCCAAAAGTGCCATCTATTCCAGCGCTTGTAGATGTATTGTCTGTAAATGCGTGTTGTGGAGAATGACAAGAGGCACAAGCCATAGTTTGGTCTCCCGAAAGTTTTTTATCATAAAATAACTTTTTACCTAATGCAACACCTTGAACTGTTAGTTGATTGTTAATTGGTATTACTGGTGGGATAATGTTGTTTTTAAATATTTCAGGAATATTTAATGAAAGTGGAGTAGGCTCATAAGTTTCTGTATCTGGTTCGCTCTCTTTAGAGCAAGCCGAAATAGAAATAATTAATATTATATATATGAACCAATTTTTCATAAATTAGTTTACTGTGTAACATTAGTTATGCTAAATACACTTAAAACATTTTCTTGCATCATTTTTTGAGCAGTATAATTAGGCATTAATGGTGTGTCTAAAACATTTAAATCCCACGTGTTTGGGTTTCTAAAAAATTCTGCAATATTCATGTTTACATTTATTGTAGTATTATTTGTTATTACAATAGGTGTTTCTAATTCAATAATTGCAAAATTTTGTTCGAAGTTATCTGTGTCTACACGAGCGGTTCCGTTATGGAAATTAAACGGGCTAGGTGAGGTGTCTACATTATACATACCATCAAACTGTAAAAAGTGATAACCACCACCTAACATTGTTGGCCAATTCCATGAAGCGCTATTTAAATCTAAATAAGCACCGTCAATATTATCCTCTTCATTAAATCCCCAAACAAATTTTAAGGTGTAAGTTCCAGTTGGAATAGTATTGTTTATTGGTGTAAAATTATAAGTGTCTGGTGCTTCTAAATCTGTAAATTTATATCCATCAAAGCTATACGTTTCTCCAGCAGTATTTGTTAATTGTAATCTTGAAACAAGATACCTTAATCTTGTAATGTTTATAGATTCACCATTGGCATTTACTACTGTTTCTGTAGTTAGATTGTTATTATTTATTATTGTATTATCCCAAGTATGAGAAAACGTAAAATTTACATTTGCATTAGCAACTAAATTATCATCGTTATCTTCTGCGCAAGAAGCAAAAATTAAAAAGGTAGATAATAATAAGATGAATGTTTTTTTCATTTTAATCAATGTTAATAATTAGTAAGTCTGAGAATCCTTTATTTTCAGTAATATCTTCATCGTTACTGTAGGTGTCACCAACTACAACAACTTTTTTATTGTTTAATTCGGTAATGCCATAACCATAATCTATGTTGGTTCCTCCAATTGTAGCTTCCCACTCTATGTTGCCAATACTGTTTATTTTAAGTGCCCAAACATCGTTTTGTCCTTTATTTTGTGAAACATCTCCGTCGCTACTTCTTGAGCTTCCGGCTAATAAAAATCCGCCATCTTGTGTTGCAGAAATATCTCTTGCGGCATCAAAACTTGTTCCTCCTAAGGTTTTTTCCCAAAGTAATTCGCCTGAAGGAGAAATTTTAATTAGCCATAAATCTGCCGCACCAATATTATTAGAAATATCTACGTTATTACTTCTAGTGTCTCCTGCTATTAAGTAATTTCCATCGCCAGACTTAACTATAGACCAGGCATCGTCTATTTCTTCTCCTCCAAAAGACTTTTCCCATTCAATATTGCCTGTTTCAGAAATTTTAACAACCCAAAAATCATAAGAGCCAATATTGTTAGAAATATCAGTATCGTCGCTATCTGAGCTTCCCACCATAATATAGCCATTGTCTTCTGTTTGTACTACATTTTGTGGTGTATCGGAAAGTAAGCCACCATAGTATTTACTCCATTGTAAAGTACCAGAATTATCTAATTTTATTGCCCAATAATCTCCTCCTGCATGATTTGTATTATTTTGCTTTGTATTACCTTCTCCATTGGATGCTGTAACATCTAATACTCCGGTAATTAAGTAGCCGGAATCGTTAGTTTGAATAACTGAAATTCCGTAATCTGCACCTTGGTATCCAAAAGACTTTTGCCATAAAATATTTCCTGAAGCATCTAGCTTTGCAAACCAAAAATCATTTTGACCATTGTTGCTAGAAACATCTTCATTATTGCTAAAACTTTCTCCTAAAATGGCATAACCGCCATCATTGGTTTGAATAATGTCTTCTCCTTTATCATCGCCCGTTCCACCATAGGTTTTATTCCATTCTATTTCATTATCTTGATTAAACTTTAAAACCCAAAAATTATAACTTTCATGTTGTTTATCTATTATATCGCCATCCATGCTTTGTGTAAAGCCTAAAACAGCATAACCTCCGTCGCTGGTACTTACAATTTCTTGAGCACTGTCGTTAATAGAGCCTCCAAATGTTTTTACAGCAGTAACTAGACCGGTAGCAGAAGTATTATTTTCTGTAATTACAGCAATATCTCCATCATCGTTTTTACAGCTTATTGATATGATAGTAATTGCAATAAGAGATAGATAAAACAGTACGTTTCTATTATAGTTCATTTAAAAATTAATTACTTTTTCTTAATACAAATAATCCACCTTCAATATCACTAACAATAATATTTCCACTTTCAAAATAAGGGTACACACTCCAAACACCATTAAAATTTGCATTATCATTGTCCGGAAAAGTGTCAAAAAATGCGGTTTCTACCATTGCATTTGATGATGCAGAAATATTAGTAATATCTAATATTCTTAAACCAGCTCTATAATTAGCAAGGTAGAATTCGTTTCCTTTAATATAACCGTTATGATCTATAGCAGTTGTTGGTCCAAAATAAGTTGATGATAATGATGGATTATCTAAATCTGTTAAATTAAAGATTAAAGTTTTTGTGTTGAATCCAAATTCATCTTCATCTAACTCGTCACCTAAAACAAAGTAGGCATGATCGTCTGTAAACCAACCTTGATGTGCGTAATCTATTTGTGGATATGTAAAGTCGCTAATTGGAATTACATTATTTTTATCTGTAACATCAAGTATAACAACTTTGTCTGTGTTGCCATTGCTTCCAACATATATTTGTCTGCCAGTATAATCTAAATCTGGCCCGTTATATGTAACTACTTGAGCGTCGTGAGAGTAACCTCCAGCTGAATAATCGCCTAAAAAAGTTGGGTTAAGAGGATTAGAAATGTCTATAAAAATAGGACCTCCGCCATTTGTTGAAGTACAGCCTACTAAATAGGCAACAGCTTCACTTTCGTTAATAACAATGTTATGGCAGCTACCAACTCCTGTATAAACAGTATCTGCAGTAAAACTTTCGGGAGCATTTGGTACATTTCTTAATCTAGTTAGATCAAAAACCTGCATACCATGATTTCCAACATTATCTGCAACTATAAAAGCATGGTTGTTATAGACTTTAACGTCTCTCCAAGCGTTTGTACCAGCGTTGGTGTTTAATCGTCCTAAAAAAAGAGGATTTACAGGATCTGTAACATCTACAAAGGCAGTACTATTTGTTAAAGCTATTATAGCGTATTCATTGTTATTAGTTGGGTCCGTCCATCCCCAAATATCTGCGCCATTTATACCTGCGCTTCCGCCTAAAATCTCTGCGCTTATAGCAGATAACAAATCTATGCCATTACAAGGATATATGCCTGCCATACCATTTACACAAGGAGTTAAAGCGGTAATACTAGATTCGCAAGCATCTCCTATACCGTTATTATTAGTATCTTCTTGGTCAGGATTAGGAGTGTTTAAACAATTATCTTGTGCATCTGGTATTCCATCGCCGTCTACATCACTAATTTGAATAATGGAATTACCTGTATCATCGTTTGAACAGTTATTTAATGTAAATAATACAATAAGACAAACTATTATGTATGATGTAGTGTTTTTCATTTTTAGATTTATTATTCAATTACCAGTTTTTTGGTAATTGTATTGTTAATTTTTATTAAATAAACTCCTGCTGAATAATCGCTTACGGGTAAAACGAATTCTTGACTATTAATATTGTTCCTTTTATATACTTTTTGGCCAAGAATAGTATAGATTTCAATAGATTTAATGATATTATTTTTATCACCTTTTAAAGTCGAAGTCGAAGTTGTAGGATTTGGAGATAAATGAAAATTTTCTTGTAATTTAAAATTAGGTGTATTTAAAGTACCACTTTTTCTTACTATAAATAGACCACTTTCTATATCGCTAATAATAATATTTCCACTTGAAAAATAAGGGTAAACACTCCATGCACCATTAAAGTTAGCGCTATTACTTGACGGAAAAGTGTCAAAATAACCAATTTCGGCATTAGAATTATTAGTCGATATTAATGTTGGTACATCTAAAACACGTAAACCAGCTCTATAGTTTGCCATATAAAATTTATTTCCGTTAACATACCCATTATGGTCTATAGCAGCAGTTGGTCCATAATAATCATTAATTAAATTTAAAGCAGGATTGTTAAAATTAGCATCTAAATCTTGGAAATCGAAAATTAAAGTACGTGTATTGTTCCCAAAAGATTGTTCATCGGTTTCATCTCCCAAAATAAAATAACGTTGATCGTCTGTAAACCAACCTTGATGAGCATAAGATATTTGAGGATAAGAGAAAGTTCCTATTGGAATAATATTGTTTTTGTTAGTAACATCTAAAATTACTACAGTATCCGAGTTTCCATTACTTCCTATATAAATTTGTCTTCCAGTTATGCCATTTGCAGGATCGTAATAATCTGTATCTGGACCTGTGTATGTAACTACTTGTGCATCGTGAGAATATCCACCAGCAGTATAATCTCCAACAACATTTGGATTTGATGGGTTGGAAATATCTACAAAAATTGGGCCTCCTCCATTTGCAGAACCGCAACCTACTAAGTAAGCAATACCTTCAAATTCATTTATAACAATGTTGTGGCAGCTACCAATAGTAATTTCTCCTTCTCCTCCATTTCCTTGAAACCTTAAAACTTGGTTACCATCATAGGTTAGATCTGCATCAACACCATTTCTTAAAATTGTTAAATCGAATATTTGCATACCGTGATTTCCAACGTTATCTGCAACAATAAAAGCATGGTTGTTATATACCTTAACATCCCTCCAAAACGAATTGTTTCCATTTGCAGTTTCTATACGTCCTAAAAATACAGGATTAATAGGATTGGTAATATCTACAAAAGCCGTACTATTTGTTGTTGCAACTATGGCATATTCTTTTCCGTCTAATGGATCTGTCCATCCCCAAATGTCACTACCTTCTGGGTTTCCAGAAGTTGTTGCAAGTGTGGAAATTGGTATTCTAGACATTAAATCATAATCATTACAAGGATAAATATCTGCCATACCAGATTCGCAAGGAGTTTGGGCATTCGAAAGCAATGAATAAGAAGTAAAAACAAGTAGAAATAAAAAGTAATTTTTAAACATGAGGCTTAATCTTAATTAAAGATGGTTTGCGAAATTAACGAAAAATAAAGATAAAATGTTGGTTTATAGTATGAAAATACAGGGTTGTAAAGTTTGGGTGTTATTTTTTATGCAGAAAAAACAAAGTAAATTTTACATTACTTATTAATTCATCTTCTTATTTTTGCATTATGATAGAAGATAAAAATCAAGCACGTACACCATTAAGTGAATTAGGTGAATTTGGACTTATAGATCACTTAACCAAACAATTTGAAATTAAACACACATCTACAGTAAAAAGTATTGGAGATGATGCTGCAGTTTTAGAGTTTAGTAATAAACAAATTGTAGTAACTACAGATATGTTGGTAGAAGGTGTGCATTTCGATTTAAGCTATGTTCCTTTAAAGCATTTAGGATATAAGTCTGTAATTGTAAATTTATCTGATGTTTACGCTATGAATGCTCAAGCAACTCAGGTAACAGTTTCTATAGCAGTTTCAAATAGATTTCCTTTAGAAGCTTTAGAAGCTTTATATGAAGGTGTTGCTTTAGCATCTAAAATATATAATATTGATGTTGTTGGTGGAGATACTACCTCTTCAACTTCTGGTTTATTAATTTCTGTTACAGCTATTGGAGAAGTAAATCCTGAAGATGCAGTATATAGAACAGGTGCAAAACCTAACGATTTACTTGTTGTAACCGGAGATTTAGGTGGTGCTTATATGGGACTTCAAGTTTTGGAGCGTGAAAAAGAAGTGTTTAAAGTGAACCCAAATAACCAACCAGATTTAGATGCTTATACTTATATTATGGAGCGTCAATTAAAACCTGAAGCTAGAAAAGATATTGTAAAACTTCTTAAAGATTTAGATGTAAAACCAACATCTATGATTGATGTAAGCGATGGTCTTTCTTCAGAAATTTTACATATTTGTAAAGCTAGTAAGGTAGGATGCGATTTATATGAAGATAAATTACCACTTGATCCTCAGGTTATTTCTACTTGCGAAGAATTTAATATAGATAGTACAACTGTTGTGCTAAATGGAGGTGAAGATTATGAGTTATTAATGACTATTTCTCAAAAAGATTTTCCAAAAATAAAAGCAAATCCTAATTTAACTGTTATAGGTTATATAACAGATGAAAGTGTTGGAGCAAATCTAGTAACTAGAGGTGATACAAAAATACCGTTGCAAGCACAAGGTTGGAAGAATTTTAATAGCTAAAATTTAAGATGTCATTTTATAAGCAATATGTAGTTCTTCTCTACGCAATCTTGCTTGCCTTTTATTGTGTATTCGAGAAAGAATAGAATTAATTTCTTGATATTTTGGTGTAAGCTCTACTAATTGTCCATTGCCATTAGTAGTTAATTGCTTATTACAATTACAACATTTATACTCTTTTACGTGATACGTTACTTTTTTAGAAACTTCGTATTTATGGCCAAATAGATTACAAAATACAGACATGGTTAATTAAGTTTTTAAGATGATTTTGACTTTGAACTTTGATTAATAGGCAGTTAAATATATATAAAAAATTAATATCATCGTTTAAAAGTTATATTTTTTCGATAAAAAGCACAATTTGTTTAATAAAATCTATTTTGTTTTCGATATGGCTCATATGTCCTTCTGAAAAAATATAACTTTCAATATTGTGATTTTTAGTAAATTTTAGAATGTTTTCAACATCAAGAATAGTATCTTTTTTACCTAATAATACTATTTTTTTAAATGATGCTTCAGTAAAAAAAGTAGAAGAATCTTCTCTTAACCGCATACCTTCATTTGCAGACATATAACCTTGAATAGGTGTTTTAAGTGCTGTTTTTAAAGCTTCATTATAAGCTTCGTTATATTTTAATTTACTTTCGGCGCTAAAAAGATTGGCAAAACTCATGCGTACCATATTTTCATAATTGTTTTGTACCATTTTGTTAGCGCGAGCTCTTAGTTGTTTTCTTTCAATACTATCTTCTTGATATGTAGAGTTTAATAAACATAAACCTTTAACGCTTTCTGAGTGTTTTTTTGCAAAAGCTAAAGCTACATAACCACCCATAGAATGACCTATAAAAATGTATTTACGAAGTTTTAATGTTTTTAAAACAAAATAAACAGCATTTGCCATATCTTCCATTGTATGTATGTAACCCAAACATGCTGTTTTGCCGTGTCCTAATAAATCTATTGTAATTACTCTGTTTTTTTTAGCTAATACAGGTGTTAATGTGTCCCACATCGAGCTGTCTTCTAAAAAACCATGAAGCAAAACAACAACTTGACCTTTGCCTGTGTCCGAATAAAAAACGGGTATTCCTTTGTAATCTAAAATCATTTTTAAAGTATATTAGACAAATATAATTAAGAGCATTGCCAATGCTTAATTTTTTAAAAATAAATGATAAACACTAAAAATTTACTTGTTACTAGTTTTGCTTTATTTTCTTTATTTTTTGGAGCAGGAAATTTATTGTTGCCTCCACTTTTAGGATATAATGCTGGTGAAAACTGGTTTTGGGTTACTTTGGGTTTTATAATAACAGCAGTTGCTATTCCAATAATTGGTATTTATGCGCATGCTAAGTTGCAAGGCACTTTATACGATTTTGGTAAAAAAGTATCACCTTTTTTTAGTTTGGTATATTGTGTTTTAATATATGTAATTGCTGTTTCCATTCCATCTCCAAGAACAGCTGCAGCTACTCATGAAATAGCTATACATCCCAATTTTGGTACTTCACCTTTATTAACAAGTGGTATCTATTTTGTTTTGGTGTTAATTTTTGCACTCAATAGATCAAAAATATTAGACCTTATAGGTAAATACCTAACACCTTTTATAGTGTTAATGTTACTTTTAGTTATAGGAATAGGTTTGTACTCTACTCAAATGGTAACAAATGCAACTCAATTTAAAGCACCTGTTGTAAGTGGTATTTTAGAAGGTTATCAAACTTTCGATGCTATAGGAGCTGTAGTAGTGGGAGCCGTAATAATAATCTCTATAAATTTAAAGACAAAGGCTCCTTTTAAAGAGAAAAAAAATCTTATAAAAAAAGCTGGGCTTATAGCAGGATTAGCACTGTTTATTATTTATGCTGGATTAATTGCTGTTGGTGCTTTTTATGGCTCCGAAATAGATGTAAATAGCGCTTTAAGTAGCGATATGCAACGTGCAAATTTATTAACAGGTATTACCAAACAAGCACTAGGAACTTTTGGTAATACCGTTTTAAGTATATTAATAGCATTAGCATGTTTTACAACTGCTGTAGGTATTGTAACAGGAACTGCAGATTATTTTAAAGGTTTAATTAATAACTCGCAAACAGTTTATGTAGTAACAGCTATAATTGCTAGTGTTTTTGGAGTAATAATAGGTCAATTAGATTTTAATTCTATTATAGTAATAGCGTTACCCGTTTTGTTATTTATTTATCCAATAACAATTGTGCTTATTTTACTAAATGCACTTCCAGATAAATATGCATCAAAATTAGTGTTTCGTATTGTTGTTTTGCTAACATTTGTTTTTAGTATTCCAGATGTTTTAGGCTTTTTAACGCCATCTAAAGAATTAAGTAGTGTTATAGATGTTATTCCATTTGCAAAACATAGTTTAGGTTGGGTCTTGCCAGCTTTTATTGGGTTTATTTTGTTAAATTTTAAAACTTTTACGACTAAAGCTATATCTAATTAATATTTGCAATATGGCAGAGCAAGACATTAAAAAATACGCTTATAAAAATATATTTTCACTTAGTGTTGTCCAGTTTGAAAAAGCTTGTGTTTTTAATAAACCAGAACAGGTAGATGCATATAGTATTTATTGGATACAAAAAGGAAAAGGCACATATAATATAGATTTTGAAAGTTATGATTTTCAAGATAATATTTTGTTTTTTCTCTCTCCAGGACAAGTGTTTTCTATAGATACCGAAAAAATTAATACAGCATATAAAATTACATTTGTTCGTGACTTTTATTGTATTCAAACACATGATAAGGAGGTTGCTTGTAATGGTGTACTATTTAATAACGTTTACAAAACGCCTTTTGTAAAACCTTGTAAAAGAGATACGCAAAAATTACAATTAATATTAGAAGGTTTAATAGAAGAGTTTACTACTACCGAAGCAGCACAATACGATATGCTTCAAACCTATTTAAAACAATTTATTATTCATGCCGTTCGTGTACAAAAAGAACATCAAACAATAAAAAAAGACGAAGAAACTAAGCTCTTCAAAGACTTTAGTATATTGGTAGAACAAAACTTTAAAACACTTCATACTGTTACAGAATATGCAAATAGGTTAGGGCTTTCACCAAAATCCCTAACAAAGCATTTTAATAAAATAGGAAATCAAACACCTAGCGATTTTATTAAAAATAGAATTATCCTAGAAGCCAAAAGACAACTCATTTACTCTAACGATTCAGTAAAACAAATAGCCTACAAACTAGGTTTTAATGATGCAGCCTATTTTACCAGATTCTTTAAAAAAGCAACATTAAAATCACCACTTCAATTTAAAAAAGAATATTAATTTTTTGGGCGTGACCATAAAGGTCTGGCTGTACATTATATCTTTTTTTTGCCATATATAGCAGCAAAAAAAAGGATGCCATTTCCATCCTTCACGCAATAATTACAGGTTCAAAACTCTGTAAAAACCCAAACAAACAAGTAAGTCCAAGAATAAGGAACTTTTGTCCATTTTTAAAAGCATCTTCTCGTCGCATCTTTGCATTGTAATTAAAACAAAACAAATTATGAGCGAAGCACAAAACACACAATGTCCAAATTGTTGGGGATTTCAAGAATACGACGAAGCACAACCAGATAATAAAATTTGCGATTGTAAATAGAAATAAAAAACAAATTAATAAAAAATTAAAAATTATGAGCACAAGAATTCAAACACTAAATCCAGAAACTACAACAGGAAAATCTAAAGAACTATTTAATGCAGTACAAAGCAAATTGGGTTTTATACCAAACCTAATAAAAGTATTTGGAAACTCTCCAGCAACCTTACAAACCTACTTAAGTTTAGGCGAATTAACAGCTAGTGGAAACTTTAATAACAAATTTAGAGAACAATTAGCATTAGCAATTGCCGAAGAAAACGCATGTAATTATTGCTTATCTGCACACACAGCAATAGGAAAAATGAATGGCTTAACAGAAGAGCAAACAGAATTAAGCAGACAAGCAATTGCGGCAGACACAAAAACGCAAGCAGGATTACAATTTGCACAAGCAGTAACAAAAAACAGAGGACAAGTTTCTGTACAAGCAATACAAGACGTAAAAGCAGCAGGTTATAACGATGGAGACATTTTAGAAATAGTGCTTAATGTAGTATCAAACACACTAACAAACTACGTAAATCACATTGCAGAAACCGAAGTAGATTTCCCAAATGTAGAAGCAGGAAAATTCACAATAACAAACAATTAATATAATAAACAAGTAAAACACAAAATCATGAAAAATTTATTTATCGCCATTTTTTTAGTAGCATTCTCAATTACAGCAACAGCTCAAGACAAAATGAACAAAACAGTTAAAACTGTTGCCTTAGAACAAACATTAGGAGAATTTACACAACAATCTTTAACATTAAAGGAAGGAACTTATGTGTTTAATGTAACAAACACAAATGCCGCACCAGAAGTAGGATTAGTTTTAATAGAAGCAGGAAAAGATGGAAACAATGCTAAAAACCATATTGCAGATGCATACGTAACACAAATGGTAAAGCATGGCGAAACACAATCTTCAAAAGAAGTGACACTTACAAAAGGCACATATAAATATTTTTGTCCTTTTAATAAAACACCACAGTATACTTTAGTAGTGGAGTAATTAATAATTAGTTTTTAAGTAAAAAAGCGAGCTTGTAGAGGCTCGCTTTTTGTTTATTTTTTACTTATAAAATTATCTAATTTTTTTCTAGTGGTTTTTTGAATTTTAGTTTTCATAAAAGGAGTCCATCCTAATAATAATCCTGTAAAACCAAGTGCTTGTTTAGACCAGTTCCATAAATTAAAAGTGTCTATATGTTTTATTATTTTGCCATTTTTAAAGGTAAAATTTGCAGTAATATTATTAACTACTTTTCTGTTTTTATTGCCATAAAGATATTTTGCAGTCCAGTTAACAGCGCCTTTATTTCCTTCTGTTGTTATGTTTGTAAAAGTAATTTTGGTAGTATTACTTTTTTTAGAGAGCAACATTCTCCACATATTAAAAACATCGTTTCCTTTTAATGTTCCAAATGCAGGATCTTTAAATAGTACATCTTCATGGTAACAGCTAATCATTTCTTCTGCATTGCCACTGGAAAAATCAGTGTAAAATTTTTCTATTAATTCTTTATTATTCATAAATTAAATATTAATTATTCAACCTTTTTATAGCAGAAAAAGCTTTTTCTACATTTTCGTTTTCAACTAAAACTGTAAATTCATTTGTAGTAGAAATTACTTCGTATAACGAAATACCTTCCCAAGCAAAGCGTTTAAATATTTGGTAGTATAACCCAGAAATTTTAGAATTATTTTCAGGTAAACGAATACTTATTGCAGATAGATTTTCTTGTAACCCAATCATGAATTCATTTTTAAAATAATTTTGTGTTTTCTGTTTTTCTGAAGCTGAAATCACCAAATTACTTTCGTAAATACCACGTGAGAAACCATAAAAGATATTACTATCTATGGTTTCTAATAGCTTACTGTGACTGTTAATTAAAGTTTTAGAATTTTTAAATGTAAAATCAACCAAATTTGAACGCACAGTAATGTCTCCTAAATTTTTTAAAACTAATTTTAACTGATTAGAATGTCTTAAATCTTTAGGAGGATTATAGCGACGTAATGCCATCATTATAGCACCTGTTTTTACTGGTTTTCGTAGCATAGCGCCAATAGGCGCTTGTAATTCTTCTGCTAAGGCAGAAAAATTAATAATACTTCGTGATAATGCTTCCTCGAGAAACGGTTGTGTTACTAAAATCTCTTCAACACAAGTAGCAATAGTTTTCATTTTTGTTAATTATTTAACAATTTGTGCAAATGTAGTATATATTTTTCATTTTTATGTTTAATTAACGCTTGCGAGGTAGTTTCGTACAATAAAATAAATAGAAATGTTAGTATTAAAATTTGGAGGAACATCTGTTGGGTCTATTGAGAATATGATTCATGTAAAAGAAATTATTAATAATGAGCAAAGAAAAATAGTAGTATTATCTGCAATGTCTGGTACCACTAATGCGCTAGTTAAAATTTCAGAGCATATAAAAAACCAAAATAAAGATGAGGCTTTAATAGTTGTTAACGATCTTAGAAATAGTTATAATACAACTATTAAAAACCTTATAACAAATCAACAGTTTTACAAAACAGTTTTTGTTTATGTAAACGATGTGTTTAATACTTTAGAGTCCTTGGTTAATAAGGAATATAATAACTTATTATATAACCAAATAGTTGCTCAAGGCGAACTACTATCTACTTATATATTTAGTAAATATTTAATGCAAGAAGGTATTAAAACAGCATTATTGCCTGTTTTAGATTTTATGCGAATTGATAAAACTAATGAGCCTGATAATTTTTATATTCAGCAAAATTTAAATAGAATTATGGACGAAACTCCAAATGCAGATATTTATATTACGCAAGGCTTTATTTGCCGAAATGCAGAAGGAGACATAAGTAATTTGCAACGAGGTGGTAGCGATTATACGGCAACAATAATTGGTGCTGTAGTTAATGCAGAAGAAGTACAAATCTGGACAGATATTGATGGTTTCCATAATAACGATCCGCGTTTTGTAGATAACACTAATGCTATTTCTAATTTATCTTTCGATGAGTCTGCAGAGTTGGCTTATTTTGGAGCGAAAATATTACATCCACAAACGGTAATGCCTGTTAGAGCATTAGATATTCCTGTACGTTTAAAAAACACAATGGCTCCTAAAGCGCACGGTACATTAATTACAAATCAAATTCATGGAGAAGGTATAAAAGCAATAGCAGCAAAAGATGGTATTACAGCCATAAAAATAAAATCTGCTAGAATGTTGCTGGCTCATGGTTTTTTAAAAAAAGTATTCGAGATTTTTGAACGTTATGAAACGGCTATAGATATGATTACAACATCTGAGATTGCTGTGTCTTTAACAGTAGATAATACTACGCATTTATCTGCAATAGTAGAAGAGTTAGACCGTTTTGCAACAGTTGAGGTAGACGATTATATGAGTATTGTTTGTTTAGTAGGAAATGCTATTATATATCATCCAGATACACCAAATTTATTTCAAGTATTACAAGATGTTAACGTGAGAATGATTTCATATGGAGGCAGTAATAATAATATATCATTATTAATAAACACTAGCGATAAAATTGAAACACTTCAAAAATTACAGCGCTATGTTTTTGAAAGTGATGGTGTACTGGTTTAAAAATATTAGTACATTATATATAGTATTATTTCAATATAATTGAATAAAAAAGCCTCTTGTTTAAGAGGCTTTTTTAAGTATATAATTTTTTTTATTTATTCATTAAATCTTCAATCTCTTCAATTTCAATAGGAATATCTCTCATTAAATTAAAAGGCTCTCCTTTTTCTTGAACAACTACATCATCTTCTAATCTAATTCCAAAACCTTCATCAGGAATATAAATACCAGGCTCAACGGTAAATACCATATTTGCTTGCATAGGTTCTGTTAAAATACCATAATCATGCGTATCTAGTCCCATATGGTGACTTGTACCATGCATAAAGTATTTTTTGTAAGCTGGCCAATCTGGATTTTCATTTTTAACATCAGCTTTATCAAGTAATCCTAAGCCTAAAAGTTCACTAGTCATTAACTTGCCAACTTCAACATGGTAATCTGCCCAAATTGTTCCAGGTACTAACATTTTTGTAGCTTCATTTTTAACTCTAAGTACAGCGTTGTAAACAGCCTTTTGTCTGTCGTTGTATCTTCCAGAAACAGGAATAGTACGTGTCATGTCACTTGCGTAGTTAGCGTATTCTGCACCTGCATCTATTAAAATTAAATCGCCTGCTTTACACTCTTGATTATTTTCAATATAATGTAACACATTTGCATTATTTCCAGAACCTACAATTGGTGTATAGGCGAATCCTTTAGAGCGGTTATTTAAAAACTCATGCATAAATTCGGCTTCAATATTGTATTCCATTACACCTGGTTTTACAAAGTCTAAAACTCTTCTAAAACCTTTGTTAGTAATGTTGCAAGCAGTTTGTATTAAATCTATTTCAATTTGATCTTTTATAGATCGTAAACGCTGTAATATTGGGTTGCTTTTTGCCACACGATGCGCAGGATATTTATCTTTTAACCATTTTACAAAGCGTGCTTCGCGAGTTTCTGTTTCAACATTTGCACGATAATGCTCGTTAGTGTTTATGTAAACAGTATCTGCTTGAGACATAATTTCGGCCATAACTTTTTCAAGATCTTGTAGCCAGTAAACTGTTTTTATTCCGCTAGTTGCTAAAGCAGCATCTTTAGTTAGCTTTTCGCCTTCCCATATAGCAATGTGCTCGTTTGTTTCTTTTAAAAATAAAATTTCACGATTTTTTGGGTTTGGACAGTCTGGATATAATACCAAAATACTTTCTTCTTGATCAACACCACTTAAATAAAAGATATCTCTGTGTTGTTGAAAAGGTAAAGTGCTATCTGCACTTATAGGATAAATATCGTTAGAGTTAAAAACAGCAAGACTGTTTGGTTGCATTTGTTTTGCAAAATTCTTACGATTTTTTATAAAAAGGCTGCTGTCTATTTTGTGGTATTTCATGAAAAAATATTTTCATTCCCTTGAAAACGGGAATATAATTAGTGTTTTAATTTTTCTCCGTCAAGCGGAAAAACTAAGAGGCTTGAATTAAGCTTGTCGGAGTGTCAAAAATAACATTTAATTACTAAAAAGCATTTCGGTTTTGCTCAATTTTAACAGAATGACTACCTTGAAACTTTATAAATCAATTTATATGAAATTTAAATTTCTTTTCACTTCTGCTTTTCTTTTTTTTCTAAATGTACAAGCGCAACAGCCAGCAACAAATTCTAATACTATAAAAGAAGCTCTTGCGAAAAAGAAGTTAATGGCAGAAGCGTCATTAGTTAAAAACGTAGCCTTTAAAAATATAGGGCCAACCGTAATGAGTGGTCGTGTTGTAGATATAGATGTTAACCCAAATAATACTTCAGAGTTTTATGTTGGTTATGCCTCTGGAGGATTGTGGCATACAACAAATAATGGGTCGTCTTTTACACCAATTTTAGATAGTGCGCAAACTCAAAATGTAGGAGATATTGCAGTAGATTGGAAATCTAGAACTATTTGGGTTGGTTCAGGAGAAAATAACAGTTCACGCTCATCTTACGCTGGAATAGGTGTTTTAAAATCTACAAACAATGGTGAAACTTGGGAACATGTTGGCTTGCCAGATTCTCACCATATTGGACGTATTTTAATAAACCCAAATAATGTTAATGAAGTTGTGGTTGGTGTAACGGGTCATTTATATTCACCAAACAAAGAGCGCGGTATTTATAAAACAAAAGATGGCGGTAAAACATGGCAGCAAACGTTGTTTGTAGATGAGAATAGTGGCATTATAGATGTGCAACAATCACCAAATAACTTTAATACTCTTTATGCTTCATCATGGACAAGAGACAGAAAAGCTTGGAATTTTGATGGCAGCGGCAATAATTCAGCAATATTTAAAAGTACAGATGCAGGAGAAACTTGGCAGAGAATGTCAACTAAAGAAAGTGGATTTCCAACAGGAAATGGTGTTGGGAGAATAGGCTTAGCAGTATCAAGCGATAATGTTTTATATGCGTTTCACGATAGCCAATTTAGAAGAAAAGAAGAAGGAAAAAAAGAAGAAACACGTGGTCTAAAAAAAGAAGAATTTAAAACCATGAGTACAGAAACCTTTTTAGCTTTAGATGATAAAAAGTTAAACGGATTTTTAAAAATGAATGGTTTTCAAGAAAAATATCGTGCTGAAAATGTAAAGCAAATGGTACGAAGCGGAAACGTAAAACCTATAGATTTAGCCAACTATCTTGAAGATGCAAACTCTATGTTGTTTGATACGCCTGTAATTGGAGCTGAGGTATACAAAAGTATAGATGGCGGAAAAACATGGAAGAAAACACACGACGATTATTTGGACGATGTATATTATTCTTATGGCTACTATTTTGGAGAAATTAGAGTCGATCCGCAAGATGAAAACGGAATTTACATTATGGGAGTTCCTCTTTTAAAATCTAAAGATGGAGGCAAAACATTTACATCTATAAGTAGAGAAAACGTGCATGCAGATCATCAAGCATTATGGGTAAACCCAAAAGTAGCTGGACATTTAATAAACGGTAACGATGGTGGTTTAAACATGTCTTACGATGATGGTGAAACTTGGGAAAAACTAAACGTTAATAGCGTTGGGCAGTTTTACGCCATAAATGTAGATAATCAAAAACCATATCGCGTGTATGGTGGTTTGCAAGACAATGGTGTTTGGGTTGGTGCTCATAATGCACCACAAGATAGAGCTTGGCATCAAAATGGCCAATATCCATGGGAATCTATTATGGGTGGCGATGGTATGCAAATAGAAATCGATAACCGTAATGCAAATATTGTGTATACAGGTTATCAATTTGGAAATTATTATAGAATTAATAGAGAAACAGGAGAGCAAAAATACATACAACCAAAACATGAGTTAGGCGAAAGCCCTTATAGGTTTAATTGGCAAACACCAATACATTTATCACGTCATAATCAAGATATATTATACTTAGGCGGTAATAAATTAATGAGATCATTAGATAAAGGCGATAGCTGGAAAGCCATTTCTAACGATTTAACTAATGGAGGTAAAAAAGGAAATGTAGCCTATGGAACATTAACTTCTATTAGCGAATCACCATTTGAATTTGGATTAATTTATGTTGGTAGTGATGATGGTTTAGTGCATGTTACTAAAAATGGAGGAGGAAATTGGATTAATATTTCTGCTGGATTACCAAAAGATTTATGGGTAAGTAGAGTAGTGGCATCAAAGCATAAAAAAGAACGTGTTTATTTAACCTTAAACGGTTACCGTTGGGACGATTTTACAAGTTATGTCTATAAATCTGATGATTACGGGCAAACATGGTCTTCAATAGCTTCAAATATTCCAGCATCTCCAGTAAACGTTATTCGTGAAGATTATAAAAACGAAAACATATTGTATTTAGGTACAGATAATGGTGCTTACGTATCGTTTAATAAAGGTGAAAATTGGGAAGCCTTTTCTAAAAATTTACCAGCAGTAGCAGTGCATGATATTGTGTTACACGAAGAGTCTAACGATTTGTTGTTAGGAACTCATGGTAGAAGCATTTATAAAACAAATGTCGAGCCGTTGCAAGACATGAATGCTTCAGTAAAAAATCAATCACTTACAATTTTTAATATAAATAAAACTAAAAGCAGTCGCCGTTGGGGAAACAGTTGGAGTAAATGGATGCAACCTTATGAACCTTCAATTACCTTAACGTTTTATTCAAATGAAGAATCTAAAAAAACAATAGAAATAAGAAGTGATAAAAACTCAGTATTACAAACTATAGATGTCGATGTAAATAAAGGATTTAATTATGTTGAGTACGATATTACTTTAACCGAAAAAGGACGCAAAAAACTATTAAAGGAAAACACAGCAATAGATATAGTAAAAGCAAAAAATGAAAAATATTACCTGCCTAAAGGAAATTATATAATTTCAATTGATGGTGTAACAAAAGGCTTCGAGATAGAATAGATGTTATAAAGTTGTTTGTTTTAAATATTTAAAGGTGTAACAAAAAGAAAAACTTTATCTCTTAAATTATATAAATCACAAACTATGAAGCTAATTGCAATTACTCTAACTGTTTTTTGTTTAGTATTTTTCGGGTGTAAAAATGATAATATAAACGCTAACAAATCTTATAAAGAAATACAAGAAAAAGCATTAAGCTTATCTAACACAGGAGATTCTATTAAGCAATTAGAGGCATTGCAGCTTTATGAAAAAGCGTTTAATAAATTTCCAGATAGTATAGACGAATATTCAAGATACGATGTAAGTTTAATAGCTAGTAAATACAAGAAATTTGATTTAGCTTTTAGAGAATTAAAATATTTAGCAGGCTTGTATGAGGATGAAGAAGGTTATCCTGGATGGAGTTATATTTTAGATGAATATGCAGAAGAAGATTATAAAAATTTAAAACAAGATAAAAGGTGGGAGGTTTTGTATAGTAAAGCCTTAATTGATAAAAAACAGTTTTTTGAAAATTTAAAAGCAGACGAAAAAGAGTTTTTCAACACTAAAAAAAGTAAAGATTTAAATGCTTTTGAGGCCGAAGAGTTATATCATTATTTAAAAACTTCAAATAATTATTTGCCTAAGAAAAAACAAAACTATTCCATTTCATTTAAAATAAATGATACGGTTAATACTTCGTATTTTATTCACTTACCAAAAAACTACAAACCAGAAAACAAGTATTCGGTTCTAGTTGTATTGCATGGTGCAGTAAGAGGCACATCGCTTTCAGAATACGAAACAGTTAGCAATCTAAAATATTTTAATAGGTTTTACACCAAATATGCAGATATAAATAATGTAATTTTAGTATTTCCAAAAGCAGATAAAAATTTCAATTGGATGCTTAACGATGCTGGTTTCTTTATGGTGCCAAAAATTGTAAAACAAATTAAAGCTGTTTTAAATATTGATAATAATAAAGTCTTCATATCAGGACATTCTAATGGAGCAACAGGCTCATTTTCATATTTAGTAAAACAACCTTCACCTTTTGCCGGTTTTTATGGCTTTAATACACAACCAAAAGTTTATACGGGAGGTACTTTTATACAAAATGTACTAGCTAGATCCTTTATAAATTTTTCTACAGATCAAGATTATTATTATCCTCCAAATGCCAATGATAGTTTAAATGTTTTAATGGCTAACTTAAAAGCTGATTATAAAGATTATCGCTATAATGGTTTTCCGCATTGGTTCCCGGAATTTGACGAATCTGAACCAGCACACAAAATATTATTTGATGATATATTAAAGCGAAAAAGAAATCCGTTTCCTAAAACAATAGAGTGGGAATTAGACGATAACGCTAATGGTAATATAGATTGGATTAGTGATATTAAATTAGACACTCTAAAGCAAAAAGAAAGTTGGCATAAAACATTAAATTTTGAAATTAATAAGTGGTTAAAATACAGTAAAAATGATAGTTTAATTGCTGTAGATGTTAACAAGAAAGCCTTCGATTTTCCAAGGCAGTCTGGAAAAATTATAGCAAATTACGATAATAATAAATTTGAAATAAAAACGTCATGCTTAAAAGCGTTCACAATTAATATTTCTCCAGAAATGATTGATTTAAAAAAACCAGTTAAAGTTTATATAAATAATAAATTGCATTTTAATGATACTTTAAACTTTAATAAATCCATTTTATTGAAGACTTGGGAAAACACTTTAGATTCAAATCAGCTCTGGATAAATGCTATTAATTTTGAAATTGATTAGCCATTACTTAAACCCATTCTAAATAGTACAAAAAAGTTTTAAAATTTGTTGCGAAAGCGTTTGCGTTGTATCTTTGTGGTAACTATACTTTAACTACAAATATAATGAGCGGAATTTTAAATTCTTCAATAGGAAGAAAGTTTGCTATGGCACTTTCGGCACTCTTTCTTATGATTTTCTTATTACAACATTTTACAATTAACTTACTATCTGTATTTAGTGCTGATGCTTTTAACGAAGTTTCTCATTTTATGGGTACATTTTGGTTAATTCAATATGTATTACAACCTGTTTTAATTTTTGGTGTAATTTTTCACTTTATAATGGGATTTGTTTTAGAAATAAGAAACAGAAATGCAAGACAAGTAAGCTATGCAAAAAACAATGGTGCTGCAAATTCATCTTGGATGAGCAGAAACATGATTTGGAGCGGATTAGCAATTTTAGCATTTATTGGTCTTCACTTTTACGATTTTTGGTTACCAGAAATTAACACAAAGTACATTCAGGGAGATATGTCTGGTTTACTTGCTAATGGTGAGTTTAGATACTTTGAAGAGCTACAGCATAAGTTTGTAGATATTTGGAGAGTAGTACTGTATTGTATTGCTTTTATCTTCTTAGCACTTCACTTATTACATGGGTTTAGTTCAGCATTCCAATCAACAGGAATGAATAATAAATACAGCAAAGGTTTACAAAGTTTTGGAAAAGCGTATGCAATCATTATTCCATTAGGATTTATTTTTATTGCATTATTTCATCACTTTACTCACTAAAAAAAACATCTAAAAATGGCTTTAGATTCAAAAGTACCAAAAGGTCCAATTAAAGATAAATGGACTAATTATAAAAATAAGATAGATCTTGTAAATCCAGCAAACAAAAGAAACATTGATGTTATTGTTGTTGGTACAGGATTAGCAGGAGGTTCTGCAGCTGCTACTTTAGCAGAATTAGGATATAACGTAAAAGCATTTTGCTTTCAAGATTCTCCACGTCGTGCGCACTCTATTGCAGCACAAGGAGGAATTAACGCAGCAAAAAACTACCAAGGTGATGGAGACTCAACGTACCGTTTATTTTACGATACTGTAAAAGGTGGAGATTACCGTTCACGTGAGGCAAATGTTTACCGTTTAGCTGAGGTGTCTGCAAATATTATAGATCAATGTGTCGCTCAAGGTGTACCTTTTGCACGTGAATATGGTGGACTTTTAGATAACCGTTCGTTTGGTGGTGTATTAGTATCACGTACGTTTTACGCAGCTGGACAAACAGGACAACAATTATTATTAGGAGCGTATTCTGCTATGAACCGTCAAATTGGTCGTGGTAAAATTAAAATGTACAACCGTCACGAAATGTTAGACGTTGTAAAAGTTGATGGAAAAGCTCGTGGTATTATAACACGTAACCTAATTACTGGTGAAATTGAAAGACACTCAGCACACGCTGTTGTTTTAGGAACTGGTGGTTATGGTAACGTATTCTTCTTATCAACAAACGCGATGGGAAGTAATGTAACTGCAGCATGGAAAGCTCACAAACGTGGTGCTTACTTTGCAAATCCATGTTACACACAAATTCACCCAACTTGTATTCCTGTTTCTGGAGACCATCAGTCTAAACTAACATTAATGTCTGAGTCTCTTCGTAACGATGGACGTATTTGGGTCCCAAAACACATGAAAGATGTTGAGGCTATTAAAGCAGGAACTTTAAAACCAAAAGATCTAGCAGAAGAAGATAGAGATTACTATCTAGAACGTCGTTATCCTGCCTTTGGTAACTTAGTACCTCGTGATGTTGCCTCTCGTGCAGCAAAAGAACGTTGCGATGCTGGTTTTGGTGTAAATGCTACTGGTGAAGCTGTTTTCTTAGATTTTGCTTCGGCAATTCAACGTTACGGAAAAGAGCAAGCTCACGTTAAAGGATTAAACGAAAATGATGCTGCACTTGTTACTAAATTAGGACAAGAAGTAGTTAAGAATAAATACGGAAACTTATTCCAAATGTATGAGAAGATTGTAGATCAAGATCCATACAACACACCAATGATGATTTATCCTGCAGTACACTACACAATGGGTGGTATTTGGGTAGATTACAACTTAATGACAACGGTTCCTGGTTTATACTGTATTGGAGAAGCTAATTTCTCAGATCATGGAGCAAATAGACTTGGGGCTTCTGCTTTAATGCAAGGTTTAGCAGATGGTTATTTTGTGTTACCTTATACTATTGGTGATTATTTATCTAATGATATTCGTACAGGACCAATTTCTACAGAAAGCAAAGAATTTGAAGAGGCTGAAAAAGAGGTTCGTGAAAAACTAAATTTCTTTGTAACTAACGAAGGAAAACATTCTGTAGATTATTTCCATAAGAGATTAGGAAAAATTATGTGGAACAAAGTAGGGATGTCTAGAAACGTTCAAGGTTTAACAGAAGCTATTTCAGAAATTAAAGCTTTAAGAGAGCAATTCTGGAAAGAAGTTAAAGTTCCTGGAACAAATGAAGAATATAAC
This sequence comes from Lacinutrix venerupis, assembly GCF_001971745.1. Classification (NCBI taxonomy): domain Bacteria; kingdom Pseudomonadati; phylum Bacteroidota; class Flavobacteriia; order Flavobacteriales; family Flavobacteriaceae; genus Lacinutrix; species Lacinutrix venerupis. The sequence goes on along the minus strand of NZ_CP019352.1, from coordinate 33,394 downwards.
GAAGAATTAGCGAAAGCTGGACGTGTTGCAGATTTCTTAGAACTTGGTGAGTTATTTGCTAAAGATGCTCTTAATAGAGAAGAATCTTGTGGTGGACACTTTAGAGAAGACTCTGTAGAGCTTGATGGAGAGCAAAAAGGCGAAGCTTTACGTGATGACGAAAACTTTGCTTACGTTGCCGCTTGGGAATATAAAGGAGAGCCTAGTGATGCTGTTTTACACAAAGAGCAACTAGAATTTAATGATATTGAATTAAAACAAAGAAGTTACAAATAAAGGATAGCTATGATGAATTTAACACTAAAGATTTGGCGTCAAAAAAACGCAAGTGATAAAGGGAGTATGGTTGATTATAAAGTCAGCGATATCTCACCAGATATGTCTTTCCTTGAAATGTTAGACGTTTTAAACGAACAATTAATTAATAACAACGAAGAACCAGTAGCCTTCGATCACGATTGTCGTGAAGGAATTTGCGGTATGTGTTCTTTATATATAAATGGAGAAGCTCACGGTCCAGATCGTGGTGTAACTACTTGTCAGTTACACATGCGTATGTTTAAAGATGGAGATACAATTACTATCGAGCCATTTAGAGCAACAGCATTTCCAGTAGTAAAAGATTTAATTGTAGATAGAAGTTCTTTTGATAGAATACAACACGCAGGAGGTTTTATTTCTGTAAATACTTCTGGAAATACTATTGATGCAAATGCAATTCCTGTAAACAAACATGATGCAGATAAGGCTTTCGAAGCTGCTACATGTATTGGTTGTGGTGCTTGCGTTGCTTCTTGTAAAAACTCTTCTGCAATGTTATTTGTAGGAGCTAAGGTGTCGCAATTTGCATTATTACCACAAGGTAAAGTAGAAGCTACAGACCGTGTTTTAAATATGGTAAAACAAATGGATGAAGAAGGTTTTGGTAACTGTACCAACACTGGTGCTTGTGAGGTAGAATGTCCTAAAGGAATTTCTTTAGAAAACATTGCACGTATGAATCGTGAGTATTTAGCAGCCTCTTTAAAAGGATAAAAATTATTCATTTTTATAAACAAAAAAACCAAGCAAATGCTTGGTTTTTTTGTTTTAGAACTATAATTATTTATCTAATTCACAATAAATTTTCTAGTAGAAATTGCACCTTTTATAGATTGAATTCTAGCAACATAAACACCAGTTTTAAAAGTGTTTAAAGAAATTTTAGAATTATTAGAGTTTAATATGTTTTGGCCTAATAAATTATAAATAGCAACATTAGAAATTTTATTAGACGTAGTAATTTGCTTTAATGTATTGTAGTAAATAAAATCTGAAGGCTCTAATTCAAATGTATTAGTAGAAAGAGAAGGATCAACAGTTGCAGTCGTTAATTCTAAAGAATAAGCAACACTACCATTTAAATTATTTCTAACAAATGATAAAGAATATAACCTATCAGACTGTACACTTTCAGAAAACATATTAGCACCTTGAGAAAGAGGAGACTCTATACTACTTATTAAAGAGCCATCTAATTGATAAGTTTTAAAATAAGCCACTGTATTTGGAGAGTTACCATTAATATTTAGAGTAAATTCTAATACATTATATATTTGTGCAGGAAAATTCCAGAAATCGGGATCATTACCAGTTAATACACCTGTTCCGGTTTGAGGTGTCGTAGCAGAAAAGGTAACAGTACCTGAAGCATCTCTAGAATTGTTAGGTTCTGTTTCAGCAATTTGAGCAAATGTTATAGCGCATAGCAATATAGCTAAAATTGAGAGGGTAGTTTTTTTCATATTTTATAAGGATTATTGATTAAGGCGCAAATAAAGTTTATTTTTTGAAATTTCTTTTAATTTAGAAGATAAATTTTGTGTGAAATATCTTATAAGTATATTGTTTTTTATTTAGAATGAAACAATAAGTTATTGCGATAAAGAAAACTATATTAAACTTGGTTATATTTGAATATGAAAAATAATAAACCTTTACTTTTTTTGCTTTTTATAACATTGTTTTTGCAGGCTTGTAAAACGCAAAAAAACAACACGATAACTAAAGAGATAAATGAGAAAGCTATTGAAACTTATAGTTTTAATACTTCAGATTTATTAGAGGATGTTAAAATATTATCTTCCAACGCATATCAAGGTAGACGTACGGGAACAAAAGGTGCTAAATTAGCTGAAGATTATATTATTGAAAGATTTTCTCAATTAAAAGTGAAACCTCTAAACTCAGGTTATAGACAAAGTTTTTCTTTTACAGCTGGTAAACAATATAATGCAAATAATATATTAGGATTAATAGAAGGTACTGCTAGTAATAATAAATATATAGTATTATCGGCTCATTACGATCATGAAGGTGTAAAGAATGGAGAAACTTATAACGGAGCAGACGATAATGCTTCGGGTATTAGTGCTTTATTTGCTTTTGCAGAATTTTTAAAAAAAAATCCACCAAAACATAATGTTATTTTAGCAGCTTTTGATGGCGAAGAATTAGGTTTAAAAGGAGCATATCATTTTGTAAATGATAATGTTATTAAACAAAGAAATATTGTATTAAACCTAAATATGGATATGATAAGTAGAAGTGATAGGCACGAATTATTTGCTGTTGGAACGCGCTATTATCCACACTTAAAACCTGCCATTGAAAACTTTAAAAATATAGGAATGGTAGATTTAGTAATTGGCCACGAAGGTTTAGATGCTAAAGATAATTGGACAAATTCTAGCGATCATGCAGCTTTTCATAAAGCTAAAATTCCTTTTGTTTATTTTGGTGTAGCAGACCACGACGATTACCACAAACCAACTGATGATTTCGAAAAAATTGATAAACAATTTTATAAAGATGCAGTAGAAACAATTATTCAGGTTTTTATAAAATATGATGCTTTAGAATTATAGAATAAATGCAAGATTCAATTACATATTATCAAGAGCAACTTAAAATCTATCAAGAAGAAGTTTCTAAATTATATAAGCAATTAACATTTTTAAGTACAGCAAGGTTATTTGTTTTTCTATCTACTGCTGTAGGTGTTTATTTTACATTTAATAACTGGCAAATAGCAGTTATTGTTGCGTTGTTAGGTGCAATTCTATTTATATATTTATTATCGAAACATAGTAATTTAAAAGCAACGTATAACTTTAAAAAAGCATTAGTAGAAATAAATAAAGAAGAGCTTAAAATAGGTTCAGGAGATTTTTTTCATAGAAATGAAGGTTTAGAATTTCAAGATCCATTGCATAATTATGCATTAGATATAGATTTATTTGGCCGTGGTTCTTTTTTTCAATTTATAGATAGAACAGCAACCAAAACAGGTGCCTTAGCTTTATCAAATGCACTTAAAGCTAATAATACTTTAAATATAGAAGAAAGACAAGAGGCTATAAAAGAATTGTCTTTAAAGCCAAAATGGAGACAAAAATTTCAGGCTACAGCTAATTTAATAAATGTAGAAACTAAACCAGATCAAATTACTTCGTGGCTACATAATCACAAGTCGTTTTTACCTAAAAGTATAAAGTATCTCCCATTAGTTTTTATTGGTATTTCGGCAATACTTTTAGTTTTAGGAATAACAAAAATAATCTCGATAGAATTTTTTGGCTATTGGTTGTTAATAGGCTTAGCAATAACAGGAAAGTATTTAAAGAAAATTAATGATTTAGCTGCAAATACAGATAAAATTAGAGACACATTTAGGCAATATGCACAACTTTTAAATGCTATAGAAAATGCAACATTTTCTTCAACATTACTTATTAAAAAACAACAAAGAATCCAATTAGAAGGAAAAACGGCATCAGCTATTTTAACCCATTTATCTAAGGCAATGGATGCATTAGATAATAGAAATAATTTAATATCGGCCATATTTGGAAACGGTTATTTTTTAACAGATATAAAAAATAGTTATAAAATTGAAAAATGGATAGAAATCTATAAAGACAAAGTAGAAGATTGGTTTCAGGTAGTAACATTTTTTGATGCTTATAATAGTTTAGGAAACTATGCTTTTAATCATAAGCATTATATATATCCTCAAATTCTAGAAGATGGAAAACAAACAAATGTTACAGATTTGGGCCATCCATTATTAAAAACAGAAAAGCGAGTAGACAACAATTTTAATATTAAAACAGAGCAGTTTTTTATTATTACAGGCGCAAATATGGCAGGAAAAAGTACATTTTTAAGAACTGTTTCTTTACACATTGTAATGGCAAATGTAGGTTTACCAGTTTGTGCAAAATCTAGTGATTATGTACCAGTAAAACTTATTACAAGTATGCGTACAAGCGACTCTTTAACAGATGATAGTTCTTACTTTTTTAGTGAATTAACTCGCCTAAAATACATTGTCGATGCAATTAAAACAGATAACTATTTTATTATTTTAGACGAAATATTAAAAGGTACAAATAGTACAGACAAAGCTATAGGTTCTAGAAAGTTTGTAGAAAAGTTAGTAGCTAGTAATGCTACAGGAATTATAGCAACACACGATTTAAGTTTATGCGAAATTGAAAAAGAACTAGAAGAGGTTAAAAACTATTATTTCGATGCACAAATTATAAATGACGAATTGTATTTTGATTACACTTTTAAAAAAGGAATTTGTAAAAATATGAATGCTAGTTTTCTACTTAAAAAAATGGAAATAGTATAAAATAAAATGCAAGAACTAACTATAGTTCTTGCATTAAATTATATTTAAATAAAAAATTATTTTATTGGGCAACCAATAGCTTTTGTAGTGCTAGGATTTGGTTTTTCGCCTTTTTCTAAAGCAGCAATTGCGTTTTCAACATACTTTACTTTTACGTCTTCTGGAGATTTAGAATTATCATCAATTGTACCAATATATTGTACTTTTAAATCTTGGTCTAATAAAAAGACGTGAGGTGTTCTAACGGCTCCATATTTAGGATATAGTTTTTGGCCTTCGTCTACTAAGTATGGAAATGTAAATCCTTTTTCTTCTGCACGTTTTTGCATCGCTTCATAGCCTTCTTTTTCATTTGAAGGATTATTACTATTAATAGCAATTACAGGATATCCCTTAGGAGCATACGTATTATTTAATGCAATTAAGCGGTCTTCGTATAATTTAGAAAATGGACATTCGTTACATGTAAAAGTAACTATATATCCTTTAGCATCTTTATAGTCTGATAAAGAAACCATAGAGCCATCTACATTTTTAAGTGAAAAATCTTCGGCGGTATCACCTATCATGTAACCTCCAATTTCCTCTAAAGTTCTTGTTTCTTCAGGTAAACCACCTCTTGGAGGTCCTTTGCGTTCTCCATTTTCACCATGTGGTGGAGGTCCTTTTCTATCGCTATGTTCTGGACGCATTCTTTTGTCGTGTTTCATTTCAGAATGTTCTCCTTTTTCTTCTTTATTATCTTTGCAAGAGGTTAAAACACCTGCAGATAAACATATAATTGCTACTATTAATACACTAATTTTCTTCATTTTTATAATTAATTTATTGTTTAAAATTTTTACTTATTTCGTTTTCAATATCTTCTAAATTCTCAAAAGAGCGTTCATAAAATTTACGCGTTTCGTTATTAAAAATAATGGTAAACGGTATCGCGCCAGACCATTCAGGATTAATTTTGTCAATCCAACTATTAGCATCAGGGTCGTCTAATAAAACTACTTTAGAGATAATATTTCTTTCTTTTAAAAATGGTTTTAATTTGGTGTCTATGTCTTTAGGAAAATCTAGACTTACTAATAGAATTTCTATATCTGGATTTTTAGCTTGTAGTTGTTGTAAATAAGGCAGCTCTTTCACACATGGAGCGCACCACATTGCCCAAAAGTTTACAATATATATTTTATCTTTATTTGTATATAATAAAGGTTCTAAGTCGTTAAAATTATAAACAGGAATTTCTGTTTCTATATAGTTACTGGTTATAATTTCTGTTGTTTGTTCTTCTTTGTTTTCTTTACAACTAATACAGAATAGAAGCGTAGCAACTAGAAAAACAATATTTTTTTGTGTAATTGTAAGCATTTAGCAAAATATATTTTTAGTTAGACTTATAGTTATTGAAATGGTTTAATTATAACTTTAAAAAAATGAAGAATTATTAATTTTTTTTACAAAAATTTTATGCCGCATGTTGTTTGTATTGCTAAATATGGTTTTTATACCTTGTTTTTTGATGTTTAAAATATTTCTAACTACTTTACTTTTGTGAAAGAAAAATTTATTAAAAAACACGGTTCGCAAATTTTAGTACACATCTTATTTTGGATGCTTTTCGTGTTTGTATCATTGTCGGTCTTTTCAAAATATTATTGGAAAGAAAATCCTTTTTTGCAGTATTTATCTATACTTGTAGTAATTGTTTATGCTAACAATTTTATGTTATTACCATTTTTTGTTAAGAAAAAATGGTACATACCATACGTGTTTGTATTTGCAATTATTTCATTTTTTGCTACACAGCTATATTGTAATGTATTTACAAAATGTGGTTGTTCTGTAATGAAGTGTCTTAGCGATTACCTTTGGCAAACCTTAGTACCACTTATTTTCTTTTCTTTTGTTTGGGTTTTGTATCGTTTTATAGAAAAACAAGCAGAAGTAGAAAAGGTTAAAAAGGATCATGCAGAAATGGAGCTTAAGTTTCTAAAATCGCAAATAAATCCGCATGTATTATTTAATAATTTAAATACAATTTATTCGTATTCAATTGAAAAACCATCTGAAACACCAGAACTTATTTTAATGCTTTCAGATAACTTAAAACATATTTTATACGAAAGTAATACTAAAACAATTTTATTAGAAAAAGAGCTTCAATTTTTAGATAATTATATTAAGTTTCAACGCATTAGAACTGAAGGAGTAAAACAAATATTTTATAAAACGCAAATACAATCTACTGGTAAAAAAATAGCGCCTTTATTATTAATTACAATAATAGAAAATGCTTTTAAACATAGTGCTTTAAATAGTGATATTTCTATTTCTATTATTGAAACAAATGGTGTGCTAGAATGTGTTTGTAGTAACGATTATAACAAAGATAGAGTAAGTTCAAGCGCTTTTAAAATTGGGTTACAAAATTTAGAAAAGCGATTGCAATTAATTTATAAAGGCAATTATAAATTAAATATTGTAAAAGCCGAACAATTTGTAGTGACTTTAAAACTAAATTTATCATGACTTGCATTATTATAGAAGATGAAATTCCTGCTCAAAATATTCTTAAAAACTTTTTAGGTAAATTACCTAATATACAATTAAAAGGCACTTTTCAAGCAGCTATAGAGGCACATGTATTTTTAAAAAGTGAAACTGTTGATCTTGTTTTTTTAGATATTAATTTACCAGATATTTCTGGAATAGATTTTATTAAAACCATTAAAAATCCACCAGCTATAATAATAACTACTGCTTATCCAGATTATGCAGTAGAAAGTTTTTCGTTAGATACAATTGTAGATTATTTAGTAAAACCTTTTTCGTTTGATAGGTTTTTAAAAGCAATTAATAAAGCAGAAACATTTACTAATAAACAACAAAGCACATTTAAAGAAAATAGTAACGACAGCTTGTTTTTAAATGTAGATAAAACTCACCATAAAATAATAATTAATGATATTCTGTTTATAGAAAGCGATAGAAATTACATTACAGTTGTTACTAAAAAACAAAAGCTATCTTATATTGAATCTCTTAAAAATTGGAAGCAAAAATTACCAGAAACCAATTTTATTCAAGTTCATAAATCGTTTATAGTTAATAAAAACTATGTTAATAAAATTGCTGGTAACGAGATTTATATTTTGGAAAACAGGCTACCTATTGGCAGGACATATAAACAGGAATTGTTAGCTAAATTGAAAATTGATTAGATAAAAAAATCACTCAAATAGACTTAATATTGCAAATAAAGCTACAATTTGTCTTTTTGAGTGATTTTATTTGATATAGAATAAAACTATATCAAGAAGTAATTTGTTTTAATTACTTTGTTTTTGGATGCACTAATTTCATTTCATCTATTAATCTAGTTGCACCTGCAAACTTATCTACTATAAATAAAATATAGCGTGCGTCTACCATAATATTTCTGCAAATTTCAGGATCATAATTCATATCGCTCATTGTACCTTCCCAAACACGATCAAAGTTTAAACCAACAAGGTTTCCATGCGCATCAATTGCAGGACTTCCAGAGTTTCCGCCAGTGGTGTGGTTTGTGCCTAAAAAGCAAACAGGCACTTTTCCGTTTTTATCAGCATATTGCCCGTAATCTTTAGCGTTGTATAAGTCGCGTAATTTTTTTGGTACATCAAACTCGTAATCTCCAGGAATAAATTTTTCTATAACACCTTCTAAGTAACTTACAGGTTCGTAGTAAACAGCGTCTCTTGGCGAATATCCACGAACTTGACCATAAGTTACACGTAGTGTACTATTAGCGTCTGGAAAATAACGTGCATCTGGTAAAGCCTCCATTAACGCAGTCATGTATTTAGTTTGTAATGCCGAAATTACTTCGTTTTTTTGCTGAAATTCTGGGTTAATAGTATTGTTAAATTCTTCAATTATTGGTTTAGCATATTTGTATGCAGCATCTTTGTTTAACTTTTTTAATACGTCTTTTGGCTCTCCTTCAAATAAAGCAAGTGTAGATTCTAAATTTGTAAATGCAGTTTTTTCGTAAATTGAAGCATCTACATTATCTGTATACATTGGCATTACAGCTTGGTAAACTCCTTTGTCTACGTTTGCGTTAAAATCTTTATGTATACCTTTTAATCTCGAAATTGTTGCATTTTTTGCACGTTCAAAATTGTCCTCATTAGCAGTAATAGCAGCTTCCATTTGGTATGCTCTAAATGTCATTTGCATAAGCTCATTAGTAACAATAAATACTTCTATAAAGTTTCTTCTTTTAATGTTTGTACTAGAAAAATCTTTATATAGTTTGTCGAATTCTGGAAGAATATTACCGTATTTATTTACTAAGTTTTTATCCTTTAATGCAGCAGTAAACTCGTTTTCAAAATCACGACGATTTGCAACAGCATTACTTTTTTCAATTCCTAAATTTTCACCTATCCATTTTTTCCAAGCATTTGCAATTCTTGCTTGTTTAGATGCATATTTAATTCTTACATCATCACTAGATTTCATAGCAGCATCAATTACTTTTAATGCAGCTTCACGAATAGCAATATTGCTAGGATTAAATTCCTTTGTAATATGCTCTATTGCTACAGCAGGTAAGTATTCGTTTGTAGTTCCTGGAAAACCAAAAACAAGTGTAAAATCACCTTCTTCTATACCATCTAAAGATATTGGTAAAAAGTGTTTTGGTTTATATGGCTTGTTATTTTTACTGTATTTTGCTGGCCTGTTGTTTTCATCTGCATAAATTCTAAACATAGAAAAATCGCCAGTATGCCTTGGGAAAACCCAATTATCTGTATCACTACCAAATTTACCAATACTACTTGGTGGTGCTCCTACTAAACGTATATCTTCAAAACGTTCTGTAACAAATAAAAAATACTGATTACCATTATAAAACGCTTTAATTTTAGTGTCTTGCCATGCTTCTTTTGTTGTAGCTCCTTCTATGGCATTGCTATTTTTGCTAATTTGAGATTGACGTTCTTTCTCTGTCATAGCATCCGTTACATTTGCTAAAACTTGAGAAGTAACATCTTTAATACTTACAATAAACTCTATAAAAAGACCTTCGTTTGGTAATTCGTCTTCAAGGTTCATTGCCCAAAATCCATCTTTTAAATAATCATTTTCTAATGATGAGTGCGATTGTATTTGAGAGAAGCCACAATGGTGATTAGTTAAAATCAAACCTTGATCACTAATAACTTCACTAGTACAACCACCATTAAAATGACCAATTGCATCTTTTAAACTAGAGTTGTTAACATCGTAAATATCTTTAGCTGTTAGTTTACTGCCAAGATTAGTCATTTCGTCTTCGTTCATGCCTTCTAAAAGTGAAGGAATCCACATACCACCTTGTTGTGCCGAAACGTTAATTGTAATAAAAAGTAAAATGAACTTTAGAAATTTCATAGTCGAATTGTTTTTTTTGAGTAGCTTCAAATATAAAAAATCGAGCGCTAAAATTTGTTAAAATCTATCTATTTTCTATTTATATTTAGGGTATGAAACATCTATCTAAACTCCCAAATGTAGGGACTACTATTTTTTCGGTAATGAGTGCGCTGGCCAATAAGCACGATGCAATTAATATGTCTCAAGGTTTTCCAAATTTTAAAAGTGATAAAAATCTAATAGATTTAGTATCGCAAGCCATGTGTTCTGGCTATAACCAATATGCACCAATGCCTGGAAATATGGAATTAAGGGAGGCAATTGCTAAAAAAATGGATTTGCTTTATAATTCTACTTATAACCCAGAAGATGAAATCACGATTACTGCAGGAGCAACACAGGCTATCTATACTATAATTTCTGCTTTTATAAAACCAAAAGACGAAGTAATAATTTTTCGTCCTGCTTACGATTGTTACGAACCAGCAATAGAAATAAATGGAGGAAAAACCATTTCTATACAATTAACGGCTCCCAATTATACAATAGATTGGGATGAGGTGGAAAGTAAATTTAGTTCTAAAACTAAAATGATAATTATAAATACACCACAAAATCCTAGTGGAACTGTTTTTTCTAATGCAAATATGTTAGCACTACAAAAATTAACTCAAGACTCTAACTGTATTGTGTTAAGTGATGAGGTTTACGAACATATTATTTATGATGGTTTACAACACCAAAGTGTATGTAGGTTTTCTAATTTAAAATCAAGAAGTTTTATAACAGCATCTTTTGGAAAAACATTTCATAACACGGGTTGGAAAGTTGGTTATTGCTGCGCTCCAAAAACATTAATGAGCGAGTTTAGAAAAGTACATCAATTTAACGTGTTTAGTGTTAATTCTCCCATGCAAAAAGCGTTAGCCGATTATTTAAAAGAACCAAGTAATTATCTAAATTTATCAGAATTTTATCAAGCCAAAAGAGATTTATTTTTAAGTTTAATAAAACATTCTCGTTTTAAATTTAAACCTGCAAAAGGAACCTATTTTCAAGTGTTAGATTTTTCTAAAATTACACAAGTAGGTGATGTGGAGTTTGCAAAGCAATTAACAGTAGAGTATGGTTTAGCATCAATACCATTATCGGTATTTAACAATAATAATAGAGATGATAAGGTATTGCGATTTTGTTTTGCAAAAACAGACGAAACAATAAAAAAAGCAGCAGCTATATTAAATAGTATATAAAATAGTATATTGTAAATAATAATTTAAATAATGAAAACAATAAAAGTAATAGTATTTTTAATATTTATAACAGTAAATTTTTCTTTTGCTCAAGAGGTCATTTATAATAATGAAATTTACAATGTAAAAGGAAAAACCGTTTATAAAAATGGAGAAGATATGTCTGAAATTTTATCTCCAGAAGCTCAAAATGAAATTAAAACGCGATTAAAGCATATTGAAAAACAAGCTAAGCAGACTAGAAAAAATGAAAAAGCTTTAAAAAAAGCCGAAAAAGAGAAAAAACAGTCTGAAAAAGAGCTAAAAAAGAAGGAAAAGGCAGAGAAAAAGCTTAAAGATGCAAAAAAGAGTTTAAGCAAAGCAGAAAACAAATATGCATCTGAGTATAAGAAATTTGAAAAACTTAAAAACAAAGGAAAACTCTCTCCAGATGACCATGAAAAATGGGAGAAGAAATTTGAAAAATTACGAAGTAATATTGAAAAAGCAGAGAAACGGTTAAAACGTTTTTAAAATGTTAGAAAATTTAAAAGTAGCTATAATACAATCTGATTTAGTTTGGGAAAACGCGGAGCAAAACCGTATTAACTTCAAAAATAAAATAGAATTAATTTCAGAAAATATAGATTTAATTGTCCTGCCAGAAATGTTTAATTCTGGTTTTACAATGAATGCCGAAACTGTTGCAGAATCTATAGAAGGAGATACAGTTGTTTGGATGTTAGATATAGCTAAACATAAAGCAACTGCCATTGTTGGAAGTTTAACAATAAAAGAAAACGGGAAATATTATAATCGTTTACTTTTTGTAAAGCCAGATGGTGAGATTTTACAGTATAATAAACGCCATAGTTTCTCGCTTGCTGGAGAAGATAAAATATTTACTGCTGGACAAGAAAAAGTAATTATAGAATATAAAGGCTGGAGTATTTGTCCGCAGATTTGTTACGATCTTCGCTTTCCGGTGTGGGCAAGAAATATCGAGGATTACGATGTGTTGTTATATGTTGCTAATTGGCCAAAAGCTAGAATAGCTGCTTGGGATGCTTTATTAAAAGCGAGAGCTATAGAAAATATGAGCTATTGCATAGGAGTAAATAGAGTAGGTTTAGATGGCAATAATTATGAATACTCAGGACATTCTGCTATTTATAATGTTTTAGGAAAAAAGCTAACAAGCAATAATAGTGATAGAGAATCTATTGAAATTGTATCGCTTAGTAAAAGTGAGATAGAAAAAAACCGTAAGCATTTAGGTTTTTTAAACGATAAAGACAATTTTAGTCTAATAGTTTAAGCGTTAAAACTTCGTCAAATCCTGCTGTTCCTTCAATAATATCTGGATGGTAACTTACACGTTCTGGTTGTATGCCTTTTAAGTAATCTCCGGTATCGTATTTTTTATTTTTATTGGTGTCATAAATAAGCCTTAAATGAAATCGTTTAGGATCTAAAAAGTTAAAATCTACAGGTTGAGGTGTTTCAATATATTGTTCTGCAATAACCTCATAATTAGTATCTGTTAATTGTACAATAACAGGATATTTAGCATTTTCTAATATAACTCTAAAGTTAAAATACTTGTATTGAGTTTGTGTTTTTAAGTTATAATTTAAGGTGTCATTTGTGTTATTAAATAAATCTGTTAAAGCTTCAGGAAGTAGTTGTACTTTATACTCATTATCTACCGTTTTATTAAACTTAAAGGCATAACTGTTTTTTAAGGTATCGTATTTTGTTTTAAAATCTACTAAAGCTGAATCTTTATCGCGAATAGTAATTTTACTCTGGTTTATATTTGTAAATGGAATGTTAGATTTTATAAAAAAATCTTTTTCAATACCTATAGTTCCTTTTGGGCTTGGTGTTATAATAAGAGAGTCTCTTTTTTTATCACGAATTCTTACTGTAAAAGTATCAACTACTTTTTGGTTTGAAATTTTAAAAATTAAAGAGTCAACTTTCAATTTTGGATTGTAATAATAGAGTAAGGAATCGGTTTTTTCATCTTTATAATAACGTCCAACAAAACTATCGGTTACTTTAGAAAGCAGGTCTATTTTTATATTTTTATAATCACCTTCATACCCAAAAATAATTTTTTCACCTGCCACTAAACTAGGTTTCGAGGCTCTGTAATTTGGTGTTTCTTGAAAAAGCTCAAGTTCAAAAACCTTAGCTGTGTCTTGAGGTAGTATAACAGGATTTTCGTAAAAGGCTATTTTTTCGGTTTTTTGCTGAAATTTATTGTCGCTATTTTTATCTTTTAAAGCGCGTAGCATGTATTTTCCAGCTTTTACATTTTCAATTTTAAAACTAGTTGTAGTATCTAGTGTGTTTGTAATATAATTAGGTTCTTTTTTAAATATTAAAGAATCGTTGTAAGTTGAATCTAATTCGTATAAAGCAACAGAAACATAGTCGTCAACATCAAAAGATAAAGCATCTTTAATGGTTCCTTTTACAGATAGAGAATCTATATAGTCTCCTGTAGAGAATACATATCTGTAGTATTTAAATGGGTTTTCTTCATTATTATCTACAATACTATTGCCAAAATTAATGGCATATGTAGTGTTAGGTTGTAGTGTGTCGAAAATTTTAATTGTAATATATTTACTAGCAGAGCCAAGAGGTGTAATGTCTGGCTGAGTTTTCATTGGTGGAGATATAACCAATTGCTTTGTTAGGTTTTTGGTTTTTATATACTCGTTAAAATAAATTTTAATTTCCTTTTTATTAAAATTTGTAGAAAAATTTTCAGGTTCAGATTTTATAATTTCTGGTGGTAAAATATCTTTTTCTCCTCCGCTTGGTGTTCCTCTATTGGCGCAACTAGCAATAATTATTACTATTGAAATAAAGAATAAAAAATTATAAAACCTGTTTTGCATAATTTTGATTAATTGATTGCAAAATAACAACATATTTATAAAGTAACATAAAGTGCGTTATATTAAACGTTGTATTTATAAAGAATTTAACAAATAGTAAAGCATCTTAAGCAATTGCCATAGTAGCAATACTTATTTTAATATTTTTTGCTTTATTTAATTCAAGTATACAGGCTTCTAGTGTTGCTCCTGTTGTAATAATGTCGTCTATTAAAAGTATATGTTTTCCTTGAATTTGATCAAGGTTGTGTATTGTAAATAAGTCGTTTTTGCCATCCCATCGGGAGAATCTGTTTTTTGTAACTTGAGATTCTGTATTTGTAATTTTAATTAAAACATTATCTACATAATTTGCTTTTAAAGCAGTTGCTATCTCTATGCCAAATTTAGAAACTTGATTATAGCCTCGACTTCTTAATTTTTTCTTGTGTAAAGGCACAGGAATAACAATATCTACAGTAGAGTAATCTCCACAATCGTTTAATTCTTTACCTAGCCAAGCGCCTAAAAACGTGCCAACTTGTTGTTGTTCTTTGTATTTTAATTGGTGAATTAACTTTTGGGTAATACCTTTTTTTTCAAATTTAAGCAAAGCTGTTCCATTTTCAATTTTTGCTCTTCCGTAAAATAGTTTTGACACAAAATTATCTTTAGTTAAATGGTAGTTTGTTAAAGGAAGTTTGTGCCTACAACTCGTGCATAAGTACTCTTCGTTATCAGCAAGCCGGAATAAGCATGTTAAGCATACTTTTGGAAAAAATAAATTTACAAGCGCATTAAGCATTAAAAGAAAATATTATATCATGTGTTATCTAAAATACATTAACATTTTAGAAATCAACAATAAAACTTATTATTTATCTTAAAATTTAGAAGGTTAATGGTGTAATTATCTACTGTAAATAGTAATTTAAGTATCGTAATTACAAGAGTTTTAAATATGCGTTATTTCTTACGAGTTAAGGGTTTACAATAGTTTTAACAAGTTTATAACCATTTCATCGATTTTAATTATTAGTTATAGCCTATTTGTATAGTTTAGATTATTAATTAAACTAAACGATGATAATTAATACACAATTATTCAACTATAGATTAATTATTGGTACATTGGTTATAGCAATTGTAATTTTAGGCTCTTTTAGCTATTTTAATTACAAAACCGTAAAAGAAAATCAGGTGTTTATAGAACAAGAGAAATATCTTGTTGAAAGTGAGCTGTCCGAAATGATTTCTAGTTACGAAAACCTAGATGTTAAAAGCGAATATCTAGCGAAGCAATTAGAAGAAACAAAATCTAAAATTTTAATTATTTTAGATTCTGTAAAACAATTAAAAGCCAACGTATCTTTAATATCTAAATACAGAGCTCAACTAAAAGAGCTTAGAAAAGAAAATGCCCAATTGTTAGCATTAACAGATAATTTGGAAGCAGAAAACACTTCGTTAAAATTACAGGCAAAAGAAGTAGAAGAAGATTTAACAAATAGCAAAACTTACGTTAGCACTCTTAAAACAAAAAATAAAACATTAGTAGAAAATAATCTAGATTTAAAAGAAAATTTAGAAAAAGCTAAGCAATTAAATATTACAAATATTGTTGCAAAAGGAGTGAAAAGAGTAACGTCTTCGAGTAGAATAGTAAATACTAAAAATTTTAAAAAGACAAATAAATTTCACGTGTGCTTTACTTTAGTAAACAACGAATTTTTAAAAAAAGGAGATTTGGATATTTACTTTCAAGTTTTAGACTCTAAAATGAATGTTGTTGCAGATAAAGGCACAATAAATTATGGTAAAACATCTTTAATATATTCTGCAAAAGAAACCATAAATTATAACAACCAAGATATTGATGTTTGTACATTAATAGATAAAGGAGCAGAATCTTTAACTAAAGGTTCTTACTTTATTAGTATATTTCATCAAGGTAAAAAATTAGGAGGTACAACTATTTATCTAAAATAAATGCTCTATTGAGTACAAAAATACCTTTATCAGTTTTTTAGATGTAATTTTGTTTTTTTTCATTTTTAAATTTCTTAAAATTATAGCTTAATTATTTTTCAATGTTAATAGCCCCAAAAATTAACAGATCTAAATTAATTATAATTGCGTCACTTTTAACTCTGGTTTTAGTTACGGTTTTTATGATGTTTAACCGTTTAGAGCTGAGCGATGAAAACAGTATGCTTCATCAAGAAAAAACACTCATGTTAAACGAACTATCCGAAATGATAGACGTTTATGAAACTGTGGAACTTTTAAACGATACACTTAAATTACAGCTTAAACAATCAAAAGACAAGTTAATAAATATAAGAGACTCCATTAATAATTTAAATTCTGATGATATATTATTTGATAAGTTAAAACCTAAAGTAGCAATATTTAGGTCTAATAATAATCAGATTCTTTCTCAATTAGGGATAAAAGAACTTGAAATTAAAAAGCTTTTAAAAGAAAAAAAAGAATTTAAAAAAATATTAAACTCCAGGGATTCTTTAACAAAATTACTAAGTTCCAAGTACGAGATTTTTCAAAATAACAATAAGGTATCCCAAAATAATACTAGTCCTTTAGATATTCCTCTTATAAGTAATTTAAATGTAAAAGGAACAAAACGCATTACCTCTAAAGGTAGAGTAGTAGATACTAAATATGCTCGAAGAACTAAAAAATTTCATGTTGAATTTACGTTAGTTAAAAACAAATTCTTATCTAAAGGAACAAAAACATTATATTTTCAAGTATTGCGTTCAAACATGACTGTTGTAGCATCTAAAGGAACAGTAAGCTTTGGAGAGAAGTCGCTTATATACTCAAAAAAGAAAAACTTTAATTACAACGGAAAAGAGTCTGTAGTTTCTGTAATTATCGATAAAAATGAGAAAGAAAAGCTTGAAAAAGGAACATATTACATAAATGTTATTTATCAAGGAGAAGTGTTAGCAAAACAGTCTATAGAATTAAAATAAAAAATTACTTCAATATTATTAAATAAACCGTTTCAAATTTGGAACGGTTTTATATTTTTGTACATATGGCAAATCAAGACGATCAATTTAAAAAAGTAATCTCTCACGCAAAGGAGTATGGTTACGTGTTTCAAAGTAGTGAAATCTACGATGGATTAAGTGCAGTATACGACTATGCACAAAATGGAGCAGAATTAAAAAAGAACATTCGTGACTACTGGTGGAAAGCGATGGTGCAAATGCATGATAACATTGTTGGTATCGATGCCGCAATATTTATGCATCCTACTACCTGGAAAGCATCAGGGCACGTAGACGCATTTAGCGATCCTTTAATAGATAATAAAGATTCTAAAAAAAGATATCGTGCAGATGTTTTAGTAGAAGACTATTGTGCTAAAATTGAAGCTAAAATAGAGAAGGAAGTAAAAAAGGCCGAAAAACGCTTTGGTGAAGCCTTTAATAAAGAAGAATTTCTTGCAACCAATGGAAGAGTTTTAGGCTACCAAGAAAAAATAGATACTATTTTAAAACGTTTAGGTAAATCTCTAGAGGCCGAGGATTTAGCAGATGTTAAAGCTTTAATTGAAGAATTAGAGATTTCTTGTCCTTTAAGCGGTTCAAAAAATTGGACAGACGTTAAGCAATTTAACCTCATGTTTGGAACCAAACTTGGAGCCTCTGCAGAAACAGCAATGGATCTATATTTACGTCCAGAAACAGCGCAAGGTATATTTGTAAACTTCTTGAACGTGCAAAAAACAGGAAGAATGAAAATTCCTTTTGGTATCGCGCAAACAGGAAAAGCATTTAGAAACGAAATTGTAGCAAGACAATTTATTTTTAGAATGCGTGAGTTCGAACAAATGGAAATGCAATTTTTTATTAAACCAGGCACACAAAAAGAATGGTTTGATAAGTGGAAAGAAACCAGATTAAAATGGCATCTTTCTTTAGGAATGGGAGAAGACAACTACCGTTTTCATGACCACGAAAAATTAGCACATTATGCCGATGCAGCAACAGATATTGAGTTTAAATTTCCTTTCGGATTTAAAGAATTAGAAGGTATTCACTCTCGTACAGATTTCGATTTAAAACAACACGAAGAATTTTCAGGAAAGAAATTACAGTATTTCGATCATGAAGATAACGCGAGTTATACACCATATGTTTTAGAAACTTCAATTGGTTTAGATCGCATGTTTTTAGCGGTTTTTTCTAATGCTTTACAAGAAGAAGAGCTAGAAAATAATACTACAAGAACCGTTTTAAAATTACCAGCAGTTTTAGCACCAGTAAAAGCAGCCGTTTTTCCTTTAGTAAAAAAGGATGGCTTACCAGAAGTTGCAAAACAAATTGTAGAGGATTTAAAATGGGATTTTAATGTGTTTTATGACGAAAAAGATGCAGTAGGAAAACGTTACAGACGTCAAGACGCCAACGGAACACCATTTTGTATTACAGTAGATCACGACACTTTAGAAGATAACACAGTTACCATTCGCCATAGAGATACAATGGAACAATCTAGAGTTAAAATAGAAGACTTAAGAGATATCATTAAAAAAGAAGTTGATGTTAGAACTTGGTTAATGAAAATGAAGTAATAAATTCCTTTTAAAGAAGGAATTTCATAAAATATAACTCTCAAGCATTATTTGTTTGGGAGTTTTTTGTTTTTACTCACTCAAAAGCATTATTCACTCATTATTACTTTTAGAGTCTTAATAGTTCTTTTAACTTTAGATTACTAATTTTCAGGAATTATGAAATTTACAATAAAACTATTCGCTCTGTTTTTTGTTTTCAATGTCTTTGCGCAAAGAAATATGGATACTATTTATGGCAATCCAAAGTCTGTAAGTGAGAAAATTGTGTTTCTTAAAACGAAAGTTGCCAAACGTTATACAGAATATCTAAACAATAGTTTTAGAAATATACGTCTATACAAGAAAGGTAATTTAGAACGCTTTTTTGGAGATAGAAATGTGAGTTATGTTAATTGTAAAATAGTTTACAATAAAAAAGGATTAAGAGAAAAAGAGTTGTGGTATAATTTCTCTGAAGAAATAGAAAGAACTTTTTATTATTCTTATGATAAAAACAATAATTTAATTGAAGAAAATGAAGTTTATTGGGATGATGAATTTTGGTTAGTTAAGTATCACTATAACCGGTTAAATAAACCAATTGCTATGAGTTATTATAATAGCTTAGAACCTAATGAATTTGTACATTGGTATTCAATTAGAGATGAAAATAACAATGTAGTTGAAAGAAGAATAATAGATGGAGATGGAGAGGATTGTGTAACGTTATATGAACTTAATAAGGAAGAAAAAGTAATTAGAACCTATATAAAATATATACTTAACAAGAGAAAATCTAAGAAAGCTCAATCAAAATTTCAAAAGAAAGAAAGGAATATAAGTGAATATAGATATGATGAAAGAGGAAATAAAATACAGCAGCTAAACTATAACACATCCACTAATAACATTCAATCAAAACAGGTTTATAAATACGATGATAGAAATTATTTAATTGAGTATAAAAATTATTGGAATATTAGTGATACAACTAATTATAGAAAAGTAGTATATAATTATAACAATAAAGGTTTTAAAACTTACGGGAAAGAAACAACAACTAATGATTCTACTTTTAGTATAATTAAAACATTTTATAATAAAAATGATTATATACTTAAAACCATCGTCTTAGGTAATAATAAATCAAAAACATTAGATTTTAAATACAAATTCGACCGTAAAGGCAACTGGACAAAAATCACTAAAATAGTTAATGGAGAGCCATTTTGTGTTTGGACTCGAAAAATAAAGTATTATTAAAAATAAGCCTTCAACTGCACATTTCCAGTATGAATAGTCTTACTGGTTTCTGTTTTTCTGCCAAAGTAAGTTAAATTCAAATCTAAAAACTTAGTAATTTTTTGTTGTGCTAAAACACTCCATGTTAAGTTTTTTCCTGGTTGCAAACCTTCAAGCATTTGGTAGCCAACAGGTGAATTGGCATTGCCTTCAAAAGTATTGGCAAAAACGTTAAACTCTCCAGAAATAGCAGACTTTACATTTTTAGTTATAGCAAAAGAGAAGCCATATTTTTGTTGGTTTAAGGTTTCTAAATCTCCAATGGTATTCGCTTTGTTGGTGTATTGATAAAAAACATCAAAACGTACATTGTCGTTTAGTAAATAAGACAGTTTTGGATTAAAACTTTCTTCGTCTATTTTAAAATTTTTAGACACAAAATTGTTGCTAACACTCTCGTTAACATCAAAGCTACTTAAAAAATTAATAAGCCAGCTCGTTGCAAATTTATGGTTAAAATTAAATTGATGGCTCTTTAAAGTATTGGCTATAAAACTTACATCTTCAGCATTTGCAGTACTAGTTACAAAGCTTAAAATATTTCGAGATTGGTTATTTAAATAGGTGTAAGATGTGGTGTAGCGTTGTTTACCACGATTGTAGAATAAAACATTTCTAAAATTAAGTTGTAAACCTAATTGGTTGTCTTCGTCTTCTTCAAAAGGATTAAGGTTAAATGTATTGCCTTCGCGTTTAATTTTTCTATCTATTAAATAACTACTTTGGTTATAAAAATGAGACCAGAATTTTTTGGTTTTGCTCGTTTCATTAATCCAGTTTGCTGGATTTAAAGTTAAAGCTTGACTTAATCTGTTTTGGTGCGTTTTTATAAATATCTGGTTGGGTAATAATACACGAATATATTGTCCTTGATCTTGAAATTGTGCAATTTCGAATTCTTCAATTTCCTGAATACCGTTACCGTTGTAATCGTTCCAAGTATAAGCGCCTTGACCTGGTTCTACCTCTACGTAAGTGAAATCTTGTTGCGCTAAGGTTCCAGAATTAGTTTCGAAAACCGTATTCCAGTTTACCATGTTTTTAAAAAATTGTTGACTGTATAATAATCTGGAATTTAAAGATTGCTCATCTTCTACATCTACGTCTGTGTTTTTTAAAGTTCTATAATTAGCAAATAGTGATAAATTTGTACGCTCATTTTTAATTAATCTAGAGTTTAAATAATAGGTGTTAGATTTGTTTACACGTTGCAAATTGTTATCTCTTACACTATCGTTTACACGGTACTTGTAACCAACTTCGGCAAAAACACCAGTACTGTCGCCTACACCAGTATAAATTTCATAAGCGTTAAAACGTTGGCTTAAGTCTGTAAAATTGTTTGTTTCGGTTTCTTTTTGTTCATTGTTTTCGGCAGAAAATCTTCCGCCAATCCAACTCTTTTTAAAGTTGTAACGCGCATCATTATAAGTTCTAAAAAATGTTGAGGTACTTTCGGTAGCATTACTATTTAAAATACTTGAATTTGTATTAATTGTTAGTTTTTCATTTAAAAATAACTTGGCATTTACGGTGTGTTTATTTCCGCTAAATGTGTTAGAAAATCCTAGATGTTCAAATAAATAATTAGCATTTCCTTTTTTGTCATGAAACGCACGTGTTCCAGCCGAAAATAATACTTGATCGCCAAAATTAGAATTTAATCCATTTGTGGTAGTGGCATTAATATTCCAGTCTCGGTTAAACTCAGGATTGTATAATCCTTCAATGTTTCTAAATTCCTCTTGTATATAATCGGTATCTACAAAAGCATCCAAATTCCATAAACTATCTTGTTTTATAATAGATTGGTTTATATTTAGTTTTCCTGCAAAGCCATTATTGTTATTATCATCTATATTAGAAAATAGGTTTAAATCGTTTTTACTACCAGCAAATTCAAAATTTATACTTGTTTTTTCGGTTGGAGTGTAGCTTCCATTAACAACGGCAACTTGTAATTTAACAGGAGCAACTAGTTGTACTATAGGTTCAAAGTTTCCTTGTGGTTCTCCTAAAGTATTTGGTTCTACATACTCATAAATAGTATTAATAGCATTAATGTTGCTTATTTTGTAGTTACCTTGGTTGTCTCCAACATTTGTAAACCGAACGCTAAAAAGTGTATCGTCTGGATTGTTGGAGTAAACAAAAGCTTCAACACCATTTATATTTTCTTTTTTATATAAAATTCTGTTTTCATTAAAAGCTTCTTCTACTTCAGAAGGAGCAACCATTAAAGCTCGATTATCTCCAGCTTCACTTAAAATACCAACTTGTTCGGTAGATAGATTTTGTTGTAATGGATTGTTTTTTGCATCATTTTCAGAATAAACAGAAGCTCCAATTTTAAATTTTTCGGTTTGGTAACTTCCGCCACCATATGCTACTAAACGAGAATAATTTCTATCGCTAAATTGATAATCAACCGTAATTCGCATTTCACTATTTATAGGAAAAGTAGAATTAAATATAATTTCTCCAGCATTATAATCTATAATGTAGTCTTCATTTTCTCCACGTTTTACAGCGACTCCATTAACATAAACAGTTTCGCTTCCAGAAACAATAAGTACAAATAATTCTCCATTTTGACCTTGTAATTTATATGGACCTTGGTTGCCTTCTTGTGCTGTAAATTGACTTGTTGTAAATTGTCCACGAACTAGTGCTCCAGCTGCAAACAAATTGGTTCTAGAGTCTTCGTCTCCTAATCTTGTTTTAAGCGAAAGACCTTGCACACGTTTAGAAAATTCGGAAAAATAAGAGTCGTTGTTTTCTAAATCTACATCACCGGCACGAATATTCCACTGGTCGCTAAAAATTTCTACAAAAACTTGATCGAATTCATCCAATCGCTGCGAGTAGCCACTTTCTTGTAAAGGAATATTAGCATCTTGAATAGAAGCGCGCAGCGACACTTTGTCGTTTAATTTTCCTGTAATTTGAAGATCCAACTCACTATTTAAAACCGAGTTCTGGTTATTGCCAATGGTAACACCGCGCGAAATACTTCCACTAGTTGTTAAACCGTCAAAAGGAGAAAACTCTTTACCTGTATTAGGTTGTTTTATTTTGTAAAGTTTATTGAGCTTGTTGTTATTTTCAATAATCACAGTCTCATCAAACTGTTGGTAGGTTTTAGTTAAAAACTCTGGGAATTTAAGGTAATTAATAATTATAGAATCTGCTTTAATTGGCTTTTTTAAAGTTAAAATGGCTTTAGCAAAATCAATAGAATAATAAGAAGTGTCTATAACTGTAGAGTCTTTAAGCTCAATAAAAAACCGATAAGAATTTATACTTACACTATCAACTTTAATACTATCATTTATAGCTACGGTTTTTTGCCTAAAATTACTATCGCTTTCTTGTGAGAAAGCAGTAATTGTAAAGAAAAAAAATAAAAAAGTAACTTTAAACTTCATATAGTAGTTAAACTAAATATTTGCTAATATATTTTGTTAATAGTTTGTGATTAATTTAGTATTCATTTAATGCTGTAAAAGTAACGCATTATTTATTTTAGCAGAAATTACAATCCTATATAAATGAAAATCATCTCCTACAACGTAAATGGTATACGAGCTGCTATAAAAAAAGGTTTTATAGAATGGTTAAAAAGCGCTAATGCAGATGTAGTTTGCCTACAAGAAATTAAAGCTTTAAAAGAACAATTAGACCTATCGCTCTTTGAAGAAGCAGGATATAAATATAATTATTGGTACAGCGCACAAAAAAAAGGATATAGTGGTGTCGCTATTTTAAGTAAAATCAAACCAAATCATGTAGAGTACGGTACAGGTATTGAAACAATGGATTTTGAAGGTAGAAATATTCGAGCAGATTACGATAATGTTTCTGTAATGAGTATGTATTTGCCATCTGGAACAAATATAGATAGGTTAGAATTTAAACTTAATTATATGGCAGAAGTTCAAGAATATATAAATGAGTTAAGAGTAGAGATTCCTAATCTAGTAGTTTGTGGCGATTATAATATTTGTCACGAAGCTATAGATATTCATAACCCAAAAATGAAAAACGTTTCTGGTTTTTTACCAGTAGAACGTGAGTGGATTGGTAATTTTATAAATAGTGGTTTAATAGATTCATTTCGCTATCTAAATCCAGAGAAAGTAGAATATAGCTGGTGGAGTTATAGAGCGAATGCTCGAGCAAACAATAAAGGTTGGCGTTTAGATTATGCTATGGTAACACAACCATTACAAGAAAAAATAAAAAGAGCCGTTATACTTACAGAGGCAAAACATAGCGATCACTGCCCAATATTATTAGAACTAGAAAACTAATTTTTAAAATCTTCCCAAATGAAAAATAAAATAGTAATTGCAGTAATATTATTAATATCAATAACATCGTGTGTATCACCAAAAGTTTATAAAAACTTAGAAGATAAATATGCTGCATTAAAAAAAGAAAACAGAAGTTTACAAGACCAATACGATGCGTTATTAAACGCTAAAAATGAAGCAGAAAATAACTTTAATAGTACTAAACAAGACTATGACAATGCTATTGCAGAAAAAAACCAATGGGAAGCAGATTATAAAGCATTAGTAAACGACCATAAAAACCTAAAAGATTCTTACGATGCTTTGGTAACAAATAGTTCTTCGGCAATTGCAGAAAATTTCCAGAAAAACAGAGAATTATTAGCAAAATTAGAAGCAAAAGAACAAGCATTAACATCAGAGAATTTAAGGCTAGAACAGTTAAAAAAAGAGTTGGAAGCAAGGTCAACTAGAGTAGCAGAATTAGAAAGCGTTATAGCAGCAAAAGATGCAGCAATGACTAAGTTGAAAAATGCCATTTCAAGTGCATTAACAGATTTTGAAGGCAAAGGATTAACCGTAGAACAACGCAACGGTAAAGTATATGTCTCTATGGAAAACAAACTGTTATTTAATTCTGGAAGTTGGGCAGTTGGTACAGAAGGTAAAAAAGCAGTAAATCAATTAGCAAGTGTGCTATCAAGCAATCCAGAAATAGCTATTTTAATAGAAGGCCATACAGATAATGCTCCATATACAGGGTCAGGACAAATAAAAGGAAATTGGGATCTATCAACAAAAAGAGCAACTGCAATCGTGGAGATTCTAAGACAAAACAATAAAATTAATCCAGAAAATCTTACTGCAGCAGGACGTGGAGAATTTGCACCAATAGCAAGTAACAATACAGCACAAGGAAAGGCAAAAAACCGACGTATTGAAATAATTCTAACACCTAAATTAGATGAGATTTCTAAATTGCTAAATGAGATTTAATTTCATTTGGGCGTTCCCAAAATATACCTTCTAGGTATTATTTTGGTCAGGCTCTCGGCAGTCGCTCTCTGCGAGGAGCTCCAACAATGCCTCCATCCTTAACGCGCGAATATTAACAAATATTTAAATTAAGATGGTAAGCATTTATTTTTTACAATTTTTATATTTACAAAAAGCATCTAAATCATGAAATATACTACACTGCCAAACACAAATATTAAAGTAAGTAAAATTTGCTTAGGTTCAATGACTTGGGGAAATCAAAATACAGAGGCAGAAGGCCATCTTCAATTAGACTATGCCATAGATCACGGTGTAAATTTTATAGACACCGCAGAACTATATCCATTTCCAGCTCAAGCAGAAACTCAAGGAGCAACAAGTAAAACAATAGGAAATTGGTTAAAAAAAACAAATAATAGAGATAAAGTAGTTATAGCTTCTAAAATTGCAGGTAATGGAGATTATACAGCACATATAAGAACTACAGGTTTTAGTAAACAAAGTATAAACGATGCAGTAAATAACGAATTAAAAAGACTACAAACAGATTATATAGATTTATTCCAGTTGCATTGGCCAGAAAGAGAAACCAATACTTTTGGAATAAGAGACTATAAACATAATCCTAACGACGAGTGGGAAGATAATTTTAAAGAAGTATTAGAAAGTTTAAGTCAAATTGTTAAGGAGGGTAAAATAGGTAATGTTGGGTTATCAAACGAAAAAGCATGGGGAACCATGCGTTATTTAGAAGAGTCTAAAAATAACAATTTAGTAAGACCAATAACAATTCAAAACCCATACTCATTATTAAATCGTGTTTACGAAGGTGATTTAGCAGAAATATCTATGCGAGAAAATATAGGTTTATTAGCATATTCTCCTATGGCTTTTGGTGTGCTTTCAGGAAAATATTTAAATAATACTGCCTCAGAAAACTCAAGATTAAAATTATTTCCAAGGTACACTCGATATAGCAGTGAGCAAGCAACAAAAGCAACACAAAAATATTTGGATTTAGCTAAAGCAAATAATATGTCTTTAGCCCAAATGTCTTTAGCTTTTGTAAACCAAAGAGAGTTTGTAACCAGTAATATTATTGGAGCGTCAAACTTAGAGCAGCTTAAAGAGAATATTAGTAGTGTTAATGTAGATTTAAATCAAACTATAATGAGTGATATAAATAACATTCATAATGCTATTCCAAATCCAGCTCCATAAATAATTTTATTAATTTCAGTCAGGTTGTCTTAGGTTAGTGAATGCTTTTTTGTTTTAACACTTTTTATCGTTAATAATTGTATTTAATCTATAATCTAAAACTTAAATATCATTCGTGTTTTTTTTTCTTTAGTTTAGTAAATTACATAATCTAATTGAAATTAGCAACGATGAGAAAAACTACACTTTTATTAGCTGGTATGCTACTGTTTTTAGGGCATATCGTTAATGCACAAATTACAACTTATCCATACTCTGAAGATTTTGAAGCAGGTGATGGTGGATGGGTAGCAGATAATGCAACTAATGGCACATGGGCTTTAGGAACACCTGCAGCAACAGTTATTAATAGTGCTGCTTCTGGAGCAAATTCATGGACAACAAATTTAACAGGAGAATATAATAATTCAGAATCTTCATCTGTTACAAGTCCAGTTTTCGATTTTTCAGCTTTATTAGCACCAGCAATAACATTTAATATTTGGTGGGAATCAGAATTTAGTTGGGATGGAACCGTACTTCAATCTTCAATAGATGGCGGAACAACATGGCAAAATGTTGGCGCATTAGGAGATGCAGGTAACTGGTATACAGATGGTACAATAAATGGAAATCCTGGAGGTCAGCAACAAGGATGGACTGGGCGTAATGGATCAGGATCCAATGGTTGGGTTACTGCCAGTCATGCATTAACAGGTTTAGCAGGAGAAGCTAGTGTACAATTACGTTTTGCATTTGGTTCAGACGGTTCTGTACCAGATGAAGGAGTAGCTTTTGATGATGTTACAGTATTCGAAGTAACATGTCCAGAGCCTTCAGCATTAACTTTTATTAGTTCAACTTCTAGTACAGCCAATTTGTCTTGGACTCCTGGAGGAGGAGAAACAGCTTGGGAAGTTGTTGTGCAGCCACAAGGTACAGGGATACCTACAGGAGCTGGTACAGGAACTACTTTAAATACAGGATATGAAGAAACAGGATTAACACCAGCGACAAATTACGAAGCTTATGTAAGATCAGATTGTGGTGGAGAATTTAGTATATGGGTTGGGCCTTTAAATTTTGCAACAGAATGTGTAACATTTGTGGCACCTTATACAGAAGGTTTCGAAAACGGAGGAACAATTCCTTTATGTTGGTCAATGGATGGTGGAGAAGATTGGCAGTTTAATACCGCAGGACCTAACCATGTTGGAAATAATGGAACACTTACAGGAACAACAGTTACAGGTAACTACTACGCAGTAGTAGATGCTTCTGGAGACGATGGAGCTATAACTCTTACAACACCTCTTGTAGATGTGTCGACTTTAACAACTCCAGCAATAACTTTTTATGAAATTAGTGATAATGAAGGTTTTGCAAACTCTCAATTAGATGTAGAGGTTTGGGATGGAGCCGCTTGGAATTTAATGGCAACATATAACACAAACACAAGTGGTTGGGAACAACGTACAGTTAATATTAGTACTCTTAATATTACTGGAGATGTACAAGCAAGATTTATTTTTTCTGAAGTAATAAATTCAGGAGATTTTTATGATGATATCGCAATTGATGATGTTACTTTCGATGAGTTACCATCATGTGTAAACCCATCAAATTTAGCTGTAGATAGTGCTACAGATACAACTGCAACATTATCATGGGTTTCTAACGGTACAGAAACAGCTTGGGAAGTAGTAGTACAAGCTCCTGGTTCTGGAGCTCCAACTGGAGCTGGAGATGCAGCAGCAACTAATCCATATACTGCAACAGGATTAACTGCAGCAACAACATACGAATATTATATAAGAGCAGATTGTGGCGGAGGTGAATTTAGTGACTGGATTGGACCATTAACTTTTGATACCGAGTGTACAACTTATATAGCACCATATACAGAAGGATTTGAAAACGGAGGAGTTATTCCATTATGTTGGTCAATGGATGGTGGAGAAGATTGGCAGTTTAATACCGCAGGACCAAATCACGTAGGTGATGGAGGTACTTTATCAGGAGCAACAGCAACAGGTAATTACTATGCGGTTGTAGACGCTTCAGGAGATGATGGAGCTATAACTCTTACAACACCTCTTGTAGATGTATCTACTTTAACAACACCAGCTCTATCTTTCTATGAAATTAGTGATAATGAAGGAAATGCAAACTCTCAATTAGATGTAGAGGTTTGGGATGGTGCCGCATGGAACTTAATGGGTACATATAATACAAATACTGTAGGATGGGAATTAAAAATAATTGACATAAGTACATTAACAATTACTGGAGATGTTCAGGCAAGATTTATTTTCTCTGAAGTAATAGCACCAGGAGATTTTTATGATGATATCGCTATTGATGATGTTACTTTTGATGAATTACCACCATGTGTTATTCCAGGAGGAATAGCAGCAAATAATATAGCAGGAACTTCAGCCGATATTACCTGGATGGCAGGTGGAGGAGAAACTGCTTGGGAGTATGTAATACAACCTGCAGGAACTGGAGAACCAACTGGAGCTGGAACAGCAACTACTACAACAGGATTTCCAGCTACAGGTTTAAATTACCAAACAACTTACGAAATTTATGTAAGATCAGATTGTGGTGTTGATGGATTTAGTGAATGGGCAGGACCAATTACTTTTACAACTACTGCGCAACTTAACTTTTCAGTAGACTGTGCAGTAGGACCAGAAAACCTTGTTTATTGTTATGAGGATAATGAAACTAATGTATTTACATTTACAAGTACAGACGGTTCTCCTTTAAACTTTATTATTAACTCTGGAAATGTAGAATCTTGTTGCGATGAATTAGTAGTTTATGACACTGATGGAACAGAGCTATTTAACGATACCAATGGAGGGAATTTAAGTGGTTTAACTTTCCAATCTACAGGAGATACTATCTCATTTACAATAGCTTCAGACGGATCTGTAAATTGTCAAGGTAGCTCAACTATTAATCCAATAGACGTAACGGTATCTTGTGCTACATGTACAAACCCAACTGCAACATACCAAGTTGTAGATGATTGTGCAAATGGAGACCAATTTTTAGTAGATGTTAACATTACTTCTTTAGGAGACGCTACATCACTTTCAATAGAGGATAATCAAGGAAATCCACCAGTTTCTGTTTCTGCAACAGGTGTAACTTCATTTGGGCCATATCCTTTTAATACAGATATAATTTTTACAGTTAGTAATGAGCAAGATGTAAATTGTGTAATTACAAGTCCAGCTTTACAATTAGCTGCTTGTCCTCCAGTTAACGATAATTGTGATGGAGCAACAGTAGCTGCTGTAAACGATAGTTTTTTATGTGAAGTTAGTACACCAGGAACATTAACAGAAGCTACACCTTCTGGAGTTCCAAACCCTTCTTGTGGTGGTGACCCAGATGATGATATTTGGTTTCAGTTTGTTGCTACTAGCGAATACCAATTAATTGCTTTAGCAAATATTCAAGGTAGTTCAACAATTAATATAGATCATGCAGTCTATGAAGGAACTTGTGGTGCATTAACAGAAATTAGTTGTACAACAGGATTTTCATTACTTTCTAGTATTACACCTCAATTAACAATTGGAAATACTTATTTTATTAGAATATTTTCTAATGGTAGTGCCGCACAAACAACAACGTTCGATTTGTGTATTACACCTTACGAAGCACCAACAAATATAACATGTGACCTTACAGAAAACTTATGTCCAGGTGGAGACGATTTATATACTTACAATACAGTAGGTGTTCTTCCAGGATTTGGTTCTATAGACTGTTTAGGGTCTTCGCCAAACCCAACTTTTAGTGTAATCGAAATCGGAACGTCTGGAGATATTGATATCGAGATGGTTCAGAATACAGCTTTCGATTCTATGGGTAACCCAATTGGAGATGAGTTAGATGTAGATTTTGCACTTTGGGGACCATTTAATGCAGGTGATGATTATTGTAATGGAGGAGATTACCCATCAACTCCAGTAACAGCATGTAGTTATTCTGCTGCTCCAGTAGAAAACTTTATAATTAACAATGCCGTTGCAGGTGATATTTATATCTTGTTAATTACAAACTTTGAGCAAGATCCAGGAATAATTCAAATTAATCAAACTAATTTAGATCCTAATAATCCAGATCCAAATGCTGGAACTTTAAGTGGAGAAATAGAAGCAGAAATTATTAGTAATGATACTGTTTTTATAGATGAAGATAATGATGAAACAACACCTCCTGTAGCTAATCTATGTGGTTTTGATTCTATCGTTTTAGAAGTAGATTCTCCTTTTGCAGATACTGTAGAATGGTATGTTAATGGAATTTTAGATCCTACTTTAACAACAACATCTATAACTGTAACAGAATCTAACTCTTATACAGTTACAGCATATGATAACCAATGTATGGGTAACGATACAAGTACTGTAATTGTTAATCTGTATCAAGAACCAACAGTAAACACTGTTCCAGATGAAGAAGTATCAATTACAACTTGTGATGATGAGTCTGGAGATGGTATTGAAGAATTCGATTTTAGTTCATTATCTAGTATAATTTTAGATAGTCCAGGACAAGATCCAGCAGACTTTTTAGTAACATATCATGAAACTTTAAGCGATGCTCAATCAGGAGCAAATGCATTAACTTCGCCATATTCTGCTACAGATGGAACTATTATATATGTTAGAGTAGAAGATGTAGATTCTGTAGGTTCTGGGTCTGGTTGTGCAAGTACTAATACTACTTTTGAATTAACAGTATTAGGAGCACTTCCTGAAATTTCAGATTTAG
The DNA here is from genome assembly GCF_001971745.1 of Lacinutrix venerupis. Classification (NCBI taxonomy): domain Bacteria; kingdom Pseudomonadati; phylum Bacteroidota; class Flavobacteriia; order Flavobacteriales; family Flavobacteriaceae; genus Lacinutrix; species Lacinutrix venerupis. The sequence continues at coordinate 1,997 of NZ_CP019352.1, read as the reverse complement.
ATGATTTAGAGTTATGTGATGATGAATCTAGAGATGGTACTGAGTTTTTTGATTTAGAACAAAATACACCTGCAATACTTAATGGTCAAGATCCATCAGTATTTGTGGTTAGTTATCATGAGACTCAGGCTGATGCTGATGCTGGTGCGAACCCATTAACTTCGCCTTATGCAAATACATCAACTCCTCAAACAATTTATGCTAGAATACAAAATAACGCAGCATCAGATTGTTACAAGACTACAACTTTTAATTTAATAGTTAAGGATCTTCCAGAAACAACATTTGATGCAAATGTAGATTACGAAGTTTGCCCTAACGCTACCTCTCCAATAACTATTACTGCAATAGCTAATAATTATACAGAGAGTGAAGTTACTATAAATTGGTATTATGAAGGAGATTTAATTGCGGGACAAAACGATCTTACTTTAGATACAGTACTTTTAGCTGGTGATTACGAAATAGAAGTTACTTTTAGCGGAGATAATACACAATGTACATCATCTCAAACAGTATCTGTAATAGAATTAGAATCATGTATAATTCCACAAGGTATTTCGCCAAACGGAGACCAGAAGAATGACACGTTTGATTTAAGTAGTTTCGATGTTCAAAGCTTAACTATATTTAATAGAAATGGAGTAAAAGTTTACGAGAAGACGAATTATACAAACGAGTGGCATGGTCAATCATTAGATGGCGATGAGTTACCAGTAGGGACATATTACTATGTAATGAACTACCAAGGTAATAAAACAAAAGCCGCTTGGGTATATATCAATAGAGAAAACAAATAATCCAAACCAACTAGAAACCAATAATAATACAGATGAAGAACATACTATATATCGTATTCCTAATAGTTGTAGGAGTACAAGCGCAGCAAGATCCACAGTACACGCAATATATGTACAATATGAATGTGATCAATCCTGCGTATGCAGGATCAAGCGAAAGCGTATCCATAGGCGCATTATACCGTAGTCAATGGGTAGGTTTAGAAGGCTCACCAAGCACAGCAACCTTAGCGATACATTCTCCGGTAGGTAACCGAGTAGGATTAGGTTTATCATTAATTAGTGATGAGGTAGGCCCAGTAAGTGAGACTAACGCTTATGTAGACTTTTCTTATACTTTACCAGTAGGAAATGTTACAAAATTAGCTTTTGGATTAAAAGCAGGAGCAACTTTTCATGATATTGGTTTAGCAGGTATAGACACTATAGATCCTGATGATCCATTTTTCTCACAAGATGTTAATCAAACAACAGCCAATGTAGGAGCCGGATTATATTTATACCAGCCAAACCGTTGGTATTTATCAGCATCGATGCCAAACATTTTAAATGGAACACATTTAGATAGTGAGGGTAGAAAAATAGGTTCAGAATCAGAACACTTATTTGCAGCAGCAGGTTATGTATTTGATTTATCAGAGAACTTTAAATTAAAGCCACACGCTTTATTAAAGTATGCCTTTGATGCACCAGTAAGTTACGATGTTAACCTAAATTTATTTATGTACGATGTTGTAGAAATAGGAGCCGGATACCGACTAGACGATTCGTTTAGTGGTATGGTAAACTTTATGGTATCACCATCGCTTAGAATAGGTTATGCTTACGATGCTATTCAATCAGAATTAGATGTTGTAACAGATGCCTCACACGAGATCTTTGTAAACTTCGATATTAATTTACCAAGAAAAGTATCACGTTCACCACGTTATTTCTAAACCACAAAAGCTAACACAAAAGACAAGGACCAGATGAAACACTTAAAATTAATCATAACACTAGTCATACTAAGTAGCTTTAGCGTGACAGCACAAACAAAGGCAACAAAGAGTGCCGATAAGCATTTTGATAAATACCAATTTGTAGAAGCCATAGAAGACTATAATAAATTAGTTGAAAAAGGTGAAGCAGATGCATACGTTTATGGACGATTAGCAGAAGCTAATTATAACATCTTTAATACCACAGAAGCAGAGA